>CAVRGS010000001.1:0-327500 GCA_963720765.1 uncultured Actinomycetes bacterium
CAAGCCAGCGGTGTGAACCCCCAGGTCAGGGGTGGTCCGCCAGGTCGGCAGGCAGGCGCAGCAGGGCAGCGTGTCATCAGTTTGTCATCACTTTCCTCGGCCAAGTGGTTGGCGATGGCGCCAGCTCGGGGTGCCTGCTGCAGCGTGCAGTTCTGCTGACTCGCTGACTCGGAAGGTCGGCCGTCTCCGGCGACTCGCCAGCTACGGTCAGGTCGGGAGGTAGCGCATTGCTGATCCGGCGAAGCGGCGATGGAGCGATTGAGAATGTCGGATCGGGCGAGCCCGGCGCCGCAGCGGGGTCGGGCGGCGGCCATGCGGATCAGCAGTCGCTCGACTCGGAGCATGTCGGGTGTCGTCCAGCGTTGCTGGTCGGTGGGGATGGGTGCGCTGCGCCCGTCGGCCCGTCCGATCCGATCGCTGCGGCCCTCGGCGAGGGCGACGACGTGGCGCGAGGCGAGGTACACGCTGGCCAGTGCGAGCACGCCGCCGGTGGACGCGCCAGCGGAGAGTTCGGCGCAGAGCTGGCGGATGACGCCACGGCGGTCGAAGGTTGCCCGATGTCCATCGGGTGCTCCGAGCCGGCGGTGGAGGTGGTCGGTGTCGATGCCGTCGGGTGTCGGGTGCTGCCGGGCCGTGCTGACGGCTCCGTAGGGGCGCGACCGAACGTTCAGGCAACCGCAGCTGCGAACGCCGTGTACAGGTCGCCCGACAGGGGGTGGGTGAGCTCCCAGGTGATGGCCATCGGTCTTTCACCGACATGGCCTCGGTACGTCGCTGGTCCGAGAAACCAGAAGGCGCGGTCGTCGGTGCGAAGGCGGGTGAACAGGAGGATCGTGCGACCGTCACTCTCGTGGTTGCGGTAGCGGAGACCGGTGGGGCTGTCGGCCCTGGTGGATGACTGGCTCTCCCAGTGGATAAGCGTGCGGCTGATCGCATAGTCGCGGTAGCGGGTCGTAGGCGAGAACCCGCCCGTGCTCTTGTCGAGGGTGAACGCGAACAGCTCGGCGTTGGCGGCCTTGGCCTCGTACACCCCGCTCTGCCACGCGGCGATCTTGGCCCGGTCGCCGTTGAGACCAAACGCGGCGAGGATCTCGATACGGCTGTAGCGGGCGTGGATCTGCAGCGGTGCGTCGGGATGGGTCGCGAGCGGTTGGTGGACGTGATCGACCCTGTCGCCCAGCACGGCGAACAGTTCTCGCAGCTCGGCGAGCACCTGAGGGTGGGCCCACACGAGATCGACCGCCTCCTGGATCGACATGTCCTTGTGCAGTGCGCGGTCGGCAATCGAGGCCACGAGCATGTGCACGAGTCGCCTGGCCCGCTCGGGAAGTGCGTCGACGTCCGGCGACTCCGGTTGCGCGAGCAGCTCGCGGTAGAAGCCGATGCGCTCGTGGTCGTCGAGGTGGAGCATCCTGCTGATCGCTCGGCGTAGCGGCACTTCCTTCGGCCCAGCCGGGAGGGTCGGTGCGCTGGCGGCGTCGAGCAGGTCGGACCAGCTCTTCGACCCGGCGTAGAGGTCGTCGAGATCGAGGCCCGTTTCATCCATGAACTCGGCGAGGTCGAGGTCGGGGCGGTCGCGGCGGAGGGATCGCAGCTCGTCGACCTTGGCGGGCCATCGCGACGGGATGGCCTCGCGGAGGCTCCGCAGCACGATCTCGGCCGCCTTCTCGTCGAGCTGCATATTGCAGCCGACCGGAAGGAACGGGAACTGCATCTGCACGGACCGTTCGACGTCTCGACGAGTGCCGCCGAGCAGTGCACGGTAGCGGCGATCGAAGCGGAACTCCTTGCGGTGGGTGCCGACGAAATCCAGCACCGTGCAGAACGCCTTCCCCTTGGCCTTGCGCAGCCCGCGACCGAGCTGCTGGAGAAACAGCGTCGGACTCTCGGTAGGTCGCAGCATGAGGACGGTGTCGACGGCCGGTACGTCCACGCCCTCGTTGAAGAGGTCCACCGAGAACACGACCTTCACTTCGCCGGCTCGTAGCTCCCGCAGCGCATCCTCCCGCTCGGCCCGCGGGCTGTCGCCCCAGATGGCGACGGAACGGATCCCGTGATGGTTGAAGTGTCGCTCCATGAACCGGGCGTGCTCGATGCTCACGCAGAAGCCGAGGCAACGCATTGAGTCGACGTCGGTGTGCTCGAGCAGCTGTTTCACCACGAGGCGGGCCCAGGCATCGGAGCTGGTGTAGCGGTTGCTGAGCGCCTCGACCTCGTAGCCGCGTCCCCTTCGCCACGGGATGTCACGCAGGTCGAGGCCGTCGTGGATGCCGAAGTAGAGGAAGGGCGCGAGGTATTGCTGGTCGATCGCGTCCCACAGCCGCAGCTCGGCGGCGATCCGGTCGTCGAACCATTGCAAGATCGGGAGGCCGTCACTGCGCTCCGGTGTGGCGGTGAGTCCGAGCAACTCGACCGGCGCGAGACGGTTCAGCACCTTCTCGTAGCTCACGGCAGCCGCGTGGTGGAACTCGTCGACGATCACCACGTCGAAGTGGTCGGGCGCGAGTAAGGACAGATCGGCCGCGTGCAGACTCTGAATCGACGCGAACACGTGCTCGAAGCGCGACGGCCGCGCACCACCAACCCACTTCTCGCCAAAGGTCGGGTCGCGCAGCGCGTAACGGAACGTAGCGAGCGACTGATCGAGAATCTCCTCGCGGTGCGCGACGAACAACAGCCGCGCTCGGTCAAGGTGGTCGCGAAGACCCGCGTAGTCGAGCGCGGCCATGACCGTCTTGCCGGTGCCGGTTGCCGACACCAGGAGATTGCGATGGTGGCCACGTTGACGAGACACCTCGACGAGCTCGAGCAACCGGTCCTGGAAGGGGAGCGGACGCAGCTCGATCGGGCTCAGGACCACCGTCGGCCCGCTCGACTCGCGCCCGGCGCGTTGCTGCTCTGCCTCGAACTGGCCTGAGTCGTACGGGAGGTAGTCGCCGCCGGCCCAGTAGCTGTCGAACACCGCTTCGAACTTCGAGATCACGGTCGGATTGCGCGCAGCCGACGCCCGCACGTTCCACTCCATGCCCGTCACCTGTGCAGAATGCGTGAGGTTCGACGAGCCCACGTACGCGGTCGAGAACCCCGAATGGCGGTGGAACACCCACGCCTTCGCGTGGAGTCGCGTGGTGGAGAGGTCGTAGGAGACGCGGACCTCGCGCGCCCAGCTCGGTGAGGAGGTCGAGGGCTCGTTGCTCGGTCGACCCGGTATAGGTCGTGGTGAGCACACGAAGCGGTCGACCACGATCGCAATGCCGAGCGAGGGCGTCGAGCAACGGTGCGATGCCGCTGCGACGGATGAAGGCCATGACGACGTCGATCGCGTCAGCTGATTCGATCTCGGAGCGCAGCTGGTTCCAGAGGTTCGGTTCGCCTGGCGCGTTCGTGAGCAACGTCGTGTCGAGCAACGGCGTCAACGGCGTGGTGATCGCGTCCGGCGTGCCGTCGGGACGCCGGCCGAGCACCGCATGAAGCACCGTCGCCGGGTCCACGGGTCGGACCGACGGGTCAGCACTCACCAGCTCACCCAGCCGATCGAGCAAGGCGCGGGCAACCTCGATCCCGACCCGGGTCCGGTCGGTCTCACCGACGTCGTTCAAGGCGCGCTCGATCTCCCGGCTCAGATGCCAGGCGATGCGATCCGGCGCCTCCGCCGGCTGCAGACCTCGCTGCTCGGTGGGCAGCCGCTCGGCGAGCTCCTCGAGGCGCGCGTGCAGGCCCTCGGTGACCAGCACCTCGTAGAGCCCCGCCGCCAGCTCCTCCACGGACCCCGAAGCTACGAGCTCGTGCCGGCAAGCGCCGGGATCGACTCTTGTCGCAGGCCAGCGCAGCTCGAGAGAATCGGCAGATGCCCGCTCCCGACTCCGTTCAGCCCGTGCTCTCCGACGACGACCTCGCGCTCATCGTCGAGGCCCTCGACAGCCACGAGTACTGGCAACTCAGCGACCCGACCTGGCGACACAGCGGCGCTGTCATCCTGCCGAGCGACGACCCCTTACGGTGGGCCGATCGACCCGCCCCGACCGGCGACCAGCGCGAGGCGATCGCAGAGATCGGGCGATGCCGGTCCCTGGCCGATCGGTTGCGGGCACGGCGTTCGTGAGGATCGTCCGATCTGTCACGGACCCAGCCAGGCGGGGTCGGTCAGGTAGACCGGTGCGATGGCTCGGCGGACGAAGAAGGTCACGGCTACCAGCCACGCGGTCGACGTGGCCTCGTACCGCCGATCGTTCGCGACAGCGTTGCGGTCGGGGAGTGCGGCACGCCGCAACGGCCCGCGCACGTCGGGGCCCTGGGCGCGCGGCGTGCACGAGGAGATTGCGCGCATCGGCGAGCTCGTGCCGGCCGGTCATGCCGATGCGGTGATCGTCATCACCGAGTACGCGCTCGGCCGTGTCGATGTGACGATGGGCCGGGTCGACGACTCGTCGGGCTGGTTCGCGCAGGTCGTCGCCGACCTGGAGCGACTCCACCGCGACGCGTGCGAAGTGGTGCGACCAGATCCGGTCGCACTTGCTCGGCGGCTGTTCGCCCTCGAGATTGACACCGACTGGGACATCCTCATCGATTCGCCCAAGCGCTACGCGGATCTCCTCGGCGACGCCGGCCTGGCGGAGATGCGACGCCTCGCCACGGAGCGATGGGAACAGCTTCCCCCGGCGGATCCCGGGCGCTTCGGACGCTCCAGCCGACCGTTCCATCTCACCCGGATGATGGAGACACTTGCCGAGGTCGCGGGCGACGTGGACGGTCGCGTCGCGGTGATGGCCCAGGATCTGTCGTATCCCTACGACTACGTCCGGATCGCCGAGGTCCTCGCCGAGGCCGGTCGAGTTGACGACGCGCTCGCATGGGCCGAACGAGGTATCGCGGGGTTCGAGGACTCCGACCACCAGATGCGGGGCGACTCCCGTCTCGATGACGTCGCGCTCGCGGGATGGTTGGAGCGCGGCCGTACGGCCGAGATGGTCGACCTGGTGTGGCGGCGCTTCGCCGAGAAGCCCGAACTGAAGACCTATCAGCGCTTGAAGCGGTGGACGTCCGAGGCGGGCGTGTGGGACGAGCACCGGCCGCGAGCCCTCGCGGTGCTCGAGGACCGCGCGGCTGCCCGCGAGGCGGAGGTTGCGTCGCGACCGACTCCGAACAACCGCTACCGCGCCCGCCTGCCGCGACCTTCCACTCACGAAGATCTCATCGCGGTGCTGGCCTGGGACGGTCAGCTCGACGACGCGTGGGCGACGGCCATCGAGCACGGAGCGACCACGCATCTCTGGCTGCAGCTGGGTGCAGCACGCGAGGCCGACCACCCTCTCGACGCGGCGAGCGCCTACTCGCGGCAGGTCGAGGAGCTCGTCGAGCGCAAGCAGACGCACAGCTACGAGCAAGCGGTCGAGCGAATCGCCCACATCCGCAGCCTCCACGATCGTGCCGGCGATCTCGACGGCTTCGACGCGTACCTCGCCGACGGACGACAGCGTCATCGGCAGAAGACCAAGCTCATCCGGCTCCTCGACGATGCCGGGTTCTGCGATCCCAGCGGTCCCTCGCTGCGCAATTCGCACCCAAACTCAACGTGACGATCAGTATGAGTGCGGTGCAGAGTACCGGTCAGTTTCCCGGAACTGTAAGTTGTCCGGGATGAGAAACTCGACGTTCTAGACAACTAGCTGAAGTTGTCTGTAGAATGTACGGGTGGTCATACAGGAAGCCGAGCTCATCGACTCCGCCCTGGCGCAGCTGGCATCCCGCCTCCCGTCGGGGTGGACGGTCGAGCGCGTCGAGGGGCAAGGGGCGGGCACCGACGAGGGGGATGCCCTCTTCGCCTTCAAGACCCAGTCCGGCATGGCGATGGGGAGCGCGATCGTCGAGGCGAGGCGGAGCTTCGGTCCCGCTGACGTCGACCGGCTGCTCGGCGGACTCACCCGCCGCCTCCGCGAGGCCGCTGGTTCGGGCCCGATCCTGCTGGTGACGGACTTCCTCTCGCCGCGGACACGCGAGCTCCTGAGCAAGGAGGACATCAGCTACCTCGACCTCACGGGGAACATCCGGCTCGTGATGCAGGCGCCGCCGATCTTCGTGGAGGTCGCGGGAGCGGACCGTCGACCCTCCACGACGAGCACTCGGAGGAGCGCCGGTTTGGCGGGCGCCAAGGTCGGCCGCGTCGTGCGCTTCCTCGCGGAGGTCGTGCCGCCGTACGGCGTGAACGACATCGAGGGAGCGACCGGCATCAGTCGCGGCTACGTCAGCCGGGTACTCGAACGGCTCGCCGACGAGGCGCTGATCCGCCGGGAACCCCGCGGACCGGTCGAAGAAGTCGACTGGCCGGCGATGCTCCGACAGCGCGGCCAATCGGTCGACCTCTTCCGTGCCAACACGGCTCGCACCTACATCTCGTCGAACGGACCGCGCGCCGTGCTCGAGGCGTTGCCACGCTCGAAAGTTGCTGATGGGGTCGTGGTGACGGGTTCCTTCGCCGCCGTGCGCAAGGCACCGGTCGCCGGTCCGGCGCTCCTCGTGATGTACGTCGTCCCGATCGGAGGTGTGGCGAAGTTCGATACGACCGCGACTGAGCTCGGGCTTCGGCCGACGGACGAGGCGCCTGACGTCGTGCTGCTGCTGCCTTCCAACGATCGCGTCGTCGACGATCCTTGGACCGGCGACGGCGTACGCTTTGTCAACCTGCCGCAGCTCGCCGTCGACTGCCTCGGGGGAAGTGGGCGAATGCCGGCCGAAGGCGAGGCATTGATCGCCTGGATGCAGACGAACACCGGGGAATGGCAGTGCCCCTCGTTGGCGGATTACCTCGAGCAGCGGTCGTGACGCTCGACCCGCACTACGTCGCCGCGCGACAGGTGTTGCTCGACGCACTCGAGGACCTCGCGGAGCACCGAGACGCGATCATCGTCGTCGGTGCGCAGGCCGTGTACCTCCGTACGGGCGCAGCGAACGTCGGCGTCGCCGAGTTCACGACCGACGGCGACCTGGCGGTCGCCAGCGACCTGCTCGCGGATCGCCCGCTCCTCGAAGAGGTGATGAGCGCTCGCTTCGATCACGTGCGACGAGGGCCGACCGCACCTGAGGACCCGGGCGTGTGGACCCGGACGGTCGAGATCGACGGCGAGCGCATCGAGATCCCGGTCGACCTCATCGTGCCCGAGGGCACCGCGCCGACGGGAGGAACACGCGGGGCGCGCCTCGGGCCGCACGGCAAGCGAGCCGCGCGCAAGGCGCCCGGGCTCGAGGCAGCGATCGTCGACAACGACGTCATGACGATCGCCGCGCTCGACGACGAGGACCATCGCACGATCTCGAGCAAGGTTGCCGGCCCGACGGCACTGCTCATCGCCAAAGCGCACAAGATCGACGACCGGCTGAGAGAAGAGGCACGGCCTGACCGCCTGATCGACAAGGACGCGTCCGACGTCTACCGCCTCATGCTCACGACGGCGCCGGAGCACGTCAACGAGGTCGTGCCGAAACTGCTCGACGATCCACGGGTGGCGGGGCCGACGCGGCGAGGACTCGAGCTGCTCCGCACTCAGTTCGGCGCGCGGCGTGCGCCCGGTGTCGAGATGGCTGTCCGTGCACTGCGCCTCGGCGTCCCTGACGATCGCGTCAGGGCCGTGTGCGTCGCCTTCGTCGCCGCACTCTCGTAGGGCCGCCGAGTGTTGTCGCTTGTCATCAGTTTGTCATCAGAACTCGCGAAACAGCCCGGTATGCGACGGTGAGCGCTGGTCGGTGGACGTCCACCGGCTGTCCTGTTGCGCAACAGTCGCTCATTGTTTCTCGGCTACGTAACGCTCGGGATCGTGGTCGTCGGCGCTCACGCCCTCGACATGCGATGCCTCAAAGGCCGCAAACTCTGCGCCGAGCACGCTGCGCGTCGCTGCATCCGTGTGACGTCGGAAGTCCGCCAGCGCTTGTCGTTCCTCCTCTGCCATGTGGTCGCTGTTCGCCTTGCGGGTGTCGACGAACGCCTGCCACCACGCGTCTGTTCCGATCTCGTGCTGTCGGGACTCGGCCACTGCCTGCCGGATCTTGTTGTGGTCGCTGATTGCGTCCTTCGTTTCCTCGGTGGCGTTCTCTGCGTCGCTGGCACCAGCACCGACACTGAGCAGATGCGGGTAGAAGAGCTCTTCCTCGGCCTCCGCGTGGACCTCGAGGAAGGTCGCAAGGCGATCCCACAGCGCCGACAGGCGCTCACGGTCGTCTCGAGCGACGTCATCGAGCTCGGCGAACATCTTCCGTTGGCGGTGGTGGTCGTCGAGGATCTGCTGCGTGATGTCCATCGTTGCCTCCGCAGTTGCAGTGAGTTGCCGTCCCGTGCGAGCGAGGGGTTCGTCCGCGCTCCGATACCCGCTCCTGCCAAGGCGCATGCGTGCGCGTCCGCATGTTGGTGCGTGCCATGGCAGGCCGACGCGCATGGAACTGACGTCCCATGGGCAAACCGCCAGGAGTTGCGAGTCCCGGTCGCCTCGAATGCGGTGGGAGATCGCCATGAAGACGGCCATGAAGACGAAGGAGCTCTCCGCGGAGGGTGCGCCCAGCTTTCGGGTTGTCTGCGGGGAGCTGGCCCGCGTCGTCGGCGACGGCTTCTCGTGGAAACGCAGATCGCCGACGCAGGCACCGGCCGGCGTGCCTTCTACCTCGGCGACCCCGCGTCGCCGTTCCGGGAGTGGTGCACAGCCGGACGACGGGCGCTTTCCCAGGTGACGGCACGAAGGAGGTCGAGATGAAGGAGAAGGAGCTGTCCGGCGACGGCGAGCGTCGCTTCGTCGTGATCTGCGACAAGGGCGACGATCCGGTCGAGGTGCTGGAGACGTTCGCCCGCCAACACGAGGTGGGGTCGGCAGGCTTCACGGCGATCGGCGCCTTCAGGTCGGTGACGCTCGGCTACTTCGATCCTGCGATCATGGAGTACCAGCGCAACCAGGTGGACGAGCAGGTCGAGGTGGTCTCCCTCGTGGGCGACGTCGCATCGAAGGACGGGGAGCCACGAGTCCACGCGCACGTGGTGGTGGCGCGCCACGACGCGACGACGAGGGGCGGCCATCTGCTCGCCGGCGCCGTGTGGCCGACGTTGGAGGTCGTGGTGACGGAATCCCCGACGCAGCTACGCAAGCACAGTGACCCCGAGACCGGGCTCGCGCTGATCGACCCCGATCGGTAGGCCGGATCGGGCGACCGCACCCACGCTCGCGATCGCTATTGCGCAACGGCGGACGGTGAAAACCAAATGTCGCACGGGCCGTTCCCTCCATCGCGGTCGGTCAGGGTCCCTGCAGTGAACCCCTGCATGTGTGTCGCCCGCAGGTTCGGCACTACGAACCGCGCGCACCTGCTCACTCGGGCGCAGCCATGGCGTCGACTGCGGCTAGCGCGGCCAGTGCGCCGAGGTCGAGCCACAGCATGACGACGATGATGACCGTCAGTGACCCGTAGTTGCGACTGTAGCTCGAGAAGTTCGCCGTGTACGCGGAGAGCAGCGCTGAAAACCGCGAGGCAGATCGCGGTGGCGACGATCGGGCCCTTCGTCACGATCCGGTCGCGGGGTCGCCCGCCGAGACACGGCCCAGGCGAGCACGGCCGCGCTGGCCAGGGCTCGATCTCGAGGACGATGCGCACTGCGGTTCCGAGGCCGGTGATGCTGGCGAGGAGCGACGGGACGCTCGTGATCAGCCACACCGCGACGAGCACGAACACGATCAACGCGATCGTGACGAGCAGAGCAATCCCTCGGCGGGCGGCGAACCCTCGTCGCTGCGCATCGCCCCGTGTGACCGCCACTCCCCGCATGACTGCGGCGACGCCCGATGAGGCGCTCCACAATCCGACGACGAGGCTCGACAACGGCGATCACGCTCAGTCCTGCCCCGCCGACATCGCTGGTGTTGCGCAGCCGTGAGGTCATGAACGAACGGGTGGCGTCCGGGAGGGCGCCGGCCACGCTGCTGACCTGCTCTCGGATCTGGGCGAGATCGGCGAAGATCCCGTAGATCGACTCGGCCGCGATCAGTCCGGGGATCAGCGCGATGAATGCATAGAACGCCACACCAGCTGCGATCAGCGTGAGTTGGTGCTCGCGCGTACGGCCGCGCAACGCCGACGCTTGCGAGCGCGCTCGATCAGGGAAGTTCTCGAGACTCTCGGTGGCGGTCGACTCGACGCCGGCACTCGCGAGCAGTCGTCGCGGCGGCGCGCCGTCTCGCGTTCGCGCGGATCCTCACGGGGTATCGCAAGCGGATTCCGACCACGCCTTCGGCCGACCGGCCTCGCCGAGCACTGACAACGCTCGGGAGGCAGCCAAGGCCGACGCACTGGCCGCACAACCTTGCCCGATGATTCAGCGTCGCTGGCTGAGAACCGCGCCGACCGCGAGCGCTCTCTCCGCGCACTCCAGGAGCTCGAACTTCGCGCCGGCCGTCCCGCGCCCGGACGCGAAGCCCAGTGGCTCCAGCAGGTGCTCCGCGCCCAGCTCGAAGCAACTCCACCCGAAGCAATTCACTTCGCCGACGTTCGCCAACGACTCGATCGCGTCGCCACTGAGCTCCGATACCAACGCGCACGAGAAGCCGACCTCATCTACGAAGGATTCAACCACGATCTCGGCACAGGCGACTGACTACTGAGAGGCCCATCTGGAAATGCTTCGTCTGTCCGAATGAGAGCAGAGCAAGAGGTCCGAACATGCTGAGGGAAGAACTGTCGAGACTGACCAAGGTTGAGGAACGTCACCATCGACTCTTCGCCCGCGTGGCGCTCGCATTCATGCTGTCGTTCGCCGTGTTCGTCCTCGGCACGGTAGCGATATGGACGTTCGAGAGCGGCCACAAAGGGGGCGACATCCACGGGTTAGGAGACGCGGCGTTCTTCACCGCGGTTCAGCTCTTGACCATCTCGTCCTTCGCGAAGAACCCGTTGACCTCGGGCGGCAAGGTCGTGGATGTTCTCTTGGAGATGTGGGGCATTTTCGTGATCACCGCGGTGGCTGGCGGCTTCGCCTCCTTCTTCAGTACCGGGGACGCGACCTGAGCCACCTCGTCCAGATCGTCCGCGCGGCGCTCGCGAAGGCCCTCCTCGAAGTCTTCCGCCGTGACCCACGAGACTTTCCGGGAAGCTCTTGCTCTGCACAGCAGCGCGACCTTGCCGCCCTGCCGCGTGCGCTGAGCGTGACCAAATGATGTTCCGGCTACCGGACCGCTTGTGGGCTCACCGGCGCTTGTTGCACGCGCACGGTCGCACCGGCGCGCGGCGCAGATAGCCTGCGACCAGCGACTCGATGCTGCGCTCCACGCAACAGCTGCGTTGTGCACCGAAGGTGTCAACGAGCACGACGCTACGACTGGGAACATCAACTCATCGTGGAACTCCGACAGCGCATGTGCGAGGACCTTCCGAAATGCGCAGGTCTCGACATCGCTGCCCGATACCTGCCGACCGGCGGCTGCGCCGATGTCGGCGGAGATCAGTATGAAGGTCTTCGCCTCGACGAGCAATCGCATCGCTTTTCTCGTCGGTGACGTCGCAGGACACGGCATCACCGGGCCGCTGACATGGCGTTGATTCGAGGGATCATCACCGCGTTGCTTCACGCCGGCATCGCTGACGCAGACGTCTTCTCGGAGGTGGAGTTCAGGATGGTCGCCCGCACGAGCGCTCCGTACCGCTGCGTGTCGCACCGACTTGCGCTCAGCGGAGCGACACTCAGCGAAGTGCGCCGCGCAGCTCGTGTTCCCAGTACTGGAAGAACCCGTCCTGATCTTCGCCGATCTGGTGGAAGTAGAGATGGTCATATCCCGCCTCGACGTATTGCTGCACGCTGTCGCGCAGCTCGTCGGCGAGGTTGGGCCCGCACGGTATCGACTTCGTCGCGTTGTCCTCGGTGACGATCTCAGTGGCCTGCTCGAAATGCGTCCACGTAGGAAGGTCCTGCGACAGCTGACCCGGCACCGCGGTGTTCGGCCACGTGTGGTGGACCGTCTTGCGCGCGGCCGGTTCGCTCTCCGCCCAGCACAGGTTGAGTTGCGCATATCGCGGTCCTGAGCCTCCGGCACCTTCGAAGGCGTCAACGAGCTCGCGATCAGGAGCATTGCCCCAGAAGCCGTCGCCGACGCGACCGGCGAGCTCGGCGGCGGCGAGCCCGAACCCCGACACGATGATCGGCACCCGCGTCGAAGGCGCGTCGAACAACCGGGCGTTGTCGACTTCGAAGTATCTGCCCCGGTGCTCGAGGGTCTCCCCGGTGAAGAGGTCGCGGATCACGCCGACAGCTTCCTCCAGCATCTCGAGCCGCACCGCGGGCGGGGGCCAGCGCTCGCCGACGACATGCTCGTTGAGGGCCTCCCCGGTGCCGACGCCCAAGAAGAAGCGACCATCGAACAGCAGCGACGTCGTGGCCGCGGCCTGCGCCACCACCGCTGGATGGATCCGCATGATCGGGCACGAGACCCCGACGCCTACCTCGATGCGCTCCGTCGACGCGGCGATCGCGCCGAGCACGCTCCACACGAACGGGCTGTGGCCCTGCGCAGTCACCCACGGGTGGTAATGGTCGGAGATCGAGACGAAGTCGAACCCGGCCTCTTCCGCGCGGCGCGGCATTCTGCACCAACGTGGCCGGTGCGTGCTCCTCACTCGACAGCGTGCAGCCGAAGCTCGTCATACGTTCACCTCTTCTTCCCGCTCTTCGTCTTCTTGGCCGTCGCCTTCCCACCCTTTCGACCGGCGGCTTTGTGCGCGGCAGTCGTACCGCCTTGCTTCGCGCTGCCGCCCTTTCCAGCCTTCTTCCCGCCGTGCTTCGAGGCATCCGGCGAGTTCGCGATCTTCGCGGCACGCGCCTTGGACATGCCCTTCTTCTTGAGCGCTTCGTACTGCTTCTCGTTCTTGACGTTTGACCGCTTCGACGGCATCGACGGATCTCCTCTGGGGGCGAGATGAACCGTCGCGCTCGGTACCCGGCCGACGGTGCGCCGAAACCCACCGCTTCGATCAGTCGGTCGCCGACTTCTCCGAGAGATCCGCAGACCAAAACGGGCTGGACTTCCGAACGTTCTGCGACCCTCCCGGCGAAACGTGCGAACGCACTCAGCACGTTGTAGAAAATCCGACCCATTGCGTGGGTCGGATCTCGAGTGACCGCAGAGCGGTCTCCTCGAGATCCGACATCATGGGCGCTGTGTCACCGGCCGACGCCGAAGACCCGCACGAGACCAGGAATGGCTTCAAGTGTCATCCCGGCACCCACCGCGGTGAGCCCCGCGAGGACCAGCGTGACGTTGAACGGAGTTGAGACCAGGGCGATGATCCCGAGCGCGATGGCACCGAGCCCGATCAGCACTTCTGCACCGAGGTCACTTTGCAGCACCGGAGATGCAGTAGAGCTGAGCCCACCGAGCGCGGTATCGAGCTGACGGGTCATCGCTGCACCCATCATGAGTGCCGCGCCGAACGCGATCAACGCCGCGGGCAGCAACACCGCGCGTTCGACATCCAGGAAGGCGAGGACACCCAACGCGACCCCGGCGACACCGGCCAAGAGCTCGGCACTCACACCGCTGGCGAGTTGCTCCTCGCTGTGGCTCCGAGCCATGACGGCTGAGGCCCGTGCAGCCACCGCAGCGCCCCGCACGAGGAAGCCACCCCCGATAGCGATCACCGCGATCGCTCCGAGACGCTCCGGTGCGAGATCGTTGAAACCCAGGATGCACAGCACGACCGCACCGAGGCCTGCGACCGCCTCCGCAAGTGAGCCGCCACTGACGACTCGAGTAGTCAACTCGCTTCCGGCCACGCGGCCGTCATTCGGAACCGATTGCTGTGCGTTTGCGCGGTCAACTGTTGTCTGCGTCATGGGCACGCTCCTTTCTTGTTGTTGGGCACGCCCAATGGTGGACGTGCGCATCCTTGTTGTACGTGCCCACCGAACCTGACGGAAAAACGTCACTTCACGGGTCGGCGCGCTGACCCGACAAGTGCGCCTCGTGCCCGCGCCCGGGTGGTGCCGAGACGAACGCGGACCCGCTGCAGCGCGAGGTTCATCACGGACGTGCCGGGGAGGCATCACCGTGGCCGAAGTCGACCGCACGGCGAGTAGCGCCGAGCGAGTTTCCTGGCGCCGGGTGCGACGCGAGGACCGTCCGTCAGGCCCCAACGCCGCGGTCAGCCCTGCCGCCGAGGATCGGCCGTGTTGGCGACGAACTCTGCTACCGCTTCGCCGACGCCTGACGGACCCTCGGTCACCGGTGTCGCGACCCGGCGGCTCCCGGAGAGTCGATCAAGGCGGATCGGGTGGTGCTCGATCATGATCCGCTGGGCATCGCTCGATGTCGTGTCGATCCGGAGGGTCACGCCGCGCTCAGCCGCGAGACGGTCCTCTGGGCTCCTCATGGCGAGTCCGCCACCGAGCAGCGTGCCCACCGTGCCGAAGAAGAGCGCACCGATCACGAGGCCGAGCAGCACCCGATCACCAACGGACCAGCCCGCTGCGCCGGTGAAGACGAGCCCGAGAAGGGCGCCGACGACGACACCGATCGCGCCGAGCACGCCGCCGAACAACGCCGCGCCGCGAAACATCTCCTTGGTCATGAACGTGCCCAGTCCCGGGCCACCCACCGAGTCCGAGAACTCTTGGTCCATCTCGGCTCGGATGGACAGTTCGAGATCGGGTCGCTCGCCCACGTGCAGCAACTCAGGCGCGTGTGCGGTCCTCTCGACGAGATCGTGAGCGGTAGCTTCCGCGTCTTGTCGGTCGCGGTAGACAGCGAGTAACGAGGGCATTGCCCACCTCCTGGACGTGATCCATGACGTCGTGTCTGCCGCTGGAGCAGACGCGGATGCGGCCGAGCGTTGACTGCCGAGTTGGTGACCAATGCTGGGCGCCCGGTTTTGCGTGGCCGTTGGTCAGAAGCAATGCCGCTCACGGAATTCTTGGTGAAGACCCGTCGGCATCAACACGCCGTTGTTCGACGTCACGCGGCACGTGCGCCATCGGGTACCTCCGAGCACTCGGGAATCCACTCGTACCCATCGCTTCGCCGTCAGACCATGTTGTCGCGTTCGGCGACGTCGCGGATGGCGTCGCGCGTTCGATCGACCATGGCGACGAAGGGTCCGATGACGGTGTTCCCGATCGGACCGGTGGGCGCGTGGGCGTGGGCATGCGTCGGAGCGATCCGTTGTGCGGCCCGAAATGCCGTAGCGGCCTTCACGAGTCGATCTTCATCGGCCAATTCGAGCAGGGGATGCTCCTTGTGCTCCTCGTTCTCGGCATGCTGCAGCACGTCGACGCGCAGCTGGTCGAACTTCGACTGGAACTCGGGCGCACTCGTGCCCATCTTCTCCAACTCGGCGAGGGCCTTCTTCCCCTTGTCCTCCTCCTCGATCCGCTCGTCGACGACGCCATCGGCGTCGGCAACTCGGCGCGCGAGTGGATGCACCACCTGTTCCTCGGCCGTCTCGTGCACCGCGAGCTTTGCTACGAGCTGCTCGAAGGCCTCCTGGCGGCTGTCCCCGGTGCTGGTGTCAACGTCGTTCAACAGGGACTGGATGTCGGCGTGGTCCTCCAGCACCGCGGCGACCAGATCGTCGGGCCGGGTGGCGGCCTGTGCGCGGTCTTCGTCAGCAGATCCCATCTCGCGCCTCCTCGTGTCGTGAGCTCGTTCGGCGAGCTGTTCGATGTGGGTCGCATACCCATCGGTTTGGCGGAGCACTCCTGAACCGGCCGGCGAACGACGCGAGCTGCCACGAGAGCGCCACCGCACGACGCTTCCTTCTCCCTGCGTCAGATCCCGCGGCCGGTCTCCTCGGTGATGCCGGCGCGGATCCGGTATGACCGTACGAGCGCGTCACGGTCACGACCGCGAGGGCGTCGACCCGGTTGGATGTCACAGGTGAGAGCTTTCACTTCCTGGATGTGCACGTTCGGGTCGAGCGACATGTGCGACAACTCATTGGCAGCATCTCCTGCGGAATACCCGTTCGGTCCCCAGTGGTAGGGCAGTCCGACCTGGTGCAGACGGCGACCGCCGACGTCGATGCTCCGCATGCGCTCTGTGATCAGCACGCGCGCCTCGATCGCGCTTCGAGCGGTGACGACAGTTGCCCAACCGAGATGCTCGAGACCCTGCTCCGCGGCGAGCTCGGGTGACACCTCGCAGAACATCTCGGGTTGCAGCTCGGCGAGATAGGGCAGCGATCGGGTCATGCCACCGGCGGTGTGGTGCTCCGTGAGACGGTAGGTGGTGACGACATACGGGTAGACGTCGGCACCGAACTCTTCACCGCTGGGATGGAGGAGGTTCAGGCCGTCGGCCGGGCCGACGATCTGGCGGGCCGGGTTCCGCTGTTGGCGGTAGAACCCGTTGCTGAACGGTGACTCCTGCGGCTCATAGTGGGTTGGCATCGGCCCGTCAGCGAGCCCGGCGGGTGCGAACAGCCACGCCTTGCCGTCTCCCTGCATGATGAATGCATCGCGACCGCTCAGAGCGTCCGGACCGATCGCATCAGGGCTCGGCTCGAAGTCGGGTGGCTTGTCGGCCTTGAAGTCGGGCACGTCGTGACCGGTCCACTCGCCTGACTCGGCGTCCCACCACAAGTACGCCTTCCGCTCGCTCCATGGCTTGCCGTCGGGATCGGCGGAGGCCCGGTTGTAGAGCAGTCTCCGGTTGGCGGGCCATGCCCAGCCCCACTCGGCGGCGACCCAGTCCTGTTCGTCGCCCGGCTTG
Source organism: uncultured Actinomycetes bacterium (assembly GCA_963720765.1). Classification (GTDB taxonomy): domain Bacteria; phylum Actinomycetota; class Acidimicrobiia; order IMCC26256; family DASPTH01; genus DASUAS01. Next base: position 16,722 of record CAVRGS010000001.1, read on the forward strand.
CGGCGCGCGGCCTGGTTCACGCCGCCCACGCGCGCGCCGCAGTAGATCCAGCAGCCACACGTGGTCGAACCGTCGTCGGCCAGCTCGGTGTAAGACGAGAGCGGTTCCCCGGTGTGCTTCCAGCCGTTGATCTCTGCCAACACAGCATCGGCGGACGGCTCGTCGATCGAGCCGGAGGTGGGGTAGTCCCAGTGCAGTGCCTGCACCGGCTCGTCCATGGTGTCAGCCGAGCTCGCCAGCTTCTCGCGGATCCGCCGCCCGAGGTGGTAGGTGAACCACAGCTCGCTGCGAGCGTCATGTTGCGGCTGGACCGCGGCATGGTGCCATTGCAACAGCCGCTGCGTGTTGGTGAAGCTACCGTCCTTCTCCGTGTGTGCGGCTGCCGGCAGGAAGAACACCTCGGTGCCGATGTCCTCGGTCTTCATCTCGCCGGACTCGATCTCGGGCCCGTCCTTCCACCAGGTGGCGCTCTCGATGAGCGAGAAGTCGCGCACGACCAACCAGTCGAGGTGGGACATACCCAGGCGTTGCGCCCGCGCGTCGGCCGAACCGACCGCCGGGTTCTCGCCCATGATGAAGTATCCCGTGCAGGTTCCGTCCATCTGTGCGAGCACCGTCTCGTACGTGCTGTGGCTTCCGGTCAATCGAGGCAGGTAATCGAAGCAGAAGTCGTTCTGCGCGGTGGCGGCATCACCGAAGTACGCCTTCAGGAGGCTGACTGTGTACGCCTTCATGTTCGCCCAGTAGCCCTTCTCGGTGCCGTCCGCGGCCACGAACGAATCGAGATCCAGGTGCTTGTGGGCGTGGGGCATCGGGATGTAGCCGGGCAGGATGTTGAACAACGTCGGGATGTCGGTCGAACCTTGGATCGAGGCGTGGCCGCGCAAGGCGAGGATTCCGCCGCCTGGACGACCGATGTTGCCGAGGAGCGTCTGAAGGATCGCAGCGGTGCGGATGTACTGCACGCCCACCGTGTGCTGGGTCCATCCCACGGCGTACGCGAATGCAGAGGTGCGGTCGGGCCCGGAGTTGCTGGTGAGCAGCTCGCACACCTGCTGGAAGAGCGGCTGCGGCACGCCACACGTGGCTTCCACCATCTCCGGCGTGTAACGCGCGAAGTGCCTCTTCAACACCTGAAAGACGCAGCGCGGGTGTTGCATCGACTCGTCGCGCTGGGGCTCGCCGGCACCGACGAATGCGCCCCCGGAACCGTGGGATTCTCCGCCGCCGGCCTCCTTGACCGACTGCCGATGGTGCTCGTGCTCAGGCGACTGCTGGTCGCGGGCGCCAGCGGCGGCGCCCACGTCGCTGCCCTCGTACTGCCACGAACTGTTGTCGTACGTCCGCGACTCGGGATCGAATCCGGAGAAGACGCCGTCGAGGTCCTCGGTGTCGCGGAAGTCTTCTCGCAGGATCGTCGGCCCGTTGGTGTACGCGACGACGTAGTCGCGGAAGTACTTGTCGTGTTCGATGACGTGATGCACGAGACCGCCGAGAAATGCGATGTCGGTTCCCGCGCGCAGCGGTACGTGCACATCTGCGACCGCGCTCGTTCGGGTGTAGCGCGGATCGATGTGGATCAGCACTGCGCCCCTGGCCTTGGCCTCCATCACCCACTGGAACCCGACCGGGTGGCACTCGGCCATGTTGGATCCCTGGATGACGATGCAGTCGCTGTTCTGCAGATCCTGCTGGAAGGTGGTTGCTCCACCCCTACCGAACGAAGTACCCAGACCGGGCACGGTGGCGCTGTGTCATATGCGCGCCTGGTTCTCGATCTGGATGGCGCCCAGCGCGGTGAACAGCTTCTTGATGAGGTAGTTCTCTTCGTTATCGAGCGTCGCCCCACCCAGATGAGCGAATCCGAGCGTGCGCCGGACACGCTTGTCCTCGAACTCCCATTGCCAGCCGTGACGTCGGCTCTCGATGACGCGGTCCGCGATCATGTCCATCGCGGTGTCGAGAGGAAGCTCTTCCCACTCCGGCGCATGGGGGCGGCGGTACTTGACCGTGTACTCACGTGCCGCGCCGGTGGTGAGCTGGAGCGAGGCGGCGCCCTTCGGGCACAGTCGGCCGCGGCTGATCGGCGAGTCGGGATCGCCCTCGATCTGCGTGACGCGGCCGTCCTCGACGTACACGTCCTGGCCGCAGCCCACCGCGCAGTACGGGCAGACGGACTTCACGACCCTGTCGGCCGAGACCACGCGGGGAACGATTCCGGCCGTGGTTGGACTCTGCACCGCGGCCCCGCGTCCGAGATGATCCCCATCTCGAAGCTGTCGGACCGCCGGCCACGGCATCGGGAAGCGCACGACGTCACCTCTCTCGTCGCGAGGCGCGATACCCGCCGGCACGGACCAGCAAACGCGGCCCACCAGCGAGACACCGATCGAACACCCGGTACGCATCCGGTGGACGTCCTGCGATCGCCCTCGTCGCTCTCCTCACGAGTCGGCGGACTGCCCGTCCTCGAGTCGTTCGCGTTGCGGTACGACGGTGTAACGAGGGTCGCGCGCTGACGTCACCCCAGCCTCGAAGATCGCCAGCCGCGAGTACGCCGATCCCGCAAGCAATGCCAGTCCGGAGGCGCGTCGGACCCCGCCATGGCCGCGCGACATCAGCGCACCGGTCGCGCCCGCGAGCAGGAGCACGGATGCGGTGCGTCCGTGTCGCCCACCGGCGCCGGAGCGGTAGCTCTCCTCCACCATTCCCATGCGTCGTTCCATCAGCTGGGTGAGCGCGACCTCGCCGATTCCCGCGACGATGCCGAGGCGCCGAACCGGGACGATCTCGTCGGCGGGCGCCAGCAGGAGCGCGAAACCGGACGCGGCTGCGGCGGAGGAGGCGACGAAGACGAACGGCATCTCGGCGCGTCCCTCGTGCCACGCCGGTACCGCGGTGTTGCTGACCAAAGCGGCGGTGTACGAAGCGACGAATGGCGCCACGGCGGCGGCACCGGCGGTGGCGGCCGACCCGAGGGCCGGGAGCCATCCACCGAGGTCCAGGAGCAGCGACGCCGCGGACGTCGGCACGTAGGCCGCGAGCAGCCAAGAGCCGACGCTCATGGGTGAGGTCGGCTTGAACACCCGCAGCATGTTCACGAACCGCGCCGGACGGCCGAGGTCGTGCACCAGCGCCGCGAGCGATAGGCCTGCCGCCGCGGTCGAACCGACCTTCGCGACCCGCGCCAGCCGGTGTCGCCCCGTGAGCTGCGCGCCCGCCCCAATCAGCGACGAGCCGGCCGCGAGCCCGCCGAGGAAGAGGTACCCCGCGATGTCGCGCGCCTTCCACGTCGGCTCTTTGAGGACGGGCAGGCCGTAGTACGACGCGAATTCGGCGTCGGGCACCACGGGCTTCTCGCCGCGCCGTCGGCGCCGGACGTCTGCGTTGCGGCGCCTGCCCGACGCGCCGTCCGCGCCGACGTTCGTTCCCGTCGGTGCTTCTCGTCCGGGACGAGCAGCGACGATGTCGCTGCGACCGACGTCACCCACTGGTCAGCGCTTGCTGCCCACGAAGGTCACCGAGACGGCGGCCGCGAGCGCGGCGGCTGCCAGCCCGACGTTGCGCCACATCGCGGGCAGGTCGCGCGTCGTCACCAGCGGGTCGGGAGGCAGTCCGTAGGTCTCGGGCTCGTCGAGCAGGAGGAAGAAGGCGCCGGTTCCTCCGACACCGTCCTGCGGATCGTCGCCGTAGAGGCGAGCGTCCCCGACGCCAGCGGCCTGCAGGCTCGCGAGACGGTCTTCGGCTCGAACGCGCAGCTCATCGAGGGTCCCGAACTGGATGGAATCGGTCGGGCACGCCTTCGCGCATGCGGGTTCCAGGTCGACCTGGAGGCGGTCGTAGCAAAGCGTGCACTTCCAGGCCCGTCCGTCCCCTCGGCGTTGATCGATGACGCCATAGGGGCATGCGGGCACGCAGTAACCGCAACCGTTGCAGACGTCTTCCTGCACGACCACGGTTCCGAACTCGGTGCGGAAGAGCGAACCCGTCGGGCACACGTCCAGACACGCGGCTTCGGTGCAGTGCTTGCACACATCGGAGGACATGAGCCAGCGGAGCTGACCGTCGGCGCCGACGCTGCCAGCGGTGATCTGGCGGGCGAGGCGCTTCGGCTGCTCGATGAATGCAACGTGGCGCCAGCTGTCGGCACCCAGGCCCTGGGTGTTGTCGTACGACATCCCCGTGAAGGACAGGCCGTCCTCCGGCACCTGGTTCCACTCCTTGCACGCCACCTCGCACGCCTTGCAACCGATGCAGACGGACGTGTCGGTGAAGAATCCGACGCGCGGAGGTGCCGAGCCGTATCCGCTCGCGCGCGCAGGATCTGGGCCGTTGTCGAACCGCTGGGAACGTCCCTCCCTCAAGGCCATCACCAACCTCCGGCGGGCGAGCCGACCGGGCGACCGCGCCGCGACCGTCCGGGCATACCCGGCCTCGGGTCTCCGCAAACGGGATCGACTAGCAACAGTCGCCAATGGGCAGTGTTTGGGCGTGGTCCCTGGTGGCGGCGGAAGACGCAGCGACGGAGTGGTGTCACCGGCCGATTCGATGTTGCATCCTGCCGACTGCAGTGATGCGTGCAGGAGGACGAGGAGCGAGCATGCAAAAGGCTGATCGGGGACAGAAGGTGGACGGGCGCCGGAGCCTGCCCAGTGTGGAGGCCGTGCGTGGGAGGCTCACCGACCTGCCTCATGTGCTCGCGGTCGTGTGCGCTCGGGCCGCCGTCGACGCGGCCCGGCGCGATGTCCAAGCCGGAATGACCGTCGGCGAGCAGCAGGTGTTTGACGATGCACGCGCTCGCGCCGAGAGCGCCAGCCGGGCATCGCTTCGTCCCGTGGTCAACGCCACCGGCGTCCTGCTTCACACGAATCTCGGGCGTGCTCCGCTCGGTGTGCAGGCACTCCAGGCGGTCCACGACACGGCGCGCGGCTACAGCACCCTCGAATATGACATCGAAGGCGGCGAACGCGGCTCGCGGCACGCGCACGCGGCACGCCTGCTCGCTGCGCTGACCGGCGCAGAGGACGGCCTCGTGGTCAACAACAACGCCGCCGCGGTGCTCCTCGCCCTCGGGGCGATGGCCCCCGGCCGGCCGGTGATCGTCTCGCGTGGCGAACTCGTAGAGATCGGTGGCGGCTTCCGTATCCCCGAGATCATCGCGGCCTCGGGGTGCCGATTGGTCGAGATCGGCACCACGAACCGCACCCGCCTCGACGACTACCGGCGGGCGCTCACCGACGACGCGGTCGCGCTGAAGGTGCATACCTCGAACTATCGCATCGTCGGGTTCACCGAGGACACGCCCGTGCGCGAGCTGGCGACGCTTGGTGTCTCCGTCGTTGCCGACCTCGGCTCCGGGCTCCTCGACGAACGGGCACCGTGGCTCCCGGAGTGTCCCGGCTGGCTCGGAAAGGAGCCTGGGGTTCGACAGGCGCTCGCTGCGGGCGCGGACGTGGTCACCTTCTCCGGCGACAAGTTGCTGGGCGGCCCTCAGGCCGGCATCATCGTCGGGTCGGCCGCGACGCTCGACGTGCTGCGTGAGCATCCGCTCGCGCGTGCACTGCGGGTCGACAAGATGACGGTGGCGGCGCTCGTGGCCGTGTTGGGTGCCTACCTGCACGGCGATGTGAGCGACATCCCGTTCTGGCAGATGGCCACCCGCTCTCCTGCGGAGCTGGAGGCACGTGCGATGGCGATCGTCGCATCTGTACCCGGCGCGCGCACAGTCGAGCTCGAGGCGACCGTGGGAGGTGGCTCGGTGCCCGGCGCCCGGATCGCGTCTGTCGGACTCGCCATCGCCACCGACGATGCCTCAGGAGCCCTCGCGACTCTGCGCGGGCACTCGGTCGTGGCCCGTGTGCAGGACGGAGTGGTCGTGGCCGACCTTCGCACTGTCGACGAGCGAGACGACGCCCAGGTGGCCGAGGCCCTGACCGCGATCGCGCGATGAGGACGATCGCCACCGCCGGACACGTCGACCACGGTAAGTCCGCGCTCGTCCGGGCCCTCACCGGCACCGATCCGGACCGTCTCGTGGAGGAGAAGGCGCGTGGCCTCACGATCGATCTCGGCTTCGCGTTCGCCGACCTGCCGTCAGGACGACGGATCGGATTCGTCGACGTGCCCGGGCACGCCCGGTTCCTCTCCAACATGCTCGCGGGCGCAGGCGCCGTCGATCTGGCGCTCTTCGTGGTCGCAGCCGACGAAGGCTGGTCTGCGCAGAGTCGCGAGCATCTCCAGATCCTCGACCTGCTCGGCGCTGCCGGCGGGGTGATCGCGATCACGAAGATCGACCGCGTCGACCCGGAACGGCTGGAAGCGGTCACCGAGGAGGTGCGCACATGCACACGCGGGACGGTGTTCGAGCACTGCACCGTCGTACGGTGCGACTCCCTCCACGGTGACGGACTCGACGACCTGCGCACCGCGCTCGACCGCCTGCTCGAGACCGCCTCCTCGCCGCTCGACCGCGGTCGGCCGCGGCTCTGGATCGATCGAGCCTTCTCCGTCAAGGGCGCCGGGACGGTGGTGACCGGCACCCTCGAAGGTGGACGCCTGGCCGTGGACCAGCGGGTCCTGCTTGTGAACGACGACGTCGTCGCGGCTCGGGTTCGCGGTCTGGAGTCGGCCGGCCGGAGGATCGAGGTCGCGGAACCCGGCGCGCGGGTCGCAGTGAACCTCGCGGGCCTCGAACGGGCCGACGTCGCCCGTGGGAACGTGGTCGTGCTGGAGGGCCAGTGGCATCCGACTGGGGTCGTCGACGGGCGCGTCCGGACCGAGGGTCCGCTCCCGTCGTCGCGGGTTGCGCTCCAGGTCCACGTCGGCAGCGCCAAGCTGGTGGGCCATCTGCACGTACGCGAGGGCTACGGGCGCCTGCGCCTCGAACGAGCGGTGCCCCTCGTGCCCGGCGACCGGCTCCTCATCCGCGATCCCGGTCGGCGCTCGGTCGTCGGGTCGCTCGAGGTGCTCGAGATCGATCCGAAGGGTCGGCTCGCGCCGGAGCGTCTCCGTGTACCCGTCATCGAACAGCGCTTCCTCATCGAACCGTGGCAGAGGCAGGACGCGCTCATCCGGGCGACCGGCCTCGACGAGGGCACGATCGACAGGGAGCTCGGTCGCCTCGTCGATCGCGAGGTCGTCGTGTCCGTCGTGCCATGGTTCGTACGCAGAGATGTCCATGGGCACGCCGTCACCGCGCTGGTCGATGCGGTGTCGGCTCGACCCCACTCCCTCATGGAGCTGGCCGTGGCCATCGGTGTGAGCCGTGACCAGCTGCGCTCGTTGGTCCACGACTCGTGCGAGTTCACCTTGGAGCACAACACGGTGCGGCGACTCGGCGCCCCCGCGACCGCGTCGAGTCGGGAGGGTCAAAAGCTGCTCGCGCTGCTCCGATCCGACCCGTTCTCGCCGCCTGATCCTCGCGGACTGTCGCGCGAGCCGGCCGTGTTGCGCGATCTGGTGCGGGAAGGAGAAGTGACCAAATGCGACGACATCTGGTTCGCGACCGACGCGCTCCGACATGCAGCCGAGATCGTCGACGCCGAGCTCGCGAAGCGCAGCCAGCTCACGGTTGCCGAGTTGCGCGATCTCTTCCGGTCGAGCCGCAGGTACACGCTCGCGATCGCCGGCTGGCTCGATGCCATGCGCATCACGCGCCGCGAGGGCGATGTCCGGGTTCGCGGCGTGGCACCGGTTGCCGGCCTGCCGTTCAGCTGACGACCGAGATCCGCTCCGGGCGGTCGCGGCCCAGATGTCCGATCACGGCGGCGGCGGGTGTCCCGCGTGCAGTCAGATCGAGGATGAGCGCATCGACGGCATCCGGTGCCACTGCGAGCAGCAGCCCGCCAGAGGTCTGCGCGTCGGAGAGCAGGAGCTGGCGGTCTTCGTCCAGCGTCCCCCAATCGGTGATCTCACTCACCCACGCGTGGTTGCGGCGTGTCCCACCCGGCACGACACCCGCGCGCAGCAACTCGAGGGTGCCGTCGAGGAGCGGTACCGCCGGCATCTCCACCACCGCAGAGACGCTCGAGGCTGAAGCGAGTTCTCGCAGGTGCCCGAGCAACCCGAAGCCGGTGACATCGGTCGCCGCATGCACAGCCGAATCCGCGGCGACCGCCGCGTCGCGTGCACCGGCGTTCGAAGTCGTCATGAGCGCTACCGCGCTGGCGACGACATCGTGCGAAGCCATGTCGCGCTTCAATGCGGAGGCGACTACCCCCACGCCGATCGGCTTGGTCAACACCAACGCGTCGCCGGGTCGCGCGCCGGCAATTCGTCAGCACCCGATCGGGGTCGACGACGCCGAGTACCGCCAGTCCGTACTTCGGCTCCGGGTCGGTGATCGTGTGGCCGCCGGCCATGATCGCGCCTGCGGTGCGGACGACGTCGGCGCCACCAGCGAGCACGCGAGCCAGAAGCTCGAGCGGCAGGACGTCCACAGGCCAGCCGACAAGGTTGAGCGCGAGCAGGGGAGTCCCACCCATCGCATAGACATCGGAGAGTGCGTTCGTCGCCGCAATGCGGCCCCAGTCGTACGCGTCGTCGACGAGGGGCGTGAAGAAGTCGGTGGTCACGACGACCGCGAGGTCCTCGCGCAATCGGTACACGGCGGCGTCGTCGGCGGTGTCCATGCCGACGAGCAGCTCGGGGGAGGGCGCCAGGGCGGGTCCGAGCGCCGACAACACCTCCCGCAGAGCGCCGGGCGCGAGCTTGCACGCGCATCCGCCTCCACTCGTGAACGACGTCAATCGGATCTCGGGCGTCAACTCGCTCTTCGTCATGGCGGAGGCGGCAGGAATCGAACCCACCAGACGGGCGGGCCCGTCTCGCTCGTTTTGAAGACGAGGGGGGCCACCAGACCCCATTCACCTCCGACGAAACGGTACCGGAACGCGGTCAGATCGACGGACTACACCGGCGGTACTCGTCCGCTGCGCTTTTCGCGATGATCGCCCTGGTCGTCTTCACCGTCCTGCTCGGGTGGTTCGGATTGCGCTCCGCGTGCCGCCGTTGGTGCACTACACCGCGACCGATCGCGTCGTATCCAGACCGACGACGGTGCTCGCCAGCGCGATGTGGGTAGGAGAGACACCACCTCACCGGTTCGACCGGTCGACGAGAGGAGCTCGGGATGCGGCCAACCCCGACAGAGCCGGAACCACGCTCCGAGGGCGGTCGCCCGCCGGGTACCGAAGCTCAAGAACGCGATCCCAGCATCGGACCCGGACCCCACCCCGATGCTGAGCAAGATGCAACGAGCGACGAGACGAGCCCCGGCGGTCGTCCGTAGCGCCGAGGTACGATGCCGTGGCTAGAGCGCAGGGCGATGTGGCTATTTCTTCGGTCACATGCATTGCCGGGTGCGCACCGGGGCATGTTGCTTCCGAGGGCTCTGGTCCGTCGACCAGTAGCAGCTTTGGGGGTGACGATGGAGCAGGTGAGGAATTTCCGGGCGGAGCCCGCGAGCGTCCGTGCGGCACGGGCATTCGTCGGCGAGGCTTTGGCGGGCAGCGATGCCGATCTCGACGTGATCCGGCTGCTGACCAGCGAGTTGGCCACCAACGCGGTCCTGCACGCCGAGAGCGCATTCCTCGTGCGGGTCATCGCCAATCCGGACGTCGTTCGTGTGGAAGTGATCAACAGCGAGCCGGAGTTGCTCCTGGCGATGCGCGAGCCAACCGAGACCGGAGGGCGCGGGCTGCCGTTGGTCGAGGAGCTGTCGTCGGGCTGGGGAGCGGAGTCTCGACGCGCCGAGAAGGTGGTGTGGTTCGAGGTGCCAGCGTCCGTCGTCGTCGACGAGAGTCAGCCTGCACGGGGGTGAAATCGGGATGACCAAGGGCCGCCGCGACCTGTTGTTCATCGACGTGGAACACGAGGGGCACCGCACTGTCGTTCGGGTCGGCGGCGAGCTCGACCTCGCGACAGCTCCTGATCTGGACCAGGTGCTGAGCGACGCGAACAGCGAGATCGTCGTCGACCTTGCTGCGCTCGAGTTCATGGACGCGCGAGGGCTGGCCGTCCTCTCGGCCGCTGACGGCCGCGCCAGGCAGCATGGCGATCGAGTTTCCGTCGTGCACGCCAGCCCGTTGGTGCAGCGCATGTTCAGGACCACCGGGCTCGAACATCTGCTCTCGGGTAGCGATGCGCTGTAGCGAGAGGCTGCGTGGGATGGTCAGCGAGTCGACCGGCCTCCTGGGTCGCGCCGCGTAGCCGTGCCGCGAGGGGCGCATCGAGCTGGACGGAGCTGCCAGTGCCAGTTGCCCTGGGCGCGACCGGGCGTGTTGGTGCGGGCGGACGAGCCGAGACCGAGCATGTCTTGCGTGGGCACGATGGCTAGGTCGTCGGGGGAGTTGAGCGCAAGGCGGATCAACGTCCACTGCGGTTCGGGGTCGTTGTGGCCACGCTCGCGCACGGCCGAGACGATCTGTGAGCGCTCGCGTTCCGAAGCACTGGACCATCAGTCGCCGCGCGCACCGCGGTCGCTCCGTCGGCCAGTCGACCTCCGAGGCGCCCAGGAAGCTCGTTCGTCGAGAGCGACGAGAGCGCACCGCACAATCCCGAGATCGTCACGGACCATGATGAAGATCCACGGAGGATTCGGCTTTGGCGTGACGAGGAATGCTTCTCCGGAAGGACGTGAACAAGGAGACCGCACCATGTCGACGACGAAGCAGAAGCAAGCTGCCCGCAAGAACATCAAAAAGGCGCAGGCCGCCCGACGGAACGGCGCGAACGGGGCGAAGTCGAAGTCTTCTGGGTTGAGCACCGCGGAGAAGAACGACCTCGACCGCAAGGATTTCGCCTTCCCGGACGAGCGCAAGGAGCCGCTGGTCGACGCCAAGCACGTACGCAACGCGATCGCCCGTTTCGACCAGGTCGAGGGCGTCAGCAACTCTGAGCGCGACCGAGCGTGGAAGCGCATCCGCAAGGCGGCGAAGCGCTTCGATGTGAACGTCACCGAGAAGTCGTGGCACGAGTTGTTCGAAGGCGGCAAGGCGAAGAAGAACTCGGCCACGAAGAGCAAGCGGTCGTGAACCAACGGCGCGGATCCGTCGACGTCACCTTCTTCTTCGATCCGCTGTCTTCTTCGATCCGCTGTGCCCGTGGACATGGCGTCCGCCAACTGGCTCAGACTGGTCGCCGATGCGCGCGCGCCTCGACGTCGAATGGCAATCCTTCAGCTTGGAACTGCTCCACGACGACCAGGGCGAATCCGTGCCTCCACCGCTGTCCACGGTCGCGCTGCGACTTGTCGAAGCATTGGCCGACGCCGGTCGCCACCGTGATGCCGGGCGCTACTACGCGGCGCTCGGGCAACGGGTCCACGACGAGCACCTCGACCTCGATCGGGACGTCATCAACGTCGCAGCGAAGAAGGCAGGAGTCGACGACGCGGTCTCGGCTCTGGAAGACCGACGGTGGGATGCTGCAATCCTGGAGTCGTACGACCGGGCGCTCACGGCCTCCGGGCCCGACGTCGGTTCGCCCGTGCTGATGCTCCCGCGACACGCGCGCGGCTTGCTGGGCAGCCCACCCTTCTACGAAGCTTGAGAGAGGACGACGAAACGCGCGTGAGGCTCGCCGAGGCGTCGCTTGAAGTGTGAATGTCAGCGCATAGGGAAATTCGCGGACATGTCACCTGGCGAAGGACACGTGACGCACCAGCGACACAGCGTGGCGCTGATCGACGAGTCCCCCCTCCGACACCGGTTCTGCTCACGCCGCTGGTGTCGTGGACGACGATGTCATGCCGCTGAAGCCGGGACAGGTGCCGCTGTACACCGTCTCGATCGGCTCGCTGCCGAAGCCGGGGCGCGCGATGTGGGTCGACGTGGTCCAGACGCTCAGCGACGGCACCCAGGTCCTGTGGACCGAGCGATCGACCAAGGCCGACCCGCATCCGGTCCACGCCAGCGCTCGGCTCCGCCTGGTCGAGCAGTAGACGTCCTCAGGCACGCCAGGGAGTCACCGATCCAGCACTTCGCGGGCGATTCGGTCAGCGGCGCGTGCATCGACGAGATGGAGTCGACGAGATGATCGACTGATCTGCTGGCCGAGCACACTGATCGCGCACGCGAACTGCCGCGCACCGTGGACAACGCCGGAGGTGGAGCCGGACGACGGCAGGATCGCACACCGGTTCCTCGTCGTCGAGCAGTGCCGACAGGCTGGTGCGCACGTCCTCGCACCTCACGGTGGTCACCGCGGCGCGGTGACGGCGGGCCGCCGTGCCGTGGGGCGGGGCGTCTTCCGTCGTTCGCGCCGGGCGAGGTTGCGGGCGCCAACCGCCGCGAGGCCGACGCCCGTCGCGAGGGAGACGGTGACGAGCAGCCGTGTGAGTGTCGGGTCGAGGACGGTGGGGAGCTGCGATCGGAACAGGTCGGTGATGTTGGCGAGGCCGGCGCCGATCGCGACGACCATTCCCGCGAGGAGGACGAGTGGTCCGGCGGCGTACAGCGACCGCGATCGTTGCAGGCGGACCAGCGCCGCCGCGGCCAGGGCCGCGGCGGCGACCTGGTAGATCGCGACCCCGATGTGTCCGAGGAACGACGACGTCGAATAGCGCCATTCGCCCGCGGCGAGCACGATGGCGCTCGCGCCGCCGATGCCGAGCGCGGATTTCGTCGTCGCGGTGCCGAACCGGGTCCACGTGGCTGCGAGCACCAGTCCGGCGATCACCAGGGCGAGAGCGAGCCAAGGGATCGGCGACGGCCCCGGGACCCACACGACGTCGCCGGTGAGGGTGGCCCGCTGGCCGTCGACGAGGAGTGGCAGCGACCAGTGCGGGATGATCACGTGGCGATGTGCGGGGTCGCGCGTCACGACGGGTGGCGGGCTGGTGGCCATCCAGTGCGTCCGGTGATCGTGCCAGCGAGCGACGCCCGACGAACCGATGGTCTCCCACCGTGGAGACGCGGACGGGTCGTACGAGCTGGGGACCGGGCCCGGCAGGAGCTGAGTGCGGTTCAGGAAGGTCGCAGGCGCGCGGGCGTTGCGTTCCACACGGCTGTTGGTCACGCGGAGGTAGGGCTCGTGGTCGTACCCCAAGACCTCGACGACATGGTCGGAGTCGTTGCGCAGCTCGATCCTCGAGCCGAGGTCGATCGCGCGAAACGTCACTCCGGGGACCCGTGGCCTGAGGTTCGTGATCGTGGTCTCGTAGTTGGTGGCCTGGGACCCGCTCAAGCTGTGAGCGCTTGCCGGTGCGGCTCCCGTCACCATGATCGTCATCACTCCGGCGAGGACGAACAGGGTGCGTACGACGGCGTTTCGGGCCCGTGATCGGTCGCTCGGCCGGAGAATGCCCACACTGAGTTGACCAGGCATTCCGCCGTCGAGTTCCGGGGCAGAGAATTCGCGGTGCCAAGGGAACTCCAACGGAGTCTGGGCCGTCTACTCGACGTCCGGTAGTTGCGCGCGCCCAGTTGCCCTCCTGATGATCCTCTCCTCGTGGACACACCCACCTTCTCGACCTTCTTCGCGCTCCTTGCACTCGCGTGCCGGGCGCGTCTGCGCTCGCCGTGGTCGTCTGGATCGTCGCGACCGTCAGACCGCACGGAGGGCTCGCGGAGCGCTTCGAAGAGGTCCGTCACGGTGCGCTGTGGATGGGTTGGGTCGTCGCGTCGGTCACGACGCTCGGAAGTCTCTACTACTCCGAGATCGCGGACTTCATCCCCTGTCCGCTGTGCTGGTACCAGCGGATCTGCATGTACCCGCTCTCGGTCATCCTGTTGGTCGCGGCACTACGGCGCGACCGGGCGGTGTGGCTCACGGCGGGACCCTTGGTGCTCCTCGGGGTCGCCTTCGCCGTGTACCACACGCAGCTGCAGGCGTTTCCCGACCAGCATTCCGCGTTCTGCACGACGCTCGAGCCGTGCACGACCCGATACGTGTGGGAGTTCAGGTTCGTGTCGTTGCCGTTCATGTCATTGGCTGCCTTCGTCTTCGTGGGGATCATGGTGATGGTCGCCCGCAGCGCGACCGACGTCGATACGAGCACCGAGACCGCCGCGTGAGTCCGTCCAGCGCCGCGAAGCGCAAGCAGCGTGCGCAGGGTTCGGCGCAGGTCGCGCGCGCTCGCGGTCGCGGGCGGCGCAATCCGCGTCGGGCGGCACGGTCCGGCATGACGATGTGGTTGATCGTCGGTGCGATCGTGATCGTGTTCGGCGCGCTGCTCGTCGCCGTCGTCAGTGGACGCGACAGCGGTGACAAGGCGAGTGCACGATCGCTCGCACCCGCGTCGCTCGTGCACACGGTGACGTCGGTCTCCGACGGCGTCGCGAACCAGATCGGCGCGGGCACCGCGTCGTCGCTCCCGGTCGCGCTCGACGCGCCGTCGGTGACGAGCGACGGCAAGCCGGTCGTCACCTACATGGGCGCCGAGTACTGCCCGTACTGCGCGGGCGAACGGTGGGCGATGGTGCTGGCCCTGTCGCGCTTCGGGACGTTCGACAAGCTGGGCGCCACCCACTCGGCGAGTGAGGACGTCCATCCCGACACGCCGACGTTCACGTTCCACGGATCGACCTTCTCGAGCCCGTACCTCGAGTTCCAGCCGGTCGAGATGCAGACGAACCAGCTGTCGGGCGGGACGTATTCGACGCTCGACACTCCCACCGCGGCGCAGCAGAAGCTGATCGCGACCTACGACGGGCCGCCCTACTTCCCGAGCAAGGGCGCGATCCCGTTCATCGACTTCGCCGGCAAGTACGCGCTCTCGGGCGCGAGCTACGACGTGTCCGTCCTCGATGGGCAATCTTCCGAGGAGATCGCGAAGGCGCTCCACGATCCGAACAGCCCGATCGCGAAGGGCATCGTCGGTACGGCGAACGCGATGACGGCTGCGATCTGCGCGGCGACGGATGACCAGCCCGCATCGGCGTGCACGATCCCCGCGGTGAAGGCGCTGCGCGCCAAGCTCCCCTGACGCGGACGAAGCGCTACAACGAGTGCAAGGTCGGGGGTCGGCGTCCGTCGCTGCCATGGCCGCGCACCGTCGTGCACGCACATGCCAGCAGCACCACGATGACCAGCGACAGGACATGCGTGAGCTCGAACACGCCACTGACCGCTTGATCCTGGTGGTCGACGAGACCCGATGCGAACTGCGCCACGATCGCGACCAGTCCGATGAGCAGTGCCCCGACCGCATAGCGCGGCCGCCACGCGGCCACGAGCGCGACGCACGCGATCAGGAGCCCGAGGGCACCGTCGCGGGTCAGGTGCGCCGCGGTGACCTGATGGTCGGGGACCAGGCTCGCGCCGAACAGCCACGGACACGCGAGGACGAGCTGCGCGGCCGCGACGACCACGAGCAGCACGCGCAGCCGCAGCGACGGTCCCAGCACGTCGATCCCGTGCCGTTCGATCACTCGTCGCGAACGCGTCACGGTCGTCGTAGCTGCTGGCGCACCGGGGGCACACGGATGCGTGGGCGCGGGCGCGGCGGTACGCATCGGGGTCGGACCCCTCGCCGTCGACGAGGAGCACCAACGCGTCTCGGCAGGTCATCGCACGCGTGCTCACGCGGTGGCCTCCTCGCCGTCGGCTCCGAGCTGCCGCTCGAGTATCGCACGCGCGGTGCAACCGCGAGCGGACGGTGCCCACGGGGACTCCCAGGATCTCGGCGGTCGAGGCGTAGTCGAACCCGAGCAGGCCGCAGAGCGCCACCACCTCGCGGTGCTCGAGCGGGAGGCGCTCGACCAGGTCGTACACCTCGCTCGTCGTGTCGGCAGGAGCCGGCCGCTCCGGCAGGCGCTCGTCGAGCACGAGCGGCCGGTGGGTGACGAGATCGATGATGCAATTCCGGCAGATCCGGATCAGCCAACCCTCGAACGACCCCTGGCCCCGAAAGCTGTCGAGGTACTTCCAGGCCCGCAGGAACGTCTCCTGGACCGCGTCTTCGGCGGTCCACGGATCCGGAGCCACCGCTCGTGCGTAGGCCGACACCGCGCCCGCATGCGCGTGCACGAGCGCCTCGAAGCGCTTCCGGTCGCGCGCCATCACGAGACCGCCGACGTTGGCGAGACTTCGGAGAACGTCATCTCGACGGCACGCTACCGAGGTTCCTGGTCCCGATCGCCAACGGGCGCTGCGGATGCTCACGGCGACGCGCTCGACACGGCCAGACCACCCGCGAAGAGGGAGGAGGGCAGTTGCACGCTGCGAGCGTGGGCACCGCTCGGGAGGCGGGCTCCGGTCAGCTGGCTGCGATGATCGTCGGGACCGGATCCCACCGGGACGAGGGCGTAGACACGGCCTTCGCCGACTGCGATTGCCGCCGGAGTCGGAGGAGCATCGTCGGGACGCCGGAGATCGACGACGACATGCTCGCCACCGGACGACGACACGCTCACGATCGCCGAGCTCGAACGCAGCACGTAGCAGCGCGTCCCAGCTGCGGCAACGCCGCCGGCGGAGGCATCGTCCGCCGCCAGCGCAGTGGTCGTGTGCACCCGGAGCGTCACGGGATCGATGGCCATCGCGCTCCCGGGGATCACCGTCCAGAGCACGTGGTCGGTGGCCGCGACACCGAGCAGCTGGTCGTCGGCGTTCGAGCCGGCGAGCTCACGGGTTCGGGTCACGACTCCGCGACGGCTGTCGACCTGCGTCAGCGTCACGCCGTCGCTCGACTCGCTCACCGCGATGACGTGGTGACGAGTGGCGACGACCGCCGTTCGACGAGGCACCGCGTGGGCAGTGGTCAGGCGAATGGTCTGCTCGACCCGGCGGCTGGTCGCGTCGTATTCGACGAGACGATCCGGAGAGGGCACCAACCACACGCGGCGCGGAGCGACCGCGACCAACGGGGTCGCGACGCCGGGCACACTCGAACCGCGGGGCGCTCGGGGTAGCTCGTGGATCCTGTCGTGTGCCGCATCCAGGTACCCCAACCGGCCGGTGCCCGGATCGTAGAAGTACACCCGGCCCGCCGTGCCTGCCACCGCACCGAATCCGACGGTGTGCACGATCGCGGCGTGACGCAACGCCGGATCGGCGCGCACGGTCGCGAAGCCGAAGACCCACACGGCGGGCGCCGCGGCCATTCGCGGTGGTTCGCCCGATCGCGGGAGGAGCAGCGCCACCACGATTCCGATCACCACGGCCGCGCCGAGGCTGATGGTCGTCTGCGTGCGGGAGAGACCCCACCACGAGGTCATGCGAGCAGACATCACTTCGCGATCCCAGCGCAGCGCGGTGAGCCGTCTCGGTGCGGTGCGAGTGGTGGGGCTCCGCTCCACGCGGTGGAGCCCCACCAGATCGGGTGCGGGCGTCAGTCGCTCGTCGCCTTGGTGAGGCGCAGCACGGGCGCCGGGTGCTCGGGCTCGGGTGCGCCCTTGACCGAGGTCTGGATCCAGCTGACGACGTCGCCGTTGCTGTAGGTCTGGATGGCTTTGAACGTCATCGTCTTCGCCTTGGTGGGAAGCGGTCCGGCCGAGATGCTGAACAGGTCGAACTGACCGGGGAGCAGACCGCCAGCGGTCGCGGTCCAGGTCACCTTCGAAACCGCTTCGGTGACGTCGCCGTCGTCCGACTTGATCGGGGTGGCGAGCTTGGTCGTCTCGGTGGTGATGTCCCAGCCGGTCATCGGCTTGACGCTCGCGAACGCGATCGGTCGCGCCGCCGGGAACGTCACCTCGAGCTTGACGGTGTTCGCGTCGGCCTCCTCGTTGGGAACGGAGAAGTTGATGATCGAGAACGAGCCCTTCGGCGCGCTGTCGGGCTTGATGGTCACATGCGCGGAAGCGCTGATCGCGGCCAGGGCAAGTGACGTGATGATGATGATGGCTGCGGCGCTGACACGCGCAACCGCAGTCGTATGACGGTGCATGATGGTGCGACCCTCCAGTCGGATTTCCGATGTGCACGCGGTAGACCGGAGCGCGCGCCGAAGAGTTCCGTACGCTCAGCGGATCATGGCCTTGCCGACCAAGGTGGCTTCGTCGGTTTCGCTCAGCAGCGCCCGTGCGGTCACGCGCCATTCGCCGGCCAAAGGGATCGTGAACCCCGACGCGAGGTAGTGGCCCGGACCCGCTTTCGTCAGGGGAACGGTGAGAGGAGCGATGCCCTTGGAAGGAAGATCCAGCGTCAGGGTGAAGTCGAGCGGGCTGGTCAGGCCACCTGACGCGATGAGCGTGTTCACATGCACGTCGTTGGTGCCGACCGTGCCCGGCGCGATCGTGACGTCCACCCAGATGCGATCGGACTTCAGCGTGACGCCGACCGAACCGCCGGAGAAGGCCTGCGTCGCGAGCGCGGTCCGGCCGGGTTGTGCGTTCACGAGCAGTGCAGTGACGACGAGCACTCCGGTGAGGAGCAGCGCCTCGAAGCCCACTGCGCGTCGCAGCGTCCAACGTTCGACGTCGGGATCGATCTCATCGATCACATCGAACTCGTCGTCTTCTCGGCGGTCGTCGTCATCCGAGAAGGAGTCGGCAGCCGCGCTCGCCCCGACCATCACCGCCACCGGCGACTCGGCAACGACGGCTTCGCTTCGGAAGAGGTAGTTGGTGATGGAGCGACTGCGAGCGGCGACGACGAGGACGACCAGGAAGATGAGCAACTTGATCGTGAGCAGCTGCCCGAAGTCGGTCTGACGCAGGGCCTGCCAGCCACCGACCTGGCGCCAGGTCTGGTACGAGCCGCTCAGGATCAACGCCCAGACGCAGAGGAGCGCGAGCTGCGAGAAGCGGGGCACGACACGTCGCGCCACCTCGAGATCCTGCCCGGCGAGCACGACGATTGCGAGGACGACGAGACCGCCGAGCCACAGCGACATGGCCAGCAGATGCACCCAGTCCGCGATGAGCGCCAGGGGGACGAAGTCGCCGACGTCGGCATGGCCGGCCAAGCTCACGGTGAGCAACCCACCTGCGCACACCACGGCGAGCCCGAGGCTCAGGGCACGACTCGGTGACGGTGTCCTGCGCTCGAGGAGCTTTCGGACCAGGAACGCAGCGATCGCGAGGAGTGCGACGCGCGCGACGAGGACGTGGCCGAAATGCGTGCCGAGCACGTCGTCGATCACGCTCGGCCTCCAGAGCGCCGAGAACCCGAGGCCAGCCCCGTACGGGCCCTCGAGCAGGAACGACGCCACCGTCGCGAGGATCAGGATCCACCACCCGCTCCACACGAGCAGCCGTGTCCGGCGCGACGCGAGCGCACCGGACCACACGAGGAGCACGAAGCCGACCACGCCGACGAGCAGCGCCAGCCCGACGAAGACCAGCCACCGCGCGACGCCGTACACGATGCCGACGGCCTGGCTGCCCTTGTCCTTGCGCAGCAGGTTGTCGGCCAACGCCTGCACCGACGACGACGTCGCGTTCGCCGCGGTGCCGACCTGGAACGTGAAGGAACCCTGGACCGGGTGCGAGTCGGCAGAGATCACCCGCCACGTCACCACATAGGCGCCCGGGCCGAGCTTCGTCCGCACCGCGACCTTCACCTCCTCGGGTGACGGCTTCGACGGCCCACCAGTGTCGATCCGCCGCCCACTGGTGTCGTACAGGCGCACCGACCCGAGGTTCGCTTCGACCGGTTCGTTGTAGCGCAGCGAGATCGCCTTCGGGTTCTGGCTCAAGATCTTGCCGCTCGTCGGAGTCGTCTGCAGCAACACCGCGTGCGCGGATGCTGCTGTCGCCATGAACGCGACGAACAACACGCTCGTCGCAAGCGTGGCGACCGATCGGGTGACGACGCTCCGAAGCCTCATCGGTCCGCGGTTCAGCCCTTCTTCGCCTTACCAGTCAGCGTGAGCACCGGTGCCGGGTGCTCCGGAGCAGGTGCACCCTTGACCGTGTCCTCGATCCAACTGACCGTCGAGCCGTCGCTGTAGCCCTCCAGCGCCTTGAACTCGAGCTTCCCCGTGTTCGACGGCAACTGACCCGCCGACACGGTGAACAGGTCGAACTGCGACGGAGGGATCCCACCCGCGGTCGCGGTCCAGGTGACCTTCGACACCGCCTCGGTGATCGTCCCGTCGTCGGTGGTGATCGGCTTCGCCAACGGTGACGTGGTCACGACCGCGGTCCAACCCGCCTTGGTCTGCGCCAACGCCGAGAGCAACGGGTGGTCGGTCGGGAAGTCGACCTCGAGGCTGGTCACGTTCGCGTTGTCGGTCGTCTCGTTGGGGGTCGAGAAGCTGAACACGACGTCGGTCGACCCCTTCGGCAGGGACTTCGGCTGCACGATCACGTGCGCCGCCGCCGGGCCGGCAGCCAACGCGACCGCCGCAGCTGCTGCCATCACCGCACCGACGACTTCTCGGGTTCCGAATCGCATCTGATCTCCTTCTCGCTTCACTGCTTGCCGGACAAGACCTCGCGCTCGTAGCGGACCACTGCCTCCAGGCGGCGCTGGCCCAATGACGAGAACGACGGCATCACACCCTTCCCGGCGCTCACGAACGCCACCTGCGCCTGCGCGTCCGGGAAGTCGGTCAGCAGCTTCCCGTCCGAGAAGCTCGGACCGACACCGCCCCCACCCGAGACGCCGTGACACGTCGCGCAGTACGCGGCGAACACCTTCCTGCCCGTCAGCACCTGGGCGTCCTTCGCGAGCGCGCCCTTCGGACGTGGCGGCTGAGCACCGTCGCCTGCGCCACCGCTCCCACCGCCTCCGCACGCAGCGGCCAGGAAGAGCACGGCCACCGAGACCGCGACGATCGCCAGCCGCACGCGAACGCCTCGGGAAGGAGTTGACGCTTCGTCCGTCTGACCGCCCCCGCCGTCGAGATCCACGACCAGTAGACTCCAGACGTCGTCTCCGAGTTCCGCACCCGTTCGATCGCGACCTCGATCATGCGCCGACAACTCCTGGATCGCGTCCTCGTTGCGCTCGTGGTCGTTGCAGCCGTCTGCTCGTTCGTGAGCGCCGCGCACGCGCGCGAAGGGACCAGGCCGTCCGCGAAGGCGCGCATGATCTGTGCTCGTGAGGCTCAGGAGGACCTCGCCGGCGTGCTGGCAGTCGACGCCAAGGTCAGCACACCGAAGTGGCGGGATCGAATCTACAGCTGCACCTATCGGTATCCGACCGGATCATTCGACATCTCGGTCACCGAGCTCCCCAAGATCGCGACCGCGAAGACCGAGTTCATCCGACTCGCCGCCGATCCCTCGGTCACCCAACGCGATCTCCACCTGGGCGACGGCGCGTTCCTTCGCGGTGACGGGTCCATCGCCGTCCGGACCGACCGCCGCATCCTCGAGATCGATCCGACGAATCTCCCGACGCAGTTCGCCAAGCTCAGGCTCTCCCGACCCGCCGTCGCGCAGACCGTCGCGACGACCATCCTGCGATGTTGGAAAGGATGAGCCGCCACGCGTGCGGATCGCGCGCGCTCATCAGCGACCAAGGCGTTCGTCCGTTCGCTCGCAGCGCGCAGGCTCTCGAGCACTGAGCTGTCCGGCTTCACGAAGCAGTCGTCTCCGCGGGCCTGAGCCCACGCGGCGAGAACCGGTTCGCTCGTCGGCGCGCCGCGACGCCCTCCCGCACCGAGAGATGCGCCTCGGCCTCTTCGCTATCGCATGCTGCCGCGCTGGGAGAAGTAGGGGACCGGTGAGTCTTGGCCCAGTTGCGTGAGGCGTTCGTTGAGCGCATGGGCGAGCAGGTCGTGGTCGGTGCGGTGAGGTTCGATGCTTCCGGCGAGGTAGCGAGCCACGGTGCGCGGCGTCGCGTTGCCTCCGAGCGTGAAGTAGGCCCACCACAGTTCACTCGGCGTGAAGCCCGCTCGTCGTCGGTATGCGTCCAGCGCCGGGTGCTGCGAGCGGTTGCTCATTGCTCGCGCGGCGGGTCCGGCTCTGTGCTGCGGACGAGTTCTGCGGCGATGTCGCGCAGCTTCACATTCGCGTGCTGTGACGCGCGGCGCAGGACGTCGAAGGCGTCGTCGGAGCTGCAGCGCTCGCTGGCCATGACGATGCCCATCGCCTGCCCGATCAACTGGCGGGTCGCGAGCGCCTCCAGCAGGTTGGCGTTGGTCGATTCGGCGTCGGAGTACGCGGCGGCGTTGGCGAGCACTGCGCCGGCATGGCGAGCGAACACGCCGGCGAGTGCGACACCGTCATCGGCGAACGCGTGATCGCTCACCGCATAGAGGTTGAGTGCGCCGACCGTTCGGTCACGGGCCTGGAGCGGAGTGGAGAGCATCTTGACGATCCCGGCCTCGGTGGCGGCGTCCCCGAACTCCGGCCAGCGAGTGGTCAGCGCGGTGCCGTGTTCGCGCTGCACCAGTCCGCTGCGGATCGCATCGACACAGGGTCCGCTCCCGACTGCGTATTGCACCGCGTCGAGCTCGCGCACGGTCTCGGAGGTCGCGTTCGCGGTCACGAGGTCCCCGTCGCGCGCCAGTGAGACGCTGGCGCCGTGCACGTCGGGGATCGCCGAGATGGCCAGCGAGACGATCAGGTCGAGGACCGCATCGAGAGTCTCATCGCCGAGCACGACTCCTGCGAGCGCGCTCAAGGTGTCCGACAACTCGGTGAGGTTCGCTTCGGGCTCAGAGCCGGTCATGACAGCGCGCCGCTGCACGCGCGCGCCGGTTCGGGTACGGCGGGCATGGCACGACACCTCTCCAAGCGAGGGAGTGGCGATCAAGCCTGTGGTGGTCGACGGGCCTGCACTGTTGAAGCAGCCGTCCGGCCCAAACCGGGGCGTCCTCCCATGGACGACCCGGACCGTAGCATCCGCACTCCGTTGGGGGCTCAGAGCTCGTCACCGGGTGTGCGCGTGTCAGGAGTGGTTCGCCGCGTCGGGGGTCCGATGAGGTGATCGAGCCCGCAGAGCGACAGCACCCTCCGAACGAACGGTCGGGGTCGGACCAAGCGGAGCTCGGATCCCGCTCGGCGCGACTGCGCAGAAGCACTCGCCAACGCTCCGATGCCGCGGGCGTCGATGAACTCGAGTGCGCTGAGATCGATGTCGACAGGTTGACGATCGAGACCGACGAGTGCTGCATGCAGCTTCGACACGTTCGCAACGTCGAGCTCGCCGCCGACCACCAGCAGCGTGCTCTGCTCGGTCGCGACGGAGTCGATCATGAGCCGTGCGCCGTCGGACGAACCCGTCTCGGTGCGCGTGGAGCGCCGCTGGTCGCCAGCGCCGGTCATCGGGCCAGGTCTTGGCGGGACGCGCGGTGTGCTTGGAGGCGGTGGATGAGCTCGGCGGTGATCTCGGCTGCGGGACGTTCACCGTCGATTCGCCACACCGGATGTCGATGCCGGTACCAGGCCGTCATGGGGCGCGTCACCGCCGAGTAGTCCGCGTATCGTCGCCTGAGCGCGGCGGGCGAGTCGTCATCGCGACCTCGATGTTGCAAGCGGGTCAGCGACGTCGCTTCGCAGACCACCAACTCGATCACCACGTCGATGGGACGAGCGCCGAGCAGTTCCTCGAGGGAGCGCGCCTGACCGAGGGTGCGGGGCACCCCGTCGAGGATGAACCCGCGCGTCTGGCCGCCGACCGTGGCGAGGCGCTCGGCGAGCACGTCGAGGACGACGTGATCGGGAACCAGCCGTCCGCTGTCCATGAACACGCGGGCCTGGAAGCCGATCAGCGATTCCTGCTCGGCTGCGGCGCGCATCAGCTCACCCGTCGAGAAGTGCGCGACGTCGAAGTGGACGGCGAGGTGCTGGCCCTGGGTGCCCTTGCCTGCGCCCGGAGGACCGACCAGCACCACGCACGGGCCGGCGACGTGTTCGAGGTGCTGCGGAGCTGGCCTCGGGATCCGCTCCTCGGGCCTCACTCGTTCGGCTTCCACCGCCGCAACCGCGATCGAGAGGATGTCGATCGCCCGTCGAGACGTGGCGCATTCGACGGCCGCTTCCCGCACTCGGGATCGCGCAAGCTGCAACACGGTCAGCTCGCGGTCGCTGACATCGACCAGCAAGCTGGCCGCGGCGACATCGGTCAGATCGGCGTCCAGGGCACAGCCGAGCGCGCGTCGAGCCAGACGCTCGCTGCGTCGGCGAGCCAACGTCGCCCGCGGCGGGCTCATCGCTCCTGCACCCCGCCGGCCCGCAGCCCCCTCGCGAGAAGGCTGCGACGTGCTGCCTGGTGGCGCCCGGACATGGTGACCTCCGACCTCGGCGACAAGGGTTCGGGGCTCGGGCGGCGTCTTCGTCTCGGCGCGACCGGTCGGACGGAGCGGAACACACGCGCCCCACGGCTGACTGTCCAACCGTCGATCACGGTACCCGGCACGCGCTCCTCCGAACCGGGGTTCGCGGGACTGCGGTCGTTGCTCGAAGATGAACCAACTCGATGTTTCGGAGCCGCGTCGGCTCGGGTAGCCACCGCAGTGGCGCTGGACTCCGAAACGGAGCCGGCGACCATCGAGCAAGACGCGACGGGCCCCGGCCTCGGTCGGGGCGTGTCGTGGTCCCGACGGCTGACCCGAGAGCCGACGAGGTCGGTCTCGGCATATCGACGGCGAGCGCGCGTCGGCGGTCGACGTCGGGCGCATGGACGTCGGGTGCATGGGGGTGACGATGCAGCAGATTCGGAACTTCCCGGCCCAACCCACGAGCGTGCGAGCGGCGCGGTCCTTCGTGACCGAATCCCTCGCCGGGACGAGTGCGGACCTCGACGTGATCCGCCTGCTGACGAGCGAGCTGGCGACGAACGCCGTTCTGCATGCCGAGACGGGATTTCTCGTGCGCGTCATCACCGATCCGGGCGTCGTTCGTGTCGAGGTGATCAACAGCGAGCCCGAGCTGCTCCTCGCCATGCCGCGAACCGTCAGCGGCAGGTGGCCGCGGTCTGCCGTTGGTCGACGCGCTCTCGTCGGAGTGGGGCGTCGAGTCTCGCCGAGCAGCGAAGGTCGTGTGGTTCGCGGTGCCCGCGTCGATCGTCGCCGACGACAGTGAGGCCGACAGGGGGTCAAGGGAGCAGGGGGGTGAAGGGAGCAGGGGGTGACGGGAGATGGACGAACATGGTGAGCAGCTGTCGATCGGCGTCGAACGGGACGGGGACCCCATCGTCGTTCGGGTCAGCGGCGAACTCGATCTCACCAACGCTTCGGACCTGGAGCAGGTGTTGAGCGACATCGACGGCGACGTCGTCGTCGACCTCTCGGAGCTCCAGTTCATGGACGCGCAGGGACTGGCGGTTCTCGCCGGCGCCGACCGTCGCGTACGCCGACGCGGCGCTCAGCTCTCGATCGTGCACGCCAGTTCGCTCGCGCAGCGGATGTTCAGGGTCACCGGGCTCGAACACCTGCTCTCCGGCAGCGACGCGCTGTAGCTCACTCCATCAGGATCCGGACGGCACGAGCCGGTCGGCCGCCTCGGTGGCGTCGCGCAACCGCGCCGCGAGGGTTGCATCGAGCTGCCCGGGACCGAGTCGCCAGCTCCAGTTGCCACCGGTTCGCCCGGGCGTGTTGATGCGCGCCGCCGCGCCGAGGCCGAGCACGTCTTGCGCCGGCACGATCGCGAGGACGCCAGGCGAGTCGAGGGCGATCCGGATCAGCATCCAGTTCGGCTCCACATCGTCGTGACCGTGCTCGCGCACCGCTGCCACCACGCGTGACCGCTCCTCCGCCGATGCGGCCGACCACCATCCGATGGTCGTGTCGTTGTCGTGGGTGCCGGTGTAGACGACCGTGTCGCGGTCGATCGTGCGCGTGCCTGGATTCACCAGGCCGCTCGCGAACGAGAAGTGGAGCACGACGGTGCCCGGGAACCCGAGCGCCGTGCGCAGTCGCTCCACGGGCGGCGTGATCAGGCCGAGATTCTCCGCGACGACGGGGATCTCCCCGAGACTCCCGGCGACCGCGTCGAACACCGCTCTGCCCGGTCCGCGCACCCAGGTACCCGCGCGCGCCGTGTGGTTCGTCTCCCGGATCTCGTAGGCGGCCACGAACCCACGGAAGTGGTCGATCCGCACCGCGTCGACGAGCTCCACGGCGCGACGGAAGCGCTCGATCCACCAGCGGTAGCCGGTCCGGCGCATGGCTCCCCAGTCGTACACCGGTGTGCCCCACCGCTGTCCGTCGGCGCTCCAGTCGTCTGGTGGTACACCGCCCACCAGCCCTCGTTTGAAGAGCTCGGGATACCCGACGTGGTCGGCGCCCCGGGACGCCACCGCGAACGCCATGTCGCCGAGGATGCGCACGCCCCGATCGGCGGCGTGCCTGCGCAGTCGCCGCCACTCTCGCTCGAAGCGCACCTGGTCGGCGAGCGCGCCGGGGCCCGCGAACGCCACCCATGAACCAGCCCAGAACGGGTGGGATGCCACGAACGCCTCGATCTCGTCGGCGCGCACCGAGGCCCCGCGATCGTCGATCCAGGTCGGACTCCCCGCGAACGCAGACGCGGACGAGTACGGAGAGCCGTGGCGGTCCGGAGGACCGAACGGAAGGATCTGCCACCAGCGTTGGCCGGCAGCAGCCAGCCAATCCACGAATCGGCGCGCGTCGTCGCCCAGCGTGCCGCCGGGAAGTGAAGCAACGGGGAGAAGCACGCCGCTCGCGCGTTCGAACGCCGTCATCGTCGTGTCATCGATTGGAATTCGCGGCAGTGGGGCATGTCTGACGGGTCATGCCCAATCGAGCCCCAGGGAACGCACAAGTCGCCGCTCGCGTGCGCATCTCCGACGTGACGCCCCAATTGGAATGTGGGCGCTATGCGGTGAAGCGGGTCGTCGGCGAGCGCGTGGAGGTCGGTGCAACCGTCGTCGCCGACGGCCACGCGCAGGTGCGCGCCGAGCTCCGCTACCGGCGCGTCGCCGCCCCACGGTGGACCAGGGTGCCCATGCTCGAGGTGGACGACGAGCCGGATCGCTTCACCGCCGCGTTCCCCATCGAGACCGCGGGTCGGTGGGAGTACGCCGTCGGCGCGTGGGTCGACGCTGCTGCGACGTGGCACGACGAGCTGCGGCGCAAGGTGGAGGCGGGCGAGAAGGACCTCAGCGCGGAGCTCGCCGAGGGCGAGCAGCTCCTCGGTGTCGAGCTCCCCGACGTGGTCGTCGCCCTGGAAGCGCCGGCGGAGCTGCGGGTCGCGAAGACGTCGCTCGGGCGTCCGCTGACGGTCGTGGCGGAGCCGGCGCTCGCAGCGTTCGGAGCATGGTACGAGCTGTTCCCGCGTTCGTTCGGCGGGTTCGACGGTGTGCGTGCGGTGCTGCCCCAGATCGCCGATCTCGGTTTCGACGTCGTCTACCTTCCGCCGATCCATCCGATCGGCACGACGAACCGGAAGGGCCGCAACAACGCGCTGGTTGCTGCGCCCGACGATCCGGGGAGCCCGTGGGCGATCGGTGGACCTTCGGGAGGCCACAAGGCGGTGCATCCAGGCCTCGGGACCCTCCAGGACTTCGACCGCCTCGTCGCGCGCGCTCGCGAGCTCGGGCTCGAGATCGCGTTGGACTTCGCGGTGCAGTGCTCGCCCGATCACCCCTGGCTCGAGAAGCACCCGGAGTGGTTCGCGTGGCGACCTGACGGTTCGGTGAAGTACGCGGAGAACCCGCCGAAGCGCTACCAGGACATCGTCAACGTCGACTTCGACAGCACGAAGGCGAAGCAGCTGTGGGAGGCGTTGCTGGGCGTCGTCGAGCACTGGATCGGCCACGGAGTGCGCGTCTTCCGCGTCGACAATCCGCACACCAAGCCCTTCGCGTTCTGGGAGTGGTTGATCACGACTGTCCACGAGGACCATCCCGACGTCGTGTTCCTCGCCGAGGCCTTCACGCGCCCAGCGGTGATGGCGACGTTGGCGAAGCTCGGGTTCAGCCAGTCCTACACGTACTTCACCTGGCGCAACACGCGCTCCGAGCTCGAGTCCTACATCGTCGAGCTCGGTGAGCAGGCCGACTGGTTCCGTCCCAACTTCTTCGTCAACACGCCCGACATCTTCCACGAGTACCTCCAGCACGGAGGCCGACCGGCGTTCGAGGCCCGCACCGTGCTCGCAGCGACGCTCTCGCCGTCGTGGGGGATGTACTCGGGGTTCGAGCGAGCGGGAGGCACCGCGGTCCGTCCCGGCAGCGAGGAGTACCGCGACTCGGAGAAGTACCAGTGCTCGGTGGGTGAGGTCGGCGGCGAGCTCTCTCGTCTGGTGCGGCGCTGCAACGAGATCCGTCGAGCTTCCGACGTGTTCCGTCATGTCGACAATGCCACGTTCTTCGACACCGCTCACGAACGGATCGTCGGTTACGTCAAGGGGCGCGGCCGTGACGCGGTCGTGGTGTGCGTCAACCTCGATCCGCACGGCGACGCCGAAGGCCTCGCGACGCTCCCGACCACTCTCGGTCTTCCCGAGCGCTTCGGCGTGGTCGACCTGCTCACCGGCGATCATCACGAATGGCGCATCGGGGAGAACTACCTGCGCCTCCCGCCGGGCGGTGCCCACGTGTTGGCGGTCCGATGACGACCGGCGAGCTGACCCTGCGTCGCCCCGACCTGGGTGACATCCGGCGACAGCTGAACGCCGCCGGCGGTGTGTCCGATGCTCCCCGGCGCTGGTTCGAGTCGGATCCGCTCTGGTTCAAGCGCGCGGTGTTCTACGAGATCCACATCCGAGGTTTCGCCGACGGCAACGGTGACGGCATCGGGGACTTCGTCGGGCTCACCGAGCGCCTCGACTACCTCGAATGGCTCGGCATCGATTGCATCTGGCTGTTGCCGTTCTACGCCTCGCCACTGCGCGACGGTGGCTACGACATCTCCGACTACTACTCGGTGCATCCCGACTACGGCTCGACCGACGACTTCGCCGAGTTCGTCGAGCAGGCGCACCAGCGCCAGATCCGCGTCATCGCCGACCTGGTCATGAATCACACATCCAGCGAACACCAGTGGTTCCAGACGTCGCGTGAATCGCGCGAGAGCTCGTTCCGCGACTGGTACGTCTGGTCCGACACCGACGATGGCTACCGCGACGCCCGCATCATCTTCGTCGACACCGAGCAGTCGAACTGGACGTACGACCCCGTGGGCGGGCAGTACTACTGGCACCGCTTCTTCTCCCACCAACCCGACCTCAACTTCGACAACCCCCAGGTGCAGAACGCGCTGCTGGACGTGATGCGCTACTGGCTCGACTTCGGGCTCGACGGTCTTCGCCTCGACGCGGTGCCCTACCTGTTCGAGCGCGAAGGCACCGACTGCGAGAACCTGCAGGAGACGCATGAGTTCCTGAAGCGCGTGCGAAAGACGATCGACGACGAGTACCCCGACCGGGTGCTGCTCGCCGAGGCCAATCAGTGGCCGGCGGACGTCGTGCAGTACTTCGGCGACGGGGACGAGTGCCACATGGCGTTCCAGTTCCCGGTGATGCCCCGGCTGTTCATGTCGATGCGGCGGGAGGAAGCACATCCCATGATCGACATTCTCGAGCAGACCCCGGCGATCCCCGCCAATGCGCAGTGGGGCCTGTTCCTCCGCAACCACGACGAGCTCACCCTCGAGATGGTCACGGACGAGGAGCGCGACTACATGTACGGCGAGTACGCCAAGGATCCGCTGATGCGGCTGAACCTCGGCATCCGGCGACGCCTCGCGCCACTGCTCGAGAACGGTCGCGACGACATGGAGCTCGCCACCGCCGTGCTGTTCTCGTTGCCGGGGAGCCCGATCCTCTACTACGGCGACGAGATCGGCATGGGCGACAACATCTACCTCGGGGACCGCGACGGTGTCCGCACGCCGATGCAGTGGACCGGTGACCGCAACGGCGGGTTCTCGCGAGCCGACTTCGCGCGCCTCTACCTCCCGCCGTTGATGGACCCGGTGTACGGCTACCAGGCGGTGAACGTCGAAGCGCAGCTGCGCACGTCGACGTCGCTGTTGCGATGGATCCACCGCTTCATCGCCTTGCGCAAGGAGCACCCGGTCTTCGGCTGCGGCAGCTACGAGGCTCTGCGGTCGTCGAACCTCCACGTCTTCTCGCACCTCCGCACATTTGAGGACGAGGTGGTCCTGTGCGTGCACAACATGGCGCGCTCGGCGCAGGCGGTCGAGCTCGACCTGTCGCGCTTCGAGGGCATGGAGCCCGAGGAGATGTTCGGGCGGACGCGCTTCCCGCGCGTGGGCACCTTGCCGTACCTGCTCACGCTCCCGGGGCGCGGGTTCTACTGGTTCCGGTTGAGGCGGCCCGATGAGTGATGTCCGCGCCAGTCTCGGTACCGGCGGCGTGATCGATGACGAGGTCCTCGTCCGGTATCTGCAGCAGCAGCGGTGGTACGGGGCGCAGTCGCGCGAGATGCAGAGCGCAGGCGTGGTCGACTCGGTGCCGCTGGACGACGACGGCAGCCTGCGCATGGCGCTCGTCGAGATCGTGTTCGACACCGGAACCCATGATCTCTACCAGCTCCTGGTGCGCGACTTCGACGGCGATGTGTTCGAGGCCGCCGACGATCCCGAGCTCGCGACGAGACTGGTAGAGCTCACCGAGTCCGGCGCCTCCGTCGTCAGCACGGACGGCCGCATCACGTTCGACGCCATCCGCCCGGTCACCGCACCGACGATGCCGGTGGCGCGTCCACTCGGGGTCGACGCGTCGAACACCGTGGTCGTGGTCGAGGACCTCCTCCTCAAGACCTACCGGCACGTGCGCCCGGGTGTGAACGCCGAGTTGGACATGCTCCTGTTCTTCGCCGAACACGGTTTCGACCACGCTCCCGAGCTGGCGGGCTGGTACGCCTACGAAGGTGAGCGCGTGCAGGCGACCCTCGGGCTCATGCAACGCTTCGTGCCCGATGCCATCGACGGGTGGGCGCTCGGGCAGCGAGAGCTCGCATCCACACCCGGGACGTTCCTCGACCGGCTCGAGCAACTCGGTGGGGTCGTGGGCGCGATGCACGCGGTGCTCGCGTCCGACGGGTCCGACCCGTCGTTCGCGCCCGAGGACCCGACGCCTGAGAGCGCGGGGTTGGTTTCCGCCCGCATCGACGAGGAGATCGACGCCACGTTCGACGAGCTGAGCGATCGTGATGAGCTTGCGCCGCTCATCGGTCGGCGGAGCCAGGCCCACGATCTGGTGCTCGCGACTGCACCGTCTGCGGTACAGGGACGCGCCATCCGCACCCACGGCGATCTGCACCTCGGGCAGGCACTGTGGCATGACGGCGACTGGATGGTGATCGACTTCGAGGGCGAGCCGGCCCGTGGCGCGTCCGCGCGTCGTCAGAAGATGGCGCCGCTGCGCGACGTCGCGGGGATGCTGCGCTCACTCGCGTACCTCGCCAGTGCAGTGCGCCGTGACGGCGTCGAGATCACTGACGGCTGGGAACACGAAGCACGGAACATGTTCCTGGGTGGTTACCGAGCGTCGGCGGTGGCCGTGTTGCCTTCGTCGCTCGAGGCGCAGGAGCAGCAGCTCACGATGTTCGAGCTCGAGAAGGCGTTCTACGAATTGCGCTACGAGCTCGATCACCGTCCCGACTGGGTTGGCATCCCTGTCGGCAGCATCATCGGCCTCCTCGAAGGGTCCGACGGATGAGCGCAGGCCTGGCACCGGCTGTCCGACGCGAGTTCGAGCTGGTCCTGTCCCGAGCGCATCACGATCCGCATCATCTGCTCGGCATCCACCCCGTGACCGACGGCGCAGTCGTGCGCGTCTACGAACCGCGCGGTGTGCCCGGCATCGTGGTCGACGAGCGCGTGGTGCCGATGCGCTGCGTCGATGACCGCGGGCTCTTCGAAGTGGTGCTCACGGGCGCCAGTACCGACGCGTCGTACCGAGTGGTCCTCCCCGGCACGCGGGAGCCCGTCGAGGACCCGTATCGGTTCCTGCCGTCGCTCGGTGAGCTCGACCTGCACCTGTTCGGTGAAGGGCGACACCGCGAGCTGGGCCGTGTCCTGGGCGCGCAACTGCGCGAACACGGGCCGGAGGACGGACGTGTCGCCGGTTCGTCGTTCGCGGTGTGGGCGCCCGGCGCTCGTTCGGTCGCGCTGGTGGGGGACTGCACGCAGTGGGACGATCGGGTCCTCCCGATGCGCTCGCTCGGCGCGAGCGGGGTGTGGGAGCTGTTCGTCCCCGGCGTCACCGACGGCATGCGCTACAAGTTCGCGGTCAAGGGCGAGGATGGATCGCTGCGGCTGCACGCCGATCCGGTCGCGGCCTGGAGCGAGGTGCCCCCCGCGAGCGCCTCCGTGGTGTTCGGTTCGTCGCACCACTGGCGCGACGACGAATGGATGACGCGGCGGGCGGACACCGCGCGCGCACTGCGTCCGGTCTCGGTCTACGAAGTGCACCCGGGGTCCTGGCGATCCGGACGCGACTGGCGGGCGCTCGCCTCCGAGCTCGGCGACTACGTCACCGAGCTCGGGTTCACCCACGTGGAGCTGATGGCGGTGCTCGAGCACCCGTTCAGCGGTTCCTGGGGCTACCAGGTGACCGGCTACTACGCGCCATCCTCGCGCTGGGGCACCCCCGACGACTTCCGGGCGTTCGTCGACGAGCTCCACCAGCGTGACGTCGGGGTCATCGTCGACTGGGTGCCCGCGCACTTCCCGCGCGACGACTGGGCGCTGGCGCGCTTCGACGGCACGGCGCTCTACGAGCACGAGGACCCGCGGCAGGGCGCGCATCCCGACTGGGGCACGCTCATCTTCAACTACGGCCGCACCGAAGTGCGCAACTTCCTGCTCGCGAGCGCGTTGACCTGGGTGCGTGACTTCCACGTCGACGCGCTCCGCGTCGACGCGGTCGCGTCCATGCTGTACCTCGACTACTCGCGCGAGCCCGGCGACTGGTTGCCCAACGTGCACGGCGGGCGCGAGAACCTGGACGCGGTCGGGTTCCTGCAGGAGCTCAACACCTGGCTGCCCGAGGAGGCGCCGGGCGCGTACGCAATCGCCGAGGAGTCGACCGCATGGCCGGGCGTCACCACGCCGGTGCAGGACGGGGGACTCGGCTTCGGAGCGAAGTGGAACATGGGCTGGATGCACGACACGCTCGAATACTTCGAGCGGGAGGCGATCCACCGGCGCTTCCACCACGACGAGCTGACGTTCGCGATGGTCTATGCCTACAGCGAGCGCTACGTGCTCCCGTTGTCGCACGACGAGGTGGTTCACGGCAAACGCTCGTTGCTCGGGCGAATGCCCGGTGACCGTTGGCAGCAGTTCGCCAATTTGCGCGCGCTGTACGCCTTCATGTGGGCGCACCCGGGCAAGAAGCTTCTCTTCATGGGCGGCGAGCTCGCGCCTGAGCACGAGTGGGACGCTGGGCACGCGCTCGACTGGCCGCTGCTCGACGATCCGGGCCACCGCGGGGTCCACGACCTCGTGCGTGACCTCAACCGCCGGTATCGCGCAGAACCGGCGCTCTGGACCGGTGATGACGATCCGGGCGCGTTCAGCTGGCTCCACGGCACCGACGCCGACCACAACGTGTTCGCCTTCGTGCGTCACGATCCGCTCGGCGGCCGTCCCGTCGCGTGTGTCGCCAATCTCTCGCCGGTGCCTCGCCACGACTACGCCGTCGGTCTCCCGGCGGCGGGGGAGTGGGAGGAGATCCTCGACACCGACTCGCACTTCTACGGCGGTTCCGACGTCGGCAACGGCGGAGTCGTGGTCGCCGCAGCAGCAGGTGGGGGTGGAGACGCTCGGCTCGTTCTGCCTCCGCTCGGCGTGCTGTGGCTCGCACTGCGCGTCGGGAGCCGATGACGGCGTTCCCGCGGCTCGGTGCGCTCGTCGTCGGCGATGAGGTCACCCACACGGTCTGGGCGCCCGACGCACAGCTCGTGGAGCTCGTCACGAACGCGGCGAGTGAGCCGCTCGCACCCGCCGACGACGGCACCTGGAGCCTGACCCGGCCCGGAGCCCACGGTGACCGGTATCGGTACCGGATCGACGCCGCCCGCACGTGCCCGGATCCGATGTCACGCTCGCAGCCGGAAGGTGTGCTCGGTCCGTCCGAGGTCGTCGACCCCGCCGTCGCCGTCTGGACCGATCAGCAGTGGAGCGGTGTCGCGCTGGACGACTTGGTGCTCTATGAGCTGCACGTGGGGACCTTCACCGAGGCCGGCACCTTCGCCGCGGTCGCCGACCGCCTCCTCGAGCTCGTCGAGCTCGGCATCACCGCCATCGAGGTGATGCCGGTGGCGACGTTCCCGGGGCGTTACGGCTGGGGCTACGACGGCTTGTACACGTCGGCACCCCATCCGGTGTACGGCGGTCCCGAGGGCCTGGCCCTCCTGGTCGACCGGGCCCATGCCGTCGGACTCGGCGTCGTGCTCGACGTCGTCTACAACCACCTCGGCCCCGGCGCCGACGCGCTCACCGCGTTCGCGCCGTACACCGACGCATCCCACGACACCTTCTGGGGACCGGCGGTCGACTTCGCGCGACGGGGCGTGCGCGAGTGGGCGATCCAGAATGCCGAGCACTGGGTGCGCAACTTCCACGTCGACGGCCTGCGCCTCGATGCGGTGCACGCCATGGTCGACGACTCCCGACCGCACATCGTCGCCGAGCTCGCCGACCGTGTGCGCGCCGTGCGCGAGAGCACGCTCGTCATCGCGGAGATGGAGACTGGCGACCTCCGTCCCGTCAACCGGTGGCACTGCGACGCTCAGTGGGGCGACGAGCTGCATCACGCAGTGCACGTACTGCTCACGGGTGAGCGTGACGGCTACTACTCCGAGTACGGCAGCGTTGCGCAGGTCGCGCGCGAGTTCGAGCGTCCCGACGCGACCCGCCTCGTGGTGTGCGCGCAGAACCACGATCAGGTGGGCAACCGCGCGTTCGGCGACCGCCTGCGCGGCCGCAAGCTACGTCTCGCCGCGTTCTGCTGCATACTGGCGCCGGGCACACCGCTGCTGTTCATGGGAGAGGAGTACGACGAGCCGCACCCGTTCCTGTTCTTCGCTGATCACGTCGATCCCGAGATCGCGCGAGCGACCCGTGAAGGTCGCCGACGAGAGTTCGCCGCGTTCGCGGCGTTCGCGCGTGCCGAAGTGCCCGATCCCGGTGCGCTCGACACGTTCGCGCAGTCGAAGCTGTCTTCGTACGGCGACATCGAACACCGCGCCTACTACCGTCGGTTGCTCGAGCTGCGGCGCACGCTGCCCACGGGACCGGTGCGGACGGTCGTCGACGAGGACGCCCGATTCCTCCGCGTGTGGCGGGGTGACGTGGAACTGCTCGTGAACTTCTCCGACGTCGAGCAGAACGGCGTCGGTCCCTGGGAGGGCCGGGTCAGATGAGTGAGCTGTGGCCGGGGCGCCCGTTCCCGCTCGGTGCGGTGTGGGATGGCGACGGCACGAATTTCGCCGTGTTCTCCGAACATGCCGAGCGCGTGGACCTGTGCCTCTTCGACGCCGACGACCACGAGACGCGCATCACGATGCGTGACCGCA
Organism: uncultured Actinomycetes bacterium; assembly: GCA_963720765.1. Lineage (GTDB taxonomy): Bacteria > Actinomycetota > Acidimicrobiia > IMCC26256 > DASPTH01 > DASUAS01. The sequence continues at coordinate 52,017 of CAVRGS010000001.1, forward strand.
CCGCGTTCCACTGGCACTGCTACCTGCCCGGCATCGGCCCGGGCCAGCGGTACGCGTACCGGGTGACGGGCCCCTACGACCCGAATGCCGGGCACCGGTTCAACTCGCACAAGCTGCTCATCGACCCGTACGCCAAGGCCATCGATGGTCTCGTCGCCTTCAGCGTCGCCAACGTGCTCCCGTACGTCCCCGACGGCGACGACGCCGACCTCGTCGCCGACGATGAGGACGACCAGGATGCCATCCCGAAATCAGTGGTGGTCTCGGAGCACTTCGACTGGGAGGGTGACCGCCTCCCCCGTCGGCCCTGGAACGAGACGGTCATCTACGAAACCCACGTGAAGGGCTTCACCCGGTGCCACCCCAAAGTGCGTGAAGACCTGCGGGGCACATACGCCGCGCTCGCGTCCGACGAAGCGATCGCGCACTTCGTGGAGCTCGGCGTGACCGCGATCGAGCTGCTGCCGGTGCACCACAACGCCGACGAATCCGAGCTCGTCGACAAGGGCCTCAGCAACTACTGGGGCTACAGCTCGATCGGTTACCTCGCACCGCACTCCGAGTATGCGGCGACCGGGCGGCGTGGCCAGCAGCTCTCCGAATTCAAGGGAATGGTGAAGGCGCTCCACGCCGCGGGCATCGAGGTCATCCTCGACGTCGTCTACAACCACACCGCCGAGGGGAACCACCTGGGACCGATGCTCTCCTTCCGGGGCATCGACAACGCGTCGTACTACCGGTTGGCGCCCGAGGACCCGAGGTACTACGTCGACTACACGGGAACCGGCAACAGCCTCAACCCGGTGAGCCCCAACGTGCTGCGGCTGATCATGGACTCGCTGCGGTACTTCGTGGTCGAGTGCCACGTCGACGGATTTCGCTTCGACCTCGCGTCGGCGTTGGCTCGCGAGTTCCACGAGGTGAACCGACTCTCTGCGTTCTTCGACATCATCTTCCAGGATCCTGTGCTGTCGCAGGTGAAGCTGATCGCGGAGCCGTGGGACGTCGGCGAAGGCGGGTACCAGGTCGGCAATTTCCCCGTGTTGTGGACCGAGTGGAACGGTCCGTACCGCGACACCGTGCGCGACTACTGGCGCGGGATCGCGCCCGTCGGCGAGTTCGCGACCCGCTTCGCCGGATCGGCCGATCTCTTCGAGCGCGACGGCCGTCGACCGTTCGCGTCGATCAACTTCGTCACTGCGCACGACGGATTCACGCTTGCCGATCTCGTCTCGTACAACGAGAAGCACAACGAGGCGAACCTCGAGGACAACGCCGACGGCACCGAGGACAACCGGAGCTGGAACTGTGGGGTCGAGGGCCCGACCGACGACGGTGAGGTGCTCGCACTGCGCGCTCGCCAGCAACGCAATTTCCTGACCACGCTGTTCCTCTCGCAGGGCGTGCCCATGCTGCTCGCCGGTGACGAGATGGGCCGGACCCAGAACGGGAACAACAACGCGTACTGCCAGGACAACGAGATCTCCTGGCTCGACTGGGACCTCGACGATGCCGATCAGGAGCTCCTGGCGTTCACGCGCCGGCTGATCGAGTTCCGTCACGACCATCCGGTCGTTCGGCGCGACACGTTCTTCGGCGGAGAACGTGACGCCCATGGCCTCCCGGACATCTGGTGGTTCCGACCCGACGGTCGGCGGATGGCGCGGCGCGATTGGGAGGTGCCCGGTGGTCCGGTGGGCGTGTTCCTCAACGGGGATGCGATCCGGTCGACGACACCTCGCGGTGAGCTGGTCCACGACGAGTCGCTGATCCTGCTCTTCAACGCACGGCACGAACCGGCCGAGCTGGTGCTGCCGCCCCGTCGGTTCGGTGCGCGGTGGTGCGTCGCGCTGTCGACCACCGGTGTCGAGGCCGACGGCCGGGAATACTCCGCCCGACAAGGCGTCGCGGTGGCGGAGCGATCCGTCGTGGTGTTGATCCGCCGCAGATGAGACCACTGGTCGCCACCTACCGTCTCCAGCTCGGGCCCGACCTCACCTTCGCCGGCGCCGCGGCGCTCGTCCCCTACCTGCGGGACCTCGGTGTGAGCCACCTCTATCTGTCTCCGGTGCTGCGGGCGCGCCAGGGGTCGACCCACGGTTACGACGTGGTCGATCCTCGTCGGGTGTCCGACGCGCTCGGCGGCGAGTCGGGACTGCGGGAGCTGGCCCGCGCCGGCGCGGAGGCCGGCTTGGACCTGCTCGTCGACATCGTCCCGAACCACATGGCGGTGTCCGACGAGAATCCCTTCTGGGCCGATCCGGTGCTCCGAGCGCAGTTCTTCGACCTCGACCCTGACGGTGGTCATCGTCGCTTCTTCGACATCGACGAGCTCGCCGGCGTCCGGGTCGAGGATCCCGAGGTGTTCGGCGTCACCCATGACAAGATCGCGGAGCTCGTGCACGAGGGCGTGGTCGCAGGGGTTCGAGTCGATCACGTCGACGGTCTCGCTGACCCCGCGGGTTATCTGCGGCGCGTGCGCGACCTCGGCATCGACCACGTGTGGGTCGAGAAGATCGTCGAGCCCGGCGAGGCGCTGCCGCCGTGGCCGGTGGAGGGCACCACCGGCTACGAGTTCCTCGTCGACGTCGATGCGCTCTTCGTCGATCCCGAGGGTCGCGATGCGCTCGACACGACGGTCGCCGGTCGTCGCCCGTTCCGCGACGTCGGCGCCGCGGCAAAGGCCGAGCAGGTGCGCACCACCTTCCTCCCCGAGGTGAACAGGTTGCGCAGACTGGCTGACGTCGAAGGGCTCGAGGCGAGCCTGTCCGCACTTCCCGTCTACCGGACCTACCTCGATCCACAGAGCCGCGCCGGATCGGAGCAGGACGCGCGAGCACTGCTGGCGCTCCCACCGAACGTCAGCGACGCGCTGCGCGTCCCCTCTGCGACACCGCCGGAGTTCGTGACGCGGTTCCAGCAGACGTCGGGTGCGGTCATGGCCAAGGGCATCGAGGACACCGCGATGTATCGGGACGTACGGTTGCTCGCGCTGAACGAAGTGGGAGGCGATCCCGACCGGTTCGGCATCGGCGTCGACGAGTTCCACCGGGCGAACCGACTCCGACTCGCGTCGTGGCCGCGTGCGCTCCTCGCTGCGACTACCCACGACACGAAGCGAAGCGCGGACGTCCGCGCACGCATCGCTGCGCTCGCGACGATGACCGACGAATGGCTCGCGGTCGTCGACTGGTGGAGAGGTCGATGTGAAAGGCTGTCGACGACAGCTGGCGGGCTCGACGCCGACGAGCAGCTCTTCGTGCTCCAGACGCTGGTCGGGGCGTGGCCGCTGTCCCGAGACCGCCTCGACCTGTACCTGGTGAAGGCGTTCCGGGAGGCGAAGCGTCACACGGCGTGGGTCGACCCCGACGTCACGTGGGAACGAACCGTGTCGGGCGTGGTGACGGAGGTTCTGGCGGACGCGCGTTTTGCCGAGGTGTTCATCCCGTTCGTCGCGGACGTCATCGCTCGCGTGGACCGGATCTCGCTCGGAGCTCTCGTGCTGCGGGCCACCGCCCCCGGCGTCCCTGACATCTACCAGGGTGACGAGCTGTGGAACCACCTCCTGGTCGACCCCGACAACCGTCGTCCGGTTGACTGGTCACTCCGGCAGGTGCTGCTCGACCACCAGCTGCGGGGCGCGCGCGTGGATCGGTTCACGGCCAAGCTCTTCACCGTGCGCGTGCTGCTCGCGCTACGAGCGCATCTCGCGGGATTCGCGGATCTCGGGTACGAACCGCTCGACGCACCTGCGGATGTCTGCGCGTTCGTCCGCGGCAGGCCCCCGGAACCCGAGATCGTGGTCGTCGTCCCGATGCGGCCACACCGCGGGCTCGAGCTCCCCGCCGTGGTCGACGACCGGCCGCGCGTCGACCTCCTCGAAGCGCTCACCGCGACCTACGGCGCTCGACGCCCAGGCGTGTTCGTCAGCGCGGAGCTCGCCGCCGAGGTTCCGCTCTGATCGGCGCGATTGGGGAGGAACAGCACGACGACCACGACGGCGACCGCAACGACGGCGGCGCCGACCAGGGTTGCGAACTGGATGCCGTCGGTGAACCCGGCGCGCGCGGCGTCCACGAGCTTCATTCCTGCCGTGCCGCCGACCCGGTGCGCGACCTCCAGTGCACCGCCGATGGACGAACGAGCTGCGTCGCGCGCACCGCCGGGAATCGGGAGAGCGGCGATCGCCGAGTCGTAGCGGGTGGCCAGCAGGCTCCCGAGCACCGCGACACCGAGCGCGCCGCCGGTCTGACGGGTGGTGTCGTTCACTGCCGAACCGACGCCGGCACGCTCGCGTGGCACCGACCCCATGATGGAGTCCGTCGCTGGGGCCATGGTCAGACCCATGCCGAATCCGAACACCACGAACACGACCTCGAGCCACAGGTCGGCGTCGAGGATCCATGTGCGCGAGAGCAGGACCATGCCGATCGTCGCGATCGACAGCCCGGTGCCGACGACCACCTTGGTGCCCATGCGCTCGGCGATCCGGGGTGCGAGCGGCGCACTCACCATGATGCCGATCGCGGGTGCGGCGAGGCGCAACCCGGCTGCGAGCGGGTCGAGGTCCCGGACGAACTGCAGGTACTGCGTCAGCAGGAATATGTAGCCGAACAGCGCGAAGAACGTGAGGCTCAACGCCACGGAAGCCGCGGAGAAGCGGCGGTTCCTGAAGAACTCCACGGGCAGCATCGGATGATCGGTGCTCCGCTCGCGCACCACGAACGCGACGAGCAGCACGACGCCGAGCAGCAGCGCGACCACGACCTCTGACGACGACCATCCGTTGCGTGGTGCCTCGATGATCCCGTAGAGCAAGGCGGTCATCCCGGTCGTTGCGAGCACCGCGCCGGGGACGTCGAGTGGCGGTGCTTCGGGGTCCTTGGACGTGGGCACGAACATGATCAAGAGGACGATCGCGATCATGACGATGGGGACGTTGACCAGGAGCACGGAGCCCCACCAGAAGTGATCGAGGAGGATCCCACCGAGGATCGGGCCGGCGGCGATGCCGAGCCCGGCGAGCGCAGCCCAGATGCCGATCGCGCGCCCGCGCTCGTCGCCGTCGAAGATGTTGGTGATGATCGAGAGCGTCGTCGGGAAGATCGCGGCCGCCCCCAGGCCCATGAGGGCCCGGAACGCGATCAGCGTCCCGGCACTGGTCGCGAATGCCGCGAACCCCGATCCCGCTCCGAAGACCACCAATCCGGTGAGCAGCGCCCCCCGCCGACCGTAGCGATCGCCCAGGTTGCCGGCGACGAGCAACAGGGAGGCGAACGTCAGCGTGTAGGCGTCGACGGTCCATTGCAGCTCGCTCGCGCTCGCATGCAGGCTCCGCTCGATGGACGGCAACGCCACGTTGAGGATGGTGTTGTCGAGGATGATGACGATGACACAGAGGCAGATGACGGCGAGCGTGCGCCACCGGTGTGGTGTGCGTGACTTCTGCCGGTCACCGTTCCACGGCTCGCGCACCGCGGTCGCGTCGTCGGACATCGGGCATTCGTTGTGCCCAGGACGCCGGATCGTCAACCCTTCGAGGCGAGGGACCAGACGTGCCGCGCCATCTCGAGGTCCTCACGCGCGGTGACCACGAACGTGCGCACCGAGGCGCCCGGCGCGGTGAGCTCGGACAGGCCGTCCGACGCGCGTGGCGGTCCCGTCATGACCCCCAGCCAGTCCAGCTTCGCGGTCGTGAGCTCGCGGATCTGTGACGATCCCTCTCCCACGCCGCCGGTGAACACGAGCGCATCGATGCCGCCGAGACCTGCCACGCATGCGCCGACCGCGGTGATGAGCCGGTGCAGGTACACCTCCCGCGAGGAGTGCCGAGGAGTCGTCCTCGTCGCAACGGCGGAGCACCTCGCGCATGTCGGCGTCACCGCAGAGCCCGAGGAGACCGCTTTCGCGCTCGAGGAGGTGCATGACGTCGTCGGAGCGGTGTGCGAGCCAGAGGACTGCGCCCGGGTCGAGCGCCCCGGCACGCGTCGCCATGACCAACCCGTCGAGTGGTGTGAACCCCATCGTGGTCATCACGCTGTGACCGTCGTGCACGGCGCAGAGGGAAGCACCGCCACCGAGGTGAGCGATGACCAGCCGTCGCGCGTCCGGCGCGACTCCGGCCAGCCGGGCGGTGGACCAGCCATGGGAGATCCCGTGGAAGCCGTACGCTCGGACCTGCGGTCGCCACCGTTCGGGGATGGCGTAGGTGCTCGCCGCCGCGGGGATCGTGGTGTGGAACGAGGTGTCGAACACCGCGTACTGCTCGAGCTCCGGACGTCGCTCGCGGCACCGAGCGATCAGTTCGAGTGCTGGTGGCTGGTGCAGCGGTGCGAGCTCGGCGAGCGCTCGGAGCTCGACGACGAGATCGTCATCGATGCGCGCGGGGCCGGGATGGTCGCCGCCGTGAACGACTCGGTGGACGACCACGTCGATGTCGTCTCGTGCCAGCGCGTCGTCGAGCGACGCCGGTTCGTGAGTCGTGCTGGACAGGTCGACGACCGAGAGCTTCAGTGAGGTCGATCCGGCGTTGACCGTCAGGGCGCGCACGGGTCACCCGGTCCACGTCCACTCGACGACCTCGGGGATGTCCTCACCGTGCTCGCGTGTCCACTCGCGGCGCGGAGACGGGCGTCCACGAGTTGCTGGCGCAGCGGCGCGGCACGGGTGCCGAGGCCGGGGACGCGATCGATGACGTCGATGGCGAGGCGATAGCGGTCGAGATCGTTGAGCATCACCATGTCGAACGGTGTCGTGGTCGTGCCGTTCTCCTGGAAGCCGTGCACGTGCAGCCCCTCGTGATTGCGCCGCTTGTAGGTGAGGCGGTGCACCAGCCACGGGTACCCGTGGAACGCGAAGATCACCGGCCGATCGTCGGTGAAGAGGTTGTCGAACTCCTGCGCCGGGAGACCGTGGGGATGGTCGTTGTCGGGGAGCAGACGCATGAGATCGACCACGTTCACCACGCGCACCTGGAGCTCGGGAAGTGCCTTCCGCAAGATCGACGCGGCGGCGAGCGTCTCGAGCGTCGGGACGTCGCCGGCGCACGCGAGCACGACGTCGGGGACGTGCCCGTCGACCTCGGTTCCCGCCCAGTCCCAGATCCCGATGCCACGCGCGCAGTGCGCGAGCGGCGTCGTCACCCGAGAGCCAGTCGAACCCCAGCTGCTTGCCCGCCACCACCACGTTCACGAGGTGGCGCGACCGAAGGCAGTGGTCGAACGTCGACAGCAGGGTGTTGGCGTCGGGCGGGAGGTACACGCGCACGATCTCGGGCTTCTTGTTGAGGACCACGTCGAGGAAGCCCGGGTCCTGGTGGCTGAAGCCGTTGTGGTCCTGGCGCCACACGTGCGACGAGATCAGGTAGTTGAGGCTTGCGAGCGGGCGCCGCCAGGGCAGGTGGCTGCTCGACTCCAGCCACTTGGCGTGCTGGTTGAACATCGAGTCGATGATGTGGATGAACGCTTCGTAGCAGGTGAAGACACCGTGGCGGCCGGTGAGGAGATAGCCCTCGAGGAGTCCCTGACAGATGTGCTCGGACAGCACCTCCACCACGCGACCACGCTCGTCGAGGCGGTCGTCGAACTCGCCGACCTCCAGCTCCCACCGGCGGCCCGTGACGTCGAGAATGTCCTGGAGCCGGTTGCTGGCGAGCTCGTCGGGCGCGAAGACGAGGAAGTTGTCGGGGTTGCGACTCGTCACGTCGCGCAGCCATCCGCCGAGCACGCGGGTGGGTTCGTGCACGCTCGCGCCCGGCGTGTCGACGCGAACCGTGGCGTCGCGCCAGTCGGGGAGGTCGAGTGCCCGCAACACGGCGCCTCCGTTGGCGACCGGGTTCGCGCTCATGCGCCGATCACCCGAGGGTGGGAGGTCGCGCAGCACCGCGAGGGGCCGGCCGTCTTCGTCGAACAGCTCGTCGGGTCGGTACGAACGCATCCACGCCTCGAGCGTCCGGCGGTGCTCGTCGTTGTCGCGCGCGATCGGGGAGCGGCACCTGGTGAGCGCGAAAGGTGCCCTCCACCTGCTGGCCGTCCACGACGGGCGGACAGGTCCAGCCCTTCGGCGTGCGGAGCACGATCATCGGCCATGGGGCATGATCGGTCCGGGTCGCCAACCGGTCGAGGCAGCTGTCGAGAGCGGCCGCCAGCTGCTGGTGGACGAGGGAGGGATCGTCACCGGCCACGACGTGTGGGGCGTACCCGTAGCCGCGCAACAACGACAGCAGCTGCTCCTCGGGGACGCGCGCCAGCAGCGTGGGGTTGGCGATCTTGTACTGGTTCAGCGCAAGCACCGGGAGCACTGCTCCGTCGCGCTCGGCGATCGAGGAACTTGGCGCAATGCCAACTCGTCGCCAGCGGGCCGGTCTCGGCTTCGCCGTCGCCCACGACGCAGAACGCGACGAGATCCGGCCGATCGATCACCGCGCCGAACGTGTGGAGCAGCGAGTATCCGAGCTCACCACCCTCGTGGAAGGAGCCGGGCGTCTCGGGTGCACAGTGACTGGGCACTCCTCCGGGGAACGAGAAGCGGCGCATCAGCGTCGCCATCCCGCGTTCGTCGCGCGTCAGGTCGTCGCCGACCTCGGCCATGGTGCCCTCGAGCCACGCGCACGCGTTCGGCCCCGGTCCGCCGTGCCCGGGGCCAGCCACGAACACCGCGTCGAGGTCACGCGCCACGATCACGCGGTTGGCGTGCGCGTACACGAGGTTGAGACCCGGGACGGTGCCGAAGTGGCCGAGCAGGCGCGGCTTCACGTGCTCGGCGCGCAACGGCTCGCGCAGGAGCGGGTTCGCGGTCAGGTAGATCTGCCCGACGGCGAGATAGTTCGCGGCGCGCCACCACGCGTCGAGACGCGTCGAATTCTTCGACGTCGAGTGGACCCGGCGTGTGGCGTAGCACGTACGGGCTGGGGGCGACGGTTGGCCCGGTGCCACCGCCGTCGACGTCATCGGCGCTGGTGTCGCCGGCCATCCGGGCGAACTGCGTCACTCGACGAGGCTAACCCCCGTTGCGCGTCGCCAAACGCGCCCGCCTGAGGGTTGAGCCGGGGCGTGACGAGGAAGGCTCCCCCGACGGACGTCAACGAGGAGGTGCGGGCATGTCGACCACCAAGCAGAAGCGAGCGGCCCGCAAGAACATCAAGGAGGCGCAGTCCGCCGCGCGGAAGGGCTCGAAGGGAGCCAAGTCCGGGTCCTCCGCGCTCAGCACCGCGGCGAAGAACCGTGTCGCGCGCAAGGATTTCGCGTTCCCCGACGAGCGCAAGGAGCCGCTGGTCGACGCCAAGCACGTGCGCAACGCGATCGCTCGCTTCGACCAGGTCGAGGGCGTGAGCGATTCCGAGCGCGACAAGGCATGGAAGCGGATCCGCAAGGCGGCGAAGCGCTTCGACGTGGAAGTCACGGAGAAGTCGTGGCACGAGCTGTTCGAGGGTGGGAAGGCGACGAAGAAGTCGGCGAAGAAGAAGAAGCAGGCGACACCGAAAGCGCACCAGCGGCGTTGGGGCGGGCGCGGCGGAGCCCCGACCATGTGACGCATTGGCGGCGGTCGGGGCTCTGCTCTGTTCGTGTTGTTGTTGTTGTTGTTGGTCCCCGGCTCCGTTGGAGTCCAGCGCCGATCAGAGTCTGCCGTTCGAGTGTGCGTTTTTCGTGTCGGCCACGCGCGTGTTTCGCGAACGACGCAAACGCGCGGTAGGTGCGCTGGTGCGCAGCGACCCACGAGCCGTCGCCCGGCGACCCCATCGACCGTGCGTGCGACATCGCGGGATCGCCGTCGGAAGCTGGTGGCCACGGACCACCGCCGGCGCCGCACGACGACGCGAAACGAGGAATTGGCGGGTGGACGTTCCCGGCGTCAGGAGTGCGAGGTGGTCGAGCGTTCGCCGAAGTCGTGGTCGCTCCGAACGACGATCACGGACTTGCCGCGAGCGGCGCCGGCTTCCATCGCGCGGAGTGCGCGTACCGTGTCTTCGAGGTCGAACCGCGCTCCGATCGATGCCACCACGTCTCCGAACTCGATGTGCTCGGCGAGGCGCTCCATGAAGGAGTGGTGTTCCTTGCTCAGGAACGTCGTGAGCCGCTGACTGACGAAGGGCGAGAGCAGGACGGCCTTCGCCTGGCGGCCCATGCCGCCGGTCCAGCGGTCGCCGCCCTCGCCACCGACGACCACGAGGGTGCCCGTTCGCGTCAAGGCCTTGCGAAGCTCGGAGATCGGGTTGCGTCCGCCGATGTCGAGGATGAGGTCGTACCTGCGGTCGCCGTCGAGGAAGATCTCGCGCGTGTAGTCGATCACGTGGTCGGCGCCGAGCTCACGCACCAGGTCGAGCTTCGCGGTGCTCGCCACGCCGGTGACCTCGGCGCCGAGGGCTTTGGCCAGCTGCACCGCGTAGGTGCCGACGCCTCCGGAGGCGCCGACGACGAGGACGTGCTGCTCGGGCTGGAGCTGGCCGACATCGGTCAGCGCTTGCAAGGCGGTGCCGCCGGAGACGGCCAACACCGCCGCCTGCTCGAACGTTGCCCGGCGCGGCTTCGGTGCGAGCGTGTCGGCGTTCGCCGCGGCGTACTCCGCGAAGGATCCCGACGCCACGCCGAAGACCTCGTCCCCGACGGCGAACCGACTGACCGAGTCGCCGACGGCGACGACACGGCCCGAGACCTCGAGGCCGAGGATCGGCTGCTTCGGCTTGCGAAGTCCGAACCCGGCGACGCGGAGCAGGTACGGCAAGCCCGTCATGAGGTGCCACGTCCCGCGATCGAGACCCGCTGCGTACACCTCGAGCAAGACCTGCTCGGTGCCGATGGTCGGGCGCGCCACGGTCCGGACCTGGACGTCGTCGACCGGGCCGTAGGATCGTCGAAGCACGGCGCGCATCCACGTGGTGGTGCTCGGCGCGTCCGGGATGCGTCCGCCTCGAGTCGGGCGCGGTTGCGTGTCGTGCGACTGATCTGGTCGATTCATGCTGCCCTCGGCGGAGATGAGGCGGGGACGTCGTGCCGCGTCACGAGCAGGCGCTGGCCGCCCGTCAAACTCCTCCGTTCGCTTGACGATCGGTTGCGCATCAGGTTGCAATCTCGCGGCAGTTCGTGGCCCACGCCCGAGTGGCTACGTTGGCTACATGAGATGGACCGTGATCGCGACGTTCGACGTGCCCAATCTGGTCCCGGGCCAGGGCGCGATCGAAGACAGCGCGCTCGGTATGAGCGCGGTGTTGGAATCGAACCGTGGCGGGGTTCAGCGTGAGGTCACGCTGACCGTCGACGCGGCTGACGAATCAGCAGCACGGCGCGTCGCCGAGGAGCAGCTCACCAGCGGGCTCGGCGCCGAGCTCTCCGGCGTCCCTCAACTCGAATCGATACGCGTCGAACCGACTGAATAGCCGGGCGCGGATGGCCCGCCGCTCATGCGACGGCCGCCGCATCCCCGAAGAAGCCGACCGCGGTCTCGATCCGACCGTCAGGAGCGAAGGTGACGACGTCGATCCCGGCGACCGCGACCGTGCCGTCGGGGCCGCTGACGCTCCAGCCGAAGCGGGCATGGGTGTGATGGGCATCGACGACCGTCGTGCGCGTCAGCGAATGACCGGGCATCTGGTCCCGCAGGGTGCCGATGGCCGCGGCGATCTGCTCGGGCCCTTGGGCGTCGATCAGCGGGTCGACCAGACGGCCGTCGTCGGCCCAGAGCGTGCGCGCCTGCTCCGAGCGGATGGCGTCGTCGGCCTCGTTGAACAGCACGACATAGCGGTCGATGGTGGATTCGGGCATGGTGGTGGTGTCGTTGTTGGTCTCCATGCCACGTATCGTGGACGACCGCGAGTCCGTCGGCGATTCCCTGTGAGGTCATCGTCGTGTGCACCTCGGTGCGCGTACCGTCAAGGCCGTGACGACCATCGCAGCGGCATCGCCTCGTCTCGGCCAACTCCTGAAGACGTGGAGAGCGAAGCGTCGCCTGAGTCAACTCGACCTCGCCAGCCGGGCCGGCGTCTCACCTCGCCATCTCTCGTTCGTCGAGACGGGCCGTTCGAAGCCCAGTCGTGAGATGGTCCTGCACCTCGCCGAGCATCTCGACGTGCCCTTGCGCGATCGCAACGTGTTGCTGACGGCGGCCGGGTTCGCGCCGGTCTACCGGGAGTCGGCGCTCGACGCTCCCGACCTGGCGAGCGTCCGTCAGGCGATCGAGGTCATCCTCGCCAACCACGCGCCGTGTCCGGCGTTCGTCATCGACGGCGCGTGGAACCTCGTCGAGGCCAACGCGGGCGTCGCCGCATTCCTGGAGCTGATCTCGCCGGAACTCCTCGAGCCGCCGATGAACGTCATCCGGGCCAGCCTCCATCCGAGCGGCCTCTCTCGTTTCATCGTGAACTTCGACGAGTACGCCACCCACGTGATCGAGCGGCTCAACCGCCAGCTGGCGGCGACATCGGATCCTGGGCTGAAGGCTCTCCTCGAGGAGGTGTCGGCGTATCCCGATGTCGCACGCGCGCTCGGCGACGGCGTGGTGCTCCCGCCACCGGCCGCGGTGCTCCCGATGCACTTCCGCCTCGACGACGACGCGGAGCTGCGCTTCTTCTCCACGATGACGGTGTTCGGCTCGCCGCTGGACGTGACGATCGCCGAACTCGCCATCGAGAGCTTCTTCCCCGCCGACGAAGCGACCGCGGCGCGCTTTCGATGAACCGCGCCGACGATGGTCGGGACCTGTTCGGTCAGTCGTCGAAGCCTTCGTACTTGCGGAACTCGGCCTCACCCATCTCTCCGGGTTCGTCGGTGTCCACGTAGTCGCGTCGACGCCTCATCGACACCGTGCCCGCGATCACGGCCAGCACGGCAAGGACGGCGAAGATGCCCAATCCGATGTACATCGCCTGACCCTATCCCGGAAGGATCGCGTTCCCGAGCGCGAGATGGCCTGAGGCCGTCGAAGCCGCGGCTACGGTCGCTGCGCATGGACCTCCGGGACTGCGCTCCGCTGGAGTTCCTCAACCTCACCATCGACGAAGGTGGTGACGCGGCAGAGCACGACCGGCCTCTGGTTCGCAGTGGACCGGGATCGCGTCGTCACGGTGCTCACGGACATCCGCCCGGCCGCGCTGCTGGAGGAGCATCCGCGAGTTCGCGTCTCGTTCTCCGATCGTCGTGGTGACTTCGGTGCCGAAGATGTCGCGGCGGTTGCTCGGCCGCTCCCGTCATCCGAGCACGCGCGGGTCACCGCCCTGCTGAACGAGAAGTACGGATGGCGTCGACGCTCGTTCCGCTTCGTGTTCTGGTTCACCCGTCGCCTCGGCGCCGCGTGGGACGGGCACGACCATGCATTCGAGCTGCACCTCGCGCCTGACAGCCCGGGTGTCGAGACTCCTTCCTTTTCGCTGCTCGAGAGGAGCGCTCCAGTGCCCGCTGCCGACATCGCCACGGTCACCGTCGACGCGTTGGCGATGAAATCCGCGCTCGACCACCTGACCGAGGTGGCGGTGCCGCTCGGCATGCGACTGAGCGTGCACGACGAGTCGGTCGACTTCTCGTTCCACGACCCCGAACGAGGATGGTGGGCGACCACTCGCTGCCGGAGCTCGCGTGTCCCGTCGTCGGGATCGCCGTCGCAGGCTGCGGTGACCGTCCCACGCCTGCTGGTCCGCGAGGCGATCGAGCTCGCACAGCTCGATCCAGTCGGCCGCTACGAGTTGTCGGTGCACGACGGCGAGAGCGTCCACATCGGGGACACGGCCATCGCCGCTTCGCACTCGTGGCCCGAGATCCCGCCGCCGCCGTCATCGGGCGCCGGCTCGCTCCTCCTGCGCGACGTCGAGCTCCCGACCGGTTCGTGGGAGCCCGACGAGAAGGTGACGTTCCTCGCCGGCGGGGCGGAGGTGACCACGACGGGCGAGCTGCTCGAGCGATTCGAGGGTCGAGAGATCACGCAGGTCTCTCTCTACGTGGACGACGCCGGCGCCCGTCTCGTGGGGGCAACCGGTGAAGCGGACGAAGCGGATCGCCTGGTCCTGGTCGTCCTGGCCGACGTCAGGCCGTAGCCCCCGTCGGGCACGCCGCCGAGACCGATCAGGCGGGCGCGAAGACCCGTATCTCCACCGCGCCGACGTTGCCTCCGGTGGACGCGGTGACGTCGAACCGCACGATGCGTCCCGTCTCGTGGACCGCGCTGGGTCGCGGCTTCGCCACGGTTCCCGCGGGAAACGGCCCCAACGGTGGACCGCCGTCGACCTGGAGAGTGAACCGGCGCGTGATCGCGCTGCCGTCGGCCATCGAGCGCGTCACGAATTCGACCGCGGCGATCTGGGTGGGCGCGCCGAGATCGAGGGTGATCGACCCGCGATCTCCGTCGCCCTTGGTCGACCACTCGGTCGTGGTCTTGCCGTCGACCGCATCCGCTCCTGCGAACGCGGCGGAGAACTCGGAGCTCGTCGCGACCACCGTCGCACCTTGCGCGGCGTTGCGCAGTCCGTCGGTCAACGGGCTGGATTCGGTGTGGACGGTCGGGAGCTCGAACCGTCGAACCGGTGAACGGTAGAGGGTTCCGTCGGCCGTCGTTCCCTGCACCAGGTAGAAGTACCTGACTCCGCCTTTGACCGCGGGCAGCAGCACGTCGTGCTGCGCGATCCCCGTTCCGTTCATCGACAGGCTGTTGTTGAATCGGCCCAGCGCACGGGTCGGGCCCCAGACGATGGCGCAGATCATCGGCTCCTTCGTCGTCACACGGAAGACGCCCCGACTCGGATCCGACTGGTCGCGTTCGAAGAGGATCTTGCTCGCCTGGATCTCGGCAAAGGGCCGTACCGACACGTGCGGCGATGCTGATGCCGCCGTGAGGACGGGAACACCGAGCAGGACCAGGGTGAGCGCAAGCGCTCTGGCCGCGAACAGTCGGGTGCGTGCCGGCGCCATCGCGCGACCGTAGACCTGGTGTCGCGGGCAGGTCGATCAGCCGAGGTGCTGCGCGGCACGGGTCGTGCCGGGACGCAGCTCGACCGAGGTGCTCGGGATCAGTTCCACCTGCACGGTCACATCGTCGACACCGGCGGCGGTCAGCGCGGCATCGAGGGTCTCGGTGTCCGGGGCCGGCGAGGGCCCGGTGACGCGGACGAGCACGCCCTGCGGTTGCGTTGCCACCGACGCAACCTCCCACCCGCCGTGCTTCGCCCATGTCGTCGCGACGTCCTGCACCGTGGATTCGGTCGAGGTGTTCGAGGCGATGCGTACCGAGGTGAACGCCAGGGGGACGGCGATGACGGCGAGGCCGATCACGATGGCGACCACGGCACGGCGCCGGTGGAGCTCACGGTGGGGGAACTCGGTCTGCTCCGCGCTGGCGCGGTGGATCCGGTAGATCGCCATGACCAGGAGACCCGTCGCGAGGATCGCGCTCGACATTCGTGGCGAACAGCAGGAGCGCGCCCAGTGCCTGGTCGGGTGCTCCCGATTCGAGGGTCAGGCCCACGACCGCCAGCGGCGGGACCAGCGAGATCGCGATGGCGACACCGGGCAGCGTGTCCGAGATGTCATCACGCGCCAAGGCGATCGACCCGACGGCACCGGTTGCGAGGGCGGCCACGAGGTCGATCAGGCGCGGCGACACGCGCGAGGCCACCTGCGCGTTCGTCGCCGCCACCACCGGCGATTGCACGAGGAGCCCGATGAGCCATCCGATCGCGACCACCGCAGCGGCGCCGCCGGCGACGAGTCCAGCGCATCGGACGAGGTTGTCGCGATCTGCCAGCACGACCGCGACGACGGACCCGAGGATCGGGACCATCAGCGGTGCGACGATCATGGCGCCGATCACCGTGGCGGTGGAGTCGGCGACGACTCCGGCGGCGGCGATCACGCCCGCGAGGAGCAGGAGGAGCCAGTAGCGGCTGAGCTTCCGTCCGACGTCGGGACCCTCGAAGAAGAGCTGCGCTTTCATCCGCGCGACGCCGACCACTGGGCTGAGTGCCATCCAAGTCCCTCCGAGCGTGTGCCGACCGACCGACGTTGTCTGAGATCGATGCGTGCCTCAGCGAGCGAAGACGCGTTGCAGGAGCAGGAGCGTGCCGTTCCAGGAGAGGTCGTTCGAGAGCGCGTCGAAGGCCACTCCTTCGACCTGCAGCACGCCGGCTTCGGGGTCGGTGAAGCCGTGACTGGCACCGCCGAACACGGTGATCTGGTATTGCTCCACCTCGGCGTCCAGGAGCTCCTTGCGCAGGGCGTCGACGTCCGCGAGGGGTGCGAAAGGATCGCCGGCGCCGCAATACGCGACGACGTGCGCACGTACCGCCCCTCGTTCGGCCGGGGCGTGGGTCGGCAGGATGCCGTGGTAGCTGACGGCGGCCTTCAGGTTCGCACCGCTGCGGGCCAGTTCGAGCACGGTGTGGCCGCCGTAGCAGAAGCCGATGGCCGCGATGCGCGTGTCGTCGACATCGGCACGACCGGAGACCTGCTCGAGCCAGGCGACGGTTCGTGCGCGCTCCACCTCGGGGGCCGCGAGGTTGTCCGCGTAGGCGGTGGCGGTGAGCTCGATCGGCGCCGCTTCGAGGTGTGCGCCGTACATGTCGGTGCACACCGCGACGTATCCCAGTCTCGCGAGCTCCCGTGCGGCGCGCTCGTTGACGGCGTGCGCGATTCCGAGCGCGCTGTGCATCACGAGGACTGCAGGAGCGGGCCCGTCGTGGTCCGGCCGGGCCACGTGACCGCGCAGCTGCGTGCCTTCGTGCTCGAACTCGATGCTCTCCAGGCCGTCGAACATGCGTCTCCTCCGAGATGGTCGGAGCCGCATTCTGCCGGAACCGAGGGACCGGTGCTGTGTGCGGTCAGGTCGATGCGCCCGCGTGGTCCGCGGCACCACGGTCGTGCTCCGTGAGTGGCCCCACCCGGCGTTGCAGGTGCATCCCGAGCTGCCCGATCCAGGCGCGGACCGAACGGGCGTCGGCTGAGGGCACGCGGGCCGACGCCATCGGTGCCGCCAGGACGGGAGCGGGGAGTGGGGGAGCCGGAGGTGGAACGGGCGGCCAGGGCGCGAGAACGGGGGGCTCGGTCGTCGCGGGCTCGCGCGTCGTGGGCTCGCGGTTCGCGGGCTCGCGCGTCGCGGGCTCGGCCGTCGCGCCCCACCACTCCTCGGCGTCGTCGTCGGGCTCGTCGAGCACGATCGGAGTCGGTCCTGCCCGCCGGCCGACGATCGCGTGTGCCGTACCGATGCATCGGGACGCCAAGGACTCGAGGCTGACCGCGACCGACACCCGCAGCGGCAACCTGACGACCCGATGCAGACCGTGGAGCGGCGCGACCGCGGGGTTGCTGATCGCGAGGACCGCGAGGCAGCACGCAGCGGCACCCAGCAGCGCGACCGAAGCCGCGGGGCTCCTCGGCAACGCGGTGCCGACGGCGATGCCGATCACGGCAACCGACGCGCCGACCAGTGCGTTCCGACGCGTGCGCCGACGTTCGTCTCGGCGGATTCGACGAGTTTCCATCCTGCCTCTCTTCAGGTTGGCGACTCGCCCGCTTCGCTCGGGAAGTGTAGGGACGCGTGGCGTGCGGGTGCGCCCGCACACGAGAATTGATGCGAGGTTGACGGAATGGATGTCGGCGGTGGAGCACGTGTGCGCTGTCGGCCATGATGGGGCGCGATGCGTACCTTGGACACCGACTATCTGGTCGTCGGCGCCGGCGCGATGGGGATGGCGTTCACCGACGCGCTGATCGACCACGCCGACGTGCACGTGACGCTCGTCGACCGCCGATACGCCCCGGGTGGGCACTGGCAGGACGCCTACCCGTTCGTGCAACTGCACCAGGCGTCGCTGTTCTACGGCGTGGCGTCGACCGTGCTGGGTACCGGCGCGGTCCAACAGCGGGGACCCGAGACCGGACTCCAGGAGCGAGCACGACGTTCCGAGATCCAGGCGTACTTCGACGACATCCTCTACCGTCGGTTCCTCGCGACCGGACGAGTGACCTTCCTCGCGGCGACCGAGTACACGACCGACGGCACCGCGCACTTCGTCACGTCGCGCGTCTCGGGGGAGCGCTCCCGTGTGGATGTGCGCCGCCGCGTCGTCGACGCCACCTACCTGTCGCCGACGATCCCGGCGACGACCCCGCCGCCGTTCGGGGTCGCCGACGACGCGCGTGTCGTTGCGGTCAACCAGCTCCCTGACATCGTCGAAGCGCCGAGCGAGTACGTGGTCGCGGGTGCGGGGAAGACGGCCACTGACGCGATCATCTGGTTGCTGCACAACGGCGTCGACCCCGACCGGATCGTGTGGACCCGGCCGCGCGATCCGTGGATGCTGAACCGCGCACTCGTGCAGCCCGACCCGGTGGTCGCCTTCGGACTCGCCGCCGACACCATGGCGGCCGCCGCCGAAGCAGCATCCCTCGACGACCTGTTCTTGCGTCTGGAAGCCGACGGGATCATGCTCCGAGTCGATCGCGACGTTCTCCCCACCATGGCCAAGACGCCGACCCTCGGTACCTGGGAGCTCGAACTCCTGCGGAGCATCGAGCGCGTCGTGCGTCTGGGCCACATCCGGCAGGTGACGCGCTCGGAGTTGGTGCTCGGCCAGGGCGTGGTGCCGCTCGCACCTGACTCGCTCGTCGTGCACTGCGCGGCCTCGGGATTGCAGTACCCGCCCATGGTGCCCATCTGGGGACCGGACGCGATCCGGCTCCAGACCGTCCGCGTCGGATTCCCCTGCTTCAACGCCGCCCTGACCGGGTACGTCGAGGCCACCCGGGACGACGACCGGGAACGGAACCGTCTCTGCCCACCGAACCTCTACGGCAACAGCGCCGCAGAGTGGGCGGAGATGCAAGCGCGCGGTGCGGTGGCGGGAGCGATCTTCGGTGCCGAACCCGACATCGCGGCGTGGGCGAACGAGTGCGCATTGAACCCGAGCCGCGTCGATTCGGCGCGGCGCGATGATCCCATGGTCCGACGCGCGGCGGCGCGCCTCGCCGAGTCGCGAGAGCGCGGTCTCGCACGGCTCACCGAGCTGGCGGGCACCGGAAGCGGCTGATGGCATCGTCCAAGTACGTCGCACTGCTCCGCGGCATCAACGTGGGTGGCCGCAACAAGGTGCCCATGGCCGAGCTGCGCGGCGCCTTCGAGGACGCGGGGTACACCGACGTGCGCACCTACATCCAGTCGGGCAACGTGTTGTTCGGGTCGGAGGCGCCCCGAGCGTCGCTCGAAGCCGAGGTCGAGACGATGCTCGAACGCCACCTCGGGTATCCGCTCGTCGTCGTGGTCCGCTCGCGCGCGCAGCTCCGATCGGTCGTCGCCAAGGCGCCGGCGCAATTCGGTGCGACCCCCGGCACCTACCACTCGGACGCGATCTTCCTGCGCGCGCCGCTCACCCCGGCTCAGGTGATGGCGATCGTGAAGCTGCGCGACGGTGTCGACCGGGCATGGGCAGGGCGGGGCGTGGTGTACTTCGCCCGGCTCAGTGCCCAGCGGACGAAGAGCCGCATGTCGAGCATCATGGGGACGCCCGAGTACGCGAACATGACGATCCGGAACTGGGCGACCACGACGAAGCTGCTGGCGCTGCTCGACGGGGAATGACGCGGTTGGCTCGCCAGCTGATGGTCGGCAGCAATCGATCTCCCCGGCCGTCGAGGAGTCCCATCCGGTAGCTGATGGATCACGGCGCCAAGACAGCCGAGAGCAGCACCCAACTCGAGCAGCTGCTCAGCGGGCGTTCGACCGAACCGGTCTCCTCTGCCAGCAACTCGTCGAGCAACCGGGGATCCGCAGTCATCGTCCGGTTCGGGAACCAGGGGTGGTCGGGGAGCTCGATCATGGGGGAGTGCCGCGGTCAGGAGCGGGCGAGGAAGCGCGCGAGGTTGTCACGCATGATCGCCCGCTGGGTCGATGCCGGCAGGTGCTCCAATTGCCGCACGTACGAGACCGGGTCGGGCAGCCCTTCCGGGTGAGGGAAGTCAGAGCCGAAGACGAGGCAGTCCGGCCCGACGACCTCGAGGACACGGTCGACGTTCTCTTCCGGGTACGGCGCGACCACGAAATGCTCCTGGAAGATCTCGCTCGGTCGGCGATCGAGCGAGCCGTGCCGGGTGGGCCTGCCCATGAGGATCGCGTGGTCCATCTTGCGCAGGAGATACGGGAGGTAGACGGCTCCGTGCTCGATGAGCCCGACGGAGAGCGCAGGGAAGCGCGTGAAGAGGTTGTCGAAGATCAGGGAGGAGATCGTCTCCATGATCGGGCGATCGCCCCAGTAATTGAGCCACTGAAAGGCGTCGAAGCCGTCGAAGTAATGGGTGTCGGGGTCGTAGCCGTAGTACTTCCCGGAGACCTGGTACTTCGTGTATCCGAGGTGGATCAACGGGCGCACTCCCGCCTCTTCGAGTCGGGCCCAGAGGCCGTCGTAGTACGGGTCTGCGGGGGCCCGGTCGTACAAGGGGCCGGGAGGGAGCAACAGGGTCCGTGCCCCGGCCGCGATGCTGCGGTCCACCTCGGCGAGTCCGGCGTCGAGGTCGAGGAGTCCGACGGTCGCGGGCGACACGATGCGGCCCTCGAAGTCGAAGCCCCAGGTGTCGTCGACCCAGCGGTTGTAGGCACGGACGTTCGCGATGTTCGCGTCCGGGTCGTCCCAGTTGTTCGACCAGATCCCGACACCCACCCCGGTCGGGAACATGATCGCGGTCTCGATGCCCTGTGCGTCCATCACCTCGATGCGTCGCTCCCGGTTCTGGTACGACCCTTGGAGCAGCCGGAATTCCTCGACGATCCGTTCGCGATCTTGCGCGCTCCGGTCGCGGAACACGTTGCCCTTGCCGAGCGCGCTCCCGGGCACCGCCTCGACCCGCTGCTGTTCGTGCAACGCGCGGATCCGCGCGTTGTGCTGCGCCGCCTTGTCCGGTGTGTAGTCCACCGCGACGCGGTCGTGGAACTCACGTTCCAGGTAGGGCTCGAGGATCCCCGGCGGCTCGTAGAAGTGGTTGTCGGCGTCGAGGACGCGATACGGGAGTGAGGTGTCGAACACCACCCGATTCTCGGGCCCACGGACGGCATCCGCAACGCTTCGGCACCGGAACGTCGTTCCGCGCGGCCGGGCCATCCGCGGTTGAGGCGACCCGCCCCTGCCTCTACGGTGCCGGGCATGGGAGCACTCGAGGGTTTCCGGGTCGTGGATCTCTCGCAGATGATCGGCGCGCCCTACTGCACCCAGGTGCTCGGCGATCTCGGCGCCGACGTGATCAAGGTCGAGGAACCGACGACTGCGCTCTTCACCAGGGTCGCGCTGAGCCCGCCCGGCAGCGACGAGCGCCACCGCTTCTCCGCGTACTGGCTCGCGACGAACCGCAACAAGCGCAGCCTCACCCTCGACCTGCGCCATCCCGACGCCTTGGTCGTGCTCGCGGACCTGGTCGCTTCGGCCGACGTCGTCGTGGAGAACTTCGGGTCGCGGGCCAGACGGTCACTCGGCATCGACGAGACCTGGGGCTTCGGAGTGCGCTCCGACCTGATCTGGGCCTCGCTCACCGGCTACGGCCGCACCGGTCCCGATGCCGGGCGCGACGGGTGGGACCTGGTGGCCCAGGCGCGCGGCGGGTTGCTCGACATGACCGGTGATCCCGACGGCCCGCCGATGAAGAGCGGCAACTCGAGCGCCGACTACCTCGCGGGCCTCCACCTGGCGGTCGGGATCCTGGCCGCACTGCACCAACGCTCCGTCACGGGTGCAGGGCAGGTCATCGACGTCTCGCTGCTCGAGCCGGTCGTCGCGTGCCTCGACGGGTTCCCGCTCTGGCATTCGATCTCGGGGATCACGCCGACGCGCACCGGCAACTTCCATCCCGCCCAGCTTCCCGGTTACAGCGTCTTCCCTGCGAGCGACGGCTACATGGTCATCGGCGCCGTCGGAACGTCCTTCGCGCGCTTGCTCACCCACCTCGAACGGTCCGACCTCGCTACGTCGCTCGCGCCCGGGGACCACGACGACCGCCAGGCCTGGTTCGACGAGATCGTGGACATCATCACGGCCTGGAGCGAGGGTCACACTCGCGACCAGATCGCAGCTGCTCTCGACGCGATCGACGTGCCCAACGAGCCGGTGCGAACGCTCGCCGAGGTGTGGAACGACACGCACCTCGCCGCCCGCGGCGCGTTCCTCGAGTACGACCAATCCTGGCTCGGCACGATCAGGACCGTCGGGAGCCCGATCCACATGTCGGGTTCGCCGGTCGAAGTCCGCTTCGCGCCACCAGCGGCCGGCGAGCACAACGAGGAGATCCTCCGAGAGGAGCTCGGGTACGACGACGACCGCATCACCGACTTGATCGTCGACGGGGTCCTGTGGGGGAGCGGGGACGCCTGACGCTACCGAACCACGGGAGTCGCACGTCGTGCCGGGTTCGTCAACGCGGCGAGCACGAAGTCCGCGGCCCACTCCACCCCGTGCTCGCGATCCGCGCCGAGCCAGCCGACCGTGCCGCGGTCGAGGCTGATGCAGAGGCTCTCGACGAGTCGCCGCGTCTCGGTGCGGCTCGGCGCCCGGGAACACGCCGGTCGCGGCGCCGTCGGCGATCGCCTCCTCCAAGGGGGCCGACGTCCGGCACTCACGCGGCCAGTCGTCGAGCTGCGCGAACACCTCCTGCGGGAGCGACGTGAACCATCGGGCTCGTGGCCCGGCCTGCCGGCCGTAGGCGAGGCTCACCACGCCGTCCACCCACGCCCGAACCCGCTCCTCGGGCGCGCCGACGGCGGTCAGCTCGTCGAGGATCGTCGTCGCGCGCGTGAGTTCCTCACGCAGGAGCTCGGCGACCAATGCTTCCTTGCCGGTGAAGTGCCGGTAGAAGCCGCCGATCGACACCCCGGCGACCCGGACCACCGCCTGGATCTTGAGGTTCTCGTAGCTCGTGCGCCCGAGAACATCCCATGCCGCGGCCAGGATCCGTGCCCGATCCCCACCGGCCGGCCCGCAGTCGGACATCGGCACGAGGCTAGCGAAGGCGCACCTGCAGCCGCGCCGCTCGTCTGCGAAGCTCCTGTCGTGCGACCTGACGATCCGGCACTCGGGCCGAGTGTGATCACGGTGGGCTGTGCGAATTTCGACGCGGTGCCGCGCGACAAGGCGGCCACGCTCCACAAGATGGACGAGGTCATCGCCGATGCGGCGGGCCGTGGATGTGATCTGGTCGTCTTCCCGGAGCTGGCGCTCAACTCGTGGGGCTCCTGCGACCGATGTGCGAACGAGCACCGGCCCTGCGAGTGGCACCGCGGCCAGGCCGAGGGCGCCGACGGCCCCGCTTCCCGCGACGTCACCGCCATGGCCGCTGCGCACGGCGTCCACGTCATCTACGGCTTCGAGGAGCTCGGCGACCCCGGCACGGACGCGATCCACAACTCGGCGAACGTCGTCGCGCCGAGTGGACTGGTCGGCACCTACCGCAAGCTCCACCTCGGGATCCCGCTGGAGACCGATCGCTTCACGCCCGGTGACGCGCTCCCGGTGTTCGACACCGACCTCGGCCGGATCGGGATCTCGATCTGCTACGACTTCTACCAGGGCCCCGAGCTGAGCCGGATACTCGCGATGAAGGGCGCGCGGCTCCTCGTGAACCCGACCGGCCGCTCCGCGATGCCGCGGGCGCGGGAGCACCTCGAACAGATCACGTTGGTGCGAGCGCACGAGAACCTGGTCGCAGCCGCGTCGGCGAACCGCGTCGGTGACCGGCACGGGCCGCCGACCTGGGCGGGTGGGAGCGTGATCGCTGCACCGCAGTACCCCGGGTTCCCCGTCACGCTCGCGGCGCGGGCGCCGACGAGGAGCTGATCTCGGCCGCCATCGACTTCGCGGCGATCGCCGAGTGGTACGACGTCCTGCCCTGGCGCGAGTGGCGTGCCGGCCCGCAGCGCCCGATCACCCGCCTGGTGGCCGACGAGTTCGCTGCCCTCGCCGGGGACTGAAGCGGCGACCGATGAGTTCGCCGGTCGGGCGCGGTCGTGGTTGACGTGAGCAATTTCGATGCTGCCCGGATCGAGCGGATCGGCGACGCGGTCGCCCAGCACGTGGAAGCCGACGACGTGGGGGGAGTCGCATGGCTGGCTGGGTGTGGCGACGACGTGCACGTCGGCGCGGCCGGTCGGCTCACCCGCGGCGAACCTGCCCCGCTCGAACGCGACAGCGTGTTCCGCATCGCGTCGATCACCAAGCCCATCACCGCAGTTGCCGCGCTCGTGCTCGTCGAGGAGCACCGGCTTCGCCTCGACGACCCGATCGACGCGCTGCTCCCGGAGCTGGCCGATCGGCGGGTGCTCGTCGACGCCCACGGACCGATCGACGGTGACACCGTGGCCGCGCGCCGTCCGATCACGGTGCACGACGTGTTGACCTTCCGCTCTGGCATCGGGATGGACTTCGCGGCACCGTTCCCACAGCCGCTCCTCCAGGCGATCGACGATCTGGGCATCGCCACCGCACCGCCCTCGCCGCAGCTCGCACCCGCGCCCGACGAGTGGATCCGCAAGCTCGGGACGCTCCCGTTGCTGCACCAGCCAGGGGAGCGCTGGACCTATCACTACAGCGCGGATGTGCTCGGCGTGCTGCTCGCGCGCGCAACCGGCCAACCCTTCGAGATCGTGCTCCGCGAGCGCGTGCTCGAACCGCTGGGCATGCGCGACACGTCGTTCGCCGTCACCGACATCGCACGGCTGGGGTCGTCGTACGAGCGCGATCCGGCGACGGGCGCCCCGGTGGTCTTCGACCCACCCGAGGGGCAGTGGGCCACGATGCCGGCGTTCCCGTCGGGAGGCGGTGGACTCGTGTCGACCGTCGACGACCTGTACGCGTTCGGGCGCATGCTCCTCGCGGGCGGCCGCCTGCCGACCGGCGAGCGATTGATCTCTCGTGCCGCGGTCGAGGCCATGACCACCGATCAGCTCGGCGTGCTGAACGGCGCGCCGGGCCTGACCCCCGACGGCGCGGAGGGTTGGGGCTTCGGGGTCGGCGTGCGGCTACGTCGTACCGGACTCGGCCCGGCCGTGGGCGCGTACGGATGGACCGGAGGGCTCGGTTCGTCGTGGTCGAACGATCCGAACCACGACCTGGTCGGCATCGTGCTCACGACCGACGCGTTCGCGAGCGCGTTTCCATCGCCCGCGGTCATCCAGGACTTCTGGACCGACGTGTACACGGCCCTCGACTGACTGCCTACGTCCCGTCCGACGCCGGTGGTGTTCCCGCTTCCGGCGCGACGTCGAGCAGTTCACGCCGAGCGCGGATCGTGCTGTCAATGCGGTTGCACGAACTCGCGCCACGTTGTTTTCGGACACATCACGGAGTGCGGTAACCGTCCTTCGTGAGGATGCGCACGGGGTCGGTGCCGTCCCACTCGGCGCAGGTGCGCGAGACGCGAGTGAGGCCCTCGACGAAGCCGGGCACGTCTTCGGCGAGCTCGGTGTAGAAGCCGAAGTCGGCCAGCGTGTCGACGAACCCGACGTGCTGACCGCGCACGTGCATCTCCGAGACGAGCGGGTAGCCCTCCGCGGCGTACCACGCCTTCTTGCCCGGGTAGTCGGATGTGATGGTGCACAGCTGGTGGATGCGCGTGCCGCTGCCCGCCAGCTCCCGGTACACGCTGGGTCGATCGCAGTGCTGCTGGATCAGCTCGAATTGCACCGGCCCCGCCTGGGTCACCGCGATCTGCAGGTCGACCTTGGTGTCGGTGCCGCGGTACCAGCAGTCGGTCTCGATGCGGGGGAACACGTGGAAGGGTCCCATGCCGAACACGCGCGCGAAATCGCTGCACACGGCGAGCAGGTCGTCGACGACGACCCCCACCTGGAACATGCGGAAGTCGCCGTCGGGCCACTGCTGTTCGAACATCGGAACCGGCTGCATCACGGGCGCACGCTACGGGTTGGGGTTCGGCCGCACCAGGACCTCCTGCATGACCGTGGCCACCCGTCGTCCGTCCTCGTCGTGGACCGAGCCACGGACCAGACCGCGGTGTCCCGACAGGGCGACGGTCTCCTGGGTGTGCAGGTGCCATCGGTCGAACCGCACGGGCCGGTGGAACCAGAGCGCGTGGTCGACGCTCACTGCCGCGAAGCCGTCGACCGGCCTCCCGCCCGGGTACGAACGGAAGGCCATGTCGAGCAACAGGTAGTCGGACGCGTACGCGAGGAGCGCCGTGTGCAGCAGTGGATCGGCACCGACGTCGCGCGGCAGGCGCATCCAGTGCGCGCGGGTGCCGTCGGCCGGAGACCCGCCGAGGAACGTGGGCGCCTCGCCGATGCGCAGGTCGAGCGGTGGTGGATGGTCGACCCAGGCGCGCCCGTGCCCGGCGAGCGCCGGAGGGAGGTCGTGCAACCAGTCCTGGAGCAGGGGGAGCTCGTGCGGCGCCGGCCCGTCGAGCGGGGGGTCGGTCAACGCCGGCTCGTCGGGGTTGTCATGGAACGACGAGATCGCCACCAGCAACGTGCGGTCGCCCTGCATCACCGTGCTGCGCCGGGTGGCCATGGAACGGCCGTCGCGCACTCGCTCCACGGCCACCTCGACCGCGTGATCGGCGATCCCGGCCTGCACGAAGTAGGCGTGCATCGAATGCGGCGCCTTGTGTCCGGCAGTGGGCCCGTCAACGGTGGCGCCGGCCGCGAGCAGCGCCTGGGCGAGGGTCTGACCGCCGAACACGCGGGTGAAGCGGTCAGGCTCCGGCGGTGCGACGAACCGGTCGTCGCCGGTTGGTGCGAGCTCCAGCGCACGCAGCAACCCGTCCAGCGAGGCGAGGATCCGTTGGTCCAGCGGCGGGGTCACGGGCGCCATGGCTACCACGTACGCTCCGGGACGCCACGCAACGGAACAGGGACGTGGGACGGGGGAGACGTCGATGCTGCAGGACGAGAAGATCCTGGTCACCGGCCCGGCGGGGCGCATCGCGTTCGGGTTGGCTCGGTCGTTGGTGGGCGACAACGAGGTCTGGGGCATCGCCCGCTTCTCCGATCCCGCCACCCGCGACAAGGTCGAGGCACTCGGCGTGACCACACGCACGCTGGACCTCGCCGACGGCGACTTCGGCGATCTGCCCGACGACTTCACCTATCTGTTGCACCTCGTCGCCGACTTCAGTCCCGACGACTACGACCGCGCCCTGCGCGTGAACGCCGAGGGCACCGGGTTCGTGCTCGAGCACTGCCGCAACGCGAAGGCGGCGCTGGTGATGTCGACGGTCACGGTGTACAAGCCGCATCCCGATCCGTGGCACGCGTTCCGCGAAGACGATCCGCTCGGCGACGCCATGGCGCCACCCTCTGCGCCGTACTCGGTCACGAAGATCGCGGAAGAGGGGGTGGCGCGCTACTGCGCGCGCTCGTTCGACCTCCCGACGACCATCGCCCGGATGGGTGCCGCGTACAGCGACCAGAGCGGTTTGCCGGTCTGGCATCTCGATGCCATCGCGGCCGGAGCACCGGTGCACACGCGCTGGGACCCGATGACGTACAGCCCCATCCACGACGACGACATCTGCGCGCACCTCGAGCCGTTGCTCGACGCCGCGAGCGTGCCGGCGACCATCGTGAACTGGGCGGGCGACGAACCGGTCAGCGTCCAGGAGTACTCGGCGTTCTTCGGCAGCCTGCTGGGCGTCGAGCCCGAGGTGGTGGTGACGGAGATCCCGGGCGCGTCATGCGGCTCGATCGCCGACGGCACGAAGCGCCGTGCGATCACCGGTCCGTGCCGTGTCGGTTGGCGCGACGGGTTCCGTCGCGTCGCCGAGCACTTCTACCCCGATCGTGTGCAGCGACATGGGTGACGCGATCGACGCCGACGCGCTGCTCGATGCGGCGCGCGCGAGCACCGGGCTGGACGACTTCGGCCCGGGTGACTTCCGCGACGGGCTCGAGGTGTTGTTGGAGAGCCTCGATCGTGACGCAGGACTCCACCCGGCGGCGACCGCCGACGTCGCCGACGATCTCCGACGCCGGCTGGTGAACCGGCTGGAGGTGGAGGCCTGGTACACCGATCACCCGACGATCGACGACCTCCCCGTGTTCGGCCCGGTCGACATCAACGGCCTTCCCCGCACCGGCACGACCGCGCTGGCCAACATGCTGTCGCTCGATCCGCAGTTCCGCAGTCTGCGGCAGTGGGAGCAGGTCCGGCCCTGCCCACCGCCCACGCTCGCGGGCGAGGCGACCGACGAGCGCCGTCTGCAACTGATCCGTGAGAACGAGGCGCTGCCCGCGGAGCTCAAGGCGATGCACCTCTACGACGCCGACGCGTCGGTGGAGGACACGTGGTTGCTCGGCATGGCATTCCACGGGCAGCAGTACACGGTGCCGGTGTTCGGGTACCACGCGTGGTGGCGCACCGCCGACGCGACCGCGGCCTACACGTACCACCGACGCGTCGTCAAGCTGCTCGAATCGGAACGTCCACCGCACCTCTGGTTGTTCAAGGCGCCGCACCACAATTTCCATCTCGAGGCCATCCTGTCGGCCTATCCCGACGCGCGCTTCGTGATGACGCACCGGGACCCGGTGCAGGCGGTGCCCTCGTGGGCGAGCCTGGTCTCGGCGATCTTCCCCGTCGGCGCGACCGACCTCGATCTGCACCGGCTCGGTCGCGAGGTGTCGAACCACCTGCGCATCGGCGTCGAGCAGGCGATCGCGGCGCGCGCCCGCATCGGCGAGGGCCGCTTCCACGACGTGCACCACCGCGAGTTCGTCGCCGATCCCATGGGCACCGTCCGGGGCGTCTACGAATTCCTCGGCTACGAGCTCACGCCGTCGGTCGAGCAGGCCATCGCTGACTGGACCGTCGAGAACCGCTCGGGCGCCAAGGGCACGCACCACTACACCGCCGAGCAGTTCGGACTGACCGACGCCCAGCTCCGAGACGACTACCGCTTCTACACCGACCACTTCGACGTCGACATCGAGGGGAAGCCATGACCGACACCACGTCCAATCGCGCCCTGCCCACCTGGGCCGACCAGATGCGCGCGCTCGAACGCGTCGGCGACAACCTCATCGCGGCGTGGCGGCCCGACGGCGCGACCGCGGCCGAGGAGCAGGACATGAACAAGCTCGCGCTGTCGATCCTGGCCGAGGGATACCTGTGCCGGGTGTACACCGACATCCGCCGTCCGGTGTTCATGCCGCTGTGGAATTACGCGTTCAACCAGGGTGGCCCCGACCCCGATTACGTGTACTCGACCGTCGAGATCGACCCACACGGGATCTACGAGCTCTCGGGCTTCCGCGGTACGTCCCGCTTCGTCGAGATCCAGCCGCAGGCCTACGACATCATGACGCCCGCGCTCATGTCGGGCCGCGGGGGCACGTCGATGCAGCAGGCGTACGACCTCGACGACCTCACCCTCGACGCCGACGGGGGGTTCCGCGTGATCCTCAGCGCCGAACGACCGGCCGGCCACACCGGGGACTGGTGGGAGCTCGGTGCGCAGACCGTCCGACTGCTCATGCGCCGCTGCTCGTGCGACTGGGTCAACGAGGTCGACGCTCGTGTCGCCATCAACCGGCTCGACGACGATCCCGGTCCCGCGAGCGCCGACATGACCCCCGAAGAGGTGGCGCGCCGGTTCTCCGAGCTCGCGGAGTGGATCGAAGGCACGATCCTGTTCGACATGGGCCTGGTGCGCTACTACCGGGAGCACCACGGCGTGAACACGTTCCTGCGCTCGACCAAGATCGACGAGATGGGCGGCCTGCCCCGGCAGGCGTACTACGACGGCATCCACGAGATCGACGACGACGAGGCGCTGATCCTCGAAACGCCCCTGCCGTCGGAGTGCCGCTACTGGCAGGCGTTGGTGGCGGACGACCGCTTCGCCACCGTCGACTGGGTCAACCGCCAGTCGAGCCTCAACGATGCGCAGGCGCACATCGACACCGACGGCTGGTTCCGCGCCGTGATCTCGCACCGGGATCCCGGTGTGCCGAACTGGCTCGACAAGGCCGACTTCCCCTGGGGCGTCATCCAGATGCGCTTCTTCGTTGCGAACGAGTACCCGAACCCGGTGATCGAGAAGGTGAAGGTCGCCGACGTCCGCGCGCACCTGCCCGCCGACACCCCGGTCGTGTCCCCCGAGCAACGACGCGAGCAACTGCGCGCGCGACGCGAAGGCGCGCAGCTCCGCCGCCTCTGGTGAGTCGTGATCGGCGACTCAGGTGCCCTGGCACATCCCGTTGGGAGTGGTGTTGTAGGTGCCGTCGGCGCAGCGCACGTTGACGTTCTCGTGGGAGAACACGCCCTGCGGGCTCTCCCAGCCCGGGACCACCCACGCGTGCACCATGTAGCCGGTGATCGCCATGTAGATGCCGCCGACACCGGAGCACTGCGCCTGGCTGACGTCGGCATCCGACGGGAACGGCACATCGATCCGGCGATCGGCTCCGTACTTGATGCAGACGTGGCTGTGTCGGTGCCAGTGGTCGTTGGGACCCGCGAAGCCCTCGGGCGCGCTGCCCATCGCGTAGTACATGAGGCCCACGATCTTGGACGTGGGGCTGGTGCCGTCGTAGATGAGCGACTGTGCCGCGTTCGGGTCGAACGCGCCGCCCGTCATGGGACCACCGACGTAGTGCGCGCCGCTCCCGGGTGCGAACCCACCCGCGAGCGTGTAGCCGGCGGCGGTGGCGTCGGCGACGGTCGGGAACTGCATCGCGTGCTCGTGCGCGGCGGTGAGCTGCTGCGCGAGCAGCGCGCGTGTGGGTGCATCGAGAGGCTGGTCGGGCTGGGCTTCGGCGGCGATGTCGGTGGCCTTCACGCCGTGCACGTGCTGACCGTTGACATCGGTGGCGCCCGCACTCGACGAACCGCTCGTTGCACCGGCCGCGGTGTCGGAGGTGCCGGCAGAACCCCCGGCGGAGTCCCCGGCGGGAGTCGCCGACACCGTGGGCTGGCTCGGGTCGGTGTCGGTGAGCAGCACCAGCGACGCACCCACCGTGAACCCGAGCACCAGCACCGCCAACCAACGCGCCGCGCCCGCGGAGTGCCGCCCGGCATGCGGGCGACGGCGGCGCGGTACGCGCGAACCGCCGGACCCGCCGGACCCGGCAACTGCCGTCGGCCGATCGAGCACGCTCGTCATGACGATTCCCCCCGGACCTCGTCGATGCGCAGGTGGCGCGACGTGACCGAACGCTACTCCTTCAGCCGACGACCGCGCTGCGGGCCGCGACCTCCACCGCCTGCGAGTCGGGCACCGCGACCTCGGCGCCCCGGTCGTCCTGGACACCGACGATCCCCCACGTGCGGGTGGTGAAGTCGATCCAGGGGTAGAAGCCCTTGCCGCCGTTGCCGCTGACGACCTCGGTGGTGCCGTCGTTCGAGACCACGTCGGGCCAGCAACCGAGTCCGTAGCGGGGGATCCCGGTGATGGCGACGGAGGAGTCGTGGGTGGTGTCGTACCTCACCACCTGGTTGCGGATGATCTCGTCGACCGCACTCGCCGACAGGATCCGCCGGCTGTCGGCGTCGCCGTGGTGGAGCAGCATGGCGACGAACGCGCCGTAGTCGTCGACGGTCGTCGTGGCGCCGAACGCCGGGTTGGGCGCGTCGGGGGCGCCGGGCCACGACGTCGACGCCATCGCGAGCGGTCCGGTGAGCCGCTGCTGCACGACCGACGCGAAGTCGCCACCGCCGAGCACCTCGACGAGTCGGCCGACCACGAGGAACGGCGAGTTGCCGTAGGAGAACGCGCTCCCGGGGGCGAACTCGCGAGACGAGCCCGCAAGGATCTGCACGCACGCGCTCAGCGACACGCCGCCGTTCTGACATGCGTTGTCGTGCACGCCGGACGTGTGGTCCATCAGCATGCGCGGCGTGATGGGTGGGGCGGAGCCGGCGAACTCCGGCAACCAGCGCGCGATGTCGTCGTCGAGCGCGACCACTTGATCGTCGACGAACGTCATGAACGTGGCAACGGTGAGCCATTTCGAGGTCGACGCGACGTCGAGCGGAGTCGCACCGGTCACGCCACCGACACCGTGTTCGTGAACGACGGTGCCGTCGTCGGCGGCGATGCGCAGAAATCCTCCGCTCAACCCCGCGTTGGCGACGCGCTGCTCGAGCGCGGCGTCGACCCCGACGAACGTGTCGCCCGCGTAGGTTCGCGGCAGCGAGAAGAGGGTCGTCGTCGTGATCGAAGCGGTCGATGGTCCCGACGACGTCGACGTTCTGATCGCCGCGTCATGGCCGTCGCTCGAGCCGCAGCTGCCGAGCCAGAGCGTGGCGGCGATCGCGACCGCGGCGAGCCGCCCGTGTCGTCCGTGCATCTGGATCGCTTTACGTGCCCCGAGGCCGCATGCCCGCGGCGACGTAGATCGCGTCGATCACGCGCATGTTCGCGATCGAGTCGGGTGGGGGAGTGAGCGTCGGTTCCCCGCGCAGCACCGCCGCGGTGAACGCGTCGAGTTGGAACTCGTAGGTCGGCCGACGGGAGAAGCGCTCGGTGCGGGTCACGCCGTCGACCTTCACGCGCATGCGGTGCCACATCTGTGGGTTGGTCGGGTTGATCACGTGCAACTCTCCCCGTGAACCACGGGCGCGCACGAACGTCTTCAGCACGTCGGACGACCACATCGAGCAGGTGATGCGACCGGTGTGTCCGCTCGGGAACGCCAACTCGGCGGTCATGGCCCGGTCGACGTCGGGCGAACGCAACTTGGCTCGTGCCGAGGTGACCGTCGGTTCCTCCAGACCGAGCAACCGGGCGAGGTGGACGGTGTAGGTGCCGACATCCATGGTGGCCCCACCGCCGAGGTCGTACTGGTAGCGGATGTCGGAGAACTTCGGCAGGGGGAAGCACAGCACGGTCTCGACGTGTTCGAGAGTGCCGAGCTCACCCTGCTCGACCAGCGCGCGCATGCGATCGGCGAGCGGGTGGTACCGGTAGTGGAACGCCTCCATCACCACCAGACCGGTGCGGTCGGCGGTCGCGGCGACCTGTTCGGCTTCAGCGGTGTTGCTGGTGAACGGCTTTTCGCACAGCACGTGCTTGCCCGCGTCGAGGGCGGCGATCGTCCACTCGGCGTGCAGACCGTTCGGGAGCGGGTTGTAGACCGCGTCGATGTCGGGATCGGCGAGGAGGTCGGCGTAGCTGTCGAACACTCGGGGGACGCCGTGCTTGCTCGCGAACGCATCGGCCCGGGCGCGATCGCGCGCCGCGATGCCGACGACCTCTGCCTCCACCGACGTGCGCGCGGGTTTGACGACGGCAGCCGGCGCGATGCGTGCCGCGCCGAGGACACCGAGACGGACCGGGCTCATCGCCCGCACTGTAGGGGGAACCGGTTCAGGCGCTCTGCGAGACCCGTTGGTTCATGTCGCGCAGCAGACGGTAGAGGAGCGCCCGTTCGAGGTCACCGACCTCGATGAACTCCAGGCCGGCGCGCGGTGCTCCGTCGTCGACCGTCGCGTGCCGGATCTCGCCACGCACCTGGATGCTGGCGCGCCGGTTCTCGCCGAGTGGGACTTCGAGCTCGATGCGATCGCCGATCGTCACCTCGCCGGCCACGAGATGGAGCCCGGCCCCGTCCATCGAGAGGTCGGTGAGCACGCAGGTCTCGTAGTCGTCACCTGCGTAGTGCAGGTGTTCGCGTTCTTCGTTGACCACCCGATAACGGCTCTGCCAGCCCGCGGTTTGACGCTTCGCCTTGCGGCGATCTCCGAAACGAAGCTGTCCCTCTGCTCGAGCTCCACGACGCTTGAACATGGTGGTTCCGCCCCTTGCGCTCCGCCCGGTCTGCACGAAGGGCATCGACGGGCCTGACGACCCGCTGTAGTCAGGGTGACCTCTGCCACGCGCGCATGACGCGTGACCTTGGTCACGCGTCATGCGTCGAGCGTCCGGCGGTCGAACCGCCCGTCAAGTGGCAGGAGGCGCGAAGAACTCGAGCGCGATCCCATCGGGGTCGCGGAAGCTCACGCCCGAGCCGTACGCCGCGTCCTTGATGCGGCCACGCTCGATGCCCATCTCGTCGAGACGCGCAGCGCACTTCTCGAGCTCGACCCGGTCGGCCACGCCGAACGAGACGTGGTCGAGGCCGATGCGGAACTCGCTGAAGTTGCCGGCCGGTGCCTCGGTGCCGTGCTGATGGAGACCGATCAGCGTTCCGCCTCCGACCAGGTACACCGTGTGGTGCATGTCGGGGTCGGTGTCCTCGTCGATCATCGGCTCGGCGTCGAAGAGCGCCTCGTACCACGGGGCACTCACGGAGAGGTCGCGCACGGTCAGCGCGACGTGGCTCAGGCGGGGGAACTCACTCATGTCCATCTTCCTTCACTCGGAGGTTCACTACTGTCACGCCGAGTATCCGCACGATCGGGGCGCGCGACCATGACCGAGCAACCGCCCGACCTAGCCGCGACACCGCTCCTGCACGATGCGCTCGAGCAGATCCGACTGGAAGGCGCGATCTTCTTCCGCACCGAGCTCACCGAACCGTTCGCGTTCGAATCGACGCCGTCGGCCCTCGCCGACCAACTGCATCCCGGCGCCGAACGCGTGATCCTGTTCCACATCGTCGCACGTGGCTCGTGTTGGGTTGCCGGCGACGACGGCGAGCGGCACTTGGCCGAGCGGGGCGACGTGATCGTCCTCCCCTATGGCGACCACCACGTGATCGGCGGGACGTCGACCGCGGCGTGGGTGCCCATCACCGAGCTGATGCGCCCGCTGCCGTGGGACGACCTCCCCGCGATCCGTCACGGCGGTGGGGGAGCTCGGGTCGACCTGGTCTGCGGGTACCTCGTCTCCGACGACCCGCTGTTCGATCCCGCGCTGCAGGTGTTCCCTCCGGCGTTCGTGGTGAGATTGGCCGACGGCGCCGCCAGGGGTTGGGTGCAGGCCAGCGTGACGTACGCAGCGAGCGAGAACGTGCCGTCGAACGCGAGCTCGAGCGTCGCGTCGAAGCGGCTCCCCGAACTGGTGCTCATCGAAGTGTTGCGTCACCACCTCGCGTCGGCACCCGCCGCGGACCACGGGTGGCTCGCCGCGCTGCACGATCCCGTCCTGGCGCCGGCGCTCGCGCTGCTGCACGGAGATCCCGCCCGCCGTTGGACGGTTGCCGAACTCGCGGCGGAGGTCGCCGTGTCGCGCTCCGTGCTCGACGAGCGCTTCCGCGACGTGCTCGGCCGATCGCCGATCCGGTACCTCACCGAGTGGCGCATGCACCTCGCCGAGGAGCTCCTCGACACCACCGTGCTCGGCGTGGTACCGATCGCGCGGCGGGTCGGCTACGAATCGGAAGAGGCGTTCAGTCGCGCGTTCAAACGCGCGCACGGCGAGTCACCCGGACGGTGGCGAGCGCGTGCGCGAACCATGATCAACGAGGGGGAACGATGAGCGGACGATTCGAGGGCAAGGCGGTGATCGTCACGGGCGCGGGCGGCGGCATCGGGCGGGAACACGCGCGGCTCTTCGCGCGCGAGGGCGCGTCGGTGCTGGTGAACGACACCGGGCGTCGCACGGGTGCCGACGCCGCGGGTGTCGTCGCCGAGATCGAGGCCGACGGTGGCACCGCGGTCGCCGACACGACGTCGGCCACCTGGGACGGTGCTGCGACGATCGTGGAGCACGCGCTGGACGCGTTCGGTCACGTCGACGTGCTGGTGAACAACGCCACCGCGGCACGCAACGCCGACCTCTGGACACTGACCGAGGACGACTGGGATCTGGCCATCGACGTGAACCTCAAGGGGTACTTCGCCTTGATCCGTGAGTGCGCGCCGCACTTCTCCGGTCAGGGCGCAGGGGCGATCGTCAACACGAGCTCAGGGTCGGGTTTCGGGCACCCGTCGGCGGTTGCCTACGCGGCCGCGAAGGAAGGCGTCGTCGGTCTCACCCGTACGGTCGCACGCGAGCTCGGTCGGTTCGGGGTGCGCTGCAACGCCATCCGTCCGCTCGCGCTCGGGCGCTCGACCGCGGAGTACAACGAGGCCACGGCGAAGTGGTCCTCGCTCATGGCGCTCACCATGCGCCCGCGCGGCGGGCAGGCATCCCAGTTCGTGGCGGCCACGCCCGACACCCACCCTCCGGCGAAGATCGCACCGGTGGTGGTCTGGCTGTGCAGCGACGCCGCGCGCGAAGTGAACGGGCGCACCTTCCACGTGACCGGCGACCTCGTCGCGCGCTTCGCGGATTCGCAGTACGAGCGTCAGGTGGTGCTCGACGGGGGCTGGACCCTCGACGCACTCGACGAGCTCGCGCCCGTGCAACTCGTCGACGACCTCACCAACGAGTTCCTGCTCGAGGACCACCCCGAGCTGCGGGAGTGGGGCGGAGCGAGCGGGAGTGAGCGAGGATGAAGCGTCAGTTCGCGAGGTCGGTGAGCACCGCGCGGCCGAGGTACTGGCTCGCCTCGAGCTCGTCGAAGATCGTCCCGAGCTCCGACATGGGACCGGTGCGCGACACGTGGCTCTTCACCTTGCCGGCGGCGGCGAGGTCGACCAGCTCGCGCATGTCCTGGACCGTGCCGACCGCGGAGAAGATGATCGTCGGGTCCTTCATGAACAGCTCGAACGGGTTGATCTCGAGGTTGCCGTCGGCGGTGGGTGGCAGGCCCACGCCCACGAACAGCCCGTGAGGCCCGAGCAGGTCGAAGCCGAGACGGAAGCCCGCGACGCGCGCCGCGAACACGAGGCTGGCGTCGACGCCGCCGAGCTCCTCCTGCACGCGCTCGAGCGCTTCCGACACGTCGAACGCGTAGTCGGCACCGAGTGACTTCACGAAGTCGAGCCGTTCCGCACCGACGTCGATGCCGACCACCGTGTAGCCGAACGCCTTGGCGATCTGCACCGCGTAGTGGCCGAGCCCGCCGGCGGCGCCGAGGATCGCGACCGGGCGGTTGGGCAACACGTGGTGGTCGAGCAGCTTCTTGACCGCGCCGTACGCGGTGAGCCCGCCGCACGCGAGCGGCGCCTCTTCGTCGCCGAGCGAGTCGGGCAGCGTGACGAGTCCCTTGGCGTACACCGGGAAGTACTCGGCGAAGGTGCCCATGATCGGCTTGTTCTGCGCGCACAGCCGCGGCCGGCCGTTGAGGCACTCACGGCACGCGCCGCACCAGTAGCCGCCGCCGGCACCACCGAGACCGAGGATCACGCGGTCGCCGACCGACACGTACGCGTCGGCGCCCGGGCCGAGCGCCTCGACGATGCCGATCGCCTCGTGGCCGAGCACGCCGCTGCCGATGCCGTACCAGTCGGCCCGGGCGAGGTGCAGGTCGGAGTGGCAGATCCCGGCGGCGCTGATGTGGATGAGCGCCTCCTCGAACCCCGGTTCGGGGACCGGGAGGTCGTGGATCTGGAGCGAGCCGTCCTCGATCCGAGCTGCTTTCATGGGGTCCCCCTGGTTGCGCGTGCGGCGTGCGTGTCGGCGCCCAATCTTGCACAGCTCAGTCGCGGAGGGCGACCTCGACTTCGATCTCGACCGCGCCCCGCGCGGCAGCGCCGCCACGCCGACCGCCGAGCGCGAGTGGCGTCCGGCGGGCCCGAACACCTCGTACAGGAGTCCGCTGGCGCCGTCGACGACCGCGGGTTGCCGGGCGAACCGGGGGGCCGACGACACGAACCCGAGGACGGTCAGCACGCGCTCGACCCGGTCGAGGTCGCCGAGCTCGGCCCGGAGCACCGAGAGCGCGTTGAGCGCACACCAGCGGGCGGCCTCGGTGCCCTGCTCCACCGAAAGGTCATCTCCGAGGACGCCGGGGTGCACGAGCTTGCCGTCGTGGTCGCGGGGGAGCTGGCCGGACGTGCGGGCGCGGCCGCCGTGGACGACGACCGCGTCGAGTGGTTCGTGGGGCGGATAGGGCCCCGGGAGCACGAGGCCGAGGGCGTCGAGTCGGTCCTGGATGGACTGGCGGGGACTGGTCACGGGCGGATCATGGCGCCCCTGCAACCCTTGATGCCAGCCGGTCGCGCCTGATGTATACAGTATGCCGTCCTGGCGGCAGGCGCCGGGAGCGAGGGGATGCGACGGATGTTCGGCAAGGTTCGCATGTTGCTGGTCGGCGTGTGCGCGATCGGGGTGGCCACGCTCGGCGTGGCCCCCGCGGTGGCGCAGTCGTCGAGCGAGAAGCCGACGGCCACCGAGATCGGGGTCACCGCCAAGGAGATCCGGATCGCGGTGATCGCCGACGTCGACAACCCGTTCGCGCCCGGCCTGTTCAAGGGTGCGGCCGACGGCGTGAAGGCGGCGGCGCGATACGTCAACAGCAAGGCCGGTGGCGGCGGCGTTGCCGGTCGGCGACTCGTGGTCGACTTCATCGACTCCAAGCTCACTGCCAACGATGCCCGCAACGGCACCATCACCGCGTGCCAGAACGACTACGCGATGGTCGGCACGTTCGCGCTGTTCCTCTCCAACATGGACGACGCGAACGCGTGCAAGGACAAGGCCGGTGCAGCCACCGGAATTCCCGACCTCGCCAGCGTCACCACCGGCGTCGTCGAGTCGTGCTCGCCGGTGGCGTTCCCGGTCAGCCCGCCCGCACTCGACTGCGCGACCAAGGACCAGAGCCCGCAGACGTACCGTGGCAACCAGTTCGACTCGAAGTACCTCCTGAAGACGCACAAGAACGATCTCCACGGCGCGATGGTCGTGTCGGGTGACACGGCCGAC
The DNA here is from genome assembly GCA_963720765.1 of uncultured Actinomycetes bacterium. GTDB lineage: Bacteria > Actinomycetota > Acidimicrobiia > IMCC26256 > DASPTH01 > DASUAS01. The sequence goes on from CAVRGS010000001.1 coordinate 90,608, forward strand.
GCCAACCGCGGTGGCACCGTGCTCGTCGACGTCGCGAAGCAGGCAGGGATCAAAGCCGATCAGCAGGTGACCGTCGGCGGTCGCGACCCGCAGAGCGCATACACGCCGATCGTCAACCAGATGAAGAACGACGGCTCGAACTACTCGTACAACACGTCGTCGGCGAACAGCGCGATCCTGCTCCGCAGCGAGGCCCAGCTGCAGGGCCTGAGCGACAACATCGTGTGGACGTGCACGATCGCCTGTTACGACAAGACGGTGAAGGAGCAGGCCGACGTCATGGACGGCGAGTACATCCCAATGACCTTCCTGCCCTTCGAGGAGACGAGCACCAACAAGACGCTGGCCGCGTTCATGAAGTACGTCGGGAAGGCGAACGCGAACGGCTTCGCGGTCTACGGCTGGACGGCCACGCTCGCGTTCAAGCAGGCGGTCGAGGCGATCGTGGCCAAGGAAGGCGTGAACGGTCTCACCCGCGCCAACTTCCTGAGCACCGGTGTCGACGGCCTCACCAGCTTCGACGCCGGGGGCATGATCGGCACCGTCGACATCAAGAACAAGGTCCCGACCCCGTGCCTGATGGTCACGCAGTTGCAGCAGGGCAAGTTCGTGCGCATGGCGCCGAAGAAGAAGGGGACCTTCGACTGCAACAAGCGGAACGCAGTGACGATCAAGGAAGACCTGATCAAGAAGTAGGCGCGATCACGTGCGCCACACTCAAGTTCCTCCGGGTTTGCCGGAGCGGAACGTGGCCGGGCGCTTCTCCAGGAACGAGTCGACCGCTTCGCGGTGGTCGGCGGTCTCGAAGGTGATCGCCTCGAACGCGACCGACAGGTCGTAGAGCTGCACGACGCGCATCTCGAGCTCCTTGTTCACGAGGCGCTTGTTGAACCGGATCGCGACCGCGGGGCCGGCGGCCAGGCGGCGGGCCATCGCCATCGCTTCGTCGAGCACCTGGTCGCGCGGGACGACGTGGTTGACGAGCCCGAGCCGGTCGGCATCGGGTGCGGTCACCAGATCGCCGGTCATGAGGTACTCCTTGGCCCGGTTCGGGCCCATGAGCAGCGGCCACAGCACTGCGCCGCCGTCGCCCGACACGATCGCGCCGCGCACGTGGGGGTCGGCGATGCGGGCGTCGTCGGCCATGTAGACGACGTCGCAGAACAGCGAGATCGTCGCGCCGATCCCGATCGCATCGCCGTTGATCGCTGCGATGAGGGGGACCCGCACCGCGAGGATGTTGCGGGCCATCGCCACCGACTCGACGAGGAGCCCGGGGTGGCCGTCGGGGTACTTCTCGTTGGCCTTCATGTCGTTGAAGTCGGCGCCCACGCAGAAGTACTTCCCGGCCCCGGTGAGCACGACCGCGTTGAGCTCGTCGTCGGCGACGATGCGCTCGTAGAGCTGCTTGAGCTCGAGATGCATCTGCGGGTTCAGCGAATTGCGGTGCTCGGGACGGTTCAGCGTCGCGACCAGCACGCCGTCGTCGTGCAGCTCGGTGCTGATGGTCGAGAGTCCGTAGCGGTCGGTCATCCGGTGGTCTCCTGCGTGAGTGGCGGAACATCGAGAGAGACGGCGATGGCATCGAGCTCGGCCACGAGCGCGTCGTCGAGTGGGACGCCGTCGGCGAGCCGCTGCACGCGGCGGTCGGCTTCGAGCTCACCGGGCACGAGGATCCGGTCGGTACCGGGGGCGAGCTCCGATGCGTGCACGTCGTCGATCAACGCGTCGACGTGAGCGCGGAACGCCTCGAGCGGGAGGAAGCGGGACACGTCGAGTGCGATGAAGCTGGCCCCTTTGGCCAGTCGGTCCCATCCGGTGAGCTCTGACGCGCTGTGCTCGGTGGTGCCGAAGCTGCTGTCGGCGAGCACGCCGGCCATGATCTCGACGAGCAGGCCGATGCCGAAGCCCTTGTGTCCGCCGAACCACTGCAACTGCGAGATCGATGCGGCCTGCGGATCGGTGGTGGGGTAGCCGTGTTCGTCGTTGGCCCAGCCCTCGGGGATCGACTCGTCGCCACGCTTGCGGGCGAGGAGGATCTTGTTGCCCGCGGCTGCCGTGGTGGCCACGTCGTAGACGAGGTCGGGATGAGCTCCCGCGGGCACCGCGTACGAGAACGGGTTGGTCGAGAAGAGCCCGGTGGTGCCACCGAACGGCGGAACGATGGTGCCACCGTTCTGGAACGCCATCGCGAAGCATCCGGATGCCGCGGCACGCATCGTGTAGTAACCGAGCGCGCCGACGTGCGTGATCTCGCGCACCGCGACGGTGGCCACGCCGTGTTCGCGCGCCCGCTCGACGGCCAGGTCGACCGCAACGACGCCGGCGATCTGGCCGAAGCCGATGCCGCCGTCGAGCAGCACGGTGGACCCGCGATCGACGACGGTCGACACTCTGGTGTCGGGCCTGAGGTGGCCGCTGCGGACGCGGCCGGTGTACAGCGCCATGAGGTGAGCACCGTGCGAGTCGACGCCGCGCAGGTCGGCCTCGACGAGGTTGTCGGCGATCACCGGTGCCTGCGCGTCGGGGACGCCGAGCGCGCCGAGCAGCCGCTCCAGCTGGTGGCGGAGCGTGTCCGCGGGGACGAGCACTACGAGCGCGGGCCGGTGCCGTCGCCGAGGCCCTGGAGTCCGAGGAGTCGGATGGCGTTGCCCCGCACGATGTCGAACGCCACGGCGTCGTCGAGGTGACCGAACAGCTCCTTGGCCACCTGGTGGGTGTTGGGCCAGGTGCTGTCCTGGTGCGGGTAGTCGGTCTCGAACGCGATGTTGTGCTGCCCGACGAGGTCGAGGTTCTGCACGCCGACGCTGTCCTTGAAGAAGCAGCTCGTGACCTGCCGGTAGTAGTACTGCGACGGCTTGTCCGACACGTACTTCTGGCTCTCGCTCCAACCGCGGTGGGTCTCCCACACGTCGTCGATGCGCTCGAGCACGTACGGGATCCACCCGATCTGCGCTTCGGCGTAGAGGAGCTTCAGGTTCGGGTGACGCACCAGCACGCCGGAGAAGAGGTAGTCGATGAGCGACGTGGAGCTGTTGGCGAACATGTTGACGGCCTGCACGGCGTCGGGCGCGTCGGGTGACGACGTGATCGTCTTCGTGCCCGAACCGATGTGCATGGCGAGCACGGTGTCGGTCTCCGCGCACACGGCGAAGAACGGCTCCCAGTACCCGCTGTGGATGCTGGGCAGCCCGAGCCAGGCGGGGAGCTCGGAGAAGGCGACCGCCCGCACGCCGCGCGCGGCGTTGCGTCGCACCTCGGCGGCCGCGAGCTCGACGTCCCAGAGCGGCACGAGGCACAACGGGATCAAGCGGCCGTTGCTCCCCGCGCACCACTCCTCGACCTGCCAGTCGTTGTACGCCTCGACGCAGAGCCGAGCCAGCTCCTTGTCCTGGCCGCGCATGAAGAGCTGCCCGCAGAACCGCGGGTAGTTCGGGAAGCTGAGCGACGCTTCCACGTGGTTCATCGTCATGTCGTCGATGCGGGCGTGGGGCTGCCAGCACCCGGGGCGCATCTGGTCGTAGGTGATGCCGTGCATCCCGATCTCGTCGGCGGGGTAGCCGGCCGCCGCGATCATGCGCTTCACCGAGTACTGGTGGTCCTCGTAGCACCACCACGCGACGTCGGGTCCTTCGGTGCCGGGTGTCTCGATGTAGCCGCCACCGTCGAGGATGGGCGTGCCCGTGGGCGCCATCACGATGTGGGGGCCGACGTCGCGGTACTTCGCGGGCAGGCGCGAGGTCCAGAGGTCGGGCGGTTCGACGACGTGGTCGTCGAGGCTGACGATCCAGGGGATGTCGGTCATGTCGGCACTCCTCGAGTGGTGTTGCGTCTCAAACGGGTGTGGCGCCGGCGATGGTGGTGCGGTGGAGGGAACGTCGGGCGCCGTCGGTGTCGCCGACCACCGAGTGCTGCGCACAGCGGTTGTCCCAGATGAGGAGGTCGCCCTCCTCCCAACGGTGGCGCCATGTGTGCTCCGGCTTGTCGAACTCCGCGTACAGCAGGTCGAGCAACGGCTGGCTGTCGTCGACCGACCATCCTTCGAAGTGCCTGGTGTAGTTGTCGTTGACGAACAGCGCGCGTCGTCCCGTCTCGGGATGGGTGCACGCGACCGGGTGCGAGTTCACGATCTCGTCGTCGGGCATGCCGCTGTCGATGGCGAGCTGGGTTGCATGGTGCACCGCGCGCAACGAGTCGACAGTGGCGCGGAGACCGTCGGACAGACCCTCGTACGCGAGGTAGCCGTTGGAGAACATCGTGTCGCCGCCGACGGGCGGGATGATCCGTCCGAGGAGCAGGCTCACCGACGGCGGCTGCTTCGCGTACGTGAAGTCGGAGTGCCAGGTGACGGTGATCGGGTTGGGGTCGTAGATCTCGATGATCTCCGGGTGTCCCTCGATCGGGGGCACGTACGGGTGCGGTTCGATGCGCCCCCAGCGGGCGGTGAACGCGACCTGGTCGTCGGGGGTGGCGTGCGCCTGGCCCTTGATGCAGATGACGAGGTGCTCGAGCAGCGCGTCGTGCACCGCGACGAAGGTGGCGTCGTCGATGTCGGCGATGTCGACACCGGTGACCACTGCGCCCAACGCGCCGGCTTGGCGGGTGACCTGCATGGCTAGAAGGGAGCCGGGAGACGGTCCATCGGAACCTCGATCACGGTGGGACGGTCGTTGCCGAGAGCCTCGCGCAGCGCGGGCCCGACGTCGGCGCCCTTGGCGACGCGCGTGGCGTCGGCGCCGAAGCTCTCGGCGAATTTCACGAAGTCGGGGTTGCGCAGCGCGGTGCCGATCTCGCGGCCACCGAAGCGCTCGCGCTGATCGCGGTTCGAGTTGCCGTACGCGTCGTCGTTGTAGACGACGGTGACGGTGTTGATCCCGTACTGCACCGCGGTGGCGAGCTCGGTGGCGGCGAAGAGGAACCCGCCGTCGCCGGTGATGCACACGACCGGGGTGTCGGGCCGGGCCACCTTCACGCCGAGCGCGGCGGGGAAGCCCCATCCCAGGGTGCCCATGTAGCTCGTGCTCAGGTAGGTGCGCGGTCCGTAGGCCGGGTACAGCATGTGGCTCATGTAGCCCATGGTCGTGGTGCACGGCACGAGCACGCCGTCATCGGGGACGGCGGCGCGCAGCTGGTCGACCATCCGTGCCTGCGGGCCGACCGCCCGCAGCGACGCGTCGACGGTGGCGCGGAACGCGGTGATCTCGGCGCCGCGGTCGGCGGCGGGATCGCGTCGGGTACGCAGCTCGGTGAGGAGCGCGGCGAGGGTGGGTGCGGCGTCGCCGACGACCGGCAGCGCGTCGGGGCGGTGGGCGCCGATCTCGGCCCGGTCGACGTCGACGTGCACGACCGGCGTGCCGGCCGGGAGCGCGTTGCCGATGAAGTGGGTGCCGACCGCGAGGACGACGTCGGCGTCGTCGAGCAGCGGCTGCAGGCGCTGGTTGACCCACGCGGTCCCCGCGTACAGCGGGTGGCGGGCGTCGAAGCCGCCCTTGCCCTGACGGGTGGTGACCACCGCGGCCTGCAGGAACTCGGCCACGGCCGCCAGCTCGGCAGTCGCGTCACCGAGCACGACGCCGCCGCCGACCCAGATGACCGGTCGTGGCGACCCGACGAGGAGGTCGGCTGCAAGGGTGATCTCGTCGGGATCGGCGGCCTCGCGGATGCTCTCGGCCGGCTCGCACAGTGCGATCTCGGCGGCGTCGGAGAAGGCTTCCGGCGGCATCTCGATCTCGACCGGCTGGCGACGCCCGCGCTGCACGCGTGCGAACGCCTCGTGGACGGTCTCGGGGATCTCGGCGGCGTCGAGCGCGCGGCGTTGCCACGATGTGATCGGGCGCACGAGGTCGAGCTGGTCGTCGATCTCGTGCAGCAGGCCGAGGTGCTTCCCGATCCCGGCCCGGTTGACCTGCCCGGCGATCAACACGACGGGGGAGGAGGACGCGAACGCGGTCGCCAGTCCCGCGCCCGCGTTGTACACGCCCACCCCGGGGACGACGAACGCCACGCCCGGTTGCCCGCCGCCGCGCGCGTACCCGTCGGCGAGGTAGGTGGTGCCCTGCTCGTGGCGGGTGGTGACGAACTCGATCGACGGTTCGTCGTAGAAGGCGTCGAGCGCGTGCATCGTCTGGTCGCCCGGCAGCCCGAAGACGTGCGTGACGCCTTCGCGGACCAGCTGGGCGACGAGGGCCTGACCTCCGGTCATACGAGTCGGGTTCGAGTCGGCCATGAAGTTGTATACCTTATCCAATCCTGTGGATGTGAGGCTGGGAGCCCGCGAGCTCGGCGACGTCCACGACCCGCAGGCTCCCACCAGGATGCCGCGGCGTGGTGACACCGACGGTCAGGCGGTTCCTCGCGCCGGCACGCGGCGGATGCCGGCGCCGCCGTGGGCGCCGGTCGGACGGAGGGTCACGGTGAGCGCGCCCGTGTGGCACTCGTGCTTGCGTCCGGCCGCAACGACCTCGGCAAGGGTCGCGGCCGAGCGCGTCACCGCTTCGTCGACGGTGGGCGTGGCGACGTCGTACAGCGTGAGGTGGTTCGGGCCCGCCGGCTGCGGCGTCAACCGTCGCCACCGCGACATCGCGGAGAACGCCCCGCACGACAGCATGTCGGGAACGTGCACGTCGTCGTACCACGCGTCCCACCCGGCGGCTCGCGCGGGATCGGTGCACAGGACGTGCGTGAGGATGTGCCCGGTGCGCGCCGCCGAGGGCGTGGCCTTGGTGCCGTGGACGCCGTGGGCGACGAACACGTCGGCCGCGATCGTCGCGTGCGCCCGATGCATGCGCCCGGCCGCACGCAGCTCGTCGTCGACCGCCAGCACGCGCGCGGCCTGGGCCGCCGCGTCGGGATCGTCGAGCTCGAGGATCGCCACGTGGGTGAACCCGATGCCCGGCATTCCCGGCTCGGGACGGGTGGTGAGCTCGAAGCGCGTCGCCGCCCACGCGCCCGCCGGGCTGCACAGCGCGGGCAGGTGCACCGTGTCCTCCCACGCGTCCCATCCGGGTTCGTCGGCGGCGCGCACGCACTTCGAGTGCACGACGAGCAACGCTCGTGTCGGCGACGACATCAGTCCAGCAAGGGGTCGATCACCGCTCGGTCGACGGGTCCACGATACGCGACGGTGCCGTCGCGCAGTGCGACGCACCGGCTGACCCGCTCGAGGAAGGCGAGTTGGTGCGTCGCCACCATCACGGCGCAGCCGGCGTCGGCCGCGGCGGTCAGGAGCTCGGCGAGTGCGTCCTGTCCGGCGGGGTCGAGTCCGACGAACGGTTCGTCGACGAGCAGCACGGAGAACGGACGCACCAGCGCGAGCACGATCGCCGTCTTCTGGCGCAGTCCCCGGCTGAAGCGGGCGGGGAGGTCGTCGGCGCGGTGCGTGAGGTTGAGGAGCGCGAGCAGCTCGTCGGCGGCATCGGGGCGTGCCGGCCCTCCGTGCAGGCGGGAGACGTACTCGATGTGCTCGTTCACGGTGAGGTCGTCGTAGAGCGACGGTTGATCGGAGATGTACGACAGCGATCGACGGGCGTCGAGCGAGCCGGCGGCGGTGCCCTCGACCAGCACGTCGCCGCTGGTGGGTTCGAGCAACCCCACGGCGAGCTGGAGGAGCGTCGACTTGCCGGCGCCGTTGGCGCCGACCAGCGCGACGAGCTCCCCGCGGGCGATGTCCAGCGAGATGTCGTCGAGGGCGACGCGGTCGGCGTACGCCTTGGTGACGCCGCGCAGCTCGAGAGCGGGATCGTTCATCGCACGACCTCGGTGCGTGAGCGCATCCAGAGCGACGCCGCGACCGCGAGCAGGAGCGGTACGAACGCGAACGTGAGGGTCGAGCCGATCGCGGCACCGCCGTCGGCCGACGTGTTGTCGCCCACCGCGAGCGGCACGAACGCGGCGATGACGAGCAACGGTCCGAGCACCTGTCGGAGCACCAGCCACAGGGTGGTGAGCTCCGGGAACCCGAAGTCGAGGTAGAGCGTCGGCGGGGGTGCGCCCATCACCACGGACAGGCCCGCGCCGGCGACACCGGCGAGGGTGGCGGGCACGACCGTGATCGCGGCGAGCGCCAACGCGTCGCCGCTCCCGGTGATGGCGCCGATGGCGAGTGCGGCCACGACCGCGAAGCCGAACAGCACGACCGCGGGTGCGAGGAGGTGCGAGAGCACGAGCTCGCCCCAGAACACGGGGTACTGGCCGGGACGCTCCGGATGGTCGGTCTCCTGCGCCAGGCCCTCGACCGCGTCGACACCCAGGAGGAAGAGCGCGATGCCGGCGAGGAGCACCAGCGCATCGACACCGTGCCAGAGGCCGACGCCGGCGAGCGCGACGACCACCGCCCACACGACCACCGCCCGCGCACACGGCTCAGCGGCCAGCGCGCCAGCCCGCGCCAGTCGCGCTGCCACGCGGGTCCGCCGTGGGTGGCCCGGGCGCGCCACCACGGCGTGGTCCGCGGCAGCTCCTGCGCGAGCTCGCGGTGGAGGACGATCACGGAGCGCATGTCCTGGAGCGTGGCCGCGAACCGCAGCTCGCCCACGAGGCGGGCCCGGTCGCGCAGCTGCTCGAGCGACGTGTGGCCGACCCGGGCCACGCCGATGCCCACGAGTCCGAGGGGCACCACGATCCCGACGATCGCCAACGCCGACCACGTGAGTGGCAACAACGCCACCCGACCGACCTGCGCGGTGGGTGAGGTGGCGTGACCGGTCACCACGTCGACCGCGGCCCACACCACGATGACTGCGCCGACGACGTTGGCAGCACGTGCCTGCAGGCGCAGACTCGACGCGACCAGCGCCGATCCCCAGACCGCCAGTGATGCGAGCACGCCGAACGCGGCGCCGGCGAGGAGCCACTCGACGCGCTCACCGCCGAGTGGACTGGACGCGATGCTGCCGGCGACCGCGCCGGCCACCGCGGGAACGAGGACCACGCCGCGGAGCTGGCGGACCGCGAGCGGGCGCAGCACGTCGCGGCGCGGCACGGGTGCGAGGAGGAGGAAGGTCACGTCGGCGGATTCGGGGGCGAGCGGCCCGCCGTGCGCGCCGGACCGCAGGCCCAGGAGCACCAGCACCGCGACCGCCAGCCCGAGGATGGCGACGCCGTGCTGTTCGACGTCGTGGAGCGCCGCGACGTCGAAGTCGGCGCCGAGGGCGACGCTGCCGTAGAACAGCCCGAGCGCGGCGAGGATGCCGACCACGTAGGCCTTGTAGAGCGAGTCGACCCAGTCACCCTCGCGCAGGTAGTGGCGGCGACGCGCCTGACGGAGCTCGCGGAGCGTCCGCTCGGGCGTCGGAGTCGTCGTCGGGGTCATCGCCGCGCTGCCACGCGCGCAGCATACGAGCGATGGCGATCAGTTCACACGCCCAGGATCATGCGCCCGGCAGCACGCCTCCGGCGGCGACCCAGCGCGCCACGACGTCCTCGGCCTCGCGCGGGTTGTACACGTCTTCTTCGAAGCTCCACTTCCCGTTGCCGGCGTAGTGGAGGATCGTGTTCACGTCGAAGCCGTAGTAGCCGTCGTCGCCCTCGGGTGCGGGCAAAATGTTCGGGATCAACGCGCTGACGCGGTTGCCGTCGATGAGCGCGTACGACGGTGGGAACTCCATGGTCGGGAACGGCTGCATCACCGAGTTGATCCACTCGCGGATCTGCTCACCCGACGTGTAGTAGCCGTAATGGTGCTCGCGGTAGTGGGCATCGTCGGTGAACTGCGCCGCCCACTGGTCCCAGTCGCCGCTCTCGACCGCGAGGGCAGCACGCGCGCGGTACTTCTCGAACTCGGCCTCGACCTCTTCCCGTGGGAACGCGGGCGTGGGCGGTTCGGGGTTCCAACCGTCGATGCCGCGCAGCGACCGGTCCTGGGGCGTGTCACGCTTGCCGCCGTCGGTGAGCCACTCGGTGAACACACGCTCGGCGTCGGCCGGGTTGTAGTAGTCGGCCTCGAACGAGAACTTCCCGTTGCCGCCGTACTGCAGGAAGGTCGTGTTGGGGAACGCGTAGCGCTTCCCGGTGCCGGCGGGATCCGGCAGGTTGTTCCAGATGTAGAAGCCGATGCGGTCGCCGTCGACGATCGACCACTCGATCCAGAGGGTCATCGCCGCGTACTCCTGCATCACGTCGACGATGAACTTGGAGATCGCGGGCTTGCCCTCGAACACGCCGAGGAAGTGCTCCTCGTAGCGAGCGTCGTCGGTGAACATGTCGGCCCAGCCCGGCCAGTCGTGCTCGCCGACGCCGCGCCTCTGGTACTCGGCCCAAGCGGCTTCGATCTCTTCGCGTGGGTAGTTGGCCATGATGTCCCCCTCGTCGTGTGCGGGGAGCGTACCGTGACCGGGTGGACGTCGAAGCCGCCGGACGGATCGTGAACCTGTCCAGCCCGGACAAGGTCATGTTCCCGGAGCCCGGGCTCACCAAGCTCGACGTCGTCGACTTCTACCGGCGAGTCGAAGCGCCGCTGATGACCGCGATCCGCGGGAGGCCCGTGCTCATGCAGCGCTTCCCGAACGGCGTCGACGGCTCGAACTTCTTCCAGAAGCGCGTGCCCAAGGAGCGTCCCGACTGGCTGGAGACGTCGGTCGTGAGCACGCCGAACGGCACCACGTCGGAGGCGCTGGTCGCGGCTGATCTCGCGCACATCGTGTGGGCGGTGAACCTCGGGTGTCTCGGGTTCCACGTGTGGCCCAACCTCGCGCGTGACGACGACCACGCCGACGAGCTCCGCATCGACCTCGACCCGCAGCCCGGTCTCGGGTTCGACGACGTGCGCGAGGCGGCGCGGGAGCTCAAGGGCCTGCTCGACGAGCTCGGCATCCGGGGGTGGCCGAAGACCACGGGGAACCGCGGCATCCACGTGTACACGCGCCTCGAACCGCGCTGGACCCCGATCGAGGTGCGCCGCGCCGCGGTGGCGGTGGCGCGGGAGTTGGCGCGCCGTCGACCCGAGACCATCACCGACGCGTGGTGGAAGGAAGAGCGCGGTGATCGCGTCTTCGTCGACTTCAACCAGAACGCGCCCCACAAGACGGTCTTCGGCGCGTGGTCGATCCGCGCCCGGGACGCGGCCGAGGTGTCGACACCGTTCGACTGGGACGAGCTCGACGACATCGACCCCGAGGCGTGCACCGCGCTCACCGTGCCCGACCGCGTCGAGTCACGCGGCGATCCGTGGGCCGACATCAACGACGACCTGCAGGTGCTCACGCCGTTGCTGGAGATGTACGACCGCGACATCGAATCGGGACTCGAGGACGCGCCGTGGCCGCCCGTCTACCCGAAGATGCCGGGCGAGCCTCCGCGGGTCGCGCCGAGTCGGGCGCGCAAGGACGACGACGGCAACCCCATCACGCCGCCACCGCCGAAGAAGCGCACGACGCGGCCGCGGGGCCCCAAGCGCGGCGTCTGATTTCCGCCCCACCGTTCGTTGTGGCTGTGAGCCGACCGGCGGTGTCGCAACACCTGAGGGTGCTCGAGGAAGCGGGGCTGGTGGTCTCCGAGGCGCACGGCACCCGGCGCGTCTACCGCGTCGATCCGACCGGCATCGAGGTGCTGCGCGACTACCTCGACCGGTTCTGGGACCGTGCCCTCGTCGCGTTCAAGACAGTCGTCGAAACCCCGGAGGAACCACGGTGACCAGCACACCCACGAGCACGAGCGTCCGATCGACGATCGTGGTCGACGCACCGATCGAGCGCGCCTTCACCGTGTTCACCCGCGACATCGGGACCTGGTGGCCTCCGGAACACCATCTGCTCCAGGGCGAGCTGGCCGAGATGGTGTTCGAGCCTCGAGTGGGTGGTCACGTGTACGACCGCGCGACCGACGGGACCGAGTGCAAGTGGTCGCGCGTGCTCGCCTACGAACCGCCGAAGCGGGTGGTGTTCAGCTGGGACATCAGCCTGCAGTGGCAGCTCGAGCCCGATCCGAGCCGAACGTGCGAGATCGAGGTCGCCTTCTTCGCCGAGAGCCCCGAGCGCACCCGCGTCGAGCTGGTGCACCGCCACCAGGAGCGCCATGGCGACGGGTGGGAGGGGATGGCGAGCGCGGTCGGGTCGCCGAACGGTTGGGACCTCGGCCTGCGGGCGTACGCCGAAGCGGTCAGGCCTTCCGGTCGCTGAGCGCCCAGGCGGCGGCCGCGGCCACGCCGGCAACGGTGAGCACTGCCGGCCACGCGCCGATCTTCTTGGCCAGCGGGTGCGACACCCCGAATGCGCCGAAGTACACCGCGCCGAGGATGGCCGCGTTCACGGGGCCCGCGTGCTTGCGCCACTCGCGCTCGGCGACGAAGCCGCCGAGGGTGAGCACCGCGCCGCCGAGCGGACGGATCTTGGTGGTGCGGGCGACGTAGTAGCCGCCGATCAGTGAGCCGGCGACGACGGGGGCGGTGGGCACGCGCATGGCGCGCAGGCTAACGCCCGAACGGTTCGCGACCGGTGGCCGAGGGGTAACTTCGTGCGATGGCCGACTACGTGATCCCCGATCCGGAACCGAAGGAGATCGACGAGAAGCTGTCGATCGAGCTCCGCCATCTCGCTGACAACGCCGTCCTGAAGGGCCAGCCGCAGGGCGAGGAGAAGTGCGAGAACTGCCTCTACTACCTCGAGAACACCGCCGAGATCTCGTACTGCTGGCACCCGAAGCTCCGCATCCTCGTGGGTGCCGAGTGGTGGTGCCAGTGGTGGGAGGCCATCCCCGACTGACAGAGTTCCCCCATGACGGATCGAGTGCCGAAGTACAAGGTGGTCGTGTGGGGGACGGGGAACGCGGGGCGACCGGCGATCCGGGCGGTGGCGGCACATGCCGACCTCGAGCTCGTGGGCGTGGTCGTGTCGAATCCCGCGAAGATCGGTCGCGATGCCGGTGAGCTCGCGTTCATCGAGCCGCTCGGCGTGTCGGCGACCGACGACACGAGCGTGGCGACGGGCGGGCGGCGTCGACGCGGTGGTGTACACCGCAACTGCCGACACCCGGCCCGACGAGGCCTTCGCCGACCTCGTCGCGTGCCTGGAGTCGGGGGCCAACGTGGTGTCCACCTCCTTCTATCCGTTGCTCCACCCTGCGAGCGCGCCGGCGCCGGTGACGGAGATGATCGAGCGCGCGTGCGCGAACGGCGACAGCTCGGTGTTCGTGTCGGGCATCGACCCCGGGTGGGCCCTCGACATCCTCCCGATCCTCGTGAGCGGGGTGAGTGCGGGCATCGAGGAGATCCGGGTGCAGGAGATCTTCAACTACGCGCTCTACGACGCACCCGACGTCGTGCGCGAAGTGATCGGCTTCGGCGGGCCGATGGACCAGACCCCCTTGATGCTCTTGGACATCGGGCTGGAGATGGTGTGGGCACCGATGGTGCGCATCCTCGCCGACGCGCTGGACCTCGAGCTCGAGGACATCCGCATCCACGTGGAGCGAAGAGCGCTGGAACGCACGATCGAGGTCGAGGGGATGGGCACGTTCGAGGAGGGGACGCAGGGTGCGTTCCGCTTCGAGGTGCAGGGCATCGTCGATGGCCGTCCGCTGCTGGTCATGGAGCACATCACCCGCATCGACGACGACTGCGCGCCCGAGTGGCCCGGCTCACCCGAACCCGGTGGCGTGCACCGCGTGCGCATCACCGGGCACCCGAACCTCGACGTGACCATCCACGGCACCGAGCCGGGGGAGCCCGGCGCGGCCGGGGGCGGGAACGCCACCGCGGCCAATCGGATCGTGAACGCGATCCCGGCGGTGTGCCAAGCGCCTGCGGGGCCGGTGAGCCCGCTCGACCTCCCGCCGATCACGGGTGCCGCGCAGCTGCGGCGGCGCTGAACGATCAGTCGGGGACGCGCAGGAGTCGCCGCGCGGTTCCCCCGAGAATCGCCGCCTTCTCGGCGTCGTCGAGCGAGCAGGCCTCGATCTGGGGGAGCAGGTGGCTGATGCGCTGCCCGACTGGGTGCGAGTAGAGGTCGGTGCCGAACACGACGCGCTCGGTGCCGAACCGGCGGGCGAAGTCCTCGATGAAGTCGAAGTTGTAGCTCAGGCTGGTGTCGAAGACGATGTTGGGCGCGACGTCGGCGACGAAGAAGCACTGCCGCGTCGCCTCGAACCCGCCGAACGCGTCCAAGGCGAGGATGGTGAGATCGGGCAGCTCGCGTGCGATCGACGCCAGCTTCCACAGCGCCTCCTCCGGTGTGTCGTCCATCGCGTGGATCACCGGGACGAGACCGCGCTCACCCATGCGTTCGAGGTAGCGGATGATCCACCGGCTGTCGAGCGAGACCCCCTGGAAGCGGGTGTGGAAGCTGATCGCGACGAGCCCGAGCTCGTCGGCGATGCGATCGATCTCGGCGTACGCGGCGGGTCCGTCGCGCGGTTCGACGATGCCACACGCCACCGGGAAGCGATCGGGAGTGCGGTCGCGGTACGCGGCGATCTCGTCGTTGACGATGCGGGTGTCGGCGAGCCCGCGCGGCCGCAGGTACCCGTGGCCGGGGATCACCATTGCCTGCCGTACGCCCCCCTCGCCCATGATCCGCAGCCGATCGGCGAGCTCGAGGGCGGCGAACTCCTCCCGCCCGTCGTCGCGCGGGTCGAGCACCCCGCCGAGTGCGTCGAACGCCCTTCCGACGTGGTGGTGCACGTCGAACACGTCATACGGCACGCGTCACCGGACCCGTGGGCAGGCAGGCTCTGAGAGCGGTTCGCCCTCGACCAGCGACGCATGGTGCGCCTTGCGCGGCGCGCCCGGCTTGATCCGGAACCGTGCGTCATCACCCGCGTAGCGAATGGACAGTGCGCGTCGAGCGCGGTCCGACGTGCTGTTCGGGAACGCTCCGTGGATCGTGCGCGCGTGGTGCACCACGATGTCGCCCGGCACGGTGTCGAAGTGCACGAGCGCCGGGTCGTCGGCGTGATCGGGGACGTCGACGCCCTCGGTGCCGGGCAGCGACTCCGTCGTGACGAACAGGTTCGGCCGGTACGTGGTGCGATCGCGATGCGAGCCGCGCACGTAGCGCACCGCGCCGTTGTCGGCGTCGACGGGATCGAGGGGGATCCACACCGTGCACACCTGGTCGCCGTCGGCGTGGAAGTACGCGAGGTCCTGGTGGAAGACGGTGCGTTCGCGCGTGCCGGGCTCCTTCACCAGGACGCTGTCCTCGTACAGCCAGACCCGTTCGCTCCCCAGCAACTCGGCGACCAGCGCGGGCACCGGTGTGTCGCGCGCGAAGGCGAGGAACTCCGGCGAGGCGACCCAGTGATCGGTACCGGCGCGGAACTGTCCGCGCGGCGAACCGCGTTCAGGGCGCGCCTCGGCCATGGCGCTGAGGTTCACCACGAGCGGGGTGTCGACCTCGCGATCGACCGCGGCGCGCATTCGTTCGAGCCATGCGGCGTCGAGCACGCCGCGGAGGCAGACGACCCCATCTCGTTCGAACGCGTCGTTCAATATCCCGCGGCGCGGTCGACGACGTTCCGGAGTCCCAGCCCGTGCGTGTAACGCTCGAGGTTGTCGGCGAACAACGCGAGCAGCGTCTCGGTGTACCGGTCCTGGGCCGCCGAGCAGTGCGGGGAGATGAAGACGTTGGGCGCCGCCCACAGCGGGTCGTCGGCGGGCAGCGGCTCCTCGCGGGTGACGTCGAGGATGGCACCGGCGAGATGCCCAGACTCGAGGGCGGCGATCAGCGCAGGCTCGTCGACCAACGACCCGCGCCCGACGTTGCAGAAGAGCGCGCCCTCGCGCATCGACGCGAACGCGGCGGCGTCGAACAGGTTCTCGGTCTCGGCGGTGCCCGGTGCGCTCACGACGACCGCGTCGCACCGGCCGAGCACGTCGTGCAGATCGGCGGTGCCACGGAGCTCGTCCACCGCGGGGTGCGCCTGACCTTCCTTGTAGCTCCGACGGGTGCCGATCAGGTACATCCCGAACCCGCGGGCACGCTGGGCGACGGCGGTACCGATGGCGCCGAGGCCGATGATGCCGAGCGTGAGCCCCTCGACCGTGCGACCGAACTTCGGCCTCCACTCGTGTCGTGCCTGCTCGTCGTCGATCTCGGGCAGGCGCTTCCACACCGACAGCAGACGGCTCATGGCGAACTCGGCGATGGGCGCGGCGGCGACGCCGGCGGCGTTGGTGATCGTCACCGTGTCGGGGAGTCCCGCATCGGCGAGGTGGTCGATGCCGGCGCCGATGGCCTGCACCCAGCGCAGGTCGGGGGCGAGCTCGGCGATGGGATCCGGGAGGTCGAGCGCCAGCGTCGCCTCGGCACGCGACCACACCGCGCGCGCCTCGTCGGTCAGCTCGTCGTCCTGATCGGGGAGGTGGTGCCCGAAGCGACCCAGGAACGGTTGGGCGACGAGCTCGAGGTCGGGAAAGCGCTCCCGCAACGGCGCGAGCATCGCGTCGTCGGCGTTCCAGGGAAAGGCCACGACGACGGTGGTCATGCGTGCACGTCCTTCAGGACACCGGGCGCGTGGACGGGGGCCAACGTCGCATTGAGGTAGTCGGGCGCGGCTTCGGTCTCCACGAACCAACCGGTCGGGCACATGGTGAGGATCTCGACGAAGGAGAAGCCGCGTCGCGCTTCTTGCGTCTCGAGCGCGCGGCGGATCATCTTCTTGGTTCTCGCCACGTTGCCCGCGTTGTTCACCGCCCCGCGCGCCACGTACGCCGCCCCGTCGAGCTCGGCGATGAGGTTGCTCACCCGGATCGGGAAGCCGTGCTGCTCCGCGTCGCGCCCGTCGAGCGTGTTCTTCGTGCGCTGTCCGAGGGCAGTGGTCGCAGTCATGTGGCCGCCGGTCTCACCGAACACGCCGTTGTCGAGCATGAAGCACGTGACGTTCTCGCCGCGGGCCGCGGTGTGCAGCACCTCCTGCAGGCCTTCGTTCACCATGTCGCCGTCGCCCTGCAGCGTGATGACGAGGTTCTCGGGCCTGGCCCGCTTCGCCCCGGTGGCCAGCGAGGGTGCCCGCCCGTGCAGCGCCTGCAGCACCTCGATGTCGAGCGAGTTGGCGAATGCGGTGTAGCAGCCGATCCCGATGACGCCGATGGTGCGGTGCGCGGCCCCCACCTCCTCGATGGCCTCGAGGATGGCGCGCAGGGCGACCGGCTCACCGCACCCGGGACAGAGGCTGTGCTCCGCGACGTCGAGGAGCGACGGCCCGAAATCGTCGACGAGGTGCGCGGGTTCCGTGGGCGGGACGTCCGTGACGAGGAATCGATCAACCATCCAGAACCTCCAAGAGCCGGTCGCGCAGGTAGTCGCCGTCGAGGTCGGGGGCGATGCCGAAGCCGGAGCTGTCGAGGCTCAGCCGCCCGACGAACCGGACCGCGACGGTGCCGGCCAGCGCGAGCCGGACGTCGTCCACCATCTGGCCCTGGCTGTTCTCGTACACCGCGACCGTGCGTGCACCACGCGCGGCGTCGGCCAGGATCTCGCTCGGGAACGGAAGCAGTGTGATCGGTCGCACGTACCCGATGCGCGCGCCTTCGGCCCGGAGACGCCTCACCGCGGCGCGTACGTACTTGGCGGGCGTGCCGAAGGCCACGACCACCACGTCCGCGTCGTCGCAGCCCTCGGTCTCGGCGAGTGGCGCGATGCCGGCGAGCATGGCTTCGGTGGCGCGCGCGCACTCCACGAGATGATGCGCGTAGCTGCTGGTGGCGCCGGGTTGGCCGGAACCGAGCGGCGACACGAGGCGGGCGTGGCCGGTGCCGCTCGTCGCCCCGGTCAGCGCCCACTCGTCGGCGGAGAGCGGCTCACGCTCGACGGGCGTGATGTCGACCGAGCTCGCGGTGTGCGCGAGGTAGTAGTCGCCGAACAGGAGCACCGGGTTGCGCCACCGGTACGCGAGCTCGAACGCGAGCTGGGTCAGGGTGATCGCCTCGGGCACGTCCATCGGGGCGAGGACGGGCATGCGCGAGTCGCCGTGACCGGGGCCGCGGGTGGCCTGCCAGTAGTCGCCCTGCGCGCGGGCCATGTTGAGCACCACGAGAGGGATGCGGGCGAGCGTCGCCTCACTGAGCGACTCCTGCATGAGCGACAGGCCCTGGCCGGTCGAGCCGGTGGCACTCGGCACACCGGTGGCCGCCGCGCCCCATGCCATCCCGACCGCCTCGAGCTCGCTCTCGGCGTTCATGCAGGTGCCGCCGACCTCGGGCAGCTTGGTCGCCATGTGCTCGAGCACCTCGGTGAACGGCGTCATGGGGTAGCCGCTGAAGAAGCGACACCCGGCCGCGACCATGGCGTCGGCGATCGCTTCCGAGCCTTCGAGCAGGGCGACTGTCATACGGTGATCTCCAGGGGCCGCTCGTACTTGTAGACCTGGAAGCAGAAGTCGGGACAGATCTGCGCGCACGCCTGGCACCCGGTGCACCCCGCGACCAGGCGCGGATAGCGGTAGCCGCGGGTGTTCACGTCGTGCACGGTCATCTCGAGGACACGTGGCGGGCACGCGTCGATGCAGAGGTCGCAGCCCTTGCACGCCTCGACGTCGATCACCACCGTGCCGCGCGTCAGCACCGTCGTCATGCCGGCACCTCCCTCTCGATCCACGCGGGGGAGAGGTCGCGGGGTGCGAACTCGAAGCCCACACCGATGGCGGCGACGTTCCGCGCCACGTGCTGCGTCCGGTACGAGGGCAGCGAATCGCCGACCGCCGCCTCGAGCGAGTCGAGCGCGACCATCCCGGTGACGGCGACGTACGCACCGAGCATGATCATCGAGGCGGTCATGACGTTGCCGAGATCGACCGCGAGATCGGTGGCCGGCACCTCGACCACTTGGTGCTCGTCTGCGTCGAAGGAGCCCTCGAACACGGTCGAGTTGACCAGCACCAGGCTGCCGGGGCGCAGCTTCGCCCGCGTCGGCTCGGAGAAGTCGTGGTGCATGAAGATCGCCGACCACGTCTCGGCCACCGTCGGGGGAGCGCCGATGGCGCCGTCGGCCAGCACCAGCGTCGCCTCGGTGTTGCCGCCCCGCATCATCCCGCCGTAGCTGCCGAACATCTGGGCCGAGCGGCCCTCGGCGATGGCCGCCCGGGCCAGCACCTGCGCGGCGAGCTGCACGCCCTGGCCGCCGATCCCGGTGAGCACGAGCTCTCGCTCCATCGTCGTCCTCCCCCCGCTCGTCGGTGCCGCAGAGTACCGTTCTGAACGTAACAGAACAGTGATCTCGACACACGGGAGCAGTGCTGTGGCCAACGAGCTGCAGGGAGGCGACCTGCGGGGGACCTTGGCCCAGCGGGCGGTCGACCGTTCGCTGGGCGACCGGCGCACCCAGTACGCCGACGAGATCCAACGGGTGCTCGAGACCACGTACGACCTGATCGAGCGCACCGGCGACGTCGACCCCTCGCTCCGGGAGATCCTGGCCGAGACCGGCCTCTCCACTCAGGCCTTCTACCGGTACTTCCAGTCGAAGGACGAGCTGTTCCTCCTGCTGCTCGACGACGGACGGCGGCGGATCCTCGCCACCCTCGAGCGTCGGATGCAGCGGGTCGACACGCCCGAGGCCCGGGTGCGGGCGTGGATCGAGGGCGTGCTCGCCCAGGCGAGCGATGCCCGCGCCGCCGGTCGCACGCGGCCGTTCGTGACCGACCGGGACCGGCTGGCCGAGGCGTTCCCGCGTGAGCAACAGGCGTCGGTCGACCTGCTGGTCGACCTCCTCGCGTCCGCCATCGTGTCGCTGCACGGACGGGCGAGCGCGCGCGACGATGCCGTCGTCGTGTACCGCGCCGCGTTCACCACGTTGCACGATCACCTGCTCCACGGCACCCGACCCACCGCCGCCGAGACCGACCACCTGGTGCGGTTCTGCCTCCAGGGCATCGGTGGCGACCGAGAGGAGAAGTCATGAGCGACCAGACGCCCGTGCCGTTGGACGGACGCTTGGGACCGATGGGCGACACGGTCGTGTTCGAGAACGATCGCGTGCGCATCTGGGAGCTCGAGCTCCCGCCCGGCGCCGACAGCAACGTGCACCAGCACGAGCTCGACTACATCCTCGTGATCCTCGGCGGCGACCGCGTGGCCGCGGTGCAAGAGCCCGACAGCAACAGCGCGCTGCCGCCGTACTTCGAGAGCGCGGTGACGCCGGGCCAGGCGGTGTTCGTGGAACGCGGCGGCATCGAGATCGCCCGCAACGTGGGCTCCGAGCCGTACCACGAGTTCATCATCGAGCTGAAGGACTGAACGAGATGGCGACGATCGACCTCGGTCTGGCAGGCAAGCGCATCCTCGTCCTCGGTGGCGGCCAGGGCATGGGCGAGAGCACGTCCACGTTGCTGGCCGGCGCCGGCGCGACGGTTGCCGTCGCCGACGTCGAGGCGGAGCGTGCCGAACGCGTCGCCACGGCGGTCGGCGGCTTCCCGCTGGTGGTCGACGTCACCGACGACGACGCGCTGGTCGCCGCGATCGCGCGCACCGAATCGGAGCTCGGTCCGCTCGACGGGCTCGTCACCATCATCGGCATGGCCGCGTGGGCACGACTGGTCGACATGACCACCGAGACGTGGGACCTCGATCACCGTCGCAACGTCCGCTACTTCTTCCTCGCCGCACGCGAGGTGGCGCGCTCGCTCATCGCCCGCGGCGCGCCGGGGTCGATCGTGTGCGTGGCGTCGATCGACGGGATCCGCTCGGCCGCGGGCCACGCGTCGTACGGCGCGGCGAAGGCCGGCCTCGTGAACCTCGTGAAGACCATGACCGCCGAGTGGTCGGGCCACGGCATCCGCGTCAACGCGATCGCACCGGGCGCCATGATCACGCCCCGCATCCCGGAGCGGTCGGCTGCGGAGGAAGCGGAGATGATGGCGACGGTACCGATGCACCGGCGCGGCACCACCGACGACATCGGCAAGGCGGCGCTGTTCTTCCTCTCCGACCTGTCGACGTACGTGAGCGGTCAGACGCTGGCCGTCGACGGCGGCTTCACCGCGGTGGGTCCGATCGACTACACCGCCAACCTGCCCCTGGTGGACGTGTCGGGTCCCGGGGGGACGATCGGCGTCGACTGAGACGGTGGTGCGCGCGCAGTGGTGGAAGCTGCGCGCACCGTCGTAGCGTGCGACGCATGGACTATCGACTGCTCGGCCGCACCGGCCTCCGTGTCAGCCCGCTCTGCCTCGGCACCATGAACTTCGGCATGGGCAAGGTCGGGGGAGGTGTGCAGACCGAGGAGGCCGACGGCCATCGCATCATGGACCGCGGCCTCGACCTCGGTCTCAACTTCTTCGACACCGCCAACGTCTACGGCGACGGGCGCGGACTCACCGAGTCGATCATCGGCCGCTGGTTCGCGCAGGGCGACCGTCGACGTGAACGCACCGTGCTTGCCACCAAGGTCTACAACTCGCGTGACCAGTGGCCGAACAGCGGCCGGCTGTCGGCCCTCGCGATCCGTCGCGAGTGCGAGGCGAGCCTGCAGCGGTTGCAGACCGACTACATCGACCTGTACCAGATGCACCACGTCGACCGCGACACGCCGTGGGACGAGATCTGGCAGGCGATGGACGTGCTCGTCACCCAGGGCAAGGTGCTCTACGTGGGCAGCAGCAACTTCGCCGGCTGGCACATCGTGCAGGCCAACGAGGCGGCCAAGGCGCGCGGTTCGCTCGGTCTGGTGTCGGAACAGAGCCTCTACAACCTCAACGCCCGCACCATCGAGCTCGAGGTGCTCCCCGCGTGCGCGCACTACGGGGTCGGCATGATCCCGTGGAGCCCACTCGGTGGCGGGCTGCTCGGTGGCGTGCTCGCCGACCGTGAAGCCGGCGGCCGCCGCGGCGGTCAGCAGGTGCAGGACCGGATCGAGGGCCTGCGCCCCAAGCTCGAGCAGTGGGAGAAATTCTGCGCCGAGCTCGGTCACGCACCGGCCGACGTCGCGCTCGCATGGTTGCTCGCCAACCCGGTCGTCACCGCGCCGATCATCGGCCCGCGCACGGTCGAGCAGGTCGACGGCGCCATGGGCGCGCTCGACGTGGAGCTCGACGCCGACGCGTTGGCGCGCCTCGACGAGATCTTCCCCGGTCCGGGCGGCCCCGCACCCGAAGCGTACGCATGGTGAACCGCACGTGGTGACGCCCGCCGAGGTGCGCGAGCGCGTCGAGCGACTGCTCACCGAACACGGCGACGACGACGAGACCGCCTTTCTCGGCGCGCAGTTCGACGCCGGGCTGGCGCGCATGGACTACCCGGTGGGGCTCGGTGGGCTCGACGCCGAGCCGGCGCTCCAGGAGATCGTCGACGAGGCCCTCGAAGCGGCCGGACGACGCTACCCGTGGATCCGCAACGCGATGGGCATCGGGATGTGCGGCCCGACGATCGTCGCCCGAGGGACGCGCGAACAGCAGGAGCGCTTCCTGCGGCCGATCTTCACCGCCGAGGAGATCTGGTGCCAGCTGTTCAGCGAGCCGGGTGCCGGTTCCGACGTCGCCGGTCTGGCGACCAGCGCGGTGCGCGACGGCGACGAGTGGATCGTGAACGGTTCCAAGATCTGGACCTCGCAGGCGCACGTGTCGAGCTACGGCTTGCTCCTGGCCCGCACCGATCCCGACGCGCCCAAGCACAAGGGCCTCACCGCCTTCATCGTCGACATGCGCGAACCGGGCGTGGAGGTCCGCGGCATCCGGAGCATGGCGGGCGCGTCCGGGTTCAACGAGGTGTTCTTCACGGATTGCGTCATCCCCGACTCGATGCGCGTCGGCGAGGTGGGGGAGGGCTGGCGGGTCGGGACCGCCACCCTGATGAACGAGCGTGTGTCGATCGGCAGCGAGGTCGCACCGCAGGGCTCCGGTCCGATCGCGCGCGCGGTTGCAGCATGGCACGATGCCCACGACCCGAGCCCGGCCCAGCGCGACCGGTTGATGCAGCTGTGGGTCGACGCCGAGGTCCTGCGACTCGGCAGTCTGCGCGCGCAGGCGAAGCGCGAGAAGGGCGTCCCGGGCCCGGAAGGGTCGATCCTCAAGCTGCTGCAGGGGCGCGTCCTCGTCGACGTCGCCGCGTTCGTGGTGGACCTGATGGGTCCGGCAGGGACGCTGCTCGTGGCGCCCTACACCGACCACGCGTCCGGCGACGAGCAGCTCGACGAGCGCGAGACCGGGAGCAACGACCCCGCGCTGTCGCTCTGCGGCGCGCAGGCGGCGACCATCGCCGGCGGCACCACGCAGATCCAGATGAACATCATCGGCGAGCGGGTGCTCGGCCTCCCGCGCGAACCGGGACTCGATCCCGACACGCCGTGGAGCCAGATCCCGCGGAACTGAGGCAGCGCCCATGGACACTCCCGCTTTCGACACCCCGTTCGACACGCGTGTCACCGACGAATTGCTCTCGACCACGCGCGCGGTGCGCAAGCGGCTCGACTTCGAGCGACCCGTCGAACCCGCGGTCATCCTCGAGTGCATCGGACTCGCGCAGCAGGCCCCGACCGCGACCAACGCCCAGGACTGGCGCTGGCTCGTCGTCACCGATGCCGACAAGAAGGCGGCGATCGCCGAGGCCTACCGCGGCGGGTGCCTCAAGTACCTCGAGCGCGGCGCGGCCGAGGAACAGGACGAGCAGACGCGGCGCGTGTACCAGAGCGCGCTGCAGTTGGCGAAGACCATCCAGGACGTCCCCCTGCTCGTGATCCCGTGCATCGAACGCCCGCTCGACGGGCTCGGTCTCGTCGCCACCGCGTCGGCGTTCGGGTCGATCCTGCCCGCGGCCTGGAGCTTCGTGCTCGCCCTCCGTTCGCGCGGCCTCGGCACGGTGTGGACGACCGCCCACCTCTGGAACCAGTCGGTGGCCGCCGACGTGCTCGGTGTGCCCGAGGGCGTCACCCAGGTGGCGATGTTCCCCGTCGCCTACACGATCGGCACCGACTTCAAGCCCGCGAAGCGTCCGCCGCCCGAGACGATCACGTCGTGGAACGGGTGGGGCGCAAGTCCGTCGGCGTCTCCCACATGAGGGTCCCGAATCTGCTCCGGCCCCGCTCGTCCGACGAGTACACGCCGGTCCCGTGGGGCGACCGCCTGCAACGCGCCGTGGTGCTCGCCGCGGAACGGACCGCCGCACTCGCCGACGACGACCGGCGCACGACCGCGACGGTCCTGCGCGCGCTCGACCAGGTCGCAGGCGGCGGCTTCTACCCGATCTCGGGCGAAGCCGAGCGCGACCTCGCGGTCGCGGAGGAGGCCTTTGCGTCGACGGGACCGGTCGTCGACGTGCAGACGCACCTCATCGATCCCGCGCTCTGGCACGGCGACCGGGCCGCCGCGCTCGCCGGCTACCTCCGCATGGTCGACGCCGACCGTTGGGGCGACGCCGTCGACCCGCACCTGCTCGATGCGGCCATGTGGGCCGCCACGGTGTTCGCGTCGAGTGAGACCGCGATCTCGTTGCTCACGTCGACCCCCGGCGACGCCGACCACAACGTGCTGCTCAACCCACAGATCGCGGCGGCGCGCGAGATCGTCGACCGCTACGCGGGCGCGGGCCGGGTGAAGACGCACACCATCGTGCACCCGAACGTCGGTCCCGCCGAGCTCGACCGAATGGGCGACCTCGACGACGCGCTGCGGCCCTCGGGGTGGAAGTGCTACCCACTCTACGGGCCACCGACGACCGCATCACCGACCGGCGGATGGTTCCTCGACGACGACGAGATCGGTTTCCCGTTCCTCGAGCGCGTGCGGGCATCGCGCGCGCCGGTGGTCGCGGTGCACAAGGGCCTCGGTGGTCCGATCCCGTCAGCATCGGTCGAGGCCGCATCGCCGCGCGACGTCGGGCCCGCCGCGGCCGCGTTCCCCGACGTCACGTTCCTCGTCTACCACTCGGGCTACGAGCGCGACCCCGATGGTGAGGAGGGTGCGTACGACACGACTGCGCCCGCCGCTGCGTTGCTCGGCACCGACCGCCTCGTGGCGAGCCTCGCGAGCGCCGGGATCCGTCCCGGCGCCAACGTCTACGCCGAGCTCGGCAGCACGTGGTACTTGATGCTGCGTCGTCCGGTGGAGGCCGCGCACGTGCTGGGCAAGCTGTTGCGTGCGGTCGGCCCCGACCGCATCGTGTGGGGCACCGACTCGATCTGGTACGGCTCGCCGCAGCCGCTCATCGACGCGTTCCGCACGTTCGAGATCCCGGAACGCATGCAGGAGGAGTTCGGCTACCCCGCACTCACCGTCGAGACCAAGGCGAAGATCCTGGGCGTGAACGCACGGTCGGTGTACGGCATCACCGACGACGACGTGGCGCGCGCCGTCGCCGACCGCGCGCGCGATTGGGTCGCGGAGCTCCAGCCGACCTTCGCCGACGCGATCACACGCGCGGGTCGCCCGTGAGCACCCGCTCGGTGAAGCGGTAGTCACAGCCCCACGTACGTTCGATGTCGAGACGGATCTCCGCCTCGGTGACCTCGGCGACCGGCGCCTTCATCATCTCGAGCCACTCGGCCGCCCCGGCGAGGTTGCGCACGGTGAACGTCACACCCGTGACCGAGGGCCCCACCCGCTCCAGGTCGCGTGCCGCGACGGTGTCGGTGCCGGTGGGGTCCATCATCTCGACCACCGTGTCCTCGCCCACGAGGTAGTGCCGCGAGGTTCCGCCGGTGATGGTCGACGGCTGTTCCGGGAGCTGCTGCGCGTCCAGGACCCCGCGGTAGAGGTCGTCGGCCGCGGTCAGGTCACCGGTCACCACGGTGATGTGCGACATGCGGAGCAGACCGAGCGGGTGGTTGGGCCAGTACGACTCGGCGAACGCCTTCCAACCCGACTGGTAGCGGGGGTCGACGTTCTCCCAGACCCCTCCCGTCGCAGGATGGAACTCCAACATGCCCGGCGTGTCCTTGGGGTGGCAGAACACCGTGGTGCCCGAGTTGGCGTCGGTGATGCGCACGCCTGCCGCCTGCAGACGCTCGGCGAGGTCGTCGATGTCGTGCACGTAGAAGGCCATGTTGTGCACCCGCGGGCCGAAGCGCTCGGCGTAGCGGTACCAGCTCGTCTCCTCGAGGCCCGATCCGGGTTCGCGAGCCAGGCAGTGCATCGGCTCGATCGACGTCTCGTTGATGACGTAGATCGCGGCATGGCGGTGCCACAGCTCCGCGTAGTTGCGCATCATGGTGAGCGGCGCGAACACCGAGTTGAAGAAGTACTCCGCGGGCGCGAGGTCGTCGACGAGCGGGGTGAGGTGGAAGAGCTTGCCGATCCGGGCGCGGGGCATGATGGCTCCTGGGGAGAAGTTGGGCTCGGTGCGAATCTACGCGGCCGTGGACCGGACACCCCAGATCGGGAGACTCCGGATCGGGAGACTCCGGATCTGTACAGTCCGACGATGCTCGCCTTCTTCCAGTGGTTCGGGAAGCTCCACCGCCGGGTCTACGCGCTCAACGGGACGGTGGGTCGACGCTTGGCGTGGATCCCGTGCCTGGTGCTCACGACCACGGGGCGGAAGACCGGCCGGTCGCGCGACTCGGTGCTGGTGTACGCCGACGACCCGGTCGGCGGCGGGCGCGTGGTGGTGGCGTCCAACGGCGGTGACGACAAGCCACCGGCCTGGCTCCTCAACGTGCAGGCCGACCCCGCGGTGCACGTACAGGTCGGGAACGAGCAGTACGACGCGACCGCCCGGGTCGTCACCCCCGACGACCACGATCATGTCCGGTTGTGGAAGTTGGTCAACTCCGTCAACCACGACCGCTACGACGCGTACCAGGCGAAGACGACCCGTCCGATCGCCATGGTGGTCGTCGACCGCTGAGCGATCTCTACGTGCCGCTCCAGCGAGGTGCACGCTTCTCGCTGAAGGCGCGCGGTCCTTCCCGCGCGTCGTCGGACCGCAGGACCCGTGCGCTGAGTCGAGCTTCGATCTGCAGCGCCTCGCCGAGCGACTCGGCGGCGAGTCCGCGCAGTGCACTCTCCTTGGTGGCCGCCACGGCCAACGGTGCGTTCTCGGTGATGCGCGCCGCCCATTCCTGCGCACGGCGCAGCAGCTGCGCCCGCGGCACGATCTCGTTGAGCAGTCCCATCTCGAGCGCGCGCGTCGCGGGCACCGGTTCGGCGGTCAGGAGGAACTCCATCGCCGCCGCCCACGGGATCTGGCGGGGGAGGCGTGCGCTGGTGCCGCCGCTGGCGAAGAGGCCGCGCTTGGGTTCGAGCATCCCGAACACCGCTTCCGGACACGCGAGACGGATGTCGGTGCCGTTGAGGAGCTCCATCCCGCCCGCCACACACGGTCCGTTCACCGCGGCGATGATCGGTTTGTAGATCTCGAGGTCGCGCAGCACCGCCTCGGTGCCCGAACGGAAGCGGGCGCGATCGTCGGGCGAGCCACTCGACAGGGCCTCGGTGAGCAGCGGGAGGTAGTCGCGGAGATCACCCCCGGCGCAGAACGCGTCGTCCACGCCGGTGACGATCGCGACCCAGGCGGCGTCGTCGTCCCGGAACCGCTTCCAGGCATCCGCGAGCGCGTCGAAGTGGTCCATGTCGAGCGCGTTGCGACGCGCCGGGCGATCGATCGTGATGGTGACGACGTGATCGCGTCCCTCGTAGTGGATCGGCATGCCCTCGACGGTATCGGCCTACGCTCTGGCGATGACCGACGAACTCGACTTCGCCAGCGCGTCGCAGGCGCTCGCCGCGCTCGACCAGCTCGACGTTCCCGCCATGGAGCTCATGTACAAGCTGGAGTGCAGCGGCGAGGACTTCTACAACCTGCTCGCCGATCGCATCGGCAACGAGCAAGCCGCCACCCTCTTCCGGCGCAACGCCAAGGAGGAGCTCGGTCACGCTCGGCGCATCGCCCGGGCGATCGCCATCAAGCAGGGCCACGACTTCGCGCCCACTCCCGAGCTGCAGGAGCGGTACGCGGTCGTGCTGCCCGACGTCGTCGACCCGGCAATGCTGCCGTTCATCGTTGCCGGTGAGCAGGCGGGCGACGCGGGCTACCAGGGGTGGGCCGACAACGAGCCCGACGCACAGGTGGCGCGGTTGCTCCGGTTGAACGGTCGCGAGGAGACCCTGCACGGCGAGCGCGTGGCCGAGGCGATCGCGATCATCGAGGCGGCCTCGGCCCACTGAGCGCTCGCAGCGCCCGTTCGATCGGCGGCCCGTCCTCGGGGACGGCAGCGCGCGCTGCGTTCCAGCGTGACGGATCGTCGATGTCGAACTGCCAGTCACGCACGCGTTCCGCGATCTCGGGTTGGTCCGGTTCGACGCCCGTGACCGCGAAGATCCTGCAGTCGTACGTTCGGCAGGTGCGCGGACGGTGGTCGTAGATCGAGCAGTCGCCGTCGACCAGCATCGGGCACTGACCGTGCTCGTCGTACCCCAGCACGAAGTGGCCCTTGGGGAGTCCCGGCGCGCGGAATCGCACCTCGGCGGGGATGTGCGCGAGCGTGTCGTTCTCGTCGGGACCGATGTGCACGAACTGCGACGAGGTGCAGCACGCCGTGCACGCACCGCAGGGGACTGCGGCGTCGGAAGCCGGGTCGAACCCGTCGAGCCATTCCGAGAACCTCACGCCGCCAGCGTAAATCCGTTGGGACCGCGTTCGAGCTTCCAGCCGCCTTCGTGGACGGCGACGTGGTGCCGTCGGCACAACAGCACGCAGTTCTCGAGGCTGGTGTCGCCGCCGCGTGTCCACCAGATCAGGTGGTGGGCGTCGCACCACGAGGCTGGCGCCCGACACCCGGGGAACTGGCAGTGCTCGTCGCGGATGGTGATCGCTCGGCGGAGGCGGTCGGGGACGGTGCGGGTTCGCCGTCCGAGGTCGAGAAGTTGACTTCGGCCCTGGACCACTCTGCCGAGTGCACAGTCGCACAGGAGTCGCTCGGCGGTGACGCGGGGGATCGGTCCGAAGCCTTCGATGTCGCACTGCAGTGCGTCGAGATTCGCGAGCGCATGGCCGGCGAACACGTCGTGCGACATGACGAGCTCGGCGCCGGCGATCGGCCGTGACGTGGGCAGGGTTCCGCCACGGGCGCGTTCGCAGAGCATGACCAGGGCGTCAGCGCGGCGTTGTGCGACAGAGCGGGTGTCGGCGTTGCCTTCGGGTGGCTGCATCGCGTCGAGCGTCTTCGTGACGGCCACCGAGGCTTCGGGGTCGAGGAACCCGCTGAGCACACTTCCGCCGGTCGTGGGGGAGAGCGTGAAGCCCCGGCGATCGAACGCGAACATGGCGTCCTCGCGTGCGAGCTCGTCGTCGGCGATGCTCGCCCAGCGTCGCGTCACCTTCGGGAAGTCCTGGACCTCGACCGTCGCGGCGGCGTCGAGCAGCACCGTCTCGTGCTCCGCGTACAGGTCGTCGCGTCGGTGCGCGGCGGCGGCGAGCATCTCGACGTGGGGGACCGTCACGTCGCCGGCGTCGAGCGCCTTCGCGGTCTGGGAGTGGCGGCACGCGAACCGTGCGGTCCGTACGAGTCGTGCCGCGGCACCGCGCACCAGCCCGGTCTTCGACGCCAGCCACGACACGGCACCCAGGCAGTCGACCTCCCACGCGTCGACCGCGTCGCAGTCACCGACTGCCCGCAGCACCTCGGCATCGAGCCGCTCCTGCGCGGCGCGGAGCTCGACCAGCCGGGCCAGCCGCGCAGCACTCGACCACGTCGAACGGTCTTCGGCTGCCAGTGCAGCGAGACCTCCACGGAGTTGGAACCGATCGAACACCAGTTCGATCGAAGCATCCCGCAATCCGAACTGCAAGACCCAATTCGGCGAACTGGGTCTTGACTTCCGGCTCAGCCTTCGAGACCGTCACCGGGGGGCACGCTGACCGAACCGGGGGAGTCCCAGCCGGGCAGGAGACCGAGACGTGCGGTGAGCTCCTGGCCCTCGATCCACTGGCCGTTGAGCTCGCGCGCCTCGGGTGCGGTGCACAGGTACGCGGCGGCGGCGCCGATCACGTCGGGCGGCGCGCCGCCCTCGGTGCTGAAGCCGAACCCGGCCATGTCCTGGATGATGCGCTCGGTGATGATGTAGCCGGGGTGCAGGTTGAAGGCGAGGATGCCGTCCTGCTCGTGCTCCAGCTTCACGATGCCGATCAGGCGGTTCACCGCCCCCTTCGACATCCCGTAGCAGAGGCCCCAGCCGCCGTCACCGGCCGGAGCCGGCGGGTCGCCGCGGCCGGCACCCGACGTGACCGTCATGATGATCCCGCTCCCGCGCTCGATCATCTGCGGCAGGACGAGCTTGGTGAGGATGACCGGCGCCATCGCGTTGCCCTCCATGTGCTTGCCGAGGACGTCGATGGGCGTGTCGAGGATGCGGTCCATGTGGCCGGGGCCGATGAAGCGCGCGTTGTTGACCAACACGTCGATGCGGCCCCAGCGCTCCAGCACCTGCGTGACCGACGACCCGAGGGTGACGCGGTCGGTGATGTCGCAGTACACCGACATGGCCTGACGGCCCTCGGCCTCGACCAGCGCGGCGGTGCTGTCGAGCGAACCGGGGAGGGCCGAGGTGTCGGACTTCTTGATCGTCGACGAGTGCTCGCGCTCCTCGCCTTCGTGGAGGGTGCGGGCCGCCAGCGCGACGTCGTACCCGGACCGGGCGAGGTGCACGGCGATGGCCTTGCCGATGCCTCGGCTGGCGCCGGTGACGAACGCGACTCCGCGTGGTTCGGACACGTGGTTCCCCCTCAGTGATTGCCTGGCACGGTCACGGTGTCGGTGTCGACGCCGGATCGCAGCAACGTACCGGGCCTCGCGTCGGTCAGCACACCCCGCTCGACGATCGTCTGGCCGGCGACGATCACCTGCTCCACGCCGATCGCGCCGGCGGAGAGCCGGAGCGCGCCGCCAGGGAGGTCGTACCGCTCCTCGGCGGCCTCGCTGGCGACGGTCTCGGGGTCGAACAGCACGAGGTCGGCGTGGGCGCCCTCCGCGACGACACCCCGGTCACGCAGGCCGAACAACGCCGCGGGCACGCCGGTCATCTCGTGCACGGCCGCTTCGAGCGTGAACAGGCCGCGTCGGCGCACGAGCTCACCGAGCACCACCGTCGGGTAGTTGGCGTGGCACATGATGTCGACGTGCGCGCCGGCGTCGGAGCCACCGAGCACCACCCGCTCGTCGCGCCACACCTCGCCGCGCACCTCCCAGCTCTCGTCGGTGACGCCCATCGGCGGAACCAACGACGGGAAGATCGTGGTGAGCGGGAGCGCGTCGGGGACGACGACGTCGAGGAGCACGTCGACCGGATCGGTGCCACGCTCCTGTGCGACCGCGGCGATGCTCCGGCCGTCGGGCAGCTCGACCAGATCCCACTGCATCATGCCGGCGAGGCCCTGGTCGCGGGCCGCGTCGAGCCCCGCGCGCAGCCGCTCGCGCACCGCCGGATCGGCGGCCGCGGCGCGGCGTTCGTCGTCGGGGAGCGCGACGACCTCACCCCAACCGGGCATCGCCTGCAGCATGCGGCTGCTGCGGAGGCGCATGACGTCGGGAAGTGCGAGGGCCACGACATGCGCGCCGCGCTCGGCGGCGTGGTCGGCCGAGGTGAGCTGCTGCTCGTAGACCGGCGTGGGCGACGCGCTCCCGAGCAGGTTCCAGTTGAGCGGTCGGTCGGCGGCGAGCGACATGTCGGTCATGAGCGCGATGCGCTCGTCGGAGATCTCGCCCATGCCGGGGATGAACTCGAGGCTGGTCCCCGCGTGGTCGCGCACCGCGGCGGCGAGCGCGAGGAACTCGTCGGGTTGCGCGGCGCGCGAGGGCACCGGCTTGCCGTCGCCGTCGGTGTGTGCATCGCCCAGCGACGACGAGAGCCCGAGCGCGCCGGCCTGCAGCGACTCGTGCAGCAGCGCGACCATGGCCGCGATCTGCTGGGGCGTGGCCGGCTCGTGGACGTCGTCGCCCATGACCACGCGTCGCATCGTCGAGTGGCCCACGTGGAACCCGGCGTTGACCGCGAGCGTGCCGTCGATGCGGTCGAGCCATTCGCCGAACGACTGCCACTCCCACGCCGGACCCGCGTGCAGCGAGTCGATGGGCATGCCCTCGACCCGCGCCATCATCTGCTGCACGTAGTCGACGTGCTCGGGTGTGAGGGGCGCGATCGAGAAGCCGCAGTTGCCACCGATCACGGTGGTGACACCGTGCAGGGGCGACGGCGTGAGCGCGGGATCCCAGAGGGCCTGCACGTCGTAGTGGGTGTGGATGTCGATGACGCCGGGCGCGAGCACGAGGCCCGCGCCCTCGATGGTGCGCGCGGCGAGTTCGTCGACCGCGCCGTCGTCGGAGGGGACGACCGCGACGATGCGACCGTCGCGCACACCCACGTCGCCGGTGAACCCCGGGGCCCCGGTGCCGTCGACGATCCGAGCACCTCGGATGAGCAGATCGAGCATGAGATCCTCCTGCCTACTGCAGTTCGGCGGCGACCGCAGCCTCGACGACGGTCCCGGCGAAGAAGTCGGGGTTGCCTCTCGTGTAGAAGCGCACAGGGTTGGTGAACACGAAGTCGCGCAGATCGGCGTCGGTGAAGAGGGCGCGCTCGACCATCTCGTAGACCTCTCCCAGCACGTCGGCCATCACCGGGACGTCCCAGTGCGAGATGTCGGAGCCGAACATGGCGTTGAAGCGAGCGCCGAACGGATTGGCGTTGGTGTTGAAGGCGGTGACCGTCATCGGGTCGTCGGCCTCACATCCGCAGAAGAACGGCGCCGCGAACAGGTCGCGGATCTCCTCGGCCCGCTCGATCCCGACGGCGGCGAACTCGTCGAGGAGCGCGACGTCCTGCTCGGGATAGGTGGTGGGCGTGGGTGCCATCCCGGCCCACTCGCCACCGTAACGCGAGAACAGTTCGGCGAACTCGTCCCAGTTCACGTGGGTGGGATCGAGGCGACGCATGGCCGCGCCGTTGCGCTTCTCGAAGTGGCCGATCAGATCGGCGTAGAGCGACGCCGCCCACGCCACCCCGCCCTCGAGGAACCCGAAGTTGAGGTCGGGGAAGCGGCGGGTGACGCCACCGAGGAACAGCGACTTGGCCAGCGCGTGGTGGCTCTCGCCGAGCATGCCGACGTGGTTGTAGACGTAGCTCGAGATCGATGCCCGGTTCTGCCAGCCCATGGCCGACGAGTGGAACGCCGGCGCGATGCCGAGCTCGCGGCACTTCTGCCAGACCGGGTCGTAGTCGTGGGCGCTGTCGAGGCCGAACGTGTCGGTCCACACCGCGTACTGCGCCAGGTCGGGGTCGAGCGCGGCGGCGGCGGCGATCGGGCGCTGCACGAAGCCGGCCATCACCACGGCGCGGAAGCCGAGTGACGCCGCGTGCTCGAGCTCGTCGACCGCTTCGGCCGGTGTGTGCATCGGGATCTCGGCGACCGGGAGCAACCGGTTGGCGAACTCGGCGAAGATGCCGGCGTTGAAGCGGTTCAGCGCGCGGCACGCGCCGCGCCGGTCGTGCTCGTCGTCGAAGTGCCCGAACAGCAAGCCGAAGCTCGGGTAGATGACGCTCACGTCGATGCCGAGCTCGGGGAGACGCTCGTGGAGGAGCCGGGGGAGCATGGCCGTGGCGCGGTCGACCGCGAGCTCCATGCCGCCGTTGCCCCACGGTCCGCGGGCGACGCGGCGATCGGCGCGCTGCTGGGGGGTCAGGGTGTACCAGTCGGCGATCGGGCCGAAGGTGCCGGAGGTGCGGCGCAACATCGACTCGCCGTCGATGCGCACTCCCTCCTTGACCAGCTCGCCGGCCAGGGCCGGGAAGAACTCGACGGTGTGGCCGTCGATGTCGATCACCGGGTGGGCGAGCCGGCTCTTCACCTCGGTGGCCGACAGACCGCTCACGGCGTCTCCCTTCCCTGTCGTTCGGGCATTAATGCGCGCTCATCAATCGGAGGGGTAACAATAGGCAGATGGCGTACGACGTGGTGATCCGCAACGGCCGGGTCGTCGACGGATCCGGGTTCGGCTCCTACCGAGGCGACGTGGGGATCGTCGACGGCGCGATCGCCCGGGTCGGGCGGATCCGCGAGCGCGGCGACCGAGAGATCGACGCCGAGGGACACGTGGTGACGCCTGGTTTCATCGACGGGCACACCCATCTGGACGCCCAGGTGTTCTGGGACCCGCAGGGCGCCAACTCGTGCTGGCACGGTGTGACGACCGTGGTGATGGGGAATTGCGGGTTCACCCTCGCACCGGTGCGCGACGACGCCCGCGCCCTCGTGGTGCGCAACCTCGAACGGGCCGAGGACATCGATCCGGTGGCGCTGGCGTCGCTCGAGTGGGGATGGGAGACCTTCCCCGAGTACCTCGACGCGGTGGATCGACTTCCGAAGGCGATCAACTACGCGGCCAACGTCGGCCATTCGGCGCTGCGCACGTGGGCCATGGGGGAGCGGGCGTTCGAGCAGGAAGCGACCGCCGACGACCTCGCGCTCGATGCGGGCCCAACTGTCCGACGCCTTGGCCGCGGGCGCCATCGGGCTCACGACGTCGCGCAGCGAGCACCACGAGACGTCCGACGACCGGCCGGTGGCGTCACGGCTGGCGGCGTGGTCGGAGCTGTGCGATCTGGTCGGTGTCATGGCCGACGCCGGGCACGGGATGCTCGAAGGGGGGAGCGAGCACGTGCTCTCGCCCGATCCCGATCAACGCGAGCTGGCGCGCACGCGCATGCGCGACCTCGCGGCGGCGACCGGGGTCACGATGACGATGGGCATCATCGCCACGAATCCCGGCGGCTTCGAGATGCTCGACCTGATCGACCGGGTCGCGGGTGTCGGCGGACGCATGATCGGGCAGTCGCACTGTCGCGGGATCAACGTGCTGCTCTCGTTCGCAACACGACTGCCGTTCGACCTGCTGCCGGAGTGGCACGACGTGCGCGCCTTGCCCGACGACGAGCAACTCGGCGCCCTGCGCGACCCGTCCGTGCGCGAGGCGTTGATCCGCGCCGGCATGGAGGGCGACTACTCGCAGTGGCGTGGCATCGGGGCCATGCCGCGGAAGCCCGACTTCGACGGCATCCGGGTGTACGAACACGGACTTCCGCCGAACCCGACGATCAACGAGGTCGCGGCGCAGCGGGGCGTGACACCGGTGGAAGCGATGATCGACCTGGCGCTCGAGACCGAGCTCGGTCAGCTGTTCATCCAACCGAGCCTCTACCCGCAGGACCCCGACGTGCTGCTCGCAGTCATGCGCCACCCGCGCACCGTGATGACCTTCTCCGACTCGGGAGCGCACCTCAGCCAGATCGCCGACGCGTCGATCCACACCCACCTGCTCGGCTACTGGGTGCGCGACCGGCAGGAGTTCACGTTGGAGGAAGCGGTGCGCATGCTCACCCTGGCGCCGGCGATGGCGTGGGGGTTCACCGACCGTGGGCTCGTGCGTGAGGGGATGGTCGCCGACCTCAACGTGTTCGATCCCGAGCGCGTCGGCCCGGCGGTGCCCGAGGTCGTGCGCGACCTGCCGCGCGGCGGCAAGCGGCTGGAGCAGCGATCAGAAGGGTTCAAGGCGACAGTCGTCGGCGGCGAGGTCACGATCGTCGACGGCGAGTCGACCGGCGCACGTCCGGGTCGGCTCGTGCGGAGTCGGTAGCTACCGCATCCACATCATGCGCGCGACGCGGTGGTGGATGCACCAGGTCCCGTCGCGCTTGACGAGATCGTCGACGTAGCGCATGCCCAACGTGCGCATCGACGCTTCCGCTTCGGCGGGGACCTGGTAGACGACCGCGTAGGTGTCGAGGCGGGCCGTCTCGCCGCCGGCGTCGAGGTCGATCAGCGGATCGGCGAGCAGGTGCATGCTGGTGCCGCTGGTGTCGGGCCGAGAGCCCATCGTCTCGAGGTAGTCGGTGACGGACTGCTCGCCGAAGGTGCCGTCGACCGTGCCGTCGGGATCGAACAGTGCGGTGAGGGCGTCGTGGTCGCGCTGGTCGACCGCGCGCGCATAGCGCTGTGGGAACTGCCGCACGAGCTCGCGGTCGAGGAGCCACTCCATGGGTGAGGTCATGGCGACTCACGGTAACGGCGTCGCCCGGTCACGCGCAGAACTTCGCTGACGCCTCGGTGAGGACCGTGCGGAGCTTGTCGGCGAGCTCGTCCAGCTCGGCGTCGCCGGCGACGAGCGGGGCGCGAGCTGCACCACCGGGTCGCCGCGGTCGTCGGCGCGCGCGATGAGGCCTGATTCGTAGAAGCGGGGGAGCAGGAACCCGCGCAGCAGGTCCTCGCGCTGCTCGGCGGTGAACTGCGCGTCGCTCGCCTGGTCGGGGACCATCTCGAGCGCCTGGAAGTACCCCGCGCCGCGCACGTCGCCCACGATGGGCAGGTCGCGCAGCCGCTCCAGACGGTCGCGGAATCCGGCTTCGTGGTCGAGCACGTTGTCGAGCACCGATTCCTGCGCGAACACGGCGAGGTTGGCGAGGCCGACCGCGCAGCTGACCGGGTGGCCGCCGAACGTGAGCCCGTGCGCGAACGACGCCTTCTCCGCGAGGAACGGATCAGCCAGGAAGTCGCGGCAGATCACGGCTCCGAGCGGCGAGTAGCCACTGGTGAGGCCCTTGGCGCAGGTGATGATGTCGGGCAGGTAGTCGTAGCGCTCACACCCGAACATGGTGCCGAGGCGCCCGAACGCGCAGATCACCTCGTCCGACACGAGCAGCACGCCGTGACGGTCGCAGATCTCGCGCACCCGCTGGAAGTAGCCCGCGGGCGGCACGAGGCACCCGCCCGCGTTCTGCACCGGTTCCAGGAAGACGGCGGCGACGGTGTCGGGTCCCTCGGACAGGATGCGCGCCTCGAGCTCGTCCGTGAGCGCGAGCATGAACGCGTCCTCGTCGTCGCCGAGCGGGTGACGACGACGGTTGGTGTTGGACACGTGGCTCGCACCCGGTGTGACCGGCTCGAACGGCGCTCGGAGCGCAGGGACGCCGGTGATCGCCAGCGCCCCCATCGTGGTGCCGTGGTACGCGGTGTCGCGCGCGATCACCTTGTGTCGTTGCTCCTGTCCGATGGCACGGAAGTACTGGCGGGCCAACTTCCATGCCGATTCCACTGCTTCCGAACCGCCCGTCGTGAAGAACACGCGGTTCAGATCGCCGGGCGCGTGCTCGGCCAGGCGGGCCGCGAGCTCGATCGCGGGCGGGTGCGCGTACGTCCACAACGGGAAGTACTCGAGGGTCTCCGACTGCACGCGCGCGGCTTCGGCGAGATCGGGACGGCCATGACCGACCTGCACGGTGAAGAGCCCCGACAGCCCGTCGAGCAGCTCGTGGCCCGAGGCATCCCAGAGCCGGCAGCCCTCACCGCGCGCGATGACGTGCACCGGCGAGTCGGCGTCGTACCCGCCCAGACGTGAGAAGTGCATCCAGAGGTGTCGGTGCGCGAGCGCACTCAGTTCGTCGGCGCTGGCCATGCGCAGCAGGATACGAGAGCGGTCCGCGGCAAGGGTCCGCGATCGTCGTACGATCCCCGCCCATGGGTCAGGGGATCAGCGAGGTACTGCCGTTCGCGATCGGGATCGCGATCAGCCCGATCCCGATCATCGCCATCGTGTTGATCCTCTTCTCGAACCGGGCGACGGTGAACGGGCTCTCGTTCCTGCTCGGGTGGGTGCTCGGGCTCGCAGTGGTCGGCACCGCCGTCTACCTCTTCGCCGACGCCGCCAACGCCGCGACCGACTCCACGACCTCCGACAGCATCTCGTGGGGCAAGGTCGCACTCGGTGTGCTGCTCCTCGGGTTGGCGCGCCGCAACTTCGCCAAGCGGCCCACGCCGGGGCAGCCGGAGGAGCTGCCCAAGTGGATGGCGACCGTCGAGACCATCACGCCGGTGAAGGCCCTCGGGCTCGCCATCGTGCTGTCGGTCGTGAACCCCAAGAACCTCATCCTGGCGGTCGGCGCGTGCGCCGGGTTGGGTCAGTTGGGCCTGAGCACCGAGGACGCGGTGGTCGCGCTCGTGGTGTTCGTCGCGGTGGCGAGCTCGTCCATCCTGTTCGCGGTGGGCTACGAGCTCCTCGGCGGGGAGAAGGCGAAGCAGACGCTCGACCACATGAAGGACTGGATGACCGAGCACAACCACGCGGTGATGGCGGTGTTGTTCCTCGTGTTCGGCGTGGTCCTGATCGCGAAGGGGATCGGGCTCCTCACCTAGATCTCGCCCGCCTGGATCTCGCCCGCCTGGATCTCGCCACGCCTGGATCTCGCCGGTCTAGATCTCGCTGGCGTTGTAGCGCGCGCCGCCGTCGGCGGTGATCTCGCTGCCCGTGATCCACTCGCCCTCGTCGGACGCGAGCCAGAGCGCGGCGTACCCGATGTCCTTCGGGTTGCCGACGCGCATGAACTCCTTCGACGTGTCGGGACCGCGATCGGCGGCATACGACACGACTCGGCCGACGATGATCGTGTTGCAGCGCACACCTTGCGGTCCGTAGTCGGCTGCGATCACGCGGGTCAGCGCGTTCATGCCGCCCTTCCCTGCGCTGTACGGGCCGAGACCGGGCACACCGAACACCGACGCGCCCGACGAGATGTTGGTGATGGAGCCCCCGCCGACGCCGAGCATGTGCGGGACCGTGTACTTGGTGAGGAGGAACGCGCTCGTGACCGAGCCGCGGATGATGTCGTCCCACTCGGTGAGCGTGAGCTCGTGCAACGGCTTGAAGCTGACGTTCACCAGCGCGGTGGGTGCGGCGTTGTTCACCAGCGTCGTGACCGGGCCGTACGCCTCGACCGCGGCGGCGACACCATCGCGCACGCTGTCCTCGTCGGTGACGTCGATGGGCAGGAACATCGCCTCCCCGCCGGCGGCACGGATGCGCTCCACGTTCTTCTCGCCCTTGTCGACCGACCGACCGCTCAGGATGACCTTGGCGCCCTCCTCGGCGAACATCTCGGCCATCGTGCGACCGATGCCGCGGGTGGATCCGGTGATCAGTGCGACCTTGCCCGCGAGTCTCGTGCCTCGATCCGTCATGGACGCATCCTGACGGTCAGATGAAGCGTGGCGCCAACCCGTGGCGCTCCCGGAGCTCGGCCATCTCGGTGAGGAAGCGCGCCCGGAGCGCCGCCTGCTCGTCGGTGGGGGCCCAACTGGCGCCGATGGCGTCGAGGGCGATGTCCTCGATCGTGTCGGCGTCGTACCCGAACCGGTCGGTCACGGCCTCGTAGTCGTCACAGATCGTGGTGCCCATCATCCCCGGATCGTCGGAGTTGACCGTCACCAGCACGCCGGCCTCCCGTTGACGGGCGAAGGGATGGTCGGCGACGTCGTCGATCACGTTGGCGATCACCACGTTGCTGATGGGGCACACGGTGAGCGGGACGCGGGCGTCGGCGATGCGGGCGGTCAGCTCGGGATCGTCGAGCAGTCGGAAGCCGTGATCGATGCGTTCGCACCCGAGGTCGTCGAAGGCGGCCGCGATGTTGTCGACGGGACCGTCTTCGCCCGCGTGGAAGGTGCGGTGCAGACCGAGCTCCGCCGCTCGCGCGAACACCGGTGCGAATGCCCGGTGGTCGACACCGCGCTCGGTCGAGTCGCCACCCACGCCCACGAGCAGGTCGCGGTCCTGCTTGCCGGCGAACTCCACCAGTTCGGTGGCCGGGCCGGGACCCGACGGCTTGTCGAAGTCGAGGATGATGCGGCACTTCACGTCGAGGTCGTGATGCGCGTCGGCGAGTCCGGCGCGGATGCCGTCCCACACGGTGTCGATCGACACGCCGAGCGCCATCGGGAACCCCGGCGAGAAGAACATCTCGCGGTAGCGGACGTTCGACGCCACCGCGTCCTCGAGTGCTTCGTAGGTGAGGCGACGGAAGTCGTCGGCGGTCACCAGGCTGGCGCAGATCACCCCGTAGACGTCGAGGAACTGGTCGAGGTCGGTGAACTCGAACAGCTCGACCGGGTCGTCGGTCGGGAGGGTGACGCCGTTGGCGCGCGGCGAGGTCGGCGATGGTCGACGGGCGCGCCGCGCCTTCGAGGTGGCAGTGCAACTCGACCTTGGGGAGGTCGCGGGCGAATGCGAGCACGTTCACGGAAGCGCTTCCTTCTCGGGATCGGACAGATCGGCGAGCGCGCGACGGTACGCAACGCTCAACTTGTCGGCCGTCGAGTGCACCTCGACGCGTGGGTCGGTGGCGAGGGTCATCGACGCCATCCGTTCGAGGATGGCGAGGTCTTCGTCGAGCACCAGGTCCTCGTAGGCGATCAGGCCGTCGATGGCGGCGAGGTCGGCGGGCGCGATCCCGTCGTGGGCCATGAGCTTGTAGACGCGCGTTCGATTGCGTGTCTCGGGCTGGCACACGAAGAGGATGGCGAGGCGGCGCCCGGTCATCGGGAAGTCGAGGGTGAGGTACACCGCGGCCGGGGGCCGGCCGACCTTGGTGAGCACGTGTGGCTGCACGAGCGGGTGCTCCCCGGTGGCCACGAGCGGATCGTCGTGGTTCCGATACGGCGCCTCGTAGACGGTCGTGATCTCCCAGCCGTCGCGCGCGACGTGATGGGGGCTGACGTACGCAGCCTCCGGTGTGCCGAAGGTTCGGACGTGCACCGTGGGGAAGTGCGCGGCGTCGAGGAAGTTGTCGGCGAGCTGCAGCGCGCTCACGGTCGTGTGGCGCGGTGCGGTCTCGGCGCGGGTGAACGACGGATCGTCCCACTCGGGGAACGCGTGGAGGTCACAGACCGGCTCGTCGGGCGCAAGCCACACCAGACCGAATCGCTCGCGCACCGCGTGGGGCGCGTCGAGGCACGCACGCGGCGGGAGCACCGCACCGGCGCCGAGCGCGGGGATCGCGGTGGCGAGCCCGTCGGCGCCGAAGCGCCATCCGTGAGAGCCGCACTCCAGCTCGTCGTCGACGATGCGGCCGGTGCTCAGGGGCGCGAACCGGTGCGGGCAGCGGTCACGGTACGCGCGGACTTCGCCGTCGAGCCGCGCCAGTGCCCACG
The DNA here is from genome assembly GCA_963720765.1 of uncultured Actinomycetes bacterium. Classification (GTDB taxonomy): domain Bacteria; phylum Actinomycetota; class Acidimicrobiia; order IMCC26256; family DASPTH01; genus DASUAS01. Next base: position 131,430 of record CAVRGS010000001.1, read on the forward strand.
GCTCACCGAGCAGCCAGACCTGCAGCGGACGGTCGCTCAACTCGTCGACGCGCGCGACCGTGTGCCAGCCGCGCGCGAGGGCGGGGGAGACGTTGTCGAGGAGCGCGTGATCGATCTCGACATCCTTGTCGCCATCCGCCTTGGCTGCCGCCTCGCCCTGACGTTGTTCACAAGATCGCAACGGCTCACGCGTTGACAAAATGTTGAATGCCGTCGAGCCTGGACCGGTGACCCCCGACCTCGACGCCGCCCTCCGCCACTGCTGGCACCCGGTGTGCTCGCTCGGCGAGCTGGCGGCGGCAGGGCCGCACCCGGTGGCCGTGCGACTGCTCGACACCCCGTTGGCGGTGGTCGACCTCGGCGAGGCGGGCGCACCCGACGTCGTGGCGGTGGTCGATCGCTGCCCGCACCGGTCGACCCGACTGTCGGTCGGATGGACCGAGGGTGGTGTGCTCCGCTGCGCGAACCACGGCTGGTGCTACGACGCCGCCGGGCGGTGCACCGACGTCCCGTCTCTGGCGGGGGGACCCATCCCCGAACGTGCGCACCTGGCCCCGTACGACGTCGAGGTCGCGCACGGTCTCGTGTGGGTGCGGCTGGTCTCGGGCGCACCGACATCGGTGCCCGCACACCCGTCGTGGGGCGACCCGCGCTTCAAGGTGCTCACGGGTTCGCCGTACACGTGGCCCACCTCGGCGGCGCGGCGGGTGGAGAACTTCGTCGACATCGCCCACTTCCCGTGGGTGCACGACGGCAGCCTCGGTCGTCGGGACGAGCCGGTGCCGCCGCTCCCCGACGTCCGACGCGAAGCGGGCGAGCTGCGGTTCGAGTTCGTTCCGCCGTCGATCGACGCGGCCAGTGAGGCGCTGTTCGGCTGGTCCGGGTACCGCATGCCGATCCCGCTCACCGTCGACATCGAATTCCGACTCGCGAGCGGAGCGACGCGGTGGCTCTGGATGACCGCGTCGCCGGTGGACCCGCGCACCTGCCGCACCTTCTGGACGGTTGCACGCGACGACGACATCGACGGTGACGACGACGCGCACATGGCGTTCCAGGAGCTGATCCTCCGCGAGGACCAACCCGTGGTGTGCAACCAGGATCCGCCGGAGCTGCCGCTCGATGCCAGCGAGGTGTCGGTGCGGACGGATCGGGTCTCCATCGAATACCGCCGGTGGCTCCGTGAGCTCGCGGTCGCGGCGACCGCCGACGACCCTCCGGCGGCGATCGCCGCGGTGCTGACGAACGAACAGGAGAAGGCAGTGGTCCAGTCATGACGCGCGTCGTGCTCGCGGGTGGACGGGTGGTCGACCCGCGCTCCGGTACCGACGAGGTGACCGACGTCGTGGTCGACGACGGCCTGATCACCGTGGTCGGGCCGGTCGACGAGGCCACCCGCGCCGACGCCGACGTCATCGACTGCCGCGACCTGCTGGTCACGCCCGGCCTGATCGACCTGCACGTGCACGTCTACCCGGGGCTCGGCGACTTCTGCCTCCACCCCGACCGCGTCGGGGTGCGCCAGGGCGTCCCGGTCGTCGTTGACGGCGGCACCAGCGGTGTGGCGACGTTCGGGCTCGCGCGCAAGTGGATCGACGACCCCGAGGTGAAGACGCGCATCCTCGCGTTCATGGACCCCTGTCAGATCTACTTCGCCACCAAGGACTTCATCTGCCACAAGCTCGAGATCGCCAACGACGAACGCAACCTCGACGAGGCGTCGACCGCGGAGGCGGTGGCTGCGAATGCCGATGTCGTCGTGGGCATGAAGGTCCGGGCGTGCTCCACCACGGATCCCGAGGCGTCGCCCTTCCTCGACGCCGCGCAACGTGTCGCCGGCGACAAACCGGTGATGGTGCACCTCGGCCGCTTCCCGCACACACCGACCATCCCGACGCGCGTGCTCCTCCAGCAGTTGCCGCGGGGGTGACGTGATCACCCACGCGTTCCGCGGCGCGTCCGGCGTGCTCGACGCCTCCGGCGCGGTCACGGCGGAGTTCAAGGACGCGGTCGATCGTGGCGTGCGCCTCGACATCGGCCACTCCGGCACCGATTTCCGTTTCGCCACCGCGCGCCGGTTGTTCGAGCAGGGCTACCTGCCCACCACCATCTCCACGGATCTCAACGTCTTCAACGTCGACACGCCGGTCGTGTCCCTGGCCGAGACGATCTCGAAGGTGTGGGCGCTCGGGGTGCCGTTGCCCGACGCGATCGCGATGACGACGTCGGCGACCGCGGAGGTGATCGGCCGGTCCGACGAACTGGGGACGCTGGCCTCGGGCCGTCCGGCCGAGGTGTCGGTCTTGCGCATCGAAACGGGGGACGCGCTGCTGTCCGACGGCTTCGAGACCATCACCGCGACCCAGCGGCTGGTGCCGGTCGGGTGTCTGCGAGCGGGAGAGTGGATCGAGGCCGACCGCGACTCAGTGGCCGCGTGAGCTCGATCGGGGCGCGACGACTGCGGCGCGAGGACCCGCGGTTCCTGACCGGGCGCGGACGGTACCTGGCCGATCACCACGTCGACGGGCTGCATCACCTCGCCCTGTTGCGCAGCCCGGCGGCGCACGCGGTGATCCGGAGCATCGACACATCGGACGCGTCGGCGCTCGCCGGCGTGCTCGGCGTCTACACGCAACACGATCTGGAGGCGGCCGGCGCGCAGAGGATGGGCCACCTGCTGGAGATGCCCGGCATGCAGCCGCTCGAGTGGACGGTGCTCGCATCCGACCGTGTCCGCTTCGCGGGCGAACCGGTGGTCGCCGTGGTGGCGACGAGCCGCGCGATCGCCGAGGATGCGCTGGAGCTGGTCGTCGTCGACCTGGAACCGTTGCCCGCGGTCGTCGATCCGGCGCGGGCACTGGCCCCCGATGCGACCCTGCTCTATCCGGAGTGGGGGACGAACGAGCTCCTGCACCTGGAAGCGGCAAGTCCGGGACTCGCCGACGCGATCGCGGCTGCGCCGCGCGTGCTGCGGGAGCGCTTCGAGAGCCACCGCATCATGGGCCTCCCGCTGGAGTGCCACGGCGCGCAAGCCGACTACGACGCCGCCTCCGATCTCCTCACGATGATCGCGTCGACGCAGCAGCCCCACCAGCTGCGCACGGTCGTCTCCGAGGTGTGCGGCATGACCGAGGCGTCGGTCCGGGTCATCGCGCCCGACATGGGCGGCGGGTTCGGCAACAAGCAGCACTTCCTCCGCGAGGAGTGCCTGGTCGCGATCCTCGCGCGCATCACGGGCGTGCCGATCCAATGGGCCGAGGACCGCAGCGAGGCGCTCACTGCGTCGGTGCACTCTCGTCCGCAGGTGCACGACGTCACCGCGGCGTACGACGACGACGGCCACCTGCTGGCGCTGTCGGTCGACGTGACCAGTGACGTCGGCAATCCCGTCCTCTACTTCTCGGGCATCGGGCCGTCGTTGGTCACGGTGGGCGCGTTGTGCGGGGCGTACGAGGTCCCCGAGCACGGTTGGACGCTGTCGTGCGTCGCGACGACGACGTGCCCGGTGGGGGCGTACCGCGGCTTCGGGCAGCCGCAGGCCCACCTCACCATCGAACGGGTGATGGACCGTATCGCCGAGGATCTCGGGCTCGACCCCGTCGAGGTGCGCCGCCGCAACCTCCTGCCCGACGACGCGCCGCGCCCGATCACCGCGCACGGGGGCGCGCGCGTCGACGTCGGACTGCTCGGCCCGCAGCTCGACCAGCTGCTCGACGAGTTCGGGTACGACGCGTGGCGCATCCGCCAACAAGAGGCGCGCGCCGACGGACGGTGTGTCGGGATCGGGGTGTCGATGCTGATACAGGGCGGCGCGCCGACGCAGTACGGCGTGGCCGGCCGCTTCGGGTCGTGGGAGGTGGCGGCGGTGTCGGTGCTCCCCGACGGGAGCGTGACCGTCGCGGTCGGCACCAAGTCGCAGGGCCAGGGGCACGAAACCACGCTGGCCCAGGTCGCGGCCGACGTGCTCGGTGTCGACGACGGTCGCGTCACCGTCAGCGAGGGTGACACCGGGTCCTTGCCGTACGGCATGGGGTCGTGGGGGAGCCGCACCGCGGTGATGGCCGGCGGCGCGGTCACGCGCGCGTGTACCGAGCTCCGCACGAAGATGGACGCGATCGCCGCCCACATGCGCTCGCAGACCGGTGCCGATGCCCACTTCGTCGCGATCGCCGAGGAGGCGTGGTGGCATCCGCACCGTCTGCCGGCGGGGATGGATGCGGGACTGACGACCACCGTCGTGCACTCGCCGGGCAACACGATCCCGGTGCCCGACGAACGCGGGCACATGAACTTCGACGAGACGTTCGGTTCGCACGCCACTGCGGTGGCCGTCGAGGTCGACCCGATCACTGGTCGGGTGGATGTGCTCGACGCGGTGATGGTCGTGGACTCCGGGATCGTGATCAATCCGAACGTCGTCGACGGGCAGCACCAGGGCGGGTTCGCGCAGGGCCTGGGCAACGTGTTCCACGAGGAGCTCGTCTACTCCGACGAGGGTCAGCCCCTGTGCTCGACGCTCGTGGACTACACGATCCCCACCGCGTCGGAGAGCGTCGCGTTGCGCATCGTGCACCGCGAGACGCCGTCCGAGGTCTTGGGAGGGTTCCGGGGAGCAGGTGAGGCGGCGATCACCGCGGCACCGGTCGTGCTGGCCGGTGCGGTCGAGGATGCCCTCGCGCCGCTCGGTGTCCGCGTCAACTCGACGCGACTCGGTGCCGACGCGCTGTGGCGTGCGATCCAGGCGTCGCGCGCGTTGGCCGGGGCACCCGCATGACGCTCGTCTGCGACCTCGGCGCACCGGACACGGGCGCGACGCTGGTGGACGCGTTCTCGACCCAGGGGTATGCCGCCCTCGTCGGACACGGCGTGCCCGCGCCCGTGATCGAGACCATGCGCGCGGTGTCGCTCGAATTCTTCGATCTGCCGCGAGCGGAGAAGGCACGCTGCGAATGGGTCGGCCGCGACGTGTGGCGCGGGTGGCAACCGGTGTTCGAAGGCGGCGAGCGCTTCGTCGACGACACCACTGTCGAGTGGCGGGAGTGGCTCGAGGAGAACCTCTGTCCGTCGGCGGGCGGCCCCGACAACCCGTTGAACAACTGGCCGCCGGTGCCGGTGTCGCTGCGCCCGGCGTGGGAGGTGTACCACGGCGCGATGTTCGACCTCGCGGCGCGGGTGATCGGTCTGCTCGCGTCGGAGCTGGGCATCGAGCCCGACGTGCTGCCGGCATGGCAGGGCGGTCAGTACTCGAACCTCGTGGCGAACCACTATCCGGCGCAGACGGTGGCGCCGAAGCCGGGACAGGTGCGGGTGAACCCGCACACCGACCACGGAGGGATCACCATCCTCCAGGTCGACGACGCGCCGGGGGGCCTCGAGGTGGCGTACGACCGGGTCGGATGGCAGGCGGCGACGGTGCCGGCCGGCGCGCTCGTGGTGCAGGCGGGCGACATGCTGGAGCGCCTGACCGCAGGCCGGCTGCGCGCCACACCGCACCGGGTGGTGAACCCACCGCTCGACGCGGGTGAGGACGGTCGTCGGTTGTCGCTCGTGTACTTCCACCATCCCGATCTCGACGTCGTGGTGGCGCCCGCCACCGACGGGCCGCGTCCGTTGCCCCCGATCGTCGCCCGCGACTGGATCGAACAGCGCCAGGGTCGCTACCAGGCCGACGGCATCAGCGACCTCGTCGACCTCGACTGAGGGGCCGGCCGGTCTCGAGACCGGGTCGTTCGTCATCGTGGCGCAACATCGGTGGCGCAACGTCGCCGGATGTTCGCGCAGCCGACGCCCGGTGTCGACCAGCCCACCCGTGCGAAGGTCGTGGACACTGGCGCATGCGGATTCGCGAGCACAGGCGATGAGTTCTCGGCTCGTCGCAGGTCTCGCGGTCGTTCCACCGCCGTGCGACCACCATGGCGGGCCCACTCGGCACCGACGAGGCAGGAGTGCGAATGGCCAAGCTGATCTACGTGACGAACGTCTCGCTCGACGGGTTCATCGAGGACGAGCACGGCGCCTTCGACTGGGCCGAGCCCGACGACGGGCAGTTCGGGTTCATCACCGATCTCGTGCGCCCGGTCGGTACGTGGCTGTACGGCCGGCGCCTGTACGAAGCGATGGCGGTCTGGGAGACCGACCCCGCACTCGCCGCCCAGTCGGGGCTCACGGCCGAGTTCGCGCACGTCTGGCAGGCGGGGGAGAAGATCGTCTACTCGTCGACGCTCGACGCGGTCTCAACCGCCAGGACCCGGATCGAACGGTCCTTCGAGCCCCTGTCCATCCGTGCGCTGAAGGATGCTTCCGATCGTGACCTGACCGTTGGCGGCGCCAACCTCGCAGCGCACGCGTTCAGGGAACGGCTGGTCGACGAGTGCCACCTCTTCATCGGTCCTGCCATCGTGGGTCGCGGCAAGCCTGCGCTCCCGAGCGACCTGCGCATCGACCTCGCGCTGCTCGACGAACGACACTTCGACAACGGGGTCGTGTACCTCCGCCATCGAGTGCTGGTCTGAGCCCCACTCGAGCAGGCGCGTCGGCGCTTCAGGACGGCAGCGGCGGGACCGCGGCGCGGGCGCGCGCGGCAACGGCTGACACGTCGAGTTGCGTCGGCACACCGTGTTCGACGAGCACCTCGCCCTCGACGATCGCCAGTGAGGCACGGGACGAGAGGCCGGTGAGCAGGAGACCGGCGACGGGGTCGTGCACGCCGACGCGGTCGACGGTCGTCATGTCCCAGGCGGCGAGGTCGGCGCGCGCGCCGACGGCGATGCGACCGAGCTCGGGACGGCCGAGGCAGTCGGCCGAACCGCGCGTGGCCGCGCGCAGCAGCTCCCGGGCCGTGAGCCAACGCGTCGGATCGTCGGGGTCGGTGCCGCGGTGGGCGAGCAGGGCGAGGCGCAGGTCGCCGAGCAGGTCCGAGCCGTCGTTCGACGCGGATCCGGTCGTCCCGAACCCGACCGTGCAGCCGGCGTCGAGATAGCTGCGCACCGGCGCCGCACCCCAGCCCATGCGCAGGTCGGGGGCGATCAGGTGAGAGATGCCGACCCCGGCCGCAGCCATCTCGGGCACCTCCGACGGCGGAGGGTTCACCATCCACACCGACCGCCACGATCACGCCGTCCTCGACCAGCACGTCGGCGGGTGCGAGCTCGGTGTCGTCGTCGTCGAACGTGGCGCACCAGTCTGCGGCGCGCACGAGCACGGTGCTCACGGGCTCGCGGCCAACACCTTCGCCCGGCGTTCGAACAGCTCCTCGGCCGCGGCCTGGGCCTGCCCGCGCACGTCGGCGACCTCGAAGGTGGTGGGTTCGCCGCCGGCGACGAGGCGGCGGCCGTCGACCCAGACGTCGCGCACGTCACGGCCCGACGCCGAGAAGACGAGATGCGCGGCGACGTTGAAGTCGCGGCCGTGCAGCACCGGCGTGGTGTGCAGACCCCCGAGCGCGACGGTGATGATGTCGGCGCGCTTCCCGGGTACCAGCGATCCGGTGACGCCGTCGAGACCGAGGGCGCGGGCGCCGTCGAGGGTCGCCATCGCCAGCACCTCCCACGGATCGCCGGAGGTCGGGTCGAGGGTCGACACCTTCTGCAGCAGCGACGCGAACTTCATCTCCTCGACCAGGTCGAGGTTGTTGTTCTCCTTCTCGCCATCGCTGCCGAGCCCGACCACGACCCCGGCCGCCTGCATGGCGCCGACGCCGCGGGGCCCGAGGCGAGCTTCATGTTGGAGCACGGACAGTGTGCGACCGACGTGCCGGTCTGCGCGAGCAACTGGATCTCACGGTCATCGAGCCACACGCAGTGCGCGACGACCGTCCGCTCGGTGAGGATCCCGCGCTGGTGGAACACCTCGAGCGGACGGCGACCGAACCGCTTCAGTGATTCCTGCACCTCCCAGATGGACTCCGACGAGTGGGTGTGGATCCCGGTGTCGAACTCCTCCGCCAACGCCAGCGCGTCGCCGAAGCACCGCTCGCTGCAGTAGAAGAGGTGCTCGAGCCCGACCCATGTGCGCACGCGGCCGTCGGCAGCAGTGCGGTGGGTCTCGAGCAGACGACGGTTCGACTCGAGCGTCTCGAAGTAGTCGAACTCACCGTCGGCGACGTAGGGGACGAGGGTGGCGCGCAGCCCGACCGTCTCGGCCGCCGACGCCGAGCCTTCCATGTAGCGCCACATGTCCATCACCGACGTGGTGCCCGCGAGCACGCTCTCGGCGTAGCAGTGCAGTGATGCGGTGGCGGCGATCTCCGGCGTCATCGCCTTGTGGGCGGGGTCGACGTAGGCCTCCAACCAGTCCCACAACGACATCGACTCCGCGGTGCCGCGCAAGAGTCCCGAGTGGAGATGCGTGTTGTGGAGTCCGGGGAGCACCGCGTGACCGGTGAGGTCGACGACCGCCGCTCCCGCGGCGCGCGGATCGGCGTCGACCTCCTCGACCGGTCCGACGGCGAGGATCTGGTCGTCGTCGAGGAGCACCGAACCGGGGTCGAACGCGACCGCGCCGCCCGTCATGGGCAGGACGATCCCGTTGCGCAACAAGGTGGGCATCGGACCACCGTGCAGCGCGTGCAACACACTGTCAATGTCGTCGCCGGCGTGTTCACGCGGGCGTCACACATGACCGGTCGATAGCGTGGCGCCATCACGAAGGGGGATCCATGGAACTGGAAGGTGCGCGCGTCCTGGTGGTGGGCACGTCGTCGGGGATCGGCCGCGAGGTCGCGGTCCAGCTCGGTGCGGGCGGGGGCCGGGTTGTGCTCGCGGCACGACGGGCCGACCGCTTGGACGAAGCAGTTGCCGCCGTGGGGAACGGCGCCAGCAGCGTGGTGTGCGACGTGCGCGACCCCGCGCAGTGCGACGCGGTCGTCGCGTCGGCGGTGGCCGAGCTGGGTGGCCTCGACGCGGTGGTGTACGCGACGGCCGTCGATCCGCTGGTGCGTCTGGTCGACACCGACCTCGAGGAATGGCGGCGGGTCTACGAGACCAACGTGTTCGGAGCGTCGTTGGTGACGCGGGCCGCGTTGGCACCGTTGACCGCGGCACGTGGCCGGATGGTGTTCATCTCGGCGACGTCAGTGGGACGGCCGCTTCCCGGCATGGGCGCGTACGAGACGAGCAAGGCCGCGCTCGACGAGCTCGTGCGTGCCTGGCGGGGTGAGCATCCCGAGATCGGGTTCTGCAACGTCGCCGTCGGCAACACCCTGGGCACCGAGGTGTACCAGTCGTGGGACGGTGAGCTGCTCGCCGAGTTGTCGCCGCTGTGGGAGGCGCGCGGCTACGTGCACGACAACGGACCCGGGGCGATGACCGTGCGCGACTGCGCGACGGCGGTGGTCGCGGCGATCACGTCGCCGGTCGACCTGCGCTACCTCGTGGCCAACCCCGCGCCGGGCTCGACCATGGCCGTGAGCTGATGAGCGAGACCGAACCCGTCCCCGAGTCCCTGGCGCCGCTGCAGCGGTGGCTGGAAGCACACGTGCCGATGGCCGAGGCGATCGAGCTGCTCGGAGTCCGCAAGGCCAGCAGCGGCTTCTCGGCCGACACGACGATGGTCGACGTCGCGGTGACGCGGGGCGGGATCGCCAACGACGAGCGCTACGTGCTGCGCACCGAGAGTCCCGATCCGCCGGTCTATCCGGTGCAGGTGCCGGGATGGTCGGTGGAGATCGAGTTGCAGTACCGGGTGATGGAGGCGTTGGGCGCGCACTCGGACGTCCCGGTGGCGCCGATGATCGGCTACGAAGCCGACCCGTCGGTGCTCGGGGCACCGTTCTTCGTGATGGGGTACGTCGGCGGACAGGTGCCGGTCGAAGACCCGCCGTACACGACTGCGGGGTTCTTCGTCGACCTGACCTCGGCCGAACGCACCGCGATGATCGAACGCGGTCTCGCCACCGTGGCGAGCGTGCACGCCGTCGACTGGCGCGCCGCGGGGCTCGACTTCCTCGTGCCGCCCGGGGTCACGCCCGGACTCGACGTGCAGCTCGACGTGTGGGAGCGCTACTACCGCGACGAACTGCGTGACCGGGTGCATCCGCTGGCCGACCGCGCGTTCACGTGGTTGCGGGCCGAGCAGCCGCAGGCGAGCGAGGTCGGACTGTGCTGGGGCGACCCCCGTCCCGGCAACATCATCTGGCGCGACGCCGCGCCGGTGTGCGTCACCGACTTCGAGGCGGCGTCGATCGCGCCGCCGGAGCTCGACGTCGGTTGGTGGCTGATGTTCGACCGAACCATGCACGAGTGGGCCGGCGTGGAACGGGCTCCCGGCGATCCCACACGCGCGGAGCAGCTCGCGATGTACGAAGCCGCGTCGGGACGAACGGTGCCCGACGCGCAGTGGTTCGAGATCTGCGCGGCTGCGCGCTACTGCGCCATCGTCGTGCGGGTGATGAACCGCGCCGTCGACCGCGGGTTGATGCCCGAGGACCACACCATCTGGCTGGAGAACCCGGCCAGCAGCGCGCTGGAGAGCCTGCTCGCCGAGCTCTAGGACGCTGCGGTGCGTCAGGTGCTGTTGGCGAGGATCAGGTTGTGGACGAGCGGGTAGATCTGCTGTTGCCAACGCCGCCCGTTGAACACGCCGTAGTGGCCGACGCCCGGCTGCAGGTGGTGGCGCTTGCGCATCGGCTTGATGCTGCTGCAGAGGTCGTGGGCCGGGAAGGTCTGTCCCGGTGAGCAGATGTCGTCGCGCTCGCCTTCGACGGTGAGCAGCGCGGTGTGGCGGATGGCTGCGGGGTCGACGGGGCGACCGTGGTACTCGAGCACACCACGCGCGAGCCGGTGCTCCTGGAACACGTACTGCACGGTCTCCAGATAGAACTCGGCGGTGAGATCGAGCACCGCGAAGTACTCGTCGTAGAACGCGCGGGTGACGTCGGCGGCTTCCTCGTCGCCGTCGACGAGGTGGTGGTACAGCTCTCGATGCGCGCTCAGGTGCCGATCGAGGTTCATGGTGAGGAACGCGGTGAGCTGCAAGAAGCCCGGGTACACGGGGCGGCGCGCACCGGCGAAGCGCATCGGCACCGTGGTGATCACGTTGCGCTCGAACCACGAGATCGGGCGGCTGGTGGCGAGCGTGTTCACGACCGTGGGGTCGACGCGCGTGTCGATCGGGCCGGCCATCAGCGTGAGCGTGCGAGGCACGCAGTCGTTGCCGGCCTCCGACATCACCGCGGTGGCGACCAAGGCGGCGACGCAGGGTTGGCACACGGCGATCACGTGCGTCTCGGGGCCGAGGACCTCCAGCCAGTGGATCAGGTACTCGATGTAGGTGTCGAAATCGAACTTGCCCTCGGCGAGTCCGACGTCGCGAGCGTTGTGCCAATCGGTGATCCAGACGTCCTGCTCGGAGAGCAGTGTCTGCACCGTGCCGCGCAGCAGGGTGGCGAAGTGCCCCGACAGCGGGCCGATGAGCAACACCTTCGGCGCGGGCGGCAGGCGTCGACCGTCGGTCTCCTTGGCGAAGTGCAACAGCGTGCCGAACGGCAGCACGTCGGTGGCTTCTTCGCGCACCGCGACGTCGCGTCGTCCGACGCGCACGGTGTCGATGCCCCACGGCGGACGCTCGTGCGTGAGGCCGACGCGGCCGAGCAACTCGTAGCCGGCTTCGAGGTTGCGCACTGCTTTCGAGTCGGCGAGGTACGGACTGCAGTCGCGCAACTGACCGAAACCTTGCAGAGCAAACCCCGCGATGCCGCGCAGCGAGGCCATGATGTCGGCCTGGGCTTGATACGCCTGGTACAGCATGCGGGCCTCTGGTTCGTCGGAGGCCGTCCCGCAACTACGTTGGACACGACACACCGACTTGGTGAAGCGCAACACTAGACAACGCCACCAGCGCTGACGGCGACTGGAGCTTCCGATCCCTCCGGAGGTCACCGATGGCTGACGCGACGCTGACGATCAACAGCAGGAACTACGGCGCGTGGTCGTTGCGCGGGTGGTTGCTCTGCAAGATGTCAGGTCTCGACTTCGACGAGCACGTCCTCGACAACGACGATCCCGACACGCGCGGAGCTGCTGCTGTTGTCGTCGTCGTTCCTCGTGCCGAAGCTCGTGCACGACGGAGTCACGGTGTGGGACACGATGGCGATCGGCGAGTATCTCAACGAGGTCAGGCCCGAGTCAGGGTTGTTGCCGTCCGACATCGTGGCCCGCGCGCACTGTCGTGCGGTGTGCGGCGAGATCCACTCCGGGTTCGTCAACCTGCGTTCGGCGCTGCCCATGAACCTGAAGGCGCGCCACCGCGACTTCAAGGTGTGGGCGGGCGCGCAAGCCGACGTCGACCGGATCGTCGCCATCTGGCGTGCGTGCATCGACGAGTACGGCGGACCGTTCCTCTTCGGCGACCAGCCCACCATCGCCGACGCGATGTACGCGCCCGTGTGCACTCGCTTCCGGACCTACGACGTCGAGCTCGACGACGTGAGCCGCGCGTATTGCGACGCCGTGTTCGCACTCCCGGCGATGCGCGAGTGGATCGCCGCCGCCGAGCGCGAACCCGACGAGCTCGAGGAGCTCGACGTCGAGTTCTAGCCCCGCACCGACTACCCCCGCACTGCTTCGATCCAGGTGCGCAGCTCGCGGTCGAAGTCGCCGGCGGGGGTGAACATCAGGTCGTCGGCACCCTGCGCCGCGAGATCGACGGCGCGCTCGTGGATGTCGGCCGCGCTGCCGACCCACCCCGTCGTGGCCAGTGCGTCGCCCGCGAGCGCGAGCACGTCGCCGTCGCGCGGCATGACGTGGGTGACGTGGCCTTCGTGCACTGCGAGGTGACGTTCACCCTCGGGCCGTTCGGCGTTGATCCCGGCGAGCCACGCCTCACCGCCGGGCATGCCCGGGAGGGCGTCGGGGAACGCCTGCCACACGCCGTGGTAGCGGACCACGTACCAGGGTCCGAGGGCGCGCTGCACCCGCTCGCCGGTCATGTCCTCACCGTCGTCGAGCACGGTGCCCGCGGTCATGAGCACGCGGCGGGGGGCGGCGACGTCGACGTCCGCCATGCCGATGTAGCCGTCGATCGTGCCGTCCTTGCACATCTCCTCGACGATCCCCTTGCCCTTGGGCCCGAGCGCGGAGACGAGCAGCGGCGTGTCGAGCGGTCGCTCGGACGCCAGCTCCGGGTGATGGATCATCTGGCACCGTTCGCCGTCGACGTCGACGACCTCGCCGCGGAGGAGGCCGCGGAGCTGCTCGAGGTAGCGGCGCGTCGTCTTCCACGACAGCGCCGACTTGTTCAGCACCCAGCGCGCGGTGGCGCCGGTGCCGAACCCGCACGTGACGCGCCCAGGGGCCATGCGCTCGACGGTGGCGACGGCCGACGCGGTCGTCATGACGTGACGGAGGTTGGGCACGAGCACGGCGGTACCGAGCTGGAGGTCGGTGTGCTCCGCGAGCAGCGCCATCCAGATCCAGACGTCCTCGTAGAGCGCGGCGGAGTCGTAGAGCCACACGCGGTCGTAGCCGAGCTCCGCGGCGAGCTTCGCCCGCTCGAGCGTCTGCGGTCCCGGGGGGATGCCGACGGAGATGTCCATGGACTGGGGTCCCTCGTCTCTAGAGATCGGGCAGGTGCATGTCGAGGTTGGAGGCTTCGATGCCACCGTCGACCTCGAGGATCTTGCCGGTGACGTAGCTGGCAGCGTCGGACGCGAGATAGAGGACGGCGAGCGCGATGTCGTCGGCGTCACCGAGCCGGCGCAGCGGCGTCTTCGAGACCATCTCGTCGTGCAGTGGCTCGCTGCTCACGACGATGTCGAGCGCGCTGGTTGCGATCGATCCCGGCGCCACCCCGTTGACGCGCACCTTCGGCGCGCAGTCGGCGGCGAGCAGGCGCGTCATGTGCGCGAGGGCGGCCTTGGCGGTGCCGTAGGCCACGTAGCCACGATCGCGGAAGCGACCCATGGCCGACGTGATGTTGACCACCGACCCGTGTCCCGACCCGAGCAGGTGGGGGAGCGCGGCCTTGGTCAACGCGAATGCGGTGCTCACGTTGAAGTGGAACGCGCCCTCGAACGCCTTCACGTCGGTGTCGAGGAACGGCATGGGCATCGATCCGCCGACGTTGTTCACGACGACGTCGAGGCGACCGAATTCGGTGATCGCGGTGTCGACCAGGCCGGTGACCGCGTCGAGGTCGGACAGATCGGCGGGCACGACGACGGCCCTGCGGCCGAGCGTCTCGACCTGCGCGGCGACGTCGTCGAGCTGGTCGGTGGTGCGGGCGGAGATGACGACGTCGGCGCCAGACTCGGCGAGGGCGCGCGCCGACGCGGCGCCGATCCCCCGGCCGGCAGCGGTGACGATGGCGACGCGGTCGTCGAGACGGAAGCGGTCGAGCAGCATGCGGGGCACGCTACCGGGACGGTACGTTGCGCGCATGACCGTGCCCGTCGTCGACGACCAGCCCACGCCCGAGCAGCTCGACGCGCTCTACACCGCGCTCAGCAACTGGGGCCGATGGGGCGCCGACGACGAGCTCGGTGCCCTCAATTTCGTCACGCACGAACGTCGCGCCGCCGCCGGCGCCCTGGTGCAGCTCGGCCTCACGGTCAGCCTGGCCCACGACTTCCCGGTGAACCCGTCGCCGGAGACGCCGAGCCCGGCGCACCACCACATGCTCGCCAGCGGTGACGCGCGCGACTCGAACGGCATCCCGGGGTACGAGGCCAGCCGTGACTACATCGGCACCGAGGTCCACGGCATGGGCATCACGCACCTGGACGCGCTGTGTCACATGTTCGTGCGGGGGGAGATGTACAACGGCCGCCCCGCGGGCGACGTGAAGAGCACCGGGGCGCTCAGCAACACGGTGATGGCGACCGCGGAGGGCCTGGCCGGCCGTGGGGTGTTCCTCGACATCCCGCGGGCTCGGGGTGTCGACGCCCTCGACGGCAACACCGCGATCACGGTCGCCGACCTCGAACGGGCCGAGGAGACGCAGGGCTCACCGGTGCGGAGCGGCGATCTCCTGATCGTGGGCGGAGGGCGCGACGCGCGCCGTGCGGCACAGGGTGGACGCTTCGACCCGTTCCGCGACGGCATGGCCGGTCTGCATCCGCGATGCCTCCCGTGGCTGCACGAGCGCGAGGTCGCGCTGCTCATGGGCGACGGCATCTCCGACATGACCCCCGGTCTCGGAGTCGCCAATTGGCCCTTCCCCGTGCACCAGATCGGCATCACGGCCATGGGCCTGCACCTGATCGACAACGTGAACCTGGCGCGACTGGCGCCGGTGTGCCGGGAGCAGGATCGTTGGGAGTTCCTCTGCGTGGTGGCGCCGTTGCGCATCCCCGGGGGCACCGGGTGTCCGGTCAACCCGATCGCCGTCTTCTAGGCGACGGTCTTCTCGCCGCGCCTCACCACTCCTGGGCGGCGAGGAGCGAGGCGGCGAGCGGTTCGAGCGCGGCCATGAGCTCGTCGAGCTCGCTGGGCGCGAGGGCCTCGTAGGGCTTCGCCGCGAGGTCGTCGGTCAGCGCCTCGACGCGCTGGTTGACGGCACGCCCCGATTCGCTCAGCCAGCCCTCGTGGTCGATCAGGCCGCGCTCGCGCATCCCGTCGATCACCGCCGCGAGCTGCGGGGCGGGCAGGTGGTGGATGCGCCCGAACTTCTCCGCCGGCATGTCCATGGCGAGGGCGAGGACCACGTGCGCCTCGAGGCCGCCGATCCCTTCGGTCATGAGGGCCGCGATGTGGCCGTCGCCCCGGTGCTCGCGCAAGAGCGCCGCGGCATGGAAGAGACGAGCGACCACGTCGTCGGGGATCGGGAGCGCGCGCAGCGCGGCGTACATGGGCCGGCCCTCCATCGGTGCACTGGTCG
Source organism: uncultured Actinomycetes bacterium (assembly GCA_963720765.1). Classification (GTDB taxonomy): domain Bacteria; phylum Actinomycetota; class Acidimicrobiia; order IMCC26256; family DASPTH01; genus DASUAS01. The sequence goes on from CAVRGS010000001.1 coordinate 147,243, forward strand.
CGGCCGCCATGAGCAGCTCTGCCGCGCGCGTGAACGCGTGAGTCTCGACGTGCTCGCCCAGGATCCGCCGGAGCGCCTTCACACACCCCGTCTGACGGGCCGTCAGCGCGGCCTCGGGCGTGGTGGTGCTCCACACCTTCGGGATGTGGCGGGCCACCTCACCGGGCGCGAAGTTGTAGAAGAGCGCGTCCACCACCTCCGGCGGGACCGGGCCCAGGGGCGCGGCCCGACCGGCGAAGTAGGTGTCCCAGTAGTTGGTGAAACCCAGGGCGAACATCGCCTCGTTGGGCTCGTCGGCCGAGTAGGGGATGACACCGATCGGCTCGACCAGCTCGAACATCCGGCGTGCCATCGCGTTCACGGTCGACTCCTCCTGCTGCATTCGGAGCTGCAAACCATTCCACTGTCGGTTGGACCACGGCCACCCGCGAAAGTCATCGCACGACGACGGGTCGCGTGTGGCGCGCGGTCGGTTTCGTCCAAGACGGATCGGCTGCGGCTCGGCATCCTCGCACCGTCCGATGGGCTCCAGCTCGTCTCCCACACCACGCACGGAGGGTCCGCACGGCACGCGCACTCGTCTCCACACAGGCTTCATGTCCCTCGACGGTGTCGTGGACTCGCCCGGCGGCAAGGTCGAGGGGCGCTCCTGTTCGGGCGACGGAGCTACGAGGACTTCGCTCCGATCTGGCGGAACAGGTCGGGGTCCGACGTCCGGAGCCGGGCGAGGTTCGCGTCCCACATCTGGGGCAGGAAGTGCTTCCGGTACATCGCCTTGCCCGCCACGACCTCGGCCTCGAGGATCTCGGTGCCGCCGGCGGCGACGCACTCGAGGTGGTAGCGGGCGCACTGCTCGAGCGTGAGCGCCTCGATGGTGGCGTGCTCGATCGAGTCGGACACCACGATGGCACCGTGGTTCTTCATGAGGACGACCCGCTTGTCGCCGAGCGCGTCGACCACCGCCAGGTGTGACTTCACGCCGTCGTCGAAGTAGGTGGCCTGCTCCTCGTGGAACAGGACCGACGAGACGTTGTACATCCCGACCGTTGCGCCGGTCGACGACAGCACGCTCACGTAGTGCGAGTGCAGGTGCACGATGGCGCGCACGTCGGGGCGCGTCTCGTAGATCCGGGCGTGGAAGTTGACCGCGGGCGAGAAGGCGAGGTCACCGACGCGCGGCGCAAGGTCGAAGCCGAGCTTGCACACGCGTTCGGGCGTGGTCTGGTCGAAGTACTCGAACGCGGTGACCCAGAATGCGTCGTCCTCGTCGGCGGCGCGTGCGCTCACGTGACCGCCGACGTTGGAATCGCACCCCTCGTGGTAGAGGATGCGTCGCGCCGCCGCGATCTTGAAGGGGAGATCTTCGGCGGCAAGCTCAGTACGCATCGGGATCGTCCTGCACCGCTGCCGGCACCGGGAAGTCGAAGAGCTTCGATGCGTTCTCCCACGTGAGCTTGCGGACGTCGTCGGCGGGAACGCCGCCGAGCTGCGCCCGGAAGAGCTCCTGGGTGTCGGGCCACGTGCCGTCCTGGTGCGGGTAGTCGGACTCGAGGCAGATGTGGTCGACGCCGATGCGGTGGCGCTGCTCGAGCCCGGAGCGGTCCTCGATCGCGCAGAACCAGAAGTTGCGCTGCAGCACCTCGGCCGGTGACAGGTCGATGCCGTCCCAGGTTCCGTACATCTGCTGGTAGCGCTCGACGTGGTCGAGGCGGTCGAGCAGGCCCGCCACCCAGCCGATGCCGCCCTCCGACAGGCAGATGCGCAGCGCGGGGAAGCGCACCGGGATGCGCGAATACAGCCAGTCGACGGCGGCGAACATCGCCCAGCCGAAGAACAGCACGCCGATGGTGTCGGCAGGCGCGTCCGACGACGTGGTCGGTGCCGTCGACGACGACCCGACGTGGAGGCACACGACGGTCCCGGTGTCCTCACACGCGGCGAGGAACGGATCCCAGTACCCGGTGTGCAGCGACGGGAGTCCGAGCCGTTCAGGCAGTTCTGGGAACGTGACCGCGCGGAAGCCGCGCCTCGCGTTGGCGCGCACCTCGGCTGCGCCGATCTCGGGATCGAGGAGCCATGCCACCTGACACGGGATCATGCGCCCCGGGTGGGTACCCGCCCATTCCTCGAGGTGCCAGTCGTTGGCGGCACGCACGACCGCGAGCGCGAGGTCGGAGTCCGACACTCCGAGTTGGTAGCGCTGTCCCGCAAAGCCGGCGAGCGACGACGGGAAGTTCAGGGACGCGTACACGCCGTTCAGATCCATGTCGTGCACGCGCGCGTCGATGTCCCACGCGCCCCGGCGCATCTCGTCGAAGCGCGTGGGTTCGAAGCTGAGCTCCTCGCGTGGGCGGCCGACAACCGCGTTGAGGCCGACCTTGTAGTGGCGCTGGCCGTCGTACGCCCAGTACTCCATACCGGCGTCGTCGACCTCGACGCGTGGGGCGCGGTCCTGGAGCGGCGCCGGGAGCCGGCCCTCGAACAGATGCGGCGGTTCCACGAGGTGATCGTCGACCGAGATGAGCGTGCACCACCGGGCCCGCCGTTCGGGTTCGGGCAGGAAGGTGACCTGTTCCGGTTTGGCGGTCACGAAGAAGCCGGGTCGGCGTTCGAGGTCGTCGAACTCGATGGCCATGCGGTGATGCTACGAGTCGTTGCCAGGCGGGGCGTCGGCGAGGCCAGTTCCTCCGAGGAAGGCCTGACCGCGGGGTGACAGGCGATAGCCCACCTCGAGGCTCTCCGTGAGCCCGAGGTTCTTGAGCTTGCGCACGTCGTTCTTGAAGGGGAGCGTCTCGCGTCCGAAGCCGGCGGCGAGATCGGCGGCCCGGGTGCCCGGCCGCGCGGCGATCACCGCCAACGTCGGCCGCGTCCACGCACCGAAGCTGCTGGCGCGGTCGAGTCGGTCGAGGCGGCGGTCGATCTCGGATCGATCGGCGGGGGAGAGCGTGGCGGTGGCGGCCAGCACCGACCGGGGGTCGGGCTCGTCGACCACGTGGAAGGCGATCCGGTAGACGGGGAGCTCCGGCTCACCCCGCAGTTGGCCGACCAGGGTGGCCGCGTCGGGGAAGCCGGCCCGGCGAGCGTCGGCCTTGGTGATCTTCGCCGGGTCGACCTCGCGCACCGCGTCGACCTCGAGCAGGATCCGGCCGACGATGCGATGACCCGTGCGGTACCGGCGGCCTGTGACCACCTGTTGTCGCTTCCAACGCCGGAAGGTGACGGTGACCGAGCCGTCGACGATGAGCGGCCAGAACCGGGCCTGGAACAGCACCCGGTGAGACTACGGGCGCCAGACCCTCGGCGGCTCGCCCGCCGCGAGGTCGGCCGCGAGTCCGACCTGCACCCGGTACGGGTCGAGACGCAGCGCCTCGGCGCCGGGGGAGTCAGGCCCGTCGGGCCAGATGGTGGCGGGGTCGAAGCCCGCCGGGCCGGGCAGCGAGCGGAACTGCTCCCACGCGTGGTGGCGTTCCTCGCGTTCGGCCCAGGTCGCGGTGCAGTCGAAGTACGAGACGTCGTGCTCGGCGCCGGCGTATGCGCACGCAACGTGGCGATTGACGGCGAGATGCGCGACCTTCACAGGGGAACGGTGGGTCGTCACCCAGCCACGCACGCCGTCGTCGGTCTGCTCCCACACCGGATGGACGACACGGTTCCGCGGACGACCGGAACCGTCCACGGTCGTGAGCACACACCACACGACCCGGCGGGTGACCTCCAGTGCGTGCTCCAGCACGAGATCATCAACCATGGTTGCCCATTATACACAACCCGGTTGAGTACCATGGAGCCCATGGCCCGACCTCGTCCCGTCGATCCCGCGTCGGACATCGGCCTGCTCGCGCTCGCGGTGGCGGGCGGCGTGACGTCGCGGATGCGCGAGCACCTGGCCGCGGCCGGGTTCGACGACGTGCGCGATTCGCACGGCTACGTGGTGCAAGGCCTGCTCTCCGGCGACACGACGGTCACGGCGCTGGCGGCGCGCCTGGAGGTGAGCGCCCAGGCGGTGTCGAAGTCGGTCACCGATCTCGAACGAGCCGGCTACGTGCGGCGGGGCCACGACCCCGACGACGGCCGAGCGCGTCCACTGCAGCTCACCCCGCGCGGTGAGGCACTGGTCGACGCGTCCAGGCGTGCCCGCCAGACAGTGGCGCGCGATCTCTCCCGTTGGCTCGGGAATCGTGACCAGGCCGAACTGGTACGGCTGCTCCAGCACGCCGCCGAGCACTACGGAGGTCTTGACGCGTTGACGACGCGGCGGCTGCGACCACCGACGTGAGCAGCTACACGGTGAGCCGCATGGGCATCCGCTTGTAACCCGCGTTCAGGTTCGACCGCACTCGCACCGGATCACCGGTGAGCTCGATCTCCGAGAACGTCGAGAGCACCTCTTCGAAGAACACGCGACCTTCGAGGCGCGCGAGGTGCGCACCGAGGCAGAAGTGCTCGCCGATGCCGAACGAGAGGTGCGGGTTGGGCGACCGGTGGATGTCGAAGGTGTTCGGGTCGTCGAACACGGTCTCGTCGCGATTGGCCGACGTGTAGTACATCAGCACCTTGTCGCCGGCGGGGATGTCGACGCCGTGCAGTGTGGTGTCGGCGGTGGTGGTGCGCCGGAAGTAGTGCAGCGGGTTCTCGTAGCGCAGGATCTCCTCGACCGCGCCGGGGAGCAGCGACGAGTCGGCGCGCACCTCGGCGAGCTGGTCGGGGTGCTGCAGGAGCGAGAGCAGACCCGACGACAGCATCGTCTTGGTGGTGTCGTTGCCGGCAGTCACGAGTTGCACGAAGAAGATGCCGAAATCGAGGTCGCTCATCGGGCCATCACCGAAGTTGCCCGCGAGGATCAGCGACGTGAGGTCGTCGCGCGGTTCCTCGGTGCGACGACGCGCGGCGAACTGCATCGCGTACATCGCCATGTGCATGGTGCCATCGCCACCTGACTCGTACGACGAGCCGTCGGCGGTCCCCGCACTCTCGGCGCCGACGATGTCGGGGTCCTGGCCGCTGGTGTTCATCTCCGCCCACTGCTGGATCTGGTCCCAGTCGTCGCGTGGCAACCCCATGAGCTCGCCGACGACCTGGCTCGGCAGCAGCGTGGCGACATCGTGCACGAAGTCGACGTCGCGCTGCTCGCGCGCGTGGGCGTTGATCTCCCGGCAGATGGCGCGGATGCGACCCTCGAGGCTGGCGATCACGCGCGCCTTGAAGCTCGGTGCGAGCGGCCGCCGGTAGTCGACGTGCTTCGGCGGGTCCATCGCCAGGAGCATCCCGCGCATCTGCTCCAGGCGGTCGGGCGCGAGGTTCTCGAGGACGACGCCACCCTCGCTCGCGGAGTAGAGCACCGGCTCGCGGGCCACCGCGGTCAGGTCGGCGTGGGTCAGGACGGCCCAGAACCCGGGCTCGCCGGGCATGTCCTGCCAGTAGACGGGCTGGGTGCGGCGGAGCTCGGCGAGGAACTGGTGCGGGGGACCGGCGACGAAGACGTCGGGATCCCAGAGTGCGGGCACAGGCGCGACGGAGGTGGCGGTCATGCCCTCATCTTCTCAGATCTGCTCAGGTCGAGCCTCCCGGCGACACCACGTGGTCGCCGGCCGAGGGGAACGTGTCGACGTTGCGCAGGTCGGGGAACCATCCCCACCAGATCGCGGCGACGGCGAGGGTGGCGACGCCACCGAGCACGATCGCAGTCGCAGGCCCCAGCAGCTGGCCGACGACGCCCGACTCGAACGCCCCGAGCTCGTTGGACGCGCCGATGAACACGGCCTCGACCGCGAGGACGCGTCCGCGCTTGTCGGCGGGGGTGACGAGCGGTACCAGTGTCGAGCGGATGAACACGCTCACCGCATCGGCGCCCGAGAGCACGAGCAACGCGAGGAACGCGATGGCGAAGCTGGTGGTGACGCCGAGCGCGACGGTGCCGACGCCGAACAGCGCGACGCACGCCAGCAGCACCCGCCCGATGCGGCGGCTGACCGGCCTGATGGTGAGGAACAGCGCGACCACGCCGGCGCCGATGCCGGTCGCGGCACGGAGCCAGCCGAGACCGACCGCGCCGACGCCCAGACGATCCTCGGCGATGGCGGGCAACAGCGCGACCGCCCCGCCGAAGAGGACCGCGAACAGGTCGAGCGAGATGGCCCCGAGGAGGATCGGACGACTGCGCACGAACCGCAGGCCTTCCATCGCCTCCTGGACACCGGTGCGCTCGGTGCCGTCGTCGTTGCGATCGGGCGCGGCGGTGCGCTCGAACGGATGGACCCGCACCGTCAGCACGGTCATCGCGCCGAGCGTCACGAGGACGGCTGCGGCCGCGAACGGCACCCAGGGCGCGGCCACGTAGAGGAACCCGCCGAGCACGGGTCCGAGCACGAGCGCGCCCTGCCACGTGACCGCCTGGCGGGCGGTGAGCCAGGGGAGCCGCGGACCGGAGACGGTGTCGGCCGGGAGGGAGCGGGTGGCGGGGGTGGCGAAGGCCCGGGCCGTCCCGTAGCCGACGACGAGCAGGAAGATCGGGAGCGTCGAGGTGGGGTCCGTGCTCACGTAGACCGTGAGAGCACCGAGCACCAACGCCTCGAGCCCCAGGGCGATCGCGGCGAGACGGCGGCGGTCCATGCGGTCGGCCAGCGGACCGGTCACGAACACGAGCACCAGCGCCGGGGCGAACTCGGCCAGGCCGAGGAGCCCGAGGGCCAGCTCGCTGCCGGTGATGTCGAACACCAGCTTGCCCAACGCGACGCTGAGGAGGGCCATGGCGGTCGACGACGCGAACACCGACGAGAGGAGGGAGACGACCGAGCGCATCTCTCCTGGCGCGAGCTGGCCTTGCACCGTCGCAACGTACTGCCGCGAGTACCGTGCCCCGGGTGAGTTCCCCGCCCGCGCCTGCTCGGCGTGCACGGAGGCGCCCGCCGCGGCCTCGCTGGGACCGGTTCGGCATCGCCATCGTCGCAACTGCCGCGCTCGTCCTGATCTTCGGCGCCGGGCCGTTGGCTCTGAGCGGTGGCGCTGACGCGCGCCCTGAAGCGGCGGTCTCCGTGCGCACCGCTGCGGACGCCTCCGACCTCGCGGCCACCACCACGACCGCCCCGGCCGCCACCACGTCGACGACCACGACGTCGACGACCACCACCACCACGACGGTGCCGCCGACCACCACGACCGAGGCGCCCAGGCTGCGCGTCCCCGGGCTCGGACTGGCGAAGCAGCCTACGCCCCAGCCGGTGTCGCTGCCGCCCACGGGTTCGGCGCCGGTGTTCAGTCGGATCCCGACCACCAACAAGGTGATCTTCCTCGGCATCGACGACGGTCTCGTGCGCGACCCCGCCGTCGCCGACCTCCTGAAGCAGGCGAACATCCCCTTCACCATGTTCCTGGTGCAGGGCGAGGCCGACGCCGGTACCGACTACTTCAAGCAGCTGCAGGACTACGGGGGCGTCGTCGAGTCGCACACCATCAACCACCCCGACCTCACCACGGTCTCGGCCGGCCAGTTGCAGAGCGAGGTGTGCGGCACGCTCGACGACTACCAGACCCTCTTCGGTCGTCGCCCCACGCTGTTCCGCCCGCCCTACGGCAACACCAACGCCAACGTGCAGGCGGTTGCCGCGTCGTGCGGCTACAAGGCGATCGTGCTGTGGAAGGGCTCCACCAACGACGGTCGCTTCGACCTGCAGGACGGCACCCAGCTCACGCCGGGCGACGTGGTGCTCATGCACTTCCGCACCGACCTGCTCGTCGACCTGCAGAAGGTGTTCGAGGTGTGCAAGGAGCAGGGCTTCGCCATCGCGAGCCTCGAGGACTACCTGCCCGCCTAGATCTGCAGGGGCTTGGTCGGCGCCATCACCAGCGCGGGGTCGTCTCGCCAGCGCTCGGGTTGCACGTCGATGTAGAGCTCGAGCTCGTTGCCGTCGGGGTCCTCGACGTAGAGCGAGTGCGTGACGGTGTGGTCGGACGCACCGCGGATGGTGACCCCGGCGGCCTGCAGCTCGCGCATCGCCTCGCGCAGCTCGTCGTCGGTGGTGCCGATCTTGAAGCCGAGGTGATACAGGCCGGTCCGGCGGCCGGCGGGAGGGGACGCGGCCGCCGGCCCGACCTCGATGAGCAGCAGCTCGTGGTGGGTGCGACCGCCGCTGAAGGCGGCGGCGCCCGGGAAGGCGGGCCGTATCTCGGGGAGCCCGAGGATCTCGCCGTAGAAGCGGCGTGACCGCTCGAGGTCACGGACGTAGAGCACCGCGTGTCCGAGCTCGATCGTCTTCACGGCAACCGCCTTCCCCTGCGTTCGCTCGCTCAGGCCTTGACGGCCTGGATGTCGAGCTGCACCTTCACCTTGTCGCCCACCAGTACACCACCGGTCTCGAGCGCGACGTTCCACTCGAGGCCGAAGTCCTTGCGGTTGATCTCGGTCGACGCGCTGAAGCCGGCCTTGGTGTTGTTCCACGGGTCGACGTTGACGCCGTCGAACTCGAGGTCGAACTCGACCTGGCGCGTCACCCCGTTGATGGTGAGGTCGCCGAAGAGCACGTAGTCGCCGTCGTCGTCCTTGATGCCGGTGCTGACGAAGGTCATGGTGGGGGAGCCACCCGCGCTTCCGTCCTCGGCCTCGAGGTCGAAGAAGTCGGCGTTGCGGAGGTGGGCGTCGCGACCGGCGTCGCCGGTGTCGACCGACGCCAGGTTCACCGTGGCCACCACGTGCGACTGCAGCGGGTTCTCGGCGATCTCGAGCGTGCCCGAGAAGTCGGTGAACCGGCCGCGCACCTTGGTGATCATCAGATGGCGGGCCACGAACCCGACGGTGGAGTGGGCGGGATCCACGGTCCAGGTGCCGGGGGTGAGAGCGGTGAGGTCGGTCATGAGGGGCTCCTCGGATCAAGGGGATGTCGCACTCGTCAACTTGATTGCACTCTCAACTATTCCCGAGAACAGTTGCGAAGTCAACAGTTGTCGTCGCACGGACGGGGTACCCTGGAACCGTGACCGCGAAGCGCCCGGTGGCGCGCACCCACTGGCTCGACGACGAGGAGATGCGGGCGTGGCGCGGGTTGGTGGAGGCCTATGCCGACCTGCAGGCCGCGCTCGAGGCCGATCTCGTGAGCGGCTTCGGCATCGACGGCGGCGACTACGGCGTGTTGGTGAACCTCTCGGAGGCACCCGACCAACGGCTGCGCATGTGCGACCTGGCGGCGCGGCTGCACCTGTCACCGAGTGGTTTGACCCGGCGTCTCGACGGGCTGGTGAAGGCGGGGTACGTGGCCCGCCAGCCCAGCGAGCAGGACCGCAGGGTGACCCTGGCGGTGCTCACCGACGCGGGGCGGGCCACGCTCGAGGCGGCGGCTCCGGTGCACGTGGCCGGCGTGCGGGCCAACTTCGTCGACCACCTCTCGCGCACGCAGCTCCGCCAGCTCGGCGCCGCGTTCGAGGCGTTGCAGCGCAGGCGCGGCGTCGAATCGTTGGCGGGCGCCTGACACTGGTTCGGTAGCCTCCCGCGGATGGTGACGCCCGAGCACGCGCTGCACGTGATCGAGACCTACTGCACGGCAGAATCGGCCAAGGACCGCGACACCTGGTTGTCGCTCTTCGCCCCCGACGCCACCCACGAGGACCCGATCGGCGCTCCGATCAACCGGGGGACCGACGCCATCGGCGCGTTCTTCGACGCGTCGGCCGGCCAGATGGACCTCGACCTGCACACCACCGCGGCACCGATCGTCGTCGGTGACGAAGCGCTCGCGTTCCTCGAGGTGCACGTGGGTCACGGCGCCGAACGTCTGCTGTTGTCGCCGATCGTCGACCACCTGGTGTTCGACGACGACGGCCGCATCACCGCGCTGCGCGCCTTCTTCGATCCCGCTGGTATCCGCCCCGACCCGGAGTGATCGGGACGTGACGCCCGACGGCACCCCGAACGACGTCTACACGCACGGCCACCACGAGAGCGTGCTGCGCTCGCACCGGTGGCGGACGGTGGAGAACTCGGCGGGCTACCTGCTCGACGCGTTCGTGCCCGGAACGCGCGTGCTCGACGTCGGGTGCGGGCCGGGCACCATCACCGTCGACATCGCGCAGCGCGTCGCTCCGGGAGGAGTGCTCGGACTCGATCGCGCCGAAGAGGTGCTGGCACCGGCGCGGGTGGCCGCGCGCGATGCGGATGTCGACAACGTGGAGTTCGCGGTCGGCGACGTGTATGCGCTCGACCTCCGCGACGCGTCGTTCGACGTCGTGCATGCGCACCAGGTGCTCCAGCACCTCACCGATCCGGTCGCCGCGCTGCGCGAGATGCGGCGCGTGTGTGCGCCCGGCGGGACCGTCGCGGCACGCGACTCCGACTACGCCACGTTCACCTGGTGGCCGGAGGATCCGCGACTCACGCGTTGGCTCGAGCTGTACCACGACGTCGCACGCGGCAACGACGCCGAGCCCGACGCCGGCCGGCGCCTCCTCGCGTGGGCCCACCAGGCCGGGTTCGCCGACGTCACCGCGACCGCATCGGTGTGGTGCTTCGCCACTCCCGAGGACCGGGCGTGGTGGGGGGGCATGTGGCGCGACCGTGTGGTGGCGTCGGCGTTCGCCGAGCAGGCGGTCGATGGTGGCTGGGCCACGCGTGGCGACCTCGAAGCGATCAGCGTCGCCTGGAAGGAGTGGAGCGAGTCGCCCGACGCGTGGTTCGCGATCGTGCACGGGGAGATCCGCGCCACCGCGTGAGTCAGGCGGTGACCGCCGGACCGTCGTAGCGATCGACGGTGGCGAACGACTCGACCGGGTTGCGGCGCAGCTTGGTGGCGCGCTTCCCGGACGGGTAGCCGAGCGCGAGCACGCCGGCCACGACCACGTGGTCGGGGATCGCGAACAGGTCACGGAGCGCGGGCTCCTCGCGGATGGCGACGGTCGTGATCACGCCGCCGAGTCCGGCACCGTGCGCGGCGAGCAGGAGGCTCCAGGCGAACGGGTAGATCGACGCGCCGCCGACGAGCGTGTACCGGTCGAGGTCGCGGTCGAGCGTGGCGAGGTTGCGGAGATCGGCCAGCAACACGAGCAGGGCCGGCACCTCGTGGATCGTCTCGGCGAACCCGGGCGCGGCGGCGCCCCGTTCGGCGAACTCGGGAGCGCGGGCACGGGCGACCGCTTCCGCGTCGGGGTCGGTCACCGCCGCGAACGGCGTGAGCCCCGCTTCCATCTGCGGCAGGTACTCGTACCAACCGGGGAGGTAGAGGTCGCGCAGCGCCAGGCGCGTGTCGCGGTCGCGCACGACGATCACGTGCCACGCCTGGCGGTTGCCCCCGCTGGGCGCGAACCGGGCTGTGTCGAGCAACCCGTAGAGCACGTCGTCGGGGACCGGATCGTCGGTGAAGTCGCGTACGGCATCGGTGCTGCGCAGGGCCTGGCTCAGTTCCATCGCACGACCCTACGACGCCGACCCGGCGCTGGCCCTGGGACGCTGGCCCGACGACGCCGGCCCTGCGACGCCGGCCACAGGTCTAAGGTCGTCGGCACCTTCACGAGAGGATCACAGGCATGTACGACATCCTGATCAAGGGCGGTGACGTGGTCGACGGCACCGGCGGTGCCCGCCGGCGTGCCGACGTGGCCATCGCGGGCGACCGCGTGGTCGCCATCGGTGAGGTGGCCACCGGGAACGACGGTGACGCCGCGACCACCATCGACGCCACCGGCAAGGTCGTCACGCCCGGGTTCGTCGACGTCCACACGCACTACGACGCGCAGGTGTTCTGGGACGGTGCGCTGACGCCGTCGCCGTTGCACGGTGTGACCACCGCGCTCGCGGGCAACTGCGGGTTCACCATCGCGCCGCTGTCCGACGACGCCGCCGACGGCGACTACCTGATGCGGATGCTCGCGCGCGTCGAGGGCATGCCCCTCGAGTCACTGCGCGACGGCGTGCCGTGGAACTGGAAGTCGACGGCCGAGTACTTCGACGAGATCGAGGGTCGGCTCGGGATCAACGCCGGGTTCATGGTCGGGCACTCGGCCATCCGCCGCGTCGTGATGGGGGAGGAGTCCACCGCGCGCGAGGCGAAGCCCGAAGAGCTCGAGGCGATGCGAGCGCTGTTGCGCGCCGGACTCGAGGCCGGGGGGATGGGCTTCTCGTCGTCGTGGGCGCGCACCCACAACGACGCCGAAGGGCACATGGTGCCGTCTCGCTTCGCGTCGCGCGACGAGATCGTCGACCTCTGCGCCACCGTCGGCGAGTTCGAAGGCACGTCACTCGAGTTCATCCCGATGGTCGGCCCGTTCGAGCCCTGGGCGGTCGAGCTGATGGCAGCCATGTCGGCGGCCGCGCAACGACCGCTGAACTGGAACGTGCTCGGCGTCAACGGCAAGAACATGGCCGACGTCGAGCAGAAGCTCGAGGCCGGTACGTACGCACGCGAGCACGGCGGTCGAGTCGTCGCGCTCACCGTGCCGATGAGCTTCCCGGTGTACCTGTCGTTCCGCTCGGGGTTCATCCTCGACGCGATGCCGGGGTGGGAAGACGTCATGGGGCTCCCGCTCGACGAGAAGCTGGCGTACTTCGAGGACGACGCTGCCCTGGCGAAGCTCGACGAGCAGTCGCGCAGCGACAAGAACCCGATGCGCATGCTCGCCAACTGGAGCAACCTGAAGATCCACGATGTCGTCGCCCCCGAGAACGAGCAGTACCGCGGCCGGATGATCGGCGACATCGCGCAGGAAGAGGGACGCAGCGCGTGGGAGGTCCTCGTCGCGATCGCTCGTGCCGACGAGCTCAACACGAGCTTCGGCACCGTGCCCGCGCCCGAGACCGACGACGACTGGAAGGCGCGCATCCAGGTGTGGCGCGACTCGCGGGCGCTCATCGGCGCGTCCGACGCCGGCGCCCACCTCGACCTGCTGGCGTCGTTCAACTACGCCACCGAGGTCCTCGGCAAGGCGGTGCGCCAGCGCAAGCTGCTGCCGCTCGAGGAGGCGATCAACCTCATCACCGACACGCCTGCGCAGCTCTACGGCCTGCGCGAGCGCGGTCGGATCGAGGAGGGGTGGAAGGCCGACGTGGTGGTCATGGACCCCGAGACCATCGGCAGCCACGACGTGCGCATGCGCATGGACCTGCCCGGCGGCGCGGGGCGCCTCTACGCGGAGGCCGACGGCATCGACCACGTCCTCGTGAACGGCACGTCCATCGTCCGCGACGGCAAGCTCACCGACGAGCGCAACGGCACCCTGCTCCGCAGCGGCCGCGACACCCGAACCGCCCCCCTCTCCTGACGAGCATCTCGAAGTTCGCGTACGTAGGCGACAGTCAACTTCGAGATGCTCGGGCGGGGGTGGGGGAGAGTGGCGTCAACGCGGACGTGATGCGGCTCGTGGCGGCGACGAGGGCGTCGCCGGCGGCTCGGACGTCGGTGCCCCGGAGCGCGCGGGCGAAGCCGGTGAGGGACACGACGAGAGTGACGTGCCCGGTGTGGTCGAACACCGGCGCGTTCACCACGTTCACCGCGTAGTCGCGGTCGGGGTCGAGGTCGATCGCCAGGAACTCCTCGTGCGTCGCGAGCTCGTCGGCGAGACGGTCGAGCGCGGCCCGCGCCGACGTGTCGTCGTCGCCCAGCATGCCCGCCAGCTCGCGGACGCGTGCGACGGGCGTGGACGCGATCTCGACCGCGTACCCGCGCTCGTGCGTGGCCACGAGCGCATCGGCGTAGTGGTCACGCGTGTCGGGAGGGACGTGGCCGAGCCAGTCGTCGCGCGTCGCGTCGGACGCCCACGCCACCACCGCGGCCCCGAGCGGTGGGCGCAACGGGAACGTCGCGCCCACGCGGAACGCGTGCGCCGCCGCGCGCGGATCGGCGACCTGGTCGAGCACCGTGACCGCGTCGTCGCCCACGTCGAGGGCCGCGCAGGTGGCGGCGAACCCGCGGCTGAGCTCGACCAGCGCGGGCCGGGCGAAATCGAGGGCCGGGAACGACTCGCCGGCGCGGCGCCCGAGCGCCACCATGGCCGGACCCAGCCGGTACGTCTTGCTCGTGGGATCGCGCAGCACCCAGCCGGCAGCCGCGAGGCTGGTGAGGATGGCGTGGCCGGTCGACTTGTTCACGCCCAGGCGGCGGGTGAGCTCCGCCAGCGACAGCGACGCGTCGGGACGCTCGGCCAGGAGGGCCATGGTGGCGACGACCCGTTCGGTGGGCGGTGACGTCCTCGGCATGGCCGACAGTGTCGCCCGAGCGTTCGAATATTGCAACCATTGTGCCGCACATTTGCGCCGTGGCATGATGCACGGACAGGTGTGACTCGATTCCGGGGGGACCCATGCACGAGCTCGTGATCCACGGCGCCACGCTGGTCGACGGCACCGGCGCCGACGCCCGGCCCGCCGACATCGCGGTCGACGAGGGTGTGATCACCGAGGTCGCCGATCCCGGCGCGCTCGACGACTCGGGTGCGCACCGCAGCGTCGAGGCCGACGGCCTGCTGGTCACTCCCGGCTTCGTCGACCTCCACACCCACTACGACGGCCAGGTCACGTGGGATCCGCTGCTGTCGCCGTCGTGCTGGCACGGCGTGACGACGGTGGTCATGGGCAACTGCGGCGTCGGCTTCGCGCCGGTGCGGCCCGGTCAGGAGGACTGGCTCATCCAGCTCATGGAAGGGGTCGAGGACATCCCCGGCACCGCGCTCAACGAGGGCATCACCTGGGGGTGGGAGACCTTCCCCGAGTACCTCGACGCGCTCGACACCATGCCCCGCATCATGGACGTCGGCACGCAGGTGCCGCACGGTGCGGTGCGCGCCTACGTGATGGGAGAGCGAGGCGCGAAGAACGAGCCCGCCACCCCCGGTGACATCGAGGCGATGGCCGACCTCGTGCGCGAGGGCATCCGGGCGGGCGCGCTCGGCTTCTCCACGTCGCGCACGATCATGCACAAGGCGGTCGACGGTGAACCGGTGCCCGGGACCTATGCGGCCGAGGACGAGCTGTTCGGGATCGGCAAGGTGCTCGGCGAGCTCGGCACCGGCCTCTTCGAGCTCGCTCCTGCGGGCGTCATGGGCGAGGACCTCTCGGCGCCGGAGAAGGAGGTGGCGTGGATGCGCCGCCTGTCGGCCGCCATCGGTCGGCCGGTGAGCTTCGCGTTGTCACAGCACAACCTCGCGCCCGATCAGTGGCGCGACGTCCTGCGGCTCGCTCAGGAGGCCAACGCCGAGGGTGCCGACCTCCGCGGCCAGGTCGGCGGACGTCCGCTCAACCTGCTGATCGGGTTCCAGACGTTCCACCCGTTCGTCGCCCGCCCCACCTACGCCAAGCTGGCGCACCTGCCCCTCGCCGAGCGCGTGGTCGAGCTGCGGCGGCCCGAGATCCGCGAGGCGATCCTGTCCGAGACCTCGCCGCCGACCCCGCTCGACGCGGTGATCGGCACCGACCTCCGCGTGCTGTTCCCGATCGGCGAACCACCCGACTACGAGCCCGCGCCCGACACGAGCATCGCCGCCATCGCGGCACGCGAAGGTCGCGATCCCGAAGCGGTGCTGTACGACGTGATGCTCGGACACGACGGCCGCGAGCTCGTGATGAAGGCGCTGCTCGGCTACAGCTACGGCAACCTCGACGACATGCGCGAGATGATCCTCCACCCGAACGCGGTGCTCGGGCTCTCCGACGGCGGCGCGCACTGCGGCGCCATCTGCGACGCGTCGATCCCGACGTTCATGCTCACGCACTGGACCCGTGACC
This sequence comes from uncultured Actinomycetes bacterium, assembly GCA_963720765.1. Classification (GTDB taxonomy): domain Bacteria; phylum Actinomycetota; class Acidimicrobiia; order IMCC26256; family DASPTH01; genus DASUAS01. Next base: position 162,937 of record CAVRGS010000001.1, read on the forward strand.
GCGACCGCGGCGAACGCCTCCCGATCGAGCTGGTCGTGCAGAAGCAGACCCGCGACACCGCCGCGGTCTACGGGCTCGGCGACCGTGGTGTCGTCGCACCCGGCTACCGGGCCGACCTCAACGTCATCGACTACGACGCGCTGTCGCTCGCGCTGCCGCAGCTCGTGCACGACCTTCCGGGTGGCGCCCGTCGGCTCATCCAACGCGCCGACGGCTACCGCCACACCTTCGTCGCCGGTGAGGAGACGATGCGCGACGGCGAAGAGACCGGGGCGCGCCCGGGCAAGCTCGTGCGAGGGATGCGATGAGCTCGTCGGACGTGTCAGCCGACATGTCCACGGGGGGCGACGTCCTCCTGCAGACGCCCACCGGCAACCGCCGCGTCGAAGCGGTCAAGATCCCCGTGTCGCGCTACCTGTCACCCGACTTCTTCGACCGCGAACTCACCGAGGTGTGGCCGCGCACGTGGCAGCTCGCGTGCACCGTCGACCACGTCTCGGAGCCGGGTGACTGGTTCGAGTACCGCGTGGGCCAGTACTCGGTGCTGATCGTGCGGGGCGACGACGACGTGCTGCGCGCGTTCCAGAACGTGTGCCTGCACCGCGGGAGCGAGCTCTGCAGCGGCTCGGGCGCGGGCCTGGCGGAGATCCGCTGCCCGTTCCACCGCTGGACCTGGGGGCTCGACGGCCGCCTCCGCGAGGTGCCGTCGCGTCGCGAGTTCGGCGTGCTCAACGACGACTACCCGCTCATCGACGTGCAGGTGGGCACGTGGGGTCCACTGGTCTTCGTGAACCTCGACCGGGACGCCGAGCCACTCGACGAGTTCCTCGCGCCCGTGCCGGCGGAGACCGCATGGGCGAACCTCGAGGAGTTCCGCTGCCAGGCCGTCATCTCGGTGCGGGCCGACTGCAACTGGAAGACGCTCATCGAGGGCTTCAGCGAGACGTATCACGTGCAGGGCATCCACCGCGAGATGCTCGGCATGGCCGACGACGTCAACGGTCCGCAGATCACGTGGCACCGTCACGGCCGCCTCGTGCAGTCGTACGGGCTGCCGTCACCACGCCAGGGACGTCCCGGCGCCGACGACGACGTGTTCGCGTCGTTCGTCGAGGTGATGGGCGGACGCATCGGGGTGGAGGACACGGCCGCGCCGATGCCGTCGATCCCGGAGGGCGAGACGCTGCGCGGGATGTTGGCGCGGATGGTGCGAGACACCAACGCGGCGCTGGGGATCGACCTCTCGGCGTACGAGGACCACCAGGTGCTCGACATGGAGCAGTACAACCTGTTCCCGAGCATCACCGTGCTCGTGTTCGCCGACATGCTCTCGATCGTGCGGGCGCGTCCGGGCACGCACGTGGAGGAGGCGTACATGGACATGTTCGCGTTCACGCGCGTCCAGGACCCGAAGGCGCCACGCACGAAGCCGATCGACGCAGTGCTGCCGCCCGACACGGATCCGCCGTTCGGACTGGTGATCAACCAGGACTGCGACAACTTCGCGCGCACGCAACGCGGCCTGCACCAGCCCGGCCTCACGCACCTCACGGTGTCGCCCACCGAGGAGTGCCGCCTGGTGAACCTGCACCGCACGCTCGAGGAGTACCTGGGCATCGGTCCCGAGGACGGATGAGCGATCCTCGACGGACGGCGCTCACCGTCGACGACCTGCTCGCACGCGAGGAGATCACCGACGTGGTCAAGGCCCTGGCGCGCGGCACCGACCGGCTCGACCGCGAGCTGATGGCGTCCTGCTACCACCCCGACGGCACCGACGACCACAACGTGTTCCGCGGCACCGGGACCGAGTTCGCACAGTGGGTCGTCGACACGCTGCCGCACTTCCAGGCGACCATGCACTTCATCGGTCCGCCCCGGATCCGCAACCACGCGGATCGGGCCGAGGTCGACACCTACTGCGTCGCGCACCACGTCTCGACACCCGACGACACCGGCCAGCAGACCGACATGGTCCTCGGGCTGCGCTACGTCGACCGGTTCGAGCGCCGGATCCACGACGGGACGGGCACCTGGCTGATCGCGGCCCGGGTGTGCGCCTTCGACTGGTCGTACACCGTCGAGTTCGATCCTGCGCGAGGATTCGGGTTCGAGAGCACGTGGACGCTGGGCGCCCGCGACCGCACCGACGTCACGTACGGCACCTTCGACTTCTGAGGAGATCACCATGGCACCGACCGCATCATTGGCTCATGTGGGAGCCCCGGAGGCGTTGCACCTCGGCGCCGCCGACCTGCCCTTCGTCGACATCGGCGACGGTAACAAGCTCAAGGTGATCCACGTCGACGAGCAGGAAGGCCTCTGGATCGTCGAGAACATCTTCCAGGCCGGGTATGCGGTGCAGAAGCACCGTCACACCGGCCCGGTGTGGGGCTACACCATTTCCGGCGCGTGGAAGTACGCCGAGTACGACTACGTGAACCGCGCCGGGTCGTTCCTCTACGAACCCGCCGGGTCGATCCACACCCTCACGTGCATCGAGGACGACACCCAGGTGTGGTTCCACATGTACGGCGTCAACCTGAACCTGGCCGAGGACGGCAGCATCGAGTCGGTGGCCGACGGCGCCGGTGCGCTCGCCGCCTACTACGCCCTCTGCGAGGCGCAGGGCTTCGATCGCCCGAACGTCATCGTGGCGTAACCCTCCGGACGCGCCCCGCGCCGATCGGCGCGAGGATGATGGACGGATCGCGTGGGTACGCGACCCGAGGGGCGTGCGAGGAGGCCACGTGGCGACTGACGGCGCGGACAACACGGCACTCGGCGAGCTCCTCGGCATCACCGAGTCGGCGCTCGACACCGCCGACCCCGTCTCGCTCGCGCGCGGCTACGTCGGGGCCATGCGCCGAGCCGCCTTCCGGCCCTGGCGCACGGTGCCGGCGGTCGCCAAGTACGGCGCCGGACTCGGTCTCACCGGCGTGCACCTCGTGACGCGCGCGCTCGGTCACCCGCTCCCCGAAGTGGTCCATCCGGAACCGGGCGACAACCGATTCCGTGACCCCACCTGGAACGACAACATCTGGTTCCACGGCGGGCTCTCCACCTACCTGCTCACCGCGCGTCTGATCCACGATCTCGTGGGGGCCGCGCACCTCGAGGGGACCGAGGAGTCGAAGGCGGAGTTCGCCGCGAGCATCCTCTCCGACGCGTTGTCGCCCACCAACTTCATCCTCGGCAACCCACGCGCGGTGAAGCGCGCGTTCGAGACCGGCGGCACGAGCGTCGTGCGGGGCCTGCGCAACTTCGTGCACGACGTCGTGAAGAACGAGGGGTGGCCGAGCCAGGTCGACAGCTCGTCGTTCGTGCTCGGGAAGAACACCGCGGCCACCCCGGGTCGCGTCGTGTTCCGCAACGACCTCATCGAGGTGCTGCAGTACGAGCCGAAGACCGACGAGGTGTTCGAGCGCCCGTTGGTGATCATCCCGCCGTGGATCAACCGGTACTACATCGCCGACCTCGCGCCGGGGAAGAGCCTGGTGGAGTGGGCCGTCGAGCACGGGCACACCACGTTCACCATCAGCTTCCGCAACCCCGACGCGTCGATGCGAGACCTCACCTTCGACGACTACCTGCGCCTCGGGCCGCTCACCGCCATCGACGTCGCGCGCGAGATCACGGGCAGCGAGACGGTGAACACCGCGTCGATCTGCCTCGGCGGCACGATGACGGTGATGTGCCTCGCCTACCTCGACGCGTGCGGCGACCACCTCGTGCACTCGTCGACGTTCATCAACAGCGGGGTCGACTACGAGGACGCCGGTGTGGCTGCGCGCGTGTTCACGGATCCGGCGACGCTCGAGTCGCTGAGCCGGCGCATGGAGCGCCACGGCTTCCTCCCGGGCAAGGACATCGCCCGCACCTTCGACCTGCTGCGCGCCAACGACCTCGTGTTCCGCTACGTCGTCGACAGCTGGCTGTTGGGGCAGAAGCCCGCCGCGTTCGATCTGCTGGCGTGGAACGCCGACTACACCAACCTCCCGGGCAAGGCGCACGGCGAGTTCCTGCGCAAGGCGTACATGGAGAACGCGCTGGCGCAGGACGAGTACACCGCGCTCGGCGAGCGGCTGATGGTGTCGGAGATCGGCACCGACTCGTACATCGTCGCCGCTGTCGACGACCACATCGTCCCGTGGCCGGTGTCGTACCGCACGACGCAGCTGTTCAAGGGGCCGATGCGGTTCGTGATGACGTCGGGCGGCCACATCGCCGGCATCGTGTCCCCGCCCGGTCCCAAGGTGCGGCTGTGGACCAACGCCGAGCTCCCGCGCGACGCCGCCGCGTGGCAGGCGAGCGCCACCGAGCACCGCGACACCTGGTGGAACGACTGGAGCCGGTGGTTGGCCGAACGCGCCGGCGAGCTGCAGGCACCGCCGACGCTGGGGAGCGGGCAGCACCCGCCGACGGGCGCGGCACCCGGCGAGTACGTACGGAGCTGACGGCTACTGCGAGGCCGAGGCAGGCGAGTTGGCCTGCACGTAGCTGCGGTACACCGACAGCAGGGCCTGCTTCTGGTCGTCGGAGAGGCGGTCGTCGGACCGGATCGCCGACTCGGTGTCGGGCAGCTCGGCTTCCGACTCGGTGCCGTCGACCCCGGCGTGTGCGAGCAGGGTGTCGGCCGAGACGTTGAGCGCCCGGGCGATCGACTGGAGCACACGGACCGAGGGCTCGTGGAGCCCCCGCTCGAGCTGACTCAGGTACGGGTTCGAGACCTGGGCCAGGTCGGCCATCTGCCGCAGCGACAGGTTCGCCAGTTGGCGTTGGGCCCGGATGAACGAGCCGAGCGCGTGCAGCTGGTCGTCGCGTTCGGGGCGTTCGCTCATCGTGGAAGCGTAGGAGAGAAACGGCGGCCCCCGGTCCGGAGGGGGGATCCGGACGGGGGGCCGCACGCGAGGTGGTGCACGCGAGGTGGTGCACGCCGAGCAGAGGTCGGTCAGACCCGGAGGTCGGTCAAGCGGTCTTCTTCGCCGGCGTCATGACCTCGACGACCTTGAGGACGAAGTCCTTCTGGGTGCCGAGCAGGTCCTCGGCGAAGCCGAAGCTGGACTCGACGACGGCCTTGGGGTCGGGGAGCTGGTCCACGAAGGGGACCGAGTCGAGCTCGGGCATGGTGAACGCCTTGCCGGCGAACTCCATCCACATGGTGATGCCGTTGTAGGCGACTTCCTGGCCCTGCTTCACGCCGGCGATGACGGCGTCGGTGAACACGGCGGTGGGGTCGGCGGTCTTGGTGGCCATGGGGGACTCCTGGGTTGGGGGGAGCCGTCGCGTCGGTGGCGACGGCGATGTGCGGTTCCAGAAGTATACGTAGCGGATGCTTGATCTGTCAAGCGACGTCGGGAGACGGGTAACGTGGACCCGTGGTGGCCCCCGCCGACGCCCAGCTCCGAGTGCTCTCCGTCCACGCCCATCCCGACGACGAAGCGTCGAAGGGCGCGGCCACGATGGCCCGCTACGGGGCCGACGGGGTGCGGACGGTGCTCGTGACGTGCACCGGGGGCGAGGCCGGCGACATCCTCAACCCCGAGGCCGACACGCCCGAGGTCCGCGCCGATCTGGCCCTGGTGCGGCTGCGGGAGCTCGACGAGGCGGTGCGGATCATCGGGTACGACGCCCTCTACCTGCTCGGCTACCGCGACTCCGGCATGCCCGACACCGAGGCCAACGCCCACCCCGACAACTTCGCCAACGCCGACCTCGACGACGCCACCGGCCGCCTGGTGGAGATCGTGCGGCGGGAGCGGCCCCAGGTGATCGTGGGCTACGCCCGTGACCGCGTGTACGCGCACCCCGACCACGTGCGGGTCCACGAGATCAGCGTGCTCGCATTCGAACGGGCCGGAGATCCCGAGTGGTACCCCGAGCTCGGCGAACCGTGGCAGCCGATGAAGCTGTACTACAGCAACGGGTTCACCCGTCAGCGCATCCGAGCGCTCCACGACTGGTTCGTGGCGCAGGGCGACGAGAGCCCGCTGGCCAAGTGGGTCGAGCACATGGAGGAGCGCGACGCCGCCGCGCGCGCCGAGGGTGGCGACGGACACGACGACGCGCTCGAGCAGGTCACCACCACGCGCGTCGACGTGCGCGACCAGATCGAGGTCGGGCGCGCCGCGCTGCTCGCGCACCGCACCCAGATCCCACCGGACAGCTTCTTCTTCCGCGTGCCGCTCGAGGTCGAGCAGGAGCTGCACCCGTGGGAGGAGTACGTGCTGGCCCGCTCGTTGGTCGAACCAGGAGTGGCCGCGGGCGAGTACGAGACCGATCTCTTCGCGGGGCTCCGGGTGGTGGCCAGTCCCTGAGCGCGTCCGAGCTCGACGCCGAGGTGACCCGTAGGACGCCGCGGACCACGACCACGAGCTCGACGGGCACCACGTCGACCACTGCGACGACGACCCGAGCGCCCGTCGTGGTGCCGCCCCCGACGGAGCCTCAGCTCGACCGGTTCACCCAGCGCCACGTGACCGACACGCGCGGTCCGGCGGCGCGGACCTTGGGCACGGCGTGCTCCCAGTCGCGCTGGCAGGCGCCGCCCATCACGAGGACGTCGCCCGAACCGGGCGCGATGTCGTGGGTCGGTCCACCGGTGCGACCGTGGGGGCGGAGTCGGAACGGTCGGGTCGCGCCGAGGGTCAGCAGGCACACGAGGGTGTCGTCGGTGTCGCGCAGCTCGCGGTCGCCGTGGGGAGCCACGCTGTCGCGACCGTCGCGGTAGTAGTTGAAGGCGGCGGCGCCGAGGGTGACCCCGTAGCGCGCCGCGAGGCCGTCGCACACCCGGGCGAGGACGGGGTGGGGGACCAGCTCCCGCGCTCACGACCGGATCGAGTGGCGCGGTACGAGAGGCGCGGGTCGTCGACCATGCGGTCGTACATCCGACGACGGCCGCACCGCCAGGGCACCGCATCCAGCACGACGTCGAGGACGGTGTCGGCTCCGAGGAGGTGGCCGCGGCACACGTCGACCCAACTCGCGTCGTCGAGCACGAGCCGGTGCCAGCGCGCGTGAGGGTCGACACCGACCTCTCCCGAGGCGAACAGCGAGCGTTGGCCCGGTAGCACCACCAGGCGCCAGCCTAGCGCAGGGAACCGAACACACGTTCGGGACGGAGGTGCCGGTAGCTTGGCCCGGTGACCGCCGCCGGTGCCGCTCCCACGGGCTCCGGGGAGACAGCCGGGGGCGCGTCCAAGGAGGCGTCCAAGGAGGCGTCCAAGGGCGCGTCCGGGGAGACCGCGGGAGGCGCGCTCGCCGCGCTCAAGCACCGCGACTTCGCCCTCTTCTTCTCGGCGGCGCTGTGCTCGAACACCGGCACGTGGATGCAGACCATCACCGTGCCCTACGTGCTCGACCAGCTGACCCACTCGACGGTGTGGGTGGGCGTCGGGGCGTTCGCGACCTTCTTCCCGGCCACCGTCGTGGGCCCGTTGGCGGGTGCCCTCGCCGACCGACACGACCGTCGGACGATCCTCTTGATCTCGCAGCTCATCCTGATGGCTTCGGCACTCACGTTGTGGGGCATCTGGATCTCGGGGGTGGCCACCCCGGCGTCGATCGTCGCCGTCGTCGTGGTCGGCGCCATCGGGGCCGGCATCACCATCGCGGCGTGGCAGGCGTTCGTGCCCCAGCTGGTGCCACCCGAGGCGATGGTCAGCGCGGTGCGGCTGAACGCGATGCAGTTCACGGGAGCGCGCGCGTTCGGACCCGCGCTGGCCGGTCTCGTGCTCGCCGAGTTCGGGCCCGGCACCGCGTTCCTCGCCAACGCCGCGTCGTTCCTGCTGGTGATCGGAGCGCTGCTGTTGATCGCGGCGCGCCCGATCGCCACCCGCGCCGCGCCCGGACACGTGCTCGCGCAGTTCCGCGACGCGCTCCGCTACATCCGCAAGCGAGCGGTGCTCGTCGTCTCGGTGCTCGGCGCGTTGTTCTCGTCATTGCTCGGCGTCTCGATGATCCAGCTCGCGGAACCGTTCGCCCGGCAGGTGCTCCACGAGGGTGCGGGCAAGTACGGGCTCCTGGTTGCGGCGTACGGCGTCGGGGCGATCACCGGTTCGGTCATCACGGTGGCGCGCGGCGACGTGATCCGCCGTTCCACGCTCACGGTGGTCGGGTTCGCGATCTTCGTTGCGGCGGAGCTCACGTTCGGGCTGGCGCCGGTCTACGCGCTCGCGCTGCTCGGGATGTACGGGATCGGCCTCGCGCAGAGCTTCGCGATGGTCGCGTGCCAGACGGCCGTCCAGGTGAACGTCGAGGAGCACTACCGCGGCCGCGTGCTGTCGGTCTACGTGATGAGCTTCTTCGCGGGGACACCGATCGGCGCGCTCATCGGTGGGATCATGGCATCGGTCATCGGGCTGCGAGCCACGATCGTGGCGTCGGCCGTCCTGCTCGCGGCCGTGGTGGTCGTGACGATGCTGCGCTACCCGTGGTTCCGCGTGCTCGACGAGACCCGCATGGGGTTCGACGGTCACATCGAGGACGACGGTCACCTCGTCATCGATCACACCGAGTAGGTCAACCGCCGCCCGAGTACACGCTCATCGAGTGGTAGACGCCGATCACCTTGCCCGAGTAGTTGGGGTCGGTGGCCCAGTTGCCGTGTCCCATGTCGCTCCAGGTGGGCGCCCAACCCTTTGCGAAGTAGCCGTCGAACGCGGCCTCGGAGCGCCACACGTACGGGGACAGCGGGTTGTGCAGGTTGGCGACGCGCGAGTCGGGATCGGCATAGTTCCGCAGCAGCTGGATCTGCCCGCGGACGCCGTCGCGCGGCGTGGGGAACACGATGCCCTGCGGACAGCCGTCGCACCACCCGAGCCCGGAGTAGTTGTTGTCGGGCGCGGCCGAGAAGCCGCCGGTCTCGATGATCGCCTGCGCGAACGCGAAGTCGCCCCGCACGTTCTCGGCGGCGCCCTCGTCGAGGAAGATCTGCGCGAGCTCGGCCACGCTGACGTTGCTCATGCGCGGCTTGTAGCCCTGGGCGTCGAACCACGCCATCATCTGGTCGGCGGTGAGGAGGTTGGGCCCCATCACCGGTTCGCCAGCTGCGTGCAACGCGCCGATCGCCCGGGCGCGTTCGAGGGCGGCGTCGGCCTCGGCGACGCGCTGGTCGACCGCGGCCTGCTGCGCCTGCAGCTTCGGGATCAGTGCTTCGAGCTCGGCCTGCTGCTGCTCGAGCGAGTCCTGCTCCTTGCGCAACGACGTCTGGATGTCGGCGAGGGTCTTGCGAGTCTCGTCGAGCTGCTGCGCGTTGTCGTGGTCGCTGCGCGAGGCGGCATCGCCGAGCTGCTTGCGTCGCGCACCGTCGAGTGCGCTCCCCGAGAAGATGTCGGCGGCGCTGGCGCCGTCGCTCCCCATGGCGTACAGCGCGACCGCACGCTGGCGGAGGTGATCGAGCAACGTGTCGCGCTGCTGCGCGAGCTGCTCGCGCTGCTGCTCGAGCGCGACGACCTTCTGCTGGTGGTCGGCGACGTCGGCCTGGACCTGGTCGCGGTGCTGGGTGGTGGCCTCGAGTGCGGACTCGGCTTCGTGCGCCGCCTGCTGGGCCGCTTCGACGTCGGCGCGCGCCTTCACGACCGCGGGGTCGGACTCGATCAGGCTCTCCTGGGCGTGCGCGATCGGGATCGACGCCGGCACCACCGTCGACCCGGCACCGAGGGCTGCACCGAGGCCCAGTGCGAGCAGCGCGCCCACGCCGAGTCGCCTCCGCGCACGTCTCGCGCGCGTCCGGCGCGCGCTGCCCACCTCGGCTCTCGCCCCGCCTCATCACCCGAGAGAGCTTAGGGATGCGAACCACCCCGGTGTCCACACGAGCCCCATCAGCCCCTCGAGGCGCTCCAGTCCCGCTCAGGGTCCGGTGTCGGCCCCCGGAGGCTCGGCGGGATCCTCGGCGGGCGGGGGCGCCGGATCCGGCGTCATGGCCGCCTTCGCTGCCCGTTGGGCCTTCCCGACGAGCCGGCCGAGCTGGCGGGGGCCGTCGTCGCGGGCCTTGCCCACGGCACCGCCCACCTTCCGGGCGATCGGGACGGCGGGCGCAACGGACGTGGGGCGGGGGGCTGGCGTGGGTGCCGGAGCCGTGGGTGCCGGAGCCGTGGGTGCCGGAGCCGTGGGTGCCGGAGCCGTGGGTGCCGGAGCCGTGGGTGCCGACGCGGTGGGGCTCGACGGGCGCACGTCAGTCCGCTCGGTCTGCTTGGTTCGCTTCGCCGACGTGCGCCACTCCGTGCGCAGCGCGAGCCACACCATCCCCGCGGCCGCGACCTCGAGGATCACGATGGGGAGCACACGGTCGAGGCCGAGGACGAGTGGACTCAGCGCCAGCACCGCGGCGGCGACGAGATCGAGCACCCGGTGGAGGCGGCGACCGATCCACGGCCAGGCGGCCAGCGCACCGTCACTGCAGATGGCGAGGAGGAGCAACAGGCCACCGAGGGTGACGAGCACCGCGGTGTGCTCGCCGGTGCGCGCGCCCTCCACGAGCAGCAGCATCCCGAGCAGCAGCTCGACCAATTGATGGATCCAGAACGGAACCCCCGCCGTGTGGTCGCCATGGTGATCGCCGGCGCCCGCCATCGGCCCAGCCTACGGGCCGGACCGTCCCACGCCGGTAGCCTCCGCGCCGTGAGTGGCACCTCGAGTCCGGCGTGGGCCCGCCATCTGCCCCCGGGCGTCGCACCGACCTCGGTCGACCTCCTGGCGCGGCGTCAGCCTGCCGGCGGCGTGGGCCACGATCTGGGCGACGACGCCCGACGCGCCGGCGGTGCACGACGATCTCGGCTGGATCACCAACGCCGACCTCGAGGCCCGTTCACGGCTGATCGCGGGCCGATTCGCCGGCGCCGGGCTGGTCGCCGGCGATCGCGTCGTGATGAGCGCGACGACGTCCGTGGAGCTGGTGGTCGCCCACGTGGCCGCGCTGCGCCTCGGGCTCGTCGTCGTCCCCGTGAACGGCGCGTACACGGGGCGCGAGATCGGTCACATCGTCGGCGACTGCGAGCCGGCCGCGTGCGTGGTGGACGCCGACCGCGCCGAGCGGTTCGCGAGCCTGACGTCGCAAGCCTGCTTCCTGGTCACCCCGGCGGTCGACCTGCCCGATGCCGACCCAGCCACCCTCGCACTCGACCAGGTCGAGAGCGGCGACCTCGCGTTGCTCTGCTACACGTCGGGCACGACCGGCGCACCGAAGGGCGCGATGTTGACCCACGGCAACGCGCTCGCGAGCTGCGAGGCGGTCCGGCTCGCCTGGCGCTGGGACGAGCACGACCGGCTCGTGCTCGCACTGCCGCTCTTCCACGTGCACGGTCTCGGGGTGGGGCTCCACGGCACGTTGCTCGCCGGCGCGTCGGCACTGCTGCTGCCACGCTTCGAGCCCGACGCGGTCTTCGACGCCGCGCGCGACCACGACGCATCGCTCTTCTTCGGCGTCCCGACGATGTACGCCCGGCTCGGGGCCAGCGCGCGCGTGGGCGAGCTGTCGCGGCTGCGGCTGTGCGTGTCGGGATCGGCGCCGCTCCCGGCAGCCCTGCACGACGAGCTCCTCGAGCAGGCGGGTGTCGTCGTCCTCGAGCGCTACGGGATGACCGAGACGCTCATGAACGTGTCGAATCCCTACGAGGGCGAGCGCCGGGCCGGCACCGTCGGCTTCCCCCTTCCGGGCGTCGAGGTGCAGCTCGACGAGCCGTCGGACGAGATCCTGCTGCGTGGCCCCAACGTGTTCCCGGGGTACTGGCGACGCGACGACGCCACCCGCGACGCGTTCACGACCGACGGGTGGTTCCGCAGCGGCGACGTGGGTGCCCGCGACCCGGACGGCTACCTGCGCATCGTCGGGCGGGCCAAGGAGCTCATCATCTCCGGGGGGTACAACGTCTACCCACGCGAGGTGGAGGACGTGCTGCTCGAACACCCGGCGGTGTCCGAGATCGCGGTGGTGGGGGAGCCGTCCGACGAATGGGGCGAGCTGGTCGTCGCCGTCGTCGTGCCCGCGTCGGACGAGCGGGATCCCGACGCCCTGCTGGCGTTCGCCGCCGAGCACCTCGCGCCGTACAAGCGGCCTCGCCGGGTCCGCTACGTGGACGCGCTGCCCCGCAACGCGTTGGGCAAGGTCGTGCGCGCGCAGCTCTGAGGCACCCCGAGGGCGGCTCTCAAGTTCTTCTCAGGCCGACCCGTCAGGATGCAGGCTCTGGACGTCCCTCCGTCCTGATCCGCCCGGGCCCGATCCCGCCGTTCCCAGAGCCGCGGCGGGGTCGGGCCCCGGCGCGGGTGGCGTGGCGCCGGGTCAGGACCGGTGTTCCTGCTGGGCGATCCAGGCGACGAACTCGTCGACCGTGCCGCTGCTGACCTCGGCGATGAAGGTCTCGGCCCAGGCGTCGATCTGCGCGTCGTCGAATCCGTCGGCGTGCAGGCGCTCCCGGGCGTCGTTGCCGAGGATGCGTGCACCTTCGATCTGGCTCAACTCCGGGACCTCCTCGGGGACCCCCACGTCCTCGGGCTTGGACGGCTCGGGCTCCGGCATCACGGCTCCTCAGTGGGCTCGGTGGTCGTCGAGGCGGTCGGCGGGCCACTGCCCGGAGTCGACCTCGTCGTACGTCCAGTCGGGTTGCTTCGTCAGCTGGGCCTCGTCGACGACCGCCCGGCCGTCGACGACGTCGCGCAGCTCGGCGATCGGCGCGGGCGCCACGCTGGGTGCGTGGCCCTCGGTGTGGGACGCCACCAGTTCCGGGTACCCGTCGATGATGCTGCCCACGACCACCTGCTGCTGGGTCGCGAGGTTGCAGCGCGCACCCTCGGCGACGAGGTCGAGCCGGGACGCCAGCTCCTCGCGGTCGTGCCCCTCCGGGGCCGACGCGGCGAGGCGGGCCAGGATCCCGGCGAGCGCGAGGCCGTCGTCCTTGCAGTGCCGGCACTGCCCGCACGACTCGACCGCGAGGAAGCGCGCCACCCCGGCGGCGACGCCGACGAGGTCGGCGGAATCGTCGAACACGATGAACCCGGCAGCACCGAGGCCCGACCCGGCCTCGCGCATCGCGTCGTAGCTCAGGGGTGTGTCGAACGCGCTGGCCGGGAGCAGCGGGTTGGCCACACCGGAGAGGACCGCCACCAGTTCGCGGTCGGGGCGGGCTCCGCCGCCGAGCTCGTCGAGCACCTCGCGCAGCGGGGTGCCGAGCTCGAACTCGGCGACCCCGGCGCGGACGGTGTCGCCGCTGACGGTGCACACGATCGTCCCGGGTGAGTCGGCGGTGCCGAGCTCCCGAAACCACTCGGCCCCGTTGCGGAGGATGCCGGGGAGGTTGGCGAAGGTCTCGACGTTGCCGGCCAGGGTGGGCGGAGCGACCGTTTCCCCCGTCGGACCCGCCATCTCGACGTGTGCGGCCGAGCTCGACCCCGACGTCGTGTCGGAGCCGTGCTCGAACATCTCGTCGACGCCCTCGCGGTACGGCGGCGCGATGCGGGGGAACGGTGGACGACCGTCGATCACCTCGAGCAGCGCGGTCTCCTCGCCGAACAGGTACTCGTCCGGGCCGGTCACCAGCGTCACGGGCACGGGGTGCGTCCAGCCGGCCGCGTCGAGCTCGGCGATCGCGCCGCGGAGGCGCTCGACCTCGGTCGCGAACGACGCCTTGGTGGCGATGATGACCGAATCGGCGCCCACCGCGTGGGCGGCGATCAGCGCCCCCTCGGCACGCGGTACGGGTCGGCGCGCAGGATGGCGCGGTCCTTGAAGGAACCGGGCTCACCCTCGGCCGCGTTCACCACCACCGTCGACGGGATCGTCGCGGCGCGGTTGGCGACGACGGTGCGCCACTTGCGAGCCACGGGGAACCCGGCACCGCCGCGACCGCGCAGTCCGGCCTCGTCGACCAGGTCGATCACCGCGCCGGCCGCGACCGCCCGCGCTGCTTGCAGGCCGTCGCCGAACGCGTCGGCATCGGTGAGGGAGCGCACCGGTTCGTCGGGCAACACCCGCGGAGTGAAGTCGCGCGTCATGCTTCCTTGCTACCAGAATCTCGCACGAACGTAACGCGCAGCGCGTCGCGGACGATTCATGGGTGCTCCCGGTCCGTTCGATGCCCTCGAGACCTGCCCGCGGGTGGTGTCGACACGGACCGGGAGCGCCGCGCGGTGACCGCTGTCACACTCCGGGCACGGACGGTCGGAGGAAGCGCACGACCTGGTCGATCACCTTCGGATCCGTGCGCATCTCGGCGTGGTCGAGACACGAGGTCTCGACGTTGCGCGCACCGGGGAGCTCCACGTTCGCGTGCGGGATGATGGCCTCGTCGCAGGGTGACCACCATGCGCCGTAACGGGTCGTGCCGGTCGCGCGCACGCCGTCCCGTACGCGCCGCTGCAACCCGTCGAGCACCGACGACGTCGGCACCATCTCCCGGCACGGGGTGAGCACGTAGCAGCCGTAGGCCCAGACCGTCCCCTCGTTCACTCCCGCCAGCGACACCCACGTGTCGACCTTCGCGGCGCCGCCGAGGTGATCCATCCAGTAGCGGGAGGAGATCGCACCCATCGAGTGCGTGACCACGTCGATGCGCGACGCGCCCGTCCGGGCGCGGAGCGCGTCGGCTTCGCGCTGGATCTCGTGGGCGATCTCGACGTTCGACGCGCTGCTGTCGTAGTCGATGGCGTCGATCTCGGCGTCGCGGTACCCCTGCACCCGCAGCGACGCTTCCAGCGCGTGCCAACCGCGGCTCGAGCTCTGGAACCCGTGCACGAGGAGCACGGGATCGGGACGAGCGGCCGCTCGGGCCACGTGCCGTGCGTGCGCGGCGACCGCCGGTGCGACACCCACCACGGTCGAGCACGTGGCGACCAGCACGACGAGCACCCACGGAAGCAGCAGACGTCGACGCACGGGAGCACGATAGGAACCGGGCACGCCGAGTGGTCGTCGCCCCACGCCGGCGTGCAGGTCCGAGGGTGACGCTAACGTCACCCGGTGCTCGTGCTCGTGCGCCACGGCCAAACCGAAGCCAACGCGCGTGGGCTCCTGCTCGGCCGGGCCGATCCGCCGCTGTCAGACCTGGGCCGTCGCCAGGCGGCGGCGCTGGCGACGCGCGTCCCCGCCGATGCCCGGGTGGTCGCGAGCCCCCTGCGACGGACGCGTGACACGGCGGCGGCGTTGGGGCGCCCGGTCGACATCGACGAGCGCTGGATCGAGCTCGACTACGGGACCATCGACGGGACGCCGGTGGCCGACGTGCCCGCCGACGTGTGGCGGGAATGGCGGGCCGATCCCCACTTCGTGCCCGGGGGCGGCGAGTCGCTGGCGACGCTGGGCATCCGCGTGCGCGCGGCATGCGAGGAGCTGCTCGACGAGGCCCGCACCCACGACGTCGTGGTCGTGAGCCATGTGTCGCCCATCAAGGCCGCGATCGGATGGGCACTCGGCGCGGGCGACGAAATCGGCTGGCACCTCTTCGTGCAGGTGGCGTCGATCGCGCGGGTCGCGATCGGACCATGGGGTCCGTCGCTGCACTCGTTCAACGAGGTGGCCTGACCCTCATCCCTCGCTCGCGCCGTTCGCTCCCGCCCGTCAATCGAAGGCGGGGAGCACTTCCGCGGCCAGCAGCCGGAGGTGGTCGAGGTCGTGCAGGTCGAGGACCTGGAAGTACACGGTGGTGGCGCCGTGGTCGCGGTACTCGGCGATGCGGTCGATCACCTCGGACGGCGTGCCCGCGAGGTGTGCGAGCCGTGCGGTCGCCACGTCGCGCCCGATCGCAGCCGCGCGGCGCTCGACTTCAGCCTCGTCGGCACCGCACAGCACGGTGTTGGCGATGCTCGTCGGCAGCGACGCCGGATCACGACCGATCGCCTCGCACGCGGCCGCGACGCGGCCGACGATCTCCGGATACGAGTCGGGCGGCGCGAACGCGACGTTGAACTCGTCGGCGTACCGCGCTGCGAGTCGCGGCGTGCGCGTGGTGCCGAACCCACCGATGACGATCGGCGGGTGCGGCTGTTGGACCGGCTTGGGGAGCGCGGGGGAGTCGTCGATCGAGTACTCCGTCCCCGAGTACGAGAAGTGCTCGCCTGCCGGCGTCGACCAGAGCCCGGTGATGATCGCCAGCTGGTCCTCGAGCTGGTCGAACCGCTGGCCGGTGGGCGGGAACGGGATGCCGTAGGCGGCGTGCTCACGGTCGTTCCAGCCCGCGCCGAGACCCAGCTCGACGCGGCCGCCGCTCATGGCATCGATCTGCGCGACCGAGATGGCGAGCGGACCGGGCAGGCGGAACGTGATCGGCGACACGAGCGTGCCGAGGCGCAAGGTGGTCGTGTCGCGCGCGAGACCGGCGAGCGTGATCCATGCGTCGGTGGGTCCGGGGAGTCCGTCGCCGAACGTGAAACTGATGTAGTGGTCGGAGCGGAAGTAGGCGTCGAAGCCGAGTTCCTCGGCGAGGCGGGCGACCGCGAGCTGGTCGTCGTAGGTCGCGCCCTCCTGGGGTTCGGTGAAGATCCGGAAGCGCATGCGGGGTGTTCTATCAGGAGTCGTGCGGCGGCCGGCTGAGTACGCTCGTGTGGTGGGCGTACGGGAACAGGTCTACGACGTCACCAACTCGGTCGGCGACAAGCTGCTGCAAGGCGTCAACCGCGTCATCGGCCGGCAGTCGCAACTCCCGCTGCAGCCGTTCTACGAGCCCGCGGGCTTCTCGTGGGTGGCTCCGCTCGAGGCCAACTGGAAGGCCGTGCGTGCCGAGCTCGACGCGGTGCTCGCGCACCGCAACGCGCTGCCGAATTTCCAGGACATCAGCATCGACCAGTACCAGCTCACCGACGACGACCGTTGGAAGACCTACTTCTTCTACGGCTACGGCTTCCGCAGCGATGCCAACTGTGCGCGCTGCCCCGAGACCGCACGCCTGATCGAGTCCATCCCGGGGATGGAGACGGCGATGTTCTCGATCCTCGCGCCCGGCAAGCGCATCCCGCCTCACGACGGTCCCTACAAGGGCGTGCTGCGCTACCACCTCGGGCTCATCGTCCCCGAGGCGCCGGTCGAGCAGTGCGGCATACGGGTGGGCGGCGAGACCCGCGGATGGCACGAAGGCGGGAGCCTGGTGTTCGACGATACCTACGAGCACGAGGCGTGGAACGAGACCGAGGGCACGCGGGTGGTGCTGTTCCTCGACGTGGTGCGCCCGCTGCGTCAGCCCATGCGTTCGTTCAACGCGGCGATGATCAAGGCCATCGGGTACTCGCCGTTCATCCAGGACGCCAAGCGCCGCCACCAGGAGTGGGAAGCGCGGTTCGAGCGGGAAGCGCGGTTCGACCGCGAGGCCGGTTGAGCTCGGGTCAGCTGTCCTCGGGGAGCTGATCGGCGTCGTCGAGCACCTTGTAGATCGACTCTGCTGCCTCTTCGAGGAGAGCGGGCGTGTGCTCGAGCATCAGGCTGAGGCGGATCAGGCCGAGTCCGCGCGGGACGGCCGGCGCCACGACCGGATTCACGAACACGCCGGCGTCGAGCAGCTCACGGGCGAGGACGACCGCCGACACCTCGTCGCGCTGGCGCAGCGGGATGGTGATGATCGCGCTCTCGGCCGGGTTGACCGGGACGCCGCGCTCGGTGAGCAGCCCGACGAACCGCTCGACGTTGTCGCGCAGCTGGTCGGTCATCTCCGGCGCGGCCCGCAGGATGCGCAGCGCCTCGAGCGCAGCGGCCACCGATCCGGGCGTGTTCGACGCGGTGAAGATGAGCGGGTCGGCGTCGAGGGTGAGCAGCTCGATCGCGTCGGCGCTGCCGATCAGCGCGCCACCGCACGAGCCGAGCGTCTTCGAGAAGGTGATGGTGACGAGGTCGACGGTGTCGAGCACGCCGTACTGCTCGGCCGCGCCGCGGCCGCGGGCGCCGAGCACGCCGAGTCCGTGCGCCTCGTCGTCGAGGAGGAAGGTGTTCGGGTAGCGCCCGCACAGCTCGACCAGCTCGGCCAGTGGCGCGGTGTCACCGCCCATGGAGTAGACGCCGTCGACGACGACCCCCTTGCCGGGCGCGGCAGGCAGGTCGTCGAGGATCTTGGTGAGGCGTTCGATGTCGTTGTGACCGAAGCGCTTCATGGTGGCGCCGGAGAGCTGGGCGCCGGTGAGCAGCGAGTTGTGGGCGTCCTTGTCGAGGACGACGAAGTCGTGGCGGTTGAGCAGCCCGCTGATGGTGCTCACGTTGGCCACGTAGCCGGTGGAGAACACCAGCGCCGCTTCCCGCTCGTAGAACTCGGCCAGCTCGGCCTCGAGGGTGCGGTGGAGGTCGAGCGTGCCGTTGAGGAGACGGGAGCCGGTGACCCCGGTGCCGTACCGCTGGGTGGCCGCCTGGGCCGCCTCGATGACCTTGGGGTGGTAGCTGAGGCTCAGGTAGTTGTTGGAGCCGAAGTTGATGTAGTCGTTGCCCTCGATGGTGAACCGGGGCATCGAGGCGCTCTCGACCGTCTTGTAGTACGGCCAGTAGCCCGCTTCCTTGGCCAGCCGGTAGTCGGCCAGCCGGGGATACGCCTCGAGGCGGTCGTGAAAGAAGCTCACCCGAGATTCACCCCAACCTCTCCTCGGCCCCCGGCATCCGGTCAGCGTACCGGTCGGCACGGGAGTCTACGGGGAACCCGCACGCTCCGTGGGATCCCCTCGTTCGCCCGCTTCAGCGCTGGTTCAGGGCCCGGTCAACCGGCAGACGGGTCGGGAAAGCCCATCCCCCGGGGGTCTTCGAGGATCTGCTTGCAGCGCTTCAGGGCGTACCCGGCGACGAGGCCGTCCTCGCAGCGCTCGTCGAAGGTCCACCGGAGGGTCATCGTGCGACGCCGATCGGGCCCGCTCGTGGGGGAGCCCGGGTCGGGGACCGGCCGGCCGATCACGCCGAAGATGCCGATGCTGCCGTACTCGTAGAGGTGGTGGTAGCAGGCGTCCATCCCGATCGACGCGAGGTTGGCGAAGAACACGCTCCCGTAGAGCGGGTCGTGTTCGATCATCGATCCGGGGAGCAGGCCGAACGCGTCGCCCCAGCGCCCCACGGTGAGGATGATCCGGCGCACGATCCCGGGGAACTTGAGGATCAGCGCCGCTTCCTCGTCGGACGGGCCGATGCGGCCGCCGTAGCGATCGGCGCGCAGCTGCTGCTGCATGTCGCGCACCATGTCGACGAACGGTTCCGCGGGATCGAAGCGCCGCTTGATGACGATGAGGGGGGACTTCCCCTTGAGGCTCTGCTTCGCCGAATAGGTGAACCAGATGTCCTTGCGCTGGTAGAGCCGGCCACCGACGACGAACCGGTTCATCGTGGGGAACTGCTCGAGGATCTGCGCGATCGCGTACATGAGCATGTGTTGGATCGTGATCTGCGCGTCGGGGTGCGCGACGTTGAACTCGCGGATGTACGCGTCGGCGTGACGCATCGCGACCTGCTGCTCGAAGTAGACCGCCGACTCGTTGCGGCCGCGCATCAGGTACGGGACGATCCCCTTCGTCGGGGGGAGATCGCGCACCAGTTCGCCGTCGGGACGCCGCCAGAACATCGGCGCGGATGCTACTCACCGGCCTCGGCACCCTCCTGGCCGCCCTCGGCGCCGCCGTCGTCGGCGCTACCGTCGTCGGGTGGCGTTCGCCGACCTGCTCTCCCACCCCGACGTGGTGGAGGAGCAGGTGCTCGGCTCGCCCGTCGGGTTCCTCGCGCTCCACGGCGGGCTGGAGCCGGCGACCGCCGAGATCGCGGTCGCGGCGGCCCGCCGATCGGGCGCGTCGTGGTACGTGATCGTGCAGCCCGACACCCTGAAGCGGCACGTCCCCTCGCACGAGCACGATCCGGCCGAGGCGCCGCTGCTCGCGGCGTTCCTCGACCACGTCGACGTGGTGATCTCGGTGCACGGGTACTGGGGCCACGACGACCTCCACGCCGCGCTGCTCGTGGGTGGGCGCGACCGCGCCCTGGCGTCGTCGCTGGGTGAGCGCCTGCGAGAGGCACTGCCCGACTACCAGGTGGTCGACGACCTGAATGCCATCCCGCGCCGCCTGCGCGGGGTCGATCCGCGCAATCCGGTGAACCGCGCCACCCGCGGCGTGCAGGTCGAGCTGCCGCACCCGGTGCGCGCCATCGGGCCGTACGGCAGAGGCGAGTGGGCCGCGCGACACCGCGCGCACACCGACGCGTTGGTCGCGACGCTCGCCGATTTCGCGGTCACGGTGGCGCCGCGGTGAGCGGCACGCTCGCGGTCGTGGGCGGCAACGGTCTCCTCGGGAGCCGCGTCGGAGCCGACGCGACCGAGCTCACCGTCGACGACGGCACCACGTCGGTGATCGTGCGCGATCTCGGCGACGCGTACCTCCTCCAACGTCATGGCTTCGGGACCTACACGCCACCGCACCTCGTCGATCACGTCGCCAACATGCGCGCGCTCAAGGCGCTCGGTTGTGACCGCGTGCTCGCGCTCAACTCCACGGGCGCGCTGCACGACGCGTTGACGCCGGGTTCGTTCCTGCTGGCCGAGGACTTCATCGCGCTCGGTCAGCTGCCGAGCACGTTCACCGACGAACGCGGCCATCGCGTCCCCGGCTTCGACGGCCCGTGGAGGGCGCAGGTGCTCGACGCGTGGCGTGCGTCGACGACGGTGTCGCTCCACGACGGGGGCGTGTACTGGCAGGTGACCGGCCCCCGCCTCGAGACGGTGGCGGAGATCCGGCTGTTCGCGCAGCACGCCGACGTGGTCGGGATGACGATGGCATCGGAGTGCGTGGTGGCCGCCGAGCTCGGACTGGCCTACGCGTCGGTGTGCGTGGTCGACAACTTCGCCAACGGGGTGGGGGAGCACCCGCTCACGTGGGAAGGGTTCGAGAGCGGCCGCGACGCCACGCAGCTCGATCTCGAGAAGGTGCTCGCGGCCCTGGTGCCCGTCCTCGCCGGCTGACTCGCCACGCAGGGGACGGAGCGAGCGGACGCGAGCGAGGGCTACAGGGGACGGAGCGAGCGGACGCGAGCGAGGGCTACAGGGGACGGAGCGAGCGGACGCGAGCGAGGGCTACAGGGGACGGAGCGAGCGGACGCGAGCGAGGGCTACAGGTCGTACAGCTGGAACGTCGCCGCGTACTCGCAGCCGGCGGCGGTACCGGCTGCGGCAGCGTTGCCGCGGAGGAACGCGTCGGGGTCGAACTCGGTGCCCAGGCCCTCGATGTAGGCGGTGTGCTCGCGCAGGCTGGCGACGCCGGTCCCGATCGACTCGCCCACGTCGACGAAGTGCGTCGGGGTGGGCGAACCGCCCATCGCCACCCGCCGCACGCCTGACCACGGGTCGCCGGCGTCGGTGAAGATCCAGCGGTTGCCGGCGTCGCGCGCGGCGTCGAGCACGGCGAGGCCGACGTGGCGATGGTCAGCCATGTTGAACGACAACCCACCCCAGGTCTCGGTGTGGTTCATCGACACGACCAACTCGGGCTGTACCCGCCGGATGACCGCGGCGAGGTCGCGGCGCAACGGCAGGCCGTACTCGATCACGCCGTCGACGTGACCTTCGAGGAACTCGACCGTCTCCACGCCGACGACGGCAGCGCTGGCGCGCTCTTCGGCCTCACGCAAAGGACCGGCCTCGGCGGGGTTCATGCCGTCGATGCCCGCCTCGCCGCGCGTGACGAGGAGGTACGAGACGTGTTTGCCCGCCGCGGTCCAGCGCGCGATCGCCGCGGCGGCGCCGTACTCGAGATCGTCGGGGTGAGCGACGATGCAGAGCGCGCGCGTCCAGTCGTCGGGGAAGGTCTCCAACGCGATCAGAACTTCGCGGTGTCGAACACGGCACGCACGCGCGCTTCGAAGTGCTCGAGCGGCAGCGTGTCGTAGTCGGGGTCGAAGGCCTGCTGGTCCCACTCGTCGGCGAAGCGCTCGGCGAGGGCGTACGCGTCGTGGCCCTGATACTGATCACGCGCGTTCGGATCGCCCCCGAAGTGCGCGTAGTAGTGGCGACCCTGGAAGTCCTGGTGCACCTCGATCATCCAGTGCACGTCGTCGCGCACGTACGGGCGCAGGATCTCGGCCGCGATGCGCGGGTGGTTGGGCACGCTCACGGCCTTGCCGATGTCGTGGCAGAGCGCGGCGACCACCACCTCGTCGTCCGCACCGGCGCGCTCGGCCATGGTCGCCGTCTGCAGCGAGTGCGTGAGCTGGTCGACGGCGAAGCCGTCGGTGATGTCGGCGAGGCTGCGGAGCATCGAGAGGATCGTCTCGGCGACCCGGCCCCGGTTGGCGTAGGTCTCGGCCCCGATCACCCCCCACTGCTCGGCGGTGGACTCGTCCATGCGGGTGAACCTGGAGTCGGAGGCGGAACTCGTGCTGGAGGGGCCGATCGTCTGTGCCATCCCTCTATTCTTCCCGACGTGAGCGACGAGCGGGCGATGTGGCTGGGGGCGGCGATCGCCGTGGTGGCGAGCCTGCTCCTCACGACCCTCGCGGCCGCGGCCGAGTCGAGCATCAACGGGCCCGGGAGCCGGGTCATCGCCCCGCCGGTGCTGTGGGCGGTCGGGGGCGGCGCCGGCCTGGTGCTCGGGGCGGTGGTGGCGTCGTGGCTCTCGCGCCGGGCCTGGCCAGGGATCTTCGCCGCGTTCGTGGCCTCGGTGCCCTACCTGGTGCTGGTGGTGCTGGGGTACAACAGCTCGGACCTCGACGCCGAGAACCAGATCGTGGGGTCGCTGCTCGTGGTGGTGCTGCCGGGGCTGGTGGTGGCGATGATCGTCGCCTGGCTGACCGCGATCGTGGCCCGGACCGTCGCCGGACGGCGACCGGTCCAGCCGGAGCCCGCCGCGGGCTGACCCGCCGGTAGCATCGACAGTCCCCCCGAGGCGGTTCCCCCCGGACCGTCTTCTCCATCGCTTCCATCGCTCCGGAGCACCCATGTCTTCTTCGCCGCGCCCTGCGCAACGTCGCGATCGTCGCCCACGTCGACCACGGCAAGACCACCCTCGTCGACGCCATGCTGCGCCAGACCGGGTCCTTCGGCGCCCGCGAGGAGGTCGTCGACCGGGTCATGGACTCGACCGACCTCGAGCGCGAGAAGGGCATCACGATCCTCGCCAAGAACACCGCGGTGCGCTACGGCGACGTGAAGATCAACATCATCGACACGCCCGGCCACGCCGACTTCGGCGGCGAGGTCGAGCGGGGCCTCACGATGGTCGACGGCGTGCTGCTCCTCGTCGACGCCAGCGAAGGCCCGCTGCCCCAGACCCGGTTCGTGCTGCGCAAGACGCTCGAGGCGCGCCTGCCGGTGATCCTCGTGGTGAACAAGGTCGACCGCAGCGACGCGCGCGTGGCGGAGGTGGTGCACGAGGTGGAGGAGCTGTTCCTCGACCTCGACGCCGACGAGCACCAGATCGACTTCCCGATCGTCTACTGCAACGCACGCGACGGGCGGGCGTCGCTCGACGGCGACGACCCCGATCTCGTCGACGCGGTCGACGGAGGCGCCGACGGCCTCAAGCCGCTGTTCGAGGTCCTCCTCGACCACATCCCCGCGCCGGAGTACGACGAGGACCACCCGTTCCAGGCCCTGGTCACCAACCTCGACGCGTCGCCGTACGTCGGCCGCATCGCGCTCTGCCGGGTGCGCCACGGGTCCCTGCGCAAGGGGCAGCCGGTGGAGTGGTGCAAGGCCGACGGCACCAGCGAGACCGTCCGCATCACGGAGCTCTACGTCACCGAGGCGCTCGAACGGATCGACGCCGACGAGGTCGGTCCGGGCGAGATCATGGCGATCGCCGGTCTCCCTGACGTCACCATCGGCGAGACCCTCACCGATCCGGACGACCCGCGCCCGCTGCCCGTCACCCACGTCGACGACCCGAGCCTGTCGATGACCATCGGCATCAACACCTCGCCCCTGTCGGGGCAGGACGGCGACAAGCTCACCGCCCGCCAGGTGAAGTCGCGCCTCGACGCCGAGCTGGTCGGCAACGTGTCGCTGCGCGTGCTCAACACCGATCGTCCCGACGCATGGGAGGTGCAGGGCCGCGGCGAGCTCCAGCTCGCGGTGCTGGTCGAGATGATGCGCCGCGAGGGATTCGAGCTCACCGTGGGCAAGCCCGAGGTCGTCACCCGCGAGGTGAACGGCAAGATCCACGAGCCGGTGGAGCACGTGACCATCGACGTGCCCGAGGACTACCTGGGCGTCGTCACCCAGCTGCTCGCGCTGCGCAAGGGGCGCATGGAGCAGATGGTCAACCACGGCACCGGTTGGGTGCGCATGGAGTACCTCGTACCGGCTCGGGGGCTCATCGGCTTCCGTACCGAGTTCATGACCGAGACGCGCGGCACCGGGATGCTCCACCACGTGTTCGACCGGTACGAGCCGTGGCACGGTGCGCTGCGCACACGCCCCACGGGCTCACTCGTGGCCGACCGTCGCGGGATGACCAACACGTTTGCGTTGATGAACCTCCAGGAACGCGGCCAGATGCTCGTGGGACCGGGCGTCGAGGTCTACGAGGGCATGATCGTGGGGGAGAACGCCCGCTCCGACGAGATGGACGTGAACATCATCAAGGAGAAGAAGCTCACCAACATGCGGGCGTCGGGCTCCGACAACACCGAGCGTCTGGTGCCGCCGCGGCCGATGTCGCTCGAGCAGGCACTCGAGTTCATCGCCGACGACGAGTGCGTCGAGGTCACGCCCCACAACGTGCGGCTGCGCAAGGTCGTCCTCGACCAGCAGACCCGTGGTCGCGCCCGTTCGAACGCCAAGCACGCCGAACGCGGCTGACGGCGACGGGTCGCCGCCGATGTCGGCGCCCATGCTCCGTCAGGGTGGGCCCGCATCGGCCGATCGGTGAGACCGTCGGTACCATCGCTCTCATGCGAGTGCCGCACCTGAGCCCGCTCGCGTACCGCCGGATCACGATCGTGGCCGCGGTGCTGCTGGCGATCATCATCGTCACCGGAGCGGCGGTGCGTCTGACCAGTTCGGGCCTCGGGTGTCCCGTCGGCGTGAGCTGTCCCAAGAGCCAGCTCCAGGCGCACGGGGCATCCAGCGAACACGCGACGATCGAGCACCTCAACCGGCTCTTCACCGGCCTCGTGTCGGTCGCGGTGATCCTCGCGGTCCTCGGCAGCCTCGTGCGCACCCCCCGTCGCCGTGACCTCGTGTGGTTGTCGTGGGGGCTCGTCGCGGGTGTGTTCGTGCAGGCGGTGCTGGGCCAGCTGACCGTCGCGTTCGATCTGAAGCCGGGCTTCGTGATGGCGCACTTCCTCGTGTCGATCCTCCTGCTGAGCGACGCGTTGGTGCTGGTGCGACGGTCCGGCCAACCCGACGGGCCCGCGCACGCAGTCGTCTCGCGTCGCATCCTCGTGCTCGGACGCGTGCTGGTCGGACTCGCCACGCTCGTCCTCGTGGCCGGCACCGTGGTGACCGGCGCCGGTCCCCACAGCGGTGGCGGCAAGCACGACAACGTGGCGCGCCTCGACATCAAGATCGAGACCGCCGCGCGCGTCCACAGCGGCATCGTGTGGGTCTTCCTCGCCGCGGTGCTCGTGATGGTGTGGCTCGTCCGGCGCGACCGGGCGCCGCGTGGCATCCACCAGCGCGTGACCGTGCTGCTCGTGCTGCTGGTCGCGCAGGGGGCGCTCGGCTACATCCAGTACTTCGACGACATCCCGGCGCTGCTCGTCGGCATCCACGTCGCGGGCGCCGCCGCGGTCTGGAGCGCGACGCTGCTGCTCCTGCTCGCCATGCACGAGCACGAACCGGTCGGCGACGGCGTGGTCTCACCCGCCGACACCACACTGCTTGCACCTGCCTGATCCGGCGGCGAAGCTGGACCGGTGTCGTCACCTTTTCGCTTCGATCGGTCGTGGCACTTCGCCGTCGCACCAGCCGAGCTCTGGACGACGCTCTCCCACACCGATCGGTACCGCGAGTGGTGGCCGTGGCTGCGGACCTTCGCAGCTGATGGTGACGATGCGTTGGCCACCGGTCGCAGCGCGAAGGTGGTGATCCAGGCACCGTTGCCGTACCAGTTGCACTGCAGCGTCCACGTCGACGACGCAGTGCGCGACGAGCGCCTGGTCACCACGGTCGACGGCGACCTGCAGGGCCCGGCCCGGCTGGAGCTGCGCCCCGTCGACGGCGGCACCGAAGCGCGGCTGGCGTGGGAGCTCGACCTGAAGGCGCCGCTCCTGCGGACGCTCGCCATGGTGGGTCGACCGGCGATGGCCTGGGCGCACGACCGGATCGTCGAGCGGGGCCTCGTGCAGTTCGAGGGTCACGCCCTCGGCGAGCGCGACCGGTTGGGCTGAGACGCTCCGATCGGGTCAGACCGGGGCGGGGCGCGGGGCGAGGCGCGACTTCATGCGCTTGGCGACGTTGCCGACCTTCTCGACGTGCTTCACGAGGCGTTCGCGTGCGACCTCGGCCGCGGACTTCAGGTTCTGCAGCTGCTCGACCCGCCAGTGCTTGAACACGACGGGCACGAGGATCTGGTCGTGGTGCGACGCGAAGTCGTAGACACCGGCTTCGGCGACCACGCGCGCGTGGGTCTTGAAGTCTTCGATGCCCGCGCCGGGCATCTCGAACGAGCGCACCTGCCGGTCGATCGCGGCGACCATGCCCGACGGGTCGATCTCGAGTGCCGCCGACACGAGGTCGCGGTAGAAGAGGTGGTGCAGGTTCTCGTCGGCCGCGACGCGGCTCATGATCGCGGCACCCTCGGGGTCGTTGAGCAACTTCCCGGTGTTGCGGTGCGAGATGCGGGTGGCGAGCTCCTGGAGCGCGACGTAGACGATGCCGTCGGCGATGGTGTCGGGGTTGGGGACCTGCCCCATCGACACCTGACGCATGCGCGCACGTTCGAGCGCGCGCATGTCGACGGAGCGCGTCACCGCGAGGTAGTCGCGGATCACGATCGCGTGGCGGCCCTCTTCGGCCGTCCAGCGTCGGTTCCACTCGCCCCACACGTCTTCGTTGCCGAACTTGCCGTTGATCTGGCGGTAGTAGTGCGGAAGGTTGTCCTCGGTGAGGATGTTGAGGAACAAGGCGCTGCGGGCACCGTCGCACAACTTCATGGTGTCGGGATCCCACACCTCGTCGGCGGCGTAGTCGCGCCCTCGGCTCCACGGCACCATCTCGTGCGGGAACCATTCCTTGGCCGTGCTCATGTGACGCTCGTACAGCTGGACCGCGGTGGGTTCCAGTTCGGCCATCAGCTGCGCGTCATCCACAGGGTCGAGGGTACTCCGCCTACGTGTCGGTAGGGACATCATGTCCGGGCCGTGTCCTGGGGTGCCTCTCAGGTGTGCGAGGCTCGTCGGATGGCAGCTCCCGCCCTCCAGGTGCATCTGGTCGACGGCACCTATGAGCTGTTTCGTCATCACTTCGGTGCTCCTTCACACCTGGATCCCGACGGCATCGAGGTGGCGGCCGCTCGGGGTGTGCTCGGCACCGTCCTGATGATGCTGGAGCAGGGTGCCACCCACGTGGGCGTGGCCACCGACCACGTGATCGAGTCGTTCCGCAACGACCTCTATCCGGGCTACAAGACGAGCGAGGGGATGCCGCCCGAGTTGCTGGCCCAGTTCACGCTCCTGGAAGACGGCCTGCGCGCCCTCGGCGTCACGGTGTGGCCGATGGTCGACCAGGAGGCCGACGACGGCCTGGCCGCCGCGGCCCGCGTCGCTCGAGACGACGACCGCGTGGGCCGCGTGTTCATCTGCACCGTCGACAAGGACCTCGGTCAATGCGTCGAGGATCCGAAGGTGGTGCAGCTCGACCGGCGCAAGGGCGGCCAGCTCATCGACGAAGCCGCCGTGCGCGAGCACTTCGGCGTCGGCCCGCGTTCCATTCCCGACTACCTCGCGCTGGTCGGCGACAGCGCCGACGGCTTCCCCGGGCTCCCGGGATGGGGCGCGAAGTCGACTGCCGCGGTCCTCGCGCGGTACGAGCACCTCGACGCCATCCCCGACGACGCGCGCGACTGGACGGTCGAGGTGCGGGGCGCGGCGAAGCTGGCGGCGACGCTCGCGGCGCGCGCGACGACGCGGCGCTGTTCCTCGATCTCGCCACCTTGCGCGTCGACGCCGCGGTGGGCACGGTCGACGACTGGGAGTGGACCGGCGCCGGGCCCGAGCTCGCGGCGTTGGCCGCTCGCCTCGGCGCCGAGCACCTCGTCGCCCGGTGCGCGCGACTCGCCGCGACGCGGTTCGGATGAATTCGCCGACCGAGTCGATCGAGCCGATCGAGCCGATCGAGCTGGCCGTCGGGCCGTATCGGTACTCGGCGCTCGCGTCGGGGCCGACCGACGGTGACGTCGTGCTGTTGTTGCACGGCTTCCCCGAGACGTCGTACGAGTGGCGCGCGCAGCTCGCGGCACTGGGTGCGGCGGGCTACCGCGCGGTCGCCCCCGACCAGCGGGGCTACGCGGTGGGCGCTCGCCCCGCGGCGCTCGAGGAGTACACGGTCGACCGGCTCGTCGACGACGTGCTGGGGTTCGCCGACACGCTCGGCGCCGCGCGCTTCCACCTCGTCGGGCACGACTGGGGAGGCTTCGTCGCCTGGTACACCGGCGCGCGCGACGGAGCGAGCCGCCGGCCCCGGCTGCGCACCCTCACGGTCGTGTCCACCCCGCATCCGGTGCCGTTCCGCGCCGCCATGGACAGCGGGGGAGACCAGCGCGAGCGGTCGAGCTACATGGAGTGGTTCCGCAGCGACGGGGCGGAAGCGGGATGGCTCGCCGACGACGGCGCGCTCCTGACCGCCGCGTACGCCGAGCACCCGGCGGACGCGCGCGACGAGTACCGCCGCGTGTTCACCGCCGACGGCGGCGCCGCACTCACCGGTGGACTGAACTGGTACCGCGCCAACACGTTCCAGCCGCCGGAGGGACCCATCACCGCGCCCACGCTCTACGTGTGGTCGACCGACGACGTCGCGCTCGGGCGCGAGGCCGCCGAGGGCACCGCCGCGGAGGTGAGCGGGCCGTATCGATTCGTGGTGCTCGAGGGTGTGAGCCACTGGGTGCCGGAGGTCGCGCCCGACGCGTTGAACGCCCTGCTGCTGGAGCACCTCGCGGGCACTTGAACGGGTGGGCCCGACCGGCACTCGCCGGGTGAGCATCCCGATGAGTGTCACACCCCCGTCGTAGCGTCTCAGGGGTGGAATTCGTGGTTGCGCTGCTTGCGGTCGTCGTGGTCGGGCTCCTCGCGGTGCTCGTCCTCGTGGCGCGCGCCGACGTGCGCACCGCGCGCCGGGCGCCGGCGCCGTCGCCGATCCCGCAGGAACTGCCGGTCGAACAGCTGATGCGCATGCAGCACGAGATGCTGGCCTCCGAGCGGCGCCGGGGCACCGAGGAGCTGCGCGGCACCCAGAGCGCGATCGGCCAGCAGGTCAGCGCGATGCGCGAGGAACTGGCGCGGCTCAACCGCCTGGTCGAGGACACCGAGCGCGACCGGCGCGAGCACGTGGGCGAGCTCACCAGCCAGCTCCAGGCCGCAGGGCGCCAGACGCAGGTCCTGGCCGAGACCACGCAGTCGTTGCGCGAGGCGCTGTCGAGCACCACTGCGCGGCGGCCAGTGGGGCGAGCGCATGGCCGAAGACGTGTTGCGTCTCGCCGGCTTCGTCGACGGCATCAACTACCGGCGACACCAGCCGCTCGCCGGGTCGGGCGGCATCCCCGACTACACGTTCCTGCTCCCGCAGGGTCTCAGCCTGCACATGGACGTGAAGTTCCCGCTCAACAACTACCTGCGCGTCATCGACGCCACGTCCGACGTCGAGCGCGAGCACGCACGCAAGGAGTTCCTGAAGGACGTGCGGCTCCGGTTGCGCGAGGTCACACGGCGGGAATACGTCGACCCCGCCGGCGGCACCGTCGACTGCGTGCTGCTGTTCATCCCCAACGAGCAGGTCTACGGGTACATCCAGGAACAGGACCGCTCGATCCTCGACGACGCGCTGCGCGCCAAGGTGGTGTTCTGCTCGCCGCTCACGCTGTTCGCGGTGCTGGCGGTGATCCGCCAGGCGGTCGACAACTTCCGGTTGAGCCTCACGTCGCACGAGATCCTCGAGCGTCTGCAGGGGTTCGAGAAGCAGTGGGACCGCTTCGTCGAGCAGATGGACAAGGTGGGTCGCAACCTCAAGACCGCTTCGAACGCGTTCGAGGAGCTCGAAGGCACTCGGCGCCGCGGCGTCGAGCGTGAGCTCGAACGGATCGACACCCTCCGTCGCGACCAGGACCCGCAGCAGGATCCGGGCCAACCGGGCGTGCTGCCGTTCGCGTTGGACGCGTGACACCGGGCCGACGCCACCGCCTAGAATTTTGGTGCTGTGTTCGTCGTCATCCTCCTCCTGGTGCTGTGGCCGCTGGTGGAGATCGCGGTCTTCCTCCAGGTGGTCGCGTGGATCGGGGTGCTGAACACCCTCGCCCTGATGCTCGCGATCTCGCTGTGCGGTGCATGGTTGGTCAAGCGCCAGGGCATCGGCACCCTCGCCCGGATGCGGGCCGAGCTCGACGACGGCCGCATCCCGACCGGCCCGATGACCGACGGTGGTCTGCTGGCCGCGGCCGGGTTCCTGCTGCTCGTCCCCGGCTTCGTCACCGATGTGTTCGGGCTCGCGCTGCTGGTACCTCCCGTGCGCGGTGGCGTGCGTCGCCGGTTGGCTCGTCGCTTCACCGTGCGCACCGCCCGGGTCCGACGCGCCTCCGGGTACCTCGACGTCGACGAGGCGCAGTCGCCTCCGCAGCCTCCGGACCACTGGGACCCGCCCGAGTTGATGCCCTGATCAGCTGAGGCGCAGGAGCTCCGGTGCCACGGGGCAGTCGACCCGGCGGGCCAGGTGCTCGGGGCGCACGAGGCCGGTCGGTCCCGCGATGCGATCGGCGACCTGCACGTCGAGCAGCTCGAGCCCGTGGTCCTCGGGATCCCCGAGCGTGCGGACCATCGCATCGAACAGCCGGGTGGGCAGCACCCGACCGACCCCGGCGACGAACCACATCACGACGCCGGGCGCGCGAGCGCCGCGACGCTCTCGGCGGTGCCCTCGGTGACCAGGAGCCGTTCGGGCCCCGCGCCGACCACCTCGAGGAGCAGGTGCGACGGCTCCAGCGCGACGGCTTCCACGAGATCGACGGGTCGTGCACTGGCGTCGCTGCGTGCCAGGCGGCCCCGCCAACGCTCGTCACCTGCGCGTGGGCGGTCGTCGCGCACGGCGAGCACCTCGAGGTCGGGTCGCAGCGCCAGCGCCTCGCCGGTGACCGCGGGCCACCCGAGGACCGCGATCGGGTGATCAGCGGGGAACGGGAGCACGCTCGACAGCCGGTCGGCGGTGTGGTCGTCGCGGATCAGTGCCTCGGCGTCCCACGCGGCTTCCGACGGCTCGGGACCGCCGAGCACCCGGGCGCACAGCCACCACAGCGGCGCGCGGTCCGGATGGTGGTGGAGCAGCCGGCGACAGGTGACCACGAGCGCCGCCGGGTCGTCGTCGAACTCGCCGAGGCAGTCGGCGGCCTCGGCGACGAGGAGCCGGTCGTCGCCGCCGTGCCGAGCGATGGCCCGGAGTCGTTCGAACGGCTGCACGCCGCCCAACCTACCGGGCGTCGGGAGCCGTGGTACCCACACGGACCGGGGCCAGCGCACGTTCGAGCGCGACGAGGAGCTCGGCGTGGGCCGTCAGCAGCTCCGGACGCCCGCGCACCTTGAGCCCACCCCGGGCGAACGCGTCCTGCGCCCGGAGCGCGCCCTCGTGCAGCGCCCACACGGTGGCGACGTCGGTGACGAGCACGACGTCGGCGAGGGTCGCACCCGGGCCCGCGACCAGGCCGGTGACGCGGGCGCCGTCGGGAGCGAAGGACACCTGGTACCCCGTGTCGCCGTCGGCACGGTGCACGAGGGTCTCGACCACGAGGGGCGGGTCGGTCCCGAGGTCGTCGGCGGCGCGCGCGGCCGCATCCAACCGGGCGATCCAGGCATCGGACAGGAACTCGACCACGGGCGCGGATGCTACCGAGGGGTGACGGTCATCCCGTCGGCGTGGAGTCTGCCCTCGCGCACCGGCCTCGCTAGGCTCCCGCCCCGGTGAACTCTCCTGCGCACACGATCGAGGTCGCCGCGCTCGAGAAGCGCTACGGCGCCACGTGCGCAGTGGACGGGATCTCCTTCTCGATCGCGACCGGCGAGGTGTTCGGCCTGCTCGGGCCGAACGGCGCGGGCAAGACGACCACCGTCGAGATCCTCGAGGGCTACCGCCGCCCCGACGCCGGTGAGGTGCGCGTGCTGGGCGTCGATCCGTGGCGCGACGGTGACGAACTCCGGCCGCGCATCGGGGTGATGCTGCAGGAAGGCGGTCTCTATCCAGGCGTGAAGCCGCTGGAGGCCCTGGAGCTGTTCGCCTCGTACTACGACGATCCCGACGATCCCGAGCGACTGTTGCACCTCGTCGGACTCGAGGACTCGCAGCAGACGCTCGTCCGGCGCATGTCGGGGGGACAGCAGCAGCGCCTGTCGCTCGCGCTGGCGCTGATCGGCAAGCCGAAGCTGGTGTTCCTCGACGAGCCGACCGCAGGCATGGACCCGCACGCGCGAGCGACGACGTGGACGATGATCCGTGAGCTGCGCGACCGAGGGACGACCGTCGTGCTCACCACGCACGCGATGGACGAGGCCGAGCATCTGTGCGACCGGGTCGGCATCATCGACCACGGTCGACTGGTCGCGTTGGACACGCCCAAGGAGCTGACCACCCACGCGGCGTCGGACGAGACCACGTTCACCACGGTGAGCGGTCTTCCGGTCGACGAGCTCGCGGCGCGCCTCGGACTCGCTCCCGGTTCCGCGCGCGAGGTGCGACCGGGGGACTATCTCGTCGGCGCGACGGCGACTCCCGAGCTGCTCGCCGCGATCACGGCGTGGCTCGCCGACCAGGACGCGCTCCTGAGCGAGCTGCGGGCGGGCCGTCGGTCCCTGGAGGATGTGTTCCTCCGCCTCACGGGCGAAGGTCGCGCATGAAGGCACACGGATGAAGGCGGCTGCGATCCGGGCCCAGACCCGCATCGAGATGCTGCTCACGGTGCGGCGAGGCGAGAGCCTGCTCGTCACGCTGGTGATCCCGCTCGGCATCCTCGTGTTCTTCTCGTCGGTCGACGCGGTGAACACCAGCTACAAGGATCCGGTCGACTTCCTCGTCCCCGGTGTCCTCGCGCTGGCCGTGATGTCGAGCGCGATGGTGAGCCTCGGGATCGCCACCGGCTACGAACGCCGCTACGGCGTCCTGAAGCGACTCGGGTCGACACCGCTGTCCCGCGCCGGCCTCCTCACCGCCAAGACGCTCAACGTGCTCGCGCTCGAGGTGGTCCAGGCGACCGTGATCGTGGTCACCGGCATCGCGCTCGGGTGGAACGCCACCGGGGGTCTCGTCGCCGCCATCGCGTTGCTGCTCGTCGGCACCGTCGCCTTCGCGGGGATCGGCATGCTCATGGCCGGCACGCTGCGGGCGGAGGCCAACCTCGCGCTCGCCAACGGGCTGTTCCTCGTGCTGCTGTTCCTCGGCGGGATGGCCTACCCGCTGGCCAAGCTTCCCGATGCAGTCGAAGCGGTCGCCAAGCTGTTGCCCGCGGCCGCGTTGTCGGAGACGGTGCGCGCCGCGCTCACACCGGGTCGTTCGTTCCCCTTCGGCGAGCTCGTGGTGCTGCTCGTCTGGGCCGTCGCCGCGCCCGTTGCCGCCGCCCATTGGTTCCGCTGGGAGGAGTGACGCGCGTCGAGCGCGTGATCTTCGCGAGCTGCTGATCGAGGAGCTCCTGCGTGAGGCCCCGGATCACGTGGCTGCGGATGATCCCGTGCTTGTCGATGAAGAAGGTCTCGGGCAGTCCGGTGACTCCGTAGCCCCGGCGCACGCCCTGGGTGCCGTCGAAGCCGTTGGGCCAGTCGGCGTGCTGCCCGGCTGCGAACCTGCGCCCGTCGGACTCGACGAAGTCCTGCGTGTTCACACCGACGAGGGCGAAGTCGTTCCGGGCCGCGTGGGTGTCACGCAAGAGCGGGAACTCCTTGCGGCACGGCGTGCACCACGACGCCCAGAAGTTCAGCACCACCGGCGTGCCGCGGTAGTCGGCGAGGCTCACGGTCTTGCCGTCGAGCGTCTTCAGGGTGAAGTCGGGGGCGCGCTCGCCGACCTTGGCGGAGAGCACCTTCGGCACCACCGTGCCCGGTGCTCCGCCGTCGTCGGAGCCGGCCACGACCACCCACGTGACCACACCGACTGCGAGCACGACCACGACCGCGATGCCGGCGAGGATCCAACGGGCCCGGCGGGACGGGCCCGGAGCGTCGACGGACTGGGCGTCAGACGGTGCGGAGGAGGGTGTCGACGGCAACGGCGGCGAAGAGCAGCGCGAGGTAGGTGTTCGAGTAGGTGAACAACCGTATGGCCTGCGCCGGCGTGGTGTCGCGCGCCAGCCGGATGGCCTGGCCGATGAAGAGCGCACCGAGGACGGCCGCGGTGACGATGTAGACCGCGCCCACGTTGTCGGTGGTGAACGGCAGCACGAACGTGACGGCGACGACGACGAACGAGTACACGACGATCTGGCGGACCGCGGCCGGGATGCCCTTCGCCACCGGCAGCATGGGAATTCCGGCCGCCTTGTAGTCGTCGAAGTACTTCAGTGACAACGCCCAGAAGTGCGGCGGCGTCCAGAGGAACACGATGGCGAACAGGACCCACGCGGGCGGCGCGAGGCCGCCGGTGACCGCAGCCCAGCCGACCAGCACCGGTACCGCACCGGCGGCGCCGCCGATCACGATGTTCTGCGGGCTGCGCGGCTTCAGCCAGATCGTGTACACGAAGACGTAGAACAACATCGCGCTGACCGCGAGCGCTGCGGAGAGCAGGTTCACCGTCGACCAGAGCAGCGCGAACGCCAGCGCTTCGAGCACGAGGCCGAACACCAGGGCGCCTTCGGGCTTGACGTCGCCGTGGGGGAGCGGCCGGTGCGCGGTGCGGCGCATCATCTGGTCGCGGATCGCGTTCGATCCAGCAGTTGATGGTGTTGGCCCCGCCCGCGGCGAGCGCACCACCGACGAGCACGGCGAGGATCAGACCGATCGACGGCATCTCGCCGTCGGCGAGGATCATCGACGGCAGCGTGGTGACGAGCAGCAGCTCGATCACGCGCGGCTTCGTGAGATGGAAGTAGGCGAGCGCGGCGCGCACCGACCGGCGGGACCGCGACTCCGGCGCTGCGACCTCGGCGCGGGCCTGGGTCACGAGCGGCGCCGTCGTGCGCCCGGCAACCTCCGAGATCTCGCCCACTCGGTCGAATCTAGCCGCCGGTCGGGAGCAGCCACGAAGCCGAACGGTAACCTCCGCCCATGGCTGCCTCCGCCGACGAGCGTGACGACGACGCCAAGCACTCGATCCGCATGACTGCCGACCGCTTGCTCGTGCTGCCGTCCGACGACGCCGGCGACCGCAAGAGCCGCGGGGGCATCCTCATCCCCGCGACCGCCAACCGCAACCGGCGCCTCGCATGGGCCGAGGTCGTCGCGGTCGGGCCGACGGTGCGGAACCTCGAAGCGAGCGACCGGGTGCTGTTCGCGCCCGACGCAGGGTTCGAGGTCGAGATCCGGGGCGAGGAGTACCTCATCCTGCGCGAACGCGACATCCACACGGTCGCGTCGGCGCGCGAAGACGGTCAGACCGGCCTGTACCTCTGACGCTCGCCGGGCCCGATCACCGCACCAGCACCTCGGGCCCGGAACCCCCGAACCGGTCGACTGCGAAGGTGGACGGGCCTGGTTGGGCATAGGCACCCACCGGGAGCGGCGTCGTCGTCACGGCGCCGGCGTCGAGCTCGACGTGCCAGGTTCCGAACGTGATCCCGGTCGCGGGGCCGTCGTTGACGATGCGCACCCACTGCAGGCCGGTCACGGCGACGCACCGGGGGGCGGGGACGTCGACGTGGAGGACGATCTCGACGATCGAGTCGTCGCGGGCCGGGCACACCCCGGCAGCCGGCTGGTTCACCGGCTCGGGCGCCGTGCGCTGCGGCGGCCCCGCGGGAGCAACGTTGACGAGCACCGGCGCGCTCGCCAGCGCGGCGCGCGTCTCGGTGCCCGCGAGGCCGTCGACCGTGATGTCCTGGGACGCCTGGAACGCGCGGGTCGCGGCCTCGGTGGACGGGCCGTACACGCCATCGGCATCGAGCGGCGCGACCGGCGTTCCGGCCGCGTCGATCCAGCGGTCGAGCCCGATCTGCCAGTCCCGCACGGCCGGGCCCCGGTCGCCGGGCGAGAGGTACGGCTCGTGGGCAGCCGGGGCACGACCGGCGGCGATCAGGGCCGGCGCGCTGAGGTAGGCGGCGCGCGTGACCGGTCCGACCAGCCCGTCGACGGGCAACCCCTGCGCGAACTGGAAGCGACGGGTGACCGAATCGGTCAGCAGGCCGTAGCTCCCGTCGACGGCGAGACGGAACGATTCGCCCGGCGCGGTTGCTTCGAGCCAGTCGTTCATCACCTCCTGCCATGTGACGACGGCCGCGCCGGCCGCGCCGACCCCGAGGACCGGCGAGTCGGTGGTCCAGGCGAGCGTCAGCCCCGGGGAAGCCTCGGTCGCGCCGGCGGCCGGCATGCCGGCGACCGCGAACAGGCACGCCACGAGGCTCCCGACCACCCACCCGACGACGCCGCGCCGACCGCGCCGCGGCCCACGGTTCCTCATCGTGTCGCTCCCGTGTCGGCATCGACCAACGCCGGCGTCGCCCGGGGCGCGGGCGTCTCGGCCGTCAACTCCGACGCCGCGCACTCCAGGAGGCCGGCACCGAGCGAGCGGTAGAGCGCCTGAGCGCTCTCCAGCTCGGCGATCGACGCGCCATCGCGCTCGGCCAGGCCGAAGACCCGGTGCGCGCCTCGGTACAGCTCGGCGAGCTCGGGGCGGTGCACCGAGAGGGCGTCCGCGCGGGCCTTGCCATCCGGA
This sequence comes from uncultured Actinomycetes bacterium, assembly GCA_963720765.1. Lineage (GTDB taxonomy): Bacteria > Actinomycetota > Acidimicrobiia > IMCC26256 > DASPTH01 > DASUAS01. Next base: position 199,851 of record CAVRGS010000001.1, read on the forward strand.
CCGTCGAACCCCCGGACGCGCAACACCCGCACCGTGAGGTCCTCGGCGGCGCGCACACCACGTCCGGCGTCATCCGCGAACACACGCCCGAGCGTGCGCCAGTCGTGGACGAAGCTCCGCCGGTCGGCCGCTGACAGCGGGACCGCGACGACGTGTCGGAACCGGGCGAGGCGCCGTTCGAGGACCAATTCGCCCTCGCTCCGACCTTCGATCGCGACGACCCGGTCGTACTCCGGCCCGAAACGCTCCCGCAGCACGTGCGCACGAACGTCACGACGATGGCGGTGGAATGACTGGCGAGCCGTCGCAACCACGGCCGCGCTCGATCACCACCAGTCCGGCAGCGAACACGGCCATCACGAGCACGTCCATGAAGAGGCTCCCAGCACGACGGAATCCGTACCGTTGCGTGATGCCCGCGACGCGTGACCGTGCGGTTGTCGTACCGTCGCGAACGTGTGACGAACGCGCTCTGCGTCGGTCGAAACCGCCCGAGGGTCCGATTCGTACGATTCAGCGCTTGCGCTTCGTGCTCAACTTCACCGGCACCTCCGCCGGGTGCGTCACCGGTGCGAAGGAGGTTGCCCGTCGGCCGTCGAGGTACTCGGCGACCTGCCCGTAGAGCTTCTTGCCGAGCATCTTGCGCAGCTCGATCGCCATCGACTCGTAGACCGGGCGCTTGCCCACGAACGCCTCGGGCGCCTCCGTGCACCACCAGCCGAAGTCCTCGCCGCCTTCGCCCCAGCCCTCACGACCGAACTCGGTGAGCCGCGAGATCACGGTGCCGTCGTCCTGCTCGTCGTCGAGACGCCGCAGCGGCACCTGCCAGCAGACCTCGGGTTTGTACTCGCTGAAGTGCTTGCCGGTGTTCATCGCGTGCAGGTGCAACGCGCATCCTGGTCCGGCGTCGAAGCCGGGACGGTTGAGGAAGATGCAGGCGTCGTCGACCACCTTGGTCTTCCATTCGGTGGGGCCGGGCTCGTCGTCGGGCTCGGGGACGACCTTCTCGTAGACGCCTTTGCGCCCGAGCTTGGCGAACTGCCACTCGTCGGCGCGCAAGGTCTTGGCCACCTTCGCCACATGGTCGCGGTCGGCCTTGTCGGTGAAGTGAGCGCCGTAGGTGCAGCAGCCGTGCACCAGCTCGGGTGTCGGTTCGGTCCAGATGCCCTGGCACCCACAGCCGAAGATGCACTCCCACGACGAGAGCAGGAACGTCACGTCGATCTGCCACGTGCGACCGTCGTCGACCGGGTCGGCGAACGCCACCCACTCCCGCGCGGCTTTGGTCGCCGCCGCGTGCTTGCTGCCGTTCGGACTGCCGTTGCGCGTGCCCTTGCCCATTGGGACATGAGCGTAAGCGACGGCCGTCGTAGTCTCGTGAACATCGACGACACGCACGCGCTCCTCAACGACCTCCAGGCGGTCCTCGGTCCCGACGGCGCGCGCGCCGAACCGCTCGAACTGGCGTTGTACTCACGCGACGCGGGCGTCGCACGCGGACGCGCCGCGGTCGTGTGCTTCCCGCGCTCGGGCGACGAGGTCGCGAGCGCAGTGCGAGTCGCCGCGCACCACGACCGTCCCTTCGTGACGCGGGGGAGCGGCACCGGGCTCGCCGGCGGCGCGACTCCCGTCGACGATCCCGTGGTGATCGTGACCACGCGGCTGAACCGAGTCCTCGAGGTCGACCCCGACGAGCGCGTGGCCTGGGTGGAACCGGGCGTGCTCAACCTCGACCTGAGCCGCGAGGTGGCCCACCTCGGTCTGCACTACGCCCCCGATCCGTCGTCGCAACAGGCGTGCACCATCGGCGGCAACGTCGCCACCAACGCCGGCGGGCCGCACTGCCTCGCCTCGGGCGTCACCGCCACCCACGTGCTCGCACTCGACGTCGTGCTGGCCGATGGTTCGATCGCGCACCTCGGCGGACTCGAACCCGACCCGCCGGGCTTCGACCTCCGGGGCTGCTTCGTGGGGTCCGAAGGCACCATGGGCATCGCCACCCGCATCGCGGTCCGACTCACTCCCGACCCCCCGGTGGTGAGCACGCTGCTGCTCGACTTCACCTCGATCGAGGACGCCGCCGCCACCGTCAGCGGCATCATCGCCGCCGGGATCGTGCCCGCCGCGCTCGAGATGATGGACGCCGAGATCACCCGGGCGGTCGAGGACTACGTCGGCGCGGGGTACCCCCGCGACGCAGCCGCGGTGCTCCTGGTCGAGGTCGACGGACTCGACGGTGGCGTCGCGCACCAGGTCGACGCGGTCTCCCGCGTCGGGCTCGAACACGGCGCGCGCACAGTGCGGGTCGCGGCGGACGACGCCGAGCGCGCGTTGCTCTGGAAGGGACGCAAGTCGGCGTTCGGTGCCATCGCGCGGATCGCGCCCGACTACTACCTGCACGACGCGGTGGTCCCGCGCACGAGGCTCGTGGACGTGCTCCGCCAGGTGTATGCGATCGCCGCCGAACAGCGGCTCACGATGATGAACGTGTTCCACGCCGGCGACGGCAACCTCCATCCGCTGATCGTGTTCGACGCCCGGGAGCCCGGCGTGTGGGAGCGCGTGCACCGCGCGGGCGACGAGATCCTGGCCGCGTGCGTCGCCGCCGGCGGCGTGCTCTCGGGGGAGCACGGCATCGGGCTGGAGAAGCGCGAGTCCATGCCGCTCATCTTCGGGGCCGACGACCTCGACGCACAGGCCCGTCTTCGTGACGCGTTCGATCCGTCGGGCCGAGCCAACCCGCAGAAGATCCTCCCGAGCGGGAGTCGCTGCGGTGAGCTGCAGCGGATCCCCGAAGGGGCGTGGATCTGATGGTTGCGATCACCGCCGTCGACCAGCTGTGCGACATCGTCGCGGGAGCAACCGCGATCGCACCCGTCGGGGCGGGGACGCACTGGGAGGTCGGGGGACCACCGCCGAGCGGTGCCGACGTGGTTCGCGTCTCTGCTCCGGACGGCGTCGTCACCTACGATCCCGCCGACCTCACGGTGACGGTGGGCGCGGGGACGACGTGCGACGACTTGACCGCCGTGTTGGGTGCAGCAGGGCAGGAATGCGCGCTCGATCCCCGCGACGGCGGCGCGACGATCGGCGGGGTGCTGGCCACCGGCCTCTCCGGGCATCGCCGCCTGCGCCTCGGACCACTGCGCGACCGGGTGCTCGAAGTGCGGTTCGTGACCGCCGACGGCCGACTCGTGAAGGGCGGCGGCCCCACGGTGAAGAACGTGAGTGGCTTCGACCTCCCGCGGCTGCTGGTCGGCTCGCTCGGCACCATCGGCGTGCTGGTGCAGGTCACGCTGCGCTGTCAGCCGCGCCCGACCACCTCGGAGTGGTTCAGCACGACCGCGGATCCGTTCGCGGCGCGACGAGCGCTCTACCGGCCGTCGTGCATCGCGTGGGACGGCACCACGACGCACGTGCTGCTCGAGGGGGTCGCCGCCGACGTGAGCGCCGAGCGCAAGCGACTCGACGCGCCCGCGGCGCGCAGTGGCGCGCCGGAGTGGCCCGAGGGCACGCACCGCGCACGCATCTCGGTCCGCCCGTCGGCGCTGAGCGCGCTCACACCCGATCTCGATGCGGCCGGCGTGCGCTGGCTGGCCGAGGTCGGGGTGGGAACGGTGCACGTCGCGGGCGACGACGAGCGAGCCCTGGCCCGGGCGCGGGAGGCGGCGACCGGCGCGGGCGGCTGGATGCTGCGCGAAGCCGGCGCGCCCGGGCTCGACGGATTCGGGATCGAGATGCCCAACGCCCGGCTCGCCGAGCGCGTCCGCGCCGCGTTCGACCCCACCGGGAAGTGCTCACCCGGTCGGCTGCCGCGAGGTCGCGCGGATGACTGAGCTCCACGCGCCGCCGACCGTGCGAGCGCGGGCGGGCGTCCTCCACGTCGACGAGGACGAACTGGTCGCGTGCGTGGGCTGTGGCCTGTGCCTCCCTCACTGCCCGACGTACCGGGTCACCGGCTTGGAGCGGCTCTCCCCGCGCGGTCGCATCGCGGCGATGCGCGCGGTGGAGCTCGAGGGTGCGCCACTCGACGACGCGTTCCGCGAGACCATCGAGACGTGCGTGCAGTGCCTCGGGTGCGAAGCGGCGTGCCCGTCGACGGTGCCGTTCGGCCATCTCGTCGAAGGCACCAACCAGACACTGCTCGAGCACCCGGCGCCGTCCCCCGAGCTGCGCCGGTCAGTGCGCCGACTCGCCGATTGGGTCGCGTGCACGCTCGTGCTGCCACGCCACGGCGTGTTGCTCGCGCTCACGTGGGTGCTCCTGGTCGCCCAGCGCCTCCACCTCGTACCTCGACGCTTCGGTCTGCCGCGCCTGTCGGCCGAGTCGCTGCGCACGCCTCTCGTCGCCGACACGTCGTCCTCGGACACCGGACCGGTCGACGCCTACCTGTTCCCGGGCTGCGTGATGGACGCGTGGCAGCGCGACGTGCACCGCGCCGCGCTGCGGGTGATGCGCGCCGCGGACGCGCGCATCGGGCTCCCCGGCCGCGGCGGCGACTGCTGCGGCGCGCTGCACACCCACGGCGGGCGGGTCGCACAGGCGCGAAAGCTCGCCCGCCGCGTGATGGCGTCGATGCCGGGCGACGCCCCGGTGGTGGTCGACAGCGCAGGGTGCAGCGCGGCGATGAAGGACTACGGACGCCTCGTCGGCACCCCTGCCGCGCACGCGTTCGCGGCCCGGGTCGTCGACTTCTCCGAATGGGTCGCGGCGCACGGCCCGCCGCCGCTGCGCGACACCGGGACGACCGTCGTGGTGCAGGACCCGTGCCACCTCCGCCACGTGCAGAAGGCCCAGGGCGCGGTCCGCACCGTGTTGGCCCCGGCCTACCGGATGGAGGAGACCGCCGACGACGGCCTCTGCTGCGGTGCGGGAGGGACGTATTCGGTGCGGGAGCCGGAGCTCTCCGGGCAGATCCGCGAGCGTAAGGTGGCGTCGCTCCAGGCGGCCCACCGTGACGCGGACACCCCCTTGGTCGTCGTCTCCGCCAACCCCGGGTGTGCGATGCACCTCCAGGCCGCAGGCCTCACCGTGCGCCATCCCGCCGAACTGCTCGCGGACGCCCTCACCGCCTCGTCCGCCGGACCCGTCGAGGAGACACCGGATGCGTGACGCCGACCCGATCGTCGAACGGCTGCGGTCGGTCGAAGCCGACCTGCGTGACCTCGCCTACGAGCGGTTGCGCGCCGCGGCCGAGGACGGCGACGCCGACGCGCTGGCGGAGGAGAAGAAGCTCCTGCAGGCACGGCGCGCCATCGAGAAGGCGATCGTCACGCTCGGGGGATCCCCGGAGTACGACTGACGCTTCAGCCTCACCCGCCGAACAGTTCGAAGTCGGCCGTTGCAGGCGTACGCGAACTTCGAGGTGCTCGTCTCAGGGCTGGTCGAGGGCCGCCGCTCGCCGACCCATCTCCTCCTCGGAGACGTCCTCGACGTGGCTGGCGACGCTCCAGCGGTGGCCCCACGGGTCGACGAACTGACCCAGGCGGTCGCCGTAGAACTGATCCTCGACCGGGCGCGCGACCGTGGCGCCGAGCTCCAGGGCCCGTGCGAACACCGCGTCGACGTCTTCCACGTACACATGGACGGTCACCGGCGAACCGCCCAGGCTGAGCGGCGAGACGAACCCGTGGTCGGGGAACTCGTCGGCCAGCATCACCATGCCGCTGCCGATCTCGAGCTCGGCGTGGCCGATGTTGTCGGGAGCGTCGCCTGGCATGCGCATGCGCTCGTTCGCGCCGAGCACGTCCTTGTAGAACTCGATGGCGTCGGCCGCGCCGCGACAGCACAGGTACGGCGACACGCGCGGGTAGCTCGCAGGGATGGGATCCACGGCCACGGTGGGAGACCTCCTGATCAGGGAACCACGTATCCGCCGTCGACCGCGAGGGCGTGGCCGAGCACGAACGACGCGTCGTCGGAGCAGAGCCACATCACGGCGTTGGCGATCTCGTCCGGTGTACCGATGCGCCCGATCGGGTGGAGTGCGACCAACTGGTCCTCGAGCCCAGGGAGCTCGGTCGCCGCTCGGACCATCGGGGTGAGGACGGTGCCGGGGCACACCGCGTTCACACGCACGCCCTGGCGACCGTACTCCAGCGCGGCCGACTTGGTGAGGCCGAGCACGCCGTGCTTCGACGAGACGTAGGGCGACTGCCCCGGGTACCCGACCAACCCGGCCCCGGATGCGGTGTTCACGATCGCGCCGCCGGTCTCGAGCAAGTGGGGGAGCTCGTACTTCATGCAGAGGTACACGCCCCGCAGCATGACGCCCTGCACGCGGTCCCATTCCTCCTCGGGGAGATCGGCGACGTCGTGCTGCGCGCCGGCGACTCCTGCGTTGTTGTGCGCGTAGTCGAGCCGTCCGAACTGCACGATGGCGGAGGCCACCATCTTCCGCACCGATTCGCTCGAGGCCACGTCGACGTGCACGAACCGTGCGTTCGCGCCGGCGAGCTCCACCGTGGCGCGCCCACCGACCGCGTCGACGTCGGCCGCGATCACCGATGCACCCGCGCGTGCGAACGCCAGCGCCGACGCGCGGCCGATGCCGGCGCCGGCGCCGGTGACCAGTGCGACCCGACCCGAGAAGTCGTACGTGACCTGGCTCATGCGCGTCTCCTCCGGCCGCTCACGGATCTGGCCGATCGTTGAGGCGGTCGATGAGCATGCGCAGGCGTGACCAGCCGTGGCGGTCGAAGCGGAAGGTGACGCGGTCGAGGTCGACGTGATCGTCGTCGGCGATCTCAGCGGCCGTCGCCTCCACGATCTCCATCTGACCCCGCACGACGATGTCGGCGAACTCCTCGTTCAACTCGGCGAGGCGTTCGGCCGACGGCGCCCGCTGCATGCGCAGGACCAGGCGGCCCTTGACGAATCGCTGTGAGTGGTAGTTGCGGTAGAAGCCGAGGACCTCGTCGACCGCGGTCTGGACGTCGTCGGTGACGCAGAACAGGTGGTCGTCTTCCAGGGACACGTATCCGTGCCCCTCCAGCTCCCGCGCCACGAACGCGCCCCAGTGCTCCCAGTACGTGCCGCCGGGGACGTCGAGCATGATGACCGGCGCGGGCTGGGCCTTGCCGGTCTGCAGCAGCGTGAGCAGCTCGAACGCCTCGTCGAGGGTGCCGTACCCCCCGGGAAGCAGGACGAACGCGTCGGACTCCTTGATGAACTCCAGCTTGCGGGTGAAGAAGTAGCGGAAGTTCATGAGCTTCGGGTCGTCGGCGAGGAACTGGCTCGTCGTGGTCTCGAACGGCAGGACGATGCTCACGCCGAACGCGTTCTCGGGGCCCGCGCCCTCGATGCCGGCCTCCATGATCCCGGGGCCGGCGCCGGTCACGACCATCCAGTCGAGCTCGGCCATGGCGGCGGCGAAGTCACGGGTCTGGCGGTACAGCGGGTCCTCGGGCTGCGTCCGCGCCGAGCCGAAGATCGCGACCTTGTGCGCGGCGCGGTAGGGCGCGAACACGTTGAACGCGTGGCGCATCTCCTTGAGCGCGGCGTTGGCGATCTTCAGGTCGCCGCGGTCGGCGCCGTCGCGCGCGAGTCGCAGTGCCGACGCCACCAGCTCGAAGATGAGGTCGGCGTCGGCGGGATCGCTGACCTGCTCGACCAGCGCGGCGATCTCGGCGTCGAGCGCGTCGTCGCCGGTGCGGTACCGCGGGAGCTTCATCTCCGGCAGGCTATTGAGTCCGCGCGCTCAGCGGTGCAGTAGCGGCACCGCAAGAGCCGCGAGCGACGTGGCGGGACGAGCGCCGAGATGGCTGATGACCTCGCCGGCCGCGAGCGCGCCGACCTTGGCCGCGGTACCGAGGTCGTACCCGTGCGTGAGCCCGAAGAGGAACCCCGCGGCGAACTGGTCGCCGGCGCCCGTGGTGTCGACGACCTCGCCGACCCGGGTCGCGTCGACCACGTGCACCTCGTCGCGCGTCACGATCACCGCGCCCCGTTCGCTGCGCGTCAGCGCGGCGATCTCGCAGTGGTGTTGCACGTGCTGGAGCGCGTCGTCGAACACGTCGACCTCGTAGAGCGACGTGATCTCGGCTTCGTTGGCGAACAGCACGTCGACGTCGGATTCCACCAGCTCGAGGAACTCGTCGCGGTGGCGGTCGACGCAGAACGCGTCGGACAGGGTGAACGCGACGCGGTTGCCGACCTCATGCGCCGTGCGCGCCGCGAGGCGATACGCGTCCTTGGCCTCGGGCTCGTCCCAGAGGTAACCCTCCAGGTAGAGCACCTGCGCCCGGGTGACCAGGTCGCGGTCGACGTCGTCGGGCCCGAGCTTGGCCGACGCGCCCAGGTAGGTGTTCATCGTGCGCTGCGCATCGGGCGTGACCATGATGAGGCACCGGCCGGTGGGATCACCGCCCATCGCGGGCTTGCCGACGAACTCGACGCCCGCGGCGCGGATGTCGTGACCGAACACCGCGCCGAGCTCGTCGTCGGCGACGCGGCCGATGAATCCGGCGGACCCGCCGAGCGACGTGACGCCGACGAGGGTGTTGGCGGCCGATCCGCCCGAGATCTCGACCGCCGGACCCATCGCCTCGTAGAGGTGCTCGGCCCGGTCGGTGTCGATGAGCTCCATCGCACCCGGGGTGAGGCCCTGCTCGGCGACGAACTGCGGGCTCTCGTGGCTGAGGACGTCGACCAGGGCGTTGCCGATGGCGACGACGTCGAGGCGCGTCATCGGTGTCCCGTCACGATGCCCCGCTCACGAGGCGTTCGCGTTCTTCACGCCGCCGAACACGACGGGCACCGAGGACGCGGCCGCGGCGACGCGGTCGGCTTCCAGCGCCTCGGGCGGAGGGCGCAGGCGTCGGCCTTCGGTGCGGATGCGCCCGTACAGGGTGGTGCGCTGCTCGAGCGGACGACCCAGCGGCTCGACGACGGCCTGCAGCTCCGATTCGTCGAGCTCCTGACCGTGACTCGCACCGGCGGCACGCGAGATGTTCTCGTCCATCAGCGTGCCGCCGAGATCGTTGCACCCGGCCTGCAGCGCCTGACGAGCGCCGCGCACGCCGGCCTTCACCCACGACACCTGCACGTTGTCGATCCACCCGCGGTACGCGATGCGCCCGACCGAGTGCATCAGCAGCACCTCCCGCATGGTCGGGCCCTTGCGAGCCTTCTGCTGCAGGAAGATCGGGGTGGCCATGTGCACGAACGGCAACGGCACGAACTCGGTGAAGCCGCCGGTCTCCTTCTGGACGGCGCGGGTCCGCACGAGGTGACGCGCCACGTGCTCGGGCCGCTCGACGCTCCCGAACATGATCGTGATGTTCGAGCGCAGCCCGACCGAGTGCGCGGTGCGGTGCGCGTCGAGCCACTCCTCGGTGTCGATCTTGTCGGGGCAGATGACGGCGCGGACCTCGTCGTCGAGGATCTCGGCCGCGGTACCGGGCAACGTCGCCAGGCCGGCGTCCTTCGCCATGACCAGGTAGTCGCGCAGCGGCATGTCGAGCCGGCGCGCCCCTTCGGTCACCTCGAGCGCGGTGAACCCGTGCACGTGGATCTGCGGTGCGACCTGCTTCACCGCTCGTGCCACCGAGAGGTAGTAGTTGCCGTCGAAGCTGGGATGGATCCCGCCCTGGAGGCACACCTCGGTCGCACCGCAGTCGACGGCCTCGAGCACGCGGCGCTGGATCTCCTCGAGGTCGAGGAGGTACGGCGTGCCGCGCAGGTTGAGCGACAGCGGGCCCTTGGAGAACGCGCAGAACTTGCACTTGAACGTGCACACGTTCGTGTAGTTGATGTTGCGGTTGCGCACGAACGTCACCGGCTCGCCCACCGCGTCGATCCGCAGCTGGTCGGCGACGGCCGCGACCTCGAGGAAGTCGGGACCGCGTGCTTCGAGCAGGGTGACGATCTCGTCGACCCCCACTTCTTCACCCGCCAGCACGCCGTCGAGCACCTCGCCGACCGGGGTGCGAGCGCGAGCCGTCCAGCCCGCGGGGGCGGTCGCCGGGAGGAGGAGCGGGGGCGACCCGTCGCCGCCGGCCGACCACGCGTCGTCGCGCGCGAGGCCTTCGAGATCGGACGCGCAGCGCACGGCGAAGCGCACGTCGTCGTGCAACCAGCGGTCGCCGTCGCGCACGTACTCCGGGTAGACGGTGAGTCGCGGCGCCAGCGTGTGGCCGGTGGCCTCGGTGGCGTCGCGCAAGAGATCGAGCGCGGGCCACGGGCGTTCCGGGTTCACGTGGTCGGGGGTGACCGGGGAGACGCCACCCCAGTCGTCGATGCCGGCGGCGACGAGCGCGGCGAGATCGTCGGCGTCGGACAGGTTCGGCGGCGCCTGGAGGTGGATCGACGGGTCGAGCACCAGGCGGGCGACGGCGATGGTCCAGAGGAACTCGTCGGGCGGGCACGCGGGCGCGCGCCACATCGAGGTACCGGTCTTGGGGAGGAAGTTCTGGACGATCACCTCCTGCACGTGACCGTGCCGCTCGTGCGCGGCCTGGATGGCGACCAGGGCGTCGAGGCGTTCCTGCCGGGTCTCACCGATGCCGACGAGGATGCCCGTGGTGAACGGGATCCGGGCCCGTCCCGCGGCTTCGAGGGTGGCCAGCCGACGCGCCGGCGTCTTGTCGGGCGCGCCCGCGTGGGGCCCACCCGGCTCGCCCAGCCGCTCGGCCAGGGTCTCGATCATCATCCCCTGCGACGGCGACACGGCCCGCAGGCGGGTGAGCTCGTCTTCGGTGAGGGCGCCGGCGTTGGCGTGGGGGAGCAGGCCGGTCTCGCCGAGCACCGCCGCCGCCGCCGCCACGAGGTAGTCGACGGTGGAGGCGTAGCCGCGCGCCGCCAGCCACTCGGCGGCGTCGGGATAGCGGTCTTCGGGCGCTTCGCCGAGGGTGAAGAGCGCCTCGTGGCAGCCGAGCTCGGCTCCCCGACGTGCGATGGCGAGCACTTCGTCGAGCTCGAGGTAGGGCGACACGAGGTGCGCGGGCGGCTTGGCGAAGGTGCAATAGCCGCACTTGTCGCGACAGAGCATCGTGAGCGGGATGAACACCTTCGGTGAGAAGGTCATGCGCACGCCGTACACGGCGTCGCGCCGGGCGGCCGCACGCGTCATGAGCTCGGCGAGCGGGGCGTCGAGCAGCGCATCCACGTCGACGGGCGTGTCGACGGACGTGTCGACGGTCGCGGCCATGTTCGGGAGGCTACCCGCAGTCAGAACGAGAGCGGCCGGGTGAAGTGCTCGATCGCGTCGCCACCGGCAGCGGTGGCGCCCCATCCTCCGGTGAACGCGGCGTCGGTCACCTCGCGGCGGTGGGTGATGAGCCACTTCCCGTCGACGGGAGCGAACTCGTCGAGGTATCGGCCCCAGTGGTCGAGCCCGTGCACGGTGAGGAACAGGTAGTAGGAGCGCGCCTTGGCCCGGGTCTCGCTCAGCACGTCGATCTGCGTGGTGGCGGTGAAGTGGCGGATGAACGGCACCCGACCGCGGGCCAGCCACTCCTGGGTCGGGGTCATGACCACCGACTCCTCGCTGTCGTCCGACGCGGGACGTCCACGGTCGACCACCGACGACATGAACGCGTGAATGGCGTCGCGGCCCACGTAGCGTCCGCTGCCGGTCTCCATGATTCCATCGGGCGCGAACACCTCGACCATCTGGTCGATGCGGCCGCTGTCGCCGTTGGCGTTGTAGCGGGCGATGCAGTCGCGGATGCTCTCGCGGGCGATCAGTTCCCAGACTTCCATCGGGTCTCCTCGGTCAACCCGCGGCGGCGGGATCGACGAGCCACAACACTCGCTCGGCGGTGACACGCGCCGCCGGGAGGTCGTCGCCGGCGCGGATGCGCGCGAAGGCGGCGCGCTTCTCCTCGCCGGCGACGGTGACGACGACGAGGCGCGACCGCTGCAGCGCGGGGTAGGTGAACGTCAGGCGCGGATGCGGGTGGAGCGCGTCACTGTTGGTCACGACGAAGCGGTCGGTCACGTCCAGCGCCGCCGATCCCGGGAACAGCGACGCGGTGTGACCGTCGGGCCCGAGGCCGAGGTGCACGACGTCGATCGGGGGTGCGGCCGCGACCAGCGCGTCGTAGGCGAGCGCGGCAGCCTCGGCCGTCGTCCCGGCGCCGGCCATCGAGTGGATCGCCCGCGGACCGGCGTGGTCGAGCAGCACCGCGCGCGCCATGCCCTCGTTGGAGTCCGGGTCGTCGACCGGGACGAACCGCTCGTCACCGAACCACACGTCGATGCCCGACCAGTCGAGCGGGCGTGCCGCCAGGGCGACGTACGCGTCCTTGGCGGTGCCACCCCCCGAGAGCGCGATCGAGTTCGGCGCAGCTTCGACCACGACAGCGGCGAATGCCGAGGCGACATCATCGACGATCCGTACGTCCCCGTCCACGGCGCCATGATACGGAGGTGGAGCGGGACACGGTGCGGGTGTACGAGGAGCGCGCGGCGGAGTGGCGCGACGCGCGCCCACCGACGAGGACGGACGAGGCCCGCGCCGTCGCCGGCGACACCGCACCGGGCGCCGTCACCCTCGACCTCGGCTGCGGGCCCGGCAGCTACCTCCCGTACCTGCGACGGCCCACGGTGGCACTCGATGCCGCGGATGCGATGCTGCGGCTCGCGCGGGACGCCGCTCCCGACGCGTGGCCGGTGCGCGCCGACCTCGAAGCTCTGCCGTTCCGGCGCGGCGCCCTGGGTGCGGCGTGGGCACGAGCCAGCTATCTCCACGTCGCCACTGACCGCCTGCCCGCTGCGCTCGGTGACCTCCACCACACCCTCTCGGTGGGAGCACCGGTGACGATGTCGGTCCTCGCGCAGGAGACGAGCGGGACCTGGCCCGACGACGACTTCCCGGGACGCTGGTTCGCGGGGTGGACCGCCGAGCCGCTGACCGACGTCGTGGTCGGCGCGGGGTTCGAGGTGCGCGACCTCGACGAGACGGGGGAGTGGCTCGTCGTGCGCGCCACCCGTGCCCGGACCCTGCCCGACACGGTGGGACCGGGGATGCGGCTGCTGGTGTGCGGTCTCAACCCGTCGGTGTACTCGGCCGACGCCGGCATCGGCTTCGCGCGTCCCGGCAATCGCTTCTGGCCCGCGGCGATCGCGGCCGGCCTGGTCACCGTCGATCGAGACACGCGTGCCGCCCTCGCGGTAGGGATCGGGATGACCGACCTGGTGAAGCGCGCGACGCCCCGGGCCGACGAGCTCACGCGCGGCGAGTACCGCGCCGGCCTCGGGCGCGTCGAGCGCCTGGTGCAGTGGCTCCGGCCCGGTGCGGTCTGCTTCGTCGGACTCGCCGGCTGGCGCGCCGCCGTCGACCGGCGCGCGGTGGCGGGGGTACAGCCCGACGGCATCGGCGGACGTCCCGCCTACGTGATGCCGAGCACCAGCGGCCTCAACGCGCGCACGCCGCCGAGCGAGCTCGCCGACCACCTCCGCGCCGCGCTCGCGCTCGCCGACCCCTGAGCATCTGGCGTGGCCGGTGTGCCGTAGCGGCACACGAACCACGCAAGATGCCACGTCGAGGAGCTAGCCGGTGACCTCGGCGCGGCGCTTCTCGATGGTGCCGAAGGCATCGGTGAACGACGCCGCGAAGGAGTCGACGCCCTCGCGCTCGAGCGTGTCGGTGACGTCGTCGATGTCGACGCCGGCCGCGGCCAGATCTGCCATCACCTGGTGCGCGCCCTCGACGTCGTCGGTGACGGTGTTCGCGCGCTGGTGGCCTTCGCCGCGCTGCAGTGCCTCGATCGACGCCGGCGCGAGGGTGTTGACCGTGTCGGGACCGATCAGCTCGTCGACGTAGAGCGTGGACGAGTAGGCCGGGTTCTTGGTCGACGTCGACGCCCACAGCGGACGCTGGAGGCGTGCGCCCTTCGCCGCCAGCGCGTCCCACCGCGGACCGGAGAAGCGGTCGCGGAACAACTCGTAGGCGAGCTTGGCGTTCGCCACCGCGGCCTTGCCCCGCAGCGGGCTGCCGTCCGGCAGGCGACGGTCGGTCTCGGTGTCGACGCGGCTCACGAAGAACGACGCCACCGACGCCACCGTCGACGGGTCACCACCTGACGCGACCAGCCGCTCGAGTCCGGTGAGGTAGGCGTCGATCACCTTGGCGTGACGGTCGAGCGAGAAGATCAGCGTGACGTTGACGGTGATGCCCGACGCGATGGTCTCCTCGATGGCCGGTATGCCCTCGAGCGTCGCGGGGATCTTGATCATGAGGTTCGGACGATCGACCCGCTCGTGGAGCGAACGCGCGGCGGCGATGGTGCCGTCGGTGTCGTGGGCGAGCGTGGGGGCCACCTCGAGCGACACGAAGCCGTCGCCGTGGTCGTGCGCCTCGTACACCGGACGCAGCACCTGGGTGGCGTGCTGGATGTCGTCGATCACGACCTCCCAGTACGTGTCCTCGACCGAGAGGCCTGCTTCGGCGCATCGCGCCAGCGCGTCGTCGTAGCCCTCGCCGGCGCCGATCGCCTTGTCGAGGATCGTGGGGTTCGACGTGACGCCGCGGATGCCGTCGACCTCGACCAGCTTCGCCAGGCCTCCGCCGGTGAGCAACGGACGGGCGAGGTTGTCGTACCACGGGCTCTGCCCGAAGTCGTTCAGTCGTGCGATGGCGCTGGACATGGTCAGACTGCTCCGTTCTCGACCAGCGCGCGGGCGCGCGCGGCGACGTGCTCGGGGGTGAAGCCGAACTTCTCCAAGGCGACGGGTCCGGGCGCCGACGCGCCGAAGTGGTCGATGCCGATCGTGTCGTCGGCGTAGCGCTCCCACCCGAAGGTGGCGGCGGCCTCGACCGCGAGGGTGGGCACGTCGGTCGGCAGCACCAGCTCGCGGTAGTCGTCGGACTGCGCGGCGAAGAGGTCCCACGACGGCATCGACACGACCCGCACCGAGAGTCCATCGAGCAGGTCGAGCGCGTCGACGCAGAGTGACACCTCCGACCCGGTGCCGATGAGCACGACATCGAGGCCGTCGCCCTCTTCGTCGATGAGCGTGTACGCGCCCCGTGGCACGCCGTCGGGTGCGCGCTCGGCGGTCGCGGCGAGCACCGGGAGTGCCTGACGGGTGAGGATCAGCGCGGTGGGACCGGATCCGTCGACGTGGACTCGCCACGCGTGGCTCACCTCGTTGGCGTCGGCCGGGCGGAGGACCCGCAGCCCCGGCATCGCCCGCATCGCCGGCAGTTGCTCGATCGGTTGGTGGGTGGGACCGTCCTCGCCGAGGCCCACGGAATCGTGGGTCCACACGAACAGCGACTTGTACTGGGACAACGCGGCGAGGCGCACCGCGCCGCGCATGTAATCGCTGAAGACGAAGAACGTGCCGCCGGCGGGCAGCAGCGAGCTCACCGCCATGCCGTTCATCACCGCGCCCATGCCGTGTTCGCGGATGCCGTAGTGCACGCCCCGACCGCCGAATTCGTGCGTGGCGATCGTGGGCCTGTCGTCGAGCTTCATGCCGGTGTTGCCGGTGAGGTCGGCCGAGCCGACGATCAGGCCGGGCACGACGTCGAGCACCGCGTTGACGACCTTGCCGCACGCGGCCCGCGTGGCGATCTTGTCGCCTTCCTTCCAGGCCGGCAGCTCCGACTCCCACCCGGGGAGACCGCGCAGCTCGAGGCACGCATCGAGCTGCGCCGCCATGTCGGGCTCGGAGGTGGTGAACGCAGCCCGGCGCTGCTCCCACGCCTCTCGCGCCGCGCGGCCACGCGCACCGGCCTCGCGGTAGAACGCGACGACGTCGCCGGGGGAGTAGAAGTCTTCTGCGGGCAGTCCCAGGATCGCCTTGACCGCCGCGACCTCGTCGGCACCGAGCGCCTCGCCGTGGGCCTTGGCGGTGTCGGTGTACTTGGGCGACGGGTACCCGATGTGGCTGCGCAGCACGACCAGGCTCGGACGAGCGGTCTCGGCCATCGCCTCGCGGATGCCGGCCTCGAGCGCGTCGAGGTCGTTGGCCACCTCGCCCAGCTCGACGACATGCCAGCCGTAGGCCTTGAAGCGCTCCGGCACGTTGTCCGTGTACGACAGCTCGGTGGGCCCGTCGATGGTGATGTGGTTGTCGTCGTACACGTAGGTGAGGCGACCCAGGCCGAGGTGCCCCGCGATCGACGCCGCCTCGTGGCTCACGCCCTCCTGGAGGTCGCCGTCGCCGCAGAACACGAAGGTGTGGTGGTCGACGACCTCCTCGCCGAACCGGGCGCGCAGGTTGGCCTCCGCGAGACCGATGCCCACACCGTTGCCGAAGCCCTGACCGAGCGGTCCGGTGGTGACCTCGATGCCCGGCACGTGCGTGTACTCGGGGTGACCGGCGGTCTTGGAGCCCCACTGGCGGAAGTCGCGGATGTCGTCGAGCGTGAGGCCGTAGCCGGTGAGGTAGAGCAGCGAGTACAGGAGCATCGACGCGTGGCCGTTCGAGAGGACGAACCGGTCGCGGTCGGGCCAGTCGGGCGCACCGGCGTCGTAATTCATGATGCGGGTGAACAGCACGTGCGCGAGGGGCGCCAGCGCCATCGGGGTGCCGGGGTGTCCCGAGTTGGCGCGTTGCACCGCGTCCATCGACAGCCCGCGGATCACGTCGATCCCACGCTGCTCCAATTCGCGCACGTGGATGTCGGTGGTTGCCATTGCGCCCCTTCGCACCTCTGACGCGCTCAGCTCCGCGTCGTACCCGTCCGGCTCCGCGGGCAAGCCTACGGGGTGGGAGCGAGGCATTCGGCGAGGAAGCGCTCCAGCGGCGGGGTCACCACCGTGTCGCCGCTGCGACCCACCGCCGCGTTGACCTCGGCGTGCGTGAGCGACCCGGCGTCGACCACCGTGACGGCCACCCCGGCGTCGCGAAGGCGGGTGACGAACGCGTCCGCCGCGCGCCGTCGACGCGGGGTGCCGCGTTCCACGACGAAGAAGCTCGGAATGCCACTCGCCGCGGTGACGTGCTCGATCGGTGACGCGGCCGCCCACGTCGCCGGATCGTCGCCGAACGCGGCGTGATAGATCGCGTTGCCGGTGGAAGCCATCGCGGCGACGTCGTACCCCTCGGTGTCGAGCGCACCGGCGCACCGGAGCGCGTCGAGCCCCAACCCGTGCGCTCCGAGGTACGTCGGGTCGGTGGCGACGGTCGCGGCGATCTGGGCGCCGGCGGAGTGTCCGAGGAGCGCGATGCGCGACGGGTCGCCGCCGTGGTCGGCGATGTGGTCGTGCACCCAGGCCACCGCGGCCGCGACGTCCTCGTCGTGCGTCGGGAAGCGCACGGGCGCGGCGGCGGCGGGATCGGTGAGCCGGTAGTTCACGCTCACGACCGTGTAGCCCGCGTCGTTCCAGAGCCGGACCTTGTCGTCCATCTGGTTGCGCTTGTCGCCGCGCTGCCAGCCACCGCCGTGGACCCAGACCACCACGGGCGCCGGGCACCCGTGTGACGTGGGGTACACGTCGAGGCGCTGGTGCACGTCGACCGACGCGTACGCGACGTCGCGCACCGGCGCCGTCGACCCGCGACACGCCGAGGCTCGGCTGGTGGAGGTCACCCGCGTCGACTGGTCACGGTTGCTGCCGCCCCCGTCGGCACCGCACGCACCCAGGACGACGAGCAGCGCGACCGCGGTGCCGACGACGCCGACTCGTTTCCACGCGCCTGACCCGGTGCCCATGGTGCTCAGTGCAGCGCACCTTCGTGAGCCCAGTGTGATCGGAGACTCAGAACAACGCCAGGCTGGCCGTGAAGCCATGGAGGAAGGTCTGTCCGCCGACTGGTCCGATCTCGCCCGCGCAGAACGCACCGGCGACCGGCAGCGGGCCGAGGAGTTGGTCGAGGACCGCGGCGTCGTGGTCGGGTTCGCCGAAGAAGCGGATGCCGCGCCCGTTGCAGGTGAAGAGCAAAGCCGCTGACGCGTCCTCGCCCGCGAGCATCTCGCGCAGGTCCTCGTCGGCCGCGGCGGCGTCGCGCACATGGAACTGCACGGTCCGACCGACCGAGATGTCGTCGCCGACGACGATCGCGCCCGTCTCCGGATCGCCACCGAGCACGTTGCGCACGAGGAAGTCTCCGCGCTCGAAGTCGATGCGGTGCTCGTCGACCACGATGCCGAGGTGCAGGCCTGCGCGCATCAACATGCGATCTTCTTCGCTCACCTCCACCGCGGTGTCCTGCACCCGGTCGATGCCGGAGCGGCCCGCGAGCTCGTCGATGCGGTGGCCCTCGCCGCGCGTGATCACGTACGGCGAGCCCACGGGACGACAACCCTGCGACACGACGGCGCGGATCGGGAGACCATCGACGAACACGCCGACCGCGCCGGTCGTCACCACCCGCCCACCGAGGACGAGGCGATTGCCGCCCGGACCCCTCGCCGCCGACGCGGCGCCGCCGATCACCTGGAGACCGGGCCGATCCTCGCGCAGGCGGGCGAGGAAGCCGTCGAGCGGGAAGCTGAACGGATCGGCGAGGAGCAACAAGGTCGACGGCTCGCCGTCGAGGTCGGGCCACCCGGTGACCGCAGCGCCGTCGGGCGTGCTCTCGAGCTCGAGCGCGACGGGGGTGAGCGTGGCATCGGGGCACGACACCGCGAACACCGCAACTGCCGGCGCGTCCTCCACCTCTCGCGCGCCGCCGACGACGCCGACCATCGTGGCGCCCAGCATCACCTGGGGATCGAGGAGATCGGCGAGCGCAGAGGTGAGATCGTCCATCGCGCCCACGAACTGCGGTGAGACGAACAGCACGAGGAGATCGGGCTCGTCACCGTCGAACGCGTCGAGCACCTCGCCGGCCACCTCGCCGACCGCGTGCGACGCCACCGGGTGCTCCGAGAGCGCGGCGACGAAACGGGGCGGCATCGCGTGCATCGTACGGCGGTCAGCCGCTGACGCCCTCGACCTCGGGCGCGGACGACGGAAACGCGACGACGACGCACCGGCACGTGCGGGAGTCGAGCACCTGCTGGTTGAGCTCGGCCATCCGGCGGATCGCGGCGGCGTCGACGCCCGGGAGGGCAGCTTCGGCGTCGAGCTGCACGAGGAAGGGGCTGTCGAGCTGCGAGATGCGGTCGGCCGCGCCAGCGGCGGTGAGCGCGGCGGCCGCCGCACGCTGCAGTCGCTGGAGGTCACGCTCGTCGGCCGGCGCCAGCGGTGAGGTCGACGCCACGATCCGCGCGCCCGGTCGATCGGGGAGCAACGTGGTGCGGATGCCGTCCTCCGACACGTACCAGACCTCGTCGGCGTCGCTGTTCCGAGCCGCGAGTCGGGGCGCGAAGCGGTAGGCGAACTGCGGGTCCATGCGCACCGGCACGTCGGCACGATCGAGCGCGTCGATCAGGCCCTGTTGCACACCCCCGAGGTTGTTGCCGAGGTTGCGCACGATCACTGGTCGGTCGGGGAGCCCGCCGCGTTCGATCTGGTGCATGAGGTCCTCGGTCGACGCCTCGGTGGCCGCGACGTCGTCGGCGTGGTTCACCACGTCGGCGATCTGGCCGACGAAGCCGACCAAGAGCGCGACGACGAGGACGAGGGCGCCCGAGGCCTGCACACGCGGGTGCGCGGCGACCGGCCACCAGTTCGCGATCGCCCAGACACTGGCGACCACGACGAACGCCGCCACCACGATGCGCCAGTAGAAGAGGTACGGCGATGCCTCGACCGTGATCCGGGCGAGCGCCGCGACGGAGACCACGGCGACGAGCGCAGCGAGCTCGACCATGCGGCGGTCGTCCCGGCGACCGCTGCGGCGGCCGCACCACCACCCGACCGCGAGCAGCAGGCACGGGACCAGCAGCCACGCGACGCTCGCCGGCCGCGCGACGCCCGAGCCGAACTCGAACGTCTCACTCCCTCCGAGCCACGGCGGCAGCACCTTGAACTCGGTGGCGAGGAGGCCCGCACCGCCCTTCAGCCCGACGGTCGCGCCCCCGTTGGCGAAGTAGTCGTAGATCGCGCGCAGGTTCCCGGGCTTGTTCCGCACCTGCTGGACGAGCGGCGCGGTCCACATGACGAGGAGCGCGACCGCGCTCCACACGAGCACGGGTCGCCACTGGGGTGCGCGATCGACTGCGGCCCGGTCGACGAACACGACCACGACTACGAACGCCAGCCCCGCGAGCACGAGCGGCGTGTACCCGATGTGCGCCTGCATGACGAAGCTGCCGGTGAGCACGACGGTGACGACCTGCCACCGGTCGCCGACGGCCGCCGCCCAGACCGCGAGCAGGAAGAGGAAGAAGAAGGGCACCGGCTCGTAGGGGTTCCACGGCACCACGAACTGGCCGCCCTGCCCGAACCCGCTGTACACCAGAGCGAGCGCGGCGAGGACGAGGAGCGCGAAGGCGATCCCACCACGTCGGAAGGCGAGGAGGCCCACCCCGACGATCGCGACACCCTGCAGCAGCGCCGCGCCCACGAGCGTGGCCCACGGTGCGCCCCCGGCGACGAACGACAGCGGCGCGATCGCCCAGAACATCGACGGGCCCGGGTGGTTGAACCCGCGGCTGTACGCACCGACGAGCGGCGGGTGCGTGGTGAAGACCTGCCGCACCGCGAAGTCGATGTTGGCGGGGTCACCGACCGGGAAGTACGGGCGCCCGACGCGCGTGATCAGCACCACCACGATGGGCGACACCGCGACGAGCAGCAGCACGAACAGCGCGCGCCGGTCGCGCGCGCCCACGCAGCCGACGGCCGATCCGTCGGCGGCGCGCTCCCCACCGCGGTCATGCTGCAGGTTCCCTCCAGAGCTGGATCCGCAGGCGAACCAGTCCCCACATCGTGCGGGCCACCCGGCGCGCGATCGGCGTGCGCGACGGCCGTCGCTCCTCGACCGTCACCGGGACCTCGGCCACTTCCAGACCGACGCGGTCGGCGCGCAGCACGAGTTCGGTGTCGAACAGGTCGGTGCCGTTGCGACAGCGCCGGACGATCGGCTCGACCGTCGTGCGCTGCATCCCCTTCATGCCGTGCGTGTCGGACACGCGGAGACCGAAGCCGACACGGAGCACGTTGGCGAACCCGGCGGTGATGGCGCGACGCGGCCAGGGGCGGGTGTCGCGGGTGCCCGGCGCGCGCTTCGACCCCACGATGATCGCCGGTCCGTCGGGCGCGGCCAGGCGGGGGAGCACGACGTCGACGAACGCGGGATCGAAGTAGTCGACGTCGAACACGACGACGACGTCGGCGCGTGCGGTCAGGATGCCCTCACGCATGGCCTCGCCGTAGTCGGCCACCGGCCGGGTGAGCACCACGATGGCGTCGTCGTCGGCTGCGAACGTGCGGGCGTCGACGAGGGTCGTATCGTTCGACCCGTTCTCGACCACCACCAGCTCGAACGTGAGGTCGCGGTCGCGGAGCGCGCTGACCAGCACCTTCAACGTCTGGTCGAGGAATCCTGCCTCGTTGTGTGCGGGCATCACCACCGACAGCTCGGGCGCGGCGTCGCGCGCCGGGAGCGGTGGGGACATGAGAGTTAGGCTACCGACCCGCTCATGGACCTTCTCACGCAGCACGCCGAGGCGAACGGTGGTCACGCGGCCGTCATCGTCGACGCCGCCGGTGGCGGTCATCCGTCGGCGACCACGTTCGCCGAGCTCGAGGGCGACGCGAACCGTCTGGCCCGCGCGCTGCTCGATCTCGGCGCCCGACGCGGTGATCGCATCGCGTGGTGCGGACCCAACTCGCTCGCTGTCATCACCACGTTCCACGCCAGCCGGAAGGTCGGACTCACGTCGGTGCCGGTGTCGTACCGGTTCAACGCGGCGGAGATGCAGTACGTGATCGACAACTCCGACGCCACGCTGGTGATCGTCGACGCCGAGCAGGCGCCGCTCGTCGCGTCGGTGCGCGAGCAACTGCCCAAGGTACGGGCCGTGCTCGTGTTCGGCGGCGACGCGCCGGAGGGCTGCGTCCACTGGGACGACGTCGTCGCGCCGCAGCAGCCCACATCGCCCGAGGTGCCCGACGACCCAACCGCCGGTGCCGCCGGGGCGACCATGATCTACACGTCGGGCACCACGGGGAAGCCCAAGGGTGCCATGCGCACCGGCACCGACGCCGGCGCGGTGGCCGCCCTGATGCAAGCGGTGCACCTGCTCGACGGTCCGTCGGTGCACCTCACCACCGGCCCGCTGTACCACTCGGGACCGCTCTCCTTCGCGCTGTTCGCGCACGCGCTCGGCGGCACGATCGTGGTGCTCCGGAAGTTCGACCCCAGCGCCTGGCTCCGGCTGGTGAAGGAGCACCGGGTCACCGACACGTTCAGTGCGCCCACCCAGCTGAAGCGGATCGTGACGCTCCCACCCGGCGAGCTCGCCCGTGCCGACCTGTCGTCGATGCGCACGCTCATCGCCAACGCCGCTCCGGTGCCGTACTCGCTGAAGCGCGAGTTCATCGAGAAGCTCGGCGACGGCTACCTGTACGAGGTCTACGGCTCCACCGAGCTCGGCGTGGTGACCGTGCTCCCGCCCGAGGACCAGCTGCGCAAGCCCGGATCGTGCGGGAAGACCTACGGACCCATCGACGTGCGCATCGTGCGCGACGACGGCTCCGACGCGCCGACCGGTGAGGCGGGTGAGCTGTTCATCCGGTCGTCGCTGGAGATGGACGGGTACCACCACACCGACGAGCAGCTCACCCAGCACGGGACCGAGTGGAAATCCGTCGGTGACGTCGCGTACCTCGACGACGAGGGCTACCTCTACATCTGCGACCGCAAGAAGGACATGATCATCTCGGGTGGCGTGAACATCTACCCGGCCGAGATCGAGGCGGTGATCCACGAACACCCCGCGATCCTCGACGTCGCGGTGTTCGGGATCCCCGACGACGAGTGGGGTGAACGCGTGCACGCGATCGTGCAGGCCAAGCCGGGTCTCACCCTCGACCTCGACGAGCTGCGCACGTTCGTCGACGCACGCGTGGGCGGCTACAAGCGGCCGCGCGAGTACGAGGTCCGCGCCGAACTGCCGCGCACCGAGTCGGGGAAGCTCCTCAAGCGCGTGCTGCGCGACGAGTTCTGGAGCGGGCGCGAGACCGCAGTCTGATGCGACCGCTCCGATGAAGGGCCGCGCGCTGGTGGCCGGCGCCCTGTTCCTCGCCGCGATCGTCGCGCTGGTGGTCGCCTTCACCGCCGGCGGATCCGACGGCAGTGCGGAAGCGGGCACCGAAGCCACCACGACCGCCGTCGCCACGCCGTTGTGGTCGGTCCGGCGCGTGCCCGAGCCGGTGGTGGACGCGGTCGGCGCGCAGCACCTCCAGGCTGCGCTCGACGCGACCGCACCCGGCGACGGCACCTGCTTCGTGGTGAGCGCGGGCAACCACACCCTCGCGACCCACGGCGCCGACACCCCGCTGATCGGCGCTTCGACCCAGAAGCTCCTCGTCGCGGCGGCGGCGCTCTCGACCCTCGGTCCCGACAGCACCTTCCAGACCCGCGCCGTGGCCGCCGGTCAGCCTGACCACGGCGCCGTCGAACAGCTCTGGCTCGTCGGTGGGGGCGATCCCGTGCTCGCGACCGGTGACTACGTGTCGTTCCTGCAGTCGCAGCCCAAGACGAAGGGCGACGTCACCACCAGCCTCGAGTCCTTGGCCGACGCGATCGTGGCCAAGGGCGTGCGTGCGATCCCCGGCGGCGTCGTGGGCGACGACTCCCGCTACGACGAGCAGCGCTACGTGCCGACGTGGAAGGACTCCTACCGCACCGACGGGGAGATCGGCCCGATCAGCGCGTTGACCGTCAACGACGGGTTCAGCACCTGGTCGCCGGCACGCAAGGTGCCCGTCGACGACCCGACCCGCAACGCCGCGGCCGAGCTCACCGATCTGCTCCAGGCCCGGGGCGTGCAGGTGGGTCCTCCCGCCACGGGCGTCGCGCCGGGCGACGCCACGGAGATCGCCACGGTGACGTCACCGCCACTGCGCGACGTCGTGCGCTCGATGCTCTCGTCGAGCGACAACCTCACTGCCGAGATGCTCACCAAGGAGCTCGGGCTGCAGGCTTCCAAGCAGGGCACGACCGACGCCGGCGTCGCCGCGACCACGGCCAAGCTCAAGGAGCTCGGGGTGCCGCTCGCCGACGGCGCGCTCAAGGACGGCTCGGGGCTCGACCGTGGCAACCGGGTGACGTGCGCGAACCTCGTGGCGACCCTCACGCTCGCCCAGCGTCCCGAGTTCGCCACGCTCTACGACGGGCTGCCGGTCGCAGGCCGCAACGGGACACTGGTCGGCGACTTCATCGGCACCGCCCTCGAGGGCAACTTCCGCGGCAAGACCGGCTCGCTGGACGGAGTCACCGGCCTCACCGGTGTCTTCGACCTCGGACGCCGCATCCAGTTCGCGTTCCTCGACAACGGCCAGTTCAGCGAGACCCAGGGGATGGTGATCCGCGAGGGCATCGGCGACATCATCGGTCGCTATCCGGATTCACCCCCGGTCGACGCTCTCGTGCCCGCGCCGCAGTAGGGTTCGGATCTCGATGGAACCCACCACGCCGTCGTCGACGCCACCCGCATCTCCTGCACCGGCCGCGCCCACGAGCGGGTCGCCTCGGCCGACGCCGCCCGCATCACCGAAACGACCACCGCCGTTGCCCCAGCTCGTCACCGAGCTGCGAGAGCTGGTCGTCCAGTACTTCCGGGAGCAGACGCTCGTCCCGCTGCAGAAGCTCGGGCGCTACATCGGGTTCGGGATCCTCGGATCGTTGTTGCTCGGCTTCGGTGTCGTGTTCCTCGGGACCGCGGGCCTCCGGGCCCTGCAGGACGAGACCGGCGACACGTTCTCCGGCGACTGGTCCTGGGTCCCGTACCTGATCATGTTCGTGGCCCTGCTGTTCGGGGCCGCGCTGGTGTGGCTGGCGCGCACGGCACGTCGCGCCGAGAAGGAGTACGGATGAGTCCCGGTCCCGACAAGCCGGTCACCCGCGCCGACATCGAGGCGAAGCTGGCTCAGATCAAGGGCGTCACCGACGACACCACCGAAGTCGCGGAAGGCGCGGCCAAGACCGGCATGGTCTTCGCCGGGGTGGGGGTCCTGGTCGTCGCGTTCCTGCTCGGTCGTCGGCGTGGCCGCAAGAAGAGCACCATCGTCGAAGTGCGCCGGATCTGAACGTGGCCGGTCGGAGCGACGCGTTCATCGCCGTCGGGGCTGCCGCGTCGGCGGCGCGGGTCATCCGCAAGGACTTCACGTCGCGCGTCGTGGCGCGCGTCGGGATCGACCGCGTTGCGCAAGGGCATGCACAGCGGCAACCGCGCCTGGTTCTACGTCGCCGCCGGCGCGACCGGGCTGCGGCTGGCCCACAAGTACCTCGGACGCACCGAAGACGTCCTCTCGTTCAAGCTCAAGCCGGGCGAGCGCATCGAGATCCGCGAGATCCGCCGCGCGAAGTAGGCCGGTAGCCTTCACCCGGTGAAGGTGCTGTTGCGCAACCCGAAGCGGGAGGTCGAGGTCGACGGCCCGATCACCGTGCACGCGCTGCTGCAGCGGTTCGAGCTGAGCCCCGAAACGGTGCTGGTCATCGTGGGCGACGAGCTGGTCACCCACGACCGCAAGCTCCCCGACGACGCGTCGGTCGAGATCCGGCCCGTCATCTCCGGGGGATCCGCATGAAGTGCCGCGTGTGCAGGGGCCCCGCGGTCATCGACGTCCGGCGACACAATGCGGCGTTCTGCAAGGAGCACTTCGTGCACCACTGCGACGAGCAGGTGCGCCGGGCGATCCACTCCCACCGCATGCTCGAACCCGGGGAGCGGGTGCTGGTCGCGGTGTCGGGAGGCAAGGACTCGCTCGCGCTCTGGGACGTCCTCGTGCGCCTCGGCTACGAGGCCGACGGCCTCTACCTCGGTCTCGGCATCGGCGAGTACTCCGGCGAATCAGGCGTGTACACCCGCTCGTTCGCCGAGCAGCTCGGGCGGCCGCTGCTCGAGGTCGACCTCGCCGCCGACGAGGGCTACACCATCCCCGAGGCGGCAGCGGCCACCCGACGCTCACCGTGCGGTTCGTGCGGGCTCTCGAAGCGCCACCTCTTCAATTCGGTTGCCATCGAGCGCGGCTACGACGTCGTCGCCACCGGGCACAACCTCGACGACGAAGCCGCGGTGCTCCTCGGCAACGTGCTCCGCTGGGAGACCGGCTACCTCGGTCGCCAGCACCCCGTGCTCCCGGCGGCGCCCGGCTTCGTCCGCAAGATCAAGCCGCTCGTGCGCCTGAGCGAGCGGGAGACCGCGGCCTACTGCGTGCTGCAGGGCATCGACTACCAGGTCGAGGAGTGCCCGATGGCCGCCGGCAATCGCCACCTCGGGTACAAGGAGGTGCTCAACGCGTTGGAGGACCGCTCGCCGGGCTCCAAGGCCGCGTTCCTCTTCGGGTTCCTCGAACGCGGCCACGCACGCTTCGCCGACGACGCGGAGCACGAGCGCGACGAGCTGGGGGCGTGCACCGTGTGCGGGTCGCCCACACCGGGCACCGTCTGCGCGTTCTGCCGCTTGCGTTCGCAGGTCGGCGCGATCTCGATCGACGCACCCACGCTGGCGCCGGGGGTCACCTGATGGCACGGGCCTTCGCCGCGGGTGACCGCGCACTGCTGGTCGACGCCAAACGCCGGCGTCACCTGATCACCCTGGCCGAGGGCGGCGAGTTCCACACGCACGCGGGCGTCCTCGCCCACGACGACGTCATCGGTCGGCCAGATGGCGTCACCGTGCGCACCACCCGCAACGCCCGCCTCACCGCGGTGCGACCCACGCTGGCGGAGTACGTGCTCGAGATGCCGCGCGGCGCGCAGGTGATCTACCCCAAGGATCTCGGCCCGATCATGATCCTGGCCGACGTGTTCCCCGGCGCCCGAGTGCTGGAATCCGGGGTGGGCTCGGGCGCACTCACGCTCGCGCTGCTCCGGGCGGTCGGCGAGCACGGGCACGTCACGGGGTACGAGATCCGCGACGACTTCGCACGACGCGCGCGCACCAACGTCGAGGGGTTCCTCGGTCCTGACGTCCCGCTCGACATCGAGGTGCGCGACGTCTACGACGGCATCGGCATCGACGATCTCGACCGCATCCTCCTCGACCTGCCCGAACCGTGGCGGGTCGTGAAGCACGCCGAGCAGGCGCTGCACCCGGGTGGGATCATGCTCGCGTACCTCCCCACGATCGGTCAGGTCTCGCGGCTGCGCGAGGAGCTCGTCGACTCGCCGTTCGGGATGATCGAGACGCTCGAGGTGCTGCAACGCACCTGGCACGTCGACGGTCAGTCGGTGCGACCCGACCATCGCATGGTGGCGCACACCGGATTCCTCACCCACGCGCGGCTGCTCGCTCCCGCAACCTGACGCGGGCCCAGGCGTGAACTTCCTCGACCTCGTCGTCGTGGCCGTCGCAGCGGGGGCGGGGTGGGTCGGGTACCGGATGGGCTTCGTGCGGCGCGCGACGTCGTGGGCCGGGCTCGCCGCCGGTCTGGTGATCGGCGTGCTGCTCGTGACGGACGTCGCCGACGCGTTGCGTGGGTCACCGCCGCGCACCCGCCTCCTCGCGTCGCTCGCGTTCGTCATCGTCGTGGCCGGCGTGGCGCAGGCCGTCGCCGCTGCGCTCGGTGGAGCTCTCTCGGCGCGCCTCGGCAAGGGAAGTGGAGCGCTCCGACAGGGTGACCGGGTCGCCGGCGCGGTCCTGGGCGTCGCCGGCGTGCTCCTGCTCATGTGGCTGCTCATCCCCGCATTGGCGAACTCGCCCGGGTGGACCGCCCGGGCCGTGCGCGACAGCGCGGTGGCCCGCCTCATCGATCGCGTCGCGCCCGCGCCCCCGTCGGAGTCGGAGACGCTCGGACGCCTCGTCGGCGACCAGAGCTTCCCCGAGGTGTTCGACACGCTCTCGTCACCCGACGCGGGCACGCCCCCCGGCGACGGCATCCCGGCCGAGGCCGCGGCGCGCGTCACCCGCTCGACGCTGCTGGTCGAAGGCCAGGCGTGCGACCGCATCCAGGAAGGCAGCGGCTTCGTCGCCGGACCGAACGTCGTGGTGACCAACGCCCACGTCGTCGCCGGCGAGCGCGACACTCGCGTCACCACCAGTGACGGTCGGCGTCTCGACGCCGACGTCGTGGCGTTCGATCCCAACCGCGATCTCGCCATCCTGCGCGTGCCGGGCCTCGCGCTCCCGGCGCTGGAGCTGGGGGAGGGCCACGTCGACGACCGGGGCGCGCTCTTCGGTCACCCCGGCGGCGGCGCGCTCCGCGAGGCCCCGGTGCGCATCGCCGAGCAGATCGTGGCCCGCGGCACCGACATCACCCGCACCACCCCGACCGAACGTGAGGTGTTCGTGCTGGCCGCGGTCACCGCGCCCGGCGACTCGGGCGGCCCGATCGTCGACCCCGCGGGGCACGTGGTCGGGGTGATGTTCGCCTACGACATCAGCCGTCAGACCACCGCCTACGCGCTGACCCGCACCGAGCTCGACGCGGTGCTCGCTCCGGTCCTGGCGAACGGGACGACCGCACCAGTGGCGACCGGAGACTGCCTCGCCGAATAGCGACGACCCGGGCACTCAGGCCCGGGTCGCTCAGGAGGAACGGGGTTGCTGTCGGTGGGCGGCACGCCCGGTACGGGAACCCTGGTCAGTCGACCTCGATGAAGATGCACTCGCCGGGGCACTCTTCGGCGCTCTCGATGGTGGCCTCTTCCATGCCCGCCGGCACATTGGCCAGACCGTCGGCGCCGCCCGGGTCGCTGAAGACCTTGTCGCCTTCCTTGACGTAGGCGAGGCCATCGTCGAGCAGAGTGAACACCGAGGGCGCGATCTCCTCACAGAGACCGTCACCGGTGCAGAGGTCCTGATCGATCCAGACCTTCATCGTCGCGTCGTGTCCTTTGCGCTGGGGGACGAAACTCCGTCAAGACTAGACGGGCGCAGCGGATTTCTCAAGCCAAGACGAGAGAAATCATCGGTCGACCCCGGCAGCAGCGCGATGCTGACGACGATCGGCCCGCAGGATCCGACGCTGCAGCCGCCGATCACCCCCAGTCGGAGATGTCACCGCTCCCGGCGCTCGCGAGCAAGGTCGAGCCCTCCGCGACCGCGCCCGAGACGCGCGCGGCTGTTCACGCCCCAGTCATCGAATGTGCCCGAACCGGGGTATGACACCGGTGTAGTGTCCGACGCCAGCACTCTCCGTCCCCCCAGGAGGTGATCGCATGGCTTCCGAACACGACCGGCGTCTGGCTGAGTACGAGCGGCAGGTCGATGACCTCCAAGGCCAGCTGAAGGGCCTCGAGGAAGAGGTCGTGGTGCTGCGCCGCCGCCTGCAGGACGCACCCAAGCGCGTGCGCACCCTCGAGGAGAAGATCCTCGAGACCAAGGGCCAGCTCCAGCAGGCCGTCTCCCAGAACGAACGCCTGTCCGCCACCCTCCGCGAGGCACGCGAGCACATCGCCGCGCTGCGCGAAGAGGTCGAGAAGCTCACGATGCCGCCGTCGGCCTACGCCACGTTCCTCGGCGCCAACGACGACGGCACCGTCGACATCTTCACCGCGGGTCGAAAGATGCGCGTGTCCGTGCACCCCGAGGTCGAGGTCGACGCCATCGTCCGCGGTCAGGAGGTCGCGCTGAACGAGTCGCTCAACGTCGTCCTCGCCCGTTCCGCCGAGATCTCCGGCGAGGTCGTCATCCTCAAGGAGATCCTCGAGAGCAAGGACCGTGCCCTGATCGTCGGGCGCGCCGACGAAGAGCGCGTGTGCGAGCTCGGAGCATCGCTCCTCGGCGAGAAGTTGCGCGCCGGCGACCACCTCCTCATGGACGGTCGCTCCGGCCTGCTCGTCGAGCGCATCCCCCGGCCCGAGGTCGAGGAGCTGGTGCTCGAAGAGGTCCCCGACGTCACCTACGACGACGTCGGCGGTCTCGACGACCAGATCGACGCGATCAAGGACGCCGTCGAGCTCCCGTACCTCTACGCGGAGATGTTCCACGAGCACGATCTGCAGCCGCCCAAGGGCATCCTGCTGTACGGCCCGCCCGGCTGCGGCAAGACGCTCATCGCCAAGGCGGTGGCCAACTCCCTCGCGCAGCGGGTGAGCGAGCGCACCGGCGACACCACCGCACGATCCTTCTTCCTCAACATCAAGGGCCCCGAGCTCCTCAACAAGTACGTCGGGGAGACCGAGCGCCAGATCCGCCTCATCTTCCAGCGGGCGCGCGAGAAGTCGGAGGAGGGCTACCCGGTCATCGTGTTCTTCGACGAGATGGACTCGCTGTTCCGCACGCGCGGCACCGGCATCTCGTCCGACATCGAGAGCACGATCGTGCCCCAGCTCCTCGCCGAGATCGACGGCGTCGAGAGCCTGAAGAACGTGATCGTGATCGGCGCGTCCAACCGCGAGGATCTCATCGACCCCGCGATCCTGCGGCCCGGTCGCCTCGACGTGAAGATCAAGATCGAGCGCCCCGACGAGGTCAGCGCGGCCAAGATCTTCCGCCAGTACCTCACGTCGTCGTTGCCGATCGCCGACGACGAGACCGCTCGGTACGGAGGGCCGGAGAAGGCCGTCGAGGGGATGATCCTCGCTGCCGTCGACCGGATGTACGCGATCGACGACACCAACCGGTTCCTCGAGGTCACGTACCAGAACGGCGACAAGGAGATCCTCTACTTCAAGGACTTCTCCTCCGGCGCCATGATCGAGAACATCGTGCGGCGCGCCAAGAAGCTGTCGATCAAGCGCCAGATCGAGAACGGCGACAAGGGCATCAGCACCCAGGACCTCCTCGACTCGATCCGCCAGGAGTTCCGCGAGCACGAGGACCTGCCCAACACCACCAACCCCGACGACTGGGCGAAGATCTCGGGGAAGAAGGGCGAGCGCATCGTGTTCGTCCGCACGATCCTGGCCGAGGGCGACGAGCCCCACGGTGGTCGCCAGATCGAACGGGTGCAGACGGGCCAGTACCTGTAGTCAGCGCGGTCGGTCGACCACGAGGGCGAGCCACTCGTGCGCCCAGACCAGTCCGAGCGCGCCCCGGAGGTCGTCGGCACCTCGGCTGCTCAGGCACTCCGTGAGCGTGGCGGGGATCGAGGCCGGGACGCGCGCACCGGACGCCACGGAGCGGATGCCCGTGCGCACGAGTTGGTCGGCTTCGTGGTCGATCGTCGCCACGACCGCGTCGCCCTCGTCGGCGACCGCGGCGACCGCGTGTCGGCACTCGCCCGCGACGGCCTCGCGGTGGCCGCGCACGATGCCGTCGGCCGCGAGCTCGAGCAGCAACGCCTCGACGAGCAGGCCGCTCCAGCCCTCGCGGTCGACGTGACCGCCGCCGTGTTCGAGCGCGAGGTCCTCCAGGGCTGCGACCGCGCGTGTGCGTGCGTCGGCTGCCGACGCGGCCGCGGCGTCGACGTCGCCCGGTGCGCCGCGCAGGGACACGGCGAGCGCCAGCGCGAGGTGCGCGGTGGCGGCCCGCAGCAGCTCCGCGAAGGATCGCCGGGCGACGCCCCGCGCACCGCGTGGCCACAGCAGCGCGCCCACGGCGACGCTGATGCCTGCGCCGATGGCGATGTCCTGCACCCGCACCAGGCCGGTGCGCCACCCCTCGGGCACCAAGATGTTGAACAGCACCACGACGAAGACGGTGAACCCGGCCTGGCCGACGACGAAATTCACCGCCCCCGGTGTGTACGCGGCGAGGAACACCACCAGCGGGAGCACGACCCACAGCCAGGCGTCGTCGGCGCCGATGGACACCATCACCAACGACGCCACGCCGAAGCCGACCAGCGCGCCGGCGAGCGCCTGGAGCGCGGTGGCACCGGTGCCGAGCGCGTTCGAGCGCAACACGGACAGCGCGGCCAGCACCACCCAGAACGTGTGCTCGACCGTCGTCGTCTTCGCCACCAGCACCGCGATCGCGAGCCCGAGACCCGCGCGCATGGCGTTGCGGAACCGCACGGAGCGCGTGTTGCAGTGCGCGCGCACCGTCGCCCGGACGCCGGTGATGGTGGCGTCACGGTCGGCGCGCGACCGGACGTCGTCGCGCGCGACCACGTCGGCGTCGTCCGCGAGGTGGAGGGCGGCGAGCGAGAGACGCCGCAGCGGAAACGCGGCGCCGAAGCCGTCGACCGCCCGGGCCGCGCCCTCGGAGGGGATCACCGCGGCGGCCCACCGTTCGAGTGCGGCCGTGTGCCCGTCGCGCGCCTGGGTGAGTGCGTCGGCAGCCGCGCCGCCGGCGGCGTCACCGGCTCCCTCCCGGGCGACGACACGAGCGCTGGCCGCCAACGACCCCGACACGCAGGCCGCGAGGCCGCGATACTCGGGAGTGGGGTCGGCGGTGGGCGACATCTCGGCCCGGGTCACCTGGTCGAGCAGCGGCCGGAGACGCCGGGTGGCGGTGACCAGCGCCACCAGCGCGTGCTCGCGGACGATGCTCCCGGCAGGGCGGTACACCGCACCGGCACGGTGGGCCAGGGTCGCGTCGGCGTCGCGCACCGCATCGAGCGCACGCGCGCTGGCCGGCACGGCCAACGCGGCCGCGGCCTCGCGCAGGACGGCGGCGGCCGCGGCCCGCACGCGGTCGCGCTGGTGCACGGGCCACATCGCCACCGCAGCGATCCCGGCGGTCACCACGCCGACGATCCACCCGAGCTCGCGTGAGGCGAGGCTCGCCTCCACGCCGGGCGACATGATCGCGAGCACGAGTGCGAGCGTGGCCGCGGTGCCACCGGCGGCGAAGTAGCCACCGAGCGCGCCGGAGAATGCGATCGCGAACGCCACCACCAGCGTGACCACCACCGCCGGCCAGACGGTGTCGGCGAACGCGGTGCCGAGCGCGACGAACCCTGCGCCGACCACCGCGAGCACGAGGTAGGCCCGGAAGCGACGCGGGAGCGGGCCACCGAAGTCGGCGAACACCAGCGCGGAGAACGAGCCGAACGCGGCGAACAAGGCCGATGGCGTGTTGCCCGTCACCACGAACACCGCGAACAGCGCGGGCACGACGAGTGCGGATCGGGTGGCCTTGCGCAGGTTGACCCGGCTCGGATCTCGGAGGCCAGTCCGCAACGCCCGCACCGGCGGATGGTACTGATCCGTCGCCGGCCGGGTGTTCATGGATCAAAGTTGGACCGGGTCGCAAGTAGGCTGACCCCCGTGGCCATCCCGAAAGTGTGCGGGATCGAGACGGAGTACGGCGTGACGCTGCGCGGCGCGGCCGACCCCAACCCCGTCCTGGCGTCGTCGATGCTCATCAACGGCTACGTCGAGCACCACAAGGTGGGCTGGGACTTCGAGGACGAGTCACCCGGGCGCGACGCGCGCGGCTTCGCCCGCGACGGCGCCATGCCGCCCGAGATCGAGACGCACCTCGTCAACACCGTGCTCACCAACGGTGCTCGCTACTACGTCGACCACGCGCATCCCGAGTACTCGACGCCCGAGTGCTCCGACGCGCTGGAGCTGGTCTGCGCCGACAAGGCGGGGGAGCGGATCCTCGCCCGGTCGATGCTCGCGGCACGCCGGCTCGCCGAACCGGGCCAGGAGATCGTCGTCTACAAGAACAACTCCGACGGCAAGGGCAACTCGTACGGCACGCACGAGAACTACCTCGTCGACCGGGCGGTGCCCTTCTCCGTCCTGGTGCGCAACCTGCTGCCGTGGTTCGTGAGCCGCCAGGTGTTCACCGGGGCCGGCAAGGTCGGTTCCGAGAACGGTGCCGGCGCGGTCGACTACCAGATCAGTCAGCGGGCCGACTTCTTCGAGGAAGAAGTCGGGCTCGAGACCACGCTGAAGCGGCCGATCGTGAACACCCGCGACGAGCCGCACGCCGATCCGCAGGCGTACCGCCGGCTCCACGTGATCGCGGGCGACGCCAACCTCTGCGAGGTGGCGACGTTCCTGAAGGTCGGCACCACCGCGATCGTGCTGGCGATGATCGAGGACGGTTTCATCGAGAAGGACCTCTCGATCATCGGCCCGGTCAACGCGATGCGCACCGTGTCGCACGACCCGACCTGCCGCGCCACCGTCGAGCTCCTCGACGGCGGGCGCATCACCGCGGTCGAGCTCCAGTGGGAGTTCCTGCGCCTGGCGCAGAAGTACGCCGACGAGACCGGTCTCGACGCATGCGGTGGCGACGATGTCGGCGGCATGGTGCTGACGCGGTGGGAGGCGGCGCTGGCCCACCTCGAGCGCGACCCGATGTTGCTCGACGGCCAACTCGACTGGGTCACCAAGCTCGGGCTGCTGCAGGCCTACATCGGGCGTGACGACCTCGAGTGGGCCGACCCCAAGCTCTCGCTGCTCGACCTCCAGTACCACGACGTCCGCCCCGACCGCTCCCTCTACGAGAAGCTGGTGCGGGCGGGCAAGGTCGAGCGCATGGTCGCCGAAGCCGACGTGCTGGCCGCGATCACCGTCGCTCCCGAGACCACTCGAGCCTGGTTCCGCGGCGGCTGTCTCGCCCGCTGGCCCGACGCCGTCGTCGCAGCCAACTGGGACAGCCTGATCCTCGACGTAGGCTCGGACCCGTTGCGGCGCATCCCGATGATGGAGCCGCTCAGGGGAACGAAGGCGCACGTGCAACCGTTGTTCGATGAAGTCGGTACCCCCGCCGAACTGGTCGAGCGGCTGCAGGGATAAGAGGAGCACCACATGCCCGAGCGTGAGCGCAAGCAGAAGCCGGCGCCCGAGAAGCGCGTCGAGGAGACCGCCGAGGTCGCCGCGCCCGCCAAACAGGGCGAGGAGCTGAAGGAAGAGCTCGACGACCTGCTCGACGAGATCGACTCCGTGCTCGAGAGCAACGCGGAGGAGTTCGTGAAGTCGTACGTTCAGAAAGGGGGTCAGTGATTCACGTGCGACCTCGTGCGTCACTGTCACACACCCCGCGTACGATCCGTTGACGAAGCGATGCAAGAAGCGCCCGCTCCGAGTGCAAGGACTGTCAGCGCGCCCGGATGCGCCAGTGGTGTTCCGACGACCGTGAGCGCGCCATTGCCGGAGTGCGGCACTGGCAGCACGACGACGAGCTCCTCGCCGGTCAAGGCGGTGGCTGGCGGATCTGTGGGAACACGCCGCGGAAGATCTCGCTCCACGTCGACCCCGACCACATGACGGGCGAGGTCCGCGGCGTGCTGTGCGTCGGGTGCAACAACTCCCTCGGGCAGATGCACGCCGAACCGCGATCGCTCCTGCGGGCCGCCGACTAGCTCACCGGTGCGCTTCTTCCGCGCGTCGACGAGCCCGACGGCCGGTCGTGGACGCTCCGCCGCTCGGACAGATGCTGAGAGGCTCCCGTATAGGCTCGCCGCGTGATGGAGTCTCCACTTCCGACCTTCGGCCCCGGACTCGATCCGGGGTCTTCCTTCGTCGACCTGCTGCGGCAGGTCGCGCCGCACGACCTCCCCGGTGCCGGCCTCGCCGGCGCGGGTGGGAGCGGTGTGCCGATCGAGGTGACCCACGGCACCACCGTCCTCGCCATCCGTTACGAGAACGGCGTGGTGATGGCCGGCGACCGGCGCGCCACCGCGGGCTACACGATCGCCAGCCGCCGCATCGAGAAGGTGTTCCCGGCCGACGACTTCTCCGGCGTCGCCATCGCCGGTGCCGCCGGTCCCGCGGTCGAGATGGTGAAGCTCTTCCAGGTGCAGCTCGAGCACTACGAGAAGATCGAGGGCGAGACGCTCTCTCTCGAGGGCAAGGCCAACCAGCTCGGCCAGATGGTGCGCAGCAACCTGCCGGCGGCCATGCAGGGCTTCGCCGTGGTGCCGCTCTTCGCCGGCTACGACCACCGGCGCGACCGGGGCCGGGTGTTCAGCTACGACGTCACCGGCGGCAAGTACGAAGAAGCCGACTTCCAGACCAACGGCTCGGGTGGCGTGCACGCCCGAAACTGGATCAAGGCCACCTGGCAGGAGAACATGACGCGCGAGGACACCGTCGACCTCGCCCTGAGGTCCCTCTTCGCCGCCGCCGACGAGGACACCGCCACCGGCGGTCCCGACCTGATCCGGCGCATCTACCCGATGGTGGCCGTGATCGACACGACCGGCTACGCCGCGCTCGACGACGCCACCATCGCCGAACGCTCCGAGGCGCTCTACGGCGGCCGCGAAGAAGGGAGCGGGCTGTGAGCATGCCCTTCTACGTCCCGCCCGAGCAGATGATGAAGGACCGCGCCGACTACGCGCGGAAGGGCATCGCCCGGGGTCGCAGCCTGATCGCGTGCAGCGTGTCGGACGGCATCGTGCTGGTCGCCGAGAACGCGTTCCGCACGCTCTACAAGATCTCCGAGATCTACGACCGCATCGCGTTCGCGGGCGTCGGGAAGTACAACGAGTTCGAGATGCTGCGGGTCGCCGGCGTACGCCAGGCCGACATGAAGGGCTACTCGTTCGCCCGCGAAGACGTGAACGCCCGCGCCCTCGCCAACGCCTACGGCCAGACGCTCGGGCAGGTGTTCACCCACGAGATGAAGCCCTACGAGGTCGAGATCCTCGTGGCCCAGGTGGGCGAGACCGTCGACGACGACGAGCTGTACCACATCCTCTACGACGGCACCGTCATGGACGAAGAGGGCAGCACCGTGCTCGGCGGTCAGGCGGAGGAGATCGCTCGAGCCATGGAGTCACGCTTCTCCACCGACATGGACTCCGCGGCGGCGATCCGTCTCGGTGCGTCGGTGCTCGCGGGTCCCGACACGCTGCTGAGCGCCGAGCAGCTCGAGGTCGCGCTGCTCGACCGCACTCGTGCGCGTCGAGCCTTCCGCCGCATCAACGGCGCCGAGCTCATCGCGATCCTCGACGCCGGCTGAACCAGCGAGGCGACTACCAGTGGCGGAGCGCGCCGACCAGCGCACCGCCCACCGAGGCGACCAGCAGGACGGCCGCGATCCACACGATCCAGCGTCGACCGCGCCGCCGGTCCGAGCCGGCGTCCCACCAGTCGGTCGGTGCCGTGAGGGTGGCGTCGACCTCGTCGGCGAGCAAGACGTACTTGGCGTCGTCGAGCTGGTCCTCGGGCACGAACACGTCGACGCGGGCCATGTCGCCCATGGTCAGGCCGTACGGGCTGGCGAGCGCACCGCGCAGCTGCGCGTCGATGCCCTCCGAGGCGAGCCGGGCGGCGAGGACCTGGGCCCGGAACTCGCCCGCGACCCATGTGAGGGGCGCCATGCGGACCGGGACTTCCATGGCGACAAGGTTACGACCACAACCCGAGAATCGGCGCGATCGCGGCGAGGCACGGCACTAGCCTCGCGGCGGTGGAGCGACGCATCTTCGGGCTCGAGAACGAGTACGGCGTCACCTGCACCCTCCGCGGCCAGCGCCGCCTCAGCCCCGACGAGGTCGCCCGCTACCTCTTCCGGCGGGTGGTGAGCTGGGGTCGCTCCAGCAACGTCTTCCTCGAGAACGGCGCCCGCCTCTACCTCGACGTCGGCAGCCACCCCGAGTACGCCACCCCCGAGTGCGACTCGATCGCCGATCTCGTGGTGCACGACAAGGCGGGGGAGCGCATCCTCGAAGGCCTCGTGCGCAGCGCCGAACAGCGGCTGCGCGAGGAGGGCATCCGGGGCGAGGTGTACCTGTTCAAGAACAACACCGACTCGGCCGGCAACTCCTACGGCTGTCACGAGAATTACCTCGTCGAGCGCGAGGGCGACTTCACCAAGTTCACCGACGTGCTGATCCCGTTCCTCGTGACCCGCCAGGTCTACGCCGGTGCCGGCAAGGTGCTGCAGACGGCCCGCGGCGCGATGTACTGCGTGAGCCAGCGCGCGGAGCACATCTGGGAGGGCGTGTCGAGCGCGACCACACGCTCACGCCCGATCATCAACACGCGCGACGAGCCTCACGCCGATGCCGAGCGATTCCGCCGGCTCCACGTGATCGTGGGCGACTCCAACATGAGCGAGTACACGACCTTCCTCAAGGTCGGGGCGACGTCGATCATGCTGCGCATGCTCGAGGAAGACTCGCGCCCGTGGCGCGACCTCACGCTCGAGAACCCCATCCGCGCCATCCGCGAGATCAGCCACGACATCACGTGTCGCCGGAGGGTGCGCTTGGCCAACGGGCGCGAGCTGTCGGCGGTGGAGATCCAGGGGGAGTACCTGCAACGCGCGTTGCAGTTCGCCAAGCGCCGCGGCCTGTCGCCCCTCGAGGAGCAGGCGTTGTCGATGTGGGAGCACGTGATGACCCACCTCGAGAACGACCCGCTCAAGCTCTCGACCGAGGTCGACTGGGTCATCAAGTACCACATGATCGAGGCCTACCGCGAGAAGCACGACCTGCAGCTCACCAACCCACGCGTGGCGCTGCTCGACCTCGCGTACCACGACGTCACCCGGGCACGGTCGCTCTACTACCTGCTCGAGCGTCGCGGCGCCGTCGAACGCACCGCCACCGACGCCGCGATCGAAGAGGCGACGACCACCCCGCCGCAGACGACGCGGGCACGCCTGCGCGGCGCGTTCATCAAGCGGGCCAAGGAACGCAAGCGCGACTACACCGTCGACTGGGTGCACCTGAAGCTCAACGACCAGGCCCAGCGCACGGT
This sequence comes from uncultured Actinomycetes bacterium, assembly GCA_963720765.1. GTDB lineage: Bacteria > Actinomycetota > Acidimicrobiia > IMCC26256 > DASPTH01 > DASUAS01. The sequence goes on from CAVRGS010000001.1 coordinate 238,311, forward strand.
GCTGTGCAAGGACCCGTTCAAGTCGCGCGACGACCGGGTCGAGCGGCTGATCGCGTCTCTCTAGTCTGCCCGGATGCCGTCGTACCGCACCGGTGAGGTCGTGACGCTGCTCGAGGCGCGCCCCGGGCTGCAACGCGTCGAGGTCGACCTGGGCTCGGGCCCCGAACGCGCGTACGCGCTCACGCAGCTCACCGGTCCGGTCGGGCTCGGTGACCGGGTCGTCGTGAACACCACTGCAGTCGAGCTCGGCCTCGGCACCGGCGGATGGCACGTGGTGCACTGGAACCTGGAGCGCGACGGCTGGAGCGAACCGGGCCCCGGTCACATCATCAAGGGCCGCTACACGAGCCTCCAGACCGACGTCGGCAGCACCGAGGAGCACCTCGAGGCGCTGGCCGAGGTCGAGTCGGTCGACGGCATGCCCGTCGTCGTGGCCGCCCTCCACAGCCAGCTCCCGGCGGTGGCGGCGGCGTTCAAGGCGTGCGCGCCCGACGCTCGGCTCGCCTACGTGATGACCGACGGCGCGGGTCTGCCGCTCGCGCTCTCCGACCTCGTGGCCAGCGTGCGGGCGGCCGGCCTGATCGACGCCACCATCACCTGCGGCCACGCGTTCGGCGGCGACTACGAAGCGGTGTCGGCGTTCTCCGCCCTCGCAGTCGCGCGTCACGTCGCACACGCCGACGCCGCGGTCATCGTGATGGGGCCCGGCATCGTCGGCACGAACACCCGACTGGGGTTCAGCGGGATGGAGGTCGGGCCGCTCCTCGACGCCGCGAGCGGTCTCGGCGGCGTGCCCATCGCGTGCTTGCGCGTCTCGTTCGCCGACGGGCGCGACCGGCACGTCGGGCTGTCGCACCACAGCGCGACTGCCCTGCGGATCGCCGCGCGCGAGCGGGTGCAGGTGGCGGTGCCGCGCCTGGCCGATCCCACGCACGATCGTCGACTGCGCGACGACCTGGTCGCCGCCGGGATCGACCGCCGCCACGACCTGGTCGACGTCGATGCACCCGATGCGTTGGCCCTGTTCGCGCAGCACGGCTTGCACATCGCGTCGATGGGCCGCCCGGCGGCAGACGACCCCGCGCTCTTCCAGGCCGCGGCCGCGGCCGGCGCGTTGGCGGCGCGCCACCTCAGCACCGACGCCCGTCGGATCGACGCTGATGGCTGACCGTCTCGAGCGTCTGGTGAACCTGACCGCGACGCTGCTCGAGACGCGCCGCCCACTCACCCTCGACGAGCTCTCCGATCGCGTCGAGCCTCGCTACCCCGAGGAGCTGGCGTCGCGGCGGCGCCAGTTCGAGCGCGACAAGGAGACGCTGCGGGAGCTCGGCATCCCCATCCGCATCGAGACCGTCGACGGCTTCGGCTCCGAGCAGGCGTACCGGATCCACCCCGACGACTACTACCTCCCCGAGCTCGAGCTCACCGAGGCGGAGCTCGCCGCGCTGCACGTGGCGGTCACCGCGGTGCGGCTCGAAGGCGATGCCGGCCGCGAGGGCCTGGCCAAGCTCGGGGGCGTGGCGGGGGAGGGGGCCGACAGCCCCTTCGCCCAGCTCGACGTCACCCCGGGCCTGGCGGTCCTGTTCGACGCGGTGAGCCGCCACGCGCCGGTGTCCTTCGGGTACCGGGGCGACGTCCGCCACCTGGACCCCTACGGCGTGCTGCTGCGGTTCGGGCACTGGTACGTCGTCGGCCACGACCACGATCGCGACGCGCCCCGTGCCTTCCGGGTCGATCGCATCGAGGGCGAGGCCGAGCTCGGCCGGGCCGGGTCGTTCACACCCCCCGAGGGCGTCGATCCCGCCGACTACGTGCGAGCCGACCCGATGACCTACGGCGAGGACCAGCCCGTCGACGCCCACGTGCTCGTCGACGCGCCCCGCGCAGGCTGGGTCATCGACCAGCTCGGTGAGGAGGCGGTGTTCGAGCGCCGACCCGACGGCGCGGTCGTGGTGACCCTCCCGGTGGTCAACCGTGCCGCGTTCCGCTCGTGGGTGATCGACCTGCTCGACCACGCCGAGGTGCTGTCTCCACGCGAGCTGCGCGCCGACATGGTCGCGTGGCTCGACGCGGTCGTCGCCGCGTCCCACCGGGGCGCCGCGCGGTGAGTCGCCCACTCGTCGGACCGCGACTGCAACGCGTCCTCGCGCTCGTGCCGTGGATCCTCGCGCACCCCGGCGTCACGCTCGCCGAGCTCGCGACGCGCTTCGAGGTGTCCGAGCGCGAGCTCGAACGCGACCTCGAGCTGCTCCCCATGTGTGGACTCCCGCCGTACACCGCCGACCGTCTGATCGACGTGTCGGTGATCGACGGCGGCGTCGAGATCCGACTCGCCGAGTACTTCGAGCGACCGCTGCGTCTCACTCCGGCCGAAGGTCTCGCGCTGCTCGCGGCAGGCCGCGCGTTGCTCGCGGTGCCGGGCTCCGACGCCGACGGCCCGCTCGCCACCGCGCTCGCCAAGCTCGACGACGCCTTGGGCGCACCCGGCACCCTCGCGGTCGACGTCGGCGCGAGCGACCAGCTCGAACGACTGCAGGACGCGACCGCGAACGACGAGCGCGTCGAGATCGACTACTACTCCTTCGCCCGCGACGAGATGACGACGCGCGTCATCGACCCGTGGCGGGTGTTCCATGCGTTCGGCACCTGGTACGTCGCGGGGTGGTGTCACCGCGCCGAGGGCGAGCGACTCTTCCGCGTCGACCGCGTGCGGGCGGTGCGCGCGACCGGCGAGCGCTTCGACCCCGCGACACGAGGCGACGACGAACTGCGCGACCTCGTCTACCACCCGAGTCCCGACGACCCGCGCGTGAAGTTGCGCCTCGCCCCGGCCGCCGAATGGGTCGTGGAGAGCCATCCGCACGAATCGGCAACTCGGCGGAAGGACGGCTCCTGGGACGTCGTGCTCGCCGTGAGTGAACCGGCCTGGCTCGAGCGGCTCCTCGTGGGACTCGGTCGCGACGCCACCGTGGTCGCACCGGCCGATCTCGTCGACCTCGGCGGAGCCGCGGCCGGACGGCTGCGCGCCCGATACGGCGCCGAGTGAGTCGACGGCGGTGATACCTGGGCCCCGCGTCCGGTTCTGCGGGTCGGATCTGCGAGGATGGGCCCCGTGGAGCATCTTCGGTGACCGACGACGTCGAGACCCCCACCCTCGTCGATCCACCGTCCGGTGATGCGCCACCCCCGTCGGACAACGGTTCGGGGGGCGACGGACCGGGAGAGCCCGAGCAACCACCCCGGGGCGACACCAAGCGCAGCGCGAAGCGCGCCGCACTGGAGTGGGGGATCCTCATCGTGGTGGCGATCGTCATCGCCATCGTCATCAAGACGTTCCTGTTCCAGGCGTTCTACATCCCGTCGGAGTCGATGGTGCCGACGCTCCAAGTCGGCGACCGCGTGCTCGTCAACAAGCTGAGCTACGACCTCCACGACCTCCACCGCGGCGACATCGTCGTGTTCGCGGCCGAGCCGAACGTGGAATGGCACCGCACCGACATCGACGACCTGGTGAAGCGGGTCATCGCGCTGCCGGGCGAGACCATCACCCAGTGCGAGACCACTCGCGTGTGCATCGACGGTCGTCTGCTCGACGAGAGCTACCTGCCGAAGGGCACCGTCACGAGCATCCCCACGACGCTGCCGTACATCACGAACGCGGCAGGCAAGAAGACCCTCGTGTGCGACGCCGACAGTCCCGAGGGCGGCTGCAAGGTGCCCGCGGGCAAGGTGTTCGTGATGGGCGACAACCGCACGAACTCTTCGGATGCGCGCGTCAACGGGCCGATCAAGGAGTCGAGCATCGTCGGCCGCGTCTTCCTCCGCATCTGGCCGCCAGGACGCATCGGCTTCATGTAGCGCGAGCCGGGTTGGTCAGGTGGTGAACTCGCCCACGGTCGCGACCATGCGGGCGACGTGATCGGAGTACACCGCGTCGATGTCCATCACGAGCAGCTCGCGGAGGTGACGCACCTCCTGTGCGTCCCAACCGAACGTCTGCACGCCGAACCGATGGAACAGCCCGACGAGGCCGGCCGACCAGTCGGAGCGGTGCATGTTCACCACCCCGATGCCGAGCTCGGCGAGACGGGCCGCGTGGCGCTCGAGCGGGATGTCCACCCGCCGCCGCCGCACCGAGTGCACCAGGTGCGCCTCGGGCGCCTTCGCTCCCAGCTTCACCAGGAGGTCGGTCTTCGACGAGCACAGCCAGAGTCGGTCGAGCGCACCGGCGGCCCGGGCCACGTCGAGCAGCACGGTGCCGGCCGCCGGGTCGTAGACGTCGAGCGACAGCTCGTAGTCGGTGCCGAGCGTGGCGTAGAGGTCGGCGAGTCGCGGGACGTCGAGCTCGGCCAGCTCGGCGGCACTGCTCTGGCTGACCCGCCTGCGTCGCCAGCCCGACCGGGCCACGGCCCCGTGGACCAGGACCACCTCGCCGTCGGCGCTCAGGCGGGCGTCGGACTCCAGGCCCCGGGCGCCCAGATCGAGAGCCAGGCGGAAGGCAGCCAGCGTGTTCTCGGGAGCGTCGGCGCTGGCGCCGCGGTGGGCGAAGGTGATCGGGGCGACGGTCTGGGGGTCCACAGACTGATTGTTACCCCTGTCGCACTCGATCAGCCGTTCTCAAGTGGCCCGGCCCGACGTGCCGATGCCTGCACGCAAGTGGGCCACGAGCGATCTGGGAGGTGGGGCCCGACATGACCACGGTTCGAGCCCAGTGCCCGGGGTGCGGGGACGTGCAACTGCACATCGACGACCTCACCGTCCGGGTGTGCCATGACGAAGACGTCCCGAGCGCGTACCGATTCCGCTGCCCCGGGTGCGAGCAGACGGTGCACCGTGAGGCGAGCCCGCGGATCGTGGACCTGCTCGTGTCCGCCGGCGCCCCGCAGGAGACCTGGCACTGGCCGGCCGAGCTCTCGGAGCTGCGCGCCGGCCCGCCGCTCACCCCCGACGACCTCCTCGACCTGCACGTGCTGCTCGAGGACGACGGTTGGTTCGACGACCTCGTGGCCTTGGTCCGACGCACGACGCCCGAGTAGCATCCCTCCATGATGGCCGTCTGGGTGGTCGTGGTGGTCTTGGGTGTAGGAGCGGCAGCTGCCGCCTATGCCACCCGTCGCCATGGCGACGACGTCGAGCCTTCGGTCCGTGAGTTCACCGAGTTCCGTGACGCGATCTCGCGTCAGGTGGCCGGAGTCCACACCGACACGAGGACGACCCGTCGTCACCTCGACCGGGAACCGGTGGGCCCTCCGACGTCCACCGACCCGCACCGCGACGAACACCGGTCCTAGACGCCCGTCGTAAGGGCCGGTACCGGCGGGGTTAGGCTGTCGTCGGGTCAGCCCGGCGGAAAGGAAGCCCGATGCCCTCGCTCGGCCCGGCCGAGATCCTCGTGGTCCTCGTGATCGCGTTGCTCGTCTTCGGCCCCGACAAGATGCCCGAGATCGCCAAGCAGGTGGGGAAGGGCTTCCGCGAGTTCCGTCGCGTGCAGCAGCACCTCAAGAGCGAGCTGCGCGACGTGGTGTCCGAATTCGACTCGCCGTCCACCGCCACGGTGGAGCAGCAGGCCGTGCCCATGCTGCCACCGAAGGACGCTCCGGCTCCCGAAGCGTCGACCGAGTCCACTCCCGAAGTTGCGGCCCCGCTTCCGAGCCCCGAGCCGGACGCACCCAGCGATCCCGCCTGATTCGCCCCGTGCCGTTCCGCAACAAGGAGAGCAACCCCGAAGGCCGCATGACGGTCTTCGAGCATCTCGGCGAACTCCGCCGACGATTGATGATCTCGATCCTGGCCGTCGTGGTGGCGGGGACGATCGTCTTCATCTTCGCCCCGGAGATCATCAGCTGGCTGATCCAGTTCTACAACGACGCCGCACCGAAGGGCACGCCGAACAAGTTCATCTTCACCGGACCGCTCGACGCCTTCGCGACCCGCCTCAAGATCGCCACCTACGGCGGCATCGTCCTCGCGTTGCCGGTGTGGCTCTGGCAGCTGTGGCGCTTCATCACCCCGGGCCTCACGCGCAACGAGAAGAAGTACGCCATCCCGTTCGTCTCCTCGTCGATCGTGCTGTTCGTGATGGGCGGCTTCGTCGCGCTGCTCACGCTCGAGCCCGCCCTCAAGTTCCTGCTGGGCATCGGCGGCTCCGACCTCCAGCCGCTGCTCACCGCAGACAAGTACATCTCGCTCGTGTCGCTGATGATCCTGGCGTTCGGGTTGTCGTTCGAGTTCCCGGTGGTCCTGGTGTTCCTCCTGATCGCCCGAGTGCTCACCACGGCACAGCTGCGAAGCTGGCGCCGGTACGCGGCGGTGATCATCGTGGCGTTCGCCGCGATCATCACGCCGAGCCAGGACCCGTACTCGTTGTTCGCCATGGCGATCCCGATGTACATCTTCTACGAGGCGTCGATCGTCATCGGAAGGGCCATGAAGCGATGAGTCAGCGCAGAGGGTCGAAGCGCGGGTCGAGTTGGAAGCCGCCGCGCGACCGTCGCGAGATCGTGATCGCCGTCCTCGCGTCGCTCGCGGTGGTCGTGGTCACCGCGGCGTTGCTCTGGTTCCTGCGGCCGAACCGCGACTCGGGGTCGACGACGACGAGCGAGACCGTCACCACGCCCACCACCGTCGCACCGACCACGACGTCCCGCACCGACCACCGCACCGACCACCGCGCCGGCCGCCCCGTCGACGCCCTGAGCGGTCCGGGAGAAGGCGGCGACGTGCGGGCGACCTTCGAAGCCGGACGCGGGTTCCCCCTCGACCGGTTCCAGACGCTCGCCCTCGACGCCCTCGACGCCGGCCGCGGCGTGCTGGTCGCTGCACCGACAGGATCGGGCAAGACGCTGGTGGCCGAGTACGCGATCGTCAAGGCCCGTGCCGATGGCGGCAAGGTCTTCTACACCACACCGCTGAAGGCGCTGTCCAACCAGAAGTACGGCGACCTCGTGCGCGAACACGGCAGCGCCGCAGTCGGGCTGCTCACGGGCGACAACGCGGTCAACGGTGATGCCCCGATCGTGGTGATGACGACCGAGGTGCTGCGCAACATGATCTACGCGGCCTCGCCGGCGCTCGACGGGCTGCGCTACGTCGTGCTCGACGAGGTGCACTACCTGCAGGACCGCTACCGGGGTCCGGTGTGGGAAGAGGTGATCGTCCACCTCCCACCCGACGTGACGCTGGTGTGCCTCTCGGCCACGGTCTCGAACGCGGAGGAGGTGGCGGCGTGGATCGAGACGGTCCGCGGCAGCACCGCCGCCATCATCGAGGAGCACCGCCCGGTCACGCTCGAGCACCGTTACCTGGTGGGGGAGCGGGGCGCCGACGATCTCCACCTGCTGCCCACGTTCATGGTCGCACCCGACGGCGAACTGCGTCCCAACCCCGACGCGGCGCGCCTCGACGCGCGCAACGCGCGCGACTCGGGGTGGCGGGGGCGTCCCCGCACACGTCTGCGCACTCCGAGCCGGGTCGAGACCGCCGACCTCCTCGCCGCCGAGGGCATGCTGCCCGCGATCTGCTTCGTGTTCAGCCGCAAGGGGTGCGACCAGGCCGTCGAGCAGTGCCTGGCCGCGGGTCTGCGGCTCACCGAACCGGGGGAGCGCAGCCGCATCCGCACCATCGCCGACACCAAGACCGCGGGCCTCGCCGACGAGGACCTCGACGTGCTCCGCTACGACCAGTGGCTCGCCGGCCTCGAGGCGGGGTTCGCCTCCCATCACGCGGGCATGGTGCCGCCGATGAAGGAAGCGGTCGAAGAGGCCTTCGCCGCGGGCCTGGTGAAGGTCGTGTTCGCGACCGAGACGCTCGCGCTCGGCATCAACATGCCGGCCCGGACGGTGGTGATCGAGAAGCTCTCCAAGTTCACCGGTGAACGGCACGAGTTCCTCACGCCCGGCGAGTACACCCAGCTGACCGGACGCGCGGGACGCCGCGGCATCGACGCCCGGGGGTACGCGGTGGTGTGCTGGAGCCCGTTCGTGCCCTTCGACCAGGTCGCGTCGCTGGCGTCGCGCCGCAGCGACGCGCTGCGGTCGTCGTTCCGACCGACCTACAACATGGCAGCCAACCTCGTGCGGCGCTACACGAAGTTCGAGGCCCATCACCTGCTCAACCTGTCGTTCGCGCAGTTCCACGCCGACCGCGACGTCGTGGCGTTGGAACGCCAACTCGAACGCACGCGCGACCAGGTCGCCCGCCAACGTGCGCTCCTCGGCGACGATCTCGCCGCGGTGCAGGAGTACCGGGCCCTCACCACCGAGTTCGACGGGCTGCGCAGCAACCGCAGCGGCGCGAAGCACATCACCGAAGCGATGGAGGCGCTGCGCCCCGGCGACGTCGTCGTCGTGCGCCGCAAGGGTGGTCGCGTGGCGGTGCTCAACCACGAGCACCGGCGGGGTGGCGGGAGCCGCCTGGTGGCGCTCACCCCTGGGCGCGACGTCGTGCGGCTCGGCCCGCAGGACTTCGACGCACCGCCGCGGCGCGCCGCGACCATCGACCTGCCCACGCCGTTCGCGCCCCGGAACCCGTCGTTCCGGCGCCAGACCGCCGACCGGCTGCGCCGCGCCAAGCTCCGCGAGGACACCGGACGCTCGCGTCGCGACGAGCGCCGGCTCGCCGAGCTCGAGGCCGCGTTGGCCGGGCACCCGCTCAGCGACGATCCGCAGCGCGAGCAGAAGCTCCGGGCGGCCGGGGCCATCGAGCGCTTCGAGCGCGACCAGCAGCGCACCGAGCGGCGCGTGCGGGGCCGCAGTGAGAGCCTGGCCCGTCAGTTCGACCGGGTGCTGCGCGTGCTGGAGGCGTGGGGCTACGTCGACGGCTGGCAGCTCACCGAGGGCGGCGAGCAGCTGGCGCGCCTCTACACCGAGACCGACCTGCTGCTCGCGGAGGCGCTCCGCGAGGGTCTGCTCGACGGGCTGCGCCCGCCCGAGCTGGCCGCGCTCGTGTCGTGCTTCACCTACGAGCGACGCGGACCCGACGGATCGGACCCGATGCCGCCGGCGCGTTGGCCGTCGAAGACGGTCGCGAAGCGGTCGCGTGCGATCGAACGCATCGCCCGGGACCTGCGCGCCAACGAGGACGACGCCGGCCTCCCCGAGACGCGCGTGCCCGATCCCGGGTTCACGCCGTACGCGCACGACTGGGCCTCGGGCGACTCGTTGGCCGACGTGCTCGACGACGACGAGATGACCGGCGGCGACTTCGTGCGGCACGTCAAGCAGTGCATCGACCTGCTGCGTCAGGTCGGCGACGTGGCCGCCGACCCCGAGACGCGGGCCCGCGCTCGGGAGGCCGCCGATGCGTGCCATCGCGGGGTCGTCGCGGCGTCGAGCGTGGCGGGCCGCGTGAGCGGGAGCTGACGCCGATGGTCGAGAAGGGCCAGCCGTGGGAGCGACCCGCCGCGGGGCCGCCCGCGTGGCACGTGGAGGGCGACGACGCCGCGCTCGCGGCCGCGGTGCGCGACCAACCGGGAGCTCGGGTGGGATTCCGGCCGGACCCGACGTCCGACCTCGCCCGGGCGCTCGGCATCCACGCCAGCGGATTTCAGGGCGGCGGACGGCGACGCTCGCTCGAGCTCGCCGTCGACGCCTTGCGGATCACGGCCGACCAGCGGGAGCTGTTCGCGGTGAACATGGTCGTGGTGGGCACCCCACCCGACCGCACCGGCTGGTTCACCGGCGCACCGGACCTCCGGGTCGAGGTCGACGGTCGCCTGGTCCACGACGGGCCGGCCACCACGGTCGTGATCGCCAGCGGCCAGTACCTGCGGGGCCACGACGTCGTCCCCCGTGGGCCACCCGGGCGACGGGCGGGCCGAGGTCCAGGTCTACGCAGTGGCCCGGGGCCAGCGGGCGGGCGTCCGCCGCCGGCTCCCGCAGGGGGTGCACCTCCCGCACCCCGACATCACCCAGACCACCGGGCGGCGGATCGACGTCGTCGCCGGATCATCGTCGAACGGCCGCCCGGTCGGGCTGGAGGTCGACGGCGTCCCGGCGCCGGCCGCCACCCGGGTGACGGTCGAGGTGGCCCCCGAGGCGTTCCTGATCGTCGTCTGACGAATCCCCGTCGGCCGGGGTCCGCGCCGATACCATCGCCAGCCCGGACGGTTCTCCGGGCCCGTTGGAGGCGAGACGAGGCGAGACTGTGGGCGTGTACCCCTCGGAGAACTTCACCGACGAAGAGGCTGCCGTCCTCCGTCCGTACTTCACCAACCTCGACCGTCCGGTGTTCGCGCTCGTGAACCTCCCGGAGGTGGTGAAGGGCGCGCTGTTCGCGCGGTACTCGCGCACGCACAAGAGCCTGCGTCGGCTCTTCCTCGACGAGTTCGTCAACGACCTCGACCTCACCGGCGACCTCACCATCGACGCCACCATCGGCTTGAAGCGCGCCGAGGAGCTCTACGACCGCGTGTTCTTCGAGTACGGCGACGACTCCGTCGCGCAGCTCGGCGGCGTGCACCTCGCGTGCGAGCAGTCGTCGAACCTGCTCACCAAGATCCTCGAGTGGGGCCGCCTCATGGCCTACCTCGAGCAGTCGACGCGCTACATCGAATACGACAAGAAGCTCGACGGTCGCTTCCGCTACTACCGCGACACCGCCGTACTCGCGTCGACGCGAACACGCGTGGCGTTACATCGCCGACATGGACGCGCAGTTCGCCACGTATGCCGAGCTGCTCCCGCAGGTCACCGACTGGGCGCGCGAGCGCTACCCGAAGGAACCGGGCGACTCCGACTTCGTCTACAAGCAGACGATCAAGGCGAAGGCGTGCGACGCGATCCGCGGCATCCTCCCCGCGGCCACGCTGTCGAACGTCGGCATCTACGGCACCGGCCAGGGCTACGAGGCGCTGCTGCTGCGCATGCGCGCGCACCCGCTGCCCGAGGCCCGCAGCTACGCGGCGATGATGCTGGAGGAGCTGCGGAAGGTCATTCCGAGCTTCCTCACCCGGGTCGACCGCGAGGATCGTGGCGTCGCGTGGAGCGGCTACCTGGCGGAGACCCGCCACGACACCCGCGACCTCGTGGAGCGCATCTTCGCAGGTGAGCGGGCTGAACCGCGGCCCGCCGTCACCCTCACCGACTTCGATCCCGAGGCCGAGGACAAGCTCCTCGCGGCCATCTGCTACCCGCAGACGCACCTTCCCGAAGACCAGGTGCTGGCCAAGGTGCGCACGCTCGGCGTCGACGATCGCGCCGCGTTGTTGCGCGCGTACGTGGGGGAGCGGCGCAACCGTCGCCACAAGCCAGGCCGCGCGTTCGAGCGCGTCGACTACCGCTTCGACATCGTCGCCGACTACGGCGCGTTCCGCGATCTGCAACGACACCGCATGCTCACCATCGAGTGGCAGCCACTGTCGACACGCCACGGGTACGAGATCCCCGAAGCGGTCGAAGAAGCCGGACTGCGCGAGCCGTTCGACGACGCGATGGAACGCTCGGCCGCGCTCTACGACGCGTTGCTCGACCCGTTCCCCGAGCAGGCGCCGTACGCGGTGTCGCTCGCGTACGGCATCCGCTTCGCGATGCAGATGAACGCGCGCGAGGCGATGCACATGCTCGAGCTGCGCACCGCGCCGTCGGGCCATCCGTCGTACCGACAGATCGGCCAGGAGATGCACCGGCTGATCGCGGAGCAGGCCGGACACCGCGCCATCGCCGACGCCATGTCGTACGTCGACCACACCACCTACGAGCTCGAACGCCTCGCCGCCGAGCGCGCCGCGGAGGCCCGCCGCACCGCCGGGGGCGCGTGAACGGGCAAGCGAACAGGCGCGTGAACGCGGTCCGCGCGCGAGCTCGACCCCGAGTGTGACCGGAGCCTGTCCGGACAGGCAGACGGCCAGGAAAAAATTCACAGCCCCCTGACCAGCGTCGACGCGCGTCGGTGCAGGTCACGGCATCGCGCGCGCGACCGCTTGCGCTTGACTCGCACCCCTTCCGTCGGGCCTACTACTCCACGTCCTCACTGCTCGGTCGTGGGTCGTCCCGCGTGCGGGACGAAGGCACCGGGAGAGGGATGGGCACGGGGGCTCAGGAGACCAAGTAGAGAACGCTGCAATAACTCGGGCTGCACGGCAGTCCGGGCCAACCAGTGGCCCCAACGGTCTCCTGGGCCTCCACCCCTTTTCGTTCGGACCCGGTCCCCGTCGCCCCTCGGTGCACCCATCCGCACCGCGTCGCCTGACGAACCCAGGGGAATAGCCGTGGGCCCCCGCTCGGTTTGGGTCGCGACTTGATGCAGGTGCGGTGTTATATTCCGCGCCCCCCGACCCCACGCGATCGATCACGGTCGACGCTCGGAGCCTTGATGAGCGACGAAGAATTCGAAGAAGACGCACCCGAGCTGGACGACGACCTGGTCGACGAAGACGACCTCGACGTCGAGGACCCGCTCGTCGACGACGCTGACGACGTCGATCTCCTCGACGACGACCTCGTCGACGCGGCCCCCGAAGTGGAGATCCCGGTGCCGGTGGTGACGGACGACACGGCCACCACCGCCACCAGCGAAGAGGAGGACGACGAGGAGGGCGTCGTCGACCTCGACGAGGAGCTCCACCCCGACGACGTCGAGGCGCCCCTCGACACCCTGCTCCAGGAGCGCACCGCCAGCGCCACCCTCGAGGACGACGAAGAGGAGCTCGAGGAGGAAGAGGGCGACGGTGACGACCGGGCCGACGGCCCGGCGCGTATCGTGCCGCGACGCCCCGACGAGTTCCTCTGCCAGTCGTGCTTCCTCCTCCTGCCCCTCCGACGTCTCGCCGACCCGGCGCGGCAGTTCTGCGACGACTGCGCCTGACCCCATGACACCGGCGTCGCCGGTGTCGCAGTCGGCGCGGCCGTCGGGCCCGCTCACGCGCGAAGCCGAGTTGGTTGCGTCTCGGCGCCGCGTTGGGTGCGGGCGTCGTCACCGGGTTGTGCTTCCCGCCGGTTGGTCTCGGACCGGTCGTGCTGGTCGCGCTGGTGCCGCTGCTGTGGGCCTGGCGCGGGGCGCGGCCCGCGCACGCCGCGTTGTACGGCTTCGCGTACGGCGTCGCCGCCTACGTCGTGGTGATCCCCTGGATCCGCTACTTCGGGTACGTCGCCATCGTCCCGCTCGTCGCCGCGATGGCGGCGGCGATCGCGGGGGTGGGCGCGCTGGTGGCGGCGTACGCGCGCCGTGGACTGGCGTCGCCGTTCCTCACCGCCGCGGTGTGGGTGGTGTTCGAGGCGCTGCGGGGTCGCTTCCCGTTCGGCGGGTTCCCGTGGGCCGACCTCGGCGTCGCGCTGCACGCCGTCCCCGCGGCACGGGCGCTGGCGAGCGTCGGTGGCACCCTCCTCGTGAGCTTCGTCGTGGTGGCCGTCAACGGGCTGCTGCTCGACCTCGGCCTCGCCCTGCGCACCCACTCCGGTCGCAGCTCCTCGCGCGCCGCGGTGTTGGCCGGGTTCGGCGTCGCGGCCATCGTGGTCGCCACCGTGGTGGTCGACGCGACCCACTTCGAGCCCACCACCACCGGCCACCTCCGGGTGGCGCTGCTGCAGGGCGACGACGAACAACTTCCCCTGGCCGAGCAGGTGAACCAGCCGCTCACCGAGAAGCACTTCGCCCTCGCCCAGCGACTGCATGGCGACTACGACCTCATCGTGTTCCCGGAGACCGCGCTCGACACCGATCCCGAGCAGGATCCGGAGCTGCGGGCGCGGCTTGGTGGCGTTGGCCCAGGAGCACGACGCCGCCGTCCTCGTGAACGCACGCACCCCGGGCGACGACGGCCGGTCGCGCAACACGAACCTGCTCTACACGCCCGACGGCAAGCTCCAGGGGACGTACTCGAAGCAGCACCTCGTGCCGTTCGGCGAGTACGTGCCCTGGCGCGACGCGCTGAGCTGGCTGCCCGAGCTGCGCCAGGTGCCCTACGACTTCCAAGCCGGCGACACCCGCACGCTGTTCCGCGCCGGCGGTCACCCGTTCGAGTCGGTCATCTGCTTCGAGTCGGCGTTCGGGCCGCTCGTGCGCGACGCGGTGCACGACGGCGCGCAGGTCGTCGTGGTCAGCACCAACAACCGCTCCTACCAACGGTCGGCCAACAGCGAACAGCACCTCGCGCTCGGTCAGATGCGCGCCGCGGAGACCGGCCGTGCCGTGCTCCAGGCGTCGGTGTCGGGGATCAGCGCGATCATCGATCCCGACGGTTCGGTGCACCACGAGACCGGGCTGTTCCAGTCGCGGATCGTCAGCGCGTCGGTGCCGACGTCGACGGGGGAGACGCTGTACGTCCGCTTCGGCGACTGGGTGGTGCTGCTCAGCGCGATCGCGATGGTCGTGGTGACCGTGGTCGCGATCCGGCACCCCGTTCGCGACGACGCGCTCAGGCCACCAGCAACTTGATCGCCGCCACCAGGCCGACCACGACGATCAGCGCACGCAGCACCGGAGCCGGGAGGCGCCGGCCCACCGTGGCGCCGAGCTGTGCTCCGACCACCGAGCCCACCGCGATCACGACCACGACGGCCCAGTTCACATCGGCGAAGAAGACGAACAGCACGGCGGCGACGCCGTTGGCGATGAGCGCGAGCACGTTCTTCACCGCGTTGAGCCGTTGCAGGGTGTCGGCGATGAAGATGCCGAGCAGCGAGAGCAGGATCACGCCCTGGGCGGCGCCGAAGTAGCCGCCGTACACGCCGGTGAGGAAGATCCCGATCCACAGCTCCACGCCGCCGTGCTCGACCACCCGGCTGCGTCGCTCGGCGACGAAGCGGCTCAGACGGGGCTGGAGGATCACCAGCACGACCGCGATGATGATCAGCACCGGCACCACTGCGTCGAACACCGAGCTCGGCAGGGTGAGCAGCAGCACCCCGCCCGTGATGCCACCGATGAGCGAAGCGGTGCCGAGCACGGTGGTGCGGTGGCGCTGTCCACCCAGTTCTCGGCGGTAGCCGAACGCACCGCTCATGCTGCCGAAGCTGATGCCGACGGTGTTGCTCACGTTGGCGATCACCGGCGAGTAGCCGATGGCGAGCAGCGTGGGGAAGGTGATCAACGAGCCGGAGCCCACGATCGTGTTGATGGTGCCGGCGAGGAACGCGGCGCCGGCGAGCAGCAGGACTTCGAGGACCGACATGGTGCCCGGCACCGTAGACTGCCGGTGGTTTCGAGCGCGGGAGTGAACGACGTGGCGGACGAGAGGCAACCCGTGGAGAAGGCGGTCGAGCTGTTCGTGTACGCGCCCGTCGGTGTGGCGCTGTACGTGCGCGACATGCTCCCGAGCATGATGGGGATCTTCGTCTCGCGCGGCAAGCGCGAAGTGCTGTCACACGTCCCCGGTCGCACCCCGCCGCCCGCGCCGCCGGTACCGCCGGTACCGCCCGAGGTGAAGCGGCGCATCGACGAGTCGGTGGGCGTGGCCAAGTACATGGCCGAAGGCGGACTCGGCGTCGCGCGTGACGTCGCCGGCAACGGGATCGGCGTGGCGCGCGAGATGGCCGGGAGCGCGCTCGCGCAGTTCCTCGCCATGCGCGCCAACGGCGGCACCGTCGCCGACGAGTCGGCGCCGTTCGCGCCTGCACCCGCGCCCGAGGCACCGGCGCCCGCGCCGACGCCCGCGCCCGTTCCCGCGCCGGCTGCATCGCCGGCGGCCGACGTTCCGTCGGCGGACGCGTTGCCGATCCCCGACTACGACGAGCTCTCTGCGTCGCAGGTGGTCGAACGCCTCGAAGGTCTCGACCGCGAGTCGCTCGACGCGATCCGTGCCTACGAGAGCGAGCACCGCGGCCGCAACACCATCCTGGGCAAGATCGCACAGCTCAGCTGACGTGGAGTCGAGCCGGCCGGCGTCGGCCGAGGACATCCCCCGTGTCGTCGAGCTCGCCGAGCTCATGCGCGTCGAGCTGGGCGCGATGCGCGGCGGCTCTTTGTGGCTGGAACGCGAGGCTTGGCCCGCGCCGCTCGAGGACGCGTACGGCGCGCTGCTCGGCGCGTGACGATGCGCTCCTCGTCGTCGGCGCCATCGACGACGCAGTGATCGCGTTCGCCGCCGTCGTCGTGGAGCAGTTGCGCTCCGGCGCGCGTCTCGGTGTGATCACCGACCTGTTCGTGGAGCCCGAGGCGCGCGAGGTGGGCGTGGGTGAGGTGCTGGCCGGCGCGCTGGTCGAGCACTGCCGCTCCCTCGGATGCCTGGGCGTCGACGCCGCCGCGCTGCCGGGTCACCGCGCGGCCAAGAACTTCTTCGAGACGCACGGCTTCACCGCGCGGGCGCTCACCATGCACAAGCACCTCGACCCCGACGACGCATGAGTTCGCCCGAGAACGGCCGCCCGGAGGTTGCGGTCGGCGCGGTGTGCACCCACCTCGAGCAGCTGCTGCTCATCCGGCGGGGGAGGGGCGCGGCCCAGGGGCAGTGGTCGGTGCCCGGCGGCCGGGTGGAGTGGGGCGAGACGTTGCACGAGGCCGTCGTCCGTGAGACCTACGAGGAGACCGGGTTGGAGGTCGTCGTGGATCGTCACCTCGGCTGGGTCGAACGGATCGTCGACCCGTACCACTACGTGATCCTCGACTTCGCGGTGACCGCCCTCGACCCGTCGCGACGCCCGGTGGCGGGCGACGACGCGGCCGAGGCCGCGTGGGTACCGTTCGCCGACGTGTCCGATCTGTCACTCGTCGGCGGGCTCTACGAGTTCCTGCGCGACGTGGGAGTGTGGTGACCCCATGGACTTCGACTTCACCCCCGAGGACGAGGCGTTCCGCGCCGAGCTGCGCGCGTTCCTCGACGACGAGCTGCCGGAGTGGTGGAAGACCGTCTTCGTCGACGACGAGCGCGCCATGCCCTTCACCCGCGAGTTCTGCCACCGGTTGGCCGAGCGCGGGTGGTTGACGCTCAGCTGGCCGGCCGAGCACGGCGGCGCCGACGGCTCGGTGTGGCAGCAGGCCGTCGTGCGCGAGGAGATGTGGGCGGCGGGTGAGCCCCGCGGTCCGCAGTACATGAACCTCAACTACATCGGTCCACTCATCATGCGCTTCGGCACGCCCGAGCAGCAGGCCCGCCATCTCCCGCGCATGGCCGCCGGCGACGTGCTGTGGTGCCAGGGGTTCTCCGAACCCGAAGCGGGCTCCGACCTCGCGTCGCTCAAGACCCGCGCCGTTCGCGACGGCGACCACTACGTGGTGACCGGCCAGAAGATCTGGAACAGCTACGCCGACGCGCCCGCCGACCACTGCCTGCTCCTCGCCCGCACCAACACCGAGGTGAAGAAGCAGGTCGGCATCTCGATGTTCCTCGTCGACATGCGCACGCCGGGCATCACCGTGCGCCCGATCGCGAGCATGGCGGGCAAGAGCGAGTTCAGTGAGATCTTCTTCGACGACGCGATCATCCCCGTGACCGATCGGCTCGGTGACGAGGACGCGGGGTGGACACTCGTGGGGGAGGGGTTGGCGTTCGAGCGCATCGGCATCGCCCGGTACGCGCGAGCGAACCGCGTCCTCGAGCACCTGGTGCAGTACGCGCGCGACACGGTGGTCGAGGGCCGCCCGCTCGCCGAGGATCCCGCGGTCCGGGCTCGTCTGGCCACGCTGGCGACTCGCATCGAGGCGGCCAAGTTGTTGAACTACGGCGCCATCTCGATCCAGGCCGCCGGATCGGTGCCCGCGATCGAGGCGTCGATCGCCCGCATCCACAACACGCAGGTGGAACAACTGGCCGGACAGGTCGGACTCGAGCTGCTGGGCCCTCAGGGCCTGCTCGTCGACGAGGATCCGCTCTGCCTCCTCGCCGGCGAGATGCAGCGCCAGTGGCTCGAGAGCATCCCGGTGACCGTCGCCGCGGGCACGACCGAGGTGCAGAAGAACATCATCGCCCAGCGCGGGCTCGGCCTCCCGCGGAGCGCGTGACCCGATGGACCTCACGCTCGACGACGACCAGCTGCTGCTCGCGGAGTCGGCCCGCCAGCTGTTCGCGCGCAGCTACACCACCGCCGCCGCTCGTGATGCCGAGGCGTCGCCCGACGGATTCTCGGCCGACCTCTGGAAGCAGGCGGTCGAGCTGGGCTGGCCCGGGATCGCGTTGCCCGAGGACTGCGGCGGTGCTGGGTACGGCGCGCTCGAGCTGGCGGTGCTGGCCGAGGAGCTCGGCCGCGGCGCGGCCACCCTGCCGCTGCTCGCGTCGTACGCGGCGACGCTGCCCGTGGTGTGGGGCGGGTCCGACCCGGTGCGGGCGCGCTGGCTCGCCGCGTTGGCGGCGGGGGAAGCGCTCGCGGCACTGGCGGTGACCGACCCCCGCGGCGAGCGGCTGCGGGTCACGGCCATCCCCGACGGTTGGACGCTCTCGGGCACCAAGGTCGCCGTGCCGTTCGGAGGCGTGGCCGACGTGTTCGTGGTGAGCGTCACCCTCGACGACGCGCCCGCGCTGGTCGCGGTCGCCGCCGACGCGCCGGGCGTCACGCGCACACGCCACGCCACGTTCGCGCCCGAGCCCTACGCCGCGGTCACGTTCACCGACGTCGCGGTCGCCGCCGCCGACGTGGTCGGCGACGTGCGAGTGCTCGAGCGGGCACTCGCGCACCAGACCGTGGTCGACTCGGCATACGCGGTCGGCCTCGCCGGCGGCGCGCTCGCGCTCGCGGTCGACCACGCGACCAACCGCGAGCAGTTCGGCCGACCGATCGGCGTCAACCAGGCGGTGTCGCACCAGTGCGTCGACATGCGGGTGGAGATCGACGCCATGCGAGTGCTGACGCTGCAGGCCGCGTGGCGACTCGACCGCTACGAAGCGGATCCCGCACGCGCGGCGCGAGCGGTCGCGCTGGCCAACGCCTACGCGCGCGAGGTGCTGCCCGGCATCTTCGCCCGGGCCCACCAGGTGCACGGCGCGATCGGCTTCACGATGGAGTACGACCTGCAGCTGTTCACCCGGCGGGCCAAGGCCTACGAGCTGACCGGCGGGGGAGCGGCGGGCCACCTCGAGCACGTGGCCCGCGCCATCGGTCTGTAGCGCTCCGGGCTTGTCGCGCTCCGAGCTCTGCCGCCCGTCGGGTTGTCGCTGAACGGGCATTCCTGGCCTTGGGGACGCTCAATGCGCGCGGTGCTCGGTCGTGTGACCGCGCCCCGTGGTGTGCGTCGCGGTCGGCTCGAAGTATCCCCGCACTGGCGCGGCCGCAGGCAATACAGTGCGGCGATCGGGCCAGCGGGTCGGCTCGTCTCGGTCTCGAAACGGCATCAGCCAGGGCGGGCGGGTGGCGGCGAATCGGGGTCGGTGCACATCGTGAGCGTCGTTCGAGCAACGCTCCTCGGGTTCTCGCTTCGCCGAAAGGTTCAACGATGAAGAAGCTCTTCTCCGCATTCGCTGCTGTCGCTGCCGCGACGGTCGCCACGCTCGGCCTCACCGTCGGCGTCGCGAGTGCGCACAACGCCACCCTCGGCTACGACTGCTTCACGGTGACTGCCAACTACACCAACTTCTCTGCTGGCGCGAACAGCGCCAGCATCACCATCAACGGCACTCCGCACGACGTGAGCTTCACCGGCCCGAACGGCTCGGCCACCGTGGCGTTCGTCAGTCACAGCGGTGATCCCGACGTGGAGGTGTCCACCACCTTCATCTCGGGCGACGGCCTCCCGAAGACGATCTCGGCCACGTTCCCCGCCGACAGCTGCGCGCCGCCGCCCACCACGGCGCCGCCCACCGCACCGCCCACGGCACCGATCGAAGTCGGGCCCGAGGTGGTCGTGCGCCCGGTGGCGGCACCCGTCGCCGCCGGCGCGGTCGTCGCGACCCCCGTCTTCACCGGTTGACGCCAGGAGCACACCGAAGCCGAGAGTGCCGCGGACCTCGCTCGCGGCACTCTCGCATCATCACGGGACCGCGCGTCGCCAGCGCGCCGACTGGGTTCGGCTACGCGTCGACCGAGGTGTCGGCGGTGGCGTTGTTCCGGGCCAGGAAGTTCGTGGCGTTGCCCTTGTCGAGCTCCTTCACCGCCGCCTCGGTGGTGAAGCCGCCGTACTCGCGGGGCGTGGTGTCGACGTCGGTCGCCTGTGCGCGCAGCGCACCCACGGTGCACTCCTCACGGGTGCGGTGCTCGAACGGGTCGAACTGGTACCACCGGCACGCGTTCTCCCACGTGACCTTGTGGATGTCGTCGTCGGGGAGTCCGACCTCCTCGAGCGACTTCATCAGCACCTCGGGTGACTCCGGCCACGTGCTGTCGGAGTGCGGGTAGTCGGCCTCCCACGTGATCGTGTCGAGACCGATCTGGTGGCGGTTGCGCAGGCCCGTGCTGTCGTCGATGAAGCACGTCTGCACGTGCTCGCGGAAGACCTCGCTCGGGAGCTTGTCGCCGAAGTCGGCGCCGGTCCACGCCTTGTGGTGGTCGTAGACGAAGTCGGCCTTCTCGAGGAAGTACGGCACCCAGCCGATGCCACCCTCGGCGAGGGCCATCTTGATCTTCGGGAACTTCTGCATGATCGGCGACCACAGCAGCTCGGCGGCGAAGATCGACGTCTGGAACGGCATCGCGTGGGGGATCACCGAGAACGGCGTGCGGGGCATGAAGTTCGGGAAGCCGCCGAAGTGGAAGACGGCGACGGTGCCGAGGTCGTTGCACGCCTGCCACGCGTTGTCCCACTCGGGGCCGTGGATGTCGGCCGAACCGAAGCGGTGGGGCTCGGAGTGGAACGACACCGCGTGGCAGCCCTTCTCGGCGACGCGGGCGATCTCGCCGGCCATCCACTCGTCGCCGAGCGGGAAGCCGGAGAGCGCGAGCGGGATGAAGCGGCCGGGGTACGCGCCGCACCACTCGTCGATGTGCCAGTCGTTGTAGGCCCGGATCATGACCTCGACGAACTCGCGGTCGTCGTTCTGCACGAAGAACTGTCCGCCGAGGCCGGGCCAGGACGGGAAGTTGAGCGACGCGAGCACGCCGTTGACGTTCATGTCGCGGATGCGCTCGTGCACGTCGAACGTGCCGGGACGCACCTGGTCGAAGCTGGCGGGGTCGGCTCCCCAGCTCTCGCGTGGGCGGCCCTGCACCGCGTTGAGCCCGAAGGTGGCGAGCTCCTGGCCCTCGATCAGCCACGCGTCGGTGCCGTTGTCGCGGTGGATGACGCGCGGGACGCGCTCCTTGTACTTCGCCGGCACGTGGTCGGCCAGGTAGTCGGCGAGTGACGGCGGCTCGACGATGTGGTCGTCGACGCTGACGAGGATGAGGTCTTCCGTGCGCATCCGTACCCCCCGGGGCTCGCGCGATCTCAGCCCGCCCACCTTATTCGTACGCCGCCCAACATCGCACCCCTTCAGGTGGCTCCCAAGAGGCGGCGATCTGTCTCAGATCTGGAACATCCCGCTACCTCTCGGCGACCGACGGAGCCTGGCTACGGCTTGTGGAGCCAGCCGCCGACGCCGCCGAGGCCAGCGCCGGGACCGTCGACCCACCAGTTGCTCACCGAGATCGTGCGCCAGCCGTCGGTGGTGTCGTTCTGGCTGAGGAGCCGGATCGAGCCGTTGCCGCTGCCGTCGACGTTGGCGGATTCGACGACCGCGGTGTGACCGAGCGGGCTCGAACCGGTCGCGCCGAAGGAGATCACGTCGCCGGGTGCCGGCGCGACGCCGGTGCCGTTGCCGATGCGCACCAGCCCGCCGCCGGACGCGGTCGTGTAGTTGTCGACCACGTCCTTGCCGTTGGCGCCGTACGGCGACACGCCGTAGGCCAGGTACATGAAGCGCATCGACAGCTCCACGCACTGCCACTCGAGCTCGCCCCACGCGCCAGGGAAGAAGCGCACCAGCCGGTTCGGCGCGCCGTCGGCGCCGGGCCGCGGGCCGCACACCTCCACCCCTCGGTACGACGCCCCGAGCGCGTGCGCACCGGCGTAGTTGCCGTTGTCGCAGCTTCCCGACCACCACGACGGCGCCGGCAGCGGATTCGAGTTGTCACCCGGCGGCGGAGGCGGCAGGCACGCCGACGCGACGATCGCCACGGAGGCGACCACCACCGTCAGGCGGAGCGAACGGCGGCGCGTCAGGGTGCGCAGGGTCGACATCACGGCGTTGTCATCGACCGATCGGGACGAAAGGTTGAGACGTAGGCCATGGCCGAGCAGGCTGGCCCATCCGCTTCAGCCGAAGATCAACGGGCCGTCATGGCTGCGATCTGTCTGCGGATCCCGAACCGCGGAGCACGACCGACGACGTGAGGGTGACGATCGGGTCGATGGGGGCACCGTGGAGACGCACCTCGAAGTGCAGGTGCGGACCGGTCGAACGGCCGGTCGAACCGACGAGACCGACGACCTGATCCTCGGCCACGGGCTGACCGACGTCGGCGAGCACGCGGAGAGGTGCGCGGACACGGTGGCGAGCGAGTGGCCGTGGTCGATCACCACGCAGTTGCCGTAGCCGCCGCAGTCGCCGGCCATGACCACCGTGCCTGCGGCAGCCGCTTGCACCGCGGTACCGGCCGCGGCCTCGAAGTCGACGCCCGGGTGGTACCCGATCGATCCGGTCAGGGGGTCGACACGGATTCCGTACGGCGATCCGAGTGGTGCACCCGGTACCGGGAGCCGGAACAACCCCGAGAGCGTCACCGGGTCGCCGGCGCCGGCTTGGACGGCCGCGAGCGCCTCGGTGATGGTGTCGGCACCGAAGTGCGGGTCGGCGACCTGCGTCAGCAGCGCGACCGTCGAACCGAGCGCCTCGTCGACCGCCGCCAACGCCGCGGCGCTCGCGGTCTCGGCCCGGGCGAGCGCCTCCTGCTCCTCGGTGAGGGTCGACTGCACGGTGGCGAGCGTGGCCTCTGCTTCGACGCGCGCGTCGGCGGCGCGTGCGCGGCGCATCGGCGCGCCGCCGCTTCGTCGCGGTGGCCTGCGCCACCAGGTCGTCGAGCACGTCCTGCGGAGCCTTGGCGTAGTTGCTGATGCGATCCAACTCGCTCTGGTCGGCGACGTTGACGGTCTCGAGGAAGATGCCGGTATCGAGGTGCTGGTACATCGCGGCCGCGAGCTCGCGCGTCGCGTCGCGCAGCCGCTCGAGGTCTTTCGTCGAGCGGTCGACATCTTCCTGGGCGAGCTGCGCGACAGCACGGGCCGTCGCCCGCGTGGCGCGGGCAGCATCCACGCGGGCGCTGAGGACCGCCACCTCGACGCGCACGGTCGCGAGCTGATCCCTGCTCGACTGCAGCCGGCGCAGCAGAGCTCGCTGGTCGTTCGTCAATGCGGCGAACGCAGCATGGGCCGCCGCGGTCTCGGCCGCGGTGGGCAGACGCACGCTGTCGGTCGGGGCCGCCGGGCCCGGGTCGTCGGCGTCGGGCGTCGTCGTGGTCGTCGTCGTGGTCGTCGACGAGGGAGTGGTGGTCGACGTGGTCGACGTGGTCGAGGTCGTCGACGGGTCGGTGGACGGCGGAGCCGTGTCGGGTGGAGGATCGGTCTGCGCCACCGCAGCCGGCATCGACACCGCGACGCTCAGGGCCACGGCGACCACGAACACGTGAGCACGCCGTCGAGCCCGCATCTCGCGACCGTACGCAGGCAACCGGTCGGGATCATCGTCGGCGCGGGGTTCGTCGCGCGGCGTTCACTTCGTGTTCGTCGGCCGGTCGCCGGCTCGCCACGGGCCGGTTCAGTCGTCGGCCGACCCGAGGTATCGCTCGCCGAGCGCTCGGACCACCTCGTCGACCGTCTGGCGCATGGTCTCGGCGGCGGGAGCAACGAGTCGATCAACTCTCCGGATCCGAGGTCGGATCCGAGGTCGGACCTCGTCAGTAGTGCCCATAATCCTCGTTATGTTAAGTACGTCCGAGTGGCGAGATCGGCCGGTGGCCCGCCACCGGATCCGCCCGCAGGGATCTCTCCTACTGCTCCACCGGTCCGGCGGACTGCTGCCACCAGTCCCACATGGCGGTCGTCGACGGCTGGTCGAGCGTGAACGCGTCGGCGACGATCGACTGCGGGTCGTACGTCCACGTGATGTGCGCCTCGTCGCTCTGACAACGAGCACGCCACGCGCCCGACGTCCTGATCGCCCACCTTCCAGGACGCCTCGTAGCCCCCCGGGCAGGTCTCGTCGTCGTCGTCGCTGTATCGCAGGAGGGCGCCCGCGTCGTAGGCGGCGGCGTACGCATCCTCGTTCCGGTACTGCCGGTAGTCGACGTGGCTCGGTACGCCGTTCGTGGAACAGGTGACCTTCGCCTTCAGCCAGAAGTCCGGGGAGGCCGATGCGCCCTCGAACAAGGTGCCGAGCCGGCCGAGGTCGACGACTTCGCACCCCGCGGCGCTCGCGTCCGGGATCTCGGCCAGGAGCGCCTTACCGTCACGGAGCGCGGCATCGCTCGTCACGAAGGCAGGAACCCGGTGGGCAGCACGGTCCGGACCGGCGTCATCGGTCCACGCGGCGATCGCGGCGTCGACGTCGTCGTCGGTGCGATCGAGCCGGGCGAGGACATCGAGTTGTGTGAACGTCCACTCGACCTCCACACCCGTGTCCGACTCGGAGGGTCGGCGACACAACCACTCTCCCGATGTGCGCCCGGCGACCTTGTAGGAGCGTCGGTCACCGCACGACGGGTCCGTCGATCTCGCCGAGCGGTCGAAGTCGCGGGCCAGATCGGCCGCGGTCGGGTACTGGCGGTAGCTGATGGTGGTCTGCGGGTCGGGATGGCACTCCAACTCGGCGACGAAGTCGGTGCCGGGTTCGTCGACGTTGTACGAGGTGTCGAAGAGGAGGCAGCTGGCGCGCACCTCGTCGGGGATGTGCGCGAGGAGGGCCCGGTCGGCGCGAGCAGCCGCCTCTGGGCTCTTCGCGAGCCGACCGCTCCCCTGGACCGCGGCTCCGGCGCCCGTCGGGCCGACCGACAGCAGAGCGGCCGCAAGGACCGCACTCGCCAGGATCATCGCATTCCGCGCCCGCACCAGCTTGCCCCTCGCCCGGTGGATCTGCGCAGACGATAGCCTCCGAGCGGTCGGGGGCGCCTGGGGCAGGGTGCGGGCGACGGAGGGCGGACGATGAGACGGTGCTCTGGTGCGTGGCGGCGTGGCGTGGCCATCGCGCTGACGGCATTCGGCGCGACGGCGGCCGGCGGTCTCGGCGCGGCAACGGCCGGGACGGCCCACGCGGCCTCCTCGAACGCCCTGTCGGGTGCTACGGAGGCCCAGACGTTGCTCGGGTACGTTCCGAGCGATCACCGCAGCCTGTGCTCCCGCGAGGACCCGGCGGACTTCGCCGGCGGCTCGTTCGAGAGTGCCACCGCCATCGTGAAGTGCGAGAACCCGGCCGACGGCGTCGACGGTCTCGTGTACGCGCTGTACGCAGACGCCGGCCAGTTGGCCGATGCCTACCAGAGCAAGATCCCGCAGGGCCTCCCGGCCGCTGACGGCACTTCGACCTCCTGCCCGGCCGAGGCGACCTGGCACTACGTCGACGCCACGACCGACGCCGGACGCGACGCCTGCTTCGTCGTGAACGACTCCGACGGCAATCCCGTCGCCAAGGTGGTGTGGACTGCGGACGCTTCCGACATCCTGGGCTATGCCTTCAACGACGAGGGTGACGGCGCCGCGGTCAAGCAGTGGTGGAACGACGACGCCGGTCCGCTGGCGGAACCGGAAGCCGACGACGGACTCGCCGACCTCACCGCCGCCGGCCGCACCGAGGCCGCCAAGGCGCTGATCCGGCGGGTTCCGAAGGCCGCGACGAAGTGTGAGCCGCGCAACGCCAAGGGCTACACCAGTCACGAACCGGAGTGGGCCTGGCTCCCCTGGCTCGGCGCCGTGGTGAACTGCACCAGCCCCGACAAGGGGCTCGCATACTTCGCACAGGTCACTCCTGACACCGCCCGCAACTACTGGACCGCCTTCCACGACGAGCTCACCGACGAGGAATACGGACCGAAGCATCCGGCGGTGTGCAAGGAGCCCAAGCCCATCACCGACCACGGGAAGCAGGTCGGCGAGCTGGCCTGCTGGTACTACCACCAGGCCCTCTGGGCGGCGTGGTACGACGAGACGACCGGGATCGTCGGCGCCGCGCAGGTGCCGAACGCCTCACCCCAGCAGCTCCTCGACTACGTGGACGAGCACCACCTCGCCTGAGCAACCCGGCGGTCAGGCCCGGCACTCGGGCCGACCACCCACCGGACCCCCACTTCGTCGTGACGGTCTCACTCCGACGGCAGGATCCCGCCCAGCGCGTCGAGCGACGGCGCGAAGTAGTGGGCGCCGCTCACCGGAGTCGTGAAGTCGGTGAGGTGGTCGTGCAGTCCGTCGCCACTCGCACCGAACATGCGGTGGAGCATCTTGGTGAAGCGCGAGGGATCGGCGCTGAACGCGAGGAAGTAGAGGCCCAGCTCCCCCACCCGACCGTACGGCGTGCTGCGCCGGTACAGCTCGAGCTCCTCGCCGTCCTCCTCGATCACGACGCGCGCGATGTGTGCGGTGGCGGGCTTGTCGTCGAGTTCGACGCTGTCGGGCTTGGTGCGCCCGATCGTGCCCTCCTGCTCGGCCTGCGACTGCGCGTGGAAGGAGACCAGGTCGTGCACCCACTTCTGCGCGAGCACGAACGCGCCGCCCGCGCCGGGTGCGCCGTCGGGCACCAGCGCGACGTCGAACGCCTCCTCGACCGGCGGGTTCTCGGTGCCGTCGATGAAGCCGGTGAGGTCGCGACTGTCGAGGTACACGAAGCACGGCTGTTCGGCGGCGAGCGCGAACGCGGGGTCGAGCGCCACCACGACCGCACGCGCGACGTCGAGCTCGACGTCTTCGCCGGTGCCGTGGGTCCAGACCCAGAGGTCGTGTTGCGTGGCCGGCGCGCGCCGGCCTTCGCCCTCGATCGCCGCGAAGTCGGCGAGCGCGGCCGGCGCGTCGTCGGGCCGGAGGCGCCGCCAGAGCGCGGGGCCGAAGCCCACCACGATGTTCGAACCGCCGGCGGTGACCGACGGCTCGCGCAGCCCACCGAGCGCGGCGACGACGGCATCGTCGCCGACGCCGGGCCGCAGATCGAACTCGAGGTGGTAGTGCGAACGCGTGCCCTGGGCGAAGATCCCCGGCTGCGGGCGAGCCACGGTCAGGCGTCCTCGTCCGAGGTCTCGTAGTCGGCGATCGGCGGGCACGCGCACATGAGGTTGCGGTCACCGAACGCGCCGTCGATGCGGCTCACCGGAGGCCAGTACTTGTCGGGTCCGAACGCGTCGGATCCAGCGGGGAACGCGGCCTGCTCGCGCGAGTACGCGCGCGTCCACTCGCTGACCACGACGTCGGCGGCCGGGTGCGGCGCGTGACGCAGCGGACTGTCCTCCACCGCCCACTCCCCCGCTTCGACGGCGCGGATCTCGTCGCGGATGGCGATCATCGCGTCGCAGAAGCGGTCGAGCTCGTCGAGGTCCTCCGACTCGGTGGGCTCGACCATGAGCGTGCCCGCGACCGGGAACGACACCGTGGGCGCGTGGAAGCCGAAGTCGACCAGCCGCTTGGTGACGTCGTCGGCGGTGACGCCGGTGCGCTGCGTGATCGGGCGCAGGTCGAGGATGCACTCGTGCGCGACCAGCCCACCGGGGCCGCGGTAGAGCACTGGATAGTGCGGCGCGAGGCGGGCGGCGACGTAGTTGGCGGTGAGGATCGCGGTCTCGGTGGCGCGCAGCAGGCCGTCGCCACCCATGAGCTCGATGTACGCGTACGAGATCGGGAGGATCCCCGCCGAGCCGTGCGGCGCGGCCGCGATGTGCGGCGACAGGAACGGCGCCAGGTGGGCGCGCACCGCCACCGGTCCGACGCCCGGCCCTCCCCCGCCGTGGGGGATGCAGAACGTCTTGTGCAGGTTGAGGTGCGACACGTCGGCGCCGAACTTGCCCGGCTTGGCCAGGCCGACGAGCGCGTTGAGGTTGGCGCCGTCGAGGTAGACCTGCCCGCCGCATTCGTGCACCACCGCGCACACGTCGCGGATGTTGGCCTCGTACACGCCGTGGGTCGACGGATAGGTGACCATCAGCGCCGAGAGGTCGTGCGCGTGCTCGTGGCTCTTGGCCTTGAGGTCGTCGAAGTCGACGTTGCCGTCGTCGTCGCACTTCACCACGACGACGCGCATGCCCGCCATCACCGCGCTCGGCGGCGTTGGTGCCGTGCGCGGACTCGGGGATCAAGCAGATCGTGCGTGCCCCCTGGCCCCGACTCTCGTGGTAGCCGCGGATCGCGAGGAGGCCGGCGAGCTCGCCCTGCGAACCGGCGTTCGGCTGGAGCGACACGGTGTCGTACCCCGTGATCTCACACAAGGCGTCCTCGAGCCCGGTGAACAGCTCGGTGTAGCCGGCGGCCTGCTCGACGGGCGCGAACGGGTGCACGTCCGCGAAGCCCGGCCAGGTGATCGGCATCATCTCGACAGTCGCGTTGAGCTTCATGGTGCACGAGCCCAGCGGGATCATCGTGCGGTCGAGCGCGAGGTCGCGGTCGGACAGCTTGCGCAGGTAGCGCAGCAGCTGGGACTCGGAGTGGTACCGGCGGAAGACGGGGTGCGTCAGGATGTCGGACGTTCGGCGCAGCGCCGGGGGGATCCCCACGACGTCGCGATCGGCCGCGTCGCCGAACAGCGCCCGCAGGTGCTCGACGAGCTGCACGGTGGAGGTCTCGTCGAGCGCGACGCACACGGTGGTGCCGTCGATGCGTCGCAGGTTGATGCCCGCGTCGCGCGCGCGCGCGAGCACGTCATCGGCGTCGTCGACGCGCACCGCGATCGTGTCGAAGCACGTTTCGTGCACCAGCCCCGGTACCGTCGCCGCGAGTCCGGTGGTGAGCGCGTGCACGCGCTCGGCGATGGCGCGCAGCCCCTCGGGACCGTGGTACACCGCGTACATCCCGGCGATGTTGGCCAGGAGCACCTGCGCGGTGCAGATGTTGCTGGTGGCCTTCTCGCGGCGGATGTGCTGCTCGCGCGTCTGCAGCGCGAGGCGCAGCGCGCGGCGTCCTTCGGTGTCGACCGACACGCCGACCACCCGCCCGGGCAGGTTGCGCTTGAACTCCTCGCGGGTGGCGAAGAACGCCGCGTGGGGGCCGCCGTAGGCCATGGGGACCCCGAACCGTTGAGCCGAACCCACCACCACGTCGGCCCCCCACTCCCCCGGCGGGGTGAGCAGCACCAGCGCGAGGAGGTCAGCGGCGACCGCGACCAGCGTGTCGTGCTCGTGCAGGTTCGCGACCAACTCGCGGTCGTCGCGGATCGCACCCGTGGTGCCCGGGTACTGCAGCAGCACACCGAACACGCCCTCGGTCGCCATGCCCACCTCGGGTTCCCCCACCATCACGTCGATGCCCAGGGGTTCGGCGCGGGTCTGCACGACCGCGATGGTCTGCGGATGGCAGCCGGCGTCGACGAAGAACGTGTCGCCGCCCTTGGCGTTGACCCGGCGCAGCATGGTCATCGCCTCGGCCGCGGCCGTCGCTTCGTCGAGCAGCGAGGCATTGGCGAGGTCCATGCCCGTGAGGTCGCTCACCATGGTCTGGAAATTGAGGAGCGCCTCCAGTCGGCCCTGTGAGATCTCCGGCTGGTAGGGGGTGTACGCGGTGTACCAGGCGGGGTTCTCCAGCAGGTTGCGCTGGATCACCGGCGGCGTGACGGTGCCCGAGTAGCCCTGGCCGATCAGCGAGACCAGCACCTCGTTGCGGTCGGAGAGCTCGCGCATGCGGGCGAGCACGTCGGCCTCGGTGCGCCCGACGGGCAGGTCGAGCGGGGCGCGGTCGCGGATGGCCTCGGGCACGGCCCGATCGACGAGCTCGACGACCGACGCGACGTCGAGGGCCGCCAGCATCTGCTCGACCTCGATCGGCGCAGGACCCAGATGACGGTCGGCGAACTCCCGGCTCACAGGGCTGAGGCTACCGGCGGACGAACGGCAACTTCGTGACGACCGCGGGCACCTCGCGGCCGCGCACGTCGACGACGACGGTGTCGCCGTCCACGGTCTCGGGCGGCAGGAAGGCGAGCGCGATCCCGTGGCCGAGCGTGGGCGAGAAGTTGCCGCTCGTGACCTCGCCGACGACGTGGCCGTCGCGCGACACCGCCTGGCCCTGGCGAGGGATCTGACGGCCTTCCGCGGCAAGGCCGCGCAGCCGGCGCGTGACGCCGTGGTCTCGTTCGGCCTCGAGCGGCGCCCTGCCCCGGAAGGCGCCCTTGTCGAAGCGGACCACCCAGCCCAGCCCGGCCTGCAACGGCGTGATCCCGGGACCGAGCTCGTGGCCGTGCAACGGGAGCCCGGCCTCCAGCCGCAGCGTGTCGCGCGCACCCAACCCGGCGGGCGTGATGCCGGTCTCGAGCAACGCCTGCCAGCACGCGGGCGCCTGGTCGGCGGGCACGTGGAGCTCGACGCCGTCCTCACCCGTGTAGCCGGTGCCGGCGACCCACCCCGACGCGCCGGCGAACTCGAAGCGCTGCACGGAGAAGCGCTCCACCTCGGCCGCCTCGGGAGCGAACCGAGCGAGGAGCGCGCGCGCTTCCGGTCCCTGCACCGCGAGCACGACTCGATCGGCCGTGACGTCGTCGAGCTCGCACTCGCCACCGCCGTGGAAGAGCGCGGCTTCACCCAGAGCGTCGACCAGCGGCGCGGTGTTCGACGCGTTGGGCATCACCAGGAAGTCGCCGGGCGCGGTCCACCAGACGATGATGTCGTCGACCACGTGCGCGTCGTCTTCGTCGAGGAGATGCGTGTACTGCGCGCGTCCGGGCGCGATGCGATCGAGGTCGTTGGTGAACGCCCACTGCAGGGTTGCGAACGCGCCGGCGCCGCGCACGTGCACCGAACCGAGATGCGACACGTCGAACACGACGGCGTGCTCTCGACACGCTCGGTGCTCCTCGAGCACGCCGGTGTACTGGATGGGCATCTCCCACCCGCCGAACGGCACCATGCGCGCGCCGAGGGCGCGGTGCTGCGCGTCGAGCGGCGACCGGTGCATGTTCACGCGGACTCTTGCGCGGCGGTGCCACTTCCCCGCCGCGGCTCGCGGAAGATGTCGAGCGTGGCGGCTCCCGTGCCGTCGGCGAGCTGTGATGGCGGTTCGAGCCCGTACTTCACGAGCAGCTGCAGGT
This sequence comes from uncultured Actinomycetes bacterium, assembly GCA_963720765.1. Classification (GTDB taxonomy): domain Bacteria; phylum Actinomycetota; class Acidimicrobiia; order IMCC26256; family DASPTH01; genus DASUAS01. Next base: position 269,344 of record CAVRGS010000001.1, read on the forward strand.
AGTCGCGCTGGTACAGCACCTTGATGTTGATCTCCGGGTGCAGCTCGACGAGTCGGCGAGCCTTGCGGTTCTTCTTCGTGACCAGCTTCTGGTTGAGCGTGGTGATCTCGATGTAGAGGTCGTACCCGGGAAGGTAGAAGTCGGGCGAGAAGGCCTGCGCCGGGTTGCCTTCACGGTCGCGTTCGAGCACGAACGTGCGCGGCTCGTACTCCCAGTCGATGGCGTAGAAGTCGAGCAGCTTCGCGAACTGTCGTTCGGAGTTGTGCGCGAAGCGGACCTGCTCGTGGGGCAGCGACTCCGGCGTGATGGTCAGCCCCCCGACGCGGCGCGGAGCCCTGACGCGCTCCGCTGTTCGGCGACGTGCTCCCGCACGCCGGCGTCGAGCTCTTCCATGACGTGCGCGAGCGGCACGATGTTGAGCACACCCTGGCCGCGCCGCACGACGTCGATCAGCATGTCGTCGGTGCGCACGAGCACCGAGCTCGTGCCGTCGAGCACGAGGTTGGCAGTGGCCCAGTCGTCGCCGAGGTCTTCGCGCAGGTAGTCGATCGCCTGGCGCGCGGTCTGCAGCTTGACGCCCGCGTCGAGCAGGCTCTTCACGACCTTGAGGCGCACGAGATCCTGGAAGGAGTAGGTGCGCTGGGTGCCGCTCCCCTTGGCGTCGGCGATCGACGGTCGCACGAGGTCGGTGCGCGCCCAGTAGTCGAGCTGGCGGTAGGTGATGCCGACGATGCTGCAGACCTGCGGTCCGCGGAAGCCGAGCTCGCGGGGCGTGGGCTCCATGCCGTCGAGCATCGGCTGCACCTGCGTGCCGTCGGCGCGCTTCTTCGTGGCCATCCACACCCTCGATCCCAAACCTTGAACAGTGGCTCGACCCTGGGTCACGCTGAAGTACAGGGTCGTAGTTACGGGGTTGTGAGGCTACTGCCTGGGCGCGGCCCGGTCAACGATCGGCGAACCGGTCACTCGCCGGCGGCGAAGTCTTCCGGGCGCACCTGGTCGAGGAACTCGCGGAACTGCTCGATCTGCTCTTCCTCCACCTCACCGTCCTCGTCCTGTTCGAACAGGACGCCCGCCTCTTCGAGGACGTCCTCGTGGGCGAAGATCGGCACCGGCTCGCCGTAGCGCACGGCCAGCGCGATGGCGTCGGACGGACGGGACGAGATCCGGTACGTGCCGCCGTCGCGCGCGAACTCGATCTCGGCGAAGAACGTGCCGTCGTGCAGCTCGGTGATGATCACCTGGATGACCTTCGTGCCGAGGTCGTCGAGCACCGACTTGAACAGGTCGTGGGTCATGGGCCGTGGTGTCTCGGTGCCCTGCAGCGCGTAGACGATCGCAGTGGCTTCCGGCTGGCCGATGAAGATCGGGAGGTACCGCTGTCCGTCGTTCTCGCGCAGGAGCACGATCGGCTGGTTCGACGGAACCTCGACGCGGACTCCGACAAGCGACATCGGGATCACGGGTGCCTCCGGACTGGCCCCTGCACTGGACCGGGCCAACCGTAGCACCGGGCTCCCCCGCTCCTTCCGGCGTGCGACAGCACGATCCGGAGCACGAGGCGGGTGGTGTCAACCGGCATAGAGGGTCGCGACGTACGCGTCGGGCGTGGCCGCGACCACGGCGCGATCGGCGATCACGACCCGCGGCACATTGCGGTACAGATCGGCGCGATGGAGACCGTATCCGAGCACGAACACGTCGGGGATCTCGACTCCGACGTGGCGCACCGTCACCGGCAGGATGCGACGTGCCGGCCGGTCGAGCAAGGTGCACACGTCGACGCGGCGCGGCCCCTGGGCCTCGAGGTGCTTCACGAGGTACCCCAGGGTGAGGCCGGTGTCGACGAGATCCTCCACCAGCACGACGTCACGTCCGGTGAGATCGAGGTCGACGTCGTGCAGGATCCGCACCCGCCCCGAGTCCGGCGCGTAGCGGGAGATGGCGATGAACGCCACCGTGACGTCGATGTCGCGAATGGCGCGCGCGAGGTCGGCGAGGAAGATCGACGCCCCTTTGAGCACGCCCACGAGCACCACGCCGTCGGGGTGCTCGGCGGTGATCTCGGCCGCCAACCGCCCCACGGTCTCGGCGATGGCGGCTTCGTCGAGCAGGGTCTCGGGCGGCTCGATGGTCGGGTGCGGCGCGGCGTTGCTCACTCGGCGAGGGTCTCGCGCACCGACTCGCGCAGGAGCGCCGTGCGCAGCTGCCGGCCCAGTGACGCCAGCTCGCCGAGCTCTTCTTGCAGGCGGGCCCGGGCTTCGGGGTTGCGTTGGCGCACGTACGGCAACAGGACCTGGCCGAACAGCACCGCTTCCCGGTCGGCGAAGTTGCGGTACATGCGGAGGTGGCGCGCCTCGATGCCGCGCGCGAAGAAGCCCGACGCGATGCGCACGATCTCGAGCGCTTCGTCGTCGAACCACGCGGCGCCGTCGACTTCGCGCGCGGGCGCGAGCATCCCGTAGCTCTCGAGCTGCGCGACCAGCGCGTCGTCGACGCCCGCGGCGGCCGCGAGTTCGGCGCGCGTGTAGCGACCGTCCCCTCCGGGCGCGCCCAGGAGCGCGTCGCCGCCGTCGTCGACCGGGAGCGAGGGCGCGAACGCGGGTGCGCGGCGGGTCGGGCGCGGGGCCGACGCGGCGCGCGTGGCGGGAGCCGGCTCCGACGCGACCAGTTCGGCCGGGGTGTCGATCGCCACTTCCACGACCACCTCACCGCTCGGCTCCTCGACCATCTCGAACAGCCGGTCTTCGCCACCGGGCGGCAGCTCGTCCAGCCGTTCCTTGATGACCTTCAGCGGCAGGAAGTGCTCCTTCTGCTGGAACAGGATCCACCGCAGGCGGGTGAGGTCGGCGACGTAGAACTTGCGGTACCCCGACGGCGTGCGCTCCGGGTTCACGAGACCCTGGCTCTCGAGGAAGCGGATCTTCGAGATCGTGATGTCGGGGAACTCGTCGCTCAGCTCCGCCAGCACCTCACCGATCGAGAGGTGCTCGGGTTCACGTGCGCTCATCGAGGCCGTCTCACGCGGGGTTGCTCCCCACCAGGAAGACCAGGACGAAGCGCCCGATCTGCAGGTCGGCGAGGTGGTGCAGGGGCGCGGTGTCGACCCGCTTGTGGTCGACGTAGGTGCCGTTGAGCGAGCCGACGTCGGAGACCTCGTAGGCGCCGTCGACTCGCCGCACCGCAGCGTGGCGGCGCGACACCGTGATGTCGTCGAGGAAGATGTCGGAGTCGGGGTGGCGACCCAGGGCGGTGAGGTCGCTGTCGAGCACGTAGCGGCTGCCGGCGTTGGGGCCACGCCGCACCACGAGCATGCCCATGCCGTCGGGCAGCTCGGCCAAGGCCGCGCCGAGCTCCTCGTCGAGCTCGAGCCGCTCGGCGAGTTCGGTGAGGCTCAGGGTCGCTTCGTCCTCCGGAGGCAGCGGGCTACCGCAGGAGGAGCAGAAGTTCGCCCCGGACTCGTTCTGGTGGCCGCACTGGCGGCATCGCATGGCCCCAACGGTACCCCGCACCACGGAGAAGGGGTGACCGTCACCCTCGACGCTCGCTCGACGCCTTCAGGTGGCGATGGACCGCGGGCTCGACGTGAGGTCGAAGGTGAGGTCGAGGGTCGTCGCGAAACCCTCGACCAGCGCGTCGGCGACCACGCGCGGAACGGGTGGCACGCCGAGCTCCTCGAGCGTGACCGTGGCGTCGCGCAGCTGCTCGCGCGTCACCGGCGTGGAGCCCGATCGGGGCCGCAACAGATCGGTTTCGTCGAACGCGAGGCGCGTGAGCAGGATCGAGCCGTGCTGGAGCACCGCGCCGCCGCGCCGCACCTGGGCGGAGCCGCAGACCTTGCGCTCACCCACCCGCAGGTCGGCACCCTGCTGCCCGGCGAAGCACACCGGTCCCGCGGGACCGTCGTGGCGGGCGATCGCGGCGTCGACCCCCACCCGGGCGAGCCCCGCGATCAGTGCGGTCGCGAGGAGCTCGTAGACGGCGTCCACGCCGCCGGCCGCACCCGGCGGCATCGGCATGGCCACCGCGTAGGTGAGGTCGGGGCCGTGCAGGAGGCCCTGCCCGCCGGTCGGGCGTCGCACGACATCGACCCCGAACCGTGCGCAGGCGTCGACGTCGACGTCGTCGTCGGGCTGGAAGCGGCCCAGCGACAGCGCCGGGGGCGTCCACCGGTAGAGGCGCAGCGCCGGGGCGCCCCCGACCGCCACGGCGTCGAGCAGGGCGCCATCGGCGGCCATGTTCGCGAGCGCGTCGCAGCCGCGGTCGAGGTCGTCGACGAGGCGCCAGCTCGTCATGGTGGCGCCGGGGTCAACCCTCGTCGACGAGCGCCCGGTACGCGGCGGCGTCGAGCAACGCGTCGAGCTCGCCCGGATCGGCCATCTCGACCACGAAGATCCAGCCGGCGCCGTAGGGATCGGCGTTCACCTGCTCGGGGGCGTCGTCGAGGGCGTGGTTGACCTCGACGATCGTGCCCGTCACCGGCGAGAAGATCTCCGACACCGACTTCGTCGACTCGATCTCGGCACAGCCGGCGTGGGCCATCACGTTGGCGCCGACGCCCGGGAGCTCCACGTAGACGACGTCGCCGAGCGAGTCCTGGGCGAAGTCGGTGATGCCGATCCGCGCGTGGGCACCGTCGACGGCGACCCACTCGTGTTGCTCGCTGTAGCGCAGCTGCTCCGGGAATTCCATGGGTGGGGACGCTACCCCCCGCGCTCGACCATCTCGAAGTTGACCCTCACCGGCACACGCGAACCTCGAGGTGTTCGGCGGATCAGCGGAGGACCTGGCGGATCCGCTCCACGTACTCCTGCGCGGTGCGGCGGGCCTCGACGTCACTGCCGGCCTCGGCCCACACGTGGGTGAGCGCCTCGTCGGGATCGGGCAGCACCAGCGCCCAGCGATCGTCCTCGATCACCTTCACGCCGTCGATGAGCTCGGTCTCTCGACTGCCGGCTCGTTCGACGATCTCCCGCATGACGGTGCCCTTGCGCTCCCACGGCGTCACGATGGTCTCGTGCGCGACGTGGGTGCTGGGCAGGGCCGCGACCACCTGCGACAGCGACCGGTCGACGGCCGCGAGCAGGTCGAGCAGCTTCACCAACGTGACCGCGGCGTCGTAGGCGGGCAGGAAGTCGGGCCAGACGCAACCGCCGTCGGGCGTGCCCGCGAACACGACGTTGCGGGCCGACGCCGCCTCCATCAGGCCCGTCCCCCACAGCCGGGTGCGCACCACGGCGTCCTTCGACCCGAGGATCGCCTCGACCGCGTTGGTGGCGTTGACCGGCACTGCCACGCTCGCGCCCGGGACCGCCTCCTTGATGAGCGCGACCATGCCGAGCATCAGCTCCTCGGGCTCGAGGATGTGGCCGGTGTCGTCGACGACCACCGCGAGCTCACCTTCGGGGTCGATCACGAACCCCAGGTCGCTGCCCGACACCCGCACGAGGTCGGCCAGGCGGGCCACCTGCGCGTCACGCACCTCGGCGGTGGCGGTGGCCGACGCGGTGCTCGCGAACGGGTTGACCGCCAGCACCTCGGCGCCGAGCTTGGTGAGGAGGCTCGGCATCACGATCGACGCGGCGCCGAACGAGTAGTCGAGCACCAGCTTGAAGGACTGGCGCCGCACCTGCTCGATGTCGACGATCCGTTCCAACGCGGCGGTGTAGAACTCGAGGGAGCGGGGTGGGAACACGATGTCGCCCACCTCCCCGCCGAAGGCACGTCGGTAGTCCTCGCGGTAGAGGAGCCGCTCGATCTTGCGCTGTGCGCCGGGATCGATGTCACGGCCTTCGGGATCGAAGAACCTGATCTCGACGGTGTCGGGATCGCCCGGCGCGAGCCGCACGGTGATGCCGCCCTGCGAGCGACTGTTGCGCACCTGGAACCGCGTGAGCGGCACGGTGGCGAGCTCGATGTCCTCCACGTTGACACCCGACAGGTTGATGCCGGCGATGAGCGCGCGCTTGAGGGCGCGGGCGATCCGGCTCGTGTCGCGACTGGCGGTGATGGTCGCGCCCTTCGGGATCGACGTGCTGTACGCCATCGCCAGGCGGACGACGACCTCCGGATTCACGTCGACGTTGGCGAGGCCGCGCACACCGCGCCGGCCGAACAACGTGCGGGCGCCACGGCTCTCCCACACGATCGACGACGTGACGACCGCACCCGACTCGACCGTCTTGAACGGATACACCTTGACGTTCGGGTTGATCACCGCGTCCTGGCCGACGAAGCACTCGTCGCCCACGACGGTGCCCTCGTCGACTCGCACGTGCGAACGCAGGTCGGTGTTGCGTCCGATCACGCAACCCCGCAGGTTCGCGCCCTGGCCCACGTAGACGTGGTCGTGCAGCACGGACCGTTCGATGAAGGCGTCGGACTTCACGATCACGTCGGTGCCGAGCACGGTGTAGGGGCGCAGGTGCACACCGGGCTCGATGCGGCAGCTGTCGCCGATCACGACCGGCTCGTCGATGCGGGCTTCGGGACTGATCTCGACATCGGTGCCGATCCACCGGCCCTCGCCGAGCTGGAAGCCGTCGATCTCCACCCGCACCCGCCCGTCGAGCACGTCGGTGTGGGCGCGGCTGTAGGCCTCGAGCGTGCCCACATCTTCCCAGTAGCCATCGGACACGTGGCCGTGCAGCGTGTGCCCGTCGTCGAGCAGCGCCGGGAACACGTCGCCGGAGAAGTCGACGACCTCACCTTCGGGGATGTGGTCGAACACCACCGGTTCGAGCACGTAGATCCCGGTGTTGATGGTGTCGGAGAACACCTCGCCCCACGTGGGCTTCTCGAGGAAGCGCTCGATGGTGCCGTCCGGCCTGGGTGATCACGATGCCGAACTCGAGCGGGTTCTCCACGTGCTTGAGCGCGATCGACGCGGTTGCGCCGGCATCGCGGTGCGCCTTCACGAACGCGGTGAGGTCGATGTCGGTGAGCACGTCGCCCGAGATGACGAGGAAGGTGTCGTCGAGCTCGTCGGCCGCGTTGCGCACCGAACCGGCGGTGCCGAGCGGCGAGTCCTCGGTCGCGTAGCGCATGGTGACTCCGAAGTCCGAGCCGTCACCGAAGTAGTCGCGGATCTGGTTGGCGAGGAACGCGACCGTCACCACGATCTCGTCGAAGCCGTGCAGCGCGAGGAGGTTGACGATGTGCTCCATCATCGGCTTGTTGGCCAGGGGCATCATCGGCTTGGGGGTGTTGCTGGTGAGCGGGCGCAGGCGTGTGCCCTCACCACCGGCGAGGATGACGGCCTTCACGAGAGGCTCCCTGCTGTCGGGGCGGATCGACCTTCACGCAACGCGACGCGCGCGAGCGGCACGTAGGTGAACGCGGCGTAGTAGCTGAGCACGAGGCCGCACACGGCCATGAACCACGCGGCGAACAGGACGAGATCGCTCGCGGTGCCGTGGATGGCGTCGGCCCAGAGGAACAGGGGGAAGGCGAACATGAGGGCCAGGGTGCCCGCCTTGCCCACCCACTGCACATCGATGCGCCGCGCTCCCGCGGCTGCCAGCGCGAGCACCGCGATGCTGATGATCACTTCGCGCGCGAGCACCAGGATGCCCACGACGAGGGGCACGCTCCCCTGCACGATCAGGGCGACACCCGCCACCAGGATGAGGATGCGATCGGCGACGGGGTCGAACACCTTGCCGAAGTCACTGCCCTGGTCGAAGCGACGCGCGACCCAGCCGTCGACCCAGTCGGTCGCACCCAGCACCGCCAGGAGCGCGGCGGCAGCCAGGAGCTCGTCGTCGGCCAGCAACCAGACGAACAGAGGCACGCACGCGAGGCGCATCAAGGTGATCACGTTGGGGACGGTGACGATCCGAGCGTCCTTCGCCGACTGCGCCATCGAGGGTGCGTCGGCGTCGGAGACCATCAGGGAATTCTACGCCGTGGTCCTGACCGCGCCACGATGACCCGTTCGCTCCCGCTCACAACGCCACCACGAGCCGTTCGCTCCCGCTCACAACGCCACCACGAGCCGTTCGCTCCCGCTCACAGCATCCCGGTGTACGCCCCGCCGTCGACCGGGATGGCCGCGCCGGTGAGGAACGAGGCGGAGTCGGAGCACAGGAACGCCGCGATCCGCCCGAAGTCGTCCGGTTGCCCGAGGACGCCCGCGGGGATGCCTGCGTCACGGGGATCGAGCTCGCCACCGTAGAGCTGGCGGATGCGGTCGGTGTCGTGGAGACCAGGCTGCAGCGAGTTGACGGTGACCCCGTCGCCCGCCACCTCGCGGGCGAGCGTCTTGAGGAACGCGGTGAGACCTGACCGGCCGACGTTCGACAGGATGAGTCCCGCGATCGGCTGGCGCACGCCCACCGACGTGATCGCGATCACCCTCCCCCACTGCCGCTCGCGCATCGCCGGCACCGCCGCGCTGCACATCGCGATGTGCGCCAGGCAGGTGAGCTCGATGGCACGGCGGTACGCGTCGAGCGGCGTGCTGGTGAAGTTGCCGGGCTCCGGACCACCCCCGTTGCACACCAGGATGTCGACACCACCGAGCGCGTCGATCGCGCGCTGCACGAAGCCGGCCGCGCCCGTTTCGCTGGAGACGTCGGCGACGATCGGGACCGCCTGCGTTCCGATCTCCGCCGCGGCGGCATCGATGTTCGCCCGGGAACGGCTGCAGATGGCGACGGTCACGCCCTGTTCGGCGAGGGCCTTGGCCGTGGCGAGGCCCAGCCCACTCGACGCGGCGGCGACCGCGGCCCGGCGCCCCTCGATCCCGTAGTTCACAGGTGACACCTCATCGGTTGACGGGGCCTGCTTGGTGGACGGGGCCTGCTTGGTGGACGGGGCCTGCTTGGTGGATGGGTCCTTCGCCGTCGCGCAGGGCGGTGCCGACCCGCCCGGTGCGGGCGCCGATGATCTCGGCGCAGATGGACACGGCCGTCTCCTCGGGGGTCCGGGCGCCGATGTCGAGTCCGATCGGCGCGTGGATCCGGGCCAGCTCGTCGTCGGTGACACCGGCATCGCGCAGGCGCTCGGTGCGCTTGCCGTGCGTCTTGCGCGAGCCCATGGCACCGAGGTACCCGACGCGGGTGGCGAGCGATCCGACGATCGCGGGCACGTCGAACTTGCTGTCGTGGGTGAGCACGCAGACCGCGTCGCGCGGCCCCAGGTCGTCCCGCACCTTCTCGAGGTAGCGATTGGGCCATTCGTTGACGACCTCGTCGGCCATCGGGAAGCGCGCGCGGGTGGCGAACACCGCGCGGGCGTCGCACACGACGACGCGATAGCCCAACACCTTGGCGATGCTCGCAAGCGCCCGCGTGAAGTCGACGGCACCGAAGATGATCATCTTCGGCGGTGGCGCGAACGACTCGATGAACACCGCGACGACGTCTTCCCGCGCCTCGCCATGTGCCCCGTAGTGACGCGTGGACGTGAGTCCCGACTCGAGCTCCCCGAGCGCATCACGCGCCACCACGCGGTCGAGATCGGCATCGCCCAGCGTGCCGAGTGGCTCACCGCCCGGCCGCACGAGGAGCTTGGCCCCGATGCCCGGACCCGCGGTGACCGTGGCCAGCGCAACGGGTTCCTCGCCGCGCAGCGCGTCGCGCAGGCTCTCGTAGACGGACGTCATGACGCATCTGGCGTGGTTCGTGTGCAGCTACGGCACACCGGCCACGCCAGAACAGGAGCGGTCGGCACGTTCACCAGTCGAGGGGTTCGACGAAGAGGTGGATGGTGCCGCCGCAGGTGAGGCCGACCGCGAACGCCTCGTCGTCGGAGTACCCGAAGGTGATGATGCCCCGCTCCCGTTCCCCGGCCAGCACCTCGAGCGCGGCGGTGACGACCGCCCCCTCGACGCACCCGCCGGACACGGAACCTGCGACCTCGCCGTCGTCGCTCACGGCCATGGTGGCACCGGGATCGCGCGGCGCGGAGCCCTCGAGCGCGACGACGCGCGCCACCGCGACCCGATGGCCGCCGGCGCGCCAGCGTTCGATGTCGTTGAGGACCTCTTTCATGTGCCAGCTTTCAGTGCCAGCTTTCATGTGGCGGCTTTCATCGGGCGCGCTCCAACTTCTCTCCGGACACGATGCGGGCCAGCTGCTCCAGCGACGCGAGGTTGTGACCCTCGACGAACTCGTCAACGTGTGGCAGGGCGGCCGCCATTCCCCGCGCCAACGGCGCGAAGTTGGGCGACGACTTCAAGGGGTTCACCCACACCACCTGGTGCGCCACCCGGTGCAGGCGCTCCATCTGCTCTCCGAGCACCTCGGGATCGCCGCGATCCCACCCGTCGGAGAGGATGACGACGACCGCGCCGCGCGCCATGCCCCGCACGCCCCACTCGTCGTTGAACTGGCGCAGTCCCTCGCCGAGGCGCGTCCCGCCCGACCAGTCGGTGACCCGCTTCGCCGCAGCTGCGATGGCGGCGTCGGGGTCGCGACTCGAGAGCTCCCGCGTGATCCGGGTGAGGCGCGTGCCGATGGCGAAGGCCTCGACCCTTCCCCGCCCCACGACCGCGGCGTGGAGGAAGCGCACGATGCCGCGCGCGTAGGCCTCCATCGATCCGCTGACGTCGCACAGCAGCACGAGTCGGCGCGGACGCAGCGCGGGTTCGACGAACGCGCGCGAGATGGGCTCGCCCCCGGCGCGCAGCGCGCGCCTGACGGTGCGGCGCAGGTCGGGACGGCCCCGTTCGCGAGAGCTGGCGCGCATCCGACGGGATCGGCGCATCGACCCGGCCATGCGCAGGTCGTCCATCAATCGGCGCGACTCCGCGAACTCGTCGGGGCTGTAGTGGGCGAAGTCGCGCTCGACGCAGCACCTCGGCGCGGCTGTAGCGCACCGCGAGCGTGGGAGCGTCGCGCGGTTCGCCGTCGTCGTCCTCGGGAGCGTCGTCGTCGCGATCGGTGTCGAAGGCGAGGATGATCTCCTGCTCCTCCACCGTGGCGGTGCGCAACTGGTACACGCGCTCCCACCACGCCGCGAAGCTCCGGTCGTAGAGCTCGATGTCCTCGGGGCGGCTCACGAGCGTCGCCCGGCCGGCCCAGTACACCGAGTCGCGCGTCGACACGCCGACCGCGCCGAGCGCCTCCGCGAACAGGATCGTCGTCCCCACCGGGACGTCGAGGCCCGCGCCCCGAAGCACGCGGGCGAAGCCGACCGCCAAGCGGTCGACGTCGACACCGGGGTCAGTGTCAGGCACTGCGCTCCGTCGCGGTCCTGACCAGCTGCTCGATCCCCGCGGCCCGAGTGCGCTCCTGGTCTTCGCGGTACTTGAGGATGGTGCCCAGTGTGACCTCGACCGAGCGTTCGTCGATGGTGGTACGACCGAGCGCGGCGAGCGCGTTGGCCCAGTCGATCGTCTCCGCGACCCCCGGCGGCTTGTAGAGCTCCAGGTCGCGCATCGTCTCGACCGCGGCCGCGACCTCACGTGCCAACTGGTCGGGCACCTCGGGCGCGCGCACGCGGAGGATGGCGAGCTCCCGCTCGAAGTCGGGATGCGCGATCCAGTGGTACAGGCAGCGACGCTTGAGCGCGTCGTGCACGTCGCGGGTCCGGTTGGAGGTGACCACGACCAGGGGCGGTACCTCGGCGTGGAACGTGCCGAGCTCCGGCACCGTGACCGTGTAGTCGGAGAGGATCTCGAGCAGAAACGCCTCGAACTCGTCGTCAGCCCGGTCGACCTCGTCGACGAGCAACACCGGCGGTGCCACCGCGCCCAGCGCGTCGGCTTCGTAGGCGATGGCACGCATGAGGGGGCGCTTCACCAGGAACCGCTCCGAGTAGAGCTCGTCCTCGACCACTGCGCTGCCGCCGGCCTCGGCGGCGCGGAGGTGCAGGAGCTGGCGGGAGTAGTCCCACTCGTAGACGGCCTGTGAGGCATCGATGCCCTCGTAGCACTGGAGCCGCACCAGTTCGCCGCCGGTCCAACGGGCCAGCACCTTGGCCACCTCGGTCTTGCCGACCCCGGCCTCGCCCTCGAGCAGCAGCGGTCGCTGCAACCGGATGGCGAGGAAGATGGCGGTGGCCAGGCCCTCGTCGGCCAGGTAGTCGTGCTGCGCCAGCGCGGCGCGTACGTCGTCGACGGTCTCCATCAGTTCTGGTCGATTCCGCTCCGCTGCATCTCCATCAGCCCTGGTCGATTCCGCTCCGCTGCATCTCCATCAGTTCTGGTCGATTCCGCTCCGCTGCATCTCCATCAGTTCTGGTCGATTCCGCTCCGCTGCATCTCCATCAGCCCGAATCGTACCGGGCGTTCCCGCAGGTCAGAGGGCGAACGAGTAGCCGCCGTTCACCGGGTACGTCTGGCCGGTGATCCACTCCGCCTGGGGGCTGGCGAGGAACGTGCACATGGCGGCGATGTCGCTCGGCAGACCGCGGCGCTTGATGACGTACTTCTTCACCAGCCGCTCGGCGTGCGGATCGTTGGCGGGATCGATGCCCTGCGTGTTCATGGTGCCCAGCGCGACGCAGTTGACGGTGATGTTGTTGCGCCCGACCTCACGCGCGACGGAGCGGCAGAAGCCGGCCGCGCCGGCCTTCGCGGCCGAATACGCCGGCATGTGCGTCTCTCCGACGCGCGCGGTGTCCGAGATGACGGTGACGATCCGACCCCAGTCGGCCTCGATCATCCCCGGCAGCGCAGCGCGGACCGCGTACATCACCCCGTAGAGGTTCACCTTGATGAACCCTTCCCAGTCGGCGGGATCGGTGTCGACCAGACGAGCGAGATCCTCCATGCCCATCGTCGTCGCACGCCCCGCGTTCCCGGCGTTGTTCACGAGGATGTCGACCGGCCCGGCGTCGTCGATCGCGGCCACGACCGCCGGGTAGTCGGTGACGTCGAACACCGAGGGGCGCGCCTGTCCCCCGTCGGCGACGATGCCGTCGACGACGCGTTGGGCGCGCTCGAGCACGAGGTCGTTCACCAGCACCTCGGCGCCGGCTTGCGCGAGGGTGCGGGCGATCTCTTCCCCCACTCCCTGCCCGGCACCGGTGACCAGCGCGCGGTGGCCGGCGAGGTCGATCTCATACGTCATGGGTGCTCCTGTGGGTTCAGACCGCGCCGCGGTCGTGGAAACCGGCGATCTCGTCGGCGGTGAAGCCGGCGTCGGCCAGCGCGGTGTCGGTGTGCTCGCTCAACGCCGGCGGCGGGGCGAGGTGGACCGGCCGTTCGGCGCCGGTCGCGTCGCGCAGACGCACCGGGGTGCGCAGCACGCGCGTGTGGGCGTCGTCATCGAGCTCGACCAGCGCGGTGCGTGCGGCGAGGTGCGGATCGTCGAGGAGCTCCTCGATGTCGCGCACGGGGCCGACCGCCGCGCCCGCGTCGGCCAGCTGCGCCTCCCACTCGGCGGCCGGCCTGGTCGCGAAGACCGCGGCCAGCTCTTCGGCCAGAGCGGACTGTCCGCCCGGCGGGTTCATCAACGAATCGGCAAGATCGGGCCGGTCGATGGCGGCGCAGAACGCAGACCATGTGCGCGGCTCGGCGGCCGCGAGGGTGACCAGCTTGCCGTCGGCCGCGCGGTAGGCCCGACGCGAGGCGGCTTCACCCCACCCGGCCGGCTGGCCGGCGGCGACGCGCGCCACCGCTTCGCCCAACACCCAGGTGGCGCTGTCGACGATCGCGGTGTCGACGAACGCGCCCTTCCCCGTGCGGTCGCGTTCGGTGAGCGCAGCGAGGATGCCGATCACCGCGATCAACGAGCCGAAGGGCACCGCGAGCACGAAGTCGGGCGTCGGGGGGACGGTGTCTCCTGCCATCAGCGCCATGAGGCCGGAGTAGCCGAGGAAGGTGATGTCGTGCGCCGGACGCTTGGCGTAGGGACTTCGCTCGCCGAAGCCCGAGATCGTGCACCACACGAGGCCGGGCTGGTCGTGAACGAGGGTGGCGAAGTCGACGCCCTGGGCAGTGAGTCCCGCCGGCAGGCCCGATTCGATCACCACGTCGACCTGCGCGATCAGGCGCCGGAGCACGGCGGGCGCGTCGTCGTGCTTCAGGTCGAGGGTCATCGCCCGCTTGCCGCGGTGGTACGCCTCCATGGCGCCGGGGATCATGCGGGTCGTGTCGCCGGTGCCGCGCGATTCGACGCGCAGGACGTCGGCGCCGAGGTCGGCGAGAACACCGGTGCAGTACGCACCGGGTTGCGCGCGCGAGAGGTCGAGCACACGCAGGTGTGAGAGCGGTCCGTCGGTCACGCCGCTGGTCATCGGTGCATCAACCGACCCGCACTTCGACGTCGCCGCCGACGGCCGCGGGGTACGCGTGCCAGCGATCGGCGTTGTCCTCGATCAGGCACACCATCTCGTCGCGACCGAGGAACGGCGCGTCGACGCGCGCCACGGTGAATTCCTGACCCGCGTAGCGCACGACGTCGCCCGCATGCACGTCGTCGACCTTCTTCGTCTGCCATTCGTCGGCCATTCGTCGATTCCTCTCGAGTCAGTCGGTCGCGGCGGTGAGCTCGACCGACGGGAAGGGCTTGTCGCGGCCCGGCGCGCCCGATGCGACGAGGCCGAGGTCTTCGTAGAGCGCGGTGGTGACCGCGTCGAGGCGGAGGTAGTGGTCGTCGTTGCCGCACATGCCGTTGGTCTGGACGACTGCGACGAGTCCGTGCTCGGGGTCGGCGAACGAGATCGCCGACAGGGCGCCGCCGTGCCCGAACGCGCGTGGCGAGGCGTGGCGACCCATGGCGTACGCGTCGACCGCGAAGCCGAGACCCCAGTCGCACTGCGCGTGGAACGTCTCGTCGTAGAGCCCGACGCGGTGGCGGGCGGTGATCGCTTCGACGGTCTGCGGTCCGAGCACCCGTGGGCCGTCGAGCGCGCCACCCGCGAGCAGCGCCTCGTACAGGCGGCCGAGCTGGCGCAGCGGGCCGCGCCCGCCACCGCCGGGGACGCAGCGGGCGACGAACTCCGGGCTGTCGAAGGTGTCGAGGGCGATGGCGGCGCCGGTGGCGGTGCTGTGCATGGTGCCGATCCGGTCCCCGTACCCCTCGACGACCTCGGTCGCCATGCCCACCCAGCAGTCGTCCATGCCGAGCGGCGTGAACACCTCGTCTCGCACGTAGGTCTCGAACCGACGCCCGTCGAGCCGGTGGACGATCTCGGCCAGGATGGTCATCCCGCAGGCGAGGTGGTACCCGGCTCGCTGACCGGGGACCCAGTCGATCTCGGGTTCGATCGCGCAGATCCCGGCGACGACCTCGTCCCAGTAGTCGGTGCCGGCGGCGGTGCTCGCCACCGCGTCAGCGCCGCGGATGCCCGCGGTGTGCGTGAGGAGGTGCCGCAGCGTGATGCGGTCCTTGCCGTGCGCGCCGAACTCGGGGACGTACCGCACCACCGGATCGTCGAGTTCGAGCGCGCCGCGCTCCCATTGCTGGGCGATCGCCACCGCGACGCTCGGCTTCGTCATCGAGAACCAGATGACCATCGAGTCGGGAGTCATCGGTGTACCGGCGCGAGCTTGGCCGACACCGACATCGGCGACGGGCTCGCCGGCGACCGACACGTACAGCAGCGCGCCGGGGTGCAGACCGCGTTCGATGCCGTCGACGAGGGACGCCAACGCACGCGGCACCGCCGCCGCGCCGCTCCCCTCGATGGTCAGGTCCCCCACGCCCGGTGACGCTAACCGTCATCATCGTGAGCGGGCGAGCCATGATGGCGGCCATGGACGACGTCGCACCCGACCCTCAACCCGACGTCCAGCTCTCGTTCGCCAACGAGCGGACCTTCCTCGCCTGGGAGCGCACGGCCCTCGGTCTCATCACCGCCGGTCTCGCCATCACGCAGCTGCTCCCCTCGTTCGACTTCCCCGGCGGACGGCGTCTCATCGGTCTGCCCCTCATCGCGCTCGGCATCGTGATCGCCGCGGTGAGCTACTGGGAGTGGCGGCGCAACCAGGACGCCATCCGCTGCGAACGCCCGATCCCCAGCTCGCACCTGCCGTTCATCGTCGCGATCGTGGTGTCGGTCGTCGCGCTGTTCGGGTTCATCCTCGTGATCGTCGAAGGAGCGGGCTCGTGACCCCGGCTCGAGCGAAGCCCGCGCGGACGTCATCGGGCGACGAGCGCACCGACCTGGCGTGGAACCGCAGCGGCCTCGCCATCATCGGCTGCGGGCTCGTCGTGACGCGCGGTCTCACCCTCAACGGGTTCGAGCGATCCGACGTCGCCGTGGGCGCGGTGATCCTGGGGCTCGGCATGTTGAGCTACCTGCTCGCCGGCTGGCACGCTCGCCGCCGCCTCGCACCGGGCCGGGCCGAGCGACCCGCGTCCCCGGCCGATCTGCTGCCGCTCGCGATCGGCGTGACGACGATCGGAGTCGCCGCGTTCACCCTCGGGCTGCTGTTCCCCGCCTGAGTCGACGGAAGGGTGTCGGATGACCGACGAAGTGCTCTACGAGCTCGACGGCCACGTGGCCACCATCACCTACAACCGTCCCGACGCCATGAATGCGGTCAACGGCGCGATGCGGCGCGGGCTCAACGACGCGTTCAGCCGCTTCCGCGATGACGAGCACGCGTGGGTCGCGATCGTCACCGGCGCGGGGCGGGCGTTCTGCGCCGGTGGAGACCTGCGCGACGGCGTGGGATCGATCGGTGAGTTCGCGGGCACGTTCTGGGAGAAGCCGACGGTCAACTCGTTCGAGAGCGGCTGGGAGATCTTCAAGCCGGTCATCGCGGCGGTGAACGGCTACTGCCTCGGGTACGGGTTCACGCTGGCGACCTGGTGCGACTTCGTGATCGCCAGCGACCGGGCGGAATTCGGCTTCCCGGAGGTGCTGCTCGGCAGCCCCGCCATCGTCGGTGCGATCCGCCTCCCGCAGAAGGTGAATTGGCAGTACGCGATGGAGCTGCTCATGACCGGCGAGCGCATCGACGCCGCCCGCGCCAAGGAGATCGGTCTCGCGGGATGGGTCGTACCTCACGAGTCGCTGATGGACGAAGCCCGCGCCCTCGCGTCCCGGCTGCTCAAGGGCGCACCGATCGCCGCGCGTGCCATGAAGGAGGTGGCGGTGCGCTCGCAGCACCTCACGAGCGTCGACGCCATCCGCTTCGGCGAGACCATGCGAATCGTCGCCACGCAACGACAGCAGGAGGCCAACGCGGCGGGTTCACCCTCCGCGTGGAGCCCCGCCGAACGCTGAGAGGGACCGTGGAACCACACGACGGAGTCAGCCGGCGAGGAGATCGTCGATCGATGCGTCACCGCGTGGGAGGGTGCTGATCTCGACGAGATGGTCTGGTCCTTCTCGGACGCGACCTGAACCTGGGCGTCACGCCGGCGGCGGGTAGAAGCGGTCGAGCAAGCCGCCGAAGCACACGACCAGCGGTGAAGGCACCAACCGGGGCGGTGCGCACCACCAGAGCTTGAACATCTCCGCGGTCGCTTCGCGCATGTTGGTCGTCGCGTAGGGCGAGACCTCGTGCACGATGCGGGCGAACGCGTGCTGCCACCCGGGTGGCGCGGTCGGCTCGCGGCCGCGCAGTGCGTGCTCGAACGTCTCGACGCCCAGCTCTGCTCCGAGCACCCGGTTCATCTCGACGTACGTCGCAGGAGTGGCGAGCACGGTGGTGTCGAGGTTGTGCCAGTACTCGTGTGCGACCACGCCGTCGATCGGGAACCACGGCTTGGGCACGCTGGCCGAGATGCCGCGGCCGCCGGCCGTGCGGCGGCGTTGTGCCTCCATCGCGTCGGCGACGGCGAGGCTGGTGTCGAGGAAGAAGGTCCCGGTGCCGCTCGTCGCCGCGCCCGCGGTGCGGTGGTCGTCGAACCCGCCGGCGCCGTCGTCGATGGAGATGGAGTGCACGCCCGACGCCATGCGTCCGAAGCGCCGCCGCACCGCCAGCGCGGTGTCGAGGGCGGCGGCGAGCATCTCGGGCATCACGTCGGGCCGGTCGGGGACCTTCATCTTCATGCGCAGGCGGTCAGTGGTGGTCACCCGGAGCGAGAGCGTGCTCCGGGAGAACCCGCGGCGTTCGACCTGGGCCTCGGGCAACAGCGACTGCACCGCGGCGGCGGGGTCGTGCACCACGTCGGGGCCGCTCGGCGCCACCCGCGGCGCGACCAGCGGCGCGCGCGAACGCGCCGGTCCAGCCCGTGGCGCGGGCCTCGTGCCGCAGCAGGGCGTCGCCCACGTCGAGTGCGGCGATCGGGGCCTGGGCGAGCGCGGCGACGACCACGCTCGCGACCTCGCGCCCGATCAGGACCGGTGCGACCAGCTGCAACGACACCGCGCCGTCGGCGGCCGGGACCAGCGTGGCGAACGGCGTGTCGCCGTCCCACACCGTGTCGTCACGCACTTCCATGGTGGTGCCCCTGTGGGAGCCGGCCTGGGCTCAGGCGGGGTCGGTCACCCGGATCCACAGCACACTCGCGCGCGGCACGAGCGTGAGCGACGAGTCGTCGGCCTGGATCAGCAACGGGCTGCTCCCCGCCTCGAGCCAGTGGTTCATGGCCTGCTCGAGCTGACGTTGCCCGACGTCGCGCCGGTTGTCGATCAGTGTCGACCCGTCGATGAGGTGGAGCTCCGCCATCGCCATGGCGGCACGCTACCGCGCACCTGTCGGCCGGATCGTCAGGCTCACGCGGTGACGTCGACCGGCGTACCGAGGGGAAGCTTGGTGGCCAGGTCACTGATCGCCGCGTTGTCGATGCGGATGCAGCCGTGGGAGACGCTCTGGCCCAACGCCGAGGCGTCGTCGTTGCCGTGGATGCCGATCTCCGCATCGCCCCCGGCGAACGACTCGAGCGCGTCGGAGTGACTCGACAGCCCGTACGCGAACGGACCGTACGGCCCGCTCGGATCGGGCGACTGGAGCAGCACGTAGAGGTAGTAGTTGCCGGTGGGCGTGGGCGTGTCGGGCGCGCCGACGGCGGCCGGTCCGGTGTAGACCACCGCGCGGGCGTTGGTGACGGTGATGGTGTGGGCACCGAGCGACACCGCGATGTGGTACGGGTTCTGAGCCAGCGTGACCTCGTCGGCGTGGACCCAGCCGATGCTGCCGTTCGGTCGCACGGGGAGCAGCACCTCGACCCAGCCGTCGGGTCGCTGCGACTTCACCAGGAAGGTCTGCGGCACGCCGGTCGCCGGGTTGCCCGGGTCGTAGAGCCAGGGATTGGCGAAGTGCTGGCTGGGTTGCGGATCGCCGGGCGCGGTGAACACCCCGATGTCGGTGACCGTCGGCTTCACCGTGGCGCTGTACGTGACGTAGTCGGGGACCGCCGTCGTGGTGGTGGGTGGGACCGTCGTCGTGGTGACGCGTGGGACGGACGTCGCCGCCGGGCGCTCGACCTGCGCCCGCCCGCCGTCGCCACCACCCCCGCACGCGGCCAGCGCGAGCACGAACGCGAGGACGCCGAGCAGTGCGGCGCGGGGGCGTCGCACACCGCCGGGACTCATGGCGACGAGGGTATCGACCCACGAGTGCGTCGCACCGGCGGGGTGTGGTGGTCGGGCTGCCGGGATTTGAACCCGGGACCTTCGGTCCCCCAGACCGACGCGCTAACCAAGCTGCGCCACAGCCCGTACACGGCCTCAGCCGCGGAGGGCAGTGTAGACGGACGCCTTCGCGGCACCTCCGATCGGTGACGATCAGCGCACGACGGTGCCGAGGAGCCACTCGATGCCCTGCATGGCGCGGTAGCCGAGGTAGACGGCCAGCGCGCCCGCGAGCAGCCAGAGGTGCCAAGGGATCGGCGGAAGATCCTCGTCGTCGAGGTCCGCGCCGGTGTCGGCGTCCGAGGTGGTGTCGGCGGCGCGGGCGTGACCGGGGTCGACGACCCGCCCGCAGGACGGACACGTGCCGTCGACCTTCACCGTCGAGGGTGAGAGGAAACGGTCACAGGCGTCGCACCACGGCACTCCCCCATTGGAGCACGGCCGCGCCCTACTGGATGAGGCGGACGGGCTCCCCCAGGATGTACGCCGACCAGGTCGTCGTGTCACTGACCGTGGTGCCGTTCGGGTAGATGAACTGCAGCTTGGTCCAACAGCCCGTCGCGCTGCTCGAGTCGCACGTGTAGTCGCTCGGGATCGGGATCTCCCATGTCACCCACTGGCCGTTGTAGCTGGGTGAACCACCGCTGGACACGTTGGTGATCTTGCAGCCGCTGGCAGTGTTCGAGAAGCTGCCCCAGGGCGGCCCGGTTGCGTTCCCGGGAGGTTGGGTGAACAGGCAGTTGGTGAACTGGCCGCTCGGCACGTTGGAATCGCTCGGAGGGAGGACCGCGAGCGTCCCCGGCTGCGACGCGTCACCCGTGTCGTAGAAGTTGAGGACCAGCGTCTTGCCCGCTTCACCGGGCAAGACCCTCGTCAGATAGAACTGTGTGTTGGCGCCGGTGGCGTTCGCGTAGGCGCCCATCTTCTGGTTGCCGTACACGTGGAGACCATTCGTCGTCGCGAAGTCGCTCCCGGCTCCGACGCGGATGGCGAAGCGGTTCGAGCCGCCGCCGTTGGGTGCGGCGGTGCCATCGATCTTCTTCCCGGTCTGGACCTGGAGGAAGTAGGTGCCTTGCACCGGGCTCGCCACGCTGCACAGGGTCACCCACTGGCGGAAGAACGAAGCGAACGTCCGCCCGGGATTGGTCCCGGGGAAGTTGGTCGCTTGCTGGAGCAGGGTCTTGAGCTGGTTCGCGCTCACGGAGCCGTTGGGCTGGTTGTTGCTCGTTTCGGGATAGACGCCGGGGAACTCGGCCTGGCACACGATCGGGTTGTTGGTGGGATCCCACGTCGACACGTCCGGCGCTCTGAGCGTCCATGTCGTCCATGGATTCGCGGTGTTGCTGCCGTCGCCGTAGTAGTTGTCACCGTTGCAGAACGCGCTCGACCCCGCGGGCGCGTACCGAGTCGCCGGAGTCACCGATCCGCTGTAGCCGGGAATCTGCGCCGCAGTCAGCGTGGCCGCGTTGGTGAGGCTGGTGTTCGCATTGCTGTCGCTCGACCCGCAGTTGTCGCCCACGTGGACGAATGCCGGGTCGTACACCTGCACGTTGAGCGCGCCGCTCATACCGGCGGGTACATCGATCCCGTAGAAGTACCCGGCCGCGTCGTAGTCCTTGTTCACCGAGCTCGGGCAGTTGTCGGCGTTGCACAACGAGGCCGCGCCTGCCGGACCCGCGCCCTGGATCGCGTCGCCCTTGTCCTTGTTCGACGACGGACCGAAGACGTTGCCCCAGAACTGCGGTTGGGCGGCCGCCGATTCGGGATCGTTGCCGTAGGAGTTCTGCGGGCTCCCCAGGTTCTGCGGGAGCTGATACTCGGCGACCGCGCTGCGGACGATCGTGGTGCTGTTGTAGTTCACGATCGCGCCCCACGGGTTCTTGGTGTTGATCGCGACCGTCACCTTGAGCTGGTTGGGAAGCTGACCGGCTGCCGTGGTCACCGTCACGCCGCCCGACCCGTTCTTGAACCCGTTCTCGGTCGACACCGTCTGCGCGGTGGTGAACGCCTTGTTGCCTGCGTTCTCCGGCATGAAGACTGCGCCGGCGAGGGCGGCGGCGTCGGCCGCCTTCTGCGCGCGCGTCGCGATCTGCTGCCAGCGGTTGTACTCGATCGCCAGGCCCGCGAATGCGGTGAGTGCGACGAAGGTGAGTGCGAACCACACCGCGTAGAAGCCGCGCTCGGCGCGCGCGCCCTCGCGCGCCCGGGACACGAACTTGGCCATCACGCTACGGGCACAGCTGGGTCGGTGCGGGCTCCAGCCGGAACACCGCGTGGTCGGTCAGGGTGATGGTGGTGCCGAAGAGCTTGGTCAGGAAGCGATGGTTCAGCTTCACGTACACGCCAACCGAGTCCCAGTTGTTGGTGTTGCACGCGTTCTGCGTCGTGTACGACCACCCGCCGCCCGACGGGTTCGCAGTGTCGAAGCTTCGTGACGCGGTGATCCAGGTGTACTTGATGCAGTGGGTCGTGCAGGACGAGAAGCCTCCCGATTCGGGATAGCCGGAGGCGTCGGCGCGGTAGACCCACATCTCGACCGGCTCGTTCGAGGGAACGGTCTTGAGGGCGGTGGCGGCCGCCGCCGCTGCGTCGGTCGAGTAGGTCGAGAGCAACGCCTCGGCCGACGCGGTGCGAGCCCCGGCCCGGGCGGCGGCCGACGCCACCGCCGACGACTGGTACGCGGACGAGAACTCGATCAGTCCGAAGGTGATGATGAGGATGACGGGGAGGAGGATCGCCGTCTCCACGAGCACCGCGCCTCGCTCGCGTGCATCCTTGCCACATCTGCCGCGTCCCGACATTGGCTCCTCGACGTTCCGTGCCTGGGCCTACCCCAGCCTCACGCGGATATGTCGGCCGTCACGCGTGGTTCCTGAACCCAAAAATCGGCAAACGCGCCCGGGTCAACCGTTCCTGCGACGCACCCGCAACTTGATCGGGGTGGGACCGAGGTCGAACGACTCGCGGATCTTGCGTTCGAGGTACCGCAGGTACGTGGAGGGCAGTTCGTGGGTGGCGAACAGCGTGAAGGTGGGGGGATCAGCCGCACCCTGCGTGGCGTAGAGCACCCGGGGCCGGTGCTTGCGCGCCGCCGGCGGCGGGTGCGACTGCTGCGCCTCCCGGATCACCCGGTTGAGCGCGGCCGTCGGCACGCGGGTGTGGTACGCCTCCTCTGCCTGACGCAGGGCGGGCAGCACCTTCTGCATCATCTTGCCGGTGAGCGCGGAGACGGTGAGGACCGGCGCGTACGAGAGGAAGGCGAGGCGGTCGGCGACGTCGATCTTGGCCTGGGCGCGCCCCTCGGCGTCGAGGAGGTCCCACTTGTTGAGCACGATGACGATGGCGGTGCCGGCGGCGTCGACGCGCTCTGCGAGTCGCTGGTCCTGGTGGCTCACGCCCTCGTGCGCGTCGACCACGAGGAGGGCGGCGTCGGCACGGTCGACGGCCTGCAGCGCGCGCACGAGGCTGAAGTACTCGGTGGGCTCGTCGATCTTGCTGCGTCGGCGCATGCCCGCGGTGTCGACGAACCGGAGCGGACCGTCGTCGGTCTC
The DNA here is from genome assembly GCA_963720765.1 of uncultured Actinomycetes bacterium. Taxonomy (GTDB): domain Bacteria; phylum Actinomycetota; class Acidimicrobiia; order IMCC26256; family DASPTH01; genus DASUAS01. The sequence goes on from CAVRGS010000001.1 coordinate 292,317, forward strand.
CACGATCGTGTCGACGGCGTCACGTGTCGTTCCGGGCATGTCGTGGACGATCGACCGCTCGTCCCCCACGATCCGGTTGAAGAGCGTCGACTTGCCGACGTTGGGGCGCCCGACGATGGCGATCGAGAAGATGCCGTCGTCGGCGTCGTCGGGCTCCTCGTCGGGTGCCGGCGGGAGGGCCTCGACCAGGGCGTCGAGGAGGTCGCCACTCCCCCGCCCGTGGATGGCCGACACCGGGTGCGGCGCGCCGAGGCCGAGGCGCGAGAAGCCCCACGACTCGTTCTCGCGCCGGTCGTCGTCGACCTTGTTGACCACGAGCAGCACCGGCGTCTCGGAACGCTGCAGGATGCGTGCGACCTGCGCGTCGTCCTCGGTGATGCCGACGTTGACGTCGACCACCATGAGGATGACGTCGGCGTCGCGCATCGCCTGCTCGGCCTGGCCGCTGATCTGGCGGGCCAGCGGTTCGGCCCCCGGGCCCGAGGTGGGCACGAGCCACCCGCCGGTGTCGACCACGGTGAACGAGCGGCCGTTCCAGTCGGCTTCGAGCATCTTGCGGTCGCGCGTGACGCCGGGCTTCTCCTCGACGATCGCGTCGCGCCGGCCGACGAAGCGGTTGACGAGCGTCGACTTGCCCACGTTGGGGCGCCCGACGATGGCGACGACGGGAAGCGGCGGACTCATGACCGGAGCGCCTTCACGAGGGATGCGCCGTCGGTGGCGACGACCTCCACTGCTCGCGGCAGGTCGGCCAGGGTCGTGTCGTCGAGGAACCGGCCGTTCGAGAGCACGACGTCGGGGAGCAGCACACGCGCGTCGGCGTCGATGCCCTCGAGCGCGTGGGCCACGTCCGGACCCGTGAGCAGCCCGGTGACCGAGATGTTGCCGCCGAAGAAGCGGTTCGGCACCGGGTGCACCCCGACGGGCGCGCCGGCCGCCGTCGCCAACTCCTCGGCCAGCGGCGCCAGCACGCGTGCCCCGTACTCCCCGGTGAGGATGACGACGTCACGCGTGCGGAACTTCAGCGGATCCGGCACACCGGTCGTGCCCGAGTCACGCACCTTCGGAAGGCGCTCGGCGCGGTAGCCCTCGGCGGGGGCGCCGTCGACCCAGGCGAAGAACCCCGTGCGGGTGCCCTGCACCTCCACGGCGTCGCCGGCCAGCGCGGTACGCACCTCTTCGACGAACTGCGCGGCCATGCCGACGCCGTTCTCGTGCTGCGAGAGGTCGTCGTAGTCGGCGAGCGTCGGGAACGGTCGGCCGGCGAGGAGGTAGTACTCGTCGGACGCGAACACCAGCCTCCGGCCGAGCGCGGCGAGGTAGCGCGCCTGCCACTGCTCCACGATGTCGACGACGCGTTCGGCCTCGGCCCGCGTGTGCGGACGCATCTCGGGCTCGGTGGTGTGGTCGCTCACGCCGAGCGGCACCACGCCGATCGACGCGAGGCCGGGGAAGCGATCGAGCACACCGAGCAGCGTGTCGTCGAGCGCGTCACCGTCGTTGATGCCGGGACACACGACCACCTGGCCGTGCACCTCGATGCCGGCGTCGAGCAGCGCCGACAGCCACCGCAGGCTGGTCGCGCCGCGCCGGTTGCGCAGCAGGCGCGCCCGCAGCTCGGGATCCGTCGCGTGGATGCTCACGTAGAGCGGCGAGAGCTGCTCGGTGAGCACCCGCTCGAGGTCGGCCTCGGTGAAGCGGGTGAGCGTGGTGAAGTTGCCGTACAGGAAGGACAGGCGGTAGTCGTCGTCCTTCACCGACAGGCTCTTCGCGCATGTTCGGCGGGAGCTGGTAGATGAAGCAGAACGGGCAGTGGTTGTCGCAGGTGCGCACGCGGTCGAACACCGCGCTCGGCGAGATCGAGCCCCAGGGGCGCGCCCGTGGCCTTGTCGACCGTCACGAACTGCTCGAGCCCGCCCCGGCGGACCTCGAGCTCGACGCGCGGCTCGTCGGCCTGGATCTGGTATCGGATGACGTCGCGCACCATCTCGCCGTTGAGCGTGAGCAACTCGTCACCGGGGAGGAGCCCGGCGGCAGCTGCCGGCGAGCCGGGCGCGACCGCCACCACACGGGCGGTCGGCATCCCTGCAGTCTACGAGAACCCGGGCCCTAGCCTGGAGCGGTGCCCGTGGAACGCGTCCTCCTCGCCCAGCCCCGTGGCTTCTGCGCGGGGGTGGAGATGGCGATCAAGGCGCTCTCGTGGATGGTGCGGGTCTTCGAGCCGCCGGTCTACTGCTACCACGAGATCGTGCACAACCGGCTCGTCGTCGACCGCTTCCGCGAGCTCGGGGTCGTGTTCGTCGACGAGGTCGACGACGTCCCCGACGGCGCGCCGCTCATGCTCTCCGCCCATGGATCAGCACCCGAGGTGGTCGGCGCCGCCCGCGACCGGGGCCGGTTCGTGGTGAACGCGGTGTGCCCCCTGGTCACCAAGGTGCACCACGAGGCCAAGGTGCGCGCGGGCAAGGGCTTCACGGTGCTCTACGTGGGCCACGCGGGCCACGACGAGGCCACCGGCACGCTCGCGGTCGCCCCCGATGCCATCCGCCTGGTCGAGCACGAAGACGACCTCGCCGATGTCCTCCCCACCGTCGACGATCCGTCGAAGGTGGCCCTGCTCGCGCAGACCACCCTCTCGCTGCACGACTGGGAGGGCATCGCCGACCGGGCCCGCACCGAATTCCCCGACCTGTGGACCGCGACCCGCAACGACCTCTGCTTCGCCACCACCAACCGCCAGGCCGCGGTGCAGGCGATCGCTGCCGAGGCCGACGCCATCGTGGTGATCGGCAGCGCGAACTCATCGAACACCGTCGCCCTGGCCAAGGTCGCCGAGGCCGCCGGCTGCCCGATCGTGGTGCGCATCGACGGCCCCGACGAGCTCACCACCCTCGGGGAGCTGGGGGACGCACTCGGCGACGCACGGGTCGTGGGCGTGACGGCGGGCGCGAGCGCACCGGAGGACCTCGTCCAGGCCGTGATCGCGCGCCTCGCACCGACCGACGGCGTCGTGCCGGTGCACGTCACCGAGGAGGACGAGTACTTCCCGCCGCCGCGCGAGCTGCGCGAGCTGATGAACACGCTCGACGCCATCGCGCCCGCATTGTTCGGCGGGCCGATCCCTGGTGCCGCGCGAGACGGTGCGTTCAGCGACGACCGTCGCGTCGACGCTGTCCGACGTGCTGGCCGGTTAGCGCGCCAACCTCTCCGCGTCGTCGAAGCAGGCCTGGAGTGAGGTCTGCAGCTGCTCGGTGAGGAGCTTCGCCGCGCGCCGACGGGCCCGGCCTTCGAGCACGGGCGGGTCGAGCGGCTCACCGACCGACACCGCAACGCGGTGGATGCGCGGGAGCACCTTGCCCTTCGGGAGGATGTGCTCACTCCCGCCGATCCCGACCGGCACGATCGGCACGCCGAACTTCACGCTGAGGAACGCGGCACCGGCGAACAGCTCCGCGATCTCGGGGCCGGTGCGACGGGTGCCCTCGGGGAAGATCGCGACCGGTTCGCCGCGCTCGAGCACCGCTTCGAGCGCGCGCATCGCGCCGCGGTCGGCGGTGCCGCGCTCCACCTCCACCGCGCCGAGCGCGTCGAACAGCTTGCGACCGAACGAAGAGCGGAACAGGTCGTCCTTGGCCAGGAAGCGCACCGTGCGCGGGGTCACGTAGGCGGCGAACGGCACGTCGAGGATCGACCGGTGCGTCGGCGCGAGGATGTAGGCGCCCTTCGTGGGCACACGCTCCTTGCCGACGACGCGCACGCGGAACACCACCTTGAACACGCTGAGCACGACGGCGCGGGCGAACTGGTAGAAGTTCACGAGCTGCCTGCCGGCCCGAAGGCCCGGTCGGCACGCACCAGGAGCTCGGCGATCACTTCGTCGGCGGTGACGTCGCTCGTGTCGATGACCACTGCGTCGGGCGCGGCATCTTCAGGACGGGTCGCTCGTCCGAGGGTGCCGTCGGCCCGGTCACGTCGGTTGAGCGCGTCGCGGACGGCGTCGGCCTCGACGGCCCGCTGCGCGGCCGCCTCGTCGCGCTCGGCGGCGGGCCGCGCGCACGTCGTCGCGGGCGGTGATGAACACCTTGAGCGGAGCATCCGGGAGCACGACCGTCCCGATGTCACGGCCCTCGACCACGCCCCCGCCGTGCTGGCGCACCCAGGCTCGCTGCCGGTCGACCAGCACCGCACGCACCGACGGGTGGCTCGACACCTGCGACACCGCGCCGGTGACCCGCGGGCCCCGGATCTCGCCGGACACGTCGGTGCCGTCCAGCGTGGTCACTCCCCGCTCCACCGTGATGTCGGCCGTACGCGCCACCGCCGCGACCGCGTCGGCGTCGTCGAGGTCGACGCCCGCGTCGAGGGCAGCCAGCGCGGTGGCGCGGTACATGGCGCCGGTGTCGAGCGTCGGCAGCCCCAGCGCGGTCGCCACGCCGCGGGCGACCGTCGACTTGCCCGAGCCGGCCGGGCCGTCGATGGCGATGACCTTCACGAACCGACCATCACAGGTGGCCCCCGGTGAGCGCAGCGAGATGGGTGGTGAACTCGGGGTACGAGGTGGCGACCGACTGCCAGCCGCGCACGCGCGTCTCGCCGTCGATCGCACCCGCGGCCACCGCGCCCGCCATCGCGATCCGGTGGTCGCCATGGCTGTCGACCTCGCCCGGCTGCAGCCGACCGCCCCGCACCACCAGGCTGTCGTCACCCGCCTCGACCCCGACCCCGAGACGGGTGAGCAACTCGCGCACGGTGGCGATGCGATCGCTCTCCTTCACCCGCAACTCGGCCGCGTCGCGGAACTCGGTGACACCCTCGGCACACGCGGCGGCGACCGCGAGCACCGGGATCTCGTCGATCACCCCGGGGATCTCGGCCCCTTCGACCGTCGTGCCCCGCAACGGCGCACTGGTGACCCGGAGCTCACCCACGGGCTCGCCGAGCTGGTCACCCGTGTGCACGATCTCGATCACGGCACCCATCCGCACGAGCACGTCGACGAACGCGATGCGCGACGGGTTGAGCGCGACGCCTTCGACCACCAGCTCCGAACCGGGCGTGATGGTGGACGCCACCACCCAGAACGCGGCCGACGACGGGTCACCCGGGACGACGAACTCGAACGGCGACGGTGCACCCGCGGTGACGCGCACCGCGCGCTCGTCGACCCGGACGACCGGCGCGCCGAGGGCAGCGAGCATGCGCTCGGTGTGGTCGCGGCTCGCGGCAGGCTCGACCAGTTCGGTGGTGCCGGTCGCCTGCAGGCCGGCGAGCAGCACCGCGGTCTTCACCTGCGCGCTCGGCCACGCCGAGGCGGTGCGCGCAGCCGGTGAGACCTCCACCGCGCACGACGAGGGGCGGCTTGGTCCCGCCTTCGCGTCCGTCGAGCCGCGCGCCCATGGCACGCAGCGGTTCGATCACGCGTGCCATCGGTCGCTCGACCAGCGACTCGTCGCCGGTGAGGACCGACAGGAAGGGACGGCCCGCGAGCAGGCCGGTGAGCAACCGGACCGCCGTCCCCGAGTTGCCGCAGTCGAGCACGGTCGCCGGTTCGGTGAACGCGTCGAGGCCGTGCCCGTGGATCGCGATCGGGCCGGCATCCTCGCCACCGGAGGTGGTGGTGCTGCTGCCCTCGTCCACCACTGCGACGCCGAGGTGCCCGAGCACCGTGCGGGTGCGGCCGACGTCTTCGCCGCCCGCGAGCCCGGCGACGCGTGACCGGCCGTCGGCCATCGCGCCGAACAGGAGCGCGCGGTGCGACATCCCCTTGTCGCCGGGGACGCGCAGCCGGCCCCGCAACGGTCGGGGCCCGTGCAGTACGAGCTCGTCACTCACGGGTTCCCGCTCTCGGTGCGGAGCACCAGGGCGCTCGGCCCCCGCTCACTCATGCGAGTGGCGTCCGGGCGACGTGGTAGCCGTGCGCCTGGAGCGCCAGTTCGAACGCGTCGAGGTTGCGCTCGGCGACGACCAACACGAGCACACCGGCGCGCCCTTCGAGCGAGTGGGCGATCTCGAGGTCGGCGATGTTGATGCCCAAGCGCGCCGCGAGCGTGGTGACCTCGGCGATGACGCCTTCGCGGTCGGGGACGGGGACTCGCAGCTCGACCAAGGACTCCTCCACCGGCAGGCCGGTGGGCAGGTTGCGCCGGGCCGCCCGCGCGTCGGCCAGCAGCGTGAGGAGCGCGTCGCGATCGCCCCCGGCGACGATGCTGCGCACCCGCGTCAGCTCGTCGAGGTAGGCGTCGAGCGCGCCGACGATGGCATCGCGGTTGGCCAGGCAGATGTCGGGCCAGATCGCGGGATGACTGGCCGCGATGCGTGTCATGTCGCGGAACCCGCCCGCGGCGAGGCGCAGGAGCACCGCATGTTCCTCGCTGCCCCGGTTGGCCACGTTCATGAGCGTCGAAGCCGCAAGCTGCGGCACGTGGCTCACCACCGCCACCATGGCGTCGTGCAGCGCCGGGGCGACCGCGATCGCCTCGGCGCCGAGATCGCTCACCCACGACCGCAGCTCGGCGAACACCTCGGGGTCGGTGCGTCCCGTCGGCGTGAGCACCCAGGTCGCGCCCACGAACAGATCGGCGCTCGCACCGGCGAGGCCCTCCTGCTCCGATCCGGCCATCGGATGACCGCCCACGTAACGGGCCGAGGCCTCGGGACGGGCCGCCTCGATCGCAGCGACCACCGGAGCCTTCACCGAGCCGACGTCGGTCACCAGGCCGGCGCCGGCGTCGAGCACGCCGATCACCACATCGGCGACGTGGCCGACCGGCACCGCGACCACGGTGAGGTCGGCGCCGGCCACTGCAGACGCGAGGTCGGGCGCAAGCTCGTCGACCGCGCCGGCGTCGAGCGCGGCCGTGGCGTGCTCGGCATCGTGGTCGAAGCCGCGGACGATCACGCCGGCGCGCCGGAGCGCGAGCCCGATCGACCCCCCGATCAGACCGGTGCCGACGAGCGCGACGGATTTGGGCTCGGCCACGGACGCGCCGTCAGCCAGCGTCGGTGTCGGCACCGGCGAGGTCGGCCCGCAACGCGGCGGCGCCCTCGAGGAACACGTGCTGCAGCTGGTCGCGCGGGCGTTCGGTGTAGCAGTGCACGAGGACGCGGATGCAGTGGCGGGTGCCGTGCGCGACGTCCTGCTCCTGCGCCCCGAGCAGCGCGACCTGGTCGAGCCCGAGTGCCGTGCGGGCCGCGCTGGCCGGGAACTCGGCGGTGAGATCGGGAGTGCTGGTGAAGAGGATGCTGACGACGTCGTCCTGGGTGAGGTCGTTGCGCGCGAAGAGCTCCTTCACGAGCGTGGCCGTCTTGGCGCCGATCTCGGCCTTCGAGTCCTCGGTGCACGTGATCGCGCCGCGCAGGGCCTGGAGTCTCATCGGGTGAAGCAGGTTAGCCCGGGGTCTCGTGGCGATCGGAGGGGTTGGCGGACGGGTCGGCCGACGGGTCGGCGGACGGGTCGGCCGGCGAGTTGGACGCGGCCTCGTACAACTTCCGCACCTCGGCCTGCGTGAGCGCGCGCCACTCCCCCGGCTTGAGCGAGCCGTCGCGCAGCGGACCGATGCGCACGCGCACCAACCGGACCACCGGGTGACCGACCGCCTCGCACATGCGCCGCACCTGGCGGTTCCGACCCTCGTGGATGCCGAGTTCGACCGCAGCGGTCTCGCTCCGCCGTTGCACCACGTTGACGCGCGCAGGTGCGGTGAGGCCGTCGTCGAGCTCGACGCCCTCTCGCAGCGAGCGCACCGCGGCCGGCGATGGATCGCCTTCCACCTCGGCCAGATACGTCTTCACCACACCGAAGCGCGGGTGCGTGAGCAGATGCGTGAGGTCGCCGTCGTTGGTGAGGAGCAGCAGTCCCTCGGTGTCGTAGTCGAGTCGACCGACCGGGAACACTCGCGGCGTCTCCGGCACCAGTTCGACGACGGTGTGACGACCCTCGGGATCGGACGCGGTGCTCACGTAGCCGGTCGGCTTGTTGAGCAGGTAGTACACGAGGTCGTCGCGCACGACCACCGACACCCCGTCGAGCGCGACCGCATCGCGCTCGGGATCGACGCGACGACCGAGTCGCGCGACCTCACCGTTGACGGTGACGCGCCCGTCGGCGATGAGCTCCTCGCACACGCGGCGCGAGCCGAGGCCCGCGCGCGCCAAGACCTTCTGGAGACGCTCGCCCTCGTGCAGTTCGGGCACGCCGCGTCAGTCGGATTCGGCGGAATCGGGTTCGTCGGCCGGCGGCTCGGCATCGGCGCCGTCGTCTGTCCCGGCGTCGCCGAGCGTGGGGTCGGTGCTGACGCGCAAGCCCCGCTCGAGCGCCTCCACCACCGACGCGTCGGGGACGAAGTCGCCGAGCGACGGGAGCGCGTCGAGCGACGGCAGACCGAGGCGCTCGAGGAACTCCCGGGTGGTGCCGTAGAGCACCGCGGCGCCGGGGCCGGGGTCGCGACCGACCTCCTGCACGTAGCCGCGCTGCAACAGCGTGGTGAGCGTGGCTTCGACGTTGACCCCGCGGATGGCCGACATCTGGCCGCGCGAGATCGGTTGCTTGTAGGCCACGATGGCGAGCGTCTCGAGCGCGGGGCCAGACAAGCGCGCGTGCTGGCCCTCGAGCACGAACCGCTCGACGTACGGCGCGAGGTCGGGATGTGTCTGGAAGCGATACCCGCCGGCGACCTGGGCGAGCACGAACCCGCGCCCGGTCTCCTCGTACTCGCGCGCGAGCTCGTCGCACAGCGCCTCGACCCGGGTGACCGGCAGCTCCACGAGCTGCGCGAGGAGTCGCGACTCGACCGGCTCGGTGGACGCCAGCACCACGGCTTCGATGGCGCGGCGCGCGACGAGGTCGGACTCGGTCGGTTCGGTCACGCCAGTGAGTCTTCGGTGGTCATCTCGATCTTGACCTCCGGAACGTCGGGAAGATCGCCGTCGTCGTCGAGCTCGATCTCGTCGACGTCGTCGCGGGCCGCGACGCCCGAGTCGTCCCAGTCGTCGAGGCTGGCGAGATCGAGCGCGGTCTCGCCGTCCTGCAGGCGTCGCACCATGAGCTCGCCGAAGTTGGTGAACTGCGTGAGATCGACCATGCCCTGCTTGTACAGCTCGAGCACCGCGAGGAACCGCACGATCACCTCGAGCCGGTGCGGCGCACCCGACACGAGGGCGCGGAAGCTCATGGGCTCGGTCGTGGGCAGCAGGCGGAGCACCGACTCGACCGCGTCGCGCACGCTCGCCCGCACCGGCGCCACGTGGTCGGTGTCGACGATGACGACGGGCGGCGCCGACATCGCGCGCAGGGCGGCGGCGCGCAGGGCGGCGGGCTTCACCCGCTCGAGCGGATCGGGCGCCATCCACCGGTACGGCTCCTCCGGGCCCACCGTGCGCGCCACGCTGCGATCGGCGCGCCGGATCAGCGACTCGAGCGCCTTCGCCGCGTCCTTGAACGTCTTGCACTCGAGGAGGCGCGCCAACAGGAGATCGCGCTCTTCGAAGCGCAGCAGCTCCTCGTCGAGCTCGAGCTCGTCGAGGCCCGGCAGCAGCCGACGGGCCTTGAGCTCCACCAACGTCGCGGCGATGAGCAGGAACTCGGTGGCGACGTCGAGGTCGAGCTCCTCGAGCAGGTCGAGCTCGGAGATGTAGGCGTCGACGATCTCGCTGAGCGAGACCTCCCAGAGCTCCACCTCCTGCTTGAGGATGAGGTGGAGGAGCAGGTCGAAGGGTCCCTCGAACACCGGGGTGCGGACCGCGTACGACATCGGGTCGAGCGTACCGGCCGTCGACCCCACCGAAGGGCATCCCGGCAAAGTCATCGGAGGGCCCGGACACCCCTTGTAGTCTCACCCGCCATGCCGCGCGTGTTCTCGGGCATCCAGCCCACCGGAGAGATCCACCTGGGCAATTACCTGGGCGCGGTGCAGCACTGGGTGGCGGCCCAGGAGCAGTCGACGGACCCGGACCAGACCCTCTACTGCGTGGTCGACCTCCACGGCCTCACCCTGCCGTGGGACACCACCACCTATGCCGAGGCCACCCGCCGCACTGCGATGCTCCTGCTCGCCTCCGGTCTCGACCCCGAACGCTGCACCCTCTTCGTCCAGAGCCACGTGCACCAGCACACCGAGCTCACCTGGCTGCTCAACTGCATCGCCACCTTCGGCGAATTGGGCCGGATGACCCAGTTCAAGGAGAAGTCGGAAGGCCGGGAGTCGGTGAGCGTCGGCTTGTTCGACTACCCGGTGCTCATGGCCGCCGACGTGCTCGCCTACGACACCGAACGGGTGCCGGTGGGCGACGACCAGCGCCAGCACCTCGAGCTCGCCCGCGACATCGCCATCCGCTTCAACCATCGCTGCGGCGACACCCTCGTGGTGCCCGAAGCGAGCATCCCGCCGGTGGGCGCGCGGGTGATGGACCTCCAGCACCCCATCAACAAGATGTCGAAGTCGGCCGACTCGCCCCAGGGAACGATCAGACTGCTCGACGACCCGACGTCGATCACCAAGCGCATCAAGAGCGCGGTCACCGACTCCGACAACGAGATCCGCTTCGACCCCGCGGCCAAGCCGGGCGTGTCGAACCTCCTGCAGATCCTGGGGGCGGTCACCGATCGCCCGGCCGACGACGTCGCCGCCGACTTCGCGGGGTCCGGCTACGGCGCGCTCAAGGGCGCGGTCGCCGACGCGGTGGTGGAGTTCGTGCGCCCGTTGCAGGAGCGCTACGCCGAGCTCGAAGCCGATCCCGCCGAGGTCGCCCGCATCCTCGCGTTGGGCGCCGACCGCGCCGAGGCGATCGCGGCGACGGTCATGGTGCGCGTGCGCGACGCAGTGGGCCTGCTTCCTCGGGGCGACTAGTGGCCGACGAGCTCGACGACGCCGCCGCGCCCGACTCCGATCCGAACCCGCGGTACCGCCGCCGCTCGGAAGAGCTCGAGTTCGACCGGGTCGCGTTCTTCAGCGACGCGGTGTTCGCCATCGCCATGACCCTGCTCGTGGTGGGCATCGGCATCCCGCACGTGCGGGAGTCGAAGATCGCCGAGCACCTCCGCGACAAGGAGAGTGAGATCTTCGGCTTCGCACTCAGCTTCCTCGTGATCGGCCTCTACTGGCTGGCCCACCACCGGTTCTTCACCAAGCTCGTCGCCATCGACGTCCGCTTCATGAAGCTCAACCTCGTGTACCTCGGGGCGATCGCCTTCATGCCCTTCCCCACCGCGCTGGTCGGCCTCTACGGCGACCAGGAATCGGTGGTCGTCATCCTCTACGCGGTGACGCTCACGTTCGCCAGCCGCGCTCGACGCCTGCCTCTTCTGGCACGCGCAGCGGGCCGGGCTCCTCCGGAAGCCGCTGACTCCACGGGGCTTCCGCAACTACGTGTTCGCCGCGCTCGCGCCGGCGGTGATCTTCGCGCTCTCGATCCCGATCGCGCTCGTGGACCCCCGCCTCGCGGTGCTGTCGTGGCTGCTCATCTTCGTGGCCGAAGCCCTCCTCGGGAAGTTCCTGCCTGCGACCGACTGACACCCTCAGTCGTTGTCGGCGGCGTCGAGCGCGACGACCACGGCCTCCGGGATGGGCATGTCGGGCCAGGTCGACGGATCGTGGTGCGCCGCCGCCCACAGCGCCGCTTCCTCGGGTTCGCCGGCGATGCGGATGCGGTCGGCGCCGAGCTCCGCGTGCCGCAGGTAGACGCCCACGCGCCGGGTGAAGCCACTCGACGCCGACCATGCCTCCGCGTGGTCGCGACCGGCCACCGCGCCCGACACCGTCGCGACCACCCGGCCGTACACGCCGAGGCGGCTGTCGAGCTTGCCGATGTCGTGCAGCAGCGCGGCCGACAGCCAGCGCGGGTCGTCGGCGTCGGGAGTGTCGGCGAGGCGTCGCTGCACGTCGCGGGCAACGCCGATGGCATGGCGCTGGTCGTGGTTCGGCTGGCGGCGGAACAGCACGAAGCCCTCGGGTGTGAGCACGCTCTCGACCCACTCGACGTCGTCGGCACGCGGCGCGGCCGGCGACAGCGCGCGCACGAAGCGGCCGGCGAGGTGCACGACCTTCATCGGAACACCCAGGTGAAGAGCTGGTTGACGATCGGGTCGAGCACCCTGGACACGGCGCCGGTCCAGAAGATCAGCACCAGGAGCACCAGCATCCCGTACGGCCGGAACCGGTACCACTGCGGGAGCCACCGCGCCGGCAGTGCCCGCTCGAGGACCGCGGAGCCGTCGAGCGGCGGGATCGGGAGCAGGTTGAAGAGCCCGAGGAGCAGGTTCACCACCGCGAAGGTGAACACGACACGGGTCCCGAGCGGCAGCTGGTCGTAGGTGGAGACCCTGGGCCCGTGCTCGTACATGAAGCGGGCGCCGATCGCGGCGACGAGCATGAGCGTGAGGTTGGTGGCGGGACCCGCGAGGCTCACGTAGAGCATGTCGCGCCGCGGCTTGTGCAGGCGGCTCGGGTTCACCGGCACCGGCTTGGCGTACCCGAACACGGGGAGGCCGACGATCGCACCCATCGCGGGCAGCACGATCGACCCGAACGGGTCGATGTGGGGCACCGGGTTCAGCGTCAGGCGACCCGCCTCCTTCGCGGTGTGGTCGCCGAACCACAGCGCGACGACACCGTGGCTGATCTCGTGGAGGATGACGGCGACGACGAGGCAGCCGAAGTAGATGATCGTCTGTTCGTCGATGTGCACGAGGGTGCGACGGTTGGCCGGATCAGGCCCGCATCAGCGGCGCGGCGACGCGCAGGTCATGCACACGCGCGCGGCGGGCATCGCGGCGAGGCGCGCCTCGGCGATGCGTTCGCCGCAGACCTCGCACTCGCCGTAGGTGCCGGCGTCGAACTTGGCGAGGGCGTCCTCGATGTCCTGCAGCGTCTCGCTGAGCTGGCCCGAGAGGGCCTCGACCTCACCCCGCTCGGCCGTGACCTGGCCCGAGTCGGCGAAGTTCTCGTCGAAGTCGAGTCCGGCACCCTCGAGATCGGAGGAGGTGCCGTGGCCGAGGCGCGAGAGCTGCTCACGGACCTTGTCGCGCTCCTCCTGGAGCTGGTCGCGCAGCAGCTGCTGGGAGGTCTCGGTCATGGGGCGAGTCTACCGCCGCCCCCATCCGCCGAATCCCCGGGTTCCGGGCACCGGCTCGACCCCGCTTACCGCGCGGACCGGCGAGCCCGGGGATGCGCGGCGTCGTACACCGCCCGCAGTCGTTCCGGCGACACCTTCGTGTACACCTGCGTGGTCGAGAGGCTCGCGTGCCCGAGCAGCTCCTGCACCACCCGGATGTCGGCGCCGTGGTCGAGCATGTGGGTGGCGCACGAGTGGCGCAGCACGTGCGGGAACAGCCGACCGGCCAACCCGGCGCGGTCGCCCGCCGCCCGCACGATCAGCCACGCGCCCTGACGGGTGAGTCGCCCGCCACGCGCGTTGAGGAACAACGCCGGCTCGCGGGTGCGGGCTCCGGCGAGCTCGGGGCGTCCCGTGGTGAGGTAGTCGCCCACCGCTTCGCGGGCCGAACGACCGAGCGGTACGACCCGCTCCTTGGATCCCTTGCCCATGACCCGCACGAGGCCGTCGTAGAGATCGACGTCGCCGAGGTCGAGGCCGACCAGCTCGCTGATGCGCAGACCGCCGGCGTAGAGCACCTCGAGGATCGCGCGGTCGCGCTGCGGGCGCGGGCCGTCGCCCGGCACGGCTCCCAGCAGCGAGTCGACCTCCGCCTCCGTGAGCGCCTTGGGGATGCCCTGCGGGACCCGCGGCGCCCCGACGTCACCGCTCGGATCGTCGTCGAGGAGACCCTCCGCCACGCAGAAGCGATGGAAGGAACGCACCGCCGCGAGCGCGCGGGCGATCGACGACTCCTTGTAGCGCCGCAGCCCGTCGTCGGTGCGCGCCTGCTGGAGCTCCTGCACCCACCCGGCGACGATCGACTCGTCGACGCGCGCGACGTCGCCGGTGACGCCGCGTCGCCGCAGGTACTCGGCGTAGCGCCGCAGGTCGCGCCGGTACGCGGCGAGCGAGTTGGGCGCGAGGCCACGCTCGACCCGCAACCACGACTCGTGCTCGGCCAGCAACCCGTCGAGCTCGTCGGCCACCGCCACTGACTCCGGGCCGGCCTACCGGTCGGCGAGGAACCGGCGCGCGAGAAGGAGACCGATGATGCTCTTGGCATCGACCAGCTCGCCGGTCGCGATGAGGTCGTCGACGCGATCGAGCGGGACGCGTTCGATCGTCATCGCCGCTTCCTCGTGGCTCACCGCCGCGCGAGTGCGCTCCTCGAGCTCCGTGGCGAGGAACAGATGCGTGTACTCGTCGCAGAACCCCGGCGAGTTGTAGAACTCGCAGAGCTTGTCGAGCCGACCGGCCACGTAGCCGACCTCCTCTTCGAGCTCACGGTTGGCGGTGGTCTCGGGCGCCTCGCCCTCCACGTCGCGCTTGCCTGCCGGCACCTCGAGCAGGTCGCGGCCGGTGGCGACGCGCCACTGCCGCACCAGCAGGGCACTGTCGTCGATCACGGGGACGACGACGACCGCGCCGGGGTGGTGCACGACGTGGCGATCGAACTCCTCGCCGTTCGCGCTCTCGACGTGCAGGCGCGCCAGCTGCAGGAACCCGGCGTCGACCAGCGTCTCGGAGCCGACGACGCGAAAGCTGCCCTCTCCCTCGCGGGCGCCGGTCACCCGGTCCCGGCGGGCTCGTCGATCGGCAGCGGGAGCCGCGGACGGCGGCCGTCGGCCCGGTCGCGCGCCGCTTGCACGAACGACGCGAACAGCGGGTGCGGACGGTCGGGCCGACTCTTGAATTCGGGGTGCGCCTGCGTGCCCACGAAGAACGGGTGGTCGGGCAGCTCCACGAACTCCACCAGGCGGTCGTCGGGCGAGGTGCCCGAGCACACCAGACCGGACTCCTCGAGCCGGGCACGGTACTTGTTGTTCACCTCGTAGCGGTGGCGGTGGCGCTCGTAGATGACCTCTTCGCCGTAGGCCTTCTGCACGATCGAACCCGGGAGCAGCTTGGCCGCGTAGGCGCCGAGCCTCATGGTGCCGCCCTTGTCGACGACGTCGCGCTGCGCGTCCATGAGATCGATCACCGGGTGCGGCGTGTGGGGGTCGAACTCGCTCGAGTTGGCGCCGGCGAGCCCGCAGGCGTCGCGGGCGAACTCGATGACCGCGCACTGCATGCCCAGACAGAGGCCGAGGAACGGCACCTCGTGCTCGCGCGCGAAACCGGCGGCACCGATCTTGCCCTCGATCCCGCGGAAGCCGAAGCCGCCGGGGATCACGATGCCGTCGAGGTCACCCAGGCGCCCCTCGGCGAGGAGGCCTTCGGCGTCGTCGGACGCGATCCAGTCGATCTCGACCTGCGCGCCGCACACGTACCCGCCGTGCTTCAGCGCCTCGGCCACGGAGAGGTAGGCGTCGGGGAGGTTGATGTACTTGCCGACCAGGCCGATGCGCACCGGTTCGGTGGCGGCCTCCACCTTCGCGACGAGCGTGCGCCAGTCGGTGAGGTCGGGCTCGCGGTCGTCGAGGTGCAGGGTGGAGCAGATGTAGTCGTCGAGGCCCTCGTCGTGGAGCACGAGCGGGATCTCGTAGAGCGACGGCGCGTCGACGCACGACACGATGCCCGCCTCGGGCACGTCGCACAGCTGTGAGATCTTCTCCTTCAGCCGGGTCGGGATCGGCCGGTCGGAGCGGCACACGATGGCGTCGGGCTGGATGCCCCGGCTGCGCAACTCGGTGACCGAGTGCTGCGTGGGCTTGGTCTTCTGCTCCCCCGAGGGCCCGATGAACGGGACCAGCGTCACGTGCACGTAGAACACGTTGTCGCGCCCGACGTCCTTGCGGAACTGACGGATGGCCTCGAGGAACGGGAGGATCTCGATGTCGCCGACGGTGCCACCGATCTCGGTGATCACGACATCGACGTCTTCGTTCGCGGCGAGAGCGAGGATGCGGTCCTTGATCTCGTCGGTGATGTGAGGGATCACCTGCACGGTCTGGCCGAGGTACGAGCCGCGCCGCTCCTTGCCGAGGACCGACTGGTAGATGGAGCCGGTGGTCGCGTTCGAGATCCGCGTGAGCGGCACGTCGACGAAGCGCTCGTAGTGACCGAGGTCGAGGTCCGTCTCGCCGCCGTCGTCGGTGACGAACACCTCTCCGTGTTGGAAGGGGTTCATCGTGCCGGGATCGACGTTGATGTACGGGTCGAGCTTCTGCATCGTGACCCGGAGGCCACGGGATTTGAGGAGCCGGCCGAGCGAGGAGGCGGTGAGGCCCTTCCCGAGGCTGGAGGCCACACCACCGGTCACGAAGATGTGCTTCGCCAAGACCTTCTCTTTCGTCCGCCGCGCGAAATCCCGACGGAAGGCGACCGTACCAGACGACGTGCGCGGAGCCGCGCACCAGTGCGAGATGATCGTTGGATACGGTGCCGGGATGACCGGGGTGCAGAACGCATGCCCACCCCCGGTCGCTCGACTGGCCGAGCGGCAGTGGCGGACCGATGCCCTGGTGCTCGCGATCGCCACGATCGTGATCCGGATCCCTGCGTTCTTCGCGGAGCAGTCGTTGGTGTTCGACGACGGCGTCTTCGCGTCGTCCACGCCGCGATGCGCCACGGCGAGGTTCCCTTCCGCGACATCTTCTCGAGCCAGGGGCCGGTGTTCCTCCCTCTGGTGTGGTTGGCCGACCTGGTCGGCCTGCGCACGATGGACGCGCCGCGGTTGCTCGCCGTCGCAGCCGGCGTGCTGCTCACCGTCGCGGTCTACTCGTGCGCACGACACGTGACCTCGCGCGGCGGCGCGCTCCTCGCGGCGGCGCTCGTCACGACCAGCGGCTCGGTGCTGTGGGTCACGGTGCCGGTGAACGCCGACGGACCGTCGCTCGCGCTCTCGGTGCTCGCAGTCGCGTTCGCGTTGCGCTACCGCGAGCGCCCTCGTCTGAGGACCGCGGCGTGGGTGGGGCTCGCTGCGGGTGCGGCGGTGTCCATCAAGGCGCTGTCGGTGCCGGCGCTCGTGATCGCAGGGCTGGTCGTCCTGCTCTCGAATCGCGACCTGCGGACAGGCGTGCGCGACGCGGTCGTTGCGGCGGGGATCGCGGTCGGGGCGTACGTGGCGACCGCGCTGCCGTTCGGCATCACCGACGTGTGGGATCAGTCGTACTCGTACCACCAGGACGCGAGACGGGCGGCTACGCACGAGGGGGCGTTCCGCAAGGTGCTCGACACGCTCTGGGACCGCGACAAGCTCGTCCTCGTCGCACTGGCGTTGGCACTGATCGCGTGGATCGTGCGCTTCGTCGTCCGCCGACGGGCCGGACGGCCCGGCGATCGCCCGCTCACGATCGTCGTCGCGTTCCTCGTGCTCTGGGTCGTGATGCTCCTCGCACTGCTGGTGTGGGAGCCGGCCATGTGGCGCGCGCACGTGGCGCACCTCGTGCCCCCGCTCGCGCTGCTGGCCGCGCTGCAACCACCTCCGTGGAAGGTGCTCGTGATCGCAGGAGTGGTCACGGTGCCCTTCGCGCTCGCCAGCAACACGTCGATCCTGTGGCCCGGTGGCTACACCGGCCAGCAGGCGGCGCTGGTCCGCCACCTCGAGACGTTCCCGTCCGACGCCCGGTTCATCTCCGACGATCCCGGGCTGGTGTGGCGCTCGGGCCACGACACACCCGGCAACTTCGCCGACACCTCCTACCAGCGCCTCGACGACGGCAGCATCACCCAGGCGTCGCTGGTGAAGGCCGCCTCCGCCACCGACGTCTGCGGCGTGATCGTGACGTCGCCGCAGCACTTCGGGCGCCTCGGCGGGCTACCGGACGCGCTCGCCGGCCACGACTTCCACCCGGTGCAGTTCGGCGCCGGCATCACCCTCTACGAGCGCGACACGCAGTTCTGCTCCCGTTGATCAGCGAGGGCGTGACTCGCGGGCGCGGCGACTGCCCCAACGATCGAACCAGCGCAGCGGCGCCACCGAGTCGATCACGCGCGAGAACGAGAACAGCTCGGCACCGATGTTGAGCGCGAGCAGCACCAGCATCACGGTCAACCGAATGCTCTCCCGGGAACCGAGCACGACCGCGAGGCCGAGCACTGCACCGATCACGTTGGCGCCGGTGTCACCGAGCATGAGCCGCTCGCGCAGGTCGTCGGGCAGGAGGCCGAGTGACGCGCCCATCACCGGCGCCGCCGCGATGCCGATGGGCGCCGAGCCGATCGCGACGGCGATCGGCAGGTAGGCGACCAGTCCGAACTTGATCGTCCGCCCCGGCGCGCGGTCGAGCAGGTTGCCGAGGTTGGCGGCCAACGCGATGAGCGCCGCATCGACGATCAGCGTGCGCCCCGACTTGAAGCCGGGTGTCGCGACGATGACCACCGCCACCGCGGCGCCGCCGAGGAGCTTGAGGAGTCCTGTCGTGACCCGACCCTCACGCAGCGCGCCGAGGTGACCCTTGAACCCTCGGTCCTCCCCCACTGCGGCGAGGTCGTCGACCAGGCCGAGGAAGCCGAACCCGAACACCGCGAACAGCACCGCCAGGCGTGCCTGGGTGAGGCCGGTCTCGGGCCCGACCCCGAGGGCGCCCAACACCGATCGGCCGGCGTCGATCACCAGCACGGTGAGGATGACGAAGAGCCCACCTGCGGTCGCGAGCTTGTGCCCGCGGTAGTTGGTGCGCTCGAGCGCGGGCGAAGCGAGGATCTCACCGCTCACCGTGCGCAGGAAGCGGACGGTGACGAGCCCGACGAGGAACGCGACGACCACGGTCATCGGACGCCGATCACAGGACGACGGGTCACGGGTCGGGCTGCGACTCGGCGAACACCACCCGCGCCAGGAGGACCACGACCGTAGCTTCGGCCACCGCCGCCATCATGCTGGGGATGGTGACGCCCGAGTCGTTGAGCGCGAAGCCGAGCAGCGCCACGATCCCGAGTGCGAGCGCAGTGGCGCCCGCGGTCGGCACGCGCACGAACAGGGTGCGCAGCGACCGCGGCCGCACCCACCACAGGTAGGCCACGAGCACCACGAGCGCGACGAGACAGAAGAGGAGCAGCGAGTGGCCGAGCGTGGAGAGGTTCTCCGAGGCCTTGCGCCGCAGCACGAGGGTTGCGGCGCCGAAGTCGGTGCCGGCCTTCTCGAAGAACTTGCCGACGTGGGTGCGTTGATCGGACGGGCGCAGCAGGTCGACGGCGCCCACGACCAGTCCCGCGGCAACGAGCACGCCGACCAACACCCACACCGTGCGCCACCGCAACTCGTGACCGAGCAGCAACCACGCGAGCAGCGCGAAGCCGGGGGCGACGGCGACCGCGCCGCCGAAGTCGTTGCCCCAGAACGGGGCGCCCATCACGACCACGGTGACCGCGAGCAGGGCGACGGCGACGCGCACACCCCGTTTCGTGGGCACCTGCCAGGCCAACAACCCCGCGAAGAGCACCGCGGCCGCGGTGAGCTGGGAGAAGGTGATGTTCCCCTGGCCGACGAAGCGGATCCCGATGGTCGCCGAATAGCCGAACACCGTGTTCCACTCGAGGTGCGCCCCGGTGACGAGGTCGACGAGATGCAGCACGACCATCGTCCCGAGCCCGGCCAACGCCGCGAGCACCGGGCGGCGGCGCGTCGCCACCATGCAGACCGCCGCGATCGCGGCGCCGACGCCGACCACGAACGCCCAGAAGGCCACTGCGCCCCCATTGCGCTCGAAGTGCAACGGGCCCGCGAGATACGTCGCGTCGAGGAAGCCGAGCAACCACAGCGCACCGAACACGAGCAGGCCGATCGCCCGTCGCGAGCGCAGGCGCGTCCACCGGTCGAGCACGATCGCCGCGCCCGCCAGCACCAGCGCGAGCACCATGACGACGCTCATGGACGGCCCGACCAGTCCGTCGCGGAAGAGGCCGTCTGCGTTGGTGTTCACGAGGAACTCGCGTCGCTCGGCCAGCGTGCCGCCCCCATCGCCGGTTTCCATGCGGCGGCCCTCCATCGCGTCGGGCCGATCGAGCCCGAAGTACGTGAGGATGGTCGGCGCGACGTCGGTGAGGTTGACGAAGCCGTTGCGCCCTGTGGTGGTCGAGCGCAGCAACCCGGGCTCGAACCCGGGGCCCCGCACGGCGGCGACGTTGAGTGCGTCGCGGTTCTGCGGCGGCGTCGGACCCACGACCATGACCAGGTCACCGGGCTCGACGTGGTCGAGGAGTCGGCCGACGATGCGGTCGGTGTCCTCGAGCGCGCGGGCACGCATCTTCACCGCCTGCTCATCGGATGCGAACCGGGCCTGGATGTCGGCCCGCACGAGGTCGGAGCCTTCGACCAGCACCACCGAGCCCGGCTGCCACGCGTCGGTGAACGCACGCTCCACCCGATCGGGATCGAGACGCACACCGAACGGTGCAGTGGAGTCGTGGCGCAGCAGACCGTCGTCGACGCGGCCCTTGGGTACCTTGCCCGCGCTCGTCATCAGCGCCCCGACCGCCGCGCGCCGCCACGGGGTGACGCGCGTGTCGGGCGTGCTGGGATCGGTGCCGTCGCCGTTGGCGATCACCGCGCGCGCGATCCCCGCGGTGGCGAGCTCGTCACCGAGCAGTCCGGGCTCGGCGCCATAGAGCTCGCTGTCGTTGGCGTCGACCGTGTCGGCGATCGCCATGTAGACCAAGCCGTCGCCCGCGGGGATGCCGGTGCGAGTGGTGAAGACCACGCCGGCGCGGTCGCGCCCGAATTCCTCGTCGACCCCGAAGCCGAGGTTGCCGTCGGACCCACCCCCGACGGCGCGTGCGCCGGCACCGATCGTCACGTAGCCGCTCGGAAGCGACGTGGGCCGGTCGACGCCGTTGGTGACCATCGCGCCCACCGCCGACTGCGAGAAGAGCCGGTCGAGATTGGGCGTCGACGCCGGTTCGAGGTCGGCCCACTCGGTGTCGGGCAACGACACGATGAGCACTCGCCCCTGCTTCGGGGTGGCCGCGCCGGCGGGCGCGAGGCCAGCGGCGAGCGCGACCATCACGACCAGCGCTCCCGCGAGACATCCTGCGCCGGCCCGCGGCCCCCACCCGCGGCTCACGACGTTGCCGACCCCGCCGGGATCGGATCGGGCAGCGGTGACGCGTCGGGGCCGTAGCCGTAGTGGCCCACCACCGGCGGCGCGAGGAACAGGTCCGAGAGCGCCAGCACCACCGTCGTCGGGCCTTCGACGAGGTCGAGGTCGTCGACCGTCGACACCGTGGTGGCGAGCTCGTTGTCGCGGATCGCTTGCACCGCGGCGGCGCGGTCGGGCCCGTCGGTGACCTCCGTCCAGACGCTGGCCACCACGAGCGGTACCTCGGCGGCGTGGAAGGCCTTGGCGGCCGGGAGGGCGACGAGCTCGGGCGCCACGGCTCCGCCGTTGCCGACCACGAGCACGACGCCCGCGCCGCGCCCGGGGAAGTCGGTGATGGTCGAGTTGCCCACCGAGTCGTAGCCGAGGAACCCGGCCTGCTCGAGCACGTCGAGGAGGTCTGGTTCGCCGGCGACGCGCGCGTCCGTGGCTCCGAGACGCTGCGCGAGCTGCTGATAGCCCTCGGCGCGCAGCGATGCCTTGTTCTTCGTGGTGACCCCCAGGGCATCCTGCAGCGCCTTGACCGAGCCGTCGTCGGTCAGCGCCCACTTGTCCTCGAGCCACAGCGTGCCGGTGGCGGTGCCGTCGCCCTGCTGGATCGCCGTGACCAGGGCGGAGACGCGGTCGCCGTCGACGCCGCGCACGGCGACCACGCCGACGTCGTCGCCGAGCAGGCGGCTGCTCACCGCGAACGGTTGGACGTCGCCGACGAAGCCCTGCAGTTGGGTGTCGCGGTCCTTGAGCGCGCTGTTCTCGGACTGGATGCGGTCCGACTTCGACTCGACGCTGTCGAGGCGGTTGTTGAGCGTGTCGACCACGCCGCGGTCGATGACGCCCGCCCCGATCACCACCCCGAGCGCGAGGGCGAGGAAGATCGCGATGAGCGAGACGACATGGAAGCGGAAGTTGATCATCCGGAGAACAGGTCCTTCAGGGTGACCCAGAGGCCGCGCGCGAACACGTGGATGGGTTCGGCGACGATGGCCACGACGAGCATGGCGATCAGCGCGGCGCCGACGAGCAGGAAGATGTCGAGACGGCGGACCCTCCCCTCGTAGAGGCGGCTCACGCCCTTGGCGTCGACGAGCATCGGTCCGAGACGCAACCGGGTGAGGAAGGTCGACGCCATGCCCGGCCGGCCCTTGTCGAGGAATTCGACCATGGTGGCGTGGGTGCCGACGGCAACGATGAGCGCAGCCTTCGACTCGTAGGCCAGCAACATGGCGACGTCTTCGCTGGTGCCCTCGGCGACGAACTCCAGGTAGTCGACGCCCCACTCCAGCAGGTTCTCGCGCCCGGGGGCCCGACCGTCGGGATGCACGTGGTGCACGAGCTCGGCACCGCACGCCAGACCCTTGGGTGACACGGAGTCGAAGTCGCCGATGATGATGTCGGGCTTCAGGCCGTGTTCGAGCAGCGCGTCGGCGCCGCCGTCGACACCGATGAGCACGGGCTGGTACTCGCGGATGTACGGACGCAGTGCCGCGAGGTCGGAGCGGTAGTCGTGCCCGCGCACCACGACGAGCGCATGGCGCCCCGCGAACTTCGTGTGCAGCGGTGGGAGCTCCAACGGCTCGAAGGTGAGCCGGGCTTCCTTCTGGATGTACTCCAGCGTGTTGGCCGCGAAGCGCTCGAGCTCGGTGCCGATCGCGGTGCGCGCCGCCTCCATCGCCACCTCGATGCCGGCTTCGTCGAGGATGCGGCCACGTCCGAGCATCTCCTCGTCACGCCAGATCTCGCCGTCATCGAGGCGGAGGACGTCGCCCTCGTGCACCGTGTCCATCATCTCGGCACCGACGTCGTCGATCAGCGCGATGCCCGCCTGCACGATGCGGATCGGACCGCCGTTGGGATATCGCCCCGAGATCGACGGCGAGCAGTTGATCACCGCGACCACACCCGCCTCGATCAGCCCGTCGGCCGCGACGCGATCGAGATCGCGATGGTTGATCACCGCGATCTCGCCCGCCTGGAGTCGCGGGATCATGTCCTTGGTGCGCCGGTCGACGCGCGCCGGACCTTGGATCGCGAACGGCGCGTCCGGCTGCTTGCGCAAGCGCAGGCGCGCCATCAGCGCCGTCCCCGGCTGCGGGTTCCTGCGGTGTCGAGCAGCTCAGCCGCGTGCCGGCGCGCGTGCGACGAGTCGCCGATCCCCGCGAGCATGCGCGACAGCTCGGCGACGCGCTCGTCGCCATCGACCACGGTCGCGTGTGCCACGGTGCGCTCCGCCCTGTCGACCCGTTCCACGGCTTTCTCCACCACGACCTGCGTCCCGGCGAACGCTGCCACCTGTGCGAGGTGCGTGACGCAGAGCACCTGATGTCGCGCGCCGAGCGCCTGCAGGAGACGTCCGACCGAGGCTCCGGCCTCACCACCGATCCCGGCGTCGACCTCGTCGAACACCAGCGTCGGCGGTGCCTCCGAGAGCACCACGCGCGCCGCCAGCATCGCACGGGAGAGCTCCCCGCCGGACGCGGCCCGGGCCAGCGGCCGGGCGCGCTCACCGGGATTGGCGGCCAGGAGGTAGGTCACCTGGTCGTGCCCGTCGTCGGTGGCGGGTCCGGGTTCCACGTCGATCTCGACCACCGCATGGGGCATCGCGAGCTCGCGGAGGTGGCCGCTCACCGCGGTACCCAGGGGTTCGGCGGCGGCGGTTCGGGCCGCGGACAGGTCGGCGGCGGCGGCCGCGGCGGCGCGCTCGTGCGCGCCACGGCGGGCCTCGAGGTCGGCGGCCCGCTCCTCGTAGCGCTCGAGCTCGTCGAGACGCGCGGCCGCCTCGGCGCCGTAGACGATGACGTCGGCGAGGGTCGATCCGTACTTCCGCCCGAGCTCGTGCAACTGGTGACGACGGGTGCGCACGGTCTCGACGCGCGCAGGATCGTCGTCGACCCGCTCCACCTCGTGGCGCAGCTCCTGTTCGATGTCGGCCAGCTCCCCCTGCGCGCCCCGCAGCCGCGTCACCAGCGCGGCGAACGGACTGCGTCCCTCGAGCGCAGCGAGCGCGGCGCCGACCGCGTCGAGCCCGGGGCCTTCCAACGCCTCGTACGCGCGCGTGAGCGCATCGCGGTGCGCGACCGCGTCAGCGAGCAACGCCTCTTCGGCCTCCAGCGCGACGTCTTCGGCCGGGTCGTCGAGCGCCGCCGCGGCGATCTCCTGCACCTGGTACCGGAGGAGGTCGATCTCACGGGCGCGGGCGCGCGCGTCTCCACCGAGCGCCGCGAGCTCGGCGTCGAGGTCGCGCACTGCGGCACGCGCGGCACGGTACGCGTCGAGCGCCTCGAGCGCGGGTGCCCCGGCGTACCGGTCGAGCGCGCCGCGCTGGATGGCCGGGTCGAGCAGCGACTGGTGGGCGTGCTGTCCGTGGAGATCGACGAGCGCACGTCCCGCCTCGGCCAGCTCGCCCACGGTCGCGAGCCGCCCGTCGACGTCACGCGCGGCTCCGCCCGTCACGCGGCACGACGCGTGCCAGGATCGTCTCGTCCCCGGTCCCGGGATGCACGAAGCGACCCTCCACCCGCGCTTCGGCGGCGCCGTCGCGCACGAGGCCGGCGTCGGCGCGGCCCCCGACGAGGAGCTCGACCGCCTCGACGAGCAGCGTCTTGCCCGCGCCCGTCTCACCGGTGATGGCGGTGAGGCCGGGGCCCAGCACCAGGGTCAGATCGGCGACGATCCCGAGGTCGACGACGTGCAGCTCGACGAGCATCAGATGCAGCGGAACGGAATCGGCATCGAGGCGTCTACCGGTCGGCGAGGCCGAACTTGGCCTTCAGGATCTGGTGGAAGTCGCGGGGACCGAACGTGACGATGCGCGCCGAGCGGTCGCCGCCGCGGCACGACACGGTGTCGCCCGCCGCCAGCTCACCGAGCTCGCGCCCGTCGGTGGTGAGGACGACGCTGCGGTCGTCGCACACGGTGAACTGCAGCGTCTCCTCGGGCGCGAGGACCAGCGACCGGTCGAACAGCATGTGTGGTGACACCGGCGTGAGCAGCAGACAACGATGGCGGGGCGACACGATCGGCCCACGGGCGGAGAAGGAGTACGCGGTGGAACCGGTCGGCGTGGCGATGATCACGCCGTCGGCCGCATACGTGGTGAAGAAGGTGCCGTTGATGTCGACTTCGAGCCGCACCAGACGGCCGGTGTGGACCTTCTCGAGCACCGCCTCGTTGAGCGCGAACCAGCGACCCCGCGCCGCGCCGGTCGACTCGACCGTGATCTCGAGCACCATGCGCTCGGCCACCTCGAACTCCCCCGTGACCAGGCGGTCGAGCGCGACGTCGAACTCGGAGGGCTCCACCTCCGTGAGGTAGCCCATCTGCCCGACGTTGACGCCGAGCACCGGCACCCCGGTCTCGTAGGCGGTGTCGACGGCCCGGAGCATGGTGCCGTCGCCGCCGAGTGAGATCACGACGTCGAGGTCGGTGGTGTCGAGGTCGGTGCCGCCCTCGCTCCGGGGGCCGCGCACCTCGATGCCGTCGGCGGCCAGGCGTTCGGTCGCCTGCGCGACCAGTTGCGCCGCGGTGTCGCGGTGGGGGTGCGGCACGAGGCCGACGCGGCGGACCCGGCGCACGGTCACGGTCAGGATCCCCCGTCCGTGCTCGGGACCGCCTCGTCGAGGTGCTCGTCGTCGAGCGCAGGGCCGAGCGCGTCGCCGCGAACCAGGAACTCCACGTTGCCGTCGGCGCCGCGCAACGGCGACACCGTGACGTCGACCACGTGGATGCCGGCGTCGCGCAGCCCGTCGCGCACCTCGTGGAGCACGGCGCGGTGCACCGTGGGGTCGCGCACCACTCCGCCCTTGCCGATGCGGGCGCGACCGCACTCGAACTGCGGCTTCACCAGCAGCACGAGATCGCCGTCGATCTTCGTGCACCTCGCCAGTGCGGGCGCGACGGTGACGAGTGAGATGAAGGACAGGTCGGCGACCGTGAGATCGACCGGACCGCCGAGATCGTCGGGCTCGAGGTGCCGGACGTTGGTGCGTTCGCGCACGGTCACCCGAGGGTCGTCCCGCAACGACCAGGCGAGCTGACCGCGACCGACGTCGACCGCGTCGACGTGCACCACGCCCGCCTGCAGCAGGCAGTCGGTGAAGCCGCCGGTCGACGCGCCGGCGTCGAGGGCCCGGAGGCCCTGCACGTCGAGGTCGAAGCGATCGAGGGCCTCGGCGAGCTTCTCGCCGCCGCGGGACACGAATCGGGGCGGGTCGCCGGTCACCTGGATGGGCTCGTCGGCGGCCACGAGACGGGTGGGAGCGGGCGCGGGGCCGCCGCCCACACGGACGCGACCGGCCGCGATGGCTTCGACCGCCTGGCGGCGGCTCCCCAGCAACCCCCGGCGCACGAGCTCGGCGTCGAGTCGCCGGCGTACCGTCACCGGTGCAGAGTACGCGTCAGGCCTGGTGGAACGCCGTGATCACCGTGGGTGCGAGCACACCCAGATCGGCGGCGACGAACGGCGGCGCCGGGTCCGGGATCGCCTCACCCCCCGGGGGTGCCACCGCCGCGGTGACCCCCGACAGCACCAGCGCGAACGGCCAGCCCAGCGCGCTCGCCAGCGCGCCGTCGGTCGACGGCCGGTCGCCCACCACGACACCGAGGTCGCCGTAGCGCTGGCGGATGATCCCCACCGTCGGTGACTCCGGCTTGCCCGCGACCTCGGGGGTCGCACCCGCGGCGGTCGCCACCGCGGCTACGAGAGATCCCGCGCCGGGGATGAGGCCGCCGGGCACCGGATAGGTGGCGTCGAGGTTGGTGGCGACGAAGCGCGCGCCGTCACGCACCGCGCGCGAGGCGCGTTCGAGCCCGTCGTAGTCGAAGTCGCGGTGGAAGCCGACGACGACCGCCTCGGCGGGGCCGTCGTCGACCGCCTCGAAGCCGGCGTCGGCCAGCGCTTCGCGCACGCCCGGACCACCGCACACGAGGACCTTGGCGCCGGGCTCGAGCGCGCGCTCCAGGAGCCAGGCCGCGGCGAGGGCGCTGGTGACGACGTCGTCGGGATCGGCGGCGATGCCCATGTGGGCGAGCTTGGCGATGACGTCGCCGACCGGTGAGCTCGAGTTGTTCGAGACGAACGCCACCCGCAGCCCGGCGTGGCGCATCGCGGCGACGCCGTCGGCGGCACGGGCGATCGGATCGTCGCCGCGCCAGATCACACCGTCGAGGTCGCACGCCACCACGGGTGGCGGTTCCGGTGGCCGGGTCACGGGTTCGTCATGCGTCTTCCTCGGCGACGCGCTCGAGCGCGGCGCGGTAATCGGCCTGGTCCGGCCGCATGGCGACGGCCAGCTTGAGGTGACGGCGGGCGCCGATGCGGTCGCCGCGCCGCATGAGGCAGAGACCGAGGCCGAAGTGGGCATAGTCGTTGACCGGCTCGATCTCCACCGCCCGTTCGAACTCCTCGCCCGCCTGGGTGATGCGCCCGCTGCGGTAGTACGCGCGGGCGAGCGTCTCGCGCACGGACGCCTGGTCGGGCTCGAGGTCGCGCGCCCGCTCCAGCGCGATCACGGCCGCGTGGGGATTCTGCGTCGCGAGCAGCCGGTTGCCCTCCTGGAACGCGTCGTACGCGGACTGCATGGGTGCTCCTCTCCGGTTCAGGCGGCCCGGTGTGCGAAACTCCGGACACCCGGTCCTTGGCCCCTACTGAACGGCGAACGTGCCCCGATTTCTTCCCTTCCCAGGCATCCGCTACCGCGCCCGCGACATCAGCGCAGTGAGCGCTCCACCCTACGACGTGATCGAGCCCGAAGCGCGTGCTGCGCTCGAGGCGCGCGACGCTCACAACGCGGTGCGACTGATCCTTCCCGACACGTACGAGGCAGCTGCGGCCGCGCTCGCGCGCTGGCGCGCCGACGGCGTGCTCGTCACCGACGACACGCCCACGTTCTCGATCTACCGCATGGACTTCACCGGCGACGACGGCATCCCGCAACGCACCACCGGGGTGCTCGGCGCGCTCGCGCTCGACGACGACGGCAGTGGCGTCATGCCCCACGAACGCACGCTCCCGAAAGCCAAGACCGACCGGCTCGAGCTGCTGCGCGCCACCCGCGCCAACCTCGACCCGATCTGGGGTCTGTCGCTCCATGGCGGCCTCTCGGCGCTGCTGTCGCCGGGCGACTCGGAACCCGACGCCACCGCGGTCGACGAGGACGGCTTCCACCACTCGCTGTGGAAGGTGACCGATCCCGAGCGCATCGGAGCGATCGCCGACGCGGTGGGCTCGGCGCTCGTCGTGCTGGCCGACGGCCACCATCGCTTCGAGACCGCGAACAACTACCGGCGCGAGCGGCGCGCGGCGGGGATCGAGGAGCGCGGCGACGACGCGATCATGACCCTCATCGTCGAGCTCGCCCCCAACCAGCTCTGCGTGCGCGCCATCCATCGGCTGCTCTCGGGCATCGGAGACGTCGATCTCCGTGACGCGCTGGGCGGTCCGTTCTTCGTCCACCGCGCCGGGCCCAACGTGCCCGAAGGCGTCGCCGCGCTCGAGGTGGCCATGCGCGACGGCGGCGGCCTCGGCCTGGTCGATCGCGAGGGCCTCGCCCTGCTGATGCCGACCGCCGAGCTCGAGCTCGCGATGGCCGAGCTCCCGGTCGAACTGCGAGACGTCGCATCGGCCGCCTTCGACGCCGGTGTGCTCCCCGCGGTGCCGGGGGTGTCGCTGGCCTACCGCAACGACGCGCAGGCCGTCGCCGCCGCGGTGGCCAAGGGTGACGCCGACGCCGCGGTGCTGCTGCGCCCGGTGACCGTCGAGACCATCCGCGCCGCCGCCGCGGCCGATCTCCGCATGCCGGAGAAGACGACGTTCTTCGCGCCCAAGCCGCGCACCGGCATGGTGTTCCGCAGCCTGGACCACCGACCTCGGGGTTAGTTGACTTCCCAGGTCGCACCGGTACCGATGAGCTTGGCCAGGTCGCCGGGGCCCTGACGCTCGGAGGCGGTCACGAGCTGGCGCTGCACCTCGCCCTCGTAGGTCGGGCGTGTGATCGACCGGAACACCCCCACCGGGGTGGGCATCGTCGGCGACGACGACAGCCGTGACAGCGCGAACGCGAGGGCGGGGTCGGCGCGGGTCTCGTCGTGCACCAGCAACGCGTCCTCACCGACGTCGGCGACCTCCACGATCTCGCACTCGCCGAAGCCGTTGAGCACGACACCGCGCTCGTTGTCGTTGCCGAAGCGGATCGGTTCGCCGTGCTTGAGCTCGATGAGCATGTCGGCTCGCGCCTCCTTGGCCGTGATCCCCTCGAACGCGCCGTCGTTGAACACGTTGCAGTTCTGGTAGATCTCGACGAACGCGCTGCCTTCGTGCTCGTGCGCGCGACGGAACGCCTCCATCATGCCCTTGCGATCCATGTCGTGGGTGCGGGACACGAACGTCGCCTCGGCGGCGAGCGCCACCGAGATCGGGTTGAACGGCGTGTCCAGCGAGCCGAACGGCGACGACTTCGTGATCTTGCCCAGCTCGCTGGTGGGCGAGTACTGGCCCTTCGTGAGCCCGTAGATCTGGTTGTTGAACATGATGATCTTCAGGCTCACGTTGCGACGCAGCGCGTGGATCAGGTGGTTGCCACCGATGGAGAGCATGTCGCCGTCGCCGCCGATGACCCACACGTCGAGGTCGGGGCGCGCCAGCGCGACCCCGGTGGCGACTGCAGGCGAACGGCCGTGGATCGAGTGCAGGCCGTACGTGTTCATGTAGTACGGAAAGCGCGCCGCGCACCCGATGCCCGACACGAACACGAGGTTCTCGGGCTTCACGCCCAGGTCGGCGAGCTCGAGCTGCATGGCGGCGAGGATCGAGTAGTCACCGCAGCCGGGGCACCACCGCACCTCCTGATCGGACTGGAAGTCCTTGCGGCCCAGCTTCACTTCGGTGTCAGGCATCGAGCATCTCCATGATCTTGTTCTCGATCTCGGTGGCGCTGAAGGGCAGCCCCTGGACCTTGTTCAGCGACGTGGTGGGCGTGAGGAACTCGGCCCGCACCAGCCGCGACAACTGACCCATGTTCATCTCGGGGACCAGGACCTTCGGGTAGGCCGCCAGCACCTCGCCCAGGTTCGGTGCGAACGGGTTGATGTGCGTGAGGTGCGCGTGCGCCACCGGGCGATCGGCGGCGCGGACCCGCCGCACCGCCTCGCTGATCGGACCCCAGGTGCTCCCCCAGCCCAGGACCAGCACCTCCGCGTCGACGTCGCCGTCGACCACGACCGGCGCGATGTCGTTGGCGATGCCGGCCACCTTGTCGGCGCGGATGTGGGTCATCAGCTCGTGGTTGGCGGGGTCGTAGTTGACGTTGCCGGTGCCGTCCTGCTTCTCGATCCCACCGATGCGGTGCATCAGGCCCGGCGTGCCCGGGATCGCCCACGGACGAGCGAGGGTCTCGGGGTCGCGCAGGTACGGCCAGAACTCGCCGTCGTGGTTGGGCTCGGTCGCGAACGGCACCGAGATGTCGGGCAGCGCGGCGACGTCGGGGAGCTTCCACGGCTCCGACCCGTTCGCCACGTAGCCGTCGGTGAGGAGGATCACCGGGGTGCGGTACTTCAGCGCGATGCGCACCGCCTCGAACGCGGCGTCGAAGCAGTGGCTGGGCGAGTAGGCGGCGACGATCGGCAGTGGCGACTCACCGTGGCGGCCGTACATCGCCAGCATGAGGTCGGACTGCTCGGTCTTGGTGGGCAGACCGGTCGAGGGTCCACCGCGCTGCACGTCGACGATCACCAGCGGCAGCTCGAGGCTGATGGCGAGACCGAGCGCCTCCGACTTGAGGTCGAGCCCGGGACCGCTCGTGGCGGTGATGCCGAGCTGGCCGGCGAACGCGGCGCCCACGGCCACCGCGGCGGCGGCGATCTCGTCCTCGGCCTGGAGGGTGCGGATGCCGAAGTTCTTGTGCTTCGAGAGCTCGTGCAGGATGTCGGACGCCGGCGTGATCGGGTACGACGCGTAGAGGATCGGCAGGTTCGCCTGTTGCGCACCGGCGATGAGGCCGTACGCGACGGCGAGGTTGCCGGTGATGTTGCGGTACTTGCCGGGCTCCAGCTTGGCCGGCTGGATCTGGTAGTGCTCGAGCAGCTCGGCGGTCTCGCCGAAGTGCAGGCCGGCCTTGAACGCGGCGACGTTGGCGTCGCGCACCTGCGGGCGCGACGAGAACTTCGAGTCGATCCACTCGAGCGTGGGGTCGACCGGACGCGTGTACATCCACGAGATGAGCCCGAGGGCGAAGAAGTTCTTCGAACGCTCGGCGTCGCGCGGCTTGACCCCGAGCTCCTTGCACGACTCGAGCGTGAGGCTCGTCATCGGGACCTGCACCACGTGGTACGACGAGAGGGACCCGTTGTCGAGGGGGTTGGCGTCGTAGCCCACCTTGGTGAGGTTGCGCTCGTCGAACGCGTCGGAGTTGACCAGGATCGTGGAGCCCGGCGGCAGCTCGGCGAGGTTGGCCTTCAACGCGGCGGGGTTCATCGCCACCAGCACGTTGGGGGCGTCGCCCGGCGTGACGATGTCGTGGTCGGAGATGTGCACCTGGAACGACGACACGCCGGCGATGGTCCCGGCCGGCGCGCGGATCTCCGCCGGGTAGTTCGGCATCGTCGCGAGGTCGTTGCCGAACACGGCGCTGACGTCGGTGAAGCGGTCGCCGGTGAGCTGCATGCCGTCGCCGGAGTCGCCGGCGAACCGGATGACGACCTCCTCGAGGATGGCGGGCTCGAGCGGCTTGGTCTCGGGTGTCGCGGTCACGCGTCCCTCACCTCGTTGTGTGGGCTCATGTGCGGTCGGATTTCGTTGCGCGTTCGATCATACCGACGCCGCGGTCGACCTCTTGGATGCAGGCGGAGGGTGACAGCCGTGTTCGTGTGCACGTCACCGATGCCGTCATGACCATCGCAGGAGCCGTTCGAGCGCTTCGTCGGCCTTGCGCAGGGCGGCGTCGATCCGGCGTCGATCGCGGGCTCGCCCCACCATCTCGGCCTCGACGTCGACTCGTGACCCCACGCCGCCGGGGCGTTGGTAGAAGCGGCGCCGCATCCGGCCGACGACCACGACCGGGTCGCCGGCTTCGAGGGTCTCGACCCAGGCCGGCGGGTCCCACACGGTGACGGGCACCGACGTGGCGCGATCGTCGCCGCCGCCCGAGGCACCACCGGCGGGGCAGCGCACGGCCAGGGTGGCCAGGCGGGTGCCCGATTCCAGGACCCTGACCTCGGCCGGACCGGAACACCGGCCGCACAGCACCGCGAGGTTCAAGCTGGCGGACCCGGCGGACCCGGCGGACCCGGCGGACCCGGCGGACCCGGCGGACGCGGCGGACGCGGCTGACTGCTTGGCGCGAGTGGACGGCATCGACTTCCTCCAGTGGACAGGTCCCGGCTTGGGACCGCCGAACGGGGGAAGAACTGGTTGTCAGGGGGGGGGTGCTCCCGGGTGCGGGGAGGCCGGGTGCGGGGAGGCCGGGTCGGACGCTACGACGGGGGTGTGACACTCATCCGAGCGTTCAACCGAGGGCGGCGAGGCGCTCGGCGACGTCGGCGAAGGATGCGTCGGCGCGCCGCACCTCGTGGAAGAGCTCACGAGCTCGAGCGAGGTTGCCGGCCTTCTCCTCGAGGTCGGCGAGCGCGTACAGCAGGCGCAACTGGTGCTCCCCCGGCTTCTTGATCCGCTCGGCCCGCTTGCGCAGGAGTGACAGGGCCTCGGGGAGACGACCCTGGTCGGCCAGCGCGCCGGCGTAGACGATGCGGCCCTCGGTCACGAGCTCCGAGCTCGGCGACACCGCCGCCAGCTCCAGCCAGAGCTCCTCGACCTTGCGCCACCTGCGCTGGGCCCGGTAGCAGTCCATGAGGACCGGATGCTGGTCGACCGAATCGCTCAGATCGGCGTAGGCCTCCAGCTCCTTGGCCGCAGCGGCGTAGTTGCCGATCCGGTACTGGCACAGCCCGGCGAGCTCGCGGACGCTGGGCGAGTCGGGCAGCTGCTCCCGGAGCGGGCGCAGGATGCGCAGTGCCTCACGCTCGCGGTCGTTGGCGAACGCGTCGGCGGCGGCCATGAGGGTGCCGAGCGCGCGGGTGGCGTTGCGGCCGGCGAGCTTGCCCAGCTCCTGTTGCACGTCCGCCGGCCCGCGCTTGCGGCGGCGGCGACTCGGCGATTCCTGCTGGGCGCGGCGCGAGGGGCGCTTCTTGGTGTCCTTGACGGTCCGCTTGCCGACGGTGCGCAGCGCCGGGCGCTCCGGGGACGACGCGCCGCCGGTCGTGCGGGCGGACGCCTTCCGGGCAGGCGCACGAGTGCCGCGCTTGTCCCGGGTCTCCTCGTCACGCTGATCGACGGCGTACGGACCGAAGCCGCCTCCGCGTTTGGGAGCTTCGTCCCGGTCCCGACGGGGTGGGGCGCTGCGGCCGCTCCCTTGGCCACGGCCGCCGCTGCTCGGCGATCCCGTCGACCGGCCGCCCGCACGAGCGGACGTCGATCCCTTCCTGGGCGCGCCGCGACCACCCGTGCTGGCGCCGGCCCGACCGCCACCGCCGGAACGGCTCCCACTGCCCGACCGGCTCGAGCTCGCCGACCCGGTGCGCTTCGTGCCGCCGGCGCCGGCGCGCTTCGAAGCACCCGAACCGGACGACCCACCCCGGGACGATCCGCCCGCGCCCGCATCACGACCGGTGCTGCGACCGGTGCCGCTGCTGCTCCCGCCGCTCCGCTTCGCCGGCGGCCGGCCCTGGCGGCTGCTGCTGCCGCGTCGTCTGTCGTCTGCCATGGCCGTCCGATCGTAGGGCTCGTGGATGCGCGAAAACGCCCCCGTCGCAGCGATGCATCACTGATACATCGCGCAGACGGGGGCGATTGAGAAATCCCGGCGACGACCTACTCTCCCAGGGGGTTCCCCCCCAAGTACCATCGGCGCTGGCGGTCTTCACTTCCGTGTTCGGAATGGGAACGGGTGTTTCCCCGCCGCAATTGCCACCGGAAACCTTATGAAATTGTCAAAGCCCTCGATGAGGACTCCAGAGCGAGCACGAACATTACCCTCAGACCGGGTACGTAAGGAGAAGAAAGAACCCAAGCCCTCGGCCGATTAGTACCGGTCGGCTGAACACGTCACCGTGCTTACACCTCCGGCCTATCAACCTGGTGGTCTACCAGGGGCCTTACCCGGTTAACCCGGTGGGAGATCTCATCTCGAGGCAGGCTTCGCGCTTAGATGCTTTCAGCGCTTATCCTTTCCGCAGGTAGCCAACCAGCCGTGCCTTTGGCAAGACAACTGGCACACCAGAGCTGCGTCCGTCCCGGTCCTCTCGTACTAGGGACAGCTCCCCTCAAATCTCCTACGCCCACAGAGGATAGGGACCGAACTGTCTCGCGACGTTCTAAACCCAGCTCGCGTACCGCTTTAATGGGCGAACAGCCCAACCCTTGGGAGATGCTTCACCCCCAGGATGCGACGAGCCGACATCGAGGTGCCAAACCTTGCCGTCGATGTGGACTCTTGGGCAAGATAAGCCTGTTATCCCCGGGGTACCTTTTATCCGTTGATCGACCGCGCTTCCACACGCCACGGCCGGGTCACTAAGCCCTGCTTTCGCACCTGCTCGACTTGTAGGTCTCGCAGTCAAGCTCCCTTGTGCCTTTACGCTCAACGCCTGATGGCCAACCAGGCTGAGGGAACCATTGGGCGCCTCCGTTACTCTTTAGGAGGCGACCGCCCCAGTCAAACTACCCGCCTGACGCTGTCCCCGACCCGGATTACGGGCCCAGGTTAGATTCCCAATATGCACAGGGTGGTATTTCAACGTTGTCTCCACCGAAGCTGACGCCCCGGCTTCCAAGACTCCCACCTATCCTACACAATACATACCGAAAACCAACATCAAACTGTAGTGAAGGTCCACGGGGTCTTTCCGTCCTTCTGCGGGAAACGAGCATCTTTACTCGTAGTGCAATTTCGCCGGGTCTCTGGTTGAGACAGTAGCCAAGTCGTTACGCCATTCGTGCAGGTCGGAACTTACCCGACAAGGAATTTCGCTACCTTAGGACCGTTATAGTTACGGCCGCCGTTTACCGGGGCTTAGGTTCAGAGCTTCGCCTTGCGGCTAACCCTTCCCCGTAACCTTCCGGCACCGGGCA
>CAVRGS010000002.1:0-1153695 GCA_963720765.1 uncultured Actinomycetes bacterium
CCATCTCGTGCAATGACTCGGCGATGCCGGCGCGCGACTGCTCGAACTTCACGTCGTCTGCGGTGCCGGGCGCACGCCGGAAGAGGTCGCCGTCAAAGCACACCTCCACGTCGTCGTCGTCGATCTCGAGGCCCTGGTGCCACAGGCCGTCACGCACCGCGGGCAGCCAGCGTGACTTGAGCTCGTGGGGACCCAGAGCTCGTTGAAGGCGCCGTGCACCAGCACGATCTTCGCCACGGCGCCTCAGTTCGCCGGCGAGGGTGCCGGCCACGCCGGGACGTGGGGGAACAGCTCGGCGAAGCGCCCACGGTGATGCGCTCCGGGGCTCGGCCGCCACGCCGTCGAAGAGCGCGTGCAGGGTCTCCTGGGTGTGGCCGCACGTGCCCTCGAGGTGCGGGTAGTCGCTGCCCCACACACGTTGTGCCACCCCATCGCCCATGGCGCCGCGGCCGAGCGGTCGTGCTGGAAGGAGGCGTACACGTGCTCGTAGAGGTACTCGCTCGGCATCCGGGACAGCGTCGGTCGCACCGCCGAGGAGTGCTGCCGATACGCCTCGTCGAGGCGGTCGGCGAGGAAGGGCCCCCACGTCGCGCCGCCCTCCGACACCATCACCCGCAGCGCGGGGTAGCGGTCGAACACGCCCGCCGCGATCAACTTGGTGACGGCACGCTGCCCGCCGTACGTGGTCTCGACGTAGTTGAGAGCGCGCCGCCCGGCCCGCGGAAGTACGCGCCGTGGGTGCGACTGGCGTCGTGCGGCTCGGTGCCGATGTGGAAGCAGCACACCAGGCCGCGGTCGGCGAGCGCCTCCCACACCGGTTCCCACGTGCCGTGGTTCCAGTCCTCCTCGGTCGGTGGCGCGACCGGGAAGTACGCAGCGACGAACCCGAGGTCGGCGGCGCGCTCGATCTCCGCCACCGCGGTCGCTGCGCTCAGTACGGGGATCGTCGCCGTGCACACGTAGCGCGGCGAGTGGCGCTGGTACTCGATCGCCCAGTCGTTGATGGCTGCGCAGCCTGCGGCCAGCAGGGCCGGATCGTGGATCGACGCGGTCCAGATCCCGATCGACGGATACACCAGCTCGGCCCAGACCCCTTCTGTGTCGAGGTCGACGAGGCGCAGGGCGGGATCGTTGGCACCGGGCGCTCGATCGCTCACCGTGCGGCCTTCGGCATCCACCATCATCCGACCGCGTGGGAAGCGGCGGCGGAAGGTCTGGCCGTCGACGTGGATGGTCTCCCACGTCTGGTCGTCGTCGACGACGCTTCGCGGCATGCGCTCCGCGAGCGTGGTCGGGAGCGCCGACGTGAACAGGTCGGCGGGCTCGACGAGATGGGAGTCACCCGAGTTGGCCCAGATCTTCTCCGGCTCGATCTCCTTCATCCCGCCTTCGTAGCACGCGATGCGACGCCGGCCCCCGAGGAGCCGGCGCCGCACCGGTGTCGTGGTGGACGCGCTCGCTACGACGACGAGATCGCGTCCAGCACGTCGAGGCGAGCCGCCCGGCGAGCGGGGAGCGCCGCCGCCACCACCGCGGACACCGCGGCGACCACCGCGATCACCACGAGGCGCATGCCGGGCACGGCCACCCGGTCGATGCCTTCGCCGCTCAACGTCTTGACCAGCGCCCAACCGATGCCGACCCCCAGCGCAGTGCCGATGGCGACGCCGAGCAGGGCGATCAGGACCGCTTCCCAGCGGACGCCCGAGCGCACCTGGCTGCGCTGCATGCCGACAGCACGCAACAGACCGAGCTCACGGCGCCGCTCGACCACGGACAGCGCCAACGTGTTCGCGATGCCGAAGAGCGAGATCACGACCGCCATGAACAGCAGCACGTAGATCAGGTTCAACATCTTGTCGATCTCCCCCGCGATCTGAGCCTTGAACTCGGCCGGCGTGCGCAGCCGCGCCGTCGGCGTGTCGGCCAGCGCGCCCTCGATCGCGGTGCGCGCCGCGTGCTGCGACACACCCGGCGTGTCGATCACGAACAGCGCCTGGTCGTTCTGGTGCGCGACGTTGGCCGCGAACGCCTGCTGCGACATCGTGTAGTCGCCCAGCGGGTCGCGCAGCCCGTAGATCACGCCGACGGTGAAGTGCTGCGCACCAGTCTCCGCGAACGTGAACGTGACGTCGTCGCCCACCTTCCAACCGTGCTCCTTCGCCGTCCGCTGCTGGACGCCGATCTCGTGCGCGCCCAGCGCGCTCACCGCGCCGGACTGCACGTCGACGTCGAAGTGCTGCTCGACGTGGGCGGGATCGATGCCGGTGACCTGGACCGTCTCGCCGGCCAGCGTGGCCGGAGCCATGCGGAACGACGTGACCGACGCGGTCTCGGGCAGTGCGTCGACCGCCTGCGCGACGGTCGGGCTCATCCCGTCCTGCTGGAGCGGTGACACGACCCAGTCGCTCTTCAGGTGTCCGTCGATGATGGCGTCGATCGACGACCGAGCGGACGTCGCGAACACCGAGATGAGCACCACCAGCGCCACGCCGATCATCAGGGCCGACGCGGTGGCCGCGGTGCGCTTCGGGTTGCGCGCCGCGTTGTCACGTGCGAGCACGCCGGTCATCCCGCGGAACGCGGCGACCGGGGCACCGACGATGTTGACGAAGTACGCACCGATGACCGGGCCGAGCACGACCACACCGGCGAACGCGGCCAGGGCGCCGAGACCGACGGGCGCAATCGCGCCGTCACCGCTCGCTCCACTCACGGCGAGGGCCACACCGAGCGCCGTGAGCGCGGCGCCGATCACCGCACGGCGACGCGAGGTCCTCGACGAGTCGACCGCGACGTCGCGCATGGCGGCCATCGGGGTCACCTTCGAGGCGCGCCGTGCGGGCAGGTAGGCGGCCAACACGGTCACGACCGTGCCCACGGTCATGGCGACGGTGACGGACCCGGGCGCGACCACCGTCGATCCGCCGGGCAGCTCCACGCCGAACGAGGTGAACAGCGCGGCCAGACCCTTGGCCAGACCGATGCCGAGCACCGCACCGATGGCGGATGCGACCACGCCCATCACCACCGACTCGGCGACGATCATGCGCAGCACCTGGCGGCGGCTGGCGCCGATGGCCCGCAGCATCGCGGTCTCCTTGGTGCGTTGCGCAACGGTGATCGAGAAGGCGTTGAAGATCACGAACCCGCCCACCAGCAGGGCGACGACCGCGAACACCATCAGGAACGTGCTCATGAACGCCATGCCCTGCTGACTCTGGGTGCGTGCTGCGTCGACCGCAGCCGTGCCCGTGATCACCTCGACACCGGGGGTGCCCTGCAGCGCGTCCTGCACGCGAGCGCGCAGCTCGGCTTGCGTGACCCCGGCGGCACCGACGGCGCGCACGCTGTCGATCCGGCCGGCCTCGCCCAGCACCGACGCAGCCGTCGCGGGCGGGAACGCCACGACGCCCGCGCCACCGGCGTCGTCGGCGGATCCGTAGGTCGCGACCCCGGCCACGGTGTACCGCGCCGATCCGGATGGGGTGACGATGCGCACCGTGTCGCCGGGCGCGAAGTCGCCGTCACGAGCCGACGCGCGGTCGATGACCACTTCGTGGTCGCCGTTCGGCGCGTGACCCGCGACGAGGTGCAGCGGGTTCAGCGCGTCCGACGACGGCCAGGCCATGCCGATCGGTGGGGTCTGCTCCATGTTGTCGTCGACGAGCTTGCCGTCGCGCCCGACCAGCCGGGCGGTGCCGTCGACCACGACGTCGGCGGCGGCGACGCCTTCGGTGTTGCGCACGACGGGGAGCACCGACGTGGGAATTGTCCCTCGTTCGGTGCGCCCGTTGCCGGCATCGACGGTGCGGGGCGACTGCACGACGATGTCGGTCGACGCGAACGTCGTGCCCGCGATGCCGTCGTACGCGTGCTTGATGGTGTCGGTGAGCACGAGCGTGCCCGTCATGAAGGCGACGCCGAGGATGACGGCGATCGCGGTGAGGACGAAGCGGGTCTTGCGAGCTCGGATGGTCTGCAGTGTCATTCGGGATGTCGTGAAGCGGAACATGATGATCAGGCCCCCAGGGTGCGCATGGCGTCGAGCACGGAATCGGATGTCGGGTCGTGCAGCTCGCCGACGACCTGGCCGTCGGCGAGGAAGATCGCCCGGTCCGCGTACGACGCGGCGACGGGGTCGTGCGTGACCATCACGATGGTCTGGCCGAACTCGCGCACGGCCTGGCGCATGAACGAGAGGATCTCGGCCCCCGCGCGGGAGTCGAGGTTGCCGGTGGGCTCGTCGGCGAAGACGATCTCGGGTCGGCTCGCCAGCGCCCGCGCCACCGCGACGCGCTGCTGCTGACCACCGGAGAGCTCCGACGGGCGGTGCGAGAGACGCCGACCCAGACCGACGGTCTCGATCACCTGGTCGACCCACGCGCGGTCGGGCTTGCGACCGGCGAGCCGCAGCGGGAGCGTGATGTTCTCCGCCGCGGTGAGGGTCGGGATGAGGTTGAACGACTGGAACACGAAACCGAGGTGGTCGCGTCGCAGCTGCGTGAGCTTGCGGTCGTTGAGCGTGCCGAGCTCGGTGCCGCCGATCCACACGCTGCCGCTGGTGAGCGTGTCGAGGCCGGCGAGGCTGTGCATCAGCGTCGACTTCCCCGAGCCCGACGGCCCCATGATGGTCGTGAAACGGCCCGACTCGAACTCGACGGTCACGCCGTCGAGCGCCCGGACCTCGGCTTCGCCCTTGCCGTAGACCTTCACGGCCTGCTCGGCGCGGGCCGCGGTCGGGTTGACGTGCTGATCCCGCCGGCCGTCCTGGATCGTTGCGATGGTTGCGGTCATGTCCTGCTCCTCGTGGTTCCGGCCCGGTGGTTCGGGCTCCTCCGCAGCGTGAAGGACGCCGCCGCGCGAATCGTCGGCCGCGAGGCGCGACGCGGCCGCCGTGCGACGGATTGCCGCGCTCGGCGGGAGCGGACCGCGTACGTCTGGAGATGTACGCCGTTGTCCACCGAGCGGCCGATGCGGGTACGACGTGCGGTCTGTACCGTGAGGTCGTGACGGCGATCTGGCACCGCGCCAAGACCTGGTTCGACGGTTTGAACCCCTGGGTGGTCGACGGCGGCGTGGCAGTGCTCTTCGTCGTCATCGGGTTGGCGACCACGTCGGGACGCGGCGACGTGGCGCGCGACGTCTACGAACCTCGGGATGCCTTCAGCGTGCTGCTGGTGCTGGCGGCGACGGCTCCGTTCGTGTTCCGACGCCACTACCCGCTCGCCGTGCTGCTGTTCTGCACGACTGCGGTCGTGATGAACAGCCTCCTCGGCCACAACGAAGGCGCGACCCCGTTCTTCCTGTGGGTCGCCGTCGTCACGGTGGCCGCGATGTGCTCGACCCCGAAGGTCGTGGTCGGCGCGGCGTGGATCTTCTGCGGGTTGCTCGTGCTGGCGCTCTCCGACACCAGCGGTCTCGACGCGGGTGGGTTCGCGCTCAACTGTGCGTTGTTCGCGGCGATGTTCATGTTCGGCATCAACCTGAAGAACCGCAAGGAGCGCATCGACGCGCTCGAGGAGCGCGCACAGGCGCTGGAGCGCGAGAAGGACGAAGAAGCGCGGCGCGCAGTCGCCGACGAACGCCTCCACATCGCGCGCGAGCTGCACGACGTCGTCGCCCACTCCATGGGGGTGATCGCGGTGCAGGCATCGGTCGGTGAACACGTCATCGACGAGAACCCGGCAGAGGCGAAGCGCGCGCTGGAGGCGATCTCAGGAGTCAGCCGTTCCACCCTTGTCGAGATCCGCCGGCTGCTCGGTGTGCTGCGCGAAGCCGACTCGGGTGAGGGAGGCGCGCCGGCCTACGCACCCGCGCCCGGGCTCACCGACCTCGACCGCCTCGTGCGCGAGCTCGACGGCGCCGGGCTCCCCGTCGACGTGTCGTACGACGGTCCGCGCGTCGAGCTGCCCCGCGGCGTCGACCTCACTGCCTACCGCATCGTGCAGGAGGCGCTGACCAACGTGATGAAGCACGCAGGGACCGCGTCGGCGTCCGTCTTCGTGCGCTACGAGCCCGGAGCCCTCGGCCTCGAGATCGTCGACGACGGTCGTGGGGTGAACGGTCGAACCGACGGGCGGAGCGGGCACGGCCTGCTCGGCATGCGTGAGCGCGTGGCGGTGTACGGCGGCACCTTCGACGCAGGACCGAAGCCCGGCGGCGGGTTCCGTGTCGCGGTCCGCCTGCCCTACGAGGAGCAGACGTGATCCGGGTCGCGGTCGCCGACGACCAGGCGCTCGTGCGCAGCGGCTTCGTGGTGCTGCTGGGATCGGCGTCCGACATCGAGGTGGTGGGCGAGGCGGCCGACGGCGCGGAGGCGGTCGCACTGGTCGGTCGCGAACGGCCCGACGTCGTGTTGATGGACATCCGCATGCCGGAGATGGACGGCCTCGAAGCCACCCGCCGGATCACCGACGCGCACGCGACTGCCGCGACCAAGGTGCTCATCCTCACCACCTTCGATCTCGACGAGTACGTGTTCGAGGCGCTGCGCGCCGGCGCGAGCGGCTTCCTCCTGAAGGACACCCTGCCGGTCGACCTCCTCGCCGCGATCCGCGTCGTCGCCGACGGCGACGCGTTGCTCGCGCCGAAGGTCACGCGTCGACTCATCGAGCAGTTCGCCGTCGCGACTCCCGCGTCCACGACCGTCGCGGTCAACCCGGGGATCGCCGATCTGACCGATCGCGAGCGTGAGATCCTGCTCGCGGTCGCGAGCGGCATGTCGAATGCCGAGATCGCGGAGACGATGTTCATCTCGCACGCCACCGCGAAGACCCACGTGAGTCGGTTGCTCACGAAGCTCGCCGCGCGCGACCGTGCGCAGCTGGTGATGATCGCCTACGAGTCGGGACTGGTCATCCCGGGGGCGAGCTGATCGTCGGAGCCCGTCGTCGGTGCCGGTGTGCTCACCGCCCGCGTCAAGCGCCCGGATCGTGGAGCGCGGTCGAGGGTGGGACGGAAGTGGTGACGGCCGAGCGGAACCCACCGGGCGATCGGCACCACCGGGAGCATGTCGGATCGGGGCGATTCGCCCTATCCGCGCCGCGGTGGCCTGAGAGCGAAAGACTGTCGTCACCATTGTCAGGTACGTGAGACACGAGGGGGTTGCTCATGGCAGAACCGACGCGACGAGGGACGAGAGGCACCGGCTGGATCATCTTCGCGGGGATCGCGATGATCGTCGGCGGGGCCAACATGTTCATCAACGGACTCTGGGCCTTGCACGCGACCAGCACGCAGGTCGCCAGCTTCAAGAACCAGCTGCTCTTCAGCGACACCAACCTCGACACCTGGGGTTGGATCTACGTCATCGTCGGTGGCATCGTCCTGCTGGCCGGCTTGTTCGTGTTCATGCGGCAGCGGTGGGCGGTCATGGTCGGCATCATCGCCGCCACCGTGCAGGCGATCCTGGCGTTCTTCTGGATCTTCTCGCCGCAGTGGCAGGGCGCGGTGGTGATCATCGTCATCGACATGCTCGTGCTGCACGCGCTGGTGGCGTACGGCGACCGTGAGGAGGTCTACGCCTGATCCGAAGGCATCGGGGTTCATCCACTTCGGGGGAAGAACTCGACGCTCGGTACAGATAGGTTGCGAGGCGCCCGTCGGTTCGGCGGGCGCCTCCTTCCGTCTCCCCACCACGAAAAGGGGTGCACCATGGC
This sequence comes from uncultured Actinomycetes bacterium, assembly GCA_963720765.1. Taxonomy (GTDB): domain Bacteria; phylum Actinomycetota; class Acidimicrobiia; order IMCC26256; family DASPTH01; genus DASUAS01. Next base: position 7,662 of record CAVRGS010000002.1, read on the forward strand.
AGACGCCGCGCCGATGGGACCCGTCAGCTACCTCATCGTCGAGTTCCCCGGGAACAAGGTGACGGGCGAGGGCTTCCCGATCCTCGTCGACCTCGTCGACCGGGGACTGATCCGCATCCTCGACCTCGCGTTCGTGACCAAGGACGACGACGGCACCGTGCGGGCGATCGATCTGAGCGACCTCGACGGTGACGGCGAGCTCGACCTCGCAGTGTTCGACGGTGTGTCGTCCGGACTCCTCGACGCGAGCGACCTCGCCGACGCCGCGCCGGCGATCATGCCGGGTTCGTCGGCCGGCATCCTCGTGTTCGAGAACCGCTGGGCGACCGAGTTCGTCCACGCGCTGCGACGCGGTGACGCGCAGCTCGTCGCAGCCGGCTACATCCCGCAGGACGCCCTGGTCGCGTCGCTCGACGCGACCGACCACTGATCGAGATGGCCACCGATCGAGGAGGAACGACATGCCCGGACTTCTGAGAGGCGTCGCCCGCGTCGCGGTCGTCGCCGGGACCGCGACCGCGGTATCGAATCGCGTGTCGCGTCGCCAGGCCAACCGGTGGGCGGAGCAGGACGACCAGCAGTACGCACAGCAGGCGCAGTACGTGCAGGCACCGGGTCCTGCTCCCGCCCCTGCAGCCTCGTCCGAGTCGGACACGATCGCCCAGCTCGAGAAGCTCGGCGAGCTCAAGGAGAAGGGCATCCTCTCCGACGAGGAGTTCGCGGCCCAGAAGGCCAAGATCCTCGCGCTCTGATCCTCGGCGGGCGGCGCCGGAAACCGCTCGGGTCGCGAGCCTCTGTTCGACGGCCACGCCCATGTTGGCGCGCGCCGGCGATGCCGCGCCGCGGTCAGGCGTGATGCGGTGGTGGCATCGACGACGCCCGAACATGGCGGAGGGAGAGGGATTCGAACCCTCGGAGACTCGCGCCTCAACGGTTTTCAAGACCGTCCCATTCGGCCGCTCTGGCACCCCTCCGCCGGTCAGGTTAGGAGGCGGGCGGGGGGTCGTCAGGCGGTCAGTTGGCCTCGTGGCCTCGGTGTGGCTTCGACGTGCCGGCTCGCTCGCTCCGGCGTCGCGCCCGGCGGCGCACGTTCGCAGGCGCGTTGGGGTTCTCGGCGACCGCGCGCACCACGACACGGTCGGCATCGCGGGCGAGCGACTGCAACTCGCGGGCCGGGGTCGCGGGGTTGGCGGCGACGGCCGCCCTGAGCAGGGGGGACGCGACCTGGCTTCCGGCGACGAGCAGGTGCTCGGGCGATCGCGGGTTCGACAGCACGACCTCGGGAACGATGCTCAACAACTGCTCGAGCGTCTCGGCCGGGCAGTTCGGGTTCTCGGCCACGCTCGCGCACACACCGGCGAACTGGTCGCCGGCGAGTTGCCCGAGCACCTCGACCGGACACGACTCGTGCGCCGGCACCGCGGCACGCACCGTTGCGTCGGCATCGTCCGCCAACAGCGCGAGCATCCCCGGTGGGAGCGCCTGGTTACGGGCCACGGACAGACGAACCTGTGCGGAGTCGTCGCGCAGCAGCCGGAACAGCAGGGCAGGAGGGACTCGCGGATTCACGGCCACCGCCGCTCGGACCGACGCCGCGTGGTCGGTCACCGCCCGTTCGATCGCCGAAGGGGGGATGTTCGGGTTGGCGGCTGCCGCGCTGCGCATGGCCTCGGTGCCGTCGTGCAGCATCGCGATGATGACGTCCGCAGGAAGATCGGGGTGCGCGGCGGCGCGGCGGCGCGCGTAGCCCACCCCGTGGGTGGTGATGGCGACCAGCTCCTCGGGCGACGAGCCCACCGACAGCGCTCGGATCAACTGGTCGACCGCGCTGTCGCTGCGGTCGCGCCGGTCGGAGACCGTCTCCGGCAGCTCGGCCGCGTCCGCGCGCAGCGGTGTCTCGATGGTCGCGGTGACGTCCGACGTCGGTCCGGGAACTCGGGCGGCGAGGAACGCCTGGTCGCCGATCATGATCAGGTCGATGTCCCGAGCGCGCCGTGATCGAAGCGAGGAAGCGACGCGCGACGGCACGATGAAACGGCCGGCGAGCGTGTCGAGTTGTGCCCCGTCGCGACCGCCCTCGGGGAGGTCGATGCGCTCGATCTTGCGTCGCTCACCCGCTCGATCGGGTGCCGGGACGTCGCGGCCGAGGACCAGCACGCGTCCGACGGTGACGTCGCCGTCGAGGACGAGCGAGAGCGAGTTGTCGGGGGACGGGTCGACCTGGACCGCCTGCAAGAGCTCCGCGGCGTCGACCAGGATCGCCCGGCGAATACCGGACGAGACGCGTCCGGGCACGTCGTGGTACTCGCAACCGCCGAACAGGTCGGACACCGTGAGCCGGAGGGACGCGACCGCCTGACCTTGCGACGCGCGGTGGACGATCTCCACCTGCACCCATCCGTCGGCGGCGACCCGGCGCAATTCGGGCAACGAGGCGACGAGGTGCGTTCGGGAGGTCTCGAAGGTGACGGCGGGGCTCGACCGCAACGTCGCAACCGTCGCGGCCGACGAGGCCGAGGGCGTCGGTGGCGCGAGCGTGCCGGTCCCGTTCGGGCCCGTGGCGTGAGCGACGGACGGGTCACCGCCGGGAGCGAACGCGACCTGCTCGGGTTCGAAGCGGGTGGGGGGCGGTTCGGGATCCAACTCCGGGCCAGGGTCGCGGTCGGGGTCGGCGGTCGGCGGCGCGGTCCATCGCAGCTCGTCGGTTGGAGCACCGCCGGTCTCGGTGTCGAGCTCGACCGCGGCCGCGACTCCGAACTCGTCGGGAGCGAGGTCGTCGGTGACGCGCCGGTCCGGGCCCTCGTCGAGCAGCAACTCCACGTCGAGCAGCGGTGCCGGGTCGGGCTCCGGTGCATATACCGACGCTTGCACCTCGTCGTCGAGTGCCGGCTGGGCCGATGCTGGCGTCGGCTCGAGTTCTACCGAACGCGCGGCAGCTCGGCGGCGCGTCATCGAGCTCGGCGGCGCGCAACTCGAGCCGGCCCAGCGCGTCCGCGTGCGCGATGTCGAGATCAGCGAGGCGTTCGTCGGCCGCGGCGTCGAGCCGAGCGCTCGCTCGTTCCGTCGCCTCGGCGAGCTCGCGCACGACGGCCTCCACCGCCCGGTCGAGACGTGCGTCCTGCGTCCGGATCTGCGCTGCGAGGTCGCCGGCGCTCGTCGTCGCCTCATCGCGCGCGTGGTCGACCGCGTCGCGCTGCGCCTCGACGTGCTCGACCATCGTGCGCAGGCGCGCTTCGGCTTCGTCCGCGATGCCTCGCAGCGTCGTCTCGGACCGTGCGGCCACCTCGAGGAGTCGGGCGTCGGTGCGCTCGGCGTCGGCGTGCGCGCGGGCACGGATGGCCTCGACCTCGGCCAGCTGGCACCGCAGCCGCTCGTGCGCTTCGGAGACCAGGGCATCGAGATGGATCGCACCCTCGTTCAAGTCGTGGTGCAGCGCTCGCTGGAGCGCGCGGAGCTCCTGCCGCCGCTCCTTCGACTTCTGCTTCTTCTTGCCCATCTCGGCGCCTCCCAGCGTGAGCATCGGCCGGGCGCCGCTGCTGCTGCTGCTGCTGACAGTTCATTCGGCGGCGAGTTGGGGGTGATTGACACCCTCTCTGTGGAATTTGCGGTTGATCGCGACCCGGAACCAGCCGATGTGTCGATATGACCACTCCTCCTGGAGCTGCGACCACGACCGATTTCGGTCCCCTGCTCGAGGCCGCACGAGTCGAAGCCGGCTTGTCGCCACGCCAGTTGGCGAAGAAGAGCGGCGTCGCCCAGCGCCGCGTCGCCGATCTGGAACGAGGGGCCGACGTACCGAGCGAGCAGGAGATCGGTGTGCTCGCCCAGGCGTGTCAGGTCTCGGTGTTCGCACTCGTGCCCCCGGGCTACAGCCTGCGCGTGCTCGACCACGACGGATCGTCGAGCGGTCCACGCGTGATCGTCGGCAGTGACGCATTCGACGCGCTCCTCCGCGAGTACCTGTCGATGGTGGTCGAGCTCCGCTCGGGTCGTGCCATCGCCCCGCCCACCTTGCGCCACGACGATCTCGTGGAGCTCGCTGCTGCGCTCGGCGACACGCCCGACGCGATCGAAGCCCGGCTCCTCCAGCTGCTCGGCACCGACGCCGCCCAGGCCCACGCGACCCGATCGATGATTCTGCCGTCCTCCGACGAGACGTGAACCGTCGCCGGCAGCGCCGTCAGCGAGCGGCGATGCGGTCGAAGCCGGCGTACGGACGCAGCACCTCGGGAACGGTGAAGCCGCCGTCGGCGTCCTGGTAGTGCTCGAACAGGAAGACGAGCGTGCGTCCGACCGCGCACGCGGTGCCGTTGAGCGTGTGCACGAGTTGGTTGCCGCGCTCTCCCCTGACACGCGTGTTGAGGCGGCGGGCCGAGAAGTCGAGGTAGTTCGAGCACGACGTGAGCTCGCGGTACGCGCCCTCCGAAGGCAGCCACACCTCGACGTCGTACTTCTTCGCGGCCGCGTTGCCGAGGTCGCCGGCGGCGATGTTCACGACCCGGTACGGCAGGCCGAGCCCGCCCACGAGGGACTCTTCGATCGCGAGCAACGCTTCGTGCTCGTCCCACGACGTCGCGGGATCGGCGTAGGAGAACATCTCCACCTTGTCGAACTGGTGCACGCGGAAGATGCCGCGCGTGTCCTTGCCGTAGGTGCCGGCTTCGCGCCGGAAGCACGACGAGATGCCGAGGTAGCGCCGCGGAAGGGTGTCGCCGGCGAGGATCTCGTCTCGGTGGATGGCGGAGAGGGGGACTTCACTGGTGCCCACGAGGAAGAGCTCGTCTTCCTCCACCGCGTACACCTGGCGGTCGTCGGTGGGGAAGAAGCCCGCCTGCACCATGGCTTCTTCGCGGACGAGCACCGGCGGGACCACAGGCGTGAATCCCTCGCCCACGAGCGTGTTGGTGACCCACTGCACGAGCGCGAGCTCGAGGAGCACCGCCTCGCGCATGAGGTAGGCGAAGCGCGAGCCGCTCATCTGCACGGCCTGCTCGCTCTCGACCCACCCCATCGCCTCGCTGAACGCGGCGTGGTCGAGCGGGGGCGGCGGGGGCGTGTCGCCGACGACGCGCAGGATCTCGCCGTCGTGCTCGCCGCCGTCGGGCACCGACGCGTCGGCCGGGTTGGGCACCTGCAGCGCGAGCGTGCGCACCTCGGCGTCGACGCGGGTGAGCGCTTCCTCGAGCGCCTGCAACTCCTCCTTCAGCGCACCGGCGGCCGCGATCTTGTCCGGGCGATCCTCGGGCGCGGCGCGTCCGATCTCCTTCGACGCGGCGTTCTGCTTCGTGCGCAGCTCTTCGACGACTCGCTGTTGGTCGCGTCTGGTGGCGTCGGCCGCGAGCACGTCGTCGAGCAGTCCGTCTGGCACTCGCTTGCGCTCGATGCCGGCGCGGTACTCGGGCTCCTCGCGGAGCCGCTTGAGATCGATCACCGCTCGCTCACTGCTCGCGCCGGATCTGGTCGCGCAGCTTGTCGAGCCATGCGTTGGCGTCGCGCTCGGCCTTGGTCACGGCCTTGCGGCGCGCGTGGCCGTCGGCACCCGACACCGGGAAGGAGCCGAGGAACTTCACCTTTGCCTGCTTGGCCGCGAGGTTGCGCAGGCAGTCGGCGACGACGTCGTCGTCGAGGTGACCCTCGAAGTCGATGAAGAAGCAGTAGTCGCCGAGGTCGCGCTTGGTCGGACGTGACTCGAGCTTGGTGATGTTGATGGCGCGCGCCGCGAACTCCTGCAGGATCGCGAGCAGCGAACCCGGACGGTCCTGGCGTTGGAAGCACACCACCGACGTCTTGTCGTGACCGGTCGGTGCGGGCACGCCGTAGCCCACCAGCACGAAGCGGGTCTGGTTCTCGGGGTGGTCCTCGATCTCGCTGGCCAGGATCTCGAGCCCGGCGTTGGCCGCGCCGGCGCGGGTGCCGATCGACGCCATCGTGTTCCCGGGCCCTCGCCGGCGCGACTTCGCCACCTGCTGCGCCGCCTCGGCGGTGGAGTTGGCCGCCACCGCGATCGCGTCGGGGAGGTGCTTCGCCATCCACATGCGGGTCTGGCCGAGCGGGTTGGGGTGCGAGACGACGGTGGTGATGTCGCGCATCTTCGTGCCCTTCGGCGCGCAGAGGTGCAGCGACACCGGGAGGTCGACCTCGCGCTGCACGAGGAGGTCGGTGTCGAACGCCAGCGTGTCGAGGGTGACGGTGATCGAGCCCTCGATGGAGTTCTCGATGGGCACCAGCCCGACGTCGACCTCGCCGCGTTCGACCGCGGTGATGACATGGGGGACGTCGCGGAACGGCACCGCTTCACCCGCGGCGAGGTCGGGCTGCGTGAGCACCGCCTCTTCCGCGAACGTGCCGTGGGGCCCCAGGAACCCGACCCGAGTCATCGGGCGAGAGCGTAGTGGCGACCCCTGTGCACCCCTATCGTGGATTCGTGCGTCATTGGACCCTCGACGAAGCCACCGCCGCGCTGCCCGAGGTGCGCGAGCAGGTGCAGCGGCTGCGTCAGCTGGTGCGCGCGCGGCCGACGGCCAACGGGCAGGGCGCCCGGCTCGACACCGAGATCGCGTCGATCGTCGAGGGGCTCGCCGCCGCCGGCGATCATCGTGCGCGACGCCGAACGCGGCCTCATCGACTTCCCCGCGCTCGCGCCGTCCGGCGAGACCTACCTGCTCTGCTGGCTCGACGGCGAGCATGCCATCGACTTCTGGCACTGGCCCGACGCCGGCTTCGCCGGCCGCACCCCCATCGACCAGCCGCCCACCTGAGCGACCCCCACGCTTCGGCGCCGCAATTCCGTGACATGCACGGAGCGACGGCGCCGAAGGCAGTCGGGAGGTGGTGTCAGTCGGTGTGCGGGACGCCGGCGCGCTGCGCGTGGGCGAGGGCGGCGCCGACGATGCCGGCTTCGTTGAGCAGCTGCGCCGCGACGATCTCGGTCTGCACCGCCTTGAGCCGGGGCACGAACTTGTCCGACTTCTTGCTGATGCCGCCCCCGATGATGAACAGGTCGGGCGAGAACAGCTCTTCGACCATCACCAGGTACTCCTCGACCCGCTCCGACCACTCCTTCCACGAGAGGTCGTGCTCCTCGCGCACGCTCTCGGCGGCGCGGTGCTCGGCGTCGTACTTGCCCATCTTCAGGTGACCGAGCTCGGTGTTGGGCACGAGCTCGCCGTCGATGAACAGCGCGCTGCCGATCCCGGTGCCCAGCGTGACCATGATCACGAGCCCACGGTGATCCTTGCCGACGCCGAACGTCATCTCGGCCACGCCGGCAGCGTCGGCGTCGTTCACGACGGTGACGTCACCACCGATCGCGTCCGAGAACTTCGACGCCGCGTCGGTGCCGATCCATCCCGGGTCGACGTTCGCCGCGGTGCGGGCGACGCCGTCCTTCACCACCGCGGGGAAGGTGGCACCGGTCGGACCGGTCCAGTCGAAGAACTTCGCCAGCTCGGCCACCACTCCGGTGACCGCGTCGGGCGTGGCCGGGTGAGGAGTGAGGATCCGGTGGCGGTCGGCCAGGAGCTGACCGTTGCGGGTGTCGACGGGCGCGCCCTTGATGCCCGTGCCGCCGATGTCGATGCCGAGAACCGTCGTCATGCCGTCATTCTCGTCGCTCCCCGGGTAGCTGCCGTACCACGGGGGTAGATGACCTTCATGGAGCAATTCGACGTGATCGTGATCGGCGGCGGATCAGCCGGAGAGAACATCGCTGGCCGCTGTCACGACTGCGGGGCCTCGATCGCGGTGGTCGAGGCGGAACTGGTCGGAGGCGAGTGCTCGTACTGGGCGTGCATGCCGAGCAAGACGCTGTTGCGTCCGGGCGAGGTGCTCGCGGAGGCTCGACGGGTCCCGGGTGCGGCCGCGGCCGTGACCGGCGAGCTCGACGTCGCCGCCGTCCTGGCGTGGCGCGACGACATCGCCGGGCACTGGGACGACGACGGGCAGGTGCAGTGGCTGGAAGGCGCAGGCGGTGTGCTGGTGCGCGGTCGCGGCCGCCTGGTGGGGGAGCGACGCGTCGATGTCGCCCTCGCCGACGGCTCGGTGCGCGCGCTCGAGGCGACGAAGGCCGTGGTGCTCGCCACCGGGTCGTCGGCGGTGGTGCCACCGATCGACGGTCTGCGCGACGTGCAGCCGTGGGACAGCCGCGCGGCCACGAGCGCGGAGGCGGTGCCCGAGCGGTTGCTGGTGCTCGGAGGCGGTGTCGTCGGGGTCGAGATGGCGCAGGCGTGGAAGCGGCTGGGTGCGCGCGAGGTGACGATCGTGGATGCGGCCCCGCGTCTGGTGACGCAGTTCGAGCCCTTCGTGAGCGACGAGTTGCGCGAGGCGTTCGAAGCGGAGGGCATCACCGTGGTGCTCGACGCGTCGGCCGCGCGCGCGCGTCCCGCGACGGGTCGGAGGGCCCGGTGACCCTCACCCTCGACGACGGCCGCACGTTCACCGGCGACCAGTTGCTCGTTGCCACCGGACGCCGACCCAACACCGATGACGTGGGACTCGACGCCGTCGGGCTCGAACCGGGCGAGCCCGTCGAGGTCGACGACCAGTTGCGCGCCGCCGGCGTCGACGGCTCGTGGCTGTACGCGATCGGCGACTGCAACGGGCGCACGCTGCTCACCCACATGGGCAAGTACCAGGCGCGCATCGCCGCCGATGCCATCCTCCACGGCTCGAGCGCCACCGCGTGGGCCGACCACCGCGCGGTGCCGTCGGTCGTGTTCACCGACCCGCAGCTGGCGATGGTCGGCCTCACGGAGGAGAAGGCGCGCGGGCAGGGCATCGACGCCAAGGTCGTCCGCCACGGCACCGGGGAGGTCGCGGGCGCGGCGGTGCGCGGCAAGGACATCACCGGCACGAGTCAGCTGGTGATCGACGACGCGCGGCGGGTGGTCGTCGGCGCCACGTTCACCGGACCCGGTGTGGGCGAGATGCTGCACGCGGCCACGATCGCGGTCGTCGGCGAGGTGCCGATCGAGACGCTCTGGCACGCGGTGCCGTCGTTCCCGACCGTCAGCGAGGTGTGGCTCCGACTGCTCGAGGCCTACGGACTCTGACCCCCTCCCGAACATCTCGAAGTCGGCGTGCGCATGTGACAGCCGACTTCGAGATGCTCGTAGAGTCCGCGGCCATGGCCCCGATCACGGAAACCCCGGAGTGGCGCGCGCTCGACGCCCACTTCGAGACGATGCGCGACGTCCACCTGCGCGACCTGTTCGCCGACGATCCGCAGCGGGGTGAGTCGCTGACCGTCGAGGTCGACGGCCTGTACCTCGACTACTCCAAGCAGCGCATCACGAGCGAGACGCTCCGACTGCTCGTCGAGCTGGCCGAGCGCGCCCGGCTGCGCGGCCGCATCGACGCCATGTTCCGCGGCGACAAGATCAACGTCACCGAGAACCGCGCCGTGCTCCACGTGGCGCTGCGGGCACCCGAAGGCGCGGTGATCGAGGTCGACGGCGAGAACGTCGTCCCCGAGGTGCACGCGGTGCTGCGCAAGATGGCCGATTTCTCCGAGCGGGTGCGCAGCGGTCGATGGGTCGGACACACCGGCAAGCGCGTTCGCAACGTCGTCAACATCGGCATCGGTGGTTCCGACCTCGGGCCGCACATGGCCTACGACACGCTGCGCGACTTCTCGCAGCGCGACATGACGTTCCGGTTCGTGAGCAACGTCGACGGTACCGACTTCTGGGAGTCGACCCACGACCTCGACCCCGCCGAGACGCTCTTCGTCATCTCGTCCAAGACCTTCACCACGTTGGAGACGCTCACCAACGCGCGCAGCGCGCGTGAGTGGAGCCTGGCCGGACTCGGCGGTGACGAGTCGGCGGTCGCGAAGCACTTCGTGGCGGTGTCGACCAACGCCACCGAGGTGGCGAAGTTCGGGATCGACACCGCCAACATGTTCGGGTTCTGGGACTGGGTCGGTGGCCGCTACTCGTTCGACTCCGCCATCGGCCTCTCGCTGATGGTGGCGATCGGTCACGAGCAGTTCGCCGAGATGCTGGCCGGGTTCCGCAGCATCGACGAGCACTTCCGCACCGCGCCCTTCGAACGCAACCTGCCCGTGCTGCTCGGGCTCATCGGCGTCTGGTACGACGACTTCTTCGGCGCGGAGACGCAGGCGATCCTCCCGTACAGCCAGTACCTGGCGCGCTTCCCCGCGTACCTGCAGCAGCTCGACATGGAGAGCGACGGCAAGTCGGTCGATCTCGACGGCAACCCGGTCACCATGCAGACCGGGCCGATCGTGTGGGGCCAGCCCGGCACCAACGGCCAGCACGCGTTCTACCAGCTCATCCACCAGGGCACGAAGCTCATCCCTGCCGACTTCATCGGGTTCGTGCACGCCAACCACGAGGTCGGCACGCACCAGGACCTGCTCACCGCCAACCTGCTGGCGCAGACCGAGGCGCTCGCGTTCGGTCGTGCCGCGCCCGAGGGTGAGCCGTACCGCTCCTTCGCCGGCAACCACCCCACCAACACGATCCTCGCCGAGCGCCTCACGCCGTTCACGTTGGGGCAACTCGTGGCGATCTACGAGCACAAGGTGTTCACCCAGGGCACGATCTGGAACATCAACTCCTTCGACCAGTGGGGCGTCGAGCTCGGCAAGCAGCTGGCGCAGGCGATCATCCCCGAGCTCGAACCGGGCCGGGAACCCGATCTCCAGCACGACAGCAGCACCAACGCGCTGATCCGCAGGTATCGCCGGCTCCGGAGGTAGGACGATGCCCGAGCAGTTCGCGACGGGGTGGGGTGCCCACGAGCCGGTCGACGACTCGGTGCTGCGTCGCTTCCGTTCAACCAGGTCGACGGGTTGCGGGCGATGGCCGGCGGGCCGGCGCCTGGCAAGCTGGGTCCAGTCCAACGTGGGCAGCGAAAGGGAGCACGATGCAACTCGGGATGATCGGACTCGGCCGCATGGGCGCGAATCTGGTGCTGCGATTGATGCGTGACGGGCACACGTGCGTCGCGTACGACGTCAGCAAGGACGCTGTCGACGCGTCGGCCGCGGCAGGTGCCTCCGGCGCGTACTCGGTCGAGGAATTCGTGGCGAAGCTCGAGCAGCCGCGGGTGGCGTGGATCATGGTGCCCGCGGCGTTCGTCGACGAGACCATCGAGAAGCTGGTGGAGCACCTCGAGCCGGGCGACATCATCATCGACGGCGGCAACTCGTACTACCGCGACGACATCGACCGGGCGGCGCGGCTGCAGCCCAAGGGAATCCACTATGTCGACGTCGGCACGAGCGGCGGCGTGTTCGGCCTCGAACGCGGCTTCTGCCTGATGATCGGCGGCGAGGACGAAGTGGTCACCCACCTCGATCCCATCTTCCGCACCATCGCACCCGGCGTCGACGCTGCTCCCCGCACGCCCGGGCTCACCGGTGACCCGTCGACCTCCGAGCACGGCTACCTGCACTGCGGACCCAATGGCGCCGGGCACTTCGTGAAGATGGTCCACAACGGCATCGAGTACGGGATCATGGCGAGCTACGCCGAGGGACTGAACATCCTGCACAACGCCAACGTCGGGAACGCCGAGCGCCAGGCCGATGCCGAGACCGCGCCGCTGCGCGACGCGCGGTACTACCAGTACGACCTCGACATCCCCGCGGTGGCCGAGGTGTGGCGGCGTGGCAGCGTCGTCGCCAGCTGGCTGCTCGACCTCACCGCGCACTCGTTGGCGCAGAACCACGACCTCTCCGACTTCGAGGGCCGGGTGTCCGACAGCGGCGAAGGACGTTGGACCATCCACGCCGCCATCGACGAGGGTGTGCCCGCCGACGTCCTGAGCTCCGCGTTGTACGCGCGCTTCACGTCGCGTGACGGTGCCGACTTCGCGGACCGGCTCCTCTCCGCGATGCGCAAGGAGTTCGGCGGCCACGACGAAAAGCTCGACCAGCCGATCGGGAAGTCCAAGTAGTGGCCGCACGCGATCCCTCCGACGCCCTCGTGTTCTTCGGCATGTCGGGTGACCTCGCGCGCAAGAAGATCTTCCCTGCGCTCTACGCGATGGTGAAGAAGGGCGATCTGAACGTGCCCGTCATCGGCGTGGCGTCGTCGCAGTGGACGGTCGACGATCTGCGCAGCCGCGCCCGCGACAGCATCACCGAGTACGGCGGCGGCGTCGACGACGAAGGCGCGTTCGAGCAGCTCACCGGATTGATGCGCTACGTCGACGGCAACTACAACGACGCGTCGACGTTCACCGAGCTCGAGCAGAATCTGCGTGACTGCTCACGGCCCGCGCACTACCTGGCCATCCCGCCGAGCATGTTCGAGAAGGTGGTGGAGGGACTCGGCTCGTCGGGCGCGGCGAAGAACGCCCGCGTGATCCTCGAGAAGCCGTTCGGGCGCGACCTGGCGTCGGCGCAGCATCTGAACCAGGTGCTGCACTCGGTGTTCGCCGAGCGTGACATCTTCCGCATCGACCACTACCTCGGCAAGGAGGCGATCCAGAACATCCTCTACTTCCGCTTCGCCAACTCGTTCCTCGAGCCGATCTGGAACCGCAACTACGTGCGGCAGGTGCAGATCACCATGGCCGAGGACTTCGGGGTGCAGGGGCGGGGCAAGTTCTACGAAGAGGTCGGCGCACTCCGCGACGTGATCGAGAACCACCTGTTCCAGACCGTCGGGCTGCTCGCGATGGAGCCGCCGGTCGGTCCCGGCGTGGAGGAGCTGCGCGACGGCAAGGAGCGTGTGTTCGCGGCGATGGAGACGCTGAAGCCAGACGACCTCGTGCGCGGCCAGTTCGAGGGCTACCGCGACGAAGCGGGGGTCGCGCCGGACTCCGACGTCGAGACGTTCGCCGCGGTGCGGCTGTTCATCGACTCGTGGCGCTGGGAAGGCGTGCCGTTCTACGTGCGTGCCGGGAAGAACCTGCCGGTCACGTGCACCGAGGTCCGGGTCGAGTTGCACCGTCCGCCCACGAACGTGTTCTCGGAGTACGAGCACCGCGCGCACGACGCCAACTACTTCCGCTTCCAGCTCAACCCGCGTGTGTCGATCGCCGCCGGCGTGCGGGTGAAGGGCGCGGGCGACGGCTTCATGGGCGACAGCGTCGAGCTGTACCTCTGCAACGACCACCCGGGTGAGGCGACGGCCTACGAGCGGCTGCTGGGCGACGCGCTCGACGGCGAGACGCTGCTCTTCGCGCGTGAGGACGGCGTGGAGTCGTCGTGGCGGGTGGTCGACAACGTGCTCACCGACCACGGGCCCGCGATCCCCTACCCGGTGCACTCCTGGGGTCCACCCGAGCAGGACCGGCTCGTCTCGGACCCCGACCACTGGCACAACCCGGTCGTCGACCCGGACGAGTGCTGATGGGGGTCGAACCGATCGCAACTCCGGGAGCACCGCCGATCGCCGGCCCGTACTCTCCCGCGGTGCGGGCGGGCGACTTCGTCGTGCTGGCCGGACAGGTGGGCCTCGGACCGGACGGCGGGCTCGTCGAAGGCGGAGTCGAAGCGGAGACGCGCCAGGTGCTGGCCAACATCGAGGCGGTGCTCACGGACGTCGGCGTGACCTGGGCCGATGTCGCGCGCACCGGGATCTTCCTCACCGATCTCGGGAACTTCGCGACCGTCAATGCGTTGTACGAGGGCGCGATCGGGGACCACCGCCCGGCGCGCACCACCATCGGCGTCGCGGCGTTGCCCGCCGGTGCGTCGGTGGAGATCGAATGTCTGGTGTACGACCCCCGAGGGAGTTCGTGATGGCTGACCAGGTTGTGAAGACGGACGAGGAGTGGCGCGAGGAGCTCAGCCCCGAGCAGTACCAGGTGCTGCGACAGGCCGGCACCGAGCGTGCCTTCACCGGCAAGTACTGGGACTGTCACGACGACGGCGTGTACCGCTGCGCCGGATGTGGCGCCGAGCTGTTCGACGCGTCGACCAAGTTCGACTCCGGCACCGGCTGGCCGAGCTTCACCGAGCCCTTGGTCGCCGACGCGGTCGAGATCAAGCGCGACGTCAGCCACGGGATGGTGCGCGAGGAGGTCGTCTGCCGCAAGTGCGGTGGTCACCTCGGCCACGTCTTCCCCGACGGTCCCGGCCCCACCGGCCAGCGCTACTGCATGAACTCCTGCAGCCTCGACCTCGACCCCCGCTAGTCCCGTTTCGGCGCCCCTGCGCCGTCACTCTGACGCGGTAGGGGCGCCCAAACCGGGAGACGGTTACTTCTTGGGCTTGGTGGTTGTGGTCGTGGTGGGGACGACGGGCTTGCCGTCGGCGGTGAAGGCGAAGAAGTCGCGGGAGTTGGGCTGCAGGTACTGGCTGCCGTCGTGGGTCATGCCGTCGAGCAGCTTCACGCCTTCGATGGGGTTGCCGGGCACCGTCGTGTTGGGCACGTAGGTGAACGCGCTCACCCAGTCGGTGTTGATGTCCATCTCCATCGCCCGCACCGCCCCCGCCGCCTGCAGCGTGCGCGCCAGGGCGAGCACCGACATCGCCGGGCCACCGGCGTAGAGGATCGCACCGTCGGCGGTCACGCCGACGCCGGAACGCCACACGTACACGTTGTTGCCGAGCGTCGCGCCGAACGCCGTGGTGTCGTCCTCGCGCAACTCGGGATTCAGCTGCCCGTTGTCGACGAGGAGCACGAGGTTCTGGCGCACCGCCTTGATGTCGGGCGACATGTTGAAGTCACGCCCCCACATCCCGACATTGGCCGAGCCGTCCTGGTTGATGATGAACGACGCCGATCCACCACGCAGGGGCACGATCTCCTGGCCGTCGAGGTAGGCCCCGCCGTTGGCGGAGTCCATCTTGAAGCCGGAGTTGAACGCAGCGATGGCGACGTCGCGCTGGTCGGGCGGGATCTGCGAACCCCAGGGGTTGGGGCCGCCGCCCGGCTGCTCGAGCCCCACGACGTAGTTGGCCCGCAGCAACTTGGTGTCGAGCCACATGAGACCCGTGTAGTACGAGGTGTGCACCGCGTCGGGACGCACGTACGTCGTGTAGACGGCCGGGAGCCCGCTCACGAGCCGCCCGGTCGGCTGCCACACGCCTTCGTTCTCCTGCACGTCGGTCGCGGGCGTCGCGACCCGCGCGGTCGGCGGTGGGAGGTGTTGGATCGCGGGAAGCGTGGTCGCCGTGGGGTTCGACTGGTCGGCGTTGTCGACGACGGTCTTCTGCGTGGTGATCGCGTCCGGCTTGCCTCCGGTCGGCGGCGGGTTGTTGATGTACCACCAGCGCTCGATGGTGTTCACGATCCCGTTGCCGCCGTTGTCGCGGATCCACTCGACGGTGCGCACCGAGATGGTGTCGCTCCCGGGCCTGTTGAGGTAGTCGACGTAGTCGATGCCCACCGGGATCAGCAGCAGCACGACCGCGATGGCGATGCCGCGGCGGATCCACTTCGATCGCGAGGACCGCTGCTTCTTGGGGCTCTTGCCACGTTTCGCCGCGGCTTCCTCCAGTTCACGCTGCTCGCGGATCTCCCGCCGGGACAGCGGCCGCGCCGGCTCGGCCGCGACTGGTTCCAGCTCGGGCGCCGCCGCTGCGGTCGGGAGCGGATCAGCGCCGATCTCCGTGGCGCGTTCGTGGATCGTGACCGCCGGGGTCTCGTCGTCGTGGTCGAGGTCGTCGTACCGGCGCGGCGGCAGCGTGGGGCCGTATGCGCTCGGCAACGAGTACGACGACGGCTCACCCACTTCGTCGTCCCGCGGTCGGTCGGGCAAGAGATCCTCCGGAGGGCGGTGCGAGCCGTGCTGCTCGCGTGGCCGGGGCGACCGGCAAACGTAGTGGCTGCCATCCGGCGGAGACGGGCAGCCGGACTTGGTACCGTGCGGCGGTGCCCCGCCTCTTCATGTCGCCTCCGGATGTCGGTGCGGAGGAACGGGCGCTTCTGCTCGACGCGTTCGACTCGAACTGGATCGCGCCCCTCGGTCCTCACGTCGACGCGTTCGAGGAGGAATTCGCGGCCTTCACCGCCATGCCCGCGGCCGCGGCGCTGTCGAGCGGGACCGCGGCCCTCCACCTGGCCCTGATCCTGAACGGGGTCGGTCCCGGCGACGACGTCATCGTCCCGACCCTGACCTTCGTCGCGACGGCGAACGCGGTGGAGTACGTGGGTGCACGGCCCGTGTTCGTCGACAGCGACGAGGCGACCTGGAACCTCGATCCGGCGTTGCTCGAGGAGGAGTTGGCCGAGCGGGCCCGGCGCGGCCGGCTGCCCGCCGCCGTCCTCGGCGTCGACCTGTACGGCCAGTGCGCCGACTGGGACCCCATCCTCGGGGCCTGCGCCCGCTACGGCGTCCCCGTGATCGAGGACGCGGCGGAGGCGCTCGGAGCCACCTACCGCGGTCGGCCCGCCGGTTCCTTCGGCGACAGCGGTGTCTTCTCCTTCAACGGCAACAAGATCATCACCACGAGCGGCGGCGGGATGCTCGTGGCCGAGGATCCCGAGCTCGTCGGCCGCGCGCGCTTCCTCGCCACGCAGGCCCGCGACGACGCCCCGCACTACGAGCACCACGTGACCGGGTTCAACTACCGGATGAGCAACCTGCTGGCCGCTGTGGGCCGGGCGCAGCTCCAGGGACTCCCCCGTCGGGTGGCCCGCCGTCGGGCGATCAACCGGCACTACCGGGACCGGCTCGGCGCGACGCCGGGGATCGGCTTCATGCCGAACGACCCGCGAGGGGAGCCCACCAACTGGCTGACCGTGATCACCGTCGATCCCGGGGCCTTCGGCGCCTCGAGTGGCGACATCCGGGTCCACCTCGAGGGGCTCGACATCGAGGCCCGCCCGGCCTGGAAGCCCATGCACTGCCAGCCGCTCTTCACCGGCGCGCCGGTCCGCGGGGGCGCGGTCGCCGAGACGGTGTTCCGCACCGGGCTGTGCCTCCCGAGCGGCTCGGCGATGACCGACGGCGACGTCGACCGCGTGGTCGAGGGCGTGCTCGAGACGCGGCCGCGCTGAGCACCATCACTCTGCGCTACATTTCTTCCAGATTGGACACGCTCCACCGCGAGGTCCCGGAGGTGGGTAGCAAGTGGGTGTCATCGTCTCCGTCATCATCCCCGTGTTCAACGGAGCCGTGCTCCTGGGAGAGCAGTTGAGCGCGCTCGCAGCACAGCACTTCGGGGCCCCGTGGGAGGTCATCGTCGCCGACAACGGCTCCACCGACCCCGGTGTGCTGGCCGTGTGCACACAGTTCGCGACGCTGCTGGCGCTGACGATCGTCGATGCCAGCGATCGGAGAGGTGGCGCGCACGCCAGGAACGTCGGTGCCGCCCACGCGCGTGGTGAGCTGCTCGCCTTCTGCGATGCCGACGACGTCGTGAAGCCCGGGTGGCTGCAGGGTCTGGTCGACGCCGCGCCCGGACACGACCTCGTGGCCGGCGGGCTCGACTACCAGGTGCTGAACGCAGGGATCCCGATGCCCGAGTACTGGTCCCGGGTGCCGACACAGCTCGCGCGGAAGTTGGCATACCTCCCTTCCGGTTCGACGTGCAACCTGCTGGTGCGGCGGGAGGCCTTCGAACGCCTCGGCGGGTTGTGCGAGGACTATGCGGTGTCGGAGGACGTCGACTTCTTCTGGCGAGCTCAGCTCGCGGGTCTCGACGTCGGCTACGCGCCTGATGCGCAGATCGGGTACCGCCTGCGGCCCGACAGCTGGAGCCGCGTCAAGCGGCGCTATGCCTACGCCAAGGACGAGGTGCACCTGTACCGCGAGTTCCGGATGCGAGGGATGCGGAGGGACTCGTGGCGCCGGGTCGCGAAGGACTGGGCCCGTAACCTGGTGATGCTGCCGGCGTGTGCCTTCAGCGCCCGATGTCGGCGCGTCGTCGCCGAGCGCTTCCCCTACCGGGTCGGGCGGCTGGTGGGAAGCCTGCACTTCCGCGTCTTGTTCCTCTGACTCTGATTCCTCCGAACCGACCGGGGACCCCATGCTGCGCCGCGCCATCAACAAGGTCCTCCGCGACTCCGGTGACCGGCGCGCCGTCGCCTATCCCGTCGACGAGCTCGATCGTCCGGCGCTCGTGGTGTCACCGCACCAGGACGACGAGACCCTCGGATGCGGGGGTGTCATCGCCACCAAGCGGCGCGCCGGTGCCGACGTGTCCGTCGTGTTCCTCATGGACGGCACCACGTCGCACCGGGGGCTCATCGACGGCGCTCGCCTGGGCCGGATCCGCCGTGACGAGGCCATCGCCGCCGCGGCGCGCCTCGGGGTGGCGGCTGATCGAGTGGAATTCCTCGACCTCCCCGAAGGGCGTCTGGGCGATCACCGGGACGAGGCCGTGGCCGGCCTGCGCGACGTGATGGGGCGCTCGGAGCCCGCAGAGATCTTCGTGCCGTCCGCGCTCGAACCCCAGCGCGATCACCACGAGGCAAACCTCGTGACCCGGCGCGCCCTCGAGGCATGGGGCCGTTCGGTGGTGGTGAGCGAGTACCCGGTGTGGTGTTGGTACCACTGGCCCCGGGTGCCGATTCCCGTGAGTCGCTGGAGCGCGCCGCCACCGCTGCGGCGTGTCCCCGAGGCCCGTCGGATCGCGAAGACGACCCGGGCTGTCTCGTTCGGCACGCGGATGTACTCCGAGTTCACGACGTGCCTCGACGTGTCGCCGGTCCTGGACGACAAGCGCGCCGCCCTCGCCGAGTACCGGTCGCAGACGACGCGGTACCTCCCCGATCCCGCGCTGGGCGACGCTCGGCGACGTGGGGGGCGGTGCGTTCCTCGACGCGCTGCTGACGCCGACGGAGCGCTTCCATCGGTTCCGATGGACTCCCGCGACCGGCGCGTCCGACTAGCGGAGCGCGGCACTCACCAGGAGACGGGCGGCTCGTACTCGCGGTCGAAGTCGGGATCGAGCGAGCGGCTCGAGCCGTAGTCGGGCTGCGGTCGGCTGGCGATCATCGCCTCGAGGAGGCTCGTGCGCACACGTGCGAGCGCCTGGATGACCGCGCTCCCGACCCAGGCCATCACCGCGGCGACGAGGAAACTGCCGGTGTCGGCGATTGCTGCGAAGTAGCGCCACAGGCTGGCGTCGGGGAATTCGTTCGCGACGTAATCGATCGCACCGATCGCGGCGACGACGAAGGCGACGAGCAGCACGATCGCGACACGGTTCAACGACCGCGACAGCATGTCCAGCTTGGATCGGCGTTCCCTCGGCATGCCCCTGGGCTCCTTTCGCCCGATCTTATTCGCGGCCGCCCCCCACCCCGTGTCTTCAGCTGTTTTCGGCCGGGCGGGGCCCGACCTTCACTGATCTCGCTCTGCGCGCGGGCCGTCGCAGGCAGGTCGCGAAGCGTGGTATTCTTGCTCCCTCGCCAGCATGGATGCGGCGACGGTCCGGGGTGGCGCTGCGGCGCTGAGGCGCTGCGGTGCGTTGGGGTCCCCGGAGCAGAGTCCGAACCTGTCGATGGGGCGGTGCCGAGTGAAGGTCGGGATACTCGCAGGCGGTCTGGGAACGCGTCTCGCCGAAGAGACCGAGGTGCTCCCGAAGCCCATGGTCGAGATCGGCGGTAAGCCGATCCTCTGGCACATCATGCGCAGCTACGCCCATTTCGGGCACAAGGACTTCGCGATCGCGCTCGGCTACAAGGGTGAGACGATCAAGCGGTACATGGTCGAGTACTGCTCGCTGGCGACCGACCTCACGGTGAGGCTCGCCGACGGCACGGTCGAGCTGCACGACGGGGAGCGCGAGGACTGGACCGTCGAGCTGATCGACACCGGTTTCGGAACCGCGACCGGCGGGCGCATCAAACGGCTCGCCCACTGCTTCGACGACGGGACCTTCATGCTCACCTGGGGCGACGGCGTGTCGGATCTCGATCTCGACGATCTGCTCGCCTTCCATCGCGCCCACGGCAAGCTGGCGACGCTGACCGCGGTCCGCCCGCCCGCACGTTTCGGGCACATGGAGCTCGACGGAGCACGTGTCGTGGAGTTCTCGGAGAAGCCCCAGACCGGCGAGGGGTGGATCAACGGAGCGTTCTTCGTCCTGGAGCCGGGCATCTTCGACTACATCGAGGGTGACCAGACGCAGTTCGAGCTCGAGCCTCTCGAGAACCTCGCCAAGGACGGTCAGCTCATGGCGTACCAGTACTCGGGCTTCTGGCAGTGCATGGACACCCTGCGTGACAAGAAGTTGCTGGAGCGTCTGTGGGACTCTGGCGAAGCCCCCTGGAAGGTCTGGAGCTGAGCATGCGCGTGCTCGTCACCGGTGATCGTGGCTACATCGGCACGCGGCTGGTGCCGCTCTTCGAGGCAGCAGGTCACGAGGTCGTCGGTCTCGACAGCGGTCTCTTCGACGGCTGCGACCTCGGAGCGCCGCCCGCGCTCGACCGGGGGATCCAGGACGTCCGCGACGTCCGCACCGACGACCTCGTCGGCTTCGACGCGGTGGTGCACCTGGCCGGCATCTCCAACGACCCGCTCGGCGACCTCGACCCGGAGTGCACCTACGACATCAACCACCGTGGGACGACCCATCTCGCGCGACAGGCGAAGCGTGCCGGCGTCGAGCGGTTCCTCTTCTCGTCGTCGTGCAGCTTGTACGGCGCCGCGGGCGACGATTTCCTCGACGAGTCGGCGTCGTTCAACCCGGTGACGCCCTACGGCTGGTCGAAGGTGCGCGCCGAGCAGGATCTCGCCGCGCTCGCCGACGACTCGTTCAGCCCGACGTACCTGCGGAATGCGACCGCGTACGGCGTGTCGCCCCGGCTGCGGGGCGACCTCGTGGTGAACAACCTGGTGGGCTACGCGGTCACGACGGGTGAGGTCTACCTGAAGAGCGACGGGACCCCGTGGCGCCCACTCGTGCACATCGAGGACATCGCACGGGCCTTCCTCGGGTTGATGCAGCAGCCCCGCGAAGTGGTGCACGACCGAGCCTTCAACGTCGGCGCCACGCAGGAGAACTACCAGATCCGTGACGTCGCGGCGCTGGTGCGCGACCTCGTGCCCGACAGCACCGTCACCCTCGCCGACGACGCCGGTCCCGATCTCCGGAACTACCGCGTCAACTGCGACCTCCTGGGCGAGACGATCCCCGGCTTCGAGCCGCGGTGGACCGTCGCGCGGGGCATCGAGGAGCTGCGTCAGGCGTACGTCGAGTCCGAGCTCACGCTCGACGATCTCACCGGGCCCCGGCTGCAGCGCATCCAGCGCGTGCGTGATCTGCTCGCGGACTCCCGTCTGGGCTCCGACCTCCGCTGGATCCAGCCGCCCGCAGGGACACGCGCCGCCGGGTGACGTGACCCCGGCTCAGCGAGCCAGGATCTCGTCGATGGCCGCGGCCATGTCCTGGGCGCAGGCTGCCCACGTGTAGCGGGGCGCGAGCTCGAGGGCGCGGGCAGACATGCGCTGTTGGAGCGACGGATCGTCGACGAGCGGCCGCAGCGCGGCCGCCATGGCCTCCGGGTCGCCGGACGGCACGACGTGGCCGTTGCCGCCCTCCTCGACCATCTCGCGGGTGCCACCACGATCGGTCGTGATCAGCGGGAGCCCGCACGCCATTGCCTCGAGCGACGTGAGCGGGAACCCCTCCTCGACCAGCGACGGCTGGACGAACGCGAGGCTGCCCGCCAGCTCCTTCGGCAGGTCGTCGCCGACGATCGCGCCGGTGAACCGCACCCGGTCCAACGTGGGCCCGGCCCGACGCTCGAGCTCGACGCGGTAGGGCGACGGGCCCGAAGGACGTCGACGGAGCTTCCGCTCGATCCGCGCCGGGAGCGATGGCAGGTTCGGGCGGGCGAGCGCCTCGATCTCCTGCTCGTGACCGATCGCGACCCCGACGAGCGTGGCCGGATCGCTCACCCACACCGGGCCGGCGACGACCAGCTCCAGATCGGGTCGGTCGACGGCGAGCATCCGGAACGCGTCGACGAGGGTGTGGATGCCCTTGTCGGGCGTGACCCGTCCGACGAACGTGATCTTCCGCGACACGTCGCCATCGGCGACACCGGCGAAGCGCTCGGGATCGAAGCCGTTGTGGACGACCCGGACCCGCCCGGCGAGGGTCGGGCTGCGTTCCTCGATGGCGGTCTGGACGTAGCGGCTGCAGCCGATCGCACCGTCGGCGACCGCGGTGTAGCGCGCGAAGTCGTCGCCATGGGCGTGCACGGAGATGCCGGACTCGCCCCAGTAGGCGAGTCGGGCCCGCGGCAGCTTCTGCCGGAGCAGCGGCAACCACTGCGGGTACTCGAGCACGAACACGAGATCGCAGCCGGCCGCGGCCAACCGGTCGGCGGCGGCGTTCGCATAGTGGTGGTGGAAGTTCGGTCGTTGCCAGTCGACCTGTGGGTGCCCGCGGACGCGGCCGGCGACGCGCCAGGCCGGGTCGTAGAGGCGATTGTCAAGGGTGTCGTCGATCGCCGCGTAGTCGACGCCGGGCACCTCCCGGTGGGTCGAGCGCGAGGTGCCACCGACCAGCACGAACGAGTATCGGTCGACGAGCGGACGGGTCAGCTCGTGGACGATGTTGCCGATGCTGCCGAGGCTGTTCTTGGGTGGGACGCCGGTCCAGGGCACGGACACGACGCCGATGCGCGGCTTCATCGGGGTCGGCGCGTCCTCAGACGGCGATCAGCTCGGGCCGGAGGCCCCGCGCCGCCAGGTCGTCGCGGATCTCGTCGACGTAGATCGGGTTCATCACCAGCACGAGGTCGGGCCGGTAGTCCGCCAATGCATCGGGCCCGACGATCTCCTGGCCGGTGCTCGCCATGTACATGCCCCACTTGTGGGGGTCGACGTCGACCGCGTACTCGATCTCCTCGGCCAGGCCGAGGGTCGTGAGCAGCGACACGCCCTTCGATCCCGCACCCCAGATGACGGGTCGGCGGCCGGCGTCGTGGGCGGCGGTGGCGAGCGCGGTGAGCTCGGTCTGCCGCCGCGGCACGTCGACCCGGAACTGGTCGACGAGCGACGCGGTCACCAACAGGTCGTCCTCGATCGGCAGCCGGCGGTTCGTCCCCGAGCCCGGCCGCGCGTAGAGCACGATGTACTGGTCGGCGTAGTCGAGCTCGATGTCGAGGATGTCGAAGCCCTCCTGCCGGAAGAGCCGCGCGAGTGAGCCGGGCGTGAAGTACGAGCAGTGCTCGTAGTAGACGTCCCAAAAGGCGCACTCGCGCAGGACCCGCAGCGTCTCGGGGAGCTCGAAGAACACGACGACGTCTTCCCGCTCGAGGATCGACCGGCGCACGGTGCGCACGAACTCCGCCACCGGGCCGATGTGCTCGAGCGTGTGGCGGCACACGATCGCGTCGCCGACGAGAGGTTCGTGCGCCTCCGAGTACAGCTCGTTGAGGAAGGTCATCCGCTCGAGCGCCGGGGACTCCAGCCGTCCCGGCACGTAGGCGGGGTCGACGCCGAGCCCACGGTTCTGTCCCGCCTCGCAGACGAACGCGAGGAAGTCGCCCTTCCCGCAGCCGATCTCGAGGATGTCCTTGTCGTGGAGGTCGAAGCGGTTCACGAAGTCGTCGGCGAGGCCCCGCAACCACTTCCGGAAGTAGGGCGAGTACCCCTGGGTCTCCTCGATGAGCTTCGAGTACTCGTTGAGACCGACGTCGAACGCCGCGTTCGTGATGAACCCGCACGACGGGCAGAACGCGAGGCGGAGGGTCGCCGCGCGGGTAGCCGACCGCGCTCTCGCGGTCGGGGAGGAGCAGCGTGCTGTGCGCCGGGATGCTCTGCTGCTCGTAGAACACGTCGAGCCCGGCGTGCCCGCAGGCCGGGCACACCAGCGTCGCGTCGACTCGCGGTCGGCGGCGCTCACAGGACCACCGGCTCGGGCACGGGCACGATGAAGCGTCCGCCGCGGCGCGCGTACTCGTCCTGCTGGGCGACGATCTCGTCCTTGAAGTTCCACGCGAGCAGCAGCAGGTGGTCGGGCTGCTCCTCGAGCAGCGCCTCCGGCGCCCGGATCGGGATGTGGACGCCGGGCATGAGCAGACCCTGTTTGTGGACGTTGCGGTCGACCACGAAGTCGATCAGATCCGTCCCGATGCCCGAGCTGTTCAGGAGGGTGCTGCCCTTGGCAGCTGCTCCGTAGGCTGCGATGCGCTTGCCGTCGGCGCGCAGCTGCTCGAGCAGGGTCACGAGCGATCGCTGGATCCTCGCCACCCGCTCGGCGAAGTTGCGGTAGTGGCCGAACTCGCGCATCCCGCTCGCGGCTTCCTCCTCGAGGTGGCGGCGCGCTTCGGGGCTCTGGTCGTCGCTGCTTGCCGATCCACCACCGGAGCGTCCCGCCGTGCAGGTCGGGGAAGTACTCGACGTGGTTCAGGAACATGCCGTGCCGGCGGACCAGAGCGTCGACCGCGCTGCACGAGAAGTAGCAGAAGTGCTCGTGGTAGATCGTGTCGAACTCGGCGTGTTCGATGAGGTCGCGGACGTAGGGGTTCTCCACCGTCACGACGCCGTCGTCGGTCAAGAGGATGGCCATGCCCTCGACGAAGCCGTTGAGATCGGGGACGTGGGCCATCACGTTGTTGGCGATGATCACGTCGGCGGCCCGCCCTTCGTCGCGGAGCTTCTGCGCCAGCTCGGTGCCGAAGAACTCGGTGAGCGTGGGCACTCCGACCTCCTCGGCGGCCTCCGCCTGCCCCGGCGCGGGATCGATGCCGAGCACCGGAATCCCCTGCTCGACGAAGTTGCGCAGGAGGTAGCCGTCGTTGCTGGCCACCTCGACGACGAGGCTGTCACCGGTGAGGTTCCGCCGCTCGATCAGGTCGAGCGCGTGGCGTCGTGCGTGCTGGAGCAGGTGGTCGGAGAACGACGAGAAGTAGAGGTAATTGTCGACGAACAGCTGCTCCGGCGGAACGTCCTCGAGGATCTGCACGAGCGAGCACGACCCGCAGAACGCGACCTCCAAGGGGAAGCGCGGCTCGGGTTCGTCAGCCGCGGCCGGCTTCACGAGTGCGTCGGCCAACGGGGTCGTCCCGAGGTCGAGGAAGGTCTGCAGCCCTGGCGCACCACACGAGCGGCACCGCGCCGCATTTGTCGTTCCCATGTCGCCTCTCGTCGCCGTTCCCGCTCCCTGGTCTCCAGGGGTACTCGGCGCCCGCCGCCCCTGCCTTGAGACGCTGGTCAGCCCCGGGTCTTCGACCACCACTCGATGGTGCGAGCCAGGCCGTCGTCGAGCTCGACCTCCGGCCGCCAGTCGAGGATCTCCGCGGCCCGGGTGATGTCGGGCACACGTCGGCGCGTGTCCTCGAAGCCGGGGCCGTAGTACTCCTCGTAGGGCGTGGTCTGGATCGTGGAGCTGGATCCGACCGCGTCCCGGATCTTCTCTCCGAGCTCGAGGATCGTGGTCTCGGTCGGGTTCCCGAGGTTGATCACCTGGCCCTCGGCCTCCGGGGTGAACCCGGCGAGCGCGGTGCCGCGGACGGTGTCGGACACATAGGTGAAGCAGCGGCTCTGGCTGCCGTCGCCGTGGACCGTGAGGGGTCGCCCGCTCAGCGCCTGGCGGAGGAAGTTCGCCACGACGGAGCCGTAGCCGCGCTCGTCGAGCCGGGGGCCATAGGAATTGAAGTAGCGCACGATCACGACCGGGAGCTGGTGGGCGGCGTAGGAGAAAGCCAGATGCTCGTCGATGGCCTTGGCCGTCGAGTATGACCAACGGTGCACGGTCGTCGGGCCGAGCACGCGGTCGTCGTCCTCGCACATCGGGACCTTGGACGTCTTGCCGTAGACCTCCGAGGTGGAGGCGACCACCACCTTGCGCCAGTACTTGAAGCACGAGCCGAGGACGTTCTCCGTGCCCCGCGTGTTCACGAGGAGCGACTCGAGCGGTGATTCGACGATGTGGCGCACCCCCACCGCGGCGGCGAGGTGGAAGACGAGCTCCGCGTTCTCGACCTCGCGCTCGACCAACGGCGCGTCGAGGATCGAGCCGTTCACGAACCGGATCTCGTTGAGTCGGTCGCCGAGGTTGGCCACGCGACCGGTCGTCAGGTTGTCGACCACGCTCACCTGGTGGCCGGCGTCGCAGAGTGCGTCGACGAGATGCGAACCGATGTAGCCGGCCCCGCCGGTGACCAGGATGCGCATCGAGAGAGTGTATTGCCCGTGCGGGTCCCCTCGTTCCCGGACGCCGACATCGGCGGATACGGTGTCGGCGCGGCCCCGGCGCGGCCCCGGCGCGGCCCCGGCGCGGTCCCGGCGGCGTGGCGGCGCACGACGCGGTGTCGCACCTGACCGGGCGGGAACCGAGGAGCTGCACCATGAACGCCGATGCGACGTCGCTGCGGCTCCTCTACGTGATCGACAGCCTGGTGGCTGGAGGTGCCGAGAGCTCCCTCGCCGCGCTCGCACCCCACTACGTCCGCTCCGGCGTCGGGCTCGAGGTGGTGTACCTCCACGACCGCCCGGGCCTGCAGGCGTCCTTGGCCGACGCCGGCGCCAGCGTCTCCTTCGTCGGGACCCGTCCGGGTCGCGTCGCGTGGGTCCGGGCGCTGACGGGCATCGTCCGGGATCGGAAGCCGGATCTCGTCCACACGACGCTCTTCGAAGCGGACGTCTGCGGGCGCGTGGCCAGCCGGCTCGCGAAGACGCCGGTCGTGTCGAGCCTCGTCAACGAGGGCTACGGCGCGTCGCATCTCGGCGACCCCGACCTGCGCTGGTGGAAGGTGCGCGCCGCGCAGGTGCTCGACGGGACCACCGCGCGCCTCGCCCGCCGGATGCACGCGGTGTCGGAGTACGTCGCCGATGAGATGTCCGCGCACCTTCGGTACCCGCGCGGGCGCATCGACGTCATCCCGCGGGACGCGACGAGGCGATCCTCGGTCGGCGGCTCCCGGAGCGCCGCGCCGCGGCCCGGGTCCGTCTCGGGATCGAGCCGGAGGAGCCGCTCGTGCTCGCGGTGGCCCGTCAGGAGCACCAGAAGGGACTGGACGTCCTCGTCGGAGCGACGGCCGCGCTCGTCCGGGTCCGACCCGACGTGCGGGTGGTGGTCGCTGGTCGCGAGGGGGCCCAGTCGGACGAGCTCCGGCGCGCGGTGGCACGTGACGGCCTGGAGGACACCGTGCGGTTCCTCGGCGCCCGCTCCGACGTGGGCGACCTGTTGGCCGCGGCGGACCTCTTCGTGCTGCCGTCGCGCCGGGAGGGATCGCCGGGCTCCGTGATGGAGGCGATGGCGCTCGAGGCGCCCGTCGTCGTGAGCGACCTGCCGCAGATCCGCGAGGTGGTCGACGCGTCGTGCGCCGTCCTCGTGCCGCCCGACGACCCGGCGAGGCTGGCGGAGGCGATCGTGACCTCGCTCGCGGAACCCGAGTCAGCCCGCGCGCGCGCCGAAGTGGGCCGGGCGCGCTTCGTCGAGCGGTTCACCATCGACGCGGTCGCCGCGCAGATGCTCGCGTTCTACCGGCGCGTCCTCGCCGACCGATGAGGGCCCCGTCGGCGACGGGGTCGCGGCGACTCCTGCAGGTCCTCACGTCGAACGCACCGCGCGGCGCCGAGGTCTTCGCGCTGGGCCTGGGCGAAGCGCTCCTCGACCGGTTCGCGGTCACGACCGTCGCACTGGCGCCGGCAGGAGCGGACGGCCTCGACGTCGAGACGCTCGGCGCGCGACGCCTCGGCATCGACACGCTCGCCGCGCTGCGGCGTCGTGTGCGCGAGGCGGACGTCGTCGTCGCACACGGATCGACGACGCTGCCGGCGTGCGCGGCCGCATCCGCCGGTCTCCACCGTCCCGTGATCTACCGCAACATCGGGGATCCGTTGCAGTGGTCGAACAGCGCACTCCGCCGGACGCGGACGCGGGTGCTGCTCGGGAGGATGGACGGCGTGGTGGCGCTCACGTCGGGGACGGCGGCGACCCTCGTCACCCGCCTCGGGGTCGCCGCCCGCCGGGTGCGCGTGATCCCCAACGCCGCCGATGGGACGCGCTTCCACGCGACCGACGCCGCGGCGCGGGCCGCGGCCCGGCGCGAGCTCGGGCTCGCCGCCGACGACCGGGTGCTGCTCTACCTCGGCGCGCTCAGCGAGGAGAAGAACGTGGGGCTCGCGATCCGGGCGGTGGCCGCGCTCGAGGGTGTCCGGCTCCTCGTCGCCGGTGACGGGCCCGAGCGCGGCGAGCTCGAGCGCCTGGCCGACGGCGTGTCTCCCGACCGCGTCAGCTTCCTCGGGCGCACGGACGAGCCCGAGCGCCTGTACCGGGCGGCCGACCTCGTGGTGCTGCCGAGTCGCACCGAGGGGATGCCCGCCGTCCTCATCGAGGCTGCGCTCTGTGGGCTCCCGGTCGTGGCCACCGACGTCGGGTTCGTCCGCGAGATCGTCGAGCCCGAGCGGACCGGGATCCTGGTGCCCCCGGGCGACGAGCAAACGTTGCGCCAGGCCATCGGCGCCGGGCTGTCAAGGGGCCCCGAGCTCGGCGCGCGGGGGGAGCGGCGGTGCCGGGAGCGATTCACCTTCGACCGGGTGGCGCCGCGGTGGGGCGACGTGATCGACGAGCTGGCGCGAACGGGCGCTTGAGCTGCACACGGCAGATCTGCCATCCCCGTGCCCTGCTGTGCGAGGGGCTCCGGTGGTGTGGTTCGTGGGCGATGCCCGCTGCTGACCGCCCTCCCTTCACCGCGCCGCGCGCCACACCTTCACCAGGGTGACCGCGGCGACGCCGTGGGCCAGCAGCACCAGGGCGCCTGCCGCGAGCGCCGACGATCGGAACCCCGCGACCCGCGCGCAGAACAGCACCAGGAGCACGTGGACGACGGCGAGGGTCAGGGTCGCGCCGGGCGTCGCCACGTCCCCGGTCGTCGGGCGGGCGGACGGGCGGGCGGGCACATGCTGCAGCCATGCGTCGACCGCGGGCGCGGTGACGAAGACCCCCAGGCAACCGATCGCACCGACCACCGACCCCGCCCGTCCGGTCCCGCCGACCGCGGCGGTCCACAGCGCGATGCCGACGACCGCGGCCGCTCCGGCGTCACCGAGTCGGATCCGCACCGGGGGCCAGAGCACGACGAGCAGCCCGAGGGCCGCGGCCATCACGGGGATCGCCTGCTCCGTGTCCGGGACGCACACGAAGACGCCGCCGGCGGAGATCGCGAACAGCAACGGGCCGGTGCCGAAGTGCATCCCGGCGGCGTCGAGCCGCGCCGCACCGAGCGCGCCGCCGACGGTCGCGACCGTGACGAGCACACCGACCCAGACGTGGTGGTCGACCCGGGTCGCCGCCACCGCGACGCACACCGCGCCCGCGACCAGCAGGACGCCGCTCCCGATCCGCAGCGGACGACGGCGGGCACCCGCGCCGACCGCGAGGAGGAGCACACCGATCACCACCCAGCCGGCGCCGGCCGGGACGACGTCTCCCGCGACGAGGCCGGCGGCGGCGGCGATCGCGACCAGCGCGCCCCCGGCGGGAAGCGGAGCCGCGACCCGCTGACCCGCCGCCCGCACGAGGAGCGCACCGACGAACGAGACGGCGAGTGCGACGAGGAAGGACCGCTCGCCCAGGACGTCGCCGACTGCATGCATGCCGCCTCCTCGCGCCCGCCGGGCCGACGTGTGGCCGCACGGGCGTCACGGCGTGGGCACGCAGAGTAGTGAAGGCGACCGGCGCGACCGCCGAGACCTCTACCATGATCCGCTCGCCCCAGACCCTCGGCGTCGGCGTCGAGCCGAGGTCGGCATGGACGTCGAACGAGGTCGTCGATCGATGAGCACGATGCAGAGGACGATCCGGGAGCTCCCGCGTCGGCTCGTGGACCTCGCGCTCGCCTCGTTGATGCTGCTCGTCACGAGCCCGATCCTCGGGGTCGCGGCGCTCGCGGTGCTGGTCACGATGGGGCGGCCGGTGCTCTACCGCGATCGGCGTGCGGGAATCGGTGGACGACCGTTCGAGCTGCTGAAGTTCCGCACCATGCGGGAGTTGCGCCCGGGGGAGACCATCCCGGAGTCCGACGCGGCGCGCATCACTCGAGTCGGCTCGCTGCTGCGCGCCACGAGCATCGACGAGCTGCCGTCGGTCCTCAACGTGCTCCGGGGTGACATGGCGCTGGTCGGGCCGCGCCCGCTCCCGGTCCGCTACGTCGAGCGCTACACGCAGGAGCAGGCGCGTCGCCTCGAGGTCCGTCCCGGCATCACCGGATGGGCCCAGGTGAACGGCCGCAACGACCTCGGGTGGGACGAGAAGTTCGCGCTCGACGTCTGGTACGTCGACCACCGCTCGCTGAAGCTCGACTTCGAGATCCTGGGCGCGACGGTGAAGCAGATGGTGCGACCGGCGGGCATCGCGCACGAGGGCCATGCCACGATGCCGGAGTTCGTCGGCGCCGACGCCGACACCGATCGGGAGGGCTCGTGAGCTGCAACGTGCTCATCTCATCGGCCGGTCGCCGGGTGTCGCTGCTGCGGAGCTTCCGTGACGCGCTGCGTGCCGCCGGTCTCGACGGTCGCGTCATCGCGACCGACGCGTCGCGCGCGTCTTCGGCGTTCCACGAGGCCGACGACGGTGTGGTCGTGCCCCGCTGCGCGAGCGACGACTTCGTACCGGCCATGCTCGACGTGTGCGCCGAGCAGGACATCCGGCTCGTCGTGCCGACGATCGACCCCGAGCTCCCGGTGCTGGCCGCGCACCGCGCCGAGTTCCGCGCGCGCGGTGTGGTGGTCGCGGTCTCCGACCCGGGGACCGTCGCCATCGGCTCCGACAAGGTGCTGACCCACGACTGGCTGGTCGCCGAAGGGTTCCCGACCGTGCAGCAGACCGATCCCGCCACGGTGCGATCCGCGCCCGAGCGGTGGCCGTTCCCGCTGATCGTGAAGCCCCGACGGGGGAGTGCGTCCATCGGCGTGGCGGTGGTCGCCGACCTCGAGGAGCTCGACGTCGCGACCCGTCGCGGCGACATGGTGGTGCAGACCGTGGCCGCCGGGCACGAGTACACCGTCGACGCCTACGTCGACGCGAGCGCCACGGTGGTCGAGGTCATCCCGCGGCGGCGACTCGAGGTGCGCGGGGGAGAGGTGAGCAAGGGGGTGACGGCGAACGTCCCCGACGGCGAGGAGCTGGTGCGCGACCTCGTGGGCCGGTTGCCGGGCGCGTTCGGTGCGCTGAACGTCCAGCTGTTCCGCGACGACGCCACGGGAGCGCTCGCGGTGATCGAGGTCAACGCCGCGCTTCGGCGGCGGCTACCCCCTCGCGGAGGCGGCCGGCGCGGTCTTCCCGCGCTGGCTGGTGGAGGAGGCGGCCGGACGTCCCCGCTCGCCCGCTCGTGCGCCGTGGCGCGCGGGCGTGGTGATGCTCCGGTACGACGACGCCGTCTTCGTCGACGCGGTCGAGGCAGGACTGTGACCACCACGCCGCCGCGGTGCATCGTCCTCGACGTCGACGACACGCTCTACCTCGAGCGCGACTACGTGCGCAGCGGGTTCGACGCGGTGGGTGAGTGGGCCGCGACGACCCTGGGTGAGGACGGCGTGGCCGCAGCGGCGTGGGAGCACTTCGTCGGAGGGCAGCGCGGCGACGTGTTCGACCGGATCCTGCGCGAGCGCGGGATCGTCCTCGCGCCCGAGACCATCGCCGCGATGGTCGAGTGCTACCGGTGCCACGCGCCCCGCATCGAGCTCCTGCCCGACGCCGCAGAGTTGGCGCGCCTCGCTGGTTCGGTGACCTTCGCAGTCGTGACCGACGGTCCGGTGTCCAGCCAGCGGGCCAAGGTCGAAGCGCTCGGACTCGAGCGCTGGGCCGACCCGGTCGTGCTCACCGGCGATCTCGGCACCGGGTACGGCAAGCCCCACCCGAAGGCGTTCGAGCTCGTCGAGGCCCACCTCGGCACGCGGGGAGCCGACAACGTGTACGTCGCCGACAACCCGCGCAAGGACTTCGCCGGGCCGCGCTCGCTGGGCTGGCGCACCGTGCGCGTCCGCCGCGACGGATCGCTCCACGCCGACGTGGCCAGCGGTAACGACGTCGACCTCGAGGTCGCCGACCTCTCCGATCTCGCGCGCCTCCTGGGTCTCGACGCCGATGCGAGGTCCGACCGTGGACGGTGAGGCGACGAAGGTGGCGCACCTGACCACCGTCGACAGCAGCCTGCGCTTCCTGCTCTTCCCTCAGCTGCGCGTGGTGACCGACCTGGGCGGGGTCGCGATCGGCATCAGCGGGCCCGGGCCGTGGGTGGCGGGACTCGAGGCCGACGGCGTGCGGCACGTCTCCCTGCCGTCGTCGACGCGCGGCATGGACGTCGTGGCCGACCTGCGCGCTGCGTGGGAGCTCTGGCGGGTCCTCCGCCGGGAGCGCGTCGACGTGTTGCACACTCACAACCCGAAGCCGGGCCTCTACGGGCGCGTGGTCGGTCGACTCGCGCGCGTGCCCGTCGTCGTCAACACCGTGCACGGCCTGTACGTCGCCGACAACGACAGGTGGCTGAAGCGCGCCGTCGTGTTCGGCCTCGAAGCAGTCGCCTCCCGCTTCTCCGATGCCGAGCTCTTCCAGAACCCCGAGGACCTGGCGCGCACGACGCGCTGGCACGTCTCGCCGCGTCGACACGCGCGGCTCCTCGGCAACGGTGTGGACCTGGCCCGGTTCGACCCGGGACGCTTCCCCGATCCGGTGCGCGACTCCGTGCGGGCCGAGCTCGGGGCCGCGCCCGACGACGTGGTGATCGGCACCGTCGGGCGCCTGGTCGCCGAGAAGGGGTACGCCGAGCTCTTCGAGGCGGTGCGGGCGCTCGGGCCGGGCGTCGTCCTGGCGGTCGTGGGACCCGACGACCCCGAGAAGTCCGACCGCCTTCCCGCAGAGGTCGTCGAGCAGGCGGCGGCGACGGGCGTCCGGTTCCTCGGGATGCGCGACGACGTCGATCGCCTCTACGCGGGCTTCGACGTGTTCGTGCTCGCGTCGCACCGTGAAGGCTTCCCGCGCGCGGCCATGGAGGCCGCGGCGATGGGGCTGCCCGTCGTCGCCACCGACATCCGGGGGTGCCGTCAGGTGGTCGACGACGGCGTGAACGGTCTGCTCGTCCCGGTCGACGACCACGTCGCGCTCGCCGACGCGCTGCGGGCGCTCGTCGGCGATCCGCGGCGACGCGCCAGCATGGGCCGTGCCGGGCACGCGAAGGCGCGGGCTGAGTTCGACGAGCGCGACGTCGTGCGGATCGTCCTCGACACCTATCGCGACGTCGCGCGCCGCAAGGGCATCGCGCTGTTCGCGCCGACGACGGTCAGGTCGTGAGACCGGCGTAACGGCGACGGTTCAGGAGGTGGCGGAGCGTGCCCTCGAACGCCATGCCACCCGCGACCTTGTGCTCGAACCACCGTTGGCCGTCGCTCACCTGGATCGGAGAGCGCGCGAGCCGTTGCGGATCGGTCGCCTCGTAGCGGTTCACGGCCACCACCGCCAGCGCGGCCGAGCGGAACCGCGTCCGCACCACCGCGGCCACCTCGTCCGTGCCCGCGACGCCCTTCGGGTAGGCGAAGTGCGAGG
Source organism: uncultured Actinomycetes bacterium (assembly GCA_963720765.1). Taxonomy (GTDB): domain Bacteria; phylum Actinomycetota; class Acidimicrobiia; order IMCC26256; family DASPTH01; genus DASUAS01. Next base: position 41,038 of record CAVRGS010000002.1, read on the forward strand.
CCGGGCGTCCGAGGTGGTCCTCGATCAGACCGATCGAGCGGTCGAGCTCGCGCTCGGCGGTGCGCGCGTCGATCGCGTCCATCACCGCGTGGGTGTGCGTGTGCGAGCCCACCGTCACCAGACCGTCGGCGCAGGCGTCACGGAGCGCGTTCCAGCTCACCGGCAGCCCGCCGTACGCGTACGGCGCCTGCCGCTCCACGAAGTCGGTGGCGAGGTAGAGCGTCGACGGGATGCCGTGGCGGGAGAGGATCGGCGCGGCGTGCTCGGCGAAGTCGGCGGTCCCGTCGTCGAAGGTCACCACGACGGGATCCCGGCCGTCAGGAGCCGGCTGTTCCAGGGCGACGAGGGCGTCGTCGAGCGTGACGACACCGCCGCGCTCCGCGAGCGCGGCCATCTGCTCGTCGAAGGCCGCCGGCGAGAGGTCGATCTCGAGTCCGGTACCCGCGCCCACGCAGTGGTACGCGAGGATCACGACGCCGCGGCCGGGCGGGCGCACGAGGTCGGCGGTCGCGGCCGCGACCTTCAGCCCGCGCAGTGCAACCGAGCGTGCCGCTTGTCTCGTCGTTACCATGCGCTCCAACTTGACGCGTTCGCGAGCGTCGGCGTCGAGCGGGCATCGTAACCGGCGCCGGGACGCGAGCCGTTGGAGCCTCCGTCGAAGTCCGAGAACCGAGGTGGGCGTGTCCGAGACCGAGAGCGATCTGCTCGTTCGCCGCGCCACCGAGGCGGATCTCACCGCCGTCCTCGCGCTGCTCCAGGACACCATGGGGTGGCAGGCCGACGAGCCCAACGAGGCGTTCTTCCGGTGGAAGCACCACGAGAGCCCGTTCGGTCCGTCGCCGGCATGGGTCGCGGTGCAGGGCAGTGGTCGCATCGTGGGCTTCCGCACGTTCATGCGGTGGGAGTTCGGGACCGGCGACGCATCGGTGCCGGCGGTGCGGGCCGTCGACACCGCGACGCACCCCGACGCCCAGGGTCGGGGCGTGTTCTCGCGGCTCACCCTCGCCGCGCTGGAGGAGCTGCACGCCGACGGCGTGTCGTTCGTCTTCAATACGCCCAACGAGCGGAGTCGCCCCGGGTACCTGAAGATGGGATGGCGGGAGGTGGGACGCGTGGCCATCGAGGCGAGGCCGCGCGGCGCGGCGTCGGCGCTACGCCTCCTCCGTGCCCGGGTCCCGGCCGAGAAGTGGTCGCAACCGTGCGCCGCGGGTGAGCCGGCCGGGGCGGTGTTCGCCGATGCGCCCGCCACCGCCGAGCTGGTCGCGGCGCTCGCTCCGAGTGGGCTCCTCTCCACCTGTCGGACGCCCGCCTTCCTCGCCTGGCGGTACGGGTTCGGGCCCCTGCGCTACCGCGTCCTGCGTGCGGGCCCGTCGCTGGCCGACGGCACGGTGGTGTTCCGGTTGCGCCGCCGCGGCGCAGCCACCGAGGCCGCGATCGCCGACGTGCTCGTCCCTGGCGGTGATCGGGCCCTCGCCGCCTCGCTCTGCCGCAGGGCGCTCCGTGAGAGCGGCGCGGACTACCTCGTGCGGGTCCGGATGCCCGGGGTACGCGGATGCGTTCCGATCCCCGGGCAGGGACCGACCCTGGTGCAACGAGTGTTGGAGGGGTCGCCGTCCGGCGCCCGGCTCGAAGACTGGCGCCTGAGCCTCGGCGACGTCGAGCTGTTCTGAGCCGACCCGAGTTGGGCGAACGACCAGTGCGGCGTCACGGGCCGTCGACCGGCTGCCAGTCGTTCGGCGGTTGCCACGACAGCGCCGGCGGCGGGCCACTCGCGGACCGCGCCGCGAACGAGGGCGCGACCCGGTCGGTGAGTTCGGCGAGGTCGTTGGCGACGCGCGCGAAGGTGCGGCGCGACCGGCCCATCGGGTCGATGATGTCGTCGCCGACGATGGCGGGCGAGGCGTCGTGCCGTGCATCGTGCAAGCGGGCGATCCAGTGGTCGAGCGACTCGTCGTCGGCGCGCCAGCCGGTGAGGTCGCCCAGCCGCGCCAGCTCGCGGTAGGTGAAGGTGCGCGGCATCGCCTCGGGCACCATTGCCACGGCTTCCCAGGCGTGGATGCGCGCCACGCCGATCACCACCGATGCCTCGGCGACGTCGGCGGGCCCGAACCGCCGGCTCCGGTGCTCGCTCACGTCGAGGCCCCGATTGCGCATCTCGGCGACGACGCGTCGCGGTGGTGCGACGTCGGCGGCGGCGAGCCCGGCCGAGCGCACCTCGAGGGCGGCGTCGTCGCCCACGGCGGCGCGCAGCAGGGCCTCGGCCATCACCGAGCGGCAGATGTTGCCCGTGCACACGAAGAGGACTGTGGGGTCGTCGCTGATGAGGGAAGTCTAGGACCCTTCGGTCTCCGTTCTCACGCTCCGTGGTCAGGGACCCCTCTCCAAGCTACTAACGTAACGGCGATGTTCAGCGCGATCGGCCTGACCGGCCGGGGGCCGGCCGCGGACGGGGCCCGCCCGGACGGGGCGACCGGAACGGAGGCGGCGAGCTCACCGGCGACGGTGATCGAGGTCGACGTGCTCACGAAGACCTACGAGCCGTCGAGCCGCTGGATGCAGTTCCTGCTCAAGTCGGCGATCGACCAGCCCGTGCACGCGCTCGAGGACGTCACCGTGTCGGTGAAGGAGGGCGAAGTCTGCGCGGTCGTCGGGCCGAACGGCGCGGGCAAGTCGACGCTGTTCCGCATCCTCATGGGCCTCACCACTCCGACCTCGGGCAGTGCCACGGTCATGGGGCTCGACGCGACCAGCGCGTCGCGGCGCGTCCGAGGTCTGGTCGGGTGGATGCCGGCCGACTCCCAGACGTTGTTCCTGCGCCACACGTCGTACCAGAACCTGTGGTTCCACGGACGCCTGCAGGGCTTCGGCGGGCGCAAGCTCGAGCAGCGCATCGACGAGACCCTCGAGATGGTCGGTCTCGCACACGCCCGCAACTACGCCTGCCACGCGATGTCCACCGGGATCCGCGCGCGGCTCATGCTCGCGCGTGCGCTCGTGCACCGCCCCCGCGTCCTCATCCTCGACGAGCCGACCGGCACCGTCGACCCGGTCGGTGCGCACGAGCTGCTCAACCTCATCCAGGGACTCACCGACGATCTGCGGCTCGCGGTGCTCCTGAGCTCGCACCGGCTCGAGGAGATCGACGTGCTGCGCGACAACGTGATGTTCCTCGACCGTGGGCACCTCGTCCACTGGGGCCACCTCGACTCCCTGCGCAACCTGTGGGAGACGCCGCGTCTGGTGCTGCAGTTCAAGACCCCCGAGCTCGCGACCCGCGCCGCCACCGCGCTCGGCACCCTCACCCAAGTCTCCGTCGAGGCGGTCGACGACTGCGACGTGGTCGTCGCCAGCGAGATCGAGACCGGCGAGATCCTGATGCACCTCGGCTCACTGGTGCTCGACCTCGTGTCGGTGAGCAAGGCCAAGATGCCGCTGCGCGATCTCCTCGCCAAGCTGGTCGCCGAGCGCAAGCGCTGACCATGTCGCTCTCACGGTCGTTCGAGAGGGCCCGCGGACCGGTGCGCCGGGGACTGCGCGTGCTCGCGGTGTTCATCTGGATGGGATGGCAGGAGGCGTTGGCCTACCCGCTTGCATTGGTGATGACGGCGGTCTCGCTGCTCTCGCAGCCGATCATCTACTACTTCGTCGCGCAGCTGGTCGACTCCGGTCAGAACGTCGGCGGCGACTACTACACGTTCGTGTTCCTCGGGTTCATCGTCGCGACGATGATGAACGGCGCGCTGTCGGCCTTCAGCGCGCAGCTCGACTACCTGCTCGGCACGGGCACGTTCGAGACGCTCCTCGTCGAACCGGTGAGCTGGCGCTGGCTCGCGTTCGGCATGGTCGTGTGGCCGATCTTCCGCACCGTCGCGACCACGCTGGTGATCGCCACGATCGGCATCGCGCTCGGCGCCCAGCTCAACTACGCGCAGCTGCCCTTCGCGCTCCTCGTCATTGTGCTCGGCGTCGCATCCGCGCACACGATCGGCGTGCTCGCGGCGAGCGTGAAGGTCCTGTCGAAGCGCGCCGACCCGGTGCTCTCGCTCTATCAGCTCGCCATGACCGTGCTCTCGGGCGTGGCCTTCCCGGTGTCGCTGCTGCCCGGGTTCCTGAAAGCGCTCTCGTACCTCCTCCCGATGACCTATGTGCTCACGGCGGTGCGCAAGCTGCTGATGGTCGACTCCCAGGGGCTGACCGGACCGTCGCCCGGGCAGTCGGTGCTGGTCCTCCTCGCCTTCCTGGCCGTCGTGTACCCGCTCGGCCTGTACCTCTACAGCCGCTCGCTGGAGTACGGGCGCAAGCTCGGCGTGCTGGCCGGGTACTGAGCGGGGTCGGGCGACGCCCAGACGGTTCGAGAGGGGCAGTCGCCACGGAGAGTGGCTGACGGCGGGTTGGCGGTCCGGTCGCTATGCCTTGGGTTGCCAGACCGTAGAACTCCCTTGCCACAGCGCGTGGGCGGCGGCTAGCGTCGCGCCCAGGCCAGCACCCCTTCGTTGGGAAAGGGGGCGGCCCGGGGTGCGGGTTCGCGGGGGGTGTGGGTTCGCGGGAGGTACCAATGGGCTGCCTGTCGGGGCCGCGGGGTGGCCGAACGGACGTGCGTGACGTCCTGGGAGGCGCACCCGGACGACGATCTCGACCACTCGGCCGGATCTCCTCGTCGTGCTGCTCCGAGCGTGGCTCGCCGCTGCGCCGTTCTCGCCGTCGACCCTGCGGGAGGAACCCGTCAAGGCACCCGATATTCTTTCCGAAACCAGATGGGGCGTCGGGTAAGCGCCACCGAGCGGCAGGAAGTCTCGGTGACGCGGAGCACGGTGCTCTCGCCGACATGACCGTAGAGACCCCACTGGCATGACCCCAGAAACCACTGGCGCCGTCCTCGTCTCGACGCCGCCGGAGTGGAGCCGAGCGTGGAACCGATCCAGTATCTGAGAGCGCTCCGCCAGTGGTGGTGGGTGATCGTGGCGTGCACGGTCGTGGGCGTGGTCCTCGCGGTTGTCGTCGTCCCGGGCACCTCCACGGAGTACATCGCGACGCAGACCCTCCTCTCGGTCGGCGGGTCGACCAGCGCCCAGTCGACGGGCATTCCCACGCTCGACCAGATGGGGATCCTCGTCACCCGCGGCGAGGTCCCGCAGTTGGTGGCGAAGGAGCTCGGGACCAACCCGGGCGCCCTCGCCACGGTGACGGCGACGGCCGACTCGGTGGGCGGCACCCTCACCATTCAGGCGACGGGCAAGGATCCCGACCGGACGGCGCAGGTTGCCAACGCCTACGCGAAGCAGCTCGTCGCCAGCGTCGACGGCAAGGCCAAGACCCAGTACGACGCCGTGGTAGCGGCTGCGCAGCAGCGCGTCGACGACGACAACGCCCAGCTCTCGGCGCTGCCTGCCACAGCCACGGCGGCGCAGCGCGAGGCGCTGACCAACGCGCTGTCCCAGGATCAGCAGTCGCTCAGCTCCCTCCAGGGCTCGGGGCCACCGACCTCGGGCCTGCAGAGCGTCGAGGCTGCGGTGGCAGTGCCGTCGGGATCCGGCACCAGCCGCATCATGCGCGCGCTCATCGCCGGCGCGGTGGGTTTCCTGATCGGGACCGGCCTCGCCCTCCTGCTGAGCCGCTTCGACACCCGGCTCCACAGCCGGGAGGCGGTCGAGGACGCATTCGGCTTCCCGCTGATCGCGGAGATCCCGCTGGTCTCGCGGGCGCAGAGCCGCAAGGGCGCGGTGATCGTGCACAGCGATCCCGACTCGCCTGTGGCGGAGGCGTACCGGAGCCTGCGCTCCACGCTCCTCCTCGCCCCGCGCAGCCGTCGCCCGGCACAGGAGGCGCGCACGGAGCGCGCCGCCCGCGGCTTGCCGCGGCGTGCCGCCTATGACCACGCGCACGCCATCATGGTCGTGTCGCCCGGTGTGGGCGAGGGCAAGTCGACGTGCGCGGCGAACCTCGCGGCCGCCTTCGGCGAGTCGGGCAAGCGGGTGCTGGTGCTGTCGTGCGACCTGCGCCGACCGACCATCGACACGTACCTCGGCGCGCCGTCCGACGCGCCCGGCATCAGCGAGGTGCTGGCCGACGGCAAGGACCTTGCCGCCGTGATCTGCGACACCGACATCCCGGGCGTTCGCATCGTGCCGAGCGGCCGGCCGGTGAGCAACCCCGGGGAGCTGCTCACCCACGGGGAGGATCTGCTGGCGACCGCACGTCGTCTGGCCGACGTCGTCATCGTCGACACGCCGCCCGTGCTCGCGACCGACGACACCAGCGCAATGATCCCTCGCGTCGACGACGTCGTGGTCGTGTGCCGCGCCGGCTCCACGGGCAACGAGGCCGCCCGTCGCACCGCCGAGCGCCTGAACCGGCTGGCGGCGCCGATTGCCGGCGGTGTGCTCGTCGGCGCCCAGTCCCTGCCCGCGGTGCGGGGCTACTACCGCGCCTACGTCTCGAAGGACGCCGTCACCCCGCGCCCGCGTCCGGCCAGCGTCGACCCGGTCGGTGAGCACGACACGCTGCTCGACGACGGGTCCTCGCCGCGACCCGACGACCCCACGCTCTGACGATGACCGCGTCAGCGGCACCCCCGGCGCGGACGCGAGTGCTCTGGCTCGCCAAGGGGCTCGGTCGCGGCGGTGCGGAACGACTGATCGTCGACGCCGCCCGCCTGGTCGATCGCGAGCGCTACGACGTCGAGGTGGCGTACGTCCTCCCGTGGAAGGACGCGTTCGTCGCCGAGCTCGAGGCCGAGGGTGTCGTCGTGCACTGCCTCGACGGCGGGCACGGCGTCGACCCGCGCTGGATCGCACGGCTGCGACGGCTCGTGCGCGACGGCCGGTTCGACCTTGTCCACACGCACATGCCCGTGCCCGCGGTCGCGGCCCGCGTCGTCCTCCCGACGCGTCCGCCGGTGTTCGTGCACACGGAGCACAACCTCTGGGACCGCTACCGCGTGCCCACCCGGATCGCGAACGCGATCACCTACCCGCGCAACGCCGCCGTCATAGCGGTGTCGAGCGCGGTCGCCGCGTCCATCCGTCCGCCGCGGTGGGGACCGACCCTGCCGCCCGTCGAGGTGGTGCTCCACGGACCCGACATGAGGTCCGTGCGACGCGGACCCGATGCCCGCCGCCACGGGCGCGAGCTCCTCGGGATCTCCGGTGACGAGTTGGTCGTCGGATCGGTCGGCAACTTCACCGCCAAGAAGAACCACCGCATGCTGCTCGATGCCGTGGCCCAGCTGTCCGCGTCGCCGCGGGTCGTCCTCATCGGCATCGGACCACTGCGCGACGAGCTCGAAGCCCACGCCGCGTGAGCTCGGCCTCACCGATCGCGTGCACTTCACCGGACTGCGCGACGACGTCTACGACCTCCTCCCCGCGTTCGACGTGTTCGCGCTGAGCTCCGACTTCGAAGGCCTGCCGATCGCGATGCTCGAGGCCATGGCCTCGGGCATCGCGTGCGTCGCGACGTCGGTAGGAGGCATTCCCGAGGTTGTCACCGACGGCGACGACGGGTTCCTCGTGCCGTGCGGCGATACGAGCGCGTTCGCGACCCGCCTTGACAAGGTCCTCGCCGATCCCGAACTCGCGGCCGCGCTGGGTGAGCGTGCGTCGCAACGGGCTGCGAGCCTCGATCTCACCGGCGCCGTGCGCCGCGCCGAGGCGACCTACGAGCGGGTGCTGGGTCGATGAGCACCGCCCGCCACTGGGTCTGCGGCCGCGCGCTGCTGGTGCGCGAGCACCCGGTGTACCTCTGGACCGGGCTGGGCCTCGCCGGAGTGTTCGTCTACCTCGGCGTACTGGTTCGTTCGATGGCGCTGGACAGCTACGACACCTGGGGCGGTCTGGTGATCGCGCCGGTGCTGATCGGCATCTCGATCCCGTTGCTCTTGCGCTTCGCACGTCGCAACGGCGAGGACGCGATGGTCGGCATCTTCATCGCCGGCATGATGCTCAAGCTGGCCGGCTCGATGGTCCGCTACTTCGTGGTGTTCTCGGTCTACGGCGGCAACGACTCCGTCGCCTACGACCAGTGGGGCAAGCAGCTCGCGCCGCTCATCCGCAACGGCGACTTCGCGGTCAAGATCCCGGTGAAGCTCGTGGGCACCGGGTTCATCGAGATCGCGACCGGGTGGCTCTACGCCCTCACCGGCAACACCATCGTCGGCGGGTACCTCGTGTACTCGTGGCTCGGGTTCTGGGGCCTCTACTTCTTCTACCGCGCGTTCCGCACCGCGGTGCCGGGCGGCGATCAGCGGCGGTACGCCTACCTGGTCTTCTTCCTGCCGTCGCTGCTCTTCTGGTCGTCGAGCATCGGCAAGGAAGCCTGGATGACGTTCGGCCTGGGCATCGCCGCCTACGGCGTGGCGCGGATGCTCACGTACCGTCGTGGGGGCATCCCCATGCTGCTCGGCGGCCTCGGGGCCACCATGTTGGTCCGTCCCCACGTGGCGCTCGTGGTGTTCCTGGCGCTGTTCGCCGCGTTCATCCTCCGCCCCACGCGCAAAGCGTCGCTCACCAGCCCGATCGCCAAGGTCGGGGGGCTCATCCTGCTCCTCCTCGTAGGCGTGGCGGTCCTGAGTCAGGTGCAGGAATTCTTCGGCACGAAGAAGCTTGACGACACCAGCGTGACGGGCGTCCTCGCGTACACCAACCAGCAGTCGAGTGAGGGCGGATCCGAGTTCAAGGCCGAGCCGGTCAGCGGGCCGGTCGGGTTCGTCTCGGCGACGTTGGCGGTGGTCTTCCGGCCCTGGCCCTACGAAGCCCACAACATCATGGCGGCGCTCGCTTCCATGGAGGGTGTGGTCCTACTCGGCCTGTTCGTGACGTCCTACCGGAGGCTGGCCGCGCTGCCACGCGCGATGATCAAGATCCCCTACGTGGCCTTCTCCGTGGTGTTCTCGCTCGGGTTCATCTTCGCGTTCTCGAGTGTGGGCAATTTCGGCATCATGGTGCGCCAACGCGTCCAGCTGCTCCCCTTTCTCATCGTGATCCTCGCCGTGCCGGAAGTGATCCCGCGCGGCAAAACGCGGATCGTCGAGGAGACGACCGGCCACGACGCCCCCGCGCTCGTCGGCGGCCGGTCCTGATCGTCGGACGATCGTGCGCGTCATCTGTGTGGCCGCGGCCCGGCCGAACTTCATGAAGGTCAAGCCCGTCGTCGACGCGCTCGACGGCGCCGGCGTCGCACGGTGCAGCTCGTGCACACCGGCCAGCACTACGACGCCGCGATGAGCGACGTGTTCTTCGAGGAGCTGGGCCTCCGTCGTCCCGGACTGGCACCTCGAGCGTGGGCTCCGGCACGCACGCCGAGCAGACGGCCGCGGTGATGGTCGCGTTCGAGGCCGCTCGGCAGCGGCTCGTCCCGACGTGGTCGTCGTCGTCGGCGACGTCAACTCGACGCTGGCGTGCGCGCTCGTCGCCGCCAAGGCCGGGCGCACGTCGCTCACGTCGAGGCGGGGCTGCGCAGCCGCGACTGGGACATGCCCGAGGAGATCAACCGGGTCGTCACCGATCGCGTGAGCGACGTGCTCTTCGCTCCGTCGGCCGACGCGCGTCGAGCAACCTCCTCGCCGAGGGCGTACCGCGCCGACCAGGTGCACCTCGTCGGCAACGTCATGATCGACACCCTGCTCGCCAACCTCGAGCGGGCCGCGGGCGTCCGCTGCTCCGCTGACCTCGGGTCTCGACGTCTGGCGAGCTACGGCGCTGGTCACGCTGCACCGCCCGTCGAACGTCGACGACGCCGCCGTCGTTCGACCGCATCCTCGACGCGCTCGGGCGCATCGCGCGCGAGTACCCGTTCGTCTTCCCGGTGCACCCGCGCACGGTGTCGAACGATTGGCCGCACGGGATCCGATCCCGCCGGCCTCCGCGTCGTCGAGCCCCTCGGCTACCTCGACTTCCTCTGCCTCGAGGCGGCAGCGCGAAGGTCGTGCTCACCGACTCCGGCGGCATCCAGGAGGAGACGACCGTGCTCGGGGTGCCGTGCCTGACGCTCCGCGAGAACACCGAGCGACCGATCACCGTGACCGAGGGGACGAACCCGTCGTCGGCACCGACCCCGAGCGGATCGTCGCCGAGGCGGCGCGAGCGTGGCGCGACGACGTGGTGAAGCGGAGCCCAACGCTCTGGGACGGCCGGGCGGCGACGCGCATCGCCGACGTCCTGGTCGGGTGAGCGGATGGTCGCCGTCACCCTCGCCCTGCCGGTCTACAACGGCGAGCGCCACCTCCCGGAGACGCTCGACTCGTTGCTCGCGCAGGACTTCGAGGACTTCGAGCTGCTGATCTCCGACAACGGGTCGACGGATCGCACCCCGGAGATCGTGCGTGCCTATGCGGCCGAGGACGACCGGATCGTCTTCGAGTCGCACGACGTCAACCGGGGCGCCGTCTGGAACTACAACCACCTGGTCGCGCGCGCGTGTGGTCGCTACCTCAAGTGGTGCGGACACGACGACCTCTGCGCCCCGTCCTACCTCCGCCGGTGTGTCGCGGAGCTCGACACGAGTGACGCGGTGCTCGCCTACCCGCGCACGATCCTCATCGACGACGCCGGCGACGTGCGGCGCGAGTACGACGACGGCCTCGATCTTCGCCAGCGGGAGGCGCACGTGCGAGTGCGCGAGTGCCTCCGCAACCTGGGTCTCGCCAACGCCGTGTTCGGGCTCCTCCGCCTCGACGTGCTGCGCCGGACCCAGCTGTTCGGGACCTACAACGACTCGGATCTCGTGCTCGTGCTCGAGTTGGCGATGGCGGGCCCGGTGCACGAGGTCCCCGACGCGCTCTTCTTCCGTCGGATGCACGCCGGCCAGGCCTATCAGGCCAACACGACAGCGCTCGAGGTGCGCCGGTGGTTCGATCCGTCGTCCCGGCCTCGGTTCGTGCTGCCCCGAACCCGCCGTTTCGTCGAGGCGGCCCGCGCGATCCGGCGCGGCCCGGTGCCGTGGTCGGAGCGGTGGCGTTGTGAGGCCGAGCTCTTCCGCGTCTGGGGACCGTCGCACGCATACCACGGGCTCCGAGAGCTCGGCGATGCGGCCACGGACCTCGTGCGAGGTTCAGCCCGGTGACTCCGCAGCCGATTCGTACACTGTGGCGCTCGCGGGGAGCGCGCACGACCGACCGGTGCGAGTGGAGGCAGACATGGGTGCAGAGGCGCCGCGTCTCAGCATGGTGATCTGCACGTACAACCGGGCCGGCCTCGTGTTGACCGCGATCTCCAGCGTGCTCGACGAAGCCGGTGACGATCTTGAGCTCGTGGTCGTCGACGACGGCTCGACCGACGACACGCGCGAACGCGTGCGCGACCGTGGCCGATCCCCGACTGACCTACGTGCACCGTGAGAACGGCGGGCTCTCGGCGGCGCGCAACACGGGTACCCGGGCCGCGTCGGGCGAGTACGTTGCCTTCCTCGATGACGACGACGTCATGTTGCCCGGGTGGTTGGCCCGTGTCCGCTCGGCACTCGCCGAGCACCGGTACACGGCGGCGAGTTGGTGCGCCGAAGTGGTGGATCGAGCCGGACGACCCGTCGAGTCGCTCTGCCCGCGGCCGATGGGCCCGGCCTTCGACGACTACGTCGTGCTCGTCCGGGCCGGGACGTTCGCGGTCACGCGCGACGCGTACTTCGCGGTGGGAGGGTTCACCGAGGGGCTTCCAGCGAACGAGCAGACCGACTTCGCGCTCCGCCTCCTGCCTCGCTGCCGGGCGGAGGGATGGGAGGTCGGGGTGATCGACGCGACGCTGCTGCGCATCGTGCGCGCTCCGGCCGAGGCGCGGTATCACCACGACCCGGAGGGATTGTTGAGCTCGGCCAAGCACCTCATCGACTGCTACGGCGCGCAGCTGGAGCGAGCGCCCGACACGTTGGCCGACTACCTGGGCGTCGCGGGGGTGGCCGCGGCGAGAGCGCAGGAGTACTCGACCGCGCGCTCGTACCTCGGGCGCGCGGTCCGGGTGTCACGCGATCCGCGACGCAAGGCGCGCAACGCGGCCCGGATGGTGGTCGCCGCATGCCCTCCGCTCGCACGGCGCGTGTGGCGGATGGAGGGGTGCGCATGACCACTGTCCTGTACCGAGGACCGTTCCAGGGACGGCGGGTCCGGTTCCTGGTCGACAGCCTTGCGTCGGCGCGGCCGTCGATGGACTTCGTGTGGCTCGATCCGGCGCCGGGCGCCGAGCATGCACTTCCCGGGCTCGAGCGCTTGCGCAACGAACGGGAGTCGGTGCGGAGCACCCGGCTCCTCGACGGATCGTGGCGGGCGTTGCCCGCGGCGATCCGCGAGCTCCGCGGGTTCGTCCCGGCGGGCGAGGACGTGCTGGCCATCGGGTTCACGTCCTTGGCCTACGCGCGGGCTTTGCGTCCCCGACACTTGTTGTGGGCGGTCAACGGCATCCCGGAGGAGCGACTCCTCTACGACGCATCGCCGCGGTCGCGCGCCATCATCACCTCGATGTGGGCGTCGGCTCGCCTCGGCCGGCGTCCCGACCTCACCATCGTCGTCTCGAACCCCATGGGTCGGCTGGTCGAACGGCGACTGCCCGGCGCGAGGTGGGCCAAGGCGCCGACGTCGGTCGACCGCGACGTGTTCACCCCCGCCGGGCACTCGCCCCGTTCGACGATGGTCTACGTCGGGTCGGGGGCGCCGTGGCAGGGGATCGACGTGCTTGCACCGATCTGGTCCGAGCTGCACCGCCGTGATCCGTCGGTGCGCTTCCGGGTCGTGTCACGCGACGAGCGCGCCCGCGCGCTCCTCCGCGACATTCCCGCGTCCCACGCCGAGATGATCCCGGCGCACACACCCACCGCGGTCGCGGCGACGCTCACCGATGCCGAGCTCGCCTTCCTGGTCCGTCTGCCCGACGTGGTCAACGAGGCTTCGTTCCCGACCAAGTTCGGCGAGTACGTCGCGAGCGGTGTCCCGGTGGTCACGACCGACGTGGGGTGGGACATCTCCGACATCGTGCGCCGGACCGGCTGTGGCTTGCTCGTCGATCCGCACGCGAGCCCCGCGGCCAACGTCGATTCGATCATGCACTACCGCGCTCGGGCCGGCTCCGATCCGGCGGCGACGCTCGCCGCGTGCACCGCCGCAGCCGACGAGGTGAGCCGAGACCACTGGTTGGCCTTGTTGTCCGCCGAGATCGTGACGGTGCTCGGCACACCGCCGATCCCTGCTGGTTCCGCGGGCTGAGCAGGCGACCGACCGAGGGAGTCACCTCCATGGCATCGATGCAGGCCTGGCGCGACCAGGCGTTCCGCACGGCGGCCCTCGCTCGCCCGCGCGTGGTGGGCGCGGTGGTGCAGGACCGACGACCGAGAGTCGGCACCGACGTCGAGCACCTCGACGCCGCAATGCTGTGGTTGCGTGACGCGCAGGCGTCGGTCGACGGGGGCGCGTCGGCGCGCTACGACCTCGCCCGCGGCTGGCAGCCGGCATATCCCGAGACCTCGGGGTACATCATCGGGACCCTGCTGCACCACGCGGAGCTCGCCGGTCGACCGGGCGGTGTGGCGCGCGCGACCGCGATCGGCGACTGGTTGCTCGAGATCCAGGATCCAACCGGGTTCGTGGCCGGAGGGCTCGTGGGCGCCGACGGGCAGGCCGGGGATCGACCCTCGGTGTTCAACACCGGCCAGGTGGTCTTCGGTCTGCTGGCTCTCGCGGAGCACCTGGGGGCCGATCGGTTCGGCGAGGCGGCCCGGCGGGCGTGCACATGGCTGGCCGGCGAACAGGACGATGGTGGGGCGTGGATCCGATCGTCGTTGCACGGGACGCCCCGTGCGTACTACGCGCGGGTTGCGTGGGCGATGGCGCGGCGCAAGCGTCGTCCTCGACGAGCCGGCGTTCGGCCGCTCGGCGCAGCGTTCGGTCGCGTGGGTGTCCGATGGCATCCACCACGACGGCTGGCTCGACCACATGAGCTTCACCGAGGGCCGACCCACGCTCACGCACACGATCGCGTACACGATCGAGGGCCTGCTCGAGACGGCGTACGTCCTGCCCGAGCTCGAGTGGGTCGCCGAGGTCGCCCACCGTTGCTGCCAAGGCCTGCACAACGCTTGGACTCGCGACAGCCGGGCCCGACGCGGCGGCGACGTGGTCGCGCTGTTCTCCGACGGGTGGGTGCCGACGGCGCGCTTCTCGTGCGTGACCGGGACGGCACAGCTGGCCCTCTGCTGTGCGCGCCTCCAAGGCCTGGTCGACAGCCCGGATCTCGCCGCCTGGGGGCACCAGCTCCTCGACTGTGCCAAGCGCTCGCAGCCGCTGAGCGGGCCGCCGGGGGTGCACGGTGGCGTCCCCGGCTCCGCCCCCCTGTGGGGTGCCTACGGGTCGTTCCGATACCTCAACTGGGCTGCGAAGTTCCTCGCCGACGCGCTGCTCGAGCGCGTCTCGGGCGGGCTGCCCCGGCTCCGCTACGGCTGAGCTTCGCGGGCACGCCTGCACCGCGCTCGGAGCAACGTGCTCAGAGCATCTCGCCGACGAAGCGCTCGTGGCGCAGGCGGCCCTTCGTGTCGAGGATCAGCGACGCTTCACGACAGATGGTCTCGTACGGCAGGTCGGGGTGGTCGACGAGCAGGATCACCAGATCCGCCGCCTGAAGCTCCGACTCGTCACACGGCACCCGGGGGATGCCGAGACCGAGGTCGACGGTGTCGGCGATGTGGGCATCGTGGCCGCGCACGTCGGCACCGAGCGCCACCAACCGCTCGGCGACGCGCATCGACGGGGACTCCCGCCAGTCGGACGTGCCGGACTTGTACGCCAGCCCGAGGAGCAGGATGCGGCTGCCGTTGACCGGCCGCCCGGCCTCGTTGAGCATCGAGATGGTGCGGGTAACCACGTAGTCGGGCATGTGGCTGTTGACGTCGTTGGCCAGCTCGACGAAGCGGAAGCTGTGGCCGAGCTGCCGCTGCACCCGCCACGCGAGGTACGCCGGGTCGATGGGCAGGCAGTGGCCACCGACGCCCGGTCCCGGGGTGAAGCGCATGAATCCGAACGGCTTGGTCGCCGCGGCCTCGATGGCCGACCAGATGTCGACGCCCAGCTCGCTTGGCGAACATCGCGAGCTCGTTCACGAGCGCGATGTTGACGTGGCGGAAGGTGTTCTCGAGCAGCTTCACCAGCTCGGCTTCGGCGGTGGAGCGCGACCGGCACCACCTTCTCGATCAGGGCTCCGTAGAACGCCTCCACGGCGGCGAGCGAGGACGGGTCGATCCCGGACACCACCTTGGGCGTGTTCACGAAGTTCCAGGTGGCGGTTGCCCGGGTCGATGCGCTCGGGGGAGTAGCCGAGGAAGAAGTCGGTCCCGGCCCTGGAGGCCCGACTCCTCGAGGACCGGCGAGCAGGAGCTCCTCGGTGGTGCCCGGGTAGGTGGTCGACTCGAGCACGACGAGGGCGCCGCGCTCCAGACGAGGCGCGAGGTCGCGGCCGGCGGCCTCGATGTACGAGAGGTCGGGGTTGCCCTCGTCGAGCGGTGTCGGCACGTGATCACCGCCACGTCGAAGGCTCGCAGGTCGAGCGGATCGCGCGTGGGCCAGTAGCCGGCGGCGAGGGCTGCCTGCAGCTGCTCGTCGGTGATGTCCTCTACGTAGGAGGTGCCGTTCTGCAGCGCCTCGATACGGGTCGGTGAGGTGTCGTACCCGACCACCCGGAAGCCGAGCTCGGCCGCCCGCATGGCCACCGGCAGCCCCACGTAGCCCTGCCCGATGATGGCGATCTTCGCGGTGCGGTCGTCGATCGCTCCCAGGAGCCGGGTGAGCACTTGGCCGCTCATTGCACTGCCTCCTCGGCACGGTCGCCGGTCGTGAACCACGCGACGGTGTCGCGCAGGCCGGCTTCGAAGGAGACCTGGGCCCGATAGCCGAGCGCGTCCTGCGCCGCGCTCGATGTCGGCGTAGGTGCTGCGCACGTCGCCGGCGCGCGGGTCGGTGTGGTGCGGGGGCACGGAGGTGCCGATGATCCCCTCGAGGAACCCGAGGAGCTGGAGGAGGTCGTAGGTGTCGCCGCCGGCGATGTTGAACGCCCGACCGGCGCAGCGGTCGGCGGGGGCGGAGGCCGCGAGGAGGTTCGCCTCCACGACGTCGGTGATGTAGGCGAAGTGGCGGCTCTGCCGTCCGTCGCCGTGCACCTCGGGCGACTCCGGCCGCGCTGGAGGGCGTGGATGAACAACGGGATCACCGCCGCGTACTGGCTGTCGGGACGCTGGCGGGGTCCGTACACGTTGAAGTACCGCATCGAGACGGTCTCGAGCCGGAACAGCTCCCAGAACACGCGGCAGTACTGCTCGCCGGCGACCTTCGAAACCGCGTACGGGGAGCGCGGCACGAGCGGCGCGGTCTCCGGCGTCGGGAGGATCTCGGCCCCCCCGTACACCGACGACGACGACGCGGCCACGACGCGACGGACGCCGGCGTCGCGACTGGCGACGAGCACGGTGAGGGTGCCGCCCGTGTTCGCCCGGTCCGTCGCCAGCGGGTGCTCCACGCTGCGGAACACCGCCCGGTGGGCGGCCTGGTGGAAGACGACCTCGCAGCCGGCGACGGCGCGAGCGACGGCCTCGGGATCGGCGACGTCGCCCTCCACGAGCTCGGCCGCAGGGTTGACGTACTCCTCGTGGCCGGTGGAGAGGTCGTCGAGGACGACGACCTCGCGCCCCGTCGGCGACGAGACGATCGACCAGGTTCGAGCCGATGAACCCGGCCCCTCCGGTCACTAGCGTTCGCATTCCCTGTGCCCCTTTGTCCGCCGCACCTGAATCATTCGGGTCCGGGTGTAGATCGGGAGCCCCTCCCGGGAGCCTGCAAAGCCTATCGGCTTCCCAGGACGGTTCTGAACGACGAAATTCCCGGCTCCTCACAGCGATAACATGACGGCGGCGGGTCCTTGGCGGCCCGTCTGCCCGTGTCGTCGTGTCGTTCCGCCGGCCCGGTCAAGGGGCCCCGAAGGGCCGGAACCGAGGAGCACGGGGTCTTGCGGATCTGCCTCGTCACGCACGAGTCGAACTTTCGGCGCCACAACCGCGCCATGTACGACGCGATGGCCCGTCGCTTCGATCTCGCGGTCCGCTTCGTCGACGACGGCTGGCCCCAGCACCTCGACGACCTCGCCGTCGCCGGGGCGGACCCCCGCAGCTACGACGCGGTCCTGTTCGAGGTCAAGTTCCGGTACTTCCGTGAACGTCCGCCGTTCCAGTGGGCCGGGTACGAGGGTGCCCGGATCATGTTGGAGTTCGACGCGTGCCAGAACTACACCGCCCTGATCACGCGGCAGTACCTCGGGCAGTGGCCCAGCGTCTTTCGGGCCAACGAGTTCGACGTCATGGCGTGCACTGGCGGTCTGGTGAGCGAGATGCTCCGCGAAGACGGCGTGCATGCAGAGTGGATCCCGAAGGGGTACGACTCCGCTCGCCTCTACGACCTCGGCGGCGAGCGCGGCGAGGGGTTCGGCTACTTCGGGAACCTCTATCCGGCACGCCGGCTGATGCTCGACCGGCTGCGGCGGGGCGGGATCCCGGTCGATCGGGTGCGCTGCCCCTTCGAGGAGCTCAACGCGCAGCTGAACCGCTTCGACGCCGGGGTGATCTGCAACATGGTCGTGCTCGGGGCGACGAAGATCCCGGCCCGCGTGCTCCGACAGCTCCCGGCGTCGCTCCTGCGGGAGCGGCCGGGCATCGAGCCCATGATGAAGAACTTCGAGGTCGCGGCAGCGGGGGCGGCACCGGTGTGTGACGCCCAGCCCGATCTCGACGCCCTTGGCTTTCGCGACGGCGAGACGATGGTGAGCTACGCCGACTTCGACGAGCTGGTCGACAAGGCCCACGAGTACGGGCGCGACCCCGCTCGTCTCCGGGAGATCGGCCGTCGGGCGGCGACGTTTGTCGCCCAGCACCACACGTGGGACCATCGGGCCGCCGAGCTGGAGCGGCTCGTCACCTCCCGTCAGTTCCTCCCCTGACCGAGCGGTTCGGGACGCTCCGGTCGCGGGCTACGCTCGATGCTCGACGCGGACGGGCTCATGAGGAGTGGCGTGGTGGCGAGCGGCTCCGAGGCGAGGCCCGAGCTCGAGTGTCCCGTGTGCGGTGCGCACGACCTGGCGCCGGTCTTCGCGCTCGACGCGGTTCCGGTCTTGTGCACCCAGATACTCCACGATGCCGACGAGGCCCGCCGCGTGCCGCGCGGCGACATCCGGCTGGCGATCTGCGAACGCTGCTCCTACGTCGGCAACGTCGCCTTCGACCCCACCCTGGTCGAGTACGACGGGGACTACGAGAACTCGCAGTTCTTCTCGCCCTCGTTCCGCGAGTACGCGGCCGACCTCGCCCGACACCTCGTCGAGGCTCACGCCGTCGAGGGCGGCGTCGTGGTCGAGATCGGCAGCGGCAAGGGCGAGTTCCTGGCGCTGCTCTGCCAGTCGGGCGCGGCCCGCGGCGTCGGGTTCGACCCGTCGTACGGCGGCGAGGTGGCTGAAGCGGACGCCGATCTCGACCTCGAGTTCGTGACCGAGTTCTACGGCGAGGACACCGCGCTCGAACCGGCCGACCTCGTCTGCGCGCGCCACGTGCTCGAGCACCTCGAGGCGCCGGTCGAGTTCCTGCGCACGGTGCGAGCCGCGATGACGCGCTCCGGCGCCCGGGCGCTGTACCTGGAGGTCCCGAACGCCCGGTTCACGTTGGGCGACGCAGGCCTGTGGGACGTGATCTACCAGCACCGCTCGTACTTCACCGCGGCCGCGCTGCGCGAGACGGTCCAGCGTGCTGGCTTCGAGGTCACCGACCTGCGAGAGCGCTTCGACGGCCAGTTCCTCTCGGTCGAGGCGACGCCCGTCGTGGCGGGCCCGCCCGCCGATGTCGACGTTGGCGAGATCGCTCGGTTCGTGGAGCTCGCCGACGGGGCGCGACGGCGACACCGTGAGAACGTCGCGCGGTGGGAGGCCCTGCTGGCCCAGTCGTCGCCGGAGTCGACGGCGCTGTGGGGAGCCGGTGCCAAGGGCGTCATGTTCCTCAACGCGGTGTCGCCCGGCACCGTCGGCGTCGCTGTCGACGTCAATCCCCGCAAGTGGGGCTCCCGCGTCCCCGGCACCGCGCAGGAGGTCGTCGCACCGCGTGACCTGCCGCGCCGCATGCCGCCCGAGCAGGTCATCGTCAGCAACGCTCGGTACGAAGGAGAGGTCCGTGAGGCGCTGGCCGGGCTCGGGCTCGAGGCACGGGTCGCGTCGCTGTGAACCGCGCCCGCGTGATCGCCAGCAAGGGGAAGCACAAGGTCCTCGAGCTGTTCCCGCACCGCGTCAGGGCCGGCGTCGGGGAGGGCCTGCGCGTCGGCCTGCGGCACGCGAGCGCCGACTACTCGGCGGGCACGAACGAGGTGCCCGTCCAGGAGGCGTTCGCCCAGGCGCTGCGTCCGGGCCAGGTCGTGTTCGACGTGGGCAGCAACGTGGGCTTCTACTCCCTGGTCGCGGCGCGGCTGGTGGGCCCGACCGGCGAGGTGCATGCCTTCGAGGCGATCCCGGAGATCGCGCACGAGGTGTCCGTGAACGCGCGGCGCAACCACCTCGGGAACGTGCGGGTGCACGCGGTGGCGGTCACCGACGTCGAGGGAACGGTCGAGCTCCTGCGTTCGCGCACGCCCGGCGGCTCGACCGTGTCACCCGACGAGGTGCCGAAGGACCTCACCGAGAAGTTCCCGGTCCCGGCCGTCACCCTCGATGCCTTCGTGGAGCGCGGCACCGCACCGCCCCCCGACTTCGTCAAGATCGACGTGGAGGGCGCCGAGCTCCCGGTCCTCAGGGGCATGGCCGGCATCTTGCGCGACGCGCGGCCGGTCGTCGTGTGCGAGGTCGACGACCACTCCGAGGCGCGGGCGATGCAGAAGTTCGAGGCCGTGCGCGACGTGCTGCTCGGCAACGGGTACTCGGTGGAGGCCCTGGAACGCTCCTACACCGACGGCCCGTCAACCGTCGTGCACCTCGTCGCGACCCCCGACTGACGCGTCGGTGGCGGCGACGAACCGAAGGATGCGGCTGCCGGCGTCGAGGCCCCACTCCCAGTTCGCGACCAGACCGACCTCGCGCACGCGGAGCTCTCGGGCATCGGGGTAGACGTCGCGCAGCGACCGCCACAGCACCGGCTCGCCGTCGACGGCGACGTGGTAGCGCTCGCCGTCGAACGCGGCGCGCACGTCGACCGGTCGATCCCATTGCACCCGGTCACCCACGTTGACCCAGACCGCGTCGTAGACCTCTTCGCGGCCGCCGGTCCGGAAGAACGACGAGACCGAGGCGGCGCCGTCCGGCCGGTCGTTGAACCAGAGGTTCACGATGACGAAGTTGTCGTCGTCCTCGCGGAAGATCAATCCTGCCGCGCGACCGGTGCTTGCCGACGCGGCGGGGCACGATGCGCGCGGTCAGGTCGGCGAAGCCCGGAGACGGCCACGGCACCGTGTAGACGGTGCGGTCGGGGGCCTCGGCCACGACCAGCCCGTCGCCGTCGAGAGCGAAGCGCCCGTGGCCGCTGCGACGAACCCACGTGCCCGTCGCCAGCGCGCCGGCCGGAGAGGTCGTCGGCTTCGCCGGAGAACTCGTCGGTCACCACGACGCGATCCCCGGCGCGCCAGCGGGCCTCGGGGAGGAGCAGTGCGGGAGGGATGGGCACCGCGACGGGGTGGGCCTCGAAGTCGTGCACCGCGTGCTCCGCGGCTCCTGAGGCGAGGACGCCGACCGCGGTCGCGCCGGGCTCCGGCCGCTCGACCGCCGCCACGAGCACGGTGACCCCGTCGGCGGAGGCACGGACGACCGTCCCGTCGTCGGCGATCTCGAGCGCGGCGGCTTCGGGTGCGACCGGTCCTTCGGCCAGCACCTCGTCGCGCCCGTCGCGCCGTTGCACGAGGTGGGCGACGCCGTCGTGGACCGCGAGCCGCAGGTGAGCGCCGTCGGGTCGACCCCGCCAGACGAGTGCGGGCCACCCGGGCGCGGGGACCGGCGCCGCGGGGCGCGGCGCATCCGCACCAGCCCGCTCGGTGCACCGGGGTCGACGAGCAGCAGCGTCTCGGGCGCGACCGTCCGCACGCCCTGCGCGGTGCGCGTCGCACCGGCGACCGACGTGTACCAGCTCTGGCCCGTGTCGGCGCGCTCGAAGGCGCCGGAGCCCCGTACGCGGTCGGCGGCGTGGGCGGTGCCCGGCCAGCCGGCGAGCTCCGGGAGCACCGCGGCGCGCACGCCGTAGACCCGTGAATCCACGGAGAAGCCGATCTCGCCGAGCGCGTTCTGCTCGACGCCGAGGTGCACGGGGACGGCCGGGCGTCCGTCGGCGACGGCCAGGGGTCGCATCATCGGATGGGGGGCTGCGCCCCAGGCGCCGGGCAACGCGCTGGCGAAGTACGTCACCGCGTCCTCCCGCACGATCACGAAAAGGTGGAACGAGATGTTGGTGATGCGCTCGGCCACGGGCAGCTGCCCACCGCCGACACGCGCGGTCAGCTCGCCGTTGCCGACCCCCGTCCCTCGTACGAGGAAGGCCGCGAGGAGGTCGTCGGGCGACGCGGGCGCCGGGACCGCGAAGAACCCCACGGCGAGGTTCTCGTTCAGGAGCGAGTCGGGAGGTCGGCGCCAGTGCTGCACCCACTCACCGAGGCGGCGGTGCACGGGCATCCGTCGCCGGTCGGTGAGCAACTCGGGGATGCGGCGCGCCAGCAGTCGTGTGTGGCTCCCGCGCAGCCAGCTCAGCAGCTGCGAGCGCATGCTGCGGATCCCGTAGCTCTCGGACGCATGGTGGCCGTTGAGCACGTGCACCGCGGCCGAGAGCCCGGGTTCGGGCAGGAACGGTCCGTACGCCAGCGCGCAGCGTGCCCATCCGGGCGTGCGCAACGGCGAGATGCGGAGCGCCCCGTCGTCAACCCCGAGCCGGTGTTCGACGTCGACGCCGAGTCGCACGTGACCACCGGCTGTCGAACCGAGCACCGCACCGGCGCGCCGGTCGGTGGCGAAGTCGTCCGCCAGGAGGACCCGAACCGATGACGACGCGCCGGCGTCAGGGATGGTCGCGCCCGGCGCGCCCGGATCGTCCATGACCGGTCACGAGCTCGAGACGGCGGCGTTCCACTTCGCCGTAGCAGCGCCGCCGGTGCCGAGCCGGCGCAGGAAGACGTGCCCGTGGGTCGCGTCCTGGACCTCGACGACGGCCTTGCGACCGATCCCGGAGTCGAGCCAGAACTCGTTGCCACTGAACGTGCAGTCCTGCATCAGCACGGCATTCGGTCGTTCGTCGTTGTGCGGGATCATCGTGTAGGCCGCCTTCTTCGCCCCCGTGAAGACGCACGAACGGTACAGCGTCTTGCCGAAGGGACCCACCGCGTTGCCGTCGAAGCTCGTGACCGCGTAGTCGGTGCCCGAGGCGTCGAACAGCATCCGGTCGAACACCAGGCCGTTGGTCGACGCCGCCGACACGGCCGACACGGTCATCGCCGCCGACCCGTTCCCGACCAGCTGGCAGTCGGCGTAGTGGTAGACGTTGCCGTAGGCACCGTGGCTCACGCCCACGTCGTTGCGGTAGCCGATGAAGCGCGTGATGACGTGGGCGAGGTCGTCGTTCTGCCACACGCGGGCGCCGGCTTCGGCGCAGTGGTGGGCGAGGTCGTCCTCGAACACCCAGACCGACTCGGAGTCGGCGTCCCAGAAGTAGCCCGAGCCGTCGACGCCTACGGCCACGCAGTTGCGCGCAGTGTTCTTGCCGTTGGGGCCCGCACCGTGGATGAAGCCCGCGTTCGTGTACTTGAACGGCTCGTTCTTCTTCGTCGCCGACGCCACGCACCCGTCGTACAGCACGTCCGCGGATTCCGTCGTGGGATCCCACCAGTACGCAGGATCTGTCGTGTTGTGGGCCACGCAGTCGCGGAAGGTGATGCCGTTGCTGACGTGCGGCACGAACGCGTGGGCGCCGCCGTCGCGCACGACGCACGACTCGACGATCGATCCGCGCGAGCCGTCCATGCAGTGGTGGAAGTGCACCCCGTAGCGACCGAGCACGTCGTGGGCCTCGCCCGAAGGCCCCTGCTGCGGCCCGAGGTGCTGGAAGGTCGCGTTGCGCAGGTTCTGCTGCATCATCGAGTGGATGAAGACGTGGGCCTTCTTGCCGGGTTGGCCGGTGATCATCACGTTGCGTGTCATGTTGAGCAGCTCGGCCCCGAACTGCTTGCCCCGCCCGACGTCGAAGAGGGGACGGGCCGTCGCGACGGCGATGTCGAAGGTCACGGTGCGGCCCGAGATCGCGGCGACGTGCACGGTCTCGAAGCCGCCACCGTCGGAAGGGGTGATCGTGAGCTCGTCACCGACCTGCCAACCAGTCGGGTCGCGGTCGAGGAGCGCGCTGCGACCGCCGGCCGCGATCGGGGCGATCGCCCGCGCCCAGCCCTCGCGCGTCGAGCCGTCGACGTGGAGCATGCCGTCGTCCACGACCCACAGCCCGATGTCGGAGTCGAGCGGCGACATCCCGCCGCCGACGAACTTGCTCTCGTCGACGCCCGAGAACAGCAGTCGGTGCTGCACCGAGGCCTGGACCGGCTGCATGAAGAGCATGCCCTGCACGATCACGTTGCCCCGTGACTCGAGCACGTGCGACGCGGCCGGATCGAAGGTCAGCATGCCGCCGGGCGCGATCCTCAGCGATCCCACGACGGGGTTGGTGTCGAGCAGCACGGCCTGGTCGATCACGACCGCGTCACCCGTGCGCGGCACCGAACCACCCCACGTGCCGGGGTCGCTCCACTTGCGGACGACTGTCTCGGCGGTCTCGCGGCGCGGCACGGTGGTCGTGGTGGTGCTCGTCGTGGTCGAGGTCGAAGACGTGGAGGTGGACGGCGGGCGCGTGGTGGACGGCGGCGGGCTCGCGGAGGGCGCGGCGAGGGGCCGGCAGCCTGCCGCGGCCGTGACGACCAGCCCGCCGAGGCCGTACCGCAGCATTCTCCGCCGGGAGATCTCCATCATCGCTCCTGCGTCGTCATCGTGGCCCAAGCCGTATCGACCCGTCGCCGAGAGGAGTTGAGCCGAACGTAGCCGTCGCCCGACCGGACCGCTGGGCGCGAGCCCTACGCTGGTGCTCCATGGGTGGGGCGGTTCCCGGTTCGGTCGAGTCCAGCGCGCCTGCACGCCTTGAGTACCAGCCGTCGCTGGACGGGATCCGTGCAGTTGCCGTGGTTTCGGTCGTTGTCTTCCACTTCTTCACGCGCGGTGCATCCGGTGGCTACCTGGGCGTCGACATGTTCTTCGTCCTCTCCGGCTACCTCATCTCCACGCTGCTGCTGATCGAGTGGAGGAACGGGACCTCGATCGACCTCCGGGCGTTCTGGGCCCGCCGGGCGCGGCGACTGCTCCCGGCTCTCCTGCTGATGCTGACCGCGGTCGCGGTGTGGTCGGCGTTCGCGCTCGACGCGGCCCGGAAGAACTCCGTCCGTGGACAGGGCCTGTCGGCGCTCTTCTACGGCGCGAACTGGTACCTGATCTTCGGCGGCGAGTCGGTGATCAACCGCGCCGGGGTCTCTCGCCGCTCTTCCACACGTGGTCGCTGGCGATCGAGGAGCAGTTCTACCTGGTCTGGCCCCTCGTGGTGCTCTTCTGCCTCTACCGGTGGCGCGGATCACTGCGTCCGCTCGCGATCGTCGCCGCGGTCGTGAGCGTCGTCTCGGTCGTCCTGATGCCGCTCCTGTTCGTACCGGGCAACGAAGGCCGGGCGTACCTCGCGACCGACACACGCGCGCACCAGCTCCTCATCGGTGCGCTCCTCGCCATGGCGTTGCGCACCGACACGCTCCGCGCGCTCAGCGAACGGTGGGCACCACGCGTCGCGCCGTTCGCCGCGCTGGCCATCGCCGCTGCGGTCCTCTTCGCTCCCGGCCCCGAGACGAGCCGGTTCCTCTACGACGGCGGTTCGCTGGGCTTCGCGGTGTGCGTGGCCGTGGTGATCGCGGCGGTGATGGCTCCGGGCCGCTCGTGGCTGAAGGCGCTGCTCGCGTTGGCACCGCTCGTGTGGGTGGGACGCATCTCCTACGGGATCTACCTGTGGCACGTGCCGATCCGGGCGATGATCTCGAACTCCGAGACCGGGCTGCACGGGCCCTGGTTGCTCGTGGCCCGTGTCGTCGCGACCCTCGCGGTGGCGGCCCTCTCGTTCTTCCTCGTCGAGATGCCGATCCGACGGGGACTCGTCGGTGGCCGCCTGGCCTTGTGGGCGACCCCTCTCGCCGTCGCGGGGGTGGCGTCCGCGATCCTCATCGCCACGCGCTGACCCGCGGCGGCCACCGCTGGATCGGGGTCTACCCTCGCCGCGGTGCGCCCGCATCGGGGCCCCGTCGCCCGCACGTGGTTCGTCCTTCCCGTCCTCCTGGTGGTGGTCGCGACCGCGACCGCCACGTTGGCCGGAGTCGCCGAGGCCGCGTGGAGCAGGGCCCCTTGCCCGAAGACCGGTGCAGCCGCACCGGTGAGCGGGCCCTCGAGCACCTTGACCGTCGTCCAGTCTCGCGGTACGAACCGGGCGGGGATCGCGATGGCTCGCTACCCGCGTCCCGACCGGGCGCCCGGCGGCACGAACCCGTGGTCGCAGTGGGGCCAGGGGCTCGTGCTGCCCGACGGCCGCTTCGTGTCGGCGATGGGTGACCATCGGGGTGTCGACGGCAACTCGTACCTGTTCGTCTTCGAGCCGCGCACGGGGAAGCTGACCCGCTTCACCGACGTCATGTCGCACGTCGATCACCAGGACGGGGCGTGGGGCTACGGCAAGATCCACGCGCAGATCGTCCCCGGACCGTGCGGAGAGGCGTACGTCGCGACCTACTGGGGCTCGCGCACGGATCTCGCCTACACGAACGGGTACGAGGGCGACCTGCTGTTCCGCCTCGATCCTTCCGACCTCTCGCTCGAGTCGCTGGGGACCCCGCTCCCGAAGCACGGCATCCCGTCGCTCGCGTCCCTCGGACGAAACGGCTTGATCTACGGCGAGGCCGCGCTGCCCGTCGGCCCCGATCCGAAGCGCGAGCACGACCAGGGCGCGTTCTTCGTCTACGACGCGCGCCGCCGGCAGGTCGTGTTCCGGTCCGACGATCCCGAGCACTCGGAGTTCCGCAACGTCATGCTCGACGCCAAGGGTCGTGCGTACGTCGCCGGTGAAGACGGTGAACTGCTCGTGTACGAGCCCGGTTCCGACGCGCTGCGTCCGCTCGGTGTGCGTCTGCCAGGGGGCGGGGCGCTGCGGGCGAGCACCCGCCCCGCCCCCGACGGCACCGTGTACGGCGTGACCGAGAACCCCGACCGCTTCTTCGCGCTCTCCTCGGACGGCACCGTCCGGTCGCTCGGCACACCGCGGGGGTACACCGCGTCGCTCGCGCTCGCGCCCGACGGTTCGAAGTTCTTCTACGTCCCCGGCGCGCACGGGGACGCGTTCGAGCAGGGCACACCGGTGATCGCGGTCGACACCGACCGCGGCGAACAGACCGTGGTCGCCCAGTTGAACGATCTGGCCGAGGACCATCTCGGGCTGACCCTGGGCGGGAGCTACGACCTCGCCGTCGCCGACAAGGGGACCACGCTCTACGTCGGACTGAACGCGGGGAAGAAGCGGGACGACCCGTGGGGAGAGGTCGTGCTGACGGTCGTCACGCTGCCCTCGTGAGGATGACTCGCGGAGTTGTCGTCATCGTGCTCTCGTTCGCCGCGAGCTTCGCGGTGCCCGGGGGCACATCGCGCACCACGGCCGTCGCGGCGAGCAGGATCGCGTGTGCCGCACAGCGCATCTACGGCGCGACCCCGGCCGGGGCGGACGCGGGGATCCGCTTCGTCGACGCGACGGATGCATGGGGCGCGGACGTGCCGCTGCGCGGCATGCTCGCTCACGCGGTCGCGACCGGCGACGTGAACGGCGACGGCTGGACCGACATGTTCGTCGGGACCTTCGCCGACCGCCCAGTGGCCGACTACGCGGTCCGTGGTGCCGACGGGCCGTCGCCCGACCGCCTGCTGCTCGGCGGCCCGGGCGGCTTCCGCGACGACCCGGCGTTCCCCGGGAGCCGAGGACGGACGAGTGGTGCCGCGTTCGCCGACCTCGACGGCGACGGCGACCTCGACCTCGTCGTCGCCCGCAACGTCCGCGACTGGGACCGCGGCCGGAGACCGAGCGAGGTCCTGCGCAACGACGGTGGGGGGCGCTTCACTCCCGTGGCCACGCTCGACTCGCCGAGCGGTGCCCGCTCGATCGGCCTCCTCGACGTGGACGGCGACGGTCGCACCGACCTCTTCGTGACCGAAGACCGGTGGTCCGGCGGCTCGAGCGCGCTGTTGCACAACGAAGGCGACTTCCGGTTCCGCGACACCACGGCGGAGGCCGGCTTGCCGACCGACGTCGTCGGCATGGGCGTCGCCACTGCGGACCTCACCGGCGACGGTGCGCCGGACCTGTTCGTCGCGGGGTCGAACCGCCTGTTCGCCAACGACGGCCACGGACGGTTCCGCGAGGTGCGCACGTCGACGTTCCGCTGGCGGACGTACGGCACCGAGGACGACCCGGCCGGGGTCGCCGCCAGCGACGTCGACCACGACGGCCGCATCGACTTGGTCGTCGGGCAGCACTACGGCAGCACGATCGATCTCGGGAAGCGGGTGCCGGTGCGTCTCTATCTCAACACAGGCGACGATGGCTCCGGAGCGCCGGCATTTCGCGACGTCACGGAAGCTGCGGGATTGGTCGGTCTCTCGACGCGCGCACCCCACGTCGAGATCGCCGATTTCGATGCCGACGGCTGGCCCGACATCTTGGCCAGCGCGGCGACCGACGGGACGACGCCGATGGTCTTCCGAAACCTCGGGGTCCGCGATGGCGCTCCGCGGTTCGTGGCCACGGCATCTCAGCGATCTCAGCGGTACTGGCCGTCAGGCGCGGTGCTCGACGCGAACCACGACGGTCGCCTCGATCTCGTGCTCGCCGACTTCGACGCTCGACGCCCGACGCTCGTGCTACAGAACTCGAGCGGTGCTGGCCATTGGCTCGCCGTGGAAGCCGAGCCCGGTACCCGTGTGGAAGTGTTTGACGACGGCGGCGACCGCGCGTTGGTCGCGGCGACGGTGATAGACGGAGCTACCGGGTTCGGCGCCGGATCCGGCCCTGTCGCGTGGTTCGGTATGGGCCCCGTCGCGGGCCCGGTCGAAGTACGAGGCACTCGTGCCGATGGGCGGCTCTTCCGCCTCGAGCGCGTGCCGGTCGATCGCGTCGTGGCTGTCTCGTGTCGTTCGCTGCTCTCAGCGGCTTCTCCGATGCGAGCACGAGCGCCGGTTCAGACGTCGGGTTCACGGCTGCGGCGCCTCGCACCGCGGACTGCACCGTGAGCTCGGTGGCGTCGGGAGTGAGTGTTCGAACGTCCCGCCCGGGAGACGCTTCGAGCTTGTCGTCGAGCTCGCTCCGAAATCATGGGGTCGGATCGCCACGACCCGCATGTTCCGCCCTGTCGTCGTGCGGGACGCCGAGCGCGCCCGGATGCACTCCGAACGTCGCCAGCATCTGTCGCATCGTCGATGGATCGGTGCCGAAGAGCATCGCCATGAACTCGCAATCCGACTGGCGGACCTCGACCGGTGCCTCCGCGGGGAAGCGACGGACGGAGCGGACGTATATCGCGTATCGACCGAGAGCCGCGAGCCTGGATTCATCCCATCTCTCCGGTGGTGCGGAACGCTCGGCTTCGTGGATCGCAGTCAGATCGATCTCCACCGCGCTCCCGAGGATCTCGTCGACCCCGACCCCGAGCACCTGCGCCAGCCGGAACAGCCGGGTCACCGAGATCGTGCGCTCGTCCCGCTCGTAGGCGCCGAGCGCCGAAGCCTTGAACTCGCCGTTCGTGCGCCGCTCCACGTCGTGCAGCGTCAAGCCGAGCGCTTGGCGACGTTGCCGAAGTCGATCCCCGGTGCTCACCGGGTCTGGGGGCATCACGATTGCTCCGCCACTGAGATCCCGCCGTCCGCCCTTGTTCCCGCGCCTCGGCTGCGCGCCGTGGCGATGCCAGAGTAACGGGGGGTGCAGTACGACGAGGGGACCCTGCTGAGGCCCGTGCATGCTGGCTCGGCGCGTTCGTGGTGTGCTTCCTCGGCGACTGTCGGGTGTGGCTGTCCGTGCCGCGCTGGTCGCTCTGACAAGGTCCGTGTCCGAGCGATCGTGCCATGTTGACGCTGCGCCCGCCGGTGGAGTGCCGGCCGACGGGCGTCGGCTTCGACGGTGTCCACGACGGTCGTTCCGAC
Source organism: uncultured Actinomycetes bacterium (assembly GCA_963720765.1). GTDB lineage: Bacteria > Actinomycetota > Acidimicrobiia > IMCC26256 > DASPTH01 > DASUAS01. The sequence goes on from CAVRGS010000002.1 coordinate 70,293, forward strand.
GTGTTCCTCGGGGAGTTCGACGCCAGCCGGTCCTCGCTCGCGACGCCGTGACGATCGGGGCCGCTCAGGCCGGGTCGCGACTCCCGCGGACGCCGGTCGATCGAGAGCTCACGGTCTCGTGTGCGGGCTGACTGGTCGGGGCGTCGTCGAGTGCCGAGGTGTGCAGCCTCACGACGAACTCCTTCCGGTACCCGGGTTCGTGCAGCAGCGCGTCGATGGTTTGCGTCGAGTTGCAGAAGCGCTCTGTGACGTCCTGACGCTCTCCTGCTCCGGTGCGGCGAGCGTCCCTCCCGCGGAGCACGACACGAGCGGTGATCGCGGCGAACGCGATCAGCGCCGCGAGGGCGACCACGAGCAGGCGAACGGGGTCTCCGGCTGGACGCGACGCGAAGATCGGTGCCAGCACGGCGAGGAAGCACAGGGGCAGGAGCAGCCCCGCTGCGCTCTCGCGTCGTCGATGTCCGGATCTCACGGAGTGAAGGTGCACCACTCGCCTCTCCCCCGGCTGTGGATGGTCGCGACCATGTTGTCTGATCTACCCGTACGGCGCGCGGATGATGCTTCGGACCCGTCTGCTCTGCGCGACGGCAGATCTGGACGAAACCGCCAGATTCACCCACCCCGTCGAATTGGGTGTGTGCGTGACGATAGCGCGGCGCTCGCGACCGCGCCCGGGTCAGGAACCGGCGGCGGAGCTCTCCGGACGGCTCCGGGCAGCCTGAGCCGTGAGGCCGAGCAGCACAGTCCGCGCCCGGTCGTGGTCTCCTCGCACGACCAGGTCGTCGAGCACCGCGAGCGCGTCGTCGAGCACCTGGCGAGGGAGGCGGAACGGCTCGATGCTCATGAACTGGTCGTCGTCGTGTTCGGCCGAGAGACGCTCGGCGGGCCCGATGAGCGCCTCGGCGAGGTTCTCGCCCGGACGCAGGCCGGCGAGGCGGATCTCGATGTCTTCGTGCGGCTGGTAGCCGCAGAGCCGGATCATGCGCTCGGCGAGCTCGTAGATGTTGACCTGCTCGCCCATTTCCAGGGCGAGGATCGGCTGGTCGTGCACCGTGGACGCCCCGAGGAGCACAAGGCGGACCGCCTCGTCGGTGCTCATGAAGTAGCGCGTCATGTGACGATCGGTGACGGTGACAGGGCCACCTTCGGCGATCTGGCGTTGGAACGTCGGGATGACGCTGCCGCGGCTGCCGAGGACGTTCCCGAACCGGACGGCACCGTAACCAGGATGGGGCGCGCGAGCCATGAGGATCTGCTCGGCCACCCACTTCGTCGCACCCATGACGCTGGTAGGTGTCGCCGCCTTGTCGGTGGAGATGAACACGACGTGTTCGCTCTGTGACTTGATGCATGCGTTGAGCACGTTGAGTGAACCGAACACGTTGGTGCGGATGGCCTCGCACGCGAAGTCCTCCAGGATCGGCACGTGCTTGTGCGCCGCAGCGTGGAAGACGACCTCGGGCAGGACATCGGCGAAGATCGCATCGACGACCGACGGGTCGCGGATGTCGCCGAGCTTGAGCTCCGCGGCGCCGTCGACCTCCTGCAGCGCGTCGTGCAGGTGGGTCTCGTCGTGGTCGAGCAGCGCGAGTCGGGCGGGCGCGAACGCCGCGACCTGCCGCACGATCTCGGATCCGATCCAGCCTCCGCCGCCGGTCACCAGAACCCGCTTGCCGGTGAGCATGGCCGCGATCGGCTCGAGGTCGATGCTGACCGAAGTCCTGCGGAGCACGTCTTCGATGTCGAGCTCGCGGATGTCGCGGAGACGGGGCATGCCGTGGACCCACGACCCCGATGCTCGCAGCACACGGACGGGCACTCCGGCGGTGTCGGCGGTGTCGGCGACCTGGCGCACGAGGTCGCGCGGCGCGTCGGGGATGGCCATCAGGACCTGGTCGACGCCGATACGCGCTGATGACCTCGCCCAACCGTTCGACGTCTCCGTCGACGGGAACGCCGTGGATCGTGCGCCAACGGAGTGAAGCGTCGCCGTCGACGGCAACGACCGGCAGCAAGCCGAGTTGGGGATTCGCGAGCATCTCGCGCATGGCGGAAGCCGCCTCGTTGCCCGACCCCACGACCGCGACTCGCACGCCGGTTCCCTGCGGGTTCGAGCGTCGGAACGCGAACAGCCGCGACTGGAACCGCACGAGACCGAACAGGAACGTGGCGAGGAACGGCCCTGATACCACCACCGAGAGCGGGAACCGGCCGTCGCGCCAGCCGAAGATCGCGAGCAGTACGGCGAGCGTGATGACAGCCGGCGATCAAGAGCCGGCGAGCCTCGTCGATGCTGGCGTGACGCCACGTGCGTCCGTAGCCACCGCACGCCAGCGTCGCGAGCACCTGGACCGCGCATGCGATCAGTACGAACACCCGGAAGTTCGACCAGTACTGCCCCGGCACCGAGAAGTCGAAGCGCAGCATCATGAGGAACGTGTAGGCGACCAGCGCCATCACGATGTCGAGCAGCATGAGCGGGATGTCGCCCCGCATCTGGCTCGCGGCACGGGCGACGCGCAGGCTGAGCCGACGCGAGTTCGACTGGTCCTGCTGCCCCCGGGGCCCGCTCGCCGCCATTCTGCCCTGCACCCCTTCCGAGTCGTCCCGCTGACCACGCGACTTGAGTCCCTAGACCCGAGCCCGGGGACTCCACCCGCCCGGGGGATCGTACTACGAAGCGTGGGATTTCCACAGAGCGTGTTCAATTTGTCACAGAAATCTGGCGTGCGTGCCGCGCTCTGTGGGGGCGACCGAACGCGGACCGTGGTTTCTGGGGAACTCTCGGGCAAATTCCCGGCCCGGAGGGGCGCCCTTGCCGTCGAACACGCACACGGAGTGCCGGCAGATGTCGTCGTACGGCAGGTCGGGATGGTCGACGAAGAGCACGACGAGGTCGGTCCCGGCGAGGTCATCGTGCCCACAACCGGCCGACGGCACGCCACCTGGTGGCTCACGTGGTGGAAGGCCTGGAGATGCACGCGCTGGTCGTGCACGCCCACGTCGGCGCCGAACCGCAGCAGCTCCGGGATGAACCGGGACTCTCGCCAGTCGAACGTGCGGGTACTCGCCGCGGGCCCGCGCAGGAGTATGGAGGTGCCGGGCACCCCTCCAGGAGCGGACCCGACGGGCTCGGCGGTGGTGCCGGGCGAGGTCGTCGACTCGATGCTCAGCCGGGACCGTTGAGCCGTTCCCACACACTGGCGCTGCCCGACCGCACCACGTGGACCCGTACGTTCGTCGTCTGCTCGAGCGACAGCGTCGCGGTTGCCCGCTGGGGCGTGTCGACCTTGGCCCGGACCGCCTTGTCGATCCGCCACGACCGGGGCACGGTGATCGCGAGCTTCACCTGGTCGACGATGTACGTGGGCTGGTGGTCGAGGCGCAGCGTGTACCAGCCGTGCCGGAGGGGGACGTTGCCGTCGAGCGTCGCCGACAGGGTCTTCGTCGACTTGGACGGGATGTCGACGAACGTGGACGCCACCTGTTGGCCGCGCTCCCGCTGGTGGCCGAACGCGGTGGGCGCGCCGTCGACCGCGGTGGTGTCGACGCGAAGCGGCGAGTACAGGGAGAACAACGAACGGTTCTCGCCGGCGACGAACCCGTCCTTGTACGGACCGATCACGATCTGGGGCAATCCCTCGGCCGGAGCGTCGTTCGTGAGCGCGACCGACACCTTCGTCTGCACGTCGGTGGACTTGCCGTCGTCGGCAGGCGCCAGCCGCACGTCGGCGTCAACGGAGCGCTGGAGGTAGACGTCGATCTTGTTGGCGCCGGCGTTCGACGTCGTGACCGCGAGCGAGTCACCCCCGGCGGTGCGGAGCCCGCCGTCGATGCCGAGCTCCTCGGCGAGGCGCTGCTCCTCGGGCCGGGCGAACGCGAACGCGAAGTGGCCCTCGTGCGCCGCCTTGCCGAGCACCTTGGCGATCTGCGGCGGCCGCCCCAGGTTCTCGGACGTCGCCTTGTCGACCGCGGCCTGCGCCACGTCGCCGAGGAAGTCGGCCCGTTCCGGGGTCTCGGCGAACGCCTGGTACTCGTCCTTGAGGACGAGGTCGACCACGTTCTCGGCGGTGACGGGCTCGGGCCACCCCTGGACGTCGACCGGTCCGGTGAGCTCGAGCAGCGCCGCGAGGCCGGCGGGATCGACCGCCATGACGCCGTCCACCTCGCCGACGCCTGCGTGCGGTGCGAGTGCCATGAGCACCTTCCCGACCGATGGGAAGTCGGGGGAGAGGTTCACGTTCTGCAGTGTGTACTCGGGCGCGAACTGCGCGTACCGACGGAGGTAGTCGTCGGGAGCCTGCAACGTGGGCTTGCTGGCCTCGACGGCCGCGTTCCAGTCGTGCGTGCGCTGCAACCGGTCGATGTGGAGCTTGCCGTCCTTCGCGGTGAGGACGCCGTAATTGCCGATGAAACCTCCGGTGGCGCGGGATTCGGCGTTGTTCTGGACGACGAGGAGGTATCGCCGCCCACCATCACCGCCGAACAGCGCCGGTGCGAGGCGAGCCGCGAGCACGGCATGATCGGCTTCCGCGCTGGCCTTCGTCAGTTGCCGGTGCACGGAGTCGACCGCGTCGCGGATCTGGGGCACGACGTACGGGTCGTCGCGCACCGAGTTCAGCCTGGCCACCGCATCGTCGAGGACCTTCGCGCCGTCCTCGAGCTCGGGTGTGACGGTGCGGACCTCGCTGAGCGGGAGCCGGCCGTCGACCACGTCGAGCGAGTCGGGCTTGACCGCGGCGGCCAGGGATTCACCGGCGTCGGCGAGGTCGGTGCCGATCGACGCCAGGGTGCGCGCGGCCCGGACGTTGGATGCGACGTAGGGGACCGCCAGACTCGGCAGGACCAGCGGGGAGCGGAGGTGGTCGTTCGCATCGCCGAACTCCCGAGCGGCGACGCGGAAGTACTTGCGGGCCGCGGCGGAGTCGCCGTCACGAGCTGCCGACAGCCCCGCCTTGGCGTCGTCGCGGCCCCGCTCCATCATGTGGTACGAGTCGTTCGCCGCGATCGCGACCGGCACGAGCGAGGCGACGACGAACACCGCGAGCACCACGGCCCCGAGCGCGACCCAGCGACCGACGGAGCGGGTGGGAGCAGGCGCAATCGTCGCGCCCGCCGTGAGCACCGACACGACGACGACCACCAGCAGGCCGACGACGGCCGCGAGCCACGTCGGGAGCACGGCCCGACCGCTGAACACGGCGAGGCCCGACAGCGCGAGCTGGGCCACGGTGAGGAAGACCGCGGCGGTGCCTGGTCGCCAGCCGCGTGCCCGCAGTCGGTCGGGAAGGTGATCGGCGCGGTCGCGCCACACCGGTTCCCGGCGTCGCAGCCGTCCGGTGGTGACCGAGAGCGCGTCGATCACGAAGAGAGCGAGGAGCAGCGCGGGGGTGAGGATCGGGCGACCCGCTCCGGGAACGGGATCGACGAGGAGGGCACCGAGCGTGATACCGAAACCGGTCAGCACGCGCAGCCATCGTGCGGCGAGTGTCGGCGCGGTCACGCCCGCGGCCAGAGCGAGCGCCACGACCGCCGCCATCGTGACCGCGAGGCCGTCGTCGTGGGCGAACGCAGCCAGTGCGTAGGCCCCGGAGGCGGCGACGACGCTCACCCCGGCGACGAGGCCACCGTCGCGTGTGCTGCCCTCGATGGCGAGGGTGACCCAGACGAGGAGCAGGAAGGCCAGTGCCGCGTCCAGTGCGGGGACTCCCGTCGGACCGAACGTGACCCCGGCGATCACCGCCGCCAGCGCGGCTGTCGCCGCGATGCCACAGACGAGGTTGTCGAGCCCCGGGCTCGAGGTGAGTTCCCCCGGTCGTGGGGTGTCCTCCGGGCGCGCCGGCCGCACCCGATCGACGAGCGTGTCGATCAGCACCGCCGCCACGCCCACGATGGAGAAGACGAGGAGGGACTGGTCGAGCACAGCGGCCACGGGCGGAGCGGTCACTGGCGAAGCGTAGGCGTGAGCCCTGCCGCCGCAGGGTGCAGCCACCGCAGCGGGTCCGGCGGATCGAACCGATGGTGCGGGCGCATCGACGGTGGCGTCGCGCACGACGAGGTTCCGCTCAAGCCGGCGGATCCGAGATCCGAACCATAGGTGAGGGACGTGGGCATCGTGCCGCGACGACGCCCGGGCTGCGAGGCATGATGAGGATTCTGCGCCATCACGACGAGCGGTCCGACCGTGAGTACCGGGAGTTCTTCGATCCCGCCACGAGGCTGGTTCGCCAGCCTCTCCTCCGCGACCGGCTCGAGATGGCACTGGCCCGCGGCGACCCGAACGAGCCGAGCCGTCGGCGTGCTCTTCGTCGATGTCGTCGTCCCGGACGACCTCGTGCCGGGAGGCGCGTCGTCGTTCGACGTGCTGCCGCTCATCGCGGGACGGTTGCGATCAGCCGTCCGACCGGACGACACCGTGAGCCGCGTCGGTGAGTACGAGTTCGTGATCGTCTGCAACGAGCTGACGGACGAGATCGACCTGGCTGCGGTCGCGGAACGACTCCGTTCCTTGATCGGCGTGCGGATCTTCCTGGACGAGTCGAAGTCCGTGCTCTCCGCCCGCATCCAGCACCGCCTCGGCCGGCCCGGGGAGCACGCCACCGATCTGCTGGATCGTTGAGGAGCGCGGGCCTGCTGGGAGCCCGACGGCGACGGGGCTGAGGCCCGGTTCCCTCACGTGTGACGCGACGGCGTCCACGCGCCGTCTCTACGACCGAGCCGGAGATGCCGGTGGTGTCGCCGACCCGCTGGTCGGCTCGCGGGGGCGAGGCGGAGATGGGGCCCAAGCCAGCGGATGTGGAGACTCGGGGCGCACCTACGCGCGGCGCGTCCAGTGAAGATCCGACTCCGGCCGGCGAGCCGGCGCTGGTCCTCGTGTTCGTCCTCGCGTTGGTCGCCGTCCCGGTCGCTGCCGGCATCGCGTTGCTCGCGTGCGGGGCGGCGAGGCCAGCTCCGGGACCGGTGTTGCTGCTGGCCGTGATCGCGGCGTTGGCGATCAACCGCAGCGTCTTCTTCCCGAGCGAGCAGGCGGCCACAGCGGAGGTCGCGGTGGTGCTGGCCGCCGTGACCGGCTTTGTGGACGCCGCACCCTGGCTGGGACCGCTCGCGGTGGCGCTGCTCGTGGGGCCGCTCGACATGTCGCACTGGGAGCGCCGGTCGTTCGTCCGCATGGCGTACAACGCCGGAAACCGCGGGCTCGCGTCGCTGGCGGCCGTCGCGACGTTCGCCCTGGTCGGCGCGCACGCCGGAGCCGTCGTCGCGGCTGTCGCCGCAGGCGTCGCGTTCAGCGCCGTCGATCTCGCCGTGTCGACGACGTTGCTCGTCGTCCAGCGGACGCCGGTGCGCACGGCGATGGCGCGGGTGGTGGCGATCGACCGGTTCGCGATGCCGTTGGCCGTCGCGGGCGCAGCGGCCGGGTTCTTCGCCGACTCGGTCGGGTGGTGGGCGGTCGCGTTCGCCCTCGTGCCGATCGCGTTCGTTCCCGAACTGCTGCTCGTCGGGCGCGCCCGGCGCAACCTGTCGCCGACGGCTTGCTGCGTCGGCGCGATCCTCGCCACCGGAGCGGTTGTGAGCGGAGTGCTGTGGGTCCTCCTGCCGTCGACCGCGTTCGCCTCGTGCGGGCGCGCTCCTCACCCTGGCCGCGCTGCTGGGGGCCGAGCTCGAGCCCGAATCGAACGGTCACCCGGCACCCCTGGTGGTCGTCGTGGTCGTCGCGGCCGCGTTCGCGGTGCCCGGGTCCGGTGCCTTCGCCCTCGCCCCGCTCGCAGCAGCAGTCGCGTGCTCCGCGATGTGGTGGTGCGCCACGCGACGGCCGACGGGCCGGAGCATGGCGGTGTCGTCGGTGGTCGTGGTCGTCGGCTCCGTGGCGATCATGGCGGTCGGGACGATCGCAGGGGTGTTCCTCGGTCCCGTCCTCGGCGCGCTGCTGGCGGCGTCGGCGGTGACCGTCGCGACGCTGCTGATGGTCGAGCGCCGCACGGCATCGGCGGCGGTGTTCGGTTGGAGCGCAGCGTTCGTCGGTGTCGTGGCGGCCGTCGCGAAGCTGTGGCCGATCCTCGGTCCGCCAACGGCACTCCTGCTCGCGTGCTGGTTGGCCACGACTGCTCTGGCCGCCCGGTCCTTCGGTGCTCCCCCGTGGCGAGGTCGGTTGCTCGCCCCGACAGCCTGTCCCAACGGGTGCTCGCTGCACCGCGTCGGCCTCGTGATCGCCGCGCTGGTCGTCACGCTCCTCGCCGCGGTCGCGATGGTCTCGGTCGCGTCCGGAGTGCGGGGCGCTGCAGCGTGGCTCGCGGTGGCCGTGCTGGAGTCGTTGGCCGCGGTCGACCTCGTGGGTATCCGCCAGTGGCGTCTCGCCCCCTCCGCGCGCGCTCGGGTCACGACGGTCGCCGCCGGCGCGGCGGTGGCAGGTGTCGCGGCGGGCGGCGCCCTGGCCAACGGGCGCGCCTGGGCCGCGGCCGCCGCCGTCGGGTCGGCCGCGGTGCTCGTCGTCGCCGGATGGCGCCCGGCGCGCTGCGCGGACGACGCCGGGACGGCCGTCCGCGATGGTCGTCCCCGATGAGGCCGCCGCCGGTGGAGGCGCGGGACGACGACGCGATCGACGGCACGAGTGGATGTTCGGAACGCCCTCCCGCGCGCCTGCGCCGGGTCTCGGCCTACGCGATCGGGCTGCTCGTCGCCGCCTGCTGCGTGTGCGGCGGCCTCCTCGTGGTCGGGGCCCGGGTCCCACCGCTCGGCGCCTTCGTGCTCCTCGCGCTGCCGCTCACCGTGTGCATGAACCGGTTCGTGTTCTTCGCCAACGAGGTCGGCGTGACGGCCGAAGCCGCCACCTTGTTCGCCGCGATCGTGGGGTTCCGGTCCGACAGCCCGCTGCTCGGGCCGCTCCTGCTCGCGCTCCTCGTCGGCGCGCTGGACGGTCGGCACTGGGAACGACGGGTGTTCCTCCGGATGAGCTACAACTCAGGGAGCCAGGCGCTCACGGTCCTCGCGGCGGCGGGGGCGTTCGTTGCCGTGACACCCCCCTCGGGTTCGTCCGCGACCGCGCTGCTCGTAGCATCCGTCCTTGCCGCGCTGGTCTACGTGGCGGTCGAGACCTGCTGCGGAGTCGCACTCGTCGTCATGCTCGGAGAGCGGCCGGCCTCGGCGCTGCGCCACCAGCTCCCGGTCAATGCTCTCGCGCTGCCGCTCGCGCTGTTCGGTGCCATCGTCGCGCTCACGGTCGCGCCGACGAGTTGGTGGTTGGTCGGCCTCGCGCTGGTGCCCACCGCTTTCGTTCCCGAGTTGGTGCTCGTGGGGATGCGGCGTGCGGAACGCTGGTGGCGGGCGCGGGAGGCGCTCGCGCTCGCCGTGGCTGGGCTGGTGGTCTTGGTGGTGGGCGTCCTCGTACACGGGCCGAGCCTCGGCGCTCTCGTTGCGATCGTGGCGCTGGCGTTGCTCCTCGGAGCCGACGGTCGCCCGCCGCTCCGCCGTCGGGTCGCTCCGGGGCTGGTCATCGTGCTGGGCTGCGCCGCCGGGCTCGCGCCGGCGTCGTGGCTGGCGGGGGTCTGTGCGGCGGCCTGTGGTGCCGCGGTCGTCGTCGTCGCCGCGGGACGCGGGCCCGGGGAGGCGGCGTGGTTGCTTCCGCTCGCGCTCGCCGGGGCCGGTGTCGCCGCGCTCGTCGGTGCGACCTCGCTCCCGCCCGCCCCTCCGCTCGTCGTCGGCGTCACCGCCGTCGTCGCCGCCGCCGCGACGTGGGGCGCACTGCCGTGGGGGAGTCGCTTCGTCGGGCCCTGGGGTGCTCGCCGTGGGCGGAGCTGGGCGGTGGTGCTGCTGGCGCTGGTCTCGTCGACCGCGCTGCTGTCGTCCGGCTGGTGTCTGGTGACCGGCGCCCAGCTCGCGCGGCGTCTGGCGGTGGTGGCGGCGGCGACGGCCCTCGCCTGCGCGGCCGCGGCCGTGCGGCAATGGCGATTCGCTCCGTCGGTCCGGCGGCGGGACGCGAGACTGATCGCCGCGGGCGGCATCGTCGTCGCGACGGTGACGGTACTGGGTACCGCCGGCCCGAACGAGGTGGTCGCGGTCGTGGGTGTGGCCTCGGTCGCCGTTGCGCTCGGCGTCGCGAAGGGATGCGCTCGGGCGCTGCCGCGCGCCGGGGGCGATGCGCGCAGGCGGTCGCCTCCGCGTACTCGCGTACGCTGACCGGATGACGCCGGTACCGGTGGGCGCGCTCTCGCCGGCGATCGCGGCATTCGGGTTCCCGTCGGTGCACACGCTGCCCGGCGACGTGGTGCCGACCGCGCCGTCAACGATGCTCGTCGACGAATGCACACGTGAGGGGACCCTCGGGCTGCTCGGTGAAGCGGTGCGCTCGGGCGCGCTCGTGCTCGCGGCCGATGCTCGGGCAACCCTCGAGCTGCAGCTGGTGAGGCAGGCCCGTCACGATCTGTCGGTTGAGCGCACCCTCCTGCGCGTGAGCGACTCCCTCACGTGCTCCGCGGTGGAGTGGCGAGTCGTGGGTTCACCGGCCCTGGCTCGCACCGCCTATCCGCGTCCGGAGCTGCGCTCCCTCGACCGCGCGCAGATCCTCGTGAACCCCGCGGACGCCGACCGAGCGAGCTCGATCGCCCGGTCGGTGGGCGTCCCGGGAGACGCCGGCGCAGTTGGGACGCTTCCGTACGAACCCAGCGACCTGTTCGCTCCTCCGTACCGGTTCCCGCTCGGCGGATACGAGCTGGCGACGCTCCCGATGCCCCAGCGGCTCCTGGTGCTGTGCGCCGGGGGCGCGTCCGCCACGCCACCGCTCGCTCATCTGCGCGATGTGGCGGAGGTGCTCATCCGCGAGGAGCCGCACGCAGTCGACGTGCTGCTGCTGGCTCGCGCCTGGGGTTGCGAGTCGGAGCTGGCGAGCACCCTCGTCGCGACGTGGAAGGCGCTCGGGATCACCGAGGTTCCACCGCTCGTCGGCTGGGCCCGCGCACGATGACCCGACGGTTCGTGCGCGATCCGCACGCACTCTCGCGCCGCACGCTGGATGCCGTCGTCGTGCTCGTCCCAGGTCGAGAGGAGGCGATCGTCGTGGGTGATGCCGGGCCGGCGGTGTGGGCGCTGACGAGAGATCCGCTCACACTCCAGGAGCTGATCGACTCACTCGGGTTGGCCGCGGGCGAGTCGGCAGCGGTGGCGAGCGCCGTGGAGCTCCTGCTCGGTTGTGGCGCGCTCCTCGAGCTGCCGCTCGAGCACGCCGGTCGCTGAGGGATCGGGCGAGCGACCTCCTGCCGGTGACGATCAGGTGCGGGTCGGAGCGCTCCGACGTTGGCGGGCGACGAAGACCAACGCACCACCGAACACCACGAGCCCGGCCGCGATCCAGACCATCGGGATGGTGTCGGACGACCCGGTGAAGGCGAGCGCGTGCCCGGGGTCGTACTCGGAACCCTGCCCCGATTTCGTGGCCGTCGCGGGAGAGACGCTCGGGGGATACTGCTCCGCGTCCGCAGCCACCGCCGCGACGGTGGGAGCGACCAGCAATGCCAGCAACGCGATCCCGAGCACTACGAACGCCCTACGAGTGAACCCAGCCATTGCCATACCCCATGTCGTGTGGTCGTCGAGAGCGCGCGCTCCGCGTTCGCTCGTGGGCCATTGTGCCACGGTCAGCGGCATCCGCGCCACCCGAGACCACGGAAAGTGGCGCAGTTTCCTGCAGGTATCAGACGTTGTGTACGGTTTCGAGCCCGCCAGCACGCTCAAGATCGAGCCCATGACCTCCGATGAACCTTCGATGGGGCAGCGCTGTCTTCGCGTGGGTGGTGGGGGACATCGGCCGGTCCGCGCGGGGATAGCATCCGCGGTTGTGCCGCCCCCGGGGATCCTCCGAGTAGCCCGAGCAGCCGCTGGGTCGAGGCGGCCGGTGGTGGGTTCGCCGTCGGCGTCGCGACCGGTGATCGGATCGGATGGCGAGCGGTGACGCGCGCCACCGGCACCCGGCAGGGTCTGCGCTCCGACCGAGCCGTGCTCGTCCTCGTCGGGGTCATGCTCCTCGCACTGGTGTTCGGAGGCTCGGTGTGGGCGCTCACCGGCTCGGGGACAGAGGACGTGGCCAGAGCGGCCGCGAAGGCCACGGCCGACGGGCCGACGGCCACACTCCGGATCCTCCAGCCCGGCGGCGAGCTCCGACGTTCGGGCACGTCGACGTTCCGTGCCGCGCGGGACGGCCAGACCCTGCGCCAGGGCGACACGGTCCGCTCCGACGACACCGGCAAGTTCGAGATCGACTACGCCGACGGTTCGCTGACCCGTCTGGGCCCCTCGACCAACTTCACCATCGCGCGACTCACCGAGGAACGCGGCGGTCGTCAGACCCTCGGCGAGCTGACCGTCGGCGAGACGTGGAGTCGGGCCGCCAAGGTGTCCGAGACGGGGTCGTTCGAGGTCCGGGCGGGAGGCGTGACGGCGGCGGTGGAGGGCACGGCGTTCGCGTTCTCGTGCACCGGCACGGGAATCGGCCACCGGTGCACGGTCGTCGACGTCGTCGACCACGTCGCGGTCACGGGAGCCGGCGGATCGACGACGCACCTCACACCGGCCACGGGCGTGGTCTCGAACGACGACGTCCTCGGTCCGCCGCGGACCTACACGCGCGAGGAGCTGGCGGGGAACCCGTTCATCCTCGAGAACCTGATGCTCGACCAGGCCGCGGGGAAGGGCGAAGGCCTCGGAGATCTGCCGCCGTCGACGCTCGGGCCCACGAACCAGCCCTCGGGCACCTCTGCGTCGGCCACCCGGGCGACCCCGCCGATCACCGTCGTCGGCGCGGAGAACTCGTCGGAAGGCCTGCCACCGCCGTCCACGGCTCCGCCACCGATTCCGCCGCCGATTCCACCCACCACCACGCCGCCGCCACCGCCGAGCGACCCGCGTTGCGTCGCCGGCGGCTGGACACGTCTGGTCGGCGCCGGCGGGCAGACCTTCGCCGACGAGCAGTCGTGCTCCGACTTCGCACTCGCCGGTGGCGACTTCGCGGTGACGGGCGATGGCGTCTTCGTCGTCCCGCGCGGCTCGATCGTGAGCCTGAGCGCGACGTCGGACAGCGCGTGCAACACCATCCGGTTCGGGTACTCGGTGCAACTCGACGCCTCGACGCCGACGTCGGCGCTGGTAGGGGTGGCGCGAACCGGCGTGCCGTGCGGCGGGTCGTTGGGGTCGGGCGATGTGCCCGTGTTCGACACCGCCGTCCTGCTGCGCGTCTTCCTCCAGGACGACAGCTGCGACGGCACGCGCTTCCTGTCGGACGGGGACCACGCCGCGCAACCCACGGCCTCGACCGTCGCGATCATGGACGCGGGCACCGACTGCTCGGCGGAAGCGACCGCGCGACCGCCGGTGCTCGGCGCTCCAGTGAGCAACTTCGATCTCGAGGTGACCGTCCACATCGGAGCACAGCCGACGGCGTGACCCGGATGGCCTCTCCACAGGGGCTCTTGCTGTCGAGGACCGGGTGATCTCGGAGGCCGACACGCGGTCGTCCGTCATCTTCTGTGCCTGGGCCGGTCAGCTCCTTCTACTGCTCGTTGCCGCGTGCTCGGGGACGACCATCTCACCGTCGCGCTGGTACGGGACGGGTCGACGACTCACTCCAGTTGCTGGTCATCGCCGTCGATGGGGGCCGGCGGCTCCGGGTTCCTCCCCGGTGTGGTGCTCCGTTGGTACGTCGTCACCGACGCCTTGCCCATCACCAACATCGCGGCCACCGCGGCGAGGAGCCCGGGCACGATGAACCCGGGCCGGCCCGTGGTCTCGGCCACGAACATCACCGCGGCGAGCGGCACCCGGTACCCGGCCCCGAGGAACGCTGCCACCCCGATCACGATGAAGAGGGTCAGGTTGGGACCACCGACCAGGCCGCCGGCGACGCGTCCCATCAACGCGCCCGCGACGACCAGCGGCACGAACAGACCGCCCACGCCGCTGCCGCCGACGGTGGCGGCGGTGGCCAGGCAGCGCACGACGAACACCACGGCGACCAGCCACACCGCGAGACCGGGATCGCGGGCCCACTCGATGGCGCGGTAGCCGACGCCGATGGCGATCGGCTGGTCGGTGAGCGCCCAGGTGATGCCGAACAGCGCTGCCATCGACAGTCCGGCGGCGAGGATGCGCAGCCACGGCCCGTAGCGCGTCGCCAACGACTTGGCCGTGAGCACCAACCACGCGAAGCCGCGTGCGCCGATCCCGGCCGCGACGCCGAGCGCGAGCGCACCGACCAGATCTTCGAACGACAACGGCGGGGGCGAGCCGTGCGCGGCGAACAGTGGGGTGATGCCGTTCACGAACACGAATGCGAGGTAGCCCGACGCCGACGCGACCAGCGCGGGGAGCAGCATGCGCCGGGCGACGTCTTCCTTGTACGGCACCTCGAGGGCGAAGATCGCGCCGGTGGCGGGGGCCTTGAAGATGGCGGCCACACCCGCGGCGGCGCCCGCGACCATGAGCACCCGCCGGCTGCTCCCGGCGGTGAAGCGCGGGAATCGGTGCTGCAGGAACGTGCCGATCCACGACCCCAGGTAGAGCGACGCTCCCTCGAGGCCCATGGCGCCACCGAAGCCGGGCGTGGCGATGGAGGCGAGCGCGCGGCCGGGCAGCTCACGGAGCTCCAGCGGATGGTCGGGATCGTGGAACGCCTTGAGGTACAGGTCGGTCATGCCCGCGTCGCGCGACCGAGCGATGTAGCGGAGCGCGAGCCACGACAGCGTGAGGCCGAGCAGCGGCATGAACGCGAGCGCCCACGGTGAGAGCTCGTAGAGGTGGTCGAGCAGCCCGTCGACCACGATCCAGTCGAAGAGCGCAACCGCGAATCCAGTGGCCGCGCCGGTGATGGCGGCGAGGATGATGACTTCGTGGGATCGCCGAGCGAACTCGCGAAAGCGATCGCTGGTCGCCCGGGTGTTCACCGTTCCCCCTCGGTGAACCACGCCGCGTCGGGGGGTTCACCAGCGGCTTCGCCGAGCGCGTGGAGCGCATGCACCATCGCGGTGCGTTCGCGCGCGGGGATGTTGGCGGCGATGGTCGCGATCTCCGCGCGACGGCGAGCGGTGACCGCGTCGACGAGTCGGCGGCCCTTCGGGGTGAGGCGGATCGACACCTCCCGCCGGTTCGCCGGCGATTCGCCGCGGTGCACGAGCCGCTTCGCCACCAGCCGGTCGCACAGCCTCGTGATGGTCGAAGGGTGGACGGCCAGCGCCTCGGCCAACTCGGTCGGGCGTTGGGGGCCCCGGCTGGCCAGCACGACCAGCGCGCGGTACTGGGGCAGGGTCACGTCGTGGTCGACCGCAGCCAGCGAGCGCACGGCGACCGAGACGAGGACGCGCGACGCTTGGAGCACGGCGTCGACCACGTGGTCGTCAGTCATTTGCATACTGCAAGTATTGTAGAGGGCATGTAACGTTGCGGTCGAATTGGCGACGGCACTCCATGGTCCGAGTGGTGTCGGTGAACGTGGGTGCGGTGCGGACGGTCGACTGGCACGGGCGCGCGGTCACGACCGCCATCTGGAAGGAACCCGTGGCCAGTCGGGTCGCGGTGAGGGGTGTGAACCTCGTCGGCGACGACCAGGCCGATCGACGCGTGCACGGCGGCCCCGACAAGGCGGTCTACGCCTACGCGGTCGAGGACTACGCGTGGTGGTCCACAGAGCTCGGTCGGAAGATGGGACCGGGGACGTTCGGCGAGAACCTCACCGTCGAGGGCGTCGATCTCGGTGCACTGGTGATCGGGAGCCGCTGGCTGGTCGGCACCACCGAGCTCGAGGTGGCACAGCCGCGCCAGCCGTGCTTCAAGCTCGGGATCCGCATGGGTGATGCCGACTTCGTCGATCGCTTCGACGACGCGGCGCGCTTCGGTGCCTACTTCCGCATCGTGCGCGAGGGCGACGTCGGTCCCGGCGACGAGATCACCCTGGTGCCGCGGGTCGACGGCCTCGACGGCATCACGCTCGCCGAGCTCGGCACCGTGACCCGCGATGTCGACCTCGCACTTCTCGAACGACTCACTGCCGATCCCGCAGTTCCTGCGAGTTGGCACGATTGGGCGGAGCGACAACTCGCGCGAGCACGGCCGCGGGATCGTCGTCGTTGGTGACGGTGAACGACGCGACCACCTGGCTGCCCTGATAGCCGACTGTTTCCTCCACCCACCGGCGGGCGTTGGCACCGCGTTCCGGACTCGGCGCCGCGCTCACGATGGCGACGTCCTTCTCGTAGAGCTCGCCGGTGCCGACCAACCAGTCGAGGGCGTTCTTCAGTGCGCCGGGCATCCCGCCGGCGTACTCGGGTGTCGCGATCAGGACCAGATCGGCGCGCGTGACCGCGGCGCGCCACGATGCGACGGGTCCACCACCGTCGTCGTCCGGCGTGAAGTGGGGGAGCGTGCCGAGGCCGTCCCAGATCTCGACGTGCCGGGGATCTTCCCGGGCAACGGCCTGCACCAGGGCGGAGTTCGCAGACGACTGCTTCAGGCTGCCGGAGATCGCGACCACGTGCACGGGTCGGTGAACCCGGTGGTGGCCTCGAGCATTCCGTGACGATGGGTCAGGCGCGTCGGGCGTCGTCGAGGAGCACCATCACCTCGTCGTCCTCACGGGTCGACTCGGGCCCGAAGGTCAGCACCAGCGTGCCCTTGATCCCGCAGGTGGGGCACGCCACCGCGCACACCGCGAGCATCTCCGACGGATCGGAGTCGCCCTCGAGCCGTTCGAGGTGGTGCAGCTCGAGCGTGTTCGCCGGGTGCGGCGCGTGGCACTCGCCGCATTCGACGATCCCAGCCGGGGCGGGCGCGGAAGTCGTAGGTGAACCCCTCGTCGCGGAACGTGGCGAGGATGCCGAGCAGCGAGCGTTCCATCAGCTCAGGGTACGGCGAGTCACGTTGCGGGTGCGTCGACCGGCTCGGGCGGCTCGGGCGGGGCGGCCGGGGCGGTCGGCTCATCCGGCGGTTCCGGCGGTGACGGCGCGGCCGGCGCATCCGGCACGGGTCGCTCGTGGCCGCCGTACCAGGCGGCCATGCTCACCGCGCCGATGCCGTAGATGCACACGACGAACCACACGATCAGTCCGAGCCCGGGGAGGAGCGCGATCAAGTCGCAGGATCCCGAAGCCGGCGAAGAACGCGCCGATGCGGGCGCGGTTGGACCGCCCCTTCACGAACCAGCCGCCCGAGGATGAGCGCCGCGGTCACGTAGCCGAGCGGGCGCGAGCACGTTGAGGCCCGAGAGCATGGTGAAGCCGAGCGGCAGGCCGAGCACCGTCGCCAACACGAGCACCGCGATCAACGGCCCCGCGACCCCGATGAGGAGTCCCCATCCGAACGACGCGCCCGACGCGCCTGCCCGCGGCAGCGGCAGTGTCGGCCGCGCGCGGCAGCAACCCCACGAACGCGAGCCCGAGCAAGCGCCATCGACAGCGTCACCGCGAGCCAGAGGTACGCGAGGAATCCGATGATGACGCCGGTGAAGATGCCGCGCAGGTCGACGCCGCGCACCTCACCGTCGACGGTGCCGGGCGAGATGTGCGGGTCGCGCCGCGACACGACGTCGCCACCCACGCTGCCGGTGCGGGTGACCGTGACGCGCCCCATGAGCGCGACCACGTCGCCGCGCGACGCGGCCCGAGATCACCGCGTTGCCGTGCACGACGACGACGCTGTGCGGTCACCCGGCCGCTGACGACCAGGTCGCCGTCGCCCACCACCACGTAGTCGGTGACGGTCCCGCGGACGAACACCGATCCGTCGATCGCGGCCACCGGTCCGGTGACGACCTCGCCGCGCGCGACCTCGACGTCACCGCTGACGCTGATGCGCCGGTCGCTCGAAGTGATGCCGCCCTGCTGCGCGAACGCGGGGCTGGCGCGCGATCGCAACCCACGCGACTGCGAGTGCGCACGCGGCGACGTAGCGGCCGAGAACGCGAAGGCGGCGCATGCGCGCGCACTCTGGCACGCATGCGCCGCCCCTGCAACGAGCCTCGGGCAGGAGGCTCGGCCGAGGGGATCTAGCTGGGAGTGCTCGATCCGAGCTCGATGGTGGCGGTGTGGCTCTGGCCCGACGAGTCGGTCCACGTGACCTTCACGCTGTCGCCCGGCTGGTAGGGCACCATCAGGTGTGTGAGCTGCGTCGCCGAGGTGACCGCGGTGCCGTCGACGCTGGTGATGGTGGAGCCCGCCTCGATGCCGGCGTCGTCGGCACCGGAGCCCGACTGCACGTCCCGCACGTAGGCGCCGTTGCCGCTCGTGCTGCCCTGGCTGGCGGGGCCACCGAAGTCGCCGTTGCCGCCGTAGGGGTCGCCGTAGCCGTTGGCGCTGCCGTCGTCCTGCACCGACACGCCCATGATCGCGGCGTGCGCACCGACGTGGATGGTGTCGCCACCCTCGCCCGACTGGATCTTCTTGGCGATGGCGAGCGCGTCCTCGATCGGGATCGCGTAGCCCTCGTTGGCCGACTGGCCGCCGAAGCCGAACCCGCCGTTGCCGCTCGAGGCCGCCGCGTTCATGCCCACGACGTTGCCGTCGGCGTCGACCAGCGGACCGCCCGAGTCGCCGGGCTGGATGTTGGCGTCGATCTGCACGAGGTTGCGCAGGGTCTCGGCGTTGCTGCCGTCCTGGTCGGAGGCGGTGATCTGCTGGTTGGTGTCGGTGACGCTGCCGCTGACGACGGTCGGGCTCGCCACCCTTGCCGCCGGCGTTGCCGAGCGCCACGATCGCGTCGCCGACCTGCACCGACGACGAGTCGCCGATCGACGCTGCGGTGAGATCGGACACGCCCTCGATCTGCACGAGCGCGACGTCGTGCTCGATGTCGTATCCGAGCACCTTCACCGGGTGGTACTCGCCCGTTGCCGTTGAGCTCGGCCTGCAGTCTCGGTGGACGACGCGATGACGTGGTTGTTGGTGAGCACGAGGCCCGACGACGAGATGATGATCCCGGTGCCGGCGGCTTCACCACCGTGCGACCGCGCTCACGAGGTTCACGACCGACGGGCTGACCTTCGCCGCGATCGACTGCACGTCGATGTTGGCCTGCTGCCCGTTGTTCGACGACCCGCTCGACGGCCGTCCGGTGTTGGGGTCGAAGGTCGGGATCTGCTGCTGGGTCGGGAAGTTGCTCGACGCGCTGGTGGTGTTGCTGCCGTGGTTGGTGCCGATCGAGTAGCCGAACACTGCGGCGAGGGTGAGGAAGCACGCGACCGCGAGCGCGCCGAGGGTCCGCCGGCGCGATTCGCGCTGCTGGCGCACGACCGTCCGTGGCGGGACCCCGGGGGGAGGGGTCGCCGCCATCGGGACGGTCGGAGGGCCCGCCGGGGGGATCGGCGGAGGGGGAGGCGCCGCGGCGGGAGGAGGCGGGGGAGGCACCGCAGCCGCCGGCGGAGTGGCCGGAACGGTCGGCGGCGCGGGCGGGTACATCGGCTGATACGGAGGCGAGGCCTCCGGTCGAGGCGGAGGCGAGGCCTCCGGACGGGGCGGGGGCGAGGCCTCGGGGTGGGAAGGCTGCGTGTCGTCGGGGTTCGACATCGTGCGTGCTCCAGGGAGGTGGACGGGCGGGGGGAAGGCCCGTGGGGATGACTGTGCCCGACCGATCCTGAGAGGAACCTGTTCCGGTGACTACCGACCATCTCGGCGGGTGTCTCGGTCCGACTCGAGTGGTAACGCCGCTATGCGCCCGGCGGTGCCCGAGGCGGCTGGTCGACTTCTCAGCCCGGCCACAGGGATACCGTTTCGGAGCCGGTGGGCGCGGGCACGCTCTCGAGTGGGAGCGGGAAGCCCACCGACACATACGACGGGAAGATGCATGGAGACCGTCGAGACGCAACTGCCGAGCACGGTGACTTCCCCCCAAGCTGGCCCGCGCGTTCCTCCGGGCGACGCTCGAGACATGGAAGCTCGACGGGTTCGGTGACGTCACCGAGTTGCTGGTCTCCGAGTTGGTGGCGAACGTCGTGACCCACGTTGGCTCGCCGATGACGCTCCGGGTCCGACGGGATCAGTCGACGATGCGCGTCGAGATCGACGATCCGAGCCCGCAGGTCCCGGTCGTGCGCCATCCCGATGCCGTCGACGAGCACGGGCGCGGCGTGTTGCTCGTGGATCAGCTCGCGAACGCGTGGGGTGTCGAACCGCACGACGACGGCAAGACGGTGTGGTTCGAGCTCGACGTGTCGACCGCGACCGACGAGGTCCACTGCCGCTGACGTCGTCGTCAGTCGTCGATCCACTCCTGCAGGCCGACGGTCTCGATCGCGAGGCGCGGCATGTCCTGCGGGTTGCGCAGCCGAAGCGCGCCGCCGTCCTCGCCAGGCGCTTGTGCACGCCGACCAACACACCAATGGTGCTCGAGTCGACGAAGGTGACCTCGGTGAGATCGAGGGTGACGAGACCGCTGAGCGGCGGAGCAGCGCGGCGCGCAGGGCGTCCTTCACCGCGAGGTCGAGTTGACCGGTCGCGGTGACGACCGGTCCTGTGGCCTCGTTCTCCACTGAGAACTGCGCGTCGGTCACGGCCACGTTCTATCGCGACCGTCTCCGAGGTCCCGTTCATGTCGGCGAGGGAGGGCTGCGGGTGTGCTTCTCTGTCCGGATGCCGCGCTACGTCGAAGACCCCCAGGTCGAGCCCGTTGTCCGAACGCTCCTCGGTGCGATCGACGCCGGTGACGGCGGCACCGAGGAGCAGCTGGCCGTCGTCGACGCGCTCCTCGCCGGTTACTGGAACGGTTCGGACCTCGCCCGCCCGGAGCTGGTCCCGTTCGCGCCGGCCGAGGCGGCGGCGGCGCTCACCGATCCGCACGTCCGCAGCCAGGCCCGGGAGCTGATGGTGCTCCTCGAGTCGTGTCGCCACCCGCTCACCGAGGCGCAGATCGAGCGGGTCGACACCTACGGCGTCGCGCTGCACGAGGACGGCAAGGGCATGGCGCTCCTGCGCGACTTCGTTCGATCGGGCGCGCGAGCACGCGCAGGCCGACTTCCAGCGCTACATCGACGAGATGGAGGACGAGCTGGCCGAGCCCACGCTGCTCGCCGAGCACGTGGGCATGGAGAGCGTCGCCGACGTCGGGCTCGTCGAGCGCTTGCGCGCGCTGCACGACCTCCCGCAGGGGACGCTGGGATACGAGTACGTGGAGTTCTATCGGCGCAACGGGATCGTCCTGCCGGGCGAGGATCCGGCGATGCCCGCGGTCTTCGTGGCCCACGACATGTGCCACGTGATCGCGGGGTACGAGCCGACGGGCCCCGAGGAGATCGCGCTCGGCGCGATGCAGCTGTGCGTCAGCGACGACGATCGGCACTGGGTGCAGTTCCTCGGCAACCTCGCGGTGCACGAAGCCGGGTTCTTCACCAACGAAGCGGTGACGGGGAAGACGGCGACGCTGGCTCGCGAAGGTTCGGCGGTCCTGATGGCCGAGGGCATGCGCCGGGGGTCACGGTGCACCGGCGACTTCACCGCCATGGACCACCTGGGCGCGGCCGCCGTGCCGGTCGACGGACATCCGGGCCGAGTTCGGCGGTCCCGCCCCGCAGCTGACCCGGCTCGCGGTGCCGGCTCGGGTGCGTCGGGCGGTCCCGCCTAGACTCGACGGGTTCCACCTGCGCTCGTAGCTCAACGGATAGAGCATCTGACTACGGATCAGAAGGTTGGGGGTTCGAATCCCTCCGAGCGCGCTGAAGAAGTCGCTGGTAGGAGGCGGTCTCTAGTTCGGGAGGCCGCCTCTTTCGCGTCCGGGACCGGCCGAGTTCGAACGGGATTTCTAACAGACCACGCGGGACGGCCGGGCCGAGGCGGGTACTGAATGGTTCTGCTGGTGACGTGGGCCTCGCGAGTCCGGCCGGCGAGCGCGGTCGCCTCGTATGGTCGTGCTCATGGCGAACCCGCTGCTGTCGACCTATCGCGCCGGTGAGAACCGAGTTACGTCGTCGACCATGGCCGTGCTGGAGCGGATCGATCTCGCGCTGGTGCAGGAGCTTCTCGAGGCGGCCTCCGGAGCTGGCGGGGAGCTGCGAACAGTCGTCTTCGAGAACCAGATCGTCGAGAAGGACTCCGTGCCCGATGCGCGAATCTCTGCGCGCTTCACCTGGTGGTTCGAAACCAAGACGGCACGTGGTGGATACGCCACTGAAGGTCACGACTGTGAGCAGCTTCGCTCTCACTCGAAGAAGCTCGAAGTCGACGTGGACGCCCGACTGTTCGTTCTTACCCCCGACGCAGTCCGGCCTTCCTGGTTCGATGAGCTCGACGGGGTCGACGAAGCCGTCCGTGATCGCGTCCTGTGGCTGAGCTTCAGGGATCTCGCGGAGGCGATCAACGGCATCATCGTCGATCCGGTGCGGCTCATCGGCGAGCAGACCAAGTTCCTCTTGTCGGAGCTCGTGGCGCTTTACGAAACCGACGGGCTGCTGAGCAACGATGACACGGTTGTGGTCGCTGCACGCGCCGCGTGGCCCGAATATCAGCAGGTCGGCGCATACATCTGCCAGCCGAACCGCGCGTTTGGTGAGGGCCTCACCCACTTTGGCTTCTACACACAAGGCGAGATCAAGCCGCTCATCGCGCGAATCCGCGAGCACCTTCCCTCTGTCGCGTTCACGTCCGAGGAGGCCGCGAAGAGACGAGCCGAGGGTCAGGATGCTGTCGCGGACCTGATCGAGCGAAGCCTGGACGGCCGAGGCCCAGCGCGCGCGGAAGGCGATTCGTTCGGGATCGTGCTGCTGAGCGGGCCCGATGATCAGGACACGGTTCGACTCGATGGGCCTGTCGTGAACGACGTGAAGGCGGCCTCTGGCAAGCCATGGGCGTGGACCCTCGGCCAGCGATATACGCGGCTGCTGGAGCGGCTTCGGGCCGCGACTGCAACGAGCGAGCTATAGCGCAACGTCAACCCTCAGCGATCTCACAATCCCGCGTCCGGATCGCTCCACGCGCCGTCAGGAGGTCGTCGAAGATCTGGGCGGCTTCGGCCTGCATGCCGGGGAGGACGTGCTGGTACACGTTGAGCGTGAAGCCCGCGCTGGCGTGGCCGAGGCGTTCGGCTGACAACCTTCGCCGGGACACCAGCCTTCAGCAGCAAGTGTCGTGTGCGTGTGCCGCACGTCGTGGAAGCGGATGCGAGGAAGCCTGTGCTTGGCTACGAGACGGTCGAAGGTTCGCGTGATGTACTCGGGATGGATCGGCTTGCCGTCGGGTCGCGCGGAACACGAGACCCTTCCGGTCGGAGTCCCGGCGGCCGTCGACGGCATCTTTCTCGAGAGACTCCTGTCGTTCGCGGAGCATGGTCAGGGTCCGACGATCGATGTCGATGGTGCGTCGCCCGGCACGCGTCTGACGTCGGAGAACTGCAACTTCCAACCGACAACTGCGAGCGCCGGCGGCGGATGGTGATCGTGGAACGGCCGAAGTCGATGTCGTGCAAGCGGAGGCCCATGAACTCCCCGCGGCGCATCCCGGTCTTCGCTGCGAGCGTCCACAGGACGTGGTGACGATGTGCGGCGGTGGCGTCGAGGAATCGCCGAAGCTCCGACGCGTCCCACACCTGTATGGCGTTCGGCTCGCCATCGGTCGATGGTTTGGGCGGATCGGCGAGGGCTGCGACGTTGCGCGTGACGATGCCCTTGCGGTGGGCGTCGGCGAGCGCCTTGTGCAGCACGCGGTGGACGTAGCGCACCGATGTCGTGCTGAGACCACCCAGCGTCTTGCCGCGGCGGTTGCCGTCGCGAAGCAGTTCGACGTATAGGCCGTCGAGGTCGTCTGCTTGGAGCTTGCCGAGCTTTATCCGACCGATGCGGGGCACGACGTGCAGTTCGATCACGCTGCGGTACGACTCGTAGGTGCGGGGTCGCAGCCGTGACTGTTGCAGCGGGAGCCACCGCTCCGTCAGGTAGGCGGCGAGGGTGGACCGGTCCGACGTCGTCTCCTCGCCGTTGTGGCGGCGCTTGACCAGCTCGTTGACGAGACGCTCGGCGTCGATGCGGCGCCGGCCTGCCGCGTGCCAGCGATGCCGTTCCTTGCCGGTGGCGGGATCGATTCCCTCGTAGACGACGGCGTAGTAGTTGTTGCCCTTCTTCGCGACATGGCCGCGCATGTGGGTCCTCCGATGTGATCACCTGGAGGACGCCACACGGGTATTCGATCGAAGGGCCTGGCGGAAACGCCATTCGATCCCCGCACGGCGATCGTACCGTTCGTCGGCCCTGCCGCAATGTTGATGAGAGGGATCCAGTCGAACGGGAGGTCCGGCGGGAGGTCGAACGGGAGGTCGCGGCCGTTTCCATGCGCGAACGGGAGGTCGCGCCGGGAGGTCCAACCGGACCTGCCTCAACGAGAGCGAGGTCGCGCCCCGGATGGCGCGGCACCTCACGACACGACTGGGGAACAAGACTGCATCGACAGACCATCGTGGTCAGCCGCCATGCGTTCAGGCGAACCCCCCTGCCGTCACCGACGCGAGTCGGGCTTCTGAGAGCGCTCATCGCGCAGCCACGTCGTGGCCAGCGGGAGGTCGCGCAGGTTGCCCGTAGGGAAACCTGCAAATGTGTGCGCGCCGGATCTGCCAGTGAGGATGGCGGTGGGTCCACCGTGGTGTTGGTGGTGACCGGTACGTTCCGATCGGACGCGCGTTGTTCGTTGGCGTGAGTTCGGAATTGGGCACGCCCCGTTCCGGAGGGTGATCGATCTTCCTGCAGCAACAGGTTGATCGTCACGGTCTCCTTCCCGGGACGTGCGTGCCACCCCTTGAACCGTTGAAGAGAGAAGGGATGGCGATGACCATCGTAGAGACGCACGCGCCTGATCACGGGTGGAGTCGATACGCATCTGGATGTGCATGTCGCGGCCGCGGTCGACGCGAACGGCGGCGTGTTGGGTGTCGAGTCGTTCGCGACGACGCCGGCCGGCTATCACGAGTTGTGTTCGTGGCTCGAGACGTTCGGCACGCTCGCGCGGGTGGGGGTGGAAGGCACCGGCGCGTACGGCGCCGGGCTGGCACGTCATCTGCGCGGTCGGGGGCTGGTGGTGATCGAGGTTGATCGCCCGAACCGTCAGGAGCGGCGCCGAACGGCAAGTCCGACGAGCTCGACGCGATCGAAGCGGCACGGGCGGCGTTGTCGGGTCGTGCGTCAGGGATCGCGAAGTCCGCGGATGGTGACGTGGAAGCGATCCGCGCGTTGTTGGTGGCGCGCCGCTCGGGCCGCAACGTGCGCATCAAGTACTTGAATCAGATCCGCCATCTCGGTTTCACCGCGCCCGATGAGCTGCGCGAACGGTTCCGGGACGTGCCCGCGACCAGTTGGCGCGCACCGCGGCGGCGTTGCGTCCCACCGCCGGGAGCGACACGGTCGTGTACGCGACGAAGCTCGCGATCGCGACGCTGGGACGACGTGTCCTCGCGCTCGACGCCGACGGCAAGCGTCTCGACGATGCGCTCGACACGCTGGTGCGTCGCCGCGCACCGAGCCTGCTCGAGGTCTACGGCGTCGGCATCCACACCGCCGCGATCTTGTTGGTCGCCGCCGGCGACAACCCGCACCGATTGAAGAACGAAGCTGCGTTCGCGCATCTGTGTGGCGTCGCACCGCTGCCCGCGTCGTCGGGCAAGACCCGACGCGTTTCCGACTCAACCCCGGCGGCAACCGTCAAGCGAACCACGCGCTCTGGCGGATCGTGTTCACCCGCATGAGCGGCGATGAACGCACCCGCAAATACGTCGCGCGTCGCCTCGCCGAAGGACGCACCACCCGCGAGATCATGCGCAGCCTGAAGCGTTACGTCGCCCGCGAGCTCTACCCGCACCTCGTCGCCGACTGACACAGATCTGGAGTGACGGGCCTGGCCCGCGAACTGCCTGACACCGACACCGGTTGTCCTTCGAACGAACCGCCGGCCCGTCACTCCCGAACACCCTCGGCACCGCATGGCCTGATAAGAGCTTGCCCTCACCCGAGTGGCCCATCACTGGTCTGCCAGCACCGCCGAAACAACCCCTTGACAGACATAGGAGCTTCGTTCAGCAACGAGGACCGTAGCGGCCTCGGCTCCCAGGGTTCCGGTTTTGCCATCTCAGATGTGGTAGAAAAACCGGAAGCGCCCCGACGCGGAGGACCCCAATGGCCGATGTCAACCCCACGCCCAGCCCGCAAGAGGACGATCCGAGTCGGGCGCTCGCGGCGCTCGGCCTCACCCTGGATCAGCTCACCGAAGCCCGCGGCCGGGCGCAGCACGATGTTGACGAGTGCACCAGCCTCGATCCCCCAGGCGCACGCGGCCACATCCGCCACATCCGCACGGTCCGCTACCTCCGCGAGATCCTGATCCCGCAAGGGTGGACTCCAGACGATTCCGGGAACGTCGGTGCAGTCGTTTCACCCGACGGGTCCATCTCGATCGTCATCACTTCGGGCGATGACGCGACCGGACAGCACCGGCAAAGCCCGCGGACCAAGTACCCCAAGGGTGAGGTCACGTGGCGCCGCGTCCGTCAGAACCTCCAGCTCGAACTCTTCGGGGACCCGTTGCCTCCGCTCGAGATCGATGACTCTCCGGATACGGCGTGTCGGCAAACCTGGGTGCTCCTCCAGTACCCCGCTGGTCAGGTTGTGCGCGCAGAACTCTCGTGCCCGAAGGGAGTCGACGACTCCGGGCGCATCAGCGAATGGAGCGAGCGGATCCTGCTTCCCGACCTACCGCTCGACACGTACGAGACCTGGGTGCCGGGGCCCGATGACGAAGGAGGCGACGCCCTCGACGTCCCGGTCTCGCCCCGCTGAGGTCAGCAGAACATGTTCAACCCGAGTCGTCTTCAACTCGCGCGCACCCGTCGGGGATACACGAAGAGCTACGTCGCCAAGGTGGCTGAGCTGTCGACGCGGCAGCGTCTCGAACTACGAGAAGGGCACGCAGCAGCCCACCGTCGAGACACTCGCACGTCTCGCCAGTGAGCTGGGGTTCCCTGTTGCGTTCTTCCACCAGACCGACCTTGAGGTGATCAGTGAGCGTGCCGCGAGCTTCCGCTCGCTCGCCAGCATGACCGCCAGCAAGCGAGACCAGGCGCTGGGCGCCGGCACCCTTGCGCTCTTGGTCGACGAGTGGATCGAAGAACGGTTCAGCCGCCCGCCCTCGGATGTTCCCGACGCGGGAGAGCAACAACCCAGAGGAAGCTGCGGAGATCGTCAGAGCGGAGTGGGGCCTCGGGACCAAGTCCATCAAGAACATGGTCCAGCTCCTTGAACTGCACGGGGTCCGCGTTTTCTCGCTCGATGAGCAAGGTCGAAGCGTCGATGCCTTCTCGTTCTGGCGAGAGGAGCGGCCCTACGTGATGCTCAACACGCAGAAGTCCGCCGAGCACAGCCGCTTCGATGCTGCGCACGAACTCGGCCACCTTGTGCTGCACCGGGAAGGCGAACGAGGCCGCGACGCCGAGCACGAGGCCAATCAGTTCGCCTCGGCGTTCCTCATGCCTCGCTCGGCGGTGCTCGCAGCCGGTTTAGCCCACGTGACCTTGCCAACTCTTGTTTCCCGTAAGAGCGAGTGGAAGGTGTCTG
The DNA here is from genome assembly GCA_963720765.1 of uncultured Actinomycetes bacterium. GTDB lineage: Bacteria > Actinomycetota > Acidimicrobiia > IMCC26256 > DASPTH01 > DASUAS01. Next base: position 97,831 of record CAVRGS010000002.1, read on the forward strand.
TCGTTGCCCTCATCTATCGGCTCCACGCGATTGGCATCCTGAGCGACTGGCAGTACCGCAGCCTCTACATCGAGGCGTCGAAGAAGGGATACCGCTCTCAGGAGCCTCGGCCCGCGGAGCGCGAGACCTCCCAGGTGTTGGACAAGGTGCTCGACCACCTCCGGAGCCAAGGCGTCTCGCGGCGTGAAATCGCTCGTTCCCTGAACCTTGAGCTTGAGGACCTCGACCGCCTGGTGTTCGGCCTCGTGATGCTCGCCCAGGACGGTGGGTCGTCCGAAAGTGGACTAGCAGCGCAAGGCGCGCCGCTGTCCGCGGCTGCGGCTCGTCGAGTAGGGCGATGAACGCCACGACCCACAACGAGCTGCACCCGTGAGCATCGACCTCCTCACGTTCGACGAGGCGCTGAGCGACTCTTCCGAGGTGGCCGACGAACCCCACCTGCTACTCGGCAACGGGTTCTCCATCTCCTGTCGGCGAGACGCCTTCAATTACGGCGCCCTTCTCGACGAGGCGACCTTCGACGCGGCGCAGGGCGACATCCGCGGTGTCTTCGAATTGGTGGGTACGACAGACTTCGAGCGGGTGATCGAGCTTCTCCGTATCGTGGCATGCTCGTCGACCGCTATGGATCAGGTTCGGACCTAGGCGACACGCTCCGTCACGACGCAGAGGCGGTCCGCGAGGCTCTCGCCGTCACCCTCGCTGCGCGTCACCCCGACCTGCCATTCGACATCACGACGGCTGAGTACACGGCGGCACGGACCTTCCTGCACCAGTTCCGCAAGATCTACACGCTCAACTACGACATGCTCCTGTACTGGGCAGTGATGCAGGAGATTGAGCCCGACGTGCCGACGAACGACGGCTTCACGAATGGCGACGAACCCGATGCCGACTACGTGGTGTGGGAGCCGTACTTCGACTTCGGTGAGCAGCGACTCTTCTTCCTCCACGGCGGTCTGCACCTCTACGACACCGGGCACGAGATTTCCAAGATCACTGGTCCGTACCGGCGTTCCCCTCGTCGACCAGATCCGAGATGCACTTGCAGTCGGTCGCTACCCGTTGATCGTGACCGAGGGGAGCTCCCAGGAGAAGGAGGGCAAGATCCTCCACAACGCCTACCTCAACCATGCCATCCGGAGCTTCGCCAAGATCCAGAAGACGCTCTTCATCCACGGTCACTCGTTTGCCGCGAACGACCAGCACATCTTCCGTCGGATCGAGGAGGGGAAGCTCGATCGTCTCTACATAAGCGTGTACGGCGATCCTGACAGCGAGTCGAACCGCGGAGTCATCGCACGAGGGCAACGGATGGGCGGCAACTGTGTGGACCTCAGTCGCCGGCCGCTGACCGTGAAGTTCTACGACGCCGAGAGCGCTCACGTTTGGGGATGACGTGACCGACCGTCTCAACTTCACGCAGGGTCAGCTGTTCCACATGACGCTGATCGAGCGTCTGCCCGCGATTCTCGCCGATGGGCGGCTGCTGTGCGACGCCGCGTTGGCCGAACTCGAGCTGCCTGGACAGTCGATCGCGCATGCACACATCAAGGACCGGCGACGACGGGTCGAGGTGCCCGTGCCTCCCGGCGGTGTCGTCGGTGACTACGTGCCCTTCTACCTTGCACCCCGGTCCCCGATGCTCGCCGCCAACCACTACGGCAACGTCGAAGGTCGCTCAGCGGGGCAGGATGGCATCGTCTACCTCGTGACCACGATCGACCGGGTCGCCTCCCTCGGTGACGTGGTGCTGACCAACAAGCACCCAGCGCTGGCGGCCGCAGTTCACGGACGACCTGTCACGGTTCCACGATCCGAGCTTCATCGACTGGGACGTCATGTTCGACCCATGGTTCACGCCGACCGAAACCGACACCGAACGACCGGAGCGCCGCCAGGCGGAGGCGCTCGTGCACCGAGAGGTGCCGCTCGACGCAATCATCGGGCTTGCTGCTCGAACTGCTGACGAGCTGGCTACGGCTCGTGCCATTTGCGAACCGCATCATCCGGACTGGCACTTCAACGATCGACCAGACTGGTACTTCTGATGGAGCGCGATCGGTGAAGGAGGACCGTTGCGATGACCATCCGCTACGAGCGCGGCGATCTCCTCGCCGCACCCGTCGAGGCCGTGGTCAACACGGTCAACACTCGCGGTGTGATGGGCAAGGGCATCGCGCTGCAGGTGAAACAGCGCTGGCCCGAGGTCGACCGCGCCTACAGGGCTGCCAGCAAGCGCGGCGAAGTCACCCTCGGCCATGTGCAAGTCGTCGAGCGGGGCGGGTTGGGCGATGGCCCGCGTTTCGTCATCAACTTCCCCACCAAGGATCACTGGCGCTCGCGCTCGAAGCTCAGCGACATCGAGGCGGGGCTGGTCGATCTGCACACGATGATCGAGAAGCTCGGCCTCCACTCGATCGCCATCCCTCCGCTCGGATGCGGCAACGGCGGACTCGACTGGGCTGACGTCCGTCCCCTCATCGAAGCCGCGCTCGGCAGCCTCGACGGTGTCGACGTGGTCGTCTACCCGCCCGAGGGTGCGCCCGCGGCCGGCCACATGGTCGTCGGCATCCTCCGCGGCCCGGATGACCCCGACGCTTGCTGGGCTCGTTCGTCTCCTTGACGCCTACTGGGCCGACGTGCTCGGCATCACCGACATCGAAGTGCAGAAGCTCGCTTACTTCCTCGGGGTCCGCCGACCTGCACTCCAGCTCCACTTCGCGAAGGGTCCGTACGGGCCGTACTGCGAGGACCTTCAGTTCGTCCTCCAGCGAGCGGAGGGTCACTTCCTCAAGGGCTACGGCGACCGCAGCCGTCGGCCCTGGGAACCTGGTCCCCTCGAAGTGCTGCCAGGTGCCGTCGACGTGGCCAACCAACTCGTGCGAACCGAGCCTGCGTTCGATGACGACCTCCGAGCCGTTGCCGAACTGCTCGACGGCTTCGAAGGAGCATGGGGCCTCGAGTTGCTCAGCACGGTCCATTGGGTAGCCACGGAACCCGACGGCGCGACCGATCCGGGCAGTGCTCGGGAGCGGATCAGCACTTGGAGCACCCGGAAGAACCGGCTGTTCCCCGAGCCCGACGTCGAGGACGCGTGGAACCACCTGGCCAGCCGCGGCTGGCTCGACGCACCGGCCCGGGCTCCCGAACTCTTCGAGGCCTGACGGCGAGCGTCACACCGGCCGGGTCATGTTCACGATCCACGCCACGAAGAAGCTCCGCGATCGTGTGAAGGCGCCGCTCACTGATCCGGTCGAGACGCCATCGACGGCGCTCGACAACTGGTACTCCACCGCGTCGTTCTGGAAGCCGCAGGTCGCGCTGTTCGTGAACGAGGCGACTCTGGTCCCGGTGCTCGTGCCGCTCGCACCCGCCAAGACGCTGGCCGCGCGGTTCCCTGTCCACCTCGAGACGGTGCTGAACGCGCTCGGCATCGATCCTCGCTTCGTTGCGGCCGAGGTGGCTGCGACAGTGGGTCCGCGGCTGGGCGAAGACGGCGAACCGCAGCGTCGTCGGCATCATGAACGAGTTCAGCTACCTCGCCGAGTTCGACCAGGCCCACGAGCGCAGTGATGGTCTCGTGGCGCTCGCGGTCCGCCTCGCCGGGACGCCGTGCAGCCCGCTCTACAAGCGCCACACCTTCCCCGACCGCGAGCTGGCCGCGCTCGTTGCCGCGCAACTGCCCAAGTAGTCCTACGCGACGGGCTCGACCTTTCTAACGGTCCCCTCACCCGCGCGAAGTCCTGCCCGGACCTCGCCGCTGGTGAGAGGCGCGAACCTTCCACAAGGTCTCCAGACGGCAACCAGAGATGCGCCGGCGAGCTGGTGCGCGGACGCGATGTCGAAGGGCCGCGCTTCCGGTTACACATTGCGCGCTACGAAGCGAATTGCTGGCGTACACGAGCACCGGCGACACCGCGAACGCGAGTAAGGGGACGATGCTCGGACCGTCGGTCTCGTCGAATACCACGACGAGTTCGTCGATCCTGCCGCTGGAGCGGCCGATCGCGATTTCCGCACGGTCGAAGGCCAACGCGCCGTGCTTCGCCATGAGTGAGCGCAACTCGCGAAGACCCGTGATGCGCTCAAGCTCTTCGACGGTGACGTCGTGAGCGGTCACGCGGGTCCGGCCCTCGCCAGCACCCGGGGCGCGCACCCGCATGTAGTTGCGGTGATCGGGGCGTTCCTTGATGCCGAAGCGCATGCGCTCAACGAGCGCGTCCCCAAGTCTCCGCTGAGTCAAGACGGCTGACCGCCGCGATCCGGCGCTCCCCGGGCAACTCCTGGTCCGCCACCTCGAGGCAGAAGCTAGCCCCGGTGAGCCGGTATCGGCGTTCCTTAGCGACGACGAGTTGTCTGGCGCCAAAGGGGGAGACCTCGCGGCTCGCCGTCGGCCAGTCGCTCGATGGTGACATCGCCGATCGTGACCATCGATCATCCTCCGGGATTCACGTCTCGGGCATGATCTACCACGTGTCGTCCGCGTCCTCGGAACTGGCCGTGACCTCGGCAAGCCACGCCCCATGAGTCGTGTACGCTGCCGCGCATGGCGACCCGATACTTGCTCGTGATGTCGGATAACCTGCAGGGTCTCCCCCTGCTCACCGGCGTGATCGCCGCGGAGGACGCACCCACGGGTGTGAGCGGCGAAGGTGTTGTTGGCGAAGGGCCGCCGGCGCCGCCGGCCGCGTCGATGGCTGCCCTCGAGCTGTTGCGGAGCTTGCCTGACGCCGGCACGGCCCGCAGCATCGAGTGGCTGACTGGCCTCGCTGGCGTGACCAACGGTGGGGCTCGCGTGGTGGGCCCTTGGACCTGGGATGCCGAACTGCGTGACGTGATCCACTGGGCGATGGACCGTGCGGAGCTCACGGCTCGCACCGTGGTGCTGGTGCGCGACGGTGCGGTGAGGCGCTACCCGGCAGACGACTCGTAGTCCTCAGCAGGTTGAACTCCCACCCGATGACGGGCTTGGCTTCTAACGGATCTTCTAACGGACCGGCCGAGACACGATGTGACGGTGGGGTACGGACCGGCATGGGCCTGGTGCCAGAACCCGCGAAACCCCAGGTAGGACATGGTCTGAGCAGGGCGAACACGACCCGCGAGAAGCCCGAGCATCCCGCTACGGATCAGAAGGTTGGGGGTTCGAATCCCTCCGAGCGCGCTGCTCCTCGCGAGGGTTCCGCGTCCTTCTCGTGACGCGGTTCTTGCGTGCGGTTCGGCCCGACACGTGGAGAGCCGGGTGGAGTGTCCGAAGCCCGAACAGGTCGCGACCTCCTCGGTGCAGCAGACCCGCGGGCACTGCCCTTGCGCTGATGTGCGCGATGGCCCGTGGGATCGGCGGACTCGGTGTTCGCGCGGTGGGTCTTCCTCTCCTCCGCGCGCGTTGCACTCCTCGAGCGAGCGCCGCAGAGTCGAGAACCTTGATTCTGGAACTGCTTTGCTAGTGTCTGGGAGGTGCTGGACACTCCCGAGACGCCCGTCGAACCCCGAGCCGTCGAACCCCGAGCCGCCGAACCCCGAGCCGCCGAATCCGGGGTCGACATCCGCCGGGTGGGTGACGTGCAGGTCGTGGCCCACTCAGACGGCTACTCGGTCACGATCCAGTTGGACGCGTCGCCGCCGGATGCCGACTGGGTGAAGCTGTTCGAGCATCCCCCCGTGCTCGTGCTCACGCCGCCGGCGCGCCGGCCGGCGATCTCCGACGCCACCATCGAGATCCTCGTCCGGAACGAGGAGCAGATGAGCGCGAGCGTGCAGTACGCGGAGCTCGCGGTCGCCGAAGCGAACCGGGTGTACAACGACGAGGTCCTGCCCCGCCGCGAGCGACACCAGCGGATTCGCGACGCCGCGCGCACGCAGGATGACGTCGGACTCGACGCCATGTCACGCGCGGCGAACGCACTCTGACGGCTCAGGCGCCGTCGATGCCCGGTGGCCCTGCGCTGCGCTGGGGGGTCGACACCATGCCGAGCTCTTCCAGCTTCGACCACCGCTTGTCGTCTCGCTCGAGGTAGCAGGTCGCCTGCCAGAGCGGCAGCCACACGGTGCGGGCGAACGGACTGTGGTAGCGGACGCGGCCGCGGTGGTCGCTCACGACGGGACTCTGACGGGAGCGTTCTCGCGCAACACGGACAGCAACTCGCCGAGTCGATCGTCGATGGCCAGCAGGGCGTGCACCTGGGCGGCCGTGAACAACTGCTCGGCCGACAGCACGGGGTTGCGCTGCGCGTTGGCGAGCGACGCCTCGGCCGCGTCGCGGTGGTCGCTCATGCCGCACCGCCGACGCGCGAAGGACGCAGGCGATCCAGGCCGGAGAGCCCGGCGGCGCGCACGTTGGCGGATGCATCCGCGGGTTGCTCCGCCGTGTAGGTGTTGAGCGCCTTGAGTGCAGTCGTCGCGGCGAAATCGTCGGAGTGGCGAGACAGTCGATCGAGGAGCACTCGTCGAGCCGCGTCGAGGTCGTCGGTGCGCACGGTGGCCGCGTCGAGGGCGAGATCGAGGTCGCGGCGATCGGTCATGCACTCTACAGTAGCACTGAATCTCTAGAAAAAACTTGCAAGTGAAGAAGGTCGTTGCTGGTTCCCGATGACTACCATCCCGTCGATGCCGGCCTGGCACTTCCTCACCAATCACGCCCGGGTGCTGCTCTGCATCGCGCGCGATCCCGGGGTTCGTCTCCGCGAGATCGCGGCGGCGCTCGACATCACCGAACGAACCGCGTTCGGTGTCGTCGCCGACCTCACCGAAGCCGGGTACGTGATCAAAGAGCGCGACGGCCGACGCAACCGCTACGAGATCCAGCACCACCTGCCGCTGCCCGAGCCGGCGAGCGAAGAGCGCACCATCGGCGAGCTGCTCGAGCTCCTCGGAGGACGTGACGTGCGGCGGACCGTCCGCCCCGAGCGCACGACCCCGCGGAGCGCCCGCACCTGACTGCGGCATCGCCCGACCCCGCGGCCACGACGGTTCCGGCGACGACGCGGTGGTGCGAGCTGCCGCGGTGACGACCTGCTTCGGTAAGGTGCACCTTCCCCCTCGCCGAGAGGTCATCACGTGTCGGACGGCCAGATCCTGGTGCTCGGAGCCATCGCCGGGCTGACGATCTTCCTCGGGCTTCCGATGGGCCGGGTCCGCGACCCGTCGATGCCACTCCGCGCCTTCCTGAACGCGATCGCCATCGGGATCCTGCTGTTCCTCTTCTGGGATGTCATGACCGGCGCGTTCGAACCGGTCGAACATGCGCTGGTCCAAGCCAACGACCACGGCGGCTCGTGGTGGAGGTTCCTCGGCCTCGGTGCCGTGTTCTTCCTCGCGTTCGCGATCGGCCTCGGGTCACTCGTCTACTACGACCGCTGGCTGGCGCGACGTGGACGATCGGGACCGGGCGCCGCGTCCGTCACCGAGATGCGCAGCGGTCCCGTGGAGCGCATGAGCGGGGCGGAGCGGCTCGCGTTCTTCATCGCCCTCGGCATCGGCCTCCACAACTTCTCCGAGGGTTTGGCCATCGGTCAGTCGGCGGCGAGCGGTGAGGTGAGCCTCGCGCTCCTCCTCATCGTCGGCTTCGGCCTGCACAACGCGACCGAGGGCTTCGGCATCGTCGCGCCGATGGCGGCCGAGGGTGAACGACCGTCGTGGGGCTTCCTGCTGTTCGTGGGGCTCGTCGGCGGCGGCCCCACGTTCGTCGGCACCCTGATCGGCCAGTCGTTCGTCAACGACACCGTGTTCCTCGGCTTCCTCGCGCTGGCCGGGGGTTCGATCCTCTACGTCGTGATCGAACTTCTCGGAGTGGCGCGCAAGCTCGGTCACAAGGAGATGCTCACCTGGGGGATCGTGCTCGGCCTGTTCGCGGGCTTCGCCACCGACCTCGTGCTCGTCGCCGCGGGCGCGTAGCGCAGGCGCAGCGCTCCACGCCGATTCCGGAGGGGCGGCGCGGCGCCGGTCGGCGACACTGGGGAGATGGGATCGACGCGCACCCCGGGGACGCGGGGTCCGACCAGTCGGCTCGGCGGTGAACCGGTCAGCCTCGGTCCGCCGGTCGCGCCGACGGCACAGCTCGGGCTCGGCATCGTCGAGGAGTCGACGCGCAGCACGGCTCGGCCGCGACCGGGCATCGTCCTCGTGCCCGACTGGCTCGACCTCGACGCGCAGCGCGCCCTCGTGGCCGAGTTCCGCGAGTGGGCGCGCCCGCCCGCCGGACTGCGCCATCCCCGCGTGCCCACCGGTCATCTCATGAGCACGCAGGCGGTGTGCCTCGGTTGGCACTGGTCGCCGTATGCATACAGCCGCACCGCCGACGACACCGATGGCGCCCCGGTGAAGCATCTGCCTGCCAGTGTCATCGCGCTGGCGCGCGACGCCATCGCCGACACCTACGGCGGGGAGAGCGTCGAGGCACGCGAGTTCGCGCCCGACGCCGCGATCGTGAACCGGTACCCCGACGGGTCGAAGCTCGGTCTGCACCAGGACGGTGAGGAGCCGTCGGACGCGCCGGTGGTGACGATCAGCCTCGGCGACACGTGCACGTTCCGCTTCGCGGAGATCGACCGACGCGTCGGTCCGTTCCTCGACCTCGAGCTCCGCAGCGGCGATCTGCTCGTCTTCGGACGCGAACAACGGCGGGTGTTCCACGGCGTGCCCAAGGTGTTCCCGGGCACCGCGCCTCTCGGGCTCGGGCTGGCGCCGGGGCGGCTGAGCATCACCGTGCGCGAGACCGGGTTCTCGTAGGCGTCACCCGGTCGCCGTCACACGGGAGGCGGCGCGCCCGTGAGCATCGCCGGTGTGCTCAGCACGAAGCGCTCCGCCCAGTGGGGGAGGCGGTTGCGCACCGTCCGCGCGCGATTCGGTGCGACGTTGCCGGCGGCGACGGCGCGGTCGACCTTGGCGCTCGCGTCGCGCACCACCGCGTCGACGACCCGCCGTGACGGGATGCCCGCTTCGGCGGCGACCGCGGAGATCGTGCGACCGTCGTCGACGGCGCGGCGCAGGTCGTCGGGAGCGATGCCGATCGCGGTCGCGGCGACGTCGAGCTCGTTGCGTGCGAGTCGCTGGAGCAGTTGGCCCGACCGTCCGCCGGCGCGGCCACCCCCCGAACCACCGGCGCGTCCTGACGCCGGGCGGCTCGGGGTGAAGGCGCGCATCCGGCGTTGCATCGCGACGAGCAGCGCGATCCGCAGGCTGGCCATGACGATCAGCACGACGCCGATCAGGGTTGCGCCTGCTGCCACGAGCGCGAGCCCGGCGACGAGGCCGACGCCGACGATCGCCCAGCGGATCGTCCTCACCGTGTTCCACCGCATGTCGTCGCCTCCGCGCCTCGGGAGTCGTGGCTCCGAGGTCACTGTCGTCGCCGAGATCGAAGCGACGGTCAGCGTTGTGTGAAGCGAGTGTGAGGCGCTGCGGGACGTGACGTCAGCCTGGCGGCATCTCGACGAGCTCGATCACCATGCCGTTGAGCATCGGCACCTCGAGGTACGCGAACGACACGCCGGCCGCGCCACCTTCGAGGACGACCGTACCGCCGGCCTCCTCGAGGTCGGCGCGGGTGGCCACGAGGTCGTCGACCGGGTAGCGCAGGTGATGAAGGCCCTCGCCGTGCTCGGCCAGCCAGTCGATGGTCGGCCATGCACCCGACACGACCTCGACCAGCTCGACCTCGAGCCCGCCACTGCGACCGAAACCGAGACGCAAGGTGGTGGAGCTCGGCGTGCCGCGGCAGACGACGTCGAAGTCGGGCACGTCCGTGGTGGCGAACGGTCCACCGAACATCGCCTCGTACCGCGGCAGCGCTTCGTCGACGCTCGGCACCGCGAACGAGATCTGGTCGATGCTCCCAGCCCCAACCGTTGCTGCACGGTGGTTGCGTCGTCCATGTCGACTCCCCTCGTCCCGCGCATCGTCACGAGCCCTCGGGGGGCCGTATCCCGACGGGGCGAGCCGGCGTTGGCATGGGTGAGAGGGGACGGCGCGCACCGACGCCGAACCGGAAGGACCAGCGATGTCACGGACCATTCGTCGTTGCGCCCGAGCGCTCGCGGCCGCGTTGGCTGCGTGCGGGGTCGTGGTGATCGCCGCGCCCGCGGCATCGGCCGACCCGAAGATCCCGTTCAGTCAAGACGTGTACGCGCGCACCCACCTGGCGAAGTCGGGCATGGACATCACCGTGCCCCGCGGTCAGTTCGACGGCACCATCGACCTCGCGACCGGTGAGGAGACGGGCACGCTCGCGTTGCCGCCCGCGACCGTCACCATGAAGCTGTTCGGGTTGATCCCCGCCGCCGACGCCTCGTTCGTGCTGGAGCCCGCAGGTCCGATCACCGGACGCGTCGACCTGGCGACGTACGCGGTCGACACGACCGCGTCGTTCAACGTGAAGCTGGCCGAGCTCACTCCGCACGGCACGGACCTCAACCTGGTGGGTGACGAATGCACCACGACGACGCCGATCTCCGTGCGCATGCAGGGAGTGGTGAACCCGGCGACGGGAGGGACGTTCGCCAGCACCTACACCATCCCGCAGTTCCAGGACTGCGGGCTGCTCACTCCGGTGATCAGCGCGTTCGTGTCCGGACCGGGCAACACGTTCGTCGCCAGCTTCGCTCCCCATGGTTCGCCGCCGCCGGCATCGGGTGACCCGACCACGCCCGCAGCGGCCCCGCCGCTCGTGACCCTCGACGCGCACGGCACGGTGACCGTCGGCGGCACGCCGGCCGTTGGCACCACGCTGCCCCTCGACCAGCACGTGGAGATCCCGGGGACGTCCCTGCCGCCGCTCATCACCGCGACCCCGACCCCGGAACCGACGACGACCACCACCGCAGCGCCCCCCGTCGCTCCGCTCCTCACTGCTCCGCCCGCGGGCACCGTCGGCGGCCTCCTGCGCTCATTGCTCGGGGGCGGCTGACGCGACTCGCCCTCGCGCCGCGTGCAGGTGTGGGGTGCGGCGCGAGGGCGGGCGCGGACGGTCGGGGTTCAGCCCGGGTCGCGGCCGGTGTAGGCGAGGAGCTTCTCCTGCGGCGACGCGTCCGCGCCGACGGGCAGTTCCGGTCCGAAGACGCCCGTGCGCTGGTCGTCGGTGAACGCGCCGTGCACGACGTCGTAGGCCGCTTGCGCGAGGCCGCTGGGCATGGCGGCGTCCTGGCCGGTGGCGCGGGCGACGTCCCACCCGTGCAGCAGGGTGTCGCTGAACGCGATGCCGAGCGACGGGCCGGTGCGTTCGATCACGCCGTCGCCGGAGAACGTGGAGATGGTCGCCTCGCGGCCGCGCTCGTACGCGGCCGCAGCGTCGTCCCCGATGAGATCATCGGGCGGTTCGGGTGACGGCGGCGACGCGTCCGCACCCTGCGCGGACTGCACGAAGTACTGCTGGGTCTCGAGCATGTGGTTGAGCAGGGTGCGCACGTCCCAGTCGTCGCAGGGGGTCGGTGCCCCGAGCTGATCGCCGGCGCCGCGCACCTTCGAGAGCGTCCATTCGCTGGCCGTCCGGTAGCGGTCCAAGAGCTGATCGGTCATCGTCGTCCTCTCTCGATCATGGCGGATCGTGTGATCGCTTCGTGTCGTGTTACCCATCACCCGCCTCGGGTAACGCGAGGCTCGGGTGTCGCGAGGGTGGAGCGAACGCGGCGAGCACCGCGTCGACGATCGGCGCGATGTCGGACGCGTGCACCGGGGTCTGCGCGACGACCTGGCGGTAGATGACCGGCGCGCGTGCGAAGTCGACGACCAGATGCACATCGACGTCGTCGGCGATCTCACCCCGCGCCATGCCCATGCGCACCACTCGCTCGAAGCTCGCGCGGCCCATGCGCAACGTCTCCTGGCGCAGCTCGCGCAGCTCGGGGTCGCGTACCGCCGCGTCGAGGAACGACGGGAACACACGCGCGACCGTCGGCGAGTCGAAGTAGTCGACGAGCGACGCGAGCAGCGCGAGCAGGTCGTCGCGGAGGGAGCCGGTGTCCGGTTCGATCGCCGGCGGCTGGAGTGACGAGATCGCGGCATGGATGAGCCGAGCGCGCGAGCCCCAGTGGCGGTAGATGGTGGCCTTGCTCGCGCCCGAACGTGCCGCGACGGTGTCGACGCTGATGCCCATCACGCCCTGCTCGGCGATCACGGCGAGCGTCGCCTCGAGCACGACGTCCTGGTCGCGGCGCGGGCGGGGCACGTCAGGTCCCGGCGGGGGAGGCGGCGAGCTCGACGCCGATGTTGTCGAGAAGGCGGGTGTCGCCGAGCGCGATCGACGCCAGGATGCGCACCGACCCGGAGAGGTCGTGGAGTGGCGTCATCGTGGGGCCGTCGACGACGGCGAAGTACTGGATCGCGGCAGTGTCGCCGATGCTGTCGGCGAAGACCTGCTCGAGGTCGGCGGCCGTCGACGCACCCGCTGCTGCCGCGTCGCAGCTGGCGCAGAGCGCGCGGTAGAGCACGGGTGCGACTGCGCGCTGCTCGGATGTGAGCTGCGCGTTGCGGCTCGACACCGCGACCCCGTCGGCTTCACGGATCGTCGGCGCACCCACCACCTCGATCGGGAATTCGAGGTCTTCGGCGAGGCGGATGAACATCACCAGCTGTTGCCAGTCCTTCTCGCCGAAGTAGTTGCGGCACGGACCGAACATGTTCCAGAGCTTGCACATCGCCAGGGCGATGAGATCGAGGTGCGCGGGATCCTCGAGCTGCGCGAAGCCGCTCGAGAACGAGGGGAGCGTGACGGTGGTGGCGGGCGCGCGCGGGAACAACACCTCACCAGGGGGCGCGAAGAGGATGTCGCACCCGGCCGCTTCGGCGAGAGGCCAGTCGTGCCCGGCATCACGCTCGTACGCGAACGTCGATCCCGCGTGCCACCCCGACAGGTCGGCGGGCGCACCACCCCAGTACATCGCGGTGACGTCGTTCTCCTCGACCGAGCGTCGGATGAGCGACTGGTGACCCGTGTGCATCCCTCCGCTGGTACCGACCATCCCGATGCGCTTGCCGGCGTTCCGTTCGGGATCGAGGACCGCGCGCAGCTCGCTCACGGTGCGGTAGAGCTCCATCGCTACTCGCCTCGCATGCCTTCGAAGTCGAGCTCGGGGAGCGCCTGGTGACACAACGCGCCGCCGTCGATGGTCAGCTCGATCCCGGTGACGTACTTCGCCTCGTCCGACGCGAGGTACACCACACCCGCGGCGATGTCGGCCGGCTCGCCGAAGCGCGGGACCATGATGTTCTTCTGGAACGCGGCGCGGTACTGCGGGTTGTCGAGGATCGCGGCCATCGCGTCGGTGCCCGTGAAGATGAACCCGACGATGATCGCATTCGTGCGGATGTCGTCCTTGCCGAAGTCGACCGCCATCTGGCGCGTCAGCGCGTTGATCGCTCCCTTCGACGCGTGGTACGCGGGTCGGTGGGGCAGCGCCGACTTCGACGAGCTCGCCGAGATGTTGACGATCGACCCGTTGCCCGCCTTGCGCATCTCCGGGACCGCGTACTTCGACGCCCACACCGTGCCCATGAGCGCGATGCGCAGGATCTTGTCGAAGATGACGTTCTCGACCTCGTCGACGTGGCTGTCGCCCCCGCCCCCGACGTCGTCGGAGGCGATCGCGTTGTTCACCAGCGTGGTGAGCGAGCCGAACCGTTCGACGGTGGTCGCGACCGCGCCGGCCACCTCCTCCTCGATCCCGTTGTCGGCGCGGATGTACAGCGCCCGCCCACCGGCGTCGTTGACCGCCGCCTCGACCGCCTTCCCCGCGTCGACCGAACGGCCGGTGAACGCCACCGCGGCGCCCTCCGCGGCCAGCATCTCGACCACGCCCTGGCCGATCCCCCGGGTGCCCCCGGTGACCAGCGCCACCTTCCCGTCGACCCGTCCCGTCATGTCGTCCCCCTCGAGTTCCCTGTGGTGCAGGTGGTGTAACGAAACTCTAGAGTGTCGAAACCGCAGGACGCACGTCCCGATCTCAATGGGGGAGGCCGACCATGTCCGGGCCGAAGATCAAGGTCGCGCAGCTGTACACGGGTGGGGTGGGGAGCGAGATCGTGCGCCGGTGTGCCGGGCACCCGGAGCTCGAACTGGTGGCGGTGATGGTGCACGCCGACGGCAAGGCCGGACGCGACTCGGGCGAGCTCGTGGGCGCGGCGGCCAACGGCATCGTCACCACCCGGTCGCTCGACGACGTGCTCGCGACCAGGCCCGACGCCGCGATCCACTCCGGCCTCACGTTCGACCTCGACCTCATCACCACGCTGCTGCGCGCGGGCGTGAGCGTGTACACGGGCATCGGCGGCTACTACCTGCCGGGTACCCCCGACTTCGAGGTGATCGACGCCGCCACGCGCGAGGGCGGCGCGTCGTTCAGCGCGGGCGGCAACATCCCCGGGTTGATCAGCGACGTGTGGCCGATGTTCGTCACCGGCTACACGGGGCGCATCCGTCAGATCCGGGCGCGACAGTGGAACGACGTGTCGACGTATCCCTCGGGCGTGCAGATCCAGTCGCTCGGCATCGGCAAGGACGTGGGTGCCGAGCAGGAGTACGCGGCGATGTTCGACGCGCACTTCACCAGCGCGATCCGCCAATCGGCCCAGATGATCGCCGACGGACTCGGCGTGGAGCTCAGCGACTGCGTGCTCTCGGAGAAGCGCACGGTGGTGGCGGAGACCGCGCTCACGTTGCCGTCGTCGGGGCTGGTGATCGCACAGGGTCAGGTGGCGGGGATCGAATGGACGTGGACCGCGACGTCGGGTGACCGCGCCTTCCTGAAGGTGACCAATCAGCAGACCGCGGCCCTCGCGCTCGGTCCCGGCTGGCGCCAGACGCACGAGGATCCCCCGTGGCGGGTCGAGATCGACGGTGAGCCGTCGATCGTCACCACGTTCGGTTGGCCCGAGGGTGCGCCTCCCGGGGAGTCGACGTCGCTGCTGAACGTGTCACGGGCGATGAACACCATCCCGCAGCTGGTGGCCGCGCGCGCGGGCGCGGTGTCGGTGCTCGACTTCCCCGCGCCGCGCGCCGCCGGGTTGGCATAGCTGGTTGCGCACCGGTCGGTCGCCGTGCTCGACTCCGCGCGTGACCGAACCAGTCGTCCTCGTCGACACGTCCGACCGCATCACCACCATCGCGCTCAATCGGCCCGAAGCACGCAACGCGCTGAGCCGCGCCCTCGGTCACGCGCTGTGGGACGCCGTCGGCGAAGCCGGTGAGGATCCCGACGTCGACGCGGTGGTGCTCACCGGTGCTGATCCCGCGTTCAGCGCCGGCGTCGATCTCAAGGAGGTGAGCGGGGAGATCCCGCCCACCGACGCGCCGCGAGGCCCGGGTGAGGGGCCGGAGCGCTTCGACGACAACGGGCTCTACCGGTTCATCCCGCTGATCCCGAAGCCCATCATCGGGGCGATCAACGGCGTCGCAGTGACCGGTGGCCTCGAGCTCGCGCTGCAGTGCACGTTCCTGGTGGCGTCGGAACGGGCGCGCTTCGCCGATACGCACGCTCGCGTCGGGATCATGCCCGGAGGTGGGATCACCGTGCTGCTGGCGCGCTGGATCGGTCTGCCGCGCGCGATCGAGATGTCGCTCACCGGCAACTTCGTCACCGCCGACGAGGCACTGCGGCTCGGACTCGTGAACCACGTCGTCCCGCACGACGAGCTGTTGCCGTTCGCGCGTGGGCTCGCCGCCGACATCGTGAGCAACGACCAGACGCGGTGTGCGCCGCCTGCTTGCGCACTATCGACGCATCGCCAACGTGGCGACACTCGACGAGGCCCACCTCATCGAGGGCTACATGGCGGAGCAGTGGACTCGCGACGCGTCGGCGCTCGCCGATCGCCGGCACGCCGTCACCGAGCGCGGCCGCGCGCAGGGGAGCTGAACGACATGCCGGGTGCACTCGAAGGTGTGCGGGTCGTCGATCTGACGACCGGCCTCGCCGGACCGATCGCGACCATGACGCTCAGCGACCACGGTGCCGACGTGGTGAAGGTGGAACCTGCGAGCGGAGACCCACAACGCGGCTACGTGGGTTCGGTGGTGACCAACCGCGGGAAGCGCAGCGTGGTGCTCGACCTCGACGACGAGGCCGACCGCGAGCGGCTGCTCGCGCTCGTCGACACCGCCGACGTGCTCGTCGAGAGCTTCCCGCCCGGCTACCTCGCGGCGCGTGGCCTCGACTTCGACCGCGTCGCGGTGGAGCGTCCGGCGTTGATCTACTGCTCGCTCACCGGCTACCCCCGCGGCACCGACGCTGCCGACCGTCCCGCCATCGACCTGCTGGTGCAGGCGCGCTCGGGCATGCAGTACGAGCAGCCGGGCTTCCGTGACGGGCCGATCTTCCTGCATGCGCCGTTGCCGAGCATCGCGGCGTCGTACCTCACGGTCGAGGGGGTCCTCGCCGCGTTGTACGCGCGCGAGCTCACGGGACGCGGGCAGTGGGTGGAGACGTCGCTCTACCAAGGCGTGCTCTCGTTCACCACGCAGCTGTGGCAGGACCCCGAGCACCGCGTGGAGCCGTGGTTCGAGATCGGGT
Source organism: uncultured Actinomycetes bacterium (assembly GCA_963720765.1). Taxonomy (GTDB): domain Bacteria; phylum Actinomycetota; class Acidimicrobiia; order IMCC26256; family DASPTH01; genus DASUAS01. The sequence continues at coordinate 114,333 of CAVRGS010000002.1, forward strand.
TCGAGCCGCGGCCGAGCATCTACGAGTGCGCCGACGGCCTGTGGGTGCACTCGATGCACTTCGCCGGCGGCCGGGGCAAGGACCGCAGCGTCGTCTGGGAGATCCTCGGGCGTCGATCCTCCGGACTTCACGTGGTCGCCCGTCGCCAACAACGCGTTCGAGGACGATCATCGTGGGCGAGGCGATCGGGCGCATGAAGCGCCAGGACCTGCTCGACCAGTTCTGGGCGCACGAGATCCCCATCGCGCCGGTGCGCCACGCGCACGAGGCGCTCGAGGACGAGCAGGTGATCAACAACGGGATGTCGGTGGTGGTCGACGATCCCGTGCACGGACCGGTGCGCCAAGCCGGCATCTCGTTCCGGCTGCACGGCGCGCCGACGCCCGCGGTGCAAGGTCCACAGCCCGGCGTCGGCCAGCACACCGACGACGTGCTCGGCGCGGTGGCGAGCGAACCGGCGCGAGCACGTGCGACGCGCGCGACCAAGCGGTCGGTGACGCACGCGCTCGAGGGCATCAAGATCCTCGACCTCGGCAACTTCCTCGCCGGTCCGTTCGGACCGATGTTGCTCGGCGACCTCGGCGCCACCGTCTACAAGCTCGAGTCGCCGCAGGGCGACCAGATGCGGCCGGTCACGCAGCCGTTCAACGGTTGCCAGCGCGGCAAGCTCGACGTGGTCGTCGACCTCAAGCAACCCGAGGGCGTCGAGATCGCGCACCGGTTGATGCGCGAGGTCGACGTCGTGCACCACAACATGCGTCCGGGCGTCGCCGAACGGCTCGGGCGTCGACTACGAGACCGCCAAGCAGCTCAACCCGACCGTCATCTACTGCCACACGACGATGTGGGGGAGCGACGGGCCGCGTGCCACGTGGCCGGGGTTCGACCAGCTCGCGCAGTCGTCGTGCGGATTGGAGCAGGAGCTCGGCGGTGAGGGCAACGGCCCCAACTGGTACCGGTTCGGGATGTGCGACCAGGCGTGCGCGGTGCAGTCGGCGCTGGCGGTGCTCATGGCGCTCTACTGGCGCGAGCGCACCGGGGAGGGGCAGCTCGTCGACACGTCGATCGTGAACGGCGGCGTGCAGCTCAACACCGACGCGTGGATCGGACCCGGATGGCAGCTGGTCGGAGCGCCCGCGCACCGACGCGCACCAGACCGGGTTCGGTCCGCTCTACCGGTTGTACGAGACGAGCCGACGGCTGGCTGGCGATCGCGTGCCTCGGCGACACGCACCGGCGCGCGCTGGCGAGCGTGGTGCCGTCGCTCGACGCCGACGACGTTGGAGACGTTCTTCGCCGTCGCACACCATGCAGAGCGCGTTCGACCTCTTGGACGGGGCTGGGCGTCCCCGTCGAGATGGCACGGGAAGAGGCACGCCGCGAGTGGTTCACGCAACCCGATGTGGTCGCGGCGGGCCTCGTCGCCGACTACGAGCATCCGACAGTACGGGCGGTTCCGCCAGTTCGGTCACCTGGTGAACCTGTCCGACACGCCGGGCCGCATCGCGGGGCCGCCCCCGTTGCTCGGCCAGCACTCGCGTGAGGTGCTCACCGACCTCGGCTACTCCGACGCCGAGATCGCGACCCTCCGCGACCAGGGCGTCACTCTCTGGCCCGACTGACCGGATGGCAGGCGCGAAACCTCGCACGCGGGAGTCCGTCGCGCTCGCCCGGATGGTGGGACTTCGGCTCTGGGGTGCGCCGGCTGCGGATCCCGGAGCGGTCGTGGCCGACCTGGTCGCGATGCAGGCACAGGAGCACGCGTACGCGCGCTGGTCGGTGGGGCAGCGGTGCGGAGCGTCGGCGTCGGTGGTCGACGCCGCCTTCGACGCCGGCGAGATCCTGCGGACGCACGTGCTCCGTCCGACGTGGCACTACGCGGCGCCCGCAGACCTCCGGTGGCTGCTCGAGCTCACGGGACCGCGGATCCACGCCTCCGCCGCCCGCCGCTACGCCGAGCTCGAGCTCGACGCGCGCACGCTCCGACGCGCGACGGACGTCATCGCCACGGCGGTCGCGTCGGCGCCGATGACGCGACGCCAGCTGGCCGACGTGCTGGCCGGGAAGGGCATCTCGCCCGCCGGGCAGCGCATGCCGTACCTGCTGATCCACGCCGAGCTGCACCTCGCGGTGTGCAGCGGACCGATGCACGGGACCCAGCACACGTACGCCCCATTCGACGATCGCGTCCCGCCCGGACCCGGGTTCACCGAGGACGATGCCCTCGCCGAGCTGGCGCGCCGTTGGTTCGCGACGCGCGGCCCGGCGTCGCTCCGCGACTTCGCATGGTGGTCGGGGCTGCCAGCAGCGCCGGCGCGGCGCGCGCTCGAGTTCGTGCAGTCGGAGCTGTCGTCGTTCGAACGGGACGGCATCGTCCACTGGTTCGACGAAGCGCGTCGCGTCCCGCGCGGCCCGCGCGTCGATCTGGTGCAGTGCTACGACGAGACGATCATCTCGTACACCGAGACCCGCGACGTGCTGTCAACCGCCGCCGTGAGCTTCAAGGTGCCGGGATCGAGCGACGGCTTCACGCACGTGCTGCTCGGCGACGGCAGGTTGCTCGGCCACTGGAGAGTGCAGCGGCCGCGGAGCAGTGACAGCACGGTGGAGGTCCGTCTCGCCCGCGCGCTCGACGACCGTGAATGCGCCGCGCTCGACGCCGCCGTCGGCCGGTACGAGGAGTTCGTGCGCACGTAGGGTGCGGGCATGGCTGACGACCTCGGCACCCCGGCGCTGCACTTCGAGCGGGAAGGGTCGATCGCCTGGTGCACCATCGACCGCCCGCACGCGCGCAACGCGTTGACGCCGGGCATGTACTACGGGATCAAGCGCGCGGTCGCGCTGGTCAACTCCGATCCCGATCTGGCGGCGCTGATCATCACCGGCACCGGTGACGTGTTCGCGCCCGGCGGTGACCTCGGCGGTCGCTCGGAGGAAGGTGAGGCGCCGATCGACGCGCTGGGCACCGACGTGCTGCCGTTCCTCGCGGTGCGCGACAGCCGGGCGCCGGTGATCTCGGCGGTGAACGGGCTCTGCCAGGGCGGCGGTCTGCTGATCGCGATGCTGTCCGACATCGCGGTGGCGAGCGACCGAGCCACGTTCCGCGTGCCCGAGCTCCTGCGCGGGATCATCGACGCCACCTACGCCGCGGTGCTCCCCGCGCACGTCGGCGTGGCGGTGGCGCGTGATCTCATGCTGTCGGCGCGTCGCTTCGACGCCGAGGAAGCCGTCCGCCTCGGCGTGATCAGCCGCAGGTGCGCGCACGACGACCTGCGCGAGGCCGCGCTCGCCGCCGCGCGCGAAGTGCTGCAGACCGCGCCCGACGCGCGCGTCCTCACCAAGCGCATGCTGCACGACCGCTACGAGCCGATCGACTACCAGACCATGTTCTGGGGTCTCGAGCACTCACCCGAGCCGCGCGAAGGCATGACCGCGTTCATGGAGAAGCGCAAGCCGAACTGGATCCCCGACGACATGTAGCACCACTGTTGTGGCGGCCCCAGCGCGTCGTCGTGACGCGTCAGGGGCGCCGAAACGGAAGAGCTAGAAGGTGCCGATGCCGGCGGCTTCGTTCTTCTTGCGCCACTCCTCGCGCGACATGCGCGTCGTGTCGACGTCCTTGGCGCGGGCTCGGAGCGCACCGACGGTGGCCTCGTCCTTCGGGGTGTACTTGAACGGGTCCCAGTCGAAGAAGCGGCAGGTGTTCTCCCAGGTGATCTGGTGGATCTCGGCGTCGGTGACGCCGGCGTCCTGGAATTCCTTCCAGGCGAACTCCGGGGACTCCGGCCACGTCGTGTCGGTGTGGGGGTAGTCGCACTCCCAGGCGATGATGTCCATCCCGATGCGGTGGCGCAGCTCGAGCCCGGACGGGTCGGTGATGTAGCAGGCGAGGATGTGCTCGCGGAACACGTCGGAGGGCTTCTTGCCGCCGAAGTCGTTCGCCAGCCACGCCTGGTTCTCGAAGTGGCGGTCGGCGCGGTCGAGGTAGAACGGGATCCAGCCGATGCCGCCCTCCGAGAGCGCGACCTTGAGGTCGGGGAACTGCCGCAGCGTGGGCCCGAAGAGCAGGTCCTGCGCGATCAGCGCGGTGATCTGGGCCGAGAGGATGATCAGGTGGTCGATCGGTGCCTCCGGCGGCTTCTGGATGAGGTCGAAGCCGGCGCCGATGTGCAACGAGAGCACCTGGTTGGTGTCGGACAGCGCCTGGATCATCGGGTCCCAGTGACCCGACAGGAAGCTCGGGAAGCCCTGCGCGTGTGGCGCCTCGAGGAAGCTCACCGAGCGGCAGCCCTTCTCGGCGAGGCGCTTGACCTCGGCGACGGCGAGGTCGACGTCCCACATCGGGACGATGCCCTGGGGGATGAAGCGACCCGGGTACGCGGCGCACCACTCGTCGATGGCCCAGTCGTTGTAGGCCTGGAGCATCACGAGCGACAGCTCCTTGTCGCCCGCCTCGGTGAACGTCCGGGCGTTGAACCCGGCCATGGTGGGGAAGTTCATCGAGCCGAGCACGCCGTTGACGTCCATGTCGCGCACGCGCTCGTGCACGTCCCAGCAGCCGGGACGCAACTCGGAGAAGGAACCCGGGTTGAAGCCCCACTCCTCACGCGGCCAGCCGACGGTGGCGGCCATGCCGAACGGCGTGGCGGTGGACTCGCCCTGGAACGTCCACTCGTCGATGCCGTCCTCGTTGCGGACGATCTTCGGCGCCTGGTCGAGCCACTTCGCCGGGAGGTGGTTCTTGTACATGTCCGGCGGCTCGATCATGTGGTCGTCGATGCTGACCAGGATCATGTCGTCCATCTGCATGGCGGACGTCCTCTCGAGGTGGCCTCTCGGCAGGGTTTGGACGGAGCCCAAAAACCTTAGCTGGGCCTGCGGGGGTTTGCCTCGGCGGAGCTTGCGCTCGGATGGTCCGAACGCAGTGTTCGGCAGGTCCAGCTAGCGGTTCGACGCGCCGGTGAGGCCGCCGTCGTGCAGCTCGACGGGTTGCGCGCTCTGGCCGCCGACGATCTTCGCCATGAGCCACTCGCCGGCCTGGACCGGCGGGTAGCGCGGCGAGTCGCCGTCGGCCACACACGACGGGATGGCGCGGAGCGTGATCGACGGGTCGCCGTCGAGGAAGCGCGCGATCGAACGTCGGCGGCGCACACCGTCGCCGGGTGTGGGCGGGAGCACCCGGTGCATGGTGGACACCCACCGGTCGTTGGTCCACATCGCGAGCATGTCGCCGAGGTTGCAGACGATCGAGCCGCGCGGCGGGATCACGTCGTGCCACGCGCCGTCGCGCAGGATCTGGAGTCCCGGTACCGGGTCGGCCACGAGCAGCGTGACCATTCCGTAGTCGGTGTGGCCGCCGAGTCCCGGTTGGTCGGGGAGCGGTTCGTAGCCCGGACCGCGGAGGTAGTGGTTGCAGCGCGTCGTGACGACGGCGCGCTCCGCGCGCGACACCAGCCACTCCTCGGGGAGGTCGAGCGCGAGCGACATCGCGCGCAGCACCACGTCGGCGACGTCGCGGAGCGCGTGCTCGAGCGCGGCGACCGCGCCGCGCAAGGACGCGGGAGCATCGGGCCACACGTTGGGCGGGAACCAGTCGCGGTAGTCGTCGAAGCACGCGTCGGTCGCGTCTTCGCGACCGACCGAGAACGCCTCCATGAGATCGGGAGGGGATTCGCCTCCCGCGGTGTACGCGAGCGCCTGCTCGCCGTACGCGGTGTAGCCGATCATCCCGTCGGACTCGGGTGGCGCAACCGCACGCAGCTTCTCGTCGAGTGGGAGGTCGAAGAATTCCTGCCACGCGTCGAACGCGTCGTCGATCACCGTGACGTCGACACCGTGACCGGTGAGCAGGATGAACCCGCTGTCGCGTCCGGCCCGGTCGAACGCGTCGGCCACCGTCGCGCGTCCTGCCGGGTCGCCGCTGCGGAAGGGTGCGAGGTCGATCTCGTGGACGGAAAGCTCGCGCATCGCGACAGCCGAGCACATCGCCGGCGGCGATGGGTTACGGCTGCGTGAACCTCACGCCGCCCGGGGTCAGGGGTTGCGCAGCACGAGCTGGGGTGGAGTGCCACTGCCCTTGGCGTCGAGCACGCGCTCTCCGACGATGGGCTCCACACCTTCGGCGAGGAAGACGTTGGCGTCACCCTCGCGCAGCACGATGTCGGACGGCTGGGGCTGGGCGACGAACTGGATGACGAGCGAACGCACCGAGCCCTCGGTCGCAGACGCCTTCTGCATGATCCGCAGGCCACCGGTGTCGGGCACCTCGCGAGCCTCGCAGTGTTCGACGATCGCCGACACGGCGTCGGAGGTGATCTGGAGCGTGGTCATGATCTCGCGACTCCCTCGCGGTCAGTGGTGGGAGAGGACCCGCACGTCGGCGGGCCGACCGTCGATGCCGATGCCGGTCTCGAGCGTCTCGACGACCGTCCCGTGGTCGGGATCGGCCGGCGTGTCGGCCCACGTCTCGACCGTCAGCACGGCGTCCGGGACACCGTCACCGTCGAGATCGAGGTAGCGGACTCCGGTCGTGGTCGTGGTCATGGTCATGGGAACCTCCTCGGTTCGAGACCATGATCCCTGCTGCTCGCGTCGGAGCCGTGCGGAACACGTTGCGGTTGGATGACGGTTCGTTCAGGGTGCAGCGAGGGCGTAGTCGGAGCGATCCACCGGATGGCTGGTCAGACTCCCGTCACCCCGCGGCACCTCAGCGGGCTTGCCGTCGACCTCGAACTGGACCCGGTCGACGCCGGGGATCGCGGTGACGGTGTAGACGAGCTGCGCGATCGCCAGTGCGCGCTCGTCGCCGCCCGACTGCGCGGCGCCGACACCCGAGAGCTCGATGGTGGCGACCCGGTTGGCGATGCGGACCGCGTCGACGGTCACCTCGGGCGGCAACAAGGTGCGCAGACCTGCATCGGCTTCGGCGGGCGTGGGACCCTTGGTGAGCTGTGTCAGCTGCTCGACCGGGCTCGGCGTGGTGCGCGCGGTGCGCGTCACCGGTTGAAGCCGGTTCTTGGTCACCAGGTAGATCGTGTAGGAGGCGGTGTCGCTCGCGTGGTCGTGGTCGGCGTGTCGGGGGAGCGCTGGTCGAGATCGAACGGCACGTCGGCGCGGTCGATCTCTTGCGGCTGTGATTGGGCGCCGACCCCACACGCGGTGATGCCGCACGCCGCGAGCGCGACCAGCGCGATCGTCACGAGCCGTCGCTTGCTCATGTGTCCTCCACCGGGAGCTCGACGACGAAGCGCGCGCCCGGTGCCGGGTTCGCGTCCTCGACCCAGACCCGGCCCCGCAGCAGCCGCACGTGCTCCGCGACCAGCGCGAGCCCGAGCCCGGTGCCGGAACTGCCGTCGCGTCGACCGGAGACCGCGCCCCGGAAGAAGCGCTCGAACACCTGTGTGCGCTCGGCGGGCGGGACGCCACGACCCGAATCGTCGACCGTGATCCGCACCACGTCGAGGTGACGTGAGACCGCGACGCCACGCACCCCGGATCCGTGTTGCTGGGCGTTCTCGACCAGGTTCGTGAGGACCCGGCTGACTCGTCGCTTGTCGGTGAGCACCGGCGCGGCCGCGAGACCCGGGTCGATCTCGACGACGAAGTCTCCCTCTCTCGTGAGTCCGACGGCATGCAGCACGAGCTCCCCCATGTTGACCGGTTCCAACTCGAGGGCATCGACGCCGGCTTCGGCTCGCGCGAGCTCGAGGAGCTCCGAGACCAGCCGCTCGAACCGTTGCACCTCGTCGCCGATCAGCTCGATCGGCTCACGCAGCCCGGCGGGCACCTCCGTCACCCGCCGCTCCAGCACCTCGGCCGACGCGCGCAGCGTGGTGAGGGGCGACCGCAGCTCGTGGCTGACGTCGGACGCGAACCGGGCGTCGCGTTCCATGCGGTGTTGGAGCTCGTCGACCATCCGGTTGAACGATTCGACGAGTGGGTCGAGGTCGGGATCACCCCGCGTCTCGAGTCGCTGGGAGAGGTCACCGTCGGCGATCGCGGACGCGGTGGTGCTCACGTCCCGCAACGGCGACAGCACGCGCCGCGCCGCCCACACTCCCAACAGCGCAGCCGCAAGCGTCGTGATGGCAGCCGCGCCGAGCAGGGCCTCGCGGATGACGTCGAGCGTGCTGACGAGCTCGGTGAGCACGACGATCTCGAAGTACTCGGCGTTCAAGGACGGGATCCGCACCCCGACGACGATGGCCGGCCCGTTGGGAGTGGCGATGCGCTGGTGGGCCGCGTTGCCCTGGGCCACGAGCCTGCGCATGGCGGCGGGCACGTCGTCGCGCCCGAGTGCGACCGAGGTGCCGTACCAGGTGCCGGAGCGGTGCAGGACCACAGTGGAACCGGTCGGCACCTCCAGCGACGCCAAGGCGTCGGGCACCGCCACCGGCGTGCCACCGAGCGCACCGCGCAAGGCGCGTGCGTTGAGGAACGCCTGCCGTTGCGCCGAGCGCTCGCGTTGCGCGACCAGGTACCGCTTCGAGAAGGAGTAGGTGCCCAGCGCGAACGCCGAGGACAGCAGAAGTCCTCCGATCGCGAACGTGGCGACGACCCGGAACCGCAGCCCGCGGCTGCGGACGACGGACGGCGACGTCACAGCCGGTTCATGCGGTACCCAAGCCCTCGGACGGTCACGACCAGCTGCGGATCCGACGCGTCGCGTTCGATCTTGGTCCGCAGCCGGCGTACGTGCGCGTCGACCAGCCGGCCGTCGCCCAGGTAGTCGTAGCCCCAGACGCGGTCGAGCAACTGCTCCCGGCTCAGCACGATGCCCGCGTTGCGGGCCAGCTCGCACAGCAGTCGGAACTCGGTCTTCGTGAGCTGCACCTCGTCGTCGCCGCGCCGCACCGTGCCCGCATCGGGCGCGATCTCCACGTCGCCGAAGCTGTACGTCGAGCCGCGCGTGTCACCGGGTGCGAGGCGACGGAGCAGCGCGCGCATGCGCGCTGCCAGCTCCTTGGCCGCGAACGGCTTGGTCACGTAGTCGTCGGCACCTGCCTCGAGCCCGGCGACGACGTCGTGGGTGTCGGAGCGCGCCGACAGGATCAAGATGGGGACGTCGCTCTCTTGGCGCAGGGCACGGCACACGTCGAACCCGTTGATGTCGGGGAGCATGAGGTCGAGCAGCACGATGTCGACCGCGTGGGCGGCGAACTGCCGACGAGCCTCCTCGCCCGACCCGACGTCGATCACCTCGTAGCCCTCGCCGTCGAGCGCCATCCGAATCACCGAGCGGATGCGGGCGTCATCCTCGACCACGAGCACAGTAGGGGTCACCCCCGTAGTGTTACCGACCCGTCGCCGATCTGCTCCATCACGTCGGGGGCGATCCCGACCCGGAACTGGAGGCCGTCGCGCACCCGGGCTCCCAGCTCGGCGCACGACGTCAGCGCCCGGACCCCCGAGTTCGAGCACGCCCGGAGCTTGCGCAGGTCGATCTCGACGTGGCTGCTCGTCCCGGGCGTTCCGATCGCGACCTCGACGAGCTCGAGCAGCGTCCGGGCCGACACCGGGTCGAGATCACCGTCGACCGCCACGCCGACGACGCCGTCGTCACGCGCATCGACGTTGAACCGGCAGGCCCCGGGACGGGGCGGACTCGCGGAGGCGGTGCGTTCGTCCATGCCCGCACACTCCCGCTTCCAGGTTGCAGTCACATGACGGAACCACGCGATTCCCTTGAATGGTCGGCCGTCGTCACGGAACCGCAACTTGAGGGTGACACGCTCTCCACCTCGACCGGCTGCGCGCCACCGGAGCGTCTGTACGTGAACCACCCCACGACCATCACCACCGCCTGCACCCGGCGCCGGCGACGACTTGCGAGCCGGCGCCGATCGTGCAGGGTTCACAACGTGTTGTCGGTCGGGCCCGGGCCTTCTGGGGGGAAAGGTCCGAGCCCGACCGGGGGGTTGGACACGACGGTGCAGCGGCGCGTGCTCGTCGCCAGCGCGTGCACGGTGCTCGGGAGCTTGGTCCTTGCGTTGAGTCGTTGAGTCGTTGAGTCGTTGAGCCGTGGCTGGTGACACGCGTGCTCGGCGACGGCCGGGCCGATCCACGCCGATCTCCAAGACCACCATCGTCGCCCTCGTGGTCGCGCTGGTCGGTCTGGTGGCCGCGTCCGCGGTGGCCGAGGACAGGAGCACGCCTCGGGGCCTGGTCACCGCCACGGAGGACGCGTCCCCCGGCGTCACGCTCTTCGCGCCGCTCGAGCTCGAGCGCGCGTATCTGATCGACATGGGCGGGCATCCCGTCCACACCTGGAAGACCGACACCCGTCCCGGACTCTCGCAGTACCTGCTCCCGAACGGCCACCTGCTGCGCACCGGCAACCTCGAGCTGCAGAACGCGTTCAAGGACGGCAAGGGCGCGGGCGGGCGGGTCGAAGAGCTCGACTGGCAGGGGAACCTCGTCTGGCGCTTCGACTACGCGAGCAGCTCCCACATGCAGCACCACGACATCGAGCCGATGCCCAACGGCGACGTGCTGCTCATCGCGTGGGAACGCAAGGACGCGGAGCAGGCGCTCGCCGCGGGTCGCTCGCCCGCGCTGCTGTCCGACGGCGAGCTCTGGCCCGACTCGGTGCTGCAGTACCGCCCGGCGACCGGCGAGATCGTGTGGGAGTGGCACGTGTGGGATCACCTCGTCCAGGACCACGACCCCACCAAGGCGAACTTCGGCGACGTGAACCTCCACCCCGAGAAGATCGACGTGAACCACGTGCTCGAGGGGAACAACGGCGAGAAGGACTGGAACCACCTCAACGGCGTCGACTACGACGCCGAGCGTGACGAGGTGATCCTCAGCTCGCGGTCGTTCAGCGAGTTCTGGATCATCGACCACGCGACGACGACCGAAGAGGCACGGGGCACGGCCGGCGACCTCCGCTTCCGGTACGGCAACCCGGCGACCACCAAGGCCAAGGGGAAGCGAACCCTCTTCGTGCAGCACGACGTCGAACGCATCCCCGCCGGGCTGCCCGGTGCGGGGGCGATCCTCGCGTTCTCCAACGGGTTGCCCGAGACGCGCCCGTACTCGTCGGTCGAGCAGATCACACCCCGGATGGTCGACGGCGAGTACGTCCGCAACGACGACGGCACGTTCGCGGCCTCGGGGGAACGCGTGTACCCCCTGGCGACGAGCAAGCGCTTCTTCGCCGCGATCATCTCGAGCGCGCAGCGACTGCCCAACGGCGACACCTTGATGGCCGACGGTCCCCACGGCCGGATCGTCGAAGTCGACCGGTCCGGCTCGGTGGTGTGGGAGTTCGACAACCCGTACGGGAAGGTCGGTCCGCACACACCCAAGGAGAGCGGCGCGGGCGAGCCGATCGAACCCGAGTGGCTGTTCCGGGCGTTGCGCTACCCGAACGACTATTCGGGGCTGCTGCTGTCCGACGCGGGATCGTGAGTGGGCGCTCGACGCGGCGCGCAGCACCCGTTCGGCGACCTCGTCGGCATCGCCGCGTGCGCTCACCTGCACGACGTCGTCGCCGAGCTCCAGCGTGGCGAGCTGGCTCGGCAGCAGCTCGGGTCCGGCGAAGTGACCGACGCGGGACTCGAGGCGTTGCTCGAGGGTGGTGGCATCGACGTCGAGGTTCACGAAGACGAGTCCGGGAAGGCCGTCGCGCAGGACGTCGCGGTACGCCTGCTTGAGTGCAGAACAGGCGAGCACGACCGGACCGTCTCCCGTAGCGGCGACCGCGGCGCGCACCCGCTGGAGCCAGGGAGCGCGTTCGGCGTCATCGAGCGGTCGACCGGCGTGCATCGCCGCGATCGCCTCCGGACCGTGCAGGTCGTCGGCGTCGATGAACACGGCGCCGAGGCGGCGGGCGACGATGCGCCCGATGGTCGTCTTGCCGGCACCGGTCACGCCCATGATCACGATGCGAGGTGCGGTCACGCCTCCACCTTCGCGCTGAGGGCGAGGTACGCGCGCCAGCCGCCGTGCTCCGTGATGTCGGGGTGCTGGCGTACACCGGGGACGCGTCATCGCCGACATCGACGTGCCCTTCGGCGTGGGCCGGAACGTCAACATCACGCGCGATCCGCGCTTCCTCGACCTGCGCGACGAGATCGAGGGACTGCTCGGCTCCGTGTGACCGCTCGCTAACGTCCTCATCCGTGGCGCCGATCGACGAACGCGACGTGTCGGTCTTGAGCGACGCGATCTTCCTGTCACGCGAAGCAGAGTCGGCCACTGCGTTCCCTGCGTTGGCACTCGAGCTCACCACGCGCGTGGTGCGCAACGACCTCGCCGGGTGGAACGAGGTCGATCCGGAACGGCAGCACGCGCACGCGGTGGTGTCGCCGCCCCAGGAGCTCAGGCCCGAGCAGCGCACGACGCTCGCCGAACTGATGGACGAGCACCCGCTCATCACCTATCAAGCCACCACCGGCGATGGCTCGGCGATGAAGATCAGCGACTTCGTGACCAGCGACGAGTCGGCACGCGCGCCGGCTGTACCGAGAGCTGTTCGAGGAGCTCGGCATGGAGCACCAGATGTCGATCGGGCTGCCATCGGTGCTCCCGCGACTCACTGCGATCGCGCTCAACCGCAACGACCTCGGCGATGACTTCGACGAGCGCGACCGGTTGCTGCTCAACACGTTGCGACCGCACCTCGCGCAGTCGTACCAGCAGAGCGCGCGAACGTGACCGGTTGCGTCAACGTGTCGGTACGCTCGCCGGCGCGCTCGAGGACACGGGTACGCACGTGCTCGCGCTCGATCCACGACCGAATGAGGTCACACCCGGCGCGCTGGTGCTGCTGTACCGCTACTTCGGGCGTCCGGGGACACGCGATCCGTTCCCCGCTCGTCTCACCCGGTGGCTCGAGGCCCAACGGCACGCGGCGCGCGTGGCCGGCGGGGAGATCCCGCGCCCCCTGGCGCCGATCGCGACCGAGCGCGCCGGGGCGCGACTCGTGGTGCGGTACCTGCCTGCGACCCCGACCACGCACGAAGCGCTGCTCCTGGACGAACGGTCGACCCCGGTGCACGTCGGGGAGCTCGAACGGCTCGGCCTGACCCGGCGCGAGGCAGAGGTGCTCCAGCTCCTCGGGACCGGTGCCACCAACGCGACCCTCGCGGCCGAGCTCCACGTGTCGCCGGCGACGGTGAAGACCCACCTCGAGAACATCTACCGCAAGCTCGGCGCTCGTGGTCGCGCCCAGGCGGTGGCGATGGCGCTGACCCTGCTTCCGGGCGACGTGGGTGCACCGAATCCGTCAGACGACTGATATCGGCCGATCGGCCGATTGAGTCGCCGAGGTCGTTCCCGGATGATCCCGTGAGCAACGGGGTGCGGCGACGGGCGGGAGCAGCTGCGGATGGACCGACGACAGGTGGAGCGGCGGCGCGCGTGGCGCCGAGCGGTCGTGCTGGTGTCGTGCGCTGCCCTGTTCGGTGCGCTGCTCGCGGTGCCGTTGCAGACGATCGGTGCGCCCAGGGCCCAGGCCGCCGAGGTTCCCGCCTGCCCGCCCGACTCCACCAGCAACAACTGCCTGCCGGCGGACCAGACGTACGACGGCGCCACGCATCCCGCACTCCCCGAGCTCGGTCCGGTGGAGCCGGCGGGCGGGTTGCTGGTGCGCCAGAGGATGACCGTCGAAGGGCCGACCATCGGTGGGATGTGCCCCTTCGGGTCCATCCCCTACTCGGCCATGCCCTGCACGCACTTCGGTGTCCTCGCCGGTGGGCGCGTGTACGTCCCCGGCGCCGACGAGGCCGGGAGCCCGAGCACCTATGGCATCAACGTCTCCGACGAGACGCGCGAGGGGTACACGTGCAGTGGGTGGTCCCAGGACTTCACCTGCCCGCTCGTCATCACGTACAACCCGTCGACCCTCGCCGGATCGGTGACCCTGATCATCAGCGTGAGCACGACGGTCGTCGGCGATCTGAACGGAGACGGCAACATCCTCGACGGGCTCGGCTACTCGTTCGCCGTCACGATCAGCGGCACGGGGACGCCGCCGCCTCCCCCGAGGACGAGAACCACGCGCCGGTCGCCGGGTTCTCGTTCGAGCAGGTGAACCCGAACGATTTCGCGCTGTACCGGTTCACGTCGCAGGCGAGCGATCCCGACGCGGGCGACTCGATCACCAGCCAGACATGGGAGTTCGGCGACCACGAGACCAATGTCGGTGCGCAGGTGATCCACACGTTCGCGAAGCCGGGTGACTACACGGTGACGCATCGGGTCGTCGACAGCCACGGGCTCGCGAGCACGGGCACGCAGGTCGTGCACGTGCCGGCACCGTCGTTGCGGCTCGCGGTGTCGCTTCCCGACGCGGTGAACAACCGACTCGCGCCGGGTGTCCCAACGCGCGCGCACGTGACCCTGACTGCGGGTGACGACGGAGTGGGTCAGCTGTCGTCGGTCGCGTTCGTCGGCAACCCGCTCCAGACGACACCCGCGGGCGCACTGACCGTCGACACGCCGCTGGTGCCCCCGCCGACCGCCGGTCTGTCGCTCGCTCCCGGCGAGTCGCGCGAGTTCGACGCCGTCGTGCACGGCGACGCCAGTGGCCGGTTCACGCTCGCGGCGACCGCGCGTGCGGTCGACGCCGCCGGTCGTGCAGTCGCTCCGGTCACCGCCTCGGTCGAGGGCACGGTTTCGGGACTCGCGGTGCAGCTGCGCAGTGCCGACACCGGCGAAGACACCATCGACGTGGTGGTCTCGGTCACGAACCAGGGCGCGGCGACGATCGATGGCATCCAGTACACCGGCGCCGGGCTCGTGGCGCATCCGGAGTACGTGCCCGACGCACTGCGCGGGACGGTGACGCTGGTGTCGGGACCCGACCCTGCCCTCCCGACGAGCCTCGGGCCGGGGGAGACGCGTGAGGCGACGTACCGGTTCCACGCCGAGGGTCCCGGTGACGTCGCGGTCGTCGCGGAAGCGACGGTGCCCGTGGTCGACGGATCCATCTCCGCGAACGACGCGGGATTCATCGGCATCCAGAAGCGCGTGCTCGACACGAAAGCGCTCAAGAACCTGCTGGTGGAGCTGGCCGAGTCGGAGCTGAAGAACCTGCAGGGCAGCGCGTGGTTGCGTCAGCAGCTCCTCGACCAGGCGATGAACGCGCGGGTGGTCGCGGCACGCGCGCGGGGCGCACTGGCCGACCTGCCGTCGGACCTGATCCAGCGCACGTTGGGTCCGGTCGTGCCGTACCCCGAGTTCGACAACGTCACCCTCACCAAGGTCGCGCTCTACGGGCAGGCCAAGGGCCTCGTGCAGGGTGTCGGCAACGTCCTCGACTTCACGGTGGGCACGCCGGCGGAGTACTACGCGTCGACGATCACGTCGGGCAGCTTCGGCCAGATGGCCCAGGACTACGTCGACGCGGGGCTCGCGGCGAAGCAAGGCGTGGACAGCGCCGCGTTCGGCGCGTTCAGCACTGCGCTCAAGCTCTACGACCGCTACATCGACGATCCGGGCGGCGCGTTCAACCAGCAGCAGTACACCGACCTGACCGAAGCACTCAACGACGAGTACAAGGGGCAGATGCTCGAGTTCGCGCAGTACGCGCCTCAGCTCGAACAGCAGCAGAAGGACTTCGACGCCTACCTCGACAAGGTCGAGGACGACATCCTCCGCGATCCGTACGGGTGGGCGGACAAGGTGACGACGTCGGCGGGCAGACTCGAGGGTGAAGTGCTCGCGGGCGAGGCGGTCGCGCGCGGCGGATCGAAGCTCGTGGAGAAGGTCGCGACCTCCTACGAGTACTCGAAGTACGGGCAGTCGGGCGCGGCGATCGAGCGGGTGAGCGAAGCGGAGACGCTCGAGGCCCTCGGTGCCGGTGAGACCACGGCGGCCAACATCGAGCGGCTCGGCGGGATCACCGAGGCCGACCAGCAGAAGATCCAGCAGGTCATCGCCGAGGTCAAGGAGAAGTTCGGCGTCGACCTCGAGATCCAGGCGAGGCCGTCCAACATCTACTCGGTCGAGTACCTGAACTCGGAGCTCGGCGCGGTGGGCAAGCCCGAGATCTTCAAGGCGAAGAACCTCAGTGACGTCGACGTGATCCTCGGTGCCGACCGCAGTGGACTGGGCAAGCTCGGGGTGTACGAACCCAAGTTGCCGCCCGACAGCGTGCTGGCGAAGATGCCGCCCGAGCTGCGCAACGAGGTCCAGCTGCGCTTCAAGACGCAAGAGGGAGTGTGGAAGGACTGGAACGACCCGACGTCGAAGTTCGCGAAGAACTTCGAGAAGGCGACGCAGCCGGGTGGGGGCACGTTCGACTTCGAGGTACCGACCGCGGCCGGCGACGCCGTGCCCAACGCCCCCAGGCAGTACTCGATCGAGGTCGACGTCACGAAGCCGGGCCGCAACAACACGATCAGCTTCTTTGAACGCGGCACGGGGAAGCCGATCGTGAGCGACATCGACTTCCACGGCTACTTCAAGACGAACGGCACGCCCCTCGACGCGGGACGCGCGGGCAGATCGAGCTCTACCTGCAGAACCGGTGGAAGCAGACCGGCATCTCGTTCGGTGACCACGGCGCCACGCTGAACGGCTTCGACTGGGCGGGGTCGGGCACCCCCGGAGGAGCGGTGGCCCGGCACAAGTTCGGACTCGAGTTCATGGAGCCGGCGGCGGCGCGGGCGAGGGCCGAGGAGCTGTCCAAGCAACTCGGTGTGCCGGTCGAGAAGCTGCTCGAGGGCTACACGCCGGGCAAGTTCGTCGTGACCTTCCGCCGGGGCCAGGTGTCGGTGGGCTACGGCAAGACGTTCTGAACGCGCCGAGGTAGGGAGAACCCCACCGCGCGTTGGCGTGGTCGCTCCATGGCTCGGGCGCGGTGGCGTCGTTAGCGTGACGGCGTGCTCGGGCGTCTCTTCGATCCGTGGCGACACCCGTCGACCTGGTGGACCCTCACCCACCTCGTGTCGGATCTCGCCTTCGGCGTGATCACCTTCAGCGTCGTGGTGGCGCTGGTGGCGACCACGCTCGGGGTGCTCGTCACGGTCGTGTTCGCGATCCCGATGTTCTGGTTGCTCATGGTCGTGAGCAGGGGCCTCGCCCACATGGAGCGCTCGCGCGCGTCGGCGCTGCTCGGGCTCGAGCTCAGCGATCCGGTGGCACCACTGCAGCAGGCGAGTTGGTGGCGCCGGTTGCTCGAGCGGGCGCGCTCGGTCACGCGGTGGAAGGAGGTCGGGTACCTGTTGCTCCTGCTGCCGCTCGGCGTCCTCAACGTCGTCCTCGTTGCCGCCGCATGGTGCGGATCCCTGGCGCTGCTCGCGCTCCCGCTGTACGTCGCGGACCTCCCCGACGGCACCGCCAAGTTCTGGTTCGTCGAGGTGGGCTCGGGCTACGGGTCGCTGCGCCTCGCCTTCATCGGGCTGCTCGGGGTCGTGTTCCTGGCGCCGTGGGTCACGGTCGTGCTCGGTCGACTCGATCGGGTCACCTGCGCGTGGTTCCTCGGTCCCGACGAGCGCGCGCGACAGGAAGCACGCGTCCGCGCCGCCGAGAGCGGGCGTGCCGCGGCCGTGGGGAGCGCAGAGGCCGAGCGTCGGCGCATCGAGCGCGACCTGCACGACGGCGCGCAGCAACGCCTGGTCAGCCTGGCGATGGATCTCGGCGCGACGCGTGAGCACTTCGACGAGGAAGACAAGGAAGCCATCCGCGCGCGCGTCGTGCACGCGCACGAGGAGGCGAAGGCCGCGCTGCAGGAGATCCGCGATCTCGTACGCGGCATCCATCCCGTGATCCTCGAGGATCGCGGGCTCGACGCCGCGCTGTCGGCCGTCGTCGCGCGCGCACCGATCCCGGTGTCGTTGGAGGTCGACGTCGAACCCCGGCCCGCGCCCGAGGTCGAGAGCGCGGCGTACTTCGTGGTGTCGGAGGCGCTCACCAACGTGGCCCGCCACTCGGCGGCCGCGCACGCCGCGGTGACGCTCACTCGCGCGGGCGACACGCTTGTCATCGAGGTGCGCGACGACGGCTCGGGCGGCGCTGACGACGGCAACGGGACCGGGCTCGCGGGACTGCGCGAGCGGGCGGCGTCGCTCGGCGGTTCCATCCACCTGGACAGCCCGGTCGGCGGTCCCACGATCCTGCGGGCGGTGCTGCCGTGCGAGTGATGATCGCCGAGGACTCGGTGCTGTTGCGGGAGGGGATCACGCGGCTGCTGGTCGACGCCGGCGAGGACGTGGTCGCCGGCTTCGGCGCCGCCGACGCGCTGTTGGAGGCACTCTCGGCCGCGTCTCCCGAAGTGCTGCCCGACCTCGTCGTGCTCGATGTGCGCATGCCGCCCACCCACACCGACGAAGGCGTGCGCGCCGCGTTGCGGATCCGCGAGCGCTGGCCGTCGATCGGCATCCTCGTGCTGTCGCAGTACGTGGAGGAGCGCTACGCGACCGAGCTCATCTCCGGTGACGTGGCCGGGGACGGCGTCGGTGGCGTCGGCTACCTGCTCAAGGACCGGGTCGCCGACGTGCGCGACTTCGTCGACGCCCTGCGCCGGGTGGGCGACGGTGGCACCGTGCTCGACCCCGAGGTCGTCACGCAGCTCCTGGCACGGGCGCGGCAACAGGATCCGCTGGAACGGCTCACGCCGCGCGAACGCACGGTGCTGTCGTTGATGGCCGAGGGCCGATCGAACGCGGCGATCGCGCAGACCCTGGTGGTGAGCGACGGCGCGGTGGAGAAGCACGTCAGCAACATCTTCACCAAGCTCGACCTGCCGCCGGCCTCGGAGGACCACCGGCGCGTGCTCGCGGTGCTGCGGTGGTTGGACTCATGACGACGCTCGCCGCTGGAGAGTCGGTCGCACGCCACCGCGGCCGGCCGGCGTGGCGCATCCTCGCCTCGTTGTTGGCGATCGCCGCGCTGCTGTGGGGCACCCTCAGCGTCGTGAACCTGCTCGCGCACGGTGAGCGGCACTTCACACGCACGTTCGCGGCCGCGGGCGTCACCCGCATCGACGTGTCGACCGATCGTGGCTCGGTGCGGGTCATCGCCAGCGATCGCGAGGACATCTCGCTCAGCGCATACGTGAGCGACGGCCTCGGTGGCACCGACCACACCGCCCGCGTGCGCGGCGACCGCCTGCTGATCGACGGTGAGTGCACGTTCCCGGTCGCCTACTGGTGCACTGCGTCGTACACGTTGCGCGTGCCGCGCGACGTGAAGCTGGTGCTGTGGACGGGGACCGGTGACGTGAGCGTGTCGGGCAGCACGGCCGACGTGGACCTCACCAGCGATCACGGCTCGGTCGACGCGTCGCGCTTGCGCAGCCGCTACGCACGCGCGCGCAGCGACCACGGATCGATCCGGCTCGCGTTCGCCGAGACGCCGACGCAGGTGCAGGCGTCGTCGTCGCACGGTGACGTGACCGTCGTGGTGCCGCGCACCGGCGCCGCGTACCGGGTCGGTCTCTCGAGCGATTTCGGCTCGACCACCAACGACGTGCGCACCGACTCCACCGCGCGTCGCACCATCGAGCTCTCGTCCCAGCACGGCGACGTGACCGCGCGCTACCCCGCCGGCTGACCGTCGACGCCGCACGCCGACGCCGGACTTCGGGACGGCACCAGCACCGAGCGGGGGTTGTCCCCACCCACGAGACGCCCGGCTGCTCCATGGGATCGCGCCCGATGTCTCCGTACCGTCGACCGTGCCCGTCTTCCCCTCCTCGCACAGGAGCCCGGCATGACCGTCACTCAGGACTCCCTCCCTCCCCGAGCGCCGGGGGTGTCGACGCACCGGAAGGCCGTCGTCAGCGCCCGGACGCTGCACAAGACCTACGGCACCGGTGACGCGACGGTGCGCGCGCTCGCGGGTGTGGACCTCGACGTCTCCACCGCCCGCTTCACTGCGGTGATGGGTCCGTCGGGGTCGGGCAAGTCGACCCTCTTGCACCTCATGGCCGGCCTCGACACGCCCACGTCGGGGTCGGTGCTGATCGACGGCGTCGACCTCGCCCGCCTCTCCGACCGCAAGCTCACCCAGCTGCGCCGCGACCGACTGGGCTTCGTCTTCCAGTCGTTCAACCTCGTGCCGACGCTCACTGCGCGCGAGAACATCGAGCTGCCCAGCGTGCTCGCCGGTCGCAGGGTCGACCGGCGCTGGTTCGACCGGGTCGTGCGCATGACCGGCCTCGGTGACCGCCTGCGCCACCGCCCGTCCGAGCTCTCCGGCGGCCAGCAGCAGCGGGTGGCCGTCGCACGCGCGCTCGCGGCCAAGCCCGCAGTCGTGTTCGCCGACGAGCCGACCGGCAACCTCGACTCGCGCTCGGGGGCCGACGTCCTCGGATTCCTCCGCGACGCGGTGGACGCCTACGGGCAGACGGTCGTGATGGTCACCCACGATCCCAACGCCGCGAGCTACGCCGACGAAGTGGTGTTCCTCGCCGACGGCCGCGTCGTCGATCTCGTGCCCGCCCCCACGACCGAGCGTGTGCTCGAGCGCATGAAGGCGTTCGGAGCCTGACCATGGGATCGGTCACGTTCAAGGATCTGTGGAGTCGCAAGCGGCGGCTGTTCGGCATGTTCACCGCGGTGATGGTGGGCGTGGCGTTCCTCGCCGGCACGCTCGTGCTCGGCGACACCGTGCGCGACAGCTTCGGCACCCTCTTCACCGAGGCGAACAGCGGCACCGCAGCGGTGGTGCGCAGCGAGCACCGCATGACCGTCGACGGAGACACCGAACAGGGCGCGATCCCCGCGTCGTCGGAGGCTCAGGTCGCGGCGGTCGACGGGGTCGCCGCGACCGCGCCGCTCGTCGAAGGGCGCGTGCAGATCGTCGGGGCGAACGGCGACCGCATCGGTGGCAACGGCCCGCCCACCCGCGGCTCGAACTGGGTCACCGCGGCACGGCTCAACCCGTGGAAGATCGTGGACGGTCGCGCGCCGGCGGGTGCGGGCGAGGTCGTCATCGACCGCGCGTCGGCCCAGACCGGGGACCTGCACGTCGGCAGCTCCACCACCGTGCTCGTGCCCCAGCCGGTGAGGATGACGGTCGTCGGCATCGCGACGTTCGGGACGTCGGACAGCATGGCCGGCACCACCTTCGCGGCGTTCACCACCGCGGAGGCGCAGCAGCTCCTGCTCGGCGGACGCGACGACATGACCGGAGTGCTGGTCGCGGCCGAGCCCGGCGTCTCGCAGTCCGCGCTGGTGCGGCAGTTGCAGCCTGCCCTGCCTGCGGGTGCCACCGCGATCACCGGCGCGCAGCTCACGGCCGAACAGCGGGCCGACGTCGACAGCTCGTTCATCGCCTTGTTCGAGACCGTGCTGGTGGTGTTCGCCGCGGTCGCGCTCCTCGTCGCCGCGTTCAGCATCTACAACGCGTTCTCGATGGTCACCGCGCAACGCACGCGCGAGTCGGCGCTGCTCCGTGCACTCGGCGCGTCGCGCGGTCAGATCACGATGTCGGCCGCGACCCAGGGCCTCGTGGTCGGCGCGATCGCGGCGTTGGCCGGCGTGGTCGCGGGCATCGGCCTCGCGGCCGGGCTCTACGCGCTGATGGGTGCAGCCGGGTTCGGGCTGCCGTCGTCGGCGCTGGCGATCGCACCGGCCCGGTTGGCGCTCGCGGCCCTGGTCGGTGTGGCCGTGGCGGTGCCGGCGAGCCTCGTGCCCGCGGTCCGTGCGTCGCGCGTCAACCCGTTGGCGGCGATGAGGGAGGGCACCGACGACGTGCACGGACCGTCGCGCGTGCGCACCGTCTCCGGGCTCGCCGTTCTCGTGGCCGGGATCGCGCTCGTGGTGCTGGGCGCGATCGGCGCGTCGTTCACCCAGGTCGGCCCAGGCGCGGTGCTCACGTTGGTCGGCCTCGTGCTGCTCGGCCCTGCCGTGGCGCGGCCCGTCGAGCGCGTTGCTCGGCACACCGGCCACCGCGGTGCGAGGAGCCGCCGGGTCACTGGCCCGGCGCAACGCCATGCGCAACCCGCGCACCACGGCGGGCGCGGCCACCGCACTCATGGTCGGGGTGGCGGTGGTGACCGTGTTCACCGTGCTCGGCGCGTCCATCAAGGCGTCGATCGGCGAGGTCGTGCGCAGCGACTTCCACGGCGACCTCGTGATCGTCAACAACGACCAGAGCGGCGCGGGCATCGACCCGGCGCTGGTCGGACGACTCGGGCAGGTCCCCGAGGTGGGCGACGCGACCGGGTTCGGCATCCTGCGCGCCTCGGTCGACGGGAGTCCGGAGACGGTCACCGCGGCCAACGCCGCGGCCCTCGGTCGGGTGATCGACCTGCACGTCGCGCGCGGTGCGCTCACCGACGTGGGTGCGAACGGGGTCGCGCTCTCGTCGAAGTTCGCCGACGCACACGGGCTCGCGCCCGGCGACAACGTGTCGGCGTCGTTCGGTGACGGTGCGCGGGTCGACCTCCAGGTGCGTGCGCTGTACGACGCGAACTCCAGCTTCGGCAACGTGGTCATCCCGGAGGCGACGTGGCTCGCGCACACGCAACAGCCCGCGCTCACCGGTGTGTTCGTGACGCTGGCCGACGGCGTGTCGATTGCCGAGGGGCGCAGCGCGGTCGCGCGGGTCGCCGGCGCCGAGCTCGCGCCGAAGGTGCAGGACAAGGCGGAGTACCTCGCGGGCGTGAGCTCGCAGGTCGACACCCTGCTCGCGATCGTCTACGTGTTCCTCGCCCTGGCGATCCTGATCGCCTTCATGGGCATCGCGAACACGCTGTCGCTCTCGTTGCGGGAGCGCACCCGCGAGCTCGGCCTGCTGCGCGCGGTCGGGCTCACGCGGCCGCAGCTGCGGGCGACCGTGCGCTGGGAGTCGGTGATCATCGCCGGCTTCGGTGCGCTCGGCGGGATCGCGGTGGGCGTGCTCGTCGGCTGGGGACTCACTCGCAGCTTCTCGGGTGACCTGCCGCTCGACGTGTTCTCGGCCCCGGCGGGCCGACTGCTGCTCATCGCGGCGGCGGGTGGGCTTGCCGGGATCCTCGCCGCCGTGCGTCCGGCGCGACGGGCCGCCCGGATGCCGGTGCTGGCCGCGTTGGCCGGCGACTGACCGCGGCGACTCAGCAGTCCGAGTGGATGGCGGCCTCGACGAGGCCGCCCCACTCGTGGACGATGGCCGCCAACAAGGGGAATGGCGCGTGGCTGCTCGGTGCGGCCGACACGTCGAGCGTCCCCGAGAAGCAACGTTCGAGGAGCAGGCGGGCGCGGACGGCGTGGTAGTCGGAGGTCACCAGCACGAGGTGTTGCCACCCTTCGCGTGCTGCGATGCGACCGACCGCTTCCGCTTCCCCGCGTGTCGTTGGGATCGGGGACGAAGCAGAACACCGCGAAGTCGTGGTCGGTCCCGCACAGCGTGTTCGGACCGGTGGACACGACGAGGTTCGACGCCACACCGTGGCGCACCAGTTCGAGGCCCTTGTCGAGACGTTCACCGGAGCCACCAGCGAGCACGACGACCGCGTCGGCGTGCGCCGGCGTCGACGACGGTGGGAACACGAACAGCCGGAGGTTGAGCGCCACCACGCCGACCGCGAGGACGACAGCAACGACGATCGCGGTCACCAGCAGCGTGCGGCGGGTGCGGACGCTGGGCACCGGTCGAGGTTACGAGCGCTGGCCTCCACGACCCGGTCGGGGCAGCGGGGCGCGGCCGACGTTCCCCACGAACCCGCTCCGAGGACCGCGATCCGCGCGGGTCGTGCAGAATGACGCCCATGTTCGTCCCTCTGCTCGACGCGCCCGGAGATCCTGAAGAACCCAGCCTGCTGATCGCGGTGCAGGGCACGCGCGTCGTGCTGCTCGAGGGGGAGCCCGAGACCGGCATCTTCCTCGGGGTGCTCGACGGCCGGCACTGCTGGGCCGTCGACGCCGGCGCCGACGGCGAAGGCGGTGCGCGCGACGACGTCGTCGACCTGTTCCGCTTGTGGTCGTCGGTCGACGAGCCCACCTGGGCGCTCGCCGGTCGCGCCGTGCAGCTGGTGGAGTGGCAGCGCAACCACCAGTTCTGCGGTCGGTGCGGCGTCGCGACGGTCGACGTGCCCGGCGAGCGCGCTCGGAAGTGCCCCGACTGCGGGCTGCTCGCGTACCCGCGCCTCGCGCCGGCGGTGATCATGCTGGTGGAGCGGGACGACGGACGCGCGCTCCTCGCCCGCAACGCCAACTTCCCGCCCGGGGATGTTCTCGTGCCTCGCCGGGTTCGTGGAACCCGGCGAGACGCTCGAGCACGCGGTGCGGCGCGAGGTGATGGAAGAGGTCGGCCTCGCGATCGGCGACGTCGAGTTCCGCGGCAGTCAGCCGTGGCCGTTCCCGCACCAGGTGATGATCGGCTTCGGCGCGCAGTACCTCTCGGGCGAGATCGAGATCGACGGTCAGGAGATCATCGAGGCGCAGTGGTTCACGCCCGATGCCACGCCGAACTTCCCGACCGGCGGCATGTCGATCGCCGGGCGCCTGATCGACGAGTGGCGCGCACGCGTCGGCTGAGTCAACGCGGACGTGTGCTCACCGGGTGGCCGGCGTCGGCTTTGGCGATCACGTAGGAGCTCGCGGCCATGTCGCCGAGGCGGCGATGCCCGGCCGACACCGACGACGTGACGATCCCGCAGATGAACAGCGTGAGCGGGCCGTCGACCGCGAACACGGCCCAGCGCACGAGCGCGCGGGGGAGCCCGATGCCCGTGCCCTCGGGGGTGACCACGCGCAGCCCGGTCATGTGCTTCCCGGCCGTGGCGCCGGTGAGGCCTTCCATGAGCGCGAAGTAGAGCAGCGTGAACACGACGCACAGCAGGAGGTACATGCCGCCTTCGGCCTCGTAGACCGTGTCGTTCACGGTGACGACGGCGCGGTTGTTGCACTCGACCTGTGACGAGTCGTTGGCCGAGAGGTGACAGCCCGGTTCCCGGAGCATCTCCGCACGCGTGTGCGTGGTCGCGGTGGCGAAGAACAGCAGCCCGAAGACGACGAGGCTGATGGCGGCGTCGATCAGGAAGGCGCCGTAGCGGCGGCCGAGCACTGCGGTTGCGTCGTAGGTGGTCGGGGGCTGGGTCCAGTTCGCCGACCCGGTGGGCGTGGCGTACGCGGCCGACGCCGCGTACGCCCCCGAGCCGGGCACCGGCGCACCGAGGTGGGTGGCGCCGAAGCCCACTGCCGCTCGACGTGGGGGCCGCGTACCCGGCGGCCTCGGGCGGCACGTCACCGGTGGTCGGGCTGGCAGAGGGCTCGACCGACGGTGCCGGGTTCGCGATCGGCGGGTCGGTGGCCGACCCGGCCGTCGTCGGACACGTGCTCGGTCCACTGGGTGCCGTCCCAGTAGCGGTACTGGTGGCGACCGAGCGGGTCGGGGGCCCAGCGCTGCCGGGTTCTCGGAGGTGGTCACCGGTGCAGTGTCCCAGGCTCACCGGGCCCGGTAGTGGACCTCGCAGGGACGCTGGCTGCGGGCGACCCCACCGATCTGCACCGCGAGGGGTGTGATCATCGGTGAAGTCCGGCGGCGGGCTCGAGGTCGTAGGTCGCGACCAGCCGCTCGGCCGACCGGCACATCGCGGCGAGCGAGAACGGCTGCGCGGGACAGGTGTGCTCGCCGTGCCCGAACGTGGTGACCAGCTCGCGGGCGGGGAGGTCGGCCTCGTCGCGCAGACGGCGGCGGAGCCAGCGGTCGGGGTCGTACGTGTCGAGGCCGGGCGCAGCGGTGGTGTTGGTGAGCGGGCAGCAGGGTTGCGATCTGGGCGCCCGGCAGCGATCCGGTACGTGTGCTGCTCGTCGCGGACCTCGGCGGGGGCGAGCACCGCGCGCAGCATCACCGAGCGTTGCCCGAGCCGGGTCGACTCCAGCGCGCACCGCTCGAGCAACCCGGGTTCGCCGGTCGCGGACGCGTGCGAGCACGTCGGGGTGCAGCACGAGCTGGCCGAGCATCCATCCCGATGCCGCGAACAGGTTCGACATCGATGCCAGGTGCACGAGGATCACGTCGCGCGCGATGCCGATGGTGCGCGCGGGCTCGTCGACATCGGCCCAGTGCTCCATCACCCGGCGTGAAGAGGTCGTCGGGGCACGCATCGGCGCGCGGAGCGCGTGTCGCGGGCGCGCACGGTCTCGACGAGGAGCGCTTCGACCCGCGCCATCGCCGCGAGCTCGTCGCGCTTGCCCGCGGCCGCGACCGCGGCCATGGCTTCGGGGTGCACGAACGCGGCCGATCCGTCGAGCTGGTCGAGCGCGCCGACGAGATCGTCGAACCGCGCGACCGTCGGCGACGGGGCCTCGCCGGCCCACGCCGCGAGTCCCATGCGGTGACCGAGGCGGCGCGTGAACGCGAACACGTCGACGGTGCCGTCGTCGCCGAGCTCCGCGAACGCGACGTCGATGGCGGCGTCGAGCACCGCGAGGTAGTTGCGCACGTCGTCGCGACCGAAGAGCTCGTGCGGCATGGTGCGACGGCCGTCG
This sequence comes from uncultured Actinomycetes bacterium, assembly GCA_963720765.1. Lineage (GTDB taxonomy): Bacteria > Actinomycetota > Acidimicrobiia > IMCC26256 > DASPTH01 > DASUAS01. Next base: position 140,705 of record CAVRGS010000002.1, read on the forward strand.
AACAGCTCGTCGGGCAGCTTGCGGCGCAACATCATCCAGTCGGCCACGCCCTTGCTCGCGACCGACTCGGGCAGCGCGTAGAAGCTGCGCACGCCCTCGGGGGAGAACAGGAAGAGCGTCGGGTGGTCGGGCCCTTCGACCACGAAGGTGTCGCCGCACGCCGCGCGGGCGGCGGCGAGAGCGGCGACGGGATCGGCGACCTCGCGGTCCCACGGGAGCGCGGCGTCGGCGATCGGCGGCATCGGCTCGATCCGGTCGCTCGCGGTGCGCACCCGCGGGACGATACGGTCCCGTCGGGACGGCCCGCACGAGTGCCAGCGAGCGGGTGCCCGACGGGCCCGAGGACCTTCGCCCCTAGGCGAGCGAGGCCCATCCAGAGCGACGATCGGGGCATGCGCCCGACCGCCACCTCCGATGCCGAGGCCGACGCCGGACCGCCGACGGTCCCGAGCGCCCTGGTCGTACCCCTCGACGGCTCCGATTTCGCCGCCCGGGCGCGTCCCGGTGGCGCGCCGCTTCGCAGCGGCGTTCGGTAGCGAGGTCGTGGCGACTCACCACGCCGCACAGCATCGACCGTCGACGCGGGACGAGACGCCGGCCTGGCTGGCCCGGCTCGTTGCCGAACCGTCGGACGTGCCCGTCCGCGCGGTCGTGAGCTCCGACCACCGATCCGGGCGATGCGGTCGTGGCGGAGGTCGAGGCGCACCCGGGTGCAGCGGTCTGCATGGCGACCCGCGCGCGCGGCGCGATCGGCAGTGGCGTGCTCGGCAACGTCGCGCAGGACATCGTGCGGCGGGCCGGATGTCCCGGTCCTCCTGGTCGGTCGCCACTGCACGACTGCCGACCTCCCGCGCGGGCCCGATCGTCGTCGCGCACGACGGTTCCGCCGCGGCCGACGCGGTGCTCGCGCCGGCGCGCGCCTGGGCGCACGCCTGCGACGTCCCGTTGGTCCTCGTCTACGTGTGCCAGCCCGCTCGACTCCGCGACCACCGGTCCACCCGGACGCGGTGCTCGAGGACGCCTGCCGCCGCCTCGGACCGAGCGCTCGGCTCGAGGTGGTGGCGGCGTCGTTCGCCGCAGGCGCGATCCGCGACCTCGCCCACGAGCTCGACGCGTCGCTCGTCGCGGTCGCGACGCATGGGCACACCGGTGCCGCCGCGGTGTCGATGGGGAAGGTGGCGTCATGGGTCACGCGCGAGAGCCCGTGTCCGGTGCTCGTGGTGCGGCCGCCGACCCTCAGCGGTTGAGTCGCTCGACCACGCCCAGCACGTCGCCCTGCTCGGCGAAGTCGACCGCCACGAGCGTGGGCCCGCGCCCGCGCTGCGCGGCGCACTCGGCGAGGCGCTCGGCGCAGGATCGACGTGTTCACCCGGCGAGCGGTCACCGGTTCGGCGGGCGTGACCCAGTGGTTGAACTGGAACACCGGCGCGCGGTCGGTGCCGCGGTTGGTCGGCACGACGACGGGCGCTCGAGGTCGCGGGGCCGGCGGAACGTGAACGGCGTCTCCTGCACCAGCCCGGTGAACGCGTTCGGGAGCGTCGGCGGGTCGTCGCCGTTCTCCAGCGACACCTCGAGGCGTGTCCCGGCGTCGATCATCTCGCCGAGGGTCGGGAGGGGAGCGCCGGGCTCGTCGCGCGAGCAGCTCCGACTCGAGCCCGGCGTCGCGCAACACGTCGCGGATGGCCGCGGGCGGCACGTAGTCCTCGATCACCATCACCAGCACCTCGCGCGGATGCGCATCGAGGAACGCGCGCACCACCTTCATCTCGTCGAGCATCCTCACCGCGCCGATCTCGCAGAACACGTGACACAGGTACACGTCGTACGGCGTGCCGGGCGGTGGTGCGCCGAGGCGCTGGTGGATCAGCTCCGCGCCGCGCACGCACTCCGTGGGAGCTCGGCGGCCTGGCCGAGCGGGCCGGAGAGGTCGGTGTACACGCGACCACCGCGCGGCGTGCCGAAGAAGGCGTCGATCTGGAATCCCCGGATGCCGTGTTCGAGCTGCGCGCGCATCGACCGACGCTGGTTGGGTGGCACGAACCCGTTCGCGGTCGACGCCATCGAGTTGTGGGTGGTGGCGAACGCGACGTCGCCGAGGCGCCGCGCGCAGAGGTCGGCCTCGCCGTTGCACTTCGGTGTCGACGCGGCCCTCGCTCCGGGTGCGGCGAGCGCCAACGAGAACGACCGCGCACGCACTGGCCACGACACCGCGTGCGAGCGTCGAGGGACGGGCGGTCAACTCGGGGGATCGTCGAGCTCGCGGAGGTAGCGCTCGAACTCCGCGGCGAGGTCGTCGGACGACGGCAGCTGCTCGGTGGCCTGCCGGTCGTACTCGGCCTCGAGCTGCGGGAGGTAGCCGCTGGCCTCGGGGTTCTCGGCGACCGCCTCGTCGACCAGCTGCTCCCACTCGACGACCCGCTCGTGCAGCAGGCCGTGACCGGTGGGGATCCCGGTGACGTGCTCGAGGTTGCGCAGCAGCGCGGCCGACGCCTTCCAATTCTGCGCGCCGGCTGCGTAGTACGGCACGCCGACCTGCATCGAGATCGCGGGGAGCCCGAGGTGGTCGAGCGCGGCCTGCAGCGTGCCGACGATGCCGGTGATGCCCTGGTACCGCGGGCGGGCGAGTCCGAAGCGCTGCGCGATCTCGGGGTTGGCCGACGACGCGTGCACGAGCGGCATGCGGCTGTGCGGTACCTGCGCGGGCATCGCCCCGAGGGTGACGACGACCTGCGCGCCGGTGTGCTGCGCGACCTCGACGACGAGGTCGGTGAAGCGGCGCCACGCGTAGTGCGGCTCGATGCCCGACAGCAGCACGAGCTCGCGGCCGGCATCGGTCCCGTCGGAGGTGAGGGACGTCGTTGGCGTGGATGGTGTTCTCGGGCCACACGATCGTGCGGGTCACGCCGTCCTCGAGCACCACGTGCGGACGGACCTGCTGCGCGTCGAAGAACGGATCACCGTCGATCGTGGCGAGGCGGGTGGCGCCGGTGAACTCGATGAGGTGGTCCACCGCGCCGGTCGCCGCCGATGCGGCGTCGAAGTAGCCCGCGAACGCGAGCACGAGGATCGACGTGCGCGGGGGCCACTCCCGCTCCCACTCCAGCTCGCTCATGTCCGCAGTCTGACCGATGGCGCCGCCCACCGGCACTCACCGGCCCGGCCGCGGGACGCGACGCGCTCGCGGGTAACTTGGCCCGGATGGAAGCCACCGTGTTCGTGCTCGGTCTGGTCGTGGCCCTCGCCGCGGCCGTGCGCTCCACCTGGTCGCCGTGCGGGCAGTCGATGCTCTCGCAGCTCACTCCGGTCGGCGAGGCGTCGCGGGGCTACCGCTACCGCACCACCGCCGACCTGGTTCGTGCTCGGCGCGGTCGTCGGCGGGGCCACGATCGGCGCGGTGATGGCCGGCACTGGCTGCCGCGGTGTCGGCGATCGGCGTCACCTCGAGCGCGCTGCTCGGGATCGCCGCCGGACTCGCCGTGCTCGGCGCCACCGTCGACAGCGGCGTGCTCGGGTTCATGCCGCCGTTCTTCAAGCGTCAGGTCAACGAGTACTGGCTCAGCAAGTACCGCGCCTGGGTCTACGGCAGCGGGTTCGGCTGGCAGATCGGCGCCGGTGTCACCACGTACGTCATGACCGCGGCGGTGTTCGTCACCATCGCGTTCGGGGCGCTCACCGCGGGCCCGGTGGCGGCGCTGGTGCTCGGTGTGGTCTTCGGCCTCGCCCGCGGGCTCGCGGTGCTGCTCACCGCGAGGAGCCGCAGCACCGCTGACCTCTTCGCGCTGCACCGTCGTTTCGACGCGCTGGGCGAGCCGGTGCGTCGCGCGGTGATCGTGGTGCAACTCGTGGTCGCCGTCGTCGCTGCGGGCGCAGCTTGGGGTGTGGTGGCCGCGCTGGTGACCGCGGGCGTGCTCACGCTCGCCGTCGTCGCCACGCTCGGTGTCCGACGTCGCGAGACGTCGCCCGCCGTCACCGTCTGACGCCCCGACCGGCTGGCGCTCACCGGGTCGCGTCACACACGGGTCCGGCGATCTCGAACGCGGGGTGCGCTGGTGCAGCGACTTCGATGCGCCCGAGGTCGTTCGAGTGCCTCATTCCGCCGTGCGTTCGGCGACGATCTGGTCACGGAGACGGCGGCGGCGGATCTGGCCGGTGGCATCGGTGCGCGGCAGCGCTTCGACCCGCACCACGACCCGGGGTTGCTTGGCGCCGATGAGCGCGCCGCTCACGTGCGCCGCGGAGCTCGTCGACGGTCGGGAGCGCCGAACCCGGCCGGACGACGATCGCCGCGCACACCAGTTCGCCCCACCGGGCGTCTGGCAGGCCGACCACCGCGACCTCCGCCACCGCGGGGTGCGTGCGCACCGCGCTCTCCACCTCGACCGGCGCCACCCACTCGCCCCCGGAGCGGATCGACTCCGAACGCCGGCCGGTGATGGTGAAGTAGCCGTCGTCGTCACGGGTTGCGAGGTCGCCGGTGTGGAACCAGCCCTCGGCATCGATCGCTTCCGCAGTGGCGTCGGGCCGATCGAGGTAGCCCGAGAACGCGGTGGGGCCGCGCAGCCACAGCTCGCCGTCGTCGGAGAGCTGCGCGGTGACCATCGGCGGGGGCTGGCCGACGCTGCCGGGGTGGTCGTAGAGGTCGGGGTCGAGCAGGGTCGCGCCCCGCCCGATCTCGGTGGAGCCGTACGCGATCGACGTCCACGACCCGGGGAAGCGCGCCTTGATCGCGTCGATGAGCTCGAGGGTGACGAGCGACGTGCCGGTGAGCGCCTCCACCAGTCCCGACGTGTCGTGGCCGCCGGATGCGCGTGGGGACTCGTCGAGGATGCGTTGCCAGACGGCGGGGATGCAATAGAGCGTGCTCGCGCCGTGACGCGCGACCACCTCGAGGAGCTCGTGCGGTTCCGCGCGCGTGACCAGATGGATCGGACGGTCGCTCGACCACGACGTCTCGATCGACGACCATCCCGCCATGTGGAACAGACCGAACATCACGACGTAACCGCGCCGGCCGGTGGCGCCGCTCTCCACGTCGTGCTCGATGGCGCGCAACCACGCGGCGCGGTGCGACACCATCGCACCCTTCGACACGCCGGTCGATCCGCTGGTCAGGAAGATGTTGCTGATGTCCTCCGAGGTGCCGACGCGCGGCGGCGCGGTGGTCGGCGCCCGACGGCGTGCCAGCCGTCGGCCATCACCGTGACGGGAAGTCCGAGGGGTTCGGCAACGGCCCGCGCCAGGTCCTCGACCTCGGGGTGGACCACGACCAGGCGCGGCCTGAGCGTCTGCAGCGCGTCGATCGATTCGGCCTCGCTGAAGTTCGGGTTGATCGGCGCCAGCGTGCCGCCCGCCTTGCTGATGCCGTAGGCGAGCTCGAGGGCGTCGAGCACCGTCGGCCCCCACCACACCACGCGGTCACGGGGCTCGACCCCTTCGGCGATCAGGCGGTGGGCGGCGCGGTTGGCGCCGGCGTCGAGCTGCGCGAACGTGCGCGCGTCGTCGCCGAGCGTCGCGCCCACGCGGTGCGGGCTCACGGCGGCGAGGCGGGCGAGCAGGTCGTGGATGCGGACGTCCATCGGGCGGGGAGTCTCGGCGGGCGTGCACGTGCGGTCAAGCCCGTCCCGGTCGAGCCGGCTGCCCCGGACCGCGAGGGGAGTGACGGCTATCGTCGCGCCGCGTGGCGGACGAGGCTTCCCTCCTGGCCGACGTCGACCGCCAGCTCCACGTCGTCGTCGCGACGTTCGGCGAGCCGGTGGCGGGGGTGCTCGAGCCGATCGCTGCGTCGGGGTCGCGCCACCGTGCCCGCCTCGTGCTCGAGCTCGCCCGGTACGGCGACCGCACGCTGGCCGTGCGCGGGGCCGCCGCCATCGAGCTGTTGCACCTCGGCACGCTGGTGCACGACGACATCGTCGACGGCTCCCCGCTGCGCCGACACTCGCCGACGGTCCACACCGCGCTGGGCATGCCCGCCGCCCTGTGGACCGCCGACGCGCTCTACGCAGAGGCGCTGCACCTCGCCGACGCGGTCTCGCCCGCGGGGGGCGTCGCGCTCGGCGACGCGCTGCGCCGCATCGCCGACAGCCAGATCCTCGAAGCCCTCGGCGCGACCACGGCGCGCTACTGGGACGTGGTCGACGGCAAGACGGTGTCGTTGTTCGAGGCGTCCTTCGCGCTGGCCGACGAGGCCGCCGGCGGTGCGCTCCCGGCGTCGCTGGTCGACGCCGTGCGCGGCTACGGCCGTCTCTTCCAGTACGTCGACGACCTGCAGGACATCGGCGGGGAAGCCGACGTGCTGGGCAAGCCCACCGGGCTCGACGCCGACAACGAGCTGCACACGCTTCCGGCGGCCGACCTCGTGGTGTCGTCCGACGCGGTGCGCGAACGTCTGCGCGAGCTGTCGGGACCGATCGTGCGGCGCGGCGAGCACCACCGACTGGGCCGACCTGTTCTCGCGCATGTCGGCCCGCCTCCTCGACGCCGCCGACCGCGTGCTCGACCGCGCGCGGTCGCGTGACGCGCGCTTCCCGCCCACGTCGCCGTCATCATGGACGGCAACGGCCGCTGGGCCGAACGGCAGGGCCTCGCTCGCACCGACGGGCACAGCCGGGGTGAGGAGCGGCTCGCCGAGATCGTGCGCGCGGCCGATGCGCTCGGGATCGGGTGGCTCACCGCGTACGGGTTCTCCACCGAGAACTGGCGACGACCACGGCTCGAGGTCGACTTCATCCTCGGCCTGCACAAGAAGATCTTCGGACGCCGCCAGGAGATGCACGAGAACAACGTGAAGATCCGGTGGATCGGTCGCGACCCGCGCGCGGGATCGCGCATCCCGATGGTGGTGCGCCGCGAGATCGAGAAGTCGACCCGGTTCGACGGAGCACAACACCGGGCTCAACTTCACGGTCGCGTTCGACTACGGCGGACGTCAGGAGCTGGTGGAGGCGGCGCGTGCGATCGCGGTCGCGCAGCCCGACCGGGTGGACACCGCAACGGTGCACCAGCACCTCTACGCACCCGAGCTGCCGCCGGTCGACCTGATGGTGCGGACGTCGGGGGAGGGGCGCATCTCGAACTTCCTGCTGTGGGAAGGCGTGGGCGCGCACCTGTACGTGACGCCCACGCTCTGGCCCGACTTCGGCGCCGCCGAGCTCGACGCCGCCATCGACTGGTGGAGGAGCCGAACGGCCTGAACGCGCGGGTGGAATCCGCACGGGGCGGGCTGTGCCGCGCCGTTAGCGTGGCGGGATGCGCGTGCTACGGGTCAGGGGCTTCGCGCTGCTCCTGGCCGGGCAGGCGATCAGCGAGTCGGGCAACTGGATCGCGGTCATCGCGATCTGGGGGTTCGCGTCGTTCCGATTCGACGTCGGACCGGGCGACCTCGCGCTCCTGTTCGTCGTGCTGTCGGTCCCGGGCGCCTTGCTCGGTCCGTTGCTCGGTGTGCCCATCGACCGGCTGGGACCGCGCCGCACGTTGCTCATCGCGAACGTGCTCGGCATGCTCGACGCGCTCGGCGTTGACGCAGGCGAACAGCTACCGGATGATCATCCTGTTGGCGTTGCCGCTGGGGTTGATCGAGGCGCTGGCCACCGCGTCGCTCGACTCGATCCCTCCCCGGCTGGTGCCGGACGACCAGTTGGTCACCGCGAACGCGTTGCTCGGCGGGGCGCAGGACCTCGCCATCGTGGTCGGTCCGCTCGCGGCGGCAGCCGTGAACGCCCGGTGGGGCATGGAGGGCGCGTTCTTCGCCGACGCGGCGACGTTCCTGGTGGGCGCGCTGGTCGCGTTGCGCATCCGCATCGAACCGGTGCCGCGCGACGACGACCACGTGCGGTCGACCTGGCGCGAGCTCCGGGAGGGGGCGTCGCTCGCACGCCGCACGCGCGGGTTGCGCTGGACGTTGACCGTCGCGAGCTGCGTGTATCTGCTCTGGGCGGCGTTCGGCGTGCTCGAGCCGCTGTACGTGCGCGACGTGCTCGGCGGTTCCGACGCGATGTTCGCGTTGCTCCAGACGGTCTTCGGGATCGGGCTCGTGCTCACCGGGTTGCTCCTCGCGGTGGTCGGTGACCGCATCGCGCGTCCGCGCTACGTCGCGTTGGCGATGATCGTCTCGGGCGCGACCGCGGCGCTGTACCTCGGCACCGAATCCGAGGTGGTCGCCTTCATCGGGGTGTTCCTCTGGGGTGTCGACACCGCGTTCTTCTTCGTGCCCGCACGCACGCTGCTGCAGCGGTACGCCCCGGCGGCGTTCCACGGGCGCGTGCTGTCGATCAACCAGTCGCTCGAACCGGCCGCGGGGATCGTGGCCACCCCGATCGTCGCGGTGGCGCTGGGAGTGGTCAGCGTCCAGAGCCTGGGCATCGTCGCCGGCGCGATCGCGACCGTCGGTGGCGTGGTGCTCCTCGTGTTCGCGCGCGGCCTCGCCGCGCCCACCGCGTCCGACTACGACGCGACCGCCGGTTCCTCGCGCGATGCCGTCGCCCTCGGCGGCGCCGCCCCCGGCTGACCTGCCGCTCGGCGGCGCAGTTCCGTGACCTCCACGGGGTCACGGCGCCACAACAGTGCCGGTAGGCTCCGCGGGTGGAGCTCCAGGGGACGACCGCGGTGGTCACGGGCGGGGCGAGCGGCATCGGGCGAGGTACCGCACTCGAGCTGGCCCGGCGCGGCGCCGACATCGTGCTCGCCGACCTCCACGACGAACGCCTCGACGAGACCGCCGGCGCGGTCACCGCGCTCGGACGTCGCTGCCTCCCGGTGCGCTGCGACGTCACCAGTGATGTCGACGTCGACGCGCTGGCTGCCGCCGCGTTCGCCGAGTTCGACACGGTCGACCTGGTCATGAACAACGCGGGAATCGCAGTGCTCGGTCCGTCGTACCGGGTGCCGATGGACGACTGGCAGCGCATCCTCGACGTGAACGTGCTCGGCCTCGTGCGCGGGGTGAACGCGTTCGTTCCCGCGATGGTCGAGCGCGGCCGCGGCTACGTCGTGAACACCGCGTCGATCGCGGGCATCTGGGCGTACTCGTGGGACTGTGCGCCGTACATCACGTCGAAGTTCGCGGCCTACGGGTACTCGGAGGCCTTGGCCCGGTCGCTGCGGCCGCTGGGCGTCGGCGTGTCGGTGCTGTGCCCCGGTCTCGTCCACACCAACCTGGGCGAGCACGCCCGTCTCTCGGGGTTGCCGGACGAACACGCGGGGTCCTGGGTCCACTTCCCGCCGGAGATGGCCGCCGACGCGGTCGACGCCGACGCGGTGGGACCGATGGTGTGCGATGCGGTCGAGGCGGAGCGCTTCACCATCTTCACCAACGACAACGACGCCGCGCTCTACGCGTCGTGGCGGACCGACATCGAGGCGTCGCTGGCGGCCGCCAACGCCGCTGCGCCGACCCCGCCGCGGATCGTCTGATCCCTGGCGCTCGGCGACGCGACGGGAAGCTCGATGACCCTCGCGGTCGCCGTCACCGCCGTGCAGCGCGGCGCACCGGGAGCCGACGCCGGGTCGGCGCGGCTCCGGCGATCCCGGGCCCGGCGCGTGACGCAGCGGCTGGACACGAGGCTCACTCGTCACGCCCCACCGCGCGCGCAGTAGAACGAAGGTTCGCACTCAATGGGAGGGACGATGATCCTCGAGGGCAAGACGGTGGTCGTGACCGGGGTGGGCCCCGGCCTCGGAGGGGAAGTGGCCAAGCTCGTGCTGCGCGACGGCGGCAACGCGGTGCTCGCAGCTCGCACCGCCGACAAGCTCGCGGCGCTCGCCGAGGAACTCGACCCGAGCGGCGAGCGGGTGGCGCAGCTGTCCACCGACATCGGCGACGCCGAGCAGTGCCGGGCCCTCGCGCAGCTCGCGGTCGACCGGTTCGGTGCGGTCGACGGCGTGGTGCAGGTGGCGGCGTACGACAGCTTCCTCGCCGGACTCGAAGGCACCAGTGACGACGACTGGCGCGCCATCTTCGAGACCAACGTGGTGGGTTCGATGCACGTGGTGTCGGCGATGTCCGAGGCGATGGGTGATCGCGGAGGCTCGATCGTGCTCATCGGCTCGCAGAGCTCGGTGCTGCCACCCGTGATGGAGCAGCTCGCGTACGCGTCGTCGAAGGGCGCGCTCCGCGCCGCGATGTTCCACCTCGCCAAGGCGCTCGGACCCCGCAAGATCCGGGTGAACACCGTCGTGCCGACGTGGATGTGGGGCCCGCCGGTGCAGATGTACGTGCAGTGGCAGGTGGCCGACCGGGGCATCACCGAGGAGGAGGCGATCGGCGAGATCACCGCCGGCATGCCCCTCGGCGAGATCCCGGCCGACGAGGACGTCGCCGAGTCGGCGATCTTCCTCTGCTCCGACCGTGCCCGCACCATCACCGGACAGACCCTCTACGTGAACTCGGGCGAGTTCATGACATGAGGGCGGCATGACGTGAGCAGCCGCGGATACGACCACCTGCTCGCGCCGGGCCGCATCGGCGTGTTGGAGCTGCGCAATCGCGTGCTGATGGCGCCGATGGGGGAAGATCTCGGCGACCTCGACGGCATGGTGTCCGACGCGCAGGTGGCGTATCTCGAGGCGCGTGCCCGCGGCGGCCTGGCCATGGTGATGCTCGGCTCGGTGGCGGTGTCGTTCCCGGTCGGCTGCTCCAACGCGCGTCAGACCGCGATCTCCGACGACCGTCACCTCCCTGGCTGGCGGGAGGCAGCACGCCGCGTGCACGCGCACGGCGCCGCACTCGCGGTGCAGCTGACCCAGACCGGTGCGAACAGCTTGCAGGACACGCTCGCGGGTCGTCCCATGTGGGTGGCGTCGGAGCCCGGGCCGCCGGGGCGTGACGACCTCTACGGGATGGTCACCGCCGACGAGGGCGCCAAGATGATGGAGCCGTTCGTCGGACCCGACTCCAAGCTCTCCTACAAGGTGCTCGACCACGACGACATCGCGTCGGTGATCGACGACTTCGCGTCGGCGGTCGTGCGGGCCCGCGAAGCGGGCATCGACGGGTGCGAGCTGCACGCGGGGCACGGCTACCTGATCGACGGCTTCCTCTCACCGGCCAAGAACCACCGGACCGACGAGTACGGCGGCCCGCTCGAGCATCGCGCGCGCCTCCTCGTCGAGATCCTGGAGGAATGTCGTCGGCGGGTCGGTGACGACTTCGCACTGTGGTGCCGCCTGAACTCCACCGAGAATCGGCCCGACGGCACCACGCTCGACGACTGCATCGCAGTCGCGCGCCTCGCGGTCGAGGCCGGCGCGGACGCGGTGCACGTGTCGGCGTACCACGATCCCGCGGTCGCCACGGGCCCCACCGACTCGTACGCGCCGCAGGTTCCCGGTCTGCTCGTCGACCGCGCACGCGCGGTGAAGGCGGCGATCGACACGCCGGTCATCGCGGTGGGTCGCATCGATCCCGCGGCGGCGGACGCCGCCATCGCCGACGGCGCGTGCGACTTCGTGGCGATGGCCCGCATGATCCTCGCCGAACCAGAGCTCCCCAACCTGCTCGCGGCGGGCCGGCCGGAAGAGGTCCGGCCGTGCGTGTACCACTACCGGTGCATCGGCAACATCTTCGTGCGCGGTCAGGTGCGCTGCGCCGCGAACGGCTCGGTGGGGCGCGAAGGCGACCTGGCGATCGGGAGGGCACCCTCAGCACGGTCGGTGCTCGTCATCGGCGGCGGTCCCTCCGGGATGGAGGCCGCGCGGGTCGCGGCCTTGCGCGGGCACTCGGTGACGCTGGTCGACGCGGCACCACGCCTCGGTGGGCGCTGGGCGTACGCGGCGGCGACGTCGGCGGTGAACGCCGATCTCCTGCGTTGGCTCGAACACCAACTCGCCGTGACGGGCGTGACCGTGCGCGTCGGCGAACGGCTCGACGTCGAGGCGGTGCTCGGGTCCGGTGCCGACGCGGTGGTGGTCGCCACCGGCGCGCGTTGGGGGCTGCCGACCGTCCCGGGTGCCGACCTCGCGCACGTGCACGCGGTCGACGATCTGGGCGCGTGGTTGTTCGGCGACGAGGATGTGGCCGGTGACGTGGCCGGCGACGTCGTGGTGCTCGGCGGGGATCTCCCCGGGCTCGGCATCGCCGAGCGTGCCGCGGCCGACGGCGCCCGGGTCACCGTGCTCGAGCCGTCCGACGTGTTCGGTCTCCACCTCGGCCTGCCCGGACGCTGGCGGCGCGTGCACGACCTGCGTGGCGACGGCATCGTGCTGGCCGGCGGCGCCGACGTCGTGGAGATCACGCCCGACGCCGTGCGGTGGCGCGACCTCGACGGCGAGCACGAGACCCCGGCGACCGCGGTGTTCACCACCCTCGACGCCGACCCCGACACGGCGCTCGCCGACGAGCTCCGCGCTCGCGGTGTCGACGTCACCGTCGTGGGGGACGCCGGCGTGGGCGCCGGCCTGCTCGAGCACGCCATGCGCACCGCGCTCGAGACCGCCGTCGCGCTGTAGGGACGAATCGGCTCAGGTGCTGCCGTCCGGTCGCATGCAGATTCGACCCCGACTCCCGCCCGAGGGTGCGGCTGGGTGGGGAACCCGTCTTGACTGATTGCGCGGCCGACGGTCTCCGGTTCATGGCCGAGAGCAGCGACTCGTGGCGCGACGCCGACGTCGCGTCGGGGACACCGCCGGCGCCGCGGCGGGAGCTGCCGATCGCACCATCGCCGCGTACACCGGAGCCGAGCCGCCGGCCTGACTCTGTACCCTCGTCGCGTGGCGTACGACGAGGAGCTCGCCGACCGGATCCGCGAACTGCTCGCCGGCGACCGGACCATCACCGAGCAGCGCATGTTCGGCGGTCTCGCGTTCCTGGTCGACCGGAAGCTGGCAGTCGCCGCGAGCGGCAGGGGTGGGCTCCTCGCCCGGATCGACCCCGCGTACCAGGACCGCCTCACCCGCGGCGCGCGGGTCGAAGCGTTCGTCATGCGGGGCCGCCCGATGGACGGATGGCTCCACGTCGACGTGGAAGCCGTGCGCACCACCCGCCAGCTCCGCACCTGGGTCGACCGCTGCGTCACCTACGCGCGCTCCTTGCCGGCGAAGCGGTAGGCCCGATCCACGTACGATGCGCCGCATGGGCCTCCGGGGGGACGCGTGCATCGTCGGGATCGCCGAGCGACCCGCGCAACGGAAGTTCACCGGTACGCCCGCGCTGACGCTCGAGCAGTGGGCGGCGCTGGCTGCCGACGCGCTCGCCGACGCCGGCATCGCGTCGTCCGAGGTCGACGGCCTCGTCTGCGCGGGTGACGTGGTCGAGGCGTCGCTGTTCGTGCCCGCAACCGTCGCCGAGTACTGCGGCTGGACGGTGAACTTCGCCGAACGGATGGACCTCGGCGGTGCGACCGCGGTCGGGATGGTGTGGCGTGCCGCCGCCGCCGTCGAGCTCGGCCTCTGCGAGGTGGTGGTCTGCGCGACCGTCGGCCAGCCCCGACCGCCTTCACCGCAGCCACCGCGCGATCTCGGCGCGCGCATGGTGTACGGAGCGTCGAGCATGGAGTGGGGATCGCCGCAGGCGGAGTTCGACGTGCCCTACGGCAACGTCGCGCAGAACTGCGGCTACGCGATGTACGCGCAGCGGTACCACGACCTCTACGGCTGGGACGAGCGGGCTCGGGCGAAGATCGCGGCCGACCAGCGCGTCAGCGCATGTGCGAACCCGTCGGCAGTCTTCCACGGCCAACCGATCACCGTCGACGACGTGCTCGCCTCGCGCGTGATCGCGGCACCGTTGCACCTGCTCGAGATCGTGATGCCGTGCACGGGTGGCGCCGCGTTCGTCGTCACGACCGAGGCGCGCGCACGCGACCTCGCGCAGCGGCCGGTGCGCGTCGCCGGTTTCGGTGAACGGCTCACGCACAAGACCCCCACCTACGCGACCGAGATGCCGCGCACCCCGGTGCGAGACGCGGCCGCGCAGGCCTTCGGCATGGCCGGCGTCGCGCCCGGCGACGTCGACATGGTGCAGCTCTACGACTGCTACACGATCACCGCGCTGCTCAGCATCGAGGACTCGGGGTTCTGCGGCATCGGTGAGGGCATGGCGTTCGTCGCCGAGCACGACCTCTCCTACCGCGGCGACTTCCCCTGCAACACCCATGGGGGCCAGCTGGGCATGGGCCAGACCGGGCTGAGCGGCGGCACGTCGCACGTGATCGAAGGCGTGCGGCAGGTGCAGGGGCGCGCCGGTGACCGCCAGCTCGTGCGCCACGACCTGGCCTACGTCACCGGCACCGGTGGCGTCATGAGCGAGCAGGCCGCGGTCGTGCTCGCGGGGGCGTGACGGTGGAGAAGCCTCGCCCCGCGCCCACACCGGTGTCGCAGCCGTTCTGGGACGCGTTGCGTGAGGAGCGGGTCGAACTGCAGCGCTGCGACGACTGCGGCCAGTGGGTGTACTACCCGCGGTCGAGGTGTCCGGCCTGTCTGTCGGACCGGCTCAGGTGGACCGAGGTCGACGGCCTGGGCACCGTGTACACGTTCACGGTTGCCGAGCAGCCCACCGCACCGCCGTTTGCCGACGAGGTGCCACAACTGCTCGCCATCGTCGAGCTGACCGAGGGCGTTCGGGTGTCGACCACGCTCGTCGGCGTCGATCCCGGTGCGATCGCGATCGGGATGCCGGTGATCCCCGTGTTCGACCACGGGACCAACGACCACGGCGGCATCACGCTCCTCCGGTTCCGGCCGGCACCCGACCGAGGTCCCGTTCAGGTCTGATCGCGGAGGACGGCCACGAAGCGGGCGGCCGCCGCGTCGACGCCCTGGTCGTCTTCGGTGGCCACGAGATCGAGGAGGAGGCCACGGGTGACCGCCAGGCCGAGGCGCGCCATCGCGGGATCGACGGTCGCGCCGCCGTGTTCGTCGACGGCGGCGAGCCAGTCGTGGACTGCGCCGGGCAGGAGACGGGTGAACGGGACCTCCCCTTGTGCGGCGCGTGAGTAGCACTCGAAGAACAACCGCTCGAACGGCCGGAGCTCGGGACGTCGGAGGTCGGCCCACATCGCCGCGAACGCGTCGGCGGGATCGTCGGGGAGCTCGTCGAGGACGCGCGTCTGACGACGCTCGACCTCCTGCACGATCTCGAGCAGCAGCTCTTCGCGCGACCCGAAGTGGTGGATCAGCATGCGGTGACTCGTGCCCGCGCTCGCCGCGACCTCGCGCAACGATCGTTTCCCGACGCCTCCACGCGCGTATGTGTCGATCAACGAGTCGAGCAGCTCCCTTCGCCGCTGCTCGTCAGGCGGTCGAGGCACGATTCACGAGTTCGCTGCGTGCCTGCAGACCCTCGGCCTCGAGCGCGAGGTAGCGCTCGGCTCGCCGGCGGGTGAGGGTGCCGACCACGACACCGAGGATGCCCCGTTGCTCGAGGTGCTGGCGGACTTCGGTGCGGTCGACACCGATGCGCGTCACCTCGTGGGTGGCCGTCGCGGTGGTACCGACCGACCGGTGTCGCCAGGTCCACGAGGCGCCGGGTTCGACGTCGGTCACTTCCCACACGAGCGTCGGGTAGCCGGGCTGCTCGATGCGGAACCGGTGGCCGACGACCAGCTCGGGGCCGTCGAGGCCGACGATCCGATCGACGGACGCCGTCCACTCGGACCAGCGTTCGACATCGGCGAACTGCGCCCAGACGGTGCGGGCGGGGGCATCGATCTGGATGGTGCTGTCGAGGTTCATGTACCACATGGTACATCCATAGCCGAGTGAAGGCAACGGGAGTTTCGCCGCACCCGCGTTCCCGGACGGGCGCGCGACGTCTGTCGTGGGCGATGATCCCGCCATGGGATACCTCGAAGATCGAGCAGGACTGCAGGGCAAGGTGGCGTTGATCGCGGGCGGCGGGGGTGGCCTCGGCCGCGCCGTCGCGGAGGACTTCGCCAAGGCGGGGATGCACCTCGTGCTCCTCGACCGCAACGAGGCGCTGCTGGCGAAGACCGTCGCCGACCTCACCTCCGCGACCGGTGAGGAGCCGCTCGCGGCCACCATCGACGTGCGTGACGCCGACGCAGTGAGCCAGGCCTTCGCCGACGGCCTGGCGCGCTTCGGCGCGCTCGACACGCTGGTGAACGTCGCTGGGGGCACGTTCAAGGCCGACTTCACCGACACCAACGTGCGCGGCTGGGACGCGGTCATCCGCATGAACTTCGGCTGGCTGCTGCACACGACGCACCTCGCGGCCAACCAGATGAAGCAGCAGGGCCACGGCGGCAGCATCATGAGCATCACGTCGATCGAGGGTCACCGCGCCGCACCGGGGTACGCGGTGTACGCGGGCATGAAGGGTGCGGTCACCAACTTCTCGCGCACGCTCGCGCTCGAGCTCGCGCCCGACCGCATCCGCGTGAACACCATCGCCCCCGACCAGACGCCGACCGAGGGCATGCCGATGGACACCGACCCGCGGATCATCACCGCCGGCATCCCGATGGGCCGCCAGGGGACGTACGGCGACATCGGCGGCGCCGCGCTCTTCCTGGCCTCCGACCTCGCCGAGTACATCACCGGCACGACGCTGCACCCCGATGGAGGTGCGTGGGCGTCGGCCGGCTGGTGGAACTGGCCCGAGCTCGGTTGGGTCAACAACCCGCCGCTCACCGGCCTGGACAGCTACTCGTGACGCTGCTCGCGCACGCCCAGGGCCTCGCCGAGCTCATCGGTGCGGAGGCTGCCCGCTCCGAGGCGGACGCCACGCTCTCGCCGGTGGTGGTGGAGGCGTTCCACGAGACGGGGCTGTTCGGACTCATGGTGCCCAAGGAGCTCGGCGGCGCCGAGGCCGACCTGCCGACCGTGCTCTCGGTGTACGAGGAGGTCTGTCGCGCCGACGGCTCGGCGGGCTGGAGCCTGCTCGCCAACGCGACGACCTCTGCGTTCGCGGGCGCGTACACCGGCCCGACCGCGGTGGCCGCGATGTTCGACGGCGCGCGCGTCCCCGTGGCTGCGGGACAGTTCTCGCCGCGAGGCACCGCCGTGCGGACGGGCGCCGCATTCGCCGTCTCGGGGCGCTACAGCTTCGGCAGCGGGAGCGCACACTCCCCGTGGATCGGCGGCGGGGCGTTCGAGCTGCGCGACGGCGAGTTCGTCGCCGCGCCGTCGGGACTCCCGATGATCCGCGCCTACTTCGTGCCGCGCGAGCAGGTCGTGTTCCTCGACAACTGGGACGTGATGGGCCTCGCCGGCACCGGCAGCTACGACTACGAGGTGCCCGAACAGACGGTGCACGAGGACTTCACCTTCGACCTGATCAACGCCGAGCCGCAGCGCGGCGGTCCGGTGTACCGGCTCGGCGTGCTCGGCCTCACCGCCGCCGGCCACGCCGCGTTCGCGCTCGGGGTGGGGCGGCGCGGGATGGAGGAGCTCACCCGCATCGTGCAGACGAAGCACCGGCTCGGGGCCGAGCCGTTGCGGGACCAGCAGCTGTTCCGGCACGACTACGCGATCCACGACGCCGCGCTGCTCGCCGCGCGCGCGTTCGTGTACGAGTCGTTCGCGACGGTGCAGGACACACTCGAAGCGGGTGACGACCCGACGCCGGTGCAGCGCCAGCGGCTGCGTCAGTCCACGACGTTCGCGACAGCGCGTCGCCACCGACGCGGTGCGGTTCGCCTACACGGCCGCAGGGACCGACGCGCTGCGCCCCGGAGTGTTGCAGCGATGCTTCCGTGATCTCCACGCGGCCACCCAGCACCTGGTCGTCGACAACAACACGCTCACGGAGACGACGCGCGTCCTCCTCGGACTGGAAGCCTGAAGGGCAGATGACATCTCATGCATGAACTCGACGGCAAGGTCGCGGTCGTCACCGGTGCCGCGAGCGGCATCGGACGCAGCCTGGCCGGGCGGTTGGCGGTCGAGGGGGTGCACGTGGTGCTCGCCGACGTCGAGGAGTCCGCGCTCGCGCGACGCGGTCGCGGGCATCGGTGGGGATGCGGTCGCGTTCACGACCGACGTCACCTCGATGGCCGGGGTCGAGGCGCTCGCCGAGTTCGCCTATGACACCTTCGGCGCGGTCCATGTGCTGTGCAACAACGCGGGCGTGTTCCAGGGCGGCCTCATGTGGGAGTGCACCGACGCCGACTTCGAGTGGACGCTCGGGGTGAACGTCATGGGCATCGTGCACGGCGTGCGCGCGTTCGTGCCCCGCATGCTCGTCGCCGGCACCGAAGGGCACGTGGTGAACACGGTGTCGATGGCCGGGCTCGCGACCACGCCCTTCAGCGGTCCCTACGACGTGTCCAAGTTCGCGGCGATGGCCGCCACCGAGTGCCTCGCGCACGACCTCGCGTCGGTGGGCGCGGCGATCAAGGTGTCGGCCCTGTGCCCGGGCCTGGTCGACACCGGCATCAGCCGCTCGCGCCGCAACCGGCCGGCCGATCTCGACACGCCCCAGAGCGACGGCGGCGCGTTCGTGGAACAGGCGCTGGCCGACGGCACCGCAGGGAGCATGTCGCCGTCGGCCGTCGCTGATCTCGTGGTGGAGGCGATCCGTGAGGAGCACTTCCTCGTGCCCACGCGCCCGAGCTACGCCGGCCAGCTCACGGACCGCGCCGAGGACCTCGTCGCGAAGCGGCTCCCGCGATCGCCGATGTTCGACTGACCCCATACCCACGAACCGGCGTCAGTTCGGCGGCCCATTTCCGCCCAACTGACGCCGGTTCGCAGCGGGTGGTCAGAGGATCGCCAGGGGGTTGACCGGGGAGCCGGTGGCCCGGGGGATCACCAGGGGCGCGACGACGAACTGGAACGCCCAGCGGTTGGCGTCCGCACACGCCGCGCCGAGCGCCTCGAAGTCGGCGTTGTCGAGGATCGGCATGCCCATGTACGGCAGCAGGATGTGGTGCACGTGCAGCGCCATCGGGAGGCCGCGCGGGTTGGGGATGCCCTGATCGGCGCTCGGCGCGTCCTGCATGTCCCACACCAGCATCGACGCCTCGGTGTCGTGGAGGAACTCGACGCACGATGCGTGCACGCCGGCCTTGCCGCCGAAGCTCGGTCGCTCGCCGATCGACTCGTAGAACGGCCCGTGCCCGCTGCGGATGAGCACCGCGTCGCCCGGTCGGGGGGTGACGCCGGCGGCGGCCGCCGCGTCGGCGAGCTCCCAGCCGTGCACCGGCGCGCCGGGCGTGACGAAGTCGACGCCGCGCAGACGCGGGATGTCGTAGAGTACGCCGCGGGTCACGATGCCGTCGCGCCAGAAGTCGATCGTGCCGCGGTGCGCGACCGGCATGCCGTACTCGTCGAGGTGCTCACCGTTCCAGGTCTCGTTGCCCTCCAGCACCGGGAGGTGGCACAGCGCGTCGAGGTGCGTCTCGGTGAAGCCGTGGATGAAGAGCGAGAGGTGGTCGCACATCGCACCCGAGTCCTGCATCGCCACCATGTGCCGCGCCGGATACGGGTTGGCCGGCCCCGGCTTGGTGTCGATCGACCGGGCGCACGAGATCACCCGGCCGTCCTGCACCAGCGCCGCGGCACCACGACGCACGTCGTCGGAGATGAAGTTGAGCGTGCCGAGCTCGTCGGCCTCGCCCCAGCGACCCCAGTTGGAGTAGTCGGTGCGCCAGCGGTCGTACTCGTCTGCGGTCGGCGGCGTGCGATCACTGATGCTCATGCGCAGACCGTAACTCCGTGGGCGCGATCGGCGCCTTGACCGAGCGCAGCCGGCGTGATGAAATAACTAGATGCCTAGTGAGATGACTATTTCATGATCCCGCTGCGGCTCGACACCAGATCGGGGATCCCGCCCTATCTGCAGATCGCCGAGCAGGTGCGCCAGGCGATCGCCACCGGGGTCCTCGCTCCCGGCGACCGCCTGCCCACCGTCAAGGAGGTCGTGACCACGCTGGCCATCAATCCCAACACGGTGTTCAAGGGCTACCGGGAGCTCGAACGCGAGGGCCTGGTCGAGGGTCGCCCGGGGGCCGGTACGTTCGTCCTGCGTCGACCCGCCGGTCCGCCACCCGCGACGCACGCGGCGTTGGCGCGCAGCCTGGCGCGGTGGGTGCAGCGTGCCCGGGCCGAGGGCCTCGACGATCGCTCGATCGAGGCGCTGCTCCGGGAGACGATGTACTCGGGCACCGTGGAGGACATCGCGTGAGCGGGCCGGCGATCTCCACCACCGGCCTCGGCAAGCGCTACGGGCGCGCGTGGGCGCTCGAGGACTGCTCGATCGAGGTCCCGGAAGGGCGCATCTCGGGCCTCGTCGGTGCGAACGGCGCAGGCAAGAGCACGTTGCTCCGGCTCCTCGCCGGGCTCGGCCGCCCCTCGGCGGGCACCGCCCTCGTGGCCGGGCGCGAGCCGGCCGACGATCGCGAGTTCCTGGCCGACGTGGGCTTCCTGGCCCAGGAGGTCCCGCTGTACGGATCCTGGAATGCCGAGGACCACCTCCGCATGGGCGCCGCGCTCAACCCGCGCTGGGACGGCGCGGTCGCCCGCGAACGGCTCGACCTGCTCGGCATCCCGCTCGGCCGTCAGATCCGCCGCCTGTCCGGTGGCATGCGAGCGCAGGTCGCGCTCGCGCTCGCGCTCGGCAAGCGACCGCGGGTGCTCCTGCTCGACGAGCCGGTGGCAGCCCTCGATCCGCTCGCACGTCGCGAGTTCCTCGGGTCGCTCGTCGGTGCGGTGGCCGACGGAGGGGTGACGGTGCTCCTGTCGAGCCACCTCCTGCCCGACCTCGAGCGCGTGTGCGACCACCTGATCCTCGTCAGCGACGGCCGTCCTGTCCTCTGCGACGACATCGACGTGCTCGTCGACTCGCACAAGCTCCTCACACCGCTGGTGCCCGACGCCGACCTGGTGGCGGTCGCGCGGGGCCACCGCGTCGTGCGACGCACGGGCGCGGGTGCCGCGACGAGTCTCGTGGTCGAGCTGGGCGGTCCCGTGCTCGATCCGGCCTGGCGCGTCGGCGACCTCGCGCTCGAGGACATCGTCCTCGCGCATCTCGGCGACCGCGCCGAGCGGCGCCTCAGCCTGGCCGGAGCGAGCGCGTGAGCTGGTTGCTCTGGCGTCAGCACCGGCTGCAGCTGTGGATCGGTGCAGCCGCGGTCGCAGTGTTCGCGGTGGCGGTCGTCGCCACCGGCGTGCACATGGCGCACATGTACGACGGATGGGTCGCCACCTGCTCGGGCAACCGCGCGTGTGGACTGGTCGGCAACCTCTTCTCCGGCTACGGCGCCATCATCGACACCGTCCATCTCACGCTGATCGTGCCCGTCGTCTTCGGCGTCGTCGGCGCAACCCTGGTGAGCCGTGAGACCGACCACGCGACGAACCTGCTGGTGTGGACGCAGAGCGTCACGCGTCGGCGCTGGACGTTCACGAAGTTCGGCGCCGCCCTCGTCGCGACCGTCGTCACCAGCGCTGCGGTGTCGGCGCTCGTGACCTGGTGGTCGAGCACGCCCAACGCCTACTACGGCAACCGGTTCCAGGGCGCGCAGTTCGACACGCAGAACATCGTGCCGGTGGCCTTCGCGGTGTTCGCGCTCGCTCTCGGGCTCACGTTCGGGAGCCTGCTCCGCCGGCCCCTGTCTGCGCTGGCACTGACCGCCGTGACGTTCGTCGCGGTGCGGGTCGTGGTCGGCGTCTACCTCCGCCCGCACTACGCGGCACCGGTGCGGCGGATCGTGCGGCTCGGCTCGTCCGCGGTCCCTTCCGGGTCCTGGACGATCAAGCAGTCGCTCCTCGATCCTGCTCGTCGAGCGATCGGCGACGGGCGGGTCCCGGTACCGGGCGCGTGCCGCGACGTCGGCGCCCGGGGCCTCGAGCGGTGCCTCGGACACCTCGGCTACCGCACGGTCATCGAGTTCCATCCGGCCAGCAGCTACTGGCACTTCCAGTGGGTGGAGGCGGCGTTGTTCCTCGGGCTCGCGACGGCGCTGCTCGCGACGGCAGTGGTCCTCACGCTCCGCCGCGACGCCTGAGCCCCGGCGCGTCCGCGAGGTCTGCGGCTACGGTCGCCGCTCGTGGGGTACGACCCGTTCTCGGTCGAGGTGATGACCGACCCGTACCCGGTGTACCGCGAGCTGCGCGCTCGGGGCCCGGTGGTCGAGCTGCCCCAGTACGACGCGTTCGCCCTCACCCGCTTCGACGACGTGTGGCGCGTCCTCACCGATCGTGACCGCTTCTCGATCTTCGAGGGTCCGGTGTTCCACCGCGCCTCGCTCCTGCGGCACCACGACGGACCGCCCGACCCGACCGTCAACCGGCCGGTGCCCACGTTCTCGATGCTCGACCCGCCGGTGCACACGCAGCTGCGCCAAGCGCTGCTCGGGCCGTTCCGCCCGCGCTCGGTGCTGCCGATGGAGGGCACGGTGCGACAGTTCGCGCGTGCGCGGCTCGACGCGCTCGCCACGAACGACGAGTTCGACGTCCGCCACGACTACGCGTCGCCGGTGGCCGCGCAGGTTGCCGCGCTGCAGCTGGGCTTCCCGGTGGAGGACGCCGAGCTGCTCGTGGGTTGGGTCAACGCGTTCGTGGCGCGCGAGCCGGACGTCGCCGGCATCAGCGTGGCCGGACAGGCCGCGCACGTGGAGTTGCACGAGTACCTCGTCGACCTGGTCGCCGAGCGGCGTGCCACCCGCGGCGACGACCCGCCCGACCTGATCGACTCGCTGTGCGATCACGCGGGCCCGCACGGACCGCTCGACGATTCCGAGATCGCCGTGCAATTGTCGACCCTGTTCATCGGCGGCTCGGAGACGCTGCCCAAGACGGTGGCCGGTGGCGCGTACGAGCTGTGGCGCGTGCCCGAGCAGCGCGCCGCGCTCGTGCAACGTCCCGACGCGGTGACGGGCGCATTCGAGGAGATGTTGCGCCACCAGCTGCCGCTGCAGTTCGTCGGGCGCACGCTGTTGGTCGACACCGAGGTCGCGGGTGTCGCGATGCGCGCCGGGCAACGCGTCGTGCTGCTGCTGATCTGCGCCAACCGCGACGAGCTCGAGTTCGACGATCCCGAACACTTCGACGCCGCGCGCGCCATCGACCGCCACCTCGGGTTCGGGCACGGCGTGCACGTGTGCATCGGCGCGCACGTCGCTCGTCTCGAGGGCCTCGTGCTGGTGCAGGAGCTGCTGGCGCGCGTGCCCGACTACGAGGTGCTCGAGGACGGCCTCGAACGGGAGGTGTCGGAGTTCCACGTGGGCTGGGCCCGGATGCCGATCACGGGCGTACGGTGAGTGCATGACGCAGCTCATCATCGACACCGACACCCACCTCACCGAGCCGCCCGACGTGTGGACGGCGCGGGTGCCGGCGAAGTGGCTGCCCGAGGTGCCCCAGGTGGTGCGCAACGACGAGGGCCACGACGTGTGGGTGCTCGACGGCACACCGTTCAGCAGTCCCGGCCTCACCGCGGTCGCGGGGTGGCCGGAGCCGTTCCCCGCCGGCCCGAAGACCTACGAGGAGTGCCCCCGCGCGGCGTACGACGCCGACGCCCGTCTCGCCTACATGGACGAAGTGGGGATCTGGGCGCAGGTGCTCTACCCCAACGTCGCCGGGTTCGGGAGCCAGCGCTTCCTCTCGATCCGCGACGACGAGCTGAAGCTCGTGTGCGTCAGCGCGTACAACGACTTCCTCCGCGACTGGGCGTCGGCCGACGCGCGACGGCTGCTCACGGTGATGTCGTTGCCGTTCTGGGACATCGACGCCACCGTGCAGGAGGTCACCCGCAACCTCGACGCCGGGCACCGCGGGATCCTCTTCACCGGCGAGCCGCAGCGCTTCGGGCTGCCGTACCTCGCGGAGGACCACTGGAACCCGCTCTGGGCGATCGCCGAGGAAGCTGGGCTCCCGGTGCACTTCCACATCGGCAGCGGCGACATGAACTCGTCGTTCGGACCCGAACGCATCTCGCGCTACGGCACCGCGGCAACGTACGCGTACACGTCGACCGAGATGTTCCTGAAGAACGGCCTGCAGTGCGTCGACCTCATCACCAGCGGCATCCTGCCGCGCCACCCCGAGCTGAAGTTCGTGTCCGTCGAGAGCGGCATCGGCTGGGTGCCGTTCGTGCTCGAGGCGGCCGACCACAGCTACCTGGAGGGCCGTCCCGGCCGCACCAGCGAGTGGGAGCTCCTGCCGTCGGAGTACTTCGCCCGGCAGGTGTACACCACGTACTGGTTCGAGACCGTCGCCCCCACCAAGCTGCTCGGTGAGATCCCGATCGACCGCATCCTGTTCGAGACCGACTTCCCGCATCCCACGTGCCTCTTCGGCAACGTGCACGAGAAGATCGAGGCCAGCCTGGCCGGCGCCACCGACGAGCAGCGTCGGCGGATCCTCTGGCAGAACGCGGCCGAGCTCTACGGCGTGGACGAACCAGCATCCCGATGACCCACCCGTCTGTTCACAATCCCGACATCTGAACGAAGCGCCGCCGAATCCTTCCGTTCGTACCGTCCTGGACACGCCTGCCGGGGTGTCCCCGCGCGAACAGGGAGAGCACGCGATGAAGCTCGTGGTCGCAATCATCAAGCCACACCAGGTCGAGGCGGTGACGAGCGCGTTGGACGCCATGGAGGTGTCGGGCGTCACCCTCACCGAGGTCCGCGGTCACGGCCAGCAACGTGGCCACTCCGAGGTGTACCGCGGCGGTGAGTACCGGGTCGACTTCCTGCCCAAGGTCCGCATCGAGGTGCTGATCGCCGACGGCAGGGCCGAACAGGTCGCCAACACCATCGTCGAGCACGCGCGCACCGGGAAGATCGGCGACGGCAAGCTGTGGATCCAGTCGGTCGACGTGGCGGTCCGCATCCGCACAGGTGAGGTGGGCGACGAAGCAATCTGAAGCACTGCCCGAGTGGAGCAGGCTCGTCGCCGATGCCGACCTGCGTGGCCTCGCCTTCGGCGTGGCGTCCTCCGACGTGGTCGACGAGTGGTTGGTCGGCATCCTCGGTGACGAGACCGGCGTCGCCCTGCTGGGCGTCGGTGCGTACGGTCGGCGCGAGCTCTGCCCGGCGAGCGACCTCGACGTCATGATGATCCACGATTCGCGTCGTGGTCGTGACGCCGGGACGATCGCCGAGCGGGTCTGGTATCCGATCTGGGACGCCGGGTTCAAGCTCGACCACAGCGTCCGCACGCCGAACCAGGCACGTGCCATCGCGGATGACGATCTGAAAGCGGCGATGGGACTGCTGGACGCACGGGTCGTCGCCGGCGACCGGGCGCTGGGCGACACGCTCGTGCGCCGCATCGCCGACGAGTGGCGCGATCGGGCCCGCGCTCGACTGGGCGCGCTCGATGAGCTGGTGCAGCAGCGTCACCAGGGCGCGGGCGACGTCGCGCACGCGCTCGAACCCGACTTGAAGGAGGGACGAGGCGGGAGCCGGGACATAACCATCGTGCGCGCGCTCGTGACCGTCACGGGCGTCGTCACGACCGGTGAGCGGTTCGCGGCCGCGGTGGCGGCGTTGTTCGATGCGCGTGTGGGGCTCCAACGGGTGGCGGGACACACCGACCGCTTGGTGCTCGAACACCAGGACGAAGTTGCGGAGCGGCTCGGCCTGGTGGACGCCGACGAGCTCATGATGCGGGTGAGCACGGCGGCGCGCAGCATCGCGACGCAGTCGGACGACGCATGGCGTTCGGTGCGGGCGTGGTTGCAAGGCCCTCGCCGCCGCTCGGCCTCGGGTCGTGATGTGCCGCTGTCGCCGGGGCTGGTGCTCCGCGACGGCGAGGTGGCCGTGCTCGCCGACGCGTCTCCCGCGACCGACCCGGCGCTCGTGTTGCGCGCCGCCGCCGACGCGGCGCATCTGGGCGTGTCGATCGCGCGACCGACCCTCCATCGCTTCGATGCCGAGGTGGGCGCAGTCGGTGCACCGTGGAGCGACGACACACGTGACGCGTTCGTGGCGTTGCTCGGCGGTGGCGACGCGATGGTGCCGCTCGTGGAGCTGCTCGACGAGCGCGGCCTCTTCGTCCGCTTCCTACCCGAGTGGGATCGTGTGCGCTGCAAGTCGCAGCGCAATGCGTTCCACCGCTTCACCGTCGACCGACACCTCCTCGAAGCCGTGGCACGCGCCGACGACCTCGTCCGGTCGGTTCGCCGACCCGATCTGCTGCTCGTCGGCGCACTGCTGCACGACCTGGGGAAAGGCGAACCGGGCGACCACACCGACAACGGGATCGCGCTGGCGCACACCGTCGCCGTGCGCATGGGGTTCCCGACCGACGACGTCGCCGTGTTGGTCGACCTCGTGCGTCACCACCTGCTGCTCCCGAGCTTCGCGACCGGGCGCGACCTCGACGATCCGGCCACCATCGCCGCCGTCGCCGATGCGGCCGCGACGGAAGGGACGCTCGACCTGCTGGCTGTGCTCACGGTGGCCGACTCGATCGCCACCGGACCGACGGCATGGAGCGACTGGAAAGCAGGGCTCGTCGACCGACTCGTCGAACGGGTTCGTGCCGAGCTGCGCCGACGCGGGGGCCATGCGACCGGGGAGGAGGAACCCCTCGTGCCTGCTCGGCACCTCGACACCTCCGACGGCGTGGTGACCGTGGAGCCACGCACGGGCGGCGTCACGCTGGTCGCGCCCGACTCGTTGGGGCTCCTGGCGATCGAGGTGGCGGTGCTCGGCGTCCACGCGCAGAGCGTGCGCCGCGCCCGGACCCTGACCGTCGACGGCGTCGCGGTCGGCGAGTTCGAGCTCGAACCGGAACGGGGGCGAGAACCCGACTGGGAGAAGTTCGGCGACGACCTGCGTGCCGCGCTGGTCGATGCCGCACCGATCCTCGAGGAGCTCGCGGCACGCCGCGCCCGATACGCCGCGTTCTCGCGACGCACCGCCGCCCGTCCGGCCGATCCGCGAGTCCTCGTCGACAACGGCACCACCGCCGAAGCCACGATCGTCGAGGTGCGAGCTGCAGACGGGATCGGTGTGCTCGCGGGCATCACCGCTGCCATCGCCGCGTGCCAGGTGCGTGTGCAACAGGCATACGTGTCGACGCTCGGCCACGAGGTCGTCGACACCTTCTACGTCACCGCGTCCGACGGGACGCAGGTCCGCGACCCGGAGCTCGTGCGCGGCCTCGAGGACTCGGTGCTCGCTGCGCTGACCCCGGCGTCGTCGGCAACCTGAGCGGCGCGCATCGGGCATCTTCGACTCGTGGACCGGTGCGGCCTGGGGGCCGGTTAGATTTGCCGACGGGCCGGGGGCCGGGCCAGGACGAGGGGGCATCCGATGACCAGGTCGATCGGCCGTCGAACCGGAGTGCTCGCAGGTCTCGCCGGGTGCGCCCTCTGCGTCGCCACGGTCGCGGTCGGCGCGATGCCCGCGGGTGCGGCGACCACCAACCCGTGCAAGGTGCTGAAGAAGTCGGAGATCCAACACGCGTTCGGCGGCACGGTCGGCAGCGGCAGGCACGGTCTCAGCACGCCGGTGAGCGCGCAGTGCGAGTTCGGGGTCGGGGCCGACGGGGATCGACCCGCGGGCACGGTCACGGTGCACCTGTTGACCACCGGGGCCGAGGCGGCGTACACCGGGTTGCGGAAGACGTCGCGGTACGTGCCGGTCGACGGCGTGCCCAACGCGCTCTCCGCGGAGAAGGTCCACGTGGTCGACATCCTGCAGGGCGATGTGCTGGTGGGGGTGCAGGGCGGGTTCGTGATCACCGACCCACTGCCCATCCACTTCTACGACGACACGAAGCAGCTCGCCGACCTCGCGCGGATCGCGGCCGAGCGGGTCTGACCCGAGAAGGTGAAGAGGGGGAGCAGTGGAGTTCGACCCGTTCGACTACGGATTCCACCGCGACCCCTGTCCCACGTACCGCTGGTTGCGCGACGACGCGCCCGTGTACCACAACGAGCGCATGGACTTCTGGGCGCTGTCGCGCTTCGACGACGTGCTCGCCGGATTGCACGATCCCGCCACCTACACGTCGACCGGTGGCGTCGCGATCGAGCACACCGACGCAGCGATCACGTCGATGATCGAGCTCGACCCGCCTGACCACACCCAGATGCGCAAGCTCATCGCCCGCCGCTTCACGCCGCGCCGCATCGCCGAGCTCGAGCCGCGCGTGCGCGAGTGGACGAGCGCGCTGCTCGACCGGCTCGACGGACGCGACGAGTTCGACGTGGTGCGCGAGTTCACCGCGTTGCTGCCCACCACCGTCGTCGGCACGATGCTCGGCATCCCCGCCGACCGTCATGACGACGCGCGACAGTGGACCGACGACCTGCTCACCCGGGACCCGGGGACCCCGGAGCCGCCGCCCGCCGCGGCCGAGGGGGCGATGCAGCTCGCGGTGCTGGCGCACGAGTTGGCTGCAGCACGCCGCGAGCACCCGGCCGAGGACATCCTCACGACACTCGTGGAGGCCGAGATCGACGGAGCACCCCTCAGCGATCAGCAGGTCATCGGCTTCTGCCTGCTGCTGATCACCGGCGGGCACGAGACCACGTCGAAGCTGATCGCCAACGGCATCCGACTGTTCGCCAGCCACCCCGACCAGCGCGATGCCGTGCTCAGGGAGCCCGACCGCATGGTCGGCGCCATCGAGGAGCTCCTGCGCTTCACCAGCCCGACGCAGTACATGGCCCGCACCACCACCCGCCCGGTGACGTTGCACGACGTCGAGATGCCCCGGGGCGCGAAGGTGCTGCTCCTGCTGGGTTCGGGCAACCGCGACCCACGCGAGTTCGACCGCCCCGACGAGTTCGACATCTCGCGCCCGAACCCGCGCATCCTCGCGTTCGGGCACGGCGCGCACGTGTGCCTCGGCGCGGCAGTGGCGCGGATGGAGGCGCGTGTCGCGCTCCAGGAGTTCCTCGCCCGCCACCCGCGGTACGTCGTCGACGAGGACGCGATCGAGTTCCTCCACTCGGGAAACGTGCAGGGTCCGACGCGCGTCCCGGTGTCCTGTGGCTGACGACATCGAACGACTGGTCGACCGCCGGACGATCGCCGACGTGGTGCTGCGCTACTGCCGTGGCATCGACCGGCTCGATCTCCAGCTCGTGCGCGACTGCTACCACCCCGACGCCACCGACGAACACGGCACGTTCACCGGGACGCGCGACGAGTACGTCGACTGGGTGGCTGGCATCCTCACGCGATTCACGGGCACGATGCACGTCGTGGCCAACCAACTCATCGAGATCGACGGCGACACCGCGCACTGCGAGACCTATGGCGTCGCGTACCACTGGGGCGATCCGCCGGACGACACGCGTCGCAACTTCACCACCGGCTTCCGCTACGTCGACCACTTCGCCCGACGCGACGGCGAGTGGCGCATCGCGCGGCGGATCGCGGTGCGCGAGTGGACCCACGTCGTGCCCCCCGAGCAGCAACTCGTGATCCCGCCCGAGCGAGACGGCCGGCGCGGCAGACGCGACCGCGACGACGCGGTGTACGAGTGAACACCGACCTGATCGACGACTTCGAGGGTTCGGTGGGCGTCGCCGTGGTCACCGGCGGCAGCGGCGGATTGGGCGCGGCGGTGTGTCGCCTGCTCGGTGAGCGCGGCAGCGACGTCGCGGTGGTCTACCGCACCAACGAAGCTGCCGCTCGAGCGGTGGCGGCCGAGGTGGAGGCGTTCGGCCGACGCGCGGCGACGGTTCGCGTCGACCTGCTCGACGCGGTGGCGACGGCTGCTGCAGTCGACGGGATCGCAGCGCAGTTCGGCGGCGTGCACACGCTGGTGCACGCGTCGGGTCCCCTGGTGCACCAGGTCCACGTCAGCCGGGTCGAGCCAGCCGCGTTCCGCGAGCACCTCGAGGAGGAGGTGATGGGCTTCTACGACGTCGTGCACCCGGCGCTCCCGCACCTGCGCGCTGCGCACGGCAGCATCGTCGCGGTCACCAGCGCAGGCGCTCGGCGTCATCCCGCACGCGACGCGCTGTCGGTGGGACCGAAGGGCACGATCGAAGCGTTGGTGCGGGCGCTGGCCGTGGAAGAGGGCCGTTTCGGCGTGCGGGCCAATTGCGTGGGCCCCGGCATGCTCACCGACGGCATGGCCGTGCGCCTCCGGGAGTCGGGTGATCTCGACGACGCCGCGCTCGAAGCGGCCCGCGCCAACATCCCCATGCGCACGTTCGGCACTGCGATCGACCTCGCCGAAGCCGTGTGCTTCCTCGCTTCGCCGCGGGCGGGGTACATCACGGGCCAGTACCTCGACGTCGACGGGGGCTACGGCGTCTGAGGATTTTCTCGGCCGACGGTGTGACACCGGCCGGTCTCGGACGACAGACCGGGCAGGTGATGACCCAGGATCAGCTCGAGGAGCTCGTGGCCCGGGCCGGCCGCGCGGATCCGGACGCATGGGAGGCGTTGTACCGGCGGGTCTATCCCGGGCTGCTCGCGTACGCCTCACGGCGGTTGGACCGCGAGCGCGCCCGGGACGCAGTGGCGGAGACGATGGCGCGGGCGATCGCGAAGATCGACCGCTTCGAATGGCGAGGCGGAGGCTTCGATGCGTGGCTGTACGGGATCCTGCGGCACGTGGTGCTCGACGCGCACCGGGCGCGTGGGCGCGATGCCGCACGCCGCGAGCGCAGTGAGCCCCGGCACGCCGGTCCCCTCGAACACGCACTCGACAACGAGGACGCGCACGAGGTGCGCGCCGCGTTCGGGCGGCTGAACGCTGACGATCGTGAGCTGCTCGAGCTGCGGGTGGTCGCGGGACTGACCGCGGAGGAAGTGGGCGAGGTGTTGGGCAAACGACCAGGGGCGATCAGGATGGCGCAGTCGAGAGCACTGGAACGGCTGCGACGCGAGCTGGAGCGGGGCCGATGACTGGCCACGACGACGCCGGGCTGCTCGACGCGCTCGCCGCCGCGCTCGCTCCGGGTGCGCTGGCGCCTGATCCAGACGAGGTCGCCGAGGTGCGGGCGCTCGCCGCCGGCACGCGAGACGAGCACGTCCTCCAGTTCGTGGCGCGCCCTCAGTCGGATCGTCGTCCGCTGCGCGACGCGCTGGCGATCGCCGCGGCCATCGTCGCGCTCGTGGTCGTGGGTGGTGGTCTCGTCGCGCTGGCGACGGGGTCGTCGGTGCCGAACGAGTTGCGCGCGCCGGCTCGGGCGCTCGGCCTCCCGGTCGACTCGACCGCGGTCGCCGACACCCGAACCGCCATGGCGCACCTGCGGCTCGCACTCGCACAGCCCGACGATGCGCGGGTCGTCGCGGCGCGCGACGCGCTGGTGGCGGCGCTGCGCGGACTCGGCGCCGGCGATCGTGCCGCGGTCGAGCCCGAGGCCCAGGCGCTGTTGGCCCGAGCCGACGCCCGGCTCCGGCCCGCGGAGATCGGTGACACCGCGGGCGCGTCCCGACCCGGGGCCAGCACCACGACTGCACCCACCAGCGATCCGTCGGTGCCGGGAGCACTGGAGCCGGAAGCACCGGCGATCGGCGGCGGCCCCACCGCCGTCGTGCCGGCGCCCGGTGTCGAGCCGGAGGACCGACCGCCTTCGGGCACCGTCACCACGGAGCCCGGTGACGATCATGCGGAGACGCCGGACGGCTGAGGGCGCCGCCGCCCCGGTCCGGCGAAAGGCAAAAGTTCGCGGATCCGGCGGAATTCGGGTGTGACGGATCGCCCGTCGTGCCGATGCAGTGGGTGAGGGTGGGGCACCCCACTCGCGGCCCGATCACGGGTCGTGCACCCACGAAAGGCGAATCCGATGGAACGACGCAAGGCGTTCGTGGTCGCGGGCGCGGTCACGATCTCGGCCCTCGCGGGGGCAACCGCCCTCGGCGCCACGACGGGCGTGCTCGGCTTCGGTCACGCCGAGCCCCAGCCCGCGGCCGCAGCCGATGCCCCGGCCACCGAGACGCGCATCGTGCACGTGCCCGGACGGCCGGCGAGCCGTCCGTCGGACACGACCGTGCATCCGAACGGTTCGGGGTCGACGGCGGGCGGCGGCGCCGTGGCTGCCTCGCCGCAGGCGCTCGCCGCGGGCGGCACGCAGGCGAGTGCGTCGGCGCCGACCGCCGCTGGCCCGACCGAGGCCGTGACCGGCCCGACCGAGCCTGCGCTGGGAGGCGAGCCCGACCATCCCGAGGTCGAGCAGCCCGAATCGGCGGAGCACGAGGCGCCCGAGTCGCCGGAGCACGAGGCGCCCGAAACCGAGCGGCCCGAGACCGATGACTGACCGACCGGCGCGGCGGCGCCCGGCACCGCTGGCTCGGGTCGCGATCGCGGCGTTGAGCGCCACGTCGATGTTCACCATCGTGTCGTTGCTGGCGATACGCGGCCAGGAAGCGCAGTCGGCGACGACGGTCGCGGCCTCGCCGCCGAGCACCGCCCCACCGCGCCAGGTGGTGGTGTACGTCACCGATCCGCCGGTGGGGACCGTCGACGACCCCGCGGCCGCGGCCACGTCGGATGCGCCCACGGGCGAGGTCGCGGCCGGCGCCGACCCGGGTGGAGGGGGTGGTTCCGCTCCGGTGGCCTACGCGGACCCGGCCGCGAGCGACCCGTCGGGCGGCGCTCCGGTCGCGGCCACGCCCGCGCCCGTCGCGCCGCGGCACCGGCACCGGCGCCGGCGCCGACTCCGCCGCCGACGGCGCCCCCGGCACCGACCACCGGCACCGGGGGCAGCTGAGCGCGATGGGCTCGCACCTCTGGTGGTACACCGCGCGTGCCAGTGGCATCGTCGCCTGGGGACTGGTCACCGCGTCGGTGCTGTGGGGGCTCGCCCTCGCGAGCCGTCTGGTACGGAGGCCGAAGCCGCCTGGGTGCTCGACGTCCACCGATTCCTCGGCGGCGCGTCGGTGGTGTTCGTCGCCGTGCACCTGGGCGCGCTCGTGCTGGACCCCTACATCGGGTTCGGTCCCACCGATCTGCTGGTGCCGATGGCGTCGCCGTGGAAGCCCGGTGCGGTCGCGTGGGGGATCGTCGCGCTCTATCTGCTCGTCGCGGTCGAAGTGACCTCACTGATGATGCGCAAGCTGCCCCGCCGTCTCTGGCGGGTGGTGCACCTCACGAGCTTCGCGGTGTTCGCGGGGACGACCGTGCACGCGGTCGAAGCCGGGTTCCGACGCGACCGACGCCATCATGCAGTGGTTCGGTCTGCTCTCGGTCGCGCTGATCGGCTTCCTCGCCATGTTCCGCGTGATCGCGGATCGTCGTGTGCCGCGATCGGCCGCGGCCGTGCGGGGTGCGACGGCTCCCTAGGAGTGGGAGCCTGCGGGTCGAGCGCCGTCGGCGGCGGCGGGTTCGTGGGTGTGCCGCACGCTGCGGTGCGTGTGATCGAGGTCGGCGTCGGTACGGTCCTCGTCGATCAGGGACCGCGGCGAGGTGCTCCCGCTCGGCCCCACCGCCACCGTGATCTGTCCGATTCGAGCAGATCGTGCGGTTCAGTCGTCTTTCAGCGCCACGGCATTGGGAGTGACGTTCATCTTGGGCTCGTACGCGGCCACCTCGATGTCGCGGGCGCCGCGGTCGAACTTGGTGCGCAGGGCCGCCCGGCACTCCTGGCACAACCCGTAGAAGCGCATCGGCTCCTCGCGGTGGCACCGCATGCACTCCATGGTCTCGGGGGTCAGGTCGACGACGTCCACGGGCACTGCTCTCGATCACGGTTGGCGCGGCTGGGATCGCGGCGGGGATGGGGTGGGCCGAGAGCATGCCGCGCGCGGGTGCACGAGTGGCGGACCACCCTGTCGGGCCCGTCGGCCCACGGGCTCGGCGCTCCCTAACGTGGCGGCGTGCAACACGACGGCGGACTCGACGCGCTCGTCCACGAGTACCTCGAGGCGCGGGAACCTCACGACCGTGCGTCGCTGACCGCCGGCGACGCCGCCCACGCCGTCGCCGGGCTGCTCGCGCTCGGCCGCGAGCGGGGCCCGGCCGGGCGCATCGTGAAGGTGGGCAACCCCAGCCGCGAGGTCGACGGGTGGGAGTCACCCCACACCGTGGTCGAAGTGGTGAGCGACGACGCCCCGTTCCTCGTCGACAGCGTGAGCTCCGCGCTCGCTCGGCGCGGCTACGACATCCACCTCCTGTTCCACCCGTTGCTCGAGGTCGAGGAGCCCGACGTCGGGGTGGGCCACACGTCACACCTGCACCTCGAGGTCGATCGCGAGACCGATCGCGCGGTGCTCGAGGCGCTGCGCGCCGAGGTCGAGAGCGTCGTCGACGACGTGTTCGCGGCGGTGGCCGACTGGCGCGCGCTGCGCGCCGCGGTCACCGACTTCGCGAACGGATTGCGCACGTCACCGCCCGACGGCGTCACCCCGCAGGAGACGGCCGAGGTCGCGACGTACCTCGACTGGTTGGCCGACGACCACTACACGTTCGTGGGCGCGATCCGCGTCGACGCGAGCTGGCGCCCCGATTGCGGGCTCGGAGCTCGGCGTGGCGCGCCGCCGGGCGCTGTTCGATCTCGACGAGGCCGATCCTTCACCCACCGGGCTCCTGACGCTCACCGGGCGCGGGCTCGCTCCACGGTGCACCGTGATGTGCCCCTCGACTCGGTGACCGTGCGCGTGCTGCACGCCGATGGCACGACGAGCCGCGAGCTCCGCCTGCTCGGCCTGTACACCGCCAACGTGTTCAGCGACAGCGTCGAGCACATCCCGGTCGTGCGTCACAAGGTCGCGGAGGTGCTCGCCGGGTCGGAGTACTCGCGCCGACAGCCACGACGGCCGCGCGCTGACGCACGTGCTCGCGACCTATCCCCGCGACGAGCTGTTCCGGCTCGCGACCGACGAGCTCGCGACGCTCGCGCTGGCGATCACCGCGATGGGGTTGCGGCGCCGGGTGCGGCTGTTCGTGAGCCGTGACCGCGTCGGGTGCTTCGTGTCGTGCCTGGTGTACCTCCCCCGCGATCGCTACACGACTCCGGTGCGCCGCCAGGTGGTCGACGCGTTGTGTGCCGCGTACGGCGGCGACACCGCCGACTTCACGGTGCTCGTCACCGAAGAGGTGATGGCTCGCCTGCACGTCGTCGTCAGCACCCCCACCGGCGCGCCCGAGGTCGACGCGCTCGCGCTCGAGACGCAACTGGCCGCGCTCGCGCGCGAGTGGGCGGACGACCTGCACGACGCGTTCGTCGACGCCCTCGGTGAGGAGCTCGGCGTCGAGCGCCACCGGGCCTGGCGCCACGCATTCCCGCCCGCGTACGAGGACGAGGTGGCAGCGGCCGACGCGGTGCGCGACGTCGCCGTGCTCGAGCACCTCGATCCCGCCGGTGATCTCCAACTGCGACTCGAGCCGCCCAACGGCGAAGCGGTGGCGCACATCAAGCTCTATCGGGCCGGCGGCCCCCTGGTGCTCTCCGACGTGATGCCGCTGCTGGAGCACCTCGGGGTCACGGTCGTCGACGAGCACCCGTACGAGATCGCCGCGCCCGACGGCCCGCGCGGCATCTACTCGTTCGGCGTCGTGGCCGCGGCGGGTGATCCGCTCGCCGATCCGGCCACCCAGACGCGCGTGGCCGACGTGTTCCTCGGGGTGTGGGCGGGCACGGTCGAGAACGACGGCCTCAACCGCCTCGTGCTGCATGCGGGGCTCGAGGTGCGCGACGTGGTGATCGTGCGCGCGCTCTGTCAGTACCTGCGCCAAGCCGGCGTGCGCTTCACCGACGCGTACCTCGCCGACACGTTGCACGACAACGCCGAGGTGGTGAGGTTGATCGTGGCGCGCTTCCACGCCCGCCTCGATCCTGGCCGGCCTCGGCTCGATCCCGGCTCCGAGTCGCTCGAGGCGAGCCTCGACGCCGAGCTCGGTCGTGCCATCGATGCGGTCGCCAGCCTCGACGCCGACCGCATCCTGCGCGCGCTGTGGCAGGTGGTGGGCGCGACGGTCCGCACCAACGCGTACCGCGGTGAGGCGCACCTCGCCTGCAAGTTCGATCCGACCGCGCTCGAATTCCTGCCTCGCCCGAAGCCGCAGCACGAGATCTGGGTGGCGTCGCCGTCGGTCGAGGGTGTCCACCTGCGGGCGGGTGACATCGCCCGGGGCGGCATCCGCTGGTCGGATCGGCGCGAGGACTTCCGCACCGAGGTGCTCGGGCTGATGAAGGCGCAGACGGTGAAGAACGCCGTGATCGTGCCGGTGGGCGCGAAGGGTGGCTTCTACGTGAAGCGCGGCGACTCGAAGGCCGCCTACGAGACGTTCATCCGTGGCCTCCTCGAGCTCACCGACAACCGGCTCGACGAGGGCGGTGCCGAGAGCGAAGCAGGCAGCGGCGTCGTGCCGCCGCCCGGTGTCGTGCGGCGTGATGCCGACGACACCTACCTCGTCGTCGCCGCCGACAAGGGGACCGGTGCGTTCTCCGACGTCGCCAACGCGCTCGCGGCAGAGTACGGCTACTGGCTCGGAGACGCGTTCGCGTCGGGCGGCTCGGCCGGGTTCGACCACAAGGAGATGGGCATCACGTCGCGCGGCGCGTGGCTGTCGGTGAAGGCGCACTTCCGTGCCGTGGATGTCGATGCCGACACCGAGCGCCTCACTGTCGTGGGAATCGGAGACATGTCGGGCGACGTCTTCGGCAACGGCATGCTGCGTTCGCCGCACGTGCAGCTCGTGGCCGCGTTCGACCACCGTCACGTCTTCGTCGACCCCGACCCCGATCCGGCGGCGTCGTTCGCGGAACGCGCCCGGCTGTTCGAGCTGCCCACGTCGTCGTGGGCCGACTACGACCCCGCGGTGCTGTCACCGGGAGGGGCGGTGTACCCGCGCACCGCCAAGTCGGTCGACCTGTCCGACGCGGCGCGTCGCGTGCTCGGGGTCGGAGGCGACGTGCTGTCCGCTGACTCCCGACGAGCTGGTGAGCGCGATCCTGCGAGCACCCGTCGACCTGCTGTGGAACGGCGGCATCGGCACCTTCGTCAAGGCGTCGACCGAGGCGAACGTCGACGTGGGTGACCGCAGCAACGACGCGGTGCGCGTCGACGGGATCGAGTTGCGCTGCCGGGTCGTCGGGGAGGGCGGCAACCTCGGGTTCACGCAACGAGCGCGGGTCGAGTACGCGCTCGCGGGCGGGCGCATCAACACCGACGCCATCGACAACTCGGCCGGCGTCGACGCGTCCGACCACGAGGTGAACATCAAGATCCTCCTGCAGCGCGCCATCGCCACCGGCGTGCTCGCCGGCGACGCGCGCGAACCCGCTGCTCGTCGCGATGACCGACGCGGTCGCCGACCTCGTGCTGGCCGACAACGAGGCGCAGGCCAATGCGCTCGAGATCGCCGCGGTCGAAGCCCCCGAGCTGGTCGGCGTGCACGCTCGCCAGATGGAACGACTCGAACAGACCGCTGGCCTCGACCGATCACTGGAGGCCCTGCCGAACGCGAAGGTGCTGCAAGAACGTCACGCTGCGGGCATCGGGCTCACGTCCCCCGAGCTCGCGGTCCTGCTCGCATACACCAAGCTCGAGCTGCAGCGTGCGCTGGTCGCGTCCGACGTGCCCGACGATCCGTACCTGCACGCCGACTTCGTGGCGTACTTCCCACCGTCACTCCGCACGGGGTTCGACGGCGCGCTCGCGTCGCATCCGCTCCGCCGCGAGATCGTCGCCACGGTCGTCGCCAACGCGGTGGTGAACCGTGCCGGGATCAGCTTCCTGTCGCGTTTGTGCGACGAGACGGGACTCTCACTGCCGGTGCTGGCGCGCGCGCACGTCATCGCGCGCGACGTGTTCGGCATCGCCGACACCTGGGCCGCGATCGACGCGCTCGACCTGGTCGTCCCCGCTTCGGTGCAGGACGAGATGTTCCTCCTCGTGCGGAGGTTGGTCGAGCGATCGGCCCGCTGGCTGGTGCGGCACACGGAGTCCCTCGCGCTCGGACCGACCGTCGCACGCTTCCGGCCCCGGGGTGCAGGCCGTCACCGCGGTGCTCCCCGAGCTCCTGGTGGGGTCGGTGGCCGACGCCGCCGCCGCCACTGCGACCCGCCTCACCGAAGCCGGCGTCGCGCCCGAGCTCGCCCGGATGGTCGCGGCCAGCGACGCCGCGCTGGTTGCGCTCCCGGCGGTTGCGCTCGCGCTCGAACACGGCGTCGAGGCCACGACCGTCGCCCGCGTGCAGTTCCTGCTCGACGACCGTCTCGGCCTCGACCGCCTGCGCGACCACATCGCCGCGCTGCCGCGCGCCGACCGTTGGCAGACCGAGGCGCGCGCTGCGCTGCGCGACGACTTCTACGAGTCCCAGTACGCGCTCACCGCGGCCGTGCTCACCGAGACCGAACCGGCCGCCGCCCCCGAGACCCGCGTCGACACCTGGCTGGCCCAGCACGATGGCGCCGTCGGCCGCTACCGGGAGCTGGTGCACGACGTGGAGCGGGCCGAGGCTGCCGACCTCGCCGCGCTGGCCGTCGTCCGCCGCGCGCTCAGGGACCTGGCGTCAATCTGAGGCGCGTCTGCGCGCTGTCCGGACGGAGCGAGCCGACGCGAGCGAGGGAGGACAGGCGTCGAATCCGGTCGGCCGCGAGGGCCGCCCGCGCGGCGTTGGAGCCGCACGCGCCGTGGACGCCGCCACCGGGATGGGCCGATGCCGACGCCAGGAACAAGCCGCGCACCGGGGTCTCGGCCCGTCCGAGGCCCGGCACCGGGCGGAACACCGCTTGCTGCGACAGCGCGGTGGTGCCACCGCCGAGCGCGCCGCCGGCGAGGTTGGCGTTGCCTGCTTCCAGCGCGGGCGGGCTGAGCACGTGGCGGCCCGTGACGAGTCCCCGGAAGCCGGGCGCGTGTCCTTCGATCTCGGCCTCGACCCGGTCGGCGAACGCCTCCACCTCGGCGGCGTCCCACTTGCCGGTGAGGTCGCCGCCGGCGTCGGCTCGCACCTTCAGGGGCACGTGGGTGTACGCCCACACCGTCTCGGTGCCCGCCGGCGACCGGGTGGGGTCGGCCTTGTTCATCTGGCCGACGAGCACGAACGGTCGCGCCGGGATCCGGTCCTGCGCGAGGTCGGCTGCGACCTGGGTGAAGCCGTCCATGCCGTCGCACACGTGGACGGTCCCGGCCCGGGTCGCAGCTTCGGTGCGCCACGGGATCGGTCCCGACAGCGCCCAGTCGACCTTGAACGTGGCGGGGTCGTACTGGAACCGCTCGAGGTCGGCCACCACCTGCGCGGGGAGATGCTCCTCGCCCACGAGGTCGCGGTAGAGCGCGGGCGCACCCACGTCGGCCAGCACCCCTCGCGGCGCGCCGATGGTCTCGCCGTCGGCGAGCACGACCCCGACCGCCCGCCGGTTGCGCACCTCGATGCGGGTCACCGGCGCGTTGCAGCGCACGACCCCGCCCCTCGCCGTGAGCCGATCGACGAGCGCGGCGGTGAGCTGGCCCGCGCCGCCTTCGGGCACGGGGAAGCCGAACTCCTGACCGAGACCGGTGAGCATCCAGCCGAGGAAGCCGCCGGGCGGGACGTCGGGCCCGAGGTCGGCGTGCATCGTGTTGCCGGTCAGCAACAGCGCCGCGCCCTCGCCGTCGAACTGCTCCTGGCTCATGCGCCGCACCGAGAGCAGGGCCAGGCGGGTGAACTCGAGCAGGCCGCGCGGTCCGAACTTCGCCGCCAGCCGGGTGGCGCCCTTCACCGGCGGGATGGGCGACGTCATCGCGTCGAGCAGCGGGCCCGCTCACCGCACGGAAGCCGGCGTCGAACTCCCGCCAGGCGTCGCCGTCGCCCGGCGCGTACGCGTCGACCGACGCCGCGGTCACGTCGACGTCGGTCGACAGCGCCGCGCACCGGCCGTCGTGCGTGGGGTGCGCCAGCACGAGGGGAGCGTGACGCCACCGCAAGCCGTGGGCGGGGAGGTCGAGGCTGCGCATGACGGGCGACGCCAACCCGAGGGGATAGAAGGCGCTGCACAGGTCGTGCACGAACCCGGGATGGGTGAGCTCGGCGCTGCGGACCGCACCGCCGGGCTCGGGCTGCGCCTCGAGCACGAGCACGCGCCAACCGGCGTCGCCGAGCAGGTTGGCCGCCACCAGGCCGTTGGGCCCCGCCCCGATCACGACCGCGTCGACGTCAGCCACCACCTCGACGGTACCCCACCCTCCCCGTGCGTCCTGGCTCCGGCGGCACCGCCCCGAGTCGGTCGCGCCGACCGGGCATGATCCAGGGGTGACGGCCACACCCTCGTTCGCGACTGCCTTCGAGTTGGCGGGCGTGCACCTCGTCGAGCAGGGCACGGTCGTGCTGCACGACCTCGACTGGACCGCGCAGCCCGACGAGCGCTGGGCGTGCTCGGCCCGAACGGCTCGGGCAAGACGTCGATCCTGCGCCTCCTCTCCTTCGCGCGCGGACCGTCACGCGGGACGGTGACGGTGCTGGGCGCTCGGTACGGCGCGGTCGACGTCCGTCGCGCGCGTCGACGCGTCGGCCTCGCGAGCAGTGCGCTGCTCCAACAGCTCCGACCGTCGCTCAGCGCGCACGACGCCGTGCTCACCGGCGCCGACGCGTCGCTCGAGACGTGGTGGTCGACGTACGACGATGCCGAGCACTCGCGCGCCGACGCGCTGCTCGACGTCGTCGGCTGCGGCGGGCACGGCGCGCAGGAGCTCTCGACGTTGTCGGAGGGGGAGCGCAAGCGGGTGCTCGTGGCGCGCGTGCTCATGGCCGACCCCGATCTGCTGCTCTTCGACGAGCCGTGCGCGGGACTCGACCTCGGTGGTCGGGAGGCCATGGTCGAGGTGCTCGACGACATCGCCCGCACGGGGCTGACGGGTCGCGGTCGGCCCCTCGTGATGGTCACCCACCACCTCGAGGAGATCCCGCCCGGCGTCACCCACGCCCTCCTGCTGCGCCAGGGCGCGGTGGTCGCGGCCGGTCCGGTCACCGAGACCCTCACGTCGGCTGCGGTGGGCGCCACGTTCGGGATCGGCGTGACGGTGGACCGTGCCGACGGACGGTGGTTCGCCCGAATCAGGCACTAGCAGCACGTCTGACCGTTTGCTACGGTCTCGTCACGTTCTGTCCGCCCCCCTGATGCCCAGGGCGCGCGACCGCTCCACTAGCTTGCCCCGTGGGAGTTCCACCCGTGTAGTCCCCGGGCCGGGCCTTCCACCCCCAATCAGCACTCTGCCTCTCCGCGCGCGCGGTCAGGGGCCCAACCCAAGAAAGGAGCACCACATGCGCAAGCGGATCCTGCTCATTGCAGTCCCGCTCGTCGTCGTGGCGATCGCGGCAAGCGTTGCCGTCGCGGCCCCGTCCGATGCCGAGCACTCACGTGGTCCTCGACTCGACAAGCTCCATGCGGAGCGGCCGATCGCCGCTTCCGACAGTACCGCCAACTACTCCGTGACCGATGCGGCGAAGACGGCGACTCTGGTGCACGCCTACGTTCAGGCCGTGCAGCTCGACGAATACCTGCACTCCCTGGGCGCGCAGGTCGTCGGTGACTACATCACCTCCGTGCAAGCAGCGGAGGCAGCCCAGTCGACCCGGGTCCCACAGGTGACCTCGGCCGTGTACTCGTCCACCTACCCCGGTGACTTCCTGAGCTGTGTCCGTGCTCGAGAGAGTGGCGGCAACTACGGCGTCTACAACAGCGGCGGTTCCGGCGCTGCGGGCGCCTACCAGTTCATGGCGGGGACCTGGAACTCGATCGCGGCGTCAAGCGGTCGTCCGGACCTCGTCGGGGTGGACCCGGCGCAGGCTGCTCCGGGCGACCAGGACGCCATGGCCCAGGCGCTCTACGCGCAGCAGGGCGCAGCGCCGTGGGGCGGCGGCTGCTGACGGTTCAACACTGACCTGGCGCGGGCGGCTGCGGCCGTCCGGAGGTCACGACGAGGCCCGGCCGAACCCCGTTCGGCCGGGCCTTCGTCGTTGCGCTCTCGATCGCCCGCCCCTCCGTCTCGTCACCCGTCCTCCATCGGGTCATCGGTCTTCGCCGCACGCCCGCTGGAGGGAAGCGCGAGGGCGCCCGGTAGCGTTGTCCCGGCGATGACCCTCCCCGCCGAGCCCGTTGTGCCTGCGATGTCGGCCGAGCCTGCTGCCTCCTTCTCGCCGGACACCGCGTGGGGTGCGTTCAGCGACCACGGCCCCTGGGTCCTCGATCTCGACGCCATCCCCTGGCAGTGGGACATCGACCGCATCCGCCGTGGCACGCGCCGCGAGGTGCCCCGCCTCCTCGCATCGGGCCGACTCCCCCCGCTCGGCCGGCTCGCCCGCACCCTCGTCGAGATCGGGAGCGCACTCGGCGGGTGGTTGGTGTTCGAGTGGCGCCGCCCGTCGTCCCGGGCCGGCATCTCCCGCCGGCTGCGACTCGCCTTCGAGCGGCTCGGGTCGAGCTACGTGAAGCTCGGCCAGATCATCTCCGGGGGCGAGGGTCTCTTCCCCGACGAGCTGGTCAACGAGTTCAAGCTGCTGCGCGACCAGGTGCCGCCGGAGCCGTTCGCGGACGTGCGCGCCGTGGTCGAGATCGATCTGGGCGGCTCGCTCGAGGAGCTGTTCTCGTCGTTCGACGAGACGCCCATCGCGGCCGCCTCGATCGCCCAGGTCCACGCGGCGCGGTTGCGCACCGGCGAGGAAGTCGTCGTGAAGGTGCAGCGGCCGCTCGTCGCGCAGCGCTTCCGCGACGACATCGCCGCGCTCTCGTGGCTCGCACCCCGGCTGGTCGGTCGCATCCCCGTGGCCGCGCTCGCCAACCCGCCCGCGCTGGTCGAGCTGTTCGCGGAGACGGTCATCGAGGAGCTCGACTTCCGGCTCGAGGCGCAGAACATGCTCGACATCGCGCGCGTGCTCGCCGAGACGGAGCAGCGCGGGATCATCGTGCCCCGGCCCCACCCGACTCTCGTGAGCCGGCGTGTCCTGGTGATGGAACGCCTCGACGGCTTCGCGTTCGACGACGTCGAGTCGATGCACGCGGCCGGGATCGACACCCACGCGCTGCTGCAGGCGGGCCTCATCGCTTCGCTCGAGGGCGCCATGATCTACGGCGTCTTCCACGGCGACCTGCACGGCGGCAACCTGGTGGTGCAGCCCGACGGCCGCACTGCGCTGTTCGACTTCGGCATGACCGGCCGACTGTCGGAGACGCAGCGCGTCGCGTTCATGCGCCTGCTCATGTTCGGCACCACCGGCGACCAGCGCGGCCAACTCGTCGCGTTGCGCGACCTCGGTGCGTTCCCGCCCGACGTCGACCTCGACGCGCTCGCCCGCGACCTCGATCTCGACGGCCCGGTGAAGGACCCCACGCAGATGTCGGCCGACGCGCTCATGGCCGAGATGCGCGAGGTCACCAAGAAGCTGCTGGGCTACGGCGCGCGAGTTCCGAAGGAGCTCATGCTGTTCGTGAAGAACACCATGTTCCTGAACAGCGCGACTGCGATCCTCGCTCCCGACCTCGACATGCTCCAGCAGATGATGACGATCTACACGTACTTCGCGCGAGACCCACGGCGAGCGCATCCTGCGCGAGGTCGGGATCGACGCCAGCCTGGCCGCACCCGACCCCGACGCGATG
Organism: uncultured Actinomycetes bacterium; assembly: GCA_963720765.1. Classification (GTDB taxonomy): domain Bacteria; phylum Actinomycetota; class Acidimicrobiia; order IMCC26256; family DASPTH01; genus DASUAS01. The sequence continues at coordinate 184,041 of CAVRGS010000002.1, forward strand.
AAGGCCGCGTTCCTGGTCGACTCCGACACCGACTCACTCACGTACCGCGACCTGCAGGCGCGGCGCGACGAGGTGCGCCGCAAGCTGCAACGCCAGCGCGACCGCAAGCGGCGACGCGCCCCGTGGCAGAGGCGCGGAACCCAGGACGGTTGACGTGCCCGAGCTCCCGCAGATGCAGGCGCTGGCCGAACGCCTCGGCGACGCCCTCACCGGCAAGGTGCTCGAGGGCGTCGAGCCGCTCGGGTTCTCCGCGCTGAAGACGGTGGTGCCCGCGCCCGAGTCGTTCATCGGGCGACCGGTCGAACGGGTCGATCGCCGCGCCAAGTACCTCATCCTCGACTTCGGCGAGTCGGGGCGCATCCTGCTCCACCTCTCGCAGGCCGGGCGGCTCGATCTCGAGGACCCGCCCAAGAAGACCCGGGGCAAGGGCTCGGTGGTGCGTCTGCGCTTCGCCGACGCGCCTGCGGTGCTGGTGCGCGAGTACGGGCACGAGCGCAAGGCGGCGTGGTGGGTGCTCGCTCCCGGCGACGACGGCCCGCTCGAGCGCCTCGGCCCCGAGCCCGACTCCGACGAGTTCGCCGAGATCATCCTCCACGGCGTCGACGGGCGGCGCGTGCACACGTTGCTGCGCGACCAACGGACCGTGTCGGGTGTCGGGCGCGGCTACGCCGACGACGCGTTGTGGCGTGCACAGCTGTCGCCGTACGCGTCGCTGAAGTCGCTCGACGACGAGCAACGGGCGAGGTTGCTCACCGCCGTCCGCGAGGTCATGGCCGACGGCCTCGAGCGCGAACGTGCTCGCACCGGTGGGTTGTCGCAGCCGAAGCTGGGCGAGCACTTCGAGGTGCACGCACGCTACGGATCACCGTGTCCCCGGTGCGGCGAGACCCTGCGGCGGGTGAGCTACGAGTCCCACGAGGTGACCTACTGCCCGCACTGCCAGACCGGCGACAAGGTGCTCGCCGACCGCCGCATGTCGAGACTGGTCAAGTAGCCCCTCCATCGCCCCGAGCATCTCGGGGTTTGATGTGGCATGGCACACCCGAACCCGAGATGTTCGGGGAAGGCGGGCTACCAGCCGCGGGAGCCGGGGCCACCCTTGAACGGGCCGACGACCGTCGACGTGATCCAGCCGCCGTAGAAGCCTCCGGGTTGGGGCGTCACGAGCTCGTCGTCGACGAAGCACGCGTCCATGCGGTCGCGCGTAGAACGCGACGTGGTCGCGCAGCGGCGCGAAGGCGTCGCTCGGCGTCGCGTAGGCCCACGCCGCGTCCTCCTCGACACGGTCGCCGCCGCGCACGGAGAAGTAGTGCGCGCGGCCCTTCCACTCGCAGAACGAGCCGCCGGTGCTCGCCACCAGCGCGTCGGCGTCGACGTCGTCGGGCGGGAAGTAGTAGTTCGGCGGGTGGCTGGTCTCGAGCACGCGGTACGCGCGCGTCGTGTCGGCGATGGTCACGCCGCCGAGCACGACGACGAGGTGCGCGGTGACCGCCTCGAGCCGCGGTGGCCGCGGGTACTCCCATGCCGACTCCTGCCCGGGTCCGATGGGGTCGGGCTGCGGGCGGTTCGAGAACACGCCCCGCACAGTAGGCCCGGGCTACTTGTGCAGCGACTCGCCCGTGTTCACGACCTCGAACGCGCTGCCGGGCACGTTCTTGAGCTGGTTGAGGTCGGTCGTCGTTCCAGCGGGTGTCGGCGGCGCCGGTGATGAACCAGTTGCTGCCGTTGTCGGCGACGATCATCCCGTACTTCTTCAGCGCGGTGAGCACGACGCGCGCCTGGCCGGTGTACGACGACACGTCGAAGCTCGCCTTCAACCGGAACCGCAGGCCCATGGGCGGCAGGTTCGGATCGGTCGACGACGACGCCCAGTGCGTGGCCGGGTGCAGGTACGCGCGCTGGCTGCGCGACACCGTGAACCGGAGCGCGTGGTCGATGTGGCCGCTCATCACCTCGTCGTAGCGCACGAGGCCCGGGAAGATCGGGAGCCCGGCGGCGTCGGCCGACGTCCACCCCTCGGGGCGCAGCGCGTTCGACGTGAGGTCGAACACCGCGCCCGACGCCGCCGACCAGCGACCGGTGCCCGGGCTCGCGGCGAACAGCTCGTAGAGCTTGCAGTGGTCGCGGTCGACGGCGAGCACGTGCGCGTCACTCCCGCCCTCCACCGGCGCGTCGAGCGGGATCGGGTACGGGCCCGGGGTCGCTCTCGTCGCCGTAGTCGGTGAAGTCGATCGGGATCTTCGGCTGGTTCCCGGGCACGGTGACGTAGGGGATGCCGTACGCGCCCGCACCGCCGAAGTCGGCGTGCAACTTCTGGTTGCCGCCGAGGCCGGCGATGGCTGAGAGGTAGTTGCCGGAGTTGGTGTCGGCGGGGAGGGTCGACACGTCGCGGTTCCACGCGTTGTCGGCCGGGAACACCGTGCAGGTCCCGAGCGAGCCGTTCTGGGCCCACGTGCCACCGCCCGACGGCGTCGTCGTCGTGGTGGTCGCCGGCCGTGGTGGTGGTGGTCGTCGCCGGCCGGGTCGTCGTGGGCGGCGGGGCGGGCGTGGCGGGGAGGCACGCGGCCAGCACGATCGCGGCCACCGCGGTCCCCGCGAGGCTGGTCACGACGAGGGGCAGACCGCGGCGCATGCGGTGGTTATCGGCAGATGGGCACGAGTTTCTTGAAGCGCGACCTCACGGAGCGTCGTCCTACGATGATCGGCCGATGCTGCTCGGCTCGATCCCCAGCCCTTCCGACGGGAACCTCGGGCCCTTCCACATGTACGGCATCATCCTGGCCGTCGGCGTGCTCGTCGGTGTCGCCGTGGCGGAGCAGCGGTGGCGCCGACGCGGCTACCCCCGCGACGGGATCTACGACATCGCGTTCTGGGTCGTGATCTGGGGCGTGATCGGCGCGCGGGTCTACCACGTGATCACCGACTACCAGCTCTTCGAGGACGATCCGTGGCGCGCGTTCCAGATCTGGCGCGGCGGCCTCGGCATCTGGGGCGCGGTGATCGGTGGCGCGGTGGCGGTGATCGTCATCACGTACCGCCGCCAGCTCCCGACGCTCGTGGTCATGGACTGCATGTCGGTCGGCATCGTGCTGGCGCAGGCGATCGGCCGGTGGGGCAACTACTTCAACCAGGAGCTGTTCGGGAAGCCGACCACGCTCCCGTGGGGGCTCGAGATCGCGAGGGAGCACCGGCCACTCGACTACCTCAACTACAAGACGTTCCAGCCCACGTTCCTGTACGAGTCGCTGGCGTGCCTCGCGATCGCCGGCATCCTGCTGCTCGTCGAGCACCGCGCGCGTCTCAAGTTCGGGCAGACCTTCGCGCTCTACGTCGCGCTGTACACCTTCGCGCGGTTCTTCTTCGAGAACATGCGCATCGACCCCGCGCACGAGATCGCAGGGATGCGGCTGAACGCGTGGGTGTCGATCGGTGTCTTCCTGTTCGGGGTCGCATGGTTCGTGTGGCTCGGACGCCACGAACCCGAGCAACGCCGTCCCGGCGACGTCGTGCAGTCGGACGAGAGCACCCCCGCCGTCGCCGACGAGGTGTCCTAGAGTCTTCCGGTCCGGTCCCCCACGGAGAGAGCGCCTGATGACGGAGACCCTGACCCCCGCGTCGGTCGACGTGGCCGCCCGGGCCATCGACGCGTCGAAGATCTACGGCAGCGGCGAGGCCGAGGTCCGCGCCCTCAACGCCATCAACGTGCAGTTCCAGACCAGCCGGCTCACCGCGATCATGGGCCCCTCAGGTTCGGGGAAGTCGACGCTGCTGCACTGCATGGCCGGCCTCGACCGCCTCACGTCGGGCCAGATCTTCCTCGGTGACGTCGAGATCAGCCGCGCCAACGAGAAGGAGCTCACGCTCATCCGGCGCGACAAGCTCGGGTTCATCTTCCAGGCGTACAACCTGATCCCGACGCTCAACGCGCTCGAGAACATGACCCTGCCGATGTCGCTGGCCGGCAACAAGCCCGACCCCGCCTGGCTCGAGACGATCGTGGAGACCGTCCGGCTGAAAGACCGCCTCACGCACCGGCCTGCCGAGCTGTCCGGTGGTCAGCAGCAGCGCGTCGCCGTCGGCCGCGCGCTGCTGAGCAAGCCGTCGATCATCTTCGCCGACGAACCCACCGGCAACCTCGACTCGCGCTCGGGCGCGGAGATCCTGACCTTCATGCGCAAGGCCGTCGACGACCTCGGCCAGACCATCGTGATGGTCACCCACGATCCGATCGCCGCGGGCTACGCCGACCGGGTGGTGTTCCTCGCCGACGGCGCGATCGTCGACGAGTTGCTGTCGCCCAACGCAGACTCGGTCCTCGACAAGATGAAGAGCCTGGGCGCATAGCTCCATGTGGAAGGTCACGCTCAAGGGGATCTGGGCCAAGAAGGTCCGCTTCCTGCTCACCGGGATCGCGGTGATGCTCGGAGTCGCGTTCGTGTCGGGCACGTTCGTGCTCACCGAGACCATCTCGAACACGTTCAACGGGCTGTTCAACGACATCTACCAGCACACCGACGCAGTGGTGCGGGCCAAGGAGCAATTCAGCGGTCAGGGATTCGGCAACGAGGGCCGGGGGACCATCAGCGCCGACCTGCTGCCGACGATCCGCGACACCGAAGGGGGTCGCGGCCGCTGACGGGCAGGTGCAGGGTCTGGCGGTCATCGTCGACAAGCAGGGTGACGCGCTCGGCAGCAAGGGCCAGGGCGCGCCCACGCTCGGCTTCAGCTTCGTGCCCGACCGCGAACTGAGCACGATCCACGTCGTCGACGGTCGCGGGCCGCGCGGACCCACCGAGGTCGTCATCGACAAGGGCAGCGCCGACGACGCCGGGTACAAGGTCGGCGACACGGTCCCGATCGTCACCAAGGCCGGGCGCAACGACTACACGCTCACCGGCATCGTGAAGTTCGGCAGCACGAACAGCCTGCTGGGCGCGACCATCGCCGCGTTCGCGCCCAACACCGCGACTCGCCTCCTCGGCACCGAGGGCCAGTTCGGTTCGATCGACGTGAAGGCCTCATCCGGCGTGTCGCAGGACCAGGTCGGTCTCCAACATCCAGTCCACGCTGAAGGGCCAGCCGGGCACCGAGAACGTCGAGGTGATCAGCGGCAAGGACATCACCGCCGAGAGCCAGAGCAACCTGAAGGACAACCTCTCCTTCTTCAACACCTTCCTGCTCATCTTCGGCGTCGTCGCACTGCTCGTGGGCTCGTTCATCATCTTCAACACCTTCTCGATCGTGGTCGCGCAGCGCAGCCGTGAGCTCGCGCTCCTGCGCGCGATCGGTGCCGCGCAGGGTCAGGTGCTCGGGTCGGTGCTGTTCGAGGCCGTGCTCGTCGGCCTGGTCGCGTCCACCATCGGCTTCGTGGCCGGCATCGGGCTCGCCGTCGGGCTCAAAGCGCTGCTCGGGGCGCTGGGCCTCGACATCCCGGCGAGCTCCATCGTGGTCCCGGCGGCCGCGTTCATCTGGTCGTACGTGCTCGGCATGATCGTCACCGTCGTGGCTGCCATCGCGCCGGCGTTGCGCGCCGCGCGCATCCCACCGATCGCGGCCATGCGCGACTCGAGCATCGACAACTCGAGCACCTCGCCGCGCCGCGCCGTGTTCGGCATCCTCATCACCCTGGTCGGGGTGGCCTTCCTGCTGCTCGGTCTGTTCGGCAACAGCGGGCTGCTCTACGTGGGCATCGGCATGGGCGTGGTGTTCCTCGGCGTGGCGGTGCTCGGGCCCATCATCGCGGCGCCGATCAGCGGCGCGCTCGGCATCCCCATCCAGAAGGTGAAGGGCATCACCGGGCCAGATCGCGCGCGAGAACGCGATCCGCAATCCGAAGCGCACGTCGGCCACGGCCGCCGCGCTCATGATCGGCGTGGCGCTCGTCGGACTCATCACCGTGTTCGCGGCGTCGGCCCGCACGTCGGTCAACGCCGCCATCGACCGCTCGATGAAGGCCGACTACGTGATCACGTCGCCGGGCTTCGGACAGGGCTCGATCCCACTCGAGGCGCAACGTTCACTGGCTGCGCTCCCGGAGGTCACGTCGGCGTCGGGCATCCGCAGCGGCCAGGCCAAGATCGACGGTTCGGTCACCCAGGTGATCGCCGCCGACCCGGCCAAGATCGATTCCCTGTTCGACCTCGAGCCGAAGCAGGGCAAGATCAGCGAGCTCGAGCGCGAACGGCATCGCGGTGCTCGACAGCACCGCCAGCGACAACGGCTGGAAGCTGGGCCAGAAGGTCCCGATCACGTTCGCGCAGACCGGCCAGCAGGAATTCACGGTCGAGTCGATCTACACGCAGTCGGGCTTCACGAACTACGTGATCACCATCGACGCGTACGAGCAGAACTTCACCGACCAGCTCGACTTCCAGGTGTACGTGAGCACGAAGGGCGGCGTCACGCCCGAGAACACCGCCGCGATCAAGAAGGTGATGCACGCAGTACCCCGGGCCGAAGGTGCAGACGCGCGACGAGTACAAGGCCACGCAGGCCGCGCAGATCAACCAGTTCCTCAACCTGGTCTACGTGCTGCTGTTCTTCGCCATCATCATCGCCCTGTTCGGCATCGCCAACACGCTCGGACTGTCGATCATCGAGCGGCGCCACGAGCTCGGGCTGTTGCGGGCGGTGGGCATGACGCGTCGGCAGCTGCGTTCGAGCGTGCGCTGGGAATCGGTGATCATCGCCCTCCTCGGCACCGTGCTCGGTCTCGTGATCGGCGTGGTGTTCGCATGGGCGATGGTGAAGGCGCTGGCCGACCAGGGCATCGACAAGTTCTCGATCGCGCCGGCACAGCTGTTGCTGATCGTGATCCTGGCCGCGCTCTTCGGCGTGCTCGCGGCGGCCTGGCCGGCCCGGCGGGCGGCGAAGCTCGACGTCCTGGCGTCGATCAGCAGCTGACAGGAGTCTTTCCCGAACCTTGGGGTGACCCTGGGGCCGCTCTGCCGCGCCCGGGCGTAGGTTCTCATCCAGCACGAGGCGCGATCCCCACCGCACAGGGACACCGCAGTCCTCGAGCCCGACACCCCGAGCCGGCGATCGCCCCTTCCGCCGGTCGAGGAGACCGAGAGCAGCCCGCCCGGAGTGCCCCCCGGGCGGGCGTTCGGTGTGCGGGTCCGTCTCGGGCGGGGCGTCCAGCTTCACAGCTCGAGCATCTCGACGTTCGCGTGCGCCGGTGACAGCCAGCTTCGAGATGCTCGATCCCGGGCTGCGTAGTCTTCGCCCCATGGCTGCCTCCGAGACCATCGACCTCGAGGTGCGCGACGGTGTCGCCCACCTCACGCTCAACCGCCCCGACGCCGCCAACGGGATCAACCGGGCGCTGGCGCAGGACCTGTTCGACGCGACGCTGGCGATCGCCGCCGACCCCGCCGCGCGGGTCGTGCTGCTCACGGGCGCCGGCAAGTTGTTCTGCGGCGGCGGCGACGTCAAGGGCTTCTCTGCCGAGGACGACCTTCCCCGATACCTGCGCGAGACCCTGGGTCCCCTCCACGGCGCGATCACCAACCTCGTGCGCGGCGACGCCCCCGTCGTCGCCGCGGTGCAGGGGAGCGCGGCCGGTGCCGGCATGGGCTTCGTCGGCGCGTCCGATCTCGTCGTCGCCGCCGAGTCGGCGAAGTTCGTGATGGCCTACACGGGGATCGGCTTCACCCCGGACGGATCGTCGAGTTGGTTCCTCCCGCGCCTGGTGGGCCTGCGCCGGGCCATCGAGCTCACCTTCACCAACCGGGTCCTCACCGCGGGCGAGGCGCTCGACTGGGGCCTCATCACGCAGGTGGTGGCCGACGACGAGCTCCAGGACACCGCGGCCGCGCTGGCGACCAAGCTCGCGGCCGGGCCGGCACAGGCGCTGGCGGCAGCGAAGCGTCTCCTGCACACGAGTCTGGAGGAGACGCTCGAGTCGCACCTCGCCCGCGAGGCCGAGGCGATCTCCGCCGCGTCGGCCACGCCCGACGGGATCGAGGGGGTGGCCGCGTTCGTCGAGAAGCGCAAGCCCGTCTTCAACTCCTGAGGCGCTGATCCTTCTCGCGCACCGTCGCGTCGAGCGCGGCGCGGTGGTCGTCGAGCCGGGCGCGCAGCGCATCGTCGTGCGCGCCGAGGATGCGCACCGCGAGCAGGCCGGCGTTGCGCGCCTTGCCCACACCCACCGTCGCGACGGGGATGCCGTCGGGCATCTGCACGATCGACAAGAGCGAGTCGAGGCCGTCGAGGTGCTGGAGCGGGACCGGGACCCCGATCACCGGGAGCGACGTCATCGACGCGGTCATGCCCGGGAGGTGCGCGGCCCCGCCGGCACCGGCGATGATGACCCGCAGGCCGCGTGCGGCAGCGGTGCGCGCGTACTCGTACATCACGTCCGGGGTGCGGTGCGCCGACACCACGCGCACCTCGTGTGTGACACCGAAGTCGGTGAGCACGTCGACCGCGCCCTGCATCGTGGGCAGGTCGGAATCGCTGCCCATGATCACGCCGGCGAGCGGGGCGTCGGTGAGCGGTTCGTCGGCACCGGTCATCGCGCCGCGTCGCCCTTCGCGCTCTCCTCGACGAGGTCGGACTCGTACATCCGGCGCACCAGGCCCTGGAAATCGACCTTCGGCTCCCACCCGAGCTTCTCGCGTGCTTTGGTGGCGTCGCCCATGAGCAGGTCGACCTCGGCCGGGCGCTCGAAGCGCACGTCCTGCTTCACGAACGACGACCAGTCGTCGTAGCCCGCGCAGGCGAAGGCCTCGTCGAGGAATTCGCGGATGGTGTGCGTCTCGCCGGTGGCGATCACGTAGTCGTCGGGCTCGTCCTGCTGCAGCATGAGCCACATCGCCTCGACGTAGTCGCCGGCGAAGCCCCAGTCGCGCGCCGAGTCGAGGTTGCCGAGCGTGATGGAGTCCTGCAATCCGAGCTTGATGCGCGCCAACGAGTTGGTGATCTTGCGGGTGACGAACTCGAGCCCGCGCTTCTCCGACTCGTGGTTGAACAGGATCCCGGACGACGCGTGCAGTCCGTACGCCTCGCGGTAGTTCACGGTCATGTGATGGCCGAACACCTTCGCCACGCCGTACGGCGAGCGCGGGTGGAACGCGGTGAGCTCGTTCTGGGGGGTCTCGCGCACCTTGCCGAACATCTCCGACGACGACGCCTGGTAGAAGCGGATCGGGTTGTTGTCGGCGCCGCCGACGATGCGCACCGCTTCGAGCATGCGCAGCACGCCGAGACCGGTGATCTCCGACGTGAGCTCGGCCTGCGTGAACGACAGGTGCACGAACGAGATGGCGCCGAGGTTGTAGACCTCGTCGGGTTGCACCCGCTCGACGACCGCGATGAGCGACGACAGGTCGCGCAGGTCGCCGTCGACCAACTCGAGTTGCGGCGTCTCGTGCAGGACCATCTCGGCTTTGGGGTTGTTCTGCCCGCGGATCAGGCCGAACACCTGGTAGCCCTTGCTCGCGAGCAGCGATGCGAGGTAGCGGCCGTCCTGGCCGGTGATGCCGGTGACCAGTGCCCGCTTCACGCGTTCGTCTCCGTGTCGGTCTCGACCGGGTCGATGCGGTTCCATCCGGGCTCGAGCTGCAACAGGAACTCGGTGCAGCGAGCCTCCTCGTCCGCTTCGCCGATCTCGCCGGCGCGCTGACGCAGGGCGTCGAGGGCGCGGAGGAAGCCGCGGTTGGTCTCGTGCTCCCAGCGCACGTACCCCGAGCCCCGCCATCCGGACTGTCGGAGGCGGTCGAGGCCACGGTGATAGCCGACCCGGGCGCAGGCGTACCCCTCGACCGAGTCTCGGCCGAGCTGGCTCGAGACGGGCCCAGCCGTCGAGGAAGCGGGGCCAGTGCCCGACCACCGCGGAGACGGCATCGCGACGTTCCGACTCGGGACCGGCCAAGGCGGCCGCGAGAGCGGCGAGGGCGTCAGCGGGCTCGGCATCGAGCACGGTCTCGGGGAGCCCGGGCGAGAACGAGATGGGCTGGGTCACGGGGAGGAGGTTAGGGGGTGCGCCGGTAGAATTCGGGGGAGTGACCGACGCTCCGCCTCCCTCCACCACCTCGTCGCCCGACGGGGCCGACGCCCACGGCCGGGCAGCCGAAGCCGACCCGGCTGGTGCTGGCGCGCCACGCGGTCACCGCGCAGACGGGCCCGACTGCTGTCGGGCCGCACACCCGGCATCGACCTGTCCGACAAGGGCCGGGAGCAGGCGGCGGCGCTCGGCGAGCGGCTGGCCAAGCTCCCGATCTCGGTGGTCTACGCCAGCCCGATCGAGCGCACCACCCAGACCGCGGCCGCGGTGGCGGAACGCCACGGGCTCCAGGTGCAGGCGCTGCCGGGGGTGCTCGAGGCCGATTACGGCGAGTGGACCGGCGGCAAGATCGCCGACCTGGCCAAGACCGATCTCTGGAAGACGGTCCAGCGTGCGCCGTCGCGCGCCCGCTTCCCCAACGGCGAGTCGCTCGCCGAGATGCAGACGCGCATGGTCGTCGCGCTCGAAGAGGTCGTCGCGCGCCATCGCGGTGAGTTGGTCGTGGTGGTGTCGCACGCCGACCCGATCAAGGCCGCGATCGCGCACTACACCGGCGTCCACCTCGATCTCTTCCAGCGCATCGTGGTCTCGCCCGCGTCGGTCACCGTGTTCGAGCTCGGCGCGCACGGCGCCGCGATGCTCAAGTGCAACGACACCGGCTCCCTCGACGAGCTGCTCCCACCGCCGCCGAAGGGCACGGAGCCGGAGGACGCGGAGGCGAAGGACGCCGAGTCCGCCGGATCTCCCGAGGTCGTCTCGTGAGCGCCGAGATCATCGAGCTCGACGACGTCGACGGTCTGGGCGCGGGCGCGATCGGCGAGCCCGGTGCGCGCGCGTTCTACATCCAGGCCCGCACCGAGCACACGCAGCTCACCGTGCTGGTCGAGAAGGAGCAGGTCGATCTGCTCGCCACCGAGGCGGTGGCGTTCCTCGACCAGATCGCGGAGAAGTACCCGGAGCTGCCGTTCGATCTCCCCTCGACCCAGAGCTCGTTGCGCGAGCCGACCGTCCCGCTGTTCCGCGCCCGCCTCATCGGGCTCGGGTTCGACACCGAGCGCGAGCTCGTGCTCATCGAGCTGCGCGAGCGCGCCGCGGAGGAAGAGGACGACGACACGACGAATCTCGACACCGACGACGAAGACGCCGAGGGCTACGTCGCGCGCATCTACGCGACGCGAGCGCAGGTGCGCGCGATGGCGGCGCGAGGCGCCGAGGCCGTCGCCGGTGGTCGTCCACCGTGCCCCCTGTGCGAGCAGCCGATGGATCCGTCCGGGCACCGGTGTCCTCGCTGGAACTGACCCCCGCCGAGCTGCGCGCCGCGCTCGAGACCGCCGAGCTCGAGGTCGTCGGTCGCATGCGCTACTCGTCGAACGCGACCTTCCTCGTGGAGGCGAAGGTCGACGGCGTCGAGCTCGCCGCGATCTACAAGCCGCGTCGCGGTGAACGTCCGCTCTGGGACTTCCCGCAGGGCACGCTCTGCCAGCGCGAGGTGGCGGCGTACGAGCTCTCCGACGCGCTCGGCTGGGACATCGTGCCGATCACCGTGCTGCGCGACGGCCCCCTCGGGGTCGGCGCGGTGCAACGCTTCGTCGACCATGATCCCGACGAGCACTTCTTCACGTTGCGCGACGACCACGTCGAGCGCTTCCGGGAGTTCGCGTGGTTCGACGTGCTCGCCAACAACACCGACCGCAAGGGCGGGCACTGCCTCCACGACCAGGCCAACGACGTGATCGTGGGCATCGACCACGGGCTCTGCTTCCACGACGAGTACAAGCTGCGCACGGTCATCTGGGAGTACGCGGGAGAGGGACTCACGCCCGCGGCCGCCGACGACGTGTGCCGGGTGGTCGCCGAGCTCCACGACGGTCCGCTCCACGAACGCCTCGCGCCGCTCCTCGACGAGGAGGAGCTCGACGCGCTCCACCGCCGCGCCCAGGTGCTCCTCGCCCGCGGCCTGCCGCTCCCCGGCGACTGGCACAGCACCCCCTGGCCCCTCGTGTAGCTCCAGCTACTTGCGCTTGTAGACGTCGATGCCGTCGAGGGTGACGACGTACTTGTACTGGGTGTCGACGATGTGCTCGAGGCGGGGGAAGTCGGAGATCGGGTAGTACTGCGCGCCGCGCACCTTGGCCGGTGAGGTGTCGACGAAGTACTTGGGCGGGTGCGCGGTGAAGTCGGCGTAGAAGTCCTCCCACGCAGCCTTCGGTGTCGTCGCCGGTGTTGGCGTCGGCAGGAGGCCGGCCCGGGTAGTTGCCGGTGAGGAACGACGACGTGAGGAACCGCGTCGCCGGACGGCGCTCCGACGCCCAGTAGATCTCGGGCACGCTGCCCCACACGTAGATGGGGTCGTCGGGGTTGGTGGTGGTGGCCAGGTAGCGCGACACGGACTCGTAGTTCGGCTCCTGCACGCCCGGATGGAAGAAGTACCCGGCGGCCGAGAACACGACGCCGACCACGAGGGCAAACGCAATCGCGCGCCGCTCCCAGACGCGGCTGCCGCGCGACAACGCGCCGGCGGCCAGCAGCGCGAGCGGCGGGATCAACTGCATGTAGTAGTGGCCGAAGAAGCGCAACCCGACTGCCACCGACACCGCGGCCGACAGCGTCCAGAGCCACAGGTCGGTGTCGCGCTGACCGTCGAGCGCGACGAGCTTGCGGTCCTTCCACGCGCTCGGGATCTTCCAGAGGAGCGGCAGGTTGCACAGCATCCACATGCCGGTCATGAAGAGGAACAGGGTGAGGACGGCGGTGGTCATCGTCTTCATGCCGACATAGGACCCGTTGCCCAGCACCGTCCAATACAGGAGCTGCGAGGGACCCATGGCGAGCGCGACCAGCGCGGTCGGGATCGTGAAGCCGGCGAACACCTCGGCGATACCGCGCTTCCCGCGCTTTCGCGCGATCAGGTAGACGACCGGGAGCAGTGTCGCCGCGCCGGTCTGCTTCGCCAACGTCGCGGCGGCGATCGCGACCCCCGCGAGGAACCCGCGTCCGCGCCTCGCGAACAGGATCGCTGCCGTCATCGACGGCAGCATGAACACCTCGAAGTTCGCGGCCTGACCGTCCTGCGGCATGAAGGTGATCATCGCCACCACGAACAGGATCCCCGCGATCCATCCCGCGCGCGCGCCGTAGCGACGCCGAGCCTCGATCGCGAGCAGGAGCGCGGTGAGCGCGACCGCGAGCATCGCGACCACGCGCACCGACCACAGCGCGGTGGTCTCGAAGAACGTGAACGTGGCCGCGTACACGTAGGGGACGATCGGGGGCTTGCGATCGATGGCGTCCTGGTACAGCTCGCCGCCGTCGTTGAGCACGTGGGCCTGGGTGGCCAGGAACGTCTCGTCGGAGTTGAAGACCGGCGTGAAGAACGCAGGCATGCGCAACACGAACGTGAGCGCGAGCAGGACGAGGAAGATGCGGACGAGGTCGCGCCGGTCGGTGCGCGCCGACGCACTGGGCGTTTCGGCGAGCAGGACTTCGGGATCGGACGCCCCGGGCGCGAGGGAGGAGAGGTCCATCGGCATGGAGAACCTCCATTCTGCCCGGTCCGGTTCCCCACCGAGGGTCCGAGCGGCGTCCGGACCGGGAGGGGTTGCCGCACCTGGGGCTCGGGTGTCTCCGTTGCCGCCGGAGTCCGCCCAACGGAGGGAACCGTGATGGACACCATTCTCTGGGTCGTCGCCGCGCTCACCAGTCGGCGCCGGCGTCGGCACCTGCAGGAGCGGTTCGGCTCCGAGTACGACCGCACCGCTCATGCGTGAGCGCGGCGCTCCCGTCGACGACACCGCGTCGCACAACTGACGCACGCGTCAGCCGGTGAAGCGGGGCAGGAGTCTCACCGGCGGCGTGATCGGCGGGTCGTCGTCGGGCGGCGCCGGTGGCGCGGGCGATCGCACGGCCCAGACCGTCGAGGTCGGGTCGAGTGCGTCGAAGAAGCGATCGTGATAGCTGACGACCGCGTCGCCCGTGTCGTCGATCGCAATGTCGGCGCTGCTCGAATCCTGGTCGGTGCGGGACACCGTGATCGGCGTCGACCAGTCACCACCGGCGGGGCGGCTGCTCACCTGGACGTCGCTCCGCGAGGGGTTGCCCGTTCTCTGTTCCCAGACTGCGCTGACGTCACCGACCCGGTTGCGGCTGAGCGTGGGACCCAGCCCGGTGGTCGTCGCGCCGGGCGTCGAGAGGGCGACCGGGGCCGACCAGGGTGTGGTCAACGTGCGCTGGGTGGCGAAGACCACGAGACCATCGCCGGTGTACTCCGACCACGCCGCGGTCGCGCCCCCTGCGGATCGCACACCACCGACAGACCCGAGGTGGCCACCCCCGCCACCTCGGTGGCCGGTGACCAGTCACCGCCGGCCGGTCGCGACGCGGAACGCACCGCGGCGTCCGGGGCGCTGAAGTGTTCCCACACGACGACGGCATCGCCGGCGTCGTCCATCGCCACCGCAGGATCACCGGCCGACACGCCGGGCTCGGCGTCGAGGTCGACCACCGGACTCCAGACCGCGCCCGACGACGTCCAGCGCGTGCACCGTTCCCGCACCCTGGGGGCCCGCCATCCACGCCACGACCGCCTCGCCACTCGCGTCGAGCGCGACATCGGGTCGCATGTCGGTGTCGCTGGGATTGGTGGCGATCAGGACCGGTGCCGCCCAGCCACCGCCGACGGTCGCTCGTGCCGCCCAGACGTGGACGAACGGGAAGTCGCGTTGCTGCCACACGACGATGACGTCGCCGGACTCGTCGATCGCCACTCGGGCCGTGCTCGCCTTCGCGACCGCGTCGGCACCGACCGACAGCGTGGTTGGCGGCCTCCAGTCGCCGTGCGCGACGCGGCTCGACGCGTGGATCCCCCCGTCGTACGCCTCCCACGCCGCCGCCACGTCGCCGGCGGAGTTCCCCGCCAGCACCGGGGATTCGCCTTCCTCGGCGAGGTCGACGGGTGACGACCACGGGTCGCCGACGGGTTGCGTCGCTGATCGGATGGTCCGGGCGTCGTTGGCGTCACCGCCCGACCAGAGCGCGGTCGCGGTGCCGGCGGCGTCGATGCTGACGCTCGCCGTGTGCAGGTAGAGGTTGGCCCCGGTGAGCTGCGTCGGCGGGCCCCACGTGGTCGGAGGGGTCGCGCCGGCCGGCGCGATGACCCCGAGACCGACCAGGGCCAGGAGCGCGACGCCGACGACCACCACCGGGCACGACGCGCGCCATGGACGTCGTGTCGGTCGCGTCGGCGGCCGTGCCTGCCCGCTTCCACCCATCCGCGGCCGACGCTACGCCGCCGCGCCCCGGCAACCGCGGATCGACTCAGACCGGTTCGAGCTGGTTCTCGTGGTAGCGGTCGCGACACAGCGACCGCTGCAACTTGCCCGACGACGTCTTGGGCAACGAGCCCGGGCGCACGAGCACGACCTCGACCGGTGGGACGCCCACCGCGTCGCACACCTTGGTGACGACCGAGTCGTGCACGTCGTGCAGGTCGTCGGTCTTGGTCTCGGCCACGACCACGATCGACTCGCGCCCGCGCTTGCGGTCGCTGCCGAACGCGATGACGTTGCCGGCGCGCACTCCTTCGACGGACGCGGCGGCGCGCTCGACGTCTTCCGGGAACACGTTGCGCCCGCCGACGATGATCACGTCCTTCTGACGGCCACACACCACCAGTTCGCCGTCGACCAGGTAGGCGAGATCGCCGGTGCGCAGCCATCCATCGTCGAAGGTGGACGCGGTGGCGTCGGCGTTGCGGTAGTAACCGGGCGTGACCGACGGGCTCCGCAGCTCGAGCTCGCCCACTTCGCGCTCTGCGCGCAGCGCGCCGGTCGCGGGGTCGACGATGCGGAGCTCGAAGCCGTCGAGCGGGCGACCCAGCTTCGCCAGACGACGCACGGATGCGGGCGCGGCATCGGCGGCGGGCGCCACCGCACGCCGCTCGTGCTCGAGGATGTACCGGTCGACGGCGTCGACGGTCATGCCCTCGCCCACGGTCGGGAACGTGACCGCGAGCGTCGCCTCGGCCATGCCGAACACCGGGTATGCAGCGCGGGCGTCGAAGCCGAACGGTGCGGCGGCGGCGCAGAACGCCTCCACCGCGCTCGGGTCGACGGTCTCCGCGCCGTTGAGCGCGAGTCGCCAGCTCGACAGGTCGAGCTCGCCGGCGCGTCGCAGGGCGCGGGCTGCGAGCGCGTACGAGAAGTTGGGTCCCGCGGTGATGGTGCCTCGGTACTCGGAGATCCACTCCAACCAGCACGCGGGGCGAGCGAGGAAGTCCTGCGGCGCGCCGAGCACCAGCTCGAAGCCGTGCAGCATCGGCGCCATCAGCAGCCCGATGAGGCCCATGTCGTGATAGAGCGGCAGCCACGACACCGCGCGGTCGGCGTGGGTGAGCTGCGCGCCGGCGATGATGGCGTCGATGTTCGCCCCGACACAACGGTCGGGCAGCATCACGCCCTTCGGCGCCGCGGTCGATCCACTGGTGAACTGGAGGATGGCAAGGCGCTCGGGATCTTCGGGTGGGCGTTCCCACGCTGCGGCACGCACCTGCGCACCCTCGGCGGCGAGCTCGCCGAGCAGCATCACGGCGGCGTGCTCCGGGAGCGGGTCGAGGAACGGAGCGAGGTCGCCGTCGACCACCACCAGCGCGGCGTCGGCGTTGGCGATGCGGCGGCGGGTCTGCTCCACGAACTCTTCGATCGACCCGAGGCGCATCGGCAGGGGGAGCGCGACCACCGTGCCCCCGGCGAGGTGGACGGCCTGGATCGTGGTCACCAGCGCGCGCGACGTCGGACCGAGCAGCCCCACGTGCACGCCGGGACCCACGCCACGGGCCTGGAGGGCGGCGGCCATCCCCTGGGCCTCCTCGTGGAGGCGGCCCCACTCGACCCGGTCCGCGGGACCGGCGTCGCCCGCGGCCGAGCCGACGAAGGTGATGGTCCCCGAGCCCTCCGCGGCGGTTTGGAGGCGCGTGACGACAGAGAGCATCTCGGTTCCGACTCGCGTCGCGCGGCGAGGGTTACTCGCTGGTAGCACCCCAGGCGTCCCAGTACGTGATGCCCTCGACCGGGGGCCGCACCGCGGGCTTGAAGTCGTCGCCCGTGTAGTAGGCGACCGGGATCAGCGCGACCTGGGTCATCCCGTCGGGGATGCCGAGCAGCTGGGCGGTCTCGGCCTCGTTCGCGAGGTGCAGGGTGGTCCACACGCTGCCGAGACCACGGGATCGGGCCGCGAGCATGAAGCTCCACACCGCGGGCAGGATCGAACCGTAGAAGCTCGCCGCCGCGAACGGCTCGGGGCTCTCGAGCCGACCCTCGACGCACGGGATCACGTGCACCGGCACCCGGTCGAGGATGTCGAGCAGGTAGACGGCCGACTGGTACACCCGCCGCGTCTGCGGGTCTTCCGCGGCGTCGGCCTGCGACTCCAGGTAGGGCCGGGCCATGCCGTCGTAGAGCTCCCTGAGCCGCGCCCGCTTCTCGGCGTCGGTCACCACGATCCAGTGCCAATTCTGCGCGTTGCTCCCGGTGGGCGACTGCACGGCGAGGCGCAGGCACTCGAGCAGCACCTCGCGCTCCACCGGTCGCTCCAGGTCGAGGCGCTTGCGGACGGCGCGGGTGGTCGAGAGCAGGTGGTCGGTGACGGTCGTGTCGAGTGGGTGGTCGGCCATCGGCGCAGTCTCGCAGACCTCTGGCGAGACCGCCCCGGCCGGGTCTCGGAAGAACCTCGAGCGCGGGAGCACGACGTCGGCGCCGTCGCGGCTCGCCTGGTCGAGGATCTCGGTGTCGACGTGAGGACCGAAGGCCACGATGCGGGCGTCGGGCGCGGCGGCGCGCACCGCACCGACCACCGCGGCGTGTCGGGCCAGGTCGACGACCACCACCTCCGCGTCTCCGCACACGGTGGAGTCGCGCGCGAACTCGACGTCGTCGAGCGCCGCGCCGATGCGGGAGCGGTCCATCAGGTCGGAGGTGATCGCGACGATCCTCATCCGGGTTCCTCTGTGAGGTCGGGGGTGAACGTGGGATCTTCGTCGCGCAACAGCACACGCAACGCGAGCATGCCGAGCGAGCGCGGCGACGGCCGACGCCAAGAGCACGCCGATCTTGGCGTCGTCGATCACCGTGCCCCGGAACGCGAGGTCGGTGATGAACAGCGACACGGTGAACCCGATGCCGCCGAGCACGGCCACCCCGGCGACGTGGCGCAGGTGCATGCCGTCGGGGAGCGTGCCGACGCCGAGACGCAGCGCGATCGTCGACGCGCCGAGGATGCCCACGAACTTGCCCACCACCAGCCCGACGACGATCCCGATCGTCACCGGGCTCGACAGCGCGTGGTCGATGGCGTCGCCGCTCAGCACGACGCCCGCGTTGGCCAAGGCGAAGATCGGGACGATGACGAAGCTCGAGATCGGGTGCAACGCGTCTTCGAGGCGCTCCAGCACGGGCACGCCACGGCGGGGGTGCGCCGGCGTGAGCAGCCCGAGCACGACACCCGCGAGGGTCGGTTCGACACCGGCCTCGTGCAGGCACCACCAGAGCACGACGCCGGGCACGATGTAGGCGAGCGGATGGTCCACACGCAGGCGCGACATCACCGCGACGAGCAGCGTGACCCCGAGCGCACCGAGCAGCCACCATCCGTCGAGTCCACGCGAGTAGAAGAGCGCGATCACCACGATGGCGCCGATGTCGTCGACGATCGCGAGCGCGAGCAGGAACAACTTCAGGCTCGACGGCACGCGGGGCCCGAGCAGCGCGAGCACGCCCACCGCGAACGCGATGTCGGTGGCCATCGGGATCGCCCAGCCGTCGAGACCCCCGCCACCCAGGTTGATGACGACGAAGAGCAGCGCGGGCACGAGCATGCCGCCGAGCGCAGCGACCGCCGGGAGCGCGGCGCGCTGACGGTCGTGCAACTCGCCGGTGACGAGCTCGCGCTTGATCTCGAGCCCGACGACGAAGAAGAAGACGGTCATGAGCGCGTCGTTCACCCAGTGGGTCAGCGACTCGGTGATGGCGAGGTCGCCGGGCCCGAACGTCAGCTCGTGGTGCCACCAGCTCGTGTAGCCCGCGGTGTTCGTGTTGACCCACACCAAGGCGGCTGCGGCCGCGAGCAGCAGCACGATCCCGCTCGCCGCCTCCAGCGACACGAATTCGCTCCCGAGGGGTGGCGCGGCCTTCCCGACCACGGGGATGCGGATGTGGCGTCGGGGGGCCATCGGCAGGTCGCATCGTAAACCCCGGCGTCTCGATCGGCGTCGACGTTGCAGCGGGGTGATTCGTCCCGTAGCGTGGCGCTGCGCGCAGGTCCGGTGGGGACTGACAGAGGACAACATGCGACGTCGGGGTCTTGGGGCGGGTTCGGCGATGATCGGCGTCGCGTTGATCGCCGTCGCGTTGATCGTGGGGGCCACGAGCCCCGCGTTCGCGGCTGACGCAGCGACCCCCGCGGAACCGGCTGCCGCCGCGCCGGTGACCACTCCGCCGTCGACCGACCCCTCGCCCGCGCCGGTCACGACCGAACCCGCCACCACGGCGCCGGACCCGACCGTGCCCGCGACCGACCCGAGCGCGTCCGACGGCACCTCGCCCGAGACGACCTCGCCCGAGACGACCGCGCCCGAGACCGGCACGCCCGGCCCCGCTGATGCGCCGGTCGCGTCGGTCGACCCCGCGGTGACGGTCACCCCGTCGACCGCCCTGGTGAACCTGCAGAGCGTGGTCGTGTCGGGTACCGGGTTCACGCCGAACACCGGCGTGGGATGGGCCGAGTGCAAGAACAACGGTTCGGGCGACGGCAACGACTGCGACGTGAACCACACCGGCACCGCGAACACCGACTCGTCGGGTGCGTTCAGCGCGCCGTTCGTGGTGCACCGCATCCTGCACACCGCGAACGGGGACGTCGACTGCGCGACCGCGCCGGGCACCTGCAACGTCGGCGTCGGCAAGCTGAGTGACCACGCCGAGCACACGGGCGCGCCGCTCACGTTCGATCCGAACGCACCGCTGCCGCCACCGCCCACGCTGCACGCGGCCCCGCTCACGAACCTCCACGACGGCGACTCGGTCGCGCTCTTCGGCGGCGGCTTCGTGCCGAGCAGCCAGGTTGCGATCGCGCAGTGCTCACAGCCGAGCACGCAGACGTGCCAGGTGGTGCAGTACCTCCCCGCCGACCCGTCCGGCGCCTTCATCACGCTCGTGCCGGTGCACCGGCTGCTCGCCACGCCGCCGTTCGGCGCCACCGACTGCGCCGCGGCGCCGGACACCTGCCAGCTGCTCGCAGTCTCCATCGCCGACTACGACTTCGAGGCGCACGTCTTGCTCGACTTCGATCCCAACGGTCCGTTGCCGGCGGTGCAGACCACGGTCACCCCCGACACCGGCCTCCTCAACTTCCAGACGGTCACGATGTCGGGTTCCGGGTTCACTCCCAACGCCGGGGCACAGATCGTGGAGTGCACGAGCGACGCCACGTCGTACGCCGACTGCACGCAGAGCTCCGACTTCGCGCCCACGAGCGCCACCGGGACCTTCACCAAGGCGGTCGTCGTGCGCCGCGTGCTGCACCTCGAGGGCGGTGACGTCGACTGCGCCGACAGCCCCGGGCGGTGTTCGTTGGTGGCCACGTCGTTCGGACCCACCACGGTCGTGGCGAAGAGCGCGCTCGAGTTCGACGACAGCGTGCCACTCCCGCCGCCACCGAGCGTCACGGTCACACCGCACACCGACCTGGTGCAGGGTCAGTCGGTCACGGTGACCGGTGCGAACTTCGCGCCGTCGACGTTCGTCGCCCTCAGCGAGTGCCTCACCGCTTCGGACTACCAGCCGTTCTGCTCGTTCGGCGGCGCGGGGGTGCAGACCGACCCCTCGGGCGGGTTCACGACGGAGTTCACCGTCAGGCGCGGCGTGGCCGACGACAGCGCCGGCTTCCCTCCCGGGGTCGATGACTGCGCGAAGTCGCCGGGGTACTGCTCGATCCTCGTCTTCTCGTTCGACGGTCAGGACCGGGCTGCGCAGGCGATCGACTTCGACCCCTCGGTGCCGGTGGTGGTACCCGACGTCGTGGTGTCGCCGCGCCTCGACCTCCCTGACCGCGCCGTCGTGCACGTGCACAGCGTCGGGGCTCGGCGCCGGGGAGCGGGTCGCCGTGTCGCAGTGCATCGCAGGCACGCCGAGCTACGGGATCTCGTGCGGCATCGACCGTGGCGTCGACGTCCTCCAGGCCGACAGCAGCGGAGTCGTCGACACGGCGGTCCGCGTGCACCGCGTCGTCGATCCTCCGAACGGCGTCGTCGTCATCTCCGCCGACGGTCCCGTCAACTGCTCCGACGCGGTGGGTGCGTGCGTGCTGCGGGTCCAGTCGATCGACGATCCGCTCGCGGTCTCCGACGTCGAGCTCGGCTTCGACCCGACCGCGGTCGCGGCGCCCCCCACGCTGACCGTCACCCCCGCGGGTCCGTACGACGACGGACAGCAGGTCGTCGTCCACGGCTCCGGGTTCACGCCGCACGCCGTCCTCGGCCTCGCGCAGTGCAGCAGCGATGCCGCGAGCCCCGGTGGGTCGTCGTGCGACTCCGGGCCCGACGGTCTCTTCACCGAGTTCCCGGCCGACGCGGAGGGCAATTTCACCCGCACGGTGACCTTGCACACGCAGGTGCAGACCACCGACGGTGTTCTCGACTGCAGCGCCGCCGGATCGTGCGACCTGTTCGCCGCCAACCGGCACGACTACGGCGTCGAGCGCGCTTCGACGCCGATCGCCTTCGTGGGCGCCGAAGTGGCCGGCATCTCGCAGTCCCGCACCCTCGCCTTCACGGGCGCGGGTGGCGCGACGATGCCGACCGCGTTCTTCGGCCTCGCGTCGCTGCTCGTCGGTGGCGCGTTCGTCCTGCTGGCGCGGAGGCGCCGGGTCTAGCTACTTGGCGACGGGCGTCGGCAGGAGGCGTGGCGCCTCGATCGCGAACTCGGGCCAGCGCTTGCGCGACTTGGCCGACAGCTTGTGCATGAGTGCGATCGCGCCGGGGTCGTCGTCGCCGGGACGGGTCTCGATCCAACCGTCGCGCACGAGGCCGTCCATCAGCTCACGACCGACGTCGGTGCGCACGATGGTGAGCGTCCAGTCGTTGAACGCGCCGATCCCGCCGGTGGAGATGTCGGCGTGCTCGGCCGCGAAGTCGGGGCACATCTTGCAACCCTCACGCGTCCAGGCGTGGCACTCCTTGAGCGGGATCTCGTGGTAGTCGCCGTTGTTCATCCAGATCTGGAAGACGCCCTTGATGTTCATCTTCTTCATGTCGGCCTTCTTGAGGCCGTACTTGGCTTCGAAGAGCTCCTCGAAGATGGCGTCGTCGAAGGTCTTCGAGCACAGCAGCCCGATGTTGAGTGCGAGCCGTCGCGCGACCTTCCCGGCTTTGCGCTGCTTCATCACCGGCGGCACCGACGACTGGCAGCTCATGCCGACGAGGGCGATGCGCTCGGCGCCGCTCTCGATGGCGTCGGGGTATGCCATGGTGTTGGCGGAGTAGGTGTAGCGGCTCCCGGCCGACGCGATGACGTCTTCGCGCGTGCGCGCCACGCCCGGGATCGCCTTCCATGACGTGCCATCGCCCTCGAGGTAGCTCACCGAGCGCGGCGTCGATCATGTCGTGCTCGAGCGCGTAGATCAGGAGGGCGGAGACGAGGCCGCCGTCCTGGCCGACCTCGGCGAGCACGGGGTCGGTGGCGCGGGCGAGGACGATGTCCTTGTAGATGCCCGACGCCTCTTCGTTGGTGCGCGCCCGGCCGAACATGAACTCGTCGACCTCGGGCTCCCACGCCCGGAACCGAGGGCAGGCGCGGGTGCACGACGTGCAGCTCTTCTCGCCGTGGCTGCAGTTGTCGGGACCCCAACCTTCCTCGAGCTGGAACGGCTTGTACACACCTTCGGTGTCGCGATAGCCGAGCACGTCGTGCGGGCACGCGATCACGCACCCGGCGCACCCGGTGCACAACCCCGACGTCACGACCTCGGAGTACAGGTGCTTCCAACTGAGCTTCTCGGGCGGCATCGGGCCAGTCTCGCACAGCCGGGTCTGCCCTCCCCATGCCGTACGATCCGCAGGTGACGCAGCCGCCGCCACCGCCGCCGCCTCCCGCTCCCGCAGCGCCGCCGCCGCCTCCGCCACCGGCGGTCGTGCGCGGTTCCGGCCGCGCTGGCGCGACCAGCGCGGCGCTCGCGGTCGCGCTGGTCGTGCTGTTCGGGGTGATGCTCTGCGCGGCGGTCGTGCTGAGCGCGGCGCTGGCGAACCGCATCTCGGTCGTGCAGGACTTCAAGGCCGGGCACTTCGGCGGCATCGTCACCCGGGCCAACGACGCCGACGACTTCGTGAGCGGTGCGTCGGCGTTCTTCGGGCTCACCCAGCTCGTGATCGTCGTGGTCTTCATCATCTGGCAGTTCCGGGCGGCCAAGAACAACGAGGCCCTCGATCGACCGGCACCTCGCTTCGGTCCCGGGTGGTCGATCGGCGGCTGGTTCATCCCCCTCGCCAACCTCGCCATCCCGGTGCTGATCATGCAGGACCTGTGGCGCGGCGCCACGCCCACGGTTCCTCGCAGCGATCCCGGCTGGCGCGGCGCCAAGGGCTCGTGGCTGATCGGCGTGTGGTGGGCCGCGTGGGTGCTCTCGCTGCTGCGCTTCGGCGCCAACAATTCGGGGCTGCACGACAGCGGGTCGCTCGATGACATCGAGACCAGCAACATCATCGCCCTGGTGGGCGTGGTCGCGACCGCGATGGCGGCGATCCTGGCTGCGTTCGTGGTGTGGACGCTCTCACGCCGCCAACTCGACACGCTGCGCGCGCGCAACGCGGCGCTTACGAAGGCGCGTCTCCGAGTTCAGACCCGTAGAAGTCGCTCGACCGCCTGCACCGCCTCGTCGATCTTGGCGTCGCCGGCGGCGGGATCGGCGGCCGCGGCGTCTCGGACGCAGTGGCGCACGTGCTCGTCGAGCAGTCCGAGTCCGACGCTCTGCAACGCCTTGGTGACCGAGACGATCTGGGTGAGCACGTCGATGCAGTACTCGTCGTCGTCGATCATCCGCTGCAGGCCGCGCACCTGGCCCTCGATGCGGCGCAGGCGCTTGCCGTAGTCGTCCTTCTCGAGGCTGTAGCCCCGCACTGCCATGTGGGATCTCCCCCGTGCTCGGTCTTGCTCCAAATACCCTAGGGGGGTATACTACCACACATGACGACCGGCACGAACGAGCGCGAGCAGGAACACGAGCTGGAGCGGTGCGACCTGCCCGTGGCGGGCATGACCTGCGCATCGTGCGCCTCCCGCATCGAGACGGGCCTCGGGCGGCTCGCCGGCGTCGACACCGCCACCGTCAACTTCGCCACCAACCGGGCGACGGTCACCTACGACCCCGGGGTCACCGGTCGCGAGTCGTTCTCGTGCCGCGGTCGCCGACCTCGGCTACTCGGTGCCCGACGTCGAACCCGACGACCCGGAAGCCGACGAGCTGCGCGACCTGAAGCCGCGTCTGCTGGTCGCGGTGCTGCTCGGGATCCCGGTGATCGCGATCTCGATGGTGCCCGGGCTGCAGTTCACGGGCTGGGAGTGGGTGGCCTTCGCGCTGTCCACCCCGATCATCCTGTGGTCGGCGTGGCCCTTCCACCGCGCGACCCTCGTGAACCTGCGCCACGGCGCGACGACCATGGACACGCTGGTCTCGCTCGGCACCCTCGCCGCCTACGTGTGGTCCGTCGTCGCACTCGTGTTCCTCGGCGCCGCTGACAACTCGATGTCGGCGGGCATGTCGATGGGCGCGGTGTTCGGCGGCGCGGGCGACGGTCCGCACGTCTACTTCGAGACCGCCAGCGCGATCGTCGCGCTGCTGCTCCTCGGCAAGTACTTCGAAGCGCGCGCCCGTGGCCGCTCGAGCCACGCGTTGCGTGCACTGCTCGAGCTCGGCGCCAAGACCGCGCGCCTCGAGAACGGCGACGAGATCCCCGTAGCGTCGCTGCGAGTCGGCGATCGCTTCGTCGTGCGACCGGGGGAGCGGATCGCCACCGACGGCACGGTCGTCGACGGTGCCTCGGCGGTCGACGTGTCGATGCTCACCGGCGAACCGGTGCCGGTCGACGTGACGACGGGCGACGCGGTGTTCGGTGCGACCGTCAACACCAGCGGTCGACTCGTGGTCGAGGCCACCAAGGTGGGCAACGACACCGCGCTGGCACAGGTCGCACGCATGGTCGAAGAAGCCCAGGGATCGAAGGCGCCGGTGCAGCGTCTGGCCGATCGGATCTCCGCAGTGTTCGTCCCCGTGGTGCTGGTGATCGCCGTCGTCACCTTCCTCGCGTGGTTGGTGCTCGGCAACCCGGCCGACGAGGCGTTCACCGCCGCGGTGGCGGTGCTGATCATCGCCTGCCCCTGCGCGCTCGGGCCTCGCCACGCCCACCGCGATCATGGTGGGAACCGGCCGTGCCGCCCAGCTCGGCATCGTGATCAAGGGTGGCGAGGTGCTCGAGGCCACGCAGGTGGTCGACGCCGCGGTGCTCGACAAGACCGGCACCATCACCGAAGGCCGCATGGAGCTGGCCGAGGTCGTGGCCGCGTCCGGTGTCGACGTCCACGAGCTGGTGCGGCGTGCGGGCTCGGTCGAGGACGGGTCGGAGCACCCGATCGCTCGCGCGGTCGCCGACGGCGCTCGGGCTCGTGGCGCGGCATTGGTCGCGCCGACCGCGTTCACGAACCACGCGGGTCGTGGTGTCGAGGCCACGGTCGACGGCGTCGTGGTGCGCGTCGGTCGCGCCGACTTCGTCGGTGGTGGTGCGAGTCCGGCCGCGGCATCGCTCTCACTCGGGGACGACGCGCGCACAGTCGTGTACGCGGGTTGGGACGGAGACGTGCGCGGCGCGTTCATCGTGGCCGACACCGTGAAGCCCACGTCGCGCGAGGCGATCGCGGCGCTGCACCAACTCGGACTCACCACGGTGATGGTGACCGGCGACCGGCAGGAGACCGCCGACGCGGTCGCGGCGGACGTCGGCATCGACCGCGTCGTCGCCGGTGTGCTGCCGGGGGAGAAGGTCGACGTCGTGCGAGCGCTGCAGGAACAGGGCCAGCGCGTGGCGGTCGTGGGCGACGGCGTGAACGACGCGCCTGCCCTCGCGCAGTCCGACCTCGGCATCGCCATCGGGACCGGCACCGACGTCGCCATCGAGGCGAGCGACCTCACGTTGGTGTCGGGTGACCTGCGCGCCGCGGCGGATGCCATCGCCCTCTCGCGACGCACGCTGTCGACCATCAAGGGCAACCTGTTCTGGGCGTTCGCCTACAACGTGGCGGCCATCCCCCTCGCGGCGGTGGGTCTCCTGAGCCCGGTCATCGCGGCGGCGGCCATGGGCTTCTCCAGCGTGTTCGTGGTGAGCAACTCGCTGCGTCTCCGGCGATTTCAGGGGTTTCGCCCGAACCGATCCCGGTAACCTGTCGGCGCTTGAAGATCAGTGAGATCCTGAAGTCGGGTCCGAGCTTCTCGTTCGAGTTCTTCCCCCCGCGTGACGAGAAGATGGAGGCCGTGCTCGCGGAGACGCTGCGCGACCTCGCGACCCTCGAGCCGTCGTACGTCTCGGTCACCTACGGCGCCGGCGGCACGACCCGCGAACGCACGCACGACCTCGTGGTCGGCATCGACCGCGACACGACCATGACCGCGATGGCGCACCTCACGTGTGCGGCGCACACCCGCGCGGAGCTGGTCGCGATCGTCGAGCGCTACCGCGACGCCGGGATCGACAACATCCTCGCCCTCGGTGGCGACCCGCCGAAGGATCTGGAGCTCCCCGACGGCGAGCTCCAGTACGCCATCGAGTTGGTCGAGCTCATCCGTGGCGTCGGCGACTTCTCGGTGGGCGTCGCCGCGCACCCCGAGCCCCACCCGCGATCGGCGACCCGAGAGAGCGACCGGCGCCACACCGCGGAGAAGTTGGCGGCCGCCGACTTCGCCATCACACAGTTCTTCTTCGACGCCGGCCACTACTTCGATCTGGTGGAGAGCCTCCGGGCCCTCGGGGTCGACAAGCCGGTGATCGCCGGGATCATGCCCGCCACCAGCATCGGCAGCATCAAGCGGATGTCGGAGATGCAGGGCTCGGAGTTCCCGGCCTGGCTCTCCGAGAAGCTCCACGCGGTCGGCGACGACCCCGCCGCGGTGCGGGCCGTGGGGATCGCCGAGGCGACGCGGCTCTGCGCCACTCTCCTCGAGGGTGGGGCGCCGGGCCTGCACTTCTACACGCTCAACCGGTCGACCGCGACCCGGGAGATCTACGAGAACCTGGGGCTCGGGGCACCCTGAGGGAAGGTTGACTTGCACGCGGACTAAGGGGTTCCTAACCTTAGGCCCGTGCTTCCCACCTTCGTCATCGGACTCCGAGAAGGCCTCGAAGCCGCGCTGATCATCGGGATCATCGCGGCGTTCCTCTCCCAGCAGGGCCGTCGTGACGCGCTGCGCTGGATGTGGCTCGGCGTCGGCATCGCCATCCTGCTCTGCGCCGGGGTGGCATGGGCCCTGCACATCGCCGAGGAGAACCTGCCCCAGCGCGAGCAGGAGCAGCTCGAGACGATCATCGCCCTCGTCGCGGTCGGGATGATCACGTGGATGATCGTCTGGATGCGGCGACACTCCGCCGACCTCAAGGGCGACCTGCACGCGAAGGCGTCGGTCGCGCTGGTCGAGGGCTCTGCGCTCGGTCTCATCGTCATGGCGTTCCTCGCCGTGCTGCGCGAGGGCCTCGAGACCGCGGTCTTCATGCTCGCGGCGTTCCAGCAGTCCGACCGACCCGGTCTCACCGGGACCGGGGCGCTGCTCGGCGTCTTCGTCGCGGTCGTGCTCGGCTACCTCATCTACCGCGGGGGCGTGAAGCTCAACCTCTCGAAGTTCTTCCGCGCCACCGGTGTCGTCCTCGTCCTGGTCGGTGCGGGGCTGCTGGCGTTCGCGGTGCACACCGCGCACGAGGCCGGCTGGTGGAACCTCCTCCTCGATCCAGCCGTCGATCTCACATGGTTGATCGATCCGGGTTCGGTGCAGTCGGCGCTGATCACCGGCATGTTCGGGATCCAGCCGGAGCCCACCTGGGGCGAGCTGCTGGCGTTCGCCGTGTACGCCATCCCCATGACCGTCTACGTCTGCCGACCGCAGCCCCGCCCACAGGCGCCTGCGCACGCGACGCCCTCGCCGGTCACGCCGACCGTCGAAACCGTCTGACCAACTCTTTCACGGGAGGATCCGCACCGATGTTCCGAACCACTGGTCGCGCGCTGCTCGGCGCGGCGCTGAGCGGCACCGTCCTCGTGGCGGTCCTCGGCGATACCGCCGGCGCCAAGTCGAACGACGTGAAGGTCGAGATCAACGACGACGGGTGCCCGGCGAAGGTCACGATCACAGCCGGGCCGACGAACTTCAAGGTCAGCAACACCGGTTCCGGCGACGTGAGCGAATTCGAGATCCTCTCGGGTTCCCACATCATCGGCGAGGTCGAGAACGTCGCGCCCGGGCTCAACAAGGAGTTCTCCCTCACGCTCAAGGCCGGGAACTACACGACCTTCTGCCCGGGCGGATCGCGCGATCGCGGCAAGCTCGTCGTGAAGGGCGGCGCGACGACCAAGCTCAGCGCCGAGGGGAGGGACGCGGTCGACCAGTACCGCGGCTACCTCGAGGAGCAGACCGCCGAGCTCGTGACCGCGACGAGGGCGTTCACCGACGCGGTCGACGCCGGCAACCTCGAGCAGGCGAAGGAGCTCTACGCGCCGTCACGCGTCGCGTACGAGCGGATCGAGCCGGTGGCCGAGGTCTTCGGTGACCTCGACCCGAAGATCGACGCCCGCGAGGGCGACGTGCCCGCGAAGGACTGGGGCGGCTACCACTCCATCGAGCAACGTCTCTGGGTCGACGGCACCACCGAGGGGCTGTCCGACTCCACCCAGGAGCTCAACCAGAACGTCGCCACGCTCCAGAGCCTCGTGCGGGACGTCGACCTGCAGCCCGCAGGCATCGCCAACGGAGCGGTCGAGTTGCTCAACGAGGTGTCGAAGTCGAAGATCACGGGGGAGGAGGAGCGCTATTCGCGCACCGATCTCGTCGACTTCGAGGCCAACGTGCAGGGTGCCGAGGCGGCGTACGACGCGGTGAAGCCGATCCTCCAGAAGAAGCGTCCGCAGCTGGTGACCGAGCTCGACGCCAAGTTCGCGGCGGTCTACGCGGCGCTCCAGCCGTACAAGACGGGCACCACCACCTACGTGGCGTACACGGACCTCACGAAGGACGACACGAGAGCCCTCTCCCAGGCGATCGACTCGCTCGCCGAGCCGCTCTCGAAGGTGTCGAAGCAGGTCGTCGGGTCGTGAGCCCACTGCCCACCCCTCTTGGGCGTGTGAGTCGGCGGGCGTTCCTCGGCACGGCAGGGGCCGGAACGCTCGCCGCCACCGTTGCGCTCGGTACGGACGCGCTGTCCCTCGCCCCCGGGGCCGGCGCGTCCGTGCCGAGCGCGATGGACGCCGCGGTGCCGTTCGCGGGCGCGCACCAGGCTGGGATCGTCACGCCGGTCCAGGAGCGCCTGATGTTCGCTTCGTTCGACGTGATCACCGACGACGCCGACGACCTCGTGCAGATGCTCGAGGACTGGACCGCGGCGTCGCGTCGCATGGTCAAGGGTCGAACGATCGGTACCAACGACGATCCCGACGCACCTCCCGACGACACCGGCGAGGCGGTCGGGCTCGGCCCGGCGTCGCTCACGCTCACGTTCGGCTTCGGCGCGTCGCTCTTCGACCGGGCCGGCGACCCGTTCCGCATCGCGTCGCGCAAGCCCGCGGCGCTCGCGCCGATGCCGGTGTTCGCACGCGACGAGCTCCGTCCCGAGATCAGCGAAGGGGACCTGGCCATCCAGTCGTGCGCCAACGACCCGACGGTGGCGTTCCATGCGATCCGTGACCTGGCCCGGATCGGGCGCGGAGTGGTGGCGCTGCGCTGGTCGCAACAGGGCTTCGGTCGCACGTCGGTCACCGACGGCATGCAGACGACCCCCCGCAACCTCATGGGGTTCAAGGACGGCACCAACAACGTCGTGGTGGAGGACACCGGCGCGCTCTCCGAGCACGTGTGGGTGGGTCCGAACGACGATCCCGCGTGGATGCGCGGCGGGAGCTACCTCGTCACCCGGCGGGTTCGCATGATGCTCGAGATCTGGGACCGCTCCACGCTCGCCGACCAGGAGCTCACCATCGGGCGCGACAAGCACGAAGGTGCGCCGCTCGGCGGCGTGAAGGAGCACGATGCCGTGAACCTCGAGGCCAAGCGGGACGGGCAACCGGTGATACCGGTCGACGCGCACGTACGGCTGGCCGCGCCCGAGGAGAACGACGGAGTGCGCCTGTTGCGGCGTGGCTTCTCGTTCACCGACGGCATCGATCCGGTCACCAACCAGCTCGACGCCGGTCTGTTCTTCATCGCGTACCAGCGTGATCCGCGCACGGGCTTCATCCCGGTGCAGCAGAACCTCGCGACCGACGCGCTCAACGAGTACATCCGACACGAATCCACGGGCACGTTCGCGTGCCCACCGGGCGTCGGCGCGAGCGGGTTCGTCGGTGAAAGCCTGTTCGACTGACGTACGACGAGCGCGGCGTCAGTCCCGACGCGATGCCAGGTGCGCGGTGAGCTTGTCGAACGCCATCTGCCATCCGACAGCACCCGGGGAGTCCTGGGGGACGCCCGCGTGCGTCATGACCATGCGCGTGCCCTCGGCCAGCCGCGACAGCTCGACGCGCACCTCGGTGGTGTGACCGTCGTCCAGCGGCTTCCCGCTGTCGTCGGTGACCTGTTCGGTGTACACGAGGAGCGCGGGAGGTTCGATCACGAGGTGTTCGCCACCGAACCACATGCGCATCGGACCGTCCGGTGTCTGCATCTCCATGGCCACGCGTCGTCGGCCGCCGACGCGAACGTCGAGCTCGGCCACCGGGATCGAGGCTCCCGGAGGGCCGTACCAGAGGGCGAACTGCTCGCCGTCGGTCCACATCTGCCACACGAGCTCGATCGGAGCTGCGAAGGTGCGCTCGATCACCACCACGTCATCGGCGTCGACCGCACGCGCGTCGTCAGGCATCGTCGACTCGCCTCCTCGTCGTGGCCTGCAGCTCCGCGAGCAACTGGTCCATGCGATCGAACCGCGCATCCCAGGTCGCCTGCTGACGTTGTGCCCACGCGGACACGGCCCGCAGCGGGGAGGGGTCGAGCTCGCACGGTCGGAACTGCGCGTGGCGACTTCGCCGCACGAGCCCGGCTCGCTCCAGCACCTTCAGGTGCTTGGAGATGGCCGGAAGACTGAGGTCGAACGGCTCGGCGAGCTCGTTCACGGTTGCCGGCCCGTGCGCGAGTTGGCCGAGGATCGCCCGTCGCGTGCCGTTGGCCAGGGCTGCGAACGTCTCGTCGAGTCGTGCTTCGTCGAGTCGTGCTTCGTCGCGGATCGCCTGCATCGTCGTACTTTCTATCTTGGTTAAGTAACTGACACGGAAAGTACACGGCGACCCCACCCGGGTCAAGCGTCTCGCCACCGATGTCATTTCAGAATATGCTCAACTCAGAAGTTGCTGAACTGAGGAGCTGCGGTGGAACCGGTGGAGATGTTCGAGCGGGCGTCGGCGGACGCCGCGACGATGGTGGGGTGCGTGCAGCCGGACCGGTGGCATGCGTCGACCCCGTGCTCGGAGTGGGACGTCGAGGCGCTCGTGTCGCACATGATGGGCGGCTGCAACTCCTTGGAAGGCGCGATCGGTGACGAGCCTTCCTCGAACGCTCTGGACGAGGGCTCGTACCGCGCTGCGATGCAACGATGCGTGGTGCAACTGCGCTCGCCGGGTGTCCTCGAGCGCCGCTGTCAGTCGCCGGCCGGGTTCGAGTGGTCGGTGGGCGAAGCGGTCGCGGGAACGGCGATGGACCAGGTCGTGCACACGTGGGATCTCGCGGTCGCACTCGGCGTCGAGCCGCGGCTCGACGCCGAAGTCGTCGAGGCGTGTGTCGCGATGTTCCTGCCGCACATGCCCGCGGCCGGTCGTGAGGCAGGATTCGTCGGACCGGAGGTCCTGGTGCCGGAGGGCGCACCCGTGCAGGCGGTGCTGCTGGGCGCGATGGGTCGGGAGCCCTGATGACCGACGCTTCGCTCGACGACGCGGTGCGCGCGATGGGTCATCCCGGCCGGCGCGCGATGTTGCGCTCGGCGCGTGACGCGGAGCGCAGCGCATCGGAGCTCGCGGAAGCAGCTCATCTCAGCCCGTCGGCGGCGAGTCCACATCTGAAGCTGTTGCGCGAAACGGGCCTGATGCAGATGCGGGTCGACGCGAAGCGACGGCTCTATCGCGTGGATCCGAGCCGTCTCGCCGAGGTGCGCGGTGCGCTCGACGAGCTGTGGGGAGACGGACTCGAGTCGCTCAAGTCGACCGCGGAGCGCAGCCGACCGGCCGACACCACGAAGCGATCTGCATGAAGCTCGTGGAGCGGGAGCTCTTCATCGACGCGCCGCCCGCGGTCGTGTACGAGCTCTTGACCGACCCGACGCGGTTCGTGGAATGGATGGCGCCGACCGCCCGACTCGATCCGAAGCCGGGCGGCGAGGTGACCTGGATCCATGCGAACGGTGATCGCGTCGTCGGCACGTTCGTCGAGCTCGTTCCCGATCGTCGCATCGTGTTCACGTTCGGGTGGGACCGGGACGACGTGGGCATCCCACCAGGATCGACGACGGTCACGATCGACCTGCGTCCGCACGACGGAGGCACCCACGTGCGCCTCGTCCACTCCGGGCTCGCCGGTCCGATGGCTGACGCGCATCGCGGCGGCTGGGACAACTACCTCGCACGCCTGGCCGCAGTTGCAACCGGTGAGGACCCGGGACCGGATCTGCTCGCGGCCGAGCGCGTCCCGTCGGCCCGTGCCCGAGGGGATCGAGTGACGGCTCGCGTCGGACGCCCACGCCGTCGGCTCTGACGAAACTCCCAGGGTTCCCGCAGGCCGGTCACGGATGGCCAGGGCACGCTGGCCGGATGAGCACGACGACGAGGGGCGTGAAGAACGCGTTCCGGAACACCATCCGCAGCATCTCGATCACCGCGATCCTCGCGCTGACGATCGCACTGGCACTCGTGATGCTGTTGTCCCTGAAGGCGGTGCAGGCCCGCATCGACGACGTGAAGGCCAGCGTCGGCAACACGCTCACGGTGACGCCGGCCGGTGCCCGTGGCTTCCAGGGCGGAGGTGAACCGCTCACCGCCGCCGAGATCACGAAGATCGAGCAGACGGCGCACGTGAAGTCGGTGGCGTCCACGCTGGAGGACCGCTGGATCACCGAGGGCCAGACCGCGCCGACGCGCCCCGACGGGTCGACCGACGGCTCGGGCAGCACGAGTCTGCAGTCGGCCATCGATCCCGGGACCCTCGGCAACCGCAGCAACGGCAACACCGAGGGTGGACCCACGGTCAACGGCAACTTCCCGACGAACTTCTCGCTGCCGGTGACGGTGACGGGCACGACCACGCCGGGAAGCACCGCGGTCTCCGATGTGAACTCGTTCAAGCTCACGTCGGGCGAGAACATCGACGGCACCACGAGCGACTACGTGGCGCTGCTCGGCAAGGATCTTGCCACCAAGAACAACCTCTCCGTGGGCTCGACGTTCACTGCGTACGGCCAGACCATCACCGTGAAGGGCATCTACGACACCGGCAACACGTTCACGGACGCGGGCGTGATCATGCCGCTGCCCGCCCTGCAGCAGCTGTCGTCACAGGACGGCGACGTCACGTCGGCGATCGTGACCGTCGACAGCGTCGACCATCTCGACGCCACGGTGAGCGCGCTCGAGAAGGAGCTCGGCACATCGGCCGACGTCGTGAGCGACGCGAGCGCATCGGCTGACACGCTGTCGTCACTCGACAACGTGAAGACCATCGCGACCTACAGCCTGATCGGTGCACTGGTCGCAGGCTCGGTGATCATCTTCCTGAGCATGCTGATGATCGTGCGGGAGCGCCGCCGTGAGATCGGCGTGCTCAAGGCGATCGGCTCGTCCAACGCCAAGATCTCATGGCAGTTCGTCACCGAAGCCCTCACGCTCACCGGCATGGCCGCGCTCGTCGGCGTCGTGGCGGGCGTCATCCTGAGCAACCCCGTGCTCGACGCCCTCGTGTCGAGCAGTTCGAACACCGCGAACGGCCCGTCGTTCTCCGCTGGTCGCGGCGGTCCGCCCGGCGTGGCCGGCGGGGGCCCGATCCGCATCGGTGGCGGGCTCAGCCGTGGCTTCACCCAGTTCGGCGACGTGCTGTCGAACGTGCAAGCGCACGTCGGTGTCAGCATCCTGCTCTACGGGCTGCTCGCGGCAGTGCTGATCGCCGTCGTCGGTACCGCAATCCCCTCGTGGCTGATCGCCAAGGTCCGCCCCGCTGAAGTGATGAGGACGGAGTAGTCATGCTGCAGGTCACCGATCTCTCCAAGACGTTCGGTTCCGGCGACACCGAGGTGAAGGCCGTCGACGGTGTGACCTTCATGGTGCCGACCGGAGTGTTCGCCGCCGTGGTCGGGCGGAGTGGCAGCGGCAAGAGCACGCTGCTCTCGCTGCTCGGCGCGCTCGACAAGCCGACCCGCGGCAGCATCGAGGTCGACGGCGCGGTCATCAGCAAGGGCAGCGACCACGAGCTCATCCGGTACCGCCGCAACCAGATCGGCTTCGTGTTCCAGAGCTACAACCTGATCCCGAACCTCAGTGCGGTGCAGAACGTGATGCTGCCGATGGAGTTCGCCGGTGTGTCACGTGGCGAGCGCCGCGAGCGCGCCGAGGCGCTGCTCGATCAGGTGGGGCTCAAGGGCGGCAAGCAGGAACGTCGCCCGGCGAAGTTGTCGGGAGGCGAGCAGCAGCGCGTCGCCATTGCACGCGCGCTGGCCAACCGGCCCAGGCTCATCCTCGCCGACGAGCCCACTGGGAACCTCGACTCGAAGACCGGGAGGGTGATCGTGAACCTGCTCCGCGGGCTCGCCCGTTCGGAGGACACCACGATCCTCGCCGTCACGCACGATCTACGCGTCGCGCAGAGCACCGACATGACGTTCGAAATGGAGGACGGAAGGCTCGTCGCCGGTCAGGGCGTCGAGGAGCTGACCGGCGCGTCGACCCCCGTGTGACGCGCCTCGGCCCGACGGGCATGCCGATCCGGTTCCAGGCGTGACGCCGGACCGGATCGCACGACCAACCAGGTGATCCAGAGCGACACGAGCCCGATCATGAAGCCGACGAGCACGTCGGTCAGGTGGTGCATCCCCCGGTACAGGCGCGACGCTCCGACGATCAGCGGGACGATGGACGCGGCTGCGATCGCGATCGTGCGTGCCACCCCTCGGTGTGTGTGCCAACACACGATGATCGCGATCGCGCCGTAGAACGCCACCGCCGCCGCGCTGTGCCCCGACGGGAACGCCCCCGTCGGCGGGACCGGGTCGAGGTGCGCGATCGGGGGACGCGGCCGGTCCACGACGAAGCTCGAGAGCGTGAAGATTCCCACCTCGAGGACGAGCGCGCCGGCGAGCAGCGCCGCTTCGGTCCAGCGCCGCCAGCACCAGAGGAACACGCCGCAGAGGGTCGCGGTGACCGGGATCTTCACGTACGCGTCGGCCACGACGCTGCCCACCCAGGTGACGTGATCCCACGTGTCGGTGCGGTGCCGCGCGAACCAGCGTGCGACCCGGTCGTCGAACGAGCGCACACCACCGAGCTCGTGCATCAGCAGCAGACCTGCGCCAGAGATGACCGCGGTCATGACCACGAAGGTGACGATCCACGCCACCAGTCCGCGCCGGGTGACGGGCGGCGTGCGCCACCACGGGCGCGGTTCGCGGGCTGCGTCGGCGTGGTGCGCGGCCTCGGTCGACGCGGCGCGAAGCGTGTCGGTCACGACCGGCCTGTACCCCGAGACCGGGACCGTCATGTGTCGGGCGGATGGGCATCCGGCGTCGCTGCGGTGCCGCAGGTCGAGGTCGACAGCAGCGCAGCGGCGTGGTGTGCGCGAGCAGCCGGCGCGTGACGTCCCGGTCCGATCAGGTGTCGGACCGGGACGTCACGGTGGCGGAGGGACTGGGATTTGAACCCAGGGTGACTTGCGCCACGATGGTTTTCGAGAGCGAGCACCGTTGTCCATCGGGTGAAACCCGATGCGTTTGCGCAGGTCCGCGGGTACATGCAGTCTTCCGAGTGAGCTGGTTCGCACCAGATCCACCCATGTTCCATGCCAAAACCCATGCCAAGAACGCGCGCGGAGCCGGGCAGGATTCTTCGGCGGAATCAGCGGTGGGCACACCCGGGAGCACACCACTCGACTCACCGCCGACCACACCGTTTCGCAGTGACTCCGCGATCCCGCCTACACGACTTCGATCTCGACGTCCTCCGCGTAGGTGGCGAGTGCCTCGAGATCGCCACGGTCCGAGGTCATGACCGTCCCCCCGGGCTCAGCCAGCGCGACCACGATGGCGTCGACTGCTGAGCCACGTCGCGCTCGCGCTCGGAGCTCGCCTGCTCGTCTTGCCGTCGCTTCGGTCACGGTCGGGTCGACGTCACAGGTGCGCACGAGCCGGTTCACGTTGGCGTCGGTTCGGGAGCGACCGGCCGTCGACTCCGCGAGCACCACGGTGGGGACCACGGGTGGCCACAGGCCCTGTTCGCGCAGCGCGGCGATCAGCGCGGCGGCGCGGCGGGTGCGCTCGCTCAGGCGGCTGAGCCCACCGGAGTCGAGGACGAGCATCAGCTCGCTTCGCTCACCGCGGCGCGGTGGCGGATGCGGCGGGCGATTGCGTCGGCGCGAGCGTGCTCGCGATCCGATGGTTCGCCGACCTCGGCGATGAGCTCGGAGAGGTAGCTGTCGGCGGCTTCGTTGAGCTCCTGGCGGCGAAGCTCAGCTTGGATGGCTTCCTGCAGCAGCTCGGAGGCGGGGAGGCCCCGCTCCTTGACCGCGGCGTAGAGCGAATCGGGGAGGTAGACCTGCATCCTCGGCATACGCCTGACTATACACACTCCTAGGTCGGGGCCCACCGAGTTCGTGTTCGCGTCGCCGCGTCACTCGTCGGGGTTCAAGCGTCGACCCATCGGTATGTGCGGTGTTCGCGTTCGGTGCCGACCCGGCTGGTGTGGTGTCCGGTGACGAGCCACTCCGCCCGGAGGGCGTGAGTTGCAGATGTGTCTCTCCGGATTGGTGAGGGTCGGTTGCCTTGGAGCCGTCGACCGACGTCGGGCGCGAGGACGGAGGGACGCGGTCGTGCTGGTGATCGTGAAGGTGGTGCTGGGGGGCCCGGAGGAACGCGCAGGAGCTGGGGGAGGCGCGGAGCGGTGCCAGGGAGGTGGCTGCTCCTGCGTGCTCAGGTGCCGGGCGAGAGTTCGACGCCGTGACGGGCGGCGAGCTGCTGACAGAGCGACGCGACAGACTCGCCGGTGCGTTCTGCCGCGGCGCGGACGTAGAGCACGAGCGCGTCGAGTGCCCACAGCCACAGGTCGTCGGTCTGCCACCAGTAGATCGCGCCGAGCAGGTCCGGATCCACGCCGGCGCGGATCATGGCCGCAGCCCGAATCGCGAACTCGCTCTTGTGATGCTGGGCCTTCGAGTGAGCGCTGCATTCGGGGAGGTAACGCTCCCGAATCCCGGCGAACTCGAGTGGTGCCTCTCGAGACGCGCCAGAGGTCTCGAGCGCGTCTGCGGCGAGGTCGAGGAACACCTCACCGGGGAACGTGTCGTGTTTCGGGTGCAGCGGGTCGAGTCGAGCGCGGATCGTCCCGAGGTCCACCGCCGACGCGATTCCCGACAGCGCGATGCGGATCGCTTCGGTTCGATCCTCCGCCGTCGGTGCCGTCCGAGGGGTCATGGCGACGAAGATACGGCCTCGGCGGCACGCCCGTGTCGGGGACTCGGGGCGACGAAGGCGTCGGCAGTTTGGAGAGCTGTGGCTCGCATCTCGCCAAGGTGAGCGCGCGGCGTCTCGCTCAGTGGCGCACTGTGATGACAGTTGGTGGTGACAGCACTCGCAACGACGCGTTCGGCCCGAAGGAGCCTTCCGGCTTGAGGACAACGCGGAGTCCGTAGCGTCCGGGTGGCAACGCGCTTCCCGCTTGCCCGTCGCATCGCCCCGCCGCGAACAGCACGCCGACCGTTTCGGTGTCACCGGGTGCGATGTTGAGCACCCGACCTGTTCCTGCGACACCGAACGGGTAGTTGCCCACTACGTCGTCCGTTCCGCGCTTGACGAGCGACCCGACGATGACGGAACCAGCGTCGATGGAGAACGTCTCTGTCCCGGTGTTGTGGATGAGAAGTCGTGCTTGTCCGGCCTCGCTCGCCTTGATCTTGGGGGTGTCGGCAATCACCGTGAGTTCAAGGCCGGGCGCGCTTGGTTCCGTGCCGTCGAGGGCCGGACATTTCACAGGCTTCGGCTGATCTCCGCAGCCGCGGGGAACGTACAACACTGATCCAACGTGGACGCGCAGCGCGTCGCCGTACCGCTTGACGAGCTTCGCGGCGAGGTCCTCCCGGCCAGGAACGAGATCGATCTCGACGGTGTCGCGACCATCGCCGATTGAAGTCAACGGCCCGTGTCGTTGATCAGTCGGCAGCAGCTTCGCCTCGATCGCCGTGCGGATGGCCGCGAGCTGTTCCGGGGTGTGACGAGGCGGTGCCGTCGAGGTCGCATCGTCCAGGGTCTCTCCGGGCGCCGGACAGCGCGTCTGAATTGCCTCAGACGCGCGAGACGAAGCGACCGCTGCCCCTGGCGTAGCGAGCGCACCCAGTAGAACGACGGTGGCAGCGATCGTTGACTTCGCGGCGAGGCGACTTTTCACGTCATGTCAGACGTTCGCAGGCAACCGTCTGGTTCCCTGAACCAGGGCCAGTGCAGCCGAGTGACAGGTCGCATCCACACACATAGTGGCACCCATCCGGAGCACGCCGAGCGGCAGCTATGCCGCGAGATCAATCTCGACGGGTCGTCGCAGCTCGGGGCTCGATATCACGAGCTTGTTGGCTGCGTCGGGCACGCCGGGGCGTAGGACTGCCGCTTCTTAGGTGGATCGCGGCGCAAGTGGGGTGTGAGCTTTCCACCGTGGCCACGCGCGCGTATCAGGAACGAGTGTCTTTACAAACCTTGCCGTCTTTGATGACCAAACGCACTCGATCGGGATCCGCGAAGAGTTTGGTCTCGGTGAGTGGATCGAAGTCGACCGCGATGATGTCGGCGAGCTTGCCGCACTCGATGGTGCCGAGCCTGTCCTCCTGACGCAGGACCGCTGCGGAGTCACGCGTGGCTGAGACGATCGCGGCCATAGGGTTCTCAACGTCTGCTCTCAGAGCGATCTCCATGCCCTTGTCGCGTTGGCGAGGGCCCAGCAGGTCGGTTCCTGATCCCAGCAGCACACCGTGCTCTCGTGCGATGAGGATGGATCGGCACATGTTCTCGGCGATGGACTCGAGACGAGGAATCGCCTCCGGCGGTACTCCCCACTCCTCGTACCGGCTGGCGAGGACATGGATGACCGAAAGGGTCGGCACCATCGCGGCGCCGGCGTCGGCCATGGCTCGTGCCGTGGCGTCATCGAGGTGGGTGCAGTGTTCGAAACACTCGATCCCCGCTTCGAGCCCCCGCATGATTCCCTCGTTGTTGTGGGTGTGGGCTGTGACGTAGGTGCCGCGTGCGTGAGCCTCTTCGACGGCGGCCCGCATCTCGGGGATGGAGAACTGTGTGTCGGTGAGCTTGTCGGCCAGCGAAACGACGCCGCCGGTGATGCACATCTTGATCTGCGTGGCGCCCCTGTGGAAGGCATGTCGCACGGCCTTGCGCACCTCGTCCGGGCCGTCGACTGGCGTGGCGAACGATCCAATCCCGATGTACTGCTCTCCGGCTCGGTGGATCGCGCAGGTCATCTCCCAGGGGGAGGCGAGATCGCCGTGCCCTCCGCTCTGGCACAGCAGAGGACCGGAAGGGAAGACGCGCGGGCCGTTGACGAGACCGGACTCGATGGCCTGCACCAGCCCGCCGTCGGCTCCGCCGACCTCGCGCATGGTGGTGTAGCCCGCCGCAAGAGAGAGTTCGGCATTTTCGAACATCCGAGCAGCGAGCAGCGCGGCAGACATGCGGCCGGTCGGTTCTACCTCGACCAAAGCGCTGTGGCTGTGCAGGTCGATCAGGCCTGGCAGAAGATGGTGCCGGGTGAGGTCCAGGCGTTCTGCGCTTTCAGGAACGGTGACGTCGGTGCCGACAGCCACGATCCGCTCGCGCTCGATGAGCACTCGTGCGCGTCCGGGCTCCGCGCCCGTGCCGTCGATCACCGCTGCGCCCTCGAGGACCAGCATGTTCACTCCTCACTTTGATGGATGGCGTCGGTGTTCTTGCCGCTCGCGAGGTCTGAAAGCGGGCGGCGGGGACACCTCTAGGTTCGTCCCTCAACGCCTGCGTGCTGGCGACGGGTCATTCGTCTCACGCGGCACAAGCCTGTCGAGCAAGAACGCGAGAGCTTCGTTGTCCGCCTCTGCATCGTCAATAAGCACGCGGCTGAGCAGCAGCCCACGGAATGCCGCCATGAGCAGGTGGGCCTGCGTGCGGGCCTGTCGCTCGTCGACCCCGTCCCGGACCAA
The DNA here is from genome assembly GCA_963720765.1 of uncultured Actinomycetes bacterium. Lineage (GTDB taxonomy): Bacteria > Actinomycetota > Acidimicrobiia > IMCC26256 > DASPTH01 > DASUAS01. Next base: position 224,743 of record CAVRGS010000002.1, read on the forward strand.
CCGAGCCGTGACTGCGGTGTCCCAGGTGTCGACGGCCTGAGCGATGGTTCCGACTGGTGTGCTGGGGTCCTCGACCGCCAGGCCGGCAAGGTGGAAGAACAGGCGGACCTGCAGGTGGTCCTCGGTGCCCGTGTAGTGGTCCCACAGGCGCTTCAGCCCGTCGCGCAGGCTCGGCGCGGCAGCCAGTATCTGGCTGATGTCGTCTTCGCGAAGGGTTTCGAGGACCTTGCCGAGCACGACCTCGCGCGTGCCGAAGTAGTACTGCAGGGTGCGGGGGCGGACCCCGGCGACCTCGGCGAGCTTGCGATAGGACGCGCCTGCCAAGCCGTGATGGCAAACGTACGCCGTCATTCGTTGAAGGATCTGGTCCGGCGTCGTGCCAGTGTCCGGCAGGCTGACCTGCGCTTGTCCAGCGATGTTTACCGGCATCCCGGTTCCTCGGTCGGTCGGGCGGGCGGGACAGCCATGCGAGGCGCTAGACGACAGGATGGTACATGTGCCACGCCTGGCGGTAGCTGACAGTGGTCACTCCGTTGCAAGGGCCTTGAGCACGTCGTCGCGCAGCCCCGGCGCGTCCTCGGCGAGGAAGAATCCCTCGGCGATGAGGTCGTCGAGCCGCGCGTCGAACCTGGCGAGGTACGCCGCATCGTCTCCGGAGAGTCGTTGCCGTGCCACCTCGTCCAACGCCTCCTGGATAGCTACGAGCCCGACGATGGTGTACCTCGCCCGGGGGACGTCCAACGGCGCGCAGCGGAGGCCACCGAGCGCGTGCCCGAGCTCGTCCCTGACGGGGAGGCCGTCGTCACCGAGCTGCAGCCGCTCCGCCTTCGGTGGCGTTACCCCCGAGGTCACCCACTGCACCAGGTGGTGCAGTGCGACCTGGAAGAGTTCGAACGTCGGCAGGCTGCTCATCTTGACGCCATTCGGTAACGCATCGCCCATGCCGACGCTCCGCCAGATGTCGGGGTCGTTGAACGGCGGATACCTGGTGCCGATGTGCGCGTGGCCGGCCAGCTCGTACAGCCGGTAGCGGTCGTCGGGTTCGTCGCTGTCGTCGCGCCGGTAGGCCCCCTTCGGGAGGCCGCCGATGCCGTCGATCTGCAGGTCGCCTTCAGCGAGCAACTGCACGATCGGCACGTCGCGTGCCGACAGGCGCTCGGCGGGGGCCCCGCCCGGGAAGTAGCCGTCGAAGACGGGCGAACCGTCGGGGAACCGGTGAGCGTCGTGGTCGTTGAGGACGTAGTCGCTCACGACGTTGCCGGTCTGCGAGTAGCCCATAAGGAGCACGTGCTCCACGGAACAGCCGCCGAAGGGTCCATCCGGTGAGCGGAGGGCGGCCCCGACCTGCGCGAGGATCTCGCTCGACGACGGGCGGTAGCGCATGGCCTCGGCGAAGTACGGGATGTGCTCAGGCCCCCACGGCGGCTGCGGGAGCGGCTGGTCCAGGAGCGCGGCTCCCGGCGATTCCGGCTCGGTGGCGATTTCGAGCGACGCGTAGCGACGCGCGTTGACCGGCTTGACGTCGACATCGAGCGAGAGCTTCTGTGAGACGATCATCGCCCACCCGTGACCCGAGCGCATGATGTACGGCGCGCCATGCACGGACATAGCGACGATGTTGCCCTGGATCCGAAGCGGCTCGACGAGGATCGTGCCGCTGAACCGGGCGGGGTCTCGCGGCCGGCGAACGAGCACCACCGTGGCGTAGGCGCCGTAGTTCTGCTCCCCGCGTACGAACCACTCCTCCTCGACGTAGTCGAACTCCTCGGGGAGGTTGTTCGGGTCGTTCGTCGGCCGGTAGCGGCTCCCTGCGTCCTCCGGCACCAACCCGATCCACGAAGCGATTTCGACAGACATGTTCCTCCTCTACGCCACCGACCGGGCGACAGATCCTGTGGTTCGGCGTCTGGATCTCGTCGGTCGGTCGGGCCGGCGGGACAGCCCTGCGGAGCGGTCGACGACGGAATGGTACATGTACCACACTGCCCGTGGCTAGCAGTACCGGTCAGGGGGCTGATGGTTCAGACATTCCTGATCGGAGCGATCTCCGGGCAGCACGCCAGCGCGTGACCTGAACAAGCGTCCGGCCGTAGTGGTCGAAGCAGTGCCCGTCGGGTTGATCCCGGCGGGCACTGCCGCGCCGGACCGTGAACGCGCCAGCTTGCGCGTCCGGTGCGGGTCTGCTCGCCCACCCCAGCGCCATCTTCCTCGACGCCACGGCGCGCCAGATTGCCCGCTCTGGAGCATTTACGTGTGGCGAACTCCTCGGTTGTTCAGCGGGCGGCGCCGGCGATGAACGTGGCGACGATGTAGGTGGCGTGCCGGTCGAGCGAGACTCGAGCTCGGTCGTAGCGCATGGTCGTTCTCGGGTCGGCGTGGCTGGCGGCTTCTTGCACGTCGCGGAGGGGGACGCCGGCATCGAGTGCGGCGGTGATGAATGCGTGGCGCAGCGTGTGGGGTCCGACTCGTTTGGGGATCCCGGCATTGCGGGCGATGCGTGCCGACGATCCTGGCGGCGGCGTGTCGGTCGAGGCGTTGCCCGTCGGCGCCGAGGAACAGTGGTCCTTCGCTGCGTTCACCGACCGCGAGGTCGATCGCTCGCGCGGTCCGGGGTGCGAGGGGGATGATGACGGTCTTGCCGCCTTTGCGCAGGATCGTGAGGGTGCGGTGTCCGCGCTCGAGACCGAGCGCTTCGATGTTCGCGCCGGTTGCTTCGGACACTCGTAGCCCGTTGAGTGCGAGCAGGCTGAGGAGCGCGTGGTCTTGCGCGCCGCCGAGCCCGGCGGCGACGAGCATGGCACCGACTTCGTTGCGGTCCAGGCCGGTGGCGTGTGATTCGTAGTCGAGCTTGGGTCGTCGGACATGCACTGCGGGCGACTTGGTGATGAAGTCTTCTTGTTCGGCGTAGCGGTAGAAGCAAGCGATGGTGCAGAGACGGCGCGAGATCGTCGCTCGAGCTCGACCCGCGGCCTCGAGGTGTCGCCCGAAGGCTTCGATGTCCGCGCGGCGCGCGCCGAACAACGCGAGGCGTCGTTCTGCGCACCAGGCCACGTATTGGCGGAGGTCAAGCATGTACGCCTCGCGGGTCAGGCCGCTGTAGCCGGCCAAGAAGCCCGCCAACGCGAGCTCCTCCTGGGGTGCGAACACATCGTTGCGACGCGCGACGCGAGTGTCAGTCGAAGACGTCATCAGGACCTCCAAGCATCATGCTGAGGTCGATCGCCGAGCCGGCCAGCCGGGCGTCACCCCAGCTCTCTCCGAAGCTGACGTTACGACGCGCCGCGTAAATGCTCCAGAGCGAATCCTGTTTGTGTCAAGGGGCAGTGTTCGGGCGCGTCGATGGACCCGCGCGGCGGCTCGGCGTAGCGTTGATTCAGGTCCGGGAGTGGCTGTTCCGAAGTGCCGGTGTTCAGGGTTGTGCCGGCCGCGCTGGATGAGAGAGTCGTTCCCTGGTTGCCCTCCCGGACCTCCTTCTCAGTGGGTGGTGTCGGCGAGGAGTTGGCGGTAGACCGCGTCGCTGATCCGTCGCTTCAACGCGCGCAGCGCTTCTTTGCGGGTCTTGCCTTCGGCTTGTTTGCGTTGGTAGTACGCGCGTCCGGGCGTGTCGTGCGCGATCTGGGTGACGGCAGCGATGTGGATCGCGTGGTTCAACTGGCGGTTCCCGCGCGGGTTCAAACGATGACGGACACGCGGTCCGGACGATGCTTCGATGGGGGCGGTGCCGTTGTAGCGGGCGTAGTGCCCTGCGGTCGCGAAGCGTCGCACGTCACCGCTGTAGCCGATGAGATACGCGGCGAGGACTGGTCCGACGCCGAACACGTCGGTGGCGGTCGTCGACGACGCATCAACCGCCGCGGTGATGCGACCTTTGAGTGCGGCGAGGTCACGGTCCGCGTCGCGGACCTCGGCGAGGAGCTCGACTGCGAGACCTCGACGTTCGATCCCGACGGCGTCGGCGGGACGGATGCGCCGCAGTTCGGTCGCTGCTCGTGTGGCCGAGAGCTGGCGGGGCACGCCGCCGGCGACCAGCAAACACAGGACGGTGTGCAGCCGACAGATCGCTCGGGTGCGATGCGCGACCAGGTCGTGGTGACGTTTCGCGAGCAGTCGCAGCACCGCGGTGTGGTCCTCGCGCACGACGGTGCGGAGCTTCGAGTGACGCAACGCGACGACCGCCGCGGCGCGAGCGTCGTGCGCGTCGGTCTTGTCGATCCGACCCGCGTCGAGCAGCCGTGCTCGCGCCGACAACGTCGGCGGCACATCGAGCACGAGCTCACCCGCGGCGACGAGCTGCTGCGCCAACAACGCGCCCATGCCCGACGCGCCTTCGATCGCCCAACACCGCGGTTCGAACCGTGCCGCGAACGCCACCAACTCGTCGCGTTGACGACGACCAGCACGCACACGGAGCTCACCGACGAGTTCCTCCGACTCGTCGAGCACCGCCGCGCTGTGCGATCCCTTGTGAGGATCGATCCCGATCACGAACACACTGAACCTCCTCATCCGATTGCCCGATGGAACGCCGCAGCGGGCAATCCTGAAGAGATCGAATGCTCGGTCCTGTTTCGAGCCACGCCGCAGCCGAGACCCGGCAAGTGGTCACTTCGCTCGGAAGCCAACCAACGGTGGCAGGGCATTCTGGAGACCACCCACCGGACCTCGAGACGCTACGAGCAACACCCGCACGTCCGCATCAGATCGTCATTCAGGGCATTATGCGTCCCTGTCAGTGATGCACGACGTGGGAGATATATATGCCATATATGCGGCCGCCTCGCTGTCTCATCGACCTTTTTGAAGGATCAAGGGATCGCAGTGATCTGGGAAGAAGGATCCACCTTCAGTCGAAGCGTGTGACTGCGCGCCGGAACTCCGAGCGCCACAGATCAGCTTCGACGCCAGGAGCTCAACCGCTGAAGCGTGGGTGTACCAGCAGTGCATCCGGCGGCGCCGGCACATCCGCAGGCGGAGCATCAGGCGACGCGCCGGTCGGACCTATGAGCACCGGCGCATGCGCGACACGGATGATCGTGTCGTCCCCTTCGCCGATGAGTGAGAGTTGGTGATCGCCTGGTGCGACGGTTCCAGGCGGCACAATTACATATGCCTTCAGGGAACCGTCGGACTCGCTCGTGACTGGACTCAGCTCGACGCTGTCGCTGTGGAGCACGACCTGCACTACTTGGTGTTCTAGCCAAGTGCCAGCGCCTGTGGTCACCAGGAAACACGTGGCACCGGCTGGCGGCACTGGCAGCAGTCCGATGCAAGCGATCGGCGCGGCGTTCGCTGGCCCAACGAGCTTCGATGCCGTCCGTACCTGCTCGTCGCTCGCACGCCCACACGTAGCCGGGAATCGCACGCAGTTTGCGAGAGCGACGCCAGTTGCCTGGTGCCCAGTAGCGGTTGGGTGAAAGCTCTCATTGCAAATCACGTCGGCCACCCCGACCTTCTTGTATTCGACCTTCTGTCCGATACAGGTGCCGCCGCCTGGGGCATTGACCTCGTAGGTGTGGAGCCAGTCGTCTGTCGAGCCCCCGTTGCAATGCGCGTGATGGCCGTACACGTCATCGAGACTCAGAAAATCGATGTCGAGCCCTCCATTGGTCCGACCGAAGTCCGCCGTCGCTTCCAACTCGCGATTCATGGTCAGGATCTGGCCTCGGATCCATTCGCTCTCGTCAGCTCCGAACCGAGCAGGACAGTCCTTGTAGGCCCCGTCCATGAAGACTGGATAGCCCACCAACACGATCCGGGCCTGCGGGACGAGCCGATGGATGTTGTCGAGTTCGGCACTGATAGCTGCTCCGATGCTTGCAACCGAATCACCAGCCGGCTTGCCTCCGACGGTCGGATCGAACTTCTCGACGCAATTGCCCGGCTCGATGCAGCCGGTGAGGACATCGGCGAATCCACCGTCGTTGCCTCCAATCCCGATCGTCACAAGACCGATGGGCTTCGGACTCGTTTCGGCCAAGGCTTTCAGTTGATCCAGCTGAGGTGGTTCGAAATGTCCGTGGTCGCAGCCGCTTCCGCAGAAGGAGACGATTGAGAGGTCCTTGACGGTGGCACCGGAGCATGCGAATGAGACCACGTCTGCGAACTGATCCGCTCCATTGAGAAAGCCGTTCGCGACAAACGGATATGACTGGAGACTCCTGTGACAGTGGTTCACGCCACTGACGTTTGTACCAGGCTGATAGTCGTACGCACCCTCGCCTGAGGAAAACGAGTCCCCGAGTGCGACCATCGTGAAGCAGCTGTTTGGATCTACACCCACGACTCCCGTCGAGCCTGGTCGAAACACGCACGGGAGGGCGCAACCGTTCCCGTCGACTGCGTCCTGGGGTGGCGTGGCGGGGCACCCATCGCTCCCGTCAGGTACGCCATCGCCATCGGTGTCCTGGCCTGCCTCGCCCGGTGCGCACCCGTGCTCATCTACGACCGCATTCGCTGGTGTAGTAGGGCAGCGGTCATCGCTGTCAGCAACACCATCGTGGTCAGCGTCTCCGGACTCGCAGGCGTCCCCCGTGCCGTCATGGTCAATGTCTGACTGATCGAAGTTGCTCGTTGTCGGACAGTTGTCTGTTGCGTTGGCGATCCCGTCGTGATCACCATCGGCAAGGCGCGTCAGATGCCACTCTGCTGACAATGTCCCATAGGGCGTCGTGCACGTAAGTGTTCCATCGAGCTGAGTGCCGTCGTAGCCGCCGGGGAGCGATGGATTGTTCGGGTCACCTTGTACGGGAGTGTCTGGCACGCCATCCCCACCCGGGAGGTCGTGGCAACCGACAGCTTGTTGTCTCCCGAGATATCCGACAGGCCTGGTGACGTGAATCTGGCCTGTGCATTCAGCACTCGAGCCTGCGGCCGGAGCGTCGTGGAACGAGGTGAACGGCTCTCCATCAACCTCGGCCGCGAGCGAGTAGTCGGTCGCTCCGAGCGCGACGAGGAGATTCGCAGGTGCCGTACCAGCGGTGCTGTATGTGGACGTACACGTCCGACTGGTCTCGATGACCGTGGTCAGCGACAGATAGCTCTGGTCGATGAGACCGGGTTCGCGGCCATCCTGGTCCGGTGCGACGGAGCCATCGACAGTTAGCGTCGAGAGGTAGGAGTCGTCCAAGACGGTCGTGGCCGGGCCGTTGGTGTATTCCCCGCTGTAGGAATTGTGCGATATTTCGCGATCGATGAGTACGCCTGACCAACCAGGTGATAGAGCGTCCGCTGCACTCGCCGGCAATGGGGCTGTCTCGAGTTGCGAGATCGACACCAGTCCCGCCGTGATCGAAACAGTGGCGACCGCGACCGCCAAGAGTCTTCTGCCAAGTGCCCGCATTTTCCGCCCCCTCCGAGCCGTCAGACGCATTCCGAACCAGATGTGTTCGAACTAAGCCTGTCAGCGTTGGGTCACCCTACTTCAAAAGGTCGCTGGCTCAATCGAGCTGTTGATCGACCAGCGCATGCCCGGTCGCTAGATCGAGGAACTCATCTACCTGTCACGCGGCTCGCATGAACCAGCGATTCGGGGTGGTCCAGAGTTCGCTCGACAGCAGCGAGCAGCCGCGACGATGGATGGGAACGCTTCCATATTCATGAGGACGCATGCGTCGCGATCCGTCGCCCGGACGAGCTCATCGCCCAACTTCCGCAACAATCGTCCGCGCCAGAACTGCCGGTCGGCGTTGGCCGAATCGGGCACTATGCATGTGTGTCCGCGAGGAGCAGGATCGCCGCGCTGCTCGTGTCTCTCGCCGGTATTTCGGGCGTGATGTCTTGGCTCGTCGTAGGAGATGGCCGCGAGGGGAACCTTCGCCGGGATTCCATGCATCGTCGCCGTGACGACGAACGGCGGCTCCGGGTACCAGGAGGTGCCATGCAACGGGAGCGTCCGTAGCCGATTCGGGAACCCCTGAAGGACCTCTACTGCGACGTCGATCTTCGGATCCCCGCACCCGACGACGACCTCTCGAAGTGCCCCGACATCCGGCGTCGATGAGCACGCAGATCTGCCGCGCTCGGCGCGGGACTGGCGGTGTCCACGTCGTCGGTGGATACCGTTTGGAGGTGGAGCGCGCTCGCACTTGTGATCGACCTCGACGGTGTGGTTCGCGAGTGGCCTCGCAGCGAGTCGGATCGAGACCTCGCCGGTCTCGATCCTGATGCCGTACGCGCTGTGCTGTTCGAGCCTGAACTCCTACACCGGGTCGTCGTCGGCGAAATAACCGACGAACAGTGGCAACACGAAGCAGCGGAACGCCTTCACGCCGCATACGGCGTCGAGTGTTCAGACGCGCTGCCTAGCTTCCCGGCGGTACCCAGGCCGCGTTCGAGTCGACGTGCTCGACCTGTGTCGTCGTGCACGGCACTCCGTGCGCGTGTGCCTGCTAACGAACGGCACCAGTCGCCTTGCCGATCATCTCGAACAGCTCGGTCTCGATCGTGAGTTCGACCGCATCTTCAACAGCAGCGACCTAGGAGTCGCCAAGCCCGACCGCCGAGCGTTCGAGCGCGTGCGCAGCGCTACGGCTCAATCCATCCGAAGTTGTCTTCGTTGATGACACCGAAATCCACGTCCAGGCGGCGGCGTCGATCGGTATCCGGGCACACCTGTTCACGACGTCAGCAGAACTGGAACGCGTCCTTGTGCGCGAATCGGTGTTGGCTCCTGATCGATAGCACCTCGGAAGTCGATCGTCTGACCTCCAGCGCCAATGCCATAACTGCCGCGACAGCACTGTGGATCGGGCACTATGCGGCGGTGCAGGATCGCGAGCTGGGCGTGGGAGAGATCGTTCTGCGGTTCCTCGCGTCACCGATGGACGCCCCAGGTTCTCCAGACCTCGCCGAGGTACGCGACGCAAGCGGACTGTCAGTTGTCGATGCTCGTCAGAACGGACGAAGAGTCGATGTTCGCGTCGAAGACGAGCACGACAACGCCTGGCTACTCGTCGTGTGGTTCGCAGACCTGACGCTTGATGAACTGGAAAGCATCACCGTTTACCCGCGCCCTCGCCGCTTCGGAGGCGTGCGCGGTGGACTGGTCATCGTCCTCAATGGGCCGTCCAGTGTCGGCAAGTCGACACTGATGCGGACCTTCGCGGAGCGCGCGGTCACGCCCTTCGCGTGTATCGACGAACCGCTCTTCGGGCGACCTCCCGCGAGGTTCACGGCTTGGCCTGACACGCTCGGCCCTCACGTTGACGGAGTGCTCGCGGGGCTCGCTGCGGCCGCTCGACTAGGCAACCAGTTCGTCGTGTCCGCAGCCGGGATACCGCAAGCGCAGTTCGAGTCTGCGCTCGCTGACACGGAAACGCTCTACGTCGGGCTCGATGGTTCACTCGCCGTGCTCGTGCAGCGACAACTCGCGCAGATCGACAAGTTTGGCGGCCTCGCAGAGGAAAGCATGACCATCCACGACGGATGGCGCTACGACCTTCGTATCGACACAGTCAAGGAGAGCCCGGACGCCGCAGCTCAACTCCTCGCCGACTTGGTGCAGCGCAGGCACGGGCGCACGCCATAACTGGTTCTTCTGCTGCTTCCGTGGGTGGTGTTGGTGTCGGTCCGCGGCCGCACCCCGCTCGATTCCTAGGTTCGGAGTTGTCTGACGACTTCGATCCTGGAGGCAAGCGGGGTGCGAAACAAGAGCGTATGGGAACGCGCGTGCGGGCTCACTGAAACCGTCGTCGAGGACGTCGAGTTCGACGACGACGCGGACGCGATCGTCGTGTCGGTGCGCCCGACAGCGCGTGCTCGTGGCCGGTGTGGTCAGTGTCGGCGACGGTCACCGCGCTATGACAACGGTGAAGGTCGTCGTCGGTGGCGAGCGTTGGATCTCGGGACGACGCGCGTGTTCCTCGAAGCCAGTGCTCCTCGAGTGCAGTGCCGCGACCATGGGGTGACCGTCGCGGCGGTGCCGTGGGCGCGTCATCGTGCCGGCCACACCCGCGACTTCGATGCGCTCGCGGCGTGGCTCGCGGTGCGCACGTCGAAGAGCGCGGTGATGGAACTGCTGCGCGTTGCGTGGCGCACCGTCGGAACGATCGTGACCCGCGTCAACGCCGACATCGACAAGTCGATCGATCGGCTCGAGGGCTTGCGTCGGATCGGGATCGACGAGATCTCCTACAAACGTGGCCACCGTTACCTGGTCGTGGTCGTCGACCACGACCGCGGCCACCTGGTGTGGGCCGGACCCGGCCGCAACGACGCCGCCCTCAACGTCTTCTTCGACGAGCTCGGCCCCGAACGCGCAGCCCTGCTCACGCACGTTTCGGCAGACATGGCGGACTGGATCGCCCGCGTCGTCGCCCGGCGAGCTCCGAACGCGGTGCGGAGCGCGGATCCGTTCCACGTCGTCGCGTGGGCGATCGACGCGCTCGACATCGAACGCCGGCGAGCATGGAACGAAGCCAAAGGCCGCCGTCACACCCGCGAAGTCGGTCGCCGACCCGACCGCGCGACCGGCGACGCCAAACACATCGCCCAGTCCCGCTACGCGCTCTGGAAGAACCCCGGTGATCTCACCGGCCGCCAACGCCACCAACTCGACTGGATCGCGAAGACCACCCCACGACTGTGGCGCGCGTACCTCCTCAAAGAAGGACTGCGCTACGTGTTCGCAGTCAAAGGCGAAGAAGGCAAGATCGCGCTCGACCGGTGGATCGAATGGGCGCGCCGCTCCCGCATCCCCGCGTTCGTGCACCTCCAACGCCGCATCCGCACCCATCGCGACGCGATCGACGCTGCCCTCGACAGCGGCCTGTCCCAAGGCCTCGTCGAGTCGACGAACACCAAGGTCCGACTCCTCACCCGCATCGCGTTCGGGTTCCACGGCTACCAGCCGCTCGTCGCCCTCGCCATGCTCGCCCTCGGCGCACACCCACCCCGTCTCCCCGGGCGAACATGACCCACGGAAACGACCGGAGGGCCCCATAACTGCCGCTCTGGAGCACTTACGCGTGGTGGGCGACGGGCGTGCGGCGAGCCAGAACGACGTCGCTGGGCTCAAGCCTCGGTCATGGAGTGACGCCACGCTCGTCGAGAATCTTGCCCATGATCTGGGCGGCTTCGCGGTCCCACTCCCAGCGGCCGTCGACATAGATGTCGGTGACGGTCACGCTCGAATGACCGAGGCGGTCGCGCACGGACGGCAGCGGCACGCCCGCACCGACCAGCATCGTGCCGTGGAAGTGGCGCAGGTCGTGCAGCCGCACATGCGCGCCGTCGTCGACTGCCTTGTCCACTTGGATCCAGTCGTAACTGAAGCGATCCGGTGGCCGTGGTGTGGTGCCTTCGACGTTGCCGCGGAAGAGGTACGCATCGGCCGGGTAGGCAACACCACAAGCGAGCGCGTCCTCGACATGACGGCTGCGCATGCTGCGGAGCGCCTGGGTCGTTGCGGTGTCGATCGCGACCGTTCGCTCGGCGTGGGTCTTCGTGTCCTTCGTCGTCACTCGGCCACCTCGGCGCAGGCCCGTGCCGCTCTCGTCGTCGCTCACGATCGCCCCGCGGATGTGCACGAGGCCGCCGGCCATGTCGATGTCGGTCCAGCGCAACGCAGCGAGCTCACCACGACGTGCGCCGGTCGCAACGGCCATGCGGGCGAACAACCCGAGATCGGGATCGCGAGCATCGGCCGCGGCGATCCTCAGCGCAACCTGCTCGGGTTCAGGTGATCGCGGTGTCCACTTCGGCGCTCGAGGAACCCGAGCGCGTTCGACGGGTGACGACGGCAGGTACCCCCACCGCACCGCGGTGGTGAACATCGCGGACAGGACAGTGCGGCATCCCCTGATGGAGCGGATGCCGAGCGGCTGCGGCCCGTCTCGCAGCTTCCCGAACCACCGCTCGACGTCAGCCGTCGTGACCGACGAGATCCGCTTGCGCCCGAAGTGCGGAAGCACCCGCGCGTCCAGCCAGTGTCGGTACCCGATCCGCGTCGACGGCGACAGCTCGTGCGCTTGCGCGTCCCACCACTGCTCAGCGAGCTGGTGCACGGTGAGCGTGCGAGACGGGCCGGTACGACCCTGCTGCACGTCGACGACGAGCTGCGCGTGGACCTTGTCGGCCTCGCGGCGCGACACACCGCGCAGCGTGCGCCGCACGTACTCGTCGTCGCCACGACTGTTCCGTCCGGCGTAGACGACGAGCTGGTAGGTCGTGCTGCCGTCCTTCGCCGGCCGAGCGCGTATCAAGGTGCTTCCCTCCCGCCGGCACCGAGTTCCATGCCAAACACCATGCCAAGGGCTGGCGGGAGGGTCAACACCCAACGCTGATCAGTCGGAAATACTGCCGCTGACCTGCGCTTATATGGCGGAGGGACTGGGATTTGAACCCAGGGTGACTTGCGCCACAATGGTTTTCGAGACCATCCGATTCGGCCGCTCTCGCATCCCTCCGAGCGCCGGTCAGTGTAGGCGGCGGGCCGCGAAGAACTCCTTGAGCAACCTCGCCGACTCCTCGGCGCGCACGCCGTCGACCACGTCGATCCCGTGGTGCAGGCGAGGGTCGGCACCGAGGTGATACAGGCTCCCGAGCGCGCCGGCCTTCGGGTCGGCGGCACCGAACACGACGAGTGGGATGCGCGCGAGCAGTGCGGCTCCTGCGCACATCGGGCACGGCTCGAGCGTCACCACCAGCGCGCAGTCGTCGAGTCGCCAGCCGTCACGACCGTGCGCCGCGTCGGCGATCGCGAGCAGCTCGGCGTGTGCGGTGGGATCCCCCGCGACCTCGCGTTCGTTGTGGCGCCGCGCCAGCACCTCTCCGTCGCTGCGACGTACGACCAGCGCGCCGACGGGAACGTCGTCGTGCGCGAGCGCGGCGCGCGCTTCGACGAGCGCCAGACCCATCACCGCGTCGTACTCGTGCACGTCGCGCGACCCACGTTCACGACGCTCACTCTTCGACGAAGTCACTCGCCTTCTCCGGCGACTGGAGCAGGTGCTTGAGCACCTTGCCGCTCGCGTTGTGCGGGAGCTCGTCGCGGAACTCGACCGTGCTCGGTACCTTGAACCCCGCCAGCGTCGCCGCCACCCACCGCTGCACGTCGGCGTCGGTGAGTGCGCCCGGAGTGTGGGTCACCACGAACGCCGCCACCTCCTGGCCGAGCTGCGGATGTTCGACGCCGACGACCGCGACCTCCGCGATCTCCGGGTGCTCGAACAAGCGGTTCTCGATCTCCACCGGCGAGATGTTCTCGCCCCCGCGGATGATCAGGTCGTTGCGCCGGCCTTCGAGGTACACGTAGCCGTCGCGGATCACACCGACGTCACCGGTGCGGTACCAGCGGTCCTCGTCGAGGGCGCGAGCAGTGGCCTCGGGATTGCTCCAGTAGCCGACGAACACCGATCCGCCGCGCAGGCAGATCTCGCCGACCTCGCCCTCGGGCAGCACCTCGTCGGTCTCGGAGTCGCGCACCTGCACCTGCATGGTCGCCGACGGCAGTCCGATGCTCTCGGTGTGCGCGAGCTCGGCCCCCGGCCGCAGCGTGGTGCCGAGGCCGACGGTCTCGGTGCTGCCGTAGCCGAGCGCGGTGCCGCCTCGCGCGCTGGGGATGCGCTCCTGCAGCGTGCGGAGCAGCTCGGGTGGCCACACCGCGCTGCCGCCGCCCACGTTGCGCACCGACGACGTGTCGTACCGGTCGAGATCGGGGAAGTCGAGGATGCGCCACAGCTGCGTCGGCACGAGCGCCCACGTCGTCGCACCGTGGCGTGCGCTCAGCTCGAGGTGCGTGCGCTTCCTCCCACCTGCCCGGCGGTGGGTACACGATCGTCTGCCCCATGACCGTCGCCGCCACCAGCTGACAGTTGAGCCCCGCGATGTGGAACATCGGCGCGGCGGAGATGATCACCGACCGCGCCGGTGGCGTCGCCATCGGGCATGCCCTGCTCGGCGTCGGTCATCGCTGCGGCCGCGCCGTTGAGCATCGACGCGAGCAGGAAGTGGATGTTGTTGCGGTGCGACAGCATCACGCCCTTGGGGCGCCCGGTCGTACCGCTGGTGAAGAGGATGACGAACGGGTCGTCCTCGTCGAGCTCCACGTCGGGGAACGGCGCGTCGGGGGCGTACGCCTCCAGTCGCGCCGAAGTCGTCCTCGAACGAGAGCACGGTCAGGTCGGCGGGGAGCTCGACGCCGTCGAGGCGCGCGAGCCGACGTCGGTCGCCGAGCAGCAGCTTCGGTTCGGTGAGCTCGACCGCGTACGCGATCTCCTCGCCCGTCCACCAGCCGTTGAGACCGACGACCACACCGCCGAGCGCGACCGTCGCCCAGAACGTGAGCGCATACTCCACCGTGTTGGGCGCGACGATCGCGACGCGATCACCCGGTCCGACGCCGTACTGGTCGCGCAACGCGGCGGCGACCGCGGCGATCGGCTGCAGGATCGATGCGAACGTGTACTCGCGCTCGGGGAAGATGGTGTACGGCTTGTCGCCCATGCGCTCGGCGGCGCTGTGCAGGAGCTGGATGATCGACCGCGCCCGGTTGGCGAACACGAGCATGCGCGCGCCGAGCACCTCTTCCTCACGCAGCTCGAACGGACCGCCCGGGCTGATGAGCGTGTCGAGGACCGTCTTGGAGATGGCCTCCGACGGCCAGCTGAGGGTGGTCACGCAGGTCGACGCTGCGCCAGCGCATACCCGTTGTCACGCATCACCAGCTTCGAGTCCTCGGGGCTGAAGCCGAAGTTCTCGAGGTCCTTGATGTACGTGCTCGGATCGGCGAGACCCTCCGCGTGCGGGTAGTCGGAGCCCATCAACATGTGATCGGCGCCGACGAGGTCGCGCAGACCGGCGAGGTCGTCCTCGTAGTACGGCGACACCCACACGTGACGACGGAACGTCTCGCGCGGGTCCTCTGCGTACGCGTAGGGCGTCTGCGAGTACGACTTCTTCAGCTTGTCGAAGAGGTGGAACACCCAGTCGGAGCCGGTCTCGATCGAGGCCATGCGCAGGTTCGGGAATCGCTGGAACAACCCGTGCGCGAGCAGGTGGGCGAACCAGTCCTGCACCGCGCTCCACGACACGATGGCGCGGAACGGGTTCTGGCGGAACGCCTCCATCTCGGTGCCCTCGCCCCAGTCCGAGAGGTACCGCGAGTAATAGGCGTTGCCACCGTGCGCGGTGACGACCGCGCCCGCCTCGTTGAGCAGACCCCACATCGGGTCGAACACGGGGTCGGCGGGGGAGACCGGACCGCCGGCGGTGATCACCGGTCCGGGGACGAGCACGAAGAAGCGTGCGTCGCGCTCGAGGCTCCACTGCACGGTCTTCACCGCTTCGTCGGGGTCGACCATGGTGAGCATCGGTGCGCCGAAGATGCGGTCCTGGTACGCGAAGCCCCAGTCCTCGTCGAGCCAGCGGTTGAACGCGCGGAACGCGGCGAGCAGCGCGGGCGGGTCGTCGAGGAGCGCCTGCTCCATGCCCACGCCGAGGGTGGGCAGGAAGATCGCACCGCCCATGCCCTGCTCGTCCATGAGCTCGATGCGCGCGTCGCGGTCGAGGTACTCGGGGTGCTCGCTCAGCGGGTCGAGGTCGCCGAACAGCTCCTTGATGCCCTCACCCTTCGGGTTGCGGCCGCGGAAGTACTCGTCGAGCGCGCCGGGCTTGGAGATCGGGTCCCACGTTGGGTTGGGGATGAACCGGTTGACCTTGCCGCCCACCAGCAGCCGCTGCCGGCCGTTGATCTCGGCCCATTGCATCGTGCGGCTCGCCATGTCCTTCTCGACGTGGCGGGTGAAGGCGTCGAGCGCCTCGTAGTAGTGGTTGTCGCAGTCGAAGTACTCGAAGTCGACCTGGCTCATGACGGGTTCCCCCTTGTGCGACGAGTCGCCACCCAGCCTACGCAACCCCTGCGGGGCAGCCAGGCTGCGGAGCACGTCGAGTCGGAGCAATACTGCTGGCCATGGCGAACCACCCCGTACGCGACGACATCGACCTCCTCGACGGGCACTGGTACTCCACGGAACCGCACGACGACTGGACGTGGATGCGCGAGCACGCGCCCGTCTACTACGACGCCCACAGCGACGTGTGGGCGATCACGAAGTACGACGACGTGCTGGCCATCGAGAAGGACGCCAAGGGCTTCTCGAGCTTCGGCGCACCGCGCCCCCACGGCATGCCCTTGCCGATGATGATCAGCATGGACAACCCGGAGCACCAGCGGCGACGTTCGCTCGTGTACCACGGGTTCACGCCCAAGCGGGTGGCCGAGCACGAGGCGCGCATCCGCGCCATCTGCAACGAGATCGTCGACAAGGTGTGCGAGCGCGGCGAGTGCGACTTCGTGTGGGACGTCGCCGCGCCCCTCCCGCTCCTGCTCATCGCCGACATGCTCGGCTTCGAACCGAGCGCGTACGACGACCTGCTCCGCTGGTCCGACGATCTCATCCGCGCCACGACGGCGGATCCCACGCCCGAGATCCAGGCGGCATCCCTCGAGGCCAGTCTCGGCTTTCGGGCGCTGCAACTCGACGTGATCGCCGACCGGCGCTCGAAGCCCCAGGGCTCCGACCTCATCTCCTTGCTGTGCCACTCGGAGGTGAACGGCGAGCGCCTCGACGACGAGTCGATCGTGCAGGAGACGCTGCTCATCCTCATCGGTGGTGACGAGACCACGCGTCACGTGATCACCGGCGGTCAGCTCGCGCTCTTCGAGCACCCCGACCAGTGGAAGATCATGCGCGACCACCCCGACGCGCTGCAGCCGGGCGTCGAGGAGATGCTGCGCTGGATCTCGCCGATCAAGAACATGTCCCGCACCGTCGTGAACGACGTCGAGCTGCGCGGCGAGACGCTCCATGCCGGCGATCAGGTGATCCTCATGTACCCGTCGGCCAACCGCGACGCCGACGAGTTCCGCGATCCGTTCACCTTCGACGTGCGGCGCGACCCGAACCACCACATCGCGTTCGGGTTCGGCCCGCACTACTGCCTGGGGCAGGCGCTGGCGCGCCTCGAGCTCAACGTGATGTTCGACGTGCTGTTCCGCCGTCTGCCCGACCTCGAGCCGGCCAACGACGAGCCGTTGCCGTACCGGGCGAGCAACTTCATCGTCGGCCCCGAGGCGATGCCGGTGAGGTTCACGCCGACACCCCGGCTCGCCGTCGACGCCTGACCCCGCAGACAGGACGCCCGACCCCGCCAAAAGGTGGCGATTCGTTCCAGATCTGAAACAGATCGCTGCCTTTCAGCGCCGTCGGGCGAAAGGTGGACCGTGCACCCGCTGTCGACAAGGGCGCCAGGAGGTCGTGCTCGCCTTCGACTCGGGCCAGGCACCCCTGCGGCACACGAGAGGGCCCGCTGAGAGCTGCTTCCTTCCGGACCTGACTCGGTTCACAGGATCTCGTTGCGCAGGACCCGACCCTCAACGCCTCGTGCGGGTCGTACCTCTAGGCGGCCCATGCCTCGAGCGGGAATTCAGCCCCCCTGACGTGGGTTTGGGGTACAGGGCACCACGAGCTCCCCGCCTAGCACGGTCCATGGAGGAGGCTACTCGGCGGCGGATACCATCGTGCCCCCTGGAGGGGTGCGAGAGCGGCCGAATCGGCACGCTTGGAAAGCGTGTGTGGGGCAACTCACCGTGGGTTCGAATCCCACTCCCTCCGCCACGGGTTGTCTTCCCCGATCACAGCCGGCCTGTCACTGCGTGCCACCGCGGCTGCACGTGGAGGCCCTCGCGTCGCACCGCGGGTGGAGTCAGGAAGTCTCCTGCGGCCGTCGCTTCGAGAGCGCGATGCACGCCATGCCCATGATCAGGAGCACGATGGCAGCCCATCCGAGCGTTGAGGCTCTCGCCCCGGTGAAGGCGAGCGCGCCCGACGGCGGAGCGGCTGTCGTCCCACCGGCACCCGCGACGGGTGACGCGCCCCCGGGCCGTGTCGCCGCCGCCGAGACCGCCGATGACGCGACCGTCACCGACCCGTCCGAGGCGCGCACCTGGCAGGTGTAGCTCTTGCCGGCGGTCAGCCCCTCGACCGTGAGGGTCGTGGTCGTCCCGGTCGCCGATCCGGGTGCTCCAGCTTCCGTCGACACGCACGACGCGGTGTAGATGAGGGTCGTCGGCGCCTGCGCCGATGCACCCGTCGACGCGCCCGAGACCGTGCCTGCTGTCCCACCTTCCGGGATCACCAGACCCGGCGTGTCGAACGCGAGGGTCAACGACTCGGTGCCGGGCGTGATGTCGGAGATCACGACCGCGGTGCAGCCGAAGCACCAGTCGTACCCGGTGAGGTGCTGCCCCGGCGCGATCGTCACCAGGCTCGCGCCCTGCGCGATCGGGTCGGGCCCCCCCTGCGTCTGCTGGTCGAACGAGAGCGGTACCGCGTTCCACCAGAGCGCTTTGAAGGTGGTGGTCGGCGATTGCGGATCCGCGATCGTCGGGATCGGATCGCCGCCTCCCCCGCAGCCCAGTGCCGCGAGGGCGTACGTGCCCGAAGGGACATCCGTGATCTGGAAGGTGCCGTCCGGCTGTACGGGTGCGAAGAGCGCGAAGTCGCTCGGTGCGTAGGCCACGACGCACGCGCCGGTCATGGGTGTGCCGTTGAGGTTGACCACTCGACCCGACACCGTGCTGACGGCACCGGGTGCCAGCACCGCGTCCACGTGATCCACGACCTCGCCGGCCGCCACGTCCACGACCTGCGCGGTGGCCGCGGTCGGCTGATCGTCCCACCACTGGCCCGCGTACGTGGGTGTCTCGTTGCAGTCGATGAATTGCACCTTGTACGCACCGGGACCGCTGAGACTGATCGCATAGTCACCGTTGGCATCGGTGTGGGTGAACCCCCCGAACGCGCTCGGGGTCGTCGCCTGCGCGCAGATGCCTTGGAGCGGATGCCCGTCACCGTCGGTCACGTGCCCTCGGATCTGGCCTGCGGCCTCGAGTCGGGCATCGATTCCGGTCGTCGTGGAACCGGCGGTCACCACGACCGCGACCGCGGTGGACGAATCCGGCTGATGGTCCCACCACTGGTCCAGGAACGGGCCCGTGTTGTTGCAGTCGTGGAAGTAGATCAGGAACGAGCCCGGCGGCAAGCCCTGGAGTGCGTACGTCCCGTCGGCGGCCGTCGTCGCGTCGGCAACGCCGTCGAGCCCGTTCGGAGTGTTCGTGACCGCGTTCACGCACTCGCCCTCGACCGGATCACCGTTCGGGCCAGTGACGGTGCCACCGACCGTCGCCGACGCGGTGAGCACGGCGTCGACGCCGGCGCGCGTCGGCGCGTCCCCGGGTGTGAGCGTGAGGATGTCGGCGCTCTTCCACGACGGCTTGGCGTTCCAGAACTGCGTCGCGTACGGCGGGTTGGGACCGTTGGCGGAGAACTGCACGCGGTAGTCGCCCGGCGGCACCGCGCTCGTCGCGTAATGACCGGAGCTGTCGGTCTGTGCCCACCCACTGGTGCCGGAGCTCACCGGGTTCACGTTCACGTTGATTCCCGCGATCGGGTTGCCGTGGGAATCGGTGACCATCCCCGCCACCGCGACGCCGCTGGCGAGTTGTGCGTCGACACCCGTTTGGACCTGCCCCCCCGAGAGCGCGATCTGTTGCGCCTCACTGAACGATTGCTGGTTGTCGTACCACTGATCGATGTAGATGCTGCCCGAATTGCAGTCGTGGAACTGGATGGCGAAGCTCCCGGGTGGAAGCTGCGTCAGGCTGTACGTGCCGTCGGGCTGCGTCGTGGTTCCTGCCGCCCAGTCCCATCCCCCGTTGTTCGGGACGTTCGCGTTCACACAGACACCGCCGAGTGGGCTCCCGCCGGGCCCCGTCACGGTGCCTTGGATCGTGGCCGCGGTCGGGAGCTGCGCGTCGACACCACCGTGCACGGGGGCGTCGCCGCTTGCGAGCGTGAGGGTGTCGCTGGTGTTCCACGACGGCTTGCCGTTCCAGAACTCGCGGGCGAGCGCCGGCGTGGTCGAGTCGCCGAACTGCACCTTGTAGTCACCAGACGGGAGTGGGCTGGTGCGGTACGTGCCGTCGGGCTGCGTCTGCACCCCGGTTCCCTGCCCCGGGTTCACCGCGTTCACGTTCACCTGCACGCCCCCGACGGGAGTGCCGAAGCCGTCGGTCACGGTGCCGGCCACCGAGATTCCCATCGTGAGTTGCACGTCGGACAGCGGCGTGTCGGCGCCCGCGGTCACCGGAACCGTGTCGGCCGAGCTCGAATCGTCGTGGCCGAGGTACCACTGATCCAGATACTGCGGGGTGGGGGTGCAGTCGTGGAACTGGACCTTGTACGCACCGTCCTGCAAACCGGTGACGGAGTACGCGCCGGTGCCGTCGGTCTGGGCGCCAGGGCCGTTCTCGACGTTCACGCAGATGCCGGCGAGCGGGAGGCCCGTGCCGGCGTCGAGAACGACGCCGGAGACGGAACCGTCTGACCCTGGCGGTGGCGCCGCGCCCGTGGGGATACCCCCGAGCGTGACGACGGCCACGACCAACACGATGCCCGCGACTGCGAGCGCGCGCGACCTATGAGCAACCCAGCTCTCCCAAGACATGGTCTAGGTGTCGGCATCGACGACAAGCACACTTGAGGTGGATCTGGTGAGGCGGATCTGGACCTCGGTCGATGCCGATGATCCCGTTCGCTGGGACCGGCGTGACGAACGTCAGCCCGACCGCCACGCCCGCCGCGGCGAGGGCTGCACGCGGGCCGTCGCCATCGTCGGTGCGGAACAGCGGATGACGTACGTGGAGGTCGCCGTCGTCGGATGCGCCGAGCTCGAGCTCGAAGTGGGTTGCGGGGTCGACGAGCACGGCGAAGCCGTCGGACCGGGTGCGAGCGACGGCCGGTTCATGACGCGAGGGTGTAGTCGGCGTCGAACGGCACGCACGGGCCGAGCCACGTCGCGATCCGGTCGTCGATCTCGTGGTCGACGCGCGCCCGGAACGTGGGCATCGCCGTGTACGCGGAGTGGAACTCGCGCAGGTTCATCACGTCGAGCACCAACGCGGTGCGAGCCACGATCGTCACCGGGCTCGCGATGGCGCGCACGATCCCGATCTCGCCGAACATGTCTCCCGCATCGAGGCGTGCGAGCTCGCGCCCGTTGCGGGTCACCTGCACCGTCCCGTCGACCACGATCGCGAACTGTCGGCACGGTGCGCCCTGGCGTGCGAGGACCTCTCCCTGCGCGACGGGGATCGTGGTGCGGAACTGCTCGGGGCCGCGGCGCGCGTTCACTGCGCCCACTCGAAGAGCTCGACCACGTTGCCGGACGGGTCCAGCACGAGGATCTGCTTGCCGGCCGGTCCGGACACGACGTCGTTGCGGAAGTGCGCGCCGGCGTCGCGCAGACGGGCGACCTCGGCGTCGATGTCGTCGACGATCAGGTGGATCCGGTTCCAGCCGCCGGGCCCCGGCTTGACGCCGTCGGGCATCGGCTGGCCGGCGGAGCTGTCCGGTCCGGCGAGCAGCAGCCGGAGGTTGCCCCGCCCCACGTCGGCGAACACCGGCGGGAAGCTGTTGAGGGTCTCGAAGCCGAGGACCGTCGTGTAGAAGGCGACGGCCGCCTCGACGTCGTCGACCATGTAGCGGACGCTCACGGTGTCACTGGGTGCGGTCATCGATCTCCCTCTCTCAGCACTTCAGCTCTCAGCACTTCAGTCTCAGCACTCTCAGCACTCTCAGGACGCCGGCACGCCGTCGGTCAGCACGGCGAGCAGGAACGCGATGCGGGTCTCGAGGTCGTCGGCCGTTCGCCGGAACGCCACGTACCCGGCCTCGTCGTCGGGGGTGGCCGAAGGGTCGGGGAGGCTCCAGTGGACGGTCTCGGGGGAGCCCGGGAACTCGGGGCAGACCTCGCGGACCTTGTCGCACAGGGTGATCACCCAGTCGAAGTGCACGTCGGTGTACACGCCGAGGTGCTTCGACTCCTGGTCGGTGAGGTCGATGCCGTGCTCGTCGCGCATCACCCGGACGGCGTCGGGATGCACCGGCTTGGGGTGAGAGCCGGCGCTGTACGCGAGGACGGCGCCGTCGGAGCGCTCGCGGGCGAACGCCTCGGCCATCTGAGAGCGGGCGCTGTTGCCGGTGCACAGGAAGAGGACCTTGGTGGGGCCCGGACCTGCGCTGCTCCCCGCGGGTGGCACGTACCCGGAGTGGAGACCGGGGTGCAGCGCGTCGGCGGTGGCGGTGAGCAGGTCGCGGATCCGGCTCAGGTCGGCGGAGTAGTAGGCGTCACGGCCGTCGGCCGAGCTGCGGCGGGTCGAGACCAGGCCGGCGTCGCGGAGCTTGCCGAGGTGGTACGAGACGAGGTTCTGCGCCTCACCGACGAGACCCGTGAGCTCGTGGACGGTGCGGTCACTCGCGGCGAGCTCGTCGAGCAGTCGCCACCGGAGCGGATGCCCGACCAGCTGGAGGAACTCGGGCGGGGTGATGTCCAGACCGGTCGGGACCACGCCCGGAGATTACATCAACTCAGTTTGATGTGTCGATCCGAGTTGGTGGATTGCGTCCGGCTCATCCTCAACCAGTCGGTTGACAAGAGGCGTCGACGGACGTAGGTTGCTGTCAACCGATTGGTTGAACAAGGGAGTCGTCCGTGGCCGACGACCAGCTCTCCCGCATCTTCAGCGCCCTCGCCGACCCGACCCGGCGCGACATGGTCGCCCGCCTGGCGGTGGGCGACGCCACGGTCGGGGAGCTGGCCGACCCCTACGACGTCTCCGTCCAGGCGGTGTCCAAGCACGTCAAGGTGCTGGCCGACGCGGGCCTGGTGAGCCAGACCAAGGACGCCCAACGGCGGCCGTGCCACCTCGAAGCAGAGGTCTTCGACCTGATGACCAAGTGGATCGAGCGATACCGCCGACGAGCACAGGAGCGCTACGACCGCCTCGACGACGTCCTCGCCGAGATCCGTGGCGAGACCGCAACCCAGACCGACACCGACCACCGAGAACAAGGAGCCGCGTCATGAGCGCCATCAGCAACCGCTACCAGGTCGCGATCGAGGCCGATCCCGAGCTGCCGATCATCCGCATGACCCGCGACTTCGACGCCACGCCGGCGGAGTTGATGCGGGCGCACACCGATCCCGAGCTGTTCGCCCGCTGGGTCGGCCCCGACGGCACCGAGACCAAGATCCTGGACTGGGACGCCACCACCGGCGGCCGCTGGCGGTTCGTCGGGTGGCTCGACGGCGTCGAGTTCGCCTTCCACGGGTGCTTCCACGACGTCGGCGAGGACCGCATCGTGCAGACGTTCACGTTCGACGGCCAGCCCGACGACGTCGCGCTGGAGACGCTCTGGTTCGAGGATCTCGGCGACGGCCGCACGCGCCTCCACGCGCAGTCGCTCGTCGACAGCTTCGAGGGTCGCGACCAGTGGCTGGCCAGCGGCATGGAGACCGGTGTCGAAGACGGGTACGCGAAGCTCGACGCGCTGCTCGCGGGGCTCCGATGAGCGCCACAGCCGATGAGCACCGCCGCGTCGCGGGCGAGTTCACCGTCACCGTCGAAGGGGTCGCGCCCGACGCGTGGGACAACCCCGCGCCGGTCGAAGGTTGGGTCGCGCGCGACGTGGTCGGTCACCTGGTCGAGTGGTTCCCCGAGTTCCTCGAGGGATCGACCGGCATCGCGCTGCCTGCCGGCCCGTCGGTCGCCGACGACCCCGTGGGTGCCTGGCGCGTCCAGACCGACGCAGTGCAGGCGCTGCTCGACGATCGCGAGGTTGCCGAGCGGCAGCACGACTTCCCGCACATGGGCCCGATGTCGCTCGAGCAGGTGATCGACATGATCTACATCGCCGACGTGTTCATGCACCGGTGGGACCTGGCCCGCGCGACCGGCCAGGACGAGACGCTCGACGCCGAGAGGTGCGCGGCGATGTACGAAGGCATGGTCCCGATGGACGAGGTGCTGCGTCAGAGCGGCCAGTACGGACCGCGCGTCGAAGTTCCCGACGACGCCGACGCGCAGACCAAGCTCCTCGCGTTCATCGGCCGCACCCCGTGACCGCTCAGCGGTTCACGACTACGGAGAGCTGGGCCGGGCTCACCGGCTGGGTCTCGTGCAGCAGCGTGGTGAGTCGCTCGGCGGTGGCATCGTCGGCGGCACGCCAGGTGACGAGCTGCTGCGCATCGTCGGCGAGGAGCAACACCTCGAACGCGACGCGCAACGCACCTGCGGTCGGGTGCGTGATCTGCTTCTCGCCGCGGCGCTTCTCGGCGACAGGGTGCGTCGACCACCGCGTCGAGAATTCGTCGACCACGAGGAGCTCGTCGAGCAGCGCCACGTATGCAGGCTCGTCGCGCCACCGGGGCTCGGAGGCGCGCAGGCGCGCGACCTGCTCGTCGGCGGCCGCGTCCCAGTCGGCATAGACCGCAGGCGCGGTGGGATGGATGAACACGTAGCGCGCCAGGTTCACGCGCGGCTCGTCGAGCATCCCGAGCTGAGCGACGAGACGTTCCCATGGTGCGTTCCACGCGACCACGTCTCCGATGCCCCCGACGACGAACGCGGGTGTCGAGTCGAGCTCGTCGAGGAGGTGACGCACGCCGGGTGAGATGTCGTTGGCCAGCGGCGTCGCGGTCGGGCACAGCTCGTGCGACTGCTCCAGCGCGGCCAGCTTGGCCAGGTGCGTGCGCTCGCCGTCACCGAGTCTGAGCGCGACCGAGAGCGCGGCCAAGACCGAGGCGGACGGGTTGGTGTCGCGACCTTGTTCGAGACGGGTGAGGTAGTCGATGCTCACGCCCGCGAGTGCGGCCACCTCTTCGCGTCGGAGACCGGGCGTGCGGCGACGGCCGTGGTCGACGAGCCCGACGTCGGCTGGACGCAGCGCTTCGCGACGGGCCCGCAGATAGGCGCCCAGGTCCGAGGGTTCGCTCACCGCTCCAGTGTGCCGCACCGGCCGGATCCCAGCGTGGCCCCCGCACCCCCAGGATCACCGCGCCCAGGATCAACCCGGCCTTCCTGGCCGCCATCGGCGGGTCGATCATCGACGCATGACCACGACCAGCCACACCACGACCACCCAAGACCACGCCCTGCCCCTCGTCGCCGGCCACTGGGCCGTCGACCACGCCCACTCGTCCGTCGGCTTCACGGTTCGCCACCTCGGCGTGTCGAAGGTCCGCGGCCGCTTCAACACCTTCGACGTCGACGTCGTGATCGGCGACACGCTCGAGAGCACGACGCTCACCGCGACCATCGACGTGGCGTCGATCGACACCGGCAACGCCGACCGCGACGCGCACGTGCTCAGCCCCGACATCCTCGACGTCGCGAAGCGACCCACCCTCGTGTTCCGTTCCACCCGGGTCACCGACGAGGGTGAGCACTTCGCGATCGAGGGCGACCTGACGATCGGTGAGATCACGCACCCGGTCACGCTCACCGCCGAGCTCGGCGGCGTCGAAGCCTTTCCCGGTGGTCCCCGTCACGCGGGCTTCGAGGCGTCCGCCCAGATCAGGCGCAAGGACTTCGACATCGACGTCGCGCTGCCGCCGGGTGTGAGCGCGGTCGTGCTCGGCGACGTCATCAAGGTCGAGATCGACCTGCAGCTCCTCGAGCCCGAGGTCGCGAGCTGACGGGCGACGACGAGAAGTGCGGCCCGCGGATCGACGGGTCCAACAACTGCGCCGGTCGCCTGCGCGCCGACGACCGGGAGGCCGGTCGGATCGAGCAGGCCGATCTGCACGAGCACCGTTGCCTGGTCCCAGTAGATGTGCTCGTAGGAGATCTTGCCGTCGTCGACGCCGACGATCACGACGAACGCCACCGACACGCGCTTGCCGGTGGGCTCGACGTTCGGCAGCATCCAGTCGATCGCGGTGGTGTGCGTGAAGGAGATGACGAGCTCGTCGACGAGACGGTTCTCGCCGTACGTGCGCGACACCGGCGTGAACTCGACGTCGGGCGGGAAGAACTGGCCGATCAGGTGGTCGGCGTAGAAGCTGCGCACACCGTCGCGTCCCGATCCGCCCACCATCGTCGGAACGTTGACCAGGTGGGGATCGGCGCCCATGGTGGCGAGCGTCGTGTCGAGGTCGCCGCCGGTCTCGGCGTCCATGTGCTGGGCGAAGATCGCCTCCATCGCCTCGATCTCGGTCGCAGTCATGTCCGCCTCCTGGTGAGATCCCAGGCGTTGCCCGACCGCCTCGCAGTTGATCGACCGGAGGATGGCCGCCTTGAGCGGTTTGGGCAGGTTGGTCATCGCGAGCGGTTTCAAGCGATGATGCGCGCATGACCGTGCTCTACGAAGTGCGCGACCGGATCGCGTTCATCTCCTTCAACCGTCCCGAGAAGCACAACGCGCTGCGCGACGAGGACATCGCCAGCCTGGTCGAGGCGTTGCACCGTCTCGACGGTGACGCCGACGCCGACGTCGCGATCCTGTTCGGGCAGGGGAAGTCGTTCTCGAGCGGCGGTGACGTCAACGACCGTCTGCAGCGTTCGATGGACGAGGGATCCACGAGCGGGCGCACCACGGAGTACGCGGCGTTCACGCAGAGCACGAGCTGGAAGCCGATCATCGCTGCGGTGCACGGCTACTGCCTCGGGCACGCCCTGGGCACCGCGCTCTACTGCGACCATCTCGTCGCCGCGAGCGACGCGGTCTTCGAGGTCACCGAGATCAAGCTCGGCCTCCCGACCGCGCACTTCATCCCGCGGCTCGGCGCGCCGGCCTTCGCGATCGACGTGACCATGACCGGTCGCCGGTTCACCGCGGTCGAGGCGGCCGACGCCGGCGTCGTCACGCGTCTGGTCGACGAACGCGCGCACCTGACCGCGGCCGAGGAGCTGGCGCGCCAGTTGCTCGAGCATCCGCAGTGGGCGATCCGCCAGAACGTGCGCGTGCGGCGCACGATCCTCGAGGAGGAGTCACTGCGGTACCGCGCCACGCCGCCGGGCTGGAGCTGGGCCGAGGACGCCGACGCGCAGGCGGCGGTCGCGAAGCTCAGCGGGTCGAACGGCGGCTGATCAGGGGATGGTGGCGTTCACCACGCCGTCGACCGTCTGGTGGTCGTCGGAGTAGTCGATCGCGAAGCACAGCCGGCTCTTCGACGACTGCAGCAGCGTGATCGTCCCGGTGGGGTTGCTGGTGACGGCGTGCGCGCCGCCTCCGGCATCGACGATCACCGAGATCGGGTCCTTGCCGGCGGTGAGCTTGGTACCGGGGCGCAGCGCCTTGCCGGTTGCCGAACGGAGGAAGACGCTGACGAGCACGTCACCGTCGGGCGCGGCGAGCGTCGCACCCAGCTCGTCGGCGTCGATCCGGTGATCGGCGAAGTAGACGGTGTAGTTCTTGTCGGTGCCGAAGTCGTACACGAGTGCCGAACGGAAGTCGGCGGTGGCTCGGTCGGCGGCAGGCTGTCCGGTCGGTGAGTCTTCGGCGGTGCGTTCGACCGTTCCCACGAAGGGCTTCTTGGTGCACTTTGCCTTGGCCGTGCCGACGGCGGCACCGGCCTCGCCGTCGCCGTCGACGAGACCGGACGACACGGCGGCGAGCGCACACACGACGACGACGGCGAACCGACGCACCGAGACCGCGGGCCGAAGCAACATCTGTCGACGCTATCGCCGTGCGCCGCACCTTCGACGACGACGTGACCAGATCACGTCAGGCGCGCCGCCAGAGCCCGATGCTCGACACGACGACGAACACGATCCAGAGCCCGAAGCCGGCGAGTGCCATCCCGACCCACGGACCGCCGTTCACGACCGCGACCGCGAACACCGAGGGGACGACGAGCAGCACGGCGCCGAGCCCCGACGTCCACGCCACCCATCGTGGCGCGAGCCCACTCGCGACCGCCGCGAACCCGAGACCGGCGAGCGTGATCCCCACCGCCGCGAAGTTGAGTGCGAAGGCGGCGTTGTGGAGCGTCCAGAGCATCCGCACCAGGGGCGCGGAGAGACCGGCTCCACCCGGGCGCGCGATCAGCACCAGATCGGTGACGTTCACGGCCGCGAAGAGTGCCGCCACCGTCGCGGTGCCGAGCACGCCGACCCTGGCCCACCATGCCCCTCCCGAGTCCGACGACTCGGCGCGCAGCCACACCCCGCCCACGAACATCGCGAGCGCGGCCATCCCGAGAGGGAACAGCCCGACGGGCACGATCGCCTTGGCCCGGTCGTCGGCGAAGAAGGCCACGACCTTGGCTGCGGGCGCGTCGGCTCCGGGTTCCGACGAGCGCAGCGCGTTCTGCGCCACCAGGAGCAGGACGAACGCGAGCCCACCGAGCCCTGCGGTCCGGCCCACCCACCTCGGGGCGGGACCGGTGCCCGCCGCCGTCCCCCGCTCCAGCACGGCTCCCTGCATCGCCTTTCCTCCTGTAAGATGGTTCCGATGATTAGAAGAGTATTCCAGTGAGTGGAAGATGAGTCAAGAGGCTCTTCGTCGACGCACGCGCCGCGACGTCGCGGCCGAGGCCACCCGGA
This sequence comes from uncultured Actinomycetes bacterium, assembly GCA_963720765.1. Classification (GTDB taxonomy): domain Bacteria; phylum Actinomycetota; class Acidimicrobiia; order IMCC26256; family DASPTH01; genus DASUAS01. The sequence goes on from CAVRGS010000002.1 coordinate 253,133, forward strand.
GGGAGATCCTCGGTGCGGCCCGTCGGCTCTTCGCCCGCAACGGCTTCGCTGCCACCTCCATCCAGCAGATCGCCGACGAGGCGGGGGTGGCGGTCCAGACCATCTACTCCAGCGTCGGTCCGAAGTCGAAGCTGGTCGTGGCGCTCGCCGACCTCATCGACGAAGAGGCCGACGTCGCCACGCTCGGACGGGCGCTCGGCGAGACCGACGATCCCCGCGAGCTGATCGCCCGAGCCGTCCACCTGACCCGTCAGGTGTACGAGCGATGCGGCGACATCATCTCGGTGGCGCTGAGCGCGGCGCGCGACGATCCGGACGCGGCCGCGGTCCTGGGTGAGGGGCTCCGTCGCCACACCGACGGCACCGCGCGGGCCGCCATGCGATTGGCGTCGATGGGCGCGCTCGTGCCGGGAACCGACGGTGAGCAGGCGGGGGCCGTGCTCTCGATGATGACCAGTCCCGCGTCGTGGGAGGCGCTCGTCGGCGCGTCGGGCTGGTCCTACGACGAGGGTGAGGAGTGGCTCACCGCGTCGTTGCAGACGCTCCTGCTGCGCGCCTGACGCTGCGCTGCGCGCCTGACGCTGCGCCGCGCGACGCGTGCCGCGCCACACTGACGGCATGGCGGTGACGATCTACGGCGTCTGCGCGGTGACCTTCATGATGGTGATGTACGCGCTCGAGGGCCGCGGTCGGCAGTACGTGCTGCTGTTCGCGCTGGGGTGCGTGCTGTCGAGCCTCTACGGGTTCCTCTCGGGCGCGTGGCCCTTCGGCGTGGTCGAGCTGATCTGGTCGGTGGTGGCGGTGCGCCGCTACCGCGAGCTCGCGCCCGCCGGCTGAGCCTCCTGCTCCAGCTCGGCGAGCTCGTCCTCGAGCGAGCCGCCCTCCACGTGCACGCGCGGGAGGATCCGGTCGAGCCACTTCGGCAACCACCAGTTCCAGTCGCCGAGCAGCTCCATCGTCGCCGGCACCAGCACCATGCGCACGACGGTCGCGTCGATCAGCACCGCGACGGCGAGGCCCATGCCCATCAGCTTCGAGCGCGACCTCGGGGCCGAGCACGAAGCTGCCGAACACGAAGAACATGATCAGCGCGGCGGCGGTGATGACGCGCGCGGTGAGCGCCAAGCCGTCGGCGACTGCAGTCGCGTTGTCGCCGGTGCGGTCGTACTCCTCGCGGATGCGTGAGAGCAGGAACACCTCGTAGTCCATCGACAAGCCGAACACGATGGCGAAGATGAACACCGGTGCCCATGCCTCGACCGGCGCTTCGCGTCCGACGCCGATGAGGCTCGCGCCCCAGCCCCACTGGAACACCGCGACGACGACGCCGTACGCGGCGCCGATCGACAGCAGGTTCATGATGACGGCCTTCAATGGCACGAGGAGGCTGCGGAACACGAGCATCAGCAGCAGGAACGACAGGATGAGCACTGCGCCCATGAAGATGGGCAGGCGCTCCGCGGTGTAGGCGGCGAAGTCGTCGGCCGCGGCGGTGAGCCCGCCCACCTTCACGTCGACCCGGTCACCGACGACCGACGGGATGACGTCGTCGCGGAGACGGGTGACGAGGTTGGCGGTGGCCTCGGCCTGGGGGTCGGTGGTGGGGAACACCTGCAAGACCGCGACGGTGCCCTCGGGGTTGGCCTGCGGCGGCGTCGCGAACGCGACGCCCTTCGTCTCGTTCAACTTCGCGGTGAGCTCGTTCATCGCGTCGACGTCGGCCTGACCGTTGGGCGTCTCCGCCGCCAGCACGAGCGGACCGTTGAACCCGGCCCCGAACCCCTCCGCCACGAGGTCGTACGCCTGGCGCGTGGTGTCGCTCTTCGGTCGGTTGCCGGCATCGGTGAAGCCCAGGCGCATCGACAGCAGCGGGATCGCCAGCACGAGGAGGAACACGAGCCCGAGGATCGCGGCGGGCCACGGGTGACGCTGGATGACGTGGCTCCACCGCGTCCATCCCGACTCGCGGATCTCACCTTCGGGACGCTTGCGGTGGGGAAGACCGAACTTGTCGATGTTGCGGCCCACGAACCCGAGCAGCGCGGGCAGCAGCGTGACCGACGCGAGCATCGTCGTGAGCACGCCGATCGAGATGCCGATGGCGACGCCGCGCATGATCGACGTCTTCATGAGCAGGAGGCCGAGCACCGAGATCACGACCGTCGTCCCTGCGAAGAGCACCGCGCGTCCGGCGGTGTCGAGCGCATGCACGACCGCGCGCTCGGGATCCGCCCCCGCCGAGAGGTCCTCGCGATACCTCGTGACGATGAAGAGCGCGTAGTCGATGCCGACACCGAGGCCGACCATCGCGACCGCCGCGGTCGTGAAGTCGGGCATGTCGACGATCGTGCGGACGCTCAACACGATCGCGGCGCCGGTGCCGATGCCGAACAGCGCCGTGCCGATGGGCAGGCCCATCGCGAGGACGGAACCGAACGCGAGCAGCAGGATGATCATCGCGGCGAGGAGTCCGATGACCTCGCTCGTGCCGCCGATCTCGTTGCTCGAGAACAGGTCACCACCGAACTCGATCTGCAGTCCGGGCGCCTTGACGTCGGCGGCGAGCTGCTTGATCTCCTTGCCGTCGGCGGTGAACTCCTCACCCGAGCGGTCGGCGAAGTTCAGCTGCGCGTACGCGATCTTCCCGTTGCGCGAGATCTGGCGCGCGCCCTCCGCCGCGTAGGGGCTCGCGACCTCGACGTTCGGGATCTTCTGCTCCACCTCGGCGAACAGACCCTCCATCGCCTCCTTCACCGCCGGGTCGTCGATGCCCTGGTTGGCGGCGAACACGATCTGCGCCTGCACCTGGCGGTTGCGGAAGCTCGACTTCTCGAGGAGATCGAACGCCTGCTGGCTCTCGGTGCCCGGCAGCTTGAACTCCGTCTTGAACGCGCCGTCCAGGCTGCTCGACAGCGCAAACGTGGCGATGAGCAGCAGGATCCAACCGCCGAGCACCCAACGGCGGCGGCGATAGGAGAAGCGCGCGAGTCGCGGCAGCATGGGGGACCTCTCAGAGCCGGGTGATTCCCACGCTATGCCGGGCTTCCCTGCGGATCGCCCAATGAATCCAAGTGTTCACGGTCGCTACAGTCGCCCCGTGGCCTATCAATCGCTCTACCGCAAGTACCGGCCGCAGCGCTTCGCCGAACTGGTCGGCCAGGAGCACGTGAGCACGGCGCTGCGCAACTCCGTGCGCGACGGACGGGTCGGGCACGCCTACCTGTTCTCCGGCCCTCGCGGCACGGGCAAGACCACCACCGCCCGGCTGCTCGCGAAGGCGCTGAACTGCACCAACCGAGGTGACGACGGCGATCCCTGCGGCGAGTGCGAGAGCTGCGTGGCCATTGCCGAGGGCAGCTCCCTCGACGTGATCGAGGTCGACGCCGCGTCGCGCAGCAAGGTCGACGAGATGCGCGACCTGCTCGAGCGCGTTGCCTACCTCAGCGCGGGCGGCGCCAAGAAGGTGTACATCCTCGACGAGGTGCACATGCTCAGCGGGAGCGCGGAAGCCGCGCTGCTGAAGACGCTCGAGGAGGCACCCGAGCACGTGGTGTTCGTGCTCGCCACCACCGACCCGCTGAAGGTCGCGCCCACCATCCGCTCGCGGACCCAGCACTTCGAGTTCTCGCTGTACACCATCGACGAGATCACCGCGCACCTCGCCGACGTGTGCGCGAAGGAGGGGATCGACACCGACCCGGAGGCCTTGGCCGTCATCGCCCGTGCCGGCGCCGGCTCGATGCGCGATTCGCTCTCGTTCCTCGACCAGGCCATCGCCCACGGTGCCATCGACGTCGAGAGCATCGGCGCGCTGTTCGGTGGCAGCTCCTTCGACGGCCGGCTCGCGATCCTGCGCGCGGTGGCCGACGAAGACGTCGCCGGCGCGCTGGTCGCGCTCGGCGAGCAGCTCGACGCGGGTCACGAACCGCGTCGGCTCACCGAGGATCTCCTCGCGTCCGTGCGTGACGCGTTCCTGCTCACCTCCGCGCGCGGACGTGTGCGCGTCGACGCGCCGGACGACGCGCTCGCCGCGCTCGGCGAGCTCGGCGATCAGGTGGGCGCGCCGATGTTGGTGCGGATGCTGGAGACGCTCGGCCAGGCCGTGGTCGACATGCGCGGCACCGACGCCGCCGACCCGCGCCTCGTCGTCGAGATCGCGCTCGTGCGCTTGGCTCGGCGCGAAGCGGGGACGCCACTCCAGGCGCTGGCCGAGCGCATCGACCGCCTCGAGCGTGGGGGAGCGGTCGCCGCGCCTGCGACGGCGTCGGCGCAGGCCGCCCCGCAGCCCGCGGGCCGCAGCGGTCGCTCGTTCGCCGAGCTCAGGCGCGCCCGCGAGGAGGCAACGCCGGAACCGGCGCCCCAGCTCGAGGCGGTCGCGCCGGCGGTCGAGGAAGCAGCGCCGGCGGCGCCCGTTGGTGAGGTCGACATCGACGACGTCATCGTGGCGTGGGCCGAGATCCAGACCGGCCTGCCTCCGGCCACGCGCGCGGCCGTGAGCGCCGCGCAACCGCTCTCGGTCGACAACGGCGTCATCACCTTCGGGGTGCCGCGTGCGCAGTACGACGTCGCGGTGCCGCGCTTCAAGAAGGAAGCCGACAACATCCGGGCCGCGCTGTCGCGACTCCTGGGCCGCCAGATGCAGTTCAAGCCGGTGCCGCACGACGGTTTCGACGCCGATCCTGCGGCCGAGCCCGCCGCGCACGAGCCGATCGACGAAGCACCGCCCGAGGACGAGATCGATCTCGCCGATCTGATCGACGAGAGCGGCGGAGCACCGGCGGTAGATTCGGTGACGCTCATCACGCAGAGCCTCGGCGCCACCGTCGTCGAGGAAGTCCCCCGCGACTGAGACGAGGAACACGATGGCGAAGGGCCAGGGCGGCCGACCTCCGATGCCGGGCGGCGGCGGGGGTCAGATGAACCAGATGATGAAGCAGATGCAGAAGATGCAGGCCGACATGGCCGCGGCGCAGGACGCGCTCGCCGAGGCAACGGTCGAGGGCTCGGCCGGCGGCGGCATGGTGAAGGTGGTCGTCACCGGGACCGGTGACGTGCAGTCGGTGCAGATCTCGCCGGACGTCGTCGACCCCGACGACGTCGAGATGCTCGAAGACCTCGTGCTGGCCGCCGTGACCGACGGCCTGCGCCGGTCGCACGAGATGCAGCAGGAGAGCCTGGGTGGAGTCACCGGCGGCCTCGATCTCGGTGCCCTCGGTGGGTTGCTCGGCTGACGCGTGAGCAGTCCCTACGCCGCGCCGGTCCAGGCCCTCATCGACGAGCTCGGTCGCCTCCCCGGCGTCGGGCCCAAGTCGGCGCAACGCATCGCGTTCTACCTGCTCAAGGCGGCGCCAGAAGACGCCAACCGCCTCGCGCGCGCGATCACGGAGGCGAAGGAGCGCGTCACCTGGTGCCGACGGTGCTTCAACATCGCCGAGGGTGAGCTCTGCGGCTACTGCCTCGACGAACGCCGCGATGCCACCAAGCTCTGCGTGGTGGAGGAGCCCCGTGACATCGTCGCGGTGGAGCGCACCCACGAGTTCGCCGGGCGCTACCACGTGCTGCAGGGCGCCATCTCGCCGATCGAGGGGATCGGGCCCGAGCAGCTGCGGGTCAAGGAGATGCTGGCCCGGGTCGACGCCGAGGGCGTCACCGAGGTCATCCTCGCCACCAACCCCAACATCGAGGGAGAGGCCACGGCCATGTACCTGGCCCGATTGCTGAAGCCCCTCGGGGTGCGCACCACCCGCATCGCCAGCGGTCTGCCCGTCGGCGGTGACCTGGAGTACGCCGACGAGGTCACCCTCGGTCGGGCGCTGGAAGGCCGACGCGAAGTCGACGCCTGACCGGTATCCCCGCTCCACAGCGCGAACTGCGCGAGCCTTCTCCAGTTCTTCGGCACGCTGCCGGCAGGGGAGGGGATCCAGGATGACCGACGCGACACCCGCGCCACCACCACCGCCGTCCACACCGGCGCCGACCACGGGGATGGGTCCGAAGGGCAAGGTCCGGGAGCCGATCGCGGTCGCGATCTTCTCGATCATCACGCTCGGCATCTACTTCCTGGTGTGGACCTACAAGATCTTCAAGGAGAACAAGGAGTTCAGCGGCGACGGCGTGGGCGGGGTCATCGGTCTGGTGATCGGTCTCGTCATCGGCATCGTCAACTGGTTCCTCATCCCCTCGGAGATCGGCAACATCTACGAGAAGATGGGTCGCGAGAAGCCGGTGCGCGGCGTGACCGGCTTCTGGAACCTCATCCCGCTCGTCGGCTTCTTCATCTGGGTCTTCAAGGTCCAGGGCGCGATGAACCGCCTGTACGAATGAGCTGATCCGGGGGACCGAGATGACCGACGTGACCCAGCCACCACCACCGCCGCCGCCAGCTCCGTCCGCTGGTGGATCGAGCGGCGGGATCGACTACCCGATCCGTCTCGACTACGACCACGGCTACGACGTGCAGAACTGGCGGCCGTTGGTCAACTGGCTCCTCGCCATCCCGCACTGGATCGTGCTCTATTTCCTCGGGATCGTCGCGGCGGTGCTCTGGTTCGTGTCGCTCTTCGTCGTCTTGTTCACGCAGCGGAACCCGTTCGTCGGATTCCAGACCATGTACCTCCGGTACTCCTGGCGAGTGTCGAGCTTCGCGGGCTTCATGCGCGACGAGTACCCCCCGTTCGACTTCGCGACCGACGACGCCTCGGCGGTGCCCGACGTTGCCGTGGTGACGGCTGACGACCCGGGCGGCATGAACCGCTTCCTCGGCTTCGTGCAGTGGCTGCTCGCCTTCCCTCACTTCGTCGTCCTCTGGGCGCTCGAGATCGCGCTGTTCGTGGTGGTGGTGATCAACCTGTTCATCGTGCTGTTCACCGGTCGATGGAACGAGCCGATGCGCGACTTCTGCGTCGGCGTGGCGCGTTGGCACACGCGCGTGTACGGCTACGTGTTCCTGATCACGAACCAGTACCCCCCGTTCAGCCTTCAGTAGGCGCGCGAATCCGACGATCTCTGATCGCTGCGCAACGAGCCCGTCTCGACGAATGAGGAGCATCACATGACCGACGTCCCGCCCCCGCCGCCCCCGGCGAACTACGGAGGAGGCAGCGCCAAGCCGCCGCTGCCGAACCCGCTCGTGAACTACTGGAAGCTGGTCGTCCTCGAGCGCTACGCCAAGTTCGACGGCCGATCGCGCCGGGCGGAGTTCTGGTGGTACGCGCTGGCGAACTTCATCATCAGCGTCGTGTTGAACCTGCTCCAGGCGGCGGCGAGCATCTTCGTCGTCCTGGTGGTGATCTACGGACTGGCCGTGCTGATCCCCGGCATCGCCGTCGGCATCCGCCGGCTGCACGACACCGACAAGAGCGGCTGGTGGTTGTTGATCGGCTTGATCCCCCTCGTCGGGATCATCGTGCTGATCGTGTTCTTCGCCACCGACGGCCAGCCCGGTCCGAACAAGTACGGCCCGTCGGAGAAGTACGTCTGATCTGAGCGGGGAGCGAGGTTCAGAGGGTCCGGAGGATGGCGGCTTCGCCCTGGCCGCCGCCACCGCACAGTGACGCGGCGCCGAGGCCACCACCTCGGCGCCGCAGCTCGTCGATCAGGGTGAGCACGACGCGCGTGCCCGACATGCCGATCGGGTGGCCGAGCGCGATGGCGCCGCCGTTCACGTTGACGATCTCGTCGGTGACGCCGAGGTCCTGCATCGACGCCACGCCCACCGCGGCGAACGCCTCGTTGATCTCGATGAGGTCGAGCGCGCTCACCTCTTCACCGATCTTGCCGAGCGCCTGCTTGATCGCGCCCGACGGCTGGTGGAGCAGCGACGTGTCGGGACCCGCGACGTTGCCGAACGCGAGCAGCTCGGCCAGCGGATCGATCCCGAGCTCCTCGGCCTTGGCCTTCGACATCACGACGACGGCAGCGCCGCCGTCGGAGATCTGCGACGCGTTGCCGGCGGTGATGCTGCCGTCGCCGTCGAACGCGGGACGCAGCCCGGCCAGCGAGGCGATGGTGGTGCCCGGCCGGATGCCTTCGTCGGCTTCGACCACGATCGGGTCGCCCTTGCGCTGGGGGATCTCGATCGGCTCGATCTCGGTGAAGCGCCCTTCCTTGGCCGCGTTGGCGGCGCGTTCGTGGCTCTTCGCGGCGAGGTCGTCCATCGCCTCGCGCGTGATCCCACCGTGCGCCTGCGTGGCGCGCTCGGTGCTCTCGCCCATGTGGATGTCCTCGAGGCCGCAGACGAGGCCGTCGCGGAGCATCGAGTCGAGCAGCGCACCGTTGCCCATGCGGTAGCCGGCTCGCGCGTCCTGCAGGAGGTAGGGCGCGCGCGTCATCGACTCCATGCCGCTGGCGACGACAACGTCGGCATCGCCGGCCTGGATCATCAGGTCGGCGAGGTAGACCGCGTCGATGCCCGAGAGGCAGGCCTTGTTCAGGCCGATCGACGGCACGTCGAGGGAGATGCCCGCCTTCACCGCGGCCTGGCGTGCGGGCATCTGACCCGAGCCGGCCTGGATCACCTGTCCGACGTAGACGTAGTCGACCAGCTCGGGGCTCACTCCGCCCCGGGCCAGGGCGGCCTTGATCGCGTGCCCGCCGAGGTCGGCGGCACTCAACGACGACAGCGCGCCGGAGAGCCGACCGATGGGGGTGCGTGCGGACGAGACGATGACGGAGCCAGGCATGGCGGATCCCCCCGAAAAGAAGGCGGCAAGTTACTCGATGGTAGCTTCGCGCCCCGTGGGGGATCCGGGCCAGGAGCTCAGCGCGGAAATGGCCGCGATCCGCGACGCGATCCTCGGCGGCGCAACCGCCGACGACCTCGCCGCGTTGCCGCTGCCCGGTTCGTACCGGGGTGCGGTCGTACGGGCCGACGAGCAGGAGATGTTCGCGGGGCTGCCTTCGGAGGAGAAGGACCCGCGGAAGTCACTGCACATCGACGACGTGCCGTTGCCGGAGCTCGCGCCCGACGAGGCCGTCGTCGCGGTCATGGCGTCGTCGATCAACTTCAACACCGTGTGGACGTCGATCTTCGAACCGGTCTCGACGTTCGCGTTCCTGCAGCGGCTCGGGCGCGAGAGCGTGTGGGGCGCGCGCCACGACCAGCCGTTCCACGTCGTCGGCAGCGATGCCGCCGGCGTGGTGCTGCGCGTCGGTTCCGCGGTGCGGTCGTGGAAACCCGGTGACGCCGTCACGGTGCACTGCAACCACGTCGACGACCAGGACCCGAGCGCGCACGACGACTCGATGCTCGCCACCAACCAGCGCATCTGGGGCTACGAGACCAACTACGGCGGTCTCGGCGAGCTCACGTTGGTGAAGGCCAACCAGCTCATGCCCAAGCCCGCGCACCTCACGTGGGAAGAGGCCGCCGTCAACGCGCTCACCAACTCCACCAGCTACCGCATGCTCGTCAGCCCGAACGGCGCGCGCATGACGCAGGGGCAGACCGTTCTCATCTGGGGCGCGAGCGGCGGCATCGGCGCGTACGCGTGCCAGTACGTCCTCAACGGTGGCGGGACGCCGGTGGCGGTCGTGTCGAGCCCCGAGCGCGCCGACCTGGTGCGGTCGATGGGCGTCGAGCACGTCATCGACCGCGCCGCCGAGGGCTACCGCTTCTGGAAGGACGACCAGACCCAGGACCCGGCCGAGTGGCGCCGGCTGGGCAAGAAGATCCGAGAGCTCGCCGGCACCGACCCCGACATCGTGTTCGAGCACCCCGGCCGTTCCACGATGGGTGCGTCGGTGTTCGTGTGCACGCGCGGCGGCACCATCGTCACGTGCGCGGCCACCACCGGCTTCATGATCGAGTACGACAACCGCTACCTCTGGATGAACCAGAAGACGCTCAAGGGCTGCCACTTCGCCAACTACCGCGAGGCGTGGGAAGCCAACCGTCTCATCGCAGAGGGCCGCGTCCACCCGGTGCTCTCGGCCGCGTTCCCGTTCGAGCAGGTCGCCGACGCGGTGCTGCAGGTGCACCACAACCAGCACGAGGGCAAACTCGGGATCTTGGTGCTCGCCCCCGACGAAGGACTCGGCGTCACCGACCCCGAACTGCGCGAGCAGCACGTCGACCAGATCACGCTCTTTCGCCGCTCATAAAGTGGCTGCATGCTGACCGAGATCGACCACGTCGCCATCGCCGTCAACGACCTCGAAGCGGCGATCGAGTACTACCGCAACGTCTACGGCGTCGAGGTCGAGCACCGCGAGGTGGTCGAGCGCGACGGCGTCGAGGAGGCGCTGCTGAAGGTGGCCGAGTCGTACGTGCAGCTGCTCACGCCGACCCGTGTCGACTCGACGGTGGCCAAGTACCTGGCCACCAAGGGCGAGGGCATCCACCACATCGGGTACCGGGTCGACGACTGCGCGGCGGCGCTGGAGCGCGTGCGGGCCGAAGGCGGACGCCTCATCGACGAGGCGCCACGACCCGGCAGCCGTGGCACCACCGTGGCGTTCGTGCACCCGAAGGGGGCGTTCGGCACGCTGATCGAGCTCGTGCAGGAGTAGTTGAGTCGACAGCACTCAACTTTTCTATTACTCTGGGAATAGCCCGTTGCGGGCCACCTGTTGTCCGTTACCCCAGACGACTCCCGGAGGTTTGCAGCCATGCTCGTTCGTTACGACCCCTTCCGCGACATCGACCGCAAGACCCCGCGCCGGCAGTGGATGCCGATGGACGCGTTCCGCCACGACCAGCAGGTCGAGCTCCGCTTCGATCTCCCCGGCATCGAGCTCGATTCCCTCGACGTGGAGGTCGAGCGCAACGTCCTGACCGTCCGCGCCGAACGCTCGTGGCAGCCCGGCGACGGTGTCGAGGTGCTCGCGCAGGAGCGAGCGCAGGGTGCGGTTGTCCGCCAGGTCATGCTCGGCGACGCGCTCGATGCCGATCGGCTCGACGCCACCTACGACGCCGGCGTGCTCACCATCACCATTCCGGTGGCCGAGCAGGCGAAGCCCCGCAAGGTCGAGATCCACGCGGGGAGCGCGCAGCCGCTCGAGGTGGCGCGCGCGGAACTGACATCTCCCGACCGCACGTCCACACGGCCCCGCCGCAAACGGCGGGGCCGTGTCGTCGCACCGGTAGTCTCGAACGCCTATGGCCGTCGAGGAACCTGCAGCAGTCGCACCCGTCCCCGCCCACCCGATCGAGGAGCGGCTCGAGCACCTCGCCACCCTGCGCGAGGAAGCGCTGCACGCGGGGTCGGACGCCGCCGTCGCGCGGCAGCACGACCGGGGCAAGCTCACCGCCCGCGAGCGCATCGAGCTCCTGCTCGACCCCGACTCGTTCGTCGAGCTCGACATGCTCGCCCGCCACCGCGCTCACGGCTTCGGGATCGAAGCCACCCGGCCGCTCACCGACGGCGTGGTCACCGGGTGGGGCACCGTCGACGGCCGCAAAGTGTTCCTCTTCAGCCAGGACTTCACCGTCTTCGGCGGCGCCCTCGGTGAGGTGTTCGCCGAGAAGATCCACAAGGTGATGGATCTCGCGGAGTCCGTCGGTGCGCCGATGATCGGACTCAACGACGGCGCCGGCGCCCGCATCCAGGAGGGCGTCGTCTCGCTCGACGCGTACGGCGGCATCTTCTCGCGCAACGTGAAGGCCTCGGGTGTGATCCCCCAGATCAGCGTGATCCTCGGCCCGTGCGCCGGCGGCGCGGTCTACTCGCCCGCGCTCACCGACTTCGTGGTCATGGTCAAGGGCACGTCGCACATGTTCATCACGGGGCCCGACGTCGTGAAGACCGTCACCGGCGAAGACGTCACGCAGGAGGAGCTCGGCGGCGCGATCACGCACGCGTCCAAGTCGGGCGTGGCCGCGTTCGTGTACGACGACGAGCCCACCGCGCTGGCTCAGGTGCGCTACCTGCTGTCGTACCTGCCGGCCAACAACCTGGAAGACCCTCCCTTCTACGAGACCGACGACCCGGCCGACCGCTCGTGCGACGGCATCATCGACCTCATCCCCGACTCGCCCAACAAGCCGTACGACATGAAGCAGGTGATCGCCGAGGTCGTCGATGACGGCGAGTTCCTGGAGGTCAACGCGTTGTGGGCGGGCAACATCGTGTGCGGGTTCGCACGCGTCGACGGTCACGCGGTCGGCATCGTCGGCAACCAGCCGGCCAACCTCGCGGGCACGCTCGACATCGACGCGTCGGAGAAGGCGGCGCGGTTCGTGCGCACGTGCGATGCCTTCAACGTGCCGCTCATCGCGTTCGTCGACGTCCCCGGCTTCCTCCCGGGCACTGACCAGGAGTACGGCGGCATCATCCGCCACGGCGCGAAGCTGCTCTACGCGTTCTGCGAGGCCACCGTGCCGCGGATCCAGATCATCACCCGCAAGGCCTACGGCGGCGCCTACGTGGTGATGAACTCCAAGGGCATCGGCGCCGATCTCGCGTTCGCGTGGCCGTCGGCCGAGGTGGCGGTGATGGGCGCGCCGGGGGCGGTCAACCTGATCCACCGCAAGGAGATCCAGACCGCCGACGACGTGGAGGCCAAGCGGGCCGAGCTCATCGCCGAGTACGAGGAGCGCTTCGCCAATCCGTACGTCGCGGCCGAGCGCGGCTACGTCGACGACGTCATCGACCCGCGCGAGACGCGCAAGGTGCTGAGCCGGTCGCTGGCGATGTTGCGCACCAAGCGCGAGGTCATGCCGTCGCGCAAGCACGGGAACGTTCCCCTCTGATGGCCGACTCCACGACCGGGCCGGTGCTCCGTTCGATCTCGCCGGAAGCCACACCGGACGAGGTGGCGGCGATCCTCGCCGCGGTCGCGGTGTCGACGGCGCCGGTGCCAGTCGACGACGAGCGCGACGACACGTTGCACGAGTGGGTGCACGCGGCGCGGTTGCGGTCGCACCGCTCCGGCTTGCAGCGGGGGCCCTGGCGGCTGTCCGGTCGCATCGGACGGCGCAACCGCGCCTGACGCGGTCCCGACAATGACAGTTGCCCACGCCGAGCTCATGAGCGTGGGTCCCGACGAGGTGGTGGTGACGTTCACGTCTGCGCCCGGCGCGCGTGTCACCACGCGGGTGGGCGGGCACGAGGTGACGACCGAGGGCCCGTTCCACACGGCGCGCATCGCCGGACTCGAGCCCGACACCGTGCACCTGCTCGAGGTCGAAGGCGTGGTGCCCGACGGTCGGTGGCTACCGGCGGAGGTGCGCACCCTCGCGGCGCCGCACGGAAGGTTGCTGGCGACCATCGCGACCGCGAACGACGTCCACTTCGGCGAGACGGAGTGCGGCAAGACCGGCGACCCCGCCACTGACGCCATCGGGCCCGTGCTGTCGAGCGCGCCGGGAGAGCCGCCGTATCCCGAGCTGATGAACGGCGTCGTGGTCGACGAGATGCTCGCGCTCGATCCTGACGTCGTCGTCGTGAAGGGCGACCTCACCGACACCGGCAAGGGCGAGGAGTACGAAGCGTTCCTCAGGTGCTACGGCCGGCTCGGCGCGCGCATGCACCACGTGCGAGGCAACCACGACGCCATGCGCGACCCCGAGCTCGCCCGTCAGGACGCGCCGTACGCGGTAGCCCTCGACGGCGTCACGCTCGCGGTGCTCGACACCGTCGTCCCCGGCTGGGTCGGCGGAGCGCTCGCGGCCGAGCAACTCGGTTGGCTCGATGATCTCGCTGCCGACACTCCCGACCCGGTGCTCGTGTTCGCGCATCACCCGGCGTTCAACCACGACCCCGACTACGGGCTCACCGCCGACGACCACGCCGCGCTGCTCGACCGATTCGCGCAGCGAGACAACATCGTCGGCTACCTGGCTGGGCACACCCACTCGAACCGAGTCGTGCGTGACCCGCGCGGCGGCGACGTCCCGTGCGTCGAGGTCGCGTGCACCAAGGACTACCCGGGTGCCTGGGCGGAGTACCGCATCCACGAGGGTGGTTACACGCAGGTGGTGCGCCGGGTCGCCGCGCCCGTCGCCCGCGACTGGTCCGAGCGCGCGCGTCACATGATCCAGGGCATCTACCGCGACCTCGTGCTCGGCTCGATCGGCGACCGGTGCTTCACCCAGATCTTCTGACCGTTCCGACTCCGGGAGGCCCGGCACGGGACCGCACGCGGTCTTCGTCGGCTCATCGGGTCCTCGGGGCGGGTGACCCGGTCGACTCGAACCGTGTCACTCTGCGTCGTCCGCTTCCGAGCCCCCCTCGAGGCGCGCGACCGCGTCCTCGTCGGACGCGAAGTAGCAGTCGGCGCCGAGGAGGTCGCTGAACCCCGACGCGTCGAGCACGTCTCGCACGTCGTCGTGCACGTTCACGAGCAACAGGCGCACACCGTGCTCGTGGAGTCGCTGGGTCACGGTGCGCAGCGCGTGATCGCCGGTGGCGTCGACGTGGTTGATGCCCGACGCGTCCAGCACCACCGTGTGCACGCCGTCGGCGAGGTCCTCCAGCCGCTGTGCGATCGACTCGGCGCTCGTGTACACGAGCGGTGACTCGGGCCGGATGATCACCGCACCGGGGAACGTCTCCGCCGCGGGGTGGCGGGCCAGTTCCACGAACGCGTCGGTCCCAGGGAGGCGACCGAGCTCAGGGATGCGCGGCCGGGTGACCCGGTAGATGATGATGACGAGCGACGCGACGGTCGTGAGGAGCACGCCGAACTCGAGCCCGAGCGCGATCGTCGACACGAACGCCAGCATCATGATCCAGAAGTCGCTGCGCTTCACCCGCCACAGCTGACGCGCCTCGCCCACCTTCACGAAGCCGATGACCGCCGCGATCACGATGCCGGCCAGGACCGCGATCGGGATGTCCGAGAACGCGTCGGGTGCGAAGACGAGCAACGGCGCCACCACCAGCGCGGTCACCACGCCCGCGAACTGCGTGCGCGCGCCGGCCGCGTCGACGATCGACGAGCGCGTCACCGCGCCGGTCACGATCATCCCCTGGAACAGCCCGGCCGACGCGTTCGCGGCGCCGAGCGCGACGAGCTCGCCGTCGGTGGTCACGTCGTAGTGGTGCTCGCGCGCGTACTCACGCGTCAAGACGATCGATTCGAGGAACCCGACGAAGGTGATCGCAAAGGCGGCGGGCAGCAACGTGCGTACCACGTTCCAGTCGAGCGGTGGTACCTCGGGACCGGCGAGACCGCTCGGCACGTGGCCGATCACCGCGATGCCCTCACCGTCGAGGCCGAACGCCAGCACCGCGAGTGAACCGGCGATCACGACCGCCAGCGCGGTGGGGAGGCGCGGCCGGCGCTTGGCGATCAGCAGGATCACGATGGTGGCGATCCCGATCGCCAGCGTGCCCCAGTCGATCCGGTCGAGTCGCGTGGACCACTCCCGCACGGTCTCGTAGGCGAGGCTCTCCTGCGGCACCGAATACCCGAACAAGGGTCCGAGCTGCGTGGTGATGATGATCACGCCCACCGCGGAGATGAAACCGGCCATGAGCGGCTCCGACAGGAACCTCATCAGGAACCCGAGCCGGCCCAGTCCCAAGCCGACGTGGATGACGCCCACGAGGAGCGCGAGCGTCGCCGCGTAGGTGACGTAGCGCGGCGAGCCGGCGGGGGCGAGCTTGGCGAGCGCGACCGCACCGATGATCGAGATGGTCGCCAGCGGTCCGACGCTCAGCTGCCGCGACCGACCGAACACCGCGTAGGCGAGCACCGGGACGACCGACGCGTAGAGCCCGACGACCGGTGGGAGGCCCGCGATGACGGCGTAGGCCATCGACTGCGGAACGAGGATGGTCGCACCGGTGATCCCCGCGACGACGTCGGGCGCGAGGTCGGCTCGCCGATACCCGCGTACCCAACCGAGCATCGCGGGATGGTAGAGCGCCCTAGCTGCGCTTGGCCGCGAAGCTCACCATCTGGAAGTAGATCGTCAGCACCTTCTGCGCGTAGCCCGGGTCGGTCGCCCAGTTGCCGTTGCCCATCACGTTCCAGGTCGGGGTCTTGCCCTTGGCGAAGAAGGTGTCGTAGAGCCGCGCCGCGGCGACCGGGTCGTTGCCGTAGATCGTCGGCGAGGGCGGGTTGGCGAGGTTCGCCGCCCGCGACGTGGGGTCGGCGTAGTTGCGCAGCAACTGGATCTGGCCCCGCACCCCTTCCTGGGGACTCGGGAATCCGGGCTCGCCCTGACAGCTGTCGCACGCACCGATGCCGGCGTAGTTGTTGTCGAGGGCGTTGCCGAACGACCCGGTCTCGATGATCGACTGCGCGAACGCCAGTTCCGGACGCACGTGTTCCGCCTTGCCCTCCTCGAAGTACAGCTTCACGAGGTCACCGATCGAGATGCCTCCCGAGAGGCGGTACTTGACGTTGCGCGAGTCGAACCACGCGGTGACGTCGTCGGCACTGAGCTCGGCATCGCCCATCACCGGGATCGCGCCGGCCTCGTCGAGCAACTTCTTCTGGTGCGCGGTGAGCGCTTCGAGCGCCTGCTGCGCGTTCTGGAGTCGGTCCTTCTCGTCCTGCTGCGCGGCGAGTGCGTCCTCGAGCTGCTTGCGCTGCACGTCGAGTTGGTTCGACACCTTCTGCAGACCGTCGACCTTGCCGTTGTCGGTCTCCGTTGCCGACTCGGCGTACTTCTTCCCCGCGCTGATGTCCTGCACGTGCTGGATGTCGACGACCGCGTTTCCCGGAGTGTCGGCATGGCGGTAGATGTACGCGGCGCGGTCGCGCACGATCTGACGCATCCGCTCCATCTCGGCGCGCGTGGCGTCGAGCTTCTGCTGGTTCGCCTCGATCTCGCCGCCGAGCGTCGCCAGTCGTTGGGTCGCTTGGTCGACCTGCGCGCTCAGCTGGGTGAGCATCTGCTGGTTCTGGCTCACCTGGTTGGCGAGGGCGGCGAAGGCGTCGGGATCGGGCTTCGGGATCGTCGACGCAGCGGTCGAAGGATTCGGCGCGCCGCTGGTGGAGGTGCTCGCGGCGGGAGCGGTGGTGGAGGTCGTCGTCGAGGTGGTGGTCGACGACTCCTGGGCGACGGCGGCACTTGCCGGAACGAGGAATGCGCTGACCAGCACTCCCACGACCACTGCGCGGGCGCGGAGCATGACGCTCTATCGGCGGAAACGCCCCCGGTGTTGAGCGGGCCGGTTGCGTCCGGGCGCGAGTTCGTCCCGAGGGGAGTCGGCGTAGAGAAGCCCGCACGTGGCGGCGCCCCAACGATCTCCTCGGGACGAACTAGCGGCCATTCTTCCCCATCTCGGCGAGGTTTTCCACTCACGATCCGCAGTTCTCCACCCTGAGTTGTGGATAACGTGACGCCCGTGGCTACGCCCGACACCTCCGTGCTCGACACGATCCCACGCCGGTTCCTCCGCACCGTGACCGATCGGGGCGCCGACGTGGCCTTGCGCCAGAAGGTCGGGGACGACATCCGCGTCATCACGTTCTCGGAGTACGCCGACCAGGCCTGCCGGGCGGCCGCGGGGCTGCGGGCGCTCGGAGTGGGGCCCGGCGACCGGGTCGTCATGCTGATGGGCAACCGCCCCGAGTTCCACGTTGCCGACATCGCTGCGCTCCTGCTCGGAGCCACCCCGATCTCGATCTACAACTCGTCGTCGCCCGAGCAGATCGCCTACCTGGTCGGACACGCCGGCGCCTCCCTGGCGATCGTCGAGGACTCGCAGTTCCTCGAGCGCGTGCTGGAGGTCCGTGGCGATCTGCCCGCGCTGCAGCACCTCGTCGCGGTCGAGGACGTGGACGCGTCGGGCGTCGAGTCGTGGAACGAGGTGCTCTCGGCCGCACCGGTCGGGCTCGAGACCGCGGCCGCGGTCGCGGAACCGCACGACCTCGCGACGATCATCTACACGTCGGGCACCACCGGCGCGCCGAAGGGCGTGATGCTCGATCACCACAACATCTGCTGGACGGTCGACAGCCTGCGTGCGGCGCTCGGGTTCGCGCCCGATCGTTCGCGCATCGTGTCGTACCTCCCGATGGCACACATCGCCGAGCGGATCACCACGCACTACGCGGGGATCGCGTTCGCCTACGAGGTGACGACCTGCGCCGACATCCGGCTGCTCGGTGCCGCGTTGGCGGAGACGAAGCCACAGATCCTCTTCGGTGTGCCGCGCACGTTCGAGAAGATCCACAGCGCGGTGCAGGCCGTGCTCGCGGCCGATCCCGGACGTGCCGAGGTGTTCGCGCAGGCGCTGGAGGTCGGCGCGCGCGTCGCCGAGCTCCGTGCCCGCGGCGAAGCGCTGTCCGTCGAGCTCGCTGCCGAGTACGAGAAGGTCGACGCCGAGTCGCTGCGACCGGCACGGCAACTGCTCGGGCTCGACGACCTGCGCGTCGCGGTCACGTCGGCCGCGCCCATCCCGGTGGAGGTGTTGCAGTTCTTCCGCAGCGCGGGCGTGCCGCTCTCCGAGCTCTACGGGATGTCGGAGTCGACCGGGCCCATGACGTGGGATGCGGTCCGGGTGAAGCCGGGTACGGTCGGGCGGGCGATCCCGGGCATGGAGGTGAAGCTGTCCGACGACGGCGAGGTGATCGGCCGGGGCGGCAACGTGTTCCGGGGCTACCTGAACGACCCGGAACGCACCGCCGAGACGCTCGACGCCGAGGGCTGGCTCCACACCGGCGACATCGGCGAACTCGACGACGAGGGCTACCTCCGCATCGTCGATCGCAAGAAGGAGCTCGTCATCACCGCCAGCGGGAAGAACGTGTCGCCCGCCAACCTCGAGGCCGCGCTGAAGGCCCAGCCGCTGATCGGCCAGGCGTGCGCCGTGGGCGACGGTGAGGACTACATGGCCGCGTTGCTCGTGCTCGATCCGGATGTCGTCCCTGCGTGGGCCACCAGCCACGGTGCGACCGGTACCACGCTGGCCGCGCTGGCGGGCGATCCGGTGGTGCTGGCCGAGATCGAGCGTGAGGTGTCGGCGGCCAACGAGCGGTTCTCCCACGCGGAGGCGATCCGCGAGTACACGGTGCTGCCCGATGAGTGGCTCCCCGACTCCGAGGAGCTCACCCCCACGATGAAGCTCAAGCGCCGCGGCATCGCACAGAAGTACGCGCGCGAGATCGCCGCCCTCTACGACCGCTGACCCGACGACCAACATGCGTCGAAGGTTGCGTGTCATACCGCCCGTCGACACAGGAGCAGTGGGTGGGACTACGCAGGTTGCTCGGCGATCGCGACGTGATCGCGTTCGTGGCCCTCGAGGCGTGCCAGCTCGAGTGCGCGTCCGGCACAAGCGACCAGCTCGGCGGCGTCGAGCGCGTGGCTGGGGTAGCACGCGATCCCCGCCGACACCGTGAGCGCGTCGCCCACCGGACTCGAACGCAACGCCTCGCGCACGCGTTCCGCGACCATGAGCGCACCCGGCTCCGCGGTGTCGACGAGCACCGCCACCGCGACGACGTCGCTGAGACGGAAGACGGCGTCGCTCTCGCGCAGCGTGCGCCACGCAACCGCGCCCAGGGCGGTGAGCGCCTGATCGCTCGCCGTTCGGTCGGCGCCGTCGAGGCCGTCGAGCTCCCAGAACACCACCGACACCGGCTGCACCTTGCGCCGCGCCGCCGCCACCACCTGGTGGAGCAGCACCGGGAGGTGGCGCCGGCGCAAGAGCCCGGAGACCGGATCGATCTCCCACCCGTCGGTGTCGGTGCCCGGCGGCAGGTCGTCGGGTCGGTCGGGACGGGTGGCGGCGAGGGTCTGTTCCTCGGTGACCGCGGCCTGCAGCGAGTCGAGCTCCCGGCGCAGCCGTCGGGCCTGAGCGCGCGCTTCCCACATCGAGTCCTCGGCGCGGCTCCGGCGGACGTCCACCAGTGCGCCGACGCCCGCGGCGGCGACGCCGACCGCGGCTGCCGCCAGGCCGAGCGCCGACTCGTCGGCGATCACCGCGGTCACACCGATCAGCACCGCCACCAGCGCGAGCGCAGCACACACCACCACTCCGCGGTAGCCGGTCCCCGCCTCGGGCACCGGACTCATCCCGGCTTCACCGCGCCATCACCGGCGTGTCACCAGGTCGGCCAGCTCGGCGACGATGTCGCTCACGCGGAAGTCCTTCGGTGTGTAGACGCGCGCCACGCCGGCGGCGAGCAGCCCAGGCTGATCGGCTTCGGGAATGATCCCGCCGACGACGACCGGCGCGTCGACACCATTGGCGCGCAACAACGCGATCGTCTCGGGCACCAGCGTGAGGTGCGAGCCCGACAGCACCGACAGGCCGACCAGGTCGACGTCTTCGTCGCGTGCGGCCGCGGCGATCTGTTCGGGCGTGAGCCGGATGCCCTGGTACACGACCTCCATCCCCGCGTCGCGCGCCGCGACTGCGATCTGCTCGGCGCCATTGGAGTGTCCGTCGAGCCCCGGCTTGCCCACCAGGATGCGGATGGGGTGGCCGATCTCGGCCGCGCGTTCCTGCACACGTCCACGAGCGCGCACCATCGCGTCGCCCGCGGCCGCGTGCACTCCGCCGACGCCCGTCGGCGCGCGGTACTCACCGAACACCTCGCGCAGCGCGCCGGCCCACTCACCCACGGTGCCGCCCGCGCGCGCGAGCGCCACGGTGGCCGGGGTGAGGTTGTCCGTGCCGCGCGCGACCTCGCGCACGGTGTCGAGTCCGCGAGCGACCTCGACACCGTCGCGCGCCTGGCGCCACGCGGCCAGCTGCTCGATCTCGGCGCGCTCGACGGACGGGTCGACCACCAAGATGCTGGACTCGCCGTCGAGCGAGTCGACCAAGGGCGAAGGCGCGGTCTCGGTGAAGGCGTTCACACCGACGACGGTGATGTCGCCCGCCTCGATGCGACGCACCCGATCGGCGTTGCTCTGCACCAGGCGCTGCTTCATCGCGTCGATCATGGCGAAGGCACCGCCGCCGTCGAGCACCCACTGGAGCTCGGCATCGGCCGCTTCGGCGATCTCGGTGGTCTTCTGCTCGACCACGTGCGAACCGGCGAAGAGGTCGTCGTACTCCAACAGGTCGGTCTCGTACGCCAGCACCTGCTGGATGCGCAACGACCACTGCTGGTCCCACGGCCTGGGGAGCCCGAGCGCTTCGTTCCAGGCCGGCAGCTGCACGGCGCGCGCCCGGGCACCCTTGGAGAGGGTGACGCCGAGCGACTCGAGCACGATGCGTTGCACGTTGTTCTCGGGCTGGGCCTCGGTGAGCCCGAGGGAGTTGACCTGCACGCCGTAGCGGAACCGGCGCAGCTTCTCGTCGGTGACGCCGTAGCGCTCGGCGGTGATGCGATCCCACAGCGCGCCGAACGCGCGCAGCTTGCACATCTCCTCGACGAAGCGGATGCCGGCGTTCACGAAGAACGAGATGCGACCGACGACCTCGGGGAACTGGTCGTCGTTCACCTGTCCGGACGCGCGCACGGCGTCGAGCACGTCGATCGCAGTTCCCAACGCGTACGCGACTTCCTCGACGGGCGTCGCGCCCGCTTCCTGGAGGTGGTACGAGCAGACGTTGATCGGGTTCCACTTCGGCACGTGCCGCACTCCGTGACACACGAGGTCGACGGTCAGCCGACGCGACGCGTCGGGTCCGAAGATGTAGGTGCCCCGCGACAGGTACTCCTTCACGATGTCGTTCTGCGTGGTGCCGGCGAGCAGCGCCGCGTCGACGCCGCGCTCCTCGGCGAGCGCGAGGTACAAGCCGAACAACCACATCGCGGTGGCGTTGATCGTCATCGACGTGTTCATCTCGTCGAGCGGGATGTCGTCGAACAGCGCGCGCATGGCGCCGAGATGGGGGACGGGTACGCCAACCTTCCCGACCTCGCCGCGGGCGAGCGGGTGGTCGGGGTCGTATCCGGTCTGGGTCGGCAGGTCGAACGCCACCGACAGGCCGGTCTGGCCCTTGGCGAGGTTGGACCGGTACAGCTCGTTGGACGCGCGCGCCGACGAATGCCCTGAATACGTCCGCATCAACCAGGGTCGGTCAGCCACGGTGACATTCTCCCCCATGGCGGGGACGTCTCGGAAATGGTCAGCGCGAGTACTCGTAGAACCCGGCGCCCGACTTCCGTCCGAGCCTCTCGGCTGCCACCATCCGGCGCAGCAGGGGTGCCGGGGCGAAGTTGGGATCGTGGAACTCGGCGTAGAGCGCGTCGAGGATCGCGAGGCTCGTGTCGAGCCCCACGAGGTCGAGCAATTCGAGCGGTCCCATGGGGAAGTTGCAGCCGCCCTTCATCGCCGCGTCGATGTCATCGCGCGACGCCACGCCGGCGTCGAAGAGCCGTACCGCGTTGTTGAGGTAGGGGAACAGCAGCGCGTTCACCACGAACCCGGCCTGGTCCTTCACCGTGACCGGTGTCTTGCCACACGCCTCGACGAACGCGCGCGCTTCGGCGAGGGTGGCGTCGGTCGTGGTGATCGCCGGCACCAGCTCGACCAGCGACATCGCCGGCGCGGGGTTGAAGAAGTGGATGCCGCACACCCGCTCGGGCCGCTCGGTGACCATCGCCATCTCGACCACCGGCAAGGTCGACGTGTTGGTGGCGAGGATCGCCGAAGGTGTGCACACTCGATCGAGCTCCCGGAACAGCTCCTGCTTGGCGGCGAGGTCTTCGACGATCGACTCGAGGACGAGGTCGCACGCGGCGAGCTCGTCGAGTGAGGTGACCGCGCTCACCCGGGCGCGTACGTCGGCCGCGGTGTCGTCGTCGATGCGGCCCTTCTTCAGTTGCCGGGCGAGCGATGCCGCGAGGCCGCCGAGCATCGCGTCGGCGCCCGCCTGGGTGCGGCTGCGCAGCACCACCTCGAAGCCGGAGGCGGCGGCCACCTCGGCCACGCCTGCACCCATGATCCCGGAACCGACCACACCGATGCGCTTGATCGCCATCTCACGTCCCCCGTCGTGGACCCCCTCTTCGGGGACCGAGCCAGGTTACCAGTCGGTAACTTGCGGGGGGCCATTCCGACGTCGGGCTAGTCTCCGGCCCGATGGGAGCCCGCCGCGCCACTGGTCTGCTCGCCCTGGTGGGGGGCGGGGAGTGGCTTCCCGGTGCCCGCGCCTTCGATGCCGACCTCCTGGCCCGCAGCGGTGCCGACGAGGTGCTGGTCCTCCCCACCGCGGCCGCGTACGAGCACCCGGAGCGGGTGGATGGCCGCGCCCAGGCCTACTTCAGCGAGCTCGGCGCGACCGTCCGAACGCTGCCGGTGCTCCACCGCACCGAGGCCGAGGACCCTGCCCACGCCAAGATCGTGCGGTCGGCCACGTTCGTGTACCTGGCCGACGGTTCACCGCTGCACCTGCGCTCGGTGCTCAAGGAGTCGGCGCTGTTCGAGGCGTTGCTCTCCGCGTACCAGGGTGGTGCTGTGCTGGCGGCGTCGGGCGCGGGTGCCACGTTGCTGTGCGACCCGATGGTCGACCCGCGCGGTGGTGCCTACACCGTCGGTCTCGGCGTGGTGAAGAACCTCGCGGTGTTCCCGTATCACGGCACCGCCGCCGCCCACCTGCGCGAGCGTTCGATCGACCTGCTCCCGCGCACTGCGGTCCTCGCCGGTGTCGACGAGGAGACGGCGTTGGTGAAGGCGCCCGACGGGTGGTCGGTTGCCGGCGCGGGCACGGTCACGCTCTATGGCGGGGACGGCCCCACCACCTACTCGGCGGGCGACGCGCCCGACGGCCTCCCCGAATGAGGCGGCCGGACTGAAGCGAGTCAGGCCTTGATCTGCCCTGCGAGGTAGTTGGTCTCGCCGAGTTGGTCGATGAGGCCGAGCTGGGTCTCGAGCCAGTCGACGTGGTCTTCTTCGCCCTGGAGGATCTGCTCGAGCAGCTCGCGCGTGCCGTTGTCACCCAGCTCGAGGCACTTCTCGATGCCCAGGTTGAGTCGCTCGATCGACTCGTACTCGAGGTCGAGCGCGAGCTGGAGCTTCTCCGGCACGGTCTCTCCGACACGGACCGTGCCGAGGCGCTGCAGGTTGGGGACGCCCTCGAGGAACAGGATCCGACCGATGAGCTCGTCGGCGTCCTTCATCTCGTCGATCGACTCTTCGCGGTAGTGCTGCGCGAGGGGCTCGAAGCCCCAGTTCTCCAGCATCTTGAAATCGACGAAGTACTGGTTCACCGAGGTGAGCTCGGCGGTCAGGACCTCGTTGAGCAGTTCGGCGATCGCGGCGTCACGTTGCATGAGGTGAATCTACCGATGCGCGCTGACGAGCTCGCGGGTGCGGTGACGTTCGAGCAGCTTCTCGAGCTCCGGCCAGCAGCCGCCGCACTCCGCACCGGCACCGCAGCGATCGGCCAACTCCTCGATCGTGGTGGCGCCGCGCTCGACCTCACCGTCGATGGTGTGGTCGGTGACCGCTCGGCAATGGCACACGTACACGCCAACTAGGTTAGGTCAACCTGACCTGACGAGTCAAGGGCCCTGGTCAGGTCCCCGGTCGGGCCTACGGCGCGGCGGTCGTCGTGGTGCTGGGGC
This sequence comes from uncultured Actinomycetes bacterium, assembly GCA_963720765.1. GTDB lineage: Bacteria > Actinomycetota > Acidimicrobiia > IMCC26256 > DASPTH01 > DASUAS01. The sequence continues at coordinate 277,502 of CAVRGS010000002.1, forward strand.
TCGACCCGTCCGAGACGGTGACGCCGTTGATGGTGATGGTCTTGGTCGGTGTGCCCGCGGAATCGGCGCTGCCGAAGGTGTTGATGGTCTTCGCGACCTCGAGGCCGGCCGCGTCCATGGTGCCGAGTGCGGAGTACTTGTACGGCGGGCTCGTGCCGAGCTGCTGCGCCCCGGTGTCGCTCACCACGAGGAAGAACTGCGAACCGGTGGTGCCCGACCCCGCGTTCGCCATCGCCACGGAACCGGCTCGGTACCCGTCCGCCGGCGGCTCGTCGGGCAGCGTGTACCCGGGGCCTCCGGTGCCGTCGCCCTTCGGGTCACCGCCCTGGTCGACGAAGTCGGTCACGATCCGGTGGAACGTCGTACCGTTGTAGAAGCCCTTGCAGGCGAGGTAGACGAAGCTGTTGACCGTCTTCGGGGCGGTCTTGGCGTCGAGTGCGATGGTGACGTCGCCCTCGGTGGTGTGCAGCACCGCGGTGTACTGCTTCGTGGTGTCGATGCCCATACCGGGCTTCGGCAACGTGGTCTTGGCCGACTTCGTCGGCAACGCGGTGTCGCACGTGGTCGCGAAGTTCGTCGGGCCCGATCCGGCCGACGACGACTTCGTGCTGCTGCTGTCATTGCTGTTCGTGAGCGAGACGACGACGAGGACGATGACGAGCGCGACGAGGGCGATGAGGCCGTTGCGGATCGCGCGGTTGCGCTTGTGGCGCTTCTCCGCCTCCTGCACCGCGGCCCGACGGGCTTCCTTGTTCTGGCGCTGGCGTTCGCGTTTCGTGGCCTTGGGCACGGCGGGGGAGTCTACCGACAGACAATCCGGCCAAAGGATCGAAGGTGGGCCTCGGTACCATGTTCGGTCGTGAGCCTGCTCGTGCAGAAGTTCGGCGGCACCTCCGTCGCCGACCCCGAACGCATCCGCGCCGTGGCGGAGCACATCGTTCGCACCCGGCGGGCCGGCAACGACGTCGTGGTCGTGGTCTCGGCCATGGGCAAGACCACCGACGACCTCGAACGCCTGGCCCACGAGGTCTCGAGCGATCCGACGGCCCGCGAGATGGACATGCTCCTCACGTCGGGGGAGCGCATCTCGATCGCGCTCCTCTGCATGGCCATCATCGACATGGGTGAGGCGGCGGTGTCCTTCACCGGCTCGCAGGCCGGCATCGTCACCGACACCGCCCACCGCAAGGCCAAGATCCTGGAGATCAAGAGCGATCGGCTGCGCGACGCGCTCGACGGCGGCAACGTCGCAGTGGTCGCCGGGTTCCAGGGCGTGTCCACCGACCGTCACATCACCACGCTCGGCCGCGGTGGCTCCGACACCACCGCGGTCGCGCTCGCCGCTGCGCTCGAAGCCGACGTGTGCGAGATCTACACCGACGTCTCCGGCGTCTACACCGCCGATCCCCGCATCGTCCCCGATGCGCGCCGGCTCGAACGACTGTCGTACGACGAGATGCTCGAGATGTCGGCAACCGGCGGGCGCGTCCTCGCGCTGCGCTCGGTCGAATTCGCCCGCAACTACCAGGTCCCCGTCCACGTGCGTTCGAGCTTCACGTGGGAGACGGGCACCTGGGTGCACGACGAGGAGCAAGGTATGGAAGCGCCGATCATCTCAGGCGTCACCCATGACGTCTCGGAGGCGAAGGTCACGATCTTCCGGGTGCCCGACCGCCCCGGCGTCGCGGCCAAGGTGTTCCGCGCGCTCGCCGACGAGAACGTCAACGTCGACATGATCGAGCAGAACGTGTCGACCGACGACCTCACCGACATCTCGTTCACCGTGCCGCGCGACGAGCTCACGCGCACCATGGAGATCGTCGACAAGGTCGTCGTCGAGATCGACGCCGGCGGCGCCAACTTCGACGACGCCATCGCTCGCGTGTCGGTGGTCGGCGCGGGCATGAAGACCAACCCCGGGGTCGCGGCGCAGATGTTCGAGACGCTCGCCACCGAGGGCGTCAACATCGAGATGATCTCCACCTCGACCATCCGCATCTCGTGCGTCGTCCACGAGAACGACGTCGAGCGTGCCGTCCACGCGTTGCACGCCGCGTTCGAGCTCGAAGCCGTGCAGCCATGAAGGTCGGTGTGGTCGGTGCCACTGGCCTCGTCGGCACCGAGATGCTGCGGCTGCTCGACGAGCGCGACTTCCCGGTCGACGAGTTGCGCGCCTACGCGTCCGCGCGCTCGGAAGGCCGCGCGCTGCCGTTCGGTGATCGCGAGGTCACGTGCCAGGTGTTGGCCGACGGCTGCTTCGATGGCCTCGATCTCGTCGTGATCGACGTCGACGACCCGCTCGCGCTCGAGTGGGCGCCGCGTGCGGTCGCGAGCGGTGCGCGGGTCGTCGACAAGTCGGCCGCGTTCCGGATGGAACCCGACGTTCCGCTCGTGATCGCCGAGGTGAACCCCGACGACGTGCGCGTCATGCCTCGCGGCATCGTGTCGTCGCCCAACTGCACCACCACGGTGCCACTGGTCGCGCTGGCGCCACTGCACCGTGCCGCGGGGATCCGCCGCATGGTCGTGTCGAGCTACCAGTCCGTCTCGGGTGCGGGACAGCCGGGCATCCACGAGCTCGACGAGCAGTGGACGAAGGGCGCCGGTCGTGCCGAGCAGTACCTGGTGTCGGGCCGCGACCCGCTGGCCGACCTGCTGCATGGTGGAGACGTGTGGGACCGGCCCATCGCCGGCAACGTGATCCCCCAGGCGGGATCGGTACGTGAAGCGGGGTACACGTCGGAGGAGTGGAAGATGGTGCGCGAGACGCGCAAGATCCTCCACGCCCCTGAGATCCAGGTGTCGTGCACCTGCGTACGCGTCCCGGTGTACGTCGGCCACGGCGTGTCGGTGAACGTGCAGTTCGAGCGCTCGATCACGAAAGCCGACGCGGTGGAGCTCCTGCGCGCCGCGCCGGGCGTGCAGCTCGTCGACGACGGTGACGGTGCGCCCACACCGATGGAGGCCGCAGGCATCGACCCGGTGCTCGTCGGTCGGCTGCGCGAGGACCCGTCGCAGGAGAACACGCTCGACCTCTGGGCGACGGGCGACAACCTGCGCAAGGGCGCGGCGCTGAACGGCATCCAGATCGCCGAGCTCCTCCTCGACGGGTAGTTCGACTCGACACCTAGTTCGAGCTGGGGCCGCCGAGCTCGGTGGGTCCGTCACGCGCCGGGCGCTGCTTGTTGCCGTAGAGGCTGACCAGTCGCGCCACCAGCGTGACCAGGAAGATCTGGCCGATGACAGCCTCGAAGGTGACGAGGACCCGCCCCGTGCTCGTGCCTGCGGTGAGGTCGCCGAAGCCGACCGTGGTGATGGTGACGAACGAGAAGTAGAGGAAGTCGACGTTGGTCGGCTCGATCTTCTGTGCGAAGAAGCCGGTGGGTTCGGCCTCGTTGACCGCGCCGTAGATCCCGGCGAACGCGATCGCGATGAGCACGTACACGCAGATCGATCCGAGGATGGTCTCGAGGCCCACCGTCTCGTGGCGGAGGATCCGATGGACGATCGCGATCGGCGCCAGCAACACGAGCAGGAACATGATGAAGGTCGAGCCGTCGCTGCCGTCGCGTCCGAACGCTGCCTGCAAGAAGTTGGACAGGTCGGCGAGCACGACGAGGACGATGCCGACCGTGAACGCGCGCGAACGCACGTGGGAGGTGTGGAAGGCGAGGAGCAGGACGGCGCCGAGCACCACGCTGACGACGAACCGGCCCCAGAGGTTCCGGTGTTGCTCTGCGGCGATGAGGATGTAGAGCGCGATGAGCAGCGCCAACAAGAGGCCGTAGCTGTCGCCGCGGGCGAAGCGTTCCGCATAGCCCTCGCGGCTGAAGAACGTCGGTCGAGATGCATCGTCGGGCATTCGACGATGCTCGCGCCCCTAATAGGTGATGACGGTGATGGTCAGCTCGACCGCGGCGGCGACGAAACCGATCAGGAAGCACCCGTAGCTGAAGCGCAGGTACCGGTACTTGCTCTTCAACATGTAATAGCCCTGGTCGTAGATGTCCTCGACCATCAGGCGGTACGTGGTACCGCCGTTGCGGAGCACATCTGCCATCAGTTCGACGTGCTGCTCCTTGGTGATCTGCGAGAAGTGGCCGAAGAAGAAGGGGCTGAACCCGGGCGGTAGCTGATCACCGGGCTCGGGGTGGATCTTGAACTTCGGGAACACGGCCATGACCGAGCTCAGGAGCGCGAGCAGCACGAACGCCACGAGCGTCACGAGGCTCCAGCGCAGCTCGTCGACGTTGAACTGGGTGACGCTCACGCTGATGACGATGGCCGACGCGGTGATGATGATGCTGCCCTTCACATCGGCCTGACCGGTGAGCTGCGTCATCTGCTGCTGGAGCCCGTACAGCAGGTAGTCGGTCGTGATGCGCTCGGGGACGTCGGCGAACGGTCCCGGGTCCACCGAGAAGGCTTCCCGTTGCGCGCGTGGAGCTTCCTCGTGCATCCGTGCAGCTTCGCACAACGGCCACAGTCAGCTTCCTGTCACCGGTGGCCTGGCGCGAGACCCGTCGGCTAGCATTCTGAGAATGGTTCTCAGGACGCGCCAGGCGGGGGTCGCAGCCGTCGCGATCGCGCTCGTGGTCGTCGGCACTGCGTCGTCGGCACAGGCGACCGCACGGACATCGGTGGTCGCGAGCTTCTACCCGATCGCGTGGGCGGCACAGCAGGTGGGAGGCAACCGCGTCGCGGTCACCAACCTCACACCCGCGGGCGCGGAGCCCCACGACCTCGAGCTCACACCCGACCAGATCGACGCGGTGCTCGACGCCAAGGTGGTGTTCGAGCTCGGGCACGGCTTCCAACCCGCAGTCGAGCAGGCGGCGGAGCAGCGCGACGGCCCGACCGTGCAGCTGCTCCCCCGTGGCACCAAGGATCCGCACGTCTGGCTCGATCCGGTGCGCATGGCCGCCATCGTGCGCACCGTGCAGCGCGACCTCACCGCGGCCGATCCGAAAGGACGCGCCATCTACGCCCGCAATGCCGACCGCGTGCTCCGTGAGCTCGACGTCCTGAACACGCGATTCCGTGATGGGCTTGCGCACTGCACCCGGAACGTCATCGTGACCGCGGACGAGGCGTTCGGGCACCTGGCCCGTCGGTACGGTCTCCGGCAAGAAGGTGTGGCGGGGTTGTCGCCCGATGCCGAGCCCGATGCCAAACGCATCGGTCAGCTCGCCGATCTGGTCAAGCGCCTCGGCGTCACGACGGTCTTCACCGAGGAGCTGGTGTCGCCGCGCATCGCGACGACGCTCGCGCGTGAAGCGGGAGTGCACACCGAGACCTTGAATCCCCTCGAAGGGCTGACCGATCGGGAGCTCGAGCGCGGTGACGACTACACGAGCGTCATGGACACCAACCTCACGAAGTTGCGGGCCGCGCTCGGCTGTTCGTGAGAACCAGGTAAGAGATTCCCAAGAACTCCCGAAGAAGGGGCGCGTGAACCCGCGACCGCGCACGAGTTGCACGTACGTTCGCCCGCATGCTCGCACTCGACTCGCTGTTCGGCCTTCCTGCGCACGTCTTCCTCGTGCACATCCCGGTCGTGCTGATCCCACTGGGCGCGCTGGGCGCGCTGCTCATGCTCTGGCCTCGGCTGCGGGGCGCAATCGGGTGGTGGGTGTGCGGCGTGCTCGTCGTCGCCGGCATCGCCACCCAGCTCGCGATCTCGTCCGGGCAGTCACTCCAGAACTACGTGAAAGAGACCGCGCTCATGCGCGAGCACACACGCATCGGCGAGAACATCCGCCCGTGGCTCCTCCTGCTGTTCCTCGCGCTCGTCGGGGTGATGCTGATCGATCGGGCGCTCGAGCGCCGAGCCTCCGGCTCCGAGGAGCGGCCGGAGGGTCGTGACCCGCTGCGGATCGCCGGCATCGTGCTCTCGGTGCTCAGCATCGTGTTCGCGGCGCTGTCCGTGTACTGGGTGTACCGGATCGGGCACTCGGGTTCGAAGGCCGTGTGGCAGCCGACCCAGGTGAAGATCGACCACGGCCAGTCGAACCACGAGGGCAGCGAGGGCAGCGAGGGCGGCGGAGGCTGAGGGCACGCGTCCCGACTCGGGTCAGCGGGGCGCGAGCCCCCGCTGACCTTCACCTTCGATGGTCGGGATGCCGGGATTTGAACCCGGGACCTCAGCGTCCCGAACGCTGCGCGCTAACCAAGCTGCGCTACATCCCGAAGGGAAAGGAAATCCTAGCCGTCGACCGTTTCGACCTCACGAGCCAGGAGCTCGTCGACGGTTCGACGCAGCGTGCCGGGATCGACCGGCTTGACCAGCTCGGTGTCGGCGTCGGCCCGCTTGGCCAGGAAGCGATCGGCCTCCCGGTCCAGGAGCAGCAGGATCGACGTGTCGGGGATGCGCCCCGCCGAGCCCTCGAGCCGCAGATCGATCGCGACCGCGATCCCGCCCATGTTGCCGATCTGCATGTCGAGGATCACGAGGTCGGGGCGTTCCTTGCCCACGGTGTCACGGACGTCCTGGCCCCGGGTGACCTCGATCACCCGTTGGCCCTGGGCCGTGCACGCGGACTTCACGAGGTCACGGACCCACTGGGCATCGGCAGCGACGAGAATCGTGCTCACGGCGGGAACGCTAGTCGGCACCCATGAGGTGACTCCCGACCGCGCGCAGCGCGGCGAAGTCGTGGACGTCGTGGCCGAGCTCGGGCACGTGGACGACCGAGGCGTCGCCGATCCGTTGCTCGAGCCCTGCGAGCTCGGCGCGCTCACGGACCGCCACCTCCTCGAAGTCGGCGAGGTTCGCGTAGTGCGCGGCCAGACGGCTCGACGCGTCGCTCCGCCTGCGTTCGAGCTCGCGGGCGCGGCTGCGGAGCGAGCCGGGATCGGCGTCGCAGTAGCGCTCGTGCACGCGGTTGACGACGAGGGCGTCGACCGCGAACTCGCCATCGGCCAACCGGCCGGCGAAGTACTCGGCTTCTTCCACCGCATCGCGCCGCGGTGAGGTCACGAGCACGAATGCGGTCTCGTCAGCGGCGAGCAGTTGCATCACCTGCGCGGCGCGGTCGCGGAAGCCCTCCTCCATCCCCTCGAACGCTCGGAAGAACGCGACCACGTCGTCGACGGCTTCGGTGCCGACGACGCGCGAGATGGTCTTCAAGAACGCGGCGGCCGCGACGCCGCCGACGCGCACCACTCCGCGCGTCGGGACCATGAGCATGCGGAACAGACGATTGTCGAGCAGCCGGGTCAGTCGACGGGGCGCGTCGAGGAAGTCGAGCGCGTGTCGCGTCGGTGGGGTGTCGACCACGATGAGATCGAAACCGCCGCGGTCGTGCAGCTCGTACAACTTCTCCATCGCCATGTACTCCTGCGTGCCCGAGAGCGCGCCGGCGATGTTGCGATAGAACCGGTTGTCGAGGATGCCGGCGGCCTGTTCGTCGTTGCGCGCGTACGTCTGCACCAACTGGTCGAACGTGGTCTCGGTGTCGAGCATGAGCGCGTGCAGGCGACCGCCCGTCACCGCGTCACCGTCGGGATCCCATCGATCACGCGCGATCTCGTGGGCGGAGTTCGACAGGTGCTCGAGTCCGAGCGTGTTGGCGAGACGCTTGGCCGGGTCGATGGTGACGACGACGGCGTTGCGACCGCGGCGCGCGCCCTCGATCGCGAACGTCGCCGCGGTGGTCGTCTTGCCGACGCCACCGGTCCCGCAACAGAGGACGACGTGTCGGTGTTCGACGAGCTCGGCCGGTTCGGTCATCGCGTGTCCGCCATCGCGCCGATGCCGAGCACGAGGTCGTCGGCGAGCAGCTCGATCTCGGTGGGTCCGACGTCGGCGGTGAAGAAGTAGGGGAGTCGCAGCTGCGGCAGTGGCAACTGCTCGGCGAGGCGTTCGCACTGCTCGTCCTGGCGACGGACGAGGTCGGCTCGGAACTTCGCCGCCGCCGTCAACGCGTCGCGTTCCCAGCCGTCGAGCGCGATCGCGGCCAGCGCGGCGTCGGCGGCGACGTCGCCGTCGAGCGCGACCGGTGGCACGCACTGGTTCACCACGACCGGGCCCAGTGCCACGCCGGCCCGGTCCTCGACGGCATACGCCGTGTCGACGAGCTCGTTCACCGGCGTCTCCTCGGGCAACGTCACGAGCAGCACCTGGCACCGAGCCGGATCGGAGAGCAGGTCCACCACTTCGGCGGCCTGCTTCTGGATGGGCCCGACCTTCACCGCATCGAGCAGGCCGCGAGCGGAGAGCAGGAACGACACCGCGTGCCCGGCGGCCGGCGCGTCGAGCACGATCAGGTCGGCGGCTCGGGCCTGTTCGAGCTGCTTCACCTTGCCCAGCACGAGGATGTCGCGCATGCCCGGCACCGCCGTCGCGACCACGTCGAGGGCTCCCGACCGAGTGAGACGCTTCGAGATCCGTCGCATACCGTGACCGTCGAGGTACTCGAGCAGGGCGTCGTCAGGGGTGAGGGTCCGTGCCCGCACCCGCGGTCGGAGCTCCGCTTCCTCGTAGGTCAGCGGGGCCTCACCGAAGCACGCCGCCAGCCCCGATTTGCCCTCGACCTCGACGATCAGCACGCTCATGCCCGTCCGGGCCGCTGCGGTGGCCAGCGCGGCGGTCACCGTCGTCTTGCCGACCCCACCCTTGCCCGCCACGATCACGACCCGGGAGGCCGAGCAGAAACGCTCGAGGTCCATGGCCACCGATGCTACGGGAGTCCCCATCGCATGCAGCACGCCGCACCGGACGCGTGACATGACGCGGCTACGTACGCGCCGCGCTGTCGCACTGGTCGCGATCGTCGTGTCGCTCGCGGTGCTCGCGCTCGACGCGGGCGCCGGCGCGGCGACGCCGCCGGTCGGCAAGCGCGGCATCGACGTCGTGCAGGTCGAGGGTTACCTCGACCCACCCAATGTCTCACTCATCCTCGACGCCATCAAGGAGGCGAACGATCGCCGTTCGACCCTCCTCGTCCTGCAGGTGAAGTCGAACGGTGCGATCGACACCGACGTCGAGCGGGTCGTGCGGGCGATCCAGAAGTCGCGGGTGCCCGTCGCGGTGTGGGTCGGGCCGTCAGGGGCCGACGCCAAGGGCGCGGCCACGGTCCTCTTGCAGGCCGCGCACCTCGCCTACATCTCGCCGGGATCGGGCGCCGGGCCTGGTCAACCGGTCCGGCTCGACGACCCGGGCGCGAGCACGCGAGCGGGCGTCGCCGATCGCCTCGCCGCGCTCGCGTCGCGAAACCATCGTGATCCCGACGGCGCCCGCAAGCTCGCGACGGTGCGGCTCGGATCCTCCGAGGCGCGCGACGTCGGCGCCACCAACGGCGTGCGCCCGACCATCGGTGAGCTCATCGTGCAGCTCGACGGCAAGACGGTCACCACCGCGGCCGGTGAGCTCACGCTCTCCACCGCCAAGGTGATCGGGGCCGGCAGGGATCGTCGTCGTCAACCGAACCAAGAAGTGGTGTTCAACCGCCTCGGCCTCGGCGACTCGCTGCTGCACCGCCTGATCAGCCCGTCGATCGCGTACTTCCTGATCGTCGTCGGGCTCGCGCTGATCGTGTTCGAGTTCTACACCGCGTCGATCGGTCTGGCCGGCCTCGTCGGTGCCTTGTGCCTCATCGGTGCGTTCGTGGGCTTCTCGCACCTGCCGGTCCACTGGTGGGCGCTCGGACTGCTCTTCGTGTCCATGTTCGGGTTCGCGATCGACGCGCAGGCGGGTGGCCTCGGCATCTGGACGATCATCGCCACCGTCTGCCTCGTCACCGGTTCGTGGTTCCTCTACGGCGGTGCTGGCGAGCTGCGCCCATCGTGGTGGGTGTTCCTCGTGGTGATCGGGGGGACCCTGTTGTTCATGCTCGGCGGTATGACGGCGATGATCCGGTCCCGCTTCTCGACGCCCACGGTCGGGCGCGAGGGCATGATCGGCGAGGAGGGGGTGGCCGAAGTGGCCGTCGCACCCGACGGTGTCGTGCTCATCCGAGGCGCCCGCTGGCGGGCCCGTACCAACCGGGCCACCCCCATCCAAGCGGGCGAACCGGTGAAGGTGGCGTCGGTCGAAGGGCTGGTGCTCGAGGTCGAACCGCCGGAGGGCGGGGCCCAGGACTACCGGGAGCGCGCCCGAAATCGACGGTCGAAGTCGGGGGAATCCGGATCTGACCCCTTGTCAGATCCGGAACCGTCCGAGTAGTTTCCGCGCCGCGGGACACTCTGTACGGGGGAGGAGAGTCCGTGGTCGTCAACACACTCGACACGTGGCGGACACGTGCAGCATGCCGGGGCCCGGAGACGGCCCTGTTCTTCCCGCCGTCCAGCACGGAACGGCGCGAGGATCGGGACGCGCGCGAGGCGCGGGCCAAGTCGATCTGCCGCGAGTGCCCTGTACAGCGCGAGTGCCTCGACCACGCCGTCCACTTCGGTGAGGCACACGGCATCTGGGGCGGGCTGAACGAGCACGAGCGGCGCCAGCTGCTCGAGGCCAGCTACAGCTGACGCACCGCGCCGGGTCGGCCGCCGCGCTCGCAGCGGTCTCGTGCGCTACGAAGGCCACGAGTCGGCTCCCTCGCCCCATCTACACTGTGCAGGTGACGGTACAGGTGACGGCGAGGCCCGGCTGACATGCCCGATCTCGTGCCCGGGGTACCGAGCGCCCTGTCGCCCCTCGTGCGCCGCATCGTGGCGCCCAACCCGGGGCCGTTCACGGGGCCGGGGACCAACACCTACCTCGTCGGCATCGACGAGGTCGCGGTCGTCGATCCCGGCCCCGACGACAAGAGCCACATCGACGCCATCGTCGGCGCGTCGATGAAGGAGCGCGTGCGCTGGGTGGTGCTCACGCACACGCACCCGGATCACGCACCCGGCACAGCCCGGTTGGTGAAAGCGACAGGTGCCGAGGTGCTCGCCTACGGCAAGCGGCTCGACAAGGACACCACGATCACGATCGACCGCGCGATCGGTGACGGCGACACCATCGAAGGCACCGAGTTCGGCCTCTCCGTCCTCCACACGCCGGGCCACGCCCCCAACCACCTCTGCTTCCTGCTCGAGGAGGAGCGCGTGCTCTTCACGGGCGACACCGTGCTCGACGGCATGTTCTCGGTGGTGAGCCCCCAACGAGGCGGTGACATGACCGAGTACCTCACTTCGCTCGGGCGCATGGCGAAGCTGCGCCTGTCACGCCTCGCGCCCGGCCACGGTGACGTGATCGACGACGCCCGGCCGCGGATCCAGGAGTACGTGGCCCATCGTCACGATCGGGAGCGCCAGGTGCTCGCGCTGCTGAAGCAGCAGGGCCCGAGCAAGATCCCCGACATGGTCGCCACCCTCTACGCCGACCGCGAGCTGCACCCCAAGCTGGTCGAAGCCGCGCGGTGGCAGGTGCACGCGCACCTCCTGAAGCTCAAGGCCGAGGGCACGGTGACCGGGACGTCCGTGCGGTCCGCCTGGTCGTTGGCGTAGGCCGCGTACCGGATCGCACCTCCCGCGGCGATACTCACCGCCGTTCACGGGGTGTGGGAACACGCCCCCGAAGGGTGGTGCCAGCCATCTGTTCGCGGAGGGCGGGCGGAGGCACCATCGTGCGGCAACGACTCTGGCCATTGTTCAGGAGGGAACAACTCGTGCTCACTCACACGCGACGCTCGCCGCGTTGCCCGGTTCTGGGCTGCTCTGGCGGCACTGGTCGTCGTCCCCGCGACGCTCGCGGTGGCGACGAGTGGTGCGGGCGCAGCCGGCTCGAACACGCTCACGGTCAAGGCCGGTGAGTACACCTATCAACTGAAGGGCAGCCCGAAGGCAGGCTGGACCCAGATCGACTTCGACAACGCCGGGGTGGAGAACCACATGATGGCGGTGTTCGAGTTGAAGAAGGGCGTGACCTCCGCGCAGCTGAAGAAGGCGATCCTGTCGAACGACGACGCCGCGTTCGGCAAGATCGCGGCGGGCAGCGACAGCGTGTCGGGCACCCCGGCGCTCGTCGGTCCCGGGCAGAAGACAACCACGCTGACCGAACTGTCGGCCGGTCACTACGGCCTCGCGTGCTTCGTGCCCGCCCCCGACGGGTCGCCGCACGCCGCCCACGGCATGTTCAAGATCTTCGACGTGAAGGGGAAGTCGAACTTGAAGCCGCCCACCGACGGCGTGGCCGAGGTGTCGCTGACCGACACCGGCATCACGACGCCGTCAGGCGATGCTCCGAAGAACCTCACCGCCAAGGTCACGAACGACGGCACCTCGCCGCACACCTTCCAGTTGGTGAAGCTCGCCGACGGCAAGACGCTCGACGACGTCAAGACGTACTACGACGCGTTCTTCAACACGGGCACGGCGCCCGAGGGTGAGTCGCCCGGCGTGCTCGTCGGCGGGGTCCAATCGTTGGCACCCGGCGGCATGGCCTACCTCGAGTGGTCGCTCCCGGCTGGCAACTACGGGTACGTCAGCACCGACGGCGACGCCCCCAACGACGACTACGCGAAGGGCCTGCAGGGCACCTTCACCATCAGCTAGTCGACCACCGCACGAACCTGCGGTCGAGCCCGGGCTTCGGCCCGGGCTCGTTCGCGTGCGACGTCAGACGCCAGGTGGGATCAGGTCGAGCCAGGGATCAGGTCGAGGAGGCGTGCGGTGCAGCCGGCCATCTCGATGGGCGGTAACAGCTCGTCGGTGATGCGTGCCGCGAGCTCGGCGAACGCGCGACCCGCGGGGCTGTCGGGTGCCTCGAGCGCGACCGGGCGCCCGATGTCGCCGCCGGTCGACACCGCGGGTTCGATGGGGATGCGCGCCACCAGGGGCACGCCGATCTCGTCGGCGAGCGCGATGCCGCCGCCTTCGCCGAACACCGCGTGGCGCGAGCCGTCGGGTGCGACGAACTCGCTCATGTTCTCGACGACGCCGACCACCTTCATGTAGGAGCGGCGGGCCATGTCGGCGACGCGGGTCGCCACCTTCTGCGCGGCGCGTGCCGGCGTGGTGACCACGAGCATCTCGGCCTGGGGGAGCATGCGGGCCAGCGCCATCTGCACGTCGCCCGTGCCCGGCGGCATGTCGATGAGCAGGTAGTCGAGCTCGCCCCACCGGACGTCGGTGAGGAACTGCTCGAGCGCCTTGGCCAGGATGAGGCCACGCCACATGAGCGCGGTGCTCTCGTCGTCGACGAGGAACCCCATCGAGACGACCTTCAGCATGCCGCGCTTCGACGTCTCGGTGCCCACGGGCACGACGTTGGGCTCGATCTTGCCGTCGGTACCGCCGAGTCGGCCCTCGACGCCGAGCATCCGAGGGACGCTGAAGCCCCAGATGTCGGCGTCGAGCACCCCGACGGTGAGGCCGCGCGCCGCGAGCGCCGCGGCGAGGTTCACGGTGACCGACGACTTGCCCACACCACCCTTGCCGCTCGCCACCGCGAGCACGCGCGTCGTCGGCGACACCTCCGTGGGGGCGGCCTCCTGGCGGGCGTTGAAGCGCGCCCGCTGCATGGCGGCCGACTTCTGCTCCTTGGTCATCTCGCCGTACTCGACCTTCACCGCGCTCACGCCGGGGAGGCCGCGCACCTTCGACTCGACGTCCTGGCGGATCTGGACCCGCAGCGGACATCCGGCCGTGGTGAGGGCCACCGTCACGACGACATCGCCGTCGGCACCCACCCGCACGTCGTCGACCATGCCCAGGTCGACGATCGAGGCGTGCAGTTCGGGGTCGATGACCCCGGCCAGCATGCGCCGAACGTCGTCAGGGGTGGGCGCGGGCCCGGGAACCGGCTCGTGGACCGGTGCACCGGGGTCGTCCGGGTCAGGCGTGCTGGTCTCCATGCGGATGTCCATACCGATTAATACAGGCTACATCTTGAAAATATGCCCGGGGCCGGGTACCGTCAAGGCCGTGAATCGGCGTGAATCGGAGCACCAACTGGCGGTGCTCAAGGCGCTCGGCGACGAAACCCGCTACGCCATGTACGAGGAGCTCGCCCGCTCGACGGCCGCGCTCTCGGCATCGGAGTTGGCGGATCGCCTCGGGATCCATGCCAACACGGTGCGCCTCCACCTCGAGCGCCTCCGCGAGGTCGGCCTGGTCGACGTCGAGGCCGTCCACCGTGGCACGGTCGGCCGCCCCCAGCACCTCTACTTCCTGAGCGCCGGTGCGCCCGGGCTCGGCTTCGACCCGCCGGCCCACGCCCTGCTCGCCGGGTTGCTCGCGGCGATGGCCGAGCGCATCGGTGCCGACGCCGACGACGCGGCCGCCACCGGCCGGGTCTGGGGGACCGACGCGGGCATGCGCACCCGGGCGCGGAGCTGCCTCGGTGCGCTCGAGGCGGAGCTCACCAAGCTGGGCTTCGAACCCGCCCTCGAGGCCGACGGCGCCGACGGGCGTCCCGCCCGCATCGAATTCCTGCACTGTCCCTTCCGGGAGCTGGCCGAGGCCTACCCCGAGCTGGTGTGCAACCTCCACCGAGGGTTGTGCGAAGGCGTCGTCGATGCCGTGGGTGGGGGAACAGTCGACGAGTTCGCGACGTTGTACGACTCCGAACCCTGCCACGTGACCGTGGGCCTCGGTGCACCGTCCAGATGATCGATCAACCGGTTAAACTGTCAACCATCCTTCGAACCCTCTGCGAGGTCTGATGTTCTCCGTTCAGGATGCCAGCACCGTCTTCACCCTCACCGACGCCGCCAGCGACAAGGTGAAGAGCCTCATCACGGCCGAGGGCAACCCCGAGCTCGTGCTGCGGGTCGCGGTGCGTCCCGGCGGCTGCTCGGGCTTCAGCTACGAGATGTTCTTCGACACCGACGTCGCCGCCGACGACCTCAAGGTGGAGCAGGGCGGGGTCACCGTGGTCATCGACCCGGCGAGCGCGCCGCACCTCGGCGGCGCCGAGCTCGACTTCAAGGACGGCCTGCAGGGCGCAGGGTTCGCGATCAACAACCCCAACGCGCAGCGCAGCTGCGGCTGCGGCCAGAGCTTCAGCTAGTCCGCCTCTTCTCCGCCCGCTCGCCCGGCTCGCTCCGTCCCGACGGACGAGCACGGGCGAAGCCCGCACCCGTCCGGGCGTGTCGACTCGGGCTACTTCTGGGGCGTGACGAGGGCGTCGAGGAGAGCCTTCATCTCGTTGCCGCCGAACGCCCCGTCGATGCGCGACTGCACGGTGCCGTCAGGCGAGATCCCGAACAGCCACGGCTCGCTCGGGAGATGCCACGCCTCGACCGTGGGCACGAGCGCGGCGCCGGTGGCCTTCTTGTAGATCTCGATGTGCACGGGCACGATCTGGTCGCCGTAGGACTTGACGGTCTTCAGGAACTCGTCGAGCACCGGCGCGCAGTACTGCGACTGACACCGGGCCGGGGTGGCGAACAAGGCGGCCACGGGCTTCCCGGCGCCGATCACCGTCGACAGCGACTGCGTGTGCAGCGGGCACTCGGGATCGCGGGTGCAGATCGGATCGACGCCGAGCGTGTCGGTCGCCGTCGGTGAAGGGTCGCGCGGCGCCGCCTGACCGGGCACGACCGCGGTCGGAGCGTCGGCGACCTGGATCGTGAACGGCACCTTCTGTCCCTGCGCGCGCGCTTCGACCTGCCAGACCCCGGCGCTGTCGAACGTCGGCCGGGCGACGTAGACGCCCCGACCCTTGGGCAGACCGGCTCGATCGAAGGCGGGCTGCTGGGGCTGCGACCACTGGCCGCCCTTCTTGCGGAACCGCACCGTCACCGAGGGTCCGCTCGCGTACACGATGCCCTTCTTCGTGCTGTGCGAGAGCGCGAACACCATGCGCTGGGCCTGCGACGACGCCGCGAGATCGCTGCTGAGCACGAGCGGGAAGAAGGTCTTGGGGTCGGGCGTCGAACTGCTGGCCCAAGCCACGTCGGCGAACGAGCCCGCGACGACGAGTCCGCCCGCGGCGCCGAGGGCCCCACCGAGGAACCCGCGCCTGGAGAACGCTGCGGTCGAATCCGTGCCCGGGGGGAGGGGTGCAGGAGGCATCCCCCTATCCTGCCTGCCCGTGACCGGAACTGGGCATCGGGTGCAGTTCTCGTGCAACGGTGAGCAGTTCGAGGTCGAGACCGCACCGGGCGAGTCATTGCTCTCGGTGCTGCGTGAACGCATCGGGGTCGTCTCGCCGAAGGACGGCTGCGCGCCGCAGGGTCAATGCGGTTGCTGCACGGTGTTGGTCGATGGCGAACCGCGCGTCGCGTGCGTCACACCGATCACCCGGGTTGCGGGCCGCTCGGTGCTGACGGTCGAGGGTCTCGACGCCGAGGTGCGTGACGACCTCGCGGCGAGGTTCCTCGCGACCGGTGGATCGCAGTGCGGATTCTGCACACCCGGCATCCTCGTGCGACTGGCAGCAGCGGCCGCGAAGGGCAAGGCCCGGCGCATCGACCTCGATCGCGCCCTCGCCGCACACCTGTGCCGATGCACGGGCTGGCAGACGATCTACGAGGCAGTCGAAGCTCCGAGGGCGAGCACGTCCCCGCGAGACCCGAGCGCCGCAGCGCGTCGTGCGGCGCTCGAGGGTGGTGCAGCGCAGCACGTCGGGCCGTTCGTGCCGCTGGGCGACGGCGGGTTCGCCGACGACCGCGCGCCGCGCGACGCGCTCGTCGCCGTGCCGCTCCCGCCCGGATCGACGGGTGACGCCCTCGAAGCCGCCGGGTCGGCGTGGGCGGTCGCCGAGTCGCTGCTGGAGGCGCGCGCGCTCGCAGGCAAGGTGCAGGGCCGTCGCACGACCGTCGATCCGGAGCCACCGCTCGCGCTGCCCGAGTCCGTCGCCGAGGGCGTCCGTCTCGCGACGTCGTGGGTCGAGCCCGCGTACCTCGAACCTGACGCGTCATGGTGCGCCCCGGGCGGCGAGCCGGCAACGCCACTCGGCAACGGCGGCGCGTTCGGCGGCAAGGCCACGTCGATCGTGGGCGCGGCAGCGCGTGAGCTCGCCGACCGGACCGGGCGCACGGTGCGTGTCGTCTACGCGCGCGAGGACGTCGTGCGCCTGGGTCCCAAGCGCCCGCCGATCGCGGCGACGGCGTCGTTCGACGGCGCGGTCGTGGAGGTGCGGGGCGCGGTGCTCGGCGATCCCGCCCCGTTCACCGCGCCGATCGCGTGGCCGTACGCGATCACCGAGCAGTGCGAGTGGACGAGCGCGACCGCAGCCGGACCCTCCACCGCATCGACGCTGCGCGCGGTCGGACTCGCCGAGCGTGTGGTGCTCGTCGAGGGGGCCCTGCACGTCGTGGGCACCGACCGCGCCGCGCTCGTCCACGACGCGCGAGCGGGGTCGGTGCTGCTCGACACCTGCGTCGCGGTCGGCAGCGGCGCAGTCGCGGGTGGGCGCGTGATCCTCGACGACTTCGGTCACGTCGAGCGGGTGCACGTGCGCGTCGCGGCCGGTGATCCACTCGACGAGATCGTGCTGCGCTCGTACGCGATCGGCGCCGCGCACATGGCGCTCGGTTGGGTGCTCACGGAAGGCCTGGCCGTCGATCCGGTCACGGGCGAGGTGCACGACCTCACCATCCGCTCGTTCGGGATCCTGCGCGCGAAGGACACGCCGCTCATCGATGTCGAGATCATCGACGATCCGGGTACGCCGCTCGCCCACGCGTCCGACGCAGTGTTCGCCGCGGTCGCCGCGGCGACGTGGAACGCGGTGAGCGACGCCGAGCGCGCGCGGCCCGAGACGTTTCCGGCTCGGGAGACGCGCGCCGCGGCTGCGCTACGTCGTTGAGGCGGTCTCGCCCAGCGGCGCGGTCGCGGGTGCAGGCGCCCGCAGCATCAGGATCGCGGTGACGACCAGCCAGATCAGGAAGCCGACGAACCCGACGAAGCCGCGAAGAGCACCAGCGCGACGAGACCACCGAACCAACCGAGACCTGTTGGCAGCACCCGACTGCGGATCACCACGATCGAGAACGCAGCGACGAACAGGGCCACACCGAGGGCGCCGAACGCGCTCCACCGCTCCCACTCGGCATCTTCCACGAGCCCCCTCCCGCGTCTTCCTCGGGAGACGCTGCGCCCGTCGTGGGGCATTGCAAGCAAGGTCTCCGTTTCGACGCGCGCTACTGTCACGCCATGGTCGGTGGCGGCGTCGTGATGGTCGTGCTCATGGTCCTGATCCTGCCC
Source organism: uncultured Actinomycetes bacterium (assembly GCA_963720765.1). Classification (GTDB taxonomy): domain Bacteria; phylum Actinomycetota; class Acidimicrobiia; order IMCC26256; family DASPTH01; genus DASUAS01. The sequence continues at coordinate 295,586 of CAVRGS010000002.1, forward strand.
GTGGCAGTGATGCTGGGCGGTGCGATCTGGAGCGCGCTCATGGGATTTGTGCTGTCCGAGAACGCGTCCCCCGGCGACGAGGCCGAGACGGCGTAGACGCAACCGGCACCCGCGCTCGTTCGGCGACGATCGAGATCCGCTTCGATGCCCTCGCCACTGCCGAACATCGAACGTTGCGTGGCACGCGATCCTGCGTCGCGCGTACGCGACCCTGCTCGAAACTGCCGCCCTCAGAGGATGAACAGCATCTCCTGGTACGTCGCCAACGGCCACAGGTCGTCGGCGACCATGCCTTCGAGCTCGTCGGCAGCCGCGCGCACCGCCTCCATCGTCGGCAGCAAGGTGCGGCCCGCGTGCTCGGCTTCCTTCTCGGTGGAGTCGAGGCCGTCCTGGGCGAGCTCCGACCGCAGGAGGGTGATGCCCGACCGCAGCGCGTCGATCGCCGACGAGATCTCGTCGAGCGTCGCCGTGTCGCCCTCGATGCCGGCCGCTCGCAGGCTGACGACGTTCGTCGCCAACTCGGTCTGGTAGCGCAGGGCGGCGGGGAGCACGACGGTCGTTGCGATCTCGAGCGTGAGTCGTGCCTCGACGCTGATGCTCATCGCGTACTGCTCGAGCGCGATCTCGTAGCGGCTGTGCATCTCGCGGTGGGTGAACACGCCGTACTTGCCGAAGAGCGCCATCGCCTCGTCGGTGATGAGGGCCGGCAGCGCGTCGAGCGTGGTCTGGAGGTTCGCGAGGCCTCGTGACTCGGCTTCGATCTTCCAGTCCTCGGTGTAGCCGTCGCCGTTGAAGACGACGCTGCCGTGGTTGGACATGATGTCCTCGAGCACGTGCTGCACCGCGGCGTTGAAGTCGGTGCCGTTCGCGATGAGCGATTCGAGCTCGGTCGCGAGGTGGTCGAGCGCTTCGGCGAGGATGGTGTTGATCGTCGTCATCGGTGCCGCGATCGACTGCAGCGCGCCCGGCGCCCGGAACTCGAACCGGTTGCCGGTGAACGCGAACGGGCTGGTGCGATTGCGATCGCCCGGGTCGGTCGGGAGCACCGGCAGCGTGTCGACGCCGATGGTGAGCGCGCCCTTCTCCTTGGAGCTGGTCGCGCCACCCTTGGCGATCTGGTCGAACACGTCGGTGAGCTGGTCGCCGAGGAAGATCGAGATGATGGCAGGCGGCGCTTCGTTCGCGCCGAGACGGTGGTCGTTGGTCGCGGAAGCGACCGACGCGGCGCAGCAACGGTCCGTGCTGGTGCACGGCGCGGATCACCGCAGCGCAGAACACGAGGAACTGCGCGTTGTCGTGCGGAGTGTCGCCGGGCAGCAGGAGGTTGCCCTCGGAGCCGTTCCCCAGCGAGAAGTTCACGTGCTTGCCCGAGCCGTTGATGCCGGCGAAGGGCTTCTCGTGGAACAAGCACTCCATGCCGTGCTTCTGGGCGACGCTCTTCAGCGTCACCATCAACAGCTGCTGGTGGTCGGCCGCCACGTTGGATCGCTCGAACACTGGGGCGATCTCGAACTGCCCGGGCGCGACCTCGTTGTGACGGGTCTTCGCGGGGATGCCGAGCTTGAACAGCTCGCGCTCGGCGTCGAGCATGAACGCGAGCACGCGCTCGGGGATGGCGCCGAAGTAGTGGTCGTCGAACTCCTGACCCTTCGGTGGTTTCGAGCCGAACAGCGTGCGTCCCGAATTGAGGAGGTCGGGCCGCGCGAAGAAGAAGCTCCGGTCGATCAGGAAGTACTCCTGTTCCGCGCCCGCGAACGACACGACCGCGTCGGGATCGGAGTGACCGAACAGGCGCAGGATTCGCTCGGCCTGACGGGCCATGGCCTGCTGTGAACGCAGGAGCGGCGTCTTGAGGTCGAGGGCCTCACCGGTCATCGAGACGAACACCGTCGGGATGCACAGGGTGTTCCCGTTCGGGTTCTCGAGGATGTACGCGGGACTCGTCGCGTCCCATCCCGTGTAGCCACGGGCCTCGAACGTGGCGCGCAGGCCGCCGTTCGGGAAGCTCGACGCGTCGGGCTCACCCTGGATCAGCGTCTTGCCCGCGAACTCGGCGATCGACGCGCCGTCGGTCCCGGGCTCGAGGAAGCTGTCGTGCTTCTCGGCGGTGAGACCGGTGAGCGGGTAGAAGACGTGCGCGTAGTGCGTCGCACCCTTCTCCATCGCCCAGTCCTTCATCGCGGTGGCCACGACGTCGGCGACCGCGGGATCGAGCGGCTTGGCGTGTTCGATGGTCGACATCAACGACTTGAACACCGGCTTCGGGAGCCGGCTCTGCATCACCGACTTGGTGAAGACGTTCTGACCGAACACCTGACCGGGGAGCTCGGCCTTCTCGAAGACGCCGGCGGGCGGCTGGTAGCCCTTGACGGCGTCGATCGCCTGCAGGCGGGCTGTGCTTCCACTCATCGGAGTCTCCTCGAAGGTGCGGATGACGCGTTCGAGTCGAACGTAGAGAACCCCGATATCGGGAGTGTTTCCTCAGGGTGAAGCGCCTGCGCCCGAGTGGGGGACGGCGGTGCGCGCTAGTCGCCCGGCGACCAGCGTGGCGAGCCGAAGCGGTAGCCCACCGAGCGCACGGTCTGGATGAGGCTCGCGTGCTCCTCGCCGAGCTTGGCGCGCAGACGACGGACGTGGACGTCGACCGTGCGCGCGCCGCCGTAGTACTCGTAGCCCCACACGCGCGACAGGAGCTGTTCTCGCGTGAACACCTTGCTCGAGTGCGTGGCGAAGAACTTGAGGAGCTCGTACTCCATGTAGGTGAGGTCGAGGGGGCGTCCACCCAGCGCGGCCTGGTAGGTCTCCAGGTTCAGCACGAGGTCGCCGTACTCCACGATCTCGGGTCGTGAGCCGCGACCGGTGCGCCAGAAGAGGTGCCGCAGTCGCGCTTCGAGCTCCTTCTGGTGGAACGGCGCGAGGCAGAAGTCGTCGAAGAGGTCTTCGCGCATCTCGAGCTCCGAGAGCTGCGCACCGGACACGAGGAGCAGCACCGGCTCGAGCGTGCTGTCGCGCTTGCGCAGCGCACGGCAGATACCGAACGCCCCCTCGGGGTCTTCGTCGGCGCACACCACCGCGCCGGCCCAGCCGTCGCTCGGTTCCGACTGGGTGGCGACGGACGCGTTCGCGACCGCCTTCCACGGGTATCCCGCGAGGTCGAGGGTCTGCGCGAGCAGCGGGGGAGGCGGGTCCGGGAAGACCAGCAGCGGTTCGGGTGCCATCACAGGGATCCCAGGTACCGATCCAACTCCCAAGGGGTGACGTGGGCCTTGTAGTCCGCCCACTCCGACCGCTTGTTGCGGATGAAGTAGTCGAACACGTGCTCCCCCAGTGCCTCGGCGACGAGCTCGGAGTCTTCCATGACGGTGACCGCCTCGGCGAGACTCTGCGGCAGTGACCCGATGCCTTCCGCGGCGCGCTCCTCCGGTGTCATCTCGTAGATGTTGTTGGTGGCCTCGGGTGGGAGGTCGTAGCCCTCGTCGACGCCCTTGAGCCCGGCTGCCAGCATCAGTGAGAACGCCAGGTACGGGTTGCACGCCGGGTCGGGCGAACGGAACTCGATGCGCGTCGAGCTCTCCTTGCCCTTCTTCGGCGCGGGCAGCCGCACGAGCGCCGACTCGTTGTTGCGTGCCCAGCACACGTGCACCGGTGCCTCGTACCCCGCGACCAGGCGCTTGTAGGAGTTGACGGTCTGGTTGGTGACCGCGGTGATCTCGCGGGCGTGGTGGAGCAGCCCCGCGATGAAGTGCTTGCCGACCTTCGAGAGACCGAACTCGTCGCCCGGATCGTGGAAGGCGTTGACGTCGCCTTCGAACAGCGACACCTGGGTGTGCATCCCCGAGCCGAACGCGCCCTCGATGGGCTTGGGCATGAACGTGGCGTACACGCCGAGCTCGTTGGCGACCTGCTTGACGACCTGGCGGAACGTCATGACGTTGTCGGCCATGGTGAGCGCGTCGGTGTAGCGCAGGTCGATCTCGTGCTGGCTCGGGCCGAGCTCGTGGAAGCTGTACTCCACCGGGATGCCCATGGCTTCGAGCGTGACGATGGTCTGGCGGCGGAGGTCGCTCACCATGTCCTGCTGGGTGAGGTCGAAGAAGCCCGCGGTGTCGATCGGCACCGGGGGGGTGTCGGCCGACTGGAAGATGAAGAACTCCATCTCCGGTGCGGTGTAGAAGGTGAAGCCCTTGTCTCGGGCACGCTCGAGGTTGCGCTTCAGCACGTAGCGCGGGTCACCTTCGAACGGCTCCTCCGACAGGTGCTTGATGTCGCAGAACATGCGGGCGACGGGGGCGTCCTCACCTCGCCACGGCACGATCTCGAACGTGCTCGGATCGGGGAGGGCCAGCATGTCCGATTCCTGGACCCGGCTGTATCCCTGGATGGCGGACCCGTCGAAGGTCATGCCCTCTTCGAGCGCCGTTTCCAGTTCGGCCGGTGTGATCGCGAAGCTCTTCAGGGTGCCCAGGACATCCGTGAACCAGAGGCGGACGAACCGGACACCGCGCTCTTCGACCGTCCGCAGGACGTAGTCGAGCTGCTGCTGCATGCGAGCAGTCTACGGAGGTCGCCGTACGATGCCCGAGGCCGGGATCGGCGAGAAACAGAGTGTTCATGTTCGAGTAATGGCCGGGAAATCGCGGCGGAACAAGCTGGCCACTTCACAACGACGCGTGGGGCTTCCGGGCACCGCTGGCACCGGAGCGGACGACGATCAGGAGACGAGTGTGAGTTTCAAGGCGGAGTACATCTGGATCGACGGCACTGAGCCGAGTGCGCGTCTCCGGTCGAAGACGAAGATCCTCCAGGACGGCAAGGATCTACCGATCTGGGGCTTCGACGGTTCGAGCACCAACCAGGCGCCGGGGAGCAACTCCGACTGCGTGCTCCAGCCGGTCGCCTCCTACCCGGACCCGATCCGCGGTGGCGACGACGTCATCGTGATGTGCGAGGTGCTGCTCCCCGACATGACGCCGCACGTGACCAACACGCGCGCGTTGTTGCGACCCATCGCCGAGAAGTTCGCCGGCCAGGAGCCATTGTTCGGGATCGAGCAGGAGTACACGTTCTTCAAGGAGGGTCGCCCGCTCGGCTTCCCGCCGAACGGCTTCCCGGCGCCGCAGGCCTTCTACTACTGCGGTGTCGGTGCCGACGAGGTGTACGGCCGTGACGTCGTGGAGGCGCACCTCGAGGCGTGCCTCGACGCCGGCCTGGGCATCTCCGGCATCAACGCCGAGGTCATGCCCGGCCAGTGGGAGTTCCAGGTGGGACCGCTGAGCCCGCTCGACGTGTCGGACCAGCTCTGGGTGGCCAGGTGGCTGCTCTACCGCGTCGCCGAGGACTTCGGGATCTCCGCCACACTCGATCCGAAGCCGGTCAAGGGCGACTGGAACGGCGCCGGCGCGCACACCAACTTCTCGACGAACGGGATGCGGGAGAGCTACGACCCGATCATCGCCGCGTGCGAGGCGCTCGGCACCAAGGCCCAGGAGCACGTTGCGGCGTACGGCGCCGACATCGAGCACCGCCTCACCGGGAGCCACGAGACCGCTCCGTGGTCGGAGTTCAGCTACGGCGTCTCCAACCGTGGTGCGTCGGTGCGCATCCCGTGGCAGGTGGAGATCGACAAGAAGGGCTACATCGAGGACCGGCGCCCCAACGCCAACATGGATCCCTACGTCGTGACCCGCATGATCACCGACACGGTGTGCAGCGCGCTGGCGTAGTCGGACACGGCAGACACTCGACACGGGCCCGGTTCGCGGACAGGATCTCCTCGTCCGTGCGCCGGGCCTTCGTCGTTCACACCCACATCTCATGACGGCGTTCGCGTTGATCTTCACGAAGAAAGGCGGTGAGTCGTGGCGACTCCCAGCGACGTGCTCAAGATGCTCTCCGACCAAGAGGTCGACATCGTCGACATCCGGTTCTGCGACCTACCGGGGTTGATGCAGCACTTCTCGATCCCTGCGCACGAGCTGAGCGAGGACGTCTTCGAGGACGGCCTGGGGTTCGACGGTTCGTCGATCCGTGGGTTCCAGGAGATCCAGGAGTCGGACATGCTCCTGATCCCCGATCCCGACACCGCGGTGATCGACCCGTTCACCAAGCACACGACGCTCAACATCAACTGCTTCGTGAAGGACCCGGTCACCGGCGAGTCCTACAGCCGCGACCCGCGCTACATCGCGAAGAAGGCGGAGGACTACCTCCGCGGCACCGGCATCGCCGACACCGCGTACTTCGGGCCCGAAGCGGAGTTCTACATCTTCGACTCGGCGCGCTTCGACCAGAACCAGCACTCGGGCTACTACTTCCTCGACTCGATCGAAGGCGTCTGGAACTCGGGACGTCCCGAGGAGCTCGACGGCTCGCCGAACCTGGGGTACAAGATCCGCTACAAGGAGGGGTACTTCCCCGTCTCGCCGATGGACCAGTACCAGGATCTGCGGTCGGAGATGCTGATGACGCTGGAGCAGGTCGGCATCCCCATCGAGGTGCAGCACCACGAGGTCGGCACCGCGGGCCAGGCCGAGATCGACATGCGCTTCGACACGTTGTCGACGATGGCCGACAAGCTGATGCTCTACAAGTACGTGGTGAAGAACGTGGCGCGCGCCGCGGGCAAGACGGTCACCTTCATGCCCAAGCCGCTGTTCCAGGACAACGGTTCCGGCATGCACGTGCACCAGTCGCTCTGGAAGGGTGGCGAGCCGTTGTTCTTCGACGAGAAGGGCTACGCGGGTCTGTCCGACCTCGCGCGCTGGTACATCGGCGGTCTGCTGAAGCACGCGCCGTCATTGCTCGCATTCACCAACCCCACCGTGAACTCGTACAAGCGGTTGGTGCCGGGCTACGAGGCGCCGGTGAACCTCGTGTACTCGCAACGCAACCGCTCGGCGGCCGTGCGCATCCCCCTGTACTCGAAGAGCCCGAAGGCCAAGCGCATCGAGTTCCGCTGCCCCGATCCGTCGTGCAACCCGTACCTCGCGTTCTCGGCGTTGCTGATGGCCGGGCTCGACGGCATCCAGAACCGCATCGAGCCGCCGGCGCCCCTCGACCGCGACCTCTACGACCTGCCGCCCGAGGAGCTGGCCAAGGTGCCGCAGGTGCCGGGGTCCCTCGAAGAGGTGCTCGCCGCGCTCGAGGCCGACCACGAGTACCTGCTCGCGGGCGGCGTGTTCACACCCGACGTCATCGAGACGTGGGTGGACTACAAGCGCGAGAACGAGGTCGACGCCCTGCGCCTGCGCCCGCACCCGTGGGAGTTCTACCTCTACTACGACATCTAGGCCGACCGTTCCGTGGCCCCCGCCGTCAGCCGACGGCCGCCGCGGCCGAGGCGGTCGTGCCGACGCTGTGGCCGCCGCCGGGCATGACGACGAAGCAGTACTCGATCAGCAGCTCCCTCGTGACCGGGTCGACCGTCCGGAGGCGGCTGCCGACGCGGTACGCCGACGCGTCCTCGTCGAAGCGCGACGTACGAACCTCCAACGGGAGCTGGAGGTCTCGCAGCACTCCGGTGGTGTCGGGCACCCGGGTCAGGAGCGTCAGGTGTGTACCGAGCGGGATGTCGATCGGAGAGGTGAAGGCGACACCATCGAACGAGAGATCGGTCAGCGACACGACGGCATTGGTCCCCTCGACCCGAGCGCGCAAGGCGACCCTGAAGCGGTACGCGGTCCGCAGCTGCCGTCGGCGTACGAGTGCGATCAGCACCGTGAGGATGCACCCGAGTTCCCAGATCGCCAGCACGAGGGTCACCGCTTCGGCGAACGGTGGCATGTCCGGCAGTGGCACGATTCCGACCAGCGCCCCCGTCCTCGCCAGCGCGGTGGCGGTGAGCGCGACGGCGAAGGCCGTCACCACAGGGAGCATCCGCAGCACCTTCAGCCCGCCGACATCGATCCCGTCCTTGGGCGTCACCCGGAACCTGCCGACACGGTTGCTGAAGAGTGACAGCACGCCGCGCATGTAGATGCCCATGGTCATGAGGCCGTACCGGGTCGCGTCGAGCATGCCGAGGGTGCCGCGTCCGAGAGCCCCGGACGCGGCGAAGCCGAGGAGCGCCCACGGGGTCCACAGGGCAACGAGCATCACCGGTGACGCGTGCATGGGGAGCTCGCCGCTCGCGAGCGTCCACGTCAGCACGGTGAGCAGGGCGGCGCGCTGCAACCCGTTGAAGTAGGTGAACAAGGACGTGAAGTAGCCGAGCCGCTGCCGGGGAGTCAACCCGCGGCAGGTCAACGGGTTCTCCGCAGTGCGGAAGACGCGCAGGTTGCCCCGCGCCCAGCGCGCGCGTTGCAAGAGGAACCCGGCGAGATCGGTCGGAGCCAGCCCCTGCACCAGGACCTCGTTGTGGTATCGGGTCCGCCAACCCCGCGCGTGCATGGCGATCGTCGTGTGGAAGTCCTCGGCGACGGTTTCGGTGAGGACGCCGCCGATCTCCTCGAGCGCGGGCGTCGCACGAGGGTTGCCGAGCCGCACCAGAACATCGCGTTGTCGCGATCCTTCCCCGGAGCGATGACCTCGTAGAAGAGCGTCTGCTCGTGGCGAGCGGCCCGGGTGTGCTGCACCGAGTCGCGGTTGTAGAAATCGTGTGGTGTCTGCACCAGCGCGACCTCGGGATCAGCGAAGTACCCGATCGTCGCGTCGAGGATCTCGCGATCGGGTACGTGGTCGCAGTCGAGCACGAGTATCAGCTCACCGTCGGTCAGCGCGAGCGCGTGGTTGATGTTCCCGGCCTTCGCGCCCTCGTTGTCGGGCCGGGTCACGTACACCGCTCCGAGGCGCTCGGCGAGCTCACGAAACTCCGGCCGACGACCGTCGTCGAGCAGGTAGGTGACATGGGGGGTCTCGATGCTGGCGCACGCCACCAGCGTGGGTTCCACGACCAGGCGGGGCTCGTTGTACGTGCAGACGAAGATGTCGACCGTCGGCAGTTGGTCCGGGAGCGGCCGCCGGTGCGTGTCGGGCACCGTCCAGGCCGTGTACGTGTAGAGGCACAGGCTCGCCCAGCCGTAGACCTCGGCCGCCAGCAGCACCACGAAGAGCGCCGTCGGCACGCCGCGCCCGGTCCACCCGATGCGCCAGGCCAGGTAGATGGCGCCGACGACGACGGCGAGCAATGCGATGGCGCGCGTCAGCCGCTCGTGGTTGGACCAGAAGGAACCCGGCCGCGCTGGACTCGTGGTCTCGACGATCTGGCGGCGCTCATGCATCTCCACCACCCATACGTCGGTTCAGGACCAGTGGTGGTTGAGGGCCACTTCAACCGTGTGTTCGTCGAGCGCTCGTGCTCGGTTCGTCGGTACTCTCGGGTGATGTTCGATCTGAAGATCACCGGGGGGACGGTCGTCGATGGCAGCGGGCGTCCGGGCTACATGGGCGACGTCGCGATCCAGGACGGCGTCATCGTCGCGGTCGGCGAGCACGTCGACGGCGACGCGACTGAGGTCATCGACGCCGCGGGCTGTGTCGTCGCGCCGGGCTTCGTCGACATCCACACGCACTACGACGGTCAGGCGACGTGGGACCCGGTGCTCGACCCGTCGGCCAGTCACGGTGTCACGACGGTCGTCCTCGGCAACTGCGGCGTCGGCTTTGCGCCGGTGCGCCCCGGTGGGGAGGAACGCCTCGTCGAGCTCATGGAAGGCGTGGAGGACATCCCCGGCACCGCGCTGCACGAGGGCATCCAGTGGAGCTGGGAGACCTTCCCCGAGTACCTCGACGCGCTCGCCACGCACGAGTTCTCGATGGACGTCGCGGCGTTCCTGCCGCACGCGCCGCTACGGGTGTACGTGATGGGTGACCGCGGTGTGGCCAACGAGGACGCCACCGCCGACGACATCGCGGAGATGGCGCGCCACGTCCGGGAGGCGATCGCGGCGGGCGCGGTCGGCTTCTCGTCGTCACGTTCGCTCAACCACAAGGACCTCGACGGCGAGTACGTGCCCGGCACGTTCGCGGCGGCCGACGAGCTGATCGGACTCGCGCAGGCGGTCGTCGACGCGGGTGGAGGTCTCTTCGAGGTCGTGCCCCAGGGCGAGACCGAGGGTGACGCCGAGCTGATCCTGAGCGAGATCGAGCTCATGGGGACGGTGTCGGAGACGACCGGTGTCCCGCTGTCGTTCCTGCTCGTGCAGTCGCGTCTCGATCCCGACCTGTGGCGCCGGCAGCTGGAGCTGGTCGAGAAGGTGAACGCCAACGGCGCCGACGTCACGCCGCAGGTGGCGGCGCGCCCCGGCGGCATGCTCATCGGCGCCGCGAGCTATCACCCGCTCGCGCGACGGCCCACGTACCGCCGGCTCGAGGACTCGCTGCCGCTCGACGACGTGCTCGTCGAGCTGCGCAAGCCCGAGGTGAAGGCGGCGATCCTCGGCGAGGGCGACCTGCCGCCCGATCCGCACCGCCAGTACGAGTCCTTGGCCGAGAATGCGCCGTACTTGTGGGGAAGCGTCTTCCCGCTCGGTGACCCGCCCGACTACGAGCCGCTCCCCGAGCGGTCGATCGCGGGTGTCGCGGCCGCGACCGGCCGTGATCCGTTCGAGGTGTTCTACGACCACCTCGCTGCGGGTGAGCTGCTCCTGGGTGCGTTCACGAACTACACGCAGGGCAACGAGGACCATCTCGCGGAGATGATCACCGACCCGAACACCGTCATCGGTCTCTCCGACGGCGGCGCGCACGTGAAGATGATCTGCGACGCGTCGGCACCGACCTATCTGCTCACGCACTGGGTGCGCGACCGCACCCGCGGCACCCGCCTTCCGCTCGAGACCGTGATCCAGAAGCAGGCCGCCGGCACCGCGGCGGCGGTCGGTCTCGACGATCGCGGAACCCTCGAAGTGGGCAAGAAGGCCGACGTGAACGTCATCGATCTCGCCAACCTGGTGCTGCACGCGCCGCGTTCGGTCGACGATCTTCCCGCTGGTGGACGGCGCATCCTGCAGGACGCGTCCGGCTACAAGGCGACGATCGTCAACGGCGTGGTCACACGGCGGGACGACCGCGACACCGGCGCTCGTCCCGGCCGTCTCGTGCGCGCGCAGTAGCTGAGAGCTACTCCGAGTCGTCGACCGCGCGTTCAGCGGCGTGGAGCGCCGACACGAGGCGCTCGTGCTCGGTGCGGGCACGCCGTTCCGCCCGTTGTGCGTCGCGCTCGTCACGCTTCGCCTCGACGAGCTCGGCGCGGGCGTCGGACAGCGCGGCCTCCAGATCGGCGATGTGACGGTGCGCGGCTTCGAGTCGCTCGGTCGCGTCGGCCGCGGCCCCGGTGTGCTCGCGCACCGTCTCCTCGGCCTCCTCGGCGCGCTCCCGAGCCGCGTCGAGCTCGACGCGAGCCCGGCGCGCCGCGAGCTCGTCACGCGGCGGTGGCGCCGCGCGCTTCGTGGAGCGGCGGGCGGCGCGGGTCGCAGACGGCGTCGACGGCGCGTCGTCGCCGAGCACGAAGCGGGCGGCGGGGGCGAGCTCCTGGGTGAGACGCCCACGTTGCAGCTCGTCACGCAGGCCTTCGTCGAGCGATGCGGTGTCGAGCGTCGCCGTGATGGACGAACGCGCACCGTCGGGCCGTTCCGTGGTGGCCGCCGCGTGCTCGGTGAGCTGCAGCAGCAGGGTGCGTCGTTGACGGGTGAGATCGCGCAGCTCGTCGCGATCGGGGTGGACCTCGGCCTGCAACGCCGCGAGCTCGGCGCCGATGTTCACCAGGGCGGCCACCTCGTCGGGATGGGTGCGCGCGACCCGGTTGACTGCCGCAACCGCGACCGTCGGCCTGCGCAAGGCCTTCACCTCGGTGGCCTCGTCGGCGCGGTCGGCGGCCTTGAGGTCGCGAACGATCGCGTCACGCGCCGCGGTGAACCCCTTGGGTTCGATCGAGAACAGCTCGTCGAGCCGGGCGTCGAGATCGACGTCAGCCATCCGACCCGTCGTGCATCCACGCCTCGCGTTCGAGGAGGTACGCGTCGAGGTCGTCGCCGGCGCGACGCAGCTCGCCGCGCACCTCGTCCGCCGTCAACACCAGGAACGCTCGTGACTCGACCGCGTCGGCGACGCGCCTGCCCGCCACGTCGGCGGTGACCAGGGGGAGGTCGGGCGCGCGCAGCGGCAGCTGCTCACCGACCGGACGGATGTGCTCGATGATGTTCGTCATCACTCCGGCGGGGGCCAGGCACGACACACCGACGCCGTAGGGACGCAGATACACGAAGAGCTGTTCCGACAACATCATCACCGCGGCCTTGCTCGCCGCGTAGGGCGTGCGGTCGTAGGAGTACACGATGAGGCCCGCCGTCGACGCGGTGTTCACGACGTGGCCGTGGCCTTGTTCGATCAGGCCGGGCAGGAACACCTCGTTGCTGCGCACGATGCCGAGGACGTTGACGTCGAGCAGGCGGGCCCACTCCTCGGCCGGGATCTGTTCGGCGCGGCCCGCCAGCATCGTGCCGACGTTGTTCATCACCACATCGACCCGGCCGAATTCGTCCAGACAGCGGGCACGAGCGGCGACGAAGTCGTCGCGTTGCGTCACGTCGAGGTGCTGCCACACCGCGGTCCCACCTTCGGCGACGATCTCGGATGCGACGGCCTCGGCTCGCGCGTCGTCCACGTCGGTCACGAGCACGTGCGCCCCGCGTCGGGCGAACTCGGTGGCCACCGCCCGGCCGATGCCGCTGCCGCCGCCGGTGACGACGGCGCTCGTGCCCTGCAGTTCGAACTCGGCCAGGTCGGTCATGGGCGGGACGGTACCCCGTGTGTCGGCGGCGCAGCCGCGGGTCGTGCGCAGCCCTTGCCGCCTAACATCGCCCCGATGGGCCGGTTGCGCTATGCCGCGCGCCTCGGGGGCGAATTCGTCGCCTACTCGGTGGTGAACCGGGCGTGGTGGGTGGTACCGCTGGTGCTGCTCCTCGCGGTGGTGGCGCTCGCCATCGTGGTGGGGCAGGCCGCCGCTCCCTACACCCTCTACACCCTCTTCTGACTGCTGACGTGACCCCGACGACCTGGCTGGAGATCCCCGAAGCGCCCCGCGACGCGCCCCCCAGCCGGTGGTGGCGCCTCGCGACGCGCCTGCTGCTCCCGTTGGCGTTCGCCGCGATCCTCTGGTGGATCGGGTTCACGGTCGGGGCGGTGCTCGTCGCCGTCGCAGTGGTGGTGCTCACGACCGTCGGCATCGTCAGCCCGCCGCTCTCTGCGCGCATCGAGCACCTCATGGGCCGCTTCGGCTACTGGGTCGGACGCCTGATCGCGGTGGTGCTGCTCACCATCGTGGATCTCTTCGTGTTCACACCGGTCGCGTTCTTCATGTGGCTGTTCCGCTACGACGCGCTCGCGCCCGGAGTCCGACGCGATGCGTCGTCGTTCTGGCACGGACACACCGGCCGCTCCTTGCCCACACGGCAGTTCGCCGACGAGCGTGCGCTCTTCGCTCCGGTCGGCTCGACACGCGCGCCACGGCGCCCGATGCTGCGCATCGCGACGGTCGTCGGCGTGGTGGCGCTGATCCTCCTCGCCGATCTCGGTGCGGGCTGGGTCTACGACGAGGTGAGCAGCGAGACGCACGGCACCGCGGCGGTCGCCGACTCCACGTTCTCCCCAGTCGACCAGCCCGCGCTGCGGGACAGCCCCTGGGCCGCCGAGGTGCTGGCCGAGCAGTCGAACATCCCGAGCGTCGCCGATCCGTTCCTCGGCTACCGGTTCGGCAACAAGACGTCGACGTACACCAACATCGTCGACGGAGTGCGCACGAGCTACCAGTCGCACACGCCCGGGAAGCAGGTCTCGGTGTGGTTCTTCGGCTCCTCGGCGCTCTTCGGCGACGGGCAGCGCGACGATCACACCATCCCATCGGAGTTCGCGCGCCTCGCCGAGGCCGACGGCATCGCGCTCGAGGTGCGCAACTACGGCCGGCCCGGCATCGCCATGTGGCAGGAGCTCGAACTGTTCCAGCAGCTGGTGGCGTCGGGACAGAAGCCCGACCTCGCGGTCTTCTACGACGGCTTCAACGACCTCGCCTGGCAGATGAACCTGGAGCTCAGCGCCGAACCCACCAACGTGTACGACGGCGCGCGCAACAAGGCGACCAACGCTGGCGCCAACGGTGTCGACGCCACCACCCAGACCTCCGGTGACTCGACGTCGTCCGGTTCGGGCACGACGTTCAGCGACGTGGTCGGCGCCTACTGGGACCAGAGCGCATCGCACCATGTGTACGACGCCCTGCACGATCTCATCGCGGGATCCGACGCTCCGAGCGTCCAGTTCGCGAAGGGCGTCGACCAGAACCTGCCCGCGCAGACGCCGGCGCAGATCACCGAGGCGGCGCACAACGCGGTCTCGATCCAGGCGCGCGCTGCGACGCTGGCAACCGCCGTCGCCAACTCGGCGGGCGCCGATGCCTCGTTCTTCTACCAGCCCACCGTGTTCACGAAGAAGGTGCTGCCCGACGAGGAGGCGTACCGCAACCTCAACTCGTACGGGTCGGCACGGTGGGATCCCGCAACCGCCCAGTCGCGCGAGCTGCTGAAGTCCACGCCGTTCGTCGACCTCGGTGACGCGCTCGACAGCGCGACGACTCCGGTCATGTGGGACTTCGTGCACACCAACGAGGAGGGCGCGCGCCTCGCGGCGGCTGCGCTCTACTCGCGCCTGCTGCCGGCGCTGAGGGTGCGAGCCGGCGCGGCGGCGGGCCAGTGAAGATCCTCGGTATCAGCGCCTTCTACCACGACTCGGCGGCCGCGCTCGTCGTCGACGGCGAGCTCGTCGCCGCCGCGCAGGAGGAGCGCTTCACCCGCAAGAAGCACGACGCGGCGTTCCCCGAACGCGCCATCGCGTACTGCATGCAACGCGGCGCCGTCGGTCCCGAAGGTGTCGACGCGGTCGTCTACTACGACAAGCCGATCACCACGTTCGTCCGCTTGTTGAAGACGTACCTGCGCGTCGGGCCGAAGGGCATCCGTTCGTTCTCGTCGGCGATGCCCGCGTGGACGCGCGAGAAGCTCTGGATCCCCTACGAGATCGAGCGCGGCCTCAAGCGCGTCGGTACGCCGATGCCGAAGGACCTCTGGTTCACCGAGCACCACGAGAGCCACGCCGCGAGCGCGTTCTTCCCGTCGCCCTTCGAGAGCGCGGCGATCCTCACGTTCGACGGCGTCGGGGAGTGGGCCACCAGCAGCATCGGAGTCGGGCGCGGCAACCGCATCGAGTTGCAGCGTCAGCTCAACTTCCCCAACTCGCTCGGTCTCCTCTACTCCGCGTTCACGTTCTTCTGCGGCTTCCGGGTGAACTCTGGCGAATACAAGCTCATGGGCCTCGCGCCCTACGGCACGCCCGTCTACGTCGACGCCATCCGCGAGCACCTGCTCGACCTGCGACCCGACGGTTCGTTCCGCATGGAGATGAAGTACTTCAACTACCTCTCCGGACTCACGATGACGAACCGGAGGTTCGCCGACCTGTTCGGTGGTCCTCCGCGCAAGCCCGAGTCGGAGATCACCCGGCGCGAGCTCGACCTCGCGGCGTCGATCCAGGTCGTCACCGAAGACGTCGTGCTGACGATGGCACGCGCCGCCGCTGAGACCACTGGAGAGCGCAACGCGTGTCTCGCGGGTGGCGTTGCCCTCAACTGCGTCGCGAACGGGGTGCTGTTGCGCGAAGGTCCGTTCGAGAAACTCTGGGTCCAACCCGCGGCGGGCGACGCCGGTGGCGCGATCGGCGCTGCGTTGTACGGCTGGCACCAGATCCTCGACCACCCGCGCGAGGTCGACGGCGTGCACGACCAGATGCAGGGCGCCTACCTCGGCCCGCGCTTCGGCGGCGACGAGGTGGCGGCATGGCTCGACGAGCGCGGCTACCCGTACGAGCGCCTCACTGGCGCGTCCCGTGCCGAACGTATCGCCGAGCGCATCGCCGACGGCGATGTCGTCGGGCTCCTGCAGGGCCGCATGGAGTTCGGCCCGCGCGCGCTCGGCCACCGGTCGATCGTCGGCGACCCGCGTTCGACCGCCATGCAGTCGATCATGAACCTGAAGATCAAGTACCGCGAGTCGTTCCGACCGTTCGCGCCCGCGGTGCTCGACGACCAGGCCAGCAAGTACTTCGAGATCGAACCCGGCATCGAGTCGCCGTACATGCTGCTCGTCGCCGACGTGCGTCCCGAGCTCCGGGTCGAGGACACGCACGACCACGAACGGGGTGCCGACCTGCGCACCTGGGTGAACGAGGTGCGTTCCACGATCCCGGCGGTCACCCACGTCGACTACTCGGCGCGGCTCCAGACCGTGGCCCGGGACACGAGTCCCGAGTTCCACGCCATCATCGAGGCCTTCGACCGACTCACCGGATGCCCGGTCGTGATCAACACGTCGTTCAACGTGCGCGGCGAGCCGATCGTGTGCACGCCGGAGGACGCCTACCGGTGCTTCATGCGCACCGAGATGGACACGCTCGTGCTCGAGGACTGCATCCTCCGCAAGCGCGAGCAGCCCGAGTTCGCCGAGACCGGCGACTGGAGCGTCGACTTCGTGCTCGATTGACAGGGGGTCGCAGTTGGACACGCAGCACGCCGGTCTCCGTCACATCCCCGCGCTCGATGGACTCCGCGGCGTCGCGGTGCTCGGAGTGCTGCTGTTCCACGCTGATCACCTGCTCGGCGGCTTCCTCGGCGTCGACCTCTTCTTCACCCTCTCCGGCTTCCTGATCACGACCCTCCTGTTGCAGGAGGTCGTGCGGACCGGGAGCATCAGGCTCGGCGCGTTCTGGGCCCGGCGTGCCCGACGTCTGCTCCCGGCGTTGCTCGCGTTGGTGCTCGCAGTGGCCGTCTACGCGGCGATCTGGGCGCGGCCGAACGAGCTCGGAGCCATTCGCGCTGACGCCTTCGCCACCCTCGGGTACGTGGCGAACTGGCATTCGATCCTGGCCGGGCACGGCTACTGGGATCTCTTCGCCGCTCCGTCGCCGTTCCGGCACACGTGGAGCCTGGCGATCGAAGAGCAGTTCTACGTGTTGTGGCCGCTCGTCGTGCTGCTCGTGGCGGTGGTGCAGCGCTCGGCGCGGCGCCGGGCGCCTTCGCTCCTCGCCGTCACGCTCGGGCTCGCCGCGGCCTCGGCGCTCTGGATGGGCGTGGTGTACCGCCCGGGTCACGATCCCCAGCGCGTCTACCTCGGCTCGGACACACGGTTCGCCTCGATCCTCCTGGGTGCTGCGCTCGCATCGTTGCTCGTGTGGCGGGGGCCCGTACAGGGCCGTGCCTCCAGGGTGGCCCTCGAGTCCGTCGCCATCGGCAGCACCGTCGTGCTGCTCTGGGCGTGGGTCACGGTGGACGGTGGTGACACGCTGCTGTACCGGGGCGGCTTCGCGCTGTTCGCGCTGTGTGCGATCGCGATCATCGCGTGCATCACCCATCCTGTGGGCGGGCCCGTCGGGCGTGTCCTGTCCATCTTCCCGCTTCGAGCGCTCGGTCTCATCAGCTACGGCCTGTACCTCTGGCACTGGCCGGTGTACCTCGTGCTCACGCCCGCCCGTACAGGGATCGAAGGCTGGAGCCTCGTCGCGCTGAGGATCGCGGTGAGCCTCCTCATCGCGGTGGCGTCGTACTTCTGCGTCGAGATGCCGATACGACGCGGCGTCTGGTCGGGCTGGCGCATCCGTGCACTTGCTCCGGCGACTGCGCTGGCCGCGGTGCTGGCCATCGTCGTCGTCACGGCCGGCTCGGTCTCGAGCACACCGGACTCGGCGAGTCCCGCCCGCGCCGCGATCGCACCCTTGTCGTCAGCGGCAACGCCGGGAACGGTTCGAGTGCTCGTCGGCGGGGACTCGGTCGCCTATCACCTCGGCGCGAGCTTCCAGCGCCTCGACACGGAACTCGGGTTCAGTACCGCCAACGTCGCGTTCGACGGGTGTGCTCTCGAGCGCGGCGCGACCGCGGCTCGCTACTTCGATGGCGGCGACGCCCCGCTCGACGCCCGCGACTGCACCACTGGCTGGAAGGACGCGATCTCACGCTTCGACCCCGACGTGGTCGTGATCGCACTCGTGGGCCAAGTGCTGAGCGACTGGGAAGTGAACGGGGTCTGGTCACACCCCTGCGACGCGCCGTACGACGACTGGTATTTCGGTCAGATCGCCGATGGCGCGAAGGTCCTCACCGCTCGCGGCGCGCGCGTGGTCATGCTCGCACCTGCGCAGTCCACGCTCCCGTGGGGACCCCCCGAGTTGAACGAGCGACTCCGATGCCTGGGCAACGTGGAACGTCGACTGGCGCGGACCGATCCGGCGGTCGCAGTCATCGATCTCGACCACTTCGTCTGCCCTCGGGGCGTGTGCCGCGACCGCATCAACGGCACCCTCCTTCGTCCTGATGGGCTTCACTTCGACGGTGACGGTGCCGACATCGTGAGTCGTTGGCTCGCGCCGCGCGTGCGCTCGCGAGCGCGGGCTCCGATGTCGTCGGCGAACTCGCCGGCTGCGCTGGCAACGCAGACCGGCCCGACCGGTCAGGTCCCGGATCCGTAGAAGACACGCTCGACGACGCGGCGAGCGCGACGCGTGACGCGGCGGTAGTCGTCGCGCAACATGCTGTGCGGTCGATGCACGTACCCGAGCAGCAGCGCGAGCCGTTCGAGATCGGCCTTGTCCGTGGGGAGGGCATCCGACGGGTGCGCGGTTTGCAGGTAGTGCGCGTTGCGCGCGCGCTCGCAGAAGCGGTACGCCTCTTCGAGGACGTCGGTGTCGTCGGGGTCGAGCAGGTTGTGCGCCCCGAGGTGCTCGAGCGCGTCGATGGTGCCGGGCACGCGCACGTCGGGGTGTTCGCGGCCGTGCAGGAGCTGGAGCAACTGCACGGTGAACTCGACGTCGGACAATGAGCCGCGTCCGAGCTTGAGATGGAACTGCGGGTCCTCGCCGGGCGGGATGCGTTCGCGCTCGATGCGCGCCTTCATGCGACGGATCTCTCGCACGTCGTCGTCGGTCATGGGCTGCCCGTACGTGAAGTCGGCGGCGACCTCGGCGAAGCGCGCGCCGAGCTCGGCATCGCCGGCCACGAACCTCGCTTTCGTGAGCGCTTGGCGCTCCCACGTGAGCCCCCATTGCTCGTAGTACTGGCGGAATCCACCGATCGACCGGGCCAACGGTCCCTGGTTGCCTTCGGGGCGCAGGCGCGCGTCGATGCGGAACGTCTGCCCTTCCGCGGTGGTGGCGCCGATCTCCTGCACGAGCTGCGCGGCGACCTGTTCGGCATGGCGGAAGTCGTCGGAGCTGTCGCCGTCGTACACGAACACGACGTCGATGTCGGACGCGTACGACAGCTCGCCGCCGCCGAGCCGGCCCATCCCGATCACCGCGAAGGGCAATCGGGCACGCAGGGATCGGAGCGCTGCTTCGAGACAGGCTTCGGCGAGCACGGTCAGCTCGCGCTCGGTGGCTTCGAGCCGGGCGTAGCCGAGCAGGTCGCGGGTTGCGATGCGCAGGAGCTCGCGTCGCTTGAACCGGCGCAACCCCTCGCGTCGTTGTTCCTGGTCGCCGCGCCACTCGAGGGTGTCGAGCGCATCACCGACGAGCTCGGTGCGGTTCGCTTCGATGGCGAGGGCGTCGTCGTCGTCGAGCACGTCGACGAACTCGGGATGGCGACGCATCGCGTCGCCGACGACCCGACTGGATCCGAGGAGGTGGCACGCCCGCTCCGCTGCGCCCGGATGGTCGCGGAACGTGACCGCGAGGGACGCGGACCGGGCGGGTCCCTCGGCCAGGCGGCGGAGCTGGAGGAGGCCGAGGTCGGGATCCGGCGTCTCCGACAGCCAGCCCAGGATCACTGGGAGGAGCTCGCGCATCACACGCGACCGTCGGGTCAGCCCCGCGGCCAGCTCGCGCACGGCGGCCCGCGTGCGCTCGACGTCGGTGAACCCGAACGCGGCGAGGCGTTCCTCTGCCGCCTCGGGTGACAGCGGGCCGGTGCCGGCGAGCGTCTCGAGCAGCGGTGCGAAGAACAGACGTTCGTGGATGCCGCGCACCGTGACCTGGTGCTGGCGGTGCTCGGTCTCGAAGCGCTCCAGCGCGGTGCGCTCCGGGCCGTCGCGGTAGCCGAGCACGCGCGCCAGGCGCACCCGCGCGGTTTCGTCGGACGGGATGAGGTGGGTCTGCTGCTCGTCGTAGAGCTGGAGCCGGTGCTCGACCGTGCGGAGGAACTGGTACGCGCGATCGAGGCGATCGGCGTCGGGGCGCTCGACGTAGCCGCCGTCGGCAAGCTCGTGCAGCGCGTCGAGAGTGGTCGGCGAACGCACGGTGACGTCGTCGCGACCGTGCACGAGCTGCAGGAGCTGCACCGCGAATTCGATGTCGCGGATGCCGCCGCGCCCGCGCTTGAGCTCACGGTCGCTGATGCCCTTGCGCTCGGTGAGCTCCTCGGCGCGTTCCTTCATGGCTCGGATCTCGCGGATGGCGTCGGGGTCGAGCTTCTCGGGCCAGACGCGCGGGGTGGCCACGGCCATGAACTGTTCGCCGAGGTCGAGGTCTCCGGCCACCGGTCGTGCCTTCACGAGCGCTTGGAACTCCCACGTGCGCGCCCACTCGTCGTAGTAGGTCGTGTAGCTCGCGAGCGTGCGCGTGAGGGGGCCCTGACGGCCTTCGGGCCTGAGGTTGGCGTCGGTGCGGAAGACGATGCCGTCCTGACTGGGCGTGGACATCGTGGTGAGCACCGCGCGCGCGGCGCGCTCGGCCCGGTCGGCGTCGCCGTCGTGCACGAAGAGGATGTCGATGTCGCTCGCGTAGTTGAGCTCGCGACCACCGAACTTCCCCATGCCGATGACGGTCATGGTCACCGCGGGATCGACCAGCTCGAGCGCGGCCTCAACACAGACCCGGGCCAGCTCGGCGAGCTCACGGCCGACCGCGGGCATGTCGGCGAGACCGAGGAGATCGCGCACCGCAGTGCGCAGGAGCTCGCGGCGTTTCCACCGTCGCAGCCCACCGGGATCGTGAGGGCCGAAGGCCTGCCAGTGCGTCCGGTAGCTCTCGCGGGTGCTCTCTCGCGCGAGCTCCTCGGGCTCGCGCAGCGGGTCGAGCAACGACGCGTCGGCGACGACCGCCGAGGCCAACGCTCGTGACGCGCACGCGAGCGCGACGAGTCCGTCGCGCAGCACGGGGACGTCGTCGAGCTCGGCGGCGAGGAGGGGATGTGCCTCGACCGCACGCTCCACGAGCGTGCGGGCCGTGCGCGCGTCCGCCGACCGTTCGATCGCGGCTTCGAGGTCGGGGCTCGGCGCTCGCGTCGTCCCCCCGGTCATGCAGGCAGTGTCGCGTATCCTGAGCCGGTGCCCCGGGTCCGTCTCGCCGCCGCGCAGCTCGATCTCGTCGTCGGTGACGTCGACGGCAACGTCGACCGCATGCTCGACGCCTACGAGCGCGCCGACGCCGCCGGTTGCGACCTCGTGGCGTTCCCCGAGCTCTCGCTCACCGGATACCCGCCGGAGGATCTGCTGCTCCGACCGTCGTTCGTCGCGCACTGCGCGGAGTCGCTGGAGAAGTTCGCGGCCCGCACCGGGCGCACGGCTGCGGTCGTCGGCTTCCCCGAGGTGCAGCGCGACCTCGCGAACGCGGCCGCGCTCTGCGCGCACGGTCGCGTGCAGGGCGTGTACCGCAAGCACCTGCTCCCCAACTACGCGGTGTTCGACGAGCAGCGCTACTTCGCGCCGTCGACGGTCGACGGTCCGCTCTTCGTCGTCGCCGGTGTTCGGGTCGGCCTCACCATCTGCGAAGACGCATGGAGCCCCAACGGGCCCATCAACACACAGGCCGCAGGCGGTGCCGAGCTCGTCGTCAACATCAATGCTTCGCCGTACTACGCGGGCAGGCTCGGCGAACGCGAGACGATGCTCGGCACGCGCGCCGCCGACGCCGCGGTGCCGGTCGTGTACGCGAACCTCGTCGGAGGTCAGGACGAGCTCGTCTTCGACGGCGCGTCGATGGTGTTCGACGAGGGAGGGCACCTCGTGGCGCGCGCGAAGCAGTTCGAGGAGGACCTGCTCGTCGTCGACCTCGACGTTCGGCCGGCGTTCCGTCGCCGCCTGCTCGACCCACGCGGTCGTCCGCGCGCACCGCGGCTCCCTGAGATCGAGGTGTCGGAGCCCCGCATCGGAGAGGCACTCACCGCTGCACGCGTCGAACCGATGCTCGAACCGGTGCACGAGGTGTACGAGGCGCTCGTGCTCGGCACCCGTGACTACGTGCGCAAGAACGGCGTGGACGACGTGTTCGTCGCCGTGTCCGGTGGGATCGACTCCGCGCTGGTGGCGACGATCGCGGCTGACACGCTGGGGCCCGAGCACGTGACCGGTGTGCTCATGCCGTCGAGGTTCTCGAGCGAGGGCAGCGTGACGGACGCGCTCGAGCTCGCGGCCAACCTCGGGATCCGCACGCTGACCGTCCCCATCGAGGAGGCGCACACCGCGTTCCTCGAGATGCTGGCGGAGCCGTTCGGCGGTCGCGAACCGGGTCTGGCCGAGGAGAACCTCCAGGCCCGCATCCGCGGGAACGTCCTCATGGCGCTGAGCAACAAGCTTGGGGGCTTCGTGCTCACCGCGAGCAACAAGAGCGAGATGGCAACCGGCTACGCCACTCTGTACGGAGCTGACATGACTGGCGCGTTCGCGGTGATCAAAGACGTGCCGAAGTTGCTCGTGTACGCACTCGCGCGCGACCGCAACGATCGTGCCGGTCGTGCACTGATCCCCGACGCGGTGATCGAGAAGCCGCCGAGCGCCGAGTTGCGGCCCGGACAGCTCGATTCCGACTCGCTGCCCGACTACGCGGAGCTCGACCCGATCGTCGAGGGCTACGTGGAGGGCGACCTCTCGATCGGTGAGCTCGAGGCGGCCGGGTACGACGTCGACACGGTGCGCCGCATCGCCCACCTCGTCGACCGCAACGAGTACAAGCGGCGGCAGGCGCCGCCCGGTGTGCGCGTGTCGCCGAAGGCATTCGGCAAGGACCGTCGTCTGCCGATCACCAATCGCTGGCCCGGCTAGCTCGTCGCCCGGGGGAGGGGACGAGTGAAGGCGAAGCCTCGCTTCGTCGCGGAGGCCGCGCTCGTCGGTGCGGCGTTGCTGTACGGCGTGACGTTCCCGCTCGTGCACGACGCGCTCGACGACATCACGCCCTTCGCGTACCTCGTCGGTCGGTTCGGCATCGCCACCCTGTTGCTCGCGCCGGTCACCATTCCCGCGCTGCGGGCGAGCGGTCCGGAGCGTCGCATGTTGGTGCGCGCGGGACTGACTGCCGGCGTGATCCTGTTCGGGGGATACGCCACGCAGACCATCGGGTTGCAGTACACGTCGCCGTCGACGTCGGCGTTCCTCACCGGGTTGTACGTGATCATCACCCCCGTCATCGAGTCGGCCATCAGCCGCCGGTTGCCGCGCCCACCGGTGATCGTCGGCATCGTCGTCGCCACCCTCGGCCTGTACCTGCTCACGGGCGCCGACGTGCACCTCGGTCGCGGCGAGGTGTTCACCATCGTGTGTGCGGTGTTGTTCGCGTGGCACATCGTGTACATCGGGGCGTACACGCACGTCCTCCGCCCGTTGCAGTTCGGTGCGTTGCAGATCGGTGCGGTCGCCATGCTGTCGGTCGCGCCCGCGGCGCACCAGGGCGTGGGGTCGTTGAGCACCTTGGCGGTGTTCGCGGTCCTGTTCACGGGCGTCGCCTGCTCCGCGGTCGCGCTGCCGCTCCAGCTCTGGGGCCAGCAGCGGATCCCCGCGACGCGTGCCGCGCTGCTCCTCCTGTCCGAGCCGGTGTTCGCCGGCATCGCCGGGTACGTCGACGGTGAACGGCTCGGCGCCGGGCGGCTGATCGGCGCGGTCGCGATCATGGCGGGGATCGCGGTCTCGGAGTTCTGGCCCCGCCGCTCGGTGCCGCCGGATCCGTCGGCGCGTGGCAGGCTGACGACGTGAGCGGAGCGACGACGCAGATCGAGATCGTCGAATGGGCGGATCGCATCGAGAGCGCCCGGGCGCTCGAGCTCCAGCTCGCCGCCGTGCTCGGGGCCTGGGTGCCCCGCATCGCTCCGGCCGGGGCCAAGCTCCTCCTCGCTCGCCACGCCCGCCACTTCGCGTGGCACGCCGAGCTGTGGGACGGCCTGGTCCCCGTCCTGCACGACCGTCCCGAGGGCTCGGCCGTGGTCGACGAGTCGCTCACGGGCGCCGAGGCGGCGCTGGTCGCCGTCACCGAGCCGAAGGGGGTCTACGACGACGTGGTGCCGCTGGTCGTGGCCGCCTACCGGCGCTGGTCGAGTGAGTCGACCCCGATCGCCGAGCGGCCGATCATGCGCGTCCTCGACCTCGTCCTGCACGACATCGACTTCGATGCCCAGGAGGGCCACGACCTCTTCTCCCGCGACTGAGACCCACCTCTCGTCCTCGTTCGGTCCGCTCACCCCGTCGCCCCTTGGACCCGCTTGACGGGGCCGGTATCGTGAACACGCAACAGCAGCAACATTCGTGGACTGCATGCACGCACCCCCCCGTGCGTGGTCCAGCCCGCCACCAGCTCTCCGGGTCTGGTGTCGATGAGCCAAGGGGTCACTGGGTGGCGAAGGAGCGTGTCGAGCGCGACGAAGAGGATCTCGTCCGGCTCTATCTGACCGACATCGGCCAGTACCCGCTGCTCACCAAGGACGACGAAGTCCGCCTCGCGCAGCAGATCGAGCAGGGCAACGCCGCGCGTGAGGAGCTCCTCGGCGGTGGGAAGGCGCTGACTCCCACGAAGAAGCGCGAGCTGCGCCGCAGCGCCCGACTCGGCGACGACGCGCAGCGCACCTTCGTGCAGTCGAACCTGCGCCTCGTGGTGTCGATCGCGAAGAAGTACCAGGCGTCCGGTCTGCCGCTGCTCGACCTCATCCAAGAGGGCAATCTCGGCCTCATGCATGCGGTCGAGAAGTTCGACTGGCGCAAGGGCTTCAAGTTCTCGACCTACGCCACGTGGTGGATCCGTCAGGCGATCACGCGCGGCATCGCCAACACCGGTCGCACGATCCGCCTGCCGGTGCACGCCGGCGACACCCTCGCTCGGCTGCAGAAGGCCCGCTCGCGCCTGGAGCTCAAGCTCGGCCGACCGGCCACCCTCTCCGAGCTCTCGATCGAGGTCGAGATGCCCGAGGACAAGGTCACCGAAGCCCTGCGCTTCGCGGCCGAGCCCCTCTCGCTCTCCGAGCCCCTGCGCGAAGACGGCGACGCCGAGCTCGGCGACATCGTCGAGGACCGCTCGGCCGAGTCGCCGTTCGAGGTGGCCGCCACCGCGCTGCTGCCCGACGAGATCGAGAAGCTGCTCGCCCCGCTCGACGAGCGCGAGCGGCAGATCCTCGCCCTGCGCTTCGGACTCGACCGCGGTGAGCCGCGGACGCTCGAAGAGGTGGGGGAGCACTTCAACCTCACCCGGGAGCGGATCCGCCAGATCGAGGCCCGGGCGATGTCGAAGCTGCGTCACCCGTCGGCCGACACCGGCGCCCGCGACCTGCTCGCGGTCTAGTCCCTCCCGCTCTGCGGGCGCGCCGCACCGGCCGAGCGCGAGCCCGACCGGTGCCACGTCTGCAGGTGCTCTCGCGAGCTCCTCTCGGGGGTCAGCCGGTGAGGTTGGGCGGGGCTCCGACGGGCGTTGCCGGTGGCGACGTCTCGAACCGGTCGAACGTCGGGATGCCGGTGCCCGGCACGTCGTTCGCGGACCCGTTCGCGCCACCGCCGTTCGTCGGCGTACCGCCGGGCGTCTCCGACCCTGGTGTGGTGGGGGTGTCCGACGGCGGCGTCGTGGGGATCGTCGGTCCCGTGTGCGTGTCGACGACGTTCGTGGTGATCGTCGTCGAACAGGTCACCGTGCTGCCACCGCCGTTCTCCGACCCGTTGCACTGGTCGACGGTCACCGGGAACGAAGCACTCGTGGTGCCTGACGCGGTGCACACGAGCGTTGCGCCGCCACCGTTGCCGGAGCCGTTGCACTGGGAGACCGCCGGTGATGCCTGCGCGCTGGAGATGCACGCCACGACGTTCGCCCCGCCTCCCTGACCCGAGCCGTTGCACTGGTTCAGGGTCAGTGCAGATGCGGGAGCCGGCGCGTTCGCACTGATGTTGTTCACGATGTCGACCGTGCACGTCGTCGCGCTGCCTCCGGCGTTGTCGGAGTCGTTGCACTGGTGGACAGCGTTGATGACGTCACTGGAGCTGGAGATGTCGCCGGTGCATCCATTCAGGGTGCACGTGCGGTCGTACACGACCGCCGAGGTGCCGCCGGTGGCGTCGATCGTGTTGACGACCGAGATCGAACAGGTCACCGACAACGCCGCGCCACCAGGAGGCCCGGACTCGTGACCGTTGCACTGCGAGAACGACACGGTTGCGGCCGACGCGGATGTCGTCGCGGTCTCGACGGCGACGGCGCTGAGGCCGATCGCCACGAGCGCGGCCACGAACAGGGCGCCGAGCAATCGGAACGGCTTGTGGAGCCGCGTCCGTCCGTTGGAGGGGTGTGCCATGGAGAACGCTCCTACTCGGGGAGCGTTGAGGGCCTCCGAGGGAGGATCCCGAAGCGCCACCAGATCGGTGGCGGGGCCGTTCCCGATCCGAGACCGTGAACGAGCGCTCGTGCATGGAGTGCATCGGCGGGCGGCACGACAACCTTGAGCCGTGAGATGCTTGACCGATGCAACGACATTTCGTCACGTGTCCGCTCTGTGAGTGCATGTGCGGGCTGCAGGTCGACGTGGAGGGCGATCACGTCACGCTGATCCGTGGGGATCGCGACGACGTGTGGTCGAAGGGTTACCTGTGCCCGAAGGGCACGACCCTGGGTCACCTGCACGACGATCCCGACCGTCTGCGTGAGCCGATGGTGCGCGACGGCGACACGTGGCGCGAGGTGTCGTGGGACGAAGCGTTCGACCGCTGCGAGGACCTGATCCACGGCGTGCTCGACCGCCACGGCATCACCTCGGCGACCGCGTTCATCGGCAACCCCGTCGGCCACAGCTTCACGCTCGGTCGCTACATGCCGCTGTTCATCGGGCAGTCGGGGATGCCGCACATCTACTCGTCGGGCACGATCGACCAGTGGCCCAAGAACGTCTCGTGCATCCTCATGTACGGGAACATGTGGAAGATCCCGGCGCCCGACATCCAGCGCACCGACTACCTGATCTGCATGGGTGGCAATCCGCAGGCGTCGGGTGGTTCGCTGCTCGCGTGTCCCGACGTCCTCGGTGAGCTCGACGGCATCCGCGCGCGGGGGCAAGGTCGTCGTCATCGATCCCCGCCGCACCGGCACCGCCGACCATGCCGACGAGTGGGTGCCGATCCTGCCCGGGACCGACGCCGCGTTCCTCCTCGCGATGTGCAACGTGCTCTTCGCCGAGGGTCGCACGACGCTCGGCGCGCTCGAGGAGAAGGTGAAGGGCATCGACACCGTCCGCGAGGTGTGCGCGGCCTTCACGCCCGAGTCGGTCGAGGAGTTCTGTCGCGTGCCGGCGGACACGATCCGCCGACTCGCGCGCGAGTTCGCGGCGGCGCCCACCGGGGCGCTCTACGGACGCATCGGGCTCTGCAACCAGGAATTCGGCACGCTGGCGTCGTGGCTGGTCGACGTGGTCAACCTCGTCGTCGGCAAGTTCGACCGTCCCGGTGGGCTCATGTGGGGCAAGCCGGTCGCATGGCCGATGGCGTGGATGGGGTCGACGGCGAAGGACGGGCCACGGGGCTTCGGCAAGTGGTCGTCGCCGCGTCTCGGGCGTGCCCGAGGTACTCGGCCAGGTGCCAGCGGCGTTCATGGCGGAGGAGATCGCCACGCCGGGGGAGGGGCAGATCAAGATGCTCTTCACCGTGGCGGGCAACCCGGTGATCAGCGTGCCCGACTCGGCGCGGCTCGAAGCGGCGCTGCCCGAGCTCGAGTGCATGATCAGCGTCGACAACTACCTCAACGAGACCACGCGGTTCGCGCACGTGATCCTGCCGGGACCGTCGCCGCTCGAGACGCCGCACTTCGACGAGGTGCTCTGGGGGTGGGCGGCGCGCAGCGGGGCGAACTGGAGTGATCCGGTGTTTCCGCCGTCACCCGATCGTCCCGACGAAGGGCGCATCGTCGCCCGCCTCGGCTGGCTGTGCACAGGCGGGACGAACGAGGACTTCGACTTCGAGACCCTCGACGACAACTGGTTCGCGGCACTGTGCCGATCGCAGCAGCTCGACGCCGCCGACATCCTCCCGCAGTACGACCATGGAGGCGCCGAGCGGATCATCGACCTGCAGGTGCGCACCGGGCCGTGGGGGGATCGTTACGGCGAGGTGCCCGACGGCCTCACGTTGGAGCAGATCAAGGCGGAGCCCCACGGCATCGACATGGGACCGATGGTCTCGCGCGCCGACGAGATGGTGTGCACGCCCGACGGACTCATCGATCTCGCGCCCGAGTACGTCGTCGGCGACCTCCCGCGCCTCCAGGCGCGCATCGCCGAGAGCGCCGACCCCGCACTCGATGGGGGCTTCCGACTCGTGAGCCGTCGTCACCTCCGCTCCAAGAATTCGTGGATGCACAACGTGAAGGTGCTCGTGAAGGGCAAGGACCGCTGCACCCTGCTCGTGCACCCCGACGACGCCGACGGTGTCGGGCTGGTCGACGGCGGTCGGGCCCGGGTCACGTCGGAGGCAGGCAGCGTCGAGGTGCCGGTCGAGGTGAGCGACGAGATGATGCC
Source organism: uncultured Actinomycetes bacterium (assembly GCA_963720765.1). Lineage (GTDB taxonomy): Bacteria > Actinomycetota > Acidimicrobiia > IMCC26256 > DASPTH01 > DASUAS01. The sequence continues at coordinate 324,294 of CAVRGS010000002.1, forward strand.
CGGCGTGGTGTCGCTCCCCCATGGCTGGGGCCACGACCGTCCCGGCACCCGGATGTCGGTCGCCCGGGAGCACGCAGGGGTCAACAACAACCTGCTCGCCCCCACCCACTTCTACGACACGCTCTCGAACAACCATGCGGTGAACGGCATCCCGGTCGAAGTGGTGCCGGCCTGAGGCGGGTTGCTCCGGGGACGGCCGATCGCCCTGGGCCGATTGCTCCGGGGATGGCCGATTGCTCCAGGGTGGCTCGCGACCTACGATGCTCCCAATCTCCGCGCCCGTAGCGTCGACCAAGGGGACACCATGAAGAAGCTGCTCATCATCCTCATCCTGGCTGCGATCGGGATCGCGGTGGCCAAGAAGGTCCGCGAAGCCTGAGGTCGCAAGAACTTCACTGTGACGGGCCCGCTTCGGCGGGCTCGTCACGCGTCCGGGCCAGTTGCCCTCTCCGCTCTCGTTCGACGAGCGCGTAGTAGAGCACTGCGGTCGCCATGCCGAACAGCGGCGACGTCACGACGTGCACCACGTACTCACCGGTGGGTTCGGCCCAGGTGTGTGGGAGCAGTTCGAGCAGCGCGCCCGCCGCGCTCGAGATCGCCTCGCTGAGCACGAACGCCGCGAACACGAAGATCGCCACGGGTCGGAACGATCCGCGCACGAGCTGACGGCTGCGGCGCGGTGCGTGGAACGCGCGCACGCCTTCGGCCACCACGACCGGTCCCGTGACCACTCCCCACACTGCGAGCACGAAGCCCGGGAGCACGAAGAAGAGGAGACCCACTCCCACACCGACCTCGTAGACGATGGTGGCGCCGACGAGCGAGATCCACGGGACGGTGCGGAGGAACTCACGCGGCCTCGGCGGCGCTGCCCCGTGCAGGTCGCTGGCGACGATCTTCTCCGATGCGGCGGCGAGGACCTCGGCCACGAGCAGTTCGAACACGAGCACGACGAGGACGTTGACCGCGACGTCGCCGAGGTGGAAGTGGTCGGTGTCGATCTGGATGCCGTGAGCGACGCCGGTGAGCTCGAGGACCGCGAGCGGGAGCCAGAGCAGCGCCGCGATCGACGTGAGGTACCAGAAGTGGAGACGCCAGAAGCGCAGCGCGTCGCCGAGCACGGCCCTGAGCGCGACGGGCGAGCCGGACGTGGCGGAAGTGGGGGACGGTGACGACACGGCGACCGGAGATCCTACGAGTCGCGGTCCGGGTCGCGATGCCGACGAAGTTGACCCTTGACGAGCAATGGGGCGCGTCGTACGTTCCCCTTCTTCCCCGAGCACTTCCTCCGGTTGCTGGCGCGCGTGCGCCCCCGGGAGGAAGGTCACTCCGTTGCTCATCGCCCTCTGGTCCGCCACGGGCGGATCCGGTACGTCCGTGTTCACCGCTGCATGCTCGCTCGTCCTCGCCCGCCAGGCGCGCGAAGCCGGGCACGCCACCGGTGTGCGGGTCGCCGATCTCGCCGGTGACCTGCCCGCCGTGTTCGGGTTCGGCGCCGACCCCGACGTCGGCCTCGCCGACTGGCTCGACGCCGGTGCCGAGGCACCGACCGACGCGCTCGACCGGCTGCTGATCGAAGTCGCGCCCGGCGTCGCGCTGCTCCCGCGTGGACGCGGTCCGCGGGTACCCATCAGGCTTCCTGCACCCGAGAGCGGCGCGGCGCTCGCAGTCGCCTTGTCGGAGGGTTCGTCGCCGGTGCTGATCGACTGCGGCACCGCGCGCGACCCCGCCGCGCGTGCGGTCGTCGAGGTCGCCGATGTCGCGATCGTCGTGCTGCGTGGTTGCTACCTCGCGTTGCGGCGCGCGGTGCACGCGCCGCCACTGGAGCACACCGCCGGCGTCGTGCTGCTCGACGAACCGGGTCGGTCGCTGGGCGCGAGCGAGATCGGTGAGGTGCTCGACCTGCCGGTGCTGGCCCGGGTCCCGGTGAAGGAAGGCATCTCGCGCGCCGTCGACGCCGGCGTGCTTCCCACCCGGTTGCCCGAAGCGCTGGCGCGTGCCGCCACCGATGCCGTCCGCCGTCTCGGCGCACGAACCGGTCGGCACGGGGAGGCCGCATGAGCGTGACGGCCGCGGCGGAGTCCACACCGGCGCCGATCGACGACGGCTGGCTCAAGCAGCGCGTCCACCAGCGGCTCGTCACGCAGGGCATCGACGACGCGTCGACCGATCTCGACACGGTGCGGCGCACGCTGGGAGACCTGCTCCGCGACGAGCAACCGCTGCTCGCGGTGGCACGTTTCGACACGTTGCTCGAGCAGCTCACCCACGAGGTGACCGGACTCGGGCCGCTCGAACCGCTCCTCGCCGATCCCGGTGTCACCGAGGTGATGCTCAACGGGCCGGGCCGCGCCTACGTGGAGCGCGCCGGTCGACTCGAGCCCGTGGCGCTCGACCTCGACGCCGCGGCAATCGTCCACCTGGTCGAACGGGTGGTCGCGCCACTCGGGCTGCGGCTCGACCGTTCGTCCCCGATGGTCGACGCCCGTCTCGCCGACGGCTCGCGTCTCCATGCGGTGATCCCGCCGCTCGCGGTCGACGGCCCGTGCCTCACCATTCGTCGCTTCGGTGCGCGGGCGGTCTCGCTCGAGGAATTCGGGGTCGACGGCACCGCCGCACGATTCCTGCGCTGGACCGTCGCGGCCGGCTGGAACCTCCTGGTGGCGGGGGCGACCAGCGCGGGCAAGACCACCCTGCTCAACGCGCTCTCGCAGTCGATCCCGCCCACCGAGCGCATCGTCACCATCGAGGAGACGGCCGAGCTGCGTCTCGCTCAGGCTCACGTCGTCCGCCTGGAAGCGCGGCCACCGAACGCCGAGGGCGTCGGTGGCGTGGCGGTGCGAGCACTGGTGCGCGCCGCACTCCGGATGCGACCCGATCGTCTGGTGGTCGGCGAGGTGCGGGCGGGAGAGGCGCTCGACATGCTCCAGGCCCTCAACACCGGCCACGACGGATCGATGTCCACCATCCACGCCAACGGCCCGGTGGACGCGTTGGCGCGCCTCGAGACACTGGTGCTGCTCGCCGACTCGGGCCTGCCGCTCCAGGCCGTGCGCGCGCAGGTGGCCGCGAGCATCGACGCCGTGGTCTTCGTCGCTCGCGGCCGGCGAGGCGAACGGCGGGTCGAAGCCATCGCCGAGGTCGACGGCCGTCACCGCGCCGGTGCTCGACCGCTGTTCCTGCGCCGTGACCGGCAGCTCGTGCCGATCGCGCGCGTCACGCGCGCGGCTCGGCGTCACGACGCGGCTCGGGCCCTGGATGCGGAGCTGTCGGGCGAGGGGTGCGAACCGCAGTGCTGATCCTCGTGCTCGTGATCGTGGGGCCACTCATGTGCGCGTGGTTGATCGCCGCGGGTCGCCGCGCCGCGGTCGCGGACCGAGCCCGGTCACTCGGTTCGCGATCGCGGTGGCGCGTTCCCGAGCGAGTCCGGGTCCGGCTGGTCGACGCGCTGCGCGATGCCGACGTGTCGCTGACGCCCGAGGACGCGGTCGGGTACTGGGGCATCGCCGCGACCGCGGCGGCGTTGCTCGCGGCGGCGCTGGCACCCGTGTTGGCGGTGGCCGCGGTCCTCGCGGTCGGGGCCGCCGGTCCCGTGGCCCTGGTGTTCGCGCGCTCCCGGCGCGAGCGCGTGTTCGTCGCCGGGCTGGCCCCGGCACTCGAACAGGTGGCGGCGGAGCTGCGGGGCGGAGGCACGGTGGCCGCCGCGGTCGACCGGATCGCGGCGGGCAGGGGGGCGGTCGCGGGCGATCTGCGACGGGTGCACGTACGCACGCAACTCGGACTCCCACTCGCCGACGCGCTGGCCGGTTGGCCGGCCGACCACGACGCCCCGGGGGTGCGGGCCGCCGCTGGCGCGCTGGCGGTGGCCGCGACGATGGGCGGACGCGCTGCGGATGCCATCGAAGGGTTGGCGTCGTCGTTGCGGCACCGACTCGACGCGGTGGCCGAGGCCCGCTCGTTGTCGGCCCAGGCCCGTTTGTCGGCGGTGGTGGTGGGCGCGGCGCCGCTCGGGTACCTGGCGTTCTCGGCCATGGTCGACCCCGCGGCGGTCACCGCACTGGTCACCACCGGCGTGGGGCGGGTGTGCCTCGTCGTGGGTCTGGGCCTCGAGGCCCTCGCGGGACTCTGGATCCGGCGCATCTTGAGGTCGGCCGGGTGAGCGCGGTGACGATGCTCCCCTGGGTGCTCGGGGCCGGGTGGGGCGTCGCGCTCGCGCTGCCGATCGCCCGCCGGGCGGCGCGTGTCGAGGTCGCAGCGCGCGCGACGTCGCTGGGGTTGCGCCCACGATCGCGGTCGCGGGCGGCCCGATCGGTGCGATCGCGGTCGCTGGCCACGCGGTGGCATGCCCACTCCGACGGAGTGGTGCTTCGCGTCGTCCGCTCTCTGCACGCTCGGCGCAGTGCCCGCGGCGGCGACGCGGAACTGACGCGTGACCTGCCGGTTGCGATCGACCTGCTCGGAGTCGCGGTCGGTGCGGGGTGCACGCCGTACCTCGCGGTTGAGGTGGCAGCGCGATGGTCGCCGCCGTCGGTGGCGGCTGCGTTCGACGGCGTCGTGCGCAGCTGCGCGCTGGGGCTCGACTTCGAGCACGCGCTCGATGCGGTCGTACGCGCCACGCCCCGGCTGCGTCCACTGGCCGACGCGTTGCTCGCCAGCGACCGGCTCGGCGTACCGGTCGGGCCGGTGCTGGCGCGCCTCGCGGAAGAAGATCGCACCGCGCTCCGACGTGCCGCCGAAGCTCACGCCCGTCGCATCCCGGTCCGGTTGCTGTTCCCACTGGTGTTCCTGGTGCTCCCGGCCTTCGTGCTGCTCACCGTCGTGCCCGGTCTCGCCGCGGGTCTCGGCCGTCTCTGATGCGTGCTGGTCTTGCTTCCCCTGGTCTTCCCCCCGTTGGTTCCACGAGGAGGTTGTGCACATGTCAGCTCGGTTCCTGACGCGGATGTGGGCGAGGTGGTCGACGCTCGGCTCGAGCGAGACCGGTCAGTCGACAGCGGAGTACGCGCTGGTGATCCTGGGAGCCGTTGCCATCGCGACGCTCCTGATCACCTGGGCCACGGGCAGCCACGCGATCTCGCAGCTGTTCGACTCCGTGATCGAGAAGATCCTCCCGTCGTGAACGGGCGTCGCTGGTTCCCCCGCGCCCGGCGCGGGGGAACCCGGCGCCATCGCGGCGCCTTTCGTGATCGCGAGCGCGGCCAAGCCACGGTCGAGTTCGCGTTCGTGTTGCCGCTGGTGGTGCTGGCGCTGCTCGCGGTGGTGCAGGTGGGCCTCGTGGTGCGCGACCAACTCGGCGTGGTGCATGCGGCACGCGAGGCGGCGCGGGCGGCCAGCGTCGACTCCGATCCCGCACGGGCTGTGCGCGCCGCGCACCGCACGTTGCCGGGTGCCGACGTCGAGGTGGGAAGCCGCCCGAAGATCGGCGGCGAGATCAGCGTCACCGTCCACTACACGTCGGTGACCGATCTTCCCCTGGTCGGCGTGCTGTTCCCCGATCCCGACCTCCACGCCACCTCGGTGATGCGAGTGGAGAAGTGAGGGCGCCAGAGCGATGTCGAGGAGAACGGGCAGGCGTCAGCATCCTCATGCTCGCGGTGCTGGTGTTCGGAGTCCTGCTCGTCACGGGTGCAGCGAGGCTGGGTGGCGCGCTGGTCGGGCGGGCGCGTGCTGAGACGGCGGCTGACGCGGCGGCGCTGGCTGCTGCCGATCGGCTCGCAACGGGCGGAGGCTCGGCCGCAGCTCGCGTCGCGGCCGAACGGACCGCGGTCAGCAACGACGCCCGACTGGTTTCGTGTGACTGTGCCGGGGCGAGCGCCGCGGTGGTGGTGGAGGTCGACCTGCCGCCGCTGCTCGCCCTGTTCGGACCGGCCCGTGGGCGCGCCAGGGCCGAGGTGCGACCGGAGTGCGTGATCGACCTCCCCGGGTGTTGAAGGTGCGGTCGCGCTAGTTGCCCGACTCCACCGTCACCGCGAACTTCGTCGTCTTGGCCGGCGGCACTCCCGGTTCGAACGAGCGTGAGTACGCGAGCTCGAGCGTCGACTGGCCGGTGTGCTCGGCGCGGAACGAGAGCTCCTGGGTGCCCGGCGCGCCCGGCTGGCTCCCGCCGTCCACCTGGTGGCTCGACACGTACATCACGTCGGGGTTCTCGGCCGCGGTCCACGCGTACCCGGTGCTCGGGTTGGCCGGGAGCGCGATCACGAACTCGTCGCCTTCCTTCACCGTGATGTCGTCACCCTGGTGGTACACGGTCGGTGCCTTCATCGCCGGCGCGTCGTCGCTCCATGGGACTGCCACCACCGCAACGAGCAAGCCCACGCCGATGACGACGAGCACCACCAGTGCGATCCACCGCTTTCGCGTCATCCGGCGGAATCTAGAGGGAGTCGGCCCGATCCGAAGGATTCGCGCCGAGCGCCCCGAGCAGCACGATCGCCGCGCTCTTGTCGAGGTGCTCGTTCCAGTTCCCGCACTTCGGCGACTGCACGCACGACGGGCATCCGTCGTCGCACGGGCACCCGGCAACGAGCTCGTGGGCGGCACGCACGTGCCGCGTCAGTTCTGCGAACGCGAGCTCGGCGATGCCGGCGCCACCGGGATAGCCGTCGTACACGAAGATCGTGGGGTCGCTGGTCTGCGGGTGCAGTGCCATCGACACGCCTCCGACGTCCCAGCGGTCGCAGATCGCGAACAGCGGGAGCAGACCGATGAGCGCATGTTCGGCCGCGTGCACCGCACCGATGATGCGTGACGAGTCGAGGCCGGCAGCGAGCAGCGTGTCGAGCGCCACTGTGTACCAGCAGGCGCGCGTCGTGAGCGCGCGGGGCGGGAAGTCGAGCGGCACGACCTCGAACACCTGGTTGGTCGACGTGCGCTTCCGCTGGTACGCGACGAGGTCGTGGAGCACCGTCACCGCACCGAGGTGCGCACTGCCGGCACCCGCCGGTGCCGACGCCTCGGTGGCGAGGATCGAGATGTCGGTCTGCTCGCGGGGTTGGGTGTGCTCGTCGGCATCGTCGGCGGGATCGAGCACGGCCACCTGGTGCTCCACGTCGAGCTCGCGCACCCGGTACTGGCGACCCTGGTGCAGGTAGATCGCGCCGGTGTGGGCGACGTGGAGCGCCCGGGACGCATCGACCGTGCCCACCAGGCGGCCGTCGTCGTCGACGAGTTGGCACTCGACCGACGAGCCCGTGCGCAGGCCTACCCGCGCCGCGGGTGCGTCGCGTCCGGCCCAGTACATGGCGCCGCCGCGGGGCTTCAGCTCGTCGTCGAGCACGAGCTCGCGCACCGCGTCGTCGAGCGCGTCGCCGAAGTAGCGGTCGTCGGTGTGGGTGAGCGGGAGCTCGTGGGCTGCGCACGCGATCTGCGCCCGAGCCACGAACGGATTGGCGGGGTTCACCACCACCGCTTCGGCCGGGCGGTCGAGCAGCTCCGCGGGATGGCGGGCATACCACTGGTCGAGCTGATCGTCGCCCGCGATCAGCACCGCCGCGGCGCGCCGCGTCGTGCGACCAGCGCGGCCGACCTGCTGGCGCATCGACGCCAACGTGCCCGGAAAGCCGTTGAGCACCACTGCGTCGAGGCCACCGACGTCGATGCCGAGCTCGAGCGCGCTGGTGGCGACCACGCCGCCGAGCTCGCCGCTCGTGAGCTTGGCTTCGAGCTCACGCCGTTCGGTGGCGAGGTACCCGGCGCGGTAGGCGGCCACCGCCCGCGGGTTCCCGTCCCGCGCGAGGGAACTGCGGGCGTGGGTGGCGACGAGCTCGGCGCCCTTGCGGCTGCGGGTGAAGGCGAGCGCCTGGTGACCGTCCCCGACGAAGCGCGAGAGCACCATCGCGGTCTCGGCGTTCGCCGACGCACGCGTTCCCGAGTGTGCGTCGACGAGGGGTCGTTGCCACACCGCGAACCGCCGCTCCGACTGAGGGGAGCCGTCGCGGTCGATCGCCTCGACCGGCAGGCCGCACAGGTGCGACGCGAGCTCGGCCGGGTTGCCGATCGTCGCGCTGGTGAAGCAGAACGTGGGCGACGCTCCGTAGTGCTCACAGAGTCGGCGTAGCCGTCGGAGCACGTGCGCGACGTGGCTGCCGAACACACCGCGCAAGGTGTGCAGCTCGTCGACGACGACGTAGCGCAGGCGCAGGAGGAACGTGGCCCACCGGTCATGGGTGGGGAGGATGCCCATGTGCAGCATCTCGGGGTTGGTCAGCACGACGTTCGCGTGCGTTCGGATCCACGCCGCGCTCGTCGGTGGGGGTGTCGCCGTCGTACGTCGCGGCCGCCAGAGCGGGCACCAGCCACTCGCGAAAGCTCCGGAGCTGGTCTTGTGCCAGGGCCTTGGTGGGGAAGACGAGCAGCGCGGTGTCGCGGCTACCGGTGACGACCGAGTCGACGATCGGCAGCTGGTAGCAGAGCGATTTGCCGGACGCCGTGCCGGTGGCGACGACGACGTTGCGTCCGGCCCGGAGCGCCTCGACCGCGGCCGCCTGGTGCGACCACAACGCGTCGACGCCGCGGGCCCGGAGACGATCGGTCACCGGTTCGGTGAGGTCAGGCGGCGCGGTCGCGGGCCGCGCCGCGCGCTCGGCGAGCGTCGTGTCGGCGACCACACGGTCGAAGTGTTCGTGCGCGAGGGCGTCGAGTGTGTCACAGGCGTCGGCCCGGCGGCCGGCCGCGGTGCTCGTGACGGCACTCAACGGCTGCTCAATGGCTCTGCAACACCCCGTCGTCGGCGAAGTCGGCGAGCAGGCTGTCGGCATCACCGCTCTTGACCAGGTTGCTGCCACTGCCGGCTCCCACCGGGAGCACGACGTTCTTCACGTTGGCGGGGTCGAACGTCAACGAGAGCGAACCCATGTGGAACAGGTCGCTCATGCCGACGCCGTCGAGCTTGGTGTGGCGCCCGAGCGTCGCGAGCAGGCGAACGGTGTCGCCCGCGCTCGGGTGCTTGGCCTGGATGGTCTGCAACGCCGACACGATGAGCAACCCCTGATTGCTGCTGCGCGAGAGATCGCCGTCGGTGAACGAGTGGCGGTCGCGCGAGAACTGGAGCGCCTGCTCACCGTTGAGGTGCGCGGGCCCCGCGGCGAAGTGCGCGCCGGAGAAGTCGTCGTCCATAGCGGTCGGGATGTTGACGTCGATGCCGCCGATCTCGTCGACCATCTGCTGGAAGTGCGGGAAGTTGGCCCGGATCACCCAGGTGATGGGCACGTTCACGATCGACGACACCGCGTCGGCTTCGTCGCGCAAGTCGTTGCCACCGGGATTGTTCACGATGTAGGAGTTGATCTTCGCCCCGCCCGGCCCCTCGGTGTCGCGGGGGATGTCGAGGATCGTGGCCGACTTGAGCGCGGGGTTCACGCCGATCACGTGCACCGCGTCGGCGAGCCCCGGGTCGTCGGGCGACTCGGCCGGATTGTCCGACCGCGCGCCGGTGCCGAGCACGAGCACGAAGAACGGTTGCTGCGGTCCGCCGTCGTTGCGGGCGGTGCCGAGCTTGGTCACCTGGAACCAGACCGCACCCTGGGCGGGGACGGGCTCGCCGAACACCACCCACGCTGCGGTGATCCCACCGGCGAGCAGCAACCCGCAGAGCAGTGGCCCGACCATGAGGAACCCGAGGGCGCGGCGTCGAGCGGCGCGGTGGGGCGGGCGCGAGGTGCCGACGCGAGTGGTCACGGGGCGGCTCCGGTCGTGGTCGCGGCCCCCGAGGTGGTGGTGGGGGAGAGGTCGGCGCCGTCGCGGGTGACCAGCACGTTGTACGCGGTGATCTTCCATGCGCCCGTTCCGTCGGGCTGCAGGGTGAAGTCGCCTCTGCGGACGATGTGGAGGGGCGCGCCCTTCACCTTGGTCGCGCCTGTGGTGTCGACCAGGAGCGCGGCGGTGATCAGGTTGAGGTTGCCCGACTGGTCACCGAGACCGACCAGTGTGACCGGTGCCGCGGTCACGGTCAGGTCTCCCGTCACCTTGGGCAATCCTTCGTCGAGCAAGATGCCGCGGTCGGTGGTGGTCGCCGAGTTCAGCGTGTTGGCGTCGAAGATGGTGCCGAAGTCGGCGGTGGCGGGCTTGCCCGTGCGCAACGGCTGCACGATCGCGCCCTTCACGTAGGTGGTGAGCGCATCGAGCACGTGCTGCGACTGATCGGCCGCGATGGTGACGGGCGCGCCCGCGCTGTCGGCCGACACGTCGCCGAGCGCGATCGAGACCTTCGTCGTCGCCGCTCCGGCCTTCGTGGTCGTGGTCGCGCCCTGGTCGCCGCTGCCGCCGGAACAACTCGTGAGCGCGAGCCCGGCGCCGAGAGCGATGACGAGCACCGCGACGACGGCGACCAGCGCCCGACGGCGCGTGCGTCGACGGCGTGCGCTCGAACGAGAGGGGGTGTCGGGTGCCATCGGCGCCTCAGGGTAGGAGACACACCCTCGCTGGCCCGGGCACTCGAACGGCCGGATGGTGGCCTCGTATCATTCGTCTTCATGGCCCTGAAGAAGATGGTCGAGCGATTGACGAAGCCGGTCGAGGAGATCGACCGCGAGCAGCTCACCGCGTTCTGCGATGCCCGGCAGCTGGCGGCCATGGACGACATCACGCCGCGCTCCCGGGTGAAGGTCGGGGGCGAGGTGCGCTCGGTGCGCATCGTGCCTCGAGCGGGGGCTCCCGCCCTCGAGGTGACGGTGAGCGACGGGCGAGGCTCGATCGTCGGGGTCTTCCTCGGCCGCCGCAAGATCGCCGGGCTCTCGCCGGGCCGCAAGGTCGCGTTCGAGGGCGTCACCGCCCGCGACGGCAAGCGATACCTGCTGTTCAACCCGATCTACGAACTGCTCAGCTAGGACGCGGCCCACGCCGCCGACGGCGCTGCTACAGGGACGCGCCCGTGAGGATGCGGCGCACCTCGTCTTCCGACTCGGGCGTCACCATCGCCAGCACCTCGTCCCCGGCCTCGAAGACCGAATCCCCGCGTGGCATCACCACGTGCTCCTCGCGCACGATGGCGACCACGGTGGCGTTGCGGGGCACGTCGATGTCCTTGAGCGCCCGGTCGATGACGGGCGAGTCGTCGGCGAGGGTGACCTCCACCAGGCGGGCCTGACCGCCTTCGAACTGGAGGATCCGCACCAGCCGACCGACGGTGACCGCCTCTTCGACCAGCGCGGTGATCAGGTGCGGAGTCGACACCGACAGGTCGACACCCCAGTTCTCGTTGAACAACCACTCGTTCTTCGGGTGGTTCACCCGTGCGATGACGCGCGGCACCGCGAACTCCTGCTTGGCGAGCAGCGACAGCACCAGGTTGTCTTCGTCGTCCCCGGTCGCGGCGACGACCACGTCACACGAGTCGAGACCAGCGGCGCGCAGCGAGTTGACCTCGCAGCAGTCGGCGACGTGCCAGTCGATGCCGTCGCCCGGTTGCTGCGCTCGCTTCACGACCGAGGGCAGCTGCTCGATGATCATCACGTCGTGGTCGGCCGCCCGGAGATCGTTGGCGATGAACAAACCGACGTTTCCCGCACCGGCGATGGCAACCCGCATCAGTGGTGCTCCTCTCCGTGCTCGAGCCGATGGCGCAACGTGTCCAGGGCCGACACGTCGGCGGCGAAGTGCAGGATGTCGCCGTCCTGGCCGATCGCGCTCGGCGTGCTCACCTGCGCGGCACCGAGGCGGGTGATGGCGACGAGCCAGAACACGCCCGGCTCGCTCAGAGGTGTGAGCTTCTTGCCGGCCCACTTCGCGGGGATCGGGTAGTCGAGCAGGCACACCTTGCCGCTCGGGTCGAGCCACTCGTGCGGCTGCTCCTCGGCGGGGAGGAGGCGGCGCATCACCTGATCGGTCGTCCACGACACGGTGGCGACGGTCGAGATCCCGAGACGCTGGTAGATGAGCGCCCTTCGCGGGTCGTAGATCCGGGCGACCACTCGCTCGATCGAGAAGTTCTCGCGGGCGATGCGGGCACTGAGGATGTTGGAGTTGTCACCACTGGTGACCGCAGCGACCGCGTCGGCCCGTTCGATGCCGGCCTCGACCAGGTGGTCGCGGTCGAACCCGAAGCCCACCACCGTCTGCCCACCGAAGTCCTCGGGGAGCCGCTTGCGGAAGGCGTCGGCGTTCTTGTCGATCACCGCCACCGAGTGGCCATTGCGTTCGAGGCTGAGGGCGAGCTCGCTGCCCACCCGTCCGCATCCGACGACGACGACGTGCACCGGGGTCTCCCTCCAACGTCGGGACCGGGGCAGGCTATCGACCACCCCCCGGGAGCGCGCAATCGGTGAACGCCGAATGACGGGATCGGCGAATCGGTGATGGGCGGGCGGCGGATGGCAAGCTGTCCCGAGCCGGTCGTTCCCAGGGGCTCGGAGAATCTGCGACGTGGCATTCGTCAAACGAGTTCTGGTCGGTCGGCCGCTGGCGACGACCGAGATGGAGCACCAGCGCATCTCGAAGACGATCGCCCTCGCGGTGTTCTCGTCCGACGCCATCTCCTCCACCGCGTACGCGACCGAGGAGATCCTCTTCGTCGTCGCCGTCGGTGGTTCGAGCCTCGCGCTCGGACTGAACACGCTGATCCCGATCGGGATCGCGGTCGCGGTCCTGCTGACGATCGTCATCACGTCGTATCGCCAGACGATCTTCGCGTACCCGAGCGGTGGCGGAAGCTACGTCGTCAGTCGTGAGAACCTCGGCGAGAACCCCTCGCTCGTCGCGGGCGCATCGCTCCTCGTCGACTACATCCTCACGGTCGCGGTGTCGATCTCCGCGGGCGTCGCGGCCATCGTGTCGATTCCCGCGTTCCAGGATCTCGCGAAGCACCGCGTCGCGCTCGGGTTGATCCTGATCGTCGGCATCAGCCTCGCAAATCTGCGCGGGATCAAGGAATCCGGCCGCATCTTCGCGGTGCCCACCTACATCTACATCGCGATCCTGGGCGCGCTCGTGAGCTACGGGCTCTTCCGCAGCTTCGTGCTCGACGACATCCATCGCATCAACCCGATTCCGTTCAAGGAAGCGGGCAACAACATCTTCGGCGGCACGCTCGGCATCTTCATCCTGTTGAAGGGCTTCTCGTCGGGAGCGGTCGCGCTCACCGGTGTGGAAGCCATCTCCAACGGGGTGCCCGCGTTCCGCCGTCCGGAGTCGAGGAACGCCGCCATGACCCTGGTGTGGATGGGCGTCATCCTCGGCACCCTGTTCATGGGCGTGCAGATCCTGGCTCACCACCTGGGCCCGTACCCCAGCGAGCACACCACCGTGATGTCGCAGCTCGGCACCGCGGTGTTCGGCAGCGGCACGGTGTTGTACGTCGTCCTGCAGTTCGCCACCGCGGCGATCTTGACGCTCGCGGCGAACACCGCATACGCCGACTTCCCCCGGTTGTCGTCGATCATCGCCGCCGACGGCTACTTGCCGAGGCAGCTGGCCAACCGTGGTGACCGGCTCGTGTTCTCGAACGGCGTGCTCGTGCTCGCGCTCGCGGCGAGCGCGCTGATCATCGCGTTCGGCGGCAAGACCAACGCCCTGATCCCGCTCTACGCGGTCGGTGTGTTCCTCTCGTTCACGTTGTCGCAGGCCGGGATGGTGCGACACCACCAGAAGGAACGCGAGAAGGGCTACAAGCGGAACGTCGTGATCAACTCGGTGGGCTCGGCCGCGACGTTGATCGTGTTGCTGATCGTCGCCACCACGAAGTTCACGAGCGGCGCGTGGGTGCCGCTGATCGTCATTCCCGTCATCGTCATCGGGTTCAAATCGATCCACCGTCACTACACGACCGTGGCCGACGGCTTGCGCGTCACGCCCGACTACAAGCCGCGGCGCATGAACCACACGGTCGTCGTGCTCGTCGGCGGGGTGCACCGCGGCGTGCTCGAGGGGCTGGCGTACGCGCGCTCGCTCTCACCCAACCACCTCGTCGCGGTGTCGGTCGTCTCGGACGAGGAGGAACAGGAGAAGCTCGAGGGGCTCTGGCACGAGTACGGCATCGACATCCCGCTCGAGATCGTCTACTCGCCGTACCGCGAGCTGACCCGCCCGATCCTGCGCTACGTCGACGAGCTCGACGCTCGTTGGGAGAACGACGTGATCACCGTCCTCCTCCCGGAATTCGTCGTGCGCCACTGGTGGGGCAACATCCTCCACAACCAGACGGCGTTGCTGCTCAAGGGGAGGCTGTTGTTCCGCAAGGGAACGGTCGTCACCTCGCTCCCGTACCACCTGGAGTGACGACCGACCCCCGTGGAGGCCCTGGGCGGAAACCTTGGCGAAAGATTGGACTGGAGCGAGTCCACGCCCCTACTTTTCCCTAGCTTCTCCGCGGCGGTCGTCTGACCGCGCGCCCGCGTCCCGATCCACTCCCACACCCATCCCGAGGTCTGCATTCCATGATCAGCTTGGCTGCTGAAGGCGGCTACCAGGTCTTCACCCTCAACAGCGAGGCCTGGTTCTGGCTCATCTTCTCCGCCGTGACCGCGGTGCTCGCGCTCGTCGTCGGCGTCTACCTCATGCGCGGTGTGCTCGCCGCCGACGAGGGCACCCCGACGATGATCGAGATCGCCAAGGCCATCCAGGAAGGCGCGATGGCCTACCTGAAGCGGCAGTTCAAGACGATCGCGGTGATCCTGATCCCGCTGGCGATCGTCGTGTTCGTCACGTCGACCGAGGTCGTGAAGCCGCTCACCGCCGGGCCGAACGCGTCGTCCGGGCTCACGTTCGCCCAGTCGGGGTTGTTCCGGACCCTGGCGTTCGTCGCCGGCTGCCTGCTGTCGGGGCTCACCGGGTTCATCGGCATGAGCCTCGCAGTGCGCGGCAACGTGCGCACCGCGGCGGCGGCTCGAACCGGTTCGCTGCCCGCGGCGCTCAAGGTGGCGTTCCGCACCGGTGGCGTGGCCGGCATGTTCACCGTCGGCCTCGGTCTCCTCGGCGCGACGTTGATCATCATGATCTTCCAGAACACCGCCTCCGCCATCCTGATCGGGTTCGGGTTCGGTGGTTCGCTGCTCGCGCTGTTCCTGCGAGTCGGTGGCGGCATCTTCACCAAGGCGGCCGACGTCGGGGCCGACCTCGTGGGCAAGGTCGAAGCGGGCATCCCCGAAGACGACCCCCGCAACCCGGCCACCATCGCCGACAACGTCGGCGACAACGTCGGTGACTGCGCCGGCATGGCGGCCGACCTCTTCGAGAGCTACGAGGTCACGCTCGTCGCCTCGATCATCCTCGGGGTGGCAGCCTTCCAGTCGATCGGGCTCAACCCCGCGCTCGGGCTCATCTTCCCGCTCGCCGCCCGTGCCATCGGTGTCCTCGCGTCGATCTGCGGCGTGTTCGCGGTGCGGGCCACCGACAAGGACAAGTCGGCGATGGCACCCATCAACCGCGGGTTCATCACCGCCGGTCTGCTGACCGTGGTCGGCACCGCGGTCGTCGCCTTCGGCTACGTCGGCAACGACAAGTTCGACGCCGGGTGGAAGTGCTTCGGCGCCGTCATCACGGGCCTCGTGCTCGCGCAGGCGCTCAGCCGACTCACCGAGTACTTCACCTCGACCGAGACCGCACCGGTCCGCGAGATCGCCGAGGCGACCCGCACCGGTCCCGCCACCGTCGTGCTCTCGGGTACGAGCTCCGGCCTGGAGTCGAGCGTGTACGCCATCATCTGCATCTGCCTGGCGCTCGGCGTCGGCATCTGGCTGGGCGACGGGAACATCCAGTTCACCTTCTACATGGTCGCCCTCACCGGTATGGGCATGCTCGCCACCACCGGCGTGATCGTGTCCGAGGACACCTTCGGTCCCGTCGCCGACAACGCCGCGGGCATCGCCGAGATGTCGGGCGAGTTCGAGGGCGAGCCCGAGCGGATCATGGTGAGCCTCGACGCGGTGGGCAACACCACCAAGGCCGTCACCAAGGGCTTCGCGATCGGCTCCGCCGTCATCGCGTCGGTGGCGCTCTTCGCCTCTTACGTCGAGACGATCGGTGGGGAGCTCGAGCCGCTCAAGGGCATCACCGGCAACGCGCTGTTCAACAACTTCCTCACGCAGATCAACCTGGCCAATCCCCGGGTGTTCATCGGTCTGCTCGTCGGTGGCTCGGTCTCGTTCCTCTTCTCGGCGCTCGCCATCCGCGCCGTCGGCCGCACCGCGGGCGTGGTCGTGCAGGAGGTGCGCAGCCAGTTCGCCGACGGCGGGATCATGGCGGGCACCAAGAAGCCCGACTACGGCCCGGTCATCGACATCTGCACCGCGGCCTCGCTGCGGGAGCTCGCCACGCCGGCGCTGCTCGCCGTGCTCACCCCGCTGATCATCGGCTTCGGCATCAACTTCTACGCGCTGGGCGCTTTCCTCGCCGGTGTGATCCTCACCGGCCAGCTCATGGCCAACTACCTGAGCAACGCGGGTGGTGCGTGGGACAACGCCAAGAAGTACATCGAGGACGGCAACGAAGGCGGCAAGGGCTCCGAGGCCCACAAGGCGGCCGTCATCGGTGACACCGTCGGTGACCCGTTCAAGGACACCGCCGGCCCCGCGCTGAACCCGCTCATCAAGGTGATGAACCTGGTGTCGCTGCTCGTCCTGCCGGCGATGATCAGCCTGCGCAACGACGACGTCCGGTACCTCATCGCCGGCGTCTGCCTCGTCGTGCTCATCGGTGCGGTGCTCTTCTCGAAGCGCAAGAGCGGCGGCTTCGGCGAGGAGTCCGAGATCGTCGCCGCGGCCATGGCCGAGCACGGCCGCCCCGAAGGCGCCTCCGCCGGCGAATAGCCACGCTCCCACGTGAGGTTGCGTCACCTGACCGCGTATAACGCGGTTGAGTGACGCAACGTCGCGTTTGGACGGTCAGGCCGCGCGTGCTCGACGGCGCCTGATCAGAGTCGCGAGCCGCTCACCTCGGTCCTTCAAGTCGGCCTTCGTCGCGGTGAGCACGGCGTAGTCCAGGTCGCCGATGGCATCCCGACGCGCGCTGTCGCGGATGTGCGCTGCCGTGCCGGTGTGATGCTCGACGCTGTCGTACTCGATCACGATCATCCACTCCGGGTACGCCAGGTCGACCCGTGCGACGAACGCACCGGCAGTGTCTCGAACCACGTATTGGTGCACCGGTGCTGGAAGCCCATGGCGGACGAGCATGTCGGCGAGCAGCCGCTCGGGCACGCTCTCCGGGAGCGCAGAGACCTCTGAACGGGCCTCGATCGCCAGTCGGAATCGTCGTCCGCCGGGGCGACCCTTCGTGGCGAGTCTCGACACGGTGTGCCTCAGCTCGTCCAGAGTGACGAGTTCGCGACGTAGGGCGTTGTCGATGTTCGCATCGAGCATGCCCGGACTCGTCTTCCGAGCGAGGTCGAAGAGCGTGCGCGCCGCAGCGGTGCACGGGATGCCGTAGCGCACGGCGCGATCTTCGTCGTCGATCTTGAGGCTCTCGTGCACGACGAGGCCGGCGTGGCGTGATCTGCGCCAGCGATCACAAGTGATCTCGATCAGGTCGATCCTGCCCGAGGGCAATTCCCAGAGCTGCGCGGCCGAGGGATGGGACGCGAGTGCGGTCGCACCGGCCGCCCAGCATGCCGCCAGCAGGTCACCGCGCCACGTCGGGGGAGCACCGCCCATTCGGTACACCTCCTCGTAGAGGAGTTCCCAGCGCCCGGTGCTGAGGCGAACGTGCCTGGCGTCTTCGGAGAACGCCAGCTCTGTGAGGTGATGGGCGGTGAAGATCCCGTACTGCGTCGCGGCGAGTTCGGCGAGGAGGTCGTCAGCGCGACTGGTCATCGCCGGATTCAACAACCCGGGTGTGACAGCCAACAGGTTGCGTCACTCAGCCGCGTTATACGCGGTCAGGTGACGCAACCTCGTTGGGGCGAGGGTCAGTCTTCTTCGACGATTTCGTGGAGGGCGGCGGCTTCGGCTTCGGCTTGGGCCTCGGTGAAGTGGACCGCCTTGTGCTTCTTGGCCTTGCGCCACTCGATGAACGGCGGGATCAGCGACACGATGATGACCACCGCGATCAACGGGTAGAGGTACTTGTCGATGGAGTCGCCGATGGCATCGGCGAGCGCGTAGCCCGCCAGGATCACTCCGAACGTCCACACGAACCCGCCGACGACGTTGAAGCTGAAGAACGTCCGTCGAGACATCTTCCCGATGCCGGCGACGACCGGCGCGAACGTGCGCACGATCGGCACGAACCGCGCGAGAACGATCGTCTTGGCGCCGTGTTGGTCGAAGAAGGCCTCGGTGCGGTCGATGAACTCCCGTTTGAAGAACCTCGAATCGGGACGGCGCAACAGCGCGGGTCCCGTCTTCTGGCCGATGGTGAACCCCACCTGGTCGCCGATGACGGCCGCAGCGAAGCACCCGATCAGGATGGCGGCCAGGTTCAACTTGCCCTGGTTCGCGAGGATCCCGGCGGTGAACAGGAGCGAGTCGCCGGGGAGGAAGAAGCCGACGAGCAGTCCCGTCTCGGCGAAGATGATGAGCATCAAGCCGATCTCGCCGTACGGGCTCAGGTCGTTGAGGATCGTCTTCGGATCCAGGCTGAGCGCGAGAATGGTCGAGAGCACGTGCACGATCGCGCAGGATAGACGGCCCCACCCGTCGCCCCTCGGAACGACCCGGAGTTGACAGGGGCGGCTCGCCACACCACTCTCCGGCGCCGATACGCCTACCGTCCCCCCTCGCCGACCACACTGGACGGCCACCCCACGAAAGATCTGCAGGACCCTCCCGTGGCAAAACCGCTCGTGATCGTCGAATCGAAAGCGAAAGCCGAGACCATCGCCGGCTTCCTCGGTCGCGATCACTACACGGTGATGCCCAGCGTCGGGCACATCCGCGACCTCCCTCAGGGTGCGAAGCAGGCCCCCAAGAGCGTCACCAAGCCGCAGGTGCGCCGACTCGGCATCGACGTCGACGATCACTTCCGTCCGGTCTACGTGGTCCCCGACAACAAGAAGCATGTCGTCGCCGACCTCAAGGCCGCGCTCAAGGGCGCGAGCGAGCTCTACCTCGCGACCGACGAAGACCGCGAGGGTGAGGCGATCTCGTGGCATCTCCTCGAGGTGCTGAAGCCGAACGTGCCGGTCAAGCGGATGGTGTTCCACGAGATCACCAACGAGGCGATCGCCGACGCGATCGAGAATTGGCGCGACCTCGACATGAAGTTGGTCGAGGCGCAGGAGGGTCGTCGCATCCTCGACCGTCTCGTCGGCTATGAGGTGTCGAACGTCGCGTTCCGCCGCATCGGACGCGGCACGTCGGTCGGACGCGTGCAGAGCGTCGCGACGCGACTCGTCGTCGACCGTGAGCGGGCGCGCATGGCGTTCCGCAACGGCACCTACTGGGACATCGAAGGCACGTTCGACGCGCACGAGCAGTCGTTCCCGGCCACGCTCGTGCAACTCGACGGCCGTCGCCTCGCGCTCGGTCGCGACTTCGACGCCGACACCGGGCAACTGGCCGCCGACGCGAACGTCGCGCTCCTCGACGAAGCCGGCGCGGTCGGGCTCGCGAGCCGTCTCGACGACGCCGACTTCACCGTCACGTCAGTGGAGACCCGCACCTTCACCGAGAAGCCGAAGGCGCCGTTCATCACGTCGACGCTCCAACAAGAGGCGGGCCGCAAGCTCGGCTTCAGCGCCGGCCGCACGATGAGCATCGCCCAGGGCCTCTACGAGCGCGGCCTCATCACCTACATGCGTACCGACAGCACCACGCTGTCGGAGCAGGCCGTGAGCGCGGCGCGTCGGCAGATCGCCAGCCTCTACGGCGACGACTTCCTCCCGGAGCAGCCGCGCGAGTACCGCAGCAAGGTGAAGAACGCACAGGAGGCGCACGAAGCCATTCGTCCCGCGGGCGACCAGATGCGCACACCCGACGACGCCGACCGCGAACTGCGTTCGAGCGACGAGCGGCGTCTCTACGACCTCATCTGGAAGCGCACCGTCGCGTCGCAGATGGCCGACGCACGCATCCGTCGAGTCACGCTGAAGCTCGGAGCGACGTCGAGCGCGGGTGAAGCGGTGGTGTTCCAAGCGAGCGGCCGCACCATCGAGTTCGCCGGTTACCTCCGCGCCTACGTCGAAGGCGCCGACGACCCCGAGGCCGAGCTCGAAGACCGCGAGACGCTGCTGCCACCGCTCGACGAGCAGCAGTCGGTGCGGTGCGCGGAGCTGCGTCCGGCCGGTCACACCACGCAGCCGCCGGCGCGCTTCACCGAGGCGTCGCTGGTGAAGGAGCTGGAAGAGCGCGGCATCGGCCGACCGTCGACCTACGTGTCGGTGATCGAGACGATCCTCGCCCGCGACTACGTGTTCAAGAAGGGCACCGCGCTCGTCCCCACGTGGAAGGCGTTCGCGAAGGTGCAGCTGCTCGAGCGCCACTTCGCGCACCTCATCGACTACGACTTCACCGCCACCATGGAAGAGGCGCTCGACGCCGTGGCGCGCGGCGAGGGCGAAGCCGAGAAGTGGCTCGATGCCTTCTACTTCGGCAACGGCCAGGCCGGATTGCGCGAGCTCGTGTCCGACGAACGGCTCGCGCAGATCGACATGGCCGAGGTGAACGCGGTGCACATCGGCGCCGACGTCCAAGGCAACGAGCTCACCGTGCGCGTGTGGCCCAACGGCGCGCGCATCGAGCGCGGAGAGGAGAAGGCGCCCATCCCCGTCGACCTCGCGCCCGACGAGCTCACGCCGGACAAGGCCGAAGAGCTCCTCGCCAAGGGCGGCGGCGGGCCTCGTGACCTCGGCGCCGATCCCGCGACGGGTCTCACGGTGCTCGTGCTCAACGGTCGTTTCGGCCCGTTCGTCCAGCTCGGGGAGCAGGAACCGGGCTCCAAGGACAAGCCGCCGCGTGCTTCCTTGTTCGCGACGATGGAGCCCGACACGGTCACGCTCGACGAGGCGCTGCAGCTGCTCTCGCTCCCGCGTGTCGTCGGCGTCGACACCGACGGCGAGGAGATCACTGCGCAGAACGGCCGCTACGGGCCGTACATCAAGAAGGGCACCGACAGCCGCAGCCTCGCATCGGAAGATCAGCTCTTCTCGGTGACACTCGCCGAGGCGCAGGCGATCTTCGCCCAGCCCAAACAACGGCGGGGTCGAGTGGCGAAGCCTCCGATCGCCGACCTCGGTCCACACCCCGAGAGTGGCGCGCCGGTGCGCGTGCTCGACGGTCGTTTCGGCCCCTACATCACCGACGGCACCACCAACGCCACCGTGCCGCGCGGGATCCAGCCCGAGGCGGTCACGATGAGCGAAGCGGTCGAGCTGCTCGCCGAACGCGCCGCGCGCGGCCCCACCAAGAAGGCGGCGGCCAAGAAGAGCGCAGCGAAGAAGTCGACCGCGAAGAAGTCGACCGCGAAGAAGTCGACGGCCAAGAAGACGACGGCCAAGAAGGCGCCCGCCAAGCGGGCGACGAGGAAGGCGATCACGCCGCCCGCTCCGGGCCCCGCTCCCGGGTCGTAGGCGCGGATGACCGACGAGCAGCCTCAGCGCGAGGCGCCGTTCATCCCCTCCGATGCGTCGGAGCCGCCGATGCCCGACGCGCCGTGGCGCGTGTTCGGCAGCAAGACCTTCTTCCGACTCTGGACCGCGCAGGTCGTCTCGAGTCTCGGCGATTGGATCGGCCTCATCGCCATCCTCGCGATCGCCGCGCGCGTGTCCGACAACTCGGGCGCCGCGGTCAGCCTGGTCATGACGACGCGAGTGCTGCCGGGCTTCCTGCTCGGCACCGTCGGCGGCGTCATCATCGACCGCTTCGACCGCCGCAAGGTGATGGTGCTGTGCGACGTCGGTCGGGCGAGCCTTCTCCTGCTGCTCCCGTTCGTCGACAACCTCGGCGGTCTGCTGCTCATCTCGCTCGGCCTCGAGATCCTCACCCTCATGTGGGGTCCGGCGCAGGCGGCGACGGTCCCGAACATCGTCGACGAGGAGCACCTGTCGTCGGCCAACTCGCTGTCGCTCGCCGCGAGCTACGGCACGTTCCCGATCGCCGCGATCATCTTCTCGCTGCTCGCGGGCGTCGCCACCGTCATCGGCGACTTCGGCATCATCTCGTCGTTCAAGGTCGACCAGGAGGCGCTCGCGCTCATCGTCGACGCGATGACGTTCCTCGCGTCGGCGATCATCGTCTACCGACTCCCGATTCCGCGCCGTGAGAAGCGCGAAGGCGACAAGCGCATCGACTGGACCGAGACCTTCCGCGAGATCAAGGAAGGTCTGCAGTTCGTCGGCCAGCACGCGATGATCCGCGGGGTCATGCTCGGCCTCGGCGTCGGGCTCATCGGCGCGGGCGCCATGATCCCGCTCGGCCCGAGCTTCGCCCAAGAAGTGCTCGATGGCGGGGCCGCCGCGTTCGGTGTGCTCATGACCGCGCTCGGTTTCGGCGCCGCCTTCGGTGTGATCACGCTGCTGTGGCTGCAGGGCCGGCTGCCCCGCATCACGGTCTTCTGTTTCGCGGTGATCGGCACCGGCGGGTTCCTCGTCCTGGCGGCATCGTTCTCCGCGCTCGCGCCCGCGGCGCTGATGATCGGCTGCGTGGGAGCGTGCGCGGGGACCACCTACGTCACCGGCTTCACCGTGCTGCAAGAGAGCGTGCCCGACGAATTGCGCGGGCGCACCTTCGCAACCCTCTACACGGTCGTGCGCCTCTGCCTCCTGATCTCGCTCACGATCTCGCCGCTGTGGGCCGACTTCTGGGACTGGGTGACGCAAGCGGTCATGGGCAGCGATCAGTCGCTGTCGCTCGGCCCCTACTCCTACACGTTGCCCGGCGTGCGCATCGCGCTGTGGGGCGGTGGGATCATCACGTTCGTCGCCGGGTTCTTCGCGTGGCATTCCATCCGCAAGGCCGAACGCATCGCCGCCGAGGAGGGCCGACCGGCGGTGCCCGAGGACGGGCCGCTCGAGTTCCGCCCGCTCGGGCTGATCGAGCCATCGCCGATTGCGGACCCCGAAGTCGACGACATCGACGATGTCGACGACGAGGAAGAACCCGACGCCGGAGCCGCCCCGTGAACCAGCCCGTCACCCGGGGCAGGTTCGTCGTCCTCGAAGGTGGCGACGGCAGCGGGAAGAGCACGCAGGCAGCCCGACTCGCGCAGTGGTTGCGCACCCAGCGCATCACTGTCGTCGAGACCTTCGAACCCGGTGCCGGTGCGGTCGGCGCAGTGCTGCGCGAGGTGCTGCTGCACGGTCCCGTGCCCGTCACCCCGGTTGCGGAGGCGCTGTTGATGGCGGCCGACCGGGCCCAACACGTGACCAGCGAGATCGAGCCCGCGCTCGCGCGCGGTGACTGGGTGGTGTGCGATCGCTACGTGCCGTCGTCGCTCGTCTATCAGGGCGTCGTGCGCGGACTCGGTGTCGATGTGGTCGACCAGTTGAGCTCGGTCGCCACCGGAGGCCTCACGCCCGATGTGGTGGTGCTCCTCGACGTGTCCGACGCCGTTGCCGACGCGCGGCTCGATCACGAGAGCCGCGCCGAGGAGAGCGATCGGCTCGAGCGCGAGGGGAGCACGTTCCATGCGTCGGTGCGCGCGGCGTACCGCGACCTCGCGCCGTCGCGCGAGTGGATCGTGATCGACGCCGACGGCAACGTGGACGACGTGGCCGAGCACGTCCGCCGCGCCGTGGCGCCACTCCTGGCAGGATGACGGGCATGGTGGCGACCGACCATTGGGCCCGGATCCCCGGGCAGGAGCGCGCGGTGGTGCAGTTGCAGCGCGCCGCGAGCCGACCGGTGCATGCCTACCTCCTCGTCGGTCCCCGGGGCAGCGGAGTCGAGGAAGCCGCCCGCTGCTTCGCCGCTGCGCTGATCACCACCGACACCGACGACCGCTCGTGGGACCTCGTACTCCGCGGTGTGCATCCCGACGTGGTCGAGATCGACCCGCCCGCCACGCAGATCCGCATCGAGGACGCGCAGGCCGTGGTCGAGGAGGTGTCGCGCAGCCCGATCGAGGGCGAGCGCAAGGTCGTGATGCTCTTCGACGCCGAACGCCTCCGGCTCAACGAAGCCGCCGCCAACAAGTTGCTCAAGACCCTCGAGGAGCCGCCACCGCGCGCGGTGATCATCCTCGTCACCTCGGGCGCCGACCAGCTCCTGCCCACCATCCGTTCGCGCTGCCAGCGCGTCGACTTCGCGTACCTCGGTGCTGACGCGGTGGCCGCCGCACTCGCCGCCGATGGCCTCCCGGCCGAGCGCGCCGACCTCTTGGCGCGACTCGCCGGTGGTCGCATCGATCGCGCCCGCGCGCTCAACGGTCGGATCGGCCCCGTGCGCGACGCATTCGTCACCGCCGCCGAGTCGATCGACGGCACCGGTGGCGCGGTGGCGACGCAGGCTGAGCTCGTGCAGGGCGCGTTGCAGACCGCGCTCTCCGGGCTCGAGGAGGCGCAGGCCTCGGAGACCGAGCAGCTCGGTGTCGAGCTCGAAGCCGCGGGGTACCCGGAACGAACGCGTCGCGCGCAACTCAGACGGCTCGAAGAGCGTCACAAGCGGGCGCACCGCCGGGCACGCATCGATGCGCTCGTCGAAGGCATCACTGCGCTCGAGACCGTCTACCGCGACGCGCTCGCAGGTTCGGCCGAGGAGCGGCTGAACACCGATCGCGAGGTGCTGGCCGTGAACGCGCGCGCCGCGTCGGCCGCGCTCGACGCGTGCCGAGACGCCCGCCAGGCCATCGCCGAGTTCAACCCGAACGAGACCCTGCTCGTCGAGCGCCTCCTCCTCCACCTGCCACCGGCCGGCCGTGGAGCAGAACGCCTTCGGGGCGGCTGAGGCCCAGCCGATACACTCGCCGCCGCGCCGGAGTAGCTCAGACGGCAGAGCAGCTCACTCGTAATGAGCAGGCCAAGGGTTCGAGTCCCTTCTCCGGCTCCACTCTTACGCCGCAAGACCCGGCCGAGTGCCGGGTCGTGTCGCGCGTGGCGCCTCGCGTGTCTTGACGGCTCGCCCCTGTGACCTCCGTGCGATCCGCGCACGTTCACAACGTGCGCGTCACGCAACCACAACGAGCGACTGGAAGCGTGCGAGCGCGCGGGACCTCGGTTTCGCGCGACCGGTCGACGATCGTCGGCGGTGACGACTGGCGAGGGGATCTACGGTGAGCACGGCGACGCGGTCGAACGGGAAGCAGAATTTTGACGATCTCTACGTGCAGCCGGATCCCCGGGCGTACTTCCGAGGGCTGGGAGCGCTCGACTACGAAGTCCCACAGCACGGCGAGCGCGTGTTCTCGGCGGTGTTGGACGCGCTCGATGCCGACCAACCGACCGTGGTCGACCTGTGCAGTTCGTACGGGGTGAACGCGGCGCTCCTGAAGCACGACATCAACCTCGACGACCTCTACCGTCGCTACCGCGAACCTGAGTGCGCTCGACTGACTTCTGACGCGCTCGCCGACGCGGACCAGGAGTTCTTCGCATCCTGCCGTTACGACCAGTCGCCGCGCGTCGTCGGCATCGATGCTGCCGCCCCGGCGGTCGAGTACGCCGTGCGCGCGGGCGTGCTCGACGCGGGCTACTCGGAGAACCTGGAGACGGCACCGCCATCTGCCGAGCTCGGTGAGCAGCTGGCGGAGGCTGATCTGATCACCGTGACCGGCGGCATCGGCTACATCACCGAGCGCACGTTCGATCACATCTTCGAGTCGATCGGCGACGCCGCCAAACCATGGGTTGCGAGCCTGTGCCTGCGCACGGTCCCGTACGCGCCGGTCGCGGACTGCCTGGCGCGGCACGGGCTCGTCACCGAGCGGCTCCCCGACGTGACGTTCGCGCAGCGCCGCTTCGCCGACGACGCCGAGCGTGAATTCGCGCTCGGCGAGCTCGCGGCGCGAGGCGTCGATCCCTCCGGGAAGGAAGCAGAAGGCTGGTATCACGTCGATGTCTTCCTGTCGCGACCGAAGGACGACGCCGACGTGGCGATCACCGATCTCCTCGCCGAAGCCATGGTCTGACGAGGGTTCGACGCGCTGGTGACATGAGGACGCGCCTCGGCGCGTCCTCATGCGCGAGAACTCAGTGCTGGCAGTTCCACTTCAGGTTGTCCTCGAGGTGCCCGAGGACGCAGCCCGGCGGAACGGGCGGCAGGGGCTTGTCCGCGGGCCAGCCGCTCGGAACTTCCCACCCGGGCGGGAGGTCCCCGACGTACAGCACTTGGCCGGGCACCGTCGTCGGTGGGCTCGCCGTCGTCGTCGGTGGGCTCGCCGTCGTGGGCGGGGGGCTGGTCGGCGCCGGGCTCGGGGCGGTGGCCACGGGAGTGCTCGGGTTCGCAGTCGCAGACCGACTCGCAGGCACGGGTGTCGGCGCCACCGCGGCGCTCGCTCCGCGACGCGATGCGACGGTGTCGGTGGGTGAGGTGCCGTCGCCGCCGGAGTGTTCGCCCGTCGGTGGCGATCCCGGGCGATGGATGATGACGTACTCGTCGGCGCGTGCACTCGCGCTCGTCGACGCCCGGTCTCGGGTCGGAGCTTCGTCGGGCCCGAAACCCAGGAACGGCGAGCCGGTGACCGCCGCCACCGTGATCACTCCGCTCACGGCGACACCCACGACTGCGCTCGACCAGGCGAACGCGAGACGGCGTTCCATGTCACACCTCGCGCGTGTCGCGCCCGGGCGCGGTCGGGACTGACGAGAGCGGCGAGCTGGCGCGGAGGTGCATCGTTCCCTTGTTTCGCGGCGCGGTCTGCTGCAGGGGAGACATCGGCAATCGGTGCCGAAGACTTGATCGGGACGGGGCTGTACGACGAGGGATCGGAACCTCATCGTGAGGACTCGATCCGTTTGTGGGAGTGTCTCGGGCAACGGTGGCGTTCCCAGCGACCACGCGTGGCCATCGTCACGAGCTCACGAGCTCACGAGCTCACGAGCTCACGAGCTCACGAAGACAACGAGGAGGAGGTTGCGATGCGTACCCCGCTGTGTGACCAGTTCGGCGTCGAGTATCCGATCTTCGCCTTCACGCACTGTCGTGACGTCGTGGCTGCGGTCAGCAAGGCCGGGGGGCTCGGGGTGCTCGGCGCCGTGGGCTTCAGCCCCGAGCAGCTGGAGGTCGAGCTCGACTGGATCGACGAGCACGTCGACGGCAAGCCCTACGGCGTCGACACCGTGATGCCCCAGAAATCGGTCGACGTGCACGGCGGTGACCCGGCGGAACTGCTCGAACAGATCCGATCGATGATCGACGCCAACCACTGGCGCTACGTCGACGAGCTCATGGAACGCTTCGAGCTGCCGCCCCTGCCCGAGGGGGAGAAGGCGGGCGGGGTGCTCGGCTGGACCGACGAGGTCGCGCACCGCCAGGTCGAGATCGCGCTGGCGCACCCGATCGCGTTGATCGCGAACGCGCTCGGATCTCCGCCGAAGGACGTCATCGACCAGGCCCACGCGCACGGGGTGAAGGTCGCAGCGCTCGCGGGCAAGGCGGTGCACGCGCAGCGTCACGTCACCAACGGCGTCGACATCGTCGTCGCGCAGGGTTACGAAGCGGGCGGTCACACCGGCGAGATCTCGACCATGGTGCTGGTGCCCGAGGTGGTCGACGCGGTCGCGCCCGCACCGGTGCTCGCGGCCGGCGGCATCGGCACCGGACGTCAGATCGCAGCCGCGCTCGCGCTCGGCGCCCAGGGGGTGTGGCTGGGATCGCTGTGGCTCACCACCGCCGAGAGCGGCTCGAGTCCGGCAGTGCTCGGGGCGTACCTCGAGGCAACGTCGGCCGACACCGTCCGTTCGCGCTGCTACACCGGCAAGCCGGCGCGGATGCTCCGCAACACCTGGACCGATGCGTGGACCGACCCCGACGGCCCGGGCCCCCTCGGCATGCCGCTGCAGAACATCCTCACGTCGGAAGCCAATGCCCGGATCGCGCGCTCGGGTCGCAAGGACCTCCAGTTCGCGCCGGTCGGTCAGATCGTCGGGCGGATGAACGAGGTCCACTCCGTGCGCGACGTCATGTACCAGCTGGTCGAGGAGTACATCGAGACGGTCGACCGCCTCGAGGAGGGCGTTCGTCCCTGAGGAGCGCGGGTGGGCCGACCTCTCGCGCATGGAGGAAGGCCCTACTCGGACGAGTGACCGCACGGCAGGCGACCGTCCAGGTCGTCGCACGCCGGGTGCGCTCGCGCAGGGAGCGTGTCATGCTCTGGCGAACCTCATGGGGGAAGCGATGGGGATCCGGTACTCGAAGCCGCCAGTCCTGATGCACGACGTCATCGCTGATCTCGCTGCGGTGGTCAGCCTCTTGGAGTCGCAGGCGCCGTACAACCCGCTCGGGGGTTGGTACAACCCGGGCGCCGACCCGGACGCGCGCACCCGCCCGATGTGGTTTCAGAAGGACTGGGTGCACGACACGTTCGCGGCCGAGGGTTCCGACCTGTTCCTCCGGCATCCGGCCTACATCGAGGCGGCGAAGCAGTTCTACGACGCCGAGGTGATCGAGCCGAAGAGCGTGTACGTGAACGTGATGACCTCGATCGCCGACGGTGGCCCGGCCCACACCGACAACCCGCGGTTTCACGGGCGCGATCGCACCAACACGCCCATGTGGCTGCTCCGCGCCATGTTGTGGTCCGGGCTGTTCGACGACCACGAGATCATGCAGGCGACCGCGATCTGGTGGATGAACGACGTCGAGGGTGGCGGCCTCTTCTACTGGCCCCACGGACCCGAGAGCCCGCCCGAGCACCATGTGGGCGCGATGGCCAACACCGCCTTGATCGGCGACAACCACGGGATGTTCCACCAAGTCGGCCCGATCGGCCCCTTCGAGCAGGGGACTGTTCGCGTCACGCCGCGCGCCGAGCTCGCGCCTGCCGGGGACGAGACGCTCGACTGGATGATCACCGACCGCGGAGAACTGGTGCTTCGCGCGCCGCTCGACGCGCTCCGGGTGAGCGTGCTGTGGAAGGCCGACGTCTTCTCGACGATGGCCGAGCGCAACGAACGCATGGCGAACACGCTGTCGATGCAGGATGTCGCCGACACGTTCAACGACGACTTCGTCGCCAGGGGCTCGTCGCTTCGGTTCGACGTCGATCGAGTCGCAGATCCGATGCTGAAGGCCGAGCTCGACGCGATCTACCCCGAGGCGACACCGGTCGATGCGCTCCGGTCCGCCCTGGCGCCTGGCTGAGCTCGGGATACCAGGTCGTGCTGCCGCGCTCGTTCAGGACGCGCGACCGAGGCGAACGGGAAGGGTGTCGAGCCCACGGAGCACGAGCCCGTCGCCGTGCGTCCACCGCAGGTCGCGACGGTCGACGGCGAGGGTGAGGTTCGGAAAGCGTCGGAGCAGCGCGGTGAACGCGACGCGCGCTTCGAGGCGCGCCAGCGGCGCGCCGAGGCAGAAGTGGATGCCGTGGCCGAACCCGAGGTGCGCATGCGGTTCCCGGCCGATGTCGAGCACCGTGGGGTCGTCGAACACGCCGGGGTCGTGGTTGGCGGCACCGAGGCAGATCAGGACCTGCTCACGAGCCGGGATCTCCACGCCCGCGAGCTCCACGGCTTCGGTCGTGACCCGGAACGTGGCGTGGGGCACCGGCGCGGTGAACCGGATGAGCTCCTCGATCGCATCCGGCATCCGGCTCGGGTCGTCGCGCAAGATCTGCCACTGATCGGGATGGGCGAGCAGGTCGACGACACCGTTGCCGATCAGGCTGGTGGTCGTGTCGTGACCGGCGACGATCAGCTGGAACAGGCTGCCGAGCAGCTCTTGTTCGGTGAGTCGGTCGTCGTCATCGCTCGCCGAGACGAGCACGCCGACGAGATCGTCCTGCTCGGTCTCCCGATGCGTGGCGACGACGTGCCGCAGCGTCGCGACGATCAGGTCGGACGCGGCGACCGCCTCGGGCGGGGGTGCACCGGTCCACGGTTGGAACAGCGTCCGGAAGGCCTGGCGCAGACGAGGTCGGTCGTCGTCGGGCACACCGAGCAGCTCGCAGATCACCCCGAACGGCAGCGGGTACGCGAATCCTGCGACCAGATCGACGACCGAGCCGGGTCCTGTCGCGACGAGGTGGTCGAGCAGCTCGTCGGCGATTCGCTCGATCGACGGTTCGAGCGCGGCGATTCGTGTCGGCACGAAGGCCCGAGACACCAGCCGACGTAGACGCGTGTGGTCGGGAGGATCGAGGTTCATCATGTGTCGCGCGAGCGCGGGCCCGGGCAGCCCGGGGTCCACCACGTCGGGATCTTCGTCGAGGGCTGCGACGATGTCCTTCGAGAGCCGGCTGTCCTTGAGCGCACGCTGTGCTGCTTCGTGACCGAGGACGAGCCATGCGTCGTGACCGTCGGCGAGGCGCACGTGTTGCACCGGGCACCTGGCTCGCATCGACTCGAACAGGGGGTACGGATCGTTGCGGGTCGCGTCGTCCCACGCACCCCAGGTGGGGATCGGTTCGGACATCGAGGGTGCTCCTCACGTCGTACACGGCGGCCGCAGGGTGCCGCGCCCGTAGCATCACACGCGCGACGACGAGGGGGCCTTCCATGAACCAGAACTTCAGTCAGACGATCGCCGTGCGCTGCGGTGACCCGGCGCCGATCATCGAGCTGCTCGAGCAGTGGGATCGAGACC
Source organism: uncultured Actinomycetes bacterium (assembly GCA_963720765.1). Taxonomy (GTDB): domain Bacteria; phylum Actinomycetota; class Acidimicrobiia; order IMCC26256; family DASPTH01; genus DASUAS01. Next base: position 354,830 of record CAVRGS010000002.1, read on the forward strand.
AGGCCTCGACCGACATCATGGGATACATGGGCACGCGCCTCCTGGCCGACCGCGAACATCCCGATCAGTACCTGATCATCGCCGACTTCGGTGTCGTCGACCCCGACGTGTCGGCGGCCGACGAGGCGAGCCGCAACAACGACCGGCCCGAGACGCAGGCGTGGGCCGCCCGTCTGCTCGAGCTCGTCGACGGCGCGCCCGGGTACGCCCACTACGACGAGCTCTACCGCACCGACTTCTGACGCCCGTCGAGGCCCATCACGCCGTCTCGGCTGCCGTGGCTGCGCTCGGTCGCGGTCGGCAACGTGTCGTAGGCGACGCTCGCGCTCCCAATGCTGTGCTTCCGTTCTCCATGGGGCACCCGCATCGGGGTGGTCGCCACGTCGAAGGACGGCGTGCGCGCCCCAGTTATCCTCGGTCCGGGAGGGCCCGGGCGACAGGAGCGAGTGGCGATGGCAGAGGTCGCGATCATCGGCGGTGGTCTCACCGGTCAAGCCGCGGCGATGTTGCTCGCGGCCGACGGGCACCGTGTCCGAGTGTTGGAGCGTGACCCCGCGCCGCCTGCCGCCGACGCGACCGAGGCGTGGGAGTCATGGCCGCGCCGCGGAGTGAACCAGTTCCGGATGCTGCACTACTTCCTCCCGCGCTTTCGCGACATCGTGGAATCGGAACTCCCGGCCGTCGCCGCGGAGCTCGACTCCGACGGCGCGCTCAGGTTGAACCCCTTCGAGCAGATGCCCGTCGAGATGAGCGGTGGTCTGCGCGACGACGATGCGCGCTTCACCGTGCTGACCGGACGTCGGCCGATGGTGGAGGCGGCGGTCGCGCGCGTGACGGCGCGCACGCCGGGTGTGGAGGTGCAACGCGGCGTCGCGGTGACGGAGTTGCTCGTCGCGGAGGAGCGAACCGACGGTGTCCCGCACGTCGTCGGCGTGGTGACCGACGACGGAGAGGAGGTGCGCGTCGATCTCGTGGTCGACGCCGGTGGGCGCCGCTCCGCGCTCCCTCGCCTTCTCGCCGGCATCAACTCCCGCCCTCCGGTCGAGGAGATCGACGACTGCGGGTTCGTCTACTACGGCCGCTACTTCCGTTCCGCCGACGGCTCGCTGCCGCCGGCGTTCGGGCCCGGTCTCATGCCGTACGACTCGGTCTCGATCCTCACGCTGCCAGCCGACAACGGCACGTGGGGCGTCGGCCTGGTGACGAGCGCGGGTGACTCCGCCCTACGTGGGGCTCGCGACCCCGAGGTGTGGACGCGGGCGATCGCGAGCTACCCGCTCGTCGCGCACTGGCTCGACGGCGAGGCGATCACGGGTGTCGACGTGATGGCCAAGATCGAGGACCGTCATCGTGCGTTCGTCGTCGATGGTGTACCCGTCGCCACTGGAGTGGTGCCGCTCGGCGACTCGTGGGCGTGCACCAATCCGTCCGTCGGCCGTGGCGCCTCGATCGGCGTGCTCCACGCGTGCGAGTTGCGCGACACCCTGCGACGCGTCGCACCCGTTGACGCGTTGGAGTTCGCGACCGCGTGGCACGAGGCCACCGCGGAGACGGTCGAGCCGTACTTCCGCGACACGCTCGAGTTCGATCGGCACCGCCTGGCGGAGATCGAGGCCCAGATCGCCGGCGAGCCCTACGAGACCGACGATCCGGCGTGGCTGCTCGGCCAGGCCCTGGCCGGCGCGGCGGCCAAGGATCCTGAGCTGCTGCGCGGCTACCTCGAGATCGTGTCGCTGCTGGCTCGTGGCAGCGACGTGCTGGCACGACCGGGGTTCGCCGAACGGGCGCTGGAGCTGGGCGCGGAGGCCGAGCCGTTCCCGGGGCCGACGCGGTCGGAGCTGTTGGCGCTCGTCGGCGGTTGACCGTCAGTGCCGGGTCGAACGCGACGACGGAGGGAGACCCAGTGAAGGTCGATGTGAACGGCGCCGCCTTCGAGGTGGAGGTGGCGGGCGACGGGCCCGCGGTCGTGTTGTTGCACGGTTGGCCCGACTCCCACCGCCTGTGGCGTGCGCAACTCCCGGCGTTGCACGCGGCAGGCTTTCGCACGATCGCGCCCGACCAGCGCGGGATGGGCGAGTCGTTCGCGCCCGACGCCGTCGAGGAGTACGCGCTCCCGAACCTGGTGGGCGACGTGCTCGGCGTCATGGACGCGGTCGGCGTCGAGCGCGCCCATGTGGTCGGCCACGACTGGGGCGCGGCGGTCGCCTGGGGCCTCGCGTCCTTCGTGCCCGATCGGGTCGACCGACTGGTCGCGCTGTCCGTCGGGCACCCGGCCGCGTTCCGTGGCGCCGGCATCGAGCAACGTCAGAAGTCGTGGTACATGCTGCTGTTCCAGTTCGTGGGCGTCGCCGAGGAGTGGATCTCAGCCGATGACTTCCGCAACTTCCGCGAGTGGTCGCACCACCCGGATGCCGACGCCGCGATCGCAGACCTCCGCCGGCCGGGCGCGCTCACCGCTGGTCTCAACTGGTACCGCGCCAATGTGGGGCCGGAGTCGCTGCTCGCACCGCCGCCCGCGCTCCCCCCGATCGCTGCGCCGACGCTCGGCGTGTGGAGCAGCGGCGACCTCGCGCTCACGGAGCGCCAGATGCTCGACTCGGCTGCCTACGTGAACGGGCCCTGGCGGTACGAGCGCATCGACGGCGCGGGTCACTGGATGCAGCTCGAGGCCACCGACGAGCTCAACGCGCTGCTCGTGGACTTTCTGTCGTAGCTCGCGCAACGCCCGTCAGCGCCCCGCCGTTGTCCTTGGGTGGTACCACGACGCGATCGTGCACGGCGCGGTCGAGGGCCACGAGGGGCAGGTTGGTCGAGAGCACCGGCGACGGCGTGCTCGCGACGTTCCGCAGCGCATCGCAGGGTGTGAGCGCCTCGCTGGCGGCGCAGTCGGCGTTGTGTGTGGCGCCATGGCCCGAGCCGGTCGCGTGTGCGGTTCTCGGGAGCCGCGCCGATCTCGAGGAGGCGCTCATGCTGGCGGTCCGTCGGCGGATTCCTCCTGGTGAACAGGCTCGCAGCTCGGGCACGGCTCGCGATCGTCGGTGCCGAGTTGTCCGCAGGACTCGAAGCGAGCATGGCGACGATCGCCGCGGTGCTCGAGTACCGGACACCGCACTCGGTGACACGGATCGTGACCGCCGCGTCGGCGCTTGCACACCTCGAAGCCCCCGAACCGGCCGCCGTCCTGCTCGGAGCCCGATCCTCGCCTACGACGTCCATGTCGCAGGTGTCCACGCGGAGTTGCTGGCCGCGGTGCGCGCCCGAGGGCGACCGCGTGGGGCACGACCTGATCATCGCCGCCACCGCGCGCTCCGCCGGCAGAGTCGTCGTCACCGCCCATGCCCGTGCCTTCGCCGAACTCCCTGAGGTGATGGTCAGGCCTCACTGATCGGTGCGGACGTCCGACCAGCCCGGCGCACGAAGGGCTGGATGCCAGATGCGCGGTGTGGAAAGGTCTGCGCACATGGGGGACCGGGGAATCGGCGGTTGGTTCGACGGGCGCGCTCGGATCTCGCGTGATCGAGTCGCGCTGATTCACGGCGAGTGGCAGTGCACGTACGGGGAGCTCGCGACCCGAGTTCGCCGGCTCGCCCACGGACTTCGTGGGCTCGGCGTCGAACGGGGAGACCGCGTCGCGTGGATCGGCGCCAACCATCCGGCGTTCCTCGAGGTGCTGTTCGCGACCGCACAGCTCGGTGCCGTGATGACACCGGTCAACCACCGGCTCGATCCAAGGCTCGCCGGCGAGGTGTTGGCCGGGTATTCGCCCGCGGTCGTCGTCGTCGAGCAGCAGGCGATCGAGATCCCGCTCGCGCCGAGCGTCGGAACGCGTGTGATCGTCGGTGCGAGCACGACGCCCGACGTCGACTACGAGCAACTCCTCGCCGCTGACGATGACCGCGTCGTGGGCGATGTCGACGTCGACGACGTGTGCATGATCCCGCACACCTCGGGAACGACCGGATCTCCGAAAGGGGTGATGTTGACCCATGGCAACATCACCTGGAACGTGGTCAACCTCCTGTCGGTCACCGACTTCCGCGGCGACGACATCACCATTGCCATCACGCCGTTCTTCCGCACCGGTGGTACCGGCGTGAACGTCTTGCCGGTCCTGTTCAAGGGCGGCACCGTGGTGATCCCCGCGGCGCCCGATCCCGACGAGATCCTGCGGTTGATCGAGGAACACCGGGTCACGATCGGTTTCGGCAACCCCGACCTGCTCGACGCTCTGACGCGTGCACCGCGGTGGCCGGCGGTCGATCTGTCGAGCATCCGCTGCTACATCACCGGAGGCGCACCGGTTCCCGAGCGCCTCATCCGCACGTTCATGCAGCGAGGAGTCACGTTCTTGCAGGGCTACGGGCTCTCGGAAGCCGCGCCCGTCGTGCTGCTGCTGGATCCCGAGTGCGCGCTGGGCAAGATGGGCTCTGCCGGTCGGCCTCCGCCGCTCGTCGACGTCCGGACCGTGCGACCCGACGGCGCCGAGTGCGCACCTGGCGAGACCGGTGAGCTCCTGGTCCAAGGACCCAACGTGATGCCCGGTTACTGGAACGACCCCGACGCGACCCGCGCGGCCATCGACGACGAGGGCTGGCTGCGGACGGGAGACGCGGCACGCATCGACGACGACGGCTTCGTGTGGATCGTCGACCGCGTCGCCGACGCCTACGAGGTGTCGGGGCGCATCGTCTTTCCGGGTGATGTCGAGCGCGTGCTGGCCGAGCACCCTGCCGTGCGCGAAGCAGGGGTGGTGGAACTTCGGGGGGAGGGTGTCGCCGTCGTCGTGCTCATCGACGGTCGCTCGGCAAGCGAGGACGAGTTGCTCGAATTCTGTCGGAGCCGCCTCGCCACAGACGTCGTGCCGTCGTCCGTCGTCTTCGTCGACGAGTTGCCTCGGAGCTCGGTGGGCAAGTTGCTCCGGGCCGACGTCCGAGCGCTGGCGGCCACGGTCGCGTCGCACGACTCCCGGTCCGCCTGACCACACCGGACCGGCTCGATCGCCAGGGCGGGCCGCCTCGGCAGCCCTCCAGGTCTCGGGCATGGAGGGACGGCCCGTCGCCGGCCTGGACGCCAGGCTCGCGAAGGGCCTGAGCCCAGCGGGTCAAGGTGGGCCGTGAGACGGCCGACACCAATATCCCGGAGAGCACCGGTGGGGGACTCGCCGAACTTGGGACGCAGACAGATGGTCGAAGCCGCGCAGCACACGATCACCGAGGAGGACCTCGCGGGAGCACGCGTCGAGGTGCGGCGGGGCGTCCGCGGTCTCGTCGTCGCTCTCTTCGGCATCTTGCTCGTCACCGGCATCGGCACCGGCCTCGTCACGGGAGCGATCACCGGCGACGCCATGGTGACGACGGTGCTCATCGTCGGCGGGATCTCCGTCACCATCGGCTTCCCGTTGGTCCTCGCGCTGTACGAGCTCACGCGGAAGCGCGGACTCGACATTGCGCTCGAGACCGTCGTGCAGGCGCGGCTGATGGAAGCCGAGGCGCGACGGCGTGAGTTCGAATCGCGCCTCGGTCGCGCACTCGAGATGGCGGAGGACGAGATCGCGGCGTTCGACACCATCGAACGGGCCGCCCGCATCGCGATCCCGGAGGCGTCGATGGAACTGCTCCTCGCCGACAACAGCCACGCACACCTCGCGCGCGTCGTACGCGTGAAGAGCGACGAGCAGTCCAATCCGGGATGCACGGTCCTGTCGCCCGACCAGTGCGTCGCGGCCCGGCGGGCCCAGACGCTGGTCTTCTCCGACAGCGAAGCGCTCGACGCGTGCCCGCTGCTGCGCGGTCGCGGAGTCGACCGGTTCTCGGCGGTGTGCGTTCCGGTCTCGATCATGGGTCGTACCGTCGGCGTCGTGCATGCCACCGGCGAGGTCGACCATCCGATCGACGACGAAGCGGTGCAGTCGTTGCAGGTGTTGGCCAACCTCTCCGGGAACCGGCTCGCGATGCTGCGCATCATGGCCGAGACCCAGTTGCAGGCGATGACCGACGGCCTGACCGGCCTGATGAACCGCCGCAGCTTCGAGAACCGCGCCCGGATCCTGAACTCGAACGGGATCGAGTACGCCCTGGTGATGGCCGACCTCGACCACTTCAAGGGTCTCAACGACGCCCACGGCCACGAGACGGGGGACCGAGCACTGCGCGTGTTCGCCGAGACGCTGCGCGAATCGGTGCGCACCGAGGATCTGTTGTGTCGCTACGGCGGCGAGGAATTCACCGTCCTGCTCCCGGGCGTCGACCTCGCCGAGGCAGTCGAGGTCATGGAGCGCGTCCGAGTCGAGTTGGCGCGCACCACACGTCGCGGCGACGTGCCGTCGTTCACCGCCAGCTACGGCATCGCCGAGTCGACCGTGGCCGCCGATTTCGAGGATCTGCTCCTGCGAGCCGATCGGGCGCTCTTCGCGGCCAAGGACGCCGGTCGTGACTGCATCTGCATCGACGGCCACAGCATCGCCGTGGCGCCCAACCTCACCGCCATCAACTGAGGTTTCCGCACCGATCACCGCTTCGCCACCCGGTGGCCATCTCCGGTTGCGTACGGTGAGCGTGTGACTGCGCACGACCACCGCTTCGTCCCGCTCGATGGGGCCTTCAACTTCCGCGACCTCGGTGGGCTCCCCACCCGCGACGGCGGGACGACGCGCACCGGTGTGATGTTCCGCAGCGATGCGCTCCACCACCTCGTGCCGAGCGATGTCGACCAACTCACCGAGCTCGGGATGCGAACGGTCATCGACCTCCGCTCGTCGGTCGAGCTCGACCGCACGGGCCGCGGCCCGCTCCAGGAGACCGACATGCAGTGGCTGCACGCACCGCTGAGTCACGGCGACGCGGCGGCAGGACGTGTGCTCCCGCCCGCGCTCGCCGAGGGCGATCTCGGTCGACACTACGCCGACAGCCTGGCCGAGCGCACCGAGACCCTCGCCGAGGTCATCGACCACCTCGCGACACGCGACAACCTCCCAGCGGTGTTCCACTGCACCGCCGGCAAGGACCGCACCGGCATGGTCGCGGCGCTGGTGCTGTCGCTCGTGGGAGTTCCCGACGACGTCATCGTGCACGACTACACGCTCACCGATGCGCGCATGGTGCTCGTGATGGAGCGCATCCGTTCGTCGGGCGACTTCCCGGAACCGGTGACGCCCCTGTTGGAGCGCGTCGGGCGTGCCGAGGCGTCGTCGATGGAGACGTTCCTCGCCGCAGTGCGCGACACACACGGTGACGCCGTGGGTTGGGCGCACGACGCGGGCCTCACCGACCGCACGCTCGCGTCGTTGCACGCGGTGCTCGTCACCGATGCCGACCGATGAACGAGGTCGCCCGCAGGGCGCGATAGGTTCCCGGGGCTCAAACCGCTCTGGAGGTCTCGTCCCGTGAAGTTCGGTTCGCTGCGCCTGCGCGCATCGTTCGTGGTCGCCCTTTCACTCGTCGGTCTCGTCGCGCTCGCCGCGCCGGTGCAGGCGGGTCCGGTCACCGCTGCGCCCCGTGCCGTCGCGGCGCCGAGCGAGGTGTCTCTCCTCGCGGGGGTCAACGACCCGAAGGACCCGAACATCGCGGTGCTCGAGTTCCTCCCCGCGAAGGTCAAGGTCGCCACCGGCACCACCGTCACGTGGGACATCGCCGGCCCCGAGCCGCACTCGGTCACGTTCGTGCCGCCGGGTACCACGGTGCCGCCGAGCACCGAGAGCGATCCGTCGCTGACGTTCCCGACCCCCGCCACTGCGCCCTACGACGGCACGTCGCTCGTGAACTCGGGAGTGCTCCCCCTCGGTGAGACCTCGCAGGTGCAGAAGTTCTCGATGTCGTTCGCCAAGACGGGCACGTACACCTACTACTGCGTGCTCCACCCGAACATGGTCGGCACCGTCACCGTCACCGGCGACACGCAGGACTCGCAGCAGAAGATCACCAAGACCGGCAACCAGGAGAAGGCCAAGTACCTGAAGGAGGGCGAGGCGGCCAACGCCAAGCTCCTGAAGGCCAAACCCAAGGTCACCAAGAACTCGGACGGCACCAGCACCTACACCGTCGAGATGGGCGCCTCGACCCCGCACACCGACGTGCTCGCGTTCGCGCCCTCGCCTCGCAAGGTCCAGTCGGGCGACCAGATCACCTTCGTGAACAACTCGGCCGCGCCGCACACCGCCAGCTTCGGTGGCCCGCTCGTGCCCACCATCCCGACGGCCGACGACGTGGTGCAACCGCAGCCCGGTCCATCACCGCAGCCGCTGGCGCAGGACACCTACCTCAACACCGGATGGCTGCCGCCGAAGGCCAAGCAGGGGCCGCCGCTCTCGGCTCGCAGCTACACCTACTCGGTCCCGGCGCCGGGCAAGTACACGTACGTGTGCGTCCTGCACCTCCCGAGCGGGATGGAGGGCGAGATCGACGCGTCCTGACCCCCGTCGCTCGCATCTGCCCGCTCCGTCCCTGACGGTTCCCGGGCGCGACCACGCGATTTGGGGCAGACTGCTGCCCGGTACGAGGAGGGAACCGTCATGGACCGCCACGAACGCATCGAGGACCAGCTCGCGAAGGTGCCGCTGTTCTCGGGCTTGTCGAAGAAGGAACTGAAGCTGATCTCTCAGCTGGCGACCTACCTCGAGGAGCCCGAGGGCACCGTCCTCACCGAGGAGGGCAAGCCCGGGCACGAGTTCATCATCGTCCTCGACGGTGAGATCGAGGTCCGACAGGGTGGCAAGGTCGTCGCCGAACGCGGCGCCGGCGCCTACGTCGGCGAGATCGCCCTCCTCGACCACCGCCCCCGCACCGCGACCGTCGTGGCCAAGACCCCGGTCGCGATCGAAGTCATCGGCCAGCGGGAGTTCGCGGGCCTGCTCGCCGAGGTGCCCGAGCTGTCGCAGCAGCTGCTCGCCACCGTGGCGCGTCGCCTCGCCGATCTCGACCAGCAGCAGGCCTGAGCCACCGGGAGTCACGGGCGCTCAAGCGGAGCGCGGCCGAGGCCGATTCCTCTCGTACCGGGATGGGCAGCCAGGTACGGAGGGTGCTGCCATGAACCGCGTTCGACCCACGGTCGTCGCCGATTCGGAGTTGCAACGCGCGCTCGACTGCGGCGAGCTGATCCGTCTCTACCAACCGGTCTTCGACCTCGCGTCGGGTGCTCCCGTGCAGGTCGAGGCGCTGTTGCGGTGGGACCATCCTGGGCGTGGGCGGCTCGCACCCGGCGAGTTCCTCGTCGACGAAGACGACAGCTCGTTGTTGGTGCGCATCGGTTGGTCGGTGGTGATCGAAGCGGCCCGTCGCTCCGGAGCCTGGCGACGCACGTTCCCCGATCGACCGATCACGGTCGCCGTCAACCTGTTCGACGACCACCTCGATCGGCGTGACCTCCTGAACCGCATCGAGCAGCTCCTCCACGACAACGAGGTCGCGGGGCCGCCGTCGCTGGCGTTCGAAGTGGGCGAGCACCACGTCCTCTCGCGGCGGCTGCGGACGCGTGACCGCCTCACGGTGCTGCGCAACCTCGGTGTCGACGTGATCGTCGACGACCTGGGTGCGGAGGCGGCGGCCACCGACGTCGCGCCCGACCCGCTCCGAGACTGGGCGATCGAGTTCTTCACCCGGCTCCGGTCGCTTCCACTCGACGCAGTGAAGCTCGACCCGCACTTCGTGCGCCGGCTCGAGACCGAGGAACGCCTCCGCGCGGTCGTCGAGGCCGCGCACACGTCCGAGATCGTGCTCGTCGCGCTCGCGGTGGAAGACGAGGCGATGGCGGCGCGCGCCGAGCGCGTCGGCTTCGACCTCGCACAGGGATTCTTCTTCGCGCACCCCGAGCCTCCCGAGCGCATCGACGAACTGCTCGCCGCGGGCTGCACGACGCCGCGCCCATACCGGTAGCCTGGCCGCATGGCCGATCAGGCCCAGTTCGCCGATCTCGCGATGCCGTACATGTCAGCGCTGTACTCCGCAGCCCTGCGCATGACTCGGAACCCCTCCGACGCCGAAGACCTGGTGCAGGAGACGTATCTGCGCGCCTACCGCGGGTTCGGTGGGTTCAAGGAGGGCACGAACCTCAAGGCCTGGCTCTACAAGATCCTCACCAACACCTTCATCAACTCGTACCGGGCGAAGAAGCGCCGCCCGGACGAGGTCGACCTCGACAACAGCGAGGACTTCTTCCTGTACCGGCGTCTGGGTGGCCTCGAGTCGGTGGCCGCCGACCGCACGCCCGAGAGCGAGGTGCTCGAGAGCATCCCCGACGAGGTGGTGAAGGCGGCGCTGGAGGCGCTGCCCGAGCAGTTCCGGATGGCGGTGCTGCTCGCCGATGTGGAGGGCTTCTCGTACAAGGAGATCGCCGAGATCATGGATGTGCCCATCGGCACGGTCATGAGTCGGCTGCATCGCGGAAGAAAGCAGCTCCAGGAGCGGTTGTGGGACTTCGGTCGCGAACGCGGCCTGATCCCGACGTCGCCGGCACCGGAACCCGAGCCGGCACCGGAACCCGAAGCCGCTGGTACCGCGGGGGATAGAGCACCACCATGGACTGCGACAAGGCGATCTACCGGGTCTACGGTTACCTCGACGGCGAGCTCACGGTGTGGCGACGCTGGACCATCCGGCGCCACCTCGGGAAGTGCCCGCCGTGCGCCCAGGGCTTCGACTTCGAGATCGAGCTCCGGCAGGTCATCTCCACGAAGTGTCGCGACGACGTGCCGCCCGAGCTGCAGCAGCGCATCGCCGAGGCGTTGGGCGTGTCGCTACCGCCCGACACCGCCTCGGTCGAAGACGACGGCTCCGTGTAGCGCTGCGACACCCGTTGGCAGGTAGGGTCGCGACGTTCCGTTCTCCAGGAGTCGCTCGTGAACTCGGTCCGTGCCCGCACCGCTTACGTCGTGACCATGTCGATGGTCGCGCTGCTCGCACTCGCTTCGCCCGCCGCGGCGGCCGCGACGCCCGTGCTGGCGAACGAGAAGTTCAAGTGGTTCTACTGGATCGGGTTCGTGCTGGCCGCGAGCCTCGTGCTGTGGCTGCTCGCCACGCTGGTCGGCTACTACGTCCGCGTCATCCGTCCCAAGCACCGGGGTCGCGAGACCTCGTGACTCCGGGCCGCCGCCGGTGACGCACGTCCCCGCAACCGCGGTGGCCGAAGCGCCGTCGGCCGGGCCCGCCCACGATCCGATCGACTGGGCGCTCGCCGAGAAGGTCGCTCGCCGCTTCAGCGGCCGTGAACCGCTGGCCGCCAGCTACCTCGCCGGTTCCCTGCGCGACGACTTCGAAGCGGTCACCGCCGAGGCCGAGGCGCTGGTCAGCGCCCACACCGGGCTCCGTCCCCCGGGACCCGCGCGAGCTCAGGTGGTCGACCGCCCGACGTGGGTGTCGGCCAACGTCTCGTCGATGCAGAGCCTGCTCGCGCCGCTCACCGCACGCGTGGGCGAGCGCATGGCGTCGAGCCGCGTGGCTCCGATCGGTCGTCGTGTCGCCGGCACGGAGACCGGTGTGTTGCTCGGGTACCTCTCGCAGCGCGTCCTCGGGCAGTACGACCTGCTCGTGCTCGACGACGAAGCCGCCGCCGATGCGGTGTACTACGTGGGCGGCAACGTCCTCGCGTTGGAGAAGCGCTTCGCCTTCCGGCCGCGCGACTTCCGGCTCTGGATCGCCATCCACGAGGTGACGCACCGGGCGCAGTTCACCGGGGTGCCCTGGATGAAGCCGTATTACCTCTCGCTGGTCGAGGGTGCGTTGTCGTCGATCGATCCTGATCCGAAGCGGCTCGTGCAGGCGCTCGCACGCGCAGCCGATGAGTTCCGCAGCGGCCGCAACCCACTCGACGACGGCGGTCTCGTCGCGCTGCTCGCCAGCGAGGAGCAGCGAGGTGCGCTCGCGAACGTGCAGGCGCTGATGTCGCTGCTCGAAGGCCACGGCAACGCGGTGATGAACCAACTCGGCCGTGAGCACGTCGCGGGCCAGGCCCGCATGGCGCGTGTGCTGCAGGCGCGCCGGCAGAGCACGGGGATGGCCGCGTTCCTGCAGAAGCTCGTCGGCCTGGAGTCGAAGATGCGCCAGTACGAGGTGGGGGAGGCGTTCGTCGCCGCGGTCGAGCGGGAAGCGGGCCCGCGGGGGATCGACGCGGCGTGGCGTGGTCCCGAGTACCTGCCCACCGTCGACGAGCTCGAGCGTCCGCTCGACTGGCTTGCCCGCGTCGACGCACGCGTCATGAGGTCGGCCACCGCTGAGGCGGTGGACCCGCTCGAACCCTGGCGTGGTCGGTTCGCCGACGTGACGAGCGGCCTGGCGGCGCCGGTGGTCGTCGCGTGTTCCGGCGGCGCCGACTCGGTCGCGTTGCTCGCGCTCGCGGTCGACGCCGCGCTCGCGCCGGTGGCGGTGCACGTCGACCACGGGCTGCGCGAGGGAAGCGACCACGACGCGGAGCAGGTGCGCACGATCGCGTCGAGCTTGGGCGCAGGGTTTCGGAACGCGCGGATCGAGATCGAGCACGGTTCCAACCTCGAAGCCCGCGCGCGCGACGCACGCTACGCGGCGTTGGACGCCGCGCGCGTCGCGACCGGCGCCGGCGTCGTGCTCGTCGGTCACACCGCCGACGATCAGGCCGAGACCGTGCTCCTCAACGTCTTGCGCGGCGCCGCGTCGTCCGGTCTCGCGGGGATGGCGGTACGTCACGGCACGGTGGTGCGTCCGCTGCTCGAGGCGCGGCGCGCCGACACCCGCGCGCTGTGCGCCGCCCTCGGCCTTCCCGTGTTCGACGATCCGATGAACGACGACCGCGCCTTCCGTCGCGTCGCCATCCGCCACGACGTGCTGCCGCACCTCTCGGCGCTGGCTGAGCGCGATCTCGTCCCGGTGTTGGCCCGACAGGCCGAAATCCTGCGTTCAGATTCGGAATTCCTCGACGATCTCGCGGCAGCGCGCGTGGCCCGGTCGCGACGGCGGCGTCGCTGAGGCGCGCGCCTCGTCACTCGCGGCATTGCCGCTGCCGTTGGCCCGGCGGGCGCTGCGGCAGTGGCTCGGCGCACCGCCGCCGTCGATCGCCGAGCTCGAACGGGTGCTCGCGGTCGCGAACGGTGACGCGCGCGCGACCGAGCTCGCTGGTGGGCGTGCAGTGCGCCGGTCGGCCGGTCTGCTCGTTCTGACCGTCGGCTAGCTTCACGGTTCGTGGACCTGAGCGCGATCGGCGGCATGGTCGTCGACCACAACGAGCTGCAGACGCGCATCCGCGAGCTCGGCAAGGCGATCACCGCAGACTACGAGGGCCGACCGCCGTTGCTCGTCGGTGTGCTCAAGGGCGCGTTCGTGTTCATGAGCGACTTGTCGCGTGCGATCGATCTCCCGGTCGAGTTCGACTTCATGGCGGTGTCGTCGTACGGATCGGCGACGCGCTCCAGTGGCGTCGTGCGCATTCTCAAAGATCTCGATCTCGATCTCACCGATCGTCATGTGCTCATCGTCGAGGACATCGTCGACTCCGGCCTCACACTTGCGTACCTGCGCAAGAACCTCGCGGCGCGTGGTCCGGCGTCGATGGAGGTGTGCGCGCTGCTCGTGAAGGAAGGTCTGCAACGCGTCGAGCTCGACCTCAAGTACGTGGGCTTCACCATCCCGCCCACGTTCGTCGTGGGCTACGGCCTCGACGTCGACGAGCGCTACCGCAACTTGCCGTACATCGCCGAGTACGCGGGTCCCGAACCGGTCTGAGCACTCTCACCGGCCGCGCAACCGGCCCCGGAAAAGAGCTCCCGACGAGCAGGTAGATTGTCCCGGCTGCCGTCTTCCTTTCGGAGTGTCCGTGCCCAAGCAGCGTCGCAGCCTGATGATCGTCGTGGTCGTGGCCGCGCTCGTCGCTGCCTTCTTCGGCTTCCGGGCGCTGACCAAGGGCGACGGTCCCCAGGAGATCTCGCTCGATCGCTACACGCGCGACCTCTCCGCCGGCAAGGTCGCGACGGCCACGGTGCACGACAAGGACCACACCGTCACCGGTGAGCTGAAGAACGGCACCGAGTACACCGTCAACTTCCCCGCGCAGTACACCGCGCGCCTCACCAGCGATGTCGTCGACGCCGGCGTCGCCAAGTTCGACACCGATCACCAGAGCACGAGCCCGTGGTTGAGCCTGCTCTACGGGTTGCTCCCGTTCGTGCTGCTCGCGCTCGTCCTCATGTGGGTGCTCGGCCAGGTGCAGGGCGGCGGCGGTCGCGTCATGGGCTTCGGCAAGGCGCGCACCAAGCAGCTCACCAAGGACTCGCCGAAGGTCACCTTCGCCGACGTCGCGGGGCTGGACGAAGCGGTCGAGGAGCTCGAGGAGATCAAGGAGTTCCTCGAGTCGCCCGCGCGCTTCCAACAGATGGGGGCGAAGATCCCGAAGGGCGTGCTGCTCTACGGTCCACCGGGCACGGGGAAGACGCTGCTCGCCAAGGCAGTCGCCGGCGAGGCAGGTGTGCCGTTCTTCTCGATCAGCGGTTCCGACTTCGTCGAGATGTTCGTGGGTGTGGGTGCGTCACGCGTGCGCGACCTCTTCGAGCAGGCGAAGGCGGCCGCGCCCGCGATCGTGTTCGTCGACGAGATCGACGCCGTGGGTCGGCATCGGGGCGCCGGCCTCGGTGGTGGACACGACGAACGCGAGCAGACGCTGAACCAGCTCCTCGTGGAGATGGACGGGTTCGACCAGAAGCAGGGCGTGATCCTGCTGGCCTCCACCAACCGTCCCGACATCCTCGACCCCGCGCTGCTGCGCCCGGGTCGCTTCGACCGTCAGATCGTCGTCGACCGCCCCGACCTCGAGGGTCGCAAGGCGATCCTCGCGGTGCACGGCAAGGAGAAGCCGCTCGCTCCCGGTGTCGACCTCGACGTGATCGCCCGGCGCACACCCGGGTTCACGGGCGCCGATCTCGCCAACCTGATGAACGAAGCTGCGCTGCTGTCGGCGCGCTTTCGCCTCGAGCTGATCGGTCTGCCTCAGCTCGAGGAGGCGATCGACCGCGTCATGGCCGGCCCCGAGCGGCGGAGCCGGCTCATCTCCGAGCGCGAGAAGCGGGTCATCGCCTACCACGAGGGTGGGCATGCGCTGGTCGCGCACGCGCTGCCCAACACCGATCCGGTGCACAAGATCTCGATCATCCCGCGCGGCCGCGCGCTCGGCTACACGCTCACGCTCCCCACCGAGGACAAGTTCCTCGTGACCCGCAGCGAGCTGGTCGACGAGCTGGCGATGCTGCTCGGCGGGCGCACCGCGGAGGAGCTGATCTTCACCGAGCCCACCACCGGCGCGCAGAACGACATCGACCGCGCCACCACCATCGCCCGCCAGATGGTCACCGAGTTCGGGATGAGCGACACACTCGGTCCGATGCGCTTCGGTCACCCGCAGGGCGAGGTGTTCCTCGGACGCGACTTCACCAGCACCCCCGACTACTCCGAAGAGGTCGCGGCGTCGATCGATGCCGAGGTGCGCTTGCTGATCGACAGCGCGCACGCGGCCGCGGAGCAGGTGCTCGTCGACAACCGCGAGATCCTCGACGAGCTCGCCCGCGAAGCTGATCCTGCACGAGACGCTCGAAGCCGAGCGGGTGCAGGAGCTCTTCGCTGAACGTGCAGATGTGGGATCCCGATGCCGACGGTGCCGAACGCACCAGTCGGCGTCCCGCAGGCGCGCAGCCCGCCCCCAGCCGCAACAACGCCGCCGCCGCTCGACAGTCCGACACCACCCGTCGCTCCGGAGGGCCCGACGTGACCGATCCCAGTCCGCTGCAACCGGTGCCCGACGCGGCAGATGACGACTCGCCGATCGACACCGAGAAGATCGAGCGCGCGGTGCGCGAGATCCTCGAGGCGATCGGTGAAGACCCCGACCGCGATGGCTTGGTCCGCACGCCGGCGCGCATCGCGCACATGTACGAGGAGATCTTCGCCGGGTTGTCCGAAGACCCGTCGCACCACCTCACGGTCACGTTCGAGGCCAACCACGACGAGATGGTCATGGTGCGCGACATCCCCGTGCATTCGATGTGTGAACACCATCTCGTTCCCTTCGCCGGCCGGGCGCACGTTGCCTACATCCCGGGGCAGGACGGGCGCATCACCGGCCTCTCGAAGATCGCGCGCCTGGTCGACGGCTTCGCCAAGCGACCGCAGGTGCAGGAGCGCCTCACCACGCAGATCGCCGACGCGCTGGTCGACACCCTCGACCCGGCCGGCGTCCTCGTGATGATCGAGGCGGAGCACTTCTGCATGTCGATGAGAGGTGTGAAGAAGCCGGGCTCGCTCACGATCACCTCCGCGGTGCGGGGGATGTTCAAGAGCAACGCCGCCACCCGGGCCGAGGCGATGAGCCTCATCACCTACCCCGGAAACCGTCTGTAAGCGACACAACTCCCGTACGGGACGGTCACGCCCGGGACCGGGCCCCGATATCCTGCCCGAATGTTCGCCTGGTCGGAGGTCTGCGGGGAGCGCCCCGCCGTGATGGGCATCGTGAACGTCACGCCCGACTCGTTCTCCGACGGCGGGCGCTTCCTCGACCCCGACGCCGCGGTCGCCCACGGCCTCGCGCTGGTGGCCTCCGGCGCTGATCTCGTCGACGTCGGGGGCGAATCCACCCGGCCCGGCGCCGAACCGGTGGGGCAGGACGAGGAGCTGCGGCGGGTCCTGCCCGTGGTGGCCCGCCTGGCCGCCGAGTCGGGCGTGCCGGTGAGCATCGACACCAGCAAATCCGGGGTGGCCGCTGCCGCCCTCGACGCCGGCGCCGTGGTCGTGAACGACGTCGCCGCGGCCGCCGACCCCGAGATGTTCGGCGTGGTCGCCGCGGCGGGCGCCGGCCTGGTCGTGATGCACATGCAGGGTGAACCCCGTTCCATGCAGGTCGACCCGCACTACGACGACGTCGTGGTCGACGTCGGCGAGTTCCTGCTCGACCGCGTCGCCGCCGCGCGCGCTGCGGGCATCCCCACCGCTTCGCTGTGCGCCGACCCCGGTCTGGGGTTCGGCAAGACCGCCGCTCACAACGTCGAGCTGTTGGCCCGACTCGGTGAATTGGTCGCACGCCTCGACGTCCCCGTCCTCGTCGGGCCGTCGCGCAAGATGTTCATCGCGCGCGTGCTCGGCGACGACCTCGCCGGATCTGTCGCACGCGACGACGGCACGCTCGCCACCGCGGTGTGGGCCGTCGACCACGGCGCGCGCATCGTGCGCGTCCACGACGCCGCCGCCACGTCCGACGCGCTCTGCACTGCTCGCGGTGATGGAGTCGATCGACGCGGAGGCAGTGGCGTGAAGGGACGTTGGGCCCAGGGCCTCGAGCCGCGCGCGTTCTGCTGGATCATCAAGGATCGGCTGGCGGCGTCGGAGCGACCGGGCGGCTTCGCCCGCAACCACCGCAAGGTGCGGCGTCAGGAGGAGCTGATCTGGCTCATCGGCCACGGCTTCACGCACATCCTCTCGATGCTCGACTCGCCGCACAACCTCCACGCCTACGACGAAGCGGGCATCCCGCACGCGCACGTACCCATCGGTCGGCACGACGAATGGCCCGACACGCTCCCGCGCCTGTACGCGACGCTCGGGTCGTGGTTGGCGAACCCGCAGGAGCACGTGCTCATCCACCACGAAGAGTTCGGCGACCGCCTGCTCGGGGTCCTCGCCGGGTACCTGCTGTACGCGGGGCTCGTCACCGAGGGTCCACACGCCACCGTCGTCATCGAGAAGATCACCGGCCGCCAGCTCGGCTCGGTGGCGCGCGAGATCGTCGCCGTCACCGTGGACGAGGGCATCGTCTCCCGGAGCTGAGCATGGGCACCATCGTCATCAAGGGACTCCGAGAGCTCGGCATCCACGGCGTGCTGCCAGAGGAGCAGACCCGCCCGCAACCATTCGAGGTCGACGTCGAGCTCACCGTCGACGTCTCGTCGGCGGGGGAGAGCGACGCGCTCGACGACACCGTCGACTACTCCGCGGTCGCGGAGGCAGTGAGTCGGGTGGTGACGTCGGAGCGGTACTTCCTGCTCGAACGACTGGCCACTCGCATCGCCGAGGTGTGTCGGGTCGACGAACGCGTCACCGGCGTGGTGGTCACGGTGCGCAAGCTGCACCCACCGGTGCGCGCCATGGTCGAGTTCGTCGCGGTGCGCGTCGAGCAGTGAGGCGAGCCCATCTCGGGGTCGGCTCGAACCTCGGTGAACGGTTGGCGTACCTGCAGCTCGCGGTCGACGAGCTCGCGAAGGCCGACGGTGTGACGGTCGTCGGCGTGTCACCGGTCTACGAGACCGCGCCGGTCGGCGGCCCCGAGCAACCCGACTACCTCAACGCGGTGGTCGCGGTCGACACCACGCTCACCGCGCGCGAACTTCTCCGCGTGGCGCAGGGCATCGAGGCCGAGGCCGAGCGCGTGCGCACCGTGCGCTGGGGTCCACGGACGCTCGACGTCGACCTGCTGCTGGTCGGCGACGAACGGATCGACGATCCCGACCTCGTGGTCCCGCACCCGCGCATGACCGAGCGGGCCTTCGTCATGGTGCCGCTCGCCGACCTCGACCCCGCGTGGACGACGCAGATACCGGCCGACAGCGACGCGGTGCGCCCGACCGGTCTAGCATTGTCGACGCCCGAGTAGACCGGCACCCGTCCCCGGGGCTGGAACGAAGTGGCGAGACCGACACACGAGGACTCCGTGGTGCACGACAGCCGATCGCAGCTGCCCTCCGGGGCGCTCGCCCTGGTGGGTCCGGGGCGCGCGGGGACCACCGTGGCCGTCGCCCTCGCCGCGCGCGGGTGGACTCCGGTCGCGGTCGCGGGTCGTGCGGTGGACGCACCGTCGACCGTCGAGGCCGCGGAACGCCTCGGGGTGTCGGTGGCCGAAGTCGCTGACGCCGGACGGGACGCCGACCTCGTCATCGTCGCCACGCCCGATGCCGCGATCGCCGACACCGGGCTCGCGCTGGCTGGCGGGTTGCGGCCCGGCGCGCTCGTCGTGCACCTCTCGGGCGCGTGTCCGGTCGAGGAGCTCGAGAAGCTGCAGGGTGAGCGGTCCGATGTCCAGATCGGCGCGCTGCACCCGCTGCAGTCGCTCCCGTCGGTCCAGCTCGGCCTCGAGCGCCTGCCCGGTTCGTGGTGCGCGGTCGACGGCCCACCTGCGGTCGAGCGCCTCGCGCTCTCGCTCGGCATGCGCCCGTTCCGCGTCGCACCCGGCGAGCGGGCGCGCTATCACGCCGCCGCCACCATTGCCTCCAACCACCTCGTCGCCTTGCTCGGACAGGCGGTGCGCGTCGCCGAAGCCGCCGGCGTGCCCCCGGATGCGCTCCTGCCCCTCGTGCGGGCCACTGTCGACAACGTCGAAGCACTCGGCGCACGCGGCGCGCTCACCGGCCCGGTCGCGCGCGGCGACGCCGACACCGTGGCGCGCCACATCGAGGTGCTGCCCGCCGACGAGCAACCTGCGTACCGGGTCCTTGCTCGCGAGGCGCTCCGGCTCACCGGCCGCGACGACCACGCGTTGCGTGCGGTCATCGATGGCCGCCCCGACGGCGGCGCGCGGTGATCACCGTCACCACGATCGCCGACGTGCGAGCGGCGTGCGACGCCGCTCGCGCCGAGGGACGTCGCGTCGGGTTCGTACCGACGATGGGCTTCTTCCACGAGGGCCATCGCTCCCTCATGCGCGCCGCGCGCGAACACGACGACCTGGTCGTCGTGAGCCTGTTCGTGAACCCCACGCAGTTCGGTCCCGACGAAGACCTCGCCGCCTACCCACGCGATCTCGAGGGCGACACCGCCGTGGCGGCGGCCGAATGCGTCGACGTGCTGTTCCTGCCGACGGTCGACGAGATGTACCCGCCAGGGGCGCGCACCACCGTGCACGTCGACGGTCTCACCGAGCGCCTCTGTGGCGCGAGCCGGCCCGGTCACTTCGACGGCGTCACCACCATCGTCGCCAAGCTGTTCTCGATCATCGGGCCGTCCCGCGCCTACTTCGGTCGCAAGGACGCCCAGCAGTTGGCGGTCATCCGACGCATGGCCGCCGATCTCGATCTCCCCGTCGAGGTGGTCGGGTGCCCGCTCGTGCGCGAGACCGACGGACTCGCGCTGTCGAGCCGCAACGTGTACCTCGAGGGCGATGCTCGCCGGGCGGCCACCATCCTCTCGGGCTCGCTCTACCTCGCGTCGGAGGCGGTCGTGCGCGGCCAGCGCCACGCCGGCGCAGTGCGGCAGTTGATCGTCGACACGATCGGCAACACGCCGCAGGTACGACTCGACTACGTCGAGGTCGTCGACGCCGCGACGCTCGAGCCCGTCGACGAGCTCACCACCGACACGCTGGTTGCACTGGCCGCGTTCGTGGGCAAGGCTCGACTGATCGACAACGTCACGATCAGTTTCCCGGCCGGCGTGCCGACCCCCGACCTCGGCGTGCTCACCGCATCGTCCGGCATGCAGATCGAGTCGGCGTGAGCGAGCCGGCCCACGTCATCGTGGTCGGCCCGGCGAGTCGCCGACGACCAACGGAGGAGGCAGACCACTGATGCAACGGATCATGATGAAGTCGAAGATCCATCGCGCCACCATCACCGGCGCCGACCTCAACTACATCGGGTCGATCACCCTCGACACGCGTCTCATGGAGCTCGCCGACATCCGTGAGCACGAGCAGGTCCACGTGCTCGACATCGACAACGGTGCCCGCTTCGAGACCTACGTCATCCCCGGTGGTCCCGGCGACGTGATCCTCAACGGCGCCGCGGCCCGTCTGGTGCACCCGGGCGACAAGGTGATCGTCATCACCTACGCGCAATATGACGAAGCGGAACTGGCCCAGCACGAGCCCCGTGTCGTCCACGTCGACGAGCACAACCAACCCACGATGCACTCGATCCGTGAGGTCGCGCCGTAACTCGGCGTCGACCCGTCGAGTCGTACTCCTCCATGGCCCACCCCGCAGTACCGGATCCCGTGGCCGATCTCCTCGTCCTCGGGAGCGGTGTCGCCGGTCTGTCGGCCGCGGTCCGCGCGCGCGTCGCGCGGGCATGACGGTCACCGTCGTCACCAAGGGCGAGCTCGGCTGGTCGGCCACGCGTTACGCACAGGGCGGTGTTGCCGCGGCCCTGGATTCGTCCGACGACTCGCCCGAGTTGCACGGCTCCGACACCCTGGCCGCGGGCGGCGGGCTCTGCGACACCGAGGCGGTGCGCGTCCTCGCCAGCGAGGGCCCCACGCGAGTCCGTGAACTGGTTGCGCTGGGCGCCCACTTCGACGAGATCGACAACGGCCACGACTTCGCTCGGACGCGTGAGGGTGGACACTCGGTGGCGCGCGTCGTCCACGCGGGTGGCGACGCCACCGGTGCCGAAGTCGAGCGCGCGCTCGTCGCGGCAGTGCAGGCGTCAGGGGCCGAGATCCGCGAGCGCTGGTTGGCGTCCGACCTGGTCGTCGAACGCGGGCGGGTGGTCGGCGTCACCGCCATCGGCCCTCGTGGTCCCGCGGAGTTGCGGGCACGCAACGTGCTCGTCGCCACCGGCGGCGCCGGTCAGTGCTTCGCCGTCACCACCAACCCCGCGCTCTCGACGGGTGACGGCATCGCCATGGGCATGCGCGCGGGCGCCGCGGTCGCCGACCTCGAGTTCATGCAGTTCCACCCGACCGCGCTGCACCATCCGTCGATGCCGCGGCCGCTCCTGTCCGAGGCGTTGCGGGGCGAGGGCGCGATCCTGCGCGACGAACAGGGCGTCGCATTCATGCGCGACGTGCACCCGCTCGCTGACCTCGCACCGCGCGACGTGGTCGCACGCGCCATCAGTCTGCGCTGCATCGACCGCGACCTCGACCACCTCTGGCTCGACGCCACCGCCATCGACCGCTTCCCGGAGCGGTTCCCGACGATCTGGTCGGCGTGCCGCGACGCCGGCCTCGACCCGACGCGCGACTGGCTGCCCGTCGCGCCGGCCGCGCACTACCTGTCCGGTGGCGTGTGCACCGACCTCGACGGGGCCACGACGCTGCCGGGGCTCTGGGCGTGCGGAGAGGCGGCCTGCACCGGCGTGCACGGCGCCAACCGCCTGGCGTCGAACTCGCTCCTCGAAGGGCTGGTGTTCGCGGCCCGCGCCGTGGAGGCGATCGGTGGCGGTCGCGACGGCCCCGAGCGCACCGGCGTGCTGCGCGACCTCGATCCGTTCGATCCGGTGACGGCGGTGACGGTGCGCACCGACTCGGGTCCCGCGATCCGCGAGGAACTGCAGCGGGTGATGACGCGCGATGCCGGCGTGGTCCGCAGCGCCGAGAGCCTCGAACGCGCCGCCGCGGCGCTCGCGGCGCTGACCCCGGTCGACGTCGAGAGCGCGAACCTCCTCACCGTCAGCGCCGCGCTGGTGCACGCCGCCACCGCCCGGCGCGAGTCGCGCGGCACCCACACTCGCTCCGACCACCCTGACGCGTCGAGCGCGTTCCTCGGCCGGTTCGTGTTCACCGGCGGCACCGCGCCCGAGTTCGTCCCGCTGCCCGCCAGCGAGCGGGAGCCGTCACGATGAGCCGTCAGGCGATGAGCCGGCGCGGATGAACGACTTCGATCCGCCGATCCACGCCGCGCGCGCGCTGGTCACGAACGCGTTGGCCGAGGACATCGGGCCCCTCGGTGACCTCACCGCCGCGTTGCTGCCGGGCGACGCGCGCGTCGCAGTCGACGTCGTGGCGCGGGCCGACGGCGTGCTCGCCGGCACGCTGTGCGCCGACGAGGTGTTCGCGCAGGTCGATCCTGCGGTGCAGGTGCAGTGGTTGCTCGACGACGGTGATGCCGTCGCACCGGGCACCAAGGTCGGCGAGGTGTCGGGCCCGCTGCGCTCGGTGCTCACGGGCGAGCGCAGCGCGCTCAACTTCCTCTGTCATCTCTCCGGCGTCGCGTCGCTCACGCGCCGATTCGTCGAAGCGGCCGGACCCGCGGCGAGGATCTGGGACACCCGCAAGACGCTGCCCGGTCTGCGCGCGGTCGAGAAAGCGGCGGTACGCGCCGGCGGCGGGGTCAACCACCGCGGCTCGCTCTCCGAGTTCGTGCTGGTCAAGGACAACCACCTCGCCGGCATCGGCATCACCGAATCGGTCCGGCGGGCGCACGCGCGCTGGCCCGGCCGCACGGTCGAGGTCGAGTGCGACCGTGCCGAGCAGGTGCAGGAGGCGATCACGGCCGGCGCCACCATGGTGCTGCTCGACAACATGACGCCCGATGCCGTGCGTGCGTGCGTCTCGCTCGCGCGTGGGACCGCAGCCCCGGGGTTCTTGGTGGAGGTCTCGGGCGGCGTCACGCTCGACACCGTGCGCGCCTATGCGGACGCGGGTGCCGATCTCATCTCCACCAGCGTCATCACCCAGTCGGCTCCCGCGCTCGACCTGGCCTTCGATCTGCGACCCGACCCTCACCCGCACCCCCGGCCGGAGGACCGCTGACATGCTGCTGGCCATCGATTGCGGCAACACCCAGACCGTCATCGGGCTCTTCTCCGATCACGAGCTCGTCGACCACTGGCGCATCGCCACCGCCGCCGATCGCACGTCCGACGAGCTCGCGCTGATGTTCCAGCAGTTCCTCGGCTTCCACGGGTTCTCCTTCGACGCGCACGTCTCGGGTGTCGCGATCGCGTCGGGAGTCCCGCGCGTCACCGCCGCGCTGCGCGAGATGACCGAGCGCTACTTCGGCTACGAGGCCATGGTCGTGGAGCCGGGGGTCCGGACCGGCATGCCGATCCTCTACGACGAGCCCAAGAACGTCGGCGCCGACCGCATCGCCAACGCCGTGGGTGCATACGACCTGTTCGGCGGCCCCACCATCGTCGTCGACTTCGGCACCGCCAACACCGTCGACGCGGTGAGCGCGAAGGGGGAGTACCTCGGCGGCGCGATCTTCCCCGGCATCGAGATCTCACTCGACGCACTGTTCGAGCGCGCCGCCGCGTTGCGGAGCGTGGAGCTCGTCGCGCCGAAGAACGTGATCGGCAAGTCGACGATCGAAGCGATCCAGTCGGGCGCGGTCTACGGCTACAGCGGCCAGGTCGACGCGATCGTGCATCGCTTCGAAGGCGAGCTCGGGCCGTCGTCGGTGGTCGCCACCGGCGGCCTCGCCGAGCTGATCATGCCGCACTCCGAGACGATCCAGCACTACGAGCCCTGGCTCACGCTGCAGGGTCTGCGCATCATCCACGAGAGGAACGTGTGACGTGGCCGACGAGGTGAATGCGTCGTTCGAGTTGGCGGGCGAGCCTGCCGCGCACGTCGCCGCCTGGCGCGCCACCCCGCCGCCGTTCCTCGACGACTACCAGCGCGTCGACGAGTCGTACGAGTCCCTCGTCTACGAGTCCGACGTCACCAGCACGTTCATGAAGGTGGCGATGTTCGGCATGGGCAAGACGCTCTACCGGCTGACGTTCACGTTCCGCGCCGACGAGCCCGGTGCCACCAGGGTCGCCGTGCTCGGCCAGGCCCCCGAGGGCACCGCCGCTGCGATGGGTCGATGGGCCGCCGCCAACACCCCGACCTGATCCACGCACAAGGTTGCGTCACCTGACGCAGCAGATCGGTGTGGAGCGACGCAACCTCGCCCGGAGAGGGCCGCGATCAGAGGTCGGCGAGGATCTCGGCCTTCTTGGTCTCGAACTCCTCGTCGGTGACGAGCCCCGCGTCCTTCAGCTGGCTGAGCTTCTTGAGCCGCTCGACGGGGTCGTTGGCTGCTGCATCCTGGGCGGCCTTCGCCTCCTCCTGCTCCGCGAGGTAGGCGCGTCCGGCAGCGTCGGCGGTGCCGGCGTAGGTGTTCTGGATGCCTTGCATGGCGACGGCCATGTCGCCGCCGGACGCCGCGATCGAGCCCTTGAGCGCGTCCCACTGCACGGCGACCGCGTTCGGGTCGTCGTCCATGACCTTCACCGGCACCTCCATGCCGACGGACAGCATCGTCTTCATGCGCGTGGTGGCGAAGACGTACTGCACCTCGTAGGGATCACCGCCGGCCGGCGGGAAGACGTCGAGCTCGACGCCCATCGTGAACTTGTCGACCTGCACGGGGAACCCGAGCACTCGCGCCTTCGTCGGGGTGCCGTGCTTCAGGATCTCACCCTGACCCTTGTCGTCGGAGAGGGCGATGATGTCCTTGAACGAACCCTTCATGGACGGTGTGCCGCCGTGGTAGTCACCGAGCTCCTTCGCGCCCTTGATCGCGTTGAAGCCGTCCTTGAAGACGCCCATCGTGCTTACCAGCTCTGCAGGACAGCCGAGGTCGGCATGTCGGGGTCGAACTTCACCGTGCAGGGCTTGCCCTCGGCCATGGTCTCGAGCTGGAAGGGCAACAAGCTCTGCTCGATGGTCGCCTCGATCGGGTCGGCGCCATCGGGGCGGTAGGTGACCGCGATCGCGTGCATCGTTGCGCCGCTCACGTCCGGGGTGCCGGTGGCCGTGATGGTGTGGATCACGCCGGGGGCCTCGACGCCCGACTGCGCGATCTTGTTGACCTTGGCCGAGTACGCCGCCATCGCGGCCAGGTCCTGGCCACCCGTGCCCGGCATGTCGGCGCCGCCGAATCCGCCGGTCGGTACGCCCGCGGCCTGTTGCATCGCGGTGGCCTGCGCCATGGCGTCGCTCGCGCCCTGCTGGGCCTTCTTGGCCTTGTCGAAGAGCCCCATGGCACTGCCTCCTGCTCGGGGGACGAAGCCACGACGGTAGGCCGAACAGAGCCGGACTTCAACGAAGTGTGACGCCTGTTCGCCGGTGCACGGGCGAGGCTCTCCACCGTTTCGTCCTCACCGTTTCGCCCTCACCGGTCGCGGTGCACCAGCCCGTCGACGAGGCGACCGAGCGTGCGGCACACGTCGGGGTCGAGGCCGTCGGCACCGTCGAGCGCGTCGCGGGCCTTCACCGCGTGGTCGCGCGCGACGCCGAGCGCGACGTCCACCGCGGTCGAGCCCGACGCCAGCCGTCCGAGTGCGAGCGTGCGCGCAGTGTCGAGCTGCTCGGCGTCGAGCGGACCGCCGAGGAGATCGCGGAGCTCTGCGGACTCGCGCACCATGTAGATGACGGGCAACGTGTAGATGCCCTCGAGCAGGTCTTGGCCCGCGTGCTTGCCGAGCGCGTCGTCGGTGGACGAGACGTCGAGCACGTCATCGACGATCTGGAAGCACATGCCGAGGTGACGGCCGAAGCGAGTGAGCGCGTCGAGCGTGGGGTCGCCGACGCCCGACACCATGCCGCCGATGCGACACGAGGTCGCGAACAACGCGGCGGTCTTGCCTTCGATGGCCGACGCGTAGTCCTCCTCCGAGCGATCGACGTCGAAGAGGTGCTGCAGTTCGAGGACCTGGCCGCGGCACAACTCGCCGATGGTCGCTGCGAGCAGCGACGCCACGTCGGCACCGAGCGACGCCGCCAGCGACGACGCACGCGCCAGCAGGAAGTCGCCGGCGAGGATGGCGACGATGTTGCTCCAGCGCGCGTTCACGCTGGGCACGCCGCGCCGCGTCTCCGCCTCGTCGATCACGTCGTCGTGGTAGAGCGATCCGAGGTGCACCAGTTCGCACGCCACCGCGCCGGTGAGGGCCTCGTCGGTGGCCGCCCCGGATGCACGCGGCTCGGTCGAGCTCGCATACGCCGACACGAGGGTGAGCGTGGGTCGGAGGCGCTTGCCGCCGGCGCCGATGAGATGGGTGGCGACCTCGGCGAGGAACGGATCGGGTGATTGCACCGAATCCCGCAGCGAGGCGTCGACCCGGACGAGGTCGCCGGGGAGCGCGGGCAGGTCGACCGCCAATTCCTCGGGTCCGGGCGGCCGTAGCGGTTCTCCCGGCCCCGTCATGTGCCCACGGTAGGCAGCAGCGGGAACATTCTCCAAGCCGGCCGGGGTTGCACCCTCACGGCCCGTCCTCCCCGTGCCGATACACGGGAGAGCCCACAGCGGCGCCGATTACACTGAAAACACGTCCGTCCTGACGAGGGGTGGGCGTGGAGAGACACCGACGAGAGGCGGATCCCCACCGTGTTCGAACGCTTCACCGATCGAGCCCGCCGAGTGGTCGTGCTGGCGCAGGAAGAGGCGCGCCTGCTCAACCACAACTACATCGGGACCGAGCACATCCTGCTCGGCCTGATCCACGAAGGTGAGGGCGTCGCCGCCAAGGCACTCGAGTCGCTCGGCATCTCGCTCGAGGCCGTGCGCGCCCAGGTCGAGGAGATCATCGGTCACGGCGGCACCGCTCCCTCGGGTCACATCCCCTTCACCCCGCGCGCCAAGAAGGTCCTCGAGCTCTCGCTGCGTGAGGCGTTGCAGCTCGGACACAACTACATCGGCACCGAGCACATCCTCCTCGGCCTCATCCGCGAGGGGGAGGGGGTCGCGGCGCAGGTGCTCGTGAAGTTGGGCGCCGATCTGTCGCGCGTCCGCCAGCAGGTCATCCAGCTCCTGTCCGGCTACGCCGGCGCGAAGGAAGGCGCGCCTCAGGGCGGCGCCGCCGCCACCGAGACCGCCCAGGGCGGCTCGCTCGTGCTCGACCAGTTCGGTCGAAACCTCACGCAGCTCGCGCGCGACAAGAAGCTCGACCCGGTGATCGGGCGCGAGAAGGAGATCGAGCGCGTCATGCAGGTGCTGTCGCGCCGCACCAAGAACAACCCGGTGCTGATCGGCGAGCCCGGCGTCGGCAAGACCGCCATCGTCGAGGGTCTGGCCACCGACATCGTCGGCGGCGAGGTGCCCGAGACGCTCCAGGGCAAGCAGCTCTACACCCTCGACCTCGGCGCACTGGTGGCGGGCTCCCGCTACCGCGGCGACTTCGAGGAGCGCCTCAAGAAGGTGCTGAAGGAGATCCGCACGCGCGGCGACATCATCTTGTTCATCGACGAGCTGCACACGCTCGTCGGTGCCGGCGCCGCCGAAGGTGCGATCGACGCCGCCAGCATCCTGAAGCCGATGCTCGCCCGCGGTGAGCTCCAGACCATCGGCGCCACCACGCTCGACGAGTACCGCAAGCACCTCGAGAAGGACGCTGCGCTCGAGCGGCGCTTCCAGCCGATCAAGGTCGAGGAGCCCACCGTCGCGCACACCATCGAGATCCTCAAGGGTCTGCGCGACCGCTACGAGCAGCACCACCGGGTCACCATCACCGACCAGGCGCTCGTGGCCGCGGCCAACCTCGCCGACCGGTACATCTCCGACCGTCACCTTCCCGACAAGGCGATCGACCTCATCGACGAAGCGGGCTCGCGCCTGCGCATCCGTCGCATGCAGGCACCGCCCGACTACCGCGAGCTCGAAGACCAGATCGCGACCACTCGCAAGGAGAAGGAAGCAGCCATCGAGGCGCAGCAGTTCGAGCGCGCCGCGAAGCTCCGCGACGACGAGAAGGCGCTCCTCGAACAGCGGGAGGCCAAGGAGACCGAGTGGCGCGCCGAGGGCGTCGACCTGTTCAACGAGGTCACCGAGGAGTCGATCGCCGAGGTGCTGGCACTGTGGACGGGCATCCCCGTCTACAAGCTCACCGAGGAGGAGACCGCCAAGCTGCTGCGCATGGAGGACGAGCTGCACAAGCGGATCGTCGGCCAGGAGCCTGCGATCAAGGCGGTGTCGCAGTCGATCCGGCGCACGCGTGCCGGCCTCAAGGACCCGAAGCGCCCGTCGGGCTCGTTCATCTTCCTCGGCCCGTCCGGCGTCGGGAAGACCGAGACCGCCAAGACGCTCGCCGAGTTCCTCTTCGGTGACGAGACCGCGCTCATCCAGCTCGACATGTCGGAGTACATGGAGAAGCACACGGTGTCGCGGCTCGTCGGCTCGCCTCCCGGCTACGTCGGGTACGACGAAGGCGGACAGCTCACCGAGGCCGTGCGTCGCAAGCCGTTCTCGGTCGTCCTCTTCGACGAGATCGAGAAGGCGCACCCCGACGTGTTCAACACGCTCCTCCAGATCCTGGAAGACGGACGTCTCACCGACGCCCAGGGGCGCACGGTCGACTTCAAGAACACCGTGATCATCATGACGTCCAACCTCGGTACCGCCGACCTCCGCAAGGCTGCGGTCGGGTTCGGCAAGACCGACGAAGCCGTCACGTACGAGAAGATGAAGGAGAAGGTGCACGAGGACCTGAAGCGCAGCTTCCGGCCCGAGTTCCTGAACCGCATCGACGAGATCATCGTGTTCAACGAGCTGACCAAGGAAGAGGTCACCGAGATCGTCGACCTGCTGATCAAGCGGGTGATCGGTCAGCTGGAGAGCCAGGGCCTCACGCTCGAGCTCACGACCGACGCCAAGCTGCTGCTCGCAGCGAAGGGCTACGACCCGGCGCTCGGGGCCCGGCCGCTGCGTCGTGCGATCCAGCGGATGATCGAGGATCCGCTCTCCGAGAAGATCCTGTGGAAGGAATTCCACGCCGGAGAGACGATCGTGGTCGACGCGCTCGACGACGAGATCGTGTTCCGGGCCATCGAGGGGATCGAGCCTCCGCCGGTCGAGCTCGCCGGCTCCGGCTCTGCGGAGTAGGGGCTCGATCTCCCCTTCCGCTCCCACCTCGGCCACCGACTCTTTGACCACTGGGGCCACGCACCGCTCGAGGACCAGCCGGATTCGGCTGGTCCTCGTCGCGTTGGCCGTGATGGTGGTAGCCGCCGCGTGCAAGGTCGACACGACCGTGACCGTCAGCGTGCACGACGACGGCAGCGGCGCGGTCACGGTGACCGCGGTGCTCGACCCCGACGCGGTGAAGGCGGCGGAGTCGGGAGGCGGGAAGCTCGAAGAGCGAGTTCGTCTGGGCGATCTCAGCGCCCACGGGTGGACGGTGCAGCCGTGGGCACGTGCAGCCGACGGCTCCGCGCAGATCAGCTTCTCCAAGCCGTTCAGCTCGCCGGAGCAGGCGACCGCGATCATCAAGGAGCTCAATGGCACCGTGGGCCCGTTGCGCGACGTCACCGTGACACGCGACTCGGGCACGTTCTCCACGAGCTACTCGACGACCGGCACCGTCGATCTGAAGGACCTGCAGACCGGGTTGACCTCCGACAAGGACGTCGTGGGGTCGTTGCTCGTGCAGAGCGTCGACGCCGGTGCCGTCGATCAGTCACTGCTCGCCGACCTGCGCGACTCGTTCGGGCTCACGGTGAAGGTGGAGCTCCCCGGCGGTACGACGGTGGTGAAGGGTGTGCCGGGGCAGGCGACACCGGTCGATGCGTCGACGTCGGTGCTCGACACCACCAAGGTGATCCTGGTGACGATCGCGGTCGTGCTCGTCCTCCTCGCGGTCGCGGTGTTGTTGTGGCCCGGCCGTCGCCGTCGCCGTCGAGCTACGCGCCGAAGTGGCGCGAGTGCTCGCGCAGCCAGTCCGGGAACTCCGCCAGCGAGTCGAGCACCGTCGCCGCGCCCGTGGCGCGCAGGTCCTCCGCCGGATGCGGGCCCGTCGTGACCGCGACCATGTGCGCGTCGGCGCGCACCGCGGCGCGCACGTCGTTGGGCGTGTCGCCGACGTAGATCGCGGCGCCCTCGTCGCGCAGGGTGTCCCCCTTGGCGTCGGCGTAGCGCCAGCCGAACACGGCGTCGACGTCGAGCTCCACCTGCTCGAGGCAGCGACGTGCGTTCGGTTCGTACTTCGCGGTGATCACGACGGCACGCCCGCCGAGCTCGCGCACCGCGGCCACCGACTCGCGTGCACCGGGCAAGCGGTGCGTGCCGGGCACGCCGTGGTCCACGTAGAGCTCGCGGAAGCGGTCGGACCACGTGGTGGCGAGGTCGGTGGGAAATCGCTCGCCGAACTCGAGGTCGAGGTTGCGTCGGAGCAGTGCGTCGAGCATCTCGTCGGTGGCGACCGGCGCGCCGGTCTCGTCCTGGAGGATCTGCAGGGTCGCCAGGATCCCCGGGCGCGAGTCGACCAGCGTCATGTCGAGATCGAACCCCACCACCAGCATCCGGCCTTCCTAGCAACATCTCGAAGTTCGCGTGCGCATGCGACGGTGAACTTCGAGATGTTCGGGTGCGGTCGGGTCCACATGGGTGTCGTACCCCGGGCGTACGGTCCGGCCATGGGGACCACGCCGTGAAGACGAAGACGATCCACCGCTGTTCGGAGTGCGGGTGCGAGACACCGCGGTGGCTCGGGCGCTGCCCCGAGTGCGACGCGTGGGGCACCGTGGGCGAAGCCGCCCCTTCCGCGTCCGTGCAGTCGAGCGCCCGGGTGGCGATCGACGGTCCGGTGCCCATCGGCGACGTCGACGCCGGCACCGCCGCACCCATGCCCACCGGCATCATCGAGCTCGACCGCGTGCTGCAGGGCGGGCTGGTCGCCGGCTCCGTCTCCCTCCTCGCCGGCGAACCCGGCATGGGCAAGAGCACGCTGCTCCTGCAGGCGCTCGGCCAGCTCGCCGCCGGGGGCACCCGGTGCCTGCTGGTCACCGCCGAGGAGTCGTGTGCGCAGGTGAAGCTACGGGCCGAGCGCGTGGGCGCGGTGCATCCCGATCTGCTCGTCGTCGCCGAGACCTCACTCCCACACGTGCTCGCCCACGCCGATTCCACCGCGCCACAGGTGCTCGCGATCGACTCGATCCAGACCGTCGTCGATCCCGATCTACCGGGGGCGCCCGGATCGGTCACGCAGGTGCGTGACGGCGCGTACCGACTCGTGCAGCACGCCAAGGAGCACGGGCGCGCCACCGTGCTCGTCGGTCACGTCACCAAGGAGGGCACGCTCGCCGGGCCACGCGTGCTCGAACACGTCGTCGACACCGTGCTCTCGTTCGACGGCGACCGTGGGCACTCGTTGCGCGCGCTGCACGCGCTGAAGCACCGCTACGGCGGCACCGAAGAGGTCGGGCTGTTCGAGATGACCGAGCGCGGCCTGGTCGACGTGCCCGACGCGTCGGCGCGCTTCCTGGTCGACCGTCGGCCCGGGGTGCCGGGGTCTGCCGTCGCCGCGGTGCTCGAGGGCGCGCGGCCGATCCTCGTCGAGGTGCAGGCGCTCTCGATGACCACCGCGGCGCCGATGCCGCGTCGGTCTGCAGCGGGCATGGAGTCGGGTCGCCTGGCGATGCTGCTCGCCGTGCTCGAGCAGCACGCGGGCGTGAAGTCCGCCGGTGCCGACGTGTACGCCAGCGTGGCCGGCGGCCTGCGCATCACCGAGCGCGGGCTCGATCTCGCCCTGGCGCTCGCGGTCGCCGGCGCGCAACTGTCGCACGTCACGACGCGCGACACCGTCGCGATCGGCGAGCTCGGCCTCGGGGGCGAGGTGCGTTCGGTGCCCCAGCTCGAGCGGCGACTCGCGGAGGCGTCCCGCCTCGGGTTCCGCCGCGCCGTCATCCCGAAGGGCGTGCGCTCCGTCGGTCGCGATCGACGGCCTGGAGGTCATCGAGGTCGCCAGCGTGCGCGACGCGATTCGGGCAGCATTGATTCCCGCTGGCTGAGCACCCTCGGGATCGATGAAGGCCTGCGGTATCTTTGGGCTCTCGCCGGCACCCAGAGAGAGAGCCCGCCGTGCCCGCCCTCCCGCGATCAGAAGCCATGATGGTCGCCCTCCGACTGGTGGCGCCGGGCACGCCGCTGCGTGAGGGGCTCGACCGGATCCTGCAGGCGCGCATGGGTGCGCTGATCGTCGTCGGCGACGGACCCGAGGTGCTCTCGGTGTGCTCGGGTGGCTTCCTGCTCGACGCCGAGTTCACGCCCCAACGCCTCTCCGAGCTGGCCAAGATGGACGGCGCCATCATCCTGGCGTCCGACACGTCGCGGGTGGCCCGCGCCAACGTGCACCTCGTTCCCGACCCTGCCGTGCCCACCTCGGAGACCGGCACCCGCCACCGCACTGCCGAGCGGGTCGGGCGTCAGCTCGACGTCCCGGTCATCACCGTGTCGGAGGACATGTCCCTGGTGGCGATCCATCGCCGCGGTGAGAAGCACAACCTCGAACCCATCCCCCGTGTGCTCGCGCGCGCCGACCAGGCCCTCCAGATCCTGGGTCGGTACAAGTCACGGCTCGATTCGGTGAGCGGCTCGCTGTCGGCGCTCGAGGTGGAGGATCTCGTCACCGTGCGCGACGTCGCCACGGTGCTGCAACGCGCCGAGATGGTGCGGCGCATCGCCGAGGAGATCGAGGGCTACGTGATCGAGCTCGGCGCCGACGGCCGGTTGGTGATGCTGCAGCTCGAGGAGCTCGTCGGTGGTGTCGAGGAGGACCGCCGCCTGGTGGCCAAGGACTACTACCAGTCGTCCGATGACTTCGAGCTCGCGGGGGTGATGCGCCTGTTGGTGCAGCTCGAGGACGAAGAGCTGCTCGATCTCAACCTCGTCGCCGGAGTGCTGCAGCTCGATCCCGAGATCGGCATCGACGGCGCACTGCAACCGCGCGGCTTCCGCCTGTTGCACAAGATCCCGCGCCTGCCCGAGCTCGTGTCCGATCACGTCGTCGCCCGCTTCTCCAACCTGCAGAAGATCATGCGGGCGGGCCTCACCGACCTCACCGAGGTGGAGGGCGTCGGCGAGGTGCGGGCGAAGGCGATCAAGGAAGGCTTGTCCCGGCTCGCCGAGACCTCGATTCTGGAGCGGTACGTCTAGATGGCCGAGTTGCACACCGGAGCTCACGAAGTCGACGTCGAGCACATCGTGCTCAAGGGTCCCGACGGCGCCGCCGTCGACGCCATCCACGCCCGACCCGATGGCATGCCCCACAGCGGGCTCGTCGTGCACCCCGACGTCGGTGGCCTGAGGCCGCTGTTCGACGACTTGTGCCGCCGACTCGCCACCCACGGCTTCGCCGTGTGCGCGCCCGAGCCGTTTGCGCGGGCGCCGATGGAGGTGCGGAGCGCGACAGAGGTGGATGTTCGCCTCGACCATCTCGCCGAGCTCGACGACGAGCTGCAGCTCGGTGACCTCGAGGCCGCCGCCGACTATCTCGTCGTGCACGACGACGTGCGCGAGGTCGCGGTGCTCGGGTTCTGCATGGGTGGCATGCAGGTGTTGAAGGCGGCCGCCACTGGTCGCTTCGACCGTGCCGTCGCGTTCTACGGGATGATCCGGGTGCCACCCAACTGGGTGGGCCCGGCAACGCGGTCAGCCGCTCGACACCGCGGCCGACGTGTGCCCGACGCTCGCGATCTTCGGCGGCGACGACAGCTTCACGCCCGACGCCGACATCGAGGCGCTGCGCGTCGCGTGGGCGGACCGCCCCGACTGCGAGATCGTGGTGTACCCGGAGGCCGGGCACGGCTTCGTGCACGCGCCCGAGCGCGACGTGCACCGGGCCGACGACGCCGCCGACGCGTGGCGACGGGTGCTCGCGTTCCTGCAGCCGAACTGACACGAGCGGTCAGAGCGTGGCGCTCGAGGAGGGCCTGGCGGTCGAGGATGCGGTAGCGGTTGCGACCCTCCACCTCGATCCAGCCCAACCGGGTGAACAGCGAGAGTGCCTTGTTGACGCGCTCGCGGCTCGCGCCGACGAGCCCGGCGAGATCTTCCTGCGTCATCGGCAGACGGAACTGGTCGGCGTCGCCCGCGATCTCGAGCAGCCGCTTCGCGGTGCGGGCGGGCACGTCGAGGAACACCGCGTCGGCGAGGGACTCGTCGGTGTTGCGCAGCCGGCGCGCGAGCATGCGCACGATCACCCAGAGGATCGTCGGGTTGGCGTCGATCGCGGCTCGCACGGCCTCGTAGCCGAGCACGATGAGTTGGGTCTCTTCGAGCGCACGCGCGTCGGCCGAGCGCGGACCGCTGTCGAACAGGCCGAGCTCGCCGAACAGCGAACCTTCGTCGAGCACCGCGACCAGCGACTCGCGCCCGTCAGGGGACCGGGTCAGGATCGCGACGCGGCCGGTGACGATGCCGAACAACTCGCCGGCGGGATCGTCCTCACGGAACAGCACCTCGTTGCGGCTCACCGTCCGCATGGTCGCCTGCTGGCGGAGGGTGTCGAGCGAGTCGGAAGGGAGGGCCCCCAGCAGCTGGGTCGTCTCGAGGATCCGTCGTTCCGCCATGGTGCCGCGAAGCGTAGTCATGGTGACACTGCTGGTGGGTGAGTGTCGCGGTTCCGAGGGAGGGCTCGTGGGGGCCTCTGGTATCCTGGCTCCCCGGTCGATTTCCCGGTCCGCCCTCCGGACCATCTCCCGCACGGCCTCCCGCCAGCGGCAAGGAGCAACATGACGTTCGACGTCGGCGACAAGGTCGTGTACCCCCACCACGGTGCGGCCACCATCGAGCGTCGTGAGAAGAAGGAAGCCTTCGGCGAGAAGCGCGACTACCTCGTGCTCCGCCTGGCCTACGGCGACCTCACCCTCATGGTCCCCGCCGACAACGCGGAGGAGATCGGCCTCCGTGAGGTCATCAACGACGAAGAGGTCGAGGAGGTGTTCGCGGTCCTTCGCAAGAAGGAGGCGCGGATGCCCACCAACTGGTCGCGCCGGTTCAAGAACCACGTCGAGAAGCTGAAGAGCGGCGACATCTACCAGGTCGCCGAAGTGGTGCGGAACCTCTCGATCCGCGAGGCCGACAAGGGGCTGTCGGCGGGCGAGAAGCGCATGCTGGCCCGGGCCCGTCAGATCCTCGTGTCCGAGCTCACGTTCGCGCTCAACGTCGACGAGGAAGCCGCCGAGGCTCGGCTCGACGAGGTGCTCAAGAGCGACGACAAGCCGCCGGCTCCCGCGAAGAAGGCACCGGCCAAGAAGGCCGCCGCCAAGAAGTAGCGCGCACGATGGCGGTTCCGCGCGTGTGGGCGGTGATCGTCGCCGCAGGATGGGGTGAGCGCTTCGGCGGCCCGAAGCAGTTCGCGGAGCTCGGTGGCGCGCGCCTGGTCGACCACGCGGTCGCCACCGCCGCGGCGACGTGCGACGCGGTCGTGCTGGTCGTCCCCGATGCTTCCGACTGGCAGGGCGCCGACGTCGATGCCTTGGTCACCGGTGGCGCGACGCGCGCCGAGTCGGTGCGCGCCGGACTGCGTGCGGTGTCGTTCGGAGCGGAGGTCGTCGTCGTCCACGACGCCGCGCGTCCGCTCGCGACCGCGGCGTTGTTCGAGGCCGTCATCGCGGCAGTGCGCGACGGTGCCGACGGTGCCGTCCCCGGTCTCGCCGTCACCGACACGTTGAAGCGGGTCGACGACGTGCGTGTCACCTCCACCGTCGATCGCGTCGGCCTGGTCGCGGTGCAGACCCCGCAGGCGTTCCGTGCCGACGCCCTGCGCGACGCCCACTCGTCCGGTGCCGACGCCACCGACGACGCTGCGCTGGTCGAGGAGCTCGGCGGCAGCGTCGTCGTCGTCCCGGGTGATCCTCGCAACCTCAAGGTCACCGGTCCCGCCGACCTGATGATCGCGGCCGCCCTCCTCGAGACCTCGTGATCGTCCCCCCCACCCCGAGGTTGCGTGACTCGGGCACACTGCGTGTGCCTGAACCGCTGAACTTCGCCGAGTGTCGCCGATGATCCGGGTCGGCATGGGGTACGACGTCCACCCGTTCGCCGACGACGATGAGCGTCCGTTGGTGCTCGGTGGCGTCACGATCGAGGGCCGCGCCCTGGCCGGCCACTCCGATGCCGACGCGGTGTGCCACGCGGTGGCCGACGCCCTGCTCGGCCCCGCCGGGCTGCCCGACCTGGGCGCGCTGTTCCCGGCGTCCGACGACATCTACCGCGACGCATCGTCGCTCGCCCTGCTGCGCGATGTCGTCGTCCGCGTGGCCGGCGCCGGGTGGTCGGTCGTGAACGTCGACGTGGTGGTGAACGCAGAGGAGCCGCGGCTCGCGCCGCACCTCGACGCGATGACCACCGCGGTGCGCGACGCACTCGGCGGCGCGCACGTCTCGATCACGCCCAAGCGGGGTGAGGGGATCGGCGTGGTGGGGCGACACGAAGGCATCCAGTGCTGGGCGGTCGCGCTGCTGGAATCGGGCGAGTCGCTCGGCCACTGAGCACTACCCTCGATCCGCCATGGTCCGCATCCGCGACACCATCCTGCGCGACACCGTCGAGCTCACGACACGTGAGCCGGGCAAGGTGTCGATCTACGTGTGCGGCCCAACCGTCTACGACACGCCGCACATCGGCAACGCGCGCACCGCGGTGGCGTTCGACACCATCCGGCGCTACCTCGAGTGGGCCGGGCTTCGACGTCTCGTTCGTCAGCAACGTCACCGACGTCGAGGACAAGATCATCGCCCGCGCCGCGCGCGAGGGTCGCAGCGAGCCCGAGGTCGCGGCGGAGTTCGAGGACGTGTACTTCGACCGCATGCATCGGCTGAACGTGCGCGACGCCGATCACCGCCCGCACGCCACCGAGTACATCGACGGCATGCTCGCGCTCATCGGCGAGCTGGTCGAGCGCGGTCATGCCTACGAGGTGCCGGGCCAGGGCGTGTACTTCGCGGTCGAATCGTTCCCCGGCTACGGCAAGTTGCCACACCGGACGATCGACGAGCTGCGGGAGTCGGCCGGCGCGCGCGTCGACGTGGACGACGCCAAGCGCAGCCCCATGGACTTCGCGCTGTGGAAGGCGGCCAAACCCGGCGAACCCGCGTGGGACTCGCCCTGGGGTGAAGGCCGTCCCGGCTGGCACATCGAGTGCTCGGCGATGTCGCTGGACCTGCTCGGCGAGGGGTTCGATCTCCACGGCGGTGGTGAGGACCTCGCCTTCCCGCACCACGAGAACGAGCGGGCCCAAGCCGAGGGTGCCGGCCACCCGTTCGCGCGGCACTGGATCCACACCGGGATGGTGACGATCGGCGGCGACAAGATGTCGAAGTCACTCGGCAACTTCACCACGGTGGAGGACGCGCTGGCCGACCACGACTGGCGCGCGGTGCGACTGGCGATGCTGCAGACGCACTACCGCCGTGCCGCCGACCTCGGCGAGACGGAGCTCACCGCCGCGGCGCGCGCGGTCGAACGGCTCGACGCGCTGTTCCGCCGCGCCGACGCGGCGGGCGTCGACCGCAGACGCGAGTGCCGACGCGACGACGCTCGACGCCTTCCGCTCCGCGATGGACGACGACTTCGACACCGCGCACGCGCTCGCGGTGATGTTCGAAGCGGCGCGCGAGGCGAATCGCGCCATCGACGACGACCGACCTCGACCGCGCTGCGACCCTGCTCGCCGCGGTGCAGGAGCTGCTCGGGGTGGTCGGACTCGACGCGAGCGCCGGCGGCACCGGCCTCGACCCCGGCGGCGACCCCGATGCCGACATCGACGCCCTTGTACGCGAGCGCGACGCAGCGCGCGCCGGCGCGCGACTTCGCCCGCGCCGACGCCCTGCGCGACGACCTCACCGCACGCGGCATCAAGCTCGAGGACACCCCCACCGGCACGATCTGGCACCGATGAGTCCGCCCAGGAAGCAGCCTCGGAAACGAACCGGCGCCGACAAGCGGGGTCAGGCCCCGCGCCAACGACGCCAGTTCGAAGAGAAGGGGCCGCGCGAGCAGCGCGGCTCGGGGCGCGACGACCGGGGGCAGCAGGTCGAAGGGCGCCGCGCCGTGCGCGAGCTGCTGGTCGCGCGGCGGCGCAAGGTGCACGAGCTCCTGGTCAGCTCGGGGGCCGACGACGCCCCCGAGCTGCAGGAGCTCGAGTCGCTCGCCCGCGCAGCCGGGGTGCGGATCAAGGCTGTGCCGCCCGACCAGATCGAGCGGCGGGCCCGCACCGGCGCGCCCCAGGGCGTGATCGCGATCGCCGCCCCGGTGCCGGCCGCCGATCTCGACGACCTCCTCGCGGATCCGCGCGCCTTCCTCGTCGCACTCGACGGGGTCACCGATCCGCAGAACCTCGGTGCCGTGATGCGCAGCGCCGAGACCGCCGGCGCCACCGGCATCGTGTTGGCGACGCATCGGGCGGTGGGACTCACGCCCGCGGTCGCGAAGGCGGCCGCCGGTGCGATGGAGCACCTGCCGGTGACCTTCGTCTCAGGTGTGCCCGGTGCCCTCGACCGGGCCAAGCGCGCCGGCGTGTGGTGCGTCGGCCTCGACGCCGACGGCGACCAAGTGCTCTTCGACCTCTCGGTCGCCGACGCGCCGCTCGTGCTCGTGCTCGGAGCCGAGGGTCGCGGGCTGTCCCGACTCGCGCGCACGCGATGCGACGTGATCGCGTCGATCCCCATGCACGGTCACATCGAGTCGCTCAACGTGAGCGCGGCGGCCGCCGTCGCCTGCACCGAGATCGCCCGACGCCGCGCGGCGAGCTGACGACTCTCGACCTTCATCGCGAGTCATTCGATCCCGGTGGTGGAGCCGAGGGCCGTGTGCGACGTGAGTGCGGGCACGACTGGGCCCGGCATCGGGCGGAGGCCTTGGCTCGGGCCAGAAGCAGAGCAGCCCGACAGCGGGAGCAGCTTCAAGGGTGTCGAGGCGCCGACGTCGAGGTACCGCGCCACTGTCTCGGTCCTCGACCGAAGCACCTTCGGCCGCCGCGAGAGGATGCGATCGGACGAGGTCGAGGCCGGACGAGGATCTCGTGTTGGTCGTCGCCGCCGCGGCATGGGTGGCCCTGACGTGGCCCATCCGTCCGACTCGGGTGACGACCGTGACCGATGCGCGCACGACGACCACGACAACGGAACACGCGGCGCGACAGGGTTAACCTTTCAGCCACGCCGGGTTAGCTCAGTCGGTAGAGCACTTCTCTTGTAAAGAAGATGTCGTCGGTTCGATTCCGACACCCGGCTCGCGAACGATCGACACCTGAGTCCAGGGGGACCACATGCGAGCTGCCATCCTCACCGCGTACAACGAGCCGTTGGTGTTCGAAGAGGTCTCGACACCCGCACTCGGGTCGCACGACGTGCTCATGCACATCGACGCCAGCGGCGTGTGCCACTCCGACCTGAGCTTCGCCAAGGGCAACGTGCCGCTGCCGCCACCGGTCATCCTCGGCCACGAAGGCGCGGGCACCGTGCTCGCGGTCGGCGACGACGTGTCGCGGCTGCAGGTGGGCGACCGCGTGATCTCGTCGTTCACGCCGGCGTGCGGCAACTGCTTCTTCTGCCTGCGCGACCAGTCGTTCCTCTGCGAGACGATGGGAACGCACATGTTCCTCCCGAAGGGCACGCGTGCCGACGGCAGCACGGTGATCGGCGCGAGCGGCCTCGGCACGTTCGCCGACGAGATGACCGTCGACGAGTCGATGCTCGTGAAGGTCGAGACCGATCTCCCGAGCGAGCAGCTCGCGCTGATCGGCTGCGGCATCACCACCGGCGTCGGCGCCGCGCTCAACACCGCGCAGGTCGAAGCCGGTGCCACCGTCACGGTGATCGGATGTGGCGGCGTCGGGCAGTCGGTGATCCAGGGCGCGCGCATCGCGGGCGCGTCGCGCATCTTCGCCGTCGACCCGGTGGAGATGAAGCGCAAGACCGCGGAGCAGTTCGGGGCCACCGACCTGATCGACCCCGCCGACGGCGACCCGGTCGAGCAGATCCAGGCCGCGACCGGCGGCCGCGGCACCGACTACGCGTTCGAGGTGATCGGCCTGCCCGAGACCATCCTCCAGGCCTGGAACGTGGCCCGGTCCGGTGGCACCGCGGTGGTCGTGGGGATGGCGCGCTTCGACGACACCGTCACCTTCCCGGCGATGGGGCTCTTCGGCGGCAACAAGGCGCTGCTCGGATGCCTCTACGGTTCGGCCAACGTGCGGCGCGACTTCCCGCGCTTCGTGCAGCTGGTGGAGACCGGCCGCCTCGACATCGGTTCGATGGTGTCGCGCCACATCCACCTCGACGAGGTGAACGACGCGTTCCGGGCCATGGAGGCGGGCGAGGTCATCCGCAGCGTCATCACCTGACATTTCTGGTCATACCGGACCGTCAGAAGACCGGAAATCCGCGACCGCGGCGGTCCGGGGTGCCAGGATCGCGGGCCTGATGGGCCTCTCGGCGCGTGATCGCGCGATCCTCGACTTCGAACGGGACTGGTGGAGTCGTCCCGGACCGAAGGAGGCGGCCATCCGCACCGAGCTCGGGGTCTCCGCGACCCGCTACTACGAGATCCTCCGCCACCTGGTCGACGAGCCCGAGGCCTATGGCTACGACCCGCTGACGGTGAAGCGGGTCCGTCGCGAGCGCGACCGGCGCCGCCGCGAACGCCTCGAGGGCCGTCGGGCGGACCCGGGTACACGGTGACGGCCCCGCGCGGCGAACGCCCCGCGCGGTCCCCGGGCGCCTCCGGCGGGGCGCGTGGTGCGATCGTCATCGGGTTGGC
Source organism: uncultured Actinomycetes bacterium (assembly GCA_963720765.1). Taxonomy (GTDB): domain Bacteria; phylum Actinomycetota; class Acidimicrobiia; order IMCC26256; family DASPTH01; genus DASUAS01. Next base: position 395,942 of record CAVRGS010000002.1, read on the forward strand.
GGTGATCCTCGGGATCGTGGGTCTGCAGATCCTCGACGACTCGGGCGGTGGCTCCAGCGACGCCACCGTCACCACGACTCCCGGCGTCACGACACGGGCGCGGGCGGCACGGGCACGACCGTCGCCCTCTGCGCGAGAACAAGGACGTACGGGTGAAGGTGTACAACGCGTCGGGCGTGTCGGGTCGCGCCAAGACGCTCACCGACTCGCTGCGCGCCAAGAACTACGACATGCAGGAGCCCGCCAACCTCGACGACCAGCGGCAGGGCACCGTGGTCGAGTGCGTCACCGGGTTCGACCGTGAGGGAGCAGGTGCTCGCGCTGTACGGCGTCGGCAACGGGGCGACCGCGCAGGCGTATCCATCCGATCCGCCCGAAGGCGCGTCCGACGCCGACTGCATCGTCGTCATCGGCACCGCGTAAGCGCGCGCCCGGAGGCATCGTGGCGGTCCCGCAGCGCGCTCCAACCCTTCGTCGACGATCCGGCAGCGCGCGTGCGCTGTTCGTCGACTTCGACGGTTCGCTCGCGCCGATCGTGCTCGATCCCGCCGCGGCCGCGCCGTTGCCTGCCGCGCGCGCGGCGCTGGCGCGTCTGGTTCCGGTGCTCGCGCGGGTCGCGGTCGTGAGCGGTCGTCCTGCGGCGTTCCTGCGCGACGCGCTCGCGATCGACGGGCTCGACTACGCGGGTACCTACGGCCTCGAACGGATCGTCGCCGGTGAGGTGACCGTCGACGAGCGGGTGCGGCCGTTCGTCGACGCGGTCGCGCGGGCGGCCGACGAGGCCGAGGCCGTGCTGCCCGGGTTGCTGGTGGAGCGCAAGGGCGAGGTGGCGGTCACGGTGCACTGGCGCGACCAGCCCGAGCGGGGCGTCGACGCCACCCGGTGGGCGGCCGAGGCCGCGCCCCGGCTGGGGCTCGAAGCACCGCTGCGGGGTCGCATGGCGGTCGAGCTGCGTCCGCCGGTCCCGGTCGACAAGGGCACGACCGTCGCCGAGCTCGCGCGCGGCATGCGCACGGCGGCGTTCGCGGGTGACGACGCCGGCGACCTTCCTGCGTTCGCCGCGCTGCGCGTCGCTGGCCGCCGACGGCTCGCTCGAACACGGGGTGAGCATCGGCGTCGCGTCGGACGAGAGCCCGTCCGGAGGTGCGCGCGGCCGACGTCGTGGTCGAGGGGCCGGCGGGCTTGGCGGCGCTGCTCGACGCGCTCGCCGACGCGATCACCGGCTCGACTACTGGGCCTGGTTGAGCAGCTCGTCGAGCCAGGTGCGCGGCGTGTGCACCGCGGCGAGGTCGCGCAGGCTCGCGGCTCGCTTGGCGCGCTCGTCGTCCGGCATCGTCAGCGCAGGTGTGCAACGCGTGCGCGCCCTCCACGATGTCGTAGGGGTGCACGGGGACCACGGCGTCGCGCAGCTCCTCGTAGGCACCCGCCTCCGGTGACAGCACCACGACGCCGTCGCGCTGGTTGACGAGCGGACCTTCCTTCGCCACCAGGTTCAGCCCGTCCTTGATCGGGTTCACCATGAGCGCGTCGTACCGGGAGAACCCGGCGATGGTCTGCTCGTAGTCGTCGCGGGTGTCGACCACCACTGGCTGCCAGTCGCGCGTCGCCCACCGCTCGTTGACGCGCGCCGCGGCCTGGTCGACCTCCTGCTCGTACGCGAGGTACTCGGCCAGGTTGGAACGCGACCGGTTGAGCATGGCGACGAACACGACACGTTCGCGCGCACTCGGGGTGCGCGTCGAGGAACGCGTCGTACACGTGGAAGCCGCGCACGATGTTCTTGGAGAGATCGATGCGATCGCTGCGCAACAGGAGCTTGCGGTCGCCGACCAGCTCGTCGAGCTCGGCGGCCGCTCGTGCGGTGCCGTCGCTCGCCGCGAGCTCGGCCAGGGCGTCGGGATCGGGTCCGAGGGGCGCGGCGTAGGCCGGCGTGACGTCGCGACCGAGGACCGCGTGCGCCGACGCGGTGTAGGCCGCGGCCCAGCGTTCGGTGTGGAATCCCGCGGTCGCCGCGCCCATCGACGCGCACATGGCCTCGGCCATCGCGGTGGGGAGCACGCGGATGGAGTTGGGGCCGCAGAACGGCGTGTGGGTGAAGTGGGTGAGGCGCAGGTCGGGCCGGACCGCGCGCACCATGCCCGGGCACGAGTGCGAGGTGGTAGTCGTGCACCAGCACCTGCTCGCCTTCGGGCGCGCTCGCGGCCACCACGTCGGCGAACGCGGCGTTCACCGCCACGTAGCCGTCCCACGCCTCGTGCAGGTGACGGTCGAACCGGGGCCGACGGGCGAGATCGAACAGGCCGTGGTGCAGGAACCACAGGACCGCGTTCGAGATCACGTCGTAGTGCATCCGGTGCAACGCCGGATCCAACGCGAGCATGCGCAGGTCGAGCCCGGGCACGGTGGCGGCCCCGGCCGCAACCGCGGCGCGGTCACCGTCGTCGATGGCGGCCGCGACCCACGACGGCCGCTCGCCGATGTCGTCGCGCTGGACGAGCGGCAGCAGGGCGCTGACCAGTCCTCCGGCGCCGCGTCGCGACGCGAACGATCCGTCGTCGCGCACCGAGAACCGATACGGCCCCCGGTGCGTGACGAGCATCACTTGCGCAGCGTCCCGAAGAGCGTGAGCCAGTCCTCGAGCTCGCGCGTGGAGAGGAAGTTCTCGCGCACGTGCTCGCGACCTTGCGCGCCGAGCGCGTCGGCGCCGACCGGATCGGCGAGCAGATCGATGGTGCGTTGCGCGCACTCTTCGATCGTGTCGACGAGGTAGCCGTCGAAGCCGTCGCGGATCTGCAGCTTGATGCCGCCGGCGCGACCGCCGACCACCGGGCGACCCTTCCACAGACCTTCGCTCACGGTGAGGCCGAAGCCCTCGCGCAGCGACTTCTGCAGCACCACCTGCGCGACGCGCTGGAACGCGTTGATCTGCACCGACCCCACCTGGTGGAGGTTCGACAGCAGGTAGATGTCGCGGTCACCGGCGCGTGCGGCCTCGGTGTCGTCCCACACCTTGAACCCCTCGGGGTCGTCGGTGGCCATCGACCCGGCCAGCACGAGCTGCGCGTCGGGCACGCGCTCGCGCACGATGCGGAAGGCCTCGATCACGCCGACCGGATCCTTCCACGGGTCGAAGCGGCTGACCTGGCAGACGATCGGGCGGTTCACGTCGACGCCGTACTGCTTCGTGAGCTCCTGGCAGAACGGCATCGCCAGCTCGAGGTTCTTCACCGACAGCGGGTCGATGCACGGCGGCGCCGACACGACGTGCGCCATGTCGAGCGACGCCGGCACGAACTCGGGCATGGTCCACACCGACGCGTCGTGCAGCTCCACGAACGGGCGGAAGAACTCCCACACCTTCGGGTTGGCGACGGTGAGGTCGATGTGGCAGCGCCAGATCCAGGTGGTGTCCTGCATCAGGCCGCCGAGGCGCTCGCGCAGGAAGCTGAGCATCGCGGCCGGTTGCGGATCGTGCACGACCACGTAGTCGTAGTGACCTTCGAGCAGCAGCGCGTTGTCGAGCGCCTTCTCGAGGTACGTGCGCTGCATGCGCGTCGTCCACTCGATGTCGGCGCCCTGGAGGCCGTTGTGCACGGCCTTGGTGACGGCGAAGAACTCGTCGCTGCCGTGCATCACCTGCCAGTCGGCGTCGATGCCGACGCTGCGCAGGAGCGGGACGTGGGTGGCCAGCAGCTCGGCGACGCCACCGCCGTACGCGGTGGCGTTGACGTGGAGGACGCGCGCGCCTTGCAGGGGCTTCGCGAGCTCACGGATCTGGTCGATGACCTCCTCGCCGACCACCCCCGCGTAGTCGTCGATGTGCTTCTCGAGCAGGGGGACGCGGTCGAGCACGGACACTCCGGTGTGCCAGGGAACGGAATCTCGGTCAATCTATCGAGTGATGCCTTCCGCTCTCGTGTGCCCCGACAAGTTCAAGGGCACGTTGAGCGCCGCCGACGCGGCCTCGGCGATGGCCGCCGGCTTGCGGCGCGCCGGATTCGACGAGATCGCGTCGCTTCCGCTCGCGGACGGGGGCGAGGGAACGCTCGACGCGCTCGTGGCGGCGCGTGGAGGATCGCGTCGTCATGCGACCGTCACCGGACCCCTCGGCGATCCGGTCGATGCCGAGTGGGCGCTGCTCCCGGGTGGCATCGCGGTCATCGAGATGGCGCAAGCCAGTGGGCTCGCGCTCATGCCGCGCGTGCGCGATCCACTGCGGGCGTCGACCCGGGGGACGGGAGAGCTCATCGCCGCCGCCATCCGCGCCGGTGCGCGTCGAGTGATCGTGGGTGTCGGAGGGAGCGCCACGACCGACGGTGGCCTGGCCGCCCTCGAGGCGCTCGGGTGGTCGTTCGGAGCGGTGCCGGTGACGGTGGCGTGCGACGTGACCACCCCGTTCCTCGACGCCGCGCGCGTGTTCGCGCCACAGAAGGGCGCCTCCGTCGCGCAGGTCGGGCTGCTCACGCGTCGGCTCGCCAGCTTGGCCGAGACCTACGAGCACCGCACCGGCGTCGACGTGCGCACGCTGTCGGGCGCCGGGCGCGGCCGGTGGCCTCGCCGGTGGGCTGGCCGCCATCGGAGCGGAGCTCGAGGCGGGTTTCGACGTGGTCGCGAACGCCGTGGGCTTCGACGACGCGCTCGACGACGTCGACCTCGTCGTCACCGGCGAAGGGCGTCTCGACGCCACCAGCTTCGCGGGCAAGGTCGTCGGCGGGGTGCTCGAGTGGTCGGCCGACGCCGCCGTACCGCACGTTGCGGTGATCGCCGGACAGGTGACCGACGACGCGCGCGAGGAGATGGCCGTGCACGCCGCCGCGCGGGTCTTCGCCCTCACCGACCGGGTGTGGCAGTCGGCCGAGACGTTCTCCCGCACCGCGGTGCTGGTCGAGGAAGCCGCCCTCGAAGCGGGTCGAGCCGCACTGTCCGCAAACTGACCGTTTCGGCGTGGTTCGTGTGCTGCTACGGCACACCAACCACGCCAAATGGTCGAGAGGCGGGTCAGGCAGAGAGCTCGCGGCCGAAGCGGGCGCGGTACGCAGGCACGGTGAGCATCGGTGGGCGTTCGCGGATCTCGACTGCGACGCGCTCGGGGCGCTGGTCGTCGTCGTAGCGCACCAATTCGGCGAGGCGCTTGTCGACGGGGACGCCGGCGCGCCGCAACCCGGTGACGAGGATCGCCATCGCCTGCGGACCGAGCTCCTCGAGCGGTCGGTTGCGGTGCTCACGTACGTCGAGGTCGACCTGTGCGATGGCTTCGATGCCGAAGTTCGCGACCAGGTCGATGAGCAAACCGATCTCCACACCCCAGCCTTCGACGAACGGCACCGTCTCGAGCAGTGAACGTCGTCCCGCGTATTCACCTGCGAGCGGTTGCACGAACCCCGCGAGGTGAGGGAACAGCGACGAGATGACGGGCCGGGCCATGAGCTCGGTGACGCGCCCGCCCCCGGTGGCCTCGCCGTGCAGCGGCCTTCGGTAGTAGCCCTTCACGAACCCGACGGCGGGATCGGTGAGCAGCGGCGCGACCAGCCGGGTCACGAAGTGCGGGCCGAAGTTCCGCACGTCGGCATCGAGCCAACACACGATGTCGCCGTCGCACGCGTAGAGCGACATCCAGAGCGCGTTGCCCTTGCCCGAACCCTGGGCCAGGTCGGGGAGGATCTCGTCGACCGCGAGCACGCGGGCGCCTTCCCACCTCGCGGCCTCGGCGGTGGCGTCGGTCGATCCGTCGTCGATCACCACGACCTCGTCGACGAGCGGCGCGTGCTCGACCAGGTTGCGCCGCACGGTGGCGACGATCTGGCCGACGGTGGTCTCTTCGTTGCGGGCCGGGAGGCACACCGAGATCGTGGTGCCGCTCGCCTGCTTGGCGTCGACCAGCGCGGCGACGTCGGGACCGGGGACTGCCATACGCCCCAGGCTACGTGGGCCCAATCGTGCTGATCGTCTGCACCCGTCGTGGTAACTTCTTCGCCGAACGCGTTCATCGAGAGCGGTTGAGGGACAGGCCCTGTGATGCCGCGGCAACCAGCACGACGACCGACCACCGGGGTCGGGAGGGTGCCAGGTGCCAATGCCTGAACGATGAGCAGTCCGAGAGCGGTCCTCCGCTCGAGGCGCTCGAGAGCGCGTCGAGGTCGCCGGAACACCGGCTGAACGGAGGAGACCCTCATGGCCCACGTGCACGGACTGCGATGTCGGGAGTGCGGACGCGAATACGACGTCGCGCCGATCTTCACCTGCGAGTGGTGCTTCGGCCCGCTCGAGGTCGCGTACGACTACGACGCCATCCGCGCTGCGGTCAGTCGCGAGAAGATCGGCGCCGGCCCGCTGTCGATCTGGCGTTACGCCGACCTGCTGCCGTCCGACCGCAACCCCGCGGTCGACCTCGGCGCCGGCTTCACGCCGCTCGTGCGCGCCGATCGACTCGCCGCCGAGCTCGGCCTGGGTGACGTGTGGATCAAGAACGACACGGTGAACCCCACCAACTCGTTCAAGGATCGCGTCACGTCGGTGGCGTTGTCGAAGGCGCTCGAGTTCGGGTTCAAGGTCGCCGCGTGCGCGTCCACCGGCAACCTCGCCAACTCCGTCGCCGCGCACGCCGCGCACGCGGGCCTGCGGAGCTTCGTGTTCATCCCCGCCAACCTCGAGCAGGGGAAGGTCGTCACCACCGCGGTGTACGGCGGCAACGTCGTCGCCATCGACGGCAACTACGACGCCGTCAACCGACTGTGCGCCGAGCTCGCGGGCACCTACCCGTGGGCGTTCGTGAACGTGAACGTGCGTACGTACTACGCCGAGGGTTCGAAGACGCTGGCGTTCGAAACCGCGGAGCAGCTCGGGTGGGAGGCGCCCGACCACGTGGTGGTGCCGATCGCCAGCGGTTCGCTGCTCACCAAGATCCGCAAGGGCTTCGACGAGCTGTTCAAGGTCGGCCTGCTCGACGCCGAGCCGAAGATCCGCGTGTCCGGCGCGCAGGCCGAGGGATGCTCGCCCGTGGCGCGGGCGTGGATCGACGACGTCGACACCATCAAGCCGGTGAAGCCCGACACCATCGCCAAGTCGCTCGCCATCGGCAATCCCGCCGACGGGTACTTCGCGCTCGACGCGGTGCGTCAGACCGGCGGTGGACTCGCGGCGGTCACCGACGACGAGATCGTCGACGCCATGAAGTTGCTCGCCCGCACCGAAGGGATCTTCGCCGAGACTGCGGGTGGCGTGACCATCGCGACGCTGAAACGGCTCGCCGCCGAAGGCATCGTGCGTCCCGACGAGCGGGTCGTCGCCTACGTGACCGGCCACGGCCTGAAGACCCTCGACGCGGTCGCGCCGACGGTCGGTCCGACCGCGGTGATCCCGCCCACCCTCGACGCCTTCCACGAGGCGTTCCCACCCGACGAACTGGAGAAGTGAGCATGTCGGTCACCGTCCGCATCCCCACCCAGCTGCGCGAGCTCTCCGGCGGCAACGCCGAGGTCACCGCCGAGGGTGGCACGCTCGCGTCCGTGCTCGACGGCCTGGAGACCGCACACCCCGGGTTCCGGGAACGGCTCTTCGACGACCAGGGCGAGCTGCGCCGGTTCGTGAACGTGTTCGTCGACGACGAGGACATCCGCTTCCTCGACGGCGTGAACACCGACGTGCAGGACGGTGCCACGGTCAGCATCGTCCCCGCCGTCGCCGGCGGCTGACCCCAGCCCACCCGCCCACCAAGCCCTTCTGCGTCATCAGGGCGCGATTCTTCGCCCGCGCTGACGCCGAAACCCAGGAAGTCGGCCTCGGGGTGATGCCGAGCGCAATGCGCGGCTCCTCGAGCGACACGGCCTGCCGCGTCCTGCGCTCTGGCGTCACCGCGGACGAACAGTCGCTCCCGGCTGACGCAGGAACGCTGAGGGCGGGTGGGTGGTCAGGCGGGGATGGCGTAGATCAGCTGGGCGAGCTTGCGGGGGACGGTCTGTTCGCCCGCGGCGCTGGTGACGTGCACACCGTCGGTGTTGGTGCTGACGACCACTGCGTTGGAGCCGGGGATGAGCTCGGCGCCGGCGAGAAAGGCGATGGCGTCGTCGTCGATCTCGACCTTCTCGCTGATCCGACGCACGATCACCGGGCCGGGCTGCAGCTGCGTGAGCGGCACCGACACCGGGCCTTCGACCTTGTGCGACGAGCCCGGGATCGGGTTGCCGTGCGGGCACGTGGCCGGGTCACCCAGAAGCAGCACCAACTTCGCCTCGACGTCGGCCGAGATCGCGTGCTCCCAGCGGTCGGCCTCCTTGTGGACCTTCTCCCACTCGAGCCCGATGACATCGACGAGCAGGCGCTCGGCCAGCCGGTGACGCCGCACGATCGAAGTGGCGATCTCACGACCCTCGGCGGTGAGGCGCAGGCTGCGGTCGTCCATGAGCTCGGCGTAGCCGTGGTCGACCAGGCGGTTCACCGTTTCCGACACCGCCGGCGCCGAGAGCCCGAGCCGCTCGACGAGGCGGGCGCGGATCGGGATCGTGCCCTCCTCTTCGATCTCGAGGATGGCTTCGAGGTACTCCTCGGTGGTGTCGTGCCACTCGGCCACGCCGGCTCCTCCGTTGTGAGGCGCAAACACTACTGCCGGGATGCCCGATTTCTGCTGGTCAGGTCGGGTCGAGCTGGGCCGGTTCGCGCAGCGTCGCGACCACGTGTTCGAGGAACCTGGTTGCGTCGCGACCGTCGACGATCCGGTGATCGGCCGACAGCGAGACCGGCAGCGTGGGCGCGGCGACGACCAGGTCACCATCGACGACCGGCCGCGCGCGCACCGCGCCGAAGCCGAGGATCGCGACCTGCGGCGGCCGGACGATCGGCGTCGCGAACCTGCCGCCCTCGGTCCCGAAGTTGGTGACGGTGAACGTCGCGCCGCGCAACATCTCGGGCGAGAGGTGACCCGCCCGACCGGCTTCGGTGACGCGCGCGACCTCCCGACCGAGCGCGACGACGTCGCGCTCGTGCGCGCCGTGCACGACGGGCACCACGAGGCCGTCGTCGCTGGCGACCGCGACGCCCATGTGCACGGCCTCATGGAACACGATCTCGTCGCGATCGACATCGAGCGACGAGTTCAGGATCGGGAACGCCTCGATGGCGACGACCGCGGCGCGCACGAACCACGCGGTCAGCGTGATGCTGTCGTCGCGCGCTTTGAGGTCGAGCGTGCGCGGCGAGCAACGCGGCGGGCGTCGAGCTCGTCGAAGAGCGAGATGTGCGGGACCTCACGCCAGGCGTCGGCCAGGTTGCGCGCCATCGCCCGACGCACTCCCCGTAGCGGCTCTCGTCGATCGGAGGGACTCAGTGCGGCGGCCGCGACCGAGGCCCGCACGTCGGCCGCGGTGACGCGTCCGCCGGGGCCCGTGCCCGCCACGCCCGAGAGGTCGACGCCCAGTTCTCTCGCCAGCTTGCGCACCGGGGGTGCCGCCAACGCCCGCATGCTCTCCCGCGTGTTCTGGCGCTGCAGCTCCGTGCGCGTCACGGACGTGCGGCGCCGACACGGTGGGTTGCCGGGCACGCACCGGGGTGCCGCCGAGCGCGGTGCCTTCGTCGGGGGCGAGCTCGAGGAGCGCCGCACCCACCGGGACCAGGTCGCCGACCTCGGCGCCGAGGCGCACGACGGTTCCCGATGCCGGCACCGGCAGCTCCACCTCGGCCTTGTCGGTCTGCACGTGCGCGACGATCTGGTCGCGCGTCACGTGGTCGCCCACCGCGACGCGCCACTGCACCAGCTCCGCTTCCGTCATCCCTTCGCCGAGGTCGGGAAGGAGGTAGGGGAGGACGTCGGGCATCGAACCGTCAGGCATCGAACCGTCAGGCATCGAGGGCTGCGTCGAGCGCAGCGACGATCCGAGCGACGTCGGGTCGGCACCAGTCCTCGACCAACGGCGGCGCGGAGCCGACGTCGACACCGGCGACGCGCCGAATCGGTGTCTCCAACGAGTAGAACGCCTCCTCCTGGATCGTCGCGACGACCTCGGCGCCGAACCCGCCGGTGAGCGGCGCCTCGTGCACCACGACGACCCGCCCGCAGCGCTCTGCCGCGCGCACGATGCTGTCGACGTCGAGCGGTGCGAGCGAGCGCAGGTCGATCACGCCGACATGCGCGCCCCGCTGCTCCTGCACGACGTCCGCCGCGGCGACCGCCACGTCGACCATCGCGCCCCACGTGATGATCACCGCGTCGTCGGGCGAGCGCACCTCTCGCGCGACGCCGAGCGGCACGAGGTGCTCGCCGTCGGGCACCTCGCACGACGAGCGGTAGCAGGGGATCGGTTCGAACACGATCACCGGGTCGTCGCTGCGGACCGCAGCCGTGAGCAACCCCTTGGCGTCGGCCGCGTTCGACGGCACCACCACGCTCAACCCGGGCGCGTGCGCGTACGGCGCCTCGACCGAGTCGCTGTGGTGCTCGGGCGTGCGTACGCCACCGCCGTAGGCGCTGCGCACCGTGACCGGGCAGTGGTAGCGGCTGCGGCTGCGATAGCGGAAGCGGGCGAGCTGGCCCGACGAGCTGGTGGTACGCCTGCATGGTGAAGCCACCGAACTGGATCTCGGCCACCGGTACCAGCCCGGCGATCGACAGCCCGACCGACGCCCCCACGATGGTCGACTCCGAGATCGGGGTGTCGAACACGCGCTGGGGACCGAAGCGCTCGAGCGCGCCGTCGGTGGCGCGGAACACGCCGCCGTTCGTCGCGATGTCCTCACCGAGGAGCACGACGCGATCGTCGCGCGCCATCTCGTCGAGCAGCGTCTCGCGGATGGCGGCGAGCATCGTCATGCTCGCCACGAGACGCCTCCCGGCTCTGCGCCACCGTCCGAATCTCCCACGTCTCCCGCATCGTGTCGCGCATCGTCCGCTGCACCCGTCTCGCTGCGCCGCGCGATCTCGGCGCGCTGTGCGCGCGACCGTGCGCTCGGCGAGGCGACGACGTGGTCGAGGGCAGCGGCGGGGTCGATCTCACGCGCCAGCGCGCGTTCGATGACGCGCTCCAGCCGTGCCTCGACCGCAGCAGCCGCGGCCTCGTGCCGCGTGTCGTCCCACAGGCCCGCGCGCCGCAGCTCGGCCCGGAACCGCGTGACCGGATCGCGTGCCCGCCACGCCGCGAGCTCGTCCTCGGGCACGTAGCGCGTGGGATCGTCGGAGTTCGTGTGCGCGCCCATGCGGTACGTCACGAGCTCGAGCAGCGTCGGACCGTCGCCCGCAGCCGCGCGCCGGCGCGCCTCGCGCGTCGCCTCGACCACCGCGACCACGTCGTTGCCGTCGACCCGTACGCCTGGAATCCCCGCCGCCGCGCCCTTCGCCGCGAACGTCTCCGCCGCCGTCTGCTTCGCGGTCGGCGTGGAGATCGCCCACCCGTTGTTGATGCACACGACGATCAGGGGCACCCGTTGCACGCCGGCGAGGTTGATCGCCTCGTAGAAGTCGCCCTCCGAGGTCGCGCCGTCGCCGATGAAGGTGCACACGACACCCGGGCTCCCGCGCAGCTTCAGCCCCCACGCGAGACCGGCGGCGTGCGGCAGCTGCGTGGCCAGCGAGATCTGCACCGGCAGTGCGCGCACACCTTCCGGGATGCGCCCGCCGTCGGGGTGGCCGCGCCAGTACACGAGCAGCTGCTCCACGAAGTCGTCGCCGAGCGCGCCGTACCCGGTGGGGTCGCGGTAGTAGGGGACGAGCCAGTCGGTGGCGAGGTCGAGCGCCCGCACGACGCCGACCACCGCGGCTTCCTGACCGGCCAGCGGGGCGACGGTGGTGAGGCGGCCCTGGCGCTGCAGGTTCCACATCCGCTCCGACAGCCGACGGGCGAACAGGAGGTCGGACATCAGCGTCTGGGCGAGGCTCGAGTCCAGTGCGGGTTGACCGATTTGAGCGGCAGTCTCCACGTCGGTCATCGGCTCCCAGCCTACCGAGTGATAGGTAGAGTTACGAGGTCAGGGGGACGAGGTGCGCGGCTCGAGGGCGTGGCGGAACAGGTCGAGGATGTGCTCCTGCTCGACCTCGAGGGCTTCGGGGCTGATGGGGTCCTCGCCGAGGAGCGACCCGACCAGCGGGGCGTCGGAGAGGTACGAGAGCACCGCGCCGTACCCGGTGATCACGAGGCGGCGGGCGTCGCAGCGGCGGATGCGGCCGGCATCCATCTCGCTCTCCAGGAAGAGGGCGCCCCGCTCGAACAGGGGTCGCAGCACCATCGCGAGCTCCTCGACCAGCACCGATCCGCCCTCGAGCGCCTCCCAGCGGGCGAGGCGCACGAAGTCGGGGCGCTCCACGAAGAAGCGGAAGGCGGTGCGGATGACCCGCTCCACCTGGGGCCATCCCTCGGTGGCCTCGGCCGCCGCGGTGTCGTCCATGAGCGCGAACCAGTCCTCGAACGCGTCGAGGAGCACGGCCCGGTAGAGCGCGACCTTGGAGGGGAAGTGGTGGAAGAGGCTGGGCGGGCGGATGCCCACCTCGTCGGCGATGTCGGCCAGGCTGGTGCCCGAGAAGCCCCGTTCGGCGAAGCGCTGCCGGGCCACCACCAGGATCGTGTCCCGGGTGCTCGGGGCCGCCGTCGTCATGGTGAGCAGACTACGCCCGGGCCACAATTTGCACTCGCGGGTCGCGAGTGCCAACATGGTTAGCACTCGTTGCCTCTGAGTGCTAACGCTCGCTCCCTCGAGAGCGGGTCTTCGGAAGCCAGCGGCGACGACCGGTTCCTGATCCATCCACACGACCCACTCCCAGGGGGTACCCCAGAATGCCGAAGCAGATCGCTTACGCGGAGAACGCACGCCGCTCGCTCGAGACGGGCATGAACAAGCTCGCAGACGCCGTGCGCGTCACGCTCGGGCCGAAGGGCCGCAACGTCGTCCTCGAGAAGAAGTGGGGTGCGCCCACGATCACCAACGACGGCGTCTCCATCGCCAAGGAGATCGACCTCGAGGACCCGTACGAGAAGGTCGGCGCCGAGCTGGTCAAGGAAGTCGCCAAGAAGACCGACGACGTCGCCGGCGACGGCACCACCACCGCCACCGTGCTCGCGTGGGCCATGGTGCGTGAAGGTCTGCGCAACGTCGCGGCCGGTGCGAACCCGATGGTGCTGAAGGTCGGCATCGAGAAGGCGGTCGAAGCGGCCGTCGAGTCGATCAAGAAGGACAGCAAGAGCGTCAAGACCGACCACGCGCAGATCGCCAACGTGGCTGCCATCTCGGCGGCTTCGAAGGAAGTCGGCGCGATGATCGCGGAGTCGCTCGAGAAGGTCGGCACCGACGGCGTCATCACCGTCGAGGAGAGCCAGACCTTCGGCATGGAGCTCGACCTCGTCGAGGGCATGCGCTTCGACAAGGGCTACATCTCCCCGTACTTCGTCACCGACACCGACCGCATGGAGTCGGTGCTCGAGGACGCGTACATCCTGCTCGTCAGCAGCAAGATCTCGGCCGTGAAGGACCTCCTTCCCGTGCTCGAGAAGGTCATGCAGTCGGGCCGTCCGCTGGCGATCATCGCCGAGGACGTCGAGGGCGAGGCGCTCGCCACGCTCGTCGTCAACAAGATCCGCGGCACGTTCAAGTCGGTGGCGGTCAAGGCCCCCGGCTTCGGCGAGCGTCGCAAGGCCATGCTCCAGGACATCGCGATCCTCACCGGCGGCCAGGTCGTCTCCGAGGAGATCGGCCTGAAGCTGGAGAACATCGGGATCGAGCTCCTCGGTCGTGCCCGCCGCGTCGTGGTCACCAAGGACGAGACCACGATCGTCGAGGGCGCCGGCTCGAAGGCCGACGTCAACGGCCGGATCGGCCAGATCCGCTCCGAGATCGACAACACCGACTCCGACTACGACCGTGAGAAGCTCCAGGAGCGTCTCGCCAAGCTGGCCGGTGGTGTCGCGATCATCAAGGTCGGTGCAGCCACCGAGGTGGAGCTCAAGGAGAAGAAGCACCGCATCGAGGACGCGGTGCAGACGACCAAGGCTGCCGTGGAAGAGGGCGTCGTGCCCGGCGGTGGCGTGGCGCTGCTCCGTGCGCAGGAGAAGGTGCTCTCGCTGGCGGGTTCGCTCGACGGTGACGAGGCCACCGGCGCCAAGATGGTGGCCCGTGCGCTCGAGGAGCCGCTCAAGCAGATCGCGCTCAACGCCGGTCTCGAAGGTGGCGTCATCGTGGAGAAGGTTCGCAGCCTCAAGGGTGCCAACGGCCTCAACGCCGCCACCGGCGAGTACGAGGACCTGGTGAAGGCCGGCGTCATCGACGCCGCCAAGGTGACCCGTTCGGCGCTGCAGAACGCAGCATCGATCGCGGCGCTGTTCCTCACCACCGAGGCCGTCATCGCCGACAAGCCCGAGCCGGCGGGTGCCGCCTGGCGGTATGCCGGGTGGCATGCCCGACATGGGTGGCATGGGCGACTTCTAAAGCCCGTCGCCAGCAACAGCCGAGAGGAGTGGGGCGCCTTCCGGGGCGCCCCACTCGCGCGTACCGTGGCGACACTCGAGGGTCGGAGGGACCATGAAGCGGCGGGCAGCTCTGGCCGGGATCGTCGTGGCACTGGCGGTCACGGCGGCCGCCTGCGGTGGCGGCGGTGGCAGCGACGCGTCCGGGCGCGGCGGTGTCGATCAAGACGTTGCAGGCGGCGGCGAGCAACTCCCAGGCGGCGGAGTCGAGCCGCTTCACGATGAACATGACCGTCGACGTCGCCGGCGAGCCGATGACCATCACGGTCGACGGCGTGATGGCCGGCGACGGCAAGACCGGCGAGCTGCAGGTGTCGATGCCGGTCATCGGCGACATCGAGGAACGCGTCGTCGATGGCGTCATCTACATGAACCTGGGCTCGTTCCCGGGTGCCGCGGGCGAGCTCGACGGCAAGCAGTGGGTGAAGCTCGACCCGGAGCAGCTGAAGCAGCAGAACGGCGCACTGGGCGATCTGGCCGGCCAAGCCGAGTCGAACTCGCCGAAACAGGGCCTCGAGTACCTGCAGGGGCTCTCCGGTGACGTGCAGGACCTCGGTCAGGACGACGTCGGCGGCCGCCCGGCGACGCACTACCGCGCGTCCATCGACTACACGAAGCTGCTGGACAAGCTGCCCGACGCGAACGCGGAGACGCGTGACGCGCTCGCCGAGCTCGGCACCGTGCCGGCCGACGTGTGGATCGACGACCAGGATCGAGTGGTCAAGATCCACATGACGATGGACGCGGGTGCGTTCGGGGCCGGGGCAGGCTCCGCCGAGGTCACGATGGAGTTGACCGACTTCGGCGTGCCGGTCGACGTGCAGGCACCGCCCGCGGACCAGACGGTCGACTTCTCCTCGCTCGGCAGCCTCAGCGTCTGACGCCGGCACGACGACTCTTCACGTCGGGCCGGGCCTGACCCGCCGGTAGCCTGACCGGCGTGGACACCGTCGAACCGAGTGTCGGGTGGGGGGTCCTCCACCTCTTCTACCGAGTCGACCGTGCGCGCGCCGAGGCGGAGCCGCAGGCGGGCAAGCGCGTGGTCGACGCGGTGCAGTCGCTGGTCGACGACGGCCACCAGGCGCTGCTCTTCGCGGTGCTCGGGCACAAGGCCGACCTCGGCGTGATGGCGCTCGGCCCCGACCTCGCCCGGCTCCAGCAGTTCCAGCACGAGCTCGCGGGCACGCCGCTCGAGCTCGTCGACTCCTACGTGTCGCTCACCGAGCTCTCGGAGTACACGAGCACCGAAGCCGACGAGCGGGCGCGCCTCGAATCCGAAGAGGGCCTCGCAGGTCCTGCCGCCGAAGCGCGGCTCGCTGCGTGGCGCGAGCGCATGGAGCACTACCACGAGCAGCGCATCCACCCGCAGCTGCCGCTGAAGAAGACGATCTGCTTCTACCCGATGTCGAAGCGCCGCGCGGCTGACGCCAACTGGTACTCGCTGCCGTTCGCCGAGCGGAAGCGACTCATGGGTGGGCACGCGCGCGTCGGCCGCACCTACGCGGGCCGGGTGCTGCAACTGATCACCGGATCCACCGGGCTCGACGACTGGGAGTGGGGCGTCACCTTGCTCGCCGACGACCCGGTTGCGCTCAAGGAGATCGTCTACGAGATGCGGTTCGACCCCGTCTCCGCCGACTACGCGGACTTCGGACCGTTCGTCACCGGGTTGTTGCTCGAACCGGCCGAGGCGCTGCGGCGCGTCGGGCTCTAGGCCCGGTCCAGGAGACTTGGAGGTCGACATGTCGGAGCACGTGCGGCTGTTCGTGTCGTTTCCCGAAGAGCTGGCCGACCGTCCGATGATCTACGAGGTGGTCAAGCGCTTCGACGTCGTGCCGAACATCCGGCGCGCCAACGTCGAACAGCACTCCGGCTGGGTGATCCTCGAGCTCACCGGCTCGCAACAGGAGCTCGACCGTTCGATCGCCTACCTCGAAGAGGTCGGCTGCACGGTCAACACGATGGAAGGCGACGTCATCGAGGGATGAGGCGCCCTGCCGACGATCGCCTCGACGACGAGCAGCGCGGGCTCGCGCTGCTGCACGAAGCGAGCGACGCCATCCTCGGGGGCGTCGCCCGTGAGCTCCCCGGATGGGTCGAGCGGTCGGTGACGTTCATCCTCGACGCGTGGGGACGCACGCCGCCGGACGTGCGCGAGCGGGCCGAACGCGGCGCGCTCGACGCCGGACGTGCCGCGACCGATCGCGTCGTCGCCGAGCTCCGGTCGTTGTTCGCGCTCGACGTGGAGGAGCAACGATCGACGCCGCTCGAGATCGTCCGGCGTGCGTACCGAGAACCGACGGCGGTGCTCGCAGCCGTGGGAATCCCGCCGGTCGAGCGCGACGACTTCGCCGAGCGGGCCTGGCCCGACGACACGTACGGGCTCGTCGTCCATGGCCTCGGCGATCTCGGGGACGAGGATCTCGCTCCGCTCCAGATGGCGTGGGGCCTGGCCAAGGCGAAGGTGATGCGCGCTCGCCGCACCCCCTGACGATGCAGCGGCCCGCTCACGTCTGACGAGTTCGTGTCCTCACCATTTACGGGATCTGTCCTCTCTGTATGCTCCCTGACCGACATCGGGGTACGGGGGAGGGTCCATGGAGATCAACGCGGGCGACACCGCGTGGGTGTTGCTGAGCGCGGCGCTCGTCATGCTCATGACACCGGGGCTGGCGTTGTTCTACGGCGGCATGACGCGGGCCAAGAACGTGCTCGCGATGCTGATGCAGAACTTCATCTGCCTGGGCATCGTCGGCGTGCTCTGGGCCGTGTGCATCTACTCGCTCGCGTTCAGCGGCACCGGCAAGTGGATCGGGAACTTCGATCTCGCGTTCCTCGACGGCGCGAACACGACCGCGGCCACCGGCTTCGGCGCGGTCCCGATCCCTCCGCTGTCGTTCTCGGCGTTCCAGATGATGTTCGCCATCATCACGCCCGCGCTCATCACCGGCGCCATTGCGGACCGCATGCGGTTCTCGGCGTGGGTCTGGTTCGTCGGGCTGTGGGCGCTCGTGGTCTACACGCCGGTCGCGCACTGGGTGTTCTCGCCCGCGGGGTGGCTGTTCCGCCGCGGCGCGCTCGACTTCGCCGGCGGCACCGTCGTGCACATCAACGCCGGGATCGCGGCGCTGGTCGCCGTCCTCGTGATCGGCCGTCGACGGGGATGGCCGGGCCACCCGACCCCGCCGCACTCACTGCCGCTGACCTTGCTCGGTACCGGCCTGCTCTGGTTCGGGTGGTTCGGCTTCAACGCAGGTTCCGCACTCGCGGCGAACGGCATCGCCGCCCAGGCGTTCATGAACACGACGCTCGCCGCGTCGGCGGCGATGCTCGGCTGGCTCGTGTTCGAACGCATCCGCGCCAAGCACGCCACCACGCTCGGCGCGGCCTCGGGCGCGGTCGCCGGTCTCGTGGCGATCACTCCCTGTGCCGGCTTCGTCGGACCCATGGCGTCCATCGCCATCGGGTTCGTCGCCGGTGCCATCTGCTTCTTCGCGGTGAGCGTGAAGTTCAAGTTCGGCTACGACGACGCGCTCGACGTGGTGGGTGTGCACCTCGTCGGTGGGCTCATCGGCTCGTTGCTGCTCGGGCTCTTCGCCGACCGCGCGTTCAACCCCGCGGTCGTGCACCAGGGTGTGCTCATCAACGGCAGTTGGGAGCTCATGGGCGACCAGCTCATCGCGGTGGGCGCCACGCTCGTGTGGTCGGCGGCGCTCACCTTCGTGATCCTGAAGGTGCTGCATCTCGTCGTCCCCGGCGGATTGCGCGTGTCGGAGGAGGACGAGCAGACCGGCCTCGACCTCACGCAGCACTCCGAGACGGGGTATGCGTACGACCGGGTGTGACCGCGCCGCACACGGAGCCACCGCACACGTAGCCACCGCACCCGCAGACGGGCGAGGAGAGGGAAGCAGCACATGAAGCTGATCGTGGGCATCATCAAGCCGTTCAAGGTCGACGACGTGAAGGACGCCTTGAAGGACCTCGGGGTGCAGGGCCTCACTGTCTCCGACGTCCAGGGTTTCGGTCGCCAACGCGGGCACACCGAGGTGTACCGGGGCGCTGAGTACACCGTCGACTTCATGCCCAAGGTGCGGATCGAGATCCTGGTCGACGACGATGACGTCGACCGTGTGGTGCACCAACTCCTCACCACCGCCAACACCGGCAAGATCGGCGACGGCAAGGTGTGGGTCGTGCCCGTCGAGAACGTCTGGCGCATCCGCACCGGGGAGTCGGGACCCGACGCCCTGTAGCGTGCGCGGGTGCTGAGCGACACGGCGCGGGTCGCGCGCGCGCCGAGCTGGTCGCCGATCATCAACGCCGCGGGGCCGACTTCGGAGCCGCGCTCACCGAGGTGATCGACGGCGTGGTGTGCGATGCGTTGCGCACGGTCGAGCGGTCGTCGGGATGGGCGATCGTCGCGCTCGGTTCGTACGCTCGACGCGAGCTGACGCCGGGTTCCGACGTCGACGTGATGCTGTTGCATCCGGGCGGTCGTCGAGGCGCACCGACGGCCGACGACGCGGGGTCGCTCTGGTATCCGCTGTGGGACGCGGGCTTCACGCTGGGGCAGTCGGTCCGCACGGTGAAGGAGGCGCTGGCGATCGCCGACGACGACCTCGACGCGCTCACCGCGCTGCTCGACCTGCGGCTCGTCACCGGCGATCGTGACCTCGCCGACGACGTCGCCCGTCGCGTGCGCGACCTCGCGCCGCGTCGCCGCGCCCGGGTGCTCGACGCGCTCGCGACCGCGTCCGGCGCGCGGCTCGAGCAGCCCGGAGCGATCGCCGAGATGCTCGAGCCCGACCTGAAGAACGGTGGGGGCGGCCTGCGCGACGTGCAGGCACCTGGCTGGGCGGCGTGGACGTTGCCCCACGGCGGTGAACCGGCGACCGACCTGCTCGACGGTCGCTCGTGGGACGAAGGCATCGAGCGGCTGGTGGCGCGCGGATATCTGCAGCCCGACGACCCCGAGCGGTTGCGCGACGCGCGGCGACGGATCCTCGACGCCCGCGTCGCGCTCCACCGGGTCACCGGCGGGCGATCCGATCGATTGCCGCTGCAGGAGCAGGACGCGGTGGCCGCGCTCGTCGGCGCGGCGGACGCCGACGTGCTCGTCCGCGGACTGGGCGAGGCCTCGCGCGCTGTCGTGTGGATCACCCGTGACCTCTGGTCACGGCTCCTCGCGGCAGAGCAGGGTCCGCAGCGGACTGACGGCAACGAGCCGTGACCTGGGTGACGGGATCGTCTGGCGTGACGGCCGGATCGGCTTCGTTCCCGATGCGACGATCGACACGCTGACCGTGCTGCGGGCTGCGGTGCACGCGGCGCGTGCGCGGACACCGTTCGAACGCGCTGCGCTGACGCGCCTCGCGGAGCACACCGGTGTCGTCTGGGACGACGACGCACGCGACGCGTTCATCGACCTGCTCGCCGCGGGACGCGGTGCGATCCCGGTGTTCGAGAGCCTCGATCACGTCGGGCTGCTCGTGCCGCTGCTCCCCGAGTGGGCATCGGTGCGGGCCCGGCCGCAGCGCAACGCCTACCACCGCTTCACGGTCGATCGGCACTCCCTCGAAGCCGTGGCCGAGTGCGCGGCGTTGCTCGATGACGACACGGCTGCCGACTTCGACGGTGTGATTGCGCGAACCGCGCGACGCGACCTCCTCCTCCTCGGTGCATTGCTCCACGACATCGCCAAGGGCAAGCCCGGTGACCACTCCGTCGTGGGCGAGTCGATCGCGCGTGACGTGGCGCTCCGCATCGGCATCGACGAAGCCGGTGCCGAGGATCTCGCCTGGGTGGTGCGCAACCACCTGCTGTTGGCCGACACCGCGACCCGTCGCGACCTCGGCGACGCCCGCACCATCAGCCGGTACGCCGACGAAGTCCGCACCCCCGAACGCAACGCACTGCTCTATGCGCTCACCATCGGCGACTCACGCGCCACCGGTCCCGCGGCGTGGAACGCGAGCAAGGCCGCGCTGGTGCGGCAGCTCTTCGGCAAGGCCGACGCGCGCCTCCGCACCGATGTCGTGGCCGACGACGGTCCCGATCCCCGTGTCGCGCTCGGGTGCACTCGTCGGCGACGCCGACGCGCGCGCGTTCCTGGACGCCATGCCCGACGGATACGCGCGCGCGTTCCCGCCCGATCAGCTCGCGCACCATCACGGCCTGGTTTCCGCGGGCGCGCCGGTCACCGAGTGGTCCGCGCTCGACGACGACCGGTGGCGTTGCACCGTGGTCGCGCCCGACCGCACCGGGCTGCTCGCGACCGCGGCGGGCGCGCTCGCGTTGGTGGGCATCGACATCGACACCGCCGCCGCCTACGTGCACCCCGACGGCATCGCGCTCGAGGTGTTCACCGGCCGCGACCGCTTCGGCCGCCTGGCAACACCTGAGGGACGGACCGCAGCGACCACCACCGTGGCCGACGCGCTCGCGGGACGGGTCGCGCTCGACGAGCAGCTGCGCGACCGCGCCCGTCGCTACCGACCGAGGACCGCGGTGGGTGTCGATCGCGACGTGCGCGTGCTCGTCGACACCGATGCTTCCGCGTCGGCGACCGTGGTCGAGGTGCACGCGCCCGACGATGTGGGCCTGCTCGCACGGGTCGCCTCGGTGTTCGTCGACCTCGACCTCGACGTGGGGCAGGCGCTCGTCTCCACCGTCGGTGACCGGGTGGTCGACGTGTTCTACCTGCGCGACGTGACGGGCACCCGTTTCGCGCAACGGTACGCGGTCGAATCGCTGCGAGCGACGCTGCTGAGCCGCCTCACCGCCGCGGTCACCCTCGACGAGCACCGCTCGAACGACGGTTAGTGTCCACGCCGTGAGCGAGCCGTTCCATCCCTCCGCCGTCGACCTCCTCCGTTGGGCCGAGACCTTGTCGGCCGTTGCCCGCACCGGGCTCGCGTTCACGCAGAGCTTGTACGAGCAGGAGCGCTTCGAGGAGGTGCTCAAGGTCGCGGCCGACATCCGCCACGTCGCGGTGGAGGAGGCCGAAGCCGAGACGCTCTTCGACGATTGGATGTCGAGCATCGGTCAGGGAGTGCAGGGCTACGTCACGCCCAAGCTCGCGGTCGCGGCGATCGTCGCCAACGAGCAGGGCGAGCTGCTGCTCACGCAGCGCGCCGACTCCGGCGTGTGGCTCTACCCGGTCGGGTACGCCGACGTCGGGTACTCGCCGAGCGAGATCGCGGTGAAAGAGGTCTACGAGGAGACCGGCATCGAGGTGGAGCCGGTGTCGGTGATCGCGGTGCTCGACGGCCTGCGCCTCGGGTTCGCCCGCTTGCCGCTCTACTCACTCTTGTTCCACTGCCGCATGGTGGGCGGTGAGCTGAAGGGCCACCCCCTCGAGACGCGAGCCGTCGGCTTCTTCGGTCGCAACAACCTGCCCTGGCCCGTCGCCGGCATCGAGCGCTGGGGTGAGCTCGCATTCGCGGCCATCGACGGCGAGGTCCGCCCTTGCGACTTCGACCTCCCCCGCATCCCACCCTGGCGCGGCGAGTCCTAGCTGTTCGGCGCCGCAGTCGCGTCATGGTGACGCGGTCGGGACGCCAAACGTGAAATCAGGCCTCGCCGGCGGCCTTGAGCTCGGTCATGGTGAAGAGCGGGCGCAGCTCCACCCCGAGGTCGGCGAGCGCGGCAGGGCCGCCCGACTGGCGGTCGATGACGCACAGCGCGTGCTCCACGACCGCGCCGCGCTCGCGCAGGTCGCCGCACGAGATCACCACCTGACCGCCGCTGGTCACGACGTCTTCCACCACGGTCACCCGTTTGCCGTCGATGCCCGCGCCCTCGGCCAGCTGGCAGGTGCCGTAGGTCTTCGCCTCTTTCCGGACGAACGCGGCGGGGATGCCGGTGAGCTGCGACAGCGCGGTGGCGATGGGCACGCCGCCGAGCTCGAGGCCGGCGAGGACCTCGGTGCCCTCGGGGACCAGCGGTACGAGGGCCGCAGCGATGTCGCGCAACAGCACCGGATCGGCCTCGAAGCGGTACTTGTCGAAATACTCGGTGCTCGTCACGCCGGAACGGAGCACGAACTCCCCGGTGATGTGGGACGTCGCGTAGATGGCCGCGGCCAGATCGTCACGGTCCTGCGTCGACATCAATTGCCGCCTTTCACGAAGTGGACTTGAGCGCTGCGAACACCATCTCGACCAGTGACGTGGTGCCCTTGGCGTGTTCCCACGCGGTGCCGATCTCCTCGTGGTCGACCAGACCGGCGGCGTCAGGGGTTCGTCCGAGCACGGTCGCGGCCGCCGAGGCCAGCGGCGCAGGCTCGAGGTCGTCGCCGTAGGCCGCGAAGCACTCCAGACCGTCCCACAGCGACCGCAACGTGCGCGCCTCGGAGCCGAGTGACAACGAGTTGGGGTCGATGCCCACCGACAGCGCCGCGACCACCTGTTCCCACAGGTCGTAGTGCGACAGCTCGCGCGGCAACCGGTACCCGGCGACCGGGTGCAGCCGCCACTCGAGGTCGACGCCGCCGGGACCGTCACCGGTGATCCACGTCTGCGAGCCGTTGAGGTAGCTGTCGACCGGCGGTCCGAGACGCTCGTCGAGCGCGACCACGAGGTCGGCGTCGACGCGCCAGATGCACGTCGCGGTACGGGCCATGCGCGGCAGAGTACCGAACCCTCCGGGTCGCGGTACCCTGCCGCGCTCGACAGGTCAGGTGGGGGAGCGAGGTGGGGACGAAGTCGTTGCTCGGTGCCGCGTGTCGCGGGCTGGCCGTGGCGGTCGTGGGCGCGGTGATCGCCGGATGTGCGCTCGCGGGATGCGGTGGTGGCAACGAGCGACTGGCGACGCCCGCGTACGAGCGGGAGGCCAGCAAGCTGTGTCGGCGCGGCAACCGCGCCGTCGCACGCGTCGAGATACCACCGCTCACCGCGGCGAACGGGTCGTGGGCGGCCGCCGCCCACGCGATGGCGCGCATCGTCGTCGTGCAGCGTGACACCATCGACGACCTGCGCAGCGTCCGTCCGCCCGAACGGCTCACCGACACCGTGCAGAAGTGGATCGCGCTCCTCGACCAGGGTGCCGACGAGCTCGAGATGATGAGCTTCCATCTGCGAGCCGGACGCACCGACCGGGCGCTCGAGTTCGGCGCCAAGGCGACGACCCTCCTGGACCGGGCGCGGGAGCTGATGGCACCGTTGCGGGTCACCTCGTGCCGCGGCCCCGTGCTGCCGACGGTCTGACCCATACGCTCCCACCTGATGGGTGCCGACGCCGGCTACGACCGCCTCACCGCGCTCGACGAGAGCTTCCTCCACCTCGAGCGTCCGGAGACGCCCATGCACGTCGGCGCGGTCGCGGTGCTCGAGCGGGCACCGTTCCACGATGCGGAGGGCCGCTTCCGCCTCGACGAGGTGCGGGCGCTGGTCGCGTCGCGGCTCCAGTTGATCCCGCGCTTCCGCAAGCGGGTGATGTCGGTGCCGTTCGGGCGCGGCCGACCGGTGTGGGTCGACCACGACGGCTTCGACATCGCCGACCACGTGCGGCTCACCACGTTGCCGGCGCCCGGGAACCGGCGGCAGCTGTTCGAGTTGGCGGAGCGCCTCATGACTCAGGTGCTCGACCGCGACCGACCGCTGTGGGAGCTCTGGTTCGTCGACGGGGTCGACCGCGGCGAGCACGTCGGTCTGATCCACAAGTCCCACCACACGCTGACCGACGGCATCTCCGGCGTCGACATCGCGACCGTCCTGCTCGACTTCGACCGCGAGCCCACCGTGCTCGATCCCGACGGGTGGATGCCGTCGCCCGCACCGGAGCCGAGCCGACTGGTCGTCGACACCGTGCGTGAGCGGATGACGCGTCCGGCCGAGATGATGAGCACCGTGCGGCGGGCCACCGACGCGGCCGCCAACGCTCCGCGCGACGCGGTCGACCGTGCCGCAGGGCTCGGCCGGTCGATCGGCTCTCTGCTCAACGGTCAGGTCGTCGCGCCGCGGCTCTTCCTGAACGCGCCGGTCGGCAAGGGACGACGCATCGAGACCGTGCGCGTATCGCTCGACGCTGTTCGCAGGGTTCGTGCCGCGTTCGACTGCACGGTGAACGACGTCGTGCTCGCGGTGGTGGGCACCGCGGTGGCGCGTGTGCTCGACGCGCACGACGAACTCGATCCCCGGCTCGTGCTCAATGCCTTCTGCCCGGTGTCGGTGCGCGACGACGGCCAACGCATGCAGCTCGGCAATCGCATCTCCACGATGGTCGTGCCGTTGGCGGTCGGTGAGCCCGACGCGCGCGTCCGGCTCGACGCGGTGCGCGCCACCACCGCCGACCTGAAGGAACGCCGGCAGGCCGTCGGCGCCGCCGCGCTGCTCGGCCTCTCCGAGTACGCCGCGCCCACGCTGCTCGGACTCGCGGCGCGCGTCGCGCACGCACAGCGGGTCGGCAACCTCATCGTCACCAACGTGCCGGGGCCCCAGGTGCCGCTCTACTGCCTCGGGGCGCAGATGTACGAGGTGTACCCGGTCGTCCCGTTGTCGAGGAACCTCACCCTCAACGTGGCGATCCTCTCGTATTGCGGCCAGCTGCACTTCGGGCTGATCGGCGACGGCCAGTCGGGGCGCGACCTCGAGCTGCTGGCCGGGGGCATCGAGGACGCGGTGGCCGAGTTGGAAGCGCTCGCAGCGCCGGAGGGGATCGACCGCACGGAGGTCTAGCGTGGGCTGAGTGAGCATGAGCGTGAGTCAACGACCGGTGGAGCAGGCGTGAGCCGAACCGAGGATCCGACCGCCGAGGTCACCGACCTCCTGCAGCTGCTCATCCGCAACCAGTGCGTGAACGACGGCACGATCGCGTCGGGTGAGGAGACCCGCAGCGTCGATCTGCTCGCGGGGTACCTCGCCGGCGCCGGCGACCACGTGATCTTCGAGCCGCAGCCCGGCCGCCAGAGCCTGGTGTGCCGCATGGAGGGCACCGACCCCGACGCACCCGCACTGCTGCTCATGGGCCACACCGACGTCGTACCGGTGAATGCCGACGGTTGGTCGCGCGACCCGTTCGGGGCCGAGGTGGTCGACGGCTTCGTGTGGGGCCGCGGCGCGGTCGACATGCTCAACCTCACTGCGTCGCAGGCGGTCGCGTTCCGCCGTCTGGCCGACAGCGGCTTCCGCCCGCGCGGCACGCTCATCTACCTGGCCGTGGCCGACGAGGAGGCGCTCGGCACGTGGGGCGCCGACTGGCTGCTGCAGCACGAGCGAGAAGCGGTCTACGCCGACTACGTGCTCACGGAGGCGGGCGGGTTCCAGATCCCGACGCCGGCCGGTCCGCGCCTGCCCGTCGTGGTGGGGGAGAAAGGGACCTTCTGGACCAAGATCAAGGTGCACGGGACGCCGGGACACGGCTCCCAGCCCTTCCGCACCGACAACGCGTTGATCACCGCGGCCGAGGTGGTGCGCCGCATCGCCGACTACCGCCCGCAGACGCAGATCCACGAGTCGTGGCAGCAGTTCGTCGAGGGACTCCACTACGAGCGTGAGCTCACCCAGGCGTTGCTCAGCGAAGAAGGGTTCGCCGACGCGCTCGCCGAACTGCCGGTCGGCGTCGCGCGCCACTGGCACGCGTGCACGCACACCACGTTCGCGCCGACCGTCGCGCACGGCGGCACCAAGACCAACGTGATCCCCGACCTGGTGGAGCTCGAGGTCGACATCCGCACACTGCCCGGTCAATCGGGTGAGGAAGCAACCGCGCTGCTGCGGGACGCGCTCGGCGACCTCGCCGACGCGGTCGACATCGAGTCGAACGACGATCCCGCCACGTCCTCACCGATCGACACGCCGCTGTGGGACTCGCTCTCGCGCGCGAGTGCCGCGCTGTGCGAGGGCTCTGCGCTGGTCCCGTCATTGATGGTCGGAGGAACCGACAACCGGTTCTACCGGCGCGCCGGGGCCGTGGGCTACGGCTTCGGCCTGTTCTCGCAACGTCTGCCCTACGAGGACTTCGCGGTGATGTTCCACGGCAACGACGAGAAGGTCGACCAGGAGTCGTTGGCGCTGTCGACGCAGTTGTGGGAGGCCGTCGCGCGCGACCTCGTGGGCTGACCGCGCGACTGTTCGATCAGGTGCGGCCCGCGGCCCAGGTCCGGAACGCCGCCATCACCGGCTCACGGTCGGACGGCGCGAGTGCCTCGACGTCCGACTGCGACAACCGGCCGCCGAGGCGGATCACGGTGCGAAATTGGTCGAGCACGCTCGAACATCCCGGACAGATCGTGAGGTGATGCTCGAGCCGGACGACCTCGTCGTCCGGGAGCGCGCCGTCGAGGTACTCGGTGACGAGCTCGACGAATTCGTTGCAGGCAAGGTCGTTGACCGGCGGAGTCATTGCGAAGGACTGCTTTCGAAGTAGGACTCGAGCGCGCTGCGGACCTTGGCACGGCCGCGATGGAGCAGTACCCGTTGGTTGGTCTCGCTCAACCCGAGGGTGTTGCAGACCTCCATCGACGTCCAGCCGTCGACGTCACGCAGCACCACGACCTCGCGTTGGGCAGGCGGCAGTGCACCGATCGCCGCGTCGAGCAGCTCGAGTGTCTCGGCACCGAGCAGGCGCGATTCGGGCTGGTGCTCCCAATCGAGCGGGAACGATCTCCAGTGCCCGGGCCAGTCCGGATCGTCGGCCGGCCGGAACCGATCGGGTTCGATCGTGGCGGTGGCGCCCTCGGCGAGTGCACCGGGCGCCGACGAGAAGGGGATGGTGCGCGCCTCACGTGCGCCGCGCGTACGGGCGAGGTTCATGAGGATCCGGTAGAGCCAGGTCTTCAACGACGATCTGCCCTCGAACCGGTCGATCCCACGGAGGACGGCGACCCAGGTCTCCTGCACGACTTCGTCAGCGAGCGAGTCGGTGGCCAGGTAGGTGCGGGCGGTACGGCGCAGGGGTGCGTGGTACTGGTCGAGCAGCCACCGGAACGCGGTCTCGTCTCCCGTGCGGAGCGCGTCGACGAGCGCCGCGTCATCGCTGAAGTCGCCCCGCATCGGCGACACGGTAACCCGATTGCGTCATGGACCATGTCCTTCGGAGGACGACAGTGGATGCAGGACGTGTCGTCCGACAGCCTCATCGTCGTGCTCGCGTCGCGTTCGTGGTGCCGCGGCGTTGGTTCGTCGGGAGGAGCGCGAGCTCACACCAGCTCGGCGTCCGTGACCACCTCGACCAGCGCGGGGCCGGTGTGCGCGAGCGCATCGTGGAGTGCCTGATCGAGCTGCTCGGGCTCGGTGACCCGCACCCCGTGCGCGCCGCACAGGCGCGCGTAGGCCGCGAAGTCAGGATTGTGCAGGCCGGTCTGCCACACCTCGAAATGGCCGGCGCGCTGCTCCTTCGAGATCTTGCCCAAGGACGAGTTGTTGAGCAGCACGTGGGTGATGTCCATGTCGTACTTGACCGCGGTCGTGAGCTCGGCGAGGTACTGCCCGAACCCGCCGTCGCCCGTCACCGCGACGATGGCGCGCGTCGGATCGGCAGCCCACGCGCCCATCGCGGCGGGGAAGCCGAACCCGATGGAACCGAGGTACCCCGACATCAGCACGGCCTGGTGCTCACCACTCTCGAAGTAGCGGCCGAACGAGTAGGCGTGGTTGCCGACATCGACGGTCAGCACTGCGCCATCCGGTACGAGGCGCGTCATCGTGTCGAACACCGCCGCGGAGCTCACGCCCATCATGCGGTCGTCGGCGAGGCGGCGCGCCTTCTCCTCGCGCCAGATGGTCCATCGTTCGGCAACGTCGGCGCGCTGGTCGACGAGCCCCGGGGTGGCGGGCAGGCGGTCGCGCAGCAACGCTGCGGTGACACCCGCGTGCCCGAGCACGGGGACGGTCACGGGGTGGAAGCGACCCAGCGCCATCGGGTCGAAGTCGACCTGCACGATCGGCTTGTAGGGGGCGATCCCGGTGTGGTTCGAGAACGACGCACCGAACACGAGCAGCAAGTCGGACTCGTTCATCAGCCAGCTCGCCACCGGGGTGCCGCTGCGCCCGAGCACACCCGCGCCGAGGGGATGGCGATCCGAGATCAGCCCCTTGGCCTTGAACGTCGTCAGCACCGGGGCGCCGAGCGCCTCGGCCAGCTCGATGACCGGCTCCATCTCGAAGCGCACACCGTGACCGACGACGACGACCGGGCGCTGAGCCTGGCCGATCAGCGCGAGCGCCTGCTCGAGCACAGCCCGCGATGGGCTGATGCGGTCGTCCGCCACGCGCCCGACCGGCGACGACGCGCCCTCGTCCGCGCCCGCGGGGAGCTCCTGCACCTCGTCGGGCAGCACCAGGTGCGCGACGTTCCGGCCGACCAGAGCGTGCTTGAGTGCCAACGTCATGAGCTCGGCGTGGTCGGATTCCGGGAGGACGGTCTTCGAGTAGCTGGCGACGTCGGAGAACGCAGCGGTGAGATCGACGTCCTGGAACGCGCCGCGTCCGAGCACCTTCGACGGCACCTGGCCCGACACCGCGAGCACGGGTGCCCGGTCGACCTTGGCGTCGTACAGGCCGGTGAGCAGGTTGGTGGAGCCCGGTCCCGCGATGCCGAAGCACGCGGCGACCCGCCCGGTGAGCTTCCCGTAGGCACTCGCCGCGAACGACGCCGCGCCCTCGTGGCGGATGCCGACGAACGTGAGGTTGCCCGCCACCTCCTGGCGACGCATGGCGTCGGCGAACCCCAGGTTGGAGTGGCCGACCATGCCGAACACGTGGGTGACACCCCACGCGACCATCGTCTCGACCATCACGTCGGAGACCGTGCGTTCGTGCTCGACGTCATCGGGGACGTCGACGTACACGCCGTCGTCGCGCACCTCGACGGGGAAGCGCGCCGGCGCATCGGTGAACCCGGGCGGTGGAGTGCCCGTGAGCGGGTCGTAGTCGTACCCGTGCCACGGGCACCGCAGCCAGCCCTTTTCGATCGAGCCCTCGCCGAGCGGTCCACCCTGGTGCGGGCACCGGTTGTCGAGGGCGCCGTACTCGTCACCGACGCGAGTCAGCACGATGCTGCGCCGACCGGCGACGACGGTGCGCACACGGCCCGTCGGCAGGTCCTCGAGTTCGGCCACCTTGTGCCACGTGCTCGTCGTTGGGTCCACGCCGGTTGTGTCCTCCGAACCCGCCGACCCGTTACACCCGCGGTCGTGCCCGGGAGTCGTCGTGTAACGCTGCGCTCCCGAGCAAGACAGTCTGCGCATGCACACCGATCAGATGTCCACACAGATGCACGACGCGATGGCGCCCCAGAGCGCCTGGGACTTCTCCGATCTCCGCGCCCTGTTCATCAACTGCACGCTGAAGCGCTCACCGGAGACCTCCAACACTCAGGGACTCGCCGACATCTCGATGGAGATCATGCGACGACAAGGCGTGACCGTCGACGTGGTGCGCGCCATCGACCACGACATCGCGACCGGTGTGTGGCCCGACATGACCGAGCACGGATGGGATCGCGACGAGTGGCCGTCCATCTTCGAGCAGGTCGAGGCCGCGCACATCCTCGTGCTCTGCACCCCGATCTGGTTGGGCGAGAAGTCGTCGGTCTGCACTCAGATCATCGAGCGGCTGTACGGCAACAGCCACCTGTTGAACGACGCGGGCCAGTACCGGTACTACGGCCGCGTCGGTGGTTGCCTGGTCACCGGCAACGAGGACGGCGTCAAGCACTGCGCGATGAACGTGCTGTACTCGCTCCAGCACCTCGGCTACGTCATCCCTCCGCAGGCGGACGCGGGGTGGATCGGCGAAGCGGGCCCTGGTCCTTCGTACCTGGATCCGGGTTCCGGAGGACCGCAGAACGACTTCACCAACCGCAACACCACGTTCATGACGTGGAACCTGTTGCACCTGGCGCGCATGATCACCGATGCCGGAGGCATCCCCGTGCACGGCAACCAGCGCGCCGCGTGGGACGCCGGCGCCCGCTTCGACTTCCCGAACCCCGAGTACCGCTGACGGTCGTCGGAGCGACCTCGCTACGTCGCGCCGCGAAGTCGCAGGGCGCGGTCGAGAGCGAGGTTGCCCGATCCGGCCCAGACCAGGAACAGCATCGCGAGGAGCATCGCCGGTGCCACGCCGAGGTGGAACGTGCCGCCGTCGACGCGCCCGGCGGTGGCGATCGCGCCCATGAGGTTGAGGGCCAGCAGCGCGGCGGCCGGGCGGGTGCACAACCCGACGACGAGCAGGATCCCGCCGAGGAGCTCGAGGGTCCCGACCAGGTAGGTGGCGACCTCGGGCGCGGGGATCCCATAGCGGTCGAAGTCGGCGCTCTCCTGGGTGTGGTCGACGAACTTGCCCAGCGAGAACGTCACGAAGAGCACGCCGGTGACGACGCGCACCACGGTGGTGGTCCACGCGCCGGCCCCGTGGGTGCGCGAGCCGACGGCCCACGCAGTGAGCGACGTCAGGACCCGCCGTCCTGTTCGCGCAGGAAGCGCTCCACTTCGGCGGCGAGGTCCTCGCCGTCGGGCACCGAGCCGCCGCCCGCGGGGTGTCCTCCGAGGACGATGCCGCGTTCGTCGGCGTCTTCGGCGTCGACGCGACCTTCGAGCTCGCGCACGTAGCTGCTCACCTCGTCGTTGTCGCGGATCGCGTGGTCGACCTGCACGCGCCAGAGGTCGACGAGCTGGTCGAGACCGTGGAGGTCGAGGTCGAGTTCGGCGAGCTGGCCGAAGCGCTCGAGGAGCGCGCGCGTCGCAGGGGGATTGGGTGGCGTCGACACGTAGTGGGGGACGGGCGCCCACAGTGACGCCGAACGCAGACCACTCGCCCGGCACGCGTCGTGCAGCACGCCGACGATGCCGGTCGGTCCTTCGTACTGCGAACGTTGGAGCTCGAGCCCGTTGACGAGGTCGGGATCGGACGCGGTGCCGGTGACCCGCACCCCACGCGTGTGCGGGACGTCGCCGAGCAGCGCACCGAGGGTCACGACCATGTCGCAGCCGGTCTCCTCGGCCACCGACACGACCGCGCGGCAGAACGACCTCCACCGCACGTTCGGCTCGACGCCGCGCAGCACCACGAGGTCACGCTCGTCGAACGTGACCGCGAAGCAGTCGTTGGCCGGCCACGTGATCGAGCGGGCCACGCCGTCGACGAGCTCGATCTGGGGGCGGTGCGACTGGTAGTCGAGGTGCTCGTCCGGTTCGATGCCCGCGATGCGGAGGGGATCGCGCTGGCGGACGAGCCAGTCGGCGGCACCGGTGGCCGCGTCGCCGGCGTCGTTCCACCCCGAGAAGGCGGCCACGAGCAGCGGACGACGGAGGCTCGGATGGCGCTCCCAGACCAGGCCGTCGGTCATCGAGCCAGCCTAGGGCCGCCGTCTACAGTGCCGCGATGGCCCTGTCGACCGCCGATGAGTACCGCGCGTCCCTCCGCGACGGCCGCGTGCTCTGGTACCGCGGACGCCAGATTCCCGACATCCTGGCCGAACCCGACCTTCGGGTCGCGGTGGACCACGCGGCGCTCGACTACGAGGTCGGGCACGATCCGCTCTACCGCGATCTCGCGGTTGCCAAGGACCCCGATTCCGGCGAGGAGTTCAGCGCGTACTACGCGATCCCGCGCTCGACCGACGACCTCCTCGCGCGTTCGCGGCTCATCGAGACCGTCACCGGACTCGGGGGCACGATGGTCACGCTGGTCAAGGAGATCGGCTCCGACGCGCTGTTCGGCCTGTTGCGGGTGCTCGAAGGCGAGCCGCTGGCGCGGGCCCAGGCGTTCTACGAGCACTGCCGCGCCGGCGACCTCTCCGTGGCCGTCGCCCAGACCGACGTCAAGGGCGATCGATCCCTCCCGCCCCACGAACAGCCCGATCCCGACCACTACGTCCACGTGGTGGAGGAGCGAGCCGACGGCATCGTCGTGCGCGGCGCCAAGTGCCACACGAGCATCAGCGCCAACGCGCACGAGATCATCGTGCTGCCCACCCGTGCGATGGGGCCCGACGACGCCGACTACGCAGTGTCGTTCGCGGTGCCGGTGAACACGGCGGGCCTGTCGCTCTACGTGTCGGCCTACGGCGCGCGTGACCACGACGCGTTCGAATTCCCGATCTCGTCCAAGCACAAGATGCTCGAGACGCTCACGGTGTTCGACGACGTGTTCGTGCCATGGGAACGCGTGTTCCTGTGCCGGGAGCCCGAGCGTGCCGGGGTCGTCTCGAACTCGTTCGTCGAGTACCACCGCTTCACCGCGGTGTCGTACAAGTTGCCGCTGCTCGACGCGCTGATCGGCACCGCGGCGCTGATCGCCGACATGAACGGCGTCGCCAAGGCCGGCCACATCCGCGACAAGCTCACCCGCCTGATCGCCTACGCCGAGACGGTCCGGGCCCTCACCGACATGGCGGCCATCCGGGCGCCGATCGACGACCGTGGCATCGCCTACCCCGACCCGCTCACCACCAACTTGGCGAAGTACACCTTCGCCACGCACTACCACGAGGCGCTGGAGCTGGTGCAGGACTGCGCCGGCGGTCTCCTCGTCACCGGACCGGGAGGCGCCGACTGGGCCAACCCCGAGGTCCGAGCAGTGCTCGAGAAGTTCTACGCCGCCAAAGCGCCCGCCGAGGAGCGGCTGCGCCTGATGAACACGATCAGCGACCTCACCGCCCGCGACTTCGGCGGCTACCACGCAGTCCTCGCGGTGCACGCGGAAGGTTCGATCGAGGCGGAGAAGCTGCAGATCTACCGGGCCTACGAGCCCGGTCGCGCCCTCGCCTACGCCAGGCAGCTGGCCGCTCTGGACTGATCTCCCGGCTCCGCGAGAACGGAGCGCGTGGATGCGAGCGACGGTGGAAGGGCGGGCTCTACGCGACGCGGGGAGTGCGGGGCTGCACAGGAGTGCCGTTGCCCTTGGGGTAACGGGCCACACGCCCGACGGGCATGTCGACGCGGTACCCGGCGGCGGCGCGCTCCTCTTCGGATTCGCCACCCCAGAAGCCGTACTCGCGGTGCTCGCGCGCCCACTCGCGGCACGACGTGAGGACCTCGCAGTTGGTGCAGACGGCGCGAGCCTTGGCCTCGCGCACGTTGCGGGTCTCGGGCCGCTCGCCAGCGGGGGCGAAGAAGAGGTCGTTCTGGCCTCGACACGCTGCCGTTCCCGTCCAGGTGAGCGGGCCGGTGAAGATGAGGCTCGAGACAGATTCGGTCACAGACACCAGAGAACCCCCGTGAGTGCGTGGAAGGCGGGAGATTCGGGGAGCCGGTGGGGGGAACCGGCTCCCCGAGTCGTCCTGCGTCGACCATGTTGCCTCCTCCGCGTGAATCTGTCCAACAGTTAGACTCGATGGTATTCATCGGCTTGACCGATGCTCGCGAGAGGGTTCGTCATGGAGCTCAGGCACCTCGAGACCTTGCTGGCCATCGCGGAAGAGGGCTCGTTCACCGCGGCCGCCGACGCGTTGGCGACGGTGCAGTCGAACGTGTCGGACCAGGTGCGCCAGCTCGAGACCGAGCTCGGAGTGCCGTTGCTGGTGCGCAGCCGGCGCGGGGCAGAGCCCACGGAGTTCGGTCTGCTGGTGCTCGAACGGGCGCGCCGTGTCGAGCGCGAGCTCGAATCCATGCGCGCCGACATCGCGTTGCTGCAGGGGCTCGATGCCGGATACGCGCGCCTCGGCGTCGTCGGTACCGCAAGTCGCTGGCTCGTTCCCGCACTCGTCGCCGATCTGCGCGAGCGCGCTCCGGGCGTGCGGCTGAGGGTCAACGAGGGTGCGTCGGAGCGGCTCTTCAGCGAGCTGGTCGACGGCGAGCTCGCGCAAGCCATCGTCACCGAACCGGTGAACGATCGTCGGCTCGAGGTGGAGTCACTCCTCGAGGAGGACCTCATCGGTCTCGTCGGCCACGAGGTCGATCTGCCGCGCGAGCCGGTGTCGCTCGCCGCGTTCGCGCAGCTCCCGCTGGTGCTGCCGCCCGACCCCAACCCGTTGCGCATCGAGGTCGATCGCGCGGCCGAGGAAGCGGGCATCTCGCTGATCGTGCCGGTGGAGGTGGAGGGGATCCGCCTCATCGCCGACCTCGTCGTCGCCGGTGACTACGCGTCGATACTGCCGGAGACCGCGATCCCGCCGGAGCTCACCAACGCGCGCACGGTCAGGATCGCAGGCCTGCCGCCACGCCGACTCGCGATGGTGTCGGCGCGCGACGTGCAGATGTCGCTGGCCGACCTCGCGGTGCGCGACAGCGTCCGTCGACTCGTCGAGAAGCACATGCAGACGCGGGTGAAGCCCCGGAAGCAGCCGAAGCAGCGGGTACCGTCGCGCGCGAAGCGCGGTTGATCGCAGGGGGACTCATGGCAGCACAACCAGTCCACGACGACGGCCGCAAGGTCAACGTGAAGCTGATCATGCTCGGGTTGCTCGCGGCGATCCTGGTGCTGTTCGCGTTGCTCAACACCCACGAGGTGGGCGTCGACTTCGTCTTCAACACCTGGTCGGCGCCGATGATCCTGGTGATCGCGATCTCGGCGCTGTTCGGTGCGGCTATCGGCTTCCTGGTGCGGGGGCACCTGGCGAATCGGTCGGGCGACTGACGATCGCCGGACCCCGGCCGGCGCGCGTGAAGATGCGCGCCGCCACGTAGCCCACGCCGAAGACGAAGAAGCCGCCCATCGCGTCGAGGAAGTAGTGGTTGGCGGTCACGACGATCACCGTGACCGTCGTGATCGGGTACAGCACCGCCAGCGCCTTCGCCCACACGTGCTTGAGGCGGGGGACGAGCGCGCACGCGCACCACAACGCCCAGGCGCAGTGCACGCTGGGCATGGCTGCGAACTGGTTGGAGATCTTGCTCACCGCGCCCGAGTTGAACGACCAGAACGCGGGGTCCTTGGCCAGGGTGTCCTCGAACCCGAAGTTGTGGTGGATGAAGGGATACAGATGCGAGGGCTCGAGGAGCCGCGGCGGCATGAGCGGGAAGAACGCGAACCCGATCAGCGCGAGGCCCGTGGCGATGCCGATGGTGTTGCGCCACCGTGGGTAGTCGTCACTCCACTTCCGGTAGAGGTAGATCATCACGCCGCCGGTGACGATGAAGTGGAGTGAACCGTAGAAGTAGTTGGCGGCGATGATGAAGAAGCGCGAGCCGAGCGCCCACGCCTGGATCGCCTGTTCGTGGTTGATGCCGAGCGACTTCTGCCAGCGGATGATGTCGAGTGCGTGGTCGTACGCCTCTTGCGGGTTCTGGTGCTGCAGGTTCCGGATGAACGTGTAGACGCCGTAGAAGGCGAGGACCGTGATGATCTCGCCCCACCAGTAGAGG
The DNA here is from genome assembly GCA_963720765.1 of uncultured Actinomycetes bacterium. Taxonomy (GTDB): domain Bacteria; phylum Actinomycetota; class Acidimicrobiia; order IMCC26256; family DASPTH01; genus DASUAS01. Next base: position 431,627 of record CAVRGS010000002.1, read on the forward strand.
CGGCGACCGTCGCGCAGTGTGCGCCCCCCCGGCAGCCGCCGGTGGAGCGGGACGTTGGGCGGCGGAGTCGGTTCCTCCTGTTCGACGACGCTCATGAGGTGGACGCCCGCTGGCGCGTGCTCGCGGACGGCGATCGTTCGAGCTCGACCGAAGGCGCGTCGTCTCGATGCCCGACCGCGAAGGCGGGTGCGCCGAGGAGGCTGACCACCAGGGTCATGCCGTACCAGAGCAGCCCGATGCCGATGGCCTTGCCGGTGGGCACACCGAGGGGGTGGAGGAGGAGCACCAGGAGACCTTCCCGGATGCCGAGGCCCGAGAGCGAGATCGGCAGCGCCTGGGCGGCGGCGACCGCGGGCAGGAACGCCAGGACCGCCCCGTTGGGCAGGGAGACGCCGAGGGTGTGGATCGCGCAGTACACCGCGATCAGCACCGATGCCTGGTACGTGATCGCTGCGACCAGCACGCTCAGCGCGCGCCGGGGCTCGCGACGGATGCGGTCGACACCGATGTGCACCGCGCCGATGAAGCGCATCCAGTTCTGGTGCTTGGCGAAGCGCCCGGCGAGGCGCGGACTGCCGGCGACGAAGAGGATGACCACGAGTGCCGCAACGGTTGCCGCGGCGATCATCACCGCGATCCACGAGCGGTCGATCTCGAGCAGCGAGGGCTCGAGCGCGAAACCGACGAAGGACAGGAGCGGGAGTGCGACGAAACCGCTCAGGCGCTCGATGACCACCGACGCGAAGGCGACGTCGCTGGTGCCCGTCGTCTTCGCGGCGCGGCTGACGCGGAGCACGTCGCCGCCGATGGTGGACGGGAGCACGTTGCCCACGAACTGGCCCGCGAGGTAGTGGGAGAGGAGGGTGCGCAGCGGCACGTGCACGTCGAAGATCGCGAACACGCGCTGCCAGCGCCAGGCCGAGAGCACGAACCCGGCCAGGGTGAAGAGCAGGCCGAAGGCGAGGAACAGCAGCGTGCCGGTGTGCGTGTCCTTGGGCTGGACGTCGTCGGCCGGGATCTTGGTGACGAGCAACGCCAGGAGGGCGGCGCTGACGACGATCCGGACCCCGAGCTTCGCGGCCCCCGAGCGGTGGAACTGGCGGCGGGCGCTGCGCACGCCAGCAGTCTCAGGAGCCGCCATACGGCTCATGTTACGGGTTTGTTCACCGACCGTTCTGCTGGTCGTAGATTGACCGGATGCGCGTGACGACCGACGACGGCGTGGGTCTCGCAACCGTCGCGGTGGGTGATCCCGAGGCGCCGGGGTTGCTGCTCCTCCATGGCATCGGTGGCGCGAAGGAAGACTTCGCGCACCATCTCGACGCGCTGTCCGAAGGTCACCGCGTCGTCACGTTCGACCACCGCGGACACGGCGAGAGCGACAACCCCGACCACGAACGCGACTACTCGCTCGACCGCTTGGCCATGGACACCGCGTGCGTTGCCGATGCGCACGAACTGCACGACCTGCGCATCCTCGGCCACTCGATGGGTGGCATGGTGATGCGCCGCTTCCTGCTCGCCCAGCCGGGCCGGGCCCATGCAGTGGTGTTCATGGACACGTCGGCGGGCGCGCCGCCGGGCTCCGACACCGAGCTGGTGGCGGCGGCCACCGAGGTGGTCCGCACCGGGGGGCTCGCGGCGCTCAAGCAGCTGTCCGACGAGCTCGACGTGCTGGGGTCGGAGGCGTACCAGCGCGTGCTGGCCGAGCGGCCGGGGTTCGCCGAGTACGCCGACTACAAGTGGCACGCGCAGTCGCCGGTGATGTGGACGACGCTGATGCACGAGATCGTCACCCAGCCCGATCAGCTCTCGGAGCTCGCGACCCTCACCGTGCCGACGCTCGGGATCGTGGGCGAGCAGGACGCGATGTTCCTCAAGCCGATGGACGACATCGTGCACACGGTGCCCGGCGCTCGCCTGGTGGTGGTGCCCGATGCCGGTCATTCCCCCCAGTTCGAGAACTCGGCGGCCTGGATCGCCGCGATGCAGGAGTTCCTGCACGACGTGTGACGACCGGCGAGCAGCGGGCGCCGCCGTGCGCGCTGCCGGGACGGAGCGAGCCGAGCGAGCGAGGTGGGGGAGTCAGTCGCCGGCGGCCTTCTCCATGAAGCGGGTGCGCTCCACGATGACCCGGGTGATGCGGCCGGCGGCGACGAGGCCGTGGCCGTCGCTCACCGAGACGCGGAAGTTCAGCCGGCGGCCTTCGATGGCCTCGAGCGTCGCCTCCGCGCGCACGTGACCACCGACCGCGGTGGGCGCGAGATGGTCGAGCTGCACGCGGTACCCGACGCTCGTCGTGCCCTCGGCGAGCTCGCCCTCGACCGCGTTCACGGTGGCTTCCTCGGCCAGGGTGACGACGCGCGGCGTCGCCAGCACGGGAACGTCACCGGTCTTCAACGCGAGCGCGGTGTCGCTGTCGGCAACGACCAACTCGACGGCGGCGGACAGACCGGGGCGCAACGGCATCGGCCTACGATAGACAACCCCCGGAGGAGGCCACTTGATCGAGGAATCGATACTCCAACGCACGTTGCAGACCGCGCTGCGCCACGGTGGCGATTTCGCCGAGGTGTTCGCCGAAGATCGACGGAGCGCGTCGGCGCGCCTCGACGACGGCAAGGTCGAGGAGTTCGTGTCGGGCCGAGAGCGCGGCGCCGGGATCCGCGTCGTGCGGGGCGACACCACCGGGTTCGCCCACACCGCCGACATGAGCGAGACCGGCCTGCAGGCCGCCGCCGAGGCCGCCGCGGCTGCGGCCCGAGGGACCGAGGGTGCCACCCACGTCGCTGCGCTGGAGCGCCGGACCGTGTCCCCGCCCCACGAGGTCGCCGTGCTCCCCGAGTCGGTGGCCAAGGCCCGCAAGGCCGAGGTGCTGGAGCGGGCCGACCACGCCGCCCGTTCGGTGAGCGACTCGATCCGTCAGGTCAGCGCCTCGTACGCCGACTCCCGCCGAAGGGTGCTGATCGCCAATTCCGACGGATTGCTGGTCGAGGACGACCAAGTTCGCACCCGGTTCGGTGTGAACTGCGTGGCCGTCGGCGACACCGGCATGCAGACCGGCACCGAGGCCCCGGGGCGCACCCTCGGCTTCGACCTGTTCGACGTGATCGACCCCGAAGAGGTGGCGCGCACTGCCGCCGAGCGCGCGCTGGTCATGCTGCGCGCCCGTCCGGCGCCGAGCGGCCGACTGCCCGTGGTGCTCAAGCGCGGCGCAGGCGGGGTCCTCTTCCACGAGGCGTGCGGTCACGGCCTCGAGGCCGATCTGGTCGACAAGGACGCATCGGTGTTCCGTGGTCGGGTCGGCGACCTGGTGGCGTCGCCGCTCCTCACGCTGGTCGACGACGGCACCTACGCGCGCGAGTGGGGCACCTCCGCGATCGACGACGAAGGAGCGCCCGCACAGCGCAACGTGCTCATCGAGGACGGCGTGCTCACCGACTACATGTGGGACCTCGTGCGCGCGCGCAAGCATCGACGCGCGAGCAGCGGCAACGGTCGGCGTGAGACGTACCAGCACCTGCCGATGGTGCGCATGACCAACACGTTCCTGCTCGCGGGTGACGACGATCCCGACGACATCATCCGTGGGACCGAGCACGGCCTCTACTGCGTCGCGCTCGGCGGCGGGCAGGTCGACACCGCCACCGGCGACTTCGTGTTCGGCATCACCGAGGCGTACATGATCGAGCACGGCGAGGTCACCGAGCCGGTGCGGGCCGCGCAGTTGATCGGCAACGGTCCCGAGACGTTGCGACTGGTCGACGCCGTCGGGTCCGACTTCGACACGTGGGCGGGCACGTGTGGCAAGGACGGCCAGGGCGTCCCGGTGTCGTCGGGACAGCCGACGCTGCGGGTGGCCGAACTGACGGTGGGTGGCACCGCCGGTGACTGACGTCGACCTCCTGGGTGTCGCTCGCCGCGTGGCCGGTGACGCCCGGCCCGGCGAGCAGATCGAGGCCTACGTGCTGCGCTCACGCGACGTGGACGTCGAAGGTGTTCGGTGGCGAGGTGGAATCGCTGTCGGTCGCCGAGGTCGAGGGCGTCGGGGTGCGTGTGATCGTCGACGCACGTCAGGGCTACGCGTGGGCGGGCTCGCTCGACGCCGACGTGATCGCCGACACGCTGGCCGAGGCGCGCGACAACGCGGGCTTCGGCTCGCCCGACGAGAGCTACGTGCTCGCATCGCCGTCGGACGCCTCCATCGACACCGCTGGTGCCGACGCGCCGGTGCTCGATCTGTGGCGCGACGACGTGGTGTCCACGCCGACCGCCGACAAGGTCGCGCTCGCGCTCGAGCTCGAGGCCGCGGTCCGTGCGGCCGACCCGCTCGTGCGCGGCGTCGAGTCGGCGTCGTACGGCGACGCCGCCGTCGAAGCCGCGGTGGCGAACTCGCTCGGGGTGGAGGCGTCGACCCGACGCACTGCGGCGTCGTGCTCTGCGTTCGCGATGGCGGGCGAGGACACGCTCACGCAGACCGGGAGTGGCTTCTCCGCCGGGCGCAGCTTCGCCGAGGTCGACGCCCACGAAGCGGCGCGCGACGCAGCCGAGCGCGCGGTGCGGTTGCTCGGAGCCAAGCCCGTCCCGTCGGGCCGGCTCCCGGTGATCCTCGACCCGATGGTGACGCGCTCGTTGCTCGCGCTCATCGGCGGCGCCTTGTCGGGCGAGGCGATCGTGAAGGGGCGATCGTTGTTCGTCGGTCGCGAGGGTGAGGCCGTCGCGGGGCCGGGGATCACCCTCGTCGACGACCCGACGCTCCCCGAGGCGTTCGGCGCAGCGATGCACGACGCCGAGGGTGTGCCGACGCGACGGGTCGAGCTCATCGCCGGGGGTCGCTTCGACGCGGTGCTGCACAACGTGCACACCGCCAAGCGCGCCGGCTCGAAGACCACTGGTTCGGCCGTGCGCGGAGGGTTCAAGTCGGCCCCGGGGGTCGGGGCGCGTGCCCTCCACCTGGTGCCGGGTCACCTCGGCGCGGAGGAGATCCTGGCGTCGGTCGACCACGGTCTCTACGTGCAGTCGGTGAGCGGCCTGCACTCGGGCACCAACCCGGTGAGCGGCGACTTCTCCGTCGGTGCCGTCGGCCTCGTGGTCCGCGACGGGGCCCTCGCCGAGCCCGTACGCGAGGTCACCATCGCGTCGACGCTCCAACGCATCCTCCACGACATCGTCGTGGTCGGCGCCGATCTCACCTGGCTCCCAGGCGGTGCCGCCGGCGTGACCCTCCTCATCAACGACATGTCCGTCAGCGGCGCCTGACCCCCCCGTTCGGTTTTGGCGTGGTTGGTGTGCCGTAGCAGCACACACGCCACGCAAGATGCCGGGGGGCGTGATGCTCGACGCGATCTGTCGTCGTGTTCGGCATGGACGGCACCACCGATGGACTCATCGCCTCGATCGCCGAGAAGCAACACGGCATCTTCACGTCCGCTGATGCCACTGCGGTCGGGTTCACACGGGACGAGAGAGCGAAGCGCGTGGCTGCCGGGCGGTGGGTCTCACTGCATCCGGGCGTGTACCGGATGGCAGGTGCCCCAGTGTCGTGGCAGGGCTCGGCGCTGGGCACCTGTCGTGCCGTACGCGCGCTCACGGCCGCGTCGCATCGCTCGGGGGCCGAGCTCTGGGATCTTCCCGGTCGGTCGCGTGCCTTCCTCGAGGTGACCTCCCGCCGATATCGGCGAGCGTTCGTCGGCGATCTTGTCGTGCACGAGACCGAGTTGCTCCGTCCCGAAGATGTCACGATGCTCGAAGGGATCCCCGTCACGACGATCGAGCAGACGTTGCTCGGCCTCGCCGCCGTCGTGCATCGAGACGTCGTCGAGATGGCGATCGACCGGGCACTGCAACGCGAGCTGACATCGTTCGAGCAGCTCGCAGCGTTCGTCGACGCCAAGGGGGCGCGCGGTCGCAACGGCATCGGTGTGCTGCGCAACCTGCTCGAGCGGTACGACCCTCTCGCTGGACTTCCGGAAAGCGTGATGGAGACGAAGATGAAGCAGCTCCTCCGTCGACACGGCTTGGCGACACCCGAGTTCCAATACGTCATCCGTCACGAAGGCGCGTTCGTGGCGCGGGTCGGTGCGGCGTACCCGGAGCTGCGCGTTGCGATCGAGTACGACAGCTACGAGCACCACACGGGCAAGGAGGCGATCGTGCGGGACAACGCCCGCCGCAACCGGTTCCGAGACATCGCCTGGGACCTGGTCACCTTCACCGCGGTCGACTTCCAGCAAGACGGCGGTGGCGCGCTGCAGGCCTTGTGCTCGGCGCGAGCCTCGGCATCTGGCGTGGTTCGTGTGCCGTAGCCGCACACGAACCACGCCAAATGGGAGTCAGCGGATGCCGGTGGCGAAGATGATGATGACGGCGACGCCGAGCACGAGCCGGTAGATCACGAACGGCAGGAACGAGTGGGTGCGCACGTAGCGCAGCAGGAACCAGATGGCGATGAAGCCGCTGACCATCGACGCCACGATGCCCCAGAAGAACGCAGCGCCGAAGCCCGCCGGGATCCCGCCGTCGCGGAACATCTCGTGCGCCCTTGTAGAGCGCAGCACCTCCGGTGATCGGGATGCTCATGAGGAACGAGATCTTCGCGGCCGACGCGCGGTCGAACCGCAGCCACCGCCCCATCGAGATCGTCGCGCCCGAGCGTGACACCCCCGGCGCGAGGGCGAGCGCCTGGGCTGTACCCATGAGCCACGCGTCGCGTCGGTGGAACTCCTCGGTCGGCCGAGCGCCCGCCAAGCCGTCGGCCCACTGCAGCACCAGCGCGAAGAGGATCAGGTTGATCCCGATGAGGATCGGGTCACCGAGGTTGTCCTCGATCACGCTGGTGAACAGGGCGCCGATGACTGCACCGGGAATGGCGGTGAGCAGGAGCAACCACGCCATCCGCTCGTCGACCGTGGTGATCGACCGCGTGCGCAGCGAGTGCCAGGCGGCGACGATGTACGACCACACCTCGTGCCGGAAGTACGCGAGCACCGCGACGAGCGTGCCGACGTGCAGCGCGACGTCGAACGTCTTGTTCAACGAGTCGTTCGACGTGAGCTCGGTCCACCCGAACAGCTCGGGGAGGATGATCAGGTGCCCGCTCGAGGAGATGGGCAAGAACTCCGAGAATCCCTGCACGATCCCGAGGATGATGGCGTGGAGCACCGACAAGTGCGCCGATGCTACGGGCGCGTGGCGTCCTCGGGCGGGTCGAGCGCGAGCGTGACCACACCGTTGGTCTGGGCGTCGGCCAACGCGGCGGCCTGGTCGGGGTCGACGAGCAGGGTGACGCCCGCGGTGCCGGTGCGCCCGGTGCCCGCACCACCACGCCGGTCGGTGCCGAGCACGGTCACGCCTGCGGCGACCACGATCGTGCCGCCGTCGGCGCCCGAGCTCGACGGGTCGTAGGTCGCGAGGACGTCGACCGCCGCGCCCGGCCGTGGGGTCAGCGCGTCGGTCACCACCACCCGCATGGCCCGCATCCCGCGGGGGACGATGCCGTCGAGCCCGGTGCGCCGACGCGGCGCCAGGCTCCGGCGCACGAGGTACGCGCCGTCGAACACGGGCACCGCCACGATCCGGCCCACGATGGCGGCCCGGTGGGTGAGCGCTGCGGACGGCAGTTGCGAACGGTGCACGGAGCGGGTCGCGAGGTCACCGGCCGACACCACGCGGCCGACCGGCAGATCGCGTGTGGCGACGATGGCGTCGACCTCGGGGCCGAGGTCGGCCGCCCGCCGGTGGAGCGCGGCGAGGTCGCCGGCCACCAGTGCCGCGGTCATCACGGCGACCACGGCCGCCGCGCCCCACAGCGCGAGCGCGCGGGGAGAGCGTCGGGGCATGACGGGTCCTTCCCGGGATCGTCCAGCGCGGCGAGGCCGCGGGACGGGATCAGGGGGAAGGAACGGGGAGTACGGCGGAGACTACGACGACTTGGCGCTGGAAGTCGACGAGTCGGACTTCTTCTTGGTGTCTTTCGTCCCCGAATTCTCGGACTTCTTCGTGTCGGTCTTCGTCGAAGAGGAGTCGGACGACGAGCTCTCCGACTTCGAACCGCTGTCGGAGGAGGACTCCGCCTTGCTCGAGCTCCCGTTCGAGCGCTTGCCGCCGCCGCGGCTGTCGTTCTTGTAGAAGCCCGAGCCCTTCAGGACGATCCCGACGGGCTGGAACACCTTCGCAACCTTGCCGCCGCACTCGGGATGCTTCTTCAACGGCTCGTCGGAGAACGACTGGTAGAGCTCGAACTCGTCACCGCACTTGGCGCACTCGTAGACGTAGGTGGGCATCTGGACCTCTCGAGGGACTGCGTCGGGGACCGCGTTAGCACTCGTCCGACGCGACTGCTAACCCTACCAAACGCTCAGTTCTTCCCGCACCGGGAGTGCAGGCCCACCCCTCGGGGCAGTTGAATGGACGGGCGATGAACACCGGCGTCGAGGTGGCACTCCTGGTGCCCGTGGCCTACCTGCTCGGGACCTTCCCGAGTGCCACGCTCGTGGCGCGCCGCCGGGGCGTCGACATCACCGCCGAGGGCTCGGGCAACCCGGGTGCTTCCAACACCTTCCGGCTGCTCGGCTGGAAGGCCGGTGCGGTCGTGTTCGCCATGGACGTCCTCAAGGGTTCGCTGGCCGCGCTCGCCGGTCTCGCGGTCGACGGCCACCGCGGTGCCTACGTCCTCGGCGTCGCCGCGGTGCTCGGACACGTCCTGCCGATCACCCGGAAGTTCAAGGGAGGTCGTGGCGTCGCGACCGCCGCGGGCGTGATGCTCGTGATCTTCCCCCTGATCACGCTCGCGATGGTGGTGCTGTGGGTGGTGCTGGCGCGGGTCACGCACAAGGCGTCGGTCGCGTCGGTGACGGTCGCGATCGCGTTCCCGATCGCGGTCGCGCTCGCGGGTCACGAAGCCGGCGACATCATCGTGATCTCGATCATGGCGTTGCTCGTCGTCGCGCGACACCTCTCCAATCTGCGTCGGTTGGTGAAGGGCGAGGAGCTCGGCCTCGACTCGACGAGCGAGCGCAAGGCCGACGCGCGACGAGCCGCCCGACGTCGGCGACGAGCGTGCCGCGAGCTGACGGGTAGCGTCGAGCGAGTGGGAAGCACTCAACAACGGACGGTGAAGAAGGCGGTCATCCCCGCGGCCGGTCTCGGCACGCGCTTCCTCCCCGCGACCAAGAGCCAGCCGAAGGAGATGCTGCCGGTCGTCGACAAGCCGTCGATCCAGTACGTCGTGGAGGAGGCGGTCGCCGCCGGTCTCTCCGACATCCTCATCATCACCGGACGCGGCAAGCGCGCCATCGAAGACCACTTCGACCGCAACTTCGAGCTCGAGCACTCGCTCGAGCAGTCGGCGAAGCTCGAGCTGCTCGCCGAGGTGCAGGAGATCAACGAGCTCGCCGACATCCACTACATCCGTCAGCGTGATCCGCTCGGCCTCGGCCACGCGGTGAGCGTGGCGCGAGAGCACGTGGGCAACGAGCCGTTCGCCGTGATCCTCGGTGACGACATCATGGTCGACGACGGCGAGCTGCTCCGCTCGATGATCGAGGTCCACGAGCGCGAGCACGCGTCGTGCCTCGCGCTCCTCGAGGTGAAGCGCGAAGAGATCTCGGCCTACGGCTGTGCCGAGACCGAAGACCTCGGCGACGGCCTGCGTCGCGTCCGTGACGTGGTGGAGAAGCCGCGGCCCGAAGACGCGAAGTCGAACCTCGCGGTCATCGGTCGCTACGTGTTCACACCCGGCATCTTCGACGCGCTCGAACGCATCACGCCCGGTGTCGGCGGCGAGTTGCAACTGACCGACGCCATCGAGCTGCTCATCGAGTCCGAGTCGGTGTTCGGTCGCGTGTTCACCCACGGTCGCTACGACATCGGCCAGAAGCTCGACTTCCTCCGCGCCAACATCGAGATCGCGCTCGCGCGGCCCGACCTCGGTCCCGAGCTCGCCGACTACCTGCGCACCCTGGTGCGCGACCAGTTGTCGTGACGCGGGCGGTGGTGGTTCCGTGGCACTGATCCCGCTGGCCGACGTCCAGGCCGCGATCTTCGGCGCGGTGACTCGACTCGAGCCGGTCGAAGTCGACCTGCGCGACGCGCTCGGCCTCGTCCTCGCCGAGCGGGTCACGGCGCCGGAGGCGGTGCCGCCGTTCCCGAACACCGCGATGGACGGCTACGCGGTGCGCGCGGCCGACACCGCGGGTGCCGCCGAAGGCGCACCGGTGCGGTTGCGCGTCGTCGGCGAGCTCGCGGCCGGCCACGCACCCACCGTCGCGGTCGGCGACGGCGAGGCGATCCGCATCATGACCGGCGCGCCCATGCCCGACGGTGCCGACGCGATCGTGATGGTCGAACGCACGAGCCGTGAGGACGACGACGGCGTGCTCATCACGCTCGCGGTCGAACCGGGTCTGCACGTGCGCCGCGCCGGCGGCGACCTCGAGGCGGGCGACGCGGTGTTCGAACCCGGCACCGTGCTCACCGCTGCGCGCATCGGCGTACTCGCCACGGTGGGCGCCCGCCGCGTGCTCGCCCACCCGCGCGTGCGCGTCGGCGTGCTCTCGACCGGCGACGAACTGGTGGAGACGGGACCCCTCGAGCCGGGAAAGATCCGCGACTCCAACCGCCCCATGCTGCTCGCGCAGCTCGCCGACGCCGGCGCCGAACCACTCGATCTCGGTACCGCGCACGACGACGCCGACGTGATGACACGCACGCTCGCCGATGCGATCGCCCAGTGCGACGCGGTCATCACCAGCGGGGGAGTGTCGGTCGGCGACTTCGACTACGTGAGCGACGCGCTCGAGCGCATCGCGGGCGACGATCCGGCGGGTGCGTCGCGCGTCGACTGGTACCAGGTGGCGATCAAGCCGGCGAAGCCGTTGTGCATCGGCATGCTGCAGCGGCACGCCGGTGTTCGGTCTCCCCGGCAACCCGGTGTCGTCGTTCGTGAGCTTCGAGCTCTTCGCCCGGCCCGCGCTGCGCATGATGATGGGCCACGACCGGCCGTTCCGTCGCGAGGTGCTCGCCACCGCCGGGTCACCGCTGCACCGTCGGGTCGACGGCAAGCTCCACCTCGACCGCGTCGTCGTCGACGTGGTCGACGGGGCCTACGTGGCCACCGGGGTGCGTTCGCAGGAGAGCAACGCGCTCGCTGCGAGTGCGGGCGCCAACGCCTTCGCGCTGCTGCCCGACGGCGAAGGCGTCGAACGTCGGCGACCCCGTCACCGTGATGTTGCTGGACTGACTCTCCGCTGTCGCTCGGTGCCGCTCGCTTCGACCGACCGCTCGACGAGTCCTCCGAAAGAGAGAGCACCCGGAGGGAAGCCCTCCGGGTGCTCGTCTCCCAGCCCGCCCCAGGCGAGCCGCGCCGCCCCCACGTGCGCACGGCCCGCCGGACCGGACGATTCAGCCCGTCTTCACGGTGCAGCCCCCGGGGACGTCGGGCTGCTCACCCGCGGGCACCCTGGTCACGGTGAGGGCCGACATCTCGATGTCGCCCTGCGTGATGGTGCCGCTGGAGCACTCCACGACTGCCGTGTTCGACGGAGCTCCGTCCGTTGCCGCCGTGGACGCGGGGAAGCCGCAGCTCGAGAGTCCGAGCGCTGCGGCGCCGAGCGCCACGGTTCCGACCAGGAGGCGCCAACGCCGACCATGGGTTCTGCTGTCACGACTTGCCATCTCGGGTGTCCCTTCCGGGAACAGACAACCGGCCCCCTGAACATCTGGCGTTCAGGTGTGGGGGCCGGTTTCGCTCTGGCTCCCCGCAAGCTCAAGCGACCAATTCGGCGCTTGCGGATCGATGCCTCCCCGTAGATGGTGGCTGTGCTGCTCGAATCCCTGGTTGCTTGTACGTGTCTCCTGTTGGGTTCCCAGCCCGGCTACAAGCAGTGGCTAATAAACCACACAGAGTGGTATTCGTCAACCCGGCCCCGACCGAATGTGGCGGAGGTCGCATAACCTCGGGGGGTGGAGACGCCCGAAACCTGGGAAGCGCAGCCGCCGCAGGCCCTGATCGACCCCTTCGGGCGTCGGGTCACCGACCTCCGCGTGTCGATCACCGACCGCTGCAACTTCCGCTGCACCTACTGCATGCCCCAGGAGGGCATGCCCTGGCTCGGGCGCGACGAACTGCTGACCTACGAGGAGCAGGCCCGGATCGTGCGGGTCGGCGTCGAGCGCTTCGGCTTCGAGTCCGTCCGCATCACCGGCGGGGAGCCCACGGTCCGCGCGCACCTGCCCCGGCTGATCGCCATGCTCGCGCCCCTGGGGATCGACATCGCCATGACCACGAACGGCGTGAAGCTCCCCGAGATGGCGCATGACCTCGCTGACGCCGGTCTGCGGCGCATCAACGTGTCCCTCGACTCCCTGCGCCCGGAGGTGTTCCGATCGCTCACACGGCGAGACGACCTCGACCGGGTGATCGCGGGCATCGACGCCGCCATCGACGCCGGCCTCAACCCGGTGAAGGTCAACTGTGTGGTGATGCGCGGCATCAACGACGACGAGGTCGCAGATCTGGCCGCCTTCGGCCGCGACAAGGGCGTCGGGGTGCGCTTCATCGAGTTCATGCCCCTCGACGCCGACGGCCAGTGGAGCCGCGACAAGGTCGTCCCCACCCACGAGATCCTCGAGCGCATCGACGCGGTGTTCCCGCTCGAGCACCTCCCCGTGGCCGGTGCGCACCACAGCGAGCACGTCGAGCCGGCCGAGCGGTTCCGCTACGCCGACGGCATCGGCGACGTCGGGGTCATCGCCAGCGTCACCGAGCCGTTCTGCGAGCAGTGCGACCGCATCCGCATGACCGCGGAAGGGAAGCTGCGCACGTGCCTGTTCGCGCTCGAGGAGTTCGACCTGCGGGCCATCCTGCGGAGTGGTCCCGGTCGACCAGGGACGCCCGACGACGAGCTCGACGACCGCATCGCCGCCGAGATCGTGCGCGCGGTCGGCACCAAGTGGGCCGGACACCGCATCGGCCAGGTCGACTTCGTGCGCCCCGACCGTTCGATGAGCCAGATCGGCGGCTGACGGTCCTGGGTGTCTTCTACTCCGTCTGCTCTCCACCCTCGCTCGCTCCGCTCACTCCGTCTGCTCTCCACCCTCGCTCGCTCCGCTCACTCCGTCTGCTCTCCACCCTCGCTCGCTCCGCTCACTCCGTCTGACCAGGCCTTTCGGTCAGGACCCGCCATCTAGACTTCCGGGCCATGACGGCCTCCGAGTTCACCCACCTCGACCCGCTGGGCCGTGCCCGCATGGTCGACGTCACCGCCAAGGACGTCTCGCACCGCCGGGCCGTCGCCCGGTGCCGGGTGCACATGGAGGCCGACACCGCCGCGAAGATCGCCTCGGGCGCCATCACCAAAGGCGACGTCCTGGCCGTGGCCCGGGTTGCCGGGATCCAGGCGGCCAAGCAGACCCCGAACCTCCTGCCGCTGTGCCACCCGCTGCTCGTGGGTTCGGTCTACGTGAACTTCCGCATCGAGAACGAGCACGTGGAGATCGAGGTGCAGGTCGACACCGTCGACCGCACCGGCGTCGAGATGGAGGCCCTCACGGCCTGCTCGATCGCCGCGCTGACCATCTACGACATGTGCAAGTCGATCGACCGGAGCATGACCATCGGCGAACTGGCCCTCTGGGAGAAGACCGGGGGGCGCTCGGGCACCTACCGCCGCCCCGGCGCCGACCTCGACGACCTCGATCTCTGAGGCCGGTCCGACGGCTGTCGGCGTCGCCTCGACGCCTTCGGGATCCCCCCGCTAGGGTGCCGGTGGCCCCGTAGCGGGCGGTCGAACACATTGCCGGATCCCCAACGCCGGGGAAACGAGCAGTTACATTCGTTGCACGGGCGGCACAACGGGGGCGTTTGCCTTGACGATTGCGGTCATCCTGGTTCTAGGAATCCTCTGGGTCGCGGTGCTCGTACCGCCGATCCTCCGGGCGCGTGGTCAGCAGAGCCGCACCGACTCGGTCGGTGACTTCCACCACAAGCTCCGTTCGCTCGGTCAGGCCAACGGCCACCGCATGCGGCCGCGGCGGACCACCGCCTCGAGCCCGTTGTTCGTGCCGAGCCACACCAGCGGCTCCGGCATGAGCGCGCAGCAGAAGCGCCGTCGTGACGTGCTGTTCGTCCTGCTCGGCTTGGTCGCGTTCACGTTCTTCCTCGCGGTCCTCACCCGCTCGATGGCGTTCATCGCGCTGCAGCTGGTCGCCGACCTCGCGCTCGCCGGCTACATCTACCTGCTGCTGCAGTACAAGCAGCGGGCGAGCGGCCAGCGGTCGAAGGTGCACTACCTCGGCGCCGCCTACCGCGAGCCTGCTCCGTACATGAACGGGCGCTACGCCGCGACGCCGAGCACGTCCGAGGCACCCCGCCTCGTGCCCCTTCGGCAGACCGCGTCCAACTGAGTCCATCGGCGGTCTGACCCTTGGAGGCGCCGGGTCAGATCGCTGCAGCGGGCGAGGTGTCACGCGCCGTCCTCGAGGAGAAGCACGCGGCGCGCGAGATCACGCTCGCCACGTCCCGGCGGGCGATCCGGTCGTGCGCATCGGCGATCCGCGCCGTGCACCGGCGCGAGTTCCGCGAGGCCCGGGCGCTGATCGCCGAGGCGGCCGCCTACCTCGCCGAGGCGGAGAACGCGCTCGGTGTGCACTCCGACGTGCGCTACGGCGGGTTCCTCAACGACGCCAAGAAGGAATTCGCCGAGGCCAACCTCACGCTCGCGTTCGTCGAGGGCAATCCGCTCCCCACCGCCGACGAGCTCGGCGTCGACGTGCAGCCCTACCTCAACGGCATCGCCGAGGCGGCGAGCGAGCTGCGGCGTCAGGTCCTCGACTGCCTGCGCCGCGACGAAGGCGCGGAGGCTGAGCGCCTGCTCGGGCTGATGGACGACGTCTACGGGATGCTGGTCACCGTCGACTACCCCGACGCGCTCACCGGTGGACTGCGCCGGTCCACCGACGCGTTGCGTGCGGTGCTGGAGCGGACGCGTGGCGACGTCACCACCGCGATCGTCGCCGCCCGGTTGCAGCGCGCGATCGAAGGTCGCTCGTCCTAACTCGCTCGCTCCAGCACGGCGTGGGCACGTTCGAGGACCTGGTGCAGCACCCGCTCGGTGGCGGCGACGTCGTCGGGTGCGAGGCCTCCGAAGAGCGCGGAGGTGTCGTCGACGAGTGAGACCTGCACGCGGGCGAGCAGCTCACGGCCGTCGGCGGTGAGGTGACCGTCGTGGAGCGTGCCGCGGCGGGTGAGCTCGTCGACGTGGTCGGCGGCATCGGCGAAGTGCGCGCGATCCGCGACCGCGGTGACGAGGCCTTCGTGGTCGACGGTGCCGTCGAGCATGTCGGCGATGCGCAGTGTCACCCACTGGGGCTCGGTGAGCACGCCGTCGAGGTGACGGAGGAGCAGCGCGTTGAGGGTCTTCTCGGTCTCGCCGATGAGTTGTGGTCCGAACGGAGTGGTCATGGCGTCCTCCTCGTCGAGATCGTTGGTATCACCAACGATAGCGCGAGATCGTTGGCCTCACCAACGAGTTTCGTAGACTGCGCCGCATGCCATTGGAACGTGTCGCTGCCCGACCCACCTGGTTGTTGAGCCGGGCGAGCCTCCGGGGGCAGGACCTGCTCGCGGAGGCGTTCGCCACCGAAGGGCTCCGGGGGTACCACTTCCGCCTGCTGGCTGCACTCGATCAGTACGGGCCCAGCAGCCAGGCCGACCTCGGGCGCCACACCGGCATCGACCGGAGCGACGTGGTGGCATCACTCAACGAGCTCGTCGAGGGAGGACTCGCACGACGCCGGCCCGACCCCGACGACGGCCGTCGCAACGTGGTGACCATCACCCGCCGCGGGAACAGCACGCTCGAGCAGCTCGATGCCCTGCTCGACGGCGTCCAGGACGCACTGCTCGAACCCCTGTCGCCGAGGGAGCGAACGACGTTGGTGCGGTTGCTCGGCAAGTTGGTCTGACCCGGAGAGCGCGTGAGGCGCGGTGGTACGCTCTCGGGTCCCAACGGGGGTGTAGCTCAGCCCGGTAGAGCGCTACGTTCGCAACGTAGAAGTCGTGGGTTCAAGTCCCATCACCTCCACATCGCTGTGTTTTGCACAATATTGCGGCTTCCAGGTCGGTTGGCGATGTTCGCGTGAAGCGACATGCAGGCCTCCCATCGTTCGTTCGACCGAGCGTCCTGAGCTGCACTGCATCGCGCTGAACCTCCTCCCGTACTCGGCCATTGCCGCGACTTCTGTGCCCGAGCGCCCTCGCAGGTACTGCCACACAGAACAATTCGAGATGGAAGGGTCTGATACGATGCGCTCTGTGACGGGGCCCGTCGATTCAGCCGTGAGAAGAGTCCAGCGATGACCAACACGTCGCGTGCAACCGAGCAGTCAGGGTCGGCTGCCTAATGGGCGAGTACGACCTGTCAGAGTTGTGTGATCGGCTCGCGCTCCGCCGTCTGGTCGACGACTACGCCAGAGCAGCGGACCACGTCGATGGGGCGGCGGCGGGTGACTGCTTCGCTCCGGATGGGGTGCTGCGGACCTTTTACCGGGGTCAGGTCGAACCCGTGCGGATCCGCACCGGGCCCGACGACATCTCGGCTGCATTCGCCGGACTCTCTCGTTACGAGGTCACGCTGCACGTGGTTGCCAACCACTACGTCGAGCTCGACGGCAACACCGCGACGGGCGAGACCTACTGCTTGGCACATCACATCCATGACGCCGAGGACGGCAGCGGGAAGCTCGACTTCGTGATGGCCATCCGCTACCTCGATCGTTACCGACGCATCGCAGATGGTTGGCGGATCGCCCAGCGAGACATGCACCTCGAGTTCACCGAGGACCGCCCTGTCGTCGGGCCGTGAACCGTACGACACGAAGTGCCTCGCTATCAGACCGTCTGCGTCGAGGAGCGCGCACCCCCGCTGATGGGGCGACGTCCACTGCCGATGGTGCGGACGCACCAATGGGAGACGAGTACACATGGCCGCGGAGCTGAGTCAACGGGACCTGGGTGACAAGGTGGCGCTGGTCGTCGGAGCCGGCCCCGGGATTGGGCGAGCCTGCGCTCTGGCGTTCGCTCGCGACGGTGCCGACGTGGTGGTGTCGGCTCGACGGAGCGACCCGTTGGCGGACCTCGCCGCAGAGATCGCACGCGAGACCGGTCGCCAAGTGGAGCCCATCGTGTCCGACCTTGCCGACCCGGCCTCGTTGGCGAGCCTGGTCGACCAAGCAGTCGGTCGCCTCGGCGGCATCGACGCCATGGTGACCGTGGCCACCGCCGGCGGCGGGCAGATCGCCATCGATGACGCTGACTGGGACACGTGGCGCCACGCGTTCGCTGTGAACGTGATTGGCACGATGGAGGTCAGCCGTTGCGCCGCCCGCTCGATGACGAGCCGCGGGGGTGGATCGATCGTGCACGTCAGCAGCTTCAGCACGCACTCGATCCCCGCGCGCCACGCGGCCTACACGGCCACCAAGTCCGCAGCCATGACCGCCTCGAAAACCATGGCGAAGGAACTCGGGCCGCATGGCATCCGGGTGAACGTGGTCACTCCCGGCTACGTCACCGGCGACCCACTCAACCAGACGTTCGAGCTTGTGGCCACCCGCACCGGCGAGTCCACCGACGCTGTGTCGGCCCGCATGGCCAAGACAGCCGCGCTTCGCCGCCACGTCGACCCCGAGGACATCGCCGAGGCGGTCCTGTTCCTCTGCGCCGAGCGGAGCCGGGCGTGACTGGCGTGGAGATCCCCGTGACGGCTGGGCAGCACCCACTGTGAGGCCGTGCGCCATCGTCCGACCGTCGTCGGATCCGACATTCGAGGAGACTGAATGGTGAACGATTCGCGCATCCCACAGATCTCCATGCAGATCCGGACCTTCGCCGAAGGCCCCATTGACATCGCCGCCATGCTGAAGTTGGCCCGTGACCTCGACGTCAGCGGCGTGGACCGCCTCGTCGTGTCGGACCACATCGCTTTCGGCCCTACACCTGATGAGGCATACGCGAACCCCAAGGTCGGCGGCACCACCGGCGGTCGTCAACCGACCGGCCCCGACGGCACCTGGCTCGAGCCGCTCACGGTCCTGAGTGCGATCGCTGCGACCACCGATCGCGTGAGGATCGGGACGGCGATCCTGCTCGCCGCCTTGCGTCGCCCAGCCGTGCTGGCCAAGACCGCAGCCACGCTCGACGTCATCTCCGGCGGCCGGCTGGACCTCGGGGTCGGTGTCGGCTGGCAGAAAGAGGAGTACGACGTCGTCGGCCTCGACTTCGCCGACCGTGGCCGAACCCTCGACGAGACGCTCGCCATCTGCCACACCTTGTGGACGGAGCAGAGCGCCTCGTACCGCTCAGAGACCATCGAGTTCGCTGACGTCCACCAGATGCCCAAACCCCTCCAAGCCGGAGGTGTGCCCATCTGGGTCAGCGGAACCGCGAACCGTTCCGTGGCTCGTCGCCTCATCCGATTCGGAACGGGCTGGATCCCCTGGGGCCCGGCCGCAGCTGACCCCTCGTCGGGGATCGACGAGATGCGCCAACTCATCGTCGGCGAGGGCGGCGATCCCAGCGGCCTCCAGGTCCAGGGCAACTTCCGGGTGCCCACGACTGGCGAGGGCGGCCTTGACGTCGAGGGAACGATCGCTGGCATCCGACCCCTCCTCGACGCAGGCGTGACCGATGTCCGGGTCGCGGCGGTCCTCCCCGAGAACTCGAGCCCACGCCGGGCCTACCTCGACGAGCTCGTCAAGGCGTTCCGAATGGCGACCGGGCGCTGACGCGTCGACCGACGTCAGCGCGGTCGATCGCTGGAAAGGGAGCGCTCACGCGCCGCCGCCGTTCCGGGCAGAACTCGACGCCGAGCCAGGTCGCGACGACGCGGGATGGGCAAGGTCGGAGGCAGCCAGGATCTCGATGATCGTCCGCTGCGCCTCAGCCAGGCGGTCGACGTGAGCCTTGGTCAGACCGCCGAAGACCTCGGTGATCGTCGACACCAGTTCCTCCGTCGCGGACCGGGCGACCTCCACCCCGGACGGGGTCAGCTCGACATGCCAGGACCGGGCATCTCGCGGATCGCGAATCCGTCGGGTGAGACCAGCGGCGGTGAGGCGGCGCAAGGTGTGGCTCACCCCGCTCGGGCTCTGGACGAGTTGTCGATGCAGAACCGTCGGGGACTGACGATGGGGCGCCGGCGCGCACCAGAGAGCGAACAGGATGCTCATCTGCGCGCTGTCGAGCTCCCACTTCTGCACGACCCGGTTCATCAGCGTGTCGGCATGGCGCCCGGCGCCCTCCACGTAGATGAAGAGGGCGAGAAGGAGGGCCTGGTGGGGTGTCGCGATGTCCTGCACCCGCTTCTGCAGCAGTTCCTGGTTGTCAGGAGACGCCGGTACCCGTGTCGTAGGTGGAGTCCGGTCGCTCTGCTTCGCCATGGGGGTCCGATCTCGAAGAAGCCGCCACAAGCGGAGGCCACACGGTCCGGCCGGCGGGGTTTGCCAGGGTGGCCGTCGCCGTGCTTGAGCGGTGGTGAAGGTTGCCGCATCCCGGCCCTGCGAGCCAGCCCGGGCCCTATCGGTAAGGAGTGGCTGTTCAGAGTTGACGCCTTCCAGGATCGCCGCCGGGTGGCGAGCGGCTGAGAACAAGTTCTAGAGGAAACTATACTGCGTCGAACATTATGGTACGGTCGCGTCGTGGCGAAAGCCCGGCGATGAGCCGCCTCCGGACCTGGCTCTCCCGCCACCGCCACCTGGGGACCGGTGGAGCAGGAACCCACGATGGAGGTCCCGATGACGCCTGATCCAGGTTCGGAGCGAGAATCAGGCCCGATGACCTCGCAAGATCCGCCCGGGGTGGGCGCCCCTTTGCGGAGCATCAGGGTGCTCGACTTCTCGGTGGCGGTGAGCGGCCCGTACGCCGTCGCGCTGCTCGCCGATCAGGGTGCGTCGGTGGTGAAGGTCGAGCGGCCGGGTATCGGTGACATCGCCAGGTGGCTCGGTGTCTCGGTGAATCAGATGAGCGCATTGTTCGTGACCTGCAACCGGGGCAAGCGGTCGATTGCGGTGGACCTCTCGGAGCCGGAGGGCGTCGAGATCGCCCGTCGGCTCGCGGCCGATGCGGACGTGGTGGTCGAGAACTTCCGCACCGGTGTCATGGATCGGCTCGGGCTCGGTTACGACGGTCTGCGGGCCGTCAACGAGGACCTCATCTACGTTTCTGTCTCGGGGTACGGCCCGGTCGGTCCCTACTCGGACCGAAGCGCTTACGACACCGCGATCCAGGCGTATGCCGGCCTGGCGATGAGCCAGGCCGATCCGGAGCACCCTTCGCCGGTGTTCCTTCGCCACGCCGTCGCCGACAAGGTCTCGTCGCTCTTCGCGGCTCAGGCAATCACCGCTGCGCTGTTCGCCCGAGAGCGTGGCGACGGAGGTCAGCACGTCCACCTCGCCATGGCGGATGCCGCCGTGTCGTTCCTCTGGGTCGATGCCGCCGGGAACGAGGTGCTCCTCGACAGTGACGGCACTCGCGATTCGAGGGTCGTCGGAGGGCTCGAGCCGATGCAGTTCCTCGACGGGTGGGGGATCATCGTGCCCACCAGCGACGACGACTTCGTGAGGATGTGCCGAGCCCTCGACGTCGCCCTCATCGAGGACCCCCGCGTCGCCACGAGAGAGCAACGCAATCAGCATCCCCAGCTGTCCTTCGAGCTCATGGACATGTGCTACGCCATGGCCGCCAACCTGACCCAGGCCGACGCCACCGCGCTCTTCGACGCCCACCGCCTGCCTTTCGCCATGGTGGTCGCTCCCGCCGACCTTCCCGACGACAAGCACGCCCATGCCGTCGAGATGTTCGTCGAGCGTGACCATCCCGTCGCCGGTCGGACCCGGTTGCCCAGGCACCCAGCGTCCTTCGAACGAAGCGCTGTGTCGCTGGCCGGCGCGGCCCCGGCGCTCGGTGAGCACACCGACGACATTCTCGACGAGATCGGGATGGCCGACGCGATCGACCGTTTGCGCGCCGACGGCGTCGTCGCGTGACGGAAACCGAGATCAATCGACCTGACGACCTCGGAGGCGACGTACCTCCGGACCTGGAGACCGACGTGCACGATGACATCCTGACCACACTCGAGGACAACGGCGTGGCGACACTCACGCTGCACCGCCCGAAGAAGGTCAACTCCTTCGTGCCCGAGACATGGGCGAGGTTGACCGAGCTGTTCCGTCAGTTCGAGAGCGACCCGCACGTGCGGGTCGTCGTCCTCACCGGGGCCGGCGGCAACTTCTCCTCCGGTGCCAACCTCAATGTCGGGGGAGGGGGTGCACCGGCGGAGCGGTCCATCGACGCCGTGCGCGCAGGATGGACCGAAGGCCTCACGCTCACCAGGACGATGACCTCCATGAGCACGCCCATCATCGCCATGGTCGAGGGGTGGGCCGTCGCCGGGGGCTTCTCCCTCGCGATGGCGTGCGACATTGTCTACGCCGCCGAGTCCGCCACCTTCTGGCCGAACTTCCTCAAGCTCGGGTTCCCGCCCGAGCTCGGCACCCTCCTGTTCGTGCCCAGCATGGTCGGCCCCTACAAGGCCAAGGAGATCTTCCTGACTGGACGCAAGATCCCGGCGATGGAGGCGAAGGCTCTCGGCATCGTGTGCGAGGTGTTCCCCGTTGAGACGCTCCGCCAAGAGGTGCTCGCCATCGCGGAGGACATCGCCGGATGTGCCACCGCGGCGGTGTCCATGACCAAACGCTTCATCAACGCCACCGCCTTCGACCACATGGACCTGGTCCTCGCCGCCGAGATGCAGAACACCCCGTTCGTCACCATGTCCGAGGAATCCAACCGGCTCCGGGCAGCCAATTTCTTGAAGAAGTCCTAGTGCCGTGTCAGGCAACGTTTGCGCGGTTCACAAGTTCACGTAGTGCGCGGTCGTGAGCGTTGCGGTTCCGCCAGGCGATGTAGCGGCGGATCATCCGGGACTGGGCTTCGTGCGACGGGTGGTCGGTGCCATCGAGCGCGAAGTAGCGCAGCGCGGTGAACTGCGCCTCGATCCTGTTCAGCCACGACGCGTAGAACGGGACGTACGCGAGCTCGACGTTGTTCGCAGCGGCCCAGTCACCGACCCGGGTGTCGGTCTTCGTCGAGCGGTGCGGCACGAAGTTGTCGAGCACGATCGCGATCCGCACTTCGGGTGGATGCAGGGACCGTAGGTAACGACAGAACGCGAGGAACTCGGTCCGTCCCTTCTTCGTGACAACGTGCCCGTAGAGCCGGTCGGTGGACAGGTCATAGCCGGACATGAGGTGGCGAACCCCGTGCGGTCGCGTGAACGTCGCGCGCATCCGACGACGGCGCGGTGATGCGCTGTCACCCTTGCCCACCGCGACCGGTGCCCATTGCTTCCCCGGATGGGGTTGCAGGTTCAACGGTCCGAACTCGTCGAAACAGATCACCACCGACGGATCACCAGGCCCCGGTAGGGCCTTGCCATCCGCGATGTCGTAGAGCTCGAGCACCCGGTTCTTCTTGGCTTCGAAGTCCGGATCGTTGCTCGCCTTGAACGTCTTGATCACTTGAAACGAGACGCCTTCCTCGCGGAGCAAGACCCGCAGGCCCTCGTGGCTGATGTCGTCGACCACCCCCTCAGCCACCAAGAACTCAGCCAACTTCGACAACGACCACGTCGAGAACGGCAGATCATGATCCTCTGGTCGCCCCAACGCGATCTTCTTGATCTCGCGTCGTTGCGGCAACGTGAACGTCGGCGGCCGGCCCCCCGCATATCTCGGTGCGAGCGAATCGAACCCGTCGTCGTTGAAGTTGTGGATCACCGCCCGGACCCGATCCTCGGACGTGAACGCGATCTTCGCGATCGCCGGCACGTCCATCCGCTGCGCCGACCACAACACGATCTGCGCTCGTCGCCATCGCACCACCGACCCCGACCCCCGCCGCACGATCGACAGCAACTTGCGGCCCTCGTCGTTCGTCAACTCGCGCACATACACCCGCTCAGCCATGCCCGAAGTCTGCGCGACCCCGACCATCAAGTGGTGGACGCGACCCCCCGAACGATGCGGGTCACGGCACTAGGTCGCAACCACTCAACTGTCAGTGCATCACCGTTGTCTGGAGGCAAGGGAAGAATGGGACCACTCGCTGGCGTGCGAGTCGTGGAGATCGCAGGGATCGGTCCGGGTCCGTTCGCCGCGATGATGCTCGCTGATCTCGGAGCGGACGTGGTGCGGGTCGACCGAGCTGCGTCCGTCTCCGGCGGTGACCCCGCTCGCCCGCCGAGGGACATCATGAACCGCGGACGGCGCTCCGTCGGCGTCGACTTGAAGCATCCTGACGGGGTGAAGACGGTGTTGGCCCTCGTGGAGAAGACCGACGCCCTCATCGAGGGCTTTCGACCCGGGGTGACCGAACGGCTCGGTATCGGCCCGGGGCCGTGTCTCGACCGCAACCCCCGCCTCGTCTACGGCCGCATGACCGGCTGGGGCCAGGACGGCCCGATGGCCCACATGGCTGGGCACGACATGAACTACATCGCGATCGCCGGCGCCCTGGGCGCGATCGGCCGTCCCGGCGAGCGACCACAACCTCCACTCAACCTCGTCGGCGATTTCGGGGGTGGCGGCATGCTGCTCGCCTTCGGTCTCGTCTGTGGAATCCTCGAGGCACGTACCTCCGGAGTCGGTCAAGTCATCGACGCCGCCATGCTCGACGGAACGGTGGCGCTGACGACGTTCATCCACGGAATGATGGCGACGGGTGCCTGGAAGGACGAGCGGGGCAGCAACCTGCTCGACACCGGGGCTCACTTCTACGAGGTCTACGAGTGCGCCGACGGCAAGTTCCTGTCGGTTGGTGCGATCGAGCCCCGGTTCTACGCCGAACTGCTTGCCCGCACCGGACTGACAGACGACCCCGATTTCGTCGGTAGCTCCCTGGATCCCGCGACGTGGCCCCGTCGCAAAGAACGGCTGGCAGAAGTGTTCCGGACGCGGACTCGCGACGACTGGTCAGCCGTGTTCGACGGCACCGATGCCTGCGTGGCCCCCGTCCTGACGCTCGGCGAGGCACCACACCACCATCACAACATTGCCCGGAAGACCTTCGTGGAGCTGGACGGCATCGTGCAGCCGGCGCCGGCGCCGCGATTCTCGAGAACCGAAGCTGGCGTCACTCGGCCACCACCGCACTGTGGTCAGCACACCGACGAGGTGCTCACCGAGTGGGACGTGGCCGAAGGCGAACAGCTCAAGGCGCTGAGAGCCCTCGGAGCCATCGCGTGATCGCGGCGGCCGGCGATCTGTCGTCCGACGCCAGCACCGATCAGCGAGGCTCGACCGCGCCATAGCCGCCGATCTGTTCGCGGAACCTCACCGAGCAGCCGCTTGCACCGGCGTCCTCTGAACGACTCGGACGCGAGAGCAGTCGTTCACTCGTATCGCCAACCATTCCGAGGACGCATCGCGATGCCTGCCTGCTTGAGCCGGTAGCGGATGCTTTCGGAATGCACCCCGAAATGTTCAGCAATCCGTGCAAGCGACCAACCCTGATCGTAGAGGCGGGCTGCGTCGTTGATCTGCTCGTCAGTGAGACGCGGCAGCTCGACGTTGAATGCCGCGAATCTCGAGTCGCTCGGCGAGCGTGCGGCGGTCCGGACCCAGCGCCGAGGAAAGCTCCTTCAGGGTCAGACCAGCTTCGTAACCGGCGACGACCACGTCGAATTCCTCGTCCGTCAGGCGCACCTGGTTCTGTTTCTTGCGCTTTCGTGAGACAATTAGACGCGAGCGATCGGACACTCGATCATCGTCCTGACCAGCGAGGATCGTCCGGAATCGGTCCGCGAGGGAGGGGTTGGAGTAAGAACCCATCACCTCCACATCACCCATCGCTGTCTCTCGCGGTTGGCCACTGGCGCGGATGCGGCGGGCGGTCCGAGGGCGCGTCGCCCGTCTCGTCGCGGCGTCCGCTGCGGAAGCAGACGGCGACGCTCCCGTAGCGTGTCCGCGATGAGGTCGGCAGGGCTCGAGGTGGAGGCGGCGCGGCGCCGGGCATTCGCGATCATCAGTCATCCCGACGCGGGGAAGACCACGCTGACCGAGAAGTTCCTGCTCTATGCGGGAGCGGTGGCCGAGGCGGGCGCGGTGAAGGCCCGGTCGGG
Source organism: uncultured Actinomycetes bacterium (assembly GCA_963720765.1). Classification (GTDB taxonomy): domain Bacteria; phylum Actinomycetota; class Acidimicrobiia; order IMCC26256; family DASPTH01; genus DASUAS01. Next base: position 456,805 of record CAVRGS010000002.1, read on the forward strand.
TCGGCGGAACGCAACCTCGGACTGGATGGCGCTCGAACAGGAGCGGGGGATCTCGATCACCTCGACGGTGCTGCAATTCACCTACCGCGATCACGTGTTGAACCTGCTGGACACCCCGGGTCACCGCGACTTCTCCGAGGACACCTACCGGGTCCTGACCGCCGCCGACGCCGCGGTGATGGTGCTCGACGTCGCCAAGGGCGTCGAGGCCCAGACCCTCAAGCTGTTCGAGGTGTGCCGGGCGCGCCACGTGCCGGTGATCACGTTCCTCAACAAGTACGACCGGCCCGGCCGCGACCCGCTGGGGCTGCTCGACGAGATCGAGGAGCAGATCGGACTTCGTCCCACGCCGGTCACGTGGCCGGTCGGGATCCCCGGCGACTTCCGCGGCGTCATCGACCGCCGGACCGGCGACTTCGTGCGCTACAGCCGCACGGCCCGGGGGAGTACGACCGCCGACGAGGAGGTGCTCGATCCCGTCGACGCCGCGCTGGAGCAGGGTGCGGCGTGGGACGACGCCACCCACTCCGTCGAGCTGCTCGAAGCCGTCGGCGCAAGCCTCGACATGAAGACGTTCCTCGAGGGCGAGTCGACACCGTTGTTCGTCGGTTCCGCATTGACGAACTTCGGTGTCCGCCATCTGCTCGACGCCGTCGTCGACCTCGCTCCGCCACCGGTCGCTCGTACCGGGAACGATGGCAAGGAACGTCCGATCGCCGACGCGTTCTCCGGCCAGGTGTTCAAGATCCAGGCGAACATGGACCGCGCCCATCGCGACCACGTCGCGTTCGTACGGATCTGCTCGGGCCGCTTCGACCGGGGGATGATCGTCACCGAGGCCGCGAGCGGCCGACCGTTCACGACGAAGTACGCCACGTCGGTGTTCGGGTCCGAACGTGACACCATCGACACCGCGTACCCCGGCGATGTCATCGGGCTCGTCAACGCGGGTGGCCTGGCCATCGGTGACACGCTCTACGCCGACGAACCCATCTCGTATCCTCCGATCCCGGCGTTCTCGCCGGAGTTGTTCGTGACCGCTCGTCCGCACGACGTCTCGCGTCACAAGCAGTTCCGTCGCGGACTCGCACAGCTCGAGCGTGAGGGCGTCGTGCAGGTGCTTCGGTCGTTGACCGGCGAATCGTCTCCGGTGCTCGGCGCCGTCGGACCGATGCAGCTCGACGTGGTCGCCTATCGCCTCGCCGACGAATTCGGCGCGACCGTCGAATTGACGGCGCTGCCGTACACCGTCGCCCGGCGCACGGATCGTGACTCGGAAGGCCACCTCCAGAAACTGAGGGGTTGTCGAGTGCTCGCTCGTTCGGACGGCACGCTGCTCGCCCTGTTCGAGAGCACGTGGTGGCTCGACCGCGTCGAAGCCGAGCATCCCGAGTGGACCGTGGCTCCCGTCATCGAACTGTGACCGCGAACGCTCACGGCTGGGCGACCCGGGCGATGTACACCGTGTTCGTGGACTCCTCACCCGTGTAGAAGTTGGGGAACCCGACGACCTGTGCGTCGCAGGACATGAAGACCGCCTCCGCGATCGCGATGAAGTCGTCGTCCGGCGGGTCGTCCGACCACAACCCGAACACGCCCCCGGGCTCGATGCAGCCAAGGAGGTGCTCCAGTCCTTCGTGTGCGTAGAAGTTCGCGTGACTGGGATGCAGGACATGCCGCGGGGTGTGGTCGATGTCGACGAGCACCGCATGACATCGATCCGCGGTGCCGTTGCCGACCCCTGAACCGCCGGCGACGAGCGCGAAGAAGTCGCCGTGGATCAGATGGCAGCGCGGATCCGAGGTCAGCTCCTCCGAGAGCGGCAGCAGGTGCCGCTCGTGCCAACCGATCACCTCGCCCAATGCCTCGACGACGTGCAGCGACCGCACCCGCGGGTCTCGCAACACCGCACGCGCGGTGTACCCGAGACCGAGCCCACCGACCACGACGTCGAGGTCGGCTCCCGTGACCTCGGCGAGCGCACGCGTGGCGAGCTCGACCTCGGCGACCGTGAACAAGCTCGACATCAGGAACTCGTCGTCCAGCTTCACCTCGTACACCTCCACGTCGAGCGTCGGCTCCCGCCGTCGTCGAAGGGTGATCTCACCCAGGGGCGTTTCACTCCGGTCGAGCTCCTCGAAACGCCTGCTCATGGGGCGGAGGTCTCGGTGCTGGTCATGCGTGATCCTCTCGCATCCGGGGTCCGGGCGCCGGTTGCTTGCGTGGAGAGGCCAGCGAGGCCCTCGAGTGCGTCGAGGGCGTGACGTTCCTCCGTGCCGGCGCGGCGGGAACGAGGACCTCGATAGCCTGAGGCTGTGAAACGCAGTGAGGTCAAGACCCAAGCGGTCATCCGCACGGTGAACGAGCTGCGAGAGACGTCCGTCGAGGAGTTCTCGACCACCGACATCTCTCGAGCCGAGTCGTGCACGCGAGCCCACGGTCAGCTCGCCCAAGAAGACAACTACGACGGCATGGTCGGGAAGTACCTGGGTGAAGCCAGCAAGTTCCTGTCGATCGAAGCCACGGGGAGCCGCCGGGCGAACGCCGCCCTGTGGCGGTTCATGCCCTCCACCGAGAGCTGAGTGCGCTCACGGAGCAGCCAGCCGCGGTTGCTGGGAGATTGACCCGCCAAGGAGCGGGGTCGGCGGGATCGAGGAACGTGGGGCCGCGGTGGCGCAGCGTCCGGCAGGGACGGTGACGTTCCTGTTCACCGGGGACGGACCCGCAGGAACGGCGTCGGCCCGACCAGGCCGAGCGGGAGGCTCGAACGCGTTGGCTGGTTCGCCCCACACGACGGTCCGGCTGGCTGCCGCGCGTCCACTGAACGGTGCTGTCGAGGCCGATCACGAGAACCTTTCGGACTGCCACGTTCCGCCCGACCTGCCCGAACCGAACGTGCCCGGGCTACGCGGAATTCACCACGCCATCGTCTGGCCGCCGTTCACGCGGAAGATGTTGCCGGTCGCGAACCGCGCCGCGTCGGACACGAGGTAGTGGATCAACAGCGCCTGGTCGATCGGTTCGCCGAGCGCGTGCAGGGGTGACTGCTCCTTCGACTGTTCGACGAACGAGTCGTACGCCTCCTGGTCGAGCGTGCCGTCGGGCTTGTGCAGCCGCCACGTGGTGAACGGCGTGAGCGTGGCGCCGGGCGCGATCGCGTTGACGCGGATGCCGTACTCGCCCACCTCGAGCGCCGTGGTCATGGAGAGCATCGAGACCGCGGCCTTGGTGAACGCGTAGACGCCGATTCCCGCGTACGGCTCGTCGATGGCAGCCGACGACACGTTGACGATCGAACCCCGACCGGCGGTCTTCATGGCTCGCACGGCGTACTGCGTGCCGTACAGCACGCCCTTCACATTGAGGTCGATCCCGCGGTCGATGGTGTCGTCGTCGAGGTCCTCGATCAGACCCGGGAACATCGCGCCGGCGATGTTGCACATCGCGTCGATGCGTCCGAACTCGCTCACCGCGGTGCCGACGAGCCGCTCGACGTCAGCACGCATAGTCACGTCGGTCGTGACCGCGATCGCGTGGCCACCGACATCGGCCACGCGCTTCACGGTCGTGTCGAGGCCGTCGGCGTTCACGTCGCCGCACACGACGGTGGCGCCCGCGGCGGCGAGCACCTCACAGGTGGCGGCGCCGATCCCGCTGGCGGCGCCGGTGACCACGGCCACGCGGTCGTCGAGTCGGTACGCGTCGAAGATGTTCGTCATCGCGCGACCGTACTGCGGTCGAGCGGTAGCGTCCTGGCGTGCCCCGAGTGATCGATGACGAACACGTCGAACCGGCGACCCGCGCGCTGCTGGGCGCCATCGACACCGGCGACGGCGGCACGCCGGAGCAGCGCGGTGTGTTGGAGGCATTCGTCGCCGGCTACTGGAACCGGGCCGATCTCGATCTCGGATCGCTCGCGCCGCTCGAACCCGACGAGACCGCGGCGGCGATCCCCGGCGCTGCGCAACGTCAGCGTGTGCGCGAGTTCATGGTGCTCCTCGAGCTCTGCCGCCATCCGCTCACCGGAGCACAGACCGATCTGGTCGACCACTACGCGAACGCGATGGAGCAGGACGAGGTCGGCTTGCAGCTCGCTCGCACGTTGGTGCGCGACGGCACCGCCCGCGCGCTTGCCGACTACACGCGCTTCAAGGAGGAAGTGCGCGTCGAGTGGTCGGAGCCTTCACTCGTCGACCGGTATCTCTGTTCCCTCGACGAGCCCGACCCCGAGCTCGGCGGTCGGCTCCGCGCGCTGCACGATCTCCCGGAGGGCACGCTCGGCTGGGAGTACATCGAGTTCTACCGGCGTCAGGGCCTCGCGCTCCCGGGAGAGGACACGTTCATCCCCGCGTTCTTCGTCGCCCACGACATGAACCACGTGATCGCGGGCTACGGGACGACGGGTCAGGAGGAGACCGCGCTCTCGGCGATGATCCTCGGACTCGCCGACACGCATGCTCACTGGGTGCTGTTGCTCTCGAGCATGTCGGCGTACGAATTGGCGATGGCAACCAGTGACGCGTTCGTCGGCAAGAGCGGCGTACTCGCGCGCGACGGTGCGGCGGCACTGCTGGCCGAAGGCCTCGAGCGCGGCGCCGCGTGCACCGGTGACTTCTCGGCCGTCGACCACCTGGCGCTCGCGCACGTGCCGTTGGTTGAGGTACGCGAGCAGTTCGGGGTCCCGCCCCGGCCCGTCTCCGGATCGTGACGATCGCGCGCTGACTGGTGCGGTCGTCGTGGAACACCCGGCAGAGCACCGACGAACAGGGAGCCGAACATGCCCGAGGGCGCCAACGTAGAGATCGCGCATTCACTCACCGAGCACGAGCACGAACACGCGCAACACGACGGCTGGCACCGCGTGCTCGAGATCCTCGAGGTGGCGCTGCTCGCAATCGTGGCGATCGTCACTGCGTGGAGCGGGTTCCAGGCCGCGAAGTGGGACGGTGAGCAGTCGGTGAAGTACGGCCACTCGAGCCGTGATCGATTCGAAGCGGATGCCGCGTCGACGCTCGGCGACCAGCGGTTGGCTGCCGACGCCGGCATCTTCACCGCCTGGCTGCAGGCGCACTCTGCCGAAGACGTGCAGCTCGAAACGATGCTGGAGAAGCGCTTCACTCCCGACTACAAGGTCGCGTTCGACGCGTGGCTCGCGACCGACCCTTTCAACCGCGATGACGCTCCTCTGGGCCCGGCGGCGATGCCTCAGTACAAGAACCCCGACCTCGAGCAGGCCGCGTCACTGAACGCGGCGGCCAGCAAGGCGTTCGACGAAGGCACCAAGGCTCGCGAGCACGGCGAGGAGTACGTGCGCAACACGGTCTTGTTCGCGATGGTGCTGTTCCTGGTTGCGATCGCGCAGCGCATGAAGGACAAGACGTTGCGAACCGGCGTGACCGTGCTCGGCGCCCTCCTCGCGGTGTTCGGCATCATCTCGACCATCTCGTTGCCCCGGCTCTGAAGGCACGCGTACAGTCCGCAGGTCCAGTCCGCATGGGCACCGACGCAGGGGGTACGCGATGACCGCGACCGACGACAGCACAGCGGCACCCCGTCCGTTCGTCTTCGACGTGGCCGAGATCGAGGGCCACAGCAATGAGGAGATGATGCGCGACATGCCCGAGGCGGAGCACTTCTACGAGCTCCTGGGCCGCGATCTCGTCACCAAGGTGCTCGTGCAGACCGACGAGCTCTGTGTGTACCACGAGACGGCCAAGCCGGGCGAGCAGGTCAAGCCCCACCGCCACGGCACCTACCAGGTGAACTACGTCCTCAAGGGCGAGTTGCTCTTCGGCAACCAGCGCGTCGGGCCCGGCATGGGGTACTTCTCGCCGGACGCGCTCTACTCGTGGCGGGCCGGCGACGAAGGCGCCGAGTGGATCGAGATCCACAACGGTCTCGGCGGCATCTACACCGACCGTCCTGACGCCGCCGGTCGCGACGCCTGATCGTCGACCTACCGTGAAGGTCCTCGTCGTCGGCGGGTCGCAGTTCAACGGGTTCGCGCTCGTACTGGAATTGGTGCGGCGTGGGCACGACGTCACCGTCGTGAACCGCGGTCGTACCGACGCGCCGTTCCCCGAGGGCGTGCGTCGCCTGACCGCTGATCGCACCGACCGCGAGCGCATGACGGAGGTGCTCGGGTCCGAGGAGTTCGACTGCGTGCACGACATGTGCGCGTACCACCCCGAGGACGTCGAGCTCATGGTCGACCTCCTCCGTGGACGGATCGGGCACTACGTGTTCGTCAGCTCGACGGTCATCTACGCGCGTTCGACGCTCCTGCCGATCACCGAGGAGTCAGCCGTCGATCGGAGCGATCACCAGATCGAATACGGCCTGCACAAGCTCCTGTGCGAAGACCGCCTGCTCGAGGAGTTCGCATCGTCGGGCTTCCCGGCGACGACGGTCGCGCTCTCCATGGTGATGGGGCCCCGCAACATCGTCCCCGATCGCGAGCAACGCATGTTCGTGCGCCTGCTGCGCGAGCGTCCGGTGCTCATCCTCGGCGGCGGTACCGCGCTGGGGCAGGTCGGCGACGTCGACGACCAGGCCGAGGCCCTGTGCGAGGTGATGGGTCAACCGGTGACGTTCGGCCAGCGCTACAACCTCAGCGGCGGCCAGTACTTCAGCGACGACGGCTACGTCGATGTCTTCGCCGACGCGGTCGGCACCGAAGCACGCAAGGTGTTCGTGCCCGCCGAGGTGGTCGACGACGTGTGGAACGGTCGCCTCGAGCTCGGCCTCGCCCGGCCCACCGGTGCCCACATCGACATCCGCACGACCCAGGCCGAGCACCGCATGCAGGAGATGGCGATCCGTCAGCGGTACCAGCTCACCAACCTGGTGCAGAAGCTCGCGCCGCACCTCCACCATTGGGACGACAGCGTGCTGTTCGGCATCGACAAGCTCGCGCGCGACGTCGGCTGGCGGCCGCGCCGCACCTTCCGTGAGACGGTCGAGAAGACCTACGAGTGGTTCACACAAGAGCAGATCGCCGAGCGCGTCGCCTTCGACTTCGCGTTCGAGGACGAGCTGCTCGCGCACGCACACAACGAGGAGCGACATGGCTGAGGGCGAGATCGAGATCAACGGCGGCAACGTCGTGTACGAGTTCGTGGGTCCCGAAGACGGCGAGGTCGTCGTCATCACGCCGGGCGGTCGCTTCAGCAAGGACTACGGCGGCGTCCACGAGCTGGCGAACGCGCTGGCCGAGGGCGGCAAGCGCGTGCTCCTCTGGGATCGCCCCAACTGCGGCCGTTCGGACGTGCAGGTGTACGGGCGCTCGGAGTCGCACATGCGCGCCGAGACGCTCGGCCTGCTCGTCCAGGAGCTCGGCATCGAACGCGTCGTCGCCGCCGGTGGCTCCGGAGGGGCGCGCGACATGATCTGCTTCACGATCATGTGGCCGGACCTCGTGCGCAAGCTCGCGGTCTGGTCGATCGTCGGCGGCACCTACAGCACGATGTTGCTCTCCACCGCGTACGTGTTGAACGAGCTCGGTGTCGTCCGCACAAAGGGGATCGAGGGCGTCTGCGAGATGGACGACAGCCCGTTCAGCTGGGCGGCGATGATCCGCCAGAACCCGCGCAACCGCGACCGTCTGCTCGCGATCGGCACCGAGGGGTTCGAGCAGGCGATGGAGCGGTGGCTCGACGCGTTCGTCCCCAAGCCCAACGAGGCGATCCCGGGCGTCCCCGACTGGGAGTTCGCCACGATCAGCTGCCCGACGCTCGTGATCCGTGGCGGCGAGCACGACCACGACCACCCCAAGCGCACCAGCTTCGAGGTGCACGCGCTGATCGAGGGGTCGCGGCTCATCGAACCGCCCTGGCCCGAAGACGCGTGGAGCGCGCGGTCGAAGCCACCAACGAGGGACGTGGCAGCCTGTTCGACCCGTGGGTGCTCGCGGCGCCCGCGTTGCTCGCCTTCATCGACGAAGCCTGAACCCGAGGAACGACTGCATGACCTGTGACGTGTTCGTGATCTTCGGGATCACCGGTGACCTGGCCAAGGTGATGACCTTCCGGTCGCTGTACCGACTGGAGCAACGCAAGCTGCTCGACTGCCCGATCGTGGGGGTGGCGGTCGACGACTGGACTCACGAACAGCTCGTCGACCGGGCGCGCACGTCGATCGTCGCTACTGGGGAGCAGCTCGACGAAGAGGTCTTCGCCCGGTTGGCGAAGCGCATGTCGTACGTGGCGGGCGACTTCGCCGACGCCGCCACGTACCAGCGCGTCGGGAAGGCGATCACCGGCAAGCGGAACGCCGTGTACTACCTCGAGATCCCACCGTCGTTGTTCGGCATGGTGATCAAGGGCCTCTCCACCGCGGGGCTCACCAAGGACGCGCGGGTCGTGGTGGAGAAGCCGTTCGGCCACGACCAGGCGTCGGCGCGTGCACTCGCCGACGAGCTCCACCAGTACATCGACGAGTCGCAGCTCATGCGCATCGATCACTACCTCGGCAAGATGGGCCTCGAGGAGATCCTCTACCTCCGCTTCGGCAACACGCTGCTCGAACCGGTGTGGAACCGGAACTACGTCGACTCCGTGCAGATCACCATGGCCGAGAGCTTCGGGGTCGAGGACCGCGGCAGCTTCTACGACCCGGTGGGCGCGTTGCGCGACGTCGCGGTCAACCATCTCATGCAGGTGGTTGCGGCGGCGGCGATGGAGCCGCCGGCCGGTGGTGACGTCGAGACGCTGAAGGACGCGCAGACGACCCTGTTCCGAGCGGTGCTGGCGGCGAAGCCGGAGCACTACGTGCGCGGCCAGTACGACGGCTACCAGTCGATCACGGGTGTGGCGGCCGATTCCACCACCGAGACCTTCGCTGCGTTCCGCCTCGAGATCGAGAACTGGCGGTGGTTCGGTGTGCCCTTCTTCATCCGCACCGGCAAGAAGCTGGCGGTGACCGAGACCGAGCTGCGGCTGGTGTTCAAGCGTCCGCCCCGGCTGGGATTCGGGCTCAGCGACTCGGCGTCGGAGCCCGACCAGATCGTGATCCGCCTCGATCCCGAGACCGGCATCCGCTTCGAGCTCGAGGCGCGCCAGGCGGGCGCGACGAGCGCGCGCCCGATCCGGCTCGACATGGAGTTCAAGGACCAGGGCGGGGAGGGTGCCACGCCCTACGAGGTGCTGCTGCTCGCTGCGATGCACGGCCAGACCGTGCGCTTCACCCGTCAGGACACCGTCGAGGAGGAGTGGCGAGTCATGCAACCGTTGCTCGATGCGCCACCACCCGTGCAGACGTACGCCCCCGGCTCCTGGGGTCCCGATACTTCCGCGCTGCTCGGTGAGCACGGGCCCTGGCGCGGACCGTGGGCGGCCGACGAATGACCCGTCACGGCGCGGACGTTGATCGCACCGAGGAGTGGGCCGCGCTGCGCGAGCACCACCTGCAGCCGGCCGACCAGCGACCGGACTCGTCGGCACGCGGCGTGCACCACCTCGCGCTGCTCTCGAGCGATGTGGAGGCGACGATCCGCTTCTACCAGGACGTGCTCGAGTTCCCGCTCACCGAGCTGTTCGAGAACCGCGATTACCAGGGCTCGACGCACTTCTTCTTCGACATCGGTCACGGCAACCTGCTGGCGTTCTTCGACTTCCCCGGCCTCGACCTCGGGCCGTACGCCGAGGTGCTCGGCGGGTTGCACCACCTCGCCATCTCGGTCACGCCCGAGAAGTGGGACCACCTCCGCACCAAGCTCATCGGCGCTGCGATCCCCTTCGAGGAGATGAGCGGGTCGTCGATCTACTTCACCGGTCCCGACGGCGAGCGGCTCGAGCTGATCAAGGACACCCTCGGGGAGATGTACGGCACCAAGGTCATGTGACGCGTGCCCTAGTTTCGGGCAGTCGCCCAACACCGCCCGGAGGTCCGTCGGCATGGACAACATCGAGTCGATCGACTTCTTCTTCGACCAGTCGCTGGTGGAGGACCCGTACCCCTACTTCGAGGCGCTCCGGGCCGAGTGCCCCGTGTTGGCGCTGCCGCACCTCGGCATCGTGGCGGTCACCGGGTACGACGAAGCGAGCGAGGTCTACCGCGACCCGAACACGTTCTCGTCGTGCAACTCGGTGATCGGGCCGTTCGCGACGTTCCCGGTGCCACTCGAGGGCGACGACGTCGGCGCCGTCATCGACCAGTACCGCGACCAGCTCCCCATGGCCGAGCACATGGTCACGATGGACCCGCCCGACCACACGCGCGAGCGTGCGCTCCTCATGCGCCTCATCACGCCGAAGCGCCTCCGCGAGAACGAGGACTTCATGTGGCGCCTCGCCGACCAGCAGCTCGACGAGTTCGTCGCCAACGGGCGCTGCGAGTTCATCAGCGAGTTCTCCCAACCATTCGCCATGCTCGTCGTGGCCGACCTCCTCGGTGTGCCCGAAGACGACCACCGGCGCTTCCGCGAGGGCTTCGGCATGCTCGGCACCGTCGGCGCGGTAGGGGTCGGTTCCGAGGGGCAACAGAGCGGCAACGCGCTCGGCTGGCTCGACCAGGAGTTCGCGCAGTACATCGAGGACCGCCGGGCACGTCCGCGCGACGACGTACTGACCGATCTCGCGCTCGCGACCTATCCCGACGGCAGCACCCCCGACGTCATGGCGGTGGTGCGCACGTCGACGTTCCTGTTCGCGGCCGGTCAGGAGACAACGGCGCGGTTGCTCGCGTCGGCGCTGAAGCAGCTCGTACTCCATCCCGAACTGCAGGACGAATTGCGCGCCCATCACGACCGCATCCCGAACTTCGTCGAGGAGACGCTGCGAGTCGAGAGCCCGGTCAAGGCCGACTTCCGCATGACACGGCGCACGACGACGATCGGTGAGGTCGAGGTCAAAGCCGGCACGCCGGTGATGCTGCTGAACGGCGCCGCCAATCGCGACCCGGGGCGCTTCGAGTGCCCGGCCGAGTTCCGCGCCGATCGGCCCAACACGATGGACCACGTCGCGTTCGGACGCGGCCACCATTCGTGTCCCGGCGCACCGCTCGCGCGTGCCGAGGGGCGCATCGGCCTCGAGCGCATCCTCGAGCGCATGCACGACATCCGCCTGTCGGACGAGCACCACGGCCCCGGAGGCGATCGGCACTTCGACTACGAACCCACCTGGGTGCTGCGCGGCCTCACCCAGCTCTTCCTGGAGTTCACCCCCGCCTGACTCCCGCCCGAGGTTGCGTCACCTGACGTCCTCGCTGGGTGTCAACCGACGCACCTCGGGGTGGCGACTACTCCCAGGGTTCGAAGAGGCCTTCGAACTCGAGCTTGCCGTCGGTGACGCGGCCGTAGAGCAGCCAGTCGCCGCGGAACATGCCGTGCTCGTGGGGCGCGCACGCGATGTGGGTGCGGACACCGCCGGTGCTGCTCGGCATGAACCGGATCCGCTCGAGGCCGTCCTTGAGGCCGGAACCCGAGAAGATCGGCGCCCGGAACAGCCCCTCCGTCAACACCCGGGCGGTGTCGTAGGCGAGCACCGGGATGGCGTTGGGCCACATCATGGGGTCGGAGTCGTGGCGCGCGCGGTAGCGCTCGATGAAGCGGTCGACGAGTGGGTTGCTCGGGTCGAGCTGGTCGATGCCGACCCAACCCTCGAACTTGTCGTAGCCCATCAGATAGAACATGAACGCGGTGCTCATGATGCGTGGCGGGTCCCACGCGAGCTCGTCGAGCGCCTCGCGGAGCAGCCCCTTCGCCGCGAGCATCCCGTAGCCCATGTACGCGAGCGCGTCGGCGTTGACCTGGCGGAGGTGGTCGAGGTTGTCGGCCAGCCGCTCGGGGCTCTGGCTCACCGTCTCCACCGCCGCGATCGAGATGCCCCGCCGACGACACTCCTGCCGGAAGTAGCGGAAGTACTCCTCCCCGTTGGGTGAGATCTCGCTCAACACCGCGACGCGTGTGTGGCCATGCTTCGCCAGCCACGCGACGACGAGCGCGGCGTCGCCACCGACGTCACCGTTGCCGAGCCGGAAGCAGTAGTCGCCCTGCAGCCGTTCGGTGCCGGCCCAGCTGATGAGCGGCACCTGCAGCTCGTTGGCGAGCGGCGCCACGGTGATCGCGTTGTCGGAGCTGTACGCGCCGGCGACCCCGATGCAGCCCTCGTCGACGAGGTACTTGAACCCGTCGGTCGCGTTGCGGGCCGAGCCGTTGGGCAGGCCGTTCTCCGCGTGCAGCACGAACTCGTAGGGACGATCCAACCGGCCGGACTCGACCGCCTCGTCGAAGGCCATGCGGTGGATCTTGTCGAAGCTGCCGCCGGGGCCGTCGAGGCACGCGCCGAGCCAACCGATCTTGATGGGGTCCATGGTTCGTATATTAGATACATCGCCCACGGGTGTGCCGAGTGGGACCGTGCGCAGTGACAGGCTGTCGCGATGCACTTCCACCCGTACCTCACCTTCGAAGGCAACTGCGCGGCCGCGTTCACGCGCTACCAGGAGATCTTCGGTGGTCCGCTCGAACTGATCACGATGGCCGAGGCGCCCGACGGTCTGCCCGAAGGGGTCGACCCCGATCTCGTGATGCACGCGGCGCTCACGACCGACGGCGGCGCGCTCCTGATGGGCTCCGATCGACGCGCCGGCGATCCCGCCGGCCCGCCGCTCGGCATCCTCGTGAACGTGGAACTGCCCACGAAAGAGGAGGCGCACCGCGTCTTCGACGACCTGGCCCAGGGCGGCAGCGTGCACACGCCGATCGGCGAGACCTTCTTCTCACACGCGTACGGCATCTGCGTCGATCGCTTCGCCACGCCGTGGATGGTGATGGCAGGGACGATGCCCGGCGAGTGATCAGGTGGAGAACGCGTACTCCACCGCGGGTTGCTCGAACGGGTAGACGTTGACCGTCCGCACCGCGGGCAGCAGTTGCTCGTGCGACACGCCAGCGAGGTAGCCGTCGATGGTGCGGTGGAAGTTCGAGATGTGGCCCTCGAGCTTCTCGGAGAGCCGCATGTACTCGAAGCCGCGCGCGTGCAGCCCGCGCTGCTGACGCGGGAGGTTGGAGAAGTCCTGCGCGGGGATCGCCGGCCAGCGGGGGTCGTCGGCTTCCCACACTTCGGGGGGCGTCGGCCGGTCGAACTCCTCGCCGTCGGCGAAGCGCGCCAGCGACCAGATCTCCATCAGCGTCTCTTCCGGACCGAGCGGACGGAAGCGGTACGCCGACGCGCCGCTGTACATCGGCAACACGAAGTAGTGCGGGAACGCGTGGAAGAACGTGAGGTTGATGCCCTGCGCGTCGAGGTCGTTGAGATCGGGCATGTCGTGGCCCCGTTCCCGATGCCACGCGACGACCGCGTCGTTGAGCGTGCGGTTCCACGCGGCGACGGCCGACGGCGCGTCGGCGGGGAGCTCCAGGTCGCGCATGCTCTCGGCGACGCGCACGTCGTCGGCGTGGCACATGCCGTCCATGCCGTCGCTCATCGCGCGCAGGTACTGGATGTCGGCGTCCACGTACGCCGTGCGGGTCGAAGGGCGCGTCTTCGCGGATCCCGAACCGCGTGGGGATGACGAGCTGCGGGTGCGTCTGCACGACGTGGTACATCTCCACGAAGGCTTCGATGGCGAGCTTCCAGTTCACCGGGAGCCGGGCCGCGTACCACTTCTCGGCGCGCATCGACGCCAGCTTCCACGCGTCGAGGTCGGACGCCGCCGGCTCGAGTGACTCGCGCACCGACGGCGCGGTCTCGTCGAAGTTGATCCACGCGGAACCGCCCCAGACCTCGCAGCGCACCGGGGTGGCGTCGAGGTCGTCCTCCACCAGGTTGTGCTCGGCGAAGCTGCGCCGCTGCGTGACCGCGGTGTTCGTGCCGTCGAGCCCGTAGCACCAGCCGTGGAACGGGCAGCGGAATTGCTTGCCGCACGTGCCACTGCCCTCGACGATCTTGACGCCGCGGTGGCGGCACGCGTTCTGGAACGCGACCACGTCCATGTCGTCGGTGCGCACGATCACGACCGACTGGTCGAGGAACTCGTATTCGACGAAGTCGCGCGGGTGCGGGATCTCCTCGAGCCGGCACGCCATCTGCCACGTGCGCGTCCACAACCGCTCGTTCTCGAGCGCGAAGAACCCGGGGTCGAGGTAGCGCTGCTTCGGGATCCGATCGGGCTGCTCGACCGCGAAGGGCACGGACACGGTCTCGTCGACGATCGCCATCTCGTGCTCCGTCCCGGTCGAGGTAGCGTGGCGCGATCGCAGACTAACCGGTCGGTACAAGAATCCCCGGGGGCCCGAGCACCGATGGAACCTGTCAACTCGGAGGGCGCTCCCGACGTCGACGTGCTGGTGGTCGGCGCCGGCATCACCGGGCTCTATCAGTTGTACCGGGCCCGGGAAGCGGGGTGGTCGGTGCGGCTGCTCGAGGCGGGCAGCGGGGTCGGCGGCACCTGGTTCTGGAACCGCTATCCCGGCGCGCGGTTCGACTCCGAGAGCTACACCTACGGCTACCTCTTCTCCCGCGAGCTGTTCGACGAGTGGGAGTGGGAGGAGCACTTCGCCGGGCAGCCCGAGATCGAGCGCTACCTCAACCACGTGGTCGACCGCTTCGACCTGCGTCGCGACATCCAGTTCGACGCGCGCGTGGTGTCGGCGGTGTGGGACGAGACCGCGGGCACCTGGGAGGTCACCGTCGCCGACGGCGGCGACAGCGCGGAAGCCGGCGCGGAGACGGTCGTGCGGGCGCGGTTCCTGATCGCCGCCACCGGGGTGTTGTCGGTGCCCTACCTCCCCGACGTCCCAGGCCGTGACGACTTCCGCGGTGTGCAGCACCACACCGGCCGGTGGCCGGCGGAGCCGGTCGACTTCGCGGGCAAGCGGGTCGCGGTCATCGGCACCTCGTCGAGTGGTGTGCAGGTCGTGCCGACCGTCCTCGACGACGTCGCGTCGATCACCGTCTACCAACGCACCGCCAACTGGTGCACGCCGCTCAACAACCGCCCGATCACCGCCGAGGAGCAGACCGACCTGCGCGCCGGCTTCGAAGCTCTGCGCGAGACGCTGAACACGTCGATGAGCGGGTTCGCGCATCCGGTGAACGAACAGCTCGGTGCGAACGCGTCGGCGGCCGAACGACGTGAGTTGTTCGAGCAGCTGTGGAACAGCCCGGGGTTCATGAAGCTCACGAGCAACTACGCCGACCTGTTGTTCGACGACTCGGTCAACGACGAGTGGTGCGAGTTCATCGCCGAGAAGATCCGCGGCATCGTGCACGATCCCGTGACGGCTGAGCAGCTGATCCCGAACGACCACCGATTCGGCGGGAAGCGCCCGCCGTTCGTACGCGGCTACTTCGAGGCGTTCAACGACCCGAAGGTGTCACTGGTCGATCTCCGCGCCACGCCCATCGTGCGCGTGACCGAGTCCGGCATCGAGACCACCGACGGTGAGCGCGAGTTCGACATCATCGTGTGGGCCACCGGCTTCGACTTCGGGACCGGCGCGCTCAGCCGCATGGGGATCCGCGGGCGTGACGGCCTCGCGCTCACCGAGCACTGGGCCGACGGTCCCAGCACGTTCCTCGGACTCCAGACGCGCGGCTTTCCCAACTTCTTCTTCCCCGGTGGTCCGCACGCGGCCGCGGGCAACAACCCGCGCTACAACGGCGACCTCGTGGACATCCTCACCGACACGCTGCTCTATGCGCGCGAACACGGCTGCGACGTGATCGAGGTGAGCGAGGAGGCCGAGGAGCGCTGGACCCGCATGGTCGACAAGGGCGCGGCGGTCACCACGTTCGGGACCATCGGCCAGTACGTGGGGTCGAACATCCCGGGCAAGCCGCGCCGCTACCTGCTGAACACCGGCGGCCGCATGAAGCTGTTCCAGATCAGCGCCGAGGTGGTGGCCGACGACTACCGCGCCTACGAGATGTCGAAGGCGGGTGCCACGGCAACGGACGGTCGCTGACCTAGCTGCCGGTGCGCTCGCGGTGCCTGCAGCCCGGCCAGCAACAGGGCCGGCGCCGGCCTTCGTCCAGCTCCTCCTGGGTCCGGCGAATTCGGCGCTCGCGTGTCGACGCCTGCTTGGCGTCCTCCACCCAGCAGATGAACTCGTTGCGGGCCAGCGGCGTGATGTCCTTCCACGCGTGCAGTGTCGTCGGGCTGGCGAGCAAGGCCTGACGCAAATCAGAGGGCAGTGTGTGCACGACCCCACCGGGCAGACGCGGGCTGCTCATGCGGGCACGGTAGCGAACCAGGAGCTGTCCCCTGCCTCGCTCGCAACCGCTGTCACACGGTGGCGACGGGGGTGACCGGTGAACCCACGATGCCGGGGAGTCGCAGCGGCGGCGCGGTGAGCAGGAATCGGTTGCGGTCGTGCTCGCGCAACCACGTCGCCAGCTCGTCGAGGTACCACATCTCTCCGAGCGGGACGCCCAGCTTGAACAGGCAGAGGTTGTGGATCGGCAGGAGCGTGCGCTTGCCGTCGACCAGCGGTCCGCCGCCGAGCATGGCCTCGACCGCGTAGTTGTCGGCGACCAGCGCCGAGATGTGCGAGTCGGCGATCCACTCGAGGAGCGACTCGTCGCGCGGGTCGAGCGCAGCGCACATCCGGTGGATCTTCACCGGGTCGGGTTCCTTGTTCCACTCGAGCACCTTGGTGGCGAAACCGGTGTGGAGCAGCAACATGTCGCCGGGCTCCACCACGACGTTGTCGGCCGCCATGATCTCCTGGAGCTGTGTGAGCTTGACCGCCTGCGCCTTGTCGCCGAGGTGGTGCGCCAGATCGATGAGCACGCCGCGTCCCTGCACGCCGTGGAACGCCATGTGCTCGAGGCCGAGGTGGTGCGCGAAGCACGCGTGACCGGCGCCGTCACCGCGCGCATCGGCGCTGGGCCCCACGAGGTCGACGCCCGCGCGGTAGCCGTTGTAGTAGACGGACTCGGCCACGCCGTCGCCGTCGGCGTCGAACTCACCGCCGACGTGCGCGAGCGAGTCCCACTGCGTGGAGTACTGGAGCCAGAGCGTCACCTGGTCGTCGGCCCAGACGTCGGTGAAGGTGTCGTCGCCCTCGCGCATCTCGCGCATCGGGACGTTGTAGAAGACCTCGGGGGTGCCGTCCATGTCCTCGGTCGGCGCGAGGCGCGGCGGGTATCGCCGTTGGTTGAGTGCGGTGCCGCCGGGGAAGTCGAGCGGCAGGCTCAGGCAGAACGTGGTGCCGTGTTCGACCTCCCGCACACCCTGGAGCACCTTCTCGGGCGTGAGCAGGTTGATGCGGCCGAGCTCGTCGTCGTCGCCGAACTCACCCCACGTGGAGCCCTCCGGACGCTGCGTCCACCGTTTCGCCACGCTTCCCCCTCAGTGCTCGCTCGTTGCTCGATCCTGTACCGATCGGTACACTAGCGGTGCCGGACACAGCTCGCGCAGGGGGTCGAACATGACGGAACAGCAGCGCTTGGTGGTGTCGGCCGACGGCCACATCCTCGAGCCCACCGACCTGTTCAAGACGCGCCTCCCCGAGCAGCTACGCGACCGCGGGGTGTGGGAGGAAGACTTCGAGATCGAACCGCTGGTCGAGAACGGTGCACGCGTCTTTCGCCGTCTCCACACGCCGGGTTTCGAGGGTTGGACCATCTCGCGCTACCGCCAGACCGGTGGGCGCACGCCCGAAGGCGATCCCGAGATCATCCTCGAGGACCTCGCGTTCGACGGCGTCGACGCCGCGGTGATGCACCCGAACCTCTCGCTCTTCGGTCTCTACTCCGACGACCACGAGCTCTCGATGGCGCACGCGCGCGTCTACAACGACTACATCGCGGAGCGGTTCACGCCGTACCTCGACCGCATCGCGCCCACGGCGCCGATCCCGATCACCGACACCGACGACGCGGTCGCCGAGATCGAGCGCGTCGCCGCGATGGGTTCCCGCGCCGCGCTGCTCCCGGCCACACCGCCGATCCCGTACTACTCGCGCGATCTCGACCCGGTGTGGGACGCGCTCGTCGCGACCGGACTGCAGCCGTTCTTCCACACCCAGACCGGCGGCGTGAAGGTCGATGACCCCGCGTCCACCACGTTGCGCGTCGTGATGGAGCAGGCGAAGCAGGTCAACCAGCCGATGACCGAGAAGTCGGCCTCGAAGCGCATGATCACCCAGGCGGTGTACAGCCCGATCGTGCCGTCGCAGCTCATCTGCGAGCTCATCGGGGGCGGCGTCGCCGAGCGCCACCCGAGCCTGCACTTCTCGCTGATCGAGTTCAACGCGCACTGGCTGGCGTCGTTGGTGGGGGCGATGGACAAGTGCTGGGTCACCGGCACCGGCCAGGACGCCGACTGGTGGCTGGGCATCTGGGACGACACGCGTCCGCCCACCGACCAGCCCAACGTCGCGCAGCTGTTCCGGCTCAACGACAAGTGGCCATACCCCCTGTCACCGAGCGAGTACGTGCAGCGTCAGTTCCACGTGTCGTTCCAGGACGACCCGGTCGCGGTCGCGTGCCGTCACATCACCGGCGTGTCGAGCCTCATCTGGGGCAACGACTACCCGCACGCCGAAGGCACGTTCCGCGGCAGTCGCGAGCTCATCGCCAAGCAGTTCGTCGGTGTGCCCGACGACGAGAAGGCCGCGATGATCGGCGGCACGCTCGGCGACCTCTTGGGCTTCGAGGCGCCGGTCTCCGTCTGACCCAACCGCTCGACCCAACCGGAGGCTTCGCGCCGCCGTCGTGCATCATGTCCGCCGATGGAAGCCGAGGCGATGTTCGTGCGCGACGCCGATGCGTTCGTCGGCACGACGCTCACACAAGGTGGCTGGGACCGGCGGCACATGAACGGCGCCGCGGTGCTCGCGCTGCTCGGCCACTGCCTCGACGATGTGGCGACACTCGTGCCCATGGTCGTCAGCCGTTTCACCGCCGACCTGGCTCGGCCGGTGCCGATCGGACCTCGGCTCCACGTGGAGTCGGAGGTGGTGCGCGAGGGCAAGAAGCTGCAGGTGGTGCAACAGCGCGTCGTGGTCGACGACGTCGAGCACGCTTGGGTGACGGCGCTCCGGCTCCGGGTCGCCGACCACTCGGACCTCCCCGGGCTCCCGGAGAGCAGCGCCGCCACCCTGACCGGCGACGAGCTCCTGACGTCGCGCGACGAGTTGCGCAGCATGCGTGACGCGGACAACCCGAACCTCCCCGGCTTCCTCCATGCCATCGACCTCTGGCGCGCGCCGAGGCTCGACGGCAAGGGCTCGGGATACTGGGCGAGGCTCGACACGCCGGTGGTCGCGGGCGAGCCCAATCGTCCGACCGCCCGCATCACGTTCGCCTTCGACTGCGCCAACGTCATGGGCATCGAGAACCCGATGGCGAACGTCACCATGATCAATCCCGACGTGACCGCGCACGTGCTGCGTCCGCCGGCCGACGAGTGGGTCGCGGTCACCGGCGACACGTACGTCGACCACTCGCTGGGTCGCAGCATGACGGTGGCGACGTACAGCGACAGTCAAGGGATGTACGCGCAAGGTTCGCTCTCGCAGCTGGTGCAGCCGACCTAGTCGACGGCTCGCCGCTACGAGTTGGCGATCCCCCGCAGGAAGATGTCGGCGAAGGGCTTGGCGACGTCGCGTGCGGACACCGACCCGCCGGCCTTCAACCACAGGTAGGTGTAGTTGTGCATGCCCAGCCAGGCGCGCGCGGTGAGCCACGGGTCGACGTCGCGGAACTCGCCGGTGTCGACGCCGGCGCGCAGGACGTTCTCGACATGTCGCTCGTACTCGCGCCGGCGGGTGCGGAACTGCTCGGCGCGCTCGTCGGTCAGCGCAGGAAATTCGTGCAGGAACACCCACACGTGATCGGGGTAGCGGTGGATCACGTCGAGGAGTTCGGTGCCGAGCATCTCGAGCTGTGCCGACGGTGAACCGCCCGCGGCCACGACGCGGTCGGCGCCGAGCAGCACCTCGTCCATCACCCGGTCGTGGATGGCGGCGAGGAGCTCTTCCTTGGAGCCGATGTAGTAGTAGAACGCGCCCTTGCCGAAGCCGTTGACCTCGCAGAGCTCGGCGATGCCGGTGGCGTGGTAGCCCCGGCGGGCGAACACGGTCGCCGACGTGTCGATGATCGCGTCGCGCCGCTCCTTCCACTTCGCGCTGCGCTTGGAGTCGTCGGTGGCGGCGCTGGTCATCGATCGAGACGGTACTCGGCGGTGTCCGGCATCAGCGTCCCTGCCACTCGGGTGCGCGCTTCTCGGCGAACGCCCTGAGACCCTCGGCGGCGTCCTCCGACTCGAGCAGCTCGTCGAGCAACGCGCGCGAGACCTCGCGCAGCGTCTCGTCGTCGGCCAGCGTGGCGGCGCGCACCACCTGTCGGCTGGCATGCACTGCGAGCGGTGCGGCCTCGGTGATCGCGCGGGCGACCTCCATCGCGGTGTCGAACGCCGCGCCCGGTTCGACGAGACGGCTGACCAGCCCCAGCTGATCGGCGCGCGCGGCGTCGATCGGCTCGCCGGTGAGGATGGCGTCCATCGCCGCGGCCCGACCGATCGCGCGCGGAAGCCGGAACAGCCCGCCCGCGGCGGCGATGAGGTTGTGGCGAACCTCGGCCAGGCCGAACGACGACCGCGCGGTCGCGACCACGATGTCGGCGGCGAGCACGATCTCCATGCCGCCCGCGGTGGCGAGTCCATCGACCGCCGCCACGATCGGCTTGGCACGGTCGCGGTACACGAACCCGGCGAAGCCCCCGCGGTCGGTGTCGAGGGTGGCGGCGGTGCCGGTCTCGCGGATCACCTTCAGGTCGGCACCGGCGCAGAACACCGGCCGGATCTGTCCTTCGACGTTGGCGGTGAGCACTCCTACCCGCAGGTCGCGATCGGTCTCGAGTCGGTCGACGGCGCTCTCCAGCGCGAGCACGACGTCGCGGTCGACCGCGTTGCGGGCCTCGGGTCGATTGAGCGTGATGACACCGATCCGATCGACGGTCTCGTAGAGAACGGAGGTCACGGCCCCAAATGTAGGGTGACTGGTCAGTACAAACCGACGAACCTCTTCTCTCGACGGCGGTGGGCGATGGACGGCTTGGGCTTCGAAGGACGCGTCGCAGTGGTCACGGGGGCCGGGCGCGGCATCGGCCGGGCCCATGCCCGACTCCTCGCCGACCTCGGCGCGAGCGTGGTGGTGAACGACCTGGGCGGGTCGATGACCGGGGGTGGCGCCGACGCGGGTCCCGCGGCGGACGTGGTCGACGAGATCGTCGCCGCCGGTGGGAGCGCGGTCGCCGACATCAGTGACGTCTCCGCGGTGGAGGGTGCCGGTGCGCTCATCGACACCGCAGTCGAGCGGTTCGGCCGCATCGACGCGGTCGTCAACAACGCCGGGATCATCCGTTGGGCGACCTTCCCCGAGGCCGACGCCGAGAACCTCGACCGCCACCTCGCGGTGCACGTCGGCGGGGCGTTCCACACCGCGCGCGCGGCGTGGCCGCACTTCGTGGAGCAGGGCTACGGCCGCATCGTCAACACGACATCGTCGGGGATGTTCGGGTTGCCCAACAACGTGGGGTACGCCACCGCCAAGGCCGCGGTGGTCGGCATGACGCGCAGCCTGGCCACCGCGGGGGCGAAGCACGGCATCCGCTGCAACCTGGTCGCGCCCGCCGCGTTCACGCGCATGGCCGGCGCGGCCGACGACGACTCGGCGATGGCGACGACCATGGCGCCCGAGCTGGTCGCGCCGATGGTCGCGTTCCTCGCGCACGAGGACTGCCCGGTGACCGGTGAGATCTACTCCGCGGGCGCGGGGCGGTTCGCCCGCATCTTCATCGCGCAGGCGGAGGGGTACGCCGACACGACCGGCGCTCCCACCGTGGACGACGTCGCCGCGCACTGGGCCGAGATCAACGACGACTCGACCTACACCATCCCCGCCGACCTCATGGCCTGGTCAGAGGCCTTCTTGGCCCACCTGACCTGAGCGCTCATTTGGCGTGGTTCGTGTGCCGCTACGGCACACCAACCACGCCGAATCGCCTAGAGGAGCTCGCGGAGGTCGCGCTTGAGGACCTTGCCACTCGGGTTGCGGGGGAGGGCGTCGATGAACGCGATGTCCTTGGGCACCTTGAACTTGGCGAGCTGCGCGCGGCAATGATCGACCAGCGCATCGGCGGTGATGCCCGCGTCGTCGACGACGACGAACGCGACCGGCACCTCACCCCAGCGTTCGTCGGGCCGTCCGACCACCGCCGCCTCGACCACACCGCCGTACTCGTACAGCACGCGCTCCACCTCGGAGCCGGCGATGTTCTCGCCCCCGGACACGATCATGTCCTTGAGGCGATCGACGATGGAGAGGAAGCCGTCTTCATCGACCACGCCGATGTCGCCAGTGTGGAACCAGCCACCGCGGAACGCGGCCGCGGTGGCATCGGGATCGCGCCAGTAGCCCACGAACACCTTCGGTCCGCGCAGGACGACCTCGCCGCGTTCACCCGGCGGCAACGACGCACCATCCTCGTCCCAGATGTCGAGCTCGAGGTACTGGCACGGCCGCCCGACGCTCCCGAGCTTGCTGACCGTGTGCTCGCGGTCGAGGAAGGTGTCGCCGGAGACAGTCTCGGTGAGCCCGTACGCGTCGGCGAACCACGCCGACGGGAACGTGGTGCGGATGCGCTCGATGGTGGGGATGGGCATCTTCTCGCCGCCGGCGATGATCACGCGCACCGACGACAGATCGCGCGACTCGATGCCGGGGACGTCGAGCACCGCGCGCACCATCGCCGGTGCTGCCCAGATCGTGGTGACGCGCGAACGCTCGATCTCGTCGACGACCGCGCCGGCGTCGAACGTGGTGTGCACGATCGTGGTGGCACCGACCGCGATCATCGTGGTGGTGACGAGGTCGAGCGCGCCGACGTGGTACAGCGGCCCGCACGCGAGGCCGACGTCGTCGGTCGTGAACCCGAACTCGGTGACGTGCGCGTAGTTCTTCCACGCCAGGTTGGCGTGGGTGAGCATCACGCCCTTCGGGCGGCCGGTCGTGCCCGATGTGTACATGAGGCGGTGGAGATCGTCGGCGCCAGCCGCTGCGCGCGGGAGCGGTGCGCCGTCGGCGCTCAGGTTGGCGAACCGTTCCCAACCACTGACCGCGTCGTCACCCACGCGGATGCGCGCGAGATCAGGGAGCTCGTCGATCGCGGCGTCGGCGAGCTCGACCAGTTCCGGGCTACACACGAGCGCGCGCGCGCCCGAGTGGTCGAGGATGAAGCGCAGCTCGGGAGCGGCCAGGCGCCAGTTGATCGGCATCGCGATCGCGCCGAGGTGGTTGGCGGCGAAGATCGTGGCGAGGAACTCGAGGTTGTTGTACGAGAGCAGCGCGACCACGTCGCCTGCACCCACGCCGCGTGCCGCGAGCCCACCCGCGACCTGCGCAGACCACTCCCGCATGTCGGCGTAGGTGACGATCCGGTCACCGTGCACCGCGAGCGGCTTCGCGGGCGCGCGTTCGGCGTGGTGCGCGAGCACGCTGCACCAGCTCACGTCGGGCATCATGAGCTCGACCACTATGGCGCGGCGTACCCGCCGTCGACCACGATCGCCGAGCCCGTGGTCCAGCGCGCGCCCTCGCTCGCGAGGTAGGAGTACGCGCCGAGCAGGTCGTCGGCGGAGCCGAGGCCGAGCGGATGCTTCACCGCGATGGCATCGATCGCCTCCTGCGGCAGGCCCTCGTGGATGCCGGAGAGGAAGGTGCCCGGGCACACGCAATTCACCCGGATGCCTTCGCGGGCGTACTCGACGGCCGCGACCTTGGCGAGCTGGATGACGGCGGCCTTGGTCGCGCAGTACGGCGCCGCGTGTGACCACGCGGTCATGCCCGCGACCGACGCGGTGAGGATGATCGACCCCGAACGCCGGGGACGCATCACCCCGACCGCGGCGGTGATGCCGTTGACCGCGCCGAGCACGTTGACCCGGAACGAACGTTCCCAGTCGTCGAGGGTCAGGTTGTGGATGCGCCCGTTGGGCGCCAGCACGCCGGCATTGCTGATCAACACGTCGAGGTGTCCGAAGCGGTCGACCGCGCGCGCCACGACGGCCTCGACATCCGCGAGCGCGCTCACGTCGGCCAACACGGTGGCGACGTCGCCGCGCGCATCGGGGAGTCCGGCCACGCTTGCCGCGAGCATGTCGTCGCTCAGATCGCTGAGCACGATGTCGGTGTCGGGTTCGCCGGCAAATCGGCGCGACAACGCGGCGCCGAGGGTGCCGCCCGCCCCGGTGATGGCGACGACACGACGCTCACTCATACGAGCAGGTATCCGCCGTCGACCGTGAACACGGTGCCGGTGACGAAGGCCGACGCGTCGGACGCGAGGAACTCGTACGCGCCGACGAGATCTTCCGGTGCGCCCCACCGCTGCTGCGCGGTGTGTGCGAGCACGCCAGCACCGAGCTCGGGATCGTGCTTCCATGGCTCCACCAAGGGCGAGTCGAACCACCCCGGTGCGACCACGTTGACGGTGATGCCGGCGGGCGCGAGGTCGAGCGCGAGCGCCTTGGCCAGGCCGACCAGACCGGCCTTCGACGCGCTGTACGCGGCGAGTCCGCGGCGCGGACGCTCGCCGAGCACCGAGCCGGTGAAGATGATGCGACCGCCGTCGCCCATCACGCGCGCCGCGGCGCGTGCACCGAGGAACGAGCCGGTGAGGTTGACGTCGATGATGGCGCGCCACACCGACGCCGAGGTCTTGCGGGGCCCGGCGACGACGGGGGAGATGCCCGCGTTGCAGATCCACGCGTCCACACCACCCCATTCGGAAACGACCGCGTCGGCGACCGCCTCGTTGGAGTCTTCGTCGGTGACCTCGCCGGGCACCACGAGCGACGGGCCGGACAACTCGTCGGCCACCGCCTTGAGGTCGGCTTCGGTGCGGGCGACGAGCGCGACCAGGGCACCGCCGCGGGAGAAGGCGCTGGCGAGCAGTCGGCCCAGGCCCCGGCTGGCGCCGGTGATGACGACCCGCTTCCCCGCCACGTCGCCGACGCGAGGGTACGACTCGGGCAGGTCGACCTGGTTGGACATCCCGCTGAACCGCCTCCGGTGCCGCGTGTGCGCAGGTTTTTTGTACCGGTCAGTACAGTACACGTCCGATGTTCAGCCAGGCCGACCTGCTCGAGCTCCACCGGCGCATGTTGGTGATCCGCGGGTTCGAGCAGCGGGTGTCCGTGCTCTATCGCGACGGCGAGGTGCCCGGGTTCGTGCACCTCTCGATCGGGCAGGAGGCGTCGGCAGTCGGCGCGTGCTGGCCGCTCACTGCGCACGACGTCATCACCTCGACCCACCGCGGGCACGGGCATTGCCTCGCGAAGGGTCTCGGTGTGCTGGGCATGTTCGCCGAGCTCATGGCGAAGGACGCGGGCACGAACCGCGGGTCGCGGTGGCTCGATGCACATCGCCGACCCGACGCTGGGCATCTTCGGCGCCAACGGCATCGTCGGTGCGGGTTTGCCGATCGCAGTGGGCGCGGCGACCGCGTCGGAGCTGCGTCACGACGGCACCGTCGCAGTTGCGTTCTTCGGTGACGGCGCAGTCGCGCACGGCACCTTCCACGAAGCCGTCAACCTCGCAGCGGTGTGGCACCTCCCCGTGATCTTCTTCTGTGAGGACAACGGCTACGCCGAGTTCTCGCCCGCTTCCACGCAGCATGCGGCGTCGCTCTCGCAGCGCGCCGCGGGGTACGGCATCGGGCACGTTGCGGTCGACGGGAACGACGTGGTCGCGACGGCTACGACCATGCACGAAGTGGTCGACGGTGTGCGCGCGGGCGGCGGCCCGGTGCTGGTCGAAGCGACGACGTACCGCTGGCACGGTCACTACGAGGGCGACCCCGAGCGCTACCGCTCACCGGAGGAGAAGCACGAGTGGGAGGCCCGTGACCCGCTCGTGATCAGTGCGCGCCACTTGCGCGACGCGGGCGTGTCCGACGCCGTCGCTCGCGAAGATGGATGACGAGGTCGCGCGCGAGCTCGACGCCGCGATCGTCGCCGCTCGCGAGCTCGCGCAGCCTGCGGTGGACACGCTTCATGACTTCGTCGTGCGCGCGCGGCCCCCACGTGCCGAACCACCTCCATCGCCGAGCGACGCGCCGGTGTTCCGCGTGATGGATGCGGTGCACGACGCGCTCGAAGTGGAACTGGCGTCTGACGAGCGGGTCTTCGTCGCCGGTATCGACGTCGCAGCCGGCGGCAACGTGTTCGGCCTCACACGGGGGCTGTTCACCGAGTTCGGCGAGCGCGTGCGCGACACCCCGATCTCCGAGAGCGCGATCGTCGGGCTCGGCGTGGGCGCGGCGATGGCGGGCATGCGGCCGGTGGTCGAGCTGATGTACCTCGACTTCCTCGGCGTGTGCCTGGACCAGTTGCTGAACCAGGCGGCCAAGCTCCCGTTCATGACGGGAGGCGCGGCGCAGATGGCGCTCACCGTGCGCACGCAGTTCGGCGCCGGTCGCTCGTCGGGCAGCCAGCACTCGCAGAGCCTGGAGGCACTGCTCGCGCACATCCCGGGCCTCACCGTGGTGATGCCGTCGACACCCGCCGACACCTACGGACTGCTGCGCGCCGCCATCCAGGATCCCAACCCGGTCGTGTTCATCGAGAACCGGCTGCTCTACGGGATGAAGGGACCCCGCCCGCCGGTCGACCACGTGCTGCCCATCGGGCGTGCCGCCGTCGTGCGTCCGGGCACCGACGTGACGCTGGTCTCGGTGTCGCGCATGGTGCACGACGCGCTCGCGGCGGCGGAGCTCGTCGCGGCGGAGGGCATCTCGGTCGAGGTGATCGACCTGCGCACGGTCGCGCCCCTCGACACCACGACGATCCTCGAGTCGGTCGCGCGCACCAGCCGGTTGCTGATCGCGCACGAGGCGGTGGTGCCCTTCGGTATCGGTGCGGAGATCGCGGCGACGGTCGCGTACGAAGGCTTCTGGAACCTCGACGCGCCGATCGCGCGCGTCGGTGCCGCGGCGACGCCGCCGCCCTACGCGCCAGACCTCGAACGCGCGTGGCTTCCGGACAGCGACACCATCGCCGACGCGATCCGCCGAGTCGCTCGGGCATGAGCCCGGCATCGTCCCCGCGCCTCGTCGACGCCCGCAGAGCGGTGGGACGGACCGTTGCGGTTGTCGGCTGATCGCCAGCGCTCCCGGCGGTCTCGTCGTGTCATGCTGGCGTCGTGGTCTCGATGACCGTACGACCGAGGTGCAGAGCACGCCAGCAGGGAACCGGTCGCGTCGAGCGGCGAAGTACTTGTGAGGAGGGCGGGACCTGCGACTGCGCGGTAGGACCCACCGTGCTGCTTCGTCGGCTGCGAGCCGACCCCGATCACGGACTGTCGCGTGCCGAGCGGCAGACGTGGGTCGCGTGCCAACGTCCCTGGACTCACACATCGGGACAGTTCCGCGACACCGGGGACTGCAGCTACCCGGCGACGAAGATCTTGATGGTCTCCGCGCGGACGCCGTCGTACTCCTCGGCTTGGCGTGCCTCCTCGGTTTCGAGCGCTGACTGAAGGGTCTCCATGTCCGGGGTTTCGATCAGAACGGCGACCAGCGTCTGGTCTCCGCCGGGCTGTCGGAAGGGCGTGACCTTCATCCCTCGCTGCTCGAAGAACTCCGCTCGCTTCGGCGAAGCGAACCAGTGCTCGACATCGTTGACCTCGTGCGTCGCAATGACCTGCATGGTGAACACCTCTCAAGGGCGGACCGCCGCGGGCAGCGGGGAAACGCGGACGATACACGTGAACCCGTGCGTCGAACGCCGAGACGGGCAAGTGTTGCCGTCCTCACTGAGCAATCTGCACCCGATGACAACGCGGGGTTGACATGACGACCATCGGTTGTCATCGATGGCGCATGGACAACAGCAAAGAGAACGATCGAGCGGGTGGAGGAAGTCGGAGCAGAAGCGCTTGAGCACGCTCGGGCCACACCTCGCTCGCGAAGGAGCGTCGACGGCTGCTCGAACAGTTGATCGCGGATCGCCACTCCCTAACAGCCCAACGCACGCGCGATGACGAGGTGCTGGATCTCGTTGGTGCCCTCACCGATCTCGAGCACCTTCGAGTCACAGTAGAAGCGCGCCACCGGCGACTCCAGCATGTAACCGAGGCCACCGTGGATCTGCACCGCCTCCGACGCGGCCCACGTCGCGAGCCGGCTGGCCTTGAGCTTCGCCATCGCGGCTTCCTTGAGGAACGGCTCGCCGGCATCGCGCAGTGACGCGGCGCGGTAGGTGAGCCAGCGCGCGGCTTCGAGCTCGGTGGCGATGTCGGCCAGCTTGAATTGCGTCGCCTGGAACTTCGAGATGGGCTGGCCGAACTGCACGCGTTGACCGGCGTAGTCCATCGCCAGGTTCAGCACAGCTCGGGTGAGGCTCAACGACAGCGCGGCGATCGAGATGCGCCCGACCTCGAGCGTCTGGAGGAACTGGCTGAGCCCCATCGCGGGATCACCGACGAGGTGTTCGTCGGCGACCCACACGTCATCGAACCAGAGCTCGCGCGTGTCGAGCCCCTTCCACCCGATCCCGCGCATCTTCGGGCCCATCGTGAACCCGGCAGTGTCCTTCTCGACGACGAACGTGCCGTACGACGGCTTGGCGTCCATGGCGCCGGTCTCGGTGCGCGCCAGGAGCGTCACCCCGAACGACATGTCGGTGCCCGCGTTGGAGATGAACGTCTTGCGCCCGTTGATCAGCCAGCCGCCGTCGTGACGAACGGCTCGCGTCTGGATCCCGCGCGCGTCGGAGCCGGCGTCGGGTTCGGTGAGTCCGAACGCACCGAGCACGCGTCCTTCGGCGAGCGGCCGCAGCCAACGCTCGCGCTGGTCGTCGTTGCCGAAGAGCAGCAGCGGCAACGACCCGATGGTGACGTGTGCCTGCCACGCAGCGGCCACCGACTGGTCGGCCAGACCGAGCTGCTCCATCGCGGCGACGAAGCCGACCGTCGACATGCCGATCCCGCCCCACTCCTCGGGCACCAACATGCCGAGCAACCCGAGCGCACCCATCTCGCGCAAGAGGTCGGTGGGGCAGACCGCGTCGTCCCACGCCTTCGGCGCCCGGACCGCGATCTCCTTCTGGGCGAAGTCACGGCACAGCGCCGCGAGGTCCTGCTCGGCCTCGGTCAGCGAGAAGTCCATCGCCCGATGCTATTGGACCGAGCGGTACAAACTCACCGCCGAGTCGGCAGGTCGTCGAGCGACGCAAACGCCCATGAGGGGCGCGCCGGTGCGCCCGACACACGGCCCACCGCGACCGCGGGGAACCCGTCGATGTCGGATCCCGCGACGAACTCCGATCGCTGCTTGACGACCGCGCCGGCGCGCACGACGCACGCGGGGCCGAGCACGCTGTGGTCGCACACGATCGCGCCCGGTTCCACCACCGATCCGGCGCCGATCCGACAACCGTGGATCATGGCGCCGGGACCGACGATCACACCGTCATCGAGCACGAGGTCGTTGTCGGGGAGCAGGTGCAGCACGGTGTTCTCGAGGATCTGCACGTCGGCACCGATGCGCACGGGCCCGTGCGAGTCGCCGATGATCTTCACGCCCGAGCCGATGATGGTGCGAGCGCCGACGACCACGTCACCGGTCAGCTCGGCAGAGGGGAACAGCACCGCGCTGGGCGCGACGGTGGGGACGATGCCGCGGTAGTCGTACAACTGGCCCATGGTGGTCATCTCCCGGATGCCGGTGGCAGCGGTCAACGTGGTGGAAGGGAGCGACAGGTCGCCGCCGCGCAACGTCGTGAGCCGCGCGAGGTCGTCGGCTGACGCGTACCGCACGATGCGCGCGGGACGGCCCACCGCGACCGCGTCGTCGGGCACGGTCATGCCCGGCGGCACCAACGTGCCTTCCCCGAGGAACACCCGATCGCCCAGCACCGCGCCGGGCATGAGGATCGACGCGTTGCCGATCTCGCAGAGGTCGCCGAGCGAGGCGCTGAGCACGAGGCAGCGGTGACCGAACACGGTGCGCCGTCCGATCACGGTCGGTGCCTCCGCAACGCCGACGACGACGGAGTTCTCGAGCACGGCCGAACCAGCGCCGATCGACACGGTGCCGATGGCATCCGCGTCGGCGTGCACCGCACGCACGACTGCGCCCTGCGCGAGCACCGAATCCGCACCGAAGTGGGCCGTGCCGATCACGACCGACGATGCCGTCGTCATGGGATCGCAGGCTACGCATGCCGGAGCGGTTCGGCCGGGGGCTCGCCGGTCGCCAGCGATGAATGCGTGGACCGCGACCTGCCGGTGACGCTCTCGCTCGAGGTCGACCGCGCGTCGGTGCTCGTCGTCGCGTCGTGGCACCGGCGTGGACACGCGTGGGTGCCGCCCGCGCCCTCGCGGACCGGTTCGGGCGCGCCGATCTCACCGGCCGCACCACGGCGCTGGTGGCGACGGTGCTGAAGGTCTGACGCCGTAGCATCGGGCCTGGCACGGGGAAGCCGGCACACGGGACGCTGCATGAACGGTCGGGCCGACATCGACATCGGCGGGCACGACATCGAGGAGGTCACCCTCGTCGCGCGCGGCATCGCCACCGCGGTGGCCCCCGAGACCGGACTCACCGACGTGCAAGCCGAGCTCCTGCAGGCGATCGCCGCCGCGCTCACCGGCCACCAGGTCGACTACCTCGCGCTCGAACCGCTGGGCCCCGCCGACCTCGCCGATGTGCTCGCCCGGCGCGACCTTGCCTACCGCCAGCGAATCGTGCACCACATGGTGCTCGGCGAGCTGGTGCTGCGGCCGATCCCAGTCGTCGTCGCGCACCGCGTGGCGAAGTACGCAGAGGCGCTCGGCGTGAGGGACAACTTCGTGCGCGTGGCGCGCCGGTACGCTCAGGGCGCGTACGGCCTCGCGTGGATGGACCTGGCGCGCAGCGGGTTCGTCGAGCACGTCCAGAACGCCGACGGCGAGAGCAAGACCGCACTCGTGCAGTCACCGATCGCCCCCGCCGACATCGATCCCGCGCTCGAAGCGCGGTGGCAGGCGTTCGCCGAGTTGCCTCACGACACCCTCGGCTACCAGGTGTGGGACATGTACGACAGTCGCGGGTTCGAGCTTCCCGGCGCACCCGGTGGACCTCCGGTCGGCCTCGCGCAGCACGACTTCGTGCACGTGCTGGCTGATTACGGCACCAACCTGCGTGGCGAGGTGGAGGTGTTCGCGCTCATCGGCCGCGCCAATCCCGACCCGCAGGGCTTCGCGTGGCTGGCGACCCTCATCGGTCTCTTCGAGACCGGCTACATCACGAGCTCGGGCTTCTTCGACCGCGACGTGCGCGACCCTGTCATCCAGGCGCCCGGTATGCACGTCCGCGTCGCCGACGGGATCCGCCGCGGCAAGGTGATCTGGCAACGCTGCAACCAGGACCTGTTCGACTTCGACTACCACGAGCTCGCGTCGTTGCCGGTCGAAGAGGTGCGGGAGATCATGGGCGTGCCACCGAAGTCTGAGGCTGCGTTCGCGGCGGGGTCGGCCGCGCTCGACTCGTTCGAGGGCATGTCCGAGACGCAGCGCAAGAAGGTCGCGGAGCGCAGGGGCGGCGGCGGGTGAATCGGAACTTCACGCAGGCGATGTCGGTGCGGTGCTCCGACACCGAGAAGATGGAGCGGGTCATCGAGCTCCGGCGCCAGTGGGACCACGACCAGGCGCAGGCAGACATCATGGGCTCCTGGGCATCCGGGTGCTCGCCGACCGCCAGACGCCCGACGAGTATCTGATCCTCGCCGACATCGGGATGGTCGACCCCGACGTGTGCGCCGCCGACGAAGCGGCGCGACAACGAACGCCCCGAGACTCAGGACACGGCGCGACGCACACGCGAGCTGCTCGACGAAGATCCCGTCGACCGCCACTACGACCGCCTGTCCCTCACCGACGGCCGAGCCCGTGGGGCGCGACGCGCGACCGGCCGAACACGTCGTCGACCCTCGTCGGGGAAGTTGGTACGTTCCCGTGGCGCACCGTGCGAACCCGAGGGGAGCCGCATGAGCTACGAGAGCGACGTCGAGTCGATCAAGCTCGGCTATCTGTTCGACTTCAAGTTGCCCGACGGGTTCCCGCAGGAGCAGCGCGACGACCTGATGCTGCCGTTCCGCATGGTCTTCGCCGACGGCCTCGCGCGGGGGCTCATCGACCGGCCGGTCGAGATCGTGTTCCGCGAGGTCGAGGGCCTGCCGAAGGGAAGTGTCAAGGCGGTGATCGACGCGTTCGGCGACCTCGTCGACGAAGGCTGCCTCGCGGTGTTCGGGCCCGCGATCACCGACAACGCGGTGCCGACGCGCGAGGCGATCGAACGAAGGTTCGAGGTGCCGGCCATCAGCGTGTGCGGAGCGGAGGAGTGGCTGGGCGAGTGGACGTTCGCGCTGCCGCAGGGCTCCATGACCGACGAGCCGATCTACTGGGCCGATCTGCTCGCCGGACGCGGGCACACCGAGGTGGGTGTCCTCATCGAAGGCTCGCTCATCGGCGAGTCGTACGCGCGCAACTTCCGCAAGGCGTGCGCGACGCGCGGCATCCGCGTCGTGGCCGAAGAGCACATCGCGCAGACTGCCCAGGACGTCGGCGACGCGGTGCGCAAGGTGCGCGACGCGCAGGCGACCGCGCTGGTGCACTGCGGTTTCGGGTTCGGTCTCGTGCAGGTGAACCCCGTGCTGCGCGAGCTCGGCTGGGACCCGCCGCGGGTGATGGGCACCGCGTTCGAGAACGCGTGGATCAACCCGGTGATGTGGCAGGCCATCGTGGGCTGGATCGGTCTCGACCAGTACGACGAGGGGAACCCGGTTGGGCAGCAGTTCCTCGACCGGTTCGAGGCCGAAGCCGGTCGGCGGCCGCAGTACTGCGTACCGGTCGTCAACCGCGACCTCGCCACCGTGTTCCTGCACGCGTTCGCCGACGCGCATCCGCTGACGCCGCGCGGGGTGCAGGAGGCTCTCGAACGGGTGAAGATGGTGCCGGCGGCGTCGGGCGCGCCGGGCACCTACCTCTCCTTCGGCAAGTGGACGCGCCGGGGTTGGATGGGTGCGGGCTACCTGGTGGCCCGCGAGCTCGACCCCGACGGCGTCACCTCTCGCCTGGTCGGTCGCTTCGGGACGGGATGAACGACACGTGGTAGAGCATGGGGATTCGGTGGACGATCGACAGGAGCACGGTGATGAAAGCTGACGCATTCAGGTACGACGGCAAGCGCGCCCTGGTCGTGGGCGGCGCGACCGGTATGGGCGCGGCGGTCGCCGAGCTGGTGCAGGATCTCGGCGCCGAGGTGATCGTGATGGACTTCGCGCCGGTCACCCTCGCGGGGGCCAAGGCGATCAGCCTCGACCTGCGCGACAAGGCGAGCATCGATGCCGCCATCGACGAGTGCGGTGGACCGATCCACGCGCTGTTCTCGTGCGCGGGTGTGGCCGACGGCACTGCGGGGATCGAGAAGATCAACTTCATCGGTCACCGTCACCTGATCGACCGCGCCATCGAGAAGGGCTACCTCGGTCGGGGGAGTGCGGTCGGCTTCATCTCGTCGACCGCGGGTCTCGGGTGGCGCAAGCACCTCGACGAGGTGAAGGCGTACCTCGACGCCGCACCCGACTTCGACTCCGCCGTCGCGTGGATCGAGGCCAACCCCGACAAGGCCAGCTACACCTGGAGCAAGCAGTCGATCAACGTCTACGTGCAGAGCCGCGCGCTCGAGTTGCTGAAGCAGGGCATCCGCGTCAACGCGATCCTGCCCGGCCCCACCGACACTCCGCTCGCGCGCGCCAACGCCGAGACGTGGCTCGGCTTCGGCACTGACTACCGGAGCGACGCCGGCATCGAGGCATCGCGACCCGACGAGCAGGCGGGGCCGCTCGTCTTCCTGTGCAGTGATGCGGCATCGCACGTGAGCGGCGAGATCCTCATCGTCGACGCCGGGTTCACCGGCTCGGGCGTCACCGGCGCCTACGAGACCGCGGCGATGGCGGTCGAGTTCATGGAGAACATGTAGCGCGGCGGTCCGCGACGGTGCACCGTCGCGGACCGTGTCGCCCGGTCACCAGTACTTCGCGACCGGGCGGACCTCGATCGCACCGCCGAGGCGCGCCGCGGGGATGCGCGACGCAAGCGCGATCGCGGCGTCGAGGTCGTCGGCCTCGAACACGGCGAAGCCACCGACCGCGCCGTCGGCCCCGAGGTGCGCGCCCTGGCGCACGTCGACCGTGCCGTCCTTGACGACGACGGTGCGGGCGTCGGCCGGCAGGCCGAGTGGCGGACCGGGCGCAACGCCCGCCGTCTGGTTGAGCGCTGCGTAGTCGGCGTAGATCGCGGTCTGCTCCTCCTGCGGCAGCGCGTCCCACTCCGGGGTGCCGGGCAGCGGGGTGGTGCCTTGGTAGATCATCAACACGAACTGTTCCATGATGTGCTCCTCGAGAGCTCGGCGTGCATCGCTGTCTGTGCACTCCGTTGTCGTGCGGCGCCGAATCGTTGTGACACTCAGTCGAGGGTGACGATGTCGAGCGCGGCGATGCGCTCGTCGTCGCCGGTCACGTCGATCGACACGATGCGGTCATCGCGCAGCGTGAACTGCACCACCCCGCGGATCTGACCACCGGGCGCCCACACGAACGCGGCGATGCCGTCGACGAGCGCGAGCGTCGCACCGCGCGCGCCACCCGAGAGCACGTTCGCAACGGCTTCGGCACCGCGCGTCTCGCGGAGCGAGCCCATCGCCACCGCCGCGGCGTCGGGGCGCAGCACCACGTCGGGGGCGAGCAGCTGCATGAGCGCGTCGAAATCGCCACCGCGCGCGGCGCGGAGGAACGCGTCGACCACGTCGCGCTCGGCGCACGAGATCGAGCTGTCCGCCGGGCGTGCTGCCCTGGAGTCGGCGACGGGCCCGGCTCGCGAGTTGGCGTGACGCGTCGGGGCTGCGGCCCAGTATCTCGGCGACGTCGTCGAAGGGCACTCCGAACACGTCATGGAGCACGAACGCGACCCGCTCCGCTGGTCCGAGCCGATCGAGGACCATCATGAGCGCCGTGCCCACCGACTCGGCGAGCAGCGCTTCGCCCACCGGATCTGCGGTGGCGTCGGTGTCGGGCGCTCCGCTGGCGGCGAGATCGTCGACCGGGTCCTCCGGCCGGGCCCGCCGCGCGCGAGCCGATCGAGGCACACGCGACCCACCACGGTGGTGAGCAGACCACCGATGTTCTCGATCGCGGCGGGATCGTTGCGTCGGAGTCGCAGCCACGTCTCCTGCACCGCGTCGTCGGCCTCGGCATGCGAGCCGAGCATGCGGTAGGCGAGCGCGTGGAGTCGGGGTCGGCTCTCCTCGAATCGTGCTGTGAGCCAGTCGTCGTCGTGCATGCCGTCCTCGCTTCGTGAGCTGCGTCACCAGGATGTCGCCATGGCCATGTCGGCTGGCGCGTCGGGGGTGTGACCGAGAAATCTTCCGGGAAGTGCGCCCGACCACGACGGTAGAGTGCGCACGTGTCCGGCCCGGTGCTGCTCGTGGTCGACGACGACGTCGACGCCCTGCACGACATCGAGGAGACGTTGCGCGACCGCTACGGCCGCCACTACCGCGTCGAATGCCTGCGTTCGCCGTTCGAAGCCCGGGCCCGGCTCGACGCGCTCGCCGCCGATCACGATGACGTCGCGATCGTGCTCGCAGGCCAGTGGCTCGACGGCATGACCGGCAGCGACCTCCTCGACACGGCGCGCCGGCTCCACCCCCACTCGAAGCGGGCGGTGATCCTCCACTGGGGACAGTGGGGGGATCCGGCGACCGGCGAAGCGATCTTCGACGCCATCGCCCGCGCTCGGATCGACCACTACGTGATCCGCCCGACGCCCGCACCGGACGAACTGTTCCACCACGCCATCACCGGGATGCTGTTGGAGTGGGCCGACTCGCAGCGGCAGTCGCCGCACACCATCCACGTCATCGGCCGGTCGTGGGACGGGCGCGCCTACGAGCTGCGCCAACTGCTCGGTCGTTGCGCGATGCCCCACGCCTTCTCATTGGCGGACTCGCCCGACGGCCGGGAGCTGGTCGAGCAGGCGGGAGCAGGTGAAGCCGACAGTGGTGGCACCGGCGGCTTCCCGCTCGTGATCTTCCCCGACGGCACCGTGCTGCGCGACCCCACCAACGCCGAGCTGGTCGAGGCGTCCGGATCGCCGGTCGATCCGCCGAGCACGGCCTTCGACCTCGTCATCGTGGGCGCCGGGCCCGCGGGCCTGTCGGCCGCGGTGTACGGCGCCTCCGAGGGCTTCAACACGCTGGTGGTCGACAGCGGCGGGATCGGTGGGCAGGCGACGTCGAGCTCGCTGATCCGCAACTACCTCGGCTTCCCGCGTGGAGTGAGCGGTCGGCGGCTCGCGCAATCGGCCTACGAGCAGGCGTGGGTGTTCGGCGCGCACTTCGCGTTCATGCAGTTCGTCACCATGCTCGGACGCGACGACGACGGCATCTGGGTCGACCTCTCCGACAGCGGTCGGATCCGCACGCGCTCGGTGCTGCTCGCCACCGGCGCGGAGTACCAACGCATCGGTATCCCCGAGCTCGAGGAGCTCAACGGTGCCGGCGTCTACTACGGCGGCACCGCGTCCGAGGCGTCGAGCATGTCCGACCGCGAGGTGTACGTCGTCGGTGGAGCGAACTCCGCGGGGCAAGCCGCGCTGCACCTGGCGCGCTATGCCGCCCACGTGACCCTGGTGGTGCGAGCCGACACGCTCGACGCGGGCATGTCCGACTACCTCGTGCAACAGGTCGAGGCCACGCCGCGCCTCGATGTGCGCGTCGGCACCGAAGTGGTCGGGGGCGGCGGAAAGGCCCGGCTCGAACAGCTCGTGCTGCGCGACCGCGCCACCGGCAACGACGAGACGGTGGCGGCCGACGGTCTGTTCCTCATGATCGGCGCCCGGCCGCACACCGGCTGGTTGCCGGACGCGGTCGCCCGCGACGGCCAGGGCTTCGTCCTCACCGGCGCCGATGTTCTGCCCACCGGCGCGTGGCCGCTCGAGCGCGCGCCGCTCTCGTTGGAGACCAGCGTGCCCGGTGTGCTCGCGGCCGGCGACCTGCGCCACGGCGCGGTTCGGCGGGTGGCGTCGGCCGTCGGCGAGGGATCCGTGGCGGTGCAGCAGCTGCACCGGATCTTCGCACTCGACGACCTCCACCCGAGCGGTCGTCGGGACGCCGCGATCCGGTGAGCCGGTCGAGCACCTCGTGCGTGGCACCGGGGCCCCAGGACGGGGGTGCGGACTAGCGTCGGGGCGTTCGCGATTGCACACAGGAGATCCGCCATGGCCCGCACGAGCACCGTCCCCCTCGCCCACCCGGAGTCGTTCTTCATCGGCGGCTCGTGGGTCGCGCCGTCGTCCGACTCGACCATCGACGTCATCGACGCCGGGACCGAGGAGCTCGCGTTCAGCATCGCCGAGGCGCAGGCCGCCGACATGGCGCGAGCGGTCGAGGCCGCGCGCACCGCGTTCGACGAAGGACCGTGGCCCCAGCTGACCCACGCCGAGCGCGCC
Organism: uncultured Actinomycetes bacterium; assembly: GCA_963720765.1. GTDB lineage: Bacteria > Actinomycetota > Acidimicrobiia > IMCC26256 > DASPTH01 > DASUAS01. The sequence continues at coordinate 494,303 of CAVRGS010000002.1, forward strand.
GGTTACCTCCGCGCCCTCGGCGCGGCACTCATGGAGCGCAACGACGCGTTGGCCGAGCTGTGGCCACGCGAGTCGGGCGTGCTCGCGAGCATGGCGCAGTACTCGGGGATGATGGCGGCCAGTGGTCTCGAGACGTATGCCGCGCTGGCCGACACGTTCGCGTTCGAGGAGCAGGCGCAGCCGTCGGGTCCCGGCTTCGGACTGCTGGTGCGCGAGCCGGTGGGCGTCGTCGGCGCGATCATCCCGTGGAACGCGCCGGTGCAGCTCATCACCCACAAGATCGGGCCGGCGTTGCTCGCCGGTTGCTCGATCGTGCTGAAGATGTCGCCGGAGGCGCCGGGCGAGGGCTACGTGTTCGCCGAGGCGGCGGAAGCGATCGGACTCCCGCCCGGCGTGCTCAACGTGGTGACAGCCGACCGCGACGTGTCGCAGCTGCTCGTCACGGACCCGCGCGTCGACAAGATCACGTTCACCGGTTCCACCGCCGCGGGTCGCAAGATCGCATCGCTCTGCGGTGAGCGCATCGCACGCGTCACGCTCGAGCTCGGGGGCAAGTCGGCTGCGGTGGTGCTCGACGACGCCGACATCGCGGCGGTCGCCGCCTCGATCGCAGGCGCCGAGTGCATCATGACCGGCCAGATCTGTTCGTCGCTCACCCGCATCGTCGTCACGCAGAAGCACCACGACGAGATGGTCGAGGCACTGGCCGAGAACTTCGCCCAGGTCCAGGTGGGCGACCAGTTCGACGACACCGCGCAGATGGGGCCGCTCGCCATGCGTCGTCAGCGCGACCGCGTCGAGGGCTACATCCAGCAGGGCGTCGACGAAGGCGCGACGCTCGCCGCCGGTGGGGGCCGCCCGAAGCACCTCGAGCGCGGCTGGTTCGTGGAGCCGACCGTGTTCGGCAACGTCGACAACTCGTCGACGATCGCCCAGGAGGAGATCTTCGGGCCGGTGCTGAGCGTGATCCCCGCCGCCGACGAGCAGGACGCGGTGCGCATCGCCAACGACACCATCTACGGCCTCAACTCCTCGGTGTTCACTCCCGACGTCGACCGCGCCCGCGCGGTCGCCGGGCAGATCCGCGCCGGCACGGTCGGGCACAACGGCTTCAAGACCGACTTCGGCATGGCCTTCGGTGGGTTCAAGCAGTCGGGCATCGGCCGTGAGGGGGGCAAGGAAGGTCTGCTCCCGTTCCTCGAGACCAAGACCGTGATCCTCGACGAGGCCCCGAGCACGTACGCGTCGGGAAGCTGACCGTGGTGGATCCGGATCGCCCGCCCATCCCGTACGTCTACTTTCCTCCCGTCCACGGGATCGAGCTCACCAGCGACGACCTCGAGCACGGCGGGCGCGTCCCCGACGCGCACCTCGCCGACAGCATGGGCATGACCGGGGGGAACGTCTCTCCGCACCTGCTGTGGTCGGGCGCTCCCGAGGGCACGCAGTCGTTCGCGGTGACGTGCTTCGATCCCGATGCCCCGACGGGCAGCGGGTTCTGGCACTGGTCGGTGTTCGACCTCCCGGCGTCGACCACGGAGCTGCCGCGCGGTGCAGGCAGCGGCGACAAGGTCGGGCTTCCGGCCGGTGCGATCCACGCGCGCAACGACGCCGGTGGTCTCGAGTACATCGGGGCCGCGCCACCGGAGGGTCACGGCGACCACCGCTACGTGTTCGCCGTGCACGCGGTCGGCATCCCCACGCTCGGGATCGACTCGTCGGCGTCGCCGGCCGCGGTCGGCTTCAACCTGTTCTTCAACACCTTGGGACGGGGAGTGCTCATCGCGCACTTCGGGCGCTGAGCGGCGCCCGGTCGTCAGGTCTTCGGAACGTTCCAGGGTGAGTCGGTGACGAGGTAGTCCGGCGCGCTGGCGTCGCGCATCGATGCGGCACGGGCGTCGATGGTCGCCGCGTTGCGCTCGTTCGGGAGGTAGATCCAGAACTCATCGGCCAGGATCCCTTCGAGTGCGATGTCGGCGACCTCCTCGAGTGGCGCGAACACCAGCTCCTGTCCCGCGCGCTCGAGTTGTTCCACGAACGGTGTGAGCGCGTCTCGACCCTCGGGGGGTGCCTGCCCGGGCCGGGCGTAGCGCTCGGGCCGATTGCGCCCTGGTCGCCAGATGCCGGTCGGCAGCGCACCGGGGGTGCGTGTCGAAGGAAGGAGCAACGACACCTGCACGGGGACCGCGGCGGCCCGCATCTGACCCCAGAGGCACTCGGTGATGTTGGTGACCGCGGCCTTCGTCGTGGAGTACACCGCGCTGTTGCTCAGTGGCGCGAACGTGCCGTTCGACGACGAGGTGTTGACCACGTGGGCTGGCTCGCCCTGTTCGAGCAGCACGGGGACGAAGGCATTGATCCCGTGGATCACACCGAACACGTTGACGTCGACGGCCCAGCGCCAGTCGTTCACGTGATGCTCCCACAGCGCACCATCGGAGCCGGATGGGATCCCCGCGTTGTTGCACACGAGGTGCACCGCGCCGAACCGCTCGAGGGTCGCGTCGCGCAGGTGCTCGACCGACGCGAGCTGCGAGACGTCGGTGGGTACACCGAGCACTTCGCCGGTCCGGGCCGAGAGCTCGTCGACGGTCGAGCTGAGCAGTGACTCGTCGATGTCGGCGAGCACGACCCGCATGCCTGCAGCCAAGAACCGCTCTCCGAGGGCCCGCCCGATTCCGCCGCCGCCGCCGGTGACGACGGCGGTCTTGCCCTCGAGGTCCTGCACGCCAGTACGGTAACGAGGAAAGCGCGACTGCCGCAACGAACCTGGGGGGATCGCCGTGGACCGCTACGTCGTCATCTCGGCCGACTGTCACGCCGGGGCCGACCTGCTCCAGTACCGGCCCTACCTGGAAGCGCGATATCAGGACACCTTCGACGAATGGGCGTCCACGTTCGTGAGCCCGTACGGCGACCTCGTACGACCCGACGCCGATCGCAACTGGGACAGCTCGCGTCGCATGCGCGAGTTGGAGGCCGACGGCGTGGTCGCCGAGATCGTCTACCCGAACACGATTCCGCCGTTCTACGCGCGCGGTGCGCTCGTGGCGACCGCGCCGACCGCGGCCGACTTCGAGCTGCGCCTCGCCGGGCTCCGCGCGCACAACCGCTGGCTCGCAGCGTGGTGCGCCGAGTACCCCGCTCGCCGCGCGGGTGTGGGACAGATCCTGCTCAACGACGTCGACGAAGCGGTGCGCGACGTGCACTGGATCGCCGACCACGACCTGCGCGGTGGCGTGCTCCTGCCGGGCGTGCCTCCCGACGCACCGATCCCGCCGCTGCATTCGCACGAGTACGACCCCGTGTGGCGCGCGTGCGAGGAGCGCGGCGTGGTGCTGAACGCACACGGAGGAAGCAGCTCCCCCGACTACGGCGAGCACGCGGCGTCGTTGTCGTTGTGGCTGGTCGAGGCGGCGTGGTTCTCGCACCGTCCCTTGTGGACGTTCATCCTCTCGGGCGTGTTCGACCGGTTCCCGAAGTTGCGCCTCGTGCTGGCCGAGCAGGGCAGCGGCTGGATCGGTGAGGCACTCGACGTGATGGACAACCTCTACGGCCAGCTGTCGCGGGGCAACGTCGGCGTGATGCGCTTCGAACATCCGCAGCTGCTGGACAAGATGCCGAGTGCGTACTGGCAGTCGAACTGCGCGGTGGCAGCCAGCTTCCTGCACCGCAACGATTGTGAGCGCAGGGCGCGGATCGGTGTCGACCACGTCATGTGGGGGAGCGACTATCCCCACGACGAAGGCACCGCGCCGTACTCCGACGAGGCGATCCGTCTCACGTTCGCGGGCGTTCCCGAGCACGAGGTGCGCGCGATGCTCGGGGAGAACGCCGCGCGGGTCTACGACTTCGACCTCGCAGCGCTCGAATCGCTCGCCGCGCGAGTCGGCCCGCGGGTGGTCGACGTCGCCGCCGGTCTCGATGCCGTTCCTGCCGACGCGACGAGCATGGCTTTCCGGGACGTCGCCCCGGCGAACGTGTGAGCGCGGCTGGTATGCAGCCGTATCTCGTCATCTCCGCCGATTGCCACGCGGGCCCGGACGCGCCGGCGTACCGCGAGTACCTCGATGCTTCGTACCGCGACGACTTCGACGCCGAGCTGGCGGAGCGTCAACGCCTGATCGACGAGCGCCGGGCCGCAGCCCAAGCCGCGGGTGACTTCGTCGGTGACGACGAGTTCCAGACGGAGTGGTTCGGTGAGGACGACGAAGGCAACAGCCTGCACGAAGTGGGACTGCGCGGCGGTTGGGACGCCGCAACACGGGATCGTGAGCTCGATCGCGACGGCGTGACCGCCGAGGTCGTGTTCCCGGGGCCCGACGCGGTCACCGGCACGATGGGTGCACCGTTCGGTGCCGGGTTCAACCCGGTCGTGACCCACAGCCCCGACCACCTCCTCGCGGGAGCCCGCGCGTACAACCGGTGGGCGGCGCAGCTGTGCGGCGAGAGCCCCGAGCGACGCGCCGGGTTGATCGTCGCCCCCATCCTCGACGACCTCGAGGGCGCGATCGCCGAGATCCGTCGGGCGCAGGCCGACGGCCTCACCGGCGGCGTGATCATCCCGCCGCGCTGGGACGGCCACGACTCGTACACGAGCTACCGCTACGACGCGGTGTGGGCGGTGTGCGAGGAGCTCTCGCTCCCGGTGCACTGCCACTCCGGTCCTGCGCCGCGCGACGACTACGGCGAGGTCAGTGGTTGGATGAGCGTCTACGGCTACGAGACCGTCTTCTTCACCGCTCGCCCGCTCTGGTTCATGCTGCTCACCGGCGTGTTCGAGCGGTTCCCCGGCCTGAAGCTGGCGGTCACCGAAGCGGGTTGCTTCTGGGCCGCCGACCTGCTCTGGCGAGTCGACATGATGGCCAGCCGCGAGCACGGGATGCGCAAGATGGTGAACACCCGCGGGATGCTCACCATGCTGCCGAGCGAGTACTTCGACCGCAACGTGAAGATCGGCGCGTCGAACACCAGGCGTCGTGAGCTCGGCCGTCGCTACGAGATCGGCGTGGACAACATCATGTGGGGCAACGACTTCCCCCACCCGGAGGGCACGTGGCCCTACACGCGCGAGTTCCTGCGCGACCGGTTCTGGGACATCCCCGTCGACGAGACCGAGCGGATCCTCGGGGGCAACCAGGTCGACTTCTACGGATTCGACGTCGGTCGGCTCCGCCCGATCGCCGACCGCATCGGTCCGACGCCCGCCGACTTGGGCCAGACCGACCCACCGGCGGTCGAGAAGAAGTGGGAGCCCTACCGACGCGCCGGGCGACCGTGGCTGACCGGTGTCGAGGCCGGTGCGTCGCTGACCGACGCCTGAGCGAAGGGGAGGAGCACGATGACACCACCGAACCGTTGGATCCAGGACGCGGCACCAAAGCACGACGGGCTGGTGCCGTATCCGGCGAACGCACGGCTCGAGGTGACGTACCTCACCGATCCCGAGCTGCACGCGCAGGTGCTGCCGCCGCCGCTCGGCCCGGCGCCGGAGCCGCGAGTCCGGGTGCACTTCACGCGCATCGAGGTCGACGGCCACCTGCACGAGATCGTGTGCTCCTTCCTGCTCGACGCGACCTACGCCGGTGGGGTCGGACAGTTCTGTGCGGTGATGCCCATCGACCTCGAGACCGCGGTGTCCCCGAGTCGCGAGACCTACGGCGAGCCGAAGAAGTTGGCGCACCTCGAGTTCGAGCGCGAGGGCGACCGGGTGCGCGCCAGCGTCACGCGCCAGGGCGTCACCATCATCGAAGTGGCGGGCGACGTCACCGCGGCGCTGCCCGTGCCGGCGCCCTACGACGTGCGGCAGTTCTGGTACAAGTTCCTGCCCGCGGTCTCGGGTGAGGGGTTCGACGCGGGGCCGTTCCTCGTGACCCTGCACCAGACGATGAAGCCCGAGACGTGTGAGCGCGTCGACGGCAAGCTGGTGTTGCGTGACCTGCCCGGCACTCCGGTCGCCGATCTCCCCGTGCTCCAGATGGAGAGCTGCCGGTTCATGATGACGTCGTCAGAGTTCTTCCACGTGCTCGAGGACGTCGAGATCGACCCGGTGGAGTACTCGCGTCACGTGCGCGTGCAGTACACGTGACGATCAGCTGCGGAGCTTGGCGAGCAGTCGCAGCATCTCCAGGTAGAGCCACACCAGCGTGACCATGATCCCGAACGCGCCGTACCACTCCATGTACTTCGGCGCGCCGCTCTTCGAAGCCTGGGCGATGAACTCGTAGTCGAGGAACAGGTTCAGCGAGGCGATCACGCACACGACCACGCTGAACGCGATCCCGAACAGACTGGGCGAGTTCCAGAAGACCATGTCGACGCCGACGAACGACAGGATCGCGGCGAACAGGTACAGCAGGAAGACGCCGACCGTGGCACCGATCACGACCATCTGGAACTTCTTGGTGACCTTCACCACGCCGAACACGTAGAGGGCGAGTGTGGCGAAGAACACGGCAACGGTGGCGAGGATCGCCTGGAACACGATGCCGTCCCACCGCACCTCGAACGCCTTCGAGATGACGCCGAGGAAGATGCCCTCGGCGACCGCGTAGAGCGGTGCCAGGAACGGCGACGCCTTGGGCTTGAAGATGCACACCATCGCCAGGCCGAACCCGACGAACAGCGCGATCCACGACCAGCCAGGGATCTCGACGGTCTGGCTGACGAGGCCGGTGCTGGAGATGGTCGTCTTGGCGTCCGGCGTCTGCGACCATCCGAAGGCACCGCCGGCGAGCACGATCAGGAAGAGGATGAACGTCTTGGCGAACGCCCCGTTCGCGGTCATGTGCGAGACGCGTGTCGGCGGCGGCGCCGCGCCCGTCGCCTCGGCGTGCGCCAGTTCGACCGGGGCCGCCCAGCCGGCTTCGTCTTCCTTGGCGATCGTCTCGAAGCGCTTCTGCGAGAGCGCGGGATTGGCCATTGCGTCCCCTGAGGTCGGTGTCTGGAGAAAGGCTATGTCCCGGACCCAGGAGATCGGACACCGGTGAATGCAGGGGGTCGGCGAAGAGGGGTCCGGGAGTAGAATCGTCCGATGAGTCACCCGACCGGCCCCGACCAGGCCGGCGACCCGGCGCTCGTCCTCGTCGTCGACTTCGGCGCCCAGTACGCGCAGCTGATCGCCCGCCGCGTGCGTGAGGCGAAGGTCTACAGCGAGATCGTGCCCCACGAGATGCCGGTGACCGAGATGCTGGCCAGGCGACCAGCCGCGGTCATCCTGTCGGGTGGTCCGGCGAGCGTCTACGCCGACGGCGCGCCGTCGATCGACCCCGCGTTGTTCGACGCCGGGGTGCCGGTGTTCGGCATCTGTTACGGCTTCCAGGCGATGGCCGAGGCGCTCGGGGGCACGGTGAAGCGCACCGAGGGCGCCGAGTTCGGTCGCACGACGGCCACGGTCGACTCCGCCGCCGTGCTGTTCGCCGGCCAGCCCCTGCGCCAGCCGGTGTGGATGTCGCACCGCGACGCGGTCGTGGTCGCTCCGCCCGGCTTCGCGGTCACCGGGAGCACCGACGGCGCCGAGATCGCCGCCTTCGAGCACCCTGAGCGGCAGCTGTTCGGCGTGCAGTGGCACCCCGAGGTGCTGCACACCGCGCACGGCCAGACCATGCTCGAACGCTTCCTCCACGTGGGCGCACGCATCGCACCGACGTGGACCACCGCCAACATCATCGACGACGCGATCACCGAGATCCGCGAGCGAGTGGGCGACCACCACGTGCTCTGTGGCCTCTCGGGCGGCGTCGACTCCGCGGTGGCGGCCGCGCTCGTGCACCGAGCCGTCGGCGATCAGCTCACCTGCGTGTTCGTCGACCACGGATTGCTGCGCAAGGGCGAGCGCGAACAGGTGGAGCGCGACTACGTGGCGGCCACCGGCATCCGGCTCGTCACCGTCGACGCGTCGGAGAAGTTCCTGACCAAGCTCGCCGGCATCACCGACCCCGAAGCCAAGCGCAAGATCATCGGGACCGAGTTCATCCGCACCTTCGAGGAGGTGGCGGCTCAGGTCATCGCATCCGAAGGTCACGACGACATCGAGTTCCTCGTGCAGGGCACGCTCTACCCCGACGTCGTCGAGTCGGGCGGCGGCACCGGCACCGCCAACATCAAGAGCCACCACAACGTGGGTGGCCTGCCCGACGACCTGCAGTTCGAGCTCATCGAACCGCTGAAGGCCCTGTTCAAGGACGAAGTGCGCGCGGTCGGCCTCGAGCTGGGGCTGCCCGAGTCGATGGTGTGGCGTCAACCCTTCCCCGGTCCCGGCCTGGCGATCCGCATCGTCGGCGCGGTCGACGCCGAGCGTCTGCACACCGTGCGCGAAGCAGATGCCATCGCGCGCGAGGAGCTCGAAGCCGCGGGCCTCGAGCGCGACGTGTGGCAATTCCCCGTCGTGCTGCTGGCCGACGTGCGCTCCGTGGGCGTGCAAGGAGACGGGCGCACGTACGCGCACCCGATCGTGCTGCGCCCGATCACCAGCGAGGACGCCATGACGGCCGACTGGGCGCGTCTCCCCACCGAGGTGCTGGAGCGGATCTCGACCCGCATCACCAACGAGGTGGAGGACGTCAACCGGGTGGTGCTCGACATCTCGAGCAAGCCGCCCGCCACCATCGAGTGGGAGTGAGCGCTCCCGCCCTCGTTCGCGAGTGCTCGCTCTGTCTCAGCCTCCGGCCATGAGGCCGTGGATGGCCGCGGTCACGCCGCCGTCGACCCGCAGATCACAGCCGCTCACGAACGACGCCTGTTCGCTCACCAACCACTGCACCGCGGCCGCGATGTCCTCGGCGGTGCCGATGCGCGGCACCGGGGAGAGGTCGAGCATGCCCTGCATCTGCTCGCCCGCGCCCTCCGTGAGCTCCTGACGGCCCATCGGCGTGGAGATGATGCCGGGGCTGATGCTGTTCACGCGACCGCCGCGTGCGCCCCACGCCACCGCCGCCTTCTCGACGCGCAGCTGGTTCACCCGCTTGGCCACGCCGTAGGTGGCACCGAAGTCGCCGAGCTCGACCTCGGCGAGCGCGTCCATCAGGCTCTCCGTCGTCGCCACGGTGAGTGCCTGCTCCTGCGCGGGTGTGAGCTGTGCCAGGTAACCGGCCATGCTGGCGATGCAGACCGCCGCCGTGCCCTCCACGACGACGTCGAGGAACGCATTGAGCACGTGGTCCGTGCCGAGCATGTCGACCTCGAGCACGCGGTCGGCCGACGCCTGGGTCGGGGAGAGTCCGGCGGTGTGCACCAGCGCGCGCAGTCGCCCGAGCTCGCGCACGACCCCGACGAGCGCGTCGACCGACGCGCGCTCGGACACGTCGACGCGCTGACCCACGACGGTCATGCCGTCGCCAGTGAGCTCGTCGACGACGCACTGCAACTTCGCCTCGTCGAAGTCGGCGAGCACGAGTTGCCGGCCACCACCCAGGCGGCGCGCGCACGCCACACCCATCCCCCCGACACCGGTGACCACCGCGACGTCCGTCATGCGGGTGACCCTACGACAACGCGCGGTGAGAACACAGTGGTCCCGGTAGGGTCTCCGGATGCGAACCCACCGACGCTCGCCCGTCCGTGTTCTGCTCGCGGCGGGCCTGGTGATCGCATCGCTCGTCGTGGTGGCACCCGGTGCAAGCGCCGCGTCGTCGAAGGCCGACACCGCGTTGCAGAAGGCGCTCGACGCGTTCGTCAAGCGCCCCGATGGTCCTGCGGGCATCTCGGTCGTGGTGCAGCGCGCTGCCGACCCGGTGCAGTTCACCGCCGGGTACGGCGACGTCGCCATGAAGACGCCGTTCGGTCTGACCGACGCCATGCGGCTCGCGAGCGTGGCCAAGGCGTTCAGCGGCGCGGCGGCGATGTCGGCCGTGGCCGACGGCAAGCTGACCGTCGACTCGACCGTCGGTGAGATCCTGCCCCAGCAGTCGGCGACGTGGGCCGACGTCACGCTGGCGCAGCTCTTGCAGCACACGAGCGGCATCCCCGACTTCAGCAAGAGCCCCGAGTTCCAGGCGGCGGTCGGCGCCTCGCTCGAGACCCCGCCGCCACCCGAGCAGCTCCCCACCTACGTCGCCAACGATCCGTTGTTGTTCCCGTCCGGCAGCAAGTACGCGTATTCGAACACCGACAACATCCTGGTCGGGCTCATGGTGGCGGCGGTCGACGGCACCTCGTACGAGCAATCGCTCGAGGCGCGGGTCGACACGCCGTTCGGTCTCACCGACACCAGCCTGCCCGGCGGGGTCGCGATGCCGACGCCGTTCACCCACGGGTACCAGCCCGACCCCCCGAACGCCGATGAGGACGTCAGCGAGGTCATCGCCGCCGGGTGGTCGTGGGCGTCTGGCGGGGTCGTCTCCACCCCTCAGGACGCGAACCTGTTCGTGCGTGGCTACGCGTCGGGCAAGGAGACCGACGCGGCGACGAAGAAGGCGCAGTTCACGTTCCGTCCCGGCAGGTCGGAGCCGACCGGCCCGGGCACGAACTCGGCCGGCCTCGGCATCTTCCGCTACCAGACCTCGTGCGGGACCGTGTACGGACACACCGGCAACACACCGGGTTACACCCAGTTCATCGCGGCCACGAGCGACGGGACGCGCTCCACGGTGGTGTCGATCAACGGTCAGATCACCCCGGACCGCAACCCGAAGATCTTCCCGGCCCTGCGCAAGATCTACGGTCTGGCGGTGTGCTCGGCCCTGAAGGGCTGACGAGGAGGGGGCGACGTGGAAGACCGTGAGAGCCCGGTGCTCTACCTGGAGATGACGGAGGCGACTCCGGAGGAGTACGCCGAGACACGCGTGGCCGAGGTGAGCGCGCTGGCCGGCGTCGAGCGTGCGACGTGGTGGCGCAACGTGTACCGGGATCGTCCCGACCTGCCGCGCGAGCTTCCCGAGTTCGACACCCTCGGTGTGTACGAGTGCGCGCCGTCGTTCGTCGCGCCCCCTGCTCCCGAGGGTGTGACCGGACACCACTTCCTGCGTACCCCGCGACCCGGCCAGGGCCGCCTCACCGGCAAGCCGACGGTGTCGCTCTCGCTGGTGCTCATCAGCCCGACGACCCCGGCCGAGGCGCAGGCGCTCCGCGACTGGGGCGACTTCGTGCATCTCAACTACATCGTCGAGGCTGGCATCCCCGGCTTCACGATGATCACGCCCTACGAGAACGCCACCGGTGGCGACCCTCGCTACCTGCACTTCTACGAGTTCGACGACCCCGAGGCCGAGATCACGTTCAAGCGGATGCGGCCGTTGGTGGAAGCGCGCATCGGCGCATGGGGAACGCCCGAATGCCAGGCGTGGGCCGTGCACCCGGCGCTGCGGATCATGTATGTGAACTCGTTCTCTCTCGCCGGCGAATCCTGACGCCGGACACCGAGGAGACGAGATCCGATGACCGATCCGACTCCGTCGTCCGACGTGCCGGACGCGCCCGCGCCGCGCCCGCGCCGCTCGATCCCGAGGCGATGCTGCGCAGTCGCGGCTTCGTGGTGCTGCTCGTCTTCGCGGCAGTGATCGGTCTCTTCGTGTCACTGGCGTCGTGGGGCTTCCTCGAGCTCATCCACCAGGTGCAGCTGGGGTTGTACAGCGACCTGCCCGACGCACTCGGTTACTCCACCATCCCCGACTGGTGGCCGATCCCGATCCTCGTGCTCGCGGGCATCCCGGTGGCGCTCGCCATCGTGAAGCTGCCGGGCCAGGGTGGGCACGTCCCTGCGCACGGACTGCAGGTCGGCAGCACGCAGCCCGACGAGGTGCCGGGTGTCGCCCTGGCCGCGTTCGCCACCCTCGGCCTCGGTCTCGTGCTCGGCCCCGAGGCACCACTCATCGCCATCGGGGGAGGGCTGGCCGTCTTCGCGGTGAAGCTCGCGAAGCGCGACGCGCCTCCACAGCTGCTGCTCGTGCTCGCAGCGGCCGGCAGCTTCGCCGCCATCTCGGTGATCTTCGGGTCCCCGATCGTCGCCGCAGTGCTCGTGATCGAAGCCAGCGGGCTCGGAGGCGCGACGCTGCCGCTCATCCTCGTGCCGGGGTTGATCGCAGCCGGCGTCGGTTCGCTGGTGTTCATCGGGATCTCCAACTGGACCGCGCTCAGCACGAGCGCGTATTCGCTCCAGCCGCTCCAGCTCCCGCACTTCGCGCATCCCACCTGGGGAGAGATCGGGTGGACGCTCGCTCTCGGTGTCGCCGGCGCACTGGTCACCTTCGTGATCCGCCAGCTCGGCCTCAAGGGCGTCGCGCTCGTGCAGCGCAATCACTGGCTCTGGATCCCGGCCGCGGGGCTCGTGGTCGGGCTCCTCGCGTTGCTGTTCGCGTCGACGACGACCCACGGCGTCGAGGAGGTGATCTTCTCCGGTCAGGACCAGCTCCCGGGGCTCGTCGACAACCCCGGCGCGTGGACCATCGGCGCACTGCTCTTCCTCATGCTGTGCAAAGGGCTGGCGTGGAGCGCGTGCCTCGGCAGCTTCCGCGGCGGCCCGACGTTCCCGGCGATCTTCCTCGGAGCCGCCGGTGGCATCGCCGCGTCACACCTCCCCGGGATGTCGCTCACGCCGGCCGTCGCCGTCGGGATGGGCGTGATGGTGGTGTCGTTCCTGAAGCTGCCGCTCTCCGCCGTGATCATCGCCACCTCGCTGACCGTGAGCGCCGGACTCGCTGCCGGCCCGCTGATCATCGTCGGGGTGGTCGTCGCGTACCTGGTGACCCTCGCGCTCGAGGGACGCCTCGGCACCGGGGGCCCGGGTACGGTCCCGGCTACGGGCTGACGACCTCGATCACCGATCCGCTGAGGTCGATGCTCGCGTTGTCCTCCGCGTAGCGACGACCCTGCACGTTGAGCAACCGGACCGACGGGGCGCCGCGGATCGGGAACGGCCCCCAGTGCCAGGTGCCCTGGTGGAGCACGACCGTCTCCCCGGGTTCGAGGACGAAGGCGCGGATGGTGTGGAGGTCGGCCGGGTCCGAGAAGGTGCGGTCGGCGGGCGCCACGGCGACGACCGCCGCGGCGTCGAGCGGCGTGAGCACCTGGGTGTGTGTTTCGTGCCGGTACATCACGGCGCAGCGAAGGCCGTGAGCGGTTGCGTCGACCTCGTCGACGGTGTGCTCGATGGTGTTGAGGTGCGCGTCGTCCCACGCGAAGTGCAGCGTGTGCTCACCGTCGCTCGGGTCGACGTCGGGACGTGGCAGCCACCCGAACGGCGCCCACGCCGACGCAGTGACTGCGTCGGCGTCGACGACGTGGACAGGTCCCTCGACGGGCTCGTCGATCACGGCGTTCCTCTACGCTGGGCGACATGGACGTGCGCTCGATCGAAGAAGTGGCGCCGGTCGTCGAGCACAACGGGACGGTACCCGTCTGGTGGCTCGTGTCGCCGCGTGAGATGCAGGAGATCACCGCCGGGGGACACCTCGAGCTGGTGAGCGAGTTCGAGGTGTCGGGCGGTGGCTACGTGGACCCGCACTCGCATCCCACCCACGAGTTCTATTACGTCACCGCGGGCCGGGGTCTGATGACGATCGGCGACGAGACGCGCGAGATCGCGCAGGGCGACCTCGTGCACATCCCGCCCGACGCGGTGCACAGCCTGCGGCCGGTCTCCGATCACGCGCCCATCCACTGCTTCTGCTTCGCGGTTGCGGTCGCGGGCGCGGACGAGATCGACTACACGACGCACTGACGGGGCTGCGCGCTCAGGCGCCTTCGACGAGCGACGGGTCGAGGCCGAACTGCTCGACCGTCGTTCCGCCGGCACGGAGCACGGTGAAGAGCGCGTCTTCCTTTGCGGCACGCGCCCGTCCCGCTGCCAGCACCGCGTCGAGCTCGGCGCCCGGTACCACGACGACGCCGTCGACATCGGCCACGATCCAGTCGCCCGGCTCCACCGCCACTTCGCCGACGGTCACGGGACGGTCGATCGCACCCGGTCGTGTCTTCGACGCACCAGTGAGCGCGAGCCCGGTGGAGAACACCGGGAACCCGTGCGCGGCGAGCGCATCGCAGTCGCGCACGCAGGCGTCGATCACGAGGCCGGTGATGCCGCGCGCTTCCGCGCCGGTGGTGAGCACCTCGCCCCAGTAGCCGAACTCGCGCTCGCTGCCCATGTCGGCGACGAGCACTGACCCCGCGGGCGCGCGCGTGACCGCGACGTGAATGGCGAGGTTGTCGCCCGGGCTGCAGCGCACGGGGTACGCACGACCGGCGACCCGTGCGCCGGGCCACGCGGCCTTCAGGCGTGGGTGCATGCGCCGCGCGCCCGATTCGCCGAGCGTGGCGGCGCCCAGCACGAGCGCGTCGGACATCGGCCCGTCGTCAGTCAAAGGAGGGTCAGCCGACCTTGCGCAGCGTGTTGCTGTCGGTGTGCGCGAACGCCTCGGGGAACTCGTCCATCTTCAGCATCGTCTTCTCGGCGTACGTCCAACTGCCGTCGTCGTTGACGGTGATGGTGACGTCGTAGCTGAGGGTCGACGCGTGCTGCGAGAGGTACTTGTTCTCGCCGATGGAGTAATTCGGGTCGCCCGGGCGTGCCGCGAGGGTGAACGAGGTGGCGTCCGCGGCGGCGGTACCGCCGGCGAGGACGGTGATGCCGCGGGGCACCACGAAGCCGCGCATGACCTCGCCGGTCGCGCCGTCCCACAGCCAGTAACCGACCTCGGTGTGGAAGGGGTTGTCTTCGTCGCCACGCCACATCGCCGACTTGTAGTCGAGGCCGTAGAGGTGCTGGTTGCCCGTTGTCGACGGGACCGAACGGCTTCATGGTCACCTTCTCCAGGTAGGGCGTCTGGAGCACCTCACCCTTCGAGTGGGAGAACGCGGCATCGAGTCCACCCTTGTCGGATTCCCATTCCCCGATCAGTCCCTCGAGCGGGCCCCATTCACCGGACATGCGTGCAGTTCCTCCAGGATCGGCGCCGCGACCGGCCGCGGCGTGCGTCGGCATCCTACCGAGCACTCCGGTCGTACCGATCACGAGTGTGCGAACAGGCGCGCTCCGGGACATGACCGGGATTGGCCACGCCACGGCCGGGAACAGAGGGAACCGCAACCACCCGCGGGCACGAAACCAGGAGGACACCACGGCAGTCTCCCGAACGCTTCACCGGGACGCGCCCGTCGGGACGCGCCGTACCCGTGTTCCTCATCCCGCCCGTGTGCCGCCCGCGTGCCGCTCGGCATCGACTCGTTGATGCGTGACGGTGCCGGTCTCCGCTTCTGGTCGGCCTGCTGACGATGATCGTCGTCGGCAAGTACGCATGAATTGCCAGTTGCCCGAGCCGGCCAACGCGCTCGGCGTTCCGACACCCCGACTCGGGCTGCTACGTCGCCGCGATCGGTGTCGTGCCCATGACGGTCGCCTCCCGGCGCACCGAGCCCGTCGAAGTCGCGTCGACGCCGCCTCCGGACGTCAGGCAGCCCGCGACGACGCGAACACCTGGACGATCTCCTGGCAGAACGCCGGGAGATCGTCGGGCTTGCGGCTGCTGACGAGCGAACCGTCCACCTGCACCTCCGAGTCGACCCAGGTGGCTCCGGCGTTGTGGAGGTCGGTCTTCAGACTCGGCCACGACGTGAGCACACGACCGTCGAGCACGCCAGCGTCGGCGAGGATCCACGGCCCGTGGCAGATCACGCCCACGGGTTTGTGGGCCTCGAAGCACCGGCGCACGAACCGCACCGCGTGGTGGTCGGTGCGCAGCTCATCGGCGTTGGCGACACCACCCGGGAGCACGAGGGCGTCGTAGTCGTCGGCGTCGGCGTCGGCGGTCAGCACGTCGACGTGCGCGGTGTCGGCGCGGTCGAGGTGCTCGAAGCACTGCACCTCGCCGTCCTCGGGTGCGATGAGCACGGGAGTTCCTCCTGCGCGCCGAACGGCCTCCCACGGTTCGCTGAGCTCGCGTTGCTCCACGCCTTCGTTGGCAACCAGGAACGCGACGCGTGCACCAGTGAGCTCGTTCACGGCAGATCTCCTCGGCATCGGTGTGCGGACCAATTCCGCCTACCCGGGGCTCCTCGTGCGGAAACCGATGCGCTCTCCGAGCGTCGACGGTTTCGTCGCTCCTGTCGTCGGGCACCACGTGCACATGGCTTTTGTACTGTGGCTCATCGCTGTGATCCTCGTGATCGCAGGAATCGTCTCGCTGCTCCGCGGCGCGGTGCTCGCGGGCATCGTGTTGATCGTCGTCGGACTGCTGGTAGGTCCGGGCGGCGTGAGCGTCTTCACCTGACGTCGACGTCAGGCACCTCGCGCATGGCGGCGTCACGGATGCGACGGCGGTAGTCGACGGGGCGTTCGCCGGTCAGTCGGCGGAAGGCTCGATCGAATCCGCTGAGGCTGTCGAAGCCGACGGAGGTGGCGGCGTCGAGGATCGAGCGGTCGTGTTCGGCGATCACCGCCATGGCGTGGAGCACGCGGCTGGTGGTTCGGTACTCGCTCCAGCTGATGCCAGTGACGGCACGGAACGTGCGTCGCAGCGAGCGCTCCGAGATTCCGACGGCCGCGCAGACGGACCGTTCGTCGACCTCGTCAAGATGCTCCTGGGTGTGGCGCATCACCGCCGCCACGACCGGCACCGTGCTCGTAGGCAGGCGCAGCGGCGCCTCGACGGTGTCGAGCCACTCCGCGGTGAGGAGGGCGAGCGCATCGAAGAAAGCGTCTGCAGTGCGGTCGCTCCGCCGTCGGTCGATCCGCCAACGCGCCGCGTACACGATCATCTCGCGTACCGGGGCCGCAGCCGAGAGCACCCGCACGCGCTCGTCGTGTCCGTGCACCATCGACGGCTCGAAGAACACCGCCACCGTACGGACCTTGCGCAAGGTCGTCTGGTGCGGGAGACCGGCGGGGATCCATGCCGCCTGCTGGGGCGGGAGCAGATGGTGCGAGCCATCGGTCTCGACCTCGGCCACGCCCTCGAACGCGTAGAGCAGCTGGTGCAGGTCGTGGGTGTGCCACGCCGCGACCAGGTCGTCGGCATCCTCGGGCCACGCACCGGCTCGCACGGGGGACCCGGCGCGCATCGCCACCGCGACCGGTGCGGTCTCGTCGTTGGCCGGTGCGGCGGCGACCCCCACGGCGCGGACTGTAACAGTGGCCCGATGAGCGACGACCACGACGATCTCGTCCGCGCATCCTTCGCGCGTCAGGTGGGTCTCTTCTCGGGGCCCGACTCGCCGTTCGTGCGCCGGCCCGCGGGCACGGTGGAGCAGCTCGAGCCGCTCGATGCAGACATGCTCGTCCTCGACCTCTGCTGCGGTGCGGCACACGCGGCCGAGGTCGTGGCGCCGCGCGTGCGGCAGGTGGTCGGCGTCGATCTCACCACGAATCTGCTCGAGCTCGGTGCGGCGCGCGTGGGCGCCGCGGGCATCACCAACGTGCTGCTGCAGGAGGGGAACGCTGAGGCGCTCCCGTTCGTCGCCAAGTCGTTCGACCTCGTGTATTGCTTCGCGTCGCTGCACCACGTCGGTGACCCGGCCGCCGCGACGGCGGAGATGGCGCGCGTCGTCGCGCCCGGCGGGCGCATCGTGGTGCAGGACCTCATCGTTCCTGTTGCCGATGCCCGCGACCGCTTCGACGACGTGCACCGACGGCTCGACCCGTCGCACCGTCGCGGGTTCCTGGAGGCGGAGCTCGTCGCGTTGCTCACGAACCGCGCGGAGCTCACCGACGCGTCCACGGCCGAATCGCGCTTGCCGATCTCGATCGCGTACACCGAGCAGTCCGACGCCGACGGCGCCGAAGCCGCGCTGCGCGCCGAGCTCGACGGCGGGCCCGTCACCGGCCTCGAACCTCGCGACGACGACGGCACGTTGACGGTGTCGTTCTGGACGACCACGCTGCACGCGGCTCTCCCGGCGACGTGACCACCAGAGCCGGAGGTGGTCGTGGCGGTCGTCGTCGGCCGTTCGACGCCGGTCGCGGGCCAACGCCGCTCGCCAACGCCGCGCGCCGGGTGGCGCCACCGCGCCCACGCCTGACCGATCGTCGGCGATTTCTGCGAATCTGGTGTCGATCCCGACGGTTCCCGTTCGTCGTGGGACTGGAAGCACCGACGAACTGCCGAGGAGGCACCATGCGCTACGCACTGCTGATCTGCACAGAGGACAAGCGTCAGGCCGAACTGACGGAGGCCGAGGTGGGAGCCCAGTTCGGCGCCTACATGGCCTGGAACGAGGAGATGAGCGGGCGCGGCGTGCTGCAGGGAGGTGAGCGGCTGCGGCCGGTGGCGATGGCGACCACCGTGCGCCTGCGCGACGGCGAGGTGCTCACCTCCGACGGTCCGTTCGCGGAGACCAAGGAGCAGATGGCGGGCTTCTACCTGGTCGAGTGCAAGGACCTCGACGAGGCGATCGAAGTGGCGTCGAAGATCCCCGGTGCCCAACACGGGTCGATCGAGGTGCGTCCGATCTGGGAGATGTGACCCCACCCGACGTCGAGCGAGCAGTCGCCCGTGCGTTCCGGGAGGAGTGGGGACGAGTCGTCGCCACCCTCATCCGGACCACGGGCGACTGGGATCTCGCCGAGGAGTGCACGCAGGACGCGTTCGCGCGAGCGCTCGAGCGCTGGCCCGCCGACGGCGTGCCCGCGAATCCCGGCGCGTGGTTGACGACCACCGCGCGCAACCGGGCGGTCGACCGTGTTCGGCGCGCGCAGGCTGGCGCGGTGAAGGCGCGAGAGGCAGCCATGCTGGAGTCCGATGACGAACCGCCCGCGCTCGACGACAGCGGAGTCGGCGACGATCGGCTCCGCCTCATCTTCACCTGCTGTCACCCGGCGTTGTCGGTCGAGGCGCAGGTCGCGCTCACGCTGCGCACCCTCGCCGGATTGACGACCGCGGAGATCGCGAGTGCGTTCCTGGTGCCGGAGCCGACGATGGCACAACGGCTGGTGCGGGCGAAGCGCAAGATCCACGATGCCGCCATCCCGTACCGCGTCCCGCCCGCGCATCTGCTCCCCGAGCGCACGAGCGCGGTGCTCGCGGTGTTGTACCTCCTGTTCAACGAGGGCTACGTCGCGAGCAGTGGCGCCGAGCTCGTGCGCGCCGACCTCGCGGCGGAGGCGATCCGGCTCGCTCGCACGCTGACTGAGCTCATGCCCGACGAGCCGGAAGCGCTCGCACTCCTCGCGCTCATGCTGCTGCACCACGCGCGGCGCGCCGGGCGGGTCGACGCTGGAGAACTGGTACCGCTCGACGAGCAGGACCGCACGACCTGGGACCAGGCGATGATCGCGGATGGGCAGAGGGAGCTCGAGCGCGCGCTGCGCCGGCAGCGTCCCGGTCCGTATCAGGTCCAGGCCGCGATCGCGGCGTGCCACGCGTCCGCCTCCGTCGCGGCCGACACCGACTGGCACGAGATCGCGCTCTTGTACGCGGCGTTGGTGCGCATGACCGGCTCGCCGGTCGTGGAGCTGAACCGGGCGGTGGCAGTGGCGATGGCCGAGGGTCCCGACGCCGGCTTGGAGCTCGTCGACGCGCTCCAAGATCAGCTGGGCGGCTACCGCTACCTGCACGCGACCCGCGCCGACCTGTTGCGACGACTCGGCCGCGCCGACGACGCCGGCGTCGCGTACTCGCGCGCGCTCGACCTCACCGCCGCGGCGGCCGAGCGTCGCTATCTGGAACGTCGCCTCGCCGAGGTCGCCGGGACCTGACGCCGGTCAGTCGACGGCGCAACCGTTCCGGACGGTGCCCGACGGTGGCAGCGTCGTCGTCGTGGACGCGGGCGCGCTCCCGTCGGGCGGGAGTGTCGACGCCGTTGTCGACGTCGTCGTGCTTTCGGTACCGGCGCGTCTGGCGACCCGCTTCGCGGCGTTGATCTCCTGCTGGCTCGCGGCATGGGTGCCGTCCGGACACGGCGACGCGAACGTCTTCAGTGCGCGTGGCGTGGGGATCCGGTCGGCAAGTGGGCCGAGGAGCTTCCGTGCCGTCGCTTCGGAGATCTTGGGGAGGCGATGAAGCGCGTTGAGCTCGCGCAGCTCCGCATCGGTGATCCCCTCGCGATCGCGCAGCTGCTTCACCACCTTCGTCACCATCGGCGTCACGCGCGATTGTCGAGCGATCGCGGCGTTGTAGAGGTTGACCGTCTCGTACAGGTCGCCTTGCGAGGTGAAGTTGACCGCAATCGTGTTCGGGAGCTGCTGGCGCTTCGCGATGCACTGCTGGAATCGCTGGGTGAGCACCTTGCGTGAGTTGGTCTTGGTAGCGGCGACGGGATCGGGCGGCCCGTTGGACTTCAGCCAGTGGTTGATGATGAGGAACGACTTGTCGGTCCCACCCCGCTTCGGGTCGCAGTTGTACTGCGAGGTCGACGTGGGGACGTCGTAGGTGGTCTCTCCGGAGATCTCGTAGGTGCCGATGAGCCACGACGCCTCGCCCGCGTGCTTCTCGCTCGTCACGATGAGCCGGCGAGGGTTCTCCTTGTCGTCGTGCGCGGGGGTCACCATCTGCTCGAGCGTCGGCCAGCCGAACTGCTTCGGACTGGGCCTCCACACCCGATCCCAGAGCCCGCCCTCGATCAGCGCCCGCTTGAGATCCTTCGGCTTGACGTAGTCCTCGATGTCGACGACCACGACATCGGTGAGGTTGCGCGACAAGTAGGCATCGATGTCGTTGAACACTTGCTTCGACGGAATGGCGCCGAGCTCGCAGAAGTCGTGGCAGAAGTACACGTCCTGCTTCTTGCCCGACGTGTCGGCCACACCGGTGAGTGCACCGAGGCGGTCGAGCTCGTGGACCGCCGCGTCGCCACGCTCGGAGCGGAGCAGGTCGCGGTTCACGCCGCCCGCGAGGTTCGTGCGCACGAGCCCCTTGTCGTCGTAGCCGTAGTACGCGTCGATCATCAGGAACCGGGTCCCGGCGTTGAGCTGCTCGGGAATGGTCTCGGTCTGTTCGGCGCCGAGGAAGTCGTACGCCGCTGAGGCCATCGCATTGTGGCTGGCCGGCCACACGATCTCGTTCAGCGGCTGCGGGCACAGCTCGATGTAGCCGTTGCACCCCTGGTCGGTGGGGTTCGCGCGCGGTTGGGTCGTGTTGTTGGCCACGATCCCGACCGCGACGACCGCGGTCACCATGCCGGCGGCGACGACGGCGGCGAACGCCGCGATCACGTCTCGCTTGTGCAGTCGGGGGATGGAGTGGTCGGTGACGAGGAGGCCTGCCGCTCGTAGGCAGATCACGATGCCCACGTAGAGCGTGATCCCCGCGGCCACCAGGAGCACGGCCCGGAACACGGAGCCGGGGATCGTCAGCGTCGCCAGCGCGAGTGCCATGAGCGCCACCCCGCCGGCGAAGCGCCACCGGGCGCTGGCGCGCTTCTCGACGAGCCACGCCCGGACCCGGGCCATGCGGTGGGGGAGGTCGCCGCCGTCGTGACCCGGGGCCAGCGCGAGGGCGAGGCCGAACACGAAGTACACCTGACCGGCGCCGATCAGCCGGCCGACGAGCACGGCGATGAACGCGGCGACCGCCTCGCCGCGCAACGGATCGGACGTGGCCGCCACCGACGAGAAGGCTGGCGTGGCCAAGCTGATCCCCAGCAGGAGGCCGCCCGCAACGGCGAGCGTGACGCCGACGGTGCGGATCGCCCGCACGCGCTCGCGTGCGTACACCATCGTCAGGCACAGCACCGCGACACCGATGAGCAGGCACGGGAGATAGAGGTCCTCGACCCAGCGCGACGTGCGGAACAGCACGTCGACGGTGGTGGACTGTGAGATCGTCGTGGTGGCGTCGAGCACGTTGGCGGGGAGCTTCTTGGCCAACCTCGGGTTGATCGTCTCCAGAGCGCTGCGAATGGTGATCGCAGCCTCTTGCGAGTTGACGTCGACCCGACGGGCTCCGCGCGCCTGGAACACCTGCTCGTGCGCTCGCAGCGCGAAGTCGCGGATCGCCTGCTCGACCGGGGGCGTGGCGATGGCCGCGGAGACCGCGTCGGACACGACGGGTCGTGCCGCCGACACGAAGTTCGACGTGCGCGCGAGCCGGAGCGTGGCCTGGTCGGCGACGTAGTCGCGCACCTCGACCTGCTGCGACGACTTGGCCACGACGTCGGCGAAGCCATCAGCGTCGAGCACGCGGGTGGAGAGCCACCAGCCGAACGCGCCGAGCACCATGAGGAGCGCTCCGAAGGCGGCCAGCACTCGCACCGCCCAGCGACCGAGACCCGTCCCGCCAGCCATGAAGGCAGCATTCTTGCAGGACCTGGTCGACCGACCGGGTCGGCCGGACCGCGCCGGTCAGGCGGTGGCGGCTCGCACGGCTTCGCGATCGACGTCGGCGAACACGTCGCCGCCGGCGTCGACGTCGTAGTACTCGACCCCGTCGGTCACGACGGCCTCGTCGCCACCGAGTGACACCGCGATCTTGTTGGCCGCGTTGCGCACGAGGTCGAGGACGATCTCGACGATCTCGGCGTCCGTGAGCTCGCGCCGCACACCGGCCACGAGGGCGTCGTCGATTCCCGTCGGCTGCCAGATCATCGCGTCGGCCAGCGCGAGGGCGGCGCGCTGGCGATCGGTCAGTGCCGCGTCGTCGGCGTCGGTGGTGAAGAGGGAATCGTCTCCGGCCGTTTCCACTGCGCGCAGGCTGAGGCGTGACTGGCAGATGCGGCAGTCGTGGGCCCGTGCGCCGCGCAGGCGCACGAGCTCCGTGCTCACCGGGTCGAGCTCGGTTGCGAGGGCGACCACTCGCATGAATTCCTCGAGCTCGGCCCAGAGGTCGCCAGTGGCAGGTGCGGCGGCGGGGCCGAACCGCGTGCCGAAGACGCGTTCGAGCGCGATGCGACCCCGTTGGAACACGTCGACCACGTAGAGGGCTTGCACGAACAGAAAGGTGTCGGCACCCATGGCGGCTCCGAGTGCACCGCGTTGGTCGTCGGTGGTACCGGACACGTCGACCACGAACTGCTCGGCGAACGCGACGCACGCGTCGGCGCGTGGATCGTCGCTCGCGGCGAACGCGACCGGGGTGCGGTCGAGCTCCTCGGGGTGGGCGAGCGCCGTGGCCACCGCCACCCGCACCGGGTCGAGCACCGCAGGTTCCACCGCGCCGGCGGCGAGCGCCTCGATCTGGTCGAAGCGGTCGAAGGCCTCGGGGGAGTGTGCTCGCCAGGGCCCGTCGCGCCGTGGTGCGTCAGTCACGGCCCGACCGTACTACCGCGTGCGGAGCGCGGACGGCGGCGCCGGGAATCCCCGTGACCCTCGCGAGGTTGCGTCACCTGACCGCGATATACGCGGTTGAGTGACGCAACCTGTGGGAGCGACGGTGGACGAGATCGTGATCGAGACGGTGCCGTTGACGGGGAGCCCGTGGCCCACCGTCGACCCCTTCCTGTTCTGCGTGCACCACCACGATGCCTACCCGGCCGGCAACGGGCGCTTCGGCCCCGACGCGTCGCTCGCGGGGCGCGAGATGGGCGCCGACTTCGCCGGGGTCGACGGCTGGCGGATGTACCACGGCACGGACGTCCCGGGCTTCCCGCAGCACCCGCACCGCGGGTTCGAGACCGTCACCTACGTGCGACGCGGCGTGATCGACCACTCCGACTCGCTCGGCGCGGCGGCACGCTTCGGTGGTGGAGACACGCAGTGGCTCACGGCTGGGCGCGGCATCGTGCACTCGGAGATGTTCCCGCTCCTCGCCGACGACGAGCCCAACCCACTCGAGCTGTTCCAGATCTGGTTGAACCTGCCGGCGGAGTCGAAGCTCGCCGATCCCCACTTCTCGATGCTGTGGGCGAGTGACGTTCCCGTCGTCACCGCGCGTGACGACGCCGGCCGTGTCGCGACCATCACAGTGATCGCGGGCACACTCGGCGACCACGTCCCGCCGTCACCGCCACCCGACTCGTGGGCGTCGCACCCCGACGCCGACGTCGCCATCTGGCAGCTCGATCTCGCAGACGACGCGTCGTGGACGCTGCCCGCCGCGCGCGGCGGCGACTCGACCGTGCGCGTCCTCTACGTGTACGGGGGATCGGTCACCGTCGCCGACACCGACGTGGACGCGCCCACCGGGGTGGTGGTGCGTGCCGATGCCGACGCGCCGATCGTCGCCGGTGCCGACGGCGCCGAGGTGCTCGTGCTCCAGGGTCGGCCGATCGGTGAGCCGGTTGCGCAGTACGGACCGTTCGTGATGAACCGCGAGGACGAGATCCGCGAGGCGTTCGCCGACTACCAGGCCACGGGGTTCGGCGGATGGCCCTGGCCACAGGACGACCCGGTGCACGGAGCCGCGACCCGCGGTCGGTTCGCCCGCCACGCCGACGGCCACGAGGACGAGCTCGCCGACGTCAGCTGAACAGCTCGAGTCGGCCGTGCTTGACCACGGCGACGCCTGCACACGTCGCCTCGAATGCATAGACGCCCGCGCCCACGCTGGCGCTCGCGTCGTACACGGCAACGGTCAGGTCCGCGTCGAGCCGGGTCGGTGACGCGAAGCGCACTGCGACCCGACGTACACGCGACGGATCGCCGTCGGCGACCATGCCGACCACGGCGTGCGTGCACATGGCCATCGTGCAGAGGCCGTGTGCGAACACGTAGTCGACGCCCGCCTTCTGCGCGGACTCGAGGTCGAAGTGGTGGGCCGACCAGTCGTTCGACACCTCGGCGTAGCGGGTCGCGATGTCGGCGGCGACCTGCTGGGTCACCGAGCCGACCAGGTGATCGCGCGCCGCTTCGGGGAAGGTGTGATCGGGCGGCTCCGGCCCGACGTCGGCGAGCTCGTCGCAGCCGGGGAAGAAGATCGTCCACCAGTGCTCGACCGCGAGGACTTCGTCGGTGTCGTACTGCTCCATGTGCAGCACGACCCGCGCGCCGGCGCGCGTGTTGCGCACCGCGAACGGCGCCGAGAACGTCGTCAACGTCTCGCCTGGCACGAGCGGGCGATGCATGAGCACCTCGTGTTCCCCGTGTACTCCGTTGCGTCCGCTCCGGTACACCGACTTCGGCACCGCGGCGTTGGCGGCCCACTGCGCGTCGAAGATCAGGATCACCGGGAACGTGGCCGGCACCGCGTCACCCGCGACGACGGGCGCGTCGGTGGCGTTGGTCGCCGCCACGTACTGCGCGATCACCGACGGGTCGAGCGTGCCGACGAACGGTCCGTGACGTCGTCCGAGGTCGATCTCCACCGCCATGGGCGCGGACACTACGCGAGGGTCGTGCGGTGCCGACCACTCGTCGTAGTGTCCAGTCCGTGCGGGTCGGGATCCACCTCCCTCAGTTCGGCAGGGCTTCGAGTCCGGATGCCATCACCGAAGCTGCCCAGCTCGCGGAGTCGCTCGGCTTCGCCGATGTGTGGGTGAGCGACCACATCGCCATCCCCGCAGCGCAGGACTACCCGTCGCCCTACCTCTACGACCCGTTGCTGACGCTCACGTGGGCCGCGGCCGCCACTGAGCGCGTGGGTCTCGGCACCAGCGTGCTGGTGGTGCCGCAGCACAATCCGCTCGCGCTGGCGAACTCGCTGGCCAGCCTCGACGCGCTCTCCGGTGGTCGTCTCACCATCGGTGCGGGGGTGGGGTGGTCGCAGGCGGAGTTCGCCGCCCTCGGCCGGTCGTTCGCCGACCGCGGCCGACGGATGGACGAGATGCTCGACGTGCTGCGGGCGTGCTGGGGGCCGGACCCGGTCGACTTCCGCGGTGAGTTCGTGCGCCTCGACGCCATGAAGGTGCAGCCGAAACCCGCCCACCCGATCCCGATCTGGATCGGTGGTCGCAGCGAGCCCGCCTACCGACGTGCCGCCGAGCGCGGCGACGGCTTCCACGCCATCGGCCTCGATCCCGAAGGTGCGGCGAGCGTCGTCGAGCGCGTGCGCCGCGACCATCCCGAGGAGTCCTTCACCATCTCCTTGCGCACCGGGTGGGACCCACAGGGCATGGATCCCGACGTCATCCGCCGCGAGTACGACGAGTTCCAGGCGGTCGGCATCCAGCACGTGGTGAGCGCGCCGTGGCGCAACGACTCGACGAGTTGGATGCGATCGATGGAGCTCCTTGCGAAGCTGGTGCTCGCGCGCTGAGGCGTCAGCCGGCGACGGTGGTGGTCGTCGGGGCCGGTGCGGTCGGAACCTTCGAGTAGGCGGCCCAGCCGGCGTTGAACGCCTCGATGTCGGTGGTCGGGCTCGTGACCGCGGCGGCACAGTCGACCTCGGCGATGGCGCCTTCCTGCGTCGTCGCCAAGGCCACGGTCTTCACCCCACGGGGCTTGCCGGTGGGGCAGTTCGGCACGTTGTAGGCGTCGATCGTGGCCAGTGCAGCCGACTTGGGCTTCTTCGCGAGCTCGGCGCGGTGCTTGGCGAGCCACGCCACCGCGAGCTTGGCCGCGTTGTCGTACTGCGGGGCGTCGCCCAGGCCCTGGCTCACGGCCAACGCGGGGATGCCACGGGATGCGGCGGCACGCGCGGCGCCAACGGTGCCGGAGAGATCGACCACACCGCCGAGGTTCTGTCCGGCGTTGATGCCGGAGAGCACCACGTTGGGCTTCACGCCGAGCTGGTCGAGCGCGGCCGTGATGGTGTCGGCGGGGAAGCCGGTCACCGCGGTCGCCTCGTACCCACTGGCCGTCGTCGCCGCGGCAGTGGTCAGCGGGCCAGGAGTCGTGTTCCCGCCGCTGCCGCTCTTGTTGGTGTCGGGCGCGACGACCACGACCTTGGTGTTCTTCTGCGTGCGCAGCGCCTCGACCAGTGTGTCGATGCCCGGCGCTCCCACGCCGTCGTCGTTGGTGACGAGCACGGTGATGGTGGCGGGCTTCTTGGCCTTCGCCGCCGACGCCGGGGTGGCGACGGCGACCGTCCCTCCGGCGAGGGCGGCCACGACGACTGCGGCCAGAGAAGCTGATCGGATGCGGCGCATGCGGGTCCCCTTCGGAGCGAGCGAGAGAACCTACCCGGTCATCGCGCGTTCAGAGCCGCGGCCACCTCGCCGATCCGACCGAGGTCGGCGGCCAGGGCCGCGCGCCGGTCGCGGTGCACCTTCACGAACTGGTCGATGCGGCGGTCCATCACCGGTCCGAGCTTCACCACCGCGTGCTCGATCGCGGCCTCGACCGTGCGCAGTACGCAGAGCGCATGCGCACGGCCGTGACCGCGTGGGCACCTGAATGACGAGCGATCAGACGCCGAGGCGACTGGCGAGCGTCTCGTAGCGAGCGGGCTCGAGCACCGACTGCGCGAGGCCCATCGCACCTGCGAACACGTCGGGCGGGGCGCCGGCCTGCATGCCGCCGAAGAGCTCGGCCTGGTCCTCGATGTTCATCGCGGGCACCATGATCGACAGCGACTGGCCCATCATCTCGGGCGAGATGCTGGCCACGATCGCGTTGTCGAGCGCACGCAGCTCCTCGGGCGAGACGTGTTCCGACAGCATCACCATGACCTCGAACTCCTCGAACTCCTGGTGCTCGAGGTACGCGGCGGTGAACGACGCCAGGCCGAGGTAGAGGCGGTGGGTCAGCAGGCGGCGCTGCTCGGGGCAGGACTCTGCGGCCCGGTCGGCCAGCAGTTCCAGCTGCGCCATCTGCCCCTCGAGGCGGGCGTGGGTCTCGGCGATCTCCTCGGCGTACACCGGTGTGAACTCTTCGATCACCGGCTGCACGAAGGTCTCCTCGTGGTCGGCATGGGCGACGAGGAGGCCGACCAGGTTCGTCCAGCGCGTCGCCACGCCCGAGACGGCCCGATCGTCGCCGGGGTCGATGCGCCCGGCGTCGAGGGTCACGCCGAAGAGCTCGTTGCGGATGCCCTTGTGGATGTCGCGGTAGATGTCGACGACCACCGCTTCGAGGGCGGCGGTCTCGGCGAAGAGCGGGGTGGTCGGTGCGATTGCGGTCATGATCCCCTCCAGGGGTTCCGGGGCGCCGGGGGCGCTGCCGGGTCGGTGTGCTTCGTGAGACCATCTTCTGGCAACGCAACCGCGCCGGCTCCCAAAAGGCGCGTGAGTGAACGCTAAGAATTCGCTACTTCAGGGAAGTCCCGCCGAGAGAGGCTGCGCGTGATCGGTTCGGAACTTGTGGAATTGCTCGAGTCGCCGTGCTCACTGATCGTGGGCACGGTCGGTCCCGACGGCACACCCGATGCGAGCCGCGCGTGGGGCCTCGAGGTGCTCGACGACCGGCGACTGCGTGTGCTGCTGTCCACCCAGGCACCGGTGACGCGTCGCAACGTCGAACGGGGGGGCGCGATCGCGCTCACGGCGACCCACTTCTCGACGTTCGAGTCCGTGCAGCTCAAGGGACGAGCGACGCAGGTCGAGGAGGCCACGCCGGCCGACCGGATCCGCTTCGAGCGCTACTCCGCGGGGGCGACGCGGGCGATCGCGGAGTCGGACGGAACCCCCGAGGCGCTCGTCGGTCGCTTCATGACCGCCGACGTGTACGTGTGCCGCGTGACGGTCGACTCGGTGTACGACCAGACCCCGGGTCGCTCGGCCGGCACGCAACTCGCGCCGGAGCCGACGTGAGCGCGCACGAACCGCCCCGCCTCGCGCTCGCGGAGATCGCGGCGTGTTTCGAGGGCGTGATCCCCGCGGAGATCGCGACCGCCTCGGCCGACGGCGTCCCGAACGTCACGCACCTCTCGCGGGTGCACATGATCGACGACGAGCGCGTCGCGCTCTCCAACCAGTTCTTCTCGAAGACGACCAAGAACCTCGCCGAGAACCCGCGCGCCTGCGTCGTCGTGGTCGACCCGACCACCTACTCGTCGTACCGCATGATGCTGGTCTACGAACGCACGGAGCGGCGCGGCCCGGTGTTCGAACGGCTTCGACGCGACGTCGACGCCATCGCCGCGCTCACCGGGATGGCCGGGATCTTCAAGTTGCGCAGCGCCGACATCTACCGGGTGGTCGAGCTGGAACCGGTGCTCGCCGCGGTGGATCTGGCGGACGTGTGACCGGCGAGCTCAGTCCCGGCGGCGATGCCGTCCGCCGGTTGGCTCGGCTGAGCGAACGGCTGGCCCGGAGCCCCGACCTCGACACGCTGGTGGGCGCCACGCTCGCCGGCCTGGCCGATCTCTTCGGCTACGAGCACTCGCTGTTGCTCCTCCTCGACGAGCGTGGTGAGCAGCTCTTCACCATCGCGAGCCACGGATACCCGAGCGAGGGCGTCGGCTCCGAGGTGCGCGTCGGCGACGGCATCATCGGGATGGTGGCCGATCGCGCCGAACCGATGCGGGTCGGCAACCTGGGACGGATGCTCGCGTACGCGCGCACTGTCCGCAGGACCTACGAGCAGAGCGGAGGCGAGGCGCCCGGTCTCGAGATCCCTCTCCCCGGACTCCTGAACGCCGAGAGCCAGGTGGCGGTCCCCGCCTTGGTGCTGGGCCAGCTCGTGGGCGTCGTGGTGATCGAGAGCGACAAGCCCGGACGGTTCGGCCCCGACGACGAAGCGCTCCTCACCGTGGTCGCCACGATGGTCGCGGCGGCGATCGAGATCGATTGGGCGCACGAGCGCGCCGCGGGCGATGCGCCCGGCGATGCGCCCACCCGTCCTGTGACGACCCGCCCCGGTCCGGCGACGACGCGGGTGCGCTTCTTCGCAGTCGACGGCAGCACCTTCCTCGACGGTGACTACCTGATCAAGGGCGTCGCCGGTCGCGTGCTGTGGGTGCTGCTCGGCCACCACGCACGTGAAGGTCGCATCGACTTCACCAACAAGGAGGTGCGTCTCGACCCGTCGCTGGAGCTGCCCGAGTTTCGCGACAACCTCGAGAGCCGGCTCATCCTGCTCAAGCGTCGGCTCGACGAGCGCGACGCACCGATCCGCATCGAGAAGACCGGGCGCGGGCGCTTCCGACTGCTCGTCGACGGTGACCTGCGCCTGGAGGAGGTGGAAGCCGACCGGTGAGCACGTTCGTGCACGACCGTGCAACCGATCGCGAGCTGCGACTCGCTGACGGCCGCCGCATGCAGTGGTCGGAATTCGGTGCACCTGACGGCGCCCCCGTCCTCAGCTGTCACGGTGGTCTGTTGTGCCGGTTCGACGTCGAGCCGTGCGCGGCCGCGTTCGCTGCGGCCCGGTTGCGCGTCATCTCGCCTGACCGACCGGGCGTGGGGGGATCCGACCGGGCGCCGGGCCACGTCACCGTCGACTGGGTCGACGACGCGCGGCAGCTGCTCGACTCGATCGGTCTCGATCGGGTTGCGGTCACGGGCTGGTCACTCGGGGGGCAGTACGCGGCGGCGGTGGCGGCCCGCCTCGGCGACCGAGTGACCGGGCTCGCGATCGTCGCGGGATGTCCGCCACTCGACGATCGTGACCGGTTCGGGGAGCTCAACGCGATGGACCGCAGGCTGGCCCGTCTGTCGCAGAAGTCGGCGCCGGTCGCACGCGCCGCGTTCATGGTGACCGCTCGGCTCGGCCGTCGGTCACCGTTGCGGCTCGCGCGCTTCGAAGCGAAGCACTCACCTGCGAGCGACGCCGCGGTCATCGAGGCTCACGGCGAGTGGCTCGGTGTCGCGATGGGGGAGGGCGCACGCGACGGCGCGGGCATGGTCGACGAGTACCGGGCCTTCGTGGGTCCGTGGGGCTTCACCCTCGACGAGATCGCGGTGCCGACGCGCGTGCATCAGGGCACCGCCGACACGTTGGTCCCGCCGAAGTGGGCCGATGAGATCGTCGCCGCGATACCGGGCGCAACGCTCGCGACCTACGACGGCGAAGGCCACATGATCGGTCTCTCCCGCCGCGCCCAGATCACCACCGCGCTCATTCACTGACGCCCGTCACCAGCCGGGACCTCTGCCGGTCTGGCGACGCCGGAGTCCAGGGGCGGGAGGTCGGCGGCGACGCGGAAGCCGGCGTTGCCCGTCGAGCTCGTGGGTTCGCTCCCGAAGCGGGCCGAGACGCGGTAGCGGCGGCAGTACGAGAGGTGGCACAGATAGGAACCGCCGCGTTGCACCTTGTGGTCGCCCTGCCGCGGCCCGGACGGGTTGCGAGGCTCGTGACCGGCGTACGCGTCGAGACCGAACCAATCCGCGCACCACTCCCACACGTTCCCGGTGACGTTGTGCAGACCGAAGTCGTTGGGTGGGAACGCGTCGACCGGTGCCGTGCCGAGGAAGCCGTCGGCGGCGGTGTTGTCGCCGGGAAAGGATCCCTGGAACACGTTCATGCGGTGCTCGCCGCCGGGCTCGAGATCGTCGCCCCACGGGAACGCGGTGCCGACCCGACCGCCGCGTGCGGCACACTCCCACTCGGCCTCGGTGGGCAAGCGCGTCGCGGTCCACCGGCAGTACGCGGTCGCGTCGTGCCACGACACCTGCACGACGGGATGATCGCCGAGCTCCTCGACGGTCGACTGCGGACCTTCCGGATGGCGCCAATCGGCGCCGAACACCTGGCGCCACCACTCCGCGCCGACCACCGCGCGGGTGTCGGGAAATCCCTCGGGCAGGAGCCCACCGAACACGAACGACCATCCGAACCGCTCGGCATCGGTCACCCATCCGGTGGCGTCGACGAACGTCGCGAACGCGTCGTTGGTGACCGCGTACCGGTCGATGCGGAACGCGTCGAGCGCGACCTCGTGCACCGGGCCCTCGCCGTCACCGGGATAGGCCCAGACCGAGTCGTCGCCCATGTGGAAGGTCCCGCCGGCGATGTCGACGAGGGTGTCGGGATGCACACCCGCGCCGGCGGGTACCGCGGCGACGGGCAGCCCCGCCGCCGCTCGCGCGTCTTCGTGGTGTCCGCCGCCGGGGGCGCAGCACGTGCCACTCATGCACCGAGCGTAACGGCGCCCTCCGTATGATCTCGGAGCCATGCCCGAATCCGTGCACGTCCACGCACCCCACGAGCTCGCCGAGGTCGCGTCGGCCGCCAGCGCGCGCGAACGCTGGCTGGAGATCGCAGCCGCGCTCATGCTGTCGCTCGCGACGCTCGGGATCGCCTGGAGCGGCTACCAGGCCGCGAAGTGGAGCGGTCTGCAGGCTCGCCGGTACACGCAGGCGAGCGCGGCGCGGAGCCTCGCCAACCGCGCGGCCACGCTCGCCGACCAGTACCGCACCCAGGACCTCTTGAACTTCAATCGTTGGCTCGAAGCGCACGAGGTCGGCGACACCAAGGTCGCCGACCTCTACGAGCGGCGGTTCCGTGACGAGTTCCGTCCCGCCTTCGAGAGCTGGCTCGCCTCGGATCCTCTCGACGACCAACACGCGATCGCGAGCCCCCTGACGGAGAAGACCTACGTGCTCGCCGACGCCGACAAGGCCGCGCGACTCGAACGGGTCGGCTCGGTGCGCTTCGAACAGGGCAAGGCGGCCACCGAGAACGCCGACGACTACGTGTTCGTCACGGTGTTCTTCGCCATCGTGCTGTTCTTCGCTGGCATCTCGCTCCGGTTCGCGTGGTTCCCGATGCGGATCCTGATCCTCTCCATCGGCACGGCGATCCTCGTCTGGGGCGGAGTGCGCCTGCTCAGCCTGCCGTCGCTCTGACTCAGCCCGTCAGCCCGAAGAGGGAGTCGACGACCACCACGATGCCGAGGATGGTCAACGGGTAGCACGTGAGCGACCGCTTGTGTGCCGACATCCAGTGCTCGACGTCGAGCATCCAGCGCTCTGCGCGCGTGCCGAACACGATCGCGAGCACCACCGGGATCGTGACGAGTGTGGTGGCGATCACCACGTACAGGGCGGTGAGGCCAGTGGCCTCGAAGGTGCTGAGGTCACCGCCCGCGATCGTCGCGGTGACCAGCAACGTGAGCCCCAGCCGCTTCGGGCCGAGCGCGAGCACGGCACCGGCGCCGAAGACCGCGACGAGGGTCAGGTGCGAGAGGCGGTCCAGCACGGCCTTCGAACGTGAGTCCGGTTTCGCGGGTGCTTCGGATGGACGGCTCCACACGATCGCGCCGGCGACGAGCAACGCGACGCCGAGCGCGAGCTCGAGCACGGCGCGAACGGTCGCGTGCGTTTGGTGCCCGACTGGGAGCGTGGCGCTTCCGACCGCGTATGCGAGCGCGCACAAGAGCGCCTGCCCGAGCACCACGCCCAGTGCGAACGAGAGCGCGTTCCAGCGGCCGCCGCGGCTGCCGAGCACGACCAACGTCGCGCCCAGGGCCACCGGGCTCGCGCCGGCGACGAACGCGTAGAGGAGGACCTGGAGGGGAACCGAATTCACGGGCGCGTGCGCCCGCGGCTACGCGTAGCCCTTCGCCCGCAGCCAGCGCAGGGTGAAGAAGCCGAAGATGGGCGGGATCAAGAAGGTGATGCCGCGGAACAGGAGCACCGACGCGAGCGCCGGTGCGGGCGGGATGCCGAACGACGTGAGGCCGGCGGTGAGTGCAGCTTCGGTGACGCCGATGCCGCCGGGAACGGGCGCGACGTTGCCGACCATGCCCGCACCGACCTGCACCACGATGAGCTGCGCGAAGTCGAGGTGCTGGTTGAAGGCCAGCATGCAGACCCCGAGGATGAGGGGGTAGATGAGGTTGCCGGCGGTGTCGCCACCGATCAGCTGCATCGCCTTCTTCGGGTTGCGCACCACGGCCCAGATGTCGCTCGCCGCCCGCTTGACCGCGGGCACCACCTTGTTCTTGATCTTGGGGATGAACAGCACCACGCCGATCAACGCCGCCACGATCGCGATGATCAGCAGGGTGTTGCTGCTCGACGAGTCGCTGCTGCTGCTGCTGGTGTCGACCGCGGTGGCGGTGATCGCGGCCGCGCTGAGGAACAGGATCATCTGGATCGCGCCACCGACGCCGGTGCTGAGCACCATGGCGCTGCCCGCAGACGCGACAGGCACGTCCTGCTTGTGGAGGTAGTCGATCTGCAGAGCGGTGCCGCCGATGCCGTTCGGCGTGATCAGGTTGAGGAACGAGCACGCCAGCTGGGTCAGCACCGTGGGCACGAACGGGAGGTCCTTGTTGACACAGCCCATGAGCGCGGTGGCCCACGACGACGGTACGAGGGGGTACATGAGGAGCGCGAGGAACGCCCAGGCCCAGGTCGCGTCCTCGAACTCGCCCTTCACCGACGCCCAGTTGATCCCCTCCATGCTGTGGAAGGCGATGCCCACGGCCAACAGCACACCGATGAGCATCCCGATGTTGAGCAGGCTGAGCCGCTTGATCTTCAGGGGCGGGACGTCTTCGGCGCCCGTCGCGGTGGTGAGATCGGCGCGCAGCGACTTGAGGAGCTTGTTCTGGTGCTTGACCCCTCGGGTCAGTCCGGCGGGGAGGGCCGCGGGTTGCACGACCGGGATGACCGCGCCGGCGCGCTCGGCGCCGAGCGTCGCCACCATCGCGGCGATCGCGCGCTCGTCGCCCACGAGTTGCGCGGTGAGGACGAGGAGCGCGGCGTCGTCGCGGTGCACCCAGTACTGCTCGTCGCTCGCGTCGGACGAGCTGAAGTCGTCGAAAGCGACAGTGCCGTCGTCGTCGACGACCACCCGCAGCGCGTCGACGTTCCCGTGCGCGATGCCGGCACGATGGAGCGCATCGAGCTGCTTCCAGGCGTCGCGCAACACGCCGTCGGTGATCCGCTCGACCGGGACGGATCCGATCGGCGTGCCACGCGGGGGCAGGGTGACGAGCACCGCGGCGTCGGCACCACCGACACCGGTGCGCACGAGTCGTGCCGCGGGAACGAGTGATCGCTCGGCGAGCATCAACGTGTAGGCGATGTGCTCGACCTGCTGCACCCGACTCCCGAAGACCGGCACACCGGGGTCGTGGTACATCGCCTTGTGCCAGGCCTTGGCGGCGATGCGGGCGTCGCGCTGGTCGCGCCCGAAGGCATCGACCCTCAGGTGCTCACCGGTGGCGAGGACCACGTCCATCACCGCAGCACGCTGGATGTGCTCCGTTGCCGGCGCGATGTCCACCACGTCGTAGCCGAGGTCGGTGAGCGCGACACGTACCTCGGCGACTGACGGCTGCCCGCCCGGCGCCCCGAACAGCACGCGCACGAGCGCCGCGATCCCGAAGCCCACGAGCAGGCCGCCCAGGACGTCGGCCGGGAAGCCGGCACCCAGGTACATCGCAGCCGTGCACACGAGCAGGATGACGACGGCGAAGATGCGTCGCAGTGGGCGCACGATGAACGGTGAGATGCCGAACGCGAGGGCGGTGATCGCCGCCACGTTCGCGACCGGGTACACCGGTCCGTCGCCGATGCGCACGGCGACACCGAGGCCGCTGATGGTGTGCGGGCCCAACAGGTCGTTGAGCAGGAGCGCCAGTCCCCACGCCCCGCGCCCGCCAGGACGCCGTACACCGCGACCCGGAACTGACGCAGGACCAGGAGCACCGCGGTGACCGCGAGCACGGCCCAGATCGAACCGAGCGCGTAGACGGCCTTGGCGAGACCGACGATGTTCCCGGACAGCTCGTTGAGGGTGCGGAACAGGTTGACGTTGACCGTCGACTGGGTCTGGGCCCAGAAGCCCACGAGCAGCGCGAGCGTCGCGCTGACGACGAGGAGCGCGATGTCGGCGGGCCGGCGCCGTGCCCGCTCGTCGGTGTCGCGGATCCAGCTCACGCGGCGGCAGCGCCGGCGTCCTCGGCGTGGTAGCGCTCGAGGAGCTCGATCTCGGCTTCGCGCTTCGGGAACATGAAGTACACCAGCGCTGCGCCGAGGACGATCGCGACGATGCCGGCGAGGTAGGCCCAGTCGGCGCCGTCGATGAACGACGTCTGGGCGGCCGAGATGATCTGCTTCGAGTACTGCGGGTACTGCTGAGCGGTGTTGGCCGCGCTCGCGAACGACTTCGTGAGCTGCGATTCGACACTGGTGCTCACGCTGGATGCGTTCGGGGATCCCGCGATGAGCTTCGTGAACGCAGTCGCGTATCCGGCGGTCAGCAGTGCACCGAGGATCGACTGCATGATCGCCCCGCCGAGGTCACGCTGGAGATCGGCGGTGGCCGATGCCATGCCGGCGCGCCGCACCGGTACGGAACCGGTGAGCGAGTGCGAGGCAGGAGTGCCCGCGAAGCCGACGCCGATGCCGACGAGCGCGTACGCCAGTCCGACCTGCCAGTACTGGCTGTCGGCGTCCCAGAGCACCAGCATCGTGAGGAAGCCGAGGAAGCAGAACGCGTAGCCGAGCAGCAGGGTGAACCGGGCGCCCCGGGCCTGCACCAGCTTGGCGGAACGCGGCGCCACGATCACCATCAGGATGGCGGCCGGCAGGATCGACGCCCCCGCTTCGAGGGTGTCGTAGCCGAGCACGTTCTGGAGGAACTGCTGGCCGATGAACATGGCTGCCATCAGCGAGCCGAACACGATGATGCCGCCGACCGCGGCGACCCAGAAGATGCGCCGTGCGGCGACATCGAGGTCGTAGAGCGGGTTGCGGGCGCGCTGTTGGCGGATCACGAACGCAACTGCCGCTGCGCCCACGATCACGAGCAAGCCGATGGCGATGCTGCTCTTGTCGGGGACGGGCAAGAAGTTGATGCCGAGGATCAGCGCGCCGACCATGAGCGCCGAGAGGATGCCGCCGAGGTTGTCGACCGGGTCGACGGCCTCGTTCACGTGGCTGGGTACGTACTTGAGCGCGAGGACCAGTGCCACCACCGCGAGGGGCAGGGTCACCAGGAACACCGACCCCCACCAGAAGTGCTCGAGCAGCGCGCCCGACACCAACGGGCCGAGCGCCGAGATCCCGCCGCCGATCGCCGACCAGAGCGCGATGGACCGGGTACGGGGTTGGCCCGACCACAGCGCGGTGATCAGCGCGAGCGTGGTGGGGAACGCCATGCCCGCCGAGAGTCCACCGAGCACCCGGGCGGCCGCGAGGACGCCGTCGCTCGGCGCGTACGCGGCGAGCAGGCACGCGGGGATCGACAGCAGGACGCCGCCGACCAGCATCATCTTGCGTCCGTACCGGTCGCCCAGCGCGCCGAGGTAGAGGACCGACGCCGCGAGACCGAACGAATAGCCGACCGCGATCAGGTTGAGAGTGGTCTGGGACGAATCGAACGCCTTGCCGATGTCGGGCAACGCGACGTTGGCGACCGCGAGGTTCAGGTTGGCGACCGCGGCCACGAGGATCAGCGCGAGCAGGACGAGTGGCCCCCTCGAAGGTGCGCTGTCGGGCTCGCCCCCCGCTGCCGGCGCCGTCACCTGGCGAACCCTACTGGCATGGCGCAGCGTGCGTGCTTCATCCGTTCCGGGTGACCTCCGTGGGAGCCGCGGCCCGGGAACCCGCTTGAATGGGGTGTGGTGGATGCAGGGGCCGAGTTCGAGACCGACCACGACGCGACCGGGTTCGCGTCGTTCCCGGCGCCGTCGGGCGCCCGCTTCGTGGAACGGTCGCGTCTGCTCGACGAGCTTCGGGCGGTGACGGACGTCCCTGTGGTCGTGGTGGTGGGCGGCGCGGGTGCCGGCAAGAGCACGCTCGCGCGCCAGTGGGTGGAAGGCGACCCGCGGTCGGTGGCGTGGCTCACGGCCACCGACCAGCACGACGATCCTGCGGTGCTGCTCGGCGACATCGTGCACGCCCTCGACGGGTTCGAGCCCCTCGAACCGCGGGTCAAACAGCAGCTGCGCTCGGTTGATCTCGACTTCTCGGCGGTGCTGGTCCCTCGGCTCGAACGCACCGTGGCCGAGCGCGGACGGCCCTTCGTGCTGGTGCTCGACGACGCCCATCGGTTGCGGCGGCGTCAATCCTGGGCGCTCGTGCAGGCCCTGGCCGACTGCATGCCCACCGGGTCGCAGCTCGTCGTGGTGTCGCGACGAGAACCCGCACTCGCACTCGGGCGCATGCGCGCCGACCGGCGGATGTACGAGCTGGCGCCGAAACGCCTGGCGATGGACCGAGGTGAGGCGGCCGAGATGCTGGCCGGCGCGGGGATCGTGCTCCCGCCGGGCGCGATCGACGCGCTCTGGGCGCGCACCGAAGGCTGGCCCGTCGGGCTCTACCTCGCCACGCTCGTGCTCGCCGACGCCGACGACCCGGTCGAAGCAGCGGCCGAGTTCTCGGGCGACGATCGCATCGTCGTCGACTACGTGCGCGAGGAGCTCCTCGGGGCCTTGCCCCGTCGCACGCGCGACTTCCTGTTGCAGGCCTCCGTGCTCGAAGAGCTGCGCGCCTCCGTCTGCGATGTCGTGCTCGACCGCGACGGCAGCGACCACGACCTCGCCGACGCGGCGGCGTCGTTGCAGCTCCTGATCCCGCTCGACCGGCGGGGCGAGTCATACCGCATGCACCAACTGCTCCGCGACACGCTGCGCCTCGAGCTCGCCCGGCGGGATCCCGAGCTCGCGGCGCGGCTGCACGCGCGCGCGCGGCTGACTGGTACGAAGCGGCTGGTGACCTCGACCGCGCGGTCGAGCACCTGCGCCACGCCGGTGACGCCGATCGTCGCGAAGCATTGATCTGGCGGGGGGCGCCGCTCTACGCCGGCTTCGGCCGCATCGCGACGGTCGAGAACTGGCTCGAGGGGTACACGCTCGACGAGTTGCGCGCTCGACCCGGCTTGATCGGATCGCGTGCGTGGTTGTGCATGATGGCTGGCGACATGTCGTCGCTGCGCTACTGGGCAGAGGTCATGGGCGCGCTCGACGACGACCGCCAACTCCCGGACGGCAACCCGGTGGGCCAACAGGCTGCGCTGCTCCGCGCGCTCGTCGGCGCGTCGGGCATCGAGACCATGCGCGCCGACGCGGCGCGGGCGTACGAACTGGACCGGACTGCCAGCCCGTTCCGCGCGATCGCGCGGTACATCGAAGGGGGTGCGCTCCGCATCCAGGGCCGACGCATGGAAGCGCGCGATCGCCTCCTCGAAGGCGAGGCCATCGGCGCGGTTGCACTCCCAGCCAGTCAGTCCCACTGCCTCGCGCTGCTGACGGCGTTGGCGATCGACGACGACGACTGGGAGAGCGCGCGCCACCTCGTCGACCGGCTCAACGTGGTGCTCGATCGCTACGACTTCCGCGAACGACCCGCGCAAGCCGTCTCGTTGTCGGTGTCGGGGCTGGTCTCGGCGCGATCAGGTGACTCCGCCGACGCCCGTATCGACGCGAAACAGGCGCTGTTCCTGGTGTCGATGCTCTCGACCGTCGCGCCCTGGGTCTCGATCGAGACCCGCATCTCGCTGGCGCGGACCTTCCTGCTCCTCGGCGACGTCGCGCTCGCACGAACGCTCACCCGCGAGGCGGTCGAGTTCCTCCCGCTCGTGCCCGACGCCGACTCGCTGCGCACGCGGCTCAGTGCCCTCGAGCAGACGACGGACGGTGCCGCGGTCCCCGGCGGTGTGCTCGTCACGCCGATGACCCCGGCGGAGATGCGGGTCATCCGCTACCTCCCCACTCACCTCACGGTCGCGGCGATCGCCGAGGAGCTCTTCGTCTCCCGCAACACGGTCAAGACCCAGGCCATCTCCATCTACCGCAAGCTCGGCGTGAGCTCACGGGGTCCGGCGGTCGAGGCCGCCCGGGGCCTCGGTCTGCTCGACGACTGACGAGGTGCTCGGCGTTCACCCGGTCCGGGTGAGGTGCCCCACCCGGGAACGCGTCAGGATGGGCAGATGAGCACCGCCCGCTCCAGTGCCCCGATCGTGCACCTCGACCCCGAACAGCGTGTCGGGATCGGCCGTGCCGCCCGTGCCGCGGTACGCCGCTCCTCGCACGCCGACTGGGTGCCGCCGTCCGACCGGCCCGATCCGACCACACTGCTGACGCAGCAGGAGGTGACCCGGGTCGAAGACCTCGTGCCGCTCCGACACGAGCGCATGCTCGTGTCGCCGTTCACCTTCTACCGCGGCGCTGCGGTGATCATGGCCTCCGACCTCGGATCGCAGACCGACAGCGGACTGCGGGTGCAGGCGTGCGGTGATGCGCACCTCTCCAACTTCGGCGGGTTCGCGTCGCCCGAACGGACGCTCTCGTTCGACATCAACGACTTCGACGAAACCAGTCCCGGGCCGTTCGAGTGGGACGTCAAGCGACTCGTGACCAGCTTCGAGATCGCGGCCCGGTCCAACTCGTTCACCGAGAAGGAGAAGTCCTTCGTCGTCAACACGGTGGTACGGCACTACCGCGAGGCGATGGCCGAGTTCGCCACCATGAGCAACCTCGACGTCTGGTACGCGCACCTCGACGTCGAGAAGATCTTCAACGAAGAGAGGGCGAAGGCGTCGCCGGCCGAGGTGAAGCGCTTCGAGAAGAACCTGGCCAAGGCGGAGTCGAAGGACAACCTGAAGGCGTTCGCCAAGCTCACCGAGCGGGTCGACGGCGAGTACCGGATCAAGAGCGACCCGCCCCTGATCGTGTCGTTGAGCGACCTGTTCCAGGGTGACGACTCCGACGACCTCAGGGCGTGGCTGGCCGACCGCCTGCGCTCCTACCGCCGCTCGCTGCAACCTGACCGACGCCACCTGCTCGAGTCGTACCGCATGGTCGACTTCGCCCGGAAGGTCGTCGGAGTCGGCAGCGTCGGGACGCGGTGCTGGGTCGCACTGATGCTCGGACGCGACGACTCCGACCCGTTGTTCCTCCAGATCAAGGAGGCCGAGGCATCGGTGCTCGAGCCCTACGCGGGCCGGAGCGGGTACGCCAACCATGGCCAGCGGGTGGTCGAGGGTCAGCGGTTGCTGCAGGCGTCGAGCGACATCATGTTGGGCTGGATCCGTACCGTCGGCATCGACGGCGTCGAGCGCGACTACTACGTGCGCCAGCTCTGGGACTGGAAGTTCTCGGCCGACATCGACGCCATGGCGCCGTCGACGATGGCGCTCTACGCCCGGCTGTGCGGGTGGACGCTGGCGCGCGGTCACGCGCGCTCGGGCGACCGCATCGCGATCGCGGCGTACCTCGGGAGCGGCGAGCAGTTCGACAAGGCGATCGCTCAGTTCGCGGTGGCCTATGCCGACCAGAACGATCGCGACTACGCGACGGTCACCGAAGCGCTGCAGGCTGCACCCGCCCCGCAGGACGTCTCCGCCGAGCAAGGCGCGCCCGGGCCGCCCGCTGCGCGAAGCTGACGCCCCAGGCCAACCCCGGGAACCCGGGGCGCTCGAGCAGTAGGAGAGCGTCGTCGTGACCAGCGCGCTGAACTGGGTGCTCGCGGTGAACCCGGTGCCGTGGGCGCGCGCGCAGATGGCACTCACACTGGCGTTCCACATCGTCCTGGTGCCGCTCGGCGTGGCGTGGGGCTTCATCACCCTCATCGCCAACTGGCGTGCGATCAAGAAGCACGACGCCGACGCGCTGCTGCTCGCGCAGCGGTGGTCGAAGTACATGGCGGTCACGTTCGCCGTGGGCGCGGTCACCGGCACCGTCCTGTCGTTCGAGTTCGGCCTGCTCTGGCCGCGGTTCATGGGTCGCTTCGGCGACGCGTTCGGCATCCCGTTCGCGATCGAAGGGCTGTTCTTCTTCCTCGAGGCGATCTTCCTCGCGGTCTACATCTACGGGTGGAAGCGGCTGAAGCCGTGGGCGCACTTCTGGACCGGTGTGCCGATCGTGATCGCAGGCATCGGCGGCACCGTGTCGGTCGTGGCGGCGAACGCGTGGATGAACGAACCTGCGGGCTTCACCCTGAACGCCGCAGGCAAGGTCGTCGATGTCGACCCGTGGGACGTCATCTTCAACAAGGCGATGCCGCTGCAGTCGCTGCACATGCTCGTGGCCGCGTACCTGGTGGGCGGCTTCCTGATCGCGTCGGTCTACGCGTGGGGCATGCTCCGCGGGCGACGTGACCGCTACCACCGCATCGGGTTCCTCATCCCCTTCACCGTCGCCGCCCTCGCGATGCCGTTCCAGATGCTCGTGGGCGACGAGCTGGCGCGCTGGGTCTACAACAACGAGCCGGTCAAGTTCGCCGCCATCGAGATGGTGCCGAAGACCTCGACCGACGTCCCCGAGACGCTGTTCGGACACCTCAACCAGCAGGGCGAAGTGGAGGGCGGCATTCCCATCCCGGGACTCGCGTCGATCCTCTCCGATCCCGCCGAAGGCACCAGTACGCAGATCCAGGGCCTCGATTCGTTCCCGAAGGACTCGCGCCCGACCAACGCCGAAGTCGACGTGGTGCACCTCGCGTGGGACGTGATGGTGGGCCTGGGCACGTTCCTGTTCCTGCTCGCGCTCTGGTTCTTCGCGTCGTGGGTGTTCAAACGGCGCATGCCGAAGTCCAAGCTCTTCCTCTG
This sequence comes from uncultured Actinomycetes bacterium, assembly GCA_963720765.1. Taxonomy (GTDB): domain Bacteria; phylum Actinomycetota; class Acidimicrobiia; order IMCC26256; family DASPTH01; genus DASUAS01. Next base: position 536,364 of record CAVRGS010000002.1, read on the forward strand.
GATCGCCGCGGCCGCCGGCGTGTTGTCGGTGGTCACGCTCGAGGCGGGCTGGGTGGTCACCGAGGTCGGGCGCCAGCCCTGGATCGTCCGCAACTACATGAAGGTCGAGCAGGCGGCCACCGCGAACACCGGCGTGTGGATCACGTTCGTCGCCGTGCTGCTCGTGTACCTCGGCCTCGCGGTCACGGTGATCCTCGTGCTGCGGCAGATGAGTCGGCGCTGGCGTGAAGGTGACGCCGAAGCCGAGGTCGACGAAGGCGGTCCCTACGGCCCGCGGCCGACTCCCGAGGTGGAGGAGTCGAAGGAGCTCGTGCCGTGAGCGACGTGGTCGCGCTGATCCTCATGGTCGGGATCACGGCGTACGCCCTGTTCGGCGGGGCCGACTTCGGCGCCGGGTTCTGGGACCTCACCGCGGGCGGCGCCGATCGGGGCCGCACCCCGCGGGCGGTGATCACCCACTCGATCGGGCCCGTGTGGGAGGCCAACCACGTCTGGCTCATCTTCTGCCTCGTCGTGCTCTGGACCGCCTTCTCGGAGGCGTTTGCGTCGATCATGCTCACGCTCTTCGTGCCGTTGTCGATCGCCGCGTTGGGCATCGTGTTCCGTGGCTCGGCGTTCGCGTTCCGCAAGGAGGTCACGCGCACCTCGAGCCAACGCAATTTCGGTGCCGCGTTCGCCACGTCGTCGGTGATCGTGCCGTTCTGCATGGGCGCGGTGGCGGGTGCCATCGCGTCGGGTCGGGTGCCGGCGGGAGGCAAGGCCGGCGACCCCTGGTCGAGCTGGATCAACCCCACCTCGATCCTCGGTGGCGTGCTCGCGGTCACCGTGTGCGCGTACCTGGCGGCGGTCTACATGGTGTGGGATGCGAAGCGTCTCGGCGACCCTGCCATGGTGGAGTACTTCCGTCGGCGTGCCGTGGTTGCAGCCGTCGTGACCGGTGTGATCGCGCTGGCCGGGATCTTCGTCCTCCACGACGATGCGACCTACGTGTTCCACGGCCTGACGTCGCGCGCGTTGCCGCTCGTCATCATCTCCGCGCTCTGTGGCGTCGGCTCACTCGTGTTGCTGCTGCGAGCGAACCACTCCGTCGCCCGCCTGCTCGCGATGGGCGCGGTCGCCACCGTCGTGTTGGGATGGGGCGTCGCGCAGTACCCCTACATCTTGCCCACGACCATGAAGCTCTCCGCCGCGGCCGCGCCCGACGCCACGCTGTGGTCGGTGGTCATCGTGTTCGTGATCGCGGCGCTCGTGATCCTGCCATCGCTCGGCCTGCTCTACTACCTCGACCAGCGCGACCTGCTCGCGACCCCGGCGGTCGAACCCGGCATCGACGATCACGGTTGAGCCTGGGGGTCAGGCCGGTTCCTTGTCGACGTCACTCACGTCGGCCACCGGCGTCGGTGCAGGCGCCGGAGCGCCGTTCCCGAACGACTGGCCGCTCAGCCGGCTGACGAGCACCGCGATCACGGTCACGAGGTAGAGCTGACCGCCGACCGCTTCGAGCACGGCCAGCGCGCGGCCGAGATCGTCGCGTGCGGTGAAGTCGCCGTAGCCGACCGTCGTTTGCGTGACGTAGCTGAAGTAGAGGAAGTCGGGGGTCGTCGCGTTCGACGTCTGGGTGAAGAAGGGGCCGGTCGACAACGCGTTGATGGCCGCGTACAGGAACGCGAACAGCATCCCGAGCAGGACGTAGATGCACACCGCGCCGAGGACGGTGCGCACGTCGATGACCTTGCGCTTCCACAACGCCCGGGCGATGACCCAGGGCACGGTGGCCACGAGCAGCACGTTGAGCAGGTAGAAGACGCCGCTCGGGTTCCTCCCGTTGTCGACCACGACCGAGCCGATGGCCGCGAGCAACGACACCAGCGCGACGAGCGACGCGAGCCGGAACAGCCGCAAGCTCACCCGCGACGCGAGGAGCGCGGCGCAGAGGGTGAGCCCCTGGAGCAGCACGGTGATGATCCGGGTCCACCCGTCGGGGGGACCGGCGGCCATCACGATGAAGGTCAGCGCGAGGAGACCCAGCACCCATCCGTACTGGTAGCCGGGCGAGTGTCGCTCGAGGAACTCCTCGACGCTGCTCGCCCGTTCGCCCTTGCGTCGTCCCACGACCCCTCCTCGACTCCGAGCGCTCATCCTTCCCGCGTGGCGGAACCAGTGTCGAGCGCGGGCCGCGCCGTGTCACTCGGTGCTGGTAGACCGGTGGTCGTGTCCGAGGGTCCGCTGCGGTGCCAGGTGACGGCCGGCGTCGCCGACGTCATCATCGACCACCCGCCGAGCAACCTCGTCGACGGCCCGTTCATCGCGGCGCTCTTTGCTCTGCTCGACCAGCTCGAACGCGACGACGTCGCCCGCGTGGTCGTGTTCTCCAGCGCGGATCCCGACTTCTTCCTGATGCACGGCGACGTGCACGGGATCCTCGCCATCCCTCCCGGACCGCACGAGCCGGCGGTCGAGGCCAACGTGGCCGCCAGACTGTTCGAGCGCCTGCACCGCAGCTCGCTCGTCTCGATCGGGATCGTCGACGGTGCGGCCCGTGGGGGTGGCGCCGAGTTCCTCGCCGCCCTCGACCTCCGGTACGGGAGTGAGCGCGCCGTCCTCGGCCAACCCGAGGTGGCGATGGGCATCTTGCCCGGTGCCGGTGGCACTGCCCGGCTTCCCCACTTGCTCGGCCGGGGACGGGCACTCGAGGTGATCCTCTCGGGCCGCGACGTCCACGCCGAAGAAGCGGTACACATCGGCTGGCTCGACGCCGTGCACCCGGGTGCTGAGCTCGGGAGGATCGTCCGCGCGCTGGCTGCACGCATCGCGTCGATGCCGCCCACGTCGGTGGCAGCGGTCAAACGGGTGATCGACCGCTCACTGGAGTCCTTCGACGACGCGCTGGTCGCCGAGACCGACGCCTTCGGTGCGCTCACCTCCGGTGGGCTCCACATCGTGCGCATGGAGCGCTTCCTCGAGGCCGGCGGTCAGACGCGCGAGGGCGAGACCACCCGATGGGACGAGCTGTTCGACGCGATGGACGACTGATGCCACGAGGTTCGCATGCCCGGGCGAGGATCCGGCTCCGCCGGGCGTCGCTCGTCAGGACGGAGCGAGCGGATGCGAGCGAGGGGGGAGAGACGTGGGGTGCTCCCGACGGGCGGTGCGGTCGGCGAGCGCGCGGTGCAACGCCATCACCGCGTCGACCCGTGCCACTTCCGACGCGGTGAACCGCAGCGAACCGGAGCGGGCGAGGAACGCGATGCAGCGCGTCTGAGGTTGCCCATCGGGCACCGCGAGGAGCCACATCGTCGATGCCGGGCGTCCGCCCAGCGGCTCGGGCAGATCGTGCGACCGCTGCACCAGGGGCGCCCCGCGGGCGAGCGCCAGGCGTCCGGCCGGCACTTCTCTCGCCTCGTCGATCGGGGCGACCCAGACCTTCGACGAGTGGCACGCGGCAGCGAGGATCCGTCCCACGGTGGCGGCGTCGTTCGCGACCGCGAGCTCACGTGCCCATGCAAGCGCTTCCACCACGGGTTCGGGCCGGGCCGCGGCGGGCGAGCACGACAGCAGGATGCCCGCTTCGGCCTCCTCGAGCGCGGCCCCGAGGACCCGGCCGTCGAGGTCGGTGAGCACCTCCACCACCAGCTCGTCGACCACCTGGTGGCCGTCGAGCTCGTGGATGTCGATCGACACGACGTCGCCGTCGAGGTCGGAGATGACGGTTGCAACCTTGGCCAGCGCGCCCGGCAGGTCGGGAAGCTCGACGCGGAGGCGGTATCTGCTCATCGCAGCACCCTGCTCGACCCGCGTTACGAGCATGTTGCGGCGAGGTGAACCGCACGGTGAACGGGGTCGGGGGGGCATCACCGCCTCGACGGGTCCGTGACGGGGTACGGTCCACGCCGCGTGCTCGTCCCCGACCCCCCTGGGCCGCTCCCGTTCGTCCCGTTGCGGGAGCAGCTCTACACCCAGGACGAGCTCACCCACCGCACCGGCCGAGCGAGCCACGCCGCCGGCCCGACGCTCGACGAGGTCGTGGGGGAGTGGTTCCACGGGATCGGCCACGGGATCGACTTCGCCGTCGTCCGGGCCCTGCACGACGCCACCATCGACATCGCGCTGGCCCGCCACCTCATCGGCCGCTCGGTCGTGGGCGTGATGGGTGGGCACGCCGACGCCCGCGGCAGCGACCGGTACGTCGCCGTCGCCCGCCTCGGGCGGGCCCTGAGCCGATCCGGCTTCCACGTCGCGACCGGTGGTGGTCCCGGGCTCATGGAGGCGGCGAACCTCGGGGCCTGGTTCGCGCCTGCCCCCGACGCCGACCTCGACGCCGCGCTCGAGCTCCTCGACGCGGCACCGTCCTACGAGCACGACCGGGTCGCCTACGTCGACGTGGCGTGCGCAGTGCCGCGAGCGCTGGCCGGTCGGCGGCGACAGCCTCGGGGTCCCGACGTGGGTCTACGCCGAGGAGCCCACCAGCGCGTTCTGCACGCACGTCGCGAAGTACTTCACCAACAGCATCCGTGAGGACGGCCTGCTCGCGCTGGCGCGGTCGGGGGTGGTCTACACGCCCGGGGCGCGGGCACTGCCCAGGAGATCTTCACCGACGCCGCGCAGAACACGAACACGCTCTACGAGGTGCGCAGCCCGATGGTGTTCCTCGGCCGCGAGTTCTACGAGCGCGAGGAACCGGAGCTGGTGCCGGCGGTGCGGCGCCAGGCAGCACGCTTCGCATGGAACGAGCTGGTGACCGTCGTCGACGGTGTCGACGACGCGGTGGCGTTCGTGCTCGCGCACGACCCCGACGGGGGGCATGACCGCGGGGGTACCACGGTGGCGCGTCGTCGTCGCCGTCCAGCGTGTTGATGGCGCGCCGCTGACCGTCAGGCTCGACGCACTGCATCCGGTGGAGCGGACGTCGAAGTGCCCGCTGATGGACCGCTGACTCTCTCCGCCGCCTCGATCGGGGCGCCCAGGCGCAGCATCCGTCCCCCGAACGCGATCGAGCACAGGGCGAACCAGCCCCACCCGAGGGCGAGCCCACCGATCACGTCGCTCAACCAGTGCACACCGAGCAGCACACGTGACGCGGCCACCGCGACCGCGATGAACACTGCGCCGCCGGCGAGGAGGGACTGCACGTTGCGCGAGCGGCCGCGACCGAGGACGAGCGCGAACGCGGCGAAGCACGCCGCGGCGCCAGTGGTGTGTCCACTCGGGAACGACGGCCCGAGGGTGTGTGCAATCGGGTTCGCGGTCGGTCGCACCCGGTCGAGCAGGTTCTTGATCTGTGTGCTCATGATCGTCTGCCCGATGGTGACCGCGATCAGGAAGAGCGGGAGCCAACGGCTCGGTCGCCGGATCATCTCGACGACGAACACCGCGATGGTGCAACCGACGATGACGCCCGTGCTCCCGAACGATGTGACGAAGTCGAGCATCGACTGCGCGAACGGCGTCATGTGGTCCTCACCCCACGGCGACACGGACTTGTCGACGCGCAGGAGGCTCGAGTTCGAACGCACCAGCAGTCCGAGTGCGCCGAGGATGACGCCGCCCACGATCAGGACGATCAACGCGAGCAGGAGCAAGAGTCCCGTCTCGGTCTTCGGGTCGAGACGTGCCGGCAACCGCAGGCGTCGGCGTGGAGCTCCGCCGTCGGGTGCGGCTTCGCCTTCGAGCTGGTGGGCGACGACGTTCGCCGCGCGTGCCGACGCAGGGTCGACGCCCGGGTGCCGACGCACCGCGAACGCGAAGAGGCCACCCACCACGAGGGCCGGTCCGAGAAGGACGACGGTGACGAGCAGTGCGATCTCCCAGGGGACGTGACGTCGTTCACCTGATGTTTACCGCCCCCGACGAGCGGTGAAACCCAAGGCGTGACCATCCGTGAGGAACCCAACAGGTCGGGCATACGTGTCCATCCGGTCATCGCCGCTGTGATCGTGGGTTTCCTCGGCTGGTTGGTCCTGGCGGCGTTGACGATCGGACTCGGCGCCCTGGTCACCCATTTCGTGGTCGGCCACAGCCTGGGCCACGGCGATCTCGACGTGGCGCGCTGGTTCGCGGAGCGCCGCACCGACACCTGGAACTCGCTGTCGAAGGTCGGCTCCTCCTTCGGCGAGACGGTCACGGTGTTCGTCGTGATCGCGATCACGCTGGTCGTCCTCGCCGTGAAGCGGGCGTGGCCGCAGTGCGGGCTCCTCGTGATCGCGATGGCCGCGGAAGGCGGCGTGTACGTCACCGCCACGTACGTCATCAGCCGCAACCGTCCCGCGGTGCCGCGCCTCGAAGACCTCATCGTGGCCGACAGCTTCCCGTCGGGGCACACCGCGGCGTCGATGGCGCTGTACGGCTCGCTGTGCGTCGTCGTGTGGTCGCTCACGCGCAATCGACTCTGGCGCGCGCTCGTTCTCGCGCTCGCGATCGTCGGTCCCTTGATCGTTGCCACGTCACGCGTCTACCGCGGGATGCACAACCCGACCGATGTGATCAGCGGACTGCTCATCGGCGCCGGGTGCATCGTCGTCGGCTACGGCGCGGTGCGCGCCGGGTTGGCGGCTGCGCACCGACGAACGCTCGAACACGATCCGCCGGCTCGCCCCGGATCGCTCCATCTCGTTCCGGAGGGGATCCGATGACTTCAGTCGCAGTGGTCGCACACGCCCGCAAGAAGCTCGGCGGTGGTCTCGTCGAGCTGCGGCGGGTCCTCGCCGAGGCCGGCATCGACGATCCACCGTGGTACGAGGTGCCCAAGAGCAAGTACGCGCCCGACTGCGTGCGCGAAGCGATCGACGGTGGGGCCGACCTCCTGTTCGTCTGGGGTGGTGACGGCATGGTGCAGCGATGCATCGATGCCGTCGGCACCTCGCCCGTGGTCCTCGCCGTTCTCCCTGCTGGAACCGGCAACCTCCTCGCTCGCAACCTCGAGATCCCGATCGACCTCGCGCAGGCGGTCGAGGTGGGGTTGCACGGTGCCCATCGAACGATCGACGTGGGTCGGGTGAACGGTGAACGGTTTGCCGTGATGGCGGGCACCGGGGTCGACGCCCTCATGATCCGCGACGCCGACCGGGCGCTCAAGGACCGCTTCGGACGCGCCGCCTACGTGTGGACAGGTGCCAAGCACCTCACCATGAAGCCGTTCCGCGCCCGCATCGAGGTCGACGGGACCCCCTGGTTCGACGGGAAGGCCGGGTGCATCCTGGTGGGCAACGTGGGCAAGGTGCTCGGCGGCGTCGAGGCGTTCGACGACGCGGATCCCGAGGACGGGCTCCTCGAGCTCGGGGTGATCACGGCCGAGGGCGTCACCCAGTGGACCCGTGCGCTGGTGCGCACCGCGGTCGGGAGCGCCGACCGCTCGAAGTTCGTGCAGACCACCAAGGCCGGGAAGATCAAGATCAAGCTCGATCGCAAGATGCCCTACGAGCTCGACGGCGGAGACGAGAAGCCGGTCCGCAAGCTCAAGATCAAGGTCGAGCCGGCGGCGGTCACGATCTGTGTCCCGGAGGAGGCGGCATGAGCGTCGCGAAGCTCGTTCCCGAGACGTGGGAGCTCACCGGCGACGACGCGCGCGAGACGCTCCGGTGCGATGGTCGTCGGCGGCTGGTGAAGGACGCGTTCGTCCGGTTCCGCGCGTCGGACGGGTTCAGTCACGCCCGCTCGCTGGCGTTCGTGACGTCGCTCCTGCTCGTGCAGGGTGTCATCCTGCTGGTCGGACTGGCCGCCTGGTTGGGTGACACCGACCTGAGCGCGACGATCGTCCGTGTCATCAAGGAAGCGGTGCCAGGTCCCGCGGGCAAGTCGCTCACCGAGGCGGTCTTCCACGCGTACACGACCGGCGCCTCGGGCCAGAAGCTCGTCCTGGTGGTCATCGGTGTCACGACGCTCGTCACCGGAACGACGCTCATGGGGCAGATGGAACGGGCGCTGAACCGGCTCTACGGCATCGAGCAGGACCGTCCGACGCTCCAGAAGTACGGGCGTGCGCTGCTGCTCGCGCTCACCGCGGGGGTGCTGTCGACGGCTGCGTTCGCGATGTTCGCGCTCGGACACGGGATCGGCCAGGGCCTGCACGACGACACCGTCACGCAGATCTGGAACGCCGTGCGCTGGCCCATCGCGCTGGTGCTCATGATGGCGGCGATCGCATTGCTGTTCCGATGGGCTCCGAACCGCCACCAGCCGGCGTGGTCATGGCTGGCGTTCGGGTCGACCGTGTCGGTGCTGTTCTGGTCGGTCGTGACCTTGGGGCTCGGGCTCTTCTTCCAGGCGAGCACGACGTTCAGCACCACCTACGGCCCGCTCGCGGGAATGATCGCGATCCTGTTGTGGGCGCTGTTCTCGTCGGTCGCGATCCTGTTCGGGGCCGCCATCGCGGTTCAGCTCGAAGCGGTACGTGCGGGCGCAGCCGAACCGCGCGACGAGACCAAGGTCGAAGCGGGGTCCGGGCAGGGTTCGCCGGCGCTGGCGGGCACCGCGTGAGCGTGCGGGAGCGCGCCGGGGCGGCGGTCTGACGATGTCACTCACCGACTGGTTCCTCACCCCCGCAGAGCGGGGGAACCCGGCGACCGAGATCGACCGCCGGCACGCAGACGGCACTGCCTGGACCGAAGGCAACGACGGGCAGGTGCTCGTCGACGGTGCCGCGTACTTCGCGCGACTGCACGAGGTGCTCTGCGGGTGCGCCGCGGACGACTGGGTGTTGTTCACCGACTGGCAGGGTGATCCCGACGAGCTGCTCGCCGGGCCCGGCACCGAGGTGGGCGTGGTGCTCGCCGACCTCGCGGCGCGTGGCGTCAACGTGCGCGGGTTGTTGTGGCGTTCGCACCCCGAGGCGATCAACTTCGGCGAAGCGAAGAACCTCGCGTTCTCGCGCGCGATCAACCAGGCGGGCGGCCAGGTGTTCCTCGACCATCGCGTGCGTCGCACGGGTAGCCACCACCAGAAGTTGGTGGTGGCTCAGCACGCCGACCCCGCGCGGGACGTCGCGTTCGTGGGCGGCATCGATCTCTGCCACGGACGCGGCGACGACCACCGCCACCTCGGCGACCCCCAGGTCGTCGAGCTCGATGACTCGCACTACGGCGAGCAACCGCCGTGGCACGACCTGCAGGTCGAGCTCAGAGGACCGGTGGTCGACGACCTGGCGTGGTCGTTCGCCGAGCGGTGGCGCGATCCGAATCCGCTCGACACCCGGAACCCACTGCGCTCCGCGTTGCACCGTGCCGCCGACCATCCCGACGTGCCGGGTGCGCTCCCGCCGTCACGGCCGGCGGAGCCCGACGGTCCGCTCGCGGTGCAGGTCCTGCGCACGTACCCGGCGCGCCGGCGTGCGTATCCGTTCGCGCCCAACGGCGAGCGCAGCATCGCCCGCGCGTACCTGAAGGCGTTCTCCCGCGCGCGCAAGCTCGTCTACCTCGAGGACCAGTACCTGTGGTCGCTCGCCGCCACCGAGGCGCTGCGCGCTGCGCTGGCGCGCAACGACGAGCTGCAGATCGCGGTGGTGATCCCGCGCTACCCAGACCCCGACGGCGCGATCTCGGGCGAGGCGAGCCGGATCGGCCGTGAGCGCGTACTCGACGCGCTGCACGACGTCGGACACGAGCGCGTCGCGGTGTACGACCTGGAGAACCGCGAGGGCACTCCCGTCTACGTGCACTCCAAGGTGTGCATCGTCGACGACGTCTGGATGGCGATCGGCTCCGACAACCTCAACCGGCGGTCATGGACCCACGACTCGGAGCTGTCGTGTTCGGTGATCGACAGCCGGCGCGACGGTCGTGCACCGACCGATCCCGCCGGGCTGGGTGACGGGGCACGCGTGCTCGCCCGAGAGACTCGGATCCGCCTCGCCGCTGAGCACCTCGGCCGCGCACCCGACGACCTCCTCGACCTCGTCGATCCCGCGTCGTGGTTCGAGGCGTTGCGCAAGGGCGCCAACGCGCTCGACTCCTGGCATCGCCTCGACCGAGTCGGTGAACGTCCGCCCGGGCATCTGCGCGAGCACCCGTTCGAGCGCGTGCGCGGGACCCGCCGCATCGGCCGCGGCGCGATCCACGCCGCCTTCCTCGACCCCGACGGCCGTCCGCATCACCTCCGCCGCCGCAACGAATTCTGACCTATCCGGCAACGACGATGCGTCGACGCCGAAGCGCTGGGTCAGACGAGGGACAGGAGCTCGTCGAGCGCGGGGGCGGGGTCTTCGCCCACGAGGATGGCGTGCATGCCCAGGGCGCGGGCGGCGTCGACGTTGCCGGGGAAGTCGTCGAGGAAGATGGCGCGCGATGCATCGGTCACGCCCACGCGCTCGAGCGCGGTGTGGAAGATCGTGGGGTCGGGCTTGCGCACGCCCTCCTCGCACGAGTCGATGATGGCGTCGAACAACTCGTCGAGCGGGAATTGCCCCCGCCACGCGTCGCCGTACTCGCGGATGTTGTTCGTGACGATGGCCGTCTTCATCCCTCGTGCTCGCACCATGCGCACCGCTTCGACCACGAGTCCGCGGTCGATCTCGTCGGTGACCATCATCGAGAACATCTCCCCGGTGTCGAAGCGGAACCCGTGGGCCTCGGCCGCGGCCTTGATCTGCGTGAGGGCGTCGACGAACGAGATCTCACCCCGTTCGAGCTGGTGCCAGGCGTGATCGGTGTCGGAGTCGTACGCCCCGAACACGATCTCGACCATGCGCGCCGGATCCACGTCCTGCGAGCGCGCGTACGCGTGCGCGGCGGCGAACGGTGACGCGGTGAAGATGCCGCCATAGTCCCAGAGCACGGCTTCGTACCCGGTCATCCTGTCCGCTCCTCGCGCTGACGGCAGCTGCTCCACCCTCGGCGAGCCGGGCCACGCTCGCTCATCGACCGTGCTGCGCGGCGACGCGGGCGTAGGCGGACTGGATCTCTCGGCCGAGGTGATCGGAGGAGTAGCGCACCTCGTCCATCATGTCCGACGGGATTTCCCAGCCCTCGATCGACAGGAGTGCGTCGGCCTGTGCGGCGTAGCTCTCGGGGGTGCCGTCGCCCTGCACGCCGGCGCACTCGGCCAGGAACACCCGAGCCGCGCGGTCGGCACCGACCGAGAAGGTCTCGCCGCTGATGGTCGTGCTCTCGTGGGCGAGGAACGCCACGAACGGGGCCACCTTGTCGGGTGGGAAGTACGTCTCGAGGAAGGTGCGGAAGCCGTCGTCATCGGGAAGTTGGGCGGTCATGCGGGTGAAGGCCTGTGGCATCACCGAGTTGGCGTTGATGCCCGAGTACCGGCCCTCGGCGGCGAGCGCGCGCGTCAACCCGAAGATCCCGGCCTTGCTCGACACGTAGGGACTCGTGAACGGCGTGCCGAACACCGAGGCCGACGACATGTTGACGACGCGGCCCGCGCCCGACGCCTTGAGGTGTGGCCACGCGGCACGGCTGACGCGCACCGCTCCGCCGTAGTGCGTGTCGACGAGCAGGTCGAAGTACTCCGCCGGCATCTCGTCGAACGGACCGCCACCGGAGATGCCCGCGTTGTTGACGACGATGTCGACGCGGCCGAACTCGTCGAGCGCATGCTCGACGATCACCGCGGCGCCGTCGCCGATGACGGTGTTGCGGTCGGCGACCGCGATGCCACCGTCGGAGCGGATCTCGTCGGCGGCGTCGTCGGCTGCCGCCTCGTCGGTGGCGACGCCATGGGTCGCGACCCCCGGGTCGTTCACCAACACCTGGCATCCGCGGGAGGCGAGCTGGCGGGCGTAGGCCCGCCCGAGCCCCCGACCGCCGCCGGTCACGATCGCCACCTTGCCGTCGAACCGCAACTCGGCCATGGGTCTGGTCCCCCTCCGATTCAAACAGTGTTTGAACTCTTCCACGTCACCTGGTTAGGGTGCAAGGCGATGGCCGTCACGACCTCGACGACACCCACCTCGAAGACGGCGGTGCAGCTGCTCGACGTGGCCGAGCAGCTGTTCCTGCGCAGCGGCCTCGGGGTCTCCGTGCGCGACGTCACCGACGCCGCGGGGCAGAACGGCGCTGCCATCCACTACCACTTCGGTTCCCGGGATGCGCTGGTGGGCGCGGTGATCGCCCGCCGGGCCGGCGACCTCGCGGCTCGTCGTCGCGCTGCGCTGCAGGCACTGCGCGACGCACCGACGCCGCCGACGATCAGCGACGTCGTGGCCGGTCTCGTGGGCGCGTACGTCGGGATGGTGGAAGCCGAAGGTCCCGACGCGCAGCGGTGGGTCGACCTCATGCACGCCCTCTGGCTCGATCGGTCGCCCGCGCTCGCGTTCATGAGCGAACACGCCGACGACGAGCGCGACTGGTCGCACCTCGCGCGGGCAGCACTGCCACACCTGCCGGACGACGTGTTCGCGGCACGCTTCGAGCTCGCGATCGAGACGATCATCGTCGGGCTCCGCACGCCGACGTGTGCGCCCGGTTCCGACGTGGTCCGCCTCCCCGCACCACTTGCCGAACGTGCCGCGATCCTGGTCGACTTCGTCGCCGCCGGACTCGAAGGGGGCCACTGATGTCGCTGGTGCTCACCGAGGAGCTCGAACCCGGGATCGTCCTCGTCACCATGAACCGCCCCGAGCGACTCAACGCGCTCAGCCAAGGGCTGATCGCCGAGTTGCACGCCACCTTCGATCGCATCAACGGCGACCGCGACGTGCGTGCCGTCATCCTCACGGGCGCTGGTCGCGGGTTCTGTGCGGGCGACGACCTCAAGGGTGTCGAGGGCGAGCACGGCGCGCCCGGCACCGAGGGGATGAACACGATCCCGCTCATCTACCTCACCCAGGAGCACCTGGCGTCGTTGCACGAACGCATCCACCGACTTCGGCAACCGGTGATCGCGGCGGTGAACGGCGCCGCGGTCGGCGGCGGGTTTGCGATGGCGCTGTCGTGCGACATCCGCTTCGCGTCGGAGTCGGCGCGCTTCGGGTCGGTGTTCATCACGCTCGGCGTGTCGTCGTGCGACATGGGCACGAGCTATCTGCTGCCACGCCTCGTCGGTGCGTCGCGCGCCGCCGAGCTCATGCTCACCGGTCGCATCTTCGACGCTGCCGAAGCGCGCCAGATGGAGCTGGTGCTCGACGTCGTTCCCGACGGCACCGTCGTCGACCGCGCGCTCGAGACCGCGCGCCAGATCGTCGCTCACTCTCCGCTCGCGGTGTGGATGACGAAGGAGACGATGTGGCAGACCATCGACTCGCCGAGCTTCCGCCACACGCTCGACATGGAGAACCGCACCCAGGTGATGTGCACGCAGACCGGAGAGCTCTCGGCCGCAGCCGAGGCGTTCCGCGGCGGCCGGAAGCCCGAATGGAAGCCGCTGTGAGGAGACCCGAATGACGAGCACCCGGTGAATCGCGGAGAATTCTCGAAGCTCTTCGACCTGACCGGCCGGGTTGCCATCGTCACCGGAGGGACGCGCGGCATCGGGCGCTCGCTCGCCGAGGGCCTCGTCTGTGCCGGGGCCAAGGTCGTCGTCGCGAGCCGCAAGGCCGACGCCTGCGCCGAGACCGAAGCGCACCTCACCGCCATCGGCGGCGAAGCCCTCGGCGTCGCCACCCACATGGGCGATCTCGACGCGCTGCAGGCACTCGTCGACGCCACCGTCGATCGCTTCGGTGGCATCGACATCGTGATCAACAACGCTGCCAACGCGCTCACGCAACCGCTCGGGGAGTTCACCGTCGACGCGTGGAACAAGTCGTACGACGTCAACCTCCGGGGCCCGGTGTTCCTCGTGCAGTACGCCCTCCCGTACCTGAAGGCGAGCGAGCACGCCGCGGTGGTCAACGTGATCTCGGCCGGCGCGTTCCTGGCGTCGTCCCAGCAGTCCATGTACTCGGGTGCGAAGGCGGCCCTGATGGCGTTCACCCGCGCCCAGGCACGGGAGTGGGCACCCCACGGCATCCGGGTCAACGCGCTCGCGCCGGGCACCATCGACACCGACATGGTGCGCAACAACCCACCCGACGCCATCGCGCGCATGGCCGCCGCGAGCCCGATGAACCGCGCCGCGCACGCCGACGAGATGATCGGGCCGGTCATGTTCCTCGTGTCCGACGCCGGCAGCTTCATGACCGGCCAGGTCGTCCTCGCCGACGGCGGGATGGTGCCTCACTGACGCTCCTCGCTCGCTCGCTCCGCGCGCTCCGTCCCGCGCACACGCATGCAGGACGGTGGGCGTCGTACCATCATGCGCGTGGACGAGGGTTCCGAGGAGGTCGAACCTTCCGGCGAAGCCGCGGCTCCGGCACCCGATCCGGTGCCCGCGCCGGCTCCCGCGCCGCGCAACCCACGGCAGGTCCGGGCGCGCCGTCGCCGTCGGAGGCGCCAGTTCGGCACGCTGTTGTTCGTCGTCGTCGCCGGGGGCGTGTTCGCCGCCGCGTACTTCTCGCTCGCCGGCGACAACCAGTCGTCGAGGCGCAGCTCGGGCACCGGCACATCCCTCGCGCCCACGACTGCGCCTCCCTTCTCGGCCGTCTACAAGGCCACGACCGGTCTCAACGTGCGCCAAGGTCCCGGCACCAACGTGCCGACGGTCGCGGTCGTCGAGACCGGCCGCGACGTCACCGTGGAGTGCGTGGTGGAAGGCGAACTGGTGAACGCACCCAACGGTCCCAACTCGCAGTGGCTGAAGGTCACGGGATCCTGGCCGGTCGGGTTCGTGTCGTCGGCATTCGTCGCCGTCGGCGACGACCTGCGCACGCAGAAGATCCCGACCTGCCCGCCCGCCTGATCAGCAGCCGTCTCGGTCGCGCTCGCGTGCGGCCACGACGGCACCTGCGTGCCATCCCGGCGCGCGTCCACCCGGAGGTGGCTGCACCGACGTGAGGTCGATGCCGCTGCGAGTCAGCGTCCACGAGACGACCGAGTTCGAGTTCCACATCTCGCCGGTGTGCAGCTCGTCGCGTCCCCACACCGGCGTCGGGATCGTCCGCACGACGTCGAGCACGCGCTGCGCGACGGCAAGGTCGTCGCTGAGGCGCACCGGGCTCCCGATGGCGGCGCGGATGTCGGGGATCTCGCCGCCGAGCCAGCACCGGACCTCGTAGCGGAACACGCGGAGCCGACCCGCCCATCGCGTGCCGACCGGACCTTCGGCGACCACACCGCGGTCGCCACCGTGCGCGTCGACGACCGGTGCCTGTTCGACGACGTACCGACCCCCGGGCACCTCGATCTGCAGCGCCGAGTGGTACAGCGCGCAACGCGGTCGTCGCTGGAGCATCGCCGAGAGTGCTTCGAAGATCGCGCCGCTGGTCTTGACGACGTGCGCGCCCGCGCCGAGAGGAATCCAGGAGAGGTCGACCGCGCCAGCTTCAGAGGTGGTCACAAGAGGTGCGGGAGCACCACTCTCGACTCACGCCCGGGCGCGTGGTGCACCGCGACGTCGTTCGTCATCATGTCGATCGCGGTCTCCGCGGGCTCACCCGTCCCGAGGTTGCGCGCGTACACCGGGTGCGACCCGCTCGCCACCTGCACCCGGAGGCGATGCCCGGGTGCGAAGCGGTGTCCGATCGGCCAGAGGTCGATGTGCGCGGCGAACACGCCGTCGGCGTCACGCACGAGGGTCTCGGGCGTGAAGCGCTGCAGCGCGTCGCACACGTTGAACGAGGTGCCGTCTTCGTGCACATCGCACACGCGGACGAACACGTCGACGTGGTCGAGCGCCGACTCGAGGTGCACCGTCGCCGACACCGGCCCGACGAGCACGAGCTCGTCGGCGAGCGCGTCGCCGGTGAACACGAGCACGTCGTCGCGTGCCTCGAGCCCGCGGTTGTCGATCGCGCCCCCGGTGAGCATGCCGATGCCACCGGTCGACGGCGTCGGATCTTCGGGGTCGTACCGGTAGCGGTCGGGCTCGGACGCGCTCGTCGGCGGGTCGATCGTGAGACGCCCGTCGGCGTGGAGGAACCACTCGGTGGGCGTGGCAGGCGGCGGCCAGTCGTCGAACTCGCGCCAGCCGCCCTCACCCTGCACGTGCAGGGCCACAGGCTGCGTGGAGAGGAGGTCGGGCACGTCGCGGAGGTACGTGTCGAACCAGTCGATCGGCGCGTCGGTCATCCCACCCTCGCCGCCACCCCCGAGGTGGCCGCCGGCGCCGACGCGCAGGTGCACCGGGGCGGGGGCGTCACGCAGCACCGCGTAGTCGGCGAGCACGCCGGGGAGCGGGTAGTCGTGCCAGCCGTCGACGAGCAGGATCGGGATCTCCCAGTCGGTGAGCATCTCGCGGAAGTCGACCGCGGCCCAGAACGGGTCGTCGCGCCCACCGTGCGCGAGCTGATCGTGGTAGAGCGGCAGATCCTCACCGGTGAGGTGACGGATGACGTCCCCCAGCGGGAGGTGATCGAAGCCGGCGCGCAGTTCGGCCATGCGCCGTTCGACCGCCTCGGGCGTCACGTCGTCGACGATGTTGCCGCTGCTCGACCTGTTGAACTGCACCGCGCCGAGGTCCCACGGGATGATCACCTCGAGCGCGAGCGAGTCGCCCGGGTACCACGAGAACTTTCGCACCGAGGTCGAGAGCGCGACGACCATCGCCTGCAGGTGGGGCGGTCGGGTCGATGCCAACGCCCACTGCGTGAAGCCCATGTAGCTGGCGCCGTAGCTGCCGAGGCGGCCGTCGAACCAGGGCTGCTCGGCGATCCAGTCGGCGGTGGCGCGACCGTCGGGCGCCTCGTCGAAGTAGCTGTGCGAACCGCCCGAGCCGTCGGTGCCGCGGCAGGCCTGGATCAGGTAGCGGTAGCCGCGTGCGGCGAACTCGGGGCCCATGGCCGACGCGATCGCCTGGCGTCCGTACGGCGTGCGTTCGAGCAGGGTGGGTGCGTCGTCGATCCCCACCGGCTGGTACACGTCGGTGAGGAGGACGACGCCGTCGGGCATCTCCACCTTGACATCGCGTTCGATCTCGACCTCGTTGGTGCGCCGGCGCATGGGGAGGAGTGTTGCCCGCCAGGCGGGCACCGTCCAGCGCACCACCGCTAGGTTCCGTGAGATGGATCTCGGACTTGCAGGAGCAAACGTCGTCGTCGCCGGCGGCACCAAGGGGATGGGCCTCGCCGCCGCGGAGTGCTTCGCGGACGACGGCGCCAACGTCGCGGTCCTCGCGCGACGCCAGGGCCCGCTCGACGAGGCGCTCGCATCGCTGCGCGCGCTCGGGAGTCCCGACCCGATCGCGGTGCAGACCGACCTGAGCGACGCGGAGTCCATCGAGGCCGCCTTCGCGACCATCGGCGAGCGCTGGGGCGGCACGGTCAACACCTTGGTGAACGCGGTCGGCCCCGGGAGCCAGGGCAACGTCGAGCAGGTCACCGACGAGGCGTGGTTCGAGGCGATCGAGATCGGGGCGTTGAGTGCGGTGCGCTGCGTGCGTGCGTGTCTCCCGATGATGCGGGCAGCCGAGTGGGGACGCATCGTCAACGTGTCCGCACACTCCACGAAGCGCCAGACCGCGGGCCTGATCGCGTACACCGCGGCCAAGTCGGCGCTGACCAGCATCAGCAAGAACCTCTCGCTGCACCTCGCACCCGAGGAGATCCTGGTGAACACGGTGTCGCCGGGCACGTTCCTCTCCGAGGGGCTGCTCACGTACATCGAGTCGCTGCCGCCCGAACGCAACGTCGATCCCACCAACCTGTACGACGCGATGCGCGCCATCTCCGAGGACTTCGGCCACCCGGCGCAGATGCCGCGAGCGGGTGATCCCAAGGAGATCGGCGCGGTGATCGCGTTCGTCGGCTCGCGTCGCAACAGCTACATGACCGGCGCCAACATCAACGTCGACGGCGGCTCCGACTTCACCTGAGCGTTGCGCACTGTCTCGTCGGTCCTCGTCGCGCTGCTCGTCGTCTTCGGGGCGGGCACGGGTTCGCCCGCGAGCGCGGCCACCTCGTCGTCGCGGGCCGCCGACGTACTGGCGACGCTCGCGGTGAAGGGTCGCGGCCCGAAGACCGGATATGCGCGTGAGCAGTTCGGCCCGGCGTGGGCCGACGTCGACCGCAACGGCTGCGACACACGCGACGACGTGCTGAACCGTGACCTCGGTGGGAAGCGATGGCGCTCGGGCACGCACGGCTGCGTCGTGATCGCGGGTGTGCTGCGCGATCCGTACACCGGCCGGTGGCTCGTGTTCGCAAAGGCCGACGCGGCCGCGGTGCAGATCGACCACGTGGTGGCGTTGTCCGACGCGTGGCAGAAGGGCGCGGCGCAGTGGGACGCGACGCGTCGGCGCGCGTTCGCCAACGACCCGCTCAACCTGCTGGCAGTCGACGGTCCGACCAACGCGCAGAAGAGCGACGGCGACGCGGCCACCTGGCTCCCGCCGCAGCGCTCGTACCGCTGCCGCTTCGTCGCCCGTCAGGTGGCGGTGAAAGCGAAGTGGAAGCTGTCGGTGACGCAGGCCGAGCACGACGCAATCGCACGCGTGCTCGCGCGTTGTCCGGAGCAGCGCGTGACCGGAGGTGGGCGCTCACGTGGTTGACGGATCGCGAAGAACCTGATACTCATAGGTTCATGAGTCTTACGGTGTCGGCGTTCGATGCCGCGGTGCCCCTGCACCACCAGGTCTACGTGCAACTCCGACGGGAGATCGCCGACGGGCTGTGGCCGGGAAGCACCCTGCCGGGTGAGACGGAGCTGGCGGCACGATTCGGTGTCAGCGTGGTCACGAGCCGGGCGGCGCTCGCCCGGCTGGTGTCCGACGGCTGGGTCGCCCGAGGCCGGGGCCGCGGCACGCGGGTGATCGTCGATCCCGAGGCGCCGCCGGCACCGGGCCCGCCGCTCGTGCCCGTGGGACGACGACGTCCGTACCGCTACGCCGTGCTCGACGCCTCGCTCGCCACGGCGCCCGCCGACGCGTGTCGGGCGTTCGGCATGCCGCCCGGCAGCGAGCTGTGGCAGTGCCGGCGCCTGCGCACGTTCGAGGGCCGTCCACACAGCGTTACCCACAACGTGCAGCGCGTCGAACAGGGTCAGCGCCACAGCGAGCGCAGCTTGGCGAGCCTGCCGATGACCGCGATCTTCGCCGCCGAAGGGGTCGAGGTCGCGTCGCTGCGACGGAGGGTCCAAGCCATGCACGCGCCGGTCGGCGTCGCCGAGCACCTCGGCATCACGCTGTCGGATCCGGTGCTGGTGGCCACGTTCACGGTCCACGGTGCCGACGAGGACGTCGTGGAGTGGGTGCGCATCCACCTGCACCCCGACGAGGCCGGGCCCGACGAAGAGCTCGACCTGCGCACCGGTGCCTGGTCCGCGGACACGCGCTGGTGACGCGCGTCGGCGCCGCTCGCGCTCTCGGCGCGTTCCCGGTGCTCGCCGGACTGCACCACCACGCATACCGTTGCCGCGATGCCGAGGAGACGCGTCACTTCTACGAGGACGTGCTCGGCCTGCCGATGGTCGTCGCGGTTGCGCACGACCGAGTCCCGAGCACGGGCGACGAGCATCCGTACGTGCACATCTTCTTCGCTCTCGGCGACGGCTCGATGCTCGCGTTCTTCGACCTGTTCGACGGTCGCGCTTGCGTGCCCGACCCCGCGACCCCGCCGTGGGTCAACCACCTCGCGCTGCGCGTCGACGGTCGCACCGCGCTCGAGTCGGCCCTTGATCGTCTCGCCCTCGAGGGGGTCGAGACCGTGGGCATCGTCGATCACGGCTGGTTCGACTCCGTCTACTTCTTCGACCCCAACGGGATCCGCCTCGAACTGGTGAGCGTCACCGCGTCCGAGCGCACGCTGGTCGACATGGCGACAGCCGCGCACGACACGCTGGGCGCGGCCCGCGCCGCACACGAGGTCGTCCGCTGAGCTCCGACCGCACGCTCGTCGTCATCGACGTGCCGCAGGGCGCCGCTCTCGAGAGCCAATCAGGCCTGCAGATGGCACGGCCGCGCATCTACGGCGCTCTCGTCGGCCCCGCGAGGTCGCGCGTGGGCATGATCGTCATGCACCCTGCGAGCAACTTCATGGGTCACTACCTCCTCGACGCGTTCGTGCGGCGCGGCGTCCAAGTGCTCGCCCTGAACTCGCGGTACGTCAACAACGACACCACCCTCGTCATGGAGCGGGTCATCCAGGACCTGGGAGCTGGGGTGGCGTTCATGCGACGGCGCGGAGTCGAGCACCTGACGCTGGTGGGCAACTCGGGCGGGGCTGCCCTCGCGTGCCTGTACCAGTCGCAGGCGGAGCGGCTCACGATCGAGGCCACGCCCGCCGGTGATCCTGTCGCGCTCGATCCCTCACAACTGCCTCCGGCCGACGCCATCGCCCTCGCCGCCGCGCACCCCGGGCGGCCGCATCTCCTCGGCCGATGGCTCGACGCGTCGGTCGTCGACGAGCGAGACCCGCTCGCGGCCCTGCCCGACCTCGACATCTACGCTGCCGGGCGCACCGTGCCGTTCGAGGATGTCTTCGTCAACCGCGTCCGCACCCGACAGCGGGCGCGGCACGACGCGATCATGGCGTACGTCACGCGCCGTCTCGCCTTCCTGCGCTCGAGACCCGACGGCCCGCGCGACGAAGCGCTCGTGGTGCACCGCACCTATGCCGACCCGCGCTTCGTCGACGTGACGATCGACGCCAACGATCGCGAGCCGGGCGGCAACCGGGGTGACCCGCGCGCGGTGAACTACGGGCCCAACTGCCTCGGGCGCTACAGCACGCTGACCAGCTGGCTGAGTCAGTGGTCGTCGGCCAGCCGCGCCGACGGACCCGCCAACCTCGCGGCGACGTCGGTGCCGGTGCTCCAGCTCGAGTACACGGCCGACCAGGCCGTGTACCCGAGCGACATCGCAGCGTGGTCTGCCGCCGCCGGCCACCGCGAGCAGCACCACGCCGTGAAGGGCGCCACCCATTACCTCGCCGGACAGCCGCAGCTGCTCGACGAAGTCGCCGACCATCTCGAGGCGTTCGCCGTCGCATCGTGACGGACGCAGTCAGGAGCAATCGATGGACATCGCCCCCGAGCAGCAGGAGTTCCTCGCCGGGCACCAGTGGGCGGTCCTCGCGACCGGTCGCAAGGACGGCAGCCCGCAGGCGTCGATGGTCGCCTACGTCTGGGACGGCGAGCACCTGCTCGTGACGTTCCGCCGCGGCAGCGCGAAGCGACACAACATCTCGCGCCAGGCCCGCGTCGCGTTGGTGGTCACCGACGATCGCCGTGCGCTCACCGTCTACGGCCACGCCGAACTGCTCGAAGCGGGGCCCGAGCGCGTTGCCGCGTACGCCGCCATCCTCGCCGGCTTCGGAATCTCTCCCGCTCCCGACGACCTCGAGTCGCAGATGGACACCGAGGGCCGCGTGGCGACCCGCATCCGGCCCGAGCAGCTCGACCTCCACGAATGACGGCGACCCATCCCGGCGCCCGCGTGCGCTCACGCAGCCTGGAGCAGGGCGCGCCTCGATGATCAGGTCGTCGGCGCCGGCGCAACCGGCGTGAGACCGTGGCGCTGCATGACCTCCATCAGCGCGCCGAGGTCGGGGGGACCGCCGGTCGCGGCTGCGAGCACGTCGCGGATCTCGAGGAAGTAGTCGGGCCCGAACACGCCGGGCGTGGCGACGGAGAGGAAGCACGAGTCGACCGCGCCGTCGTTCACGAACTGGTGGACCTGACCGCGCTGGATGCAGAGCGCGTCGCCGACCCCGAGGTCTCTCGTCTCGCCGTCGACGGTGAAGGTGGTGACGCCGGTGAGGCCGTAGACCGTCTCCTCGAAGCCGTCGTGGCTGTGGGGTGCGGGCACCTTGGCGCGCGGACGGATCTCGCACTCGAAGACCGTCGCCGCGCCGTGAGACTCGTCGGACTCCACGAGGAAGCGCACTTCGATGTCGCCCAGCCCGATGGTGGTGTGGTCGCTCATGGCTCCCCCTCGATAGTAAAGGTACTTGATCATCATACCCGCACCGCCGCCAGTTGTAAAGTCCCTTTATCATGGCTCTGCCTGCCGACGACCTGCCCCCGCCGCTGATCGGTGCGTTGATGCGTGTCCCCGTCGACGCCGTGCATCGGCGGATCATCGCGGACCTCCAGGACTCCGGCTTCACGGACTTCGCCGATGCGCACATGGCGGTGTGGCGCTGGCCCGGGCCGCAGGGACGTCGACCCTCCGACATCGCGGCGGACCTCGGGATGAGCAAACAGGCCGTCAACTACCTGCTGGGCGGGCTCGAGCGCGCCGGGTACCTGCGCCGGGCCGACGACCCCGACGACCGTCGGTCTCGACGCGTCGAGCTCACCGAGCGCGGTGAGGCAGTGCGTCAGACGGTCAGGGCCACGGTCGCCGACATCGAGTCGGAGCTCGCGAGCGAACTCGGAGACCGGGCCTTCGCGCAACTGCGCGCGCTCCTCGTGCGACTCAACGATACGACGTTCGTGCGCGGGTCGACGGGAGCCGGCTGACGCGCGTCAGCGCATCGCCTGACCCCCACCCCGTGCGAGCGGGCCGGCCATGCGCGCGAGGTTGCGGTTCCACTCGTCGTCGGGAGTGGACGGGAGGGTCATCGCCCACAGCGGCAGGCAGAAGCCGATCATCTGCGGATCGCCGAACGGTCGGCCGCAGCACCACAGGTGGAAGTGCGAGCCGCCGTCGCCCGACCGGTTCACGTGCACGCGGTGCGATGCCCCCCACGCGTGGACGGCGCGCGCGAGCCGGGCAACGGGAGTGAATCGGAAGCGGTCAAGGGGGCGTCGTCCCGCGTGCCGACGCGCGGTGTTGGGCCATTCCCCCGGGCTGACGGACGCCGACGGGCGTAGGGTCGGAGGGGTGAGTGGGCAGCGCTACGTCGCGGTGATCGGGCCGAGCGAGGCGACGGCCGAAGAGTCGGCGAGCGCCGTAGCGGTTGGTCGGTTGCTCGCGGAACGGGGCGCGATCGTGGTCTGCGGTGGACTCGGTGGCGTGATGGAGGCGGTGGCAGCCGGCGTCGCGAGCGCGGGAGGGACGGTGCTCGGAATCCTCCCCGGGACGGATCGGGCGGAGGCGAACGAGCACGTGACGATCGCGCTCACCACGGGGATGGGGGAGATGCGGAACGCGCTCGTCGTGCGCGCCGCCGACGCGGTCGTCGCCGTGGGCGGCGCGTACGGCACGCTGTCGGAGATCGCGTTCGCGTTGCGCACGGGCGTACCGGTGGTGGGGATCGGTACGTGGGACCTCGACGACGTCGTCGTGGCGCCCGATCCCGAGGCCGCCGTCGAACTGGCACTGGAGCTGGCATGACCTACGAGTCGCCCTACTACCGACGCGATCTCGCGCTGGTGCACCACCGGGGGTTCGGCTTCCACGCCGACGGGTGTGCACCCGACCTGATCGAGCTGTTGGCGCCGGTGCGCGAGCGCGACGGCCTGGTGCTCGAGATCGGATGCGGGAGTGGCCTGCTCACCCGCTTCCTCGTCGACGCCGGGTTCCGCGTGCTCGCCACCGACGCGTCGGCCGCGATGCTCGAGCTCGCGCGCGAGACCGCGCCGGGTGCTGACGAGTTCGCCCTCCTGACCTTGCCCGACGACCCGGTGCCCGCCGCCGACGCGATCGTGGGGATCGGCCATCCGCTCAACTACCTGCCGACGCGCGCCGGGATCGAGCGGGCGCTCGTCGCGCTGGCGCGCGCGCTGCGTCCGGGTGGGGTCATGGCCACCGACCTCGAGGACTTCGAGTGGGGTGAGCTGCGAGTCGACCAGCCGGAGCAGGCCCGGATCGGTGACGACTGGGCGATCATCTCGCGCTACTCGGTGCCCGAGCGCGACGCGTTCGTGCGGGAGATGACCACCTTCGTGCGCAACGACGACGGCACGTGGCGACGCGACGACGAGCGCCACGACAACGTGTTGCTCGACGTGTCCGCGGTTCCAGCCTTGCTCGCACCAGAAGGTGTCGAGGTCGTGATGCGGCGCTCCTTCGGCGAGCACGAGCTCCCGAAGGGGCTGTTCGCGCTGATCGGGTCGAAGCCCACGTGAGCGACGCGGTGCAGCAGGCGCACGACCGCGCTGTCGCCGCCGGTGAGCCGGGCTACGTCGACCCCGACACCGGGTTCTTCGTGTTCACCGCGGCCGAGTTGTGGGCGCGCGGCGAATGTTGTGGATCGGGGTGTCGGCACTGTCCCTATCCGTCACCCACGAACGAGGACACGATCTGACCGCATCAAGGGGCACCCTCGTGATGCCGACGACGAAAGGCTCTCAGATGCCGGGACAGGCGCCCTTCCACTCCGACGAGCACGACCTCCTGCTCGGATACGTCGCCCAGCAGCGCGAGGTCATCCGCCTCACTGCCCACGGGCTGACCGACGCCCAGGCGCGGCTGGCCGCGGTCGAGCCGAGCCCGCTCAGCGTCGGCGGCCTGATCAAGCACGTCACGTTCGTCGAGCACAACTGGCTCGACATGATCCGCGACCGCGAGCGGCCGGCCACCGCCAACGACGACTACGCCGATGCGTTCGCGATGCGAGCCGACGAGAGCCTCGCCGAGGTGCTCGCGGCGTCGGTGGCGGTGGGAGAGGAGACCGATCGTGTGGTCCGCGCCATCCCCGACCTGGGGCGGCGGGTGCCGGTGCCACAGGGCGTGCCGTGGTACCCGCAGGATCTCGACGCCTGGTCGGTACGGTGGGTGCTGATGCACCTGGTCGCCGAGATCGCCCGCCATGCCGGCCACGCCGACATGATCCGCGAAGTCGTCGACGGCGGTACGGCGTTCCCGATCATGGCTGCAGCCGAGGGGTGGCCGGCGACCCCGTGGATGCAACCGTGGCGACCAGCCTCGTGATGGAGCGCCCATGAGCATCGCGGTCGGACTCGACGAGCTGCGGGCCAAGATCGAGGAATTCACGACCGACGCGTACCTGCTCACGGTGAGCGACGACGGTCGATCGCACAGCGTCGCGGTGCCGGTGCGCTGGGACGGCGACCAGCTCGTCATCGCGTCGGGCGGCACGACGCGCCGCAACGCGACCGCCCGCCCGAGGGTCGCGCTCCTGTGGCCGCCACCCGAACGCGGCGGCTTCAGCCTGATCGTGGACGCCGACGTCGTGCGCGCCGACGACGACGCCGAAGTGGTCGTGCTCGCCCCCACGCGCGCGGTGCTCCACCGGCCCGCGCCCGGTGGCGGCAGCGACTGCGCGCCTGTGCTCTGAGCCGTTAGCCGGTCAGCGGGTCGACGCCGACCTCGTCCCAGAAGCGGCGCCACGAGTCGAACGCGTCCGGCAGCTGCTGCGTGGTGAGTGCGTCGTGGTCGGCGCCCACGCCGGCACCGTGGGCGGGACGTTCGAGCGCGTCGACCATGTACCAGCGCAGGAACTTGCGCCGGTCGAAGCACCACTCCCGGCCTTGAGGACCGTCCACCCGCACGTAGGTGTCCCAGTACTGCAGCATGCCCTCGTCCCACCCGCCGTTCGGACGGCCGAGCTCGTCGTGGCAGTACACGATCCCCACCGCGTGCTCGGCGTCGTCGAAGTCGACGATGTGGTTGCCCACGAAGTGCACCGACACCTTCGGTTCGCTCAGCGTCTTCACGAACCAGGCGCGCAGCGCGTCGCGACCGCGTTCCTCGCGACCGACGCGCACGTCGGGGGTGAACAGCGACACCATCATGTCCATGTCTCGCGAGTCGAGTGCGAGCGCGTAGCGCACCGGGAGCTGCTGGATCTCGGCCAACGATTCCAGCCGGTCGAGCCGTTCGTCGGCGGTCGCGGGCTGCCAGGGTCCCAGACGTGCCATACGGCCGACGCTACCTCCGAACGACAAGTAGCGTCCCGGACCGTGCTGTCGGGCGAGAAGGTCCTCATCACCGGCCCTGCCGGGCAGATCGCGTTCCCGTTGGCGCGGTACCTCGCCGCCGACAACGAGGTGTGGGGGATCGCACGGTTCTCGGGTGCCGGCGACCGTGCGCGCGTGGACGCGCTCGGTGTCACGACCGTGGCGTGCGACATCGCCGCGGGAGACTTCACCGGCGTGCCCGACGACTTCACCTACGTCGTGCACCTCGCCGCGTACCAGGGCCCCGGACTCGAGTACGACCACGCCATCACCGTGAACGCCGAGGGCACCGGGCTGCTGCTCGCGCACACGCGGACGGCGAAGGCGGCGCTGGTCATGTCGACGCACTCCGTCTACAAGCCGCAGGACGACCCGCTGCACGTCTACGTCGAGACCGACCCGCTCGGTGACGTCAACTCGGCGCTCTCACCGCCGTACTCGATGTCGAAGATCGCGCAGGAGGCGGTGGCGCGCACGTGCGCCCGCCTCTACGACCTGCCCGTCATCATCGCCCGAATGAACGCGTCGTACGGACCCAACGGTGGCCTGCCCGTGTACCACCTCGACGCCGCGGTCGCGGGCGAGCGGGTCACCACCCGCTGGGACCCGTGCCCGTACATGCCGATCCACGAGGACGACATCAACCAGCAGACCGCCGCGCTGCTCGAGGCGGCGACGGTACCGGCGCGCATCGTGAATTGGGGCGGGGACGACGCGGTGACCGTGCAGGAGTGGTGCGCGTGCTTCGCCGAGCTCGTGGGCCACGAGGTCCCCGTCGACGTGGTGGAGACGCCGGGTACGTTGCGCGGCTCCATCGCCGACGCCACCGCCCGCGCCGCGATCACAGGACCGTGCACGGTGGGTTGGAAGGACGGCCTGCGCGCTGCGTTCGAGTTGAGGTACCCCCGTTTCGGAGATCAGGCGTGAACGTCCTCGTGACGGGCGCGTCGTCGGGCATCGGCGCAGCCACCGCACGTGCGTTCGCTGCGCGTGGCGACACCGTGGGCATCTGCGCGCGCCGCGAGGACCGCCTCGCCGAGGTGCTGGCCGATCTCCCAGGTGGGAAGGCGTGGACCGTCGACCTCGCGGATCTCGAACCGCTCGACGCGTTCGCGGCGCGGGCCGACGACGAGCTCGGCGGCATCGATGTGCTGGTCAACAACGCCGGCGTGCCCAAGCGGCGCCGCACCACCACCATGACCGCGGCCGACGCCGAGGGCGTCATGGCGACGAACTACTTCTCGCCCGTGCGCCTCACTCTTGCGGTGTTGCCGAGGATGATCGAGCGCGGGCGTGGCGACGTCGTCAACGTGTCGTCCATGGGCGTGCACCTCGTGGCGTTCGGCGTCGGGGCGTACTCGGCGTCGAAGGCCGCGCTGGAGCTGTTCACCGAGGCGCTCTACGTCGAGCTGCCCGGCACCGGAGTCCGTGCGCACCTCGTCGTGCCCGGCACCACGAGCACCGAGTTCTCCGCGCCGCGCGACGGCAACGACCCACCCCTGCCGCCCGGTCCCACCGCAGCCACCCCGGAGACCGTTGCCGCGGCGATCGTCGCGGCAACCGAGTGCGACGACTACGTGTCGTACGCGACGGAGACCGACGCCGCAACCTCGGCGAAGAAGGCAGCCGATCCGAACGCCTTCCTCGCCCAGATGCGCGACGCACTCGCGCCCCTCCGAGAGCGCTCGCGCGAGTCATAGCGTGAGCACGTCGTGTCAGCTCGATCTGTCACCCATGCCCGTCTGCTGGTCGTCGTGTGCCTGGTACTGGCCGCGCTCGTCACCGCCTGCGGATCGAGCGCCGACATCGAAAGCGTGTCTCTGGCGCGACTCACGTCCGAGCAGGACCATTTCGACGGGTCCATCGTCCGGACCCAGGGGAGGCTCCGAGCATTCGATGATCCCGACGGAACGCAGTACGTCGTTGTGGAAGACGCATCGGCAAACCGCGTGCTGGTCGAGCCGCTGTGGGCTGCGCGGCGGTTTCTCCGTGCACGAGTGACCATCGTCGGTTGCTTCAATGCCAGCCCGACCTCCGATCGCACCTTGCGTGCCTCGAGCATCGTGCGCACGGGGCATGGACGCCCCCACGACCTACGTGTCCGGTCGCGCCAAGGCTGTCGACCGGCTGGTCGACAGCCCGCCGCCTGACCTTTCGCCAGGCGCATCAGGTGGCACGGGTGCACGTGTGTCATCGGCGGACGTGCCGACGCTGGCTGGCCATCGGTGCCGGCGGCGAGCGAACGCCGCCATGGGTGTCTGTCGGTCGGACGGACGCATGTGATCACGGCCGGGACTGGAACGGAGGGCTCGAGGGTGGAGGTCCCGGGCATCCTTCGGACCTCTGCGCCGCCCACGCCCCTTCGCTTCAGCGCCGGTCGATCGGAGCATCGAACAGGGCCAGCTCCTCGGCGTCGGGTTCTTGGAAGGTTGCGGCCCACTCGAGAAGGTGGTCGAGGAGAATCGGCTCGCGGTCCCAGGGCGGCTTCGTGTTGCGGATCCGGATGCGCCGCCAGAGCTCGTCGATCGGCGGGTCGAGGTAGTGCAGTTCGACGCCGACGCCAAGGCCGCGCGCGACCGTTCGCATCTCGTCGCGTTCGACCCGAGCCCAGAGCCCGAAATCGAGGACGACGCTGACGCCCAGGCGCAGGACCTCTTGGGTGATGCGCCAGAGTTCGCGTTCGACCGTGTCGTTGGTCGGCGCGTCCCAGGGGCTGGCGCCGAGAGCCCAGAGCCATTCGTCCTTCGTGAGGCGCAGGGCGTCCCGGTCCGCAGCGAGTTGCTGTGCGAGTGTCGTCTTCCCGGCGCCCGGCAGCCCGCAGGTCAGCAGCAATCGGGCTCCGCTCATGGCGATCAACACTCGCGCAGTGGTGCAGGTCGCGCGGGCGGATTTGCGGGACCAGCGTCGAACTCGTCGCGTCGACGCGACCTCGTCGTCTGGAGGAGCTAACCCAAGTCGATCAGCAGGTGCAGGGACAGGTCACCGATGTGGTCGACGCCCATGTGGCGGCGGCTGAAGCGCCACTCGCCGTCGACCTTCTCGAACTCGTCGCGGTAGTGCCCGTTGATGATCGGCCGGAGGGGCTCGTCGCCCGCCTTCTGGAACACGGTGTAGTACGAACGACACCTGCCGGTGAGGCCGTCGTCGGCCACCTCGACGATCGGGTTCGTGATCACGTGCTTGGTGAGCGGCGTGCCGTCCTCGTACTTGCGGGTGGTCGCGTGGTACATCGCCGCCACCTTGTCGGCCCCGAGCGTCTCGTGGTCGGATCCGTCGGTGGTGATCACCGCGTGCGCGAGGTGTTGACCGATCCCCTCGTAGTCGCCCGCGTCGATGAGCTCGGCGTAGCGGTACAGCAGGTTCGTGATCGCGATCGCGTCCGGAATTCCACTCGAGCTCATGGTTGCTCCCTCCCCAACAACATCACGTCGGTGAACAGCGCACCGGCACCGCCCCCGCTGCACAACGCGACCTCGGCGCCGTCGACCTGCATGGTCGGACACCCGCCGCGCAGTTGCTGCACGCCGCGGATCACGCGTTGGAGCAACTGCACCGTGGCGCCGCCGTGGCTGAACGACATGAGCCCGCCGTCGGTGGTGACGGGGTGCTTGCCGCCAGGTTCGATCACGCCGCTCATCACGTAGTCGCCGCCTTCACCCTCGGCGCAGAAGCCGAACGCCTCGAACTGGCGGATGATCTCGAACGAGAACGGGTCGTAGAGCTCACACACGTCGACGTCGTCGGGTCCGAGTCCCGACATCGACCACGCGGTCTCCATGGCCCGGCGCCCGACCGTGCCGTCGACCAGGTCGGCGCGCGCGTTGCCGCCGAGATCCCACGCCGGCGGGTGTTGGTACGACGGCCCGAAGTGGTCGGTGTTGCCACCGAGCAGCCAGATCGGCTCCTGCGCGAGATCGCGCGCGATGTCGCCACGCGCGAGCACGAGCGCGCACCCGCCTTCCGCGGTCATGGAGCAGTCGAGGAGGTGGAACGGGTCGGCGACCATGCGGCTGTCGAGGATGTCCTGCACGTTGAAGGGGCCGCGCCCGAAGTAGCACGCCTCGGGGTTCACGTGGCCGTTGTTGCGGATGGTCGCGGCAACGGTGGCGAGGGCCTCGGGCGGAGTGCCGAAGCGATGCATGTGCCGGCGGGCGATCAGCGCGAACTCGGCCGCGGTGAACATGCCGAACGGGGCGACGAACTCGTGCGACGGTCGTGTCCACGGTGCGGTCGACGACCGGTCGGTGTACACGCCCGCGGAACCGGCGCTGATGAGCACGGTCGATGCGAGGCCGGTGGCGATCGCGCTCGCCACCTCGAGCACCGCGGGGATGCCCATGCCGGAGTACGAGCGCCACACCGGTCCGTTGCGGGCCTGGTAGAGGAGGTCGGAGCCCGTCTGGCCGACCACGCCGTCGATGTCGCGTGGCCCGAGCCCGGCGTCGGCGAGTGCGCCCATGCCCGCGGCGAACGTGATGCTGCGCGAGTCGTGCCCTTCGAGGACACGGGCCTGCTCGGTGTTGAAGACGCCGACGATGGCGACGTCGTGGAAGGGATGCACTAGCCCTTCCTGTTCACGAGCCCAGCACGAGGTCGCGAACCACTTCCAGCTGCGCCGGATCACGCCCGGCGACCATCAGCGTCGTGACCGGACTGTCGCGCCACGCCTCGAGGCGCTCGCGAATCCGAGAAGGTGGTCCGACGATCGAGATCTCGTCGGCGAAGTCGTCGGGCACCGACATGATCGCCTCGTCGCGCTTGCCGGCGAAGAAGAGATCCTGGATCTTCAGCGCCTCTTCCTCGAAGCCCATCCGCTGCATCAGCTTGGTGTGGTAGTTCTGCCCCTTGGCGCCCATGCCGCCGATGTAGAAGCCGAGCATGCCCTTCACCGGCAGGAGCGCGGCGGCGACGTCGTCGGTGACCGTCACGTTCGCCATCGCGTTGATCTCGAAGCCGGGCTTCGCGTCCTTCAGCTGATCCGAGTACACGTCCTGTCGGAACGGCGAGTAGTAGAGCGGAAGCCAGCCATCGGCGATCTCCGCGGTCTGCGTCACGTTCTTCGGACCTTCGGCGCCGAGGAAGATGGGGATGTCGGCGCGCAGCGGGTGGGTCATGATCTTCAACGGCTTGCCCAGACCCTGGCTTCCTTCACCGCGGTAGGGGAGCGGGTAGAACTCGCCGTCGTTCTCGAGCGGACCCTCACGTCGCAGCGCGCGCCGGATGATGTCGACGTACTCGCGTGTGCACGCCAACGGGCGGTTCGACGGTTGGCCGTACCAGCCCTCGACGACCTGAGGGCCCGACACGCCGAGACCGAGGATGAGGCGGCCGTTCGACAGGTGGTCGAGGGTCACTGCGGCCATGGTGGTGGCAGTCGGCGTGCGCGCGGCCATCTGCACGATGCCGGTGCCGATCTTGATGGTCGACGTGCTGGCGGCGACGTACGCGGCGTAGGTGAACGCGTCGTTGCCCCACGACTCCGCGACCCACACCGAGTCGTAGCCGAGGCGCTCCGCCGCCTGCGCCTCCTCGACGAAGCCCGGTCGCGGCCCCGCCCCCCAGTACCCGAACACCACACCGAGCTTCACGGTCAGCACCTCATCCATGACAGGGATTGCGGCCGGAGCGTACCCTCCTCGCCGATGCAGCTCTCCATGACCCTGCCCACGATGCTCCCGCACTCGCGGGCGCAGACGCTCGCCTGGTGTCGGGGGGTCGACGACGGCCCCTGGTACGGGTTCGCGGTCCCGGAACGGATCACGTACACCAGCCACGATTGGACCGTCGACCTCGCCGCGGTGGCCGCGCTCACCGAACGCGTGCGGCTCTACACCACCATCGTCATCCTCCCCGCGCACGACGAAGTGGCAGTCGCCAAGCAACTGGCATCGATCGACGTCCTGTCCGAGGGACGGCTCACCGTGGGCGTGGGCGTCGGCGGGCGCGAGCACGACTACCGCGCCATCGGCGGTTCGTTCGAGCGACGATGGCAACGGATGGATGAACAGGTCGCGCGCATGCGTCGCATCTGGGCGGGCGAGCCGCCGTTCGCCGGCGCCGATCCGGTGGGGCCGCGTCCGATGCAGGATCCGCTGACCGTGATCGCTGGTGTGATGGGGCCGAAGGCGATCGCGCGCGCCGCCCACTGGGCCGACGGTGTCGACGGCGCGTGGACGATGGACGGCGATCGCGACGCGATGGCTGCCGCGTTCGCGCAGATCCGCGACGCATGGGAGGAAGCCGGGCGCACCGAAGCTCCCCATCTCTCGTCGAGCATCTGGTACGCACTGGGCGACGACGCGGAGGCGCAGCTGCGCGACTACTCGCGCAGGTACATGCAGATCATGGGCGAAGCAGTCGGAGAGTGGGCCGCCAGCGCGGTCACGTGCTTCACGCCGGATGCGTTGCGCCGCGCGGTCGACAACGCCCGCGACGCCGGAGCCGACGAGTTCTTCCTCGTGCCCACCACGTCCGATCCCGACGAGCTGGCTCGCACGCGCGACGCGCTGGAGATCTGAGATGACCGTGGACGTCGACGGACTGCTCGAGAGCGTCGCCACCCAGGTGGGGCTCGACGACTACGGCGACCCCACGTTCCGCGACGGGCTCGAACCGCTGTGGTACTCGGGAATGAACGAGGCCGACCTCACCGAGATCGGGTTGCTCGCGTTCGAGGGCCAGATCCGCATCAACCTGGCGAACCGCCTACGGGTCCTCGACTGGCACCGCACCCATCCTGAGCTGGCGGCCACGAGGGTGGAAGCACCGCTGATCCTGGTGGGCATGCCCCGCAGCGGCACGACCGCGTTGAGCCATCTGCTCGCGGCCGACCCCGACAACCGGTCGTTGCTCGCGTGGGAGGCCACCGAGTCGATCCCGCCGCCCACGACCGCGACGTACCAGAGCGACCCGCGCTTCGAGACCGCCCGCAACACGCCGAGCGCGGTCGACATGATCAACCCCGACTTCAAGGCCATCCACCACGACGAGCCCGACGACGCGATGGAGTGCACGGTGCTCCACGCGCAGCACTTCCAGAGCCTGATCTACTCGACCGTGTTCAACCTGCCGTCCTATGACGAGTGGCTGCTCCCCTCGAGGTGGCACGGCGCGGTCCGGTACCACCAGCAGGTGCTCCAGGTGCTCCAGTCCGAGTGCCCGGGACGCTGGCAGCTCAAGTCGCCGCAGTACGGCTTGCTGCTCGACGAGCTGCTCCAGACGTATCCCGACGCGCGTCTCGTGGTCACGCACCGCGACCCGGCGAAGATCGCGGCGTCCACCTTCAGCCTCCTGCGCTGCCTCACCGGCACCTTCACCAACGGCGACCACACCGAGTACATCGTGTCGCACTGGCCCGACACGCTCTCCGCCCTGCTGGATCGTGCGATGGATGCGCGTGACCGCATCGGCGAGGACGCGTTCTTCGACGTGGCGTATGCCGACATCGTGCGCGACCCGGTCGCCGTGGTCGGCACCATCTACGAGCGCTTCGGGATCGAGTGGAATCCCGAGAAGGAGGAGTACTTCCGCAAGTTCCACGCCGACAACCCACAGCACAAGTACGGGACGCACGCGTACTCGCTGGCCGAGGTGGGCGTCGCGCGAGCGTCACTCGACGAACGTTTCGCCCGCTACAACGCGCGCTATCACGTGCTCCGGGAGGACGCATGACCGACCAGACTCCCTACGAGACGCTCCTGTTCGACGTGCGGGAGCAGGTCGCGACGATCACGCTCAACCGGCCCGACGTGCGCAACGCGTTCGGCGCCGGCATGGGCCCCGAGCTCGACGACGCGTTCCGGCGTTGCGACGCGGACGACGGCATCCGGGCCGTCGTGCTCACCGGCACACCACCGGCGTTCTGCTCGGGCGCGGACCTGGCGCGCGGCGGCGAGACGTTTGGCAGGGTCGACACGTCGACGTTCGACGCCGCCGGACTGCGGTTCCCGGCGTGGGACGTCCGCAAGCCCGTGATCGGCGCCATCAACGGCCACGCCATCGGCGTCGGCATGACGCTGGCCATCCAGTGCGACCTGCGCTTCGTGGCCGCCGACGCCAAGTACGGCGTGGTGCAGACCCAGCGCGGGGTGATGGGCGACGCGTTCGTGCACTGGTCGCTGCCGCGCATCGCCGGCATGGCGAACGCGGCCGAGATCCTGCTCACGGGCAGGACCTTCGACGGCCACGACATGCAGCGCCTCGGCGTGGCGAGCCGCGTGCTGCCCGCCGACGAGGTGCTGCCCGCGGCGTGGGAGTACGCGCGCGAGATGGCGGTCACGACCGCGCCCATGTCGGTGGCGTTCAGCAAGCGCGTGCTGTGGGCGAGCTTCGACCTCGATCGCGACGACGTCAACCACCTCGAAACGGTGCTGCACCACCACCTGATGGGGAGTCCCGACGCCAAGGAGGGCGTGATGGCGTTCCTCGAACGGCGAGCTCCGTTGTGGCAGGGCAGCGTCGCGAACGATTGGCCGGCGGAGTGGCCAGAGAAAGCAGGGGAGCAGGCGTGAGCTTCGAGACCACGACCGACGAAGTGCTGGAAGGCGTCGACCTGCGGGGGAAGATCGCTGTGGTCACCGGCGCGTCGGCCGGCCTCGGCCTCGAGACGGCGCGCGCTCTGGCGTCGGTGGGCGCGCAGGTCGTGCTCGCCGGCCGCGACTCGGCGCGCATCGAGGCGGCGGCCGCGACGATCCTCGCACGCGAACCCAACGCCATGCTCGAGCAGGGTTCGCTCGACCTCGCGTCGCTCGACAGCGTGCGCGCGTTCGCGGAGTGGTACGGGAACAGCCACGATCGGTTGCACCTGCTCATCAACAACGCGGGGGTGATGTACACGCCGTTCGAACAGACCGCCGAGGGCTTCGAGATCCAGTTCGGCACCAACCACGTCGGGCACTTCCTGCTCACGTGTCTGCTGGTGCCGATGCTGCTCGTCGACCCGCCGTCGCGCGTCGTGAACCTCAGCTCCGGTGGTCACATGGGTTCCGACATCGTGTGGGACGACGTGAACTTCGAACGGCGCGACTACGACAAGTTCTCGGCGTACGGGCAGTCGAAGACCGCGAACATCCTGTTCTCGGTGGAGCTCGATCGACGACTCGCGAGCCGAGGCGTACAGGCGTACGCGGTGCACCCGGGGATGATCGCCACCGAGCTCGGTCGCTACATGACCCAGGACGACTTCCAGGCCCTCATGGACCGGGCGAAGAACTCGCCGTCCGGCGGGATGCCGGCGTACAAGACGGTCGAGCAGGGCGCCGCCACCTCGGTGTGGGCCGCCACCGCCCCCGAGCTCGACGGTCGCGGCGGTACCTACCTCGCCGACGCCGAGGTCACCGATCAGCACGCCCCCTGGGCCCGCGACCCCGCGTCCGCCAAGCGCCTCTGGTGGCTCACCGAAGACCTCGTCGGCCAGAAGTTCGACTACTGACTCTCCCGCGCTCTCTGCTTCCCCCTCCCTCCCCCGATTTGGCGTGGTTCGTGTGCGGCTACGGCACACCAACCACGCCAAATGCCGGGGGGGGATGGGGGGGGATGCCGGGGGATGCCTGGGTGAGGGCTAGTTGCTGGACTCAAACAAACAAGTTAGGGTCGGGCCGTGGGGAGAGGCGTGGACGACGTGGCCGCGATCCAGCGGGGCCTCGAGCAACTCGACCGGCTCCGGGCC
This sequence comes from uncultured Actinomycetes bacterium, assembly GCA_963720765.1. GTDB lineage: Bacteria > Actinomycetota > Acidimicrobiia > IMCC26256 > DASPTH01 > DASUAS01. The sequence goes on from CAVRGS010000002.1 coordinate 571,752, forward strand.
AGCCGCAACGGGCACGCAGGGTTGACCGCGGCCGCGGGGATCGACCTGTCCCGTCCGGCGTACGCGCTCCTCCGCCGCATCGACGAGCACGGTCCCGCCACTCTCGGCGACCTCTCCCGCGCCACCGGCATGGACGCGGCGTCCACGGGACGGCAGGTGCGGCGACTCGAGGACCTCGGCTTCGTCGCACGCGCCGCCGACGCCGCCGACGGGCGCGTCGTCACCGTCTCCATCACTGCCGCCGGCCGGGTCGCACGCAGCCGGATCGCGGATGTGCTCGAAGCGCATCTGCGCGGCACGCTCGGTCGGTGGTCGGAAGCCGACCGTCACCAGCTCGGGGAGTTGCTCACGCGCCTCGTCGACGACTTCCGTGACATCCAGTTCCGCAACGTCAGGAGCACTGCATGACCATGCCCACCGACATCGGCGCCATCGACCTGATGATCAGCTTCCCGAAGTCGAACGCGTCGAAGACCTACGACTACCTGCGCGAGACGACTCGCGGCGACGACGAGTCCACCAAGGAGTTCCCGGCGGGCTACATGTTCAAGGACGTGCCCAACAAGCTCGACGAGGGCGACGATGGGGTGACCGTCACCATCGGCGAGATGGACAAGTGGGGCGTCGACATGGGTCTGGTCGGCGCGGGCCCGCTGACCAAGCAGGCGCAGGAGCGCTACCCCGATCGCTTCATCACCAGCCTCGAGATCGACCCGAACGACATCACCGGCACGGTGCGCAAGATCCGGGAGTACAAGGCCGAGTACGACCTCAAGGCGCTCACGACGTTCCCTGCCGGCTGCAACCCGCAGGTGCCGGTCGACGACCGTCGCTACTACCCGATCTACCAGGAGTGCATCGACCTCGACATCCCGATCATCTCCAACGCCGGCATCGCGGGACCCCGCTTCCCGTCGAAGTGCCAGGACGTGATGCTCTTCGACCAGGTCTGTTACGACTTCCCGGAGCTGCGCATCGTGATGCGCCACGGCGCCGAGCCGTGGGAAGAGCTCGCGGTGAAGCTCATGCTGAAGTGGCCGAACCTGTACTACATGCCGAGTGCGTTCGCCCCGAAGCACTACCCCGAAGCGATCATCAAGTACGCGAACACTCGTGGCGCGGACAAGGTCATGTACGCGGGCTACTACCCGATGGGCCTCAGCCTCGAGCGCATCTTCACCGAGATGCCCAACGTGCCCTTCCGCGATCACGTGTGGCCGAAGTTCCTGCGCGACAACGCCATCCGCGTGTTCAAGCTCGACAGGAAGCCGTACTCGTCGACGGCGGAAGCGTCGTGAGGCCCGACCAACGCCGGATCGAGTACTCGGGCAGCGTCCACGACGAGGAAGAGATCGAAGCCGTCGTCGAGGTGCTGCGCGGCGGTCCGAGTGCGCTGCGCATCAGCAAGAACGTGAAGGTGTTCGAGCAGGGCGTCGCCGAGTACTTCGGGAAGCGGCGCGGGATCATGGTCAACTCCGGATCGTCGGCGCTGTACCTGGCGGTGGAGCTACTGGGCTGCGAGGCCGGCGACGAGGTGATCACGTCTTCGGTGACCTTCTCCACCGACGTCGCGCCGCTCGTACGCGCGGGTCTCGTGCCCGCGTTCGTCGACGTGGAGCCCGACACGTTCAACATCGACGTCGACGGCATCGAGGAGATGATCTCGCCGCGCACGAAGGCCATTCTCGTGCCGAACCTGATCGGCAACTGTCCCGACTGGGATCGCATCCGCGCCATCGCCGACGCGCACGGCCTCCAGGTCATCGAGGATTCGTGTGACGCGCTCGGTGCCAAGCTGCGCGGTACGCCCACGGGGACCCGTTCCGACATCAGCGTCACCAGCTTCGCCCTCGCGCACGTGATCACCGCGGCCGCGACCGGCGGGATGGTGCTGCTCGACGACGACGAGCTCATCGACCGGTGCGTGCTGCTGCGGCGGTGGGGCCGCCGGTCGGAGCCGCAGTTCTACGGCTCGAAGAAGGGTGACAAGCGCTTCTTCACCGAGGTCGACGGCATCGAGTACGACAACCTCTTCATCTTCGACGAGGTGGGCTGGAACTTCGAGCCGTGTGAGATCAGCGCCGCGTTCGGTGTGGTGCAGCTGCGCAAGTTGCCGCTGAACCTTGCCCGTCGCCAACGCAACTTCGATCTGCTGTCGGCGTTCTTCGGCACGTACCCCGAGGTGTTCGTGCTGCCGCGTCAGACCGAGGAGCTCGAGACCGGGTGGCACATGTTCCCGGTCCTCATCCGACCCGAATCGGGCATCCGCCGGGCCGATTTCCAGGAGCACATGGAGGGACACGGCGTGGACACGCGCATGGTGTGGACCGGCAACGTCACCAGGCAGCCGGCGTTCGCGAACGTGCCGCACCGCACGCCCGCGAACGGGCTTCCGAACGCGGACCGGGTCATGGAGCAGGGGCTCATCCTCCCGCTGAACCACGGCCTCGACGACGACGACATCGAGTACCTGTGCGTCACCGCCGGCCGGTTCCTGCACGAGCACGGCTTCGCACCTGCAGGCGTCGACGGGGTGGCATCGTGAGCGGGCGCTTCACCGGTCGGCGGGCCGTCGTCACCGGCGCGAGCCGGGGGATCGGCGCCGGCATCGCGCAGCGGCTGGCGGCCGAGGGTGCAGCGGTGGCGATCGTCGCCCGCACCGTCGCCGAAGGTGATCGCGCCAACCTCGCCGGCAGCCTCGAGTCCACCGCAGCGAAGCTGCGCGCCTACGGCAACTCGGTCGCGCTGATCGCGGCCGATCTCACCGACGGCGACGACCGCGCCCGCATCGTCCCCGAGGCGATCGAGCAGCTCGGCGGTCCGATCGACATCCTGGTCAACAACGCCGCCGCGGCGATGTACGCGCAGCCGTCGGAGATGCCGCTGAAGCGACGCCGCATCAGCTTCGAGGTGAACGTGCACGCGCCGCTCGACCTCGCGCAGGCCGCGCTGCCGGCGATGCTCGAGGCCGGCGAGGGGTGGATCGTCAACCTCTCCAGCGCCACCGGCAAGCTCCAACCCGGGCCACCGTTCAAGCAGGACGGCCTCGGCGCGACCACGACCATGTACGGCTCGTCGAAGGCGGCGCTGAACCGACTCACCAACGGCCTCGGGCACGAGCTGTGGGGCCGGGGGATCCGGGTCAACACCGTCGAGCCCCGCGCCGCGGTCATGAGCGAGGGCGCCGAGGTGCTCGCCGGTCACGTGATCAAAGAGGACATGATCGAGTCGATGGAGGAGATGGTCGAGGCCTCGGTGTACCTCTGCGACTGCGACGCCGACACCACCGGGCAAGTCTTCGTGAGCCTCTCCCTCATCGCCGAGCGCGGTGTCACCGTCATGACGTTGGACGGCAAGGACGCCTGGAGCAAGGGGTAGCGTTCGCGGACATGACCGCCTCCACGGACCGGGTGATCGACCTCCTCGACGGCGAGCTCTACGCAGGTGATCCGTACCCCACGTATGCGTGGATGCGCGACCACGCACCGGTGTACTGGGACGCGCAGAACGAGCTCTGGGGCGTCGCCCGCTACGACGACATCGTCGAGATCGAAAAGGCGAAGGACGTCTTCATCAACTCGGACCGGGTGAAGGGTGGCTACCGCCCCAACCTCCCGTCCGACCCGTCGATCATCGGGCTCGACGACCCGATGCACACCAAGCGTCGCAAGCTGGTGAACCGCGGCTTCACGCCGCGCACCGTGCTGGCGTGGGAGGACCACATCGGGCAGACCGTCACCAGCCTGCTCGACGCCGCCAGCACCAAGGAGCGCGTGGAGCTCATCTCCGATCTCGCCGGTCCGCTGCCCGCGCAGATGATCGGGCTGCTGCTCGGGTACCCGCACGAGATGTGGCCGAAGCTCATGGAGTGGTCGGCGCGCACCATCGTCGGCGGAGGGGGTCCGCGCTACGCCGACGACGACGTGATCATGGCTGCGTTCGAGTTCGCCGGCGCGTGCGCAGAGCTCTACGAGGAGAAGCAGCGCTGTCCCGCCGAGGACATCATGACGGTGTGGACCACGGCCGAGATCGACGGTGAAGCGATCGGGCTGGATCCGGTGATCAGCGATTGCCTGCTGCTGCTCGACGGCGGCGCCGAGACCACCCGCACCGTGATCGCCCGGACGATCCTCGAGCTGGCGGCGCGGCCCGACCAGTACCAACTCCTGCGCGACGGCGCCGACATGACGGTGGCGGTCGAGGAGTTCATCCGCTGGGTCACGCCCGTGCTCAACATGTGCCGGGTGGCGACGCGCGACTACGACATCGGCGGGCAGACCATCCGTGAGGGTCAACAGGTCGTGCTGATGTACCCGTCCGCCAACCGCGACCCCGAGCACTTCCTCGACCCGGAGCGCTACGACGTCACCCGCACGCCGAACCACCACATCGCATTCGGGTTCGGCACGCACTTCTGCCTCGGTGCCGCGCTGGCGCGCCTCGAGATCAAGATGTTCTTCGACGAGTTCGTGCGGCGCGTGAGTGCGATCACCGTGGTGCCCGGGAGCGTCGACTTCCTGCCCAACGCCTTCGTGAACGGCGTCAACCGCGCCGAGGTCGAGCTCGTCTACGGCTGAGCTCCGGAAGGACCTGCCATGTACGACGTCAAGATCACCAACGGCACCATCGTCGACGGCACCGGCGCGCCGCGCTTCGTGGGCGATGTCGCGGTCAAGGACGGTGTGGTCGTCGAGGTGTCGCAGTCGTCGCTCGACGGCGACGCGGCCGAGACCGTCGACGCCACCGGGCTGTTGGTGACGCCCGGGTTCGTCGACATCCACACGCACTACGACGGCCAGGCGACGTGGGATCCTCTGCTCGAACCGTCCTCGGGTCACGGCGTCACCACGGTGGTCGCGGGCAACTGCGGTGTCGGGTTCGCGCCGGTGCGCCCGGGCGACGAGCAGTGGCTCATCTCGTTGATGGAGGGGGTGGAGGACATCCCCGGCACCGCGCTCACCGAGGGCATCGACTGGAGCTGGGAGACCTTCCCCGAGTACCTCGACGCCCTCGACGCGCGGACGTTCGGCATCGACGTGGGCGTGCAGGTGTCGCACGGCGCGGTGCGCGCGTACGCGATGGGGGAGCGGGGCGCGGGGAACGAGCCGGCGAACCCCGAGGAGATCGCGGCGATGGCCGTGATCGTGCAGGAAGCGGTGGAGGCCGGCGCGCTCGGGTTCTCGACGTCGCGCACGCTCGGGCATCGGGCGATGGACGGCCGTCCGGTGCCGGGCACGTTCGCGGCCGAGGACGAGCTGTTCGCGCTCGGGCGCGCGATGCGGCGCGGCGGGCGCGCGGTGTTCGAGCTCGCGCCGCTCGGCGCGTCGGGCGAAGACCTGCTGGCACCCGAGCGCGAGATGGCGTGGATGGTGAAGCTCTCGGACGACCTCGACCTGCCGGTCTCGTTCACGCTGTTGCAGATCGACGCGGCGCCCGACGCGTGGCGAAGCCTGATGGACGAGTCGCTGCGCGCCTACGACGCCGGCGCACAGGTGGTCCCACAGGTTGCGGCGCGTCCGTTCGGCATGCTGCTCGGATTCCCCACCCGCCACGGGTTCAGCGGTCGCCCGACGTACCGCGCGCTCGCGGCACGTCTCTCGCCCGATGACCTGCTCGCGGAGTTGGCGAAGCCGGAGGTGCGGGCACAGATCCTGGGCGAGTCCGATGTCACACCCGACCCCACCGTGTTGTTCGACGGGTTCTTCCAACTCGTGCAGGGTTCGCTCGACCGCTTGTACGCGCTCGGAGACCCGCCGGTGTACGAGCCCACGCCGGACACGACCATTGCGGCGATGGCCGAGGCCGCCGGCGTCGCCCCGCTCGACATGCTCTACGACGTGATGATGGAGCACGACGGCCAGCACCTGCTGATGCTGCCGTTCTTCAACTACGCCGAGCGCAACCACGACGCCATCCGCGAGATGCTGCTGCACCCCGGTGGCGTGTCGGGGCTGTCCGACGGTGGCGCGCACTGCGGGCTGATCTGCGACGCGTCGATCCCGACGTTCATGCTCACGCACTGGGCGCGCGACCGCGTGCGCGGTGAGACGTTGCCGCTCGAGTACCTGGTGAAGAAGCAGACGCTCGACACCGCGACGCTGTACGGCCTCGGTGACCGCGGGGTGCTCTCGCCGGGCATGAAGGCCGACGTCAACGTCATCGACTTCGACGGGCTCACGCTGCGGATGCCGCGGGTGGCCAGGGATCTCCCGGCGGGAGGCGCCCGGCTGCTCCAGGAGGCCGATGGCTACGTCGCCACGATGGTGAGCGGCGAGATCACCCGTCGTCGCGGCGTCGACACCGGTGCCCGCCCCGGCCGCCTCATCCGCGGCGCCCGCTGACCCCACGAACCTGCGTGACTCGGGCACATCTGATGTGCCCGATCCGCTGAACTTCGGAAGGAAACGACGCAGTGAGCCACCCCGATGACGAGTTCCATCCGCCGACCAAGGACGACCCGTTCTGGAGCGAGACGGCGTGGTTCGCGTTCTCGGTGCCGGAGCGCAAGCTCGCCGGGTGGACGTACCCGTTCTTCCGCACGAACCAGGGCACGTGCTCGGCGGCCGTGTTCCTGTGGGACGACCGCGGCGACTCGCCGTTCGACTGCCGCTACTACAAGCAGCTCTGGCATCTGCCCGTGCCCGATCAGCTGAGCGACTTCGACCTGCCCAACGGCCTCGGGTACTCGGTGCGCGAGCCGCAACGCGTCTACGACCTGCGCTACCGCGATCCCGACGCCGACGACGTGTCGTTCGACCTCACGTTCACCGCGATCATGGATCCGCTGCACACCAAGACGTCGAGCCCCGACGGGGGGCACCTCGACCAGCTCGGTCGTTTCACCGGCACGCTGGTGCTCGACGGCGAGACCATCGATGTCGACTCCTACGGCGCGCGCGACCGCTCGTGGGGATCACGCAACCCGTTCGGTCCGTACCTGATGTCGGCGGGGGAGTGGAAGGCGACGCAGATGCCGTACAGCCACGCCACGTCCGACACCGTGTCGTTCCTCACCATCACCGCCAACGTCACCGACGACTTCCCGGTGATCATGGGCTTCCACCTGCGCGACGGCGAGGTGTCACGCGTGACCAAGGGCCGGCGCGCCATCCTCGAGCGCGATCCGGCGACCGACACCGCGACGCGCGTCCTCGTGGAGGGCACCGACGAGCTCGGCCGGGATTTCCACGCCGAGGGTGAGTGCGTCAGCAAGTTCGTGAACTTCTGCAACGAGAACCTGGTCGGCTGGAACCACCTCGTGCGCTGGGACATCGACGGCGTCGAGGCGTGGGGCGAGCAGCACGAGAACTACAGCCCGGTCGCGTTCCGGCAGTACCTCAGGTCGCGTCTGGATTGACCTGGGCCGCGTTCTTGACCGCGGCTGACAGGTCGCCGCCGAAGAACTGCTTCGACGTCTCGAGGTTGCTCGCCAGTCCCTGCAGCTCAGAGCCCGCGCGCGTCGCGGTGCGCACGCCCTTGAACTCCATCGCCCGGTGCACGGTGCGCTTGTTGATCTGCAGCAGATCGCTCGGGATCGATGCGACGCGCGCCGCCATCGCCAACGTCTCGCGCTCGAGGTCGGCCTGGGGGAACGCGCGGTTGGCCATGCCGATGCGGACGGCCTCGCGCCCGTCGATCGCGTCGCCGGTGAGCATGAGCTCCATCGCGGCGCGCATGCCGACCAACCACACGTGGAACTGGAAGTCGGGTGGGCTCACAACGCGCACGACCGGGTAGCTGAGCTGCGCGTCCTCGGCGATGTACACGAGGTCGCATGCGGCCATGAGCTCGGTGCCTCCCGCCATCGCGTACCCGTGCACCTGCGCGATCACCGGCTTGGCCAGGTCCCAGATGCGAGACCAGCCGTCGGCGACGTGCCGTGACCACGAGCCGTCGCCGGGCGGCGTGTAGAAGGGCTGACCCTCCGACAAGCTCGACTTGAGGTCGTAGCCCGACGAGAAGCACGGACCTGCGCCGCGGATGACGGTGACGCCGACGTCGGGGTCACGGTCGGCCGCGTGCAGGGCGTCGTAGAGCTCCGTGCGCAGGGCGTTGCTGATGGCGTTGCGCTTCTCCGGCCGGTTCAGCGTCAGGCGGCGCACCCGCGGCGCGGGGTCGTCCACGAGCACGAGTGCGTCGGCGCCAGTCCCGGTAGTGTCCGCGCTCATGGCTGCTCCTGTCGCTCTCGTCACCGGCGCGAGCCGGGGCATCGGCCGCGCCACCGCGCTCGCGCTCGCCGACGCAGGCTACGACGTGGCCATCGCCGCTCGCACGGTGCACGAAGGCGATGGCCGCATGGCGCCCGGCTCCGTGCGCGACGACCAGCAGACCCGCGTCGTCGAGGGCAGCCTCGAGACCACCGCTGCCGCGATCGCGGAGCGCGGTCGGCGCGCCCTGCCCGTCGTGATGGACCTCCTGGACCGTCCGACCATCGGCGCCATGGTCGACACCGTGATCGGCGAGTGGGGTTGCATCGACACGCTGATCAACAACGCGATCTACCAGGGTCCTGGCCGCATGGATCGCGTGCTCGAGCTCGACCTGGACGCCGCGACCAACCTCGTCGTCGGCAACTACGTCAACCAGCTCCACCTGATCCAGCTCGTGGTTCCGGGCATGCTCGAAAGGGGTGGGGGTCGGGTGATCAACCTGGCATCGGCCACCGCCTCGATGGATCCGCCCGCGCCCGCTGGCGAAGGTGGGTGGGGTCTCGGCTACGGCGCGTCGAAGGCCGCGTTCCTGCGCGTCGCCGGGCAGCTCCATGTGGAGTTCGCGGCGCAGGGCATCGTCGCCTGCAACGTGGACCCCGGCTTCACGACCAACGACAAGCCGAGCGACGCGCAGTTCGCGAAGCAGTTCCGCGGCGCGCCGCCCGAGGTGACCGGCGCCGCGATCGCGTGGCTCTGCTCGTCCGACGACGCGCTCGAGCTCGCCGGCACCATCGTGTACTCCCAGCCGCTGTGCAAGCGGCGTCAACTCCTCCCAGGATGGCCGCCCACATGAGCACCCACGCGCAGACCATGACCGCGTACCAACTCGTCGAGTGGGGGGAACCACCCGAGTTCCGCGAGGTCGACGTCCCGACGCCGGGTCGCGACGACGTGCTGATCAAGGTGGCCGGTGTCGGCCTCTGCCACAGCGACTTCCTCTTCCTCGACACGCCGCCCGGCGTCATCCCGTGGGAGCTGCCGTTCACCCTCGGGCACGAGAGCGCGGGCTGGGTCGAGCAACTCGGTGAGGGAGTCGACGACCTCGAGGTCGGACAACCCGTCGCGGTCGCCGGCATCCACTCGTGTGGTCGCTGTGAGTTCTGCCTGCGCGGGCAGGACAACTACTGCCCGCAAGGCGCCAGTGGTCGCGGCTACGGGGAAGACGGCGGCCTCGCGCACTACCTGGTGGTGCCGCGACGTGAGCTCGTGCCGTTGCGCGACCTCGACCCGCGACGCGTCGGCCCGCTCACCGATGCCGGCGCGACCTCCTACCACGCGGTCAAGCGCGCCCTCCCCAAACTCGTTCCCGGTTCGACCGCGGTGGTCATCGGCACGGGCGGGCTCGGTTCGTACGCGGTGCAGTACCTTCGGCGTCTCACCGGCGCGCACGTGATCGCGGTCGACATCGTTCAGCAGCGTCTCGACCTCGCCCGTGAGCTCGGTGCGCATGACGCGCTGATCTCCGACGACGCGACTGCGCTCCAGGTTCGCGAGCTCACCGGCGGCAAGGGTGCAACCGCGGTGTTCGACTTCGTCGGCGACGACACGACCATGGCGATGGCCCTCGCGTGTGCCGCCAACCTCGGCACGATCGGTGTGGTCGGCGCCGGGGGAGGCACGGCCAAGGTGTCGTGGGGCGTGCTCCCACTCGAGTGCGACCTGTTCATACCGATGGCGGCGTCGATCGCCGATCTGCACGAGGTGATCGCGCTCGCCGAGTCGGGTGACCTGCGGGTCGAGGTCGAGCTGTTCGCGTTCGAGGACGCACCGCTCGCCTACGACCGCTTCCGCAACAACGCCCTGAAGAGCCGGGCGGTCGTCACCCCGAACGGTTAGTTGTGACGGCGTGATCGGTGACGGAGCACGCCACCGATCACGACGATCGCGGCGAGCCCTACGAGCTGGCCCCCGAGCACGATCCGATTCACGTCGACCGTCGGCGTCCAGGTTGCGACGCCGTCGGTGACGACGACGACGCCCAGGGCGCGGGCATTGATGCCGAAGCCGACGCCGCCTCCCGAGCCCGACTGATCGGCCACGCTGTCGGACCCGCCGCCGCCGCCGCCGCCACCGCCGCCGCGCACCGCGGCGACCGGGATGATCGTCGACCCGTTCACCTCGTACGGGTCGCCGAAGACGCGCTTCACGGTGAGGCTGTCGCTGACGGCATCGAGCTTCGCGAGGATGCTCGGAAACGGGACATCGGTCATGGCGGGCCCTCCTGGGTGTCGCGGTCGAGGCGCCACGCCCATCGTACGGGCGCGGCGGTTCGCGCCCGACGCCAGCGATGCACCGACCTCCCACTGGTACGTTCTCGCGCCGTGGCCCGTCTGGACGACCTGCAGCGTGTGGAGAAGGCGATCGTGCGCATCGCTCGCATCGGCGCGGGCCGCGAGGCGGCGCGCAACCGGGCGGAGCGGTCCGGGGTGCACCTCTCACGCCCGGCGATCAGCATCATCTCCGCGCTCCACGCCTCGGGACCGGTCCGCCTGTCGCGCCTCTCCGATCTCACCGATCTCGAAGCGCCGCTGGTCAGCCGGGAGATCGCGCGCCTCTGCGCGGGCGGCTACGTGAAGCGGGCATCCGATCCCACCGACGGTCGCGCCTCCATCGTCGAGCTCACCGCCAAGGGTCGAAAGGCCTACAGCGCGTACCGCCAGGCCACGGACGACATCGTCGTGGAAGCGTTCGCGGGGTGGAAGGCGCCCGAACTGCGCACGCTCGCCGACTACCTCGAACGCGTCGTCCACGACGTGAGTCGCCGTCCGGATTCCGTATAGGTTCCTTGCTCTGGTCAAGTAACTCAGGAGACGTGATGCCCGCTCCACTCGTGAAGATCGATCTGGAGTTCCCGTACACGCGCAGTGTGGGACCCGTGATCGGCGCCTACCTCGACGGTCTGGAAGCGGGGCGGCTCCTCGCCTCCCGGGCCGGGGACCGCACCCTCTCGCCGCCGCTCGAGTACGACCCCGCCACCGGCGCGTCGGTCGACGACGAGTTGGTCGAGGTGGGTCCGGAAGGTGTCGTCACGTCGTGGACGTGGATCGACACGCCCAACCCGAACCACCCGCTCGACCGGCCGTTCGCGTTCGCCCTCATCCGGCTCGACGGTGCCGACACCGCGATGGTGCACGTGGTCGACGGCCCACGCGAGCGGATCCGCACCGGGGCGCGCGTGCGACCGCGCTGGCGCGAGGAGCGCACCGGCTACGTCACCGACGTCGAGTGCTTCGAGATCGTGGAGGGGGGCGCGTCGAGTCCGGACGCGAAGACCGACGGGCCGCGCATCATGCCGTTCCCCGTGGCGCTGCACTACGAGATGCCGGCCGCGCCCGCGGTGACCCGCTACGCCGAGGCACTGATCGAGGGCAAGATCATCGGGCAGCAGTGCACCGGCGACTGCGGCCTGATCTATGTGCCGCCCAAAGACTTCTGCCCCATCGACGTGATCAAGCTCTCCACCGATGACGACGTCGTGCTCGGCGACACCGGCACCGTCGTCAACTTCACCGTCGTCACGCCGGTCCAGTACCCCGGGCAGGAGGAGACCGAGCCCTTCGCGCGCGTGTCGGTCGCGCTCGACGGCCCCGGTGGGATGTTGCAACTGCAGGAGGTGCTCGACACGCCGGTCAGCGACGTGCACGTCGGGATGCGCGTCGCCGCAGTGTGGCGCCCCGAGTCGGAGCGCAACACCGAAGACCTCGCGGCGGGCGGCTGGAGCAGCACCGACGGCGGCATCGAGGGCTGGATGCCCACGGGTGAGCCGGACGGCGACGTGAGCGCGCTGCAGGGGAAGGGGTACTGATGATCGACGTGGCGGTCGTCGGGTACGGGCAGATGCCCTCGGTGCGCAGCACCGAGATCACCGAGACCCAGATGGTGCTCGAGGTCACGCACCAGGCGGTGGCGATGGCGGGCATCGACCGCCACGACATCGGGTTCACCGTCTCGGGGAGTTGCGACTACCTCGCGGGCCAGACGTTCGCGTTCGTGCAGACCATCGAGGCGATCGGCGCGTGGCCGCCGATCTCCGAGTCGCACGTCGAGATGGACGGCGCGTGGGCGATGTACGAGGGGTACACCCGCTTGCAGGAGGGCGACATCGACCTCGTGCTCGTGTACTGCCACGGTCGTTCGTCGCCGGGCAAGCCCGAACAGGTGTATCCGCTGCAGCTCGATCCGTATCACCTCGCGCCGCTCGGTCTCGACCCTTGGTCGCTCGCCGCGCTGCAGGCGCGGGCGTTGCTCGACTCGGGCAAGGCCACCGAGCGCGACTTCGCCGAGATCGTCGCCCGCAACCGCGCCAACGCGGTGGGCAACGAGTGCGCGCAGGTGAGTGGGAAGTTCGACGTCGACGCGCTCCTCGCCGAGCCGTACGTGCGCGAGCCGCTGCGCCGCCACGACCTCCCGCCGGTCTCCGACAGCGCAGCGGCCGTCGTGCTCGCAGCCGGCGACACGGCCGCATCGCTGGTCGAGCGACCGGCGTGGATCAGCGGCATCGACCACCGCATCGACATCCACCAGCCCGGCATGCGCGACCTCACCGTGTCGCCGTCGACGGTGCTGGCGGCGGAAGGTGCGGGCCTCGGGTCGGGCCCGGTGCAGGTGGCAGAGCTGTCGGCGCCGTTCTCCCCGCAGGAGGTCATCCTCCGCGACGCGCTCGGCGTCGGCGACGACGTCGAGGTCAACCCGTCGGGCGGCGCGCTCGCCGCCAACCCGGTGATGGTCACCGGCCTCGTCCGCATCATCGAGGCCGCCCGCCAGATCACCGAGCAGGGCCGCGACCGTGTGCTGGCGCACGCCACCGGTGGCCAGGCGCTCCAACAGAACCTCGTCTGCATCCTGGAGGGATCGCGGTGAGCACCAACGCAGGGCCTCCCGGCGTCATCGGCATCGGCCAGACCAAGTACTCGAAGGCCCGCACCGACGTCTCGATCCCGGGTCTCGTGCGCGAGGCCGCCAGCCGCGCCCTCGACGACGCCGGCCTCGACTGGGGCGACGTCGACGCCCTCGTCATGGGCAAGGCGCCCGACATCTTCGAAGGCGTCATGCAACCCGAGCTCTTCCTCGCCGACGCGCTCGGCGCGAACGGGAAGCCGATGCTGCGCGTGCACACCGCGGGCAGCGTCGGGTGCTCCACCGCCAACGTCGCCACCGACGCGGTGAAGGGCGGTCGCTTCAAGCGCGTCCTCGCGGTCGCGTGGGAGAAGCAGGCCGAGGGCAACGCGCAGTGGGGTCTCGGGGGCGGCAAGAGCGGCAGCATGGGCGCGGGTGGCATCTTCGCCCCGTGGGTGCGCGCCTACATCAGCCGTTCGGGTGCGCCCGAGCACATCGGTTGGCAGGTCGCGGTGAAGGACCGCCTCAACGCGGTCAAGAACCCGTACGCGCACCTCAAGCTCCCCGACATCACCATCGAGAAGGTGCGCGACTCGATGATGCTGTGGGACCCGATCCACTTCCTCGAGTCGTGCCCGTCGTCCGACGGCGCGTGCGCCATGATCGTCGCCGACCACGACACCGCGAAGACGCACGCGTCGGCCGCGTGGGTGCTCTCGACTGCGATGCGCTCGGAGCTCGGTCAGTTCCCGGGCCGCGACACCGTGCGCCCGCAGGCGGGTGTCGACTGCAGCGCCGCGCTCTACAAGGACGCCGGCATCACCAACCCGCGCGAGCAGATCGACGTCGCCGAGCTCTACGTGCCGTTCTCATGGTACGAACCGATGTGGCTCGAGGGCCACGACCTCGCCGATCTCGGCGAGGGCTGGAAGATGACCGACAGCGGCGCCACCGAGATCACGGGCTCGTTCCCGGTCAACCCGTCGGGCGGGGTGCTCTCGAGCAACCCGATCGGCGCGTCGGGCATGATCCGGTTCGTGGAAGCGGCGCTGCAGGTGCAGGGCAAGGCCGGCGAGCACCAGGTCGAGGGCGCGGAGGTCGCCATCGGTCACGCCTACGGCGCCATGGCGCAATACTTCGCCATGGCCGTGCTGTCGAAGTCGCCGTCGCCGTTCTAGAGCTGCCACACCCGGGGGAGAGCCGTCAATGACCATGTCGATCGAGGAGATCTCGGACCGCCTCGAGATCCAGGACCTGATGGTGCGCTACAGCTACGCCATCGACAACCGCGACTGGGACGCGCTCGACGACGTGTTCACGCCCGACGCGCACATCGACTACTCGGTGTTCGGCGGCAGCGTGGGCAACCTCGAGGAGACCAAGAAGTTCCTCGGCGAAGCCATGCCGATGTTCACGACGCTCCAGCACATGGTGTCGGGCACCACGATCGCGTTCCACGGTGACACTGCCGACGCCAAGACGCAGTGCCACAACCCGATGACGATGGGCGACGCCGAGAAGCCCGACCTGATGGTGTGCGGGCTCTGGTACGTCGACAAGCTCGTGCGCACCGCCGACGGGTGGCGCATCAAGGAGCGGGTCGAGGAGAGCGTCTACATGAGGGTCTTCCCGGGCAAGCACGCGTGACCGCGCCCGAGTACGTCCCTGGTCACGCGCTGCTCGACGGCAAGACGGTCCTGGTCACCGCGGCTGCGGGGACTGGCATCGGATCGGCGGTCGCGCAGCGGTGCACGGAAGAGGGCGGGCGTGTCGTGATCTCCGACAAGCACGAACGTCGGCTGGGCGAGACCGCCGAGCGACTCGGGGTGACCGGCATCCCGTGCGACGTCACCAACGAGGAGTCGGTGCAGGCGCTGTTCGCGGGAGCGATCGCGGAGCTCGGAGCCATCGACGTGCTCGTCAACAACGCCGGCCTCGGCGGCAGTGCGCAGCTGCACGAGATGACCGACGAGCAGTGGAACGTCGTGCTCGACGTCACCCTCAACGGCACCATGCGTTGCACCCGCGCCGCGCTCAACCACATGTACGCCAACGGCCACGGCGTGATCGTCAACAATGCGTCGGTGGTCGGGTGGCGCGCGCAGGCCGAGCAGGCGCACTACGCCGCGGCCAAGGCGGGCGTCATGGCGCTCACCCGCTGCGCCGCGATCGAGGCCGGCCGGCGCGGCGTGCGTGTGAACGCGGTCGCGCCCAGCCTCGCAATGCACGCCAACCTGGCCAAGGTCACCACCGACGAGCTGCTCGCCGAGCTCACGGAGCGCGAGGCGTTCGGTCGCTACGCCGAGCCGTGGGAGGTGGCGAACGTGATCGTGTTCCTCGCGTCCGACTACTCGGGCTACATGACCGGCGAGGTCGTCGCGGTCTCGAGCCAGCATCCCTAGGGACCACCCGGAGAAGGAGCAACCCGTGGAGTTCGGCGTCTTCGTCGGCATGTACCACCCGAACCACCGCCGTGAGGCGGGCGAGACCGAGCAGGACGTGCTGCGTGCCGAGCTCGACGTCGTGCAGGCAGCCGATCGCTCGAACTTCAAGTACGTGTGGGTCACCGAGCACCACTTCCTCGAGGAGTACTCGCACCTCTCCGCCAACGAGGCCTGGATGGCCTACGCGCTGGCGATCACCGAGCGCATCCACATCGGCTCGGGGATCATCAACATCACCCCGCCGATCTGTCACCCGGCACGCGTCGCCGAGAAGGTGGCGATGCTCGACCAGCTCGCGCCCGGGCGCTTCGAGTTCGGGACCGGTCGCGGGTCGTCGTCGGTCGAGGTGCTGGGGTTCGGCATCGACTCGATGGACACCACGCGCGACATGTACGACGAGGCGCTCCCCGAGATCGTGAAGATGATGGGCCCCGACGAGTACGGCCCCTACGACGGCCAGTTCTTCTCGATGCCGCGGCGCCAGAATGTGCTGCCGAAGCCGGTCACGTTGCCGCATCCGCCGATCTGGGTGGCGGCCGGTTCGCCGGGCACGTTCGAGAAGGCGGCCCGCATGGGCATCGGCGTGTTGTGCTTCAGCTTCGCCGGGGCCGAGGCGCTCAAGCCGCTGATCGACATCTACAAGACCACGATCGAGGACGCCGATCCCGTCGGCGGGTACGTCAACAACAACGTGATGGTCACCACCGCGATGATGTGCATGGAGGACGGCGACCGCGCGCGCTCCGTGTTCCAGAACATCCAGAGCGACTACCACACTTCGCTGGTGGCGAAGTACCTCGACTCGTTCCCGCAGACGGCGGGCATCGACAAGGTGCCCACGCTGAAGCCGCCGACGCCGCTCGAGTACGTGAACCGCGCCATCGAGGCGCGCGCGATCGCGGTGGGCACGCCCGAAGAGGCGATCAACACGATGCGGGTGTACGAGGAGATCGGCGCCGACCAGGTGGCGTTCGGTGTGCTGTCCGACGACACGCCGTTCGACGCCGCCATCGAGTCGGTCGAGACGTTCGGCAGGTACGTCATCCCCGAGTTCGACAAGGACCCGATGTGTTCGACGACGCGCCAGCGCGAGGCCCAGGTGGGCTGATGGCGGTCACCATCGACCTCGCCGATCAGGTCGCGCTGGTCACCGGCGGCACCAAGGGCGTCGGGCGGGGCATCGCGCAGCGTCTCGCCGACGCCGGTGCGACGATCGCGGTCTGCTCGCGGACCGAGCCGGGGTCGCTGCCCGGCGGGTGGGAGTGGTTCGGCGTCGACCTCCGCGACGGTGACGCTGCGTGGGCGATGATCGACCAGGTGGTCGAGCGAATCGGTCGTCTCGACGTGCTGGTGAACAATGCAGGGGGCGCGCCTCCCGCCGACTCGACCACCGCGAAGCCGCGCTTCACCGAGCGCATCATCGCGTTGAACCTGTTCGCGGCGATCTTCTGCTCGCAGCGCGCGAACCACTGGATGCAGCTGCAGGAGACCGGCGGCTCCATCGTCAACATCGGCAGCGTGAGCGGACAGCGGCCGACCCCGCAGACCGCGGCCTACGGCGCAGCCAAGGCCGGCCTCGTGAACTTCACGCAGACGACCGCCGTCGAATGGGCACCCAAGGTGCGGGTGAACCACGTCACCGCGGGCATGGTGCGCACCGAGCAGTCGCACCTCTTCTACGGCGACGAGGAAGGCATCGCCCAGGTGGGCCTCACCGTGCCGCTGGGTCGCATCGCCAACCCCGAGGACATCGGCGACGCCTGCGTCTTCCTCTCGTCGCCACTCGCCGCCTACGTCAGCGGCGCCAATCTCGCCGTCCACGGCGGCGGCGAACCCCCGCCCTACCTGGACGTCTCCGCGCTGTAGGGCAGCGTTTTGGCGCCGCTTCCCACGTCGTCACCATGACCGGGAGGGGCGCCGAAACGGATGACGAGCGTCACGCGAGCGTGTCGGCCCAGTCGGCGAGTTGGGGCGCGAGGAGGGGCCAGCGTTCGAAGCCCTGCCACTTGCCGGCGGCGCGGTCGATCCACTCGGTGTCGGGCCACGGCGGCTCGACGAGCCGCGCGTTCGGGAGCAGCGCGGCAACCTGTTCCGACGTTGTCGCGCGGATGGTTGGGGTCGGACGCACCGCTGCGGAACACCAGCGCGGGGATGTCGAGCGCGCGCGCCTCGTCGTCGGGCAGGCCGGGCACGAGCTCACCACTGCAACTGCAATAGGCCTCCATCCAGCGCTCCATGGTGGCGATGAACTCCTGCGGATCCTGCGCCAACAGCAGCTCGCGATTCGGTGGATGGCGCGTGAACGTCTCTTCGAAGCTCGGGATCGCCATCACCGCTTCCAGGCCGTCGTTCCACACCGCCGGCACCGCGGGCGCGCAGTAGTAGCCCGCCAACGACAGCAGGCCGTACACCCCGCCGCTGATCCACCAGATGCCGAGCGCGCGGGCGACGTCGCGGTGGCGGTTGGCGGCCAGCAGGGAAACTCGAGCGCCGCCCGAGCCGCCGACGATCACGGCGGGTGCCATGTCGAGGGCGCGCAGCAGCCCGGCGAGGATGTCGGCCTGCATCTCCGACTCCGAGTCGCCGCGGAAGCACACGTCCGACTCACCGCAGTTGGGGCGATCCCAGATCAGGACGCGGTTGCCGTGCGCGGCCAACGCAGCCGCGAGCTCGCGCACACCCGGGTAGTCCTTGCTGAAGCGACCTCCGGGTGTCAGGACCCAGGGCCGCCCCTCACCCACGATCTCGCCCATGATCTCGTAGGCGATCGAGACCCCGTCGACGTCGCTCCTCGGCATCGATCGCTCAGTCGGCGAGTCGGTAGAGCTCGATCGCGGTGTCGCCCATCACCTTGCGCTGCGTCTCGGGCCGGAGCGCGGCGATCTTCTCCTCGACCGCTGCGAGCGGACTCGGGTACAGGCACGTGGGGTGCGGCCAGTCGGTCTCGAACATGATGTTGTCCTCGCCGACGGTGTCGATGAGGTTCTGCAGGCCGCCGCGGCCCTGCTCGAACCAGAGCGTCGCATACCAGTGATCGCGGAAGTACTCCGACGGCAACTTCTTCAGCTTCTTCGCGTACTCGGGGGCGTTCTCCTCGAGCTCGTAGTCCATCGCCTCGAGCATGAAGGGAATCCACCCGATCCCGCTCTCGACCGACACCATCTTCAGACCGGGGTGACGGTCGAACATCCCCGAGTACGCGCTGTTGAGGAGCACGCGCGAGTTGTTCTGGAACAGCGACGCACCACCGATCGCAGGCTTGACGTACTCGTCCTGGCTCGGCCAGAACGTGGTACCGAAGTAGTTGAGCGACGTCTGGCTGGCACCGATGTGGAAGTGCACCGGGAGATGGAATTCCTCGCACACGTCCCAGAACGGATCCCAGTCCGGGCTGCCGAGGTCGGGTGATCCCGAGTCCTGCGGGTCGGACGTCATGTTCACGCCGCGGTAGCCCATCGCCGCGCAGCGCTTCGCCTCACGCACGCACTCGTGGATGCTCCACGCGGGCATGATCGGCATGGGGACGAGGCGGCCGTTCGACGCTTCCTGCATCTCCGCCCGAGCGTCGTTGTAGAGCTGCACGCACAGCAACACCAGCTCGTGGTCGCGCACCGTGTTCACGAGGTTCTGACCACCGAGGCCGATCGAGTTGGGATAGACGACCTGGAAGTCGATGTGGAAGTCGTCCATGATCTCGAGCCGGGCGTCGGGATCCCACGCCGAGCGGTGCACGTCGTCGATGCCCCACGACCCGCCCTGCGAGTCGGTCCACGGGTGCTTCTTGCCGTCCAGGTCGATGGTGCCACCCGAGCCTGCCTTGCCGAACGTGTGGCCGTCGAGCACCCACATGTCGACGCCGTCGATCTTCACGACGTGCGGCACCTTGTCCTCGAGGCCCTTCGGCGCCCGCGAGGTGAACAGGTCGTGCCGTTCGGTCATGTGAGCGTCGGCGTCGACGATGCGAACACCCTCCGCCAGCTTCGTCATCGCTCGCTCCTTCCGGGAAGTGCGGACGCACTGAGCTCGGGTCGAGCCTAGAACCGGGGGAGGAACGGCACCGCGCCGGTGGTTGCTCAGTTCCTTCGCCGCTCCTGCGCTCCCGCGGTCGCCACGGTTCGACCACCCGCCGAGGTCGGCATCCCTGCGGCCGAGGTCGAGACGGTCATCGCTCGTGGACCGCATAGCGCAGGTGCATCGCCCTGGGCGAGGGCTCGGCGCCGAGTTGCTCCAGGGCCACGCGGCCTGCGTCCACGCCGTCGAACAAGCTGATGCCGGCGCCGAACAGCACGGGTGAGAGCGCGATCGAGAACTCGTCGATCAGGCCTGCGTTCACGTACTCGAGGATCGTCGTGCCGCCGCCCGCGACGCGGACGTCTCGATCGTCGGCGACTGCGCGGGCCTGGTCGAGCGCGGACTCGATGCCGGCGTTGACGAAGTGGAACGTGGTGCCGCCGGCTCGTTCCCACGGGTCACGCCGCTCGTGGGTCACGACGAAGACCGGCGTGTGGAACGGCGGATCCTCCGGCCACATCTCCTCGCCCGCGTCGAACATGCGCTTGCCCATCACGCTCGCGCCGGTGCGCTCGAAGGTCTCCCGCACGATGTCGTTGTCGCGCCCCTCCTCGCCGCCCCGGCCGAGACCCAGGTTCTCGCGGAAGTGTCGCTGCGGGAAGATCCACGCCTGCAGCTCCATCCATTGCTGCCCCATCAGTTCGCCGAGCGATGCGGGCGCGATGAAGCCGTCCAGTGACATCGACACGCTGAAGAACACCGTGCCCGCCATCAGTCGTGCACTTCTTCCCGACACGTGCCGGTGAGGTACGCAGCCAGGTGGCTCAGCGTCTGCCGGCCGCCATCGATCGCGTGGTACTTCTCGACTGCTTCGTCGCGCTGTTGCTTGGTGGGGAACACCGTGTGCATCTCGATCCGGGTCGCCGCGCCCTCGGTCGCGAACGTGATGACCTGTGTGAAGGCGTTGGGGTCGCCGCGGTGCTCGCCGTTGAGCAATGCGATCCGCTCGGGTGGGACGATCTCGGTCCAGGTGATCGAGTCCGGGTAGTCGGTCCCGTCCGGTCCGTGCATCACGAAGTCCCACACCCCGCCGACTCGGAATTCGAAGGACTGGGTGGTGGTGGTGAACCCGTCCGGTCCCCACCACTGCGACAGGTGCCGCACCTCGGTGAACGCCTCGAACACCACCTCCCGTGGCGCGTCGATGACCCGGGAGATCACGATCTCGCGGTCGGCCGTGGCCGACGGTGCCGGAGCTCCTCCACCCGTTGCGCTCATCAGTTGCTCCTCCTCTTGTGCCGGCCGAGGTCCTGCACGTACGCGTCGAGCCGGTCGAAGCTGGCGTTCCAGAACGCCTCGAACCCGCCGATCCATTCGTGGACCGGTCGCAACCCGCCGGCATCGAGGGCGTACAGGCGTTGCCTGCCGTCCTTGCGGTCGCGCACGAGCCCGACCTCCCGGAGCACCCGCAGGTGCTTGGAGGTCCCCGGCTGGGTCATCCCCAGCTCCCGCGCCAGTTCGTTCACCGGCCGCTCACCCGCCCGCAGCAGCACCAGGATCTCCCGGCGCTGCGGCTCGGCGATCGCGTTGAAGACATCCGATGTCGTCGCGGCTCGTGCCATGACGCCATCATATTCCTATATCGGTATGTGTCAAGCCTGAGGGATCAGGCGGGCCGCGTCATCGCGTGGCCGTGACGGGCGCGTCGAGGTGGGGGCCGTCGTCGTCGACGCCGCGGCGCCAGAACACGAACTGCAGGAAGATGAGCACGCTCACGACCGCGGCCCACGTGCACCAGAGCGACGTGAGACCTTCGGCCTGGATGGTGGCGAACGCGGCGACGGCGACGACGTTGGCGACGCCGAACCAGACGATGGCGCGGAACCCCGAGAGCAGCGGTGCCCCGCAGGTGGCGACGATGTAGAGCACCGTGGCGGCGGTGGCGAACTGACCGGCGCCGCCGTACTGGACGGTGTGCTCGACCGCATGGGCCGAGACGTCGCCGCGCACGATCGCGCCTGCGAGGTACGCGCCGGCGATCGCGCCGAGGACGACGAACGCCCCGATCACGCGCCGGCGCCGCCCGCGGTGGTTCGAGGATCATGATCGCGAACGGCGCGAGGACCGGGAGCACGACCCAGGCGAACGCCAGGTAGAGGTACACGGCGACGCCGGTCGAGCGCGCCACCCCCGAATCGAGGTCGCGCCACACGAAGCCCTCGGCGATCTGGTGGAGCGCGAACGCGAGCGGCAGGATCGCCAACGGGATCTCACGCGGCCGTTCCACCTGTGTCAAGGTCGCGATCCCGATCGCGCCGATCACGGCTCCGCTCACGAAGTCCGCTTCGGCCGAGAAGCACACAGGCTTGCCTCGTCTCCGTCGGCGGTCACCGTACCGGGTCCGGGCGCCGCGGAATCTGACGCTTCGTCAGGTCACCGGTAGGCTCCCCGGCCGTGGGGATCACGTGTGAGCGGGACGAGCGGGGGATCGCGGAGGTCGTCGTCGACGTGCCGCCGGTCAACGCGTTGACGGTGGCGGGCTGGTTCGAGCTGGCCGACACGATCATCGCGGCGGGCAAGGATGCCGAGACCCGCGTGGTCGTCCTGCGGAGCGAGGGCAAGGGCTTCAACGCCGGGGTCGACATCAAGGAGATGCAGACCACCGAGGGCTTCTCCGCCCTGATCGGCGCCAACAAGGGCTGCTTCGCCGCCTTCGCCGCGGTGTACGACTGCCCGGTGCCGCTCATCGCCGCGGTCAACGGCTTCTGCGTCGGCGGCGGCATCGGCCTGGCCGGCAACGCCGACATCGTGATCGCCAGCGACGACGCCTTCTTCGGCCTCCCGGAGGTCGACCGCGGCGCGCTCGGTGCAGCCACCCACCTGGCCCGACTCGTCCCGCAGCACAAGATGCGGGCGATGGTCTACACGGGCGCGACCGCCACCGCGGCCGAACTGCACGCGTTCGGCTCGGTGCTGCAGGTGGTGCCCGCGCGACCAACTGCGCGACGCCGCGTTCGCGGTGGCGGCCGACATCGCAGCGAAGTCGCCGACCGTGATGCGGGCGGCCAAGGAGAGCCTCAACGGCATCGACCTGTGGGACGTCAAGCGCTCCTACCGGTTCGAGCAGGGCTTCACCTTCGAGCTCAACCTCGCCGGCGTCTCCGACGAGCTGCGCGACGCGTTCGTCGAGAAGCGCGACGCAGACACTTCCAAGTAGGAGCGACGTGGTCGACAAGCGGATGACGGAAGAAGAGGTCGTCGCGGAATTGCGCGACGGGATGACCATCGGGATCGGGGGATGGGGATCGCGCCGCAAGCCGATGAGCATCGTGCGCGCCATCGCCAACTCGGACCTGGAGGACCTCACCATCGCGAGCTACGCGGGCCCCGACCTCGGCCTGCTGTGCGCCACGGGCAAGGTGAAGAAGGCCATCTACCCGTTCTGCTCGCTCGACTCCATCGCGCTCGAGCCGCACTTCCGCAACGCGCGCCAGTCGGGTTCGGTGCAGACGCTCGAGCTCGACGAGGGGATGTTCCTCCTCGGGCTGCAGGCGGCGGCGTGGCGGGTGCCGTTCATCCCGACGCGCGTCGGCCTCGGCACGTTCGTCGTCGACCGCCAACCCGAGATCAAGACCGTGGTGTCGCCCTACGACGACGGCGAGGAGCTGGTCGCCGCACCTGCGCTGAACCTCGACGTCGCGATCATCCACATGCACCGCGGTGACGCACGCGGCAACGGGCAGTACCTCAACGTCGACCCGTACATGGACAACCTGGTCGCCCTGGCCGCGCCGACGTGCTTCATGAGCGTCGAACGGGTCGTGCCGACGGAGGACCTGGCCAGCAACGGGCCCGTGCAGACGCAGCTCATCAGCCGGCTGATGACACACGGTGTGGTCGAGGCGCCGAAGGGCGCACACTTCACCGAGTGCGTCCCCGACTACGGCCGCGACGAGGCGTTCCAGAAGGAGTACGCGGCGAGCGCCAAGGACCCCGACCAGTGGGCGGCGTGGAAGGCGAAGTACCTCGACTGCGGCGACCACGCCGAATACCGGAAGGTGGCCGGACTGTGAGTGAGACGTCTGTGAGCTCCGACGTGACGCGCGCCGACTACTGCGTGGTCGCGGTGGCCGAGTGCTTCCGTGGCGACGGCGAGATCATGGCCAACCCGATCGGCACCATCCCGGCCATCGGCGGCCGCATGGCGCGCGACGTGTTCGAGCCCGACCTGGTGATGACCGACGGTGAAGCGCTGCTCGTGAGCAACGGCATCCCGCTCGGCGACGGCGATCCGGACAAGACCGTCGAGGCGTGGAACCCGTACCGGACGATGTTCGACGTCGTGTGGTCGGGGCGTCGTCACGTGATGATGGGTGCGTCGCAACTCGATCCGTTCGGCAACCAGAACTTCGCCTTCATCGGTGACCCTGCGCAGCCGAAGGTGCAGCTGCTCGGGATGCGCGGCGCGCCGGGCAACACGGTGCAGAACGTCACCAGCTACTGGATTCCCGCGCACTCGCCACGCGTGTTCGTCGAGCAGATCGACGTGGTCTCCGGCATCGGCTACGACCGAGCCGCTGAGCTCGGCGACTGGGTGAAGGAGCACCACGAGCTGCGACGAGTCATCACCAACCTCGCGGTGCTCGACTTCGGCGGTCCCGATCACCGCATGCGGTTGCTGAGCGTGCACCCGGGCGTCACCGTGGACGACGTCGTCGCCGCCACGGGCTTCGAGCTCGTCATCGAAGGGGAGGTGCCCGCGACACGTGGGCCCACCGCGGAAGAAGCCGCCGTGATCCGCGGCTCGACCCGAAGGGCATGCGGAACCAGGAAGTGCCAGGCTGATGCCGGCGCACCCGCGCCTCCACACCCGGTTCTGCGACCTGGTCGGCGTCGAGTACCCGATCGTGCAGACCGGCATGGGCTGGGTGTCAGGGGCCGGGCTCACCGCCGCGACCGCGTCGGCCGGTGGGCTGGGCCTCATCGCCAGCGCCACCATGGACTTCGCTCAGCTGCGGAGCGCGATCGGGCAGGTGAAGCGGACCACCGAGAACCCGTTCGGGGTGAACCTGCGGGCCGACGCCGCCGACATCGGCGATCGCATCAAGCTCCTCATCGACGAGCAGGTGAAGGTGGCGAGCTTCGCCCAGGCGCCCAAGGAGGCGTTGATCGGCCAACTGCACGACGGCGGTGTGCTCGTGGTGCCGTCGATCGGCGCCAAGCGCCATGCCGAGAAGGTGCTCGAGTGGGGCGTCGACGCGGTGCTCGTGCAGGGGGGTGAGGGCGGCGGCCACACCGGATCCGTGCCCACCACGATCCTGCTGCCCCAGGTGGTCGACGCGGTGCAGGGACGCATCCCCGTCATCGCGGCGGGCGGCTTCTTCGACGGCCGCGGCCTCGTCGCCGCGCTCGCCTACGGCGCTGACGCGATCGCGATGGGCACGCGCTTCCTGCTCAGCGCCGACAGCGCGGTGCCGGAGTCGGTGAAGGCGGAGTACCTCGGACGCGCGGTGACCGACACCGTGGTCACCAAGCAGATCGACGGTGTCCCACACCGCATGCTCGACACCGAGCTCGTCGAAGAGGTCGAGAGCGCGCGCGGCAAGGTGTGGGCGCTCCCGCGTGCGACTGCGAACGCGTGGCGCTTCCACAAGCTGTCGGGCATCAAGCTGCGGGCGATGGCCAAGGAAGGTCTGGCGATGCGCAAGTCGCTCGGCCTCACCTGGACCCAGACGATGATGGCGGCCAACGCGCCGATGCTCACCAAGGCCGCACTGGTCGACGGCAAGGTGGAGTCGGGCGTCCTGCCGAGTGGCCAGGTCGTCGGCGTGATCGACGACCTGCCAACCTGCAAGGAACTGATCGATCGCATCGTCGCCGAGGCGACGAAGATTCTCGAGAACCTGGAGGGAACCAATGCCTGAGCCGAGGGTGTTCAACGGCGTCGACAGCGTGAAGGCCGCGGTGGGAGAGCACCTCGGCTACAGCGACTGGCTGGAGATCACGCAGGAGCGCGTGAACACGTTCGCGGAGGCGACCGGCGACTACCAGTGGATCCACATCGACGTCGAGCGCGCCAAGGACGGACCCTTCGGCGGCACCATCGCGCACGGCTACCTCACGCTGTCGCTGGCGAGCTTCTTCCTGCCGCAGATCGCGCGCTACGAGGGCTTCGCGCTGGCCGTGAACTACGGCGTCGACAAGGTGCGCTTCATCGCGCCGGTGCTCGTGGGCAAGCGCATCCGCGCCGGCGCGGAGATGATGGAGGTCACCGACGTCAAGGGTGGCGGCGTGCAGACCAAGGTGCTCATCACGATCGAGATCGAGGGCAGCGAGAAGCCCGCGTGCGTGATCGAGTCGATCTCGCGGTGGATCCCGTAGTGGCAGTCAACGACCCGGACGCGACGGGCGGGCTCGGCGGAGGAGGCGGCGCCGCCGCCGAGATGGGGAAGGGCGTCAAGCAGCGCGACAAGATCCGCATGACCGACGACGAGATCGCCGAGTTCCTGCGCGGCAAGCACACGATGTCGTTGGCGTCGATCAACGCCGACGGCAGCATCCACCTCGTGGCGATGTGGTACGGGTTCCTCGAGGGCGAGATCGCGTTCGAGACCAAGGCGAAGTCGCAGAAGGTCGCCAACCTCCGCCGGAACCCGAACATCACCTGCATGGTCGAGACCGGCGACGACTACAACGAGCTCAAGGGCGTGCAGATCATCGGCACCGCGGAGATCTTCGACGACCGCGACCGCATGCTCGAGATGGGGAAGTCGGTGTTCTCACGCCACGTCGGCCCGTACACCGACGACATGCTGCCTGCGGTCGAGATGATGCTGAACAAGCGCGTCGGCATCAAGGTGCACCACACCCGCGTCGCCAGCTGGGACCACAGCAAGCTGTAGCTGGCTACATCGGCTCGCCGGGGAGCGCGCCCGCCTGCTCGATCCAGTTGACGAGCTGTCGTTCATCGAGATCGTCGTCCTCGTGGATGTCGAGGTACCGCACGTCGGGGTGCTTCGACGCCTTGGGTGGGACGGGATCGAGCGACGACCCGCGGAAGAATTGCAGCTGCACGTACTCCGTGAAGCAGCGGAAGGCGAGGAACCAACCGTCGCCCTCGTTCCCGTAGAACGGTTGGTTCCACTTCACGGCCTTCTGTACGTCGGGGACGGTTCGCACGATCAGTCGGTCGAGTCGCTCGCCCAGCGCGCGCTTCCAGCCCGGCATGGCTTGCGATGTAGGCCTGCACCGGCTCGTCACCCTCTCCCTTCGGTATCTGCGGGTTGCCGCCAGACAGCAGCTTCGGTGGGGCGTCGTGCTTCATTCGTCCTCCCTCGCGGTCGGCGTGGAGCGCACGGGCGTCTCGGTGATGGCGGTGAGCGAACGCAGGGGTCGTACGTCGGACGCCAGCTTGCCTTCGGCGTCGCGCACGCCGTCGACGGAGAAGTCTGGGTCCAGCAGGTTGTCGCGTGCGGGCTTCGGCGCCACATCGAGATCGTACGAGGTCGCACGTGGGACGGCCTTCGGCGGTGCATACTCGTGGGCCATGGCGGTCAAGCGAACTCGCGCCGCCAACGCGGCTCGCAAACGCAAGCGACGGATGGACCGGGTCGAACACGACCTGAGCGGTGAGCAGTGGGCGGCGGTGCAAGTCGCGTGGGGTGGCTGCGCGTACTGCGGTGCGAGTGACGTACCACTCCAGCGCGACTGCGTGCTCCCGATCTCTCGAGGCGGTCGCTACACGCTCGACAACGTCGTGCCCGCGTGCCGGTCGTGCAACGCCAGCAAGTGCAACGACGAGGTGACCGGCTGGCTGCGGCGGAAGAAGCTCGACGAGCGGGCGTTCCTGTTGCGACAGATGGAGATCAACGCGTTGCTCGTTCGCTTCGGACAGTTCGATGTCGACCAGCAACGCGTTGCGGTGTTCCATCAAGAGATGCCCCGTATAGGAGAGCTTCGCTGCGGTCGCGTTGGACTTGCGGGCCATGCGCGCTTCAGGATCCGTGGTCGAGATGTGCGTCTCGTTGGAGCGTCGTTGCCCGTGGAAACTCACCTCGGCGGTGCGTCCCGGTGGTGGCGGTGCCGGCGGTCCGTCTTTGGGTCGGAAACTCTTGTGCGACGCCCACGCCTCCAACAATGTCCCGTCGACCGAGAAGTGATCACTCGACACGTAGCGCCGCAGGCGCGCCTGACCGACCACCGCGGCGAAGAACCGATCCGCGATGTCGTGATCGAGGAGCCGAAGACGGTTCTTCGAGAACGTCGACGCGTCGAACGCCTTCGTGTCGATCGCAAGATCCAGGAACCACTTGAACAACAGGTCGTAGTTGAGACGTTCGCAGAACGCCCGCTCCGAACGGATCGAGTACATCGCCATCAACACCGTGGCCTTGAGCAGCTGCTCAGGTGGCACACTCGGACGACCCTTCGACGCGTACATCACGTCGAACTCGCCGTCGAGCTCGACCAGCACCGCGTCGACAACCTTGCGGATCCGACGGATCGGATGATCCGGTGGGATCAGATCCCCCGGCTGCAACGTCGTGAGCATCGCCAACTGCGGATCAGGAGTTCCACGCATCACACGAGCATGACGAACCCCAACCCAGATCGGAGCACCTACACGGGCTTTTTGAGCACTGCTAGCCGCGGTTGCGCCACCACGACAGGAACACCGGCACGCCGATGAACGCGGTCATCACGAACACGACGAGGAAGACCGGGAGCACCACCGGACCGTAGACGGCGGGAAACGCCGATCCCGAGCTCTCGGGCCTACTTCGCCGGCAACGGTTGACCGCTCACCAGGGTCGGCACGACCTCGCGGTCGTCGAGCACCTGGTGGGCGACGAGCTCCTCGAGGTAGCGGTCGTTCCACCACGAGATCTGCAGCTGCTTGGCGCGCCGGAAGTAGAGCTGGATGTCGTACTCGAGCGTGAAGCCGACGCCGCCGAAGATCTGTTGTGCGGTGGCGGTGACATCGCGGAACGTCTGGCAGGCGAACAACTTGGCCATCGGGGCGAGGGTGCGCACATCACGGCCTTCGTCGAATGCCCATGCCGCCTCCCACACCAGCGTCTCGGCGCCGTCGACCGCGGTGATGCCATCGGACAGGTAGTGCGCGAGCGACTGGAACGCCCCGAGTGGCTTGTCGAACTGGAAGCGGTCCTTGGCGTACTGCGTCGTGATCTCGTGCGCGTATTGAGCGCCACCGACGGCCTGCGCCGCGAGGAGGATGATGCCGTCGTGCATGACGGCATCCCAGGTGGTCCAGGCATCGCCGTCGCGGCCGACGATCGCACCGGCGTCGACGTGCACACCCTCGAAGTCGATCCGGTACTGCGTGTCCGACGAGATCGACATCAGCTGCGTGAGCGTCACACCCGCGGCCGCGGGGTCGACGAGGAAGAACGTCGGGCCCGCGTCGGTGCGCGCCAGCACGAGCAGGCAGTCGGCCGCGCTCGCGAAGTACACGTGGCGCTTGACCCCGTCGAGCCGCCAGCCGTCGCCGTCGGCGGTCGCAGTGAGGTGGATGCCCTCTGGGCCGAACCCACCATGGGGTTCCAGCCAGGCGGGGGAGACGATGACTTCTCCCGCGCTGATCTGCGTGAGCCACTCCTCCTTCTGCGCGTCCGTTCCGGCGGCGAGGATGGCGCCCGCGCCCAGCACCGAGCTCACGAAGTGCGGCGACGGTGCCAGTGCGCGACCGAGCTCCTGGTAGACGACGATGCCGTCGAGCATCGACATCTCGCTCCCGCCGTACTGCTCGGGGAGATGCATGCCGAGGAGACCGAGCTCACCGAGCTGGTTCCAGAACGCATCGGAGTAGCCGATCGGGTCGTCCTCCATCGTGCGGACGACGTCGAGGCCGCAGTGGCGCGAGCACACGCCGGCCACCGCCTCGCGCAGCATCTCCTGCTCCGGTGAGAAGTCGAGATCCATCAGGGTCTCCATTCGTCGCCGTGGCGCTGCCACGGGTTGTCGTCGGGCGAGGTCGGCACCGCGACCTTCGCCTGGGATTCGGTACAGGTCACGTCGCCGACGCGGATGGTGAGGTCGAGCTCCACCCAGCCGCACCCGGCGTCGTCGACGTTCACGGCGCGCACGGTGCCCTCGAGCACCATGGTGTCGCCGGGGAAGATCGGCTTGCGCATCTTGAAGCGCAGCCGGCCGAGTCGGCCCTTCGGCCCGGTCCAGTCGGTGACGAAGCGCTCCAGCCACGACCCCTGGTTGGGCGAGTTCAGGAAGATGTCCTGTACGCCCTGGCGCTCGACCGCGAAGTGGTAGTCGTGGTGCATCGGGCGCCAGTCGCGCGCCGCGAGCGCGCCGAGCACGACGGTGGTCGACGTCACGTCGTACGACAGCGGCGGGAGCGCGTCGCCGACCGTCACCTCGTTGAGGGAGATCACGTCGCAGCTCCGTCCGCTGAGCCCGTTCTCCGGTAGCCGAAGCCTTCCCAGCGTTCGATGCCGCAGAGCTCGCCGCGCTGGTTGCGGTACTCCACGTCGATGATCCAGAACCGACCGGTGCCGAGGCGGCGGTCCAGCTCCTCGGTCACCGACACGAGACGCTGCGCGCTCGGTGATCATGTCGCCGGGCCGGACCGGCTCGTGGAAGATCGTGGTGTTCTCGGTCATGATCGCCTCGGGCAGCTCGAAGCGGGCCTTGAGGTCGAAGTGGATCTGCAGTGGCAGCTTCTCGACCGTGCGCCCGGGCGCCCAGTGGTGCGGACGGAACCATGCCGACAGCAGCATGAGCGGCGCGACCGGACCGTCGGTGATCTCGTCGGCGACGGCGTCGTCCCAGAACAGCGAGTTGCCGTTCTCGACCGACGCCGCGCTGGTCCAGAAGTAGCCGCGCTCCACCGGGAACTCGCCGACCTCCTCGTACTGCAACGTGCCGATGAGCGCCTGCACGTCGTCGGGGAGGTTCGGATCGCACTCGCGCACGTCGGTCATGCGATCACCCCGCTCTCGTGGAGCTTCGCCACCTCGCCGTCGGCGAGGCCGGCAGCCCGCAGCAGCGCGTCGGTGTCGGTGGTCGTCATGTCGCGTGCCTCGTACGGAGCGGTCGATCGGTCCATGCCCGCGAACACCGGGCCGACCTGCCGGAAGTCGCCGGCGCGCGCGTCGTGCGCGTCGCTGAAGTCGCCGCGGGCCAGGAACTGCTCGTCGGTCGCGATCTCCGGGACGGTGAGCACCGGCGCCACGCACGTGTCGGCGGGGCTGAGCGTCGTGACCCAGTCGTCGAGGTCGCGGGTGAGGAACACCGCACGCAGCTCGGCGCGGATCTGGTCCTGCACCGCGTCGTCCTCCTGGTGCGCAGCCCATTGTGGCAAGCCGACGAGCTCACACAGGTTGGCCCAGAAGCGCGGCTCGATGGCGGCGACGGTGAGCCAGCGCTCGTCGCGCGTCGGGTAGGTGTCGTAACACGCGTAACGACCGGTGAGCAGTCCGTGGCGCGGCGCGGGTTCCTCACCGGTCGCCAGGTACTCGTCGACCGCGAGCGCCATGAGCCCGAGCACGCCGTCGGCGATCGACACGTCGAGGAACGCGCCCTCGCCGGTCGTGGCGCGGCGAACGAGCGCGGCGAGGATCGCCATCACCGCGTGCATGCCACCGCCCGCGCTGTCGGCCAGGGTGAGTCCGGGCACCGGCGGTTGCCCGTCCGTCCCGCGTCCGTTGCAGTGCAGGAACCCGCCGACGGCGAGGTAGTTGAGGTCGTGACCCGCCCACTGCGACCGGGGACCGGTCTGGCCGAACCCGCTGGTCGAGCAGTACACGAGGCGCGGGTTGCGGGCCGACGCCGTGTCCCAACCGATGCCGAGCCGGTCGACCACGCCCGGGCGGAAGCTCTCGATGAGC
The DNA here is from genome assembly GCA_963720765.1 of uncultured Actinomycetes bacterium. Lineage (GTDB taxonomy): Bacteria > Actinomycetota > Acidimicrobiia > IMCC26256 > DASPTH01 > DASUAS01. The sequence goes on from CAVRGS010000002.1 coordinate 603,117, forward strand.
ACGTCGGCACCCTCGACCATCCGGAGGAACGCCTCACGTCCGTCGGGCGCCTTCATGTCGACGAGCGCGCGTTGCATGCGTCGGTGCGCGCTGTACGCGTAGAAGGGCGGTGTGATCTGCACGCCGGTGTCCTTGGGCACCGGGCCGACCTTCACCACCGTTGCGCCGTAGTCGGCCAGCCAACGCGACGCCCGCGCCGCAGGACCCACACTGGCGAGATCGAGCACCGTGATGCCCTCGAGCATCTCGTTCATGAGAGGCGGCCGCGCTCTAGAAGTTCTTCGGGAGGCCGAGCTTGCGGCGCGAGATGATGTTCTTCTGGATCTCGGAGCCGCCGCCGCCGACGGTGTCGATGACGGTGTAGCGGTACGTCGATTCGGCGCGCCCCTTCATGGGCGCCTCCTCGGTGCGCACCCGGAGTTGCGAACCGGGCCCGCCGAGGTCCATCGACGCGTTGGCGAGGCGCTTCGACAGCTCGGTGGTGAAGAGCTTGTACTCGGAAGCCTCCGACGTGGGTGCGGCACCGCCCTTCATCGACTTCGCGACGAAGCGCAGTCCGAGCACGCGCGCGACCTCCGCCTCGGTGGCGAGACGCGCGATCTGCTTGCGCACGACCGGGTCGTCGCGCAGCGGCTCGCCGTCGATCTCCTCGGTGGCGACGTAGTCGCAGAGCAGGTCGAGGCGCTGCTTGACGGGGGAGTACGTGAACATGGTGAAGCGCTCGAGGTCGAGCGCTTCCGAGATGTACTGGAACCCCTTGTTCACCTCGCCGACCACGTAGTCGTCGTGCACGAACACGTTGTCGAGGAAGACGTCGTTGGTGCGCTCGTCGCCCATCGTCCAGATCCCGTTGACGGTGATGCCGGGATCATCGAGGGGCACGAGGAACAGCGTGATGCCGAAGTGCTTGGCGACGTCGGGATCGGTGCGGGCGCCGACCCAGTACCACTCGGCGAAGTGCGCGGACGTGGTCCACGTCTTCTGGCCGTTGAGGCGCCAGCCGTCGCCGTCGCGCGTGGCCTTGAGCTTCATCGACGCGGCGTCGGAGCCGGCGTCGGGCTCGCTGTACCCCACTGCGAAGTCGATCTCGTTGCGGAGGATCTTCGGCAGGAATTCCTTCTGCATCTTCTCGCTGCCGTGGCGCAGGATCGTCTTGCCGATGATGCCGATGCCTTTGCCGATCTGCGGACCACCGCGGCGGGCGAGCGCCTCGTTGAGCAGGTACTCGTAGACGCCGTCACCCTCCTGGCCACCCCACTCCTTGGGCCAGGTGATGCCGAGCCAACCCTGCTCGGCCACCTTCCCCATGAGCGCGCGGCGCTCGGGGATGTCGGCGACCTGGGCCATGTTCTCCCGGGTGACGTCGAAGACGATCGGGTCGTCGTTCTCGTCCAGGAATTTCTCGACCTGGTCGCGGAAGGCGATCTGGTCGGGCGAGAAGTCGAAGTCCACCGGGCCCCCTCAGAGAATCTGACGACCCGTCAGGTTAGCGAGGTCGGTGCGTGGGTGCCTCAGTCGGTGAGGCCGCCGTCGGGCTGACGTCCATCGGGTGAGCATCACCACCCCGACGGCAACGCACTGGTAATGGTGTGGCGGTGGGCAGTGGGGCGCCAACGATCGTCGCGGACGGTCTCACCATCGCCTTCGGCGAGGTCGTAGCAGTCGATCGCCTCGATCTGGAGATCGCCGAGGGGACCGTCTACGGCTTCCTCGGGCCGAACGGCGCCGGCAAGTCGACGACGATCCGGCTGCTGCTCGGGCTGCTCGCGCCGACCGCGGGCTCAGCTTCGATCGCCGGGCACGACGTCGTGACGGCGGGCGACGCTGCGCGCGCCGCCTGCGGGGTCCTCCTCGACGACGATGGGCTCTACGACCGCCTCAGCGCGGCGCAGAACCTGGAGCTGTTCGGCCGCATCGCCGGCCTGTCGCCCACCGAGCGCACGTCGAGGTCCGCCGCGCTGCTCGAACACATCGGCCTGGCCGACCGTGCCCAGGAGCGCGTGGCGGACTGGAGTCTCGGCATGCGCAAGAAGCTGGCCGTCGCGCGGGCGATGCTGGCCGAACCGCCCGTGGTCTTCCTGGACGAACCGACCAACGGCTTGGATCCGCTGGCCCGCCGTGCACTGCGTGACGACATCGTCGGCCTCGCCCGGCGGCAGGGATCGACGGTCTTCGTGACCACCCACGACCTCGACGACGCGCAACGCATGTGCGACGAGGTCGGGGTGATGGTCGCGGGCCGCCTGCTCACCAGCGCAAGTCCTGACGAGCTCCGCCGCCGTGCTGGGTCGTCGCTGCTGTCGCTGCGGGGCAGCAGTCTCGGGGGCGCGGTGGCGGCCCTCCGGGCGCTGCCCGAGGTCACCGAGGTGTCGGGCACCGACGAGGCGCTCGAAGTCCGCCTCGCCGAGCAAGGTGCTCCGGGCGCACCGGTCGTGCGCGCCGCGGTCCAGGCCGGCGCTGCCCTCGAGGAGGTCATCCGGGCCGATGACAGCCTGGAGGACGCCTTCGTCCAGCTCATCGACGGGACCGGTTCGAGCGCGGTCGCATGAGGGACGACATCACGACCGTTGCGTGGAAGGAGCTGAGCGAGGTACGGGCGGGGAGTGGCGGTCGCAGCCGACGGAGCTCGGCCGGGGTCGTGCTCGTCACGCTGTTCGTGGCCGTGGTGATCCCCTTCTCGGCAGGGGCTGGCGAGTTCGGGGGTCTCGCCGTGATGAGCATCGGGCTGCTCGTCGCCGCGATGTGGGTGCTCACCTCGGTACCCGACTCCTTCGCCGGCGAGCGCGACCACCGCACCCTCGAGACTCTCCTCGCCACGCGGCTCCCCGCCGAGGCGATCCTCGCTGGCAAGTTGCTGGCGTCCGTCGCGGTCGCCGCTGCGCTGGGCACGATTGCCATCGTGCTCTCGGTGGTCGCCAGCGACGTCGGCACCGCCGTGCACGGTGAGGGCGGCGACGCCCTCTCGATCCCGTGGCTCCACATGTTGCTCGGCGTCGCGCTGGCGGTGCTCGTGGCCTTCGCCCTCGGCAACGTGGGCATCCTCGTCGCCCTGCGCGCCTCCTCGGCCATGGTCGCCATGCCGCGAGCTCGGCGTCGGACTCGCGGGCGTCGCCATCGCCGTCAGTCTCGGCGTCCAAGCCCTTCCCAGCGGTGCGTCGAGTGACCTGGCCGACGTGGCCGCCGACATCGGATCCGTCAGCCCCTGGGTGCTGGCCCTCGGCACGGCTGTCGTCTTCGTGGTGCTGAACGTGGCCCTGTTCGCGGTGACCCGCGCCCGCTTCACCCGCCCGAAGCTGGTCCGACCCCACGGGTGACCCGGGGTCGCTGGACCGGTGTCGGATCGCTGCGGTCAGGCGGGATCGGAGCGGAAGAAGGGGCTCCGCGGGCCGACGAGGTACGACCCGGCAACGACCACGACGGCGCCGACCATCGCCGCGGTCTGGATGACGCCGGCAACCGCCAGCACGAGGATGGCGACCGCCGCGACGAGCAGGACGATCGTCGCTGCTCGGCGCCAGGGTGCGATGCCGGACAATTGCTCGGTGAGGGAAGCCACAGTCTGAGATCCTTTCAGCGCCGAAGCGGGCAGACCCTGGATCGGCACGTCGAGGAACGACCTTGACCGCGTGACGACGTGCCTCCGGCATCTCGCCGGCTCACCATCCGGACGAGTGCCTCGAGCGTCGGTCCCAGGAATGGGCCCGACGCTGGGCGTCCCGCTACCCGCTCGCGGTCCGATCTTGTACTCGCGGTGGAGCGCACGCACAGATCGGCGAACCCGGAGCCGGCGATCTCGGACACTTCGAGCGTCGGTATGGCGCGCTGAGTGCCATCGTCAGATGGCGCCATCGGGCAACGAGTATGTGAGTGGTGGGTGCTCCGGTCGGGTCTGGCTCGAATGCACGGGCTGACGCTTGGTCTTTGCGGGCTGTCCTGAGATTGATCTGTCGACCCGGCCGGGGTGCTCACCCGACACCTACCGGTCGGGCGGAGTGACCTACTAGGAGCCTGTCGAAGAGGCTCGTCGTTGTCTTGTCCGCCGTCCCGGCAGGGCGGGTGTCTTCCCTATCGGTTGACGCAGAGAGAAGACACGAACAATGGGATCACAGATCACATGTGGCGTCGACACCCACCTCGATGTGCACGTCGCTGCCGCGCTGGATGAACGCGGCGGCCTGTTGGGCACTGCATCGTTCGCAACGACCACGGCCGGATACGCGCAGCTCGTCGAGTGGCTCGCGTCGTTGGGAGCGGTGGTGCTGATCGGAGTCGAAGGGACCGGCAGCTACGGCGCCGGGTTGACTCGTCATCTCCAGGCGCTGGGGATCGCGGTGGTGGAGGTCGATCGACCCAATCGGCAGCGGCGACGCCGGTCGGGCAAGTCCGACACTCACGACGCGGTGAGCGCGGCACGGGCCGCGTTCGCGGGTGACGCGCTCGGAGAAGCGAAGACTCGCGACGGCAACGTCGAAGCGATTCGGGTCCTGTGCCTTGCTCGCAACAGCGCCAAACGGGATCGCACTCGGGCTCTGAACCAGATGCGAGCGTTGATCGCGACCGCACCCGACGAGCTCCGCTCCCAGCTCCGGGACTTGACCATTCCGCGATTGGTGCGCGCAGCTGCCGGGTTCCGTCCCGCGGGACGAACCGATGTCACGAACGCGAATCGTGTCGCGTTGAAGACTCTCGCTCGGCGCGTGTTGGAACTCGATACCGAGATCGACATGCTCGACGAGCTCCTCACACCACTCGTCGCCTCGACGGCCCCAGAGCTCATCGACCGTGTTGGGGTCGGCACCGACACCGCCGGCGCTCTGCTCGTCGCCGCCGGTGAGAACACGAGTCGGATCCACAACGAGCGATCCTTCGCCCGGCTCTGTGGAGCCGCACCGCTCGATGCCTCGAGCGGCAAACAACAACGGCATCGCCTCAGCCGCGGTGGAGACCGTCAAGCCAACAGCGCCCTTTGGCGCATCGTGATCACCCGTCTCTCCTACGACCCCGCGACTCGTCGCTATCTCGAGCGGCGCTGCGCCGAAGGCAAGACCAAAACCGAAGCCATCCGCTGCCTCAAGCGCTACGTCGCCGCGAGCTCCTACGCGCATCTCCCGCGGGAAGACTGGCTTGACAGCACCTAGGAGCATCAATCTGGCGCGCGAATCCTCTCGGCGCGTCACGCGCGTTCGAGTAGCCGCACGCTGTCGCGATACGCCTGGGCAGCTCTAGCCCGTGAACGTCGGGGAGGCCACAACGGCTGGCGCGGCGACCGGGGTTGCCGGTACGACCGGGGTTGTCGGCGCGACCGGAGTCAGACCGTCATCGAGGGTCGCAGTGACGTTCAGAACGTAGGACCCTGCAAGGCCCAATGTCTTGACATCACCTGGCACCGGCGCCGTCGCGTTTCCGGCGCCATTGTTTACCGAGCTGCCCGGGAGAGCGTTTACGCAGTGGTAACCCGACGTGAGAGTGCGCAGACCGAGAAGATCGCCGCCTTGCACAGCAATCGGCGTCGCCAAGTCAAAAGTGCTCGTTCCCGTCGTGCCGGTCGTGCCGACAGGGCTGATCCCCACAAGCTGGAACTGATCCGGGGTTCCGGTTGGACGCCAGATCTCCAGCTGCAATGAACCTGCCAGTGCGCCGCCGGGTTGCGTGCTCCACGAGGTGACGTTCCAAGCCCCTGCCGGAACCGTGTACGAAGTTCCTGCCCCGACACCGGCCTGCACCCAATCAGCATTTACCGCCCCGCACTCGTTGCTACTGCCCAACTGGCCGATCGTGGTGGTTGCCGCACCCGCTGGCGCGCCCATCCCGACCGCCAACAACGCCGCCGAAATCGCAGCGATGAGTCCCGCGCGACACGCCGTCCAGACGGATTTCATCAGAGCCTCCGAAACCTGCCCAGGGTCCAACGCAGTTGGAATCCGGGGAAACCTACCACCTCGGACGGCGAACGTGCCGCTCCGCGACGAGAGGCGTAGCTGACTCAAACTGTCGAGCGGCATAACTGCCTGATGGATGCGTGGACTCGAGGACGCGATCCACGGGCAGAACGCGCGAGCAGATTGCCGGCCGTGGAGCCGGCGTTCGGCGACGCAGTTCAGTCGTCGAAGATCCGTCCCCATGCTTGGTCGTCGTCGGGGTAGATCCACCGTTCGATCTGCTGGCCGGTCTCGTACGCGAACACGCTGACGACTCGGGTGGATACGTCGATGTCCTCTCTGCGTGCACCCATCAGACTGATGGCACACACGTGTCGATCGTTGCCGAACACGTCGAGTTCCTCGAGCCAGAAGCCGCGGTGCGTGAGCTCACCCAGCCAGCGCAGGAGCTCCTCCCGGCCACGGATCTCCCCCGCCATCGTGTGCGCTCCCGGAACGTGCCACACGACCCGCTCCGAGACGAGCGCGGCTACGACGTCGAGATCTCCCGCCCTGAACGCGTCCGCAGTACGGCGGTACGCGACTGCGTTCGGATGATCGTCGCTCATCCGCACAACGTAGTGACATCACGGACGCACGTGAGTTCCCTACGAAGTTGACTGATGAAGGCGCGGGGTCGCGCAAGCTCACGAGCCCGATCGACCACCCGGCGAGCACAGGAGGCATGGTGACGTCTCGCCGGGTACGAGCATGTTCCGGTCAGTCGGTGACGACGCCGTCGGCGACGAGCTGGTCGATGGCAGCGTCGTCGAGGCCGAGCTCCTCGTGCAGCACCGAGCGCGTGTGCTCACCCAGCCAGGGGACGCGCGACTCGGGGCCTTCGGCCATCTTCGACAGCTTCACCGGGTTACCGGGGATGACGACCGGCGCGTCGACGTCGTCGGAGCGCTCCATCTCGACGAGCATGTTGCGCTGCTCGAGGTGCGGGTCGGCGAGCACCTCCTGCGCGGTCTGCACCGGCGCGGCGGCGATGCCGGCGGCCGACAACTGGTGCACCGCTTCGAGCTTGGTCATGTGCGACGCCCACTCCTCGATGGCGGGGCGGAACATGTCCTCGAGGTGCGCCGCCCATCCCTCGCGCGTCGCGAGGCGGGGATCGGTCGGCCACTCGGGGTGTCCGACGAGCTCGGAGATGCGCTCGAGCTGGTGCTCGCGCACCAGCTGCATCACGAACCAGCCGTCCGACGCGCGGAACGGATCCAGGATCGCGTTCTTGGGTTCGTTGAGGCGGTACTTCCCCATCGATGCGAAGTTGGTGACGATGTCGGTCATGGCGACGGTGGCGTCGTACATCGCGATGTCGACGCGCTGACCTTCGCCGGTGAGGTCGCGCTGACGGAGCGCCGCGAGGATGCCGATGGTGGCGAACAAGCCGGTCGAGATGTCGCCGAGTGCGCCGACGGGGTTGGGCCGCGGCGTCTCGTCGCCCACGAGGATGTAGTCGTAGATGCCCGACATCGACTCGGCGATCGACGCGTACGCCGGCCAGTCGGCGTACGGCGACCCGCTCGCGCCGAAGCCCGACAGCGACGCGTAGATCACAGTCGGGTGCACCTTCACGATGTCGTCGTAGCCGAGACCCATGCGGTCGAGCGCGCCCGACTTGAAGTTCTCGGCGACCACGTCGAAGTGCGGCGCGAGCGCGAGCACGAGCTCGCGGCCGGCATCCTTCTTGAGGTCGACCGTCACGCTCTTCTTCGACAGGTTGTTGCGCAGGAACGTGGCGCCGATGAAGCGGCCTGCGGGGTCGTGCATGCCGGGCTGCGAGCCGCGCCCCGACTCGCCGGTGGGAGCCTCGATCTTCACCACATCGGCCCCGAGGCGCGCCAGCAGTTGCGTCGCGTACGGCAGCGCCTGCATCTGCTCCAGCGCGAGCACGCGCACGCCGTCGAGTGGCTTCCCGTACTTCGCCGCTTCCTCGTTCGCCACGTCGCCGAGCCGCACCGGTGCTCCCTCTGCTCGTCCATCTGGTCGGTCCGGGAGCAGGGTATCGGGGTCGGCTGCGGACCTCCCCACGGCATCTGACGCCCCGTCAGGTTCGGCGGAGCGCCGGGTACCCTTCAGCTCATGCGCGGCATCCAGTCCTGGTCGGCCTACCTGCCCTACCGGCGTCTCGACCGCACCCAGATCGCTCCGTTCGTGGGGCAGGGCGGGGGCAAGGGCACCCGCACGGTGGCGTCGTTCGACGAGGACTCCACCACCATGGCGGTCGAGGCGGCCCGGCTCGCGCTGCGCGGCCGCGACCTCGTGCCCGAGCAACTCCTCTTCGCCACCACGTTCCCGGCCTACGCCGACCGCACCAACGCCACCGCCATCCACGCCGCGCTGCGGCTCCCCGACACGGCCGCCGCGTTCGACTTCGGGGCGTCGGTCCGCTCGTCGGTCGGCGCGCTGCTGCTCGCGCTGACGGGTGGTGCCGATGCCGTGCTCGTCGTCGCGGGCGACGTGCGTACGGGGTTGCCCGGCAGTGGGGAGGAGGCGGCGGCCGGCGACGCAGCGACCGCGTTCGTGGTGGGTTCCGACACCACCGCACCGGTCATTGCCGAGCTGGTCGGCTCGGCGAGCGTCACCGACGAGTTCGTCGAACGCTGGCGTGCACCGGGTGAGCAGCGCACCAAGATCTGGGACGACAAGTTCAGCGAGATCAGCTACGTCCCCCTCGGGGTGCAGGCGTGGAACGCCGCGCTCGCCGCCGCGGGCCTCACCGCCAATGACGTGAGCGCGGCGGCGATCGTTGCGCCGAGCCAGCGCGTGGCGCGCTCGGTCGGCGGCAAGCTCGACGGCGTCCACGTGATCGACGACCTGTCGCAGACGGTGGGCAACACCGCCGCCGCCCAACCGGGGCTGCTGCTGGCGTCGTTGCTCGAGCAGGCCGAGACCGGCCAGGTGGTCGCGCTGGTGGCCCTCGCCGACGGCGCCGACGTGCTGCTGTTCCGAACCACCGACGCGCTGGCGTCGTACCGACCGGCGCGCCCGCTCGCAACGCAGCTCGCGGCCGGCGCCGCCACTGGCCTACGGCAAGTTCCTCGCGTGGCGCGGGATGCTCCCGGTCGAGCCACCGCGCCGGCCCGAACCGCAACGTGTGTCCGCCACCGCGGCGGCTCGCAGCGAAGACTGGAAGTTCGGCTTCGTCGGTTCCAAGGAGCGCGACACCGGCGTCGTGCACATGCCGCCGGCGCGCGTGTCGCGCGACGGCGAGCACACCGATGAGATGGATCCCGCGCCGCTCGCCGACGTGCAGGGCACGATCGTCACGTTCACCGTCGACCGCATGGTGTACTCGCCGAGTCCGCCGGTGGTGTTCGCGGTCGTCGACTTCGACGGCGGCGGTCGCCTGCCCGTCGAGCTCACCGACGCCGATGCCGGCGAGATCGAGATCGGCCAGCGCGTCGAGATGACGTTCCGCCGCCTCTACACCGCAGACGGCATCGTCAACTACTTCTGGAAGGGAAGGCTGGTGCGCGATGGGTAGTCACGGCATCAAGGACCGCGTCGCGATCGTCGGCATGGGCTGCACCAACTTCGTCGAGCACTGGGACAAGGGGCTCGACGACCTCGAGGTCGAGGCGGCCAACGCTGCGTACGAGTCGGCGGGCATCGCCAAGGACAGGGTCGACGCCTACTGGCTCGGCACTGCGAACGGCGGCATGAGCGGCATCACGCTGGCGCGTCCGCTGCAGCTCGAGAACAAGCCGGTCACACGCGTCGAGAACTTCTGCGCCACCGGTTCCGAGGCGCTGCGCCAGGCCGCGTACGCGGTCGCTTCGGGCGCGTACGACGTGGCGATGGCGCTCGGCGTCGAGAAGACGAAGGACGGCGGGTTCCAGGGGCTCAATGCGGTGCCGCCGCCGAACGACGGCACCGGCCGCACGCTCACCGCGGCGGCGATGTTCTCGATGGTCGCGCCCGCGTACGCGGCGAAGTACGGCGTCGACGCCGACAAGATGCGCGAGGCGATGGCCCACGTCGCGTGGAAGAACCATCACAACGGCGCCCGCAATTCGCGTGCGCAGTTCCGGCGCGAGGTCTCGATGGAGACCATCTGCAACTCGCCCAAGCTCGCCGGTGACCTCGGCGTGTTCGACTGCGCCGGGGTGGCCGACGGCTCGGCGGCGGCGATCGTCGTGCGCGCCGAGGATGCCTACGAGTACACCGACACGCCGATCTTCGTGAAGGCGCTCTCGTTCATCGCCGGCAACGGCAGCGGTGTGACCGACCCGTCGTACGACTACACCAACTTCCCGGAGATTGCGGCGACCGCGGCCGACGCGTACGCGCAGGCCGGCATCACCGACCCGCGCCACGAGCTCGCGCTCGCCGAGGTGCACGACTGCTTCACCATCACCGAGCTCGTGCTCATGGAGGACCTCGGGTTCTCCGAGCGCGGCGCCGCGTGGCGCGACGAGCTCGACGGTGTGTACGACCTCGACGGTGAGCTCCCGGTCAACCCCGACGGCGGCCTCAAGTCGTTCGGCCACCCGGTCGGCGCGTCGGGCCTGCGCATGATGTTCGAAGCCTGGCTCCAGCTGCGAGGCGAAGCGCCGGACGACCGCCAGATCGCGCGGGCCCAGCCCGGTGGTGACCGCAGCCTCGCCCTCACCCACAACCTGGGCGGCTATCCGGGCGAGATGGTGAGCTTCATCTCCATCCTCGGCAGGTAGTCGGCCGAGCGGGGTACCGTCCCCGCATGTTCGATCTCACTGGCAAGACCGCCGTCGTCACCGGCGCGGGACAGAACGTCGGCGCCGGCATCGCACGGGCGCTCGCCGCGCAGGGCGCGACCGTGCACGTGAACGACATCGTCGCCGAGCGCGCGCAGCAGACCGTCGATCAGATCGCCGCGACGGGCGGAACTGCTGCGGTCGCGTCGTTCGACGTCACCGACTACGACGCGACCACTGACGCCATGGACGCGATCGGCACCGTCGACATCCTCGTGAACAACGCCGGCAATGGCGGCGCCGAGGGCATGGGGCTCACGCAGTTCCGTGACAGCGAACCGGCGGGCTGGATGGGCGCGATCAACGTCAACCTGTTCGGCGTGTTGCACTGCTCGCGCGCGGTCATCAACGGCATGTGCGAGCGCGGCTTCGGCCGCGTCATCACCATCTCGTCGGGTGCGGGCATCACCGGTCTGCGCATCGGGGTGTCGCCGTACGCGGCCGGCAAGGGCGGCGCCATCGCGTTCATGCGCCACCTGGCGATGGAGAACGCGCGCTTCGGCGTCACCGCCAACTCGCTCGCCCTCGGGCTCATGCAGCCCGAGAACTCCGGTCCGGTCGACGCCCTGGCCAAGCAGATCCCCGTTGGCCGCACCGGCACGCCGGAAGACGTCGGCTTCGGCTGCGTCTACCTCGCGTCCGACGAGGCCTCCTGGATCACCGGCCAGACCATCCACCTCGACGGCGGCGCCACCTTCGGCTGAGCCCCGCCCTCTCATTTGGCGTGGTTCGTGTGCTGTGACAGCACACCAGCCACGCCAAATGGCTCAGGAAGCGACGAGGTCGGGGCGGGAGGTCTTCACCAGGCGGGTGATGCCGTCGCGCCAGGTGACCGACGAGTGGAAGCCGAGGTCGTTCAGCTTGCCGACGTCGAGGATGAGGGGCGGCACGGACGCGTCGGTGAGCTCGAAGTCGACCGGCTTGTCGATGAGCTCGCCGATGAGGCCGCACCACTCCTCGACGCTCACCACCTCGTCGCCGCCCCAGTTGACGACGTTCGCGGGTGTCGACGCCGACGCCAACAGGTAGGGGAGCGACGCGACGATGTCGTCGAGGTGGAGCGGGTTGTACTGCGAGGGCGCGTCGGTGTGCACCGGGATCGCCATGCCGTGCTCGAGCATCATCACGTGGAAGAACGGCCAGCCGAACGTGTCGCCGTAGGGCACGCTCAGGCGTGCGATCACGGTGGGGATGCCGAGGCGCTTCGATGTGTAGCGCACCATCGTCTCCGCTGCGATCTTCGAGATGGAGTAGCTCTCCATGCCGGCCGCCCGGTGGCTGTCGCCGAGCGGAGCGTCCTCCGCCAGGTGGTCGTGCTCGTGCTCCTGGTACACGCCTCCGGAGCTGCAGTGGAAGAACGCCTCGACCCCCTGCACCTTCTCCATGAGGTTGGCGGCGCCGTCGGCGTTCGCCGCGAGGTCGCGCGCGAAGTCGTTGGTCTTCGCCACCGCGAAGTGGAGGACGACGTCGAGGTCGTCGGGCACTTCGTCGAGCTCGCCGTGCTCGAGGTCGACGCGGATCGTCGAGATGCCGTTGGCCTCGTGCGGTTCGCGCTGCGCGGGGTCCGCGAAGCGCGCTGCCCCGTACACGGTGTTGCCGTTCGCCACGAGCTGTGCGGCCATCGGGCCGGCGACCATGCCGGTGATGCCCGTGACGAGGATGCGCTTGGCGGTGAGGTCTGGGACGTGAGCGGAGGCCATCGCGTGTAGTAGACCACAATCTGAAGGTCCGTCAGAAACGACCGGAGTCGTCATGGAGATCGGGTACACGCCAGAGCAGTTGGCGATGCAGCAGGAGCTGCGGGGCTACTACGAGAAGCTGCTGGATCCGGCCACGGTGGCCGAGCTGCACGAATCGCACGCGGTGGGCGAAGCGCCGCGGCGCATCTGGAAGCAGATGTGCTCCGACGGCTGGGCCGGCATCGGCTGGCCCAAGGAGTACGGCGGCCAGGGACGCTCGGCGATCGAGCAGTTCATCTTCTTCGACGAGTCGATGCGCGCCGGCGCGCCCGTGCCGATGCTCACGCTCAACAGCGTCGGCCCGACGATCATGGCGTTCGGCACCGACGAGCAGAAGGCCGACTACCTGCCGCGCATCCTCTCGGGTGACATCCACTTCTGCATCGGCTACTCGGAGCCCGGCGCCGGTACCGACCTCGCGTCGTTGAAGACGCGCGCGGTGCGCGACGGCGAGTCGTACATCATCAACGGTCAGAAGATGTGGACCTCGCTCTCCAGCGACGCCGACTACTGCTGGCTCGCGTGCCGCACCGATCCCGACGCTGCGAAGCACAAGGGCATCTCGATGATCCTCGTGCCGATGGACACCCCGGGGATCACGCTCTCGCCGCTCAACCTGCTCGGCACCCACGACATCAACGCGGTGTTCTTCGAGGACGTCGTCGTGCCGGCCGCCAACGTGGTCGGCGGTGAGAACCACGGGTGGAAGCTCATCACCAACCAGCTCAACCACGAACGGGTCACGCTGTTCGCGAGTGGCGTGATGGACCGCGCCCTCACCGAAGTCACGCAGTACGCGCAGGAGACGAAGCTCCCCGACGGCCGTCGCGTGATCGATCAGCCGTGGGTGCAGTACAACCTCGCCAAGCTCCAAGCCAAGGTCGAGGTCGTGCGCCTCATGAACTGGCAGGTGGCATGGGAGGCGACCCAGGGCGTCCTCGACATCGGCCACTGCTCCGCGCTCAAGGTCTATGGCAGCCAGCTCAACATGGAGGGCTACCAGCTGCTCATGGAGATCCTCGGGCCGGTGTCGTACCTCGAGCCCGACGCTCCCGGCGCGGTGCTCAAGTCGCGCATCCAGCAGGGCACGCGCGGCGCGATCATCCTCACCTTCGGCGGTGGGGTCAACGAGATGCAACGAGACCTGATCTCCCAGTTCACGCTGGGCTTCCCGAGAGCTGACCGCTGATGGACTTCTCCTTCACCTCCGACCAGCAGGACCTCCGCGAGCTCGCGGCCAAGATCCTGTCCGACGCCACCACGCTCGAACGCACGAAGCAGGTGGTCGCCGAGAGCGACGGCTTCGACCGCGACCTGTGGGCGGCGCTCGCCGAAGCCGGCATCGTCGGCATCTCGCTGCCCGAGTCGGTCGGCGGCGCGGGTCTCGGCTTCCTCGAGACGTGCATCGTGCTCGAAGAGGTCGGTCGCACCGCGGCGCCCGTCCCCGCGCTCGCAGTCATGGGACTTGCCGCGCCCGCGCTGGTGCAGTTCGGTGCGACCGACGCGCTCGACGGTGTCGCCTCCGGCAACCGCATCGTCACTGCCGCGCTCACCGAGGCGGTCGGTGACGTGTACTCACCGTCCACCGGCGTCACCGGCGGCAAGCTCACCGGCGAGAAGGTCTGTGTGCCCGCGGGGCTCGACGCCCAGGCGATCGTCGTGTCCGCGATCGACGGCATCTACCTCGTCGACCCGTCGGCCGCAGGCGTCACCGTCGAGCGCGAAGACACGATGCTCGGTGCGCCGACGGCGCGCCTCGTGTTGAGCAACGCGGAAGCCACGAAGCTCGCCGGTCCCGAGGGCCTCACGTGGCTGCTCGAACGGGCGCAGACCGCGATGACGGTCATGATGTCCGGCGCCTCGCAGACGGCACTCGAGCTCACCGCCACGTACGTCAAGGAGCGCGAGCAGTTCGGGCGCGCCATCGCCACGTTCCAAGCGGTGAGCCAGCGCACGGCCGACACCTACATCAACAAGGAAGCGATCAAGCTCACCGCGTGGCAGGCCGCGTGGCGCCTCGACGCCGGGGTGCCCGCGTCGGCGCAGGTCGACGCGGCGAAGTACTGGGCCGCGCAGGGTGGCCAGGACGTGCTCCTCGCCGCGCACCACCTGCACGGTGGCGTCGGCGTCGACCGCGACTACCCGCTCTACCGCTACTTCCTGCTGGCCAAGCAGCTCGAGCTCGACCTGGGATCCGAGACGCCCACGCTCGTGCACCTGGGCGAGCTCATCGCCGACGCGCCCGTCGGTTGACGCGCGCGACGCGCGGCGGAGTCGCGCTGGCCGGATTCCTGCTGGTGTTGCTCACGGCGTCCGGCGCGTGGTTGTGGTGGAACTACCGGCCCGACCGCGACGGGTGGATCCGCGTCCTGCACCAAGTCGCGGCCGTCGCTCTGCTCGTCGTCGCGGTCGTGCTCGTCGTGCTGGCGATCGTGCGCCGCGCGAGCACGGGCGCGGCGGGGATCGTCGCGTCGATCGGTGTGATCGTCACGACCGGCGCGGCGTACGTGATCGGACGGTTGCTCCCGTGGGACCAGCTCGCGCTCTGGGCGGTGGTCGCACGGAAGGACTTCCCGCTCGGAGTCGCGGCGACCTTCGACGATCGCGTGCAGTTCATCCTGCTGCGCTCCCGCGAGGTGTCGCCTTCGACCTACCACTGGTGGGCGATCGCGCACCTCGTGCTGAGCGTGCTCGTGGCCCTCGCGCTGGTGATGGTGTGGCTGCGGTCGCGTGACCGCAGCGTCAGCCGACGCCCGCCGTCACCACCGCCGGCGGGTCCACCGCCGGGACCGGAGCCACAGCCGGTGGGCTGAGGTCGATGTCTGCACGGCGGTGCCAGTGGTGCGCGCCGGCGACGGCACCGACCAACAGAGGGATCCAGAGGTCGAGCAGGCGGAACGCGATCACCGCGCCAGCAGCCGCAGCGGCAGGTACGCCGTTGGCGATCAGGAGCGCACCGAGCGACGCGTCGGCGACGCCGATGCCGCCGGGGAGTGGACCGACGAGCGCGGCCATGATCGTGAGCGTGTAGATCAGCAACGTGGTGGCCATGCCGAGATGGATGCCGAGCCCGATGAGCACCATGTAGAGCGCGGCGCAGCCGAGCAGCTTGCCGAACACTGCGGTACCGAGCAGCGCGGTCGTCGCCTTCCAGTCGCCGCGCAGGCGCGCCATCGCGCACGCGAGCTCGTGGCCCGCGCAGCCCTCGACGTCGCGCGCGGGTCGTCCGAAGCGCGTGCGCAACCGCGCTCGGAGCTGCCGGGATCGACTCGCGAGGGTGACCACCAGTGAGCGGCGGCTGGCGACGAGCACCAGTGCGGCGCCGACGACGAGCGCGTACACCCCCGACCCGATTGCGCCGTAGAGCGCGCCGCCGTGCAGGCTCCCGCTGGCGGCGCCGGCTGTCAACGCCGCGGCCACGAGCAGGCACAGCGAGATGGTCTCGGCCACTTTCCCCGAGAGGTAGGCGGCGGTCGCGCGGGAGCGAGGGAAGTCGGCCCGGTCCGCGTGGGTGAGGTACGGGACCAGACCCGAAGCGCCGGCCGACTTCACCACCTTGTTGGTGGCGTACGACATCGCGCTGAGCTTCACCATCGGCGTGAACGGCGCGTCGAGCTCGACCAGTCGGAAGGACGCCCGCGCCTGCAGCCCGCGGTTGAGCACTCCGAACGCGACCAGCGCCAAGCCCACGGGCAGGGCGGTCGGGCCGAGCGAGACGACCTTGCCCAGGGCAGGGAGGAAGTCGCCTGCGTGGGAGACGACGAACCACCCGACGAACGCGGCGAGGATCACGCCCAGGATGCGGGGAGTCCAGCCGGTGCGCAGGTTCACTGCCGGAGCATCGTCGGGCGTGCCTGAGAACTTGATGTGGACAGTGTCACCGACCGGCGGTGCCCTCCGGGCATCAGGCCCCGGATCGGCGATGAACGCCGAGTGACAACGCCGGTCAGATGGCCGTGAGGATGGGCGCGACCTCGGTGGCG
This sequence comes from uncultured Actinomycetes bacterium, assembly GCA_963720765.1. GTDB lineage: Bacteria > Actinomycetota > Acidimicrobiia > IMCC26256 > DASPTH01 > DASUAS01. The sequence goes on from CAVRGS010000002.1 coordinate 619,499, forward strand.
AAGGCCGCCATCTGGTCGCACTGCTCCTCGCAGCTGCGCGACTTGAAGCGCACCTGGAGCTGGTTCACGCCGTCGGCGGTGTCGGCGAGGATCTGCTCGGCGATGTCACCGGGTGGGCCGCTGAGGGTGCCCTCGCCGACGTCCCAGTTCGGCGTGCCGACGTAGAGGAACGGCGTGATGTCGCCGATCATCATCGGACGGTCGGCGCGGCCGCGCTCCTCGCGCATGGTCTGGAGCTTCGCCACCATCGCCGCGTTCGACGGTCCCTGCGGGAGCCAGCCGTCGCCGTAGGTCGCGGCGCGACGGATGGCGGCCGGGCTCGATCCCGCGATCCACACCGGTGGGCGCGGCGTCTGCACCGGACGTGGCGTCGCGCCGAGTCCGTCGACCCACTCGTGCTCGAGTGCCTCGATCAGCAGCGGGAGCTTCTCCTCGACGAGCTTGCCGCGGCGCGCGTGGTCGACACCCAACACATCGAACTCGGCTTCGACGTGGCCCGCGCCGATGCCGACGATGGCGCGCCCGTCGGTGAGGTAGTCGAGCGTGGCGAACTCCTTGGCCGCGACGAGCGGGTGGCGGTAGGGGAGCACGTAGGCGTGCGAGAGCAACGCCGTGCGTTCGGTCTGCGCGCCGAGCCACGACAGCGTGGTGATGCAGTCCTGCCAGTACGTGCCCATCGTGGACCCGAGCGACTCGGGGATCGCGATGTGGTCGCACACCGCCACGTAGAAGTAGCCGTGCTCGTCTGCCGTGCGGGTGACCCGGCTGAGGTCGGCGGGTGTCGCCGACAGCTCCCACTCGGCGACGAACGTCTTGCTCTTCGACTGGATGGGGAGCTGGATGCCGTAGACGCGCGTACCCGCGGGGACTTCGATCATGGGCGAGAACGTAGCCGCGAATCTGACGGGCAGTCAGAAGATCGGCTCGGTTAGCGTCGGCCGATGACCGTGCAGCACCGACGTGGCAGCCTGCCGCTGTTCGCGGTCGCGTTGGCGGTGTTCGCGTGGGGGTTCGGGCCGCTGTTCGTGAAGGGCATCGACGCGTCGGCTCCCACGATCGTGTTCTGGCGCGTGCTGATCGGCACCGCGATAGCGGTCGCGTTCGCATACATGGTGGGCGGCCGCATCACCGGGCGACTGCTCGTCATCGCGTTCCCCGCCGGGGTGTGCTTCGCGCTCAGCTTCATGTTCGGGTTCGAGTCGTTCCAGAAGACGTCGATCGTCAACGCCACGCTCATTCCCGCGCTGCAGCCGGTGCTGATCCTGCTGTTCGCGACGCGCTTGATGGGCGAACGGCGCTCGGGTACCGAGCTCGCGTACGCCGCGCTCGCGTTTGGCGGTGTCGTCGCGGTCGTGGCCGGGGCGAGCTCCGACGGCGCGTCGCTCGAGGGCAACGTCTTCGCCGTCCTCAACCTCCTCGTGTTCACCGCCTACTTCCTCCTCGGCAAGCGCGCCCGCGACGGCGACGTGCACTCGTGGTCGTTCCTCGCGGCCGTGTTCACGTGCGCGTTGGTGGTCGTCGTGCCGTGGTCACTGGTGACGTCACACGATCTCGGCGCCATCCACGGCACCGACTGGCTGTTGCTGCTCGGCCTGATCCTGCTGCCGGGCATGGTCGGCCACGGGCTCATGACGTGGGCGCACCACTACGTCGATGTCTCCGTCACGTCGATGATGACGTTGGCGAACCCCGTCGTGTCCATCGTCGGGGCGTGGATCATCTACGAGCAGGACCTCACTCCCGAGCAACTCGCGGGTGGGGTGGTGGTGCTCGTCGCCCTCGGTGCGATCCTCCGCCGTCAGCGTGCCGAGCGCGCCCTCGCCGCCGAAGCCGCCCTCACCGGCGACCTCCTCGACGAATGACACCTCGCAGGGTCAGAGGCGCTCGATGATGGTGACGTTGGCCTGACCGCCGCCCTCGCACATGGTCTGCATGCCGTAACGGCCGCCGGTGCGCTCGAGCTCGTTGAGCAACGTGGTCATGAGGCGGGCGCCGGTGGCGCCGAGCGGGTGGCCGAGGGCGATGGCGCCGCCGTTCACGTTGACCGTGCCGAGGTCGAACCCGGTCTCCTTCTGCCACGCGAGCACCACCGACGCGAAGGCCTCGTTGATCTCGACGAGGTCGATGTCGTCGACACCGAGGCCGGTCTTCTGGAACGCGTACTCGGTCGCGGGGATCGGCGCGCTGAGCATGAACACCGGATCGTCGCCGCGCACGCTCAGGTGGTGGATGCGCGCACGCGGCTTCAGGTCGTGGTCTTGCAGCGCCTGCTCGCTGGCGATGAGCAGCGCGGCCGAGCCGTCGCTGATCTGGCTCGCCAGTGCAGCGGTCAGGCGACCACCTTCCGTCAACGTGGGCAGCGAGCGGATCTTCTCCCAGTTGGGCTCGCGCGGTCCTTCGTCGAACGTGCACTCACCGAGGGGGACGATCTCGTTGTCGAAGCGTCCCTCGGCGCGCGCCCGCAGCGCGCGCTCGTGCGACTCGACCGCGAACGCTTCCATGTCGTCGCGCGAGATGTCCCACTTCTCCGCGATCAGCTCGGCGCCGCGGAACTGCGACACCTCCTGGTCGCCGTAGCGCGCCTGCCACCCGGGTGACTCCGAGAACGGGGTCTCGTGCCCCAACGGCACCCCGGCGAGCATCGCCGACATGATCGGGATCTGGCTCATGTTCTGCACGCCGCCGGCGACGACGAGATCCTGCGTGCCGGACATGACGCCCTGCGCGGCGAAGTGGATCGCCTGCTGCGCGGAACCGCACTGCCGGTCGATGGTGGTGCCGGGCACCGACTCGGGGAAGCCCGCCACCAACCAACACGTGCGGGCGATGTCACCGGCCTGCGGACCGATGCTGTCGACGTTGCCGAACACGACGTCCTCGACCGCGCCGGGATCGACGCCGGTGCGCTCCATGAGCGCCTTGATCGAGTGGGCCCCGAGGTCGGCGGGGTGGACCTGTGCGAGTCCGCCGTTGCGCCGGCCGACGGGAGTGCGGACTGCGTCGACGATGTAGGCCTCGGCCATGGGGGTCTCCTGCGTCTCGGTGTGCGACTAGTTGCTGACGATCACGGACGACCCATGACCGAACAATCCCTGGTTGGCGGTGATTCCCACCTGCGCGCCCTCCACCTGGCGGGTGCCCGCCTGGCCCCGCAGCTGCCACGTGACCTCGCACACCTGGGCGATGGCCTGCGCGGGGATGGCCTCGCCGAAGCACGCCAGCCCGCCGCTCGGGTTCACGGGGATGCGACCACCGAGCTCGGTGTCGCCCGAGCGCAGCAGCGCCTCGGCCTCGCCCTCGGCGCACAGACCGATGTTCTCGTACCAGTCGAGCTCGAGCGCGGTGGAGAGGTCGTACACCTCGGCCAGCGAGAGGTCGCCGGGTCCGATGCCGGCCTCCTCGTACGCGGCCCCGGCGATCGAGTCCTTGAACGTGCGGTCGGGTGGCGGCACCACCGCGCTGGAGTCGGTGGCGAAGTCGGGGAGCTCGAGCACGGTCTGCGGGTAGCGCGGCGTGACGGTCGAGACCGCCTTCACGCGCGGCACACCGTCGAGGGCGCCGAGGTGCTGCTTCGCGAAGTCCATGCTCGACACGATCATCGCGGCCGCGCCGTCGGACGTCGCGCAGATGTCGAGGAGGCGCAGCGGATCGGCGACGATCGGGCTGTTGAGCACGTCTTCGACCGCGTTCTCCTTGCGGAACCGCGCGTTGGGGTTCTCGAGGCCGTGCTTCGAGTTCTTCACCTTCACGCGCGCGAAGTCGTCGCTCGTCGCTCCGTAGACGTCCATGCGTCGACGTGCGTACAACGCGAAGTACACGGGGTTGGTCGCGCCGAGCAGGTGGAAGCGCAGCCAGTCGGGGTCTTGCTTGCGATCGCCGCCACCGACGGGCGCGAAGAAACCCTTCGGCGTGGTGTCGGCGCCGATCACGAGCACCACGTCGGCGAAGCCGGCGAGGATCTGCGCGCGTGCCTGGTGCAGTGCCTGCGCTCCGGAGGCGCACGCGGCGTAGTTCGACGACACGCGCACGCCGGTCCATCCGAGCTTCTGCGCGAACGTCGCGCCGGCGATGAACCCCGGGTAGCCGTTGCGGATGGTGTCGGCGCCGGCGACGTAGTCGATGTCGCGCCAAGCGAGCCCAGCGTCGTCGAGCGCGGCGCGCGCCGCGACCATGCCGTACTCGGTGAAGTCGCGTCCCCACTTGCCCCATGGGTGCATGCCGACGCCGAGGATGGCGACGTCGCGGTCGCTGCTCACCGGGATGCCTCCGTTCCCTCCGGCGCGGCGGGCGCCCACACGTACACGAGGTACTCGTGCTCGTCGTCGCGGTGCAGGGTGTCGAGCTCGAGCTGCATCTCCATGCCCACCTTCAGGTCGGACGCCCGCACGCCTTTCGCCACCTGCCCGAGCACGACGATGCCTTCGTCGTCGAGCTCGACGGCGGCGAGCGCGTACGGCTCGAACGGATCGGCGGCGACGTAGGGCGCGGGCGGCGCATAGTGGTTCTCGGTGTACGACCACACTCGCCCACGCCGCGACAACGGCGTGGGTGCCAGCGAGTCCGAATCGCATTCGGGGTTCGGACACGCACCGTCGCGCGGAGGGAAGACGACGGTGCCGCACACGGTGCACTTGCCGCCGATGAGCTGAGGGGCGCCATCGTCGGTGGTGAACCAACCGTCGATGGCGGGCACGCGCGTTACGGTTTCTGACACACCGTCAGACTACGCCGTACCGGGAGCAGACCACCGTGGCGGACGCCACCATCGACGACAGCATCGCCACCCGCTCCGCTTCCGAGCTCGCCGCAGGGATCCGCGCCAAGGAGTGGTCCAGCCGCCAGCTGCTCGATCTCTACCTGGACCGCATCGACCGCCTCGACGGGCGGGTCAACTCCGTGGTCACGCTCGATGGCGAACGCGCCCGGGCCGCGGCCGACGCCGCCGACGCCGCACTGGCGCGCGGTGACGCGGTCGGCCCGCTCCACGGACTTCCCGTCACCATCAAGGACGCCATCGAGACCGAGGGCATCCGTTCGACCGGTGGCGCGCGCGAACTGACCGACCACGTGCCCACGGCCGACGCCCCGGCGGTGGCGCGACTCAAGGCCGCGGGCGCGATCGTGTTCGGCAAGACCAACCTGCCTCGGTGGTCGGCCGACTTCCAGACCCACAACGACCTGTTCGGCGTGACCAACAACCCGTGGAACCTCGAGCGGACGGTCGGTGGTTCGTCCGGGGGCGCGGCGGCCGCCGTCACCGCCGGCTTCACGAGCTTCGAGCTCGGTACCGACATCGGCGGGTCGGTGCGCATCCCGTCGCACTGCTGCGGCACCTTCGCGCTGAAGCCCAGCTTCGGCGTGATCCCGCAGCGCGGGTACCTGTCACACGTCGGCGGCGGGAAGACCGACGTCGACATCAACGTGTTCGGTCCTATCACGCGCAGTGCCGACGACCTCGACCTGCTGCTCGGTGTCCTGGCCGGCCCTGAGCCCGAGCGCGCGGACGCGTGGCGGCTCGACCTCCCGCCGTGCGACGCGGCCGACCTGTCGGAGCTGCGCATCGGCACGTGGCTGGATGATGCGGCATCGCCGGTGGAGAGCGAATATCTCGGCCTGTTGCGCTCGGCAGCTGATCGGCTCGCCGACGCTGGTGCAGGCGTCGACGACGATCGTCCGCCGGTCGACTTCGCGCGGCAGCGCGAGCTGTTCGTGCGCATGATCGTGCCCGCGATGGCACCGGCCCTCGCCCACGACCAGACGGACGAGCAGGCTGACGCCAGTTCGGGTTCGCACCTCGCGTGGTTGCGCGCGGAGGAGGAACGTGCCGCGCTCCGGCGCACCTGGTCCGACTGGTTCGCCGCGCACGACCTGCTCCTGCTCCCGGTCATGACCGTCGCCGCGTTCCCACACGATCACGACCCCGACATGTTCGGGCGCACCATCGAGATCGACGGAGAACGCCGCTCGCTGGTGAGCACCATCGACTGGCTCGGGCTCATCGGCATCGTCGGCCTGCCCTCGGCGGTCGTCCCGATCGGACGCACCGGCGCCGGCCTCCCCGTGGGCATGCAGATCGTGGCCCCGTACCTGCACGACCGGCGGGCGGTGCGGGCGGCACAGCTCGTCCAGGAGGTGCTCGGCGGCCACGAACCGCCGCCAGGCTTCTAATGTGGGGTCATTGATCCGCGTCGGGGGAGGCCAACCATGAACACCGACGACCACTACGTCGTCATCTCGGCCGACTGTCACGGTGGTGGTGAGATCCACGAGTACCGCGACTTCCTCGCGTCGCAGTACCACGCGGAGTTCGACGCGTGGGTCGACGGCTACGACATCGTGTTCCCCGACCTGTTGGGTGATCTCGGCCAGCGCAACTGGGACTCCGACCGGCGCATGCGCGACCTCGAGGCCGACGGCATCGTCGCCGAGGTGATCTTCCCGAACACGATCCCGCCGTTCTTCCCCGGCGGGGCGCTGGTGACGCAGGTCCCGCCCGCCGATGCCCACGACCTGGAGCTGCGGTGGGCCGGGCTCCAGGCGCACAACCGCTGGCTGGCCGACTTCTGCGCGCGCACGCCTGGTCGACGCGCCGGCATCGCGCAGATCCTCCTCCACGACGTCGAGCGCACCGTCGAGGAGATCCGCTGGGCGCACGCCAACGGACTGACCGGCGGGATCCTCCTGCCCGGTGCACCGCCCGGGGTCGGGCTGTTGCCGCTGCACAACAAGCACTACGACCCGATCTGGACCGTGTGCGAAGAGCTCGGCATGCCGGTCAACCACCACGGCGGCAGCGCGGGCCCGCCGCGCGGCATGGAGCAGGAGGACATCGTGATGTTCCTGCTCGAGGTCACGTGGTGGTCGCACAACGTGCTCACCAACCTGATCGTCGGCGGCGCGCTCGAACGTCACCCGAACCTGCAGTTCGTGTTCACCGAACAGGGCACCGCGTGGGTGCCCGACTTCCTCGGCCAACTCGACTACTTCTTCGACCGCATGCTCAACGCGGTCGGCTCGCAGGAGCGCGAGTGGGGCCTGCCCGTCGTCGAGAAGATGTCGCTGAAGCCGAGCGAGTACTGGGCGCGCCAGTGCCACATCGGTGCGAGCTTCATGCGACCGTCCGAAGTGCCCATCCGCGAGCAGGTCGGCCTCGACCGGATCATGTGGGGGAGCGACTACCCGCACAAGGAGTCGAGCCACCCGTTCTCGAAGGAGGCGATCCGGCTCAGCTTCGCCGAGGTCGATCCGGTCGAGGTGCAGATGATGCTGGGCGGCAACGCAGCTGAGCTCTACGGCTTCGACCTCGAGGCGCTGCGGCCGCTCGCGGCCGGGCTCGGCCCGACCGTCGGCGAGGTGGCGCGCCCGCTGTCGCCCGCCGACTTCCCAGAGGGTTCGCAGAAGTGCCCGGCGTTCTCGGACCCGCTGCTCGCCACGCTCTGACCACGCACACTCGCAACCACTCCGGGGGGAGCTGCACATGTCGGTCGACGAACGCACTCGTGTGGACGGTGAGGTCGATCCGGTCGACCCGGCGCGCTGCTTCGGTGAGGTGCTCCCTGCGGCGTTCGAACGCGAGCGCGATCTGCTGGCGGCCGCGGTTGCGGAGTACGCGCCCCGACCGTTGACCATCGAGGTCGACGACGACGCGTGGACGCTGGCGGTCGACGACGGCGTCGTGCGCGTCGCCCATCGTCGTGACGAGGACGCCGGCGCGGTGCTCCGCACCAATCGCGCGCAGCTCGACGATCTGGTGAACGACCAGGTGACCGTCGTCGGCATGCAGACCAACGGCTCACTCGATCAGCCCGTCGGCCGCTTCGACGCGCTGCTCGACTGGTGGCTGCTCCTGCGCGGCGCCCTCGATGCGCGTGCACCGCACACCGCTGGCGCGATCGACCTCGTCGACGCCGACGGAGTTCCGCTCGCGCTCGACCGCAGCTTCGCCGTCGACGCCCCGGTCGACGACATGAGCGACTTCCTGCACCGCGCCGGCTATCTGCACATCACCGGCGTGTTCGACGAAGGCGAGATGGAGGCGGTCTCGCGTGACATGGACGCCGCCGCGCCCACGTACTCGCGCGGCGATGGTCGTTCGTGGTGGGCGAAGAACCGCGCCGGCGACGATCTGCTGGTGCGCATGCAGTACTTCGATCAGGTGTCGCCGGCGGTCGAGCGGCTCGTCGGTGACGATCGACTGCAACGCCTCGCGAGCCTCACCGGCGACGACCACGTCTACGGCGGCATGAAGGACAACCGCATCGAGGCGCTGTTCAAGCCGTTCGACGTGGTCGAGGGCATCTCGGACCTGCCGTGGCACAAGGACTGCGCGCTCGGGCGCCACAGCTACGACTGCTGCAGCATGACCGTGGGCATCTCGGTCACCGGTGCCGACGCGGTGTCGGGTCAGCTGCGCGTGGTGGGCGGTTCCCACCGCGCGCTGATGCACCCGTCGTTGCAGGACGAACGGCGCACCGATCTCCCGATCGTGCCGATGCCGACCCGTACCGGTGACATCACCGTGCACCTGTCCTGCACGTTGCACCAGTCGGTGCCGCCGGTCGAGCGCGAGCGCCGTGTCCTCTACACCGGCTTCCGTCTCCCGCCTCGCGGCACCGACGCCGAGCGCGCCGCCCTCGAACGTCTTCGCGCCATCCGCGAAGACGCCCCGGTCAAGGCGCCCAGCGCCAACCGCGCCTGACCCCCACCTCGACCACGAACAGCTCGAAGTTGACTGTCACACATGCACGCGAACTCTGAGATGCTCGGGGGAGCGGGGTACGGTCCCACGCCATGGACCTGAGGTACACGCCCGAGCAGGAGGCGTTCCGGGCCGAGGCGCGGGGGTGGCTCGAGGCCAACGTCCCCGCCGAGCCGATGCCGAGCTTCGACACCGAGGAGGGCTTTGCGCTCCACCGCGAGTGGGAGCGCAAGCTCTGGGACGGCCGGTGGTCGGCGGTCTCGTGGCCCGAGGAATACGGCGGCCGCGGCGCCGACTACATCCACTGGCTCATCTTCGAGGAGGAGTACTACCGCGCCGGTGCACCGGGCCGGGTGAACCAGAACGGCATCTTCCTCCTCGGCCCGACGATCATGGAGGTGGGCACCGACGAGCAGAAGGCGCGCTTCCTGCCGACGATGGCGTCGAGCGAGATCGTGTGGGCGCAGGCGTGGAGCGAGCCCAACGCGGGCTCCGACCTCGCGGCCCTTCGCTCCACCGGCGTGCTCACCGACGACGGCTCCGAGTGGATCCTCAACGGTCAGAAGATCTGGGCGTCGCGCGCGGTGTGGGCCGACTGGTGCTTCGGCATCTTCCGCACCGACCCCGAGGCCGAACGCCACCGCGGCCTGACGTTCGTGCTCGTGCCGCTCGACTCGCCCGGCGTCACCGTGCGGCCCATCGCCCAACTCGACGGCGACACCGGGTTCGCCGAGATCTTCTTCGACGACGTGCGCGTGCCGGTCGAGAACACGTTGGGCGAGGTGAACCAGGGCTGGCGCGTCACCATGGCGACGGCAGGCTTCGAACGGGGCGTCAGCCTGCGCAGCCCGGCGCGCTTCAGCGCCGCCGCGGACCGCCTGGTCGCGTTGTGGCGCGAGCACGCGGATCCGTCCGACCGCGCCTTGCGCGACGCGGTCGCCGACGTGTGGATGCAGGCCGAGGGCTACAAGCTCCACACCTACATGACGGTCACGCAGATGATCGAGGGCCACACCATCGGGGCTGAGGCGAGCCTCAACAAGATCTTCTGGAGCGAGATGGACGTGCGGATCCACGAGCTCGCGCTCGACATCGCGGGCCCCGAGGCCGAGCGCATGGATGGGCCGTTCGAGCGTTGGGTCGACGGCTTCCTCTTCTCGCTCTCGGGTCCGATCTACGCGGGCACCAACGAGATCCAGCGAAACATCATCGCGGATCGCGTCCTGCAACTCCCGCGAGGTGTGTGATGCGCTTCGCATTCACCGACGACCAGAAGCTGTTCGCGGAGGGGTTGCGCGACCTGCTCGACAAGGAGTGCACGCCGGGGCGCGTGCGGGCTGCGTGGGACGAAGGCGCAGGCCACGATTTCACGTTGTGGAACCACCTCGCAGAGATGGGTGTGTTCGGCATGCTCGTGCCCGAGGCCGCGGGCGGCCTCGGGGGCACCGAGGTCGACCTCGTGTTGCTGCTCGAAGAGCTCGGTCGCGCCGCCGTGCCCGGTCCCGTGCTCGAGACCGCGGCGGTGGTCGCGCCCGTACTGGGCGACGGTGCGACCGTCGGCACGGCCGTCCTCGACGGCTCGCCGTACGTCCCGCACGCGCACGTCGCCTCATTGGTCCTGGTGCCGGGGGGCGTCGTCCGCACCGACGGCGCCTCGCTCACCGCGGTCGCCTCGATCGACGGAGGTCGCCGCCTCTTCACCGTCGACGGCGCGGTGGACCCGTTCGCGTACGACGAGGCGCTCGCCTTCGACCGGGGCGCGCTCGCGGCCGCGGCGTACCTGGTGGGGCTCAGCGAACGCATGATCGACGTCGCCGCCGAGTACGCGCGTCAGCGCGAGCAGTACGGACGCCCGATCGGCGTGAACCAGGCGGTGAAGCACCTCCTCGCCGACGCGCTGTTGAAGGTCGAGTTCGCCAAGCCCGCGGTCTACCGCGCCGCGTGGTCGGTGGCCGAGGGCGAGCCGACGCGTGCCCGCGACGTCTCGATGGCCAAAGCGTTCGCCAGCGACGCCGCCTACCGCACCAGCCGCAGCGCCATGCAGGTGCACGGTGCCATCGGCTACACGTGGGAGGCCGACCTCCAGCTCTGGATGAAGAAGGCGTGGGCGCTGCAGCGGGCGTGGGGCGACGCCACCTTCCACCGTCGCCGCGTCGCGGATGCCGTCCTGTGAACGACCGCCGCATTCCTGCGTCGAAGATGCGCGACATGACCGCAACGGTGACGCATGTTCGGAGGGGAGAACTCTCGTGACCAGAGCAGATCTGGAATTCCGCACCATCCCCGCACTCGTGCGCGCCAGTGCCGAGCGCTTTCCCGATCTCGACGGGCTCGTCGACGGTGACGTTCGACTCACGTTCCCGGAGCTCGCCGCTCGCATCGAGGAGACGTCGCGCGCGTTCATCGCCGCCGGTCTGCGACCCGGCGACCGGGTGGGCATGTGGGCGCCGAACATCGCCGAGTGGGTGTTGGCCGCGCTCGGTGCCATCGGGGCCGGTGGCGTGCTGGTGCCACTCAACACCCGGTTCAAGGGTGCCGAGGCCGCCTACGTGCTGGGCCGCAGCGGCGCACGCTTCCTCTGCACCGTCACCGGGTTCCTCGACACGGACTACGTGGCCATGCTGCGCGATGCGGGGGTACCCGACACGCTCGAACACGTCGTGGTGCTGCAGGGCGATGCCCCCGCCGGCACCGCGGCGTTCGCCGACTTCCTGGCGCGGGCGGTCGAGGTGTCGAGCGACGACGCGCGCGCCCGTGCCGACGCGGTCGGACCCGACGATGTCTCCGACATCATCTTCACGTCGGGCACCACCGGGAAGCCGAAGGGCGCCATGACCACGCACGCCCAGACGCTGCGCACCTTCGACGCCTGGGCGAACACCGTCGGCCTCGCCGCGGCGACCGCTACCTCGTGGTGAACCCGTTCTTCCACACCTTCGGCTACAAGGCCGGGATCATCGCCTGCTTCATCCAGGGGGCGACGATCGTGCCCGAGCCGGTGTTCGACGTGCCCGCGGTGCTCGCGCACGTGGCGGCCGAGCGCATCACCGTGCTGCCGGGCCCGCCCACCCTGTACCTGTCGATCCTCGACCACCCCGACCGCGACTCGTTCGACCTCTCGTCGCTGCGCCTCGCGGTCACCGGCGCGGCGGCGGTGCCGGTCGAGATGATCCGTCGCATGCGTGAAGAGCTCACGTTCCAGACCATCGTCACCGCGTACGGGCTCACCGAATCGACCGGCACCGTGTCGATCTGCCGTCCCGACGACGATCCGGAGACCATCTCGCACACCTCGGGTCGCGCCATCGAGGGGCTCGAGGTGCAGATCGTCGACGACGACGGCAACGAAGTGCCTCGTGGTGAGGCGGGCGAGATCGTGTGTCGTGGTTACAACGTGATGGTCGGCTACTTCGAGGACGAGGCCGCGACCCGCGAAGCCATCGACGCCGACGGCTGGCTGCACACGGGCGACATCGGAGTGATGGACGACCGTGGCTACCTGCAGATCACCGACCGCAAGAAGGACATGTTCATCGTCGGCGGGTTCAACGTGTACCCGGCTGAGGTCGAGAACGAGATCCTCGGCCACCCCGACGTCGCTCAGGTCGCGGTGGTGAGCGCGCCGGACACGCGCATGGGCGAGGTGGGAGTCGCGTTCGTGGTGCCGCGCGCGGGCACGACCGTCGACGTCGACGAACTGCTCGCGTGGTGCGCACCACGGATGGCGAACTACAAGGTGCCGCGCCGGGCGGTCGTGGTCGACTCGCTGCCGGTGAACGCGAGCGGCAAGGTCCTCAAGTACGAACTGCGGGAGCGGGTCTGACCGTGGAACGCCCGTCCGAAGCGCGCCGACACCAGAACACGCGCGCCATCGTCACCGGCGCCGGCTCGGGGATCGGGAAGGCCACTGCGAGTCGTCTTGCGGCCGAGGGGGCGCGGGTCGCCTGCCTGGACGTGAAGGGCTACGACGACACCGCAGCCGAGATCGTGGCCGCCGGCGGTCATGCATGGGGCTACGAGTGCGACGTCACCGACGACGGTGCCGTGCGCCGCGCCGTCGACCTCGCCTTCACCGAGCTCGGCGGACTCAGCGTGGTGTGCAACGTCGCCGGGATCGGACAGTTCTACCGGACCGAGACGCTCGACCCCGCAGTGTTCGATCGGATCATCGCGGTGAACCTGCGCGGCACCTTCCTCGTGTGCCGGTACGCGCTGCCACACATGCTCGAAGCGGGGGGCGGCGTGATCGTGAACACCACGTCGGTGTCGGGCATCGTCGGCAACCCGTGGAACGCGGCCGTACGCGGCCTCGAAGGGCGGGGTCCTGATGCTGACGAAGGCGTTGGCCGCCGAGTACCGGCATCGTGGGGTTCGGGTGAACGGCATCGCCCCCGGCATGGTCGCAACCGACCTCAGTGCAGGGTTCACCGAATTCTTCGCACACGAGGACGTCGACCTGAGCGAGTTCGGGCGCGGGCAGCCGGTGCGCGCCGCGGCGCCCGACGAGATCGCGGCCACGTTCGCGTTCGTGACGTCGGCGGACGCCGCGTACATGTCGGGCGCGATCGTCGTGCTCGACGGCGGAGCCACTGCGTGAGCGTCACGGAACGCAGCGTGAGGCCTGCCGAGGTGGCGAACGCGCTCCCGGTCGTCGTCGGCGTCGGACAGATCACCCGGCGGGACGATGACGACGTTGCGCTCGCGGAGCCGCTGACCCTGCTGCTCGATGCCGCGCGCGTCGCCGAGGAGGACGCCGGCGCGCGTCTGCTCGATCGCGTCGACGCGATCGAGCTCATGCCGATCGGTGCGTGGTCGTACGACGACCTCGCCGGGCTGGTGGTCGAACGCCTCGGGCTCGACCCGGTGCGGGTCCGGGCGCGTGAACACCCGGTCGGTGGCGAGACGCCGATCCGGGCGCTCGACGCGGCCTCGGCGCGCATCGCGGCGGGCGACGCGCGCGTCGTGCTGCTCGCCGGGGCCGAGGGCACGCGCGCGATGACCCGCGCCCGCCGAGTCGGCGCCGATCTGCCGTGGACACGCGCGGGCAAGCGCTCGACCATTCCCACGATGGATCCGGTGCTCCAACGCGCCGCCGCCGTCGGCATCGGGCGGGCCATCCACTGCTTCCCGCTCTACGAGCACACGCTGCGCGCGCACGAGGGTCAGAGCCTCGCTGACGCCCAGGCCGAGTCGGGGATGCTGTGGGCGGGCCTCACCGAGGTCGCAGCCGCCAACCCGTACGCGTGGTCACACCACGCCCGCAGCGCGCGCGACGTCGCCGACGTGTCGCCTGACAACCGGATGATCTCGTTCCCGTATCCGAAGCTGCTCACCGCCAACCCGTTCGTGAACCAGGGTGCGGCGCTCCTGATGACGGACGCGGAGACCGCGCGCGCACTCGGCATCCCGGAAGACCGCTGGGTGCATCCGATCGGCGGTGCCGGCGCCGACGAGCCGACCGATCCGCGAGCTCGTGCCGCGTACCACCGAGTTCCCGCCCTCGACGTCACCGTGCGCGACCTGCAGGAGCTCACCGGTACCAGTGCCGACGAGTACGACGTGGTCGAGCTCTACAGCTGCTTCCCGGCCATGCCCAAATTGACTCGCCGCGCGCTCGGGCGCGATGCGACCGCGTCGATCTCGGTGACCGGCGGTCTCTCGTTCTTCGGCGGGCCCGGGAGCAACTACCTCACCCACTCACTGGCGGCCATGGTCGAGCGCCTGCGCGCTGACGGCGGCACCGGGTTCGTGCACGGCGTGGGGATGTTCAACACCAAGCACCATGCGCTCGTGTTGCGCGACCACCCGCGTGCCGACGGCGTCTATCCGGCACCCCGTCACGACGTGGGGGTGCCTCGGCCCCCGGTGACGGATCCCGTCCCCGTCGTCGAGGACTACACGGGCCCTGCGACCGTCGTCACGTGCGCGGTGGTGTTCGACCGAGACGGCGCTCCGGAATCGGGCGCCGTGATCTGCGCGGGTGCGCACGGCGAACGGTTGGCGGCCGCGGTGCGCGACCACGACACGCTGGCCACGCTCACCGACGGATCGGAACCGGTCGGCGCCGAGGGAAGGGTGTCGATCGGCGACCTTCCGGAATTCGCCCTCTGAGGGCTACGGTTCGTGGACGCGATCTGAGGAGAAAAGGTGAACCAGGACAAGTTCTTCATCGGCGGTGACTGGGTCGACCCGGCTGGTTCCGACCAACTCGCCGTGATCTCGCCCCACACGGAAGAGGTCATCGCCAAGGTCCCCGAGGCCACCACCGCCGACGTCGACCGCGCCGTGTCGGCTGCTCGTGAGGCGTTCGACAACGGGCCGTGGCCGCAGATGAGCCCGGCCGAGCGCGCCGACGTCATCGCCGCCATCTCCGCCGGCATCCAGGCCCGTTACGAGGAGATGGCCCGCACGATCTCCGAGGAGATGGGTTCGCCCATCACCTGGGCGACCATGGGGCAGGTCTTCGCCGCCACCATGGTGCTCGACTACTACGCGGGCCTCGCCCGTGAGTACGCCTTCGAGGAGCGCCGTCCCGGCGTCCTCGGGCCCACGCTCGTGCGCCGTGAGCCGGTCGGTGTCGTGGGCGCGATCGTGCCGTGGAACGTGCCGCTGTTCGTCACGTCGCTCAAGCTCGGTCCGGCCCTGGCTTCCGGTTCCACCGTGGTGCTGAAGCCCTCGCCGGAGACGCCGCTCGACGCGTACCTCCTCGCCGAGATCGTGCAGGAGGCCGGTCTTCCCGCGGGCGTGCTCAACATCGTGCAGGCCGACCGCGAGGTGAGCGAGTACCTCGTGCGTCACCCCGACACCGACAAGATCTCGTTCACCGGTTCCGGCGTCGCCGGCCGAAAGATCGGTGCGATCTGCGGCGAGCAGCTCAAGCGCTGCACGCTCGAGCTCGGTGGCAAGAGCGCGGCGATCATCCTCGACGACGCCGATCTCGAATCGACCGTCGCGGGCCTGATGCCCAACGCGATCATGAACAACGGTGAGGCGTGCGTCGCGCAGACCCGCATCCTCGCGTCGCGTGCTCGCTACGGCGACGTCGTCGACGCGGTGGCCACCGCCGCCGCGGCGATGAAGGTGGGCGACCCGCTCGACCCCGCCACCGAGGTCGGCCCCATGTTCGCGTCGCGTCACCGCGACCGGGTCGAGGGCTACATCGCCAAGGGGCGCGACGAAGGTGCGCGCGTCGTCACCGGTGGCGGCCGGCCGGCCGGCTTCGACAAGGGCTGGTACGTGGAGCCGACGATCTTCGCCGATGTCGACAACACCATGACCATCGCGCAGGAGGAGATCTTCGGCCCGGTGCTGTCGGTCATCCCCTACGACGATGTCGACGACGCCGTGCGCATCGCCAACGACTCCGACTACGGCCTCTCGGGTTCGGTGTGGACCGGCGACCCGCAGTCGGGCGTCGACGTCGCCCGTCGCGTGCGGACCGGCACGTACGGCGTGAACGGCATGGGCATGGACTTCTCGTCGCCCTTCGGCGGGTTCAAGGACTCCGGCCTCGGCCGCGAGCTCGGCCCCGAGGGTCTCGCCGAGTACCTCGAGTCGAAGACCATCGTCCTGCCCCAGGGCTTCGAACCTGCCTGAGCAACCGATCGAGCACGAGCCGACCCTGCGGGTCGACGTCAGCGACGTCGCACCCGCGGGGGTGCGGTCGCTCGCGGTCGACGTCCATCTCCCGGCACACGTCGGCGCACGACCCGTCGTGTGCTGCTGCGTCCCCGGCGGGGGGATGTCCCGCGGCTACTTCGACCTGCAGACGCCATCGTCGGTCGGCAACTTCAGCATGGTCCGTCATCTGGTCGACCGCGGCTTCGTGGTCGTCACGCTCGACTCACCCGGCGTGGGGGACAGTGACGTCCCCGACGACGGCTACACGCTGACGCCCGACGTCGTGGCCGACGTCAACGAGCACGCGCTCGACCAGGTCCTGCAACAGTGGCCCGACGCGTTCCGCATCGGTGTCGGGCACTCGGCGGGGGCGTTGCTCACCGTCGTGCAGCAGGCGCGGCACCGCACCCACGACGCGCTCGGGTTGTTCGGCTTCGGGCGCGGTGGTCACGCGGAGTTCGCGCTCACGCAGGAGGAGCGCGACCAGGCCGGCGGGATCATCGAGCTCACCCGGCAGCGGTTCGGCGAACCGTTGCCCGGTGGGAGCTCGACGTCGACCTCGCCGTTCCTGCTCGGCGGCATGGAGGTCCCGCCCGAGGCGCTCGTGGCGATCGGCTCGGTGAAGACCCGACTGCTCGGCGTGGTCGGGCTCACGTCGATGATCCCCGGCAGCGTCGACACCGAGATGGCCGCGGTCGACGTCCCGGTGTTCCTCGGTCTCGGGGAGCACGACATCGCGGGTGACCCGCACGTGATCCCGTCGTGCTTCACCGGCTGCAACGACTTCACGCTGTTCGTGCTCCCAGGGACCGGCCACAACCACAACGTCGCGCCCGAGCGGGAGTTGCTCTGGGAGCGCTTCGTGGTGTGGGCTCGGTCTCTCTGAGCGTCTGCCACTGATCCGGGGGAACCGTCATGGCCATGCCGACCGACATCGAGATCGTCGACCTGGGGATCGGGTTCCCCTACACGTCGGCCGAGCAGAAGATGCACGCGTACGACTTCTTCCGCGCCAACCTCAAGGACGCGCAGAGTCAGCAGGAGATGGAGTTCCCCGTCCAGTACATCTTCAAGGGTGTGCCCGACGTCGTCGACGAGGGCACCGACGTCGTCGAGTGGGTCGTCGAGAAGATGGACGCGTTCAACATCAGGATCGCGCGTGTCGGACTCAACGAGAACGGACTCGAGGCCCAGCGTCGGCATCCCGATCGCTTCGTGCTGGGCATGTCGGTCAACCCCAACGACATCATGGGCGCGCTCCGCCAGATGGAAGAGGCCAAGGCCGAGCACGACGTCGTGAACTCGATGGTGTTCCCCTCCGGCTGCGTGCCGCAGGTCGGGATCGACAGCCCGTTGATGTACCCGGTGTACGCGAAGTGCGTGGAGCTCGGCATCCCGATGTGCATCAACGCCGGCATCGTCGGGCCGCGCATGCCGAGCTGGCCCCAGGAGGTCTTCCGCCTCGACCAGGTCTGCTACGACTTCCCCGACCTCACCATCGTGATGATGCACGGCGCCGAGCCGTGGCAGGAGCTGGCGGTCAAGCTCATGCTCAAGTGGCCGGGGCTGCACTACATGACGAGCGCCTTCGCGCCCAAGCACTACCCGAAGGCGATCATCGACTACGCCAACACGCGTGGCGCCGACAAGATCATGTTCTGCGGCTACTTCCCCGCGGGCCTCACCCTCGAGCGCCAGTTCGAGGACATGCCCAAGGTGCCGTTCCGCGACCACGTGTGGCCGAAGTTCCTCCGCGACAACGCCCTGCGCGTGTTCAAGATCCCCGAGACCATCGAGCGCGCCACCGGCAAGCCCTTCGGCTCGTGATCGGCATCTGTTCGATGGCGACGGCTCAGACGTGTTCCGTGAGCGACTCGTCCTCGCCGCGGTGGAATTCGCGCTTGGCCTGGCCGACCGACCGGGCGAGCGCGGGGAGCCGAGTCGAGCCGAACAGGAGGAGGACCACGGCCAACACGATCAGCAGTTCTGTGGCACCGAGGTTCATGTCGTCTCCTTGATGGTGTGTGCGGTCGGCCGCGAGACGCCGATCGACAGGTAGCAGGTGTTCGGCGCCGCTCCGCTCCAGGATGGGTGGGATGTCGGTGGCTGTGATCAGGCCATCCGGGCGCGCTCGTCGGCGATGAACGCCGTCCACGCCGGGTAGTCGTCCGAGTTCCACAGATCCTGCACGAGCGCGTCGGCTTCGGCTGCGGTCATCAGGCCTTGCCACTGCGCGTACAGGCCGTAGAACGCGCTCACCCGGTAGTTGGCCGCGCAGTGCACGTGCACCGTGTCATCCGCGTGTTCGCCCATCGCATCGGAGAACGCCACGAAGTCGTCGTGGGTGGGCGCGGCGAAGTCGACCGGTATGTACACGTAGTCGAGACCTTGGCTGCGCACGATGTCCGGCTCCTCGTGGACCGCATGCTCGTAGCTGTCGGGCAGGAGGTTGATGACGGCTTGGTAGCCCTCACTTCCGAGCGTGGCGAGCTGCTCGGCGTTGAGCAGCCCCGAGGTCGTGACCTGATCGGAGATGCGGCGGAAGTTGAACGTGTGCTCGATGCTCATCAGGCCTCACGGATGGTGGCGAGGTACTCGTGCACGAAGCGAACGGCCGCCGAGCCCTCGCCGACCGCGGTGGCGACCCGCTTGCTGGAGCCGCTGCGCACGTCACCGGCGGCGAAGATCCCCGGGATCGACGTCTCGTAGGGAAACGGAGCCCGTCCTGCGAACGTCGCCCCGCTGATCACGTCGTTCGGCAGCGATCGGTCCGTGAGCACGAAGCCCTTGTCGTCCAGCTCGAGTGCGCCGTGGAGCCAGTCGGTCGCGGCGTCGGCGCCGATGAAGCAGAAGAGGCCGGCGCACTCCATCGTGTGACGTTCGCCGGTCGGCGTGTGCTCGACCGTCACCGCGTCGAGGTGTTCGACGCCGCTGAGCGCGCGGACCTCGGTGGTGGTGAGCAACGTGATGCGGGGATCAGCGTCGATGCGCTCGATGAGGTAGTGCGACATGCTCCGCGCGAGATCGGCGCCACGAATCGCGATCGACACGCGGCTGCCCTGTTGCGCGAGATAGATCGCAGCCTGTCCCGCCGAGTTGCCGCCGCCGACCACCACGACGTCCTGGCCGCTGCACGTGCGCACTTCGAGGTCGGTGGCGGCGTAGTACACGCCCGCGCCCTCGAAGCGCTCGAGGTCGTCGATCCGCAGACGCTGGTAGCGCGCACCCGACGCGATGACGACGGCGCGACACGGGATCTCGCTGCCGTCGGCGAGCACGATCACGTGGAACCCGTCTTCGACCCGCAGCCCACCGACCTCGCACGGCGAGTTCAGGCGCGCGCCGAGCCGTTGTGCCTGGATCGCCGCGCGTGATGTCAGCTCCTCGCCCGAGATGCCGTTGGGGAAGCCCACGTAGTTCTCGATGCGCGAGCTCGCACTCGCCTGGCCGCCGGTGGCGGCGCCGTCGAGCGAGAGCGTGTCGAGTCCCTCCGACGCGCCGTAGACCGCGGCGGCCAGTCCCGCGGGCCCGCTCCCGACCACGACCAGATCGAACATGTACCCCGGCATCGCGTGGAACGTGAGGCCGAGGTGATCGGCGAGCTCGCCGGGCGAGGGGTGGCGCAACACGCCGGTGCTGGTGACGACCACCGGCGTGTCGGCGCGGCGGAACCCCATGTCGGCGAGCATCACCTCGACGTCGTCCTCGTCCTCGATGTCGATCCAAGTGTGGGGAAGCCGGGATCGGGCGGCATAGGCCCGCAACGCCATCGCGTCGGACGAGTAGCGGGAGCCGATGATCCGCAGGGCGAGAGCCCCTTCGCCGGCGCGGAGGATCTCGCGACGCGCGACGAAGGCGGAGAACACGATGTCGGCCAGGTCGGGCTTGCTGCTCATCATGCGGCGGAACTCGGCCGCGGGGACGGCGAGGACCCGCCCGGGCTGGCTCACCCGGGCGGTGAGGGACAGCCGTTGCCCGGTGAGCATGTTGAGCTCGCCGAGGAAGCGCCCGGCGACGTGGGTGGTGACCAGTGCCTCGCCGTCGACGTCGGGACGGATGATGTCGACCGCGCCGTCGAGGACCACGAAGAAGTCGGAGAAGTCGTCGCCGGCGCGGAAGAGCACGTCGCCGACGTCGACCACGCGCTCCTCGCCGCACTGCGCGAGCTCTCGCAACGCGGTGTCGTCGAGCGGTGGTGACGCGTGCTCCGGGAGCGGTCCGGCTCCGCGGCGATCGAGCGGTGGTCCGCTCGGGCTGACGCTCTCGTTCACACGAGAAATCTACGGGGTCGTCCCGAGATGCTTGGCCAGGAACCTCCGCACCTCGACGGCGATCTCCGCGTCCTCGGGCGCACCGAAGAACCCTCCGTGGGGCATGGCCTCCCAGATGTGGAGCTCGGCGTCGACGCCCGCGTCGCGCAGCTTGCGGTGGAAGCGCACCGCGTTGGAGAGGAAGAGGTCGCGCGTCCCGGCCTGCACGAACGTGGGCGGGAAGCCGGTGAGGTCGCCGAAGATCGGCGAGAGGTACGGGTGGGTGAGGTCGTGGTCGCCTGCGTACAACGCGATCGAATCAGTCAGCCGGTCGACGAGCACGTAGTCGACGCCCGCGTTGGTGTCGAAGGTGTCGCCCGACTCGGTGAGGTCGATCTCGGGGGTCATCGCGATGAGCGCGGCCGGCATCGGCAGGCCTTCGTCCTTGGCGCGCAGCAACATCGCGGCGACGAGGTTGCCACCCGCCGATCCGCCACCCACCACGATCTTGTCCGGCGAGCGTTCGTCGAGCAGCGCGCGGTACACCGCGACGCAGTCGTCGAGCGGTGTCGGGTAGGGGTGGTCGGGCGGCATGCGGTAGTCGACGCCCCACGTGTGCAGACCAGCACGCGCCGCGGTGGCGGTGTTCATCAGCGTGCACGCGGCACCGCCGCCGGCGATGAGCGCGCCGCCGTGGATGTCGAGTTGGATGACCGCGTCGTCGCCTGCGTCGGCGCCTTCGGGCGTGATCACGTTCACGTGCACGCCCGCGACCTCGCGCGCTTCCACCGTCGCGGGGATGTCGAGCGCGGTGGCGGCGAAGCCGGTGATGATCATCTCGTCGGTGGTCGCGATCTGCGCCTTCCACGCGGCGGCATCGTCGAGCGCAGGAGAGACGGTCGGGTTCGTCAGCCGGTCCACCACCATCGCCTGACCACCGGCGATCACCGCCTGCGCGTGCGCGCTGACCGTGGGCGGGACCCGGATGGAGCGCTCGAAGTGGAGGGTGCCGTCGGGCGTGGCATGGGCTGGCGTGTCGGTCATGGACGGGAACCTACCCTCGGCGGCGTGTCTGCGCCCGTGGAGAGCACGCCGCCCGTCGAACGCGTCCGCCTCGAAGCCGTGACGGCTCGTCTCGGTGGCCGTCCGGTGCTCCGCGACCTCTCGGTGTCGTTCATCGCGGGCGAACACGTCCTCGTGCGCGGCGCCAACGGTTCGGGGAAGACGACGCTGCTGCGCCTCGTCACGGGTGCACTGCGTCCCACGCGTGGCACGCGCACGGGTCCGCGCGGGTGCGCCTACGTGCCGCCCGCGCTCGCGCCGCCGGCGCTGTCGGTCGCGGGATGGATTCGGGAGGTGCGACGCGAACGCGTCGACGATCCCGACGCGGCGCTCGCGCGGTTGGGCTTCGACGGCGACGCGCGCGCGAGTTGCCGCGAACTGTCGTTCGGGAACCTGCGCAAGATGCTCCTCGCCGACGCCTGCACGGCACGCGCAGACGTCGTCGCGATCGACGAGGTGCACGTCGGACTCGACCACGACGGTCGCGCCGGACTCGAGGAACTGGTGGCCCGTGTGCGTGCACGTGGCGCCACGGTGGTCGTCGCGGCGCAGGACGACGACGTCGTGAACGACGTCGACCGGACGCTCGTGGTGCACGACGGCCGGGTGACCGACGCAGGCCCGGCGGATGACACCGTGGTGCACACGTTGCGCGGACCGAGCGCGGGCGAAGCCGCTCTGCTCGACGCCGCCGAGCGTCTCGGGTTCCGCGTCGTCGGGGACGACCGGTGAGGTTCGCCCTCGCGCTGCTGGCGCGTTCGGGTCGATGGATACCGCCGGCGCTGGTGCTCTTGACGTGGGTCGTGCTGGTGGTCGCCAACCCTGGCAGCGCGCTCGACAACGCCGCGAACCTCTTCTTCGCCGCGCTCGTCGTCGGTGTGTGGTGCACCAGCGCGATCGGCAACGTCGACGACGATCCCCATCGCGATCTGTGTGCCGCGGCAAGTGGTGGACCGGGACGATTGGCGACGGCGCGGCACGCGGCCGCACTGGTCGTGATGGCAGTCGTGGTGGTCGTCGTCGCGGCACTCGCAGTGGCGAGTGGGACGAGGGAAGGTGCGTCGTGGCCAACGGTGATCGCGGGGACGGTCGGACTGGTCGCCAGCGGCGCGCTGCTCGGCGTTGCCGCGGGCAGCTTCCTGCACCGGCCGATCCTGCGCTCCGTCGCGTGGACCGTCGTGGTGGCAGTCGTCGCGATCATCGTGATCGCGCTGCTCCCGCCCGTGCGCGACGTGCTGCGGGATGCCGATCACGGCGACATCGCCGGCGTCGGAGTCCTGGCCATCGTGTCGGTCGGGATCGCGGTGCTCGCCGGCTGGTCGGCATCCCAACTCGCCGCACGGTGCAGTTGAGCGACAAGCTCTCGCCATGACGTGGAGCGATCCGGCGAAGGTGGACGAGTACGTCGGCCGGGTGGGTCGACTCGCGCCCCGGCTGGCGGGTGAGGCGGCGCTCGTCGAGCTCCTCCCCGACGCTCCCGCCAAGGTGCTGGATCTCGGGTGCGGCGACGGCCGCCTCGCCGCCCTCGTGCTCGACTCCCGACCGGGCGTGGCGGAAGCGGTCGCAGTCGATTCGTCGCCGGCGATGCTCGAGCGCGCGCGTGGGCGCTTCGCCGGCGATTCCCGCGTGCGAGTGGAGCGCCACGACCTCGCCGATCCGATCACTGCGTTCGGTGCCTTCGACGTGATCGTGAGTGGCTTCGCCATCCACCACCTCGTCGACGAGCGCAAGGTTGCGCTGCTGCGCGAGGTCGCCGCGCAGCTCACGAGTGGCGGGGTCTACGCCAACCTCGAGGTGGTGGCGTCACCGACCCCCGAGCTCCACGCCGAGTTCCGTCGTGCGATCGGGCGGGAGGCCGACGACCCCGAGGACAAGCTCGTCGCGGTGGAGACCCAGCTCGGCTGGATGCGTGATGCAGGGTTCGCCCACGTCGACTGCGTGTGGAAGTGGCGCGGCTTCGCACTGCTCGCGGGTCGAGCCGCGCGCTCGACCTCGTCAGAACCCGGCGACGGGATGAGGCGTGTACGGCTCCTCCAGCTGCGTGATCTCGTCGTCCGACAGCGCGAGATCGACTGCGGCGATCGCGTCGGCGAGGTGGTGGGGCTTGGTGGCGCCGATGATCGGCGCGGTGATGCCGGGCTTCGACAACATCCACGCGGTCGCCACCTGTGCCATCGGCACGCCGCGTGCATCCGCGACGTCGCTGACCCGCTCGACGATCGCCCGGTCGCTCTCCGGGTACAGGCCCGAGCCGAACGGGTCGTTCGCCGAGCGGTTGGTGGCTTCGTCCCACGGGCGGGCCAGCCGGCCGCGCGCGAGCGGGCTCCACGGGATCACGCCGATGCCCTGGTCGCGACACAAGGGGAGCATCTCGCGCTCCTCCTCGCGGTTCAGCAGGTTGTAGTGGTTCTGCATAGTGACGAAGCGCGTCCATCCGTGCGCATCGGCGGTGTACAGGAGCTTCGAGAACTCCCACGCCCACATCGACGACGCTCCGAGGTAGCGCACCTTGCCCGCGCGCACGACGTCGTCGAGCGCCTGGAGCAGCTCCTCCATCGGCGTGCGCCGATCCAACCGGTGGATCTGGTACAGGTCGATGTAGTCGGTCCCCAGCCGGCGCAGGCTGTGGTCGACCTCGGCGAGGATCGCCTTGCGCGAGAGCCCGATGCTGTTGGGTCCCTTGCGCATGGGCATGAAGACCTTGGTCGCCACCACCACCTCGTCGCGATCCACGCCGAGGTCGCGCAGCGCGCGACCGAGGAACTCCTCGCTCGTGCCACCGGAGTACGCGTTGGCGGTGTCGAAGAAGTTGATCCCGGCCTCGAGCGCCTGCACGTAGAAGGGGCGCGACGTCTCCTCGTCGAGCGCCCAGGGATGGTTGCCACGCGCCGCTTCGCCGTAGCTCATGCACCCGAGACAGATGCGGGAGACGTCGAGACCGGTCCGGCCGAGCTTGGTGTACTGCATGGCGCCTTTCTACCCCTCCGCGATCGACTCCTGGGACGGAGCGAGCGGATGCGAGCGAGGGTGGAAAGGAGTCTCTGACGGCGCGTCAGATACGCTCCCGCACCGATGGATCTCAGGTACACGGCCGAGGAGCAGCAGTTCCGCGCCGACCTCCGCGAGTGGCTGGGTGACGTGCTCCCGGGCCTCGGCCCCGAACCCGATCGCGAGGACTGGGACGCCCGCCGCGCCTGGGACACCGGCTGGCAGCGCATGCTGTTCGACGCCGGGTACGCGGGCATCAACTGGCCCCAGGAGTACGGCGGGCGCGGGGCCACGCCCGCCGAGCACCTGATCTTCATCGAGGAGACCGAGCGCGCCCGCGCGCCGTACGTCGGCATGAACTTCGTCGGTCTGCTGCACGCGGGCCCCACGCTCATCGCCGAGGCGTCCGACGAGCAGAAGGCATTCCACCTCCCGGGCATCCTCAATGGCGAGCACGTCTGGTGCCAGGGCTTCTCCGAGCCCAACGCCGGCTCCGACCTCGCCAGCCTCCGCTGCCGGGCGGTGCGCGACGGCGACGACTACGTGGTCAACGGGCAGAAGATCTGGACCAGCTACGGCCACATGGCCGACTACTGCGAGATGCTCGTGCGCACCGACACCGAGGTGCCGAAGCACAAGGGCATCTCCTGGTTGATCGTCCCGATGAAGACGCCGGGCATCGACATCCGCCCGCTCGAGACGATGGAGGGCACTGCCGAGTTCTGCGAGGTGTTCTTCGACGACGTGCGCATCCCTGTGGCGAACCGGGTCGGCGACGAGAACGACGGCTGGCGCGTCACCATGGTCACGCTCAGCTTCGAGCGCGGCACCGCGTTCGTGTCCGACGTGCTCGAGTCGATGGAGCTCGTGCGCGACCTCGCCGAGCTCGCGAAGTCGATCACGAGCAACGGCGCAACGCGCTGGGAGGATGCCGGCCTGCGGCGCGAGATCGGACGCATCGCCGCCGAGTTCGACGCGCTGTGGGCGCTCACCAAGCGCAACATCTCGCAGGCGCAACGCACCGGTCTGGTCGGTGTGGGCGGCAACGTGTTCAAGATCGCGTGGTCCGACCTGCGCCAGCACCTCGGCGACGTCACCATGCGCCTCCTCGACCGCGCGTCGCTGTCGCTCGACGACGTGAGCGAGCTGCCCACCGGTCGTCACGTGCACGCCCGCTTCTACGCGATCTCGATGACCATCGCCGCGGGCACGTCGCAGGTGAACCGCAACATCGTGGGCGAGCGCGTGCTCGGCCTGCCCAAGGACCGCTGAGCCATGGACTTCGAGCTCACCGACGACCAGGTGTCGCTGCAGGAGGGGATGCGCGCGTTCCTCGACGGGCGCTTCTCGCTCGACGACGTGCGCACCATCGAAGCCGCCGGTCACCTCGACCGCGCCCGCTGGCAGGAGCTCGGCGAGACCGGCGTGTTCTCGATCACGCTGCCCGAGGCCGACGGCGGACTCGAGCTCGGTGTGTCGGAGGCCGCGCTGGTGTTCGAGGAGCTCGGACGCGCGCTGGTGCCCGGACCGCTCGTCGCCACCTTCCTCGCCGCACCCTGGATCGACGGCGCCGCCACCGGCGAGACCATCGTCGGCCGCTTCGAGGCCGGCACCCCGGTGTCGATGCTCGAGCACCCGGCCGACCTCGACGCGCTGTTCACGCTTGCCGACGACGGCGTGCACCGCATCGATCCCGCCGCGATCACGACCCGTCCGGTGGAGCGGCCGGTCGACGCGCTCACACCCCTCGCGATCGTCGACGGCGACGTACCCGCAGGCGACGTCATCGCCGACGCCGCCGCGGCCGAGCGCGCCCGACTCGTCGGCACCGTGCTCACGAGCGCGCTGCAACTCGGCGTCGCGCTGCGCGCCACCGAGCTCGCCACGGCCTACGCCAAGGAACGCGAGCAGTTCGGCAAGGTGATCGGTCAGTTCCAGGCGGTGAAGCACCTGTGCGCCGACATGCTGGTGCGGGCCGAGGTGGCGCGCGCGGCCGTCTACGCCGCGGCGGTCGCGCTCGACGGCCGCAGCGACGACGACCCCGTGCGCGCCGGGGCGGCGGCGAAGATCCTGGCCGGTGACGCCGCCATCGCCAACGGGAAGTCGGGCATCCAGGTGCACGGCGGCATCGGGTTCACGTGGGAGGTCGACGCCCAGCGCTTCTGGAAGCGGGCGGTGGTGCTCGACACGCACTTCGGCAACAGCGACGACCACGCCGAGGCCGTCGCCGCCATGCTCTGATGTGGCTGCTCTGATGTGGCTGCTCTGATGTGGCTGCTCTGACCAACTCTCTGACACGGGGGAACCATGGGGATCTGCGACGGGCGCGTGGTCATCGTGACCGGAGGTGGGCGAGGCCTGGGCCGCGCCCACTCGTTGGCGTTCGCGGCCGAGGGCGCCAAGGTGGTCGTGAACGACCTCGGTGCGTCGTTGACCGGTGACCCCACCGACGAGTCGCCGGGCCAGGACGTCGTGAACGAGATCGTCGCCGCCGGTGGCGAGGCGGTCGTGAACGGCGACGACGTCAGCGACTGGGACGGCGCCGGACGCATGGTCGCGCAGGCGATCGACACGTTCGGTGGTCTCGACACCCTCGTGTGCAACGCGGGCATCGTGCGCGACCGCATGCTCGTGAACATGTCGGTGGAGGAGTGGGACGCGGTGATCCGCGTGCACCTCCGCGGTGTCTTCTGCCCGATCCGCCACTCCATCGGCTACTGGCGCGACGAGAGCAAGGCCGAACGGACGCGCGACGCGCGCATCGTCACCACGTCGTCGGGTGCCGGGCTGCGCGGGTCGATCGCGCAGTCGAACTACGTCGCCGCCAAGGCCGGGATCGCCGCCCTCACGATCAACGCGGCAGCAGAGCTCGGGCGGTACGGCGTGCTCGCCAACACCATCGCCCCGTCGGCCCGCAGCCGCATGACCGAGCAGGGGATGCCCGAGATGATGAAGAAGCCCGAGACCGGCTTCGACGTCATGGACCCCGCCAACGTGTCGCCGTTCGTGGTGTGGCTGGGGAGCGGCGACTGCGATGTCACCGGTCGCGCGTTCGAGATGGCCGGCGGCGACGTGTGCGTGATGAACGGCTGGAGCCGGGGCCCGTCGGTCGACGAAGGCCGCCGTCTGGCCCCGGTCGAGGTCGGCGCGGTGCTGCGTCGCCTGGTCGCCGAAGCCCCTGTGCCAGAAGCGGTCCACGGCACCTGACAGGTCGTCAGATCTGGCCGGACTCCGCTAGCGTCGGCGGCCAGTGGTAGAGCCCGTGACCGAGCCTGTGACCGAGCCCGCGACCGCGTCGGTGATCGAGCCCGCGCTCGCCTCCGACGGCCGGGTCATCGGCGCGCGTGCCCACAAGACCCGTCGGCGCCTGCTCGACGCCACCGCGAAGCTGCTCGAGGAACGCGGCGCGCTCGGCCTGCGCGTCGTCGACATCACTCGCGAGGTCGGCACCTCACCTGCGACCTTCTACCAGTACTTCCCCGATGTCGAGGAGGCGATCCTCGTCCTCGCCGACGAGGCCACGGACGACATCGAGGCGCTGCATCCCTTGATCCAGACGCCCTGGAACGACGAAGACGGCGTCGTCCACGTGCAGGAGTTCGTGGGCGCGTTCATGGAGTACTGGGACCAGCACCGTGTGATCCTGCGGGTGCGCGACCTGCGCGCCGAAGAGGGCGACGAGCGCTTCTGGGCCGCCCGTCGGCGCGGGTACGGGGCGATCATCCCCGAGCTCACCGCGAAGATCGAGAAGGCACAGGCCGCCGGGCGGGTCTCGAAGGAGCTCAACTCGTACGCCGCCGCCTCGGCCGCGATGGCCATGCTCGAACGTCTGCTCACCTACCGCTCGGTGTTCCGCCGCCGTGGCGTCACCAAGGAGGCCATGGCCGCGACACTCGCCGCCATCCTCTACGAGACCGTGACCGGTCACCCCAGCTAGTACCCGCGAGGAGGAACCATGGCTCGTGACATCCCCCGCTTCGTCAGCGTCGACGACCACGTCGTCGAACCGCCCCACCTGTTCCAGCGGTGGCTGCCCAAGAAGTGGGCCGACGACCCGCGCTCGCCCCGCGTCGAGCGCAAGGGCATCGGCAAGATGGAGTACAAGGGCGGTACCACCTACGAGATCGAGTGGGACGACAGCCAGCCCAAGTCGGACACGTGGTTCTACGAGGAGCTGGTCGCGCCGCACAAGCGTCATGTCGCCTCGGTCGGGTTCCCGCGCGACGAGATGACGCTGTCGCCGATCACGTACGACGAGATGCGGCCGGGTTGCTACGACCCGAAGGCGCGCCTCGACGACATGGACATCGACCACGTCGAGGCGTCGCTGTGCTTCCCGACGTTCCCGCGCTTCTGCGGTCAGACGTTCGCGGAGGCGAAGGACAAGGACCTCGCACAGGCGTGCGTGCGCGCGTACAACGACTGGATGGTGGAGGAGTGGTGCGGCGACTCGGGTGGTCGCCTGATCCCGCTGTGCATCGTGCCGCTGTGGGACGTGGAGCTCGCGGCGGCCGAAGTCCGTCACAACGCCGGCGCGTGGCGTGCACACGGTTGCGTTCTCGGAGATCCCGGCCAAGCTCGGGTTGCCCACCTTGCACTCGGGCTACTGGGAGCCGTTCTTCGAGGCGTGCGCGGAGACGGAGACGCTCATCTGCATGCACATCGGCTCGTCGTCGCAGATGCCGTTCACGTCAGCCGACGCGCCGCCCGCGGTCGCCGCCACGCTGAGCTTCGGCAACGCCATGTCGTCGATGAGCGACTTCCTGTTCTCGGGCGTGCTGGTGCGCCACCCGTCGATCAAGCTCGCGTACAGCGAGGGCCAGATCGGGTGGATCCCCTACGTGCTCGAGCGGGCCGACGACGTGTGGCTCGAGCACCGGGCGTGGGCCGGGGTGCGCGACATCGTCCCCGAGCCGCCGTCGACCTACTACTACGACCACATCTTCGGCTGCTTCTTCCGCGACCGCACCGGGCTCGAGAACCTGCACCGGGTCGGCGTGGACAACGTGACCTTCGAGACCGACTACCCGCACACCGACTCGACGTGGCCGCACACCAAGAAGCTGTTCGAGGAGCAGGTGGAGCACCTCGACGACGAGACCGTCTACAAGCTGGCGCGGGGCAACGCCATCCGCATGCTGCGCCTTCCACTCGACTGACATCACGACAGATCGCAACGGGGGATTCGAATGCCGCTCGACGACGACTTCGTGCAGATCGCGGCGCACGTCCGCAATTGGGGACGCTGGGGTGACAACGACGAGCTCGGCACGCTCAACCTGATCGACGACGCCGCGGTGCAGCGCGGCGCCGCGTGCGTGCAGACCGGGAAGACCTTCAACCTGTCGATCCCGCTCGACGACAACGGGCCGCAGATCGGGTTCATCCCGGGTCGCTACAACCCGATCCACAAGGTGTTCCAGGTGAACGAGGTGACCATCGGTGATCCCGACGGCACCCGCTTCTCGGACGACCAGATGGACCTCGCGCTGCAGGCGTGCACGCACTGGGATGCGCTCTCGCACTCGAGCTACGGCGGCAAGCTCTGGAACGGCCACCCGGCCGACGCCATCACCGAGGCCGGTGCGAGCAGGTGCGGCATCGGGCTCGTGACGTCGATCGTGACCCGCGGTGTGCTGCTCGACGTGGCCCGCCACCTCGGCGCCGACGTGATCGAGGCGGGGACACCGTTCACCGGCGATCTGCTCGACGCGGTGTGCGAGGCGCAGGGCGTCAGCGTCGAGTCGGGTGACGTCGTGTTGCTCCGCACCGGCGCCATGACGCGGTTCCTCGCCGGCGATCGCGAGGGCTACGCGATGACGAACGCAGGACCGTCGCTGCAGAGCGTCGAGTGGTTCCACGACCACGACGTCGCCGCGGTCGCCACCGACAACCCCACGTTCGAGTGCGTCGACTTCGAGCGCTCGGTGCCGCTCCCGGTGCATGCACTGCACCTGGTCGAGATGGGGATGATGCAGGGTCAGAACTGGAACCTCGAAGCGCTGGCGGCCGACTGCGCTGCCGACGGCCGCTCCACGTTCCTCCTTGCCGCGACCCCCGAGCCGGTCACCGGCGGCACCGGCGCCCCCGTCGTCCCCATGGCGGTGAAGTAGATGAAGTTCATCGCCAACATCTCGATGTGCGATCCGACGTTCTACGTCCCGCTCGCGCGGGTCGCCGAGGAGGCCGGGTTCGACACCATCGCGGTGCCCGACTCGATCGCGTACCCCGAGGAGTCCGACTCCTCGTACCCCTACAACTTCGACGGGACGCGCGAGTTCCTCGAGAACAAGCCGTTCATCGAGCCGACCGTCGCCATCTCGGCGATGGCCGCGGTCACGAGCACGATCGAGTTCCACACGTTCGTGCTCAAGATGCCGATCCGCCACCCGGTCATCTACGCCAAGGAGGCGACGTCGCTCGCGGTGATCAGCGGCAACCGCTTCGTCCTCGGCGTGGGGTCGAGTCCATGGCCCGACGACTACGAGATCGTCCAACTTCCCTGGGAGGGCCGCGGCCGGCGCTTCGACGAGTGCATCGAGATCGTGCGCGGGCTCGCGGCCGGTGGGTACTTCGAATACCACGGCGAGTTCTACGACTTCCCCGCGATCAAGATGGAGCCGGTGCCGACGCAGCCCATCCCGGTGCTCATCGGCGGTCACACCGACGTGCAGCTCCGGCGCGCCGCGCGCCTCGGCGACGGCTGGATGGGTGCCGGCGGGCTGCTCGACGACCTGATCCCGATGATCGATCGCATGAACGACCTGCGGAAGGAGAACGGCCGCAGTGGCGAGCCGTTCGCCATCTACGCCACCACGCCGGAATCGTTCACCGTCGAGGGCATCAAGCAGCTCGAGGACCTCGGTGTCACCCACACCGCCGGCGGCTTCGGTCGCTTCAACCCCTACGGGCTCGAGGCCGACCCCGAGTCGCTGCAGGAGAAGATCGACGTGCTCCGTCGCCACGGCGACGAGGTGATCAGCAAGCTGCGCTGAGGCTCACTCGTCGCGACAGAAGTGGGCGATGCTCGCCGCGGTCTCGCGGCTGATGTCGGGACACACGATGGCCATGACCTCGGATCCGTGCATCGTGCCCATGACCTGGCGACACCGAGCCGGCACGCCGGCGCGCAGCAGCAAGCGATAGAACTCGATGCCCTCGTCGCGCAGCGGATCGCACTCGTTGACGCTGATCACGGTGGGTACGAGGCCGGTCACGTCGTCCTCGGTGGCGAACGATGGCCACGCGAGCGGGTCGCGCGCCTCGAATGCCTCGATGCCATACGCCATCGCGCCCCGGTTGTGGTGCAGGTCGAGGAAGATGCCGTTGTTCTCGGTCGACGACGGGAAGCGATCCTGGGGCCAACATCCCGCGATGTAGGGGCACATCGCGTACAGGCCTCGGATGATCCCGAGGTCGCCGTCCATCTTGAGCTTCATCCCGGTGGCCAGCGTCAGGTTGCCGCCCCCGCTCTCGCCCGCCACGACGATGCGGGTCGCGTCGATCCCGAGCCCGTCGGCGTGGTCGGCCACCCACTTCACGCCGCTCACGCAGTCGTTCAGCCCGGCCGGGTACGGCTCGACCTCCGGCGCCGACGACGGCGACACGCAGTTGCGGAAGTCGACCATCGCCACCGTCACACCCTGCTGGGCGATGATCCGGCCCCAGGCGCGATACAACCCGTCGAAGCACGACAACGCCTGCATCCCGCCGCCGTGGATGTAGTACACGCAGGGCAGCGGTACCGCGGACTGCGGACGGATCAGCTGGATCTTCACCGTGTTGCCGTCGGGCGACGACGTGAACTCGACGGTGGAGATGTCAAGACCGTTCGACGGCGCGACCGTCTCGTCGTCGAGGATCTCCAACAACGCTCTGGCCTGCTCGGCTTCGGCGAGTGCCTCAGGCGTGTTCACCTCCGCGAGCAGCTCGTCACGGCTGGCGACGTCGGTCTGCGGCACCGACGGGATGAACGCGGCGTACGCCTTGATGCGTGGGTCGATGCGCGGATCGTCCTCGAGCTTGCCCATCGGGTCTCCGTCCTCAGCTGGCACGTGTGTCGACCCGATCGGGGTCGATCAAGCGGGTCGCGACGACGAGCAGCGCGGCGCCGATCGCGGCGCCGGCCGCGATGAGCGGGGCGTCGGCGGGGAGCTCGCTCGGCGCGCTGGGGTCGAGCGCGCCCAACACCAGCACCACCACCGGGCCCACCAGCAGGAAGCCCGCGACGAGTGCGAGCACCACCGCCACTCCGAACCTCGTCGCTCGCATCGCAGCCCCCCCAGCTCGCGGAGGAGCCTATCGCCGGTACCGAAGCGTGCTGGCGGCCACGCGGAGCTCGACCGGCGCTTTCGTGGTCGTCGAGTTCCGGATCGTGGTGCAGTGAGCAACTGCTACGGCGTGATCGAGCGCGCCTTGGTGCTCTTGGGGATGAGGCAGATCGTGTTCTCGGGTGGCGCCGGCAGCTTGCAGGGGTAGGTGGCCGCGCTCTCGAATGCGGTGGTCGGCGTGGTCCTGCCGTCGATGTACACGACCACCGGCGCGCCCCCGATGCCTCCGATCGGATCAGCCGGAAGCTTGCGCAGCGCGTTCACGAACGACTGCTGCGTGAGCTTCGGTCCCGCGTCGTACATGGCGCGTGCCACCATCCGCATGTTGGTGCACGACAATCCGACCATGCCCCACTTCGTGTAGCCCTCGGTGTTCGGCTCGAAGGAGTCACCGGTCTTCGTGTGCTTCGCGTACACGTCGTTGCACATCGTGCCGATGGGCGGGGGAGAGAACCCGGGGAGGCGCCAGTCGCCGGTCACGGTGGCCGACACGAGCGTCGCGCCGTCGTAGTACTTCGCGAGAGCGGCCCCACCGACCTGCAGCACCTTGCTCTGCACGAGGTCGGTGCCGAGTGCGTTGTACGAGGACTCATAGACCTCGGCCTTCATCCCCGCCTTCTGCATCTCGTTCACGTACACCGGCAGGGTGGTCGCGGTCATCACCGGGATCACGACATCGGGCTTGGCACCCGCGACCTTCATGACCGACTGTGGGATCGGCTGGGTGCAGACGATCGAGCCCTGGCACGGGAGCACGTCGTACGCGATCACCTTCACTCCCGCCTTCTTCAACGGCGCGACGAGCGACTCCTGCACCACGTCGACCTGGTCGGGGAGGTCGGTCGACGCGATGGCGACCTTCTTGCCCTTCAGCGCACCGCTCGCGACGAGATCTTCGGCGAGCAGTCGCACCTGACCGTTGGCCGAGGGTCCGTAGGAGGCGATCCGGCCCTTCGTCTCCTTGTACTGCGCGTCGGTGGCGCCGCCGACGTACACGAGTGGCGTCTGGTGGTCGCCGGCGACGCAGTAGGGACCCGTACCGGTGAGCGTGTTCGCGTTCACGACGACGAAGGCCTTGTCGTCCTCGGTGGCGGCGATGCACGCGGCGTCGCGGCTCGCCGGGTTGGTGGGGTCGTACTCCTCGTTCTGCAGTTCGAGCTTGCGGCCGCGGATGCCGCCACACGCGTTGATCTGGTCGGCGAACACCTGGAACATGTCGTTCACGTCGCCGACCGGCAGCGAGTACCCGAGCGGCTCGTACTTCTCGAGCTGTGAGCGGATCTGCACGACCTTGATGGGGTTCTTGGTCGCCGGCGGCCCCGTCTTGGTGCAGAACGCGTCCTTCGGAGCGAATGGGTTCGCCGACGCGTCGTTCTGCCCGCCGGCCTGTGCACCCGCGCCGTTCGGCGCCGAGACCACGAGTGTGGCTGCGGCAACACACACGACCGCCAGAAACCTGACCACCCGGAGGCTCACCCGGGGAACGCTAGATCGTCACAAGGGTCAACCGTCGTCGCGCGCCTCGGCGGTGCGGTAGTCGCCGAAGGGACTGTCGCGCTCGTCGAGCGCGGCGCGCAGACCACTCGACTGGATGCCGGAGACGAACTTCTTCATCGACTCGGTGTGGGTGGCGAGCGCGCTGAGCTCGGTGCCCGCCCGAATCGACGAGCGCAGACCCATGACCTCCATCGCGCGGTGCACCGTCCGCTTGTTGATCTGCACCAGGTCGGTGGGGATCTGCGCGATCCGCGACGCGATGGCGAGGACGTGCTCCTCGAGCTCCGCTTCGGGGTACGCGCGGTTGGCCCAGCCGAGCTGCGCGGCCTCGACACCCGAGAACGAGTCACCGGTGAGCATCGACTCCATGCCGCCGCGCATGCCGAACAACCACGCGTGGTACTGCATGTCGGGCGTGCCGAAGCGCACCGCGGGGTAGCCGATCTTGGCGTCCTCGGCGACGTACACGAGGTCGCACCCGGTGGCGAGCTCGCTGCCGCCGGCCAGGCAGTAGCCGTGCACCTGCGCGATGACGGGCTTGGCGAGGTCCCAGATGCTCATCCAACCGTTGGTGACGCCTCGCATGTAGGAGCCCTCACCTTCCGCGGTGTAGTCGAGCGGCTCGCCCTGGGCGGCGGGATCACCAGAGAGGTCGTAGCCGGCGGAGAAGCACTTGCCCGCGCCGCGGATGACGGTGACGCGCAC
Source organism: uncultured Actinomycetes bacterium (assembly GCA_963720765.1). Lineage (GTDB taxonomy): Bacteria > Actinomycetota > Acidimicrobiia > IMCC26256 > DASPTH01 > DASUAS01. The sequence continues at coordinate 654,649 of CAVRGS010000002.1, forward strand.
GTCGTCGTCGCGATCGGCCTCGCGGGTCGCGGTGAGGATCTCACGGCGCAGCGTCGCGTTGAGGGCGTTGCGCTTCTCCGGTCGATTGAGGGTGATGCGGCGCACCAGGGGCGCGGGGTCGTCGATCAGGAGGAGCGAGGAGTCCATGGGCCGGAAGGTAGGTCAGGTCCTTGCTGGCACGCCATTGTGCTCAGCCGGCGCGGAACGCGGTCTCGCCCTGCGGCTCCTCGGGGGTGACGACGACGCGCTCGACGTGTGCGAACGACGGGCCGCGCCCGCACCACGCGACGAGCGCGTCGACCGACACCGCGGGGCCTTCGAACACGGCTTCGACCCGGCCGTCGGGCAGGTTGCGCACCATCCCGCCCACACCCGCGGCGCGCGCCCGCTGTGCGCACGACGCGCGGAAGCCGACTCCCTGCACGCGCCCGGTCACGAGCGCCCGCTTGCGGATGATCAGCGCGCAGTGACGGTGTCGGTGTCGCGTCCGGAGCGCAGCACCACGCCGGGCGTCGCACCCGTCGGCGCACCGTCCTCGACCACCGCGACGCCACCGACGAGGACCCGCTTGATGCCCTGCGAGCCGGCGGTGAGCCGGGCCGAGTCGCCCGGGAGGTCGGCGACGAGCATGGCGTCGTCCGAACCGATGGTCTCGGGATCGAACAGCACGAGGTCGGCGATCGCACCGTCGCGCAGCACGCCGCGGTCGCGCAGACCGAAGAGCTGCGCCGGCTTGCTCGTGATGAGCTCCACCGCGCGCTCGAGCGACACCAGCTGGCGGCCGCGCAGGCAGTCGGCGAGGAAGCGTGTCGTGTAGGGCGCGCCGCACATTCGGTCGAGGTGCGCGCCGGCGTCGGAGCCACCGATCATGGCGCGCGGGTCGTTCCACACCTCGCGGCGCAGGTCCCACGAGCTGCCGTCGTCGTCCTGGGGGATGGGCCACAGCACGGTGCGCAGCTCGTCGGCGATCACGATGTCGAGGAGCGTGCCGAAGTTCGACTGGTGACGCTCCTGCGCGATCTCGCGCACGATCCGACCGCGCAGCGTCTGGTTCTCGGGCGCGTACACGTCACCGAGGCGGTAGTCGCCGAAGTCGGCGAGGCGACGGAACACACCGGCCTCGGGTGACTGCGACAGCTCGAGCATCTTGAGGCGGATCTCGGGGTCGCGCAGTCGCTCGATGCGCTCGGGCACCGGAGCGCTGAGGATGTCGCTCCATCCGGGGATGAGCCAGATCCCGCAGAAGTTGAGGAAGCTCATGTTCATCGGGACCTGCACCGGCATGGTGAGCGCCACGAGGCGACCACCGAGCTCGGCGGCGCGGTCGCCGGCCGACAGCTGACGCGGCACTCGCTCGGGCTCACGTGCGTCGATGGTGAGCACGTTCCAGTTGAGCGGACGGTCGGCGGCCGCGCTCGACCTGCGACAGCAGCTCGATCTCGTCGTCGGAGAACTGGTCGAGGCAGCCCTGCACGATGCCTTCAAGGGTGGTGCCCGGGTGCTGGCCGGTCTCCTCGCTCATCGCGACGAGCTCTTCCTGAGTGGCCCATCGGCTCGCGACCGGTTGGCCGTCGCCGTCGCTGTGCGACGACGACTGGGTGAACGAGAATCCCAGCGCGCCGTCGTCGAGCGCCTTGCCGAGCTCGGCGCGCATCTCGGCGATCTGCTCGGGCGTGGCCTCGCTGCCGATCGCGTCGGTCCCCATCACGTAGCGGCGGATCGCGCAGTGGCCGGCGAGGAAGCCCGCGTTGACCGCGATGGAGCCCTCGAACTTGTCGAGGAACTCGCCGAACGTCTCCCACTTCCAGTCGACGCCCTGCTCGAGCGCGGGGAGCGGCATGCCCTCGACGCGCGCCATCATCCGGCGCAGGTAGTCGGCATCGCCGTCGTGGAGGGGCGCGAGCGAGAAGCCGCAGTTGCCGCCGACGACCGTGGTCACGCCGTGCACGCTCGACGGGCTCGCGGTGGGGTCCCACAGGAGCTGCGCGTCGTAGTGAGTGTGCGGGTCGACGAACCCGGGTGCCAGCACGAGGCCGGTGCCGTCGGTGACGATCGTGGCGTCGCCGTCGACAAATGATTCGGACGCGCCCACCGCGACGATCCGCCCGTCGGCGATGCCCACGTCGGTGACCACGGCCGGTGCCCCGGTGCCGTCGACCACGGTCGCGCCCTTGATGATCTCGTCGAGCACTGGGATCCCCCGATCGTCGGCTCCGCCACTGCGCCGGAAAAGTCTGACGGAGCGTCAGATTGTAGCCTTGGCGCCGGCCGGACGAACCTGGCCGGACGAACTTGGCCGGACGAACCTGGCGCGCACGTCGACGGAGATGGGGGAGAGCAAATGGCCGACTGGCAGCAGCACGAGTGGAAGCTCCTGATCGGGGGCGAGCTCGTCGCCGGGGAGGCCGGCACTGCGCCGATCGTGAACCCTGCGACCGAGGAGGTCGTGGCCGAGGCGCCCGAGGCGTCGGTGGCGCAGGCCGGGGAGGCCGCCCGGGCCGCCCAGGAGGCGTTCCCCGCGTGGTCGGCGACCCCTGCCGAGGAGCGCGCCGAGCTGCTGAAGGCGGCAGCGGCTCGCCTCGAGCAGCTGGGGCCCGATCTCGTGCCGCTCATCATCTCCGAGACCGGGGCCACCGCCACGGTCGGTTCACGCATGCAGGTGCCGGTCGCGCTCGAGCGCTTCCACCGCTACGCGCGTGACGCCACGAAGAGCATCGGCATCCCCATGCCGCCCCAGCCCGTGCAGGCCACGCCGCTCGCGCCCGGCGGGCTCATGGGCGCGTACGTGAACCGCCAGCCGGTCGGCGCGGTCGCGTGCATCTCGCCGTACAACTTCCCGCTCACGAACATGGTCGGCAAGATCGCGCCCGCGCTCGCGGTCGGCTGCACGGTCGTGATGAAGCCGGCGCCGCAGGATCCGCTCGCGATCGTCGTGCTCGCCGAGGTGCTGCACGAGGTCGGCTTCCCGCCGGGGGTCGTCAACCTGGTCACGTCGGTGGCGCCCGACCCCGCGGCGGCGCTGTCGTCGAGCCGAGACATCGACATGGTGTCGTTCACGGGCTCCACTGCCATCGGGGCTCGGATCTACGAGGCCGGTGCGCCCACGATGAAGCGCATGCTGCTGGAACTCGGCGGCAAGGGCGCCGCGCTCGGTGCTGGACGACGCCGACCTCACCGGCGCGGTCACGGCCATCGCGAGCGTGTGGGGATTCCACAGCGGCCAGATCTGCACCGCGCCGACGTGTGCGATCGTGCACCGCAGCAAGTACGACGAGCTCGTCGACAAGCTCGCCGCGGTCGCCGGCAACATGAAGGTCGGCGACCCGCTCGACGAGGACACCATCGTCGGCCCGGTGATCTCGTCGATCCAGCGTGAACGGATCGAGGCCCACATCGGCGCGGGCGCGAGCGAAGGCGCCGACATCGTCGTCGACGGTCGTCGTCCCGGTCACATGGAGCGCGGCTTCTACGTGGCGCCCACGCTGATCGCGGGCGCGAAGCCCGAGATGTCGCCGGTGAAGGAGGAGATCTTCGGCCCGGTCGTCGTGGTGATCCCCTTCGACGACGACGACGAAGCGATCAGCATCGCCAACGGCACCGACTACGGCCTCTACGACTACGTCATGACCCAGGACACCGAACGCGGCTTCCGCCTCGCCGGTCGCCTGCGTTCGGGCAACGTCGGCATCAACACCGCGGAGCGGAACATGGAGACGCCCTTTGGGGGCTTCAAGATGAGCGGCATCGGTCGCGACGGGGGAGACTTCGGCCTGCACGCGTACACCGAGATGCAGTCGGTGGTGTGGCCGGCATGAGCGTCGCCTCTTCCGACGACGGGAACCAGAAGCCGGCGATGCTCGCGGGCGTGCGGGTGATCGAGTGCTCGCTGCTCGGTCCCGCCGCCATCACGTCGCACCTCGTCGACCTCGGCGCCGAGGTCATCAAGGTCGAGTCGCCCGCAGGTGACTACGGCCGCAAGATGACCTGGCCGTTCTACGGGGACACCTCCCTGCTGCACCTCCACGTCAACCGGGGCAAGCAGTCACTCGTGCTGAACCTCAAGCAGCCGGACGGCATCGCGGTGTTCGAAGACCTCGTGCGCGGCGCCGACGTCGTCGTCGAGGCGATGCGGCCGGGCTTCCTCGACAAGATGGGCCTGGGCTACGACCGGCTCAAGGCGCTCAACCCGAAGATCGTCATGTGCACGATCTCGGGGTACGGCGCCACCGGCCCGTACCAGAACCTGCCGTCGCACGGCATCGCGTACGACGCGTGGTCGGGCACCATCCAGCCCGTCATCGACGACGAGGGATTCGCCCGCATCCCGGACCAGGCCAACATCGGCATCACCGCCGGTCCCGCGTTCGGCGCCATCGGCATCCTCGGCGCGTTGCTGCGCGCGGAGAAGACCGGTGAGGGCGCGTGCATGGAGATCGCGCAGTCCGACAGCTCGGCGTACTTCGACTGGTACCGCATCGAGACGTGGAAGGGCTACGACGACTACCCCGACGACGTCGTCACCGGCAACCCCAGCGACGACTACGAGCGGCGCCCGCCGGGTCTCGGTGGCATGTGGGAGGGCGTGCGCTACCAGTACTACGAGGCGTCCGACGGCTACGTGCTGTTCATGGCATCGGAGCAGTCGTTCTGGAAGAACTTCTGCGAGGGCATCGGTCGCATGGACCTGTTCGAGAAGTGGCCGGGCAAGACCATCGCCGACCACGTGTGCGGCAACAAGGAGCTCCAGACCGAGCTGCGCGACATCTTCCGCACCCGCACCGCGCAGGAGTGGATCGACTTCGCCGACGAGCACAACACGACCATCGCGCCCGCGAACACGGCGCAGACGGTGCGCCACGACCCGCAGTTCCAGGACCGGTTCACGTGGCAGTCGTCCGACCAGGCCGGCGCCGACATGCTGCTGTTCCCGCTGCACGTGGAGGGCGAGGAGCTGCCGGTGCCCTCGAAGGCGCCGGAGCTGGGTGAGCACACCGACCAGGTGCTGCACGACGTGTTGGGCTACGACGACGCGAAGATCGCGTCGTTGCGTGACGCCGGCGCCTTCGGCTGAGCGCCATGAGTGAACGCACCGGACCGCTCCGCGGCGTCCGCGTCCTCGACTTCTCGATCGCGCTGACCGGTCCCTACGCGGCCGCGCTGATGGCCGACCAAGGTGCCGACGTGGTGAAGGTCGAGCGGCCGGGTATCGGCGACCTCGGTCGGTGGGTCGGAGTCGCGGTCAACGGCATGAGCGCGCTCTACTTCACGTGCAACCGCGGCAAGCGCTCGATCGCGCTCGACCTGCACCAGCCCGAAGGGGTCGAGATCGCGCTGCAGCTCGCGGCCGAGTCCGACGTCATCGTCGAGAACTACCGGCCGGGTGTGATGGAGAAGCTCGGCCTCGGCTACGACACGGTGAGGGCGCGCAACCCCGACATCGTCTACGCGTCGCTCACCGGTTTCGGTTCCGAGGGCCCCTACCGCGACCGCAGCGCGTACGACACCGTCATCCAGGCCTACGGCGGGTTCGCGATCAACCAAGCCGACCCGACCAACGGCGGTACGCCGGTGTTCCTGCGCCAGACCGCGGCCGACAAGGTCACCGCGCTCGTACGCATCGCAGGCCATCACCGCGGCGTTGTTCGCGCGCGCGAACGGCGACGGAGGCCAGCACCTCGAGCTCTCGATGATGGACTCGGTGGTCTCCTTCCTGTGGGCCGACGCCGCCGGCAACGAGGTGCTGCTCGAGACCGACGGGTCGCAGAACTCGTCGTTCGTCGCCGGCTTCCAACCGATGCGCTTCGAGGACGGGTGGGGGATCGTCACCCCCACGTCCGACGCCGACTTCCAGGGGATGTGCAAGGCGCTCGACGTCGAAGGGTGGGACGACCCGAGGGTCGCGACCATGACGCAACGGCGCGAGAACCGTGACGTCATGGAGCCGATCATGGACATGGTGTATGCCAATGCGTGCAACCTCACCATGGCCGAGGCGACCGAGCGGTTCGAGGCGCAGCGCGTGCCCTTCGCGATGATCCTGTCGCCTGATCAGCTCACGCGCGACGACCACGCGGTCGCGGTGGGGCTGTTCGTCGAGGACGACCACCACATCGTGGGCAAGACCCGCATGCCGCGCCACCCCACGCGCTTTCGCGGCACCCCGGCCGAGCTCACCAACCACTCACCGGGCCTCGGCGAGCACACCGACGAGCTCCTCACCGAGCTCGGCCGCGCCGACGACATCGCGCGCCTGCGGGAGTCCGGCGTCGTCGCGTGACGCCGGTTCGGTGGGTCAGTCGACGGCGGGGTGCTCGTCGGCCATCTCGCGGAGCTTGTTCTTGAGGATCTTGTCGAGGGTGCCGGTGGGGAACTCCTCGACGAAGTAGACCGCGCGCGGCACCTTGAACGACGCCAGGTTGTCGGTGCAGGTCGTGATGATCTCGCCGGCCACGATCTCGCGGTCGTGGTCACCGGGCGTGGGGATCACGAACGCCACCGCGACCTCACTGAGGAACTCGTGCTGCTTGCCGACCACGGCGACGGACTGGACGGCGGGGTGGGCGACGATGAGGTCTTCCACCTCCTTGGCCGACACGTTCTCGCCGCCGACCTTGAGCAGGTCCTTGTCGCGCTCCTGGTAGAAGACGTTGCCGCCCGCGCCCATCTTCACCATGTCGCCGGTCTTGAACCAGCCGTCCTCGAACGCCTTGGCGTTGGCCTCGTCGTTGTCGTAGTACTCGAGGAACAGCTGGATGCCGCGCGTGCCGCGCATCCAGAGCTCGCCCATCTCGCCCTCGGCGCAGAGCTCGCCGGTCTCCTGGTTCACGACTGCGATCTCGTAGCCGGGCGTGACGTGCCCCATGGAGCGCATCGGCAATTGCTCGGACGACTTGCCGGTGATGCAGTGCGTCACCGTCTCGGTCATGCCGTACGCGGCGTAGACGTCGATCCCGAACATCTTGTCGAGGTCGGGCATGATCAGCCCGAACACGCCGGTGCGGAGCGTGTGCTCCTTCGGCCGGTCGGGGCTGCCGAGCGCTCCCATCACGAACGGCATCACCGAGGTGTGGGTCACGCCGTGCTCGACGACCATCGGCCAGAAGCGGCTCTGCGACCACTTCGGCATCAACACCGCGGTCGCGCCGACGCCGAGCACGGAGAACAGGCTCCAGCTCTGCGCGTTCACGTGGAAGAACGGCAGGAAGATGATGTACGTGTCGTCGGTCGTGATGTCGATGTTCCTCGGACCGGTGCGGCTGGCCCAGATCGCGTTGGCGTGCGTGTGCACGACCGCCTTCGGTCGGCTCGTGGTGCCGGACGTGAACATGATCCCGAACGGGAGCATCGGCTCCGGCGTGCGCGGCGTGAAGTCGGCGGCGTCGCCGTAGAGCGCGTCGAAGGAGTCGAAGCCGTGGGCGGCCTCCTCTGCGCTCGCGGGCTCACCACTGTTGTCGGCGGTGACCGCGATCCACTTCAGGGCCGGGGCCGCACCGGAGACCATCGCGGCGTACTGCGGTTGCGTGATCGCGGCGACTGCACCGGTGTGCTCGGCGAAGTAGGTGACCTCGGCGCCGACCGACTTGGTGTTGGTGGTCACCGCGACCGCGCCGAGCGTCGCGCACGCGAGCCACGACAGGACCATCTCGGGACAGTTCTCGGAGTGGATGAGCACCTTGTCGCCCTTGGCGATGCCGCGCGCCGCGAGGCCCGCGGCGAGCCGGCGCACGTCGGCGAGCAGCTCGGTGTACGTCCACCGCCGGCCGTCGCCCTCGCGTGGCGCCCAGACCAACGCGGCGTGGTCGGGCTTGCGATCGGCCCAGTGCTCGAGCAGCCAGGGGATGTCCTGGCCGTGGGTCTGGAACTCTTGGATGGCTGCGGTCTCCATGCCCGGCACGCTACCGAGCCCGCCAGTCGCCCGAGAAGTCCACACCGTAGGTCCCGAGGGGACGGCGACCCGGAGGGACTGCTTGCCCTGGTCAACTATCGTCGGCGGCTGCGCCCGGGGCGGCTGGAGCCGCGATACTGGGGACCGACGAAGGAGTTGCCGGTATGGACACACCCCGCATCATCTCGGTCGACGACCACGTGGTCGAGCCGCCGGATCTCTGGACCAACCGGATCCCCGCCAAGTTCAAGGACCGTGCCCCACGCGTCGAACGCGACTCGGCCCTCTTCCACTTCGAGGGTGGCGTGTTCTCCTACGAGAAAGGCGTCGACGGCGGCGAGCCGTGCGACTGGTGGCTCTACGACGACCTGATCTACCCGTTCCCGAAGCTCTCGGCCGCGGTCGGCTTCTCCGAGCTCGACGTGACCCCCACGACGTTCGACGAGATCCGGCCCGGCTGTTGGATCCAATCGGAGCGACTGGCCGACATGGACGCCAACCACATGGACGCGTCGATCTGCTTCCCCAACACGCTGCCGCGCTTCTGCGGGCAGACGTTCCTGGAGCGCGACGACAAGGAGCTCGCGCTCCTCTGCGTGAAGGCGTACAACGACTGGATGATCGACGAGTGGTGTGCGGGTGACGGCAAGGGCCGGCTCATCCCCCTGACGATGGTGCCGCTCTGGGACGCCGAGCTGGCCGCCGCCGAGGTGCGGCGCTGCGCCGACAAGGGCAGCTTCGCGGTCACGTTCCCCGAGAACCCGTACCCGCTCGGTCTCCCGACCGTGCACGACAAGAACCGCCACTGGGACCCGTTCTTCCAAGCGTGTGAGGACACCGAGACCGTCGTGTGCATGCACATCGGATCGAGCTCGAGCATGCCGACCACGTCGCCCGAGGCGCCGTTCATCGTGAGCTCCACGCTCACGTTCTCGAACGCGATGGGCTCGATGTGCGACTACATCTTCTCGGGCACCCTCGAGCGGTTCAAGACGCTGAAGCTCGCGTACTCCGAGGGCCAGGTCGGGTGGATGCCATACGTGATGGAGCGGGCCGACAAGCTCGCGGCAGAACGGGCGGCCAACAGCTTCGGCACGTCGCTGCCGCAGCCGCCGTCGAGCTACGTGTCACGCATCTACGGGTGCATCTTCGACGACGAGATCGGCCTCGCCAACCGCGACGTCATCGGCATGGACCAGATCTGCTTCGAGACCGACTACCCGCACGCCGACTCCACCTTCCCGCACTCCAAGAAGGTGGTCGAGGACATCTGCACCCAGGCCGGCCTGAACGACGAGGAGATCTACAAGCTCCTCCGCGGCAACGCGATCACCGCGTTCGGCCTGGAGCGCTTCGGCATCACCAAGTAGTTCGCGGGTGACCGCCGACGACACGCAGCTCGTCGTCGAGGACGCCGACGGCGTCCGCACGATCACGATCAACCGGCCCGAGGTCAAGAACGCGCTCACCGCCGCAATGCGCGGCGCAGTTCTGCGCGTTGATCGAGGATGCCGACCGCGACGACGCCGTGCGGGCGGTCATCGTCACGGCGGTCGATCCGGTGTTCAGCGCTGGGGTCGACTTCAAGGAGGTGGCTGCCGGTGGCGGTTCACCGACGTCCGCCAACCCCGGTGCGACCCTGCGTGCCGCCGCCATCCCCGTGGTGTGCGCGGTCAACGGAGCGTGCGTCACCGGCGCGCTCGAGCTCGCGCTGAGCTGCACGTTCATCGTGGCGTCGGAACGGGCGCGCTTCGCCGACACGCACTCGCGCCTCGACGTCGTCGCCGCGTGGGGCCTGACCGCGCTGCTGCCGCGCGCAGTGGGCGTGCGCAAGGCCAGCGAGCTCTCGATCACCGGCAACTTCGTCGGCGCCGAGGAGGCGCTGCGGATCGGGCTCGTCAACCACGTCGTGGCGCACGACGAGCTCGTGCCGTTCACTCGCGCGCTGGTGGACGACATCGCGTCCACCGGCGCGGTCGGTGAGGTGCTCGAGCTCTACCGCCGGGGCGACGGCCTGCCGCTGGCGGACGCGCTCGCACTCGAAGCCGAGCGCACCAGGGGCCGAAGGGTCGACCCGGCCGCGTTCGGTGCCGCCGGCGCGGCCGCAGCGGCGAGGAAGAAGTCGTGAGCGACGAGTCGACGCGCGCCCGGGTCGTCGACGCCGCGATCGCGTGCATCCTCGACGAGGGCTTCTACCGCGCCAGCTCGAACAAGATCGCCAAGCGCGCCGGGGTGACGTGGGGAGTCATCCAGTACCACTTCGGCACGCGCGAGGCGCTCATGCTCGCGGTGCACGAGCGCGGGCTCGAGGAGCTCGACCGCGCGCTGGCCGGCGCCGTCATCGCGGGCGACTCGCTCGAGGTGCGCCTCGCGGGCTTCGTCGACGCGCTGTGGGCGTACTACCGGCGCCCCGAGTTCCTCGCGTACATGCAGATCGTGCTCAACCTGAGCCACGACCCGACCGCCGCCGACTCGACGCGGTTGGCGCTGAAGACCTCGCACGACCAGGTGGGCACCCGTCTGCCGGCCATGGGTCAGGGCGGTGCTCGGCGACGGGCCCTCCGACGCCGAGGTCGTGCAGACCAGTCGTTTCCTCTACAACGTCGTGCGCGGCCTCGCTCTCGACCAGGACCTGCTCGACGCCATGCCGGTCGAGCACTCGGGCCGTGCCGCGTTCGACGCGCAACGCGACCAGCTGGTGCGAGTGCTGGCGCGGTCGCTGGAGCACTAGCAGCACCCGCGATTCATCGTCCCGTTGCGTCCGCAGTGCGAGCACCGCGCGGCAGTGAATCGCGCGTCCGGGCTACCGGCGACGCGCGGTGAGCATCAGAGGCCGGCCGCGTCGCGCAGTGCGGCGCGCGCGTCGAGGTCGTCGAGGGAAGCTTGGGCACGGGCGAGGAAGTGGTCGGCGAAGAGGCGTCGCGCGTCGGAGATGTCCGAAGGGAAGCGCACCACCTGGCACGATGCAGTGACGTTGTACGCCGCGTGGATGCGATGGGCTCGCCACGCTTCGTCGAAGGTGATCTCGGTGGCACCAGCCGCGCGTCGAAGGTCGAGATAGAAGCGCAGCAGGTCGCGCTCGTGAGTTCGACGGTCCTCGATCGACATCGCCATCGTCAGGAAGTAGCTGACGTCGCGCATCGGCGTGTTGACGTTGACGATCCCCCAGTCGAGGAAGCCGACACGTCCCTCGTCGAGGAACAGGTTGCCGATGTGGGTGTCGCCGTGGATCACCGTGTGCGGGCCCTGGTGCCAGAGCTGCTGCAGCTCGTCGTGATGGGCGATGTACAGCTCGGCGATGTCGACGAACGAGTCGGTCAGCCGATCACGATGGTGGTCGATGCCCTCCCGCAGCATGCCCGCGGCGTAGTCACTCGTCGGCCGGCTCACCTGGACCCAGGGTGCTTCGGCAGCGCGACGCGCCGGATCGTCGAAGCGGATGTGCAACGCCGCGAGGTCCTCGATCGCACCCGCCGCCGACTCGACCGGGATGCCCCAGGTGCCGTCGGAGACCTCGCAGCCGGCGGTCACGAGATCCTCGAGGACGAGCACGAATCGGCCGTCGTCGTCGGTCCGCGCCACGTGTGCGGCGGGCACCCGCATCGCGATCGACGGTGCCAGCTCGGCGTAGAAGCGGGCCTCCCGGTGGCCCATGCCGGTGGCGATGATCTGCGCCCGCCGCTCGTCGTTCGGCGGCAGCTTGCAGAACACGACCGCGGGCGCATCCGTGGGGTGCGCGTACGTCACCCGCAGGCGTGCGTGCGCGTTGGTGACCTCGTCGCGCTCGAGCACCTCGACCGCGTCGACCTCCGTCCCGGGATGGCGGTCGGCGAGGGCGGCCGTGAGCCACCCGGGTGTGACGTCGGTCGCGGTGGTCGGCCAGCCGAGGGGGCTCATCGCTCGGGGAGCCGCCGGTCGATCCACGTCGCACCGGCCGCGAGCGCCCAGAAGAACAGGGTGATGGCGATCCCGTTGAGGAGGACCCGCAGAGAACCGTGGGCGGCGACGTCGGCGAAGGGATACGGGTACCAGTCACGCACCAGTGGGCCCCGGATGGCGGTGGCGATCATGTAGACGATCGGGAACAGCACGGTCCACGCGGCGATGCGCGACGACGTGAGACGGCGCGGGCCGAAGAGCAGCCAACCGACGACCGCGACGATCGGCACCACGGTGTGCTGCAGCTGGTTGGCGACCTGTTCCCAGGTGTCGAGATCGAGCAGGTGGCTCAACGCCACGTGGAACACGACGAACGTGACGGTGATCGCGATCACGCCGATGAGCCGGAAGACCGCAAAGACGGTGGACGTGCGGCGCGTACTGATCGCGAGCAGCAGGCAGGTGACCCCCACGATCACGTTCGACTGGATCGTGAAGTACCAGAACACGTTGAACACGCGCGCGCCGGCACTGTGGAAGTGACCACCGGTGTTGTCGGCCGCGTTGACGCACGTGATGACCAGCTCGACCACCACGAGGACGAACGTGACCGCGAACCACGGCCGCGCCCACCGCGGGTTCATGGCCCGCTACGCGGGAACGGGCTGGAGGCGAGCGAGCTCGTCGAGGTCGAAGCCGAAGACGCGCGCGGCGTTGCCGCTGACGATGGCGTCGAGATCCTCCTGGCTGACGCCCTCGAACTGATCGGCGTTGACCGACTGCGACTCGGGCCAGGTGCCTTCGGGGTGGGGGTAGTCGTTCCCCCACATGAGCGTCTCGATCCCCGTGGTGGCGCGGTTGTTGATCGCCACGGGGTCGTACATGAACGTGGCTGAGCACTGCCGGCGAATGAGCTCGCTCGGCTTCAGTGAGAGCTTCGGCTTCGCGTACATGCTGTGGTCTTCGTAGATGGCGTCGGCCTGGGTCATGATCCACGCCAACCACGACGCGCCGGTCTCCACCGTGATCACCTTCAGGTCCGGGAAGCGGTCGAGCGCGCCACCGGCGGCCATGGTGAGGATGACCATGGGCCCGTCGAGCTGTGCGCCCATGAGGTAGTTGATGACCGCGCCGCCGGGCCCGCGCACGACGCGCGGTTCGTGGCCGGTACCGGAGTGGAACGTGAGCGGGAGCCCGAGCTCCTCGGCGACGGCCCAGAACGGGTCGTAGGCGTCGTCGTTGTACATGCGCGACGGCACCTGCGCCGGGAGGAACAGGGCGCGGAAGCCCTGCTCGGCGACGGCCCGGGCGTCCCTGATCGCGCCCTCGATGTCGAGCATCGACACCATGCCGACCGGCAGGAGGCGATGGTCACCGAACACCTCGATCGCCCAGCTGTTGTAGGCGCGGCACAGCTGGCGCTGGAACTCGGCGTCGTCGCTGGCGTAGCAGGCCTGCAGCGCGAACGTTGGGAAGATCACCTCGGCGCTCACGCCGTCGCGCAGTTGGTCGCGGAACCGGTCGTCGGCGTCCCAGTCGCCGACCACGGCAACCTCGCGCTCGGATGCCGGCATGAGCTTGCGCGGTCCGAGACCTTCGATGAGCAACGTGCGCCAGTCGCCGACGGTCTCGATGCGCGGCACGCGACCACGAAACGCCTCGTCGACCCGCTCGCCGTAGATCTCGATCGGTTCGGTCACGTGCGAGTCGGTCGAGATGTAGATCGCGTCGCGGTACGTCATGGCACCACGCTAGGTGGGTTCAGGGCGACAGCACCAGACCGCTGCGTCCCGCCGACACCAGCACGTGCTCCGCGCCCACGACCTGGTTGGCCGCGGTGCCGCGCACCTGTCGCACGCCTTCGAGGATGTTGTTCATCCCGTGGATGTAGGCCTCGCCGAGCAGGCCGCCGTTGGGGTTCACCGGGAGCTTGCCGCCCACCTCGATGTTGCCGCCGGCGATGAAGTCGGTGGCCTCGCCCGGGCCGCAGAACCCGAACGCCTCGAGTTGGATGAACACGATCGGGGTGAAGTTCTCGTAGATCATCGCCACGTCGATGTCGTCCGGTGTCAGGCCGGTGGCTTCGTAGAGCTGCTTCCCGAGGAACGCGCCTTCCTCGTACCCGGCGAGGTCGCCGCGGTAGTAGCCGAACATCTCGTCCCCGTCGCGCAGATGGCTCTGGCTCGCGGCGGCCACGCGCACCGGTTCGTGCGGCAGGTCGCGGGCGCGGTCCGTGCTCGTGACCACGAGCGCGACGCCACCGTCGCTCTCCTGACAGCAGTCGAGCTTGCGCAGGATCGGTTCGACGATCCAGCGCGACTGCTGGTGCTCCTCGAGCGTGAGTGGTTGCTGGTAGTAGAACGCGTTCGGGTTCGTCGCCGCGTGCTTGCGCGCCACGACCGGATAGAGGCCGAAGTCGAGGTTGGTGATGCCGTAGGTGTGCATGTAGCGCTGGTACCAGAGCGAGTACACCTTGGCCGGGGTGTCGAGCCCGAACGGCAGGTACCAGTTCCACCCGGGCGGCACGACGCGCGACTTGTTGTTCTCCGAGATCGGCTGACCGAAGCGACGACCCGAACGCTCGTTGAACGCGCGGTACACGACGACTGCGTCGGCCGCGCCCGATGCGACCGCGGCGGATGCCAGTTGGACGGTCGCGCACGCGCCGCCGCCACCGCCGCGAGTGCGGGCGGTGAAGCGCAGCGACGGGATGCCCGCGCACCGCATCACCGCGAGCTCGTCGTTGACGTCCATGGCGAAGGTGACCGCACCGTCGATGTCGGCGGGAGTGAGCCCGGCGTCGGCGACCGCGGCTGCGACCGCCTCACCGGCGAGCTGGAGCTCGCTGCGACCCGAGTGCTTCGAGAACTCGGTCTGGCCGATGCCGACGATGGCGGTGTCGCGGGAGAGCGCCATCACGCACCGTGCCGGTCGACGTGGCCATGCGCAACCGGTCGGAACTGCGGGAGCACCACGCCGTCGACGTCCTCGATGCTGAGCTGCACCGCCATGCCGTTCTCCACGGCATCGACCTCGACCCCCAACAGGTTGGACACGAAGCGGATGCCGTCGTCGAGCTCCACGAGCACCACGACGCGCGGTTCGGCGTCGGGCTTCGTGGGATGGTGCGACACGATCCACGTGTACACGTGACCGTGGCCGCTCGACTCCTGCGTGTCCCATTCCGTCGAGTGGCACTCGCCGCACAGCGGCGCGGGTGGATGGCGCACCGCGCCGCACGACGCACACCGCTGGAAGACCAGGCGCCCCTCCGTGATCGCGTCCCAGAAGAACTGGTCGTCGAGGGTGGGGGATGGCGGGATGACCGACGGCACGCTACGGCCTCCAATCGAGGATCGTCTTCGCCTCGGCGAGCGCGTCGATGCGGGCGTCGTCGTAGCCGAGCTCCTGCAGGAGGGCTCGTGTGTCCTGGCCGGGCACGAGCGGCGGGCCCTGCACGACACCCGGCGTCTCCGCGAAGTCGAACAGCAGGCCGAACTGCTCCATCTGGCCGACGATCGGGTGGCGGTACTTCGTGACCCACCCCTTGTCGATCATCTCGGGATCGTCGAACAGGTCGAGCACGAAGTCGGGGTTCGACACCTCGCACGGCACGCCGACCGCGTCGAGGGTGGCGAACCACTGCGCCGCGCTGCGCGTGCGGAAGGCCGGCTCGAGCGCGGCGAACGCGGTGACGTCGGAGGTCTTGTCGACGCCGAGGACCGCGGCCAGTGCGCTGCGCTGCTCGTCGGTGCTCGCGGCGATGCACAACCAACCGTCGGCGGTCTCGTACAGGCGCTGGGCGGCGTCGTACCCGAGTTGCATGGCATCGAGGCTCGGACGGTCGCCGTGACGGCTGCCGTCGGCGAGGCTCCACGCGATCGATGCGTTGAGCAGCTGCGCGTACATGATCGACGTGTCGACGAACTGGCCCTCCCCGGTGCGATCCCGGTGGTACAGCGCCTGCACCATGGCGATGGCGGAGAGGAACCCGTTGCCGGTGTCGCCCAACGACACCACCGGCCAGAGCGGGATGCCGTCGTGGTCGAGTCCGCCGTCGAGCCAGTCGGGGCCCGCCAGCGCGGCACCGGTCTGGTCGTTGCCCGGGAGTCCCTGACGCTCGCCGTGCTCGAAGCCGCGCGTGTGGCAGTAGACGAGGTCGGGCTTGATCGCGCGCAGGCTCTCGTAGTCGACGCCCAGGCGCACCGCCGCGTCGTAGCGCATGTTGTGCTGCACGATGTCGGCGCCGGCGACGAGCTCGTGGAGGATCTCCATCGCCGCCGGATCCTTCAGATTCAGCGCGATGCTGCGCTTGCCGCGGTTGCACGCCATCGCGATGTGCGTGCTCATCCAGTAGAAGTCGTGCAGCGGGTTGACCTTGATGACCTCGGCGCCGAGGTCGGCGAGCATCATCGTGCCCCACGGTCCCGCGACCGCGAGACCGAGGTCGACGACGCGCACGCCGGCGAGCGGCGACGCCGGCGCGGGCGTGGTGGTGCGCGCCCCCGGCGTGGCGTCGGCGAGGGCATCGGCCTCGGCGCGCACGGCATCGGTGTGGGTGCCGACGGAAGGTGGTGCAGTGGGCGCGGCGGTGGGACATGCGTGCAGGTCGTACACGCGTCCGACCTGGCGCACCGCGCCGAGCTCGGGGTCGTCGACCTCGATCACGCAGCCGTCGGCGACGAACGCGTCGTCGTGCAGCGCCTCCTCGGGCGAGCGCAGCGGTTGCAGCGGCACGCCGACCTCGGCACCCAGGGCCACCCAGGGCTCCGAAGGGAACTTGGCGATCGCTGCGGACATGAGCGGCTGGTAGTGGTGCAGCAGCAGCATCTCGTTGACGTCCATGCCGATGCGGGTGGTCGCTTCGCGTGGGCGGGTGGTCTTCTCGGTGCGCTGCACGCGATCGCCCTCGGCCGCGCTGATGACGAAGTCGGGGAGCGGCACCCACTGGTGGATCCAGCGGCCGTCGGCGCAGCGGAACACTCCTTTCGGTGCACGCGGGTCGCTGATCCAGCTCTGGTAGTTGGGGGTGTCGGCGTGTTCGACGCGCTGCCACGCCGAGAGCGTGGTGGCGAGCACTCCCTGGAACAGCGACGTCGAGACTCGCTGCCCGCGCCCGGTCTGCTCGCGCACGCGCAGCGCCGCGCTGATCGCGAGCGTGGCGAGGTACGCCGACGCCATGCTCACCCACGGCACGCCCGAGTGCAGGGGCCCGGGCCGCGGGGCGGCGACCCAGCAGTCGTCGGGCACGACGAGGTCGGGGAACGCGGGCGGGGTGTCCGCCAGGCGTGCCAGCGTGCCGCCGGGGACGCCGCGGCTCTCCCACTGGTGGCCGGTGCGTGCCGCGACCAGCGCGTCGACCGCGGGCCGGTCGGCGTGCACGCCGTCGTCGCCGTACGCGGTGATCGAGCAGTAGACGAGACGAGGGTTGCGCGCGAGCAACGTGTCGTGGTCGATCCCGAGCCGGGACGCGACGCCGGGCGCGAAGTTCTCGATCAACACGTCGGCATGCGCGGCGAGCGTGGCGACACGCGCGCGGTCGTCGGGATCGTCGAGGTCGAAGACCGCGCTGCGCTTGCCGCGGTGCCACACCTGCGCGCCGCTGAACGCGCGCGTCGGATCACCACCCGGTGGTTCGATCTTGGTGACCTGCGCGCCGTGGTCGGCGAGCAACATCGCCGTCACCGGTCCTGCGATCCCCTGGGTCAGGTCGAGCACGGTCAGCCCGTCGAGCACACCTGTCATGCCGGCCATCCGATCACGTGGGTACCGCCGTTCGGTAGACCTCGGGGTTGGAGAACTCCCGCCAGCGAACCACGAGGTCGTCGCGGAAGTACAGGAACATGATGTAGTGGTTCCGGTAGCGCTGCTCGCGGCCGCGCACCTTGTTGTCACCGCGCACCTCGACGATCACGAGGTCGGGATCGACGGTGGGGAAGTGGTCGACGATCACGTAGGACACCTCGTCGAAGCGCTCCTGCACCGCGGTCAGCATCGCCGCGAGCTCGGCCTTCCCGTGGCGCTCGAGCGCGAAGTAGGGCGCCTCGTAGGCGATGTCGTCGGCGCAGTGGTCGAGCTGTCCCTGCGGATCGCCGGCGGAGAAGCACGCCAGCATGTGCCGGACGATCTCGAGCCGCCGCGTGTCGAGCCGAGGGGATCCAGGGTCGGACATCGACGGGAGCATAGTAGTCACTAGGTAGGCGACGCCGAGACCCCGCACCGGCCGGTCGGTGTAGGTTTCGCGCCATGCCCGAGCAACCCGCATCACAGGCCGCGGAACCGTTCGAAGAACCGCCCCGGGAGGAGATCCCGGGCATCAGCCGAGGTCACGTCCAGTACATGGAGTCGTCCGACGCGGAGGAGGTGTGGTGCGTCGCCGGGATGCACCACGTCATCGTCCACACCATCGGACGCCGGAGCGGCAACGAGCACAAGGTCGCCCTGCCGTACTGGGTCGACCGGGACGGAAACCGCGTGGTGGTGGCCTCGTTCTCCGGTGCACCTGACCACCCGAGCTGGTACCTCAACCTGACCGACCGTGACGCCAACCCCGAAGTGAAGATCCGGGTGCAGCAAGGTCTGTTCTGGGCCGACGCACAGATCCTCGAGGACAGCGACTACGCCGAGACCTGGGCCGGGCTCACCGCCGATCGTCCGTGGTACGACGACTACCAGAGCCGCACCGACCGGCAGATCCCGCTGGTGCGTCTCGTCGAGCTCCGACCCGTCTGACCGCGACCACTCGGATCCGCTGTGGACGTCTCGGGCATCATCTTCGCGTCGATCGACTGCGACGCCGACGCGATCGAAGACTGGAACCGTTGGTACGACCTCGAGCACCTGCCGCCGAACATCGCGCTGCCGGGGATCATGTCGGGCAAGCGCTACGTCGCGCCGCCCGCGCTGCACGAGGTGCGCGAACCGGCCGATCGGCTGGAAGGCTTCGCCGACGGTCGGGGCGTGCACGTCACCGTGTACACGCTCCACGGTGACCCCGCACAGGTGCTGGCCGACATGACGAGCACCCGCGACATCCTCGAGGATGCCGGCCGCATGTTCGCGCCCGAGAAGAAGATCGTGCGCGCCGGCGACGCGATGACGCTGTCGTGGGGTGTGGCCGATCCCGCGCTCAAAGCGGATCCGATCGACCTGCCCCACATGCAGCACACGGCCATCCGCGCGGTGATGCGGCGCGGTGGTGACGACGCCGCGCGCGACGACGTCGCGGCCGCCGCGGTGGGCGTCGACGGAGTGCACGTGGTGCTCGGCCACCGGTCCATCAACGACGCGTCACTCGATCTCGACCTGTACCTCCTCGAGGGTGAGCCTGCCGCGGTGACGCGCGCGATACGCGTCGCCGCGCCGTACGGCGACGACAGCGACGTACTGCTCGACGCGGTGTTCCGCGTCATCGTGCCGTTCGACTATGGCTTCGCCGACGAGATCCGGGCCAGTTCGTTGCCCCAGAAGATCGACGGGAGTGCGTGAACCAGTGAGAACCATCGTGATCACCGGGTCGGCATCCGGGATGGGGGCCGCGCTCAGCGAGCGCCTCACCGCGGCGGGCGACCGCGTCATCGGCGTCGACCTGCGCAACGCCGATGTGGAAGCCGATCTCGGCACCCCGGCGGGGCGCGCCGCCGCCGTCGAGCGCGTCGCCGAGCTGTCGGGCGGTGCGCTCGACGGTCTCGTCACGTTGGCGGGGCTGGCCGGGCTGCCGGAGCGTCCCGCGTCGTTGCTGATCTCCGTGAACTACTACGGCACCGTCGAGCTGCTCGCCGGGCTGCGGCCGCTGCTGGCGAACGGCACCGATCCCGCGGCTGTCGCCATCAGCTCCAACTCCACCACGTGCCAGCCCGGCCTCGACGAGGACCTCATCGCCAGCTGCCTCGAAGGCGACGAGGAGGCGACGCGCGCGCTCGCGGGCGAGGGCGAGTCGCTCAGCACGTATCCGGTCACGAAGACCGCGTTGAGCTGGTGGGTCCGGCGCCACGCGCCGACGCCCGAGTGGGCGGGCGCCGGCATCACGCTGAACGCGGTCGCGCCGGGCGCGATCGAGACGCCGCTGTTGCAGGAAGGGCGTGACCACCCGACCGTCGGTCCGATGATCGATGCGTTCGCGTCACCGCTCGGACGCAACGGGCGTCCCGACGAGATCGCCGCGCTGCTCGAGTACCTGCTCGGTCCGAACGGGCGCTTCTTCTGCGGATCGATCCTCTTCTGCGACGGCGGCATGGACGCGCAGTTCCGGGCCGACGACTGGCCCCGACCCTGGAGGCCCTGATGGCGACGCACGACGAGCTCGACGCGATCGAGAAGATCAAGAAGCTCAAGGCCCGGTACTTCCGGTGCATGGACACCAAGGACTGGGACGGGTTCCAGGCCGTGTTCGCCGACGACGCGTCGATGGACACCACCCAGGAGGCGCCGAACATCGAGGTGGTGGTCGGTGCTCCGCAGATCCGCCAGTTCGTCGAGGGTTCGGTCGGTCCGGTGGTCACCGTGCACCACGGGCACATGCCGGAGATCGAGATCACCTCACCCACGACGGCGCGCGGGATCTGGGCGATGCAGGACTACCTGAAGATGCCCGAGGGATCAGCGCTCGGCATGAAGACCATGGTTGGCTGGGGCCACTACACCGAGACCTACGAGCTGATCGACGGTGAGTGGAAGATCAAGACGCTCGTGCTGACGCGGCTGCGTCGCGACGTCGAAGTCTGACGCGTGGCGTACGACCCGCGGTTCCGCCCGCCGCAACCGGAGACGCCGGCGCCGGATGCGTTCCCCACCCATCGCTCCGTGGTGCGCGACGAGCTCACGCTCGGCTACGTGCACGAGGGCGTCGGTGGCACGCCGCTGCTGCTGCTCCACGGCTACCCCGAGACGAAACGGATCTGGTGGCGCAACATCGCGCCGCTCGCCGCGGCCGGGTTCGAGGTGATCGCCCCTGATCTGCGCGGCTACGGCGAGAGCGACCTCTCCGGCGACGACGTGTACGACCTCGCGGTGTACTCGCGCGACGTGCACGCGTTGGTGCACGACGTGCTCGGCCACGATGGCTGCCTGGTCGCAGGTGGGGACATCGGGGGAGTGGTCGGTGTCGACCTCGTGCACCGTTTCGGCGACTTCGTCGAGCGGTTCTGCTTCTTCAACACGGTGCCACCGGCCGCGATCGACGAGTACGCAGCCGCAGGACTCGACTACGGATCGCTGAGCGCGTTGAGCGACGGCCCCACCGGCGACTACCGCGAGCTGCAAGGCGCGCGTCCCGACGAGCTGGCGGCGATGCTCCCGACCGACGCCGCGCGGCGGCAGTGGATCGCGGCCATGTACACGAGTCGGCTGTGGGCGTCGCCGGGGACGTTCGGGCGTGCCGATCTCGACTTCATGACCGAGCCGTTCGCCGACGAGGCGCGCCTCCGCGCCGGCTGGTCGGCGTACCAACTCGGCCACGGCCGACCGATGACCGAGCCACCGCTGCTCACGGGCACCGTCGACGTGCCGACGCTGCTGCTCTACGGCACCGACGACCACGTGGTCGACGACGACTTCGTGATGTTCTGCGAGCGTGCGTTCACCGATCGGATCGGTCCGCTGCTCATCCCCGGCGCCGGTCACTTCCTGCAGTGGGAGCGCGCCGACATCTTCAACCCGCTGCTGATCTCGGTCTTCGGCTGAAGCGCCGGCACGTCAGCCGCGGAAGTGGCGGGAGAGGTCGCCGACGAGGTTGATGTGGAACTCGCGGTCGGCGAATTGCCAGCCGTTCGGCCCGCGCCGGTAGCGGTCGAAGTAGCGGCCGGAGAGGATCGGCGTGATCGGCGTCCCGGGCTCACCGCCTTGCAACACGGTGTAGTAGCAGCGGCCTGACGCCTCGTCGGCGCCGTCGACCAGGTCGATGATGAGGTTGTCCATGAGGTGGCGGGTGCGCGGCGAGCCGTCGTAGAGGATCACGTTCTCGTAGACCGCCCGTACCTCCTCGCGAGTGGTGAGGACCGCGCCGGTGGCGGCCGAGCGCCACGTGGCGTCGGCGAACATGTCGGTCACGCCGTCGAGGTCGCCGCCGTCGAGGAGCTCGGCATAGCGGTACACGAGTGCGCTGATCTCGTCTCGGTCACCCACGGGCCGAACCGTATCCCGCGTGCCGGCGGCGTGCGTCGAGGAGCGCGCCGAGGTGCGCGTGCTGCCGCAGCTCCGAAGTCGGGCCAAGATGGAGCGAATGGCTGATTCCCGACGGACCATCGGGCGCGCCGCGCTCGTTGCGGTGCCAGGAGCGCTCGTCGTCGTCTCGACGCTGCTGCCCTGGTCGACGCACGAGCATCGACAGCTCGGGACGACCACCGAGTACGGCGCGGGCTCCGTCGGGTACCTGCTCACGGCACTTGCGGTGGCGGCCGTGGTGTGCGCCATCGCGAGTGACTGGTACCGGTCGCCGCTTCTCCGAGCGCTCGCGATCGCGTACGGCATCGGATGCGTCGGGTGCTCGATCGTGCTCGCGACGACGACGCTGCTCGACGCGAACGACGCCGCGAGCAACCACCTGGGCGGCAGTCAGACGGCGCGGGCAGCCGGTGCGACCCTCGGCACCATCGGTGCGGCCGCGCTGCTGATCGCGTGTTGTGTGCTCCCGCAGATCGACGCCGGTGGCGGTCGCGGAACCCGTCTTGCTTCGAGCCTCTGCTACGTCGCCGGCGCGATCTTCACCGCGGTCTTCTCGCTGATCTTCCTGACCAAATTCACCTCGCTGTTCTCCGACCTCCAGGCCGACCTGGTCATGGTCGTCCTCGGTCTCGCTGCGTACGCGTGTTGCCGAGCCGGTGGTCGACTCCGCCGCGCGCCGGTCTCCGTCACGACCACGCGCTGACTGAGGGGGCAAGGTGTTGGTGCCGCGCTCGCGAGAGTTCGACCGTTCAGAGGTGCTCTTCCGGCCGGAAGACTTCATCGAGGGACTGCGCGCGACGGGCTGGGATCCCGGCGCGGTGCCGGACGCGGTCGTCTTCACGTATGGAGGCTTCGACGGGTTCTGTGCCGGCCAGCCCGAGGCCTACACGATGAACCCGATGCTCGGGCCGGGCCCCGGGCGCTTCTTCACCGTGAAGGCCACCGACCATCGGGTCGGCATCTGCTGCATGGGTATCGGCGCGCCTGCGGTCGTGTCGGTGCTCGAACTGCTCGCGGTGCTCGGCGTTCGGCGGTTCATCAGCCTCGGGACTGCGGGCGGGCTGCAGGCGGACCACCGTCCGGGCGACACCGTCCTGACGTCGGAGGCCGTGCGCGACGAGGGCACGTCCTACCACTACCTGCCTGCTGAGGTTCGCGCCGTCGCCAACCCGGAGTTGCTCGGCCGACTGCGTGCGGCGCTGACTGATGCCGACGTCCCGTTCGCGACGGGACCGACATGGACCGTCGACGCGCCGTACCGCGAGACCCGAGATGAAGTCGCTCGCTACCGCGCTCAGGGTGTGCTGACAGTGGAGATGGAAGCCGCTGCACTGTTCGCGGTCTCGACCGTGCGCGAAGTTGCGCTCGCGTCGTTGCTTGTCGTCGACGGCGCGTTCGGTGACCCGATCACCAGACCGCAGTTCGACCGCGGCGCGGCGTACGGACGGCTCTTTGACCTCCTGCCCCTTGCCGTCGAAGTTCTCGAAGCTCCGTAGTGCACCGGCGCTCCGGCGGGCAGACTGGGCGCATGGACATCGCTGACGTGTTGATCGATGCATTCGGGAGGATCGACGAGGAGGTGCACGCCGTGCTCGACGGCGCGTCGCCCGCGATCATGACCTACCGCCTCGATCCCGACGCCAACTCCATCGCGTGGTTGGTGTGGCACCTCACCCGCATCCAGGACGACCACGTTGCCGACGTCGCCGGGGTCGAGCAGCGGTGGCGGGCGGACGGCTGGTACGAGCGGTTCGGCCTGCCGTTCGCGCCGGAGGCCCACGGCTACGGCCACACCAGCAAGGAGGTCGGGCAGGTCGACGTGGACGGCGAGCTCCTGCGCGGCTACTTCGACGCCGTGCACGCGGTCACGATCGACTTCGTGAGCGCGCTCGGTGCCGGTGATCTCGACCGCATCGTCGACGAGCGTTGGGACCCGCCGGTGTCGCTCGGGGTTCGCCTGGTGAGCGTGATCACCGACGATCTCGAGCACGTCGGCCAGGCCGCGTACATCCGGGGCTCGGCCGAGCGCCTCGGGATCGGCTGAGCCCGGACGTCAGCTGGTGCGGGCGGCTTCTCGGCGCGCATGGCGCACGTGCCGGATCTCGCCGACGAGCAGGTCGAGGTCGCGGCACTCGTCGGGCGTGCGCCGACGTCCGGTCGTGCGGCAGATCAGCGAGAGCACGCTGCGCGTGAGATCGCGTTCTCGTTGCTCGAGGGTTCTCTGGTCCTGCGTGTCGATTGCAACGTCTGCGAGCATCTGTCGCTACCTCCCGGCGACCGTCATCCACCACGGTGCGTCCTGCAGCGGATCCCCGAGCGGCCTCGCGGCGGGGGCTGGGCTCGGCCTTCTCGGGGTTCCGCTGACGAGGTCGACCATATGGGAGTGATCGGTCGTCGGCTTGACGCGCAGGTGAACGACGAACGACGCGCGGGGGAATTCTCAGCGCGGTGCGTGGATGCCGGGGCCGTCGATGTCGTGACGCACGAGGATCTTCATGTGGTCGATGTCGCGGTAGTCGCCGGGGCGCAGGTGCTGGAACACCTCGTCGACCCCTTCGAGACCCGCGTATCCGGTGACGAGCTTCGAGGCGTCGATGCGACCGTCGGCGAGGCGCTCGAACGTCGCCGCGAACGGGTACTCGTCGCCGTCGGGCCCCATGCCGAAGCAGAACTCGATGGTGACGTTCTTGTAGATCCCCACGATCGGGCGGATCGGGTCGTCGACCATGCACGCACCCACGACCGAGATGCGGGTGTACGACGGCACCGTGTAGAGCAGCGAGTCGAGCACACCCGGTTTGCCCGACGCCTCGAACACGTAGAGGCGTTGCGACGCGTCGGCCAGATCGCGCCACGCGGCGACCGGGTCGTCTTCGGTGGGGTCGACCACGACGTGCGCGCCGAAGCTGCGCGCCACCCCGCGCCGCGACGCCGACGGATCCGATACGACGATCGGATCGATGTGCCGCTCGACGAGCGCCGCCAGTGCGCCCAATCCGACGGGGCCGCAGCCGGTGACGACCGCCCCCGCGGGTGGTTCGATCTTCGAGCGCCACACGCCGTTGAGCCCGGTGGCGAGCGGGTCGACCGCCGCGGCCTCGTACGGCGAGACGCCGTCGGGGATCGGCACGTGTCCGTAGGGCGACACCACCACCCGCTCGGCGAGCGCGCCGGGATAGTCGCTGGCGTAGCCCACGCAATGGGCCACGCCCTCGGGATCGACCACCGCGGGTGACACGAGGATGAGGTCGCCCGGCGCGTAGCCCTCGACGCGCGCACCCACCTCGGCGACGCGTGCGGTGAATTCGTGTCCGAACACGAGGTCGCGGTCCGGGTCGAACAGGAACAGCGGCGTGCCACTCGCGCGTGACGCGTGCAGGAACTCGTCGGCGTGCTCCATGGCGTTGAGGTCGCCACCACACACGCCCGCCGCGAGCGGCTCCACGAGCAGGTGGGCGTCGCTCATCGGCGGCTCGGGGATGTCCTTGAGCTCGAGGCGCCCATGGAGCATCGTGACCGCGCGCATCAGCGTGGGGGACTCACGGAGTGGGCTCTCATCGCACGCCGGTCCAGCGCACCGGCATCTCGGCGAGGCCGTCGATCAGGTTCGAGTTCACGCGGGGGAGCGCCGCGGGATCGGCTGCCATCTCGAGGCCCTCGAAGCGCGTGAGGATCGCCTCGAACATCAACCTGCTCTCGAGGCGCGCCAGGTGCGCGCCCAGGCAGAAGTGCGGGCCGCCGGCGCCGAACGCGACGTGGTCGTTGGGATCGCGTGTGAGGTGCAGACCGTCGGGATCGTCGAAGGCGCGCTCGTCGCGGTTGGCCGAGGCGTACACCATGAGCACGTGGTCGCCCTCGGCGACGGCCTGACCACCGATCTCGGTGTCCTTGGTGGCCATGCGGGTGAACGACATCACCGGGGTCGCGAGCCGGAGGAGCTCCTCGATGGCGACGGGCAGGATCGAGAGGTCACCCTGCAGCTGCGCCAGATCGTCGGGGTGCTCCAACAGCGTGAGCATGCCGGTGGTGATCAGGTTGCGGGTGGTCTCGGAACCGGCGTTCTGCAACAGCATGAAGAAGACCGCGAGCTGCATCTGGTCGAGGCGATCACCGTCGATCTCGGCGTGCAGCAGCACCGACATGAGGTCGTCGCGCGGCGTGTCGGCGCGTTCGGCGCACATGGCATCGGCGTACGCGTACATCGCCTGCGCGGCATCGCCGCGTTCCTCGGCGGTGGTGTCGGCGTCGAAGCCGAAGGTGAGCTCGGTCCACTCGAAGACCTGCTTGCGGTCTTCTTCGGGGACGCCGACGAGGTCGGCGATCGCGTGCAGTGGCAGCCAGAGCGCGACGTCACGCACGAGATCGCATTCTCCGCGCTCGGCGACCGAGTCGATCACCGAGTCGACGCGTGCTTTCACCTGCACCGCGAGGTCGTTGATCCGGCGCGGCGTGAAGCCGGACGAGATGAGCTTGCGCAGCTTCGTGTGGTCGGGCGGGTCGAGGCTGATCATCAGCAACGACGAGCCGCTCTCGTCGACGAGCTCGACGTCGCCGGGGAGGAACGGGTTGGGCGCGTTGTGGAACCCGTTCCAGTCGCGCGACACGCGCTGCACGTCGGCGTGGCGGGTCACGGCCCAGTAGCCGCGCTCCCAGAGCGGGTGCTCCTGGTGCGACACCGGATCGTGGTCGCGCAGGTCGCGGAAGACCTCGTACGGGAAGCCCTGTGCGTACGTGCCGGGCTGGTGGAGTGGCGGACCGTCGTAGGTGCGCGTGCTCATGCTCATCTGCTCCCCCTGTCGGGCCGTAGGTTACCGACGTCCCACCATCGTGCCCTCACGTTCCCCTGACGGTGCCGGTCCATGCTGTTCGCCATGCGCACACGCACGATCACGACCCTGCTGGTCCTCGCCGCGGCAGTCCTCGTGGCGGTCCCGGTCACCGGTGCAGGCGCGGCGAAGCGGTCCTCGAGCGGATGTGGCCAGAAGGCCGCGTCAGGCGTCACCACCCGGCATCTCACGGTCGGCGGCACCGACCGCGAGTACCTGCTGTCGATCCCCGACGACTACGACCCGTCGAAGCCAGCGCCACTGCTCTTCGACTTCCACGGCCTCGGCTCGAACATGCAGGAGCAGTCGCTCTACACACAGCTCGACCAGCAGGGCGGCGCGCGGGGCTACGTCGTGATCACGCCGAACGGCCAGGGCGACGCGCTGCGCCACTGGTCGCTCCTGCCGTCCATGTCGACCAACCCTGACGTCGCGTTCGTGCAGGCGATGCTGCGCAGGACGAACCGCACGCTGTGCATCGACCAGAAGCGCGTGTTCTCGACCGGCATCTCGAACGGCGCGATGTTCACGACCCTCCTCGCGTGCGCGCTGCCCGGTCGACTGGCCGCGATCGCGCCGGTGGCCGGGATCAACGCCACCGAGGTGTGTGACGCACGGACGCCACCAGTGAGCGTCCTCGCATTCCACGGCACGGCTGATCCGGTCGTGCCCTACGCCGGAGGCGAGCTCTTCTCGGGCGCCAACATCGGTCGCGTCCTCGGCGTGCCGCCGGCGAAGCCGGTGGATGACGCGGCTGCGTCGTGGGCGGCGTTCGACGGGTGTGGTACACCGGCGTCACAGTCCTGGGTGGCCGACGACGTCCAGCACTTCGTGTGGCCCGGCTGCCCGACCGCGGGCGCGGTCGAGCTCTACCGCGTCGTCGGCGGCGGTCACACCTGGCCGGGCGCGGCGGCAGTCCGTGCAGACCGGCTCGGATCGACGACCTCGTCGATCGACGCCACCGGCCTCATGCTCGACTTCTTCCAGGCGCACCCCCGTCGCTGACCACCTCCGAGCCTTGTCGGGGAAGGGGAAAGGCGCGTCAGAGCTTGTTGAAGGCGGCAGCGAGGAGGGCGCGCTGCTCGGCGTCGTGCACCTTCGAGCTGCCACTGGCCGGGCTCGCGCTCGGTGCGCGAGACACGTGCTTGAGCTTGGCCCGGTCGCGCAACACGCGGTGCAACCGGATGTGGATGTAGTTCCACGCGCCCATGTTCGCCGGCTCGGGCTGCACCCACCACACCTGCTTGGCGTCGGGGTAGCGGTCGAGCACCGAGAAGAGCTGCGCCTCGGGCCACGGGTACAACTCTTCGATGCGCACCACCGCTGCGGGTGCGCCGCGCGCGTCGCGCTCGTCCATGAGCTCGTGGGCGATCATGCCGGTGCAGAGGATCACGCGGCTCACGGTGTCGGGCGCACCGCGGTCGTCGAGCACCGGTGAGAACGCGCCGTCGGTGAACGCGGCGCGCGGTGAGCGCGTGTGCGGCATGCGGAGGTAGCGCTTCGGCGTGAAGCAGACGAGCGGCACCCGTCGAGCCGACACCGCTTGGCGACGCAGCACGTGGAAGTACTGCGCGGCGGTGGTGGGGTACACGACGCGCAGGTTCCCCTCGGCCGACAGCGTGAGGTAGCGCTCGATGCGCGCGCTGGAGTGCTCGGGGCCCTGACCCTCGAGGCCATGGGGCAGGAGCATCGCGAGGCTGCTGCGCTGACCCCACTTGTCGGCTGCGGTGGAGATGAACTGATCGATGATGGCCTGCGCGACGTTGGCGAAGTCGCCGAACTGCGCTTCCCAGCACACCAGCGCATCCGAGCTGATCGAATAGCCGTACTCGAATCCGAGCGCGGCGTACTCCGACAGGACGGTGTCGTAGAGCATGAACGACGCCTGGTCGTCGGACAGATGCGCGAGCGGCACGTATTCGCGCTCGTTGGTCTGATCGACGAGCACGCCGTGGCGCTGGCTGAAGGTGCCCCGCCGGGTGTCCTGACCCGCCAGGCGCACCGGCGTGCCCCCGAGGACCAGCGATCCGAAGGCGAGCGCCTCGGCCATCGCCCAGTCGACCTCGTCCTTCTCGAGCATGGCCCCGCGTGCCGCGAGCTGACGCTCCAGCTTCGGGTTCACGTCGAAGCCCTCGGGCGTGCGGGTGAGTCCTTGGACCACGAGCTCGAGCGTGGCGTCGGGGACCGCGGTGGCAACGGGATCGTCGACCGGGGGCAGCTCGGCGGCGGCGTCGTCGTCGAGGCAGCCGTCGGTGAGGTCGGAGTCGTCGTCAGTGGCGCGACCGGCGTGGGTCTCCTCGAAGGCCCGGTCGAGCCGCGCCTTGAAGTCGTACTCGACCGCCTGCTCGTCGTCCTCGGTGATGTCGCCGCGCTGCACCAGCTGCTGCGTGTACAGCGCGCGCGCAGGAAGGTGCTCGTCGATGAGCTCGTACATGCGGGGCTGGGTGAAGGCGGGCTCGTCGGCTTCGTTGTGCCCGTACCGCCGGTAGCAGAAGAGGTCGACGACGACGTCCTTCTTGAACCGGTTGCGGAACTCGAACGCGAGCTTCATCACGCGCACCGCGGCTTCGGGGTCGTCGCCGTTCACGTGGAAGATCGGCGCCTGGACCATCTTGGCGACGTCGGTGGGGTAGACGCTGGACCGACCGAGCTCGGGTGCGGTGGTGAAGCCGAGCTGGTTGTTGACGACCACGTGGACCGTGCCGCCGACCTCGTAGCCGGGGACTTCGGAGAGGTTGAAGGTCTCGGCCACCACGCCCTGGCCGGCGAACGCGGCGTCGCCGTGCAGCAGGACGGGCAGGACCGATCGGCGGGTGTCGTCGGCGTTGGCGTCACCGACCGCGCGGGCAACGCCCTCGACGACCGGCCCCACCGCTTCGAGGTGACTGGGGTTGGCCGCAAGTGTGAGTCGCACCTCGCTGCCGGCGGGGGACTCGTGCTTGCCGACCGCCCCGAGGTGGTACTTCACGTCGCCCGAGCCCTGTGTGGTCGACGGGTCGAGCTCGCCCTCGAACTCGCGGAAGATCTGCGAGTACGACTTGCCGATGACGTTGGCGAGCACGTTGAGCCGGCCGCGGTGGGCCATGCCCAGGACGACGTCGCTCATGCCCGCGTCGGCCGCCAACGTGCACAGTGCGTCGAGCATCGGGACGAGCGTCTCCGCGCCTTCGAGGCTGAAGCGCTTCTGGCCGAGGTACTTCGTGTGCAGGAAGCGCTCGAACGCCTCCGCCGCATTCAGTCGCTCGAGGATGCGGTGCTTCTCCGCCGCGGTCACGAGCGGGTACGGCACCTCGATCTGCTCCTGGATCCATTCCTTCTGGTCGTGCTCCTGGATGTGCATGTACTCGACGCCCACGGTGCGCGCGGTACGCGTCGCGCACCACGCCGAGGATGTCGCGCAGCGGCATGACCTTGCGCGGCAGCCGGCCGGCGCCGAGGTTGCCGATCGGGAACTCGCGGTCGAGGTCCCAGATGGAGAGGTCGTGGTGGGTGATGTCGAGCTCGGGGTGCGTGTCGGGCGCGCGCCGCCCGAGCGGATCGAGGTTGGCGATCAGGTGGCCGCGCACGCGGTACATGTTGATGAGGGCGTGCACCTGCACGACCTTCTCGTTCTGCGTGACGGGATCGGCGAACCCACTGCGGTCGGCGAGCCAGCGCGCGGGCTCGTAGGGCACGGCCAGGCTCGCGAAGACCTGGTCGTAGAACTCGTCCTCGCCGAGGAGGAGCTCGTGGATGCGGCGGAGGAATTCGCCGCTCTCGGCACCGGTGATGATGCGGTGGTCGTAGGTGTTGGTGAGCGTGGTGACCTTGCTCACACCGATCTCGGCGAGGGTGGCGGGGTCGGCGCCCTCGAACTCGGCCGGGTAGCCGATCGAACCGACGCCGACGATGAACCCTTGGCTCGGCATCAGCCGCGGCACTGAGTGCACGGTGCCGATCATCCCCGGGTTGGTGATCGACGCGGTGGTGCCCGCGAAGTCGTCGGGGGAGATCTTGTTGCCGCGCACCTTCACGATGAGGTCTTCGTAGGCGCGCCAGAAGCCGGCGAAGTCGAGGGTCTCGGCCTCCTTCACGTTGGGCACGAGCAACGAGTGGGTGCCGTCGCGCTTCTGCACGTCGACCGCGAGCCCGAGGTTCACGTGTTGGTGGCGCACGACGACGGGCTTGCCGTCTTCGGTGCCGTAGGCGGAGTTCAACGCCGGAAAGTCGCCGAGCGCGCGCAGCACCGCGTACGCGATCAGGTGGGTGAAGCTCACCTTGCCCGCGCCCGTCGCGCGAGGTGGTTGTTGAGGATCTGGCGGTTGACCTCGAGCAGCTTGGCCGGGATCACGCGCACCGAGGTAGCGGTGGGGACCCCGAGGCTCGCCTCCATGTTCTCGACCGTGCGGGCCGCGGCTCCGCGGAGCGGCTCGGGCTCGTCACCGTCGAGGACGAGCGGGCCGGGTCGAGGAGTGGCCGGTGCGGGCGCCGCAGGAGGCGCGGGCGGAGCCGCGATCACGGCGGGCGCGACCGCCGGCGTGGGCCGTGGCGCCGCGGTGGTCGGCGCATCACCTCCGTTGGGGGAGGCCGGGTGGCGGTCGAAGTAGTCACGCCAGTGCGCGTCGATCGCGGCCGGGTTCTCGAGGTAGCGCTGGTACAGCTCCTCGGCCAGGCCGGAGTTGGGACCGAGGTCGTCGAAGCGGGTCACGACACCATGGTCGCGCATCGGGAGCTCGGTTCGATCACGGGGACCCGCCCGCGATCAGCGGCGCAGGAGCTCGGCGACCTGGAACGCGAGGTCGAGCGACTGGCGGGCGTTGAGCCGCGGGTCGCAGCTGGTCTCGTAGCGCTGCTCCAGGTGGTCGCCCAGCACCTCGTGGCTGCCCCCCAGGCATTCGGTCACGTTCTCGCCGGTCAGCTCGATGTGCACACCGCCGGGCCACACGTCGGCCGCGTCGCACGCGGCGAAGAAGCCGTGCAGCTCGCGCATCACGTCGTCGAAGTCGCGGGTCTTGTATCCGCTCGCGTGCTGGTACGTGTTGCCGTGCATCGGGTCGCACATCCACACCACCGGGTGACCACTGAGCTTCACCGCACGGAGGAGCGGCGGGAGCGCGTCACCGATGGTGTCGGCCCCCATGCGGCTCACCAGCACCAGACGACCCGGCGTGCGCGCCGGGTCGAGGCGGTCGCAGATGGCGACGACCTCTTCGGGCGAGGCCTTCGGACCCAGCTTCACGCCCACCGGGTTGCCGATGCCGCTCAGGAATTCCATGTGCGCGCCGCCGAGCTGGCGGGTGCGCTCACCGACCCACACCAAGTGCGCGGAGCAGTCGTACCAGCGGTCGGTGATGCTGTCGCGCCGGGTGAGCGCCTCTTCGTATCCGAGCAGGAGCGCCTCGTGCGACGTGTAGAAGTCGACCTCGTGCAGCTGGTGCTCGGCGTTGAGGTCGATCCCGCACGCCGACATGAACCGCAGCGCGCGGTCGATCTCGTTGGCGAGCGCGTTGTAGCGCTGGCCCTCGGGGCTGGCGTCGACGTACTCGAGGTTCCACGCGTGGACACGGGACAGGTCGGCGAAGCCGCCCTTCGCGAACGCGCGGCAGCAGGTTGAGGGTGGACGCGGCCTGGTGGTAGGCGCTGTACCAGCCGGTCGGGGTCGGGTCGACGGGCGTGGAGCCTCGAACGCGAAGTCGTTGACCATGTCGCCGCGGAACGACGGCAGCTCGACGCCGTCGCGCGTCTCGGTCTTGGCGGAGCGGGGCTTGGCGAACTGGCCCGCGATGCGACCGATCTTCACCGTGGGCACGCCGCTCCCGTATGTGAGCACGACGGCCATCTGCAGGATGACCTTCAGCTTGTCGCGGATGGCGTTGGCCGAGAACGCGTCGAACGATTCCGCGCAGTCGCCGGCCTGCAGCACGAAACCGCGTTGCTCGGTGACGGCAGCGAGCGCCTCGGTGAGGTTGCGCGCTTCACCGGCGAACACCAGCGGCGGGACTTCGCGCAGTGTGGACAGTGCGGTCTCGAGCGATCCGTCGGTGGGCCAGTCGGGCTGCTGCTCCGCGGGGAGCGCGCGCCAGCTGTCGGGGGCCCACTGCTGCACGGGGAACAGCTTGCCCTCGGTGGGGCCGGCAGCCGAGACGCCGCCGGTGCTCACAGGTATCCGCTCGGGCCGCTCGCCCCGGGCGGCTGTTCGATGGCACGGCGGCGCATCTGGTCGAGCTGACCCTGCGCGGCGGCCTGTTGCGTGAAGAGGGTGGCCTGGATGCCGTGGAAGAGACCTTCCAGCCAGCCGACCAGCTGCGCCTGGGCGAGTCGCAGCTCCGACTCGGTCGGGGCCTCGCTGGTGAGCGGCAGGATGACCTCGCCGAGCTCCTTCTGGAGATCGGGCGAGAGGACGCTCTCGAGCTCATCCAGCGAGCGTTCGTGGATCTCGGCCAGGCGTCGGCGGCCGGCGTCGTCGAGCGGGGCGCGGCGCACTTCGTCGAGCATGGTGCGGACCATCGACGCGATGCGGATGAGCTTGGTGGGGCTCGAGATCTGCTCGCTGGCCTCGTCGGCAGCAGCTTCGCCGTCCGCGGCTGCCTCCGCCTCCGCGCCGACGGCGTCGTCGCGCGCCGCGTCGTCGACGAGCTCGGGCTGCACCGACTCGCGCGCGACCTCCGCAGTGGGGCCTTCTTGCATGGCATCGAGGATAGGGGGTGCCGTGGGAGGCCCGGGCACCGGATTCGGCGCGGCCGAGGCCCCGGGCGTGCGATCATGCGGGCGTCCGGAGACCCCAGGGGGCGACGTGGCGGAGCTGCCGTCGGGAACGGTGACGTTCCTGTTCACCGATCTCGAGGGCTCCACCCGTCTCTGGGAGCAACACCGGGCGGCGATGGTGCCTGCGCTGGAGCGCCATGACCGTCGTGCTGCGCGAAGCGGTCGAATCGGGCGGCGGCGTGGTGGTGAAGACCACGGGTGACGGTCTCCACGGCGTGTTCACCACCACCCGGGCCGCGCTCGACGCCGCCCTCGCGCCGCAGCGTGCGCTCGCCGCCGAGGCCTGGGAGGTGCCCGGCGGTCTGAAGGTCCGCATGGGTCTCCACACCGGCGACGCCGTCGCACGCGACGGCGACTACTACGGCCCGGCGATCAATCGCGCCGCGCGCGTGATGTCGTCGGCGCACGGCGGACAGGTCGTGGTGTCCCACGCGACGGAGGAGATCCTGCGCGACGCGCTGCCCGACGACATCGCGCTCGTCGACCTCGGCGAGCATCGCCTGCCCGACCTCGCGCGGCCCGAGCGGATCTTCCAGGTCGTCGCGGCCGGTCTCACCCGAGAGTTCCCGCCGTTGCGTTCGCTCGACGCGATCCCCGGCAACCTCCCCACGCAGGCGACCTCGCTCGTGGGCCGCGCGCTCGAGCGCGACGCCATCGCCGACGCGCTGCTCGCGTCGCGACTCGTCACCATCACCGGCGTGGGTGGCGTGGGGAAGAGCCGGATCGCCATCCAGGTCGCGTTCGACATCGCGTCGCGCTTCCCCGACGGTGCGTGGTTGTGCGAGCTCGCCACCGCGCAGGACGAAGAAGCCCTGGCGCAGGTGGTCGCAGCGACGCTCGGTGTGCTGGCGCGGCCCGCCACTACCGTCGCCGACAGCATCCTCGACGCCCTGCGCACGCGTGAGCTGGTACTCGTGCTCGACAACTGCGAGCACCTGGTCGAACCGGTGGGCCGATTCGCCGAGGGGCTGCTGCGCGACTGTCCGGGCGTGCAGATCCTCGCCACCAGTCGCGAAGCGCTCGGTGTCGCCGGCGAGCAGGTGTGGCCGTTGCACGCGCTCGAGCTCCCGGCCCGGTCGTCGACGGTCGAGGAGATCCGCGCCAGTCCCGCGGTGGAGCTGTTCGTGGAGCGCGCCCGGGCGGTGCAGCCGGGCTTCGCGCTCGACGACACCAACGCCGACGCAGTGGCCGAGATCTGTCGCCGCCTCGACGGCATCCCCCTCGCGGTCGAGCTCGCCGCCGCGCGCGTGACGATCATGACCCCGACCGACATCGCGGCGCGCCTCGACCAGCGGTTCCAGCTGCTCACCGGCGGGCGGCGCAGCGCCGCCGAGCGGCACCAGACGCTGCACGCGGCGATCGAGTGGTCGTACGAGATGCTCGAGTCGAGCGAACGGCGACTGTTCGACGCGCTCGGCGTGTTCCCCGCCGGCTTCGGCGCCGACGCGGTCGCGGCCGTCGCCAGCGGCGAGGGCATCGAAGCATGGGCCGTGCTCGACGCCGGCGCCGGGCTCGTGGCCAAGTCGATGATCCTGGCCGACGACAGCACCGGCAGCACCCGCTACCAGATGCTGGAGACGATCCGGACCTTTGCCCGGGAGCGGCTCGAGCAGAGCGGCAAGCTCGACGACCTCTTCCGCCGTCACGCCGAGCACTACACGCAGTTCGCCGAGGCTGCCGACGTCGGGCTCGCCGGACCCGACGAAGCCGCGTGGCGCGCACGCATCCACCTGGAGCTCGACAACCTGCGGGTCGCGTTCGTCCGGTGTCTGATCCTCGACGGGGACGAGGACGTGCTGCCGCGCGTTGCGGATGGTCGCCGCGCTCACGTTCGAAGCGGTGAACGACCGAGGGCCTCGGGATCGGTGGGTGGGCCGAGCACCTCGTGCCCCGCGTCGATCTCGCGCCTCCGGCGATCAGGACGGCGGTGCTGGCGGCTGCGGCGTTCAGCGCACAGGGCCGCAACGACGTCGACGCGATGCGCGCGTACAGCGAAGCCGCATTGCGCGACGGCGTGCCGCCCGACTGCCCTGGTGCGGTGTGGGCGTACATCGCGCAGGCTGCCAACGAAGGCATGCGGGGCGACTGGCAGGGTGCGATCCGGGTGATCACCGAGGCCCAGGTCGCGTTGCGCGACGCCGGCGGTTCGCCACGCGGCCTCTCGTTCCTGTACTCCGCGGCCGCGAACTTCCACAACCTCCTGGGCGACGTCGACGCCGCCGCGCGCGATGCCGAGCTGTCACTGGAAGCGGCCCGTCGCTCGCAGAACCCGACCGCGACCGCCAGCGCGCAGTTCGCCGCGCGCGGTCGCGCTCAGTCGAGACGATCCGAGTGCGGCTGCGGTCGCGCTCGACGAGAGCATCTCCATCGGCCGCCTCGGCACGAGCGGGGGGCTGCTCGGCTTCGCACTGGCGCGGCGCTCGGTGCTGCGAGCCGAGACCGGGGATCTCGCCGGCGCGCGACGTGACGCTCGCGAAGCGGTGAAGCACGGCCACGAACGCGGTGATCGCCCGATGCTGACCACTGCGCTCGAGTGCACGGTGGCGGTGCTGCACTCGATGGGTCACGACGAGGCATCGGCGGTGCTCGCCGGTGCGCTGTCCGCAGGCGTGGTCACCGCGGTCCCACGTCCCTTGACCGGTGGCCTCGTCGCGCGACCTCGGCGTCGCCGGAACGCTCCACGAGGTGCAGGCGATCCTCGGCGACGACGCATTTCGACGACGCCATGAGCCGCGGGTGCGTCGATGACACTCGACGAGAGCGTGGCCTACGTGCTCAGCGTGCTGGACGTCGCCGCGCTCGCAGTTCCGTGAGCGCGACGGGTACCAGCGCCACGATCGCGACCGCCTCGGCGACCATGGCGATCACGGCCTCCGTCGTGGTGGCGGTCTCCTCGAAGCCGAGCAGCCCGCGGGTGCGCGACAGGAAGTAGGCGACGAGCGTCGCCACGCCGAACCCGGTGCCCAGCACGGCCGCCGGGAGCAGCAGCGCGCGGTAGCGGAGCCCCAGCACGAGCGCTTCGGCGAGCACGACGGCCGCGATCGCGTTGATCGCGAACGACCGGCTGATGGTGAGGCCGAGCACCTCGTCGGGTGCGATGCCGCGGTAGCCGCCGCGGAAGTAGAGGTAGAAGTGCACCCAGCCGCTCACCAGGATCGCGACCGCGCCGATGGTGGTGGCGACGGCGGTGCTGGTCGAGAGCGGTGTCGGCGTTCACCCTGGTGCTGGTCATTTCACCTCGATGGTGCCGGTCATGTAGTTGTGGATGTCGCAGTAGTACTTGTACGTCCCGGCCTTCGCGAGCGTGATGGTGGTGCTCGTGCCCCCGGCCAGGTCACCGGTGTCGAAGCTCTTGTCGTCGGCGGTGACGGTGTGCGCAGTGCCGTCCTCGTTCGTCACCTTCACCGTCGTCCCGGCCGTCACGACGAGCGGATCGGGCGAGAACCGGAAGTTGGCGATGGTGATGGTGTCGGGCTTCGTCGCTCCTCGGCTCGCGCTGGCGGCGGAGCTCGTGCCGTCGGACGTGACGTTCAGGGTGACGACGACGGTGATGAGCGCGACCAGCGGCACCAGGACCGCAAGGGCGATCGTGGGCAGTCGTCCGAGGCGATTGCCTGCCGTCAGACCCGTGGCCATCAGGAGGTGGCTTCGCGGTCGTGCGCGTCGTCGGATCCGCTGAGGCCCCGCTCGAACTCGTTCTTGGCCGAGCCCAACGAGCGAGCCAGCTGAGGCAGGCGGCTGCTGCCGAAGAGCACGAGGGCGATGGCGAGCACGATGAGCAGCTCGGGTCCGATGATGTTGGCGAGGGGCATGGATGGCTCCGACGCTGGCTGAGGGTGATCGGGGCTTCCCCAGGTGTACGCCGTCGGTCGGCGCGCGGATGGTGTCAATTCGCTCATCCGAAAAATCGGTCTCCGATCGGCATCCCGACGGGCGTCGGCGACGAACAACAGTCGTGGCGGTCGACTCTCCTTACGCGCGCACGGATGACGTCGGGCTGGTGATCGCCATCGCGCGGTACAACGGCGATGCCTTCGCGGAGGCGTACCGCCGGCACGCGGGTGCGGTGTTCGGGCTCGCGCAGCGGCTCCTCTGGGAGCGGGCGCTGGCTGAGGAGATGGTCCAGGAGATCTTCCTCCGGTTGTGGGAGCACCCCGATCGGTTCGACCAGGCGCGCGGGTCGCTGCGCTCGTTCCTCCTCATGGATGCGCACGCCCGGTGTGTCGACCGGATCCGGTCCGACACGCGGCGCAAGGAACGCGAGGAGCGTTCGGCACGGGCGGAGATGGTCGCCGAGTACGACCTCGACCTCGAGGCCTACGACCTCGACATCGCCGAGCAGGTGCGCGAAGCGCTGGGCACACTGTCCGACGCCGAGCGGCGCGCCATCGAGCTCGCGTACTTCGGTGGGCACACGTACCGCGAAGTCGCGCGCATCCTCGAACAACCGGAAGGCACCATCAAGAGCCGGATACGCACCGGGCTGACGCGCTTGCGCACGCAGCTCGTCGACCGGGGAATCGACGGGTCATGGATCGTGAACTGACTCCCGAGGACATCACCGAGCTGTTGCCCGCGTACGCGCTCGACGCGGTCGACGACGACGAGCGCGACGCCATCGATGCCTACCTCGACGCGCATCCGGACCGACGAGACGAGATCGCCGACCTCCAGATCACCGCGTCGATGCTCGCCCACACCGGCGGACCGCCGCCCGACGGCGTGTGGGAACGCCTCGAGTCGATCATCGCCGCCACGCCGCCACCGCTGCGGGTCGTGCCGCCGACCGTGCTGATCCCCCCCAGTGCGCCGGCACCCGAGACCGCACGTCCCGATCGGCGCTGGCGGTGGCTGGCTGCGGCCGCCGCGGTCGTCGCCCTGGTGTTCGGCGGGCTCTGGCTCGTCGACCGGGGCGACGGCAACGGCGGCGCGGCCGGCGACACCGCTGCGCTCGCGGCCACCGCGGCGACGGCGCCGGGCGCGCGTCACGCGACCCTCACCAGCAGCGACGGCACCGCGCTCGCCACCGCGATCATGACGACCGACGGGTCCGGCTACCTCACGTCGGAGCTGCCGCCCGCACCCGCGGGGCACACGTATCAGCTGTGGGGCATCACGCGTACGGGCACCATCTCGCTCGGCGTGCTCGGGCGCGACCCGGGCACGGTCGCGTTCCAGGCCGCGGGCCCGACGACGAGTCTCGCCATCACCACCGAAGTCGTGGGCGGTGTACCGGTGAGTCACAACGCGCCCGACGCGGTCGGCGACATCGCCTGACGCGCGTTCGTTCGCGCGTCGCGCGCCATCCGCGACGCACAGCGCGCCGAACACCTCGCGAGTTCATCCCCGACTCCGAGGAGACAACGCATGGCACTCGACGACACGAGGTTGCGCGATCTGCTGACGCAGTCGCACGACCTGCACTCCGACGCGATGGAGACGACGCGCGTCGCACTCGACGAGTACGTCGAGCTCGCGCACGACGATCCGTGGGCCGACGTCGACCCGGTGACGCGCCGCACGACGCTGCTGCGCGGACTTCCGAAGTCGGGTGTGCTCGCCGCCGCCGGCCTCGGCACCGCGATGGTCGCGTTGCTCGCATCGCCCGCGTTCGCGGACAAGACCATGGACGTGCAGATGCTGCAGACCGCAGCTTCGATCGAGAACCTCGCGGTCGCGACCTACGACACTGCCCTCACCCTCGACTTCATCGGTGGCGCCAGCGCCAACGCGGTCGTGAAGGCGTTCGTGGAGAAGACCAAGGAACAGCACCAGCAGCACGCCGAGGCGTTCAACGCCGCGGTCACGCGCCTGGGTGGCAAGGCCCAGGACCAGCCCGACCCGGTGCTGCTCGGTGTCGTGAACAACGCCAAGCCGTCGCTGACCGGTGCCGCGCAGGTGGTGGATCTCGCCATCGAGCTCGAGGACGGTGCGGCCCAGACCTACGTCGCCAACACCGGGACGTACTCCAACAAGAACGCGCGGACGGTCACCGCCAGCATCATGGGTGTCGAGGCGCAGCACGTCGCGATCCTCTACGCGGTGAAGGCACTCCTCGCCGGCGGTGCCGCCGACCTGATCGCGCTCCCGCCGGACGCCGCCAAGTTGCCCGCAGCCGCGGGGAGCATCGGCT
The DNA here is from genome assembly GCA_963720765.1 of uncultured Actinomycetes bacterium. Classification (GTDB taxonomy): domain Bacteria; phylum Actinomycetota; class Acidimicrobiia; order IMCC26256; family DASPTH01; genus DASUAS01. Next base: position 694,277 of record CAVRGS010000002.1, read on the forward strand.
TCCCGGACGCGTTCTACCCGACGACCGACGCCCGTCCCGCGAACGAAGGAGCAGTGCAGTGATGCGCCGCAACCGCAAGCAGCAGATCGCGATCAGCGAGGCCGAGCTCGTCTCCATGACGAACGACCTCGAGGACGCGCACCACGAAACGCTGCCCTCGATGCGGGACAGCCTCGCCGAGTGGAGCGAATCGGACGACGACATCCGCGCGGGCATCACCCGCCTCGTGTCGACACCGTCGAGCCGCCGGGCGTTCCTGCTCGGTGGTGGCGCGGTGCTCGGTGGTGTCGCGCTCGTCGGTAGCGGCATGGGCAGTGGCCTGGCCGCCGCGGCGACCCGCACCGGTGCCATGGGTGTTCCCTCGGCCAAGTCGGCGCAGAAGCTCAGCGGCGACCTCGCGGTCGTGGCGCTGGCCGCCTCGCTGGAGAACCTCGCCGTCGGCACCTACCAGGCCGCGATCGACGCGGTGACGCAGGGCAAGCTCACCGGCGTCCCCGACGCAGTGGTCACCTTCGCCATGACCGCGCAGAGCCAGCACAAGGACCACGCCGCGGCGTGGAACGGCGTGCTGACCGGCGCGGGCAAGAAGGCGGTGAGCGGGGTCGACCTGACGGTGAAGAAGTCGGTCGACAAGGCGTTCGCCCAGGTGAAGGACGTGCCCGGGCTGGCCAAGCTCGCACTCGACCTCGAGAACGTCGCCGCGGCCACCTACATCGCCGCCATCGGAGTGGTCAAGGACCCGGCCGGCATCAAGACCGCGGCCACGATCCAGCCGGTGGAGATGCAGCACGCAGCGATCCTCAACTTCTTGTTGGGTGAGTACCCGGTGCCGGATGCGTTCGCCAAGAGCACCGGAGCCCGCCCCGCCACCGACAAGATCGGCTAGTTCGTTCGCTTTCCTCCCGTCCACCCGGTCCGACGCGTTCGGTAACGTCACGGCACACGCGGGCCGGGTGTGACGGAGGGAGAGCGCGATGAGGTATCGCCGTTTCGGGCGTACCGGGGTGCACGTCAGCAGCCTCTGCCTCGGGGCGATGATGTTCGGGCAGTGGGGCAACCCCGACCACGACGAGTCGATCGCCGTCATCCACGCGGCCCTCGACGCCGGCATCAACTTCATCGACACCGCCGACGTGTACTCGGCCGGCGAGTCGGAGGAGATCGTCGCCAAGGCGATCGCCGGCCGTCGCGACGACATCGTGCTCGCCACCAAGTTCTTCGCGCCGATGGGTGCGGATCGCAACATGGCCGGTGGTTCGCGGCGTTGGATCATGCGCGCGTGCGAAGACAGCCTGCGCCGGTTGAACACCGATCACCTCGACCTGTACCAGGTGCACCGGCCCGATCCGAACGTCGACATCGACGAGACGCTCGGCGCGCTCGAGCGATCTCGTGCACCAGGGCAAGGTGCGATACCTCGGGAGCTCGACCTGGCCCGCGTCGGCGATCGTCGAAGCCCAGTGGGTGGCGGAGCGACGCACTCGCCAGCGGTTCGTGTGCGAGCAGCCGCCGTACTCCATCCTCGTGCGCGGGGTGGAGACCGACGTGCTGCCGACGTGTCTGCAGCACGACATGGCGGTCATCCCGTGGAGCCCGCTCGCGGGTGGATGGTTGTCGGGCAAGTGGCGCGTCGGCGGTGAGCCGTTCACCACCCACCGCGCCAACCGCGTTCCCGCGCGGTACGACCTCGACGAACCCGGCAACCAACAGAAGCTCGAGGCGGCCGACGCACTCGGACGCCTCGCCGACGAAGCCGGTCTCCCACTCGTGCACCTCGCGGTGGCGTGGGTGTTGCGCAACCCGGCGGTGACGTCGGCGATCATCGGTCCGCGCACGATGGAGCAGCTGACGACGCAGCTCGGCGCGGCCGACGTCGACCTCGACGCCGACGTGTTGGACCGCATCGACGAGATCGTGCCCCCGGGCACCAACTTCACGTGGGCCGACGCCGGGTACTCGCCACCGATGATCACCGACCCGCGCGCGCGACGTCGCCCGTGACGGTTCGTCAGACCGCACGACGCGCGGTCACATCGGTCCTCGCTCGCGGTGGAATGGAACTCCGTCGCATCGACGCGCTGGCGCCGGTGCCCGACGCCGCACCCGATCCTGTGCCTGACGCGGGTCCGGACCCGCGCACGGTCGACTACTTCGCGCAAGCGCGCGCGATCGACGCGCGTCACGCCCTGCAGACCCTCGACGACGTCGTTGCGCTCCGGCGCAAGTACGAAGCACCGGTGTTCGGAACGGTCCGGGTGTGGGACCTCGTCGAGCGACTGGCGTTGTGCGTTGACCCGTCCGACTGCGCGTTGTTCTGCACCAGCCAGCTCACCCACGTGCTCCAGATGTTGGAAGCGATGGCACGTGACGGCGTCGACGATCCCGAGCTCCTGCTCGCGGTGCTGGTGCACGACCTCGGCAAGCTCCTGCTCGTGACCGGGGAGGACCCGGCCAACGTCGTCTGCATGAACTCGCCGCTCGGCGACCCGGCTCCGGGTGTGGGCCTCGACCAGTGCACGTTCCAGTGGAACCACGACGAGTTCGGCTGGTCCCGCCTCCGCGACCACGTGCCCGACGGCATCGCCTGGTTGGTGCGGTACCACAGCATCGACGCCGACGCAGTGGCGCACCTGATGGACGAGCGCGACCGTGAGTACCGGGCGCGGTACTTCGACGTGTTCACCCGCTACGACCACGGCACCAAGACGCCGTTCCACCTGCCGACGGTCGAGCTCGACGCGTACCGCGAGCTCGTCGAGGACGCCTTTCCCGAACCGATCCGCTTCTGAGACGCACGTTCGTGATGACGGGGTCGGGGACGCGAGATCTGCTGCTGGGGCTGGCGTGATCGTCCCGCGCGGGCGTGCGCCGGGAGCGTGGTCGGAGATCCCACCGATCGGTCCCGCGCCCGCGACCGGTGCCCCTCAGCCGTTCTGGTCGGTGATGATCCCGAGCTACGCGGCCGACGAGCTGCTCGAGACGACCCTGCGCCACGTGCTCGCGCAGGATCCCGGCCCGGAGCACATGCAGATCGAGGTCGTCGACGACGGTTCGCGCCGCGCCGACCCGGCGGCCGTGGTGGAACGAGTGGGCGGAGGGCGCGTCGGGATCTTCCGTCATCCGACGAACCTGGGCGCGCCGCACACCTTCAACACGTGCATCGAACGCGCTGTCGGCGCCTGGGTGCACATCCTGCACGGCGACGACGTGGTGCTCCCGACCTTCTACGCCGCATACCGCGAGCACATCGAGTCGCACCCGTGCTCGATGGCGATCGCGCAATCGTTCACGATCGACGAGCACGACGAGTACCTCGGGGTGTCGCCGCGCCTGCCGCACGTCGACGGATACCTGCTCCACCCGCCGGAGGTGATCGCGGTGCACCATCCGGTGCACACCGTGGCCGTGGTGGCCCGGCGCGATGCGTACGAGCAGGCCGGCGGGTTCCGGCCCGGGCTGGTGCACGCCAACGACTGGGACATGTGGACGCGCCTCGCTCGGTGCGGTCCGGTCGGCTGCGTGCCCGGCGCGCACGCGGGATACCGCAACCACCCCGAATCCGACTCACTGCGGCTCCAGCAGTCGATGCGATACGTGACCGATCCACTCGACGCGCTCGAGGTGCTCGCGGCGCAGTTCGACGACCCGCGCACGGTCGAGCAGCTGCGCGACGCCGCGCAGCGTCGCCTCAGCGACCAGGCGATGGGCGTCGCCCGGATCGCCGCGAGTCGGCACGCGCGCCGCGACGCGGTGCGCAACGCGTGGTGGGGATGGCGCTTGCGGCCGACGCTCGAGACCAGTGCGTCGTTCGTGTCGATCGTCGGGAGCGTGGCTCGGTGAAGGTCGCGGCGCTGATGATCGTGCGCGACGAGGCCGACGTCCTCGCCGCCAACCTCGCGCATCACCGCGCGCTGGGGATCGACGAGTTCTGGATCATCGACAACGGCTCGTCCGACGCGACGACGAGCATCGTGCGCAAGGCCGCCAGCCGGAGCGACGCGGTGCACTGGCGGTTCGACGATGGCCCGTTCGCGCAGTCGGCGATGACGAGCGAGCTCGCCCACGATGCGCGGCGCGCCGGCGCCGACTGGGTCGTCGCCGTCGACGCCGACGAGTTCTGGGTGACCGACGGACGCCCGCTGCACGAGATCCTCGGTGCGGCCGGCGACGGCGTGGGCGCACTCGCGGCCGAAGTCGTGAACTACGTGCAGGGGCGGTGGGTGACGGCCGCCCGGCCCGGATCGTTGCTGACGATGACCCGCCGCGCACCCGAGTCGGTCGGTACCAATCGCGAGGCCCAGTGGCTCGTCGAACACCGCCACGCCGGCTACGTGGAGACTGCGTACCCGCCGAAGCTCGTGTCCCGCACGACCGACGACCATGACGATCTCGGCCGGGAACCACGGGGTGACGGGTGTCGACGGCGCCATCGAACCGACGAGCGCGATCACGTGTCTCCACGCGCCGCTCCGGGCGCGGGATCGCATCGTCGTGAAGGGGTCGCACGCCGACCGGATGCCGTCCGACGAGTTCCCGGCCGGCGACGGCTGGCAACCGCGACGATGGCGGGCGATGCGCAGCGAGCAGATCGACGCCGAATGGCGGGCGAACTCCTACGACGACGTCGACCTCGACGTCTACGGGTTCGAGCACCCGCTGGTCGTGGACTCGCGCCTGCGCGACGCCGTGCTGCCGCACGTCTCGTGGTCGTCGCGCGCTCGGGCGTCGATCGACTTCCGCGTGCACGAGCGTCAACGGCGGCGCGAGCTGCGCCGCAGCCGTACCGACTGATTCCGGAGGACCTTGATGACCCTGGACCGGACTGCGGCATCGTCGCTGGTGCGCGAACTCGCCGCACGAGGACACGTCATCGGCGACGCGCGCTCGACCGGCGACTCGGGCGGCGTCTACGAACACCACGATCCGGCAACCGGCGTGCTGCAGGCGCGCGTCCCCCTCGCGGGAGCGGCCGAGGTCGACGCGGCCGTCGCACGCGGCACGCGACGCGCGCGCGGTGTGGCGCGCGGTCCCGATGAACGAGCGGATGGCGATCCTGTACCGCCTCGCCGACCTGCTCGACGCGCACGACGACGAAGCGTGCGCGATCAACGCCCTCGACAACGGCACGCCGGTGAGCGGGATGCGCTCGGGCGCCTACACCGCCGCGTGGACCCGCTACTACGCAGGGTGGATCGACAAGCTCGACGGTGAGGTGGTGCCGGTCGCGGGCGACGCGCTCGACGTGGTGCTTCCGGAGCCGTACGGGGTGATCGGCGCGATCGTCCCGTGGAACGGCCCGATGATGGGGATGGGCCAGAAGGCGGTCCCCGCGCTCGCAGCCGGCAACACGGTGGTGGTGAAGCCGCCGGAGCTCGCGCCGTTCGGTGCGCTGCGGTTCGCCGAGCTCGCGCTCGACGCCGGCCTGCCGCCAGGTGCGCTCAACGTGGTCGTGGGTGGCGCAGCTGCCGGCGACGCGCTCGTGCGCCACCCTGGCGTCGACAAGGTGTCGTTCACGGGTGGATGTGCCACGGCCCGCCGGGTGATGGCAGCGGCGGCCGAGACGCTCACGCCGCTCACGTTCGAGCTCGGCGGCAAGAGCGCCAACATCGTGTTCCCCGACGCCGATCTCGACGTCGCCACGTCGATGGCGGCGATGCTCGGCGCGGTGCTGCTGAGCGGTCAGGGCTGCGCGCTGCCGACGCGCCTCTACGTGCACGACGACGTGTACGACGAGGTGGTGGCGCGTGTCGTCGCGCAGATCGAGGCTGTGAACGTCGGAGATCCGTTCGATCCGAGCGTGTTCATGGGACCGGTGGTGAGTGCGGCGCGCGTGCGAACGCATCCTCGGCGTGATCGCGCGCGCCGTCGACGAAGGTTCGGGCACGCTGCTCACCGGAGGGCGCAAGCTCGACGGCGAGCTGGCCGACGGCTACTTCGTCGCGCCGACCGTGTTCGGCGACGTCGACCACGACAGCTCGCTGGCGCGCGAGGAGATCTTCGGTCCGGTGCTCTCGGTGCTGCGCTTCCGCGACGAGGACGAGGTCGTCGCCAAGGCCAACGACAGCGACTTCGGGCTCTCCGCCTACGTGCACACGCGCGACGGGGCGCGGGCGCGGCGAGTCGCCCGTCAGCTCGAGGTCGGCACCGTCATCGTGAACGGCTTCCCGGGGATGTCGCCGGGAGCGCCGTTCGGCGGCGTGAAGCAGAGCGGCTTCGGTCGTGAGGGTGGCCGCGCCGGCATCGAGGAGTTCGTCCGCCGCAAGAACGTCGTCTTCGGCTAGCCCACTCCCGTTTTGGCGCCGCTACTCCGTCATAGAGGCGGTCGTAGGGGCGCCAAAACGAGGGGAAGGGTCAGTCGGCGAGCGCGCCGAGCGTGAATGCGATGACGGCCCGACTGTCCATCGCCGCGCCGCGAGCGGTCGCGGCGTCGAGCTCGTGTGGCGGGAGCGAGGCTCGCACGCTCACGGCGGAGCGCTCGAAGTCGTTGTCGACGTGCCCGACGATGAGGCTCGTCAGCGGGCCGAAGGCATCGCCCTCGATCGCCCCGAGGAGGACCGCAGCGTCGACGAGTGATCCGGTCGCGGTCAGGAGATCGAAGCTGGTGGCGATGAGGATGATGGCGATCACGTCGAGCCCGCTGTCGCGAGCGCGACGCAGGGCCTTCTCGAGCGGCTCGATCGCCGCCTGGGCCTGGTCGGTCGCGAGTCGCGCCATGGCGAGGAACATGAGGGTCGGGACGAGGATCGCGTCCATCGACCCCGCTTCACCCAGGGCGATCGACTCCTCGAGCGCGAGCGCGGCGGCTTCGGGCTGTTCGTCGAGGAGAGACCGCCCCAACGCGGACTGTGCCAGCGCGATGGCGGTCGGTGACTGCATCTCCCGGGCGACGACCAGAGCGGCGTCGGCGTAGCCCCGAGCGCTGCTGGGATCGCCCGACATGGCGAGGTTCATCGCGACGCTGGCCAGCAGCGTCGACTCGTGCAGCCGTACCTCGGGGTCGTCGGACCCCTCGAAGCGCGCCACGCCTTCGAGGTTGCGGGCGTGCCCTTCGGGGCCGCGGCCGACCTGCATCAGGGAGATTCCGAGCACCGAGTAGCCGGAGCCCATGGCGCCGGTCGGCGGGCCGGTCGTGTTGACGACGGCCTCGGCGCGCGCGATCGCAGCATCGAAGTCCCCGCGGTGGTACTCCATCCACGCGATGGCGGTGTTGACCGCCGCCGCGTGTTCGGGGGCGATGTCGTCCAGCCGCGGCAGGGCGCGAAGGGCCCACATGCAGATGCCGTTCTCCACCCGGAGCGACGACTCGATGACGAGGGCGGTGATGATCCGGAGGCCGAGCTCGGCGTCGTCGGCGTCGTCGCGGTCGAAGGCCCAAGTGACGGCCGCGCGGAGATCGTCGAGGTCGGACATCAGCACACGGCGAGCGTCGATCTCGTCCGGGCTGACGAGCAGGGGACCGATCCGTTCGGCGTGCCGAGCGAAGAGCTCGGCATGGCGGCGTCGCCAGTGGTCGGGATCGTCGTCCTCGCCGAGACGCTCGCGGGCGAACTGCCGGAGCGTCTCCAACATGGAGTACCGGCTGACGTTGCCTTCGCCGCGCTCCACGACGAGCATCGACTTGTTCACCAGGCTCGCCAGCGCGTCGAGCACGTCGAAACGCTCGAGGCCGTCGACGGCGGCGAGCTCGGCCGCGCTGTCGGCGGTGAAGGTGGCGGCGAACACACCCAGTCGGGCGAAGACCTGTCGGTCACGTTCGTCGAGGAGTGAGTACGACCAGTCGACCGTGGCGCGGAGCGTCTGGTGACGCTCGACCCCGCCGCGCCGGCCGCCGGTGAGGAGGCGGAAGCGCTCGTCGAGCAGCGACGCGATCTCCGCCGGGCTCATCGCGCTGGCACGCGCCGCCGCGAGCTCGATCGCCAACGGGACTCCGTCGAGTCGTCGGCAGAGCTCGATCACGCCGGTGCGGTCGGTCGCGCCGACCTCGTAGTCGGGCTGGTGGGTCCGGACCCGCTCGACGAAGAGCCGCACTGCATCGCTCTGCACGACCACGTCGAGGGCGGCATCGTCGTGGGGAACCCCGAGTGGCCGCAGTGGCATCACCTGCTCACCGTCGACCGCGAGACCCTCGCGGCTGGTGGCGAGGATCGTGACGTGCGGGCACGCTTCGACGATCCGCTCGGCGAGCTCGCTGGCCGCCTCGATGAGGTGCTCGCAGTTGTCGAGGAGGAGGAGCAATCGTTTGGCGCGCAATGCCTCGACGATTCCGTGCCAGCGGTCGCCGGGGCCGATCGCGACACCGAGGACGGCACCGACCACCTGCAGGAGGCCGTCGTCGTCGTTGGCGCTGGACAGCTCGCAGAGCCACGCGCCGTCGGGATGGCGCGGGAGGGTCTCGGCGGCGACCTGGAGCGACAGGCGGGTCTTGCCGATGCCGCCCACTCCGGTGAGCGTGACCAGCGGCGAACGCTCGAGCGCATCGGCGATCTGGCGCACCTCGCGCTCGCGGCCGACGAACGACGTCGCGCGGCGCGGCAGGTTGCTCGGGTAGCTGTCGAGCGAGCGCAATGCGGGGAAGTCGCGTCGGAGCGGTGGCGCCCACGCTTGGAAGATCCGCTCGCGGTGCGACAGGTCGCGCAGCACGTGTTCGCCGAGGTCGACCAGCTCGACGTCGCCCAGCTCGCGGTCGCGCAGCAGCGATGCGGTCGCCTGCGAGACGACGACCTGCTCGCCGTGCGCGAGCGCCGAGATGCGCGCGGCCCGATTCACCGCAGTGCCGTAGTAGTCGCCGTCGCGCAGGTCGGCCTCGCCGGTGTGGATGCCCATGCGGACCTTGAGCGCGGCGGTGGTCGGCCACGGCTCGGACGCGACGGCGCGCTGCGCGTCGAGGGCCGACGCAACGGCGTCGCTGGCCGACGCGAACACGGCGTGCACGCCGTCGCCAGTCGTCTTGACCACGTGGCCGTGGTGCTGCTCGACCGCGGTTCGCAAGAGGTCGTCGTGACGGGCGAGCGCCTCGGGCATCACGTCAGATGACGACTCCCAGAGCCGCGTCGATCCCTCGAGGTCGCTGAAGAGGAAGCTGACGGTACCCGAGGGCAGAGTGTCCACGGTCGAGAGCGTTGCACACTCTCGACCGTTTCGTACACGCCGGACCGATCAGATCGGGATGGGTTGCTCGCCGCGGATGAGGCCGCCGGGGAGGGCGCCGGTCGGTTCGTCGTCGCGGATGGTGACCTCGCCGGCGACGACGGTGGCGACGTAGCCGGTGGCGCGCTGCATGAGGCGACGACCACCGGCGGGGAGGTCGAAGACGACCTCGGGTTGACCCAGCTGCAGGTGGTCGTGGTCGATCACGTTGAGGTCGGCGCGGAAGCCCGGTGCGAGGCGACCTCGGTCGCGCAGGCCGTAGAGATCGGCGGTGTCGGACGTCATCCAGCGCACTGCGGTCGGCAGGTCGATGCGCGGACCCCGCACGCGGTCGCGCACCCAGTGCGTGAGCATGAGCGTCGGGCCGCTGGAGTCGACGGCCGCGCCGCAGTGGGCGCCGCCGTCGCCGAGTCCCCACACCGACGCCGGGTGCTCGAGCATGTCGTGCACGTCGTCGAGTGAGAAGTGGAAGTAGTTGGTGAACGGGAACATCACCAGGTTGCGGCCGTCGCCCTCGGTGAGGAAGTCGTACACGACCTCCTGTGCAGGACGGCCCTCGCGCTCGGCGATGGCGGCCATGGTGTCGTCGGGCGTGGGCTCCCAGTCCATGGGCTGGCGCACCGGCAGCATGTTCGAGAACGTCTCGTACACGAACGATGCCAGCGGGTGGTCCCACTCGCCGTTCGGCTCGCGGAGGATGCGGGCGCGCACTTCCGGGTCGCGCATGCGGGCGAGACGATCTTCCAGCGGGAGCGCGGCGAGCTCCATGTAGCTCGGCCGGGTGCAGAACACGTTGTTCTTGCTCTGGAGTCCGAACAGGATCCCGGTGGCGCGGTTGGCGACCTGCGGGTAGATCGGCACGCCCTGGTCGCGGAGCTCGCCGGAGCGGTCGAGGATCACCTTCCACCGGTCGAGCTCGGTGTGGGTCTGCACGACCGAGAACGTGAGCCGCGTGCCCGCGTGCGCAGCGAGGCGACCGAGCAGCTCGAGCTCGGCGTGCGCAGCCTCGCTCACCTCGCCGTCCATGCCGCGTGGGACCACCTCGAACACACCGTTGCCGCGTTCGCGCAACACGCCCGCGAGGGCGCGCAGCTCGTCCTCGTCGGCGAACGTGCCCGGCACCTCGTCGCCGCGACTCGTGTGGTGGGCGAGGATGCGCGACGTCGAGATGCCGAGCGCGCCCGCGTCCATGCCCGCGCGTGCGATGTCGACCATCGCCGCGAGGTCGTCGGGGGTGGCGACGCCGGCTGCCGGCGCGGTCACCCATCACGTACGGCGCGCACCGCCGCGTGCGGCACGTGCGTCCCGACGTCCATCATGCGCGGCCGCTCGGCGAGCGCGTCGAGGTACTCGGGGAACGACTCCCACCGCCAGTCGATGCCCTCCCACAGCGCGGTGCCGGGGATGTCCTCGACGCCCTCCATGAGCTCGACCAGCGACTGCTCGCCGCCGGGGTGCACCGGCGCGAAGCCGACGCCGCAGTTGCCGACGACGACGGTGGTCACGCCGTGCCAGCACGACGGCCCGAGCTGCGAGTCCCACGTGGCCTGGCCGTCGTAGTGCGTGTGCACGTCGACGAAGCCGGGCGTCACCAGCAGGCCGTCGGCGTCGACGGTCTCGCGCGCGGGCCCGTCGACCTTCCCGATCTCGGTGATCCGGCCGTCGGTCACCGCCACGTCGCCGGTGAACGGCTCGTTGCCGAGCCCGTCGACGACCGTGCCGCCCCGGATCACGAGATCGTGCATGCCGAACCTCTGCTCTGCGTTTTGGCGCCCCTACGTCGTCACTATGACGCCGTAGGGGCGCCGAAACGGTGGTGGCGTTACGGGTCGAGACGGGCGGTGGCGGTGCCGGTGAGGACGGTGGTGCCCTCGGCGTCGACGGTGGTGATCGACACGTCGGCGAACTGCACGCCGTCCTCCTCGCGGATGGCGTCGACGACCGCGGTGGCGGTGAGGGTCGCGCCCGGCCAGACCTGGCGCACGAACCGCACGCCGTACTTGGTGACCCGACCGACGTCGAACCAGTCGGTGACGACGCGCCCGGTCATGCCCATGGTGAGCATGCCGTGGGCGAAGATCCCCGGGTAGCCGGCGACCTCGCGCGCGAACTTCTCGTCGCTGTGCAGCGGGTTGTAGTCACCCGACGCGCCGGCGTACATCACGATCTGCGTGCGGGTGAGGTCGTCGACGAGCAGCTGCTCCTTCGAGTCGCCCACCTTCAGGCTCGCGGCACTGATGCTCACTTGGGTCCCTCCGTCAGCACCGCGACCGTGCGGGCGGTGATCACGACCTCGTCGTTCTGGTCGAGGTACTCGGTGATGAGCTCGGTGAACTTCAGCGTTCCCGAACGTCCCTGCTTCTCCCACGTCTCGCCCTTGCTGCCGCGTGCGTGGAGCACGTCGCCGACGACCAGCGGACGGTGGTACTCGTAGTGCTGCTCGGCGTGCAGCGACGTGCCGCCGCCACTGCCGTCCTCGCTCTTCCCTCCGGACGGGATGGTGGGCGTGGCGCCGGTCGCCTCGCGGCCGGAGCCGAACCACGGCTGGCCTGCCTTCGGTCGCAACGGGTAGTCGGGGTCGAACTGCGCGCTGGCGGTGACGAAGCTGGGCGGGGCCGGGATCACCCCCAGCTCGGAAGCGGCGGCGACGTCGGCGTCGGCGTAGATCGGGTTGGGGTCTCCGATGGCGCGGGCGAACATCAACACGTGCCCGGCCTCGATGGGGAACTGTTCAATGGCCATGGCGCGGAGACTCACGCGACCCGCGTGCGCATTGTCAAAACCGTCGCGCTGCACCTGCGTGACATGCCCGACAGGGTCGACGTACGCTGCCGATCCGATGGATGCTCCCGAACCCCTGCTTCTCCTTCCCGACGGGCCCGGCCCGCATCCCGGCGTGGTGCTCGGAGCGGAGGCATACGGGGTCAACGAGTTCATCGTCGAAGTTGGCGAGCAGCTCACGGCGGCGGGTTGTGCCGTGTTGATCCCCGACTACTACGAGGGTGGTGGGCCCATCGATCGAGAGGCCTACGACGACTTCGTCGAGGTGATCGAGCACATCAGCGTCCTCGACTTCACGAGAGCAACCCGTGTGCTGGTTCGCGGCATCGACCAGTTGCGGACGACACCCGGTGTCGATCCGACCCGCGTTGCGGTGTGGGGCTATTGCACCGGCGCAACCTTGGCCTGGCTCGCCGCGTGTCAGCGCGACGTCGCCGCCGCGGTGCTCTTCTTCCCGAGCCAGCCGACGTTCGCCGAGTTGGGTCCTCGCACCCCGGTGCAGCCGATCGACCTGCTCTGGATGCTCGACGCGCCGACGCTGTTCATGTACGGCGACGATGACGAGCTCATGCCACCGGATGTTCTGGCAGATCTCCGAGCGCGCTTCGAACGATGGGACGTGCCGGCTGAGGTGGTCACCTATCCCGGTGCCGGACACGCGTTCACGGTGCCGAGGGGCCCGTTGCGAAACGCAGAAGCCGCGGGCGCCGCGACCCGGGACGCCTTCGCCTTCCTCGCCCGGAGCCTCTCCGTCGACTGAGCCGACTCGCGACCCGCCGGCACATCGATCGTCACGCGAAGCTCCGGGTGGGGGAGAGCGGGAGGTCGAGCGGGCTGCGCAGGCCGGGAGCAGCGGCACAAGTGGCCGCGATCGAGTTGATCACGCGCGCCGCAGTCGCGTCGACGCCCGGTTGGTCGCTGCCCGAGAGCGTCAGGGTGACGTCGACATGTGGCTCGCCCTGGATGGTCACCTGTGTGAACCGGGCGAGGTCCGGTGCACCAGGCGGGACCGCGGGCGCCCAGTCGTCGACCACGTAGTCGATCATCGAGTAGCTGATGGCGGTGCTCACGCGCACCGCCCCGTCGGCGACCCCGTTCGAGCACAGCCGCACGCACGCGACGGTGCCCTTCCGGATCGGACCGGCCGCGAGCTGGAGGTCCACATCCGCGACCGCGTACTCACGGTGGTTCCACACCTCGTCGAACCGGCATCCGAGTCCGTCGGCGAGCATCGAGAAGGTCGAGGAGAACGCGTCCGACGCCTTCGTCGGCCGGGCGTCGTCGACGAGCTCCTCCGGCAGTCGTCCGAATCCCAGGAATTGGAAGCTCAAGGGGTCGGTGTAGCTGCCCATGAAGATGCGCTCGTACACGGCGACCGACGTGACGCGCGCGCACAGGCTCGCTGCGGTGAGGACGAACGCGTCACCCGTGAACCCCGGCGCGATGCCGCTGCAGAAGAAGGACGTTCCACCGGCCGTGCACGCTTTTTCGAGACGCTGCAGCACGTCAGGCGGCGCTGCCGGCGGGTAGACCAGCACCGGCATCGTCGAGGTCACGATGTTGCGACCCGACTCGAGCATCCGGCACATCTCGTCGATCACCGTGTCGTGGTCACGACCCATGTCGGTCGCGAAGTACGCAACGCAGTCCGCATCGATCGACAGGAACTCATCGAGCGAATCGGTCGCGCGCACGCCGACTGGCGTGACGCCGACGATCTCCCCCGAGTCGCGCCCCACCTTGTCCGGCGAATGGACCAGGTGGGCGACGAGCTCGAACTCCGGCCGGGCGATCACGTCGCGCAGCGCCTGGCTGCCGGTGTCGCCGGTGCCGTAGTGGGCCACGCGGTAGCTCTGTCGGGTCATCGTCGCTTCCCCACCTGGTTGCCGGGTCTCGTCAGGAAATCTAGAGTCCGGTTTTCGGGAACGCCATTCTCGGAAGGGGAGCCCCACGTGCGAGCAGCGGTACTGCGCGGCGGAACGCTGGAGACACGCGAGACCGCGGATCCGAAGCCGGGTCCGGGGCAACTGTTGCTGAAGGTGCTCAGCTGCGCGATCTGCGCGTCGGACGTCCACTTCATGGACCATCCCGAGGCGGTCGCGGACGACGACACCGGGCTCTGGGACTACCGGGCGGACGAGGACGTCGTCATGGGGCACGAGTTCGTCGGTGAGGTGATCGCACACGGGCGCGGGGTCGACGTCGATGCGTTCCCGCTCGGCGCGCGGGTGACGTCATCACCGGTGCTCGACTGCAACGGCACCTTTCGCATCATCGGCTGCAGTCCGGAGGCGCCCGGCGGCTTCGGTGAGCTGATGCTCGTGCAGGACATGTTCGCCCGCGTGATCCCGCCGCACGTGCCGATCGACCACGCCGCGCTCTCCGATCCGCTCTCGGTCGGCGACTACTACGTGCACGCGTGTGGGATCGAGGCGACCGAGGTGCCGATCGTCATCGGCGCCGGCGGCATCGGGCTGTGCGTCGTGGTTGCACTCGCTCGCCGCGGTGTGCGCCGCATCGTGGTCTCGGACCACAGCCCCGATCGCCTCGCCACGGCGAGGGCTCTCGGCGCGACACACACCGTGGATCCGCGCGAACGCTCGCCGTACGAGCTCTGGAACGAGATCGTGCTGGGCGATCCCGACGCGTCGACCGTCGTTGCGGGGGAGGCCGCACCGCGCCCGCGGTGCTTCGTGTTCGAGTTCGTGGGACTGACCGGAGTGCTCGACGGCATCGTGCGCGACTGCCCGCCCAACACGCACATCCTGACCGGCGGGGGTGCGCCCGAGGGCGACCACATCTCCTCCGCGGTCGCGAAGAAGAAGGGAGTCAGCATGCTCTTCGGTGGTGGTCCGCAGCTCTCCGACTTCGGCCGCGTCGTCGACGCGCTCGTCGCCGGTGAGATCGACCCGGATCCGATCATCGGGATGGCGGTCGACCTCGACGGGGTGCCCGACGCGTTCGAGCTCGCTCGGCGTGCCTCGGGGCCGGCGCGCATCATGATCCACCCGCACGGGGCCGTCACGTGACCGCGCCGGTCGTGGGTGTCGTCGGTCTTGGCGAGATGGGCATGCCGATGCTCCGCCGTCTGCGCGCGGCCGACGTGTCGGTGCACGTGTTCGCCCGCCGTCCGGAGGTCGTCGAGGAGGCCGTCGGGCTCGGAGCCGTCCCCGTGTCGTCGCTCGCTGAGGTCGGCGCGGTGAGTGACGTTGCCATCATCTGCGTGTACAGCGACGACCAGGTGCGCGAGGTCGCGCTCGCTCCCGACGGCCTCGTGGCGCACATGCGTCCCGGTACGGTGCTCGTCAACCACACGACGGGTCGTCCGTCGACCGGAACAGCACTCGCCGAAGCCGCTGCAGAACGTGATGTGTCGATGCTCGACTGCGCGCTGAGCGGGGGACCGCCCGCGATCGAACAGGGAACGCTCACGCTCCTCGTCGGTGGTGACGCGGCTGCACTGGAGCAGGTCACGCCGGTGCTCGCGACCTACAGCGCGCCGATTCTGCGCGTCGGTGACGTGGGTGACGGGCAGAAGGTCAAGCTCCTCAACAACGCGTTGTTCGGCGCGCACGTGGCGCTCGCGGCGCAGATCGAACGAGCCGCCACCGGTCTCGGTATGGATCCGACACTTGTCCTGCCGGCGCTCCACGAGTGCAGTGGCGACAGCTACGCACTGGCGGCGGCGATCGGTACCGGATCGGCCGCGACCCTGGTCGAGGTAGCCGGTCGGTTCATCCGCAAGGACGTCGCGGTGTGCGTGGAGGTGGCGGCCGAGCTCGGTGCCGACCTCGGCTCGGTGATCACCGTGGCGCAGGAGGTGTGATCGGCGTGGTTGACGCCTCGAACCTGGAATCCCGCCTCGGCCAGCTGGAGACGCGCGTGCGCGAGCTCGAGGATCGCGACGCGCTCGCGCAGCTCGTGGCCAGCTACGGCCCCGCCGTCGACAGCGGCGAGGCTTCTGCCGCGGCCGCGCTGTGGTCGGAGGACGGTGTCTTCGACGTCGTGCCCTATTTCGAGCTGGTCGGCCACGACGGCATCGCAGGGATGGTGGACGACGATGGCCATCAGTCGCTCATCCACAACGGGTGCGGTCACGTGCTCACCGCGCCGAAGGTCGTCGTCGAAGGTGACTACGCCCGGGGCTGGAACTACGCGTTCAACATCCGGTGGGACGCCGAGGCCGATCGCTTCTGGATCGCGCGTCTGTCGGCGAACGAATGGGAGTTCCGTCGCGACCGCGACGGCTGGCACGTCGTGCGGCGTACGAACATCAACCTCGACGGTGACGAGCGACCGCGCAACCTGTTCCGCAACAGCACCACACCTCATGGAGGCGTTGCATGACGCTGCTCGAACCGATCCGCATCGGTGTCCTGATGGACTACGTGCCCGCCGACTGGGAGGGGTTTGCCGACGGGTACGAGAGCTATCCCGACATCTTCGACCCGTTCCGGCTGGTGGCCGACGAGTACCTGGAGTCCGGCCGGCTCGACCGGCCGGTGGAGTTCGTGTTCCGGCTGTGCAACGGCCTGCCACGCGGGCGCTTCGGCAACGTCCTGAAGGCCTATCGCGAGTTGGTGGACGAGGGTTGCCTGATCATCTTCGGGCCGGTGATCTCCGAGAACGCGGTGCCCCTGCGCGAGTACGTGGAGAGCGACGGCCTCGTCCCGATCATCGTGATGGCCGGCAGCGAGTCGGCCCTCGGTGAATGGGTGTTCGGCCTGCCGAACGGGTCCATGGACGAAGAGCCGCGGATCATGGCGCAGGTGGCCCACTACGACGGGGTGCGCACCATCGGCGTGCTCTACGACAACTCGCTCATCGGGATGGAGTACCTGAGGAGCCTGCGCGTCGGTTGCCGCGAGGTCGGGATCGAGATCCTGATGGAGCTGCCCATGCCGCAGGTTGAAGCCGACAAGGTCGAGCTGTTGCGGGCGCTCCAGGCGGTCGAACCCGACGCCATCATGACCTGCACCTTCGGGCTCGCGAACATGGGCATCAACGACGCGTGCGCCGAGCTCGGCTGGTGGCCGGGGCGCTACACGACCACCGCGTTCAACTACGGCGCCAACAGCGACGTGATCCGCAAGCAGCTCGCGGGATGGATCGGCATGGAGCAGTACGACGAGCGCAACGAGGTGGGCCGCGAATTCCTCGATCGGTTCGAGGCGCGCTACGGCCGCCGCCCCGAGTACTACATGCCTCTCTATGCCTACGACATCGGCCGGTTGATCATGGAGGCTGTGTCCAACGCCCACCCCCTGACCGGGCGGGGAGTCAAGGAAGCGTTGGAACGGGTGAAGATGCTGCCGGCCGCGTCCGGCGCGCCGGGGACGCGGCTGCGGTTCGGGAGGTACATCCGTCACGGATGGATGGGGACCGAGTTCCTCATCATGCGGCGCTACACCGACGACGGCGCCGAGGGCGTCATGCACGCGACGGTCAACGGGCTCGTCGGGCCGTACGAGGCGCAGTGAGCGAGCCACCGACGGAAGCGCTTGCGGGACGGGTCGCGGTCGTCACCGGTGGGGGCGCAGGGCTGGGTGAGGCGATGGCCCGCGCGTTCGCGGGCGCAGGCGCGGCGGTGGCCGTGCTCGACATCGACGCCGACGCCGCGGCCGCGGTTGCGGCATCGATCGTCTCCGGGGGCTCAGCGGCGACTTCCACGCGCGTCGACGTCGGCGACGCCGACTCGGTGGCCGCGGCGGCCGAGCATGTGCGCGCGACCCTCGGTGCCTGCCACGTGCTGTGCTCGAACGTCGGCGTGCAGCAGTTCGGAGCGATCGAGCGCCTCACCGAGCAGGACTGGTCCTGGGTGCTCGACGTCAACGTCATGGGGGCGGTGCGCTGCGTGCGGGAGTTCCTCCTGATGATCCGAGCCGAAACGGGATTCCGCCACCTCCTGTTCACCGCGTCGTCGAGCGTGCTGGTGCCGTCGGTGCGGATGGCGTGCTACCAGACCAGCAAGTTCGCGGTGCTCGGTCTGGCGGAATCGCTCCGTGAGGAGCTGGCGGCGGAGGACATCGGCGTGACCACGCTCTTCCCGGCGGCGATGATGACCGGGCACCTCGACAGCAGTGTCCGCGTTCGACCAGCCGCGCTGGGGGAGTCGAGGCTCGATCAGGCCGACGTCGACGCGATGCTCGCGCACCAGCCCCTCGGCCCGGATGACGTGACGACGCCCGACCACGCGATCCGCAACCTGCTCGCCGACATCCTCAACGACGAGCCGTACGTGATGACGCACGGTTCCCACCGCGCCGTCTACGAGCAGCGACGCGTCGCGATGGACGCTGCGTTCGATCGCATGGAGAATTCATGACCCATGCCGACGCAAACGTGCAGATGCTCCTCGACATCGAGCAGATCAAGCAACTGAAGGCGCGCTACTTCCGCCTCGTCGACACGAAGCAGTGGGACGACTGGGCGCGAGTCTTCGCCGTCGACGCAGTGCTGGAGATCCCCGAGGGTGATCTCGTGCATCGAGGACGCGACGAGATCGTCGCCAACGTCAGCACGATCATGGCGGAGCTTCGGACCGTGCACCACGGTCACATGCCCGAGATCGAGATCACCGGCCCCGACTCCGCACGAGGGGTGTGGGCGATGTTCGACTACGTCGAGTGGCCCGCGCAGGACGATCATCGAGTGGGTCTCCACGGCTACGGCCACTATGTGGAGGAGTACGTCCGCGAAGACGGTGCCTGGTGCATCGCGCGATCGCGCCTCGAGCGCCTGCGCGTCGATCCGCTCGACTGAGCGCTCGAAGCGCGGTCGGCTCGACCACAGTGCGGTCAGGCGTCGGCGCCGAACATCCCCTCGGTGCCCGCGCTGTACAGCAACACCGCGTCCCGACGCGACAGCCCGCCCACCGGGCTCGGGCCGCCGCCCTCGGGTGAGCCCATCGCCCACGTCGGTCCCTTGGCGAGGTTCTCGAGGCCCTGGCGGGCGACATCGTCGGGATCGTCGAGGTGGTCGAGCGTCGTGCCGTGCGCCTCGAGCAGACGGAGGAGGGGTGGCGTGTCCGTCGCGCCGACCACGAGGGACAGCACGTCGACGCCGTGCTCGCGCCACTCCGCCCACAGCGCTTCACCCAGGACGAGGTCGAACGCCTTGGTCGCGCCGTACGGTGCGAGGCGGGCGCCTCCCGCCCATGCCGCGCCCGAGCTGACGAGGATCACCCCACCTCGCTGTCGCTCCACCATGCGCGATCCGTAGTGGTGGGCCGCGAGCATCGGGACGTTGCAGTTGCGTCGGAGCATCGACTCCCACACGTCTGCACCGACGTCGAGGAAGTAGGTGTCGCCGTTGTCGTCGCCGCCGGCGTTGTACACGACCAGCCCGACCTCCAGATCCGCGGTCGCTTCGAACAATTTCTGCTCGGCACCCACCTCGCCGAGGTCGAGGGTGAGCACGCGCGTCGCCACGCCGTGCTCCTGCTCGATCTCGGCGGCGAGGTCGCGCAGGACCTGCTCGCGCCGTGCGATCAGCACGACATCGATGCCGCCCGCCGCCAGACGGCGCGCGAACGCCGTCCCGATGCCGTGCGACGCGCCGGCCACGATGGCCCAGGGGCCGTACCGCTCACGCGTGATGTCAGCCGTCATGGTGTGGTCCTCCGCTCGTCACGGATCATGCGGTCACGGTGATGCAGATCGGGTCTTCCCCCTCGACGCGGCCGCCGAGCGTGAGGATCGCCTCCTCGGCTTGATCGAACGTGAAGCGGTGGGTGTGCAGGAGGTCAAGCGGGTACTTGCCCGAGAGGAGCGCGGCGATGCCGCGGTCGTAGCCCTCCTGCGAGGGGCCGGTGACGCCCTTGATCGTGAGCTTCTTCTCGCAGAGGCGATCGACGGAGAAGGGGAACTCGTGCCCCTTGAACCCCACGGGGACGATCGTGCCGCCCGGTCGCGCCACCGCCAGCGCCAGGTCGAACGTCTCCGTCGCGTGGGGCACGTAGTCGATCACGCGGTGTGCGCCGAGCCCGCCGGTGATCTCCTTCACGCGGGCCTCGACGTCGTCGGTGCCGAGCTTCAGGAACTGGGTCGCGCCGAACTGCTCCACGATCTCGATCTTCAACGGGTTGCGCGCACGCCCGACCACGATGATGTTGCGGGCGCCAGCCTCTTTGGCCGCCATCACCGACGCCATGGCCCGCAAGCCGGGCCCGATGATGACGACATCGTCGCCCGCCTGCGTCTCGGGGACCACTGCGCCCCATTCGAAGCCGCCGCCGAACGCGTTGAACAGGCAGGCGTCCTCGATCTTCATCTCCTCGGGGATGGAGAACAGTCGGGAGTCGGGATGCAGCACCATGTACTCCGAGTACGCACCCCACAGCCCGGGGAGATGTGACGTCGATTCGAAGCCGTAGATGAACCGCTCGGTGCAGAGGGTCGTCTGCTGCTCACTGCAGAACACGCAGTGCCCGCACGTCGCCGAAGGTTCCACCGCGACGCGCGCCCCACGCCGAGGTTCCAGCGCGCCGCCGCTTCGGGCGTGATGGCGGCGATGTGGCCGACCGCCTCGTGGCCGAGGATGTTGGGGTACTCGTAGCCCATGATGCGACGGATGGCGCCGTCGTACTGGCTCACGTCGGTGCCGCAGATGCCGGTGGCCTCGACGCGCAGCAGTGCGTAGCCCGCTGGCAGTTCGTCGGGGATCGGCAGCTGGCGCACCTCCATCTCCTGATCGCCGATCTGGACCGCCGCCCGCGACGTCGTCATCAGTCGCCGCTCTTCATCATCTTCTCCACTGCGGCGGCGAAGTCACCCAGGTCGGCCTTCGACGTCTTCTTGCGCGGGCTGCGCGTCACCAGCTCGACGTCGGGCGACTCGGCGCGGAGCGCGCTCACGGTGCACTGATCCTTCGGCCGATGTGCGAACGGGTCGTACCTGAAGATGCGCATCGCGTTCTCGTGGGTGACCTTGTTGATCACGTCGTCGGGGAGGTGCCCGGCTGACTTCATGAAGACCTCGGGCGCGTTCGGCCATGCGGTGTCGGCGTGGGGGTAGTCGCACTCCCACGTGACCATGTCGAGGCCGACGTCGTCGAGGAGCTTCAGGCCGGTCGGATCGTCGATGAAGCACGTGACGATGTGCTCGTGGAACACCTGGCTCGGGAGCTTGTCGCCGAAATCCTGGAACGTCCAGGCCTTGTGGTGCTGGTACGTGAAGTCGATGCGGTCGAGGAAGTACGGGATC
Source organism: uncultured Actinomycetes bacterium (assembly GCA_963720765.1). Lineage (GTDB taxonomy): Bacteria > Actinomycetota > Acidimicrobiia > IMCC26256 > DASPTH01 > DASUAS01. The sequence continues at coordinate 715,408 of CAVRGS010000002.1, forward strand.
CACCCGATCCCACCTTCCGACAGCGCGACTCGCAGATCGGGGAACTTGCGGAAGATCTGGGACCAGATCAGGTCAGCTGCGCACATGAGGATGTTCACGGGAGTGATCGTGATGGTGACGTCGATGGGCGCGTCGGTCGACGTCATCGACATCGAGGACGACGACCCGATGTGCAGGCACACGACGGTGCCGGTCTCCTCGCACGCACGCCAGAACGGGTCCCAGTGGTCGGTGTGGAAGCTGGGGTAGCCGAGCTTCGAGGGGTTCTCCGAGAACGCCACCGCGTGGCAACCCTTCGCGGCCACGCGCCGCACCTCGGCGGCCATCAGTTCGGCGTCCCAGATCGGCGCGATGGCCAGCGGCATGAAGCGGCCGGGATAGCTCCCGCACCACTCGTCGATGTGCCAGTTGTTGTAACCCTGGAGCAGCCGGTAGGCCAGGTCGCGATCGGGTGACTTGCCGAACAGCTGGCCGCAGAACCCCGGCATCGACGGGAAGCACATCGATCCGAGCAGCCCGTTCGCGCTCATGTCGCGCACGCGTTCGTGGATGTCGTACGCGCCGCGCCGCATCTCGTCGAACGCCGTGGGCTCGAAGCCGTACTCCTCCGGCGGACGTCCCGCGACTGCGTTGAGCCCGACGTTGGGGACTTCGACACCCTCGAACCGCCACACGTCGGCTTCGAGGTCGTCCCTGTGCACGATCTTGGGGGCGCGTGCGAAGTCGGCCTTCGACACATGGTGCTCGAACAGATCAGGCGGCTCGACGACGTGGTCGTCGACGCTGACGAGGATGAGATCGTTGGTGTCCATGGGCTGGCTCCTTTTCGGCGGGCGTGGTCAGTCTTCGAGCTCGATGTCGAAGTGGTCCGTGTAGAACGCGAAGTCGGATCGGAGCTCGGACGCGCCAAGACCGAACTGCGCAGCGGTGTATCGGTGCGTGCCGCGAGCGCCGGGGCGGTTCGATGCCTGCCATCGGGACATGGCCGCTTCGACCGACGGGTGCAGGACGAGTCCGAGCGCGTCGTAGAGCCGTCGAACTGTCGCCGCCGGGTCGGCGACGAGTTCACGGTGGTGCACGTCGATGAACCGTTCTTCGCCGATCCGGGCGCGTGCATCCAGCGCGCGTTCGATTCCGAGTCGGAGATGTCCGCTCACCTCGCGACCGAGGTGTTCGAGGTTGCGGTCGTGCTGCCCGGGTGGGAACAACGTGGACACGAGGCTCGCATACGACGGGACCGCCTTCACCGGATCGCGGTGGGTCCAGACGAAGCAGATCTCGGGATAGGCCTCCACGACTGCGTCGAGATGGAACGTGTGGTGCGGAGCCTTGAACAGCCACCGATCGGGTGGACGCCTGGACCCGAGAAGCTGGACGACGCGTCGGTGATAGGCGAAGGCCGAGGTCATGTCCGAGTCGCGCCACCACGCGTGGTATCGGTACACCGGGAGCGTGTACTGCTGCCCGTGGAACGCCATGCCGAGCAGCTCGGTGTCCTCGGCGGTCGCGTCGACCTCGAAGATGTGCATCGCGTCGAGCTCCGGTGGCAGGTGCGCGTGCTGCGCCACCATTTCGAGCCGGCGTGGGTCCTCGAGTTCGCGCTCGACTTCGGGTGGCGGGCACGGCCGCGTCTGCTCCCAGTGCCGCAGGGGCCGGAACTGCGGATCGAGGGAGAGCATGCTGGCGAGAGCCGTCGTCCCGGTGCGAGGGAGTCCGGTGATGTCGACGGGACCGCGCACTGGCGTGTGTTCGATCTCAGGGTGGTGGGCGTACCACGCCTCGACTTCGAGCCGATTGACGAGGCGTCGCCGGAAGTCCGACACCACGCGCTCGGTTGCGTCGGGGGTCAGGTCGGCGTCGCGATCGATGCTGTCGAGGAGCGCGCGGAGACCGTCCCGGAAGTCGCCGGGCCCGAAGTCGACGCGCCCGGTAGCGGTGGCAGCCTCCGCCAAGAGCACGTCGGCATCGGGCACGCGCGTCCCCGATCCGATGGTCACCTCGGCCTCCCGTGTGCGCGCGGCAAGAGCGTTCTCATACAGCGGAAGTGAAGATATCAGCGTGCTCGCGCGCGCGCCGCCGGTGCCCACGGCGCCGGACTTGCCACCAACGGGATGCCGATAGCATCATTCTCCGAATCCGGATGGCGTCCTCTCGGTGCCGTCACGTCGGGGGGAGTGCAGCACGGTGAGCGTCGCGATCGATCTGTCGGGCAAGCGCGTGCTCGTCGTGGGTGGCTCGGCGGGAATCGGTCGCAGTCTCGCGATCGCGGCCGCCGACGCAGGCGCGAAGGTCGCCGTCGTGGGCCGAAGCGAGGAGAAGCTGGCTGAAGTCGTCGCCACCGCCGGTGGTGCCGTCGCGATCGCTGCCGACATCCGCGATCCGGAGCGCTGCGCGGGGCTCGTGGTCGAAGCGGCGGACGCGTTGAGCGGCCTCGACGCCGTGGTCATCTCGTCCGCGGTGTCGCCCCTCGCGCTCCTCGAGTCCGCGTCGGGGGAGACGTGGAACGACGTGATGACCACGAACACCATCGCACCGGCGCTGATCACCCAGGCTGCGCTCGACCACCTCTCGCCCGACGCCGTCGTCGTGTTCATCTCTTCGATCGTGGTCGGGCTCGGACACCAGGGGCTCGCCTCATACGCGGCGAGCAAGGCGGCACTCGACCGCACCGTGCGCTCGTGGCGGATGGAACGTCCCGAGTTCCGGTTCGTCAAGCTCGCGGTCGGCGACACCATCGGGACCGACTTCACCCGCGACTTCGACTCCGGGCTCGCCGGCGAGCTGTTCCCGAAGTGGTTGGCGTCGAGCGTGATCCACGAGCAGCACATGGAGGTGGACGATCTCGGTCGCACCATCGCCGAGCTGGTCGCCGTCCTGCTCGCGCATGCCGGCCTCACGATGCCGGAGCTCACGATCTCCCCCCCGGGGCCGATGATGGCGCTCGACAACGCGGCCCTCGCGGGCATGCTCGAGCAAACCGTCGGCACGACTGCCCCGTGAGCGACGTCGAGCGCAACAAGGCGCTCGTTCGCGAGTTCTGGTCAGCGGCGAACGAGGACAAGATGGAGTTCGTCGCCGATCACGCGGTATGGCACCTGCCCACATCGGTCGCGCGGCGGGGCTTCGACCAGGACGTCCGGGGCGAGGCGGTCCGTGCGCTCTTCCTGGGTTCGAGCGAGCGGTACGACCGGGATCGTACGTGGGACGTGCACCACGTCGTCGGCGAGGGCGATCTCGTCACGTTGCACTGCACCATGCACGCGCGCACCAACGTGGGCAAGGAGTACCACGGCTCGTACCACATGCTGTTCCGCCTCGAAGGCGATCGCATCGCCGAGGCGTGGGAGTTCCTCGACACGGCGTACGTGTTCGAGTGTCTCCAGCCCGGCGAAGAGTGATTCACCGAATCCGAACGACCTGCGGAGGAAACGATGGTGGAAGTCGGAGCGCGAGCGATCGGTGCGCGGGTCTTGCGCGCCGAGGATCCGCGCATCCTCACCGGACGCGGTCGCTACGTTGACGACGTGGTGCTGCCCGACATGCTGCACGCCGCGTTCAAGCGCAGCACCGTCCCGCACGGCCGACTGCGCTCGGTCGACGTCGCCGCAGCCCGCGCCATGCCCGGGGTCGTGGCGGTCTACACCGGTGAGGACCTGGCCGGGTTCACGAACGCGGCTGCCCCCGGCGGCGCGATCGGCATGCACCTCATGCCCGGGCTCCGGTCGCCGGCGGTCCACGGCCTGGTGACCGACAAGGTGCGCTACGTCGGCGACCCGATCGCGATCGTCGTGGCCGAGGACCGGTACCTCGCCGAGGATGCGGTCGAGCTCATCGAGGAGGACATCGAGTTCCTCGAGCCGGTGGTCACCTACGACGACGCGCTCGATCCCACGAAGCCCCCGGTCTTCGACGAGTACGACGACAACATCGCGTACACGAGCGAGCGCGTGCTCGGCGACGTCGACGCTGCGTTCGCGAAGGCGGACCGCGTGGTCGGCGCCAGCATCTGGGTGCACCGGCACCAACCGGTCCCGATGGAGTGCCGCGGGCTCATCGCGTCGTACGACAAGCAGGCCGAGCACCTCACGATCCGTTCGGCCACGCAGTCGCCCCACATGATCCGGATGCTGCTGCCGGCGCAGGTGAACGTGCCGATGGAGCGCATTCGCGTCCTCGCGGACGACGTCGGCGGCGGGTTCGGCCTGAAGAACGGCGTGCAGCGCGACGAGGTCGCCGTGATCGCGGCGGCGATCGACCTCGGCCGGCCGGTCAAGTGGATCGAGGATCGCCTCGAACACCTTGCGGTCGGTGGGCAGGCGCGAGAGGAGGGCGCCGACATCGAAGCTGCGGTCACCGCCGACGGTGTGCTCCTCGGCGTGAAGATCGACGCCAAGCTCAACCTCGGCGCCTACGCGAGCGATCCGTTCAGCGGTGCGATCTACGTCGATTCCCTGAGCACGGCGTTCCAGGGTCCGACGAAGCTGGAGGGCATCGGGGCGAAGCACGTCTCGGTGTTCAGCAACAAGGCGACGTACGTCGCGTACCGCGGGCCTTGGGCGACCGGTGACTTCCTCCGCGAGCGCCTGCTCGACGTCATCGCGCGCGAGCTCGGTCTCGATCCGCTGGAGGTGCGGCGGCGCAATTACGTCGAACGCGACGTCCCGCCGCTGGCGATGCTCACCGGACAGCCCTTCGTGGGGGTGACGACCCGCGAGCAGGTCGAGCAGGCGGCGACCATCACCGACTGGGACGGTTTCCGGCGGCGTCAACGAGCAGCGCTCGACGAGGGTCGCTACCTCGGCATCGGCATGGCGGCGTACCTCGAGGCGGCGCCGGGCCCGCGCATCCCGGGACAGGAGGACATGGCCTCGATGATCATGGGCCAGGAGGTCGCGAAGGTGTCGCTCGGCGACGACGGTGGCATCGTCATCGTCACCCGCCAGCAACCGCACGGCCAGAGCCACGAGACGACGCTGGCGCAGGTCGCGTCGGACGAGCTCTCCGTGCGCTTCGAGGACGTCCGTGTCATCTTCGGCGACACCGACGTCACCCCCGTCGCGCTGGTCGGAACCGGCGGGAGCCGTGCGGCCACACTGGCCAACGGTGCGGTGCTCCACGGTTCGCGCGCGCTCCGCGGCAAGATCCTCGCCCTCGCCGCCGATCTGCTGGAGGCGAACCAGGACGACTTGGAGATCGAGCGTGGTGTCATCAGCGTGCGCGGTACGCCCACGGTGCAGCTCCCGATGTCGGAACTCGCCCGGATCGTGGTGCAGGAGCCGGAGCGCCTGCCCGCGAGTGCCGACACCGAGCTCGACGTGACGCAGGAGTACGACGGCGGCCAGAGCGGTTGGTCTGGCGGCACGCACGTCTGCGAGGTCGAGGTCGATGTCGAGACCGGACTCGTGGAAGTCCAGCGCTACGTCGTCGTCGAGGACTGCGGGCTCCCGGTGAACCCGGCCATCGTCGAGGGCCAGATCCGAGGCGGGGTCGCGCAGGGGATCGGGGCGGTTCTCCTCGAGCAGTCGGTGTACGACGATGCCGGCCAGTTCATGTCGTCGACGTTCATGGACTATCTGATGCCGACCACGACCGACGTGCCGAACTTCGAGATCCACCACGTCGAGACCGTGCTGACCGATCCCGACGTGAACTTCCGTGGTGTCGGGGAGGGTGGGATGATCGTGGCGCCCGCGTGCGTCACGAACGCGATCGAGGACGCGCTCACGACCCTCGGGGTGCAGGTGCGCGAGCAACACCTCCCCCCGTCTCGGATCCTGGCGCTCACCGGGGTGGTGCCGGAGTGAAGACGAGTGCGTTCGACTACACCTCGCCGAGCACGAGCGAGGAGACCCTCGCGCTGCTGTCGGAGCACGCCGACGACGCCAAGGTCCTTGCGGGCGGGCAGAGTCTCGTCCCGCTGCTCGCAATGCGGCTCGCGCGTCCCCTGCTCGTCGTCGACGTCAACGAGGTCGACGAGCTGTCGGGCATTCGTCCGCTGGACGACGGCGGCATTGCCTTCGGCGCGATGACGCGCGAGCGGGCCGCCGAGCTCTCTCCGCTCGTGGCCGAACGAGTTCCCGTGCTGGCCGAAGCGTTGCCGATGATCGGGCACGTTTCGATCAGGAACCGCGGCACCATCGGTGGATCCATCGCGCACGCCGACGCATCGGCGGAGCTGCCCGCAGTGGCGGTCGTCACCGACGCGCAGCTGACCCTTCGCTCGTCGCGCGGCGAGCGGGTCGTGCCAGCGGCCGACTTCTTCGTCGGTCATTTCACCACCGTGCTCGGCGACGACGAACTGCTCACCGAGGTCCGCTTCCCGCCCGGCCCACCTGGTGCCGGCTGGGCGTTCCACGAGATCGCGCGTCGCCACGGTGACTTCGCGCTCGTCGGCGCTGCCGCGATGGTCACCGTGGAGGACGGACGCATCGGTGGCGCACGCCTCGCCTTCATGGGTGTGTCCGACGGGCCGGTGCGGGCGACTGCAGCCGAGGCTGCGCTCGCCGGTCAACCAGCCGACGCCGGCGTCATCGAGGCGGCGGCGCGTGAAGCGACCAAGGACCTGGAGCCGGCCTCGGACCTCCATGGCTCCGCGGAGTTCCGGCGCCACCTCGCGGCAGTCGCCGCGCGGAGAGCATTGACCAGCGCGGTGGCGCGAGCAGGAGGAGAGGCGTGAGCGAAGCAATCGAGATGGTGGTCAACGGCGAACGACTGAGCGCCGACGCCGAGGTTCGCATCACGCTGGCCGACTTCCTGCGCGAGAAGCTCGGTCTCACGGGGACCCATCTCGGCTGCGAACACGGCGTGTGCGGTGCCTGCACCGTGATCGTCGACGGTGTCTCGGTGCGCTCCTGTCTGATGCTCGCGATGCAAGCACGCGGCAAGGAGGTCCTCACCGTCGAAGGGCTCGGTGATCCGGAGCACCTCCATCCCCTGCAGGAGGCGATGCGCGATCGCCACGCGTTCCAATGCGGCTTCTGCACACCGGGTTTCGTGATGTCGGCGCTCGCGCTCCTGCGCGAGAACCCGTCGCCCGACGAGGGCGAGGTGCGCGAGGTGCTCTCCGGCAACGTGTGCCGGTGCACCGGCTACCAGAGCATCGTCGAGGGCGTGCTGCTGGCGGCCGAGCGCGGCGCAGGTCAGGTGGCGGCGGCGGCGGAGGCCGGCCGCGTCACGACAACGCAGGCATGACCTCGTCGACCACCCTGCGGAGGTAGGGCCACGCCACTTCCGGTGGCACGCCACCGACGAGGGGGTGCAGGCCGAGGGGCATGCCGCCGCGCACGAGCTCGACTGCTTCGTCGACGGTGAAGATTCGATGGCTGCGGTTCTCGGCGCGCAGCTCCTCGGCGGTCTGCACGAACGAGATGTTCGCGGTAGTCGTGTCGCCCTCGTTCCATTCGGCGTAGCCGCGGACGTCGTTCATGAGGTAGGGCCCCAGGTCGTCCCAGGCCCGGTCGACGTCGTCGGCCACGAAGACGACGGTGGGCTGGTCGATCGGCGGGACGAGGCACATGCCCGGTTCGTGGCCCGCTTCCCGCGCCGCTGCTTCGTACACGGCCTGGAGGTTCGCGGGGCCCCCTTGTGACAGGAACCCCAGACCGAAGCGGCCGGCTCGCCGCGCCGCCGCCGCGCTGCCCCCACCCCAGAGGACGAGTGGGCCGCCGGGCGTGAACGGCGCCGGCGTGACGTGGATGCGCCGGCCGTCGTGCTCGAACGGCTCACCGGTCTTCGCCTGCAGGAGCACCTCGAGCTTCTCCTCGCCGATGCGGCCCCGGCGATGGAAGTCGGCGCCGTACATCTCGTACTCGGCCGGTCGGTAGCCGATGGCCGCGACGTACGAGACCCGCCCGCTGCTCATGTTGTCGAGCACCGCCATCTCCTCGGCGAGTCGCACGGGGTGATAGAGCGGCAGCAGCGCCGCCGCGATCATGATCGGCACCATGGTCGTGCGGGCGGCGATTCCACTCGCGAGGACGATGGGCGAGGGGAGGTAGCCGTCGCTCGAGGTGTGGTGTTCGCAGATGATCACGCTGACGCAGCCGCGTGTGTCGGCCCACTCGGACATCTCGAGCGCGGCCCGGTACAGATCGGGTGCGGGCGCGCCGGTGGCGGGTGCGCGCATGTCGAAGCGCATCGTGAACATCTGTGTGCCCCCTCGTCCTTCGTGCGGTGTCAGTCGACCTCGAGGAACCCGAGGCCCTCGAGGTCGTGGTTCTCCAGATAGTGCCCCCGGAATTCGGGTGGCTGGTCGGCGATCCGGGCGACCGCCTCGCCGAACGTGTCCATCGGCGCCATGCGTCGCTTGAGGTCGTCGAACCGCTCGCCGGTGAGGTGGTACTCGACCGATTCGGTGAGCACGACGGGCGCGACGAGATCCAACGCGATGCCCGTCGTCTCCAGGTCCTGCATCAGCCCGTAGGAGAACGCGTCGAGCGCGGCCTTGCTCGCCGCGTACGAGAGCTGGGGCACGTCACTCGAAGTTATCTCCCTCGTGCGGGCGGCCGCCGAGGTGATGTTGATGATGCGTCCGGAGTCGCGCGCCAGCATGTCCGGCAGGAAGCCGTGGGTGAGTGCGACCGGCGCGAGGAGGTTGAGTCCGAGCGCGGTCTTCCACCGCGAGACCGGGATGTCGAGGAACGGCCCGATGAACGTGGCGGCCGCGTTGTTCACCACGACATCGGGCGTGCCCCACGCAGCGCGCACCTCGGCGACGACGCGTTCGGCTTCCTCGGTGCGGGCAAGGTCGGCGGCGATCGTGTGCACCTCGCTCCCAACCGCCGTCAGTTCGGCGGCGACCCCCTCGAGCGTGCCCGGGAGCCCGACCTTGTTCGGTGACGCATCGGTGCTGCGTCCGACGATGATCAGTCGGTCCTGGCGGCGGGCGAACGCGTCGGCGATGCCGCGGCCCACGCCGCGGGTCGCTCCGGTGACGAGCACGGTGCGGCTCATGTCATGAAATTCCCGGCGTTCACGAACAGCGTCTGGCCGGTGATCGTGCGCGCCCGATCGGAGCACAGGAAGATGGCCGCGTCGGCGACGTCCTCGACGGTCGGGATCTCCCCGAGAGGCATCGCGGCCTTGATGGGGGCGGTGATCACGTCCTCTTCGACGCCGCGTCGCTCGGCTTGCGCACGTACGAAGCCCTGGACCGCGGGTCCCCACATCCACGACGGCACGACCATGTTGACGCGGATCTTCTTCGGGCCGAGCTCCCAGGCGGCGTGGAACATCGCCGAGTGCAGCGCGCCCTTCGACGCCGCGTACGCCGTCTGCTGCGCGGCGCCGGACGACGTCCGGAAGGTCTGCGAACCGATGATCACGAGCGAGCCACCGTGTTCGCCCATCGCGTCGGCGGCGGCTGCGAGCACGTGCATCGTGCCGATCACGTTGGTGGTGAGGACGCGCTGCCAATTCGTCGTCGCTCGTGCGCGCGATGCCGCCCATCACCTCGTCTGCCGCCACCTGCACGACGCCGTCGACACCGCCAAAGGCCGACCCCGCCGAGCGCGATCAGTGCCCGGCACTGCTCGGCATCGGTCACGTCGGTCGTTTGATGGGCGACCCGGTCTCCGCTCGGATCGATCTCGGCCGCGAGCCGGGCGAGCTTGTCGCCGTCCCGGGCTCCGAGCACGACGCGACCGCCGTCGCGCAGCACGCCGACCGCCACCGCGTGTCCGAGCCCGGCTCCGACGCCGGTCACCACGACGGTCTTGTCCTCGAGCATCGGCGCATGCTCGCACAGCCGCGCCGGGTTGTGTAATCGAGGTTCTTCCTGAGCAGAGTTCTCATGTTCACCAGCAGACAATTGGGCTATGGTCCGCGCGTCGCTCGGGGGGCCCAGCGGCATGGGAGGGACGAGCATGGACGCGTCGGTGCGGAGCAGAGGCACGACCGCCGTCGTCGAGCGACCGGTCGCCACCACGCCACCCGAACGTTCGTCGCGCTTCGGTTGGACCGTGTTCCTGGTGGTCTTCGCCGCGGTGGCGCTGATCGTGCTGTTCTCGATGGAGACGGGGCTCCCCGATGGGTCGCGCCTGGCCAACCCGAATCCGGGGAAGGCGCCGTATCCGTTCTCGCCGATGGCCAAGGCGGTGCCAGCCAGCATCGTGATGTCGTCGTTGGTCGTGGGTCTGTTCGGGTTCCTCGGCTGGCTGTCGTGGAAGCAACGGCGCATGCACTGGGCGCTGATCATCGCGGTCGGGACGCTCTTCACGGGACTGATCGACCCGATCGCGAACTGGGCGACGTTCGCATCGCTCAACCCGGAGACGCCGCACCTCCCGACGACGTGGGCCTGGTTCCGCAACACGCCGCTCGGCGAGCCGGCGCTGTCGCTGCTGGGTGGCTACTCCGCGTACTACGTGCTGAGCGGCCTGCTGCTGTACTGGATCGTCACCCGGCTCGTGCTCAACCGCGTGTCCGCGACGTCTTGGATCGGGCGTCACCCGCTGCTGTCACTGTTCGTCGGCGCGTGGATCGTGTGCCTCCCGCTCAACGCGCTGCTCCAGTGGCAGTGGATGCAGGCGGGCACGCTGGTGTACACCCAGTTCTTCGGGCCGGTCATCCACCTCGGGCACGTGCAGCTGCCGTTCCTCATCCTGCTGTACGACCCGTTCGTCTTCGCCACCATCGCGCTCCTCTGCTACCGCGACGCCGACAACCGGTCGGTGGTCTTGACCAAGCTGGCGCGACTCCTGCCCGGTCGCCACGGCCACCGGCACGCGACGTCGGGACGTCAGGTCGTGGTGGCAGGAATCCTCGTGGTCAGCAGCATGCTGTTGCCCGTCGGCGTCTTCAGCCTGATACGCGTGTCGGGCCTGGCGGACAAGCCGACGTACGAGAAGTATCCGTACCCGATCGCGAAGGTGTACGACCCGTACGCGGATCTCGAGAAGGCGGGCAAGCCGGGCCCGTTCGTGCGGTGACGGCGCCTCGAACGGATCAGCGACGGGCGTTGCGCGCGAAGTACCGGGGGATCTCGAGCGGTCCTTGCACACCCGATTCGGCTGCGCACACGGCCGGGATCGCGTTGATCGCCGGCATCGCGGTCATCCGGTAGCCACTCGGGCTGTCGAAGTTCAGCTCCAACGTGAAGTTCGGGGCGCCCTCGACCTCGATCCGGTAGGACATCGCCTCCGGGCCGTAGGGCGCCGGCCACTGTGGTCCGGCGTCGTGCGCGACGCGATCGGCGTGCTCGACGATCGCGATCGGGCGGCCGCCGTTGAGTGCCTGCAGCTCGAAGTGCACGACCGACGTGGTGCCCGCGGCGACGGTGCCGAAGCCGGTCTCGACGTCGTGATCCACCGAGTCGGTCTCGTACACGATGTTCCAGTCCTCGACCTCGACGTCGAGCACGTCGGCGAGGTGGAGCAGCGTCGGGGCCCACATGGTCTTCAGGAACCCGCCAGAGATGTAGATCGGCTCGTAGTCGGCGGGCTGCCCGAACCCGAAGTATTGGCGGCACACGAACTCGGCCGGGTAGTCGCCCATCCACCCGAGCTCCTGCACGCGCACGCATTCGACGACGTCGGCACAGGCGAGCGAGGCGATCGCCAGGTCGGTGGTCGCCCAGCCTGGATCGATGCCGGAGAAGAACGCGGTGCTGTCACCTTTGGCGCACGCGGCGGTCGCCGGTTCGCCGTATTCGGGTGGCATGCCGGGCGGGTAGCCCCAGGGGTAGATCGAGATGGTCACGGCGTTGGTGCCGCGCTCCAGGAACCGGCAGATGTCCTGGACCGACTCGACCTCGCGACCCACCGTGTTGCCGAAGTACGAGAGGCAGTCGGCGTCGAGGGCGAGCAGCTCGTCCCAGTCGTCGGTGGCGCGCACGCCGGTGTCGCCGAGCCCGCACAGCGCGCCGGAATCGACGCCGACCTTCTCGGGGGACCACACGTACTGGCCCACCAGCTCCAGATCAGGGTGGCCGATGATCCCCGCGAGCCCGCTGGTGCCCACTCCGCCCGACCCACAGTGCACGACTCGCAGCGCCATGGTTCCCTCCTTGCGGTGTACTCGTCCGGGGCGGCATGATAACGCGGTTCTCGTGAAGCGAACAGCTGATGTCCGACCCTCCAGGGTCGGGAAGGGGGAAGCGGTGGACAGCGAGTACGTCGTGATCACCTATCACGAGGACGACACCGCCTCTGCTCCACTCACCAAGCTCGACACCGCCAATTCCCGCGAGAGCGGTCTGTACGACGACGTGGAGCCACAGCCCCGCGACTTCGCCCTCGCCCAGTTGGGCGCGGTTGACGTGCTCGGGCGGGTGATGGTGACGAGCCGCGCGCTCGTCGACCAAGTGACCAAGAACCCCGGAGTGTTCGCGGCCGAGGATCTCATCGACCAGGGGAACACGCGGCCGCTCCTCCCGATCAGCATCGACCCGCCGGCCCACGTCAACTATCGGAAGCTGCTCGACCCGTTGTTCGCACCCAAGCGCATGGACGCGATCGAGCAGGACGTCACCGACCGCGTGAACCACTTCATCGACCAGTTCATGGACCGCGGTCACTGCAACTTCACCGAGGAGGTCGCCGACAAGTTCCCACCGTCGGTCTTCCTCGGACTCATGGGCCTGCCCTGGGAGGAGCTCGACACCTTCCTGCGGTTGCGCGACGGGCTCATCCGCCCGGGGACGCCGGAGATGACCAACGCGGCGCGCACACAGGTCCAGCTCGACGCCGGGCAGGAGGTCTACGCGTACTTCGACGCGATTCTCGACGAGCGCGCCGCGCGCCCGCAGGACGATCTGCTCACCCACTTCGTGGACGCGGAGAGCGACGGCGAGAAGCTCACCCGCAACGAGATCCTCGACATCTGCTTCATGCTGCTGATCGCCGGCCTCGACACGGTGGCCGACTCGATGACGTGCGCGTGGGGCTTCCTCGCGCAACATCCCGACCACCGCCGCCAGATCGTCGAGCAACCGGACATCATCCCCAACGCGGTCGAGGAGTTGCTGCGCTGGAACCCGCCGACGCCGATCCAGGCGCGCTGGGCCCGGCAGGCGTGCACGATCATGGGCCACGAGGTGCGCGCGGGCGACGTCGTCTACGTCAACATGGGCGCCGCCAACGTCGATCCCCAGTCAGTGCCCGACCCGCTCGAGGTGCGCTTCGATCGCGACGTCAATCGGCATCTCACGTTCGGAGGTGGCGTGCACCGGTGCCTCGGTTCGCACCTCGCTCGTCGCGAGCTGCGCATCGCGCTCCGTGAGTGGCACCGCCGCATCCCCGAGTACGGGCTCGCGCCTGGGTACGAAGTGCGCTTCGGGCCACCCCCGTTGCGGTTCATTCCCGATCTGCAATTGGCGTGGCCGGTGAGCGGATGACGGCGATGGGAGAACGTGTGCTCGACGGCAAGGTCGCGTTCATCACCGGGGGTGGCACCGGCATCGGTGCCGGCATCGCCCGCGCCTACGCCGCGGCCGGCGCGTCGGTCGTGCTCGTGGGGCGCAGGCGCGAGCCGCTCGACGCCGTCGTCGAGGACATCACGGGTGCGGGTGGCACGGCGCGCTCGATCTCCGCCGACGTGACGAAGTTCGACCAGGTCGATGCGGCCGCGGCCGCCGCCGTCGCCGAGTACGGCCACCTCGACATCGTGGTGTCGAACGCCGGCGGACCCTCGGCGTTCGGGCCGACCCTCGAGATGTCGCCGGAGGAGTGGTCCGGCACCGTCGACGTCAACCTCAATGGTCACTGGAACACGGCCAAGGCGACCGTGCCCCATCTGCGCGCGAACGGCGGTGGCCACTTCGTGTTCATGGGGTCGAGCACGAGCTACCAGACCGATCCGGGGGTGGCGGCATACGGCGTGGCGAAGGCCGGCGTCGCGCTGCTGCGCCAGATCCTCGCGGTCGAGCTGCGCGGCGACCGGATCGCCGTCAACGAGCTCCTGCCCGGAATGGTGCGCACCGCCGCCATCGGCCAGGTCGGCGAGGAGACGCCTCAGATCGTGCTCGACCACGTGGCGCACGTGGGGGAGTGGCTGAAGGATCCGGAAGACGTCGCGTCGCTCGCGCTTTACATGGTGACGCTCCCGACGACCGGGACGACCGGCCAGGCATTCAACCTTGGTGTGAACCGCACGTAGCCGCGTGAGCACAAAGGAGCGGACATGGACTGTTTCGAGACCGCGCTCGCGAACGAGCCGATCCTTCGGATCTTCGCTCGCAAGGCGCACCGCATCACGGTCGCGACCACGCCGGAGAAGATCCTGCACGAGATGAAGTTGTCTGTGATCGACAACATGGGCTGCATGATCGCGGCAGCGCAGCTGCCCGAGGTTGCGCGGATGGTCGTGGCCGAACGCGAGACCGAACCCAAGGAGTCGACCGTCGTCGCGTTCGGCGAGCGCATGTCCCGTGAGGCGGCCGCGCGGGTGAACGGCTACATGCTCGACGTGCTCGAGGTGTACGACCTCCTCGGCGGGCATGCGAGCGAGGCCGTCATCCCCACGGCGTTGGCCATGGCCGAAGCGACCGGCGCCACGGGCGCGGAGTTCCTCGAGGCGTCGATTGCCGGGATCGAGCTCGCCGGACACATCATGCACGGGTACTACGGGCACGTCCGTTCGTACGAGGACGTCGCCATCGGCCCGTGCGGCATCCCCAACGCCATCGCCTGCGCGGCGACCGCAGCCCGAATGCTCCATCTCGACGAGCAAGCGCTCGGCGAGGCGCTCGCCATCGCCGGTGCCGTCGCCGCATGGAACGGTGCCGAGACCTTCTACGGCGACGGAGGCACGGTGAAGCCCATGATGCTCGCCGGCTGGCCACCCACCCCCGGCATGATCGGCGCTCGGTACGCGGCCGCCGGCATTACCGGACCGGAGCGGCTGCTCGAGAGCAAGTTCGGCTTCCTCCGCAGCGTGTCGACCGGCTTCGACTACGAGTTGCTCACCGACACCGATTCGTGGATCATCGACATGGCGTCGCGCAAGCGTCACGCGAATTGCGGGATGATGCACGCGGCGCTCGACACACTCGCCGACCTGCGTCGTGAATACGGCGACGATCGCATGCGCTCGGCCGAGATCCTGCACCGCATGTCCGTCGACGTCGCGCCGTTGCTCGACAAGCAGCCTCGCCCGATGACAGAGAACGAAGCGCGCTTCGACGTGCGGTACAACAGTGCCGTCGTCCTGTCGGGTGTCGACATCGTCCTCCCGGAGTACTGCATCGAGTTCGAGCGCCACTTCGCGGATCCCCGGATTCAGGAGCTGCACTCCCACGTCGAGGTGGTCGGCGACGAGCGCTATCAGGACGTGATGATCAGTGAGGTCGAGGTCCGGTTCGCCGACGGGGAGACGCTCAACCGGGTCACACCGCCGAACCGGGGCGCGATCAGGAACCCGCTCACTACCGACGAGGTCATCGAGAAGTTCCGGGCGCTCGTCGGCGACCGGCTGGGGAGCGACGAGATCGAGCACTTCCTCGAGGCCGCGCTGCACCTCGAAGACCTGCCCGACGTCTCCGCGCTCCTCACGACCACGCGCGTGCCGTCACTCACGGGCGCGTCGGCCGGCGCCTGATGAGCGAGGAGACCTTCGACTACGTCGTCATCGGCGGAGGTACCGCGGGCTGTGTCCTCGCAAACCGCCTCTCGGCCGATCGTGCGCACCGAGTCCTAGTGATCGAGGCCGGGACGAACGACCTGTCGCCGTACATCCACGTGCCGGCCGGGTTGATGCGGCTCCAGAAGAAGTACAACTGGCGCTACGAGGCCGAGCCCGACGCGTCGCGCCACGGCGCAGTCGACCACTGGGCGGCCGGCAAGGTGCTCGGCGGCAGCAGCTCGATCAACGGGATGCTGTGGGTTCGTGGCGATCCGAGCGACTTCGACGGCTGGGCCGCGTCCGGATGTGAGGGCTGGGACTACGCGCAGGTGCTGCCGTACTTCTTGCGCGCCGAGACCTATGAGCGTCCCGGAGACCCGTACCGCGGCGCCGGTGGGCCGCAGCATGTGTCGCACTTGCGCGGGATCCACCCGCTCACCGGCGAGTTCATCGCCGCCGCGCTCGAAGCGGGTTACGCCTACAACCCCGACTACAACTCGGCGCGTCACGTCGGCGTGGCCCAGGCACAGCTGTCGCAGCGCGGCGGTCTGCGCCACAGCACTGCAATGGCCTACCTGCTCCCCGCGCGTCGGCGCCGCAACCTGAGCATCACGACCCGAGCGTTCGTCGAGCGCGTCGTGATCGAACGCGGTCGAGCGATCGGCGTCGACTACGTCGTGGGCGGAGAGCGGCGGCGGGCGCACGCCGAACGCGAGGTGATCGTCGCCGCCGGCACGTTGGCGTCGCCGAAGGTGCTCATGCTCTCGGGCGTCGGACCTGCTGAGCACCTCGCTGCGCTCGGCATCCCCGTTGTCGCCGACCACGCGGATGTGGGACACAACCTGCAGGAGCATCCGCACTCCATGATGAGCTGGCACGTCGACATCCCGACGTTGAACGTCGACGTCGGTCCGTCAGCAGTTGTGCGCCATGGGCTCGAGTACGTGTTGCACCGGTCGGGGCCCGCGGCCTCGGCGCCCGGTCACGCGCTCCTGTTCACGCAATCGCCGACCATGTCGTCCGGCCCGTGCGACTACCAGTTCACCTTCTCGCCGCTGGCGTTCAAGATCCCCGATCTCGCCGGCGGGGAGTCGGACGACTCGGTCCATGACGTCAACGAGGTCATGCTCCACGACCGACCCGCGGTCAACGTCATTCAATGCGTGTTGCATCCCGACGGCAGGGGCACGATCACACTGCGGAGCAACGATCCCGCCGACCGGATCCGCATCGAGCACGAGGTCGTCGGCGAGCAACGCGACCTCGACCGGCTCGTCGAAGCGTGCAACATGACCCGGGACCTGATGCGAGCGCCGGCGATGGCGAAGCACGTGCTCGACGAGCGCATCCCAGGTCCCGTCGTCGACTCCGACGACGTGATGCGCGAGTTCCTGCGGTACGGGAGTTGGCGCGGGGAGCACGCGGTCGGGTCGTGCCGCATGGGCGGCGACGACCGCTCTGTCGTCGATGCCGACCTACGGGTGCGGGGCGTCGACGCGCTGCGCGTGATCGACGCGTCGATCTTCCCGACCCTGACGAGCGGCAACACGAACGCGCCGGTCGTGATGGTGGCCGAGAAGGGCTCCGACCTCGTGCTCGGGCGCACGGAACCGGTCCCCACCTTCGCCCGAGCCGGCGGCATCGGTACCGGCTGAGCGAAGGTGGGGACGCGGATCAGGGCGCCGCGGTCGTCGGTACCGTGGTCGTTGCAGGCAGGCCCTTCGCGTTGTTCTCGGCGATGGCCTCCGGCGAACCAACGACTTTGCCGACGATGGGCTTGCCGCCGAAGGCGGTGACGAACTTCCCGTCCTTGACGTTCGAGTAGTAGGCGCAGTTCTGCTTGGGCTGCTTCCCGAAGTTCTCCAGGCTGATGTCGATCGGCTGGCAGGTGAGGCCGGCTCCATCCCACTCGCCGATTCCTCGCAGCCCGTTGATGAAGCTCTTTCGGGTCGGGTTCTTACCTGCGGCCTCGAGTCCTGCGACGAGCAGATCGGCGGCGAGGTACCCCTGGTACTGCCCGTAGCTCGGAACACCGGTGTAGTTGGCGTACTTCTTCAGGTCGGCCTGGAACTGCTTGGTCGCCTTGTCGTTGACCGCGATCGGCTTGGTCTGCAGGAAGAAGAGGTCTTCCGGACCGAACGTCGACGCGGCCGGCGAGTCGAGGAGTTCCTGTCCGTAGCCGGTCGCGATGATGTTCGCTTTCATGTTCACGCCCGCTTGCTGGAGACCCTGGACGACCGCGATGTTGGTGGCCGCGGCCATGGGCAGGTAGACCGCGTCGGCGCCCGAGTTCTTGATGCCGAGCACCAGCGGCCCGACATCCGAGCTGCCGAAATCGACAGTCGTGTTGGTGTAGACGGCTTCCATGCCGGCTTCCGGCACCGCGTAGTTCTGGTTGGCCTTCGTAGAACCGGCGGACGAGGCCGAAGCGCCGTAGGCGAGCGCCGCGACCTTCGTGGCACCCTTCTTCTTCATCGCGTTGGCGAAGATCATCGAGGTCAGGTCGGCATTGGCCGAGACGTTGCCGAGCACCGACACGACGTCTTCGTTGCCGGCCTGGCTGTAGTAGTTGCCGTCGAAGCCGCCGCCGATGTACGGAACCTTGGCCTCTTGGAGCAAGTAGCGCCAGGTGAGGAACCCGAAGGACGAGTCGTTGACCAAGGTGAAGACGTCGCCGTTCTCGACGAGGTCCTTCGCGGCGGTGAGGTTCGCGCCGGAGGACTTGTCGTCGATGATGTTGGTCTCGATCTTCCTGCCGTTGACCCCACCCTTCGCGTTCTGGCTGTCGATCCGAGCCTGGAACGCGTCACCCATGCCCGTGAACGACGACGCTGCGACACCGGTCTCCGACCAGATGTAGCCGATCTTGATGGCCTTGCCGGTCACGCCTGGGGCGCTCCCACTCTGCGCGGATGCCCCACTGGTGACCACGCCGACCAGCCCGAGGCTGACGACGATGGCGAGTGCGAAGGCCGTGGCTGACCTGCGGCTCTTACGAATCATGATTCCCCCCATAAGCGACCGAGAACGAACTTTTCGACGGTCAGAAACTGTCTTATCACATCGCCGGTGCGGGTGGACGTCGGGGCGCGATGCGCGAGACGTCGCGGAACGTGAAGCGCCATACGCCGTCCACGCGCTCGAACCGGTCGTGGCGCCGGTCGAGGGGCTCCGATCGTCGTCAGCTGCCGTGCGCGAGGAGCTCGTAGCTGACGTCGTCGGGCTTGTGCGCGCCTTCCTTGAACGGCGCGCCCTGGAACCCGAGCGCCATGTCGTACGAGTCGGCGCACTCGCGCAGCCAGTCGATCCGGCACACGCGGCGGAAGATCCGCCATTCGTCATCGCGCTTGTGCATGAGATCGATGTAGCGAGCGCCGGTGATGATGTCGTACCGCTCGCCGTTGTCGCGCCGGCAACGGTGGAATGCATGCACGTACGACTCCACGTACGCGACGTCACCCACGACGTCGATCAGGATGTTGCCTCCGAGCATGTGCTGGGTGGCCTCGATGCCCGGGGCGCCCTCGCCGTCCATGAGGTCGATGAACTCCTGCGCGCTCATCACCGGCATCATGCCGTGGTCGTCGGTGCCATCGGGCCAGTAGGCCTGACGCATCAGGTCGCTGTCGCCGCGGTCGCAGGCGCGGCAATAGAACTCGAGGCAGTCGCGGATGGCCTCACGATCTGCGAGCTCTTCGATGATCGTCGAGACCTTCTTGATGTGCATCGTTCCTCCAGGTGTTGTCGTGGACGACGTCGGCGCGTTCACCCGCTCCGACGCGTCGCATAGAAGGGGAGGTCGCGCGGCGACAGGTGGCCCGGTCGCGCCGCGACGACCGCCGGGATCGCGTTGGTCGCCGCGAGCGCGGTCATGGGGATGCTCGCGTGGAGCGGCTCCCCGGGGATCCGGTCGGTCAGCATGAGGGTGGTGAACGCGGGGCGACCCTCCACGACGATCGCGATCGCACCGCTGATCCCGTCGGGGAGCCGGGGCCAGTGGTCGGGGATCCGGGCATCACGGGTGATCTGCGCGATGTACTCGACCGTCACCACCCGCCGGTCTGCGACCACGCCCGACAACTGCCAGTAGTACCCGCAGATGGTTCCCGCTTCGTAGCGCCCGACGTTCGCAGTGTCGATGTCGACCGGCGTGGTGGTGGTCTCCCACTCCAGGCGCACGCCGTCGAGCGCGACGCCGAGCAGGTCGGCCACGAACACGATCTCCGG
Source organism: uncultured Actinomycetes bacterium (assembly GCA_963720765.1). Classification (GTDB taxonomy): domain Bacteria; phylum Actinomycetota; class Acidimicrobiia; order IMCC26256; family DASPTH01; genus DASUAS01. The sequence goes on from CAVRGS010000002.1 coordinate 735,193, forward strand.
TGTCCAGCGGACCTCGATGGTGCCGTCGGCGATTCGTTGTGGGACCGATCCGTCGGGTTGTCCGAACCCCATCGAGTCACGGAGCACCCCTTCGAGGGGGTAGTCGTTCGCGAGGTCGACGGCGAACTGCTGCTCTCGGTAGGCGGTCACCTCTCCGGCCATGGACAGGAGCGCCGCGGGGACGTTCATGCTCATCGCGCCTGGTTCGCTCCCCGAGACGTACAGCGAGGTACCCCCTTCCTCGCACGCGGGCTCGATCACCGCACGCAGTTGGGGCGGGCTCGCGGGTGGGTAGCAGAGCTCGACGACGGCAAACGTGACCACGTTGGTGCCGGAGCGCAGGAAGCGCGCCATCTCTTCGACCGCCTCGAGCTCGCGGCCGACCGCGTCGCCCGCGTAGCAGAGGCAGTCGGCGCCCAGCGCGACGACGGCGTCGAGGTCGCCGGTGGCGATCACGCCGATCGGTGGCAGCCCGCAGAGCTCGCCGGAGTCGCGGCCGACCTTCTCGGGAGTGCTCACGTACTGACCGACCAGCTCGAGCGCGGGATCCTCGATGATGGCTCGCAACGCCTCTTTGCCGGTGAGTCCGGTCCCGCAGTGCACCACTCGCACGGTCATCGCACCCCTCCTCGGGTGAGGGCGAACTCGGTGAAGTCTGCGAGGTCGAACAGTCCCGGCGGTGCCGCGACCACCGCGGGGATCGCGTGCACCGCGTGCATCGCGGTGGCGCGGCAGCCCATGAGCGCGTGCGCCTCACCCCGGATCCCGAGTTCGAGGTGGCATCGGAGCGACGGCTCCCCGTCGAACTCGAGCTCGTAGCCCTCTGCCTGGGGCCAGTCCGGTGCAACCGCCGGCCCCATCCGTGTGACGTGCTCGACGACAAGCTGCACCGGCCCGCAGTCGGCTCGGATCCCGAGCCGCATCGCGCCGACCGTCCCTGCCTCGATCACCCCAGCCGCGACTTCGAGCCGCTCGTGAGTGACCGCGGTGTCGCGGAAGGGCGTCGCCGACTCGACGGTGAGGTCGAGCGTCTTCGCGAGCACGGTGACAGTCCCGATGAAGCCGCCGCGCACGTGCGACGGGTCGCTCAACATCGGAGTGGGGTCGTCGGGCGGATACCCGTAGCCCATCGACTCGAAGATCATCTCGCGGCTCGGGTATTCGGCGTACGAGAGCGTCTCCCGCACGGCGACGTTCCCGCGCCGGAACGTCAAACGCGACAGCAGCGGTGCGACCGATTCTCCCCAGAAGCCGGGGAACAGGCCGACACCGAGGAACGACGAACCACCGCTCTCGCACGCCGCCGCGAGCCGGTCGCCGAGCACCGGATCGAAGGCAGGCGGATCGATGAAAGAGCTCCCGGTGGTGACGACGTTCTTCCCGGATGCAAGCAGCGCCGCGACGTCGGCGAAGCAGGAGTCGCGGTTGCTCTCGACGCTGCCCATGTAGAGCACGACGTCGGCGGGCGTCGCGAGGATCTCGTCGGTGTCGTTGGTGGCGACGACCCCGACCGGCGCGTGCCCGAGGAGCTCGCCCGCATCGCGGCCGTGCTTGGCGTCGTCGTAGACCCGCACCCCGACCAGCTCGAGCTCGGGATCCTCGACGACGGCTTCGAGCGCACAGATGCCGGTGTTGCCGGTGGCCCACTGGATGACCTTCGTCGTCATGGAATCCTCCTGGGAACTTCGGGTCAGCGGAGCATGATGCGCCCGCCGTCGGCCATCAGCGTCTGGCCGGTCATGAACGCGCTCGCGTCGGAGAGCAGGAAGCCGACGACCGGGGCGATGTCCTCCTCCAGCCGACCGTCGCGCGGCACCGGCTGACGGCGGAAGCTCCGTTCGAACTTCGCCAGCGTCTCCGGGTCGTCGAGGCCGGGGGTGTGGTGTCGGACGGACACCGGGCACACGCAGTTGACCGTGATGCCGAAGCGGCCCCACTCGGTCGCCGCGGTGCGCGTGACGCCGCGGATCGCCTCCTTGGCCGCCGAGTACGCCGCGTATGTGGCGACGCCCTCCAGTGCCGCGTTGGAGCCGAGCGTCACGATGCGGCCTCCACCCCGTTCCCGCATGATGGCGAACGCGGCCTGCATGAGCCAGACCGTGCCCTTGACGCCCGCGGCAAACGGCAGGTCGAGGTCGTCGTCGCGCAGCGCCTCGAGGCTCACCGGATCGGTCGACGTCACCGCGTTGGCCACGATGCCGTCGACGGTTCCGAACGTGTCGACGCCGGCGCGCACGAGCTCGAAGTTGCCCTCGCGGTCGGCGGCATCAGCGGTGCGGGCGACGTGCGGCGCGCCGAGATCGTCGAGCTCGGCGGCGAGCGCATCCAGGCCGGCCTGGCCCCGCGCGGAGACCACCAGGCGCGCACCCCGCTGGGCGAGGTACCGGACGATGCCGCGACCGACACCCTTGCTCGCGCCGGTCACGACGACGACCTTGCCGTCGAGGTCGTCGGTGACGCTGCTCACTGGATGATCCCGGTCCACTCGGCACCGGTCATCACGCCGGCGACCAGCGGGAGATCGTGTGACGAGGCGATGCCCGGTGCGGCGGCGACCACCGCGGGCACCGCGTTGAGTGGGCGCATGAACGTGGCAAAGCTGAGCCCGCGCATGTTGCTGCCCCGCCCGTGCATCTCGATGTCGACGGTGTACGTCGGCATGCCCTCCAGGATGACGCGGTACCCGCCGAGGGGGGAGGGGTGCCGGGGCCACTCTGGCCCCGAGTGCTCACCCATGCGCGTGATGTGCTCCAGCACGATGCGCTCCTCGCCGTCCTTGATGCCGACGAGTCGGAACCACATCGCGCCGACGGTCCCGGCGGGAAGCGGTCCTGACGCGGTCTCGTACGACTCTGGCGCGATCCACTTCTCGAGCGTGTCCTCGACGCGGTCGAGCTGGAGTCCGTGCGCTTCGGCGAGCCCCCAGACGACCGGTGACCACAAGCTGTTCAGGCGCCCAGGTTCTTGCAGCGGCGTGACGTACTCGGGCGGGTGGGCGAAGCCCATGAAGTCGTACATGATGTCGGGCTGCGCGATCGGCGCGTAGTCGAGGATCTCCTGCATCGTGATCTTGTCGATGCGCGAGCAGGTCGCGCTGAACACGAACGGCACCATGTCGTTGATCCAGCCGGGCTCGACGCCGCTGTTGAACAGCGTCGTGCCGCCCGCTTGGCACGCACGTTCCAACAGCTCGCGAAGATCCGGTTCGGCGGCGGGGGGATGGCAGAAGGGCACCAGCGATGTGGTCACGACGTTCTTGCCCGCTCGGAGGCAGCGGGCGATGTCGTCCGCGGCCTCTCGGTACCGGTAGTCACCGCTTGCGTAGTAGGCGACGGCGTCGGCATCCAGCGCCAACGCGGCGTCGATGTCGCGAGTGGCGATGACCCCGGTGGGCGGCAGCCCGCAGAGGTCACCGGCGTCACGTCCCTCCTTGGCCTCGCTGTGCACGACGAGGCCGGCGAGCTCGAGGCCAGGGTGCTGGATGAGCGCGCGGAGAGCCCCGATACCCATCTGCCCCGGACCCCACAGGATGACTCGATGCACGTCGTCCTCCCCACGAGACGGAAATCATGTTCTCGTCAAACAGGTCGCACCCTATCCAGCTGCGAGCACCTGTGTCTCGCGTGACAGAGTGAGTGCATGAGCGAGCAACGACGGGCGTCGGTCGACGACGCCTTCTTCTGGGACGGCGCCGCAGAGGGGAAGCTCCTCGTCCAGCGGTGCACCGACTGTGGGACCCTGCGTCACCCGCCCGCGCCGATGTGCGGCACGTGCGGTTCGCTGGCCCACGACGCCGCAGAAGCGAGTGGTCGCGGCCATGTCGTGTCATGGATCAGCTCGCTGCACCCGAACCGACCCGACGACGAGCCGCGCATCGTCGTGCTCGTGCAGTTGGAGGAAGGCACGCGCCTCGTCGCCAACCTCGTCGACGCGCCCGATGCCGGTCCGTACGAGGACCGACCGGTGGAGGTCGACTTCCACGATGTGGACGGGACCGTGATGCCCTGCTTCCGGATCTCCGCATGACCGGCGCGATCATCTCCGGCATCGGTGCCACGGAGTTCTCGAAGGATTCCGGGCGCAGCACCATGCAGCTGGCGGCCGAGGCGTGTCGAGCCGCGATCCTCGACGCAGGGCTCGCGCCGAGTGACGTCGACGGGATGGTCACGTTCACCGTCGACGGCAACGACGAGCTCGAGCTGATGCGCAACCTCGGTGTCGACGAGATCAGCTGGTGGTCGCGCACGCCCGGCGGCGGCGTCGGTGCGTGCGCGACGGTCCAGCACGCGGTTGCGGCGATCGACGCGGGCATGGCGAACACGGTGCTCGTGTATCGCGCCTTCAACGAGCGCTCGCAATTCCGGTTCGGCCAGCCGCACGCGCGTCCGATGGGCGCGGCGCCCCTCGATTGGTACTTCACGTTCGGGATCGACACGCCGGCCAAGATGTACGCGCTCTGGTTTCGGCGGTACATGCACGCGTACGGCGCCACCAACGAGGACTTCGGTCGTTACACGGTGTCGGCGCGTCGCTACGCGGCCACCAACCCCAAGGCGTGGTTCTACGAGCGGCCGATCACGCTCGAGGACCACCAGGCTTCGCGGTGGATCGTCGAACCGGTACTCCGACTCTACGACTGCTGCCAGGAGAGCGACGGAGGCGTGGCGATCGTCGTGACACGCGCCGACCGTGCCGCCGACGTCGACGCGCCAGTGGCGATCGTCGCTGCGGCCGACGCCCACCACCGGTTCGCCAGCATCACCGCGAACTACTACCACCCCGACCTCGCGACCTACCCCGAGGCGGCCGCGTGCGCGCGACTCCTCTTCGACCGATCGGGGCTGGGCCCGGGCGACATCGACGTCGCGCAGATCTACGAGAACTTCAGCCCGCTCGTGTTCTTCGTGCTCGAGTCGTACGGGTTCTGCGGTCCGGGTGAAGCGGTCGACTTCGTCAAGGAGGGCAACCTCGACATCGCCGGTGCCCTGCCGACGAACACCCACGGCGGGTTGCTCGGTGAGGCATACATCCACGGGCTCAACAGCATCCAGGAAGGCGTCCGGCAGGTCCGGGGGACCGCGGTCAACCAGGTCGCCGAGGTCGAGCACGCGTTGGTGAGCTCGCTCAACAGCGGGTTGATCCTCGGTCGCCCGTAGCGCCTCGACGTCGCGGACTGATACTTTCCAAATCCGGGAAGCTCGTTTCCGGACCAAGGGGAGCACACGTCATGGGGGACCGTCTCGCAGGCAAGGTCTGCATCGTCACCGGCGCCGCGCAGGGCATCGGTGCCGCGTACGCGCGGGCGCTGGCAGCGGAAGGGGCCGACGTCGCGATCGTCGACCTGAAGCGCGTCGACCAGGCCACGGACGTGCAGGACGACATCGCCGCGCTCGGGCGCCGCTCGCTCGTGATCAAGGCCGACGTCACGTCTCCCGACGAGATGGCCGGGATGGCGAAGCAGGTGGTCGACGAATTCGGTCGGATCGACTGCCTCGTCAACAACGCGGCACTGATGTTCGACCAGCTGATCGCGACCTGGGACGAGTTCCTGGCGGTGAACTACATGGGCATCCTGAACGCGTCGAACGGCGTGATCCCCTACCTCTGGGAGCAGGGGAGTGGTTCGATCGTGAACATCTCGTCGACGGCGGCGTTCCCGCTGCCGATGCCGGCGCAGTACATGCCCACCGCCGAGTCACCACCCCCTGTGCTCACGCCTCCCGGCTACGGCGTGACGAAGTGGATGGTGATCTACCAGACGCGGTTCATGGCGCAGCTGCTGGGCGTCAAGAACATCCGGGTCAACGCGGTCGCTCCCGGCGTCACCATGTCGCCTGCCACCAAGGCTGTCGTCCCCCAGGAGATCGTCGACACCATCACCGAGTCGACGGCGCTGCACTCGACGCTCGAGCCCGAGGACATGACCGGTGTGGTCGTCTTCCTCGCTTCCGACGACAGCTCGAAGATGACGGGCCAGCTCCTGATCAACGACGCCGGTTCCTGGTTCACCGGCTGACACCGAAAGGAAGATCATGCGTGCTGTCGTGCTCCACGGGGGCGGATTGGAAGTGCGGCAGACGCCGGACCCCGTACCTGGAACCGGCGAACTGCTCGTGCGCGTCCTCAGCACCGCGATCTGCGCCTCGGACGTCCACTACATGGACCACCCACAGCAGGCGATCGACGATCCGACGGGCATGTCGTCGTACGACGCTCAGCTCGACATCGTGATGGGCCACGAGTTCGTGGGCGAGGTGGTCGCGCACGGCCCCGACTGCAGCGATCAGTTCCCCGTCGGCGCCCGCGTCACGAGCATGCCGATGCTCCTCTCGGAGAGCGGCATGCACATCATCGGTCAGCACCCCGACGCGCCGGGCAGCTTCGGCGAGCTCATGCTGTTCTCGGAGGCACTCACGCGTGCGGTGCCCGACGGCGTCCCGAACGACGCGGTCGCGCTCGTCGACGCGTTCGCGGTGGGTGAGTACTACGTCCGGAGCTCGGGGATCGCTCCCGGCGACCTCCCGATCGTGATCGGCGCGGGTGCGATCGGCCTCTCGGCGATCGCAGCCCTGGCCAAGCGTGGGATCGATCCCGTGATCGTGTCCGACTACAGCCAGACCCGACGCGACCTCGCGCGTGAGTTCGGCGCGCGGCTCCTCGTGGATCCCGCGACCCAGGCTCCCTTCGACGCCTGGCGCGATGCCGCTCGCGAGCGCGGCGTCACCACGCCGCCGGTGGTGTTCGAGTGCGTGGGCGCTCCCGGCCTCGTCCAGCAGCTCGTCGAGACCTGCGAGATGTGGACCCGGATCTACGTCGCCGGCGCCTGGTACACGGACGACACGATCAATTGCACCGACGGTGCGCGCAAGGGCGTCACCATCCAGTTCGGCGGTGGCCCGTTGCCCGACGACTGGTACGGCACGCTCGACGCGGTCTGCGAGGGTCGGCTCGACCCGCTCCCGAGCGTCGGTCGGGTGATCGGCCTTGACGAAGTGCCGACCGCGCTCGACGAAGCCCGCAAGGCGCAGGGACCGCCGCGGGTGATCGTGCACCCGAACGGCTGACCCGGACGCGCGGCGAACGCGCCGACTCAGCCGGGCAGCGGGTGGGACGAGAGCATCCGGGTGGGATGGAAGAGGCGATGGCTGATCCGCCATCCGTCCGGCGTGCGCACGAGGCGGTCCTCGTAGCGCCCGACCGGTTCGAACCAGGTCAACGGTTCGTGGGACACGACGAGCACGGCGTGCACGTAGGTCGACGCCGACGCGGTGTCGCCGTCGATGTCGATCACGAAGTTCGAGAGCATGTGCTTCGTGTCGACCATGTCCTGGTGCATCACCGTCATGTACTCGGTGATGCCGTCGACGTCGGTCCATGTTCCGACGCCCGCGCCGTAGTCAGCCTGCACGTCGTTCGTGAAGCACGTGCGGAACCGCGGCCAGTTCTTGGTGTCGATGCCGGTGGCATAGCGCACGAGCACGTCGGTGATGAGGTCGTGATCGGATCGGGCGACCGTCACGGGGTCGCCGGTCCCTTCACCGTGGTGTAGTTCGACTTCGTGCAGTCGAACGTGCCCTTCTTCGTCGGGTGCACGCGCGTGTACTTCCCGTCGTTGAATTCGAGCAGCAGGTAGCACGGGCTCCCGGTCTTCGTGCCGATGTTCGCTCCGCTCACGAAGCCACCGGCATTGAACTCACCAGTGGCGTTGAGCGCGGTGAACAAGTTCGCTCGCGTGATTCCGTTGTCACCGTTGCTCTTCACCACGTCGCCCATGGCCTGCTGGAAGAGCATCGCCGCCGCCCAACCCGACACACCGAACCCGTCGATCTTGTCCTTGCCGGTGTACTTCACGAAGTTCGCCAGTGACTTGTTGCTCTTCACCTCCTCGAACGGGAGGAAGGTCATGTAGACCTGCTCGCCGTTCATGGTGGAACCCGTGGCGGCCATGGCCTCGTGGTCGTAGCAGGTCGACGGGCACAGCCAGGTCACCTGGTCGTTGGGGATGCCCTGCAGTGCGGCCTCCTGTCGGAGCTGGACCGCGCTGTTGAGGGACATCGCCAGGTACGAGAAGTTCGAGTCGTGCGACTTCATGTCCTGCACGACCGGCGTGAACGCGCTCTGCGGGTCTCGGCTCGACAGTGAGACCTCTGCGTCCGGCTTCACGCCTGCCTTCTTCACCATGAGCATGTTGGCCAGTCCGGAGCGCCGAGCGTCCGGCGTGTCGTTCGAGACGAGGAGCGCGCCGTGCGCATCGCCTTTTCGTTGATCCACGATGTACTTGAACGGTCCCATGGTGCCCTGGTACGTCACGGGGTCTTGTCCCACGGTGTCGCACTGCACCTGCGGGGCGTTTGGCGAGAACGTCTGCGGCGAGCAGGCTTCGACGAGGCTCGTGATCAAGCCACCGATGTCGGGGATGCCGGTCGCCTGGCCCTTGCTGTCCTTGCAGTTCACCTGGTCGTCGACCTGCGTGACGAACAGCGCGGTGGTACCGACGAGCGCGAAGTCCTTCTCGCACGCCTCGATGAACGCGTTGCGCGTCTCGTTGGCGTTGAGCTTGGAGTCGTAGACGTCGACGACGATCTTGCGGCCGGCGATGCCACCGTTCGCGTTGATGTACTTCGCCGCACCCTCCACCGCATCGGCAGCACCCTTGAAGATGCCGGGGACGAACGGGTTGTCGTTGTCAGCCACCACGCCGATGCGGATCTCCTTCGCCGTGACGCCCACGTCGCTGGCGGTCGGCTTCTCGGACTGCGCGGTCGCTGTGAACGCGGTGCCGAGCACGAGTGTGGCGGTCACGAGCGCGACGGCTCCGACCACGAAGTGGCGCTTCCTCACGGTTCCCCCCTTGGCGTGTACCGAGAACGGCATTTCACTACAACGATTACAAGATGTCCAGCGAGCGGCTGCCGATGGCGGTTCAGCTGGAGACGACCTCGTCGCCGAAGCGAGCGACGCGGTCGAGGAGCTCGCGCCTGTCGTCGCCGCCGAGTGCGATCGCGATCCAGGTCACCCCGGCGTCGCCGAGCCGTTCGGCTTCCGCGCGTCGTCCGGCGAGGGGGAGGCGCTCGTCGGCGACCGGCCCGCCCGAGAAGCAGATGTCGAGCGGTTCGGTCCGGCCGATCTCGGCGGCATACTTCCGGGCGCCCTCGATGCGCGCCGCGAGCTGAGCGACGTCGTCGATCTCCGCGGTGCGCGATGCTTGCGCGTACCCGAAGGTGTTGAACGGCGCCCAGCCCTGCGCCGACTCGACTGCGCGTCGCACCGAGCGCGCGCTGTTGCCGCCGATCCAGATGGGCGGGTGCGGCTGCTGCACTGGCACCGGGCGCATGCGCACGCCGCGAGCGCTGAAATGTCGACCATCGTGCGCAACGTCATCGCCGGTCCACACGCGCTTCATGATCTCGAGGTTCTCGTCGAAGAGGTCGTTGCGCTCCTCGAAGTCGACGCCGAGCGCGGCGAATTCCGGTTTCAGGTACCCGGCCGCGGTGCCGAGCGTCACGCGGCCGCCCGAGAGCACGTCGAGGCTCAGCACCGCCTTGGCGCCGAGGAACGGGTTGCGGTACGCGGCGATGTAGACGTAGGTGAGCAACCTGAGCTCGCGAGTGGCCGCCGCCGCGAACGAGAGCGCGACGAACGGGTCGAGCGCGTGGTGTCCGCCGGCATCGAGCCAACGCGCGTCACCCGCCGGATGGTCCGTGACGTGCACCCCGGCGAACCCCGCGGCCTCGGCGGCGGTCGCCACCTCCATCACCGCGTCCCCTGCCACGAACGCGGCGGCGTCGTCGACTCGCGAGGTCGGCAGCTCCAACGAATACGAGATGCTCACGGGTGCTCCCTCAGCGCGGGTACCGGGACCGGGCTACGATAACGCCGTTTCCGAATTGCTGAAACAGCGGTTCCGGAGCGGCGTGCAACCAGGGGGAGCTGTCCATGAGCGAGGTGTCGCCGGTCAAGGTCGGCCTCTTGGCCGACTACGTGGAGGGCGAGGACAAGATCGATCCGACGGTGCTGCGCGCCCTGCAGCTCACGTTTGACGAGTTCGTCGAGTCCGGAATCGTTGAACGCCCGATCGAGCTGGTCGTGCGCGCGGTCCAAGGGTTGCCGAACGGCAGCTTCCGCGCGGTGCGCGACGCGTTCTACGAGCTCGTCGACGAGGACTGCGTGGTCATCTTCGGGCCCTACGTGTCGGAGAACGGGGTGCCCCTGGCTCGTTACGTCGACGAGCTGGGCGAGGTGCCGTGCATCACCATGGCGGCGACCGAGACCATGCTCGGCGAGTGGGTGTTCGCGCTCAACAACGGCTCCATGGAGGAGGAGCCCGTCATCATGGCCGCGGTCGCGAAGCACGACGGCCGCACGAGTGTCGGCATCGCGTACGAGCAGTCGCTGATCGGACAGGACTACCTCCGGGTGGCGCGGCGCGCGTGCGTCGACGCCGGCCTCAAGATCACCGGCGAGGTCGCCGTCCCGCAGGTCGCCTCGGAGCACCAGGCAGCCATGCAGGAGCTGCGCGCCGGCGATCCTGAGTGCGTCTTCCACGTCGGGTTCGGGCTCGGGCTGATCGGCATGAACGACGCACTCGGCGCGATCGACTGGGACCCCCCGCGCTACACCACGACCGCGTTCGAGTTCGCGTACACCAGCGACTGGTGGATGCAGCAGGTCGCCGGCTGGATCGGTTTGGACTCGTTCGACGAGCGCAACCCCGTCGGCAAGGCCTTCCTCGACCGCTTCGAGGCGCGCTACGGCGAGCGGCCCGAGTACTTCATGCCGGTCTACTGCTACGACATGGCGCGTGTGATCGCCCTCGCCATCGCCGGCGCCGCGCCGCTCACCGGCGCCGGGGTGAAGGAAGCGCTCGAGCACGTCAAGATGGTTCCGGCGGCGTCCGGCGCCCCCGGGACCTACCTGCGGTTCGGCCGCTACATCCGTCAGGGTTGGGTGGGTGCGGAGTACCTGGTAGCGCGGCGTGCGCTGCCCGACGCCAGCCGCACGGTCTTCCACGGCACCATCGCCGGGACGCTCGGACCGGCTGAGCGGCTGTCATGACGCGGGTGATCCAGTGGGCCACGGGTCCTGTCGGTGCCGCCCAGCTGCAGGAGATCGTCGACGATCCCGAGCTCGACCTTGTCGGACTGTTCGTCTACAGCCCAGACAAGGCAGGAGTCGACGCCGGTCTGCTGGTGGGGCGCGAGCCGGTCGGCGTGCTCGCCACGAACGATCGTGACGCGATCGTGGCGCTCGACGCCGACGTGGTGATCCACGCTGCGAGCAAGGGACACGGCGTCAACACCAACACCGACGACATCGTGGCTCTTCTCGAGTCGGGCAAGGACGTCATCACGACGACGACCTACAGCCACCTGCCAACGTACGGCGCCGACACCGAGGCACGCATCGTCGCCGCGTGTGCGAAAGGCGGATCGCGCTTTCACGCGACCGGCGAGCACCCCGGGTTCATGTTCGAGCGCCTCGCCGCGACGATCACCGGACTCTCGAAGACGATCGACTCGATCACCGTGCGGGAGGTCGCCGATTGCTCCAAGGTGCCGACCCCGGAGATGCTGTTCGAACTCATGGGGATGGGGAAGGACCCGAGCGAGATCTCGGCCGAGAACCCCATGTACCACGCCATCAGCGTGCAGTACGAGCAGGCGATCCACTCCACTGCCGACGTCCTGGGCGTCGAGATCGATCGGATCGACAGCTCGGTGGACACCGCAGTGATCGACCACGACGTCGAACTGGCGCTCGGCACCGTGCGCGCGGGCACTGTCGTCGGCCAGGTCCTCAGCTGGACCGGGTACCGCGATGGTGCGCCGTTCCTTGTCTGCGAGGAGTACTGGGTCGTCACCAAGGACATCCCCCAGTGGGACTTGTCGGTCGACGACGCGCCGTTGATCCGCGTGCTGATCGAGGGGATGCCGCGCCTCCGGCTCGATTTGGCCGTCGACGACGAGCCGGTCCCGGGCCTGCCGGGCACGATCGCAGGGCACCTCATGGTGGGCATGACCGCGCTCCGTGCACTCCCGTACGTACGTCAGGCGCCCCCCGGCGTCGTCACCGCGCCGGTGTTCGGGGCTGCGCGCCGGCCGCGTCGGAGTGCAGGCTGACCGATGGCGAGCTCTCGTGAAGCCAAGGACTGGGCCCGCACCGAGCTCGACCGACCGCTGATCGGTGACTCGTTGTACACGCCGTTCCGCGGGCGCGACGGCGACGAGCTCGATCTCGACGCGTATCGCGCGCTCGTGCGCCACTGCGTCGGTGCGCTCGAACGTCGACTCCTCTTCGTCACCAGCGGGAACGGTGAGTTCTGGTCGCTCACCGTCGAGGAGCGCAAGCGTCTGCTCGAGGCCACGGTGGAGACTGCGCGCGCGATCGCGCCCGACACGATCATCCAGTCGTGCACGTCGAGCATGACGGTGCAGGATGCACTCGAGCTCACGCAGCATGCGGAGGCGAATGGGAGCGACATCTGCTTCCTCCAGACGCCGATGATGGAGGCGCACGGAGGCGCGGGTGTCTTCCGGTTCTTCGACTACGTGGCCAGCCGCACCGACATCGCGCTCGGGATCCTGAACTCGCCGTCGTCGGGTTACGTGCTCACGCCCGCCGAGGTCGCTCGCCTCTATGACGAGATCCCGGCGGTCTGCGCGATCAAGGCCGGGAGCCTCCAACCGTGGCACACGAAGCAGACGAAAGCGCTGGTGCCGGGCATGGTCGTGTGGGAGTGCGACACGACGGTGTACCCGGCCGGGTGGCTGCGCCACGGGCTCACGTCGAAGGTGCAGATGGGCACGGTGAGCTACCTCCTGGAGACGCCACGCCATCGCCAGGTGACGCACTACTGGGATCTCATCTGGAACGACGAGCTCAGCGAGGCGATCGACTACGGCGTGAGCTCCGGGCTCGACGATCTCCAGGGTGCGCTCACGCGGTACTGGACCTGTGCACCCGAGCGACCCGACTACTTCACGCACTGGGGTGGTGCGTTCAAGTGCGCGGCCGCGCAGCTCGGGTTGCCCGTCGGCGACCACCCCGACTCGCGGCCCCCACAGCAGGCGCTCACCGAAGCGGTGGCGAAGTCGATCCGGGAGATCTACGAGTCGTCGACGCTCGCCGACGACCTGGCAGTCGTCGGCTGACCTGCGGCTCGCGATGTCCCGACCCTTCCGGTTCGCGACGCACGTCAACTCGGTCGCATCGCGGGCCGAGCTGATCGACCGCGCGCGTGAGGCCGAGGCCCGCGGCTTCTCGACCATCACCGTGCCCGACCACTTCCGTCCCGATGATCTGGCGCCGCTCGTGGCGATGACGGTGATGGCTGGCGCCACGTCGTCGATCCAAGTGGGCTCCAACGTGTTCGGCAACGACTACCGGCATCCTGTCGTCCTCGCCAGGGAGCTCGCGACGCTCGATCTCATGAGCGACGGTCGGTTGCAGGTGGGCATGGGCGCGGGGTGGTTGCGGTCCGACTACGACCTCTGGGGCATCCCGATCGATCCGCCGGGAACGCGCGTGTCGCGCCTGACCGAGAGCGTGAGCGTCCTGAAGGGGTTGTGGACCGGCGAGCCGTACTCGTTCCGCGGCGAGCACTACACGATCGACGCCCCCGCCGGCGTTGCCCGCTCGTTCCAGCAGCCCCACCCTCCACTGCTGATCGGCGCCGGCGGTCGCCGCATGCTGGAGCTCGCGGCGCGCGAGGCCGACATCATCGGGATCACGTCCAACCAGCGCGCCGGTGAGTTCGACGCGGTGAAGATCATGTCGGATGCCGGCAACGCCGACGAGGGGATCCACGACCAGCGGATCGAATGGATCCGCGGCGCGGCCGGCGAGCGGTTCGATTCGCTCGAGCTCGCCGTGTTCTCGCTCATGACCGTCACCGAGCACCGAGACGCTGCGCTCGCGGCCGCTGCGGCAGCGCAGGGTGTGTCGCCGGAGTGGCTGGCCGACGCGCCGCAGTTCTCGTTCGGGACTCTCGACGAGATCGCCGACGACTTGGAACGCAAGCGCGACCGCTACGGCATCTCGTACATCATGACGCCGGGCGAGTCCTTCGACGCGGTGACGCCGCTCGTGGAGCGACTCGCTGGTCGCTGATCACTCAGATGCTCATGAAGTGGCCGCCGTCGATGCCGAGCGTCTGGCCGGTGACGAACCGCGCGTCGGGACCCACCAGGAACGCGACCACGACGCCGACGTCGGTCTCGGGGTCGCCGACGCGACCCAGCGGCACCCGACGACTGAGCCGCTCCTCCATCGCCGGGTCGGCCGCGATGGCGTGCTCCATCGCGGGCGAGAAGGCCAGCGGAGACACGACGTTCACCGTCACACCCTCGGGCGCCCACTCGCGCGCGAGGCTCTTTGCGAAGCCTCGGAGCGCGCCCTTCATCGTGGCGTAGAGCGGCAGGGTGGCGCTGCCCTCGATGCCGGCGGGAGACGTCATCACGAGGAGCGTGCCCCCGGACGCGCGCAGGGCGTCGAGGGAAGCGACCGCGCAGTGGTACGCCCCGCGCAACGACACCGCGACGTGATCGTCGAAGAGCGCTCGGTCGACGGCTTCGAGCCGGTGGGGCTCGCTCGAACGGTTGCTGGTCGCGTTGTGCACGACCGCGTGCACCGCGCCTGTGCGGGTGACCCCGTCGCGCACGGTGCGAGTGACGGACTCGAGGTCGGTCACGTCGCACTGCGCCCAGCTGGCGGCGTCGCCGCGCGCCTCGATCTGCTCCACCAGTTCGAGCCCGTTCTCGCGGCGACTGGCGACGACCACGTGCGCGCCGGCAGCTGCGCACGCGAGTGCGATGCCGCGACCGACACCGGCGGCCGCGCCGGTGACGACGACGGTGCGACCCGTGAGCATCGCTGCGCTCACGGCGTCATCGCCGCACCGCCGTCGACCACGAGGGTCGCACCACTGATGCCGTGCGCGCCGGGTCCGCCCAGGAACTCGATCGCGCCCGCCACGTCATCGAGCGGATCGTCGCGAGCGATCGCGGCCGGTGGCAGGAACGACGTGAGGTCGGCGTGGCTCGGCGCCAGCAGGTCGAGGGGCACCGACACGCAGTTCACCGAGATCCGGAGCGAGCCCCACTGCCGCGCAGCCGACTTCGCCAGCGCCCGGACGCCTTCGACCGCGGCGAGCAGGGGCACGGCGTGCGCCGCGCCGCTCACCCCGGCGGTGGCGGTGACCACCACGACACGCCCACCGCCGCGGCGTGAGAACAGCGAGTGCGCGGCTTGGAGCGTGGTCACTGCTCGCCACATCACGCGTTCGCAGGCCGCATCCCAACCGTCGGCGTCGGTCGCGACGAGCGGACCGCTCGCGAGCGCGGTGTCGTCGCCGCAGACGTGGACCACGGCCGCGACGCCGGTGACGGCCCCGAGCGCTGCGGCTGCGTCGGCAGAATCGTCCACCGCCGGGAGCAGCACCGTTCGGTGCGCCCGGCGTTCCAGCGCCGCGATGAGCCCCTTGCCGAAACCGGCGTCGCCCGCCACGACAGCCGTGATCCCATCGGTCGCGTGCCCCGGCGCCATCACGGCAGCATGGCATACCGTTCTCGCTCTTCGGTAGCCTGATGATCGGTTCACGAGAGCGGGCACCGCGGACTGCGAGAAGGGCACGAGAGTGGCGAAGCCGACATCCCGCAAGCGCGCCCTGGTCTCGGATTACGGCCCTGCAGGCGGTGACGCGCTCGCCGGCTGGCAGCGGCGGGCGCTCGACCGGTCGCTCGTCGATGCCCGCCGCCGCGCCCTGAACAAGAGCAACGGTTTCGTGCGGGCGGCGATGAAGCTGCTGCAGGAGACCGGTGGACTGCAGTTCACCGTGCAGGAGGTCGTCGACCGGTCGAAGCTGTCGTTGCGGAGCTTCTACCAGACCTTCGCGAGCAAGGACGAGCTGCTGCTTGCGCTCTTCGAGGAGTACATCGCGTCGGCCGCCGTCTGGCAGCGCGAGCAGATGGAGACGCACGATGACCCCGTCGAGCAGATCCGGGTCTTCCTCACCAGCCAGTGGGAGGGGCAGCTCCAGCCCGACGTGGTGCGCTCGCTCGCGCTCTACCACCTGACGCTGGCCTCGACGCGTCCGGCCGACCTGGAGCATGCGCTCGAACCGCAGCTCGCGGTGTTGCTCGATGCGGTCGAGCGCGGAGTGGCATCGGGGCAGGTGCGCGACGACATCAGTGGTCGGCGCCTGGCCGAGATCCTGCTCCACACGGCCACCGCCGCAGTGCACACGACCATCCTGCGCACCGGACGAGAGTCGCCGGACGACGTGTGGGCGTTCTGCCTCGGTGGGATCATCCCAGCTGCTCGCTGAGCAGCGGTCGAACCGCGGAAACGGGGGAGCTTCGGTCATGGCGAGTCTCGAGGGAAGGGTGGCGGTCGTCACCGGCGCGAGTCGCGGCATCGGCCGCGGCATCGCACAGCGGTTCGCCGCGGAAGGCGCGCTCGTGGCGGTGACCGCGCGCACGCAACGGGCCGGAGACGGCGAGTACGCAGGGTCGTTGGAGGAGACGGTCGACGGCATCCGTGCCGCCGGTGGGCGTGCGGTCGCAGTCGTCGCCGACCTGTCCGACGTCGACGCCGACCGATCCGCGATCGTGCAGGCGGCGCGCGACGAGTTCGGCGCGCCGGTCGAGATCCTGGTGAACAACGCGGCCGCGGCCCGGCACTTCGAGCTGCGGTTCGAGGGCATGCATGCGGCGGCGTTCCGCGAGCAGGTCGAGGTGAACGTGTGGGCCGCGTGGGATCTCATGCTCGCGGCGCTGCCGGGCATGCGCGAGCTCGGGCGCGGATGGGTGCTCAACATCTCCTCGCAGGGCGCCGCCCCGAAGGTCGGGCCGCCGTATCGCGCGATCCCGATGGTCGGCGCGCAGTGCCTCTACGGGAGCTCCAAGGCGATGCTCGACCGCTTCACCACCGGCGCCGCGATGGAGCTGCACGACGACGGCATCGCCGTCAACACCCTCGCGCCAGAGGGAGCCGTCGCCACGGAGAACGCCAAGACCGTTGCCGGCGTGCGGGACGACTGGTCCGAACCGATGGAGACGATGGTCGAGGCCGCGCTCGTGCTGTGCAGTGGTGACCCGCGCGAGCTCACCGGTCGGGTCGCCTCGAGCCTGTCGTTGCTGGTCGACCACGAACGACAGGTCCGCACCCTCGACGGCCGAGACCTCGTGCCGGGGTGGCAACCGGGTGAGATGGACCGGTCACGTCTCGTGCGGCCTTACCTCACGGCGTTCGCCGACTGACGCAGCGAGAATTGGGTTTCCGCTCGCAGGGAACTACCTTGTCGCAACGCAGGGCAAGCGCCAAGGGGGACTCGCGATGACCGCAACCGAGCTCATCTCGTCCGACTCGCACGTACAGGTCGGCCACGACGCGATCAAGGCCCATCTCGCGACGAAGTACCACGAGGAGTACGACCGGGCGGTCGAGGGATTCATGCTGCGCATGATGGGCGGGGCCGGGGCGGCGAACCAGGCCTGGGCAACCAAGCGTCAACGCAAGGAAGGCCCGAACCCGAAGCGGTTCAAGAACAACGCGCGGCCCGGGTACCACGACGGCGCGGCGCGCCTCGCCGACATGGACCTCGACGGCGTGCAGACCGAAGTCATCTACAGCGAGCTGAGCTTCTTCCGCTACTGGGGCGACTTGAAGGAGAGCCAGCACGACACGACCATCGCGTTCAACGAGGTCCTGCGCAACTTCGCGGCGCCGGATCCCTCGCGCCTCGTCGTGTCGTACCAGATCCCCATCCAGGACATCGATGGCGCGATCTCCGAGGTGAAGCGCGTCGCGAGCCTCGGCGCGAAGTCGCTGCAGCTCCCCGTGTTCCCACCCGAGTTGGGCCTGCCCGACTACTACCACGAGCGCTACGACCCGTTGTTCGCACTCATCCAGGAGACCGGCCTGCCGATCTGCTGCCACATCGGGCTGAACACCGGCCTCGACGATCTCGTGCAGCGTGATCCGACGCCCGGCAGCGCCATCATGGTGCCGATGGCGATGCTGAGCACCGGCGAGGCGCTCGGCATGTGGATCATGGGCGGGGTTCTCGAGCGGTTCCCCGACCTGAAGCTCGTGTTCGTCGAGCCCGGCGTGGGTTGGATTGCGTGGTGGCTCAACCTGGTCGACGACATGGTGTTGCGCCAGGACTACGAGCTCCCCGACCTGAAGGAGCTCCCGAGCCACTACTTCCACAAAAACGTCTTCATCACGTTCATCGACGAGGCGGAAGCACTCGCGTTCGAGCCGTTCCGCAACCGGATCGGGGTCGAGAACATCATGTGGTCGAGTGACTACCCGCACCCGGTGTCGAGCTTCCCCAACTCGCAGTTGGTCGCCGCCGAGTGCGTCGCCGCGCTCCCGGAGCGCGAGCGCGAGTTGATCACATCGGGGAACGCCAAGCGGGTCTGGAACCTCTGACGTGGACGACGTGCTCGGATACGAAGGAAAGCGCGTCGTCGTCACCGGCGCCGCGTCCGGAATGGGGGAGCAGACCGCGCGGCTGCTCGTGGACCTCGGTGCCGAGGTGGTCGCCCTCGACATCAAGCCGGTCTCGGTTCCCGTGGCGCGCTCGATCGAGATGACGCTGCTCGAAGCTGCATCGATCGAGGACGCGGCGGCGGCGATCGACGCGCCGATCGACTCAGTGTTCAGCTGCGCCGGGCTCCCCGGCGCGCCGTTCACCGAGATCGAGACGGCCACCGCCAACTTCACCGGCGCGGTGCACCTGATCGAGCAGCTCGTCGATCGCATGCCGCCGGGATCGTCGATCGGCTGCATCGCGTCGTCGGCCGGGATCGGGTGGCAGCAGGAGCTCGAGGCCACCGCCGAGTTCCTCGCGGTCAAGGGCTTCGACGCGCGCGTCCAGTACCTCGAGGAGCACCCCGAGGCGATGCCGATCGGCGGCTACCGGTTCTCGAAGGTCGTGATGAACCAGTGGGTCGCGAACGCCGCTGTCGACTACGGCCCTCGAGGCATCCGCGTGAATTGCCTCAACCCGGGCCCGACGGCGTCGGCGATGATGCCGGCGTTCCACGCCAACGCGGGCAAAGAAGTCGTCGACGGCGCGCTCGGCATCATCATGCGCTACTCGGATCCGGTCGAACAAGCCTGGCCGCTCGTGTGCCTCAACAGCCCTCGGTTCAGCTACGTCACGGGCGAGTCACTGTGGGCCGACGGCGGGTTCCTCGGGGCGCTGACGGTGGGTCGGCACCCGGGGATGTCGGGCGTGCAGCTCTGAGCGACACGCGGACCACCCGATGAACGGAGTGCTGGACGGCCTTGTCGTCCTCGATCTGTCACAGGGGATCGCCGGTCCGATCGCCGGGATGCTGCTCGCCGACCACGGCGCGCGCGTGACGAAGATCGAGCCGCCCGGTGGCGACCCGACTCGCGCGCTGTCCGGTGCGCGTGTGTGGCACCGGGGCAAGCGGAGTGCGTTCCTCGATCTCGACGACCCGTCCGATCGCGAGCGCGTCGTCGCGCTGGCGTCGCACGCGGACGTGCTCCTCGAGTCGTTCGCGCCCGGAGAGGCTGCCCGCGGCGGCCTCGAGTACGAGGGGCTCCACGCGCGCAACCCTCGTCTCGTGCACTGCTCCATCACCGGCTACGGCGACCACGAAGGTCATGCCGATCGCCCTGCCATCGATGCCTTGGTCGCCGCGCGCACCGGGCACCAGTGGGAGAGCCGCGGCGTCGAGGGTGGCACCCTCGCGCGCCTGGGTGGTGTCGCGCCGGCGTTCCCTGATCTCGAGACGCCGTCGGAGTGTCAGGTCGGGGCACCACGACCGGGCCCGCTCTTCTCGGGCGTGCCGTGGGTCAGCCTCGCCGCCGCCTACCAGGCCACGTTGGCGATCAGCGCAGCGTTGCGCGTGCGCGAGCTGACGGGCCGGGGACAGCACGTCGCCACGTCGTTGCTGCAAGGGGTGCTCGGCACCACGCAATTTGCGTGGCAGCGCGTCGAACGTCCCGATGCCCCCAACTTCCAGAGCTGGATCGTCGATGCGCGCGCGCCGCGGGGCGTGTTCCGCTGCGCTGACGGGCGATGGGTCCACCAGTGGGTGCCGCTCCCCGAGTTCATCCTGCCGCCGTCACGCGGCGACCAGTTGGTGCGCACTCCCGACACCCACACGCCGCGCCAGGCGACGATGCGGATCGGGACCGAGGCGACCGACCTTCTCGTGCTGCAGCACTACCAGCCCGAGCTCGCGGCGGCGGTGGCGAAGTTCCCGTCGCACGAGTGGGAAGCGCTCGCCGCGGACGTCGGGATACCCCTGCAGCCGCTGCGCTCACCCGAGGAAGCGCTGCACGACCCGGCCTTCCTCGCCGACGGCTGCGTGATCGAGGTCGACGATCCCGAGCTCGGACCCCTGCGGCAGGTCGGTCGCGTGTACGAGCTCGCCGCGTGTCCCACCTCGCCGCCCGCGCCTGCAGTGCGACCGGGCGCCGACACCGTGACCGTGCGTGCGGAGGCCTCCGACGCCGTGACTGCGCCGCCGGTCGCACGGAGCGACAGGCCTTCGCCGACGTCGCCGCTCGCCGGCATCCGGGTGATCGACCTCGGGCTGGCGGTGGCCGGACCGTGGGGCACCATGATGCTCGCCGACCTCGGTGCCGAAGTGATCAAGGTCAACGCGCTCCACGACGGCTACTGGATGAGCTCGCACATCGCGATGTGCTGCAACCGTGGGAAGCGCAGCATCGCGATGAACCTCAAGGACCCTGCGGCGATGGAGGTGCTGCACGACCTCGTCCGGAGTGCCGACATCGTGCAGCACAACATGCGGTACGACGCGGCCGTGCGCCTCGGTGTCGACGACGAGAGCCTGCGCGCGATCAAGCCCGACCTCATCTACTGCCACACTCGCGGTTTCGAACACGGCGCGCGCGCGGGCCTTCCCGGCAACGACCAGACCGGCGCGGCACTGGCCGGCCCTGACTGGCTCGACGGCGGCCTCGACGACGACGGCATCCCGTCGTGGCCCGCGGTCTCGCTGGGAGACACCGGCAACGGGTTCCTCTCCGCCATCGCGATGGTCCAGGCGCTCTACCACCGCGACCGCACCGGCGAAGGGCAGTTCGTCGACACGTCGATCATGTACGCGCACCTGCTCAATGCGTCGATCGCGTACGACACCCCCGACGGGCTCGACGAGCTCCCGCGTCCGTCGCTCGACCGGATGCAGCTCGGGTGGTCTCCCTGGTACCGCCTGTACGCGACGACCGACGGCTGGCTGTGCGTCGCGGCCGTCGACGCGCAACAGCGTCAGGCGCTGATCGACCTGCTCCGTGTGCCCGCCTCCGCCGACGTCGAGTTCGATGCATTCGAATCGTCGTTCGCGACGCGATCGGCGCGCGACTGGATCGAGGCGCTCGACGCCGCCGGGGTGCCCGCCGAGGTGTCCGATCCCGACTTCGTGCTGTCGCTGTTCGACGACCCCGAGATGATCGAGCGCGGCTGGGTCGCCAGCTACGAGCACCCGGTCGTGGGGCGCATGGATGCGTTCGGGCTGCTGTTCGACCTGTCGGAGACGCCGGGCGTCGTGCAGGGCGCCCCGTTCCTCTCCGGACAGCACTCGCGCGAGATCCTGGCCGAGACGGGTCGCGACGCCGCCGCCATCGCCGCGCTGCTGGCGTCGGGCGCGGTGCTCGCCCTCGAATAGGACCTCAGGTCGGATCGACGATCGGCGTTGTCGGCAGGTCTCGGTGCGGCAGTTGGTTCTTGCGCACCTCGAAGGGTCGGATCAGGACTTCGCGGTACACGCCGCCGAGGTGATACGGCTCGTCGTCGAGCCATCGCTGGACCTGCGCCGCGCTCGGCGCCTCGAACACATAGATCGATCCGCAGATGCTGCCGTCGTCGTCCCGCCGCATCGGGCCGACGAACTGGATGGCGCTGTCGTCGGCGAGGACGTATTCGAGGTGCTGGGATCGCAACGCGTCCCTCCGGGCGACGGAATGCTCCTCGTCGTCGAGCGCGACCACGATGTACAGCGGCATCAGCGCGCGCTGAAGGCTTCGCTGATGGCGGTGAGTGAGGTTTCGAGGTCGGTGCCGGGCGGGTCGGGCAACTTCACCGGGCCGTGGTCGCGGGACGGGAGGAGGATGGTGGCGGTGCCGGGGGTGGTGACGACGCCGCGTTGGTTGGTGGCGGCGAGTTCGAGGTCGATGGCGGGGCGGTCGCCGTCGGCGAGGTACTTGCGGGTGACGGTGCCCGTCAGATGGTGCACGTCACCGACGTAGTTGAACCCCCGGAAGGAGCACTCGAGTTTCCAGAGCCAGGCGTCGTCGCCCATCCAGTCGGTGCAGAGATGGATCAGCCACGTTTCGCGCATCCGGCCGTAGTCGTAGGTGGTCGGGTTCCCAGCGTTGCGGGCCCACTCGGGATCCCAGTGCACCCGTTGCATCACGTCGGGCACACCCTGGTCGTCGAGATGGAAGAACCGCGGGATCCGCCGCCGGTTGGCGACCCCCAGTGCAAGCGGCTTCACGTCGTAGAGGCCCATGCCCATCCCGACGTGCCAACACACCATGTCGGTGACCAGCATCGGGCCCTTCACCATCGGCCCGACGGTGTCGCCTTCGTCGACGTCGTCCCAAAACCGTGGCTCCGCCCCCCGGCGCGTGTACGCGGCGTACTCGGCGTCGAGCTCCGCGATCTGCTCCTCGGTCCAGTGCGCGGGTTCGATGGCGTCGTACTTCTTCTTCTCCCGCGCCTTCTTGCGTTCGGTGCGGATCATCAACCGGTACTGCCCCGACAACACCGTGCCCTCGTCGTCACGGAACACGTTGGCAGACCACTCGTGCACGGCGCGGCCCGCGAACTCCGACGACTTGTCCAACACCGCCACCATCGCGTTGCGGCGCCACACCTGCCTATCTGGCCGCAACGGCGCCCACCACTCCCGCGCCGACGCGCTGTAGAACGCATGCACGCCCCGCAGCGGATCGCCCTTCATCAAGTCGCGCTTGTCGTCAGCGACCGCGGTGACCTCGTCCTCCCCGATCAGGCTGTCGCCCCCCACCAACGGTGGCGGCGCCAACGGTCCACCCCACACCGACTTCGCCGCGTACTCCGGATCACCCCACAACGGGTTGTCGTCGCCGTAGCTCTCCGCCACGATCCGGAACGCATCCGTGTTCGGCCGCAGATAGTGCGGACGCCGCGTCCACGGCTCCGCCACCCCCACCCGAGCCCGTAAACGCTCCACACCCTCGTCGGTGATCTGTAGGTTCGCTCACGTGTCAGCCCTCCTGTTTCTGGAAGTACGGGATCACGGTCTCGCCCCACTGCCGGATCGTCTCCATGCACGCCTCGTGGGGGACGGTCCCCATCTGCATCAGGCACATGATCTCGTCCGCACCCGCGTCGACGAGGCGTTGCGTGTACTCGATGGCGTCGTTGGCGTCGCCATAGGCCTGGTCGAGTTTGTAGTTCTGCGTCATCTCCGGGCCGATCGGGATCTTCGCCTCGTGGAGGTACGCGACGAAGGCCTCCTCGGCCCGCGTCAGCGCGCCGGCATTGTCGGCATCCTCCAGTTCGGCCTCCTGGGGCAGTGGTCCGCGGCCGTACCAGTGCGCGACGGATTCGGCGAAGAAGCGCTGACCACGGAAACCGACCCGCTGCGCGTCGACCCGGTCGTCGAGCACGATGGTGGGGCAGAGCGCCGAGAACCAGTCGTTCGTCACGCTGGAGACGAACTCCTCTCCCGTGCGGCCGGCAATGGTGTCGTCGTAGATCTTGCGGTTCACCGCGACCTCATCGGGACCCGCGAACCCGAGCACGAGTGAGCCGACGCCCCATTCGCCCGCGAGCTTCACGGTGTCGTGCTTGGTGCACGCCATGTAGAGGGGAGGGTGCGGCTGCTGCACGGGACGGGGGAGGATGGGATGCGGCTCGATGTCGAGCAGACCGTGCCACTCGAACTCATCGTGGTCCCACATGTGTCCGAGCATGCAGAGCGTCTCGTAGAGCTGCGGGTAGGTGTCGTCAGGGTCAACTCCCACCAGCGACATCTCCTGCAGCGAGGCACCGCGTCCGCCACCCACGTCGAGCCGGCCGCCCGAGAGCGCGTCGAGCATCGCCACCCGTTCGCCGACGCGGATCGGGTGGTTGTAGCCGAACGGCATGCACACCACGCCGTGCCCGATCCGGATCCGGCTCGTCTTGGCGGCGACCCACGTGAGGAAGATCTCGGGCGCGCTCATGTGCGCGTAGTACTTGAGCGAGTGGTGCTCGACCGCCCACACACGGTCGAAGCCGACCGACTCCGCGTACACCGACTGCTCGACGCATTCCTGCAGCACGCGGTGCTCGCGCTCCCTGGTCGGGTTGCTGAGTTGTGCCTCGAAGATCAGCGAGAACTTCATGTCGCTCCCGTCGTTGGAAGTAGGGTTCTCGGAAAACGTGAATGTAGTGCTCACCCCGAGGCCGCCGCAGATCCGGCCGGGCCGGGGTGGCGTGAACGGGGGCACGGTGGACAGCGTTTCGGGGGCGGTGGCCGTGGTGACCGGTGGTGCGAGCGGCATCGGCTTCGCCCTGGCCCGCCGGTTCGCCGACGACGGCGGCCAAGTGGCGATCGCCGACATCGAGGTGCCGGCACTCGAGCGGGCCGCCGCGTCGTTGCCCGCCGGCACCCTCGCGGTGCCGACCGATGTCACCGATCCCGAGCAGGTCGAGGATCTCGCACGCGCCGTGATCGATCGCTTCGGGCGCGTGGACATCGTGTGCAACAACGCGGGCGTGACCACGTTCAACTTGCTCGACCACCAGACGCTCGACGACTGGCGATGGGTGCTCGACGTGAACCTGTGGGGGGTCGTGCACGGTGTGCGGACGTTCGTGCCGATCATGCGTGCGCAGGGGACGCCGGCGCACGTGGTCAACACCGCCTCCGCCGCCGGTCTGGTCGGCGCGGTGCCGTACATGGGACCGTACGCCGTGAGCAAGGCGGGTGTGATCGCGCTGTCGGAGACCTTGCGGGCAGAGCTGGAGCTCGCCGGCGCGCCGATTGGCGTG
This sequence comes from uncultured Actinomycetes bacterium, assembly GCA_963720765.1. Lineage (GTDB taxonomy): Bacteria > Actinomycetota > Acidimicrobiia > IMCC26256 > DASPTH01 > DASUAS01. The sequence goes on from CAVRGS010000002.1 coordinate 760,226, forward strand.
AGCGTGCTCTGCCCCGGCTTCACCGACACCAACGTGCTCGAGGGGTACCGCAACCGCGAACATCATCGGGGCGCGGAGCAGCGAACGCCGGCGTCGGAGGAGGTGGTGGGCTTCATCCGTGACAGCTTCACCTCGTCGATCGGCAAGAGCGCCGCTGCGGTGGCGGATCTGGTGGTCGATGCGGTGCTCGAAGACCGGTTCTGGGTGATCAGCCACGGCGGGATGGAGGAAGTGTTCGAAGCGCGGTTCGAAGGTGTCCGCGCTGCTTGTCCGCTCGAATGACGTTCGTGCGGAACGCCTCGTTCGCGGCCGCGGCCTCGCGGTGTGGTTCCCCCCGAACCAGAGGTCGCGGCCGTGTTCGACTCGATCAGCGGCCGAGCAGCGCGCCGACGTTCGGCACGAGGTCGAGGAGCGACTTGTCGTGGATGCACACCCGCTGCATCGTGCGTGGTTCGAGGACGGGGAAGTCGGGGCGCTCGTGCTGGATCGCGAGGTTGTCCCAGATGACCAGGTCGCCGACGTTCCAGTCGAGGACAAGGACGTTGTCGGGCGCGTACAACGCCTCGAAGAGCTCGGCGAGCAGTGCTTCGCTCTCGTCCTCGGCGAGGCCGACGATCCGGTCGGTCTGGAGCGCATTGGCGTTCACGACCGGCACGCCGGTCCGAGAGTGAGGTGCGACCATCGCTCGTTCGACGACCGGTGAACCAGGAGCGAGATCGCGCTCACGCATCCTGCGATCGGTCGGCAAGGTGAAGTCGTAGACGTTCACGATCGAGTGCTGCTCGAGGCGCACGCGCAGTGATGGTTGCATGCGCTCGAGCACGCCGGTTGCATCCGCGAACAGCGTTGGTGCCCCATCACTCGGGACCTCCTGCGCGTGCAACGAGAGCGCGTGGACCGGATCGTGCGTGAAGGCCAGGTCGGAGTGGAACCGGATCGCCCCTTCCTGCAGGATGCCGTCCGGGTGGACGTTCGAGACGTAGCCGTAGCCGTCGCGACCTTCCGGCGAGATGGGTCCGAAGTGCCGGCACAGCCGGACCTGCTCGTCGCCGGACAGGTCCTGCGCCCGGAACAGCAGCAGGTGGCGTCGGTCGAACGCCTCGAGGAGGCGGTCGACCTCGTCGCCGGTGAGTGGTCGGTGCAGGTCGAGCCCGCGCACCTCCGCGCCGAGGGGCGCGGGCAGATCGACAATCTCGAAGCTCATGCCCGCCTCAGCTGGGTCGGGCGAGGAGCTCCAAGAGGTTATCGCGCATGATCTTCTTGATGTCGGCCTCGGGCAGCTTCTGGATGCTGTCGGCGAAGTCGCCCGGCATGATGTTGCCCTCGGGGTGCGGCCAGTCGGAGCCCATGAGCACGCGGTCGACGCCGATCATCTCGCTGAGGCCGACGACGTCTTCCTCGGGGAACGGCGAGATGTAGATGTGCTCCTTGAACACGTCCGACGGCAGGTCCTGCATCGTCTGACCGAACGCCTGGATCTGCCGCTCGAGCAACGATCCTGCGTGGTCGACCATGTGGAGCGCGTACGGCGTCCACGCGCAGCCCAGCTCGATCGCCGCGATGCGCACGTTCGGGAAGCGGCCGAACAGGTTGCCGAGCACGAGCGCCACGGTCAGTTCGAGGATGCCGCGGTCGGTGTTGAACGCCGCGGACAGCGTCGCGTTGTAACCCGGGTCGGTGAGCGACTGACCCCACATCTGGTTGAACGCCTCGTTGTACTTCGTGTTGCCGCCGTACCCGTGGTACGCAGCGAGCACCTTGCTCTCGTTCAGCAGCGACCAGAACCGGTCCCAGGAGGGGTCGGCGGGCGACCGACCGTTGGCCGGCCCGGGCCGGATCGACACGACCTTGACGCCCTTGTTCAGCACGAACTCGAGCTCGTCGGCGGCGAGGTCGGGGTCGAGCATCGGGATGTACGGCGGCGCGTAGAGGCGGTCCTGGTACGCGTAGCCCCAGTCCTCCTCGAGCCACAGGTTGAACGCGTGGAACACCTTGTAGGCCATCGGCACGTTGTCGTGCATGAGGCCCTCGACGCAGTCGCCGAGCGTCGGGAAGAGGATGCACCGCTCCACGTTCTGCTCGTCGAGCATGTCCATGCGCGCGTGGTTGATCCGGTAGCCGTCGGGGAGCTCCTCGAGCTGGCCGTACGCCTTCTGCATGTCGGTGAGCGGGATGCCGGTGACCCCGTGGCTGCGTTCCTGGAGCTCCTTCAGCCGCGCGTGGAACGCGCCCGGTGTCGCGATCGGGTTGAAGGTCGGGTTGGGCACGCTGGTGTTGGCGAGGCCGATCATCGTCGAGCCGAACACCAGGTAGCGACGCTTGCCCTCGGTGACCCAGCGCACGTAGCGCTTCACGTCCTGGTCGCCGTGGCGGATGAACGCGTCCTCGGCCTCGTAGTAGTGGTTGTCGGCGTCGACGTACATGTAGTCGGCCATGGGTCCTCCAAAGGCGGAAACGGCGCTCTCGCTCAGCGAGCAGCATCTTACTGTGTTACACGGGATCCCGCAGGAAGACCGCCAGTGACTCGGCGATGTGCCCGACTGCGTCGCTGGTCAGGCCTTGGTGCGACGGCAGGGTCAGTCCCCGGTCCATCACCCGGTCGGCCTCGGGTAGGCCGCCCGCGGGGGCGCGGTGCTCGATGCCGGCGAAGCCGGGCTGGCGGAGGATGTTGCCGGTCCAGACCATCCGCGACGGGATCCCGCGCTCGAGGAGGAACTCCTGCATTGCGGTGCGGTCGATGCCGTCTCGCAACAGGAATGGGAACCGCATCCACGTCGTGTCGACCTCGGGCGTTGTGCGGACGCGCACGACGCGGTCCTCGTGCTGCGCGAGCACCTCGTCGAAGCGGGCGAAGTTGTGCTGACGACGCTGGTTGAACTCGGCGAGGCGGTCCATCTGCACGTTGCCGTACGCGGCGCCGATCTCCGACGGCTCGAAGTTGTAGCCCATGTCCTCGAACAGGAACACCATGTCGTACGGCGTGCCGTCGGCCAGCGCGCCGAAGCGGTCGTCGTCGCCCTGCTTGCTGCCGAAGAGGTAGCGCTCCGAGTGTCGGCCCCAGCGGCGCCGCACGAGCGTCTGGTCGAACCACTCGGGATCATCGACCGCGATCATGCCGCCGTTGCTCGCGGCGGTGATCGAGTGTCCGCGGGCGAAGCTCGTCACCGAGATGTCGGAGCGCGTGCCGGTGCGCGTACCGCGCAGGTGCGAGCCGAGGACGTCGCAGCTGTCCTCCACCACGAGGAGGCCATGGCGGTCGGCGATGGTGCGGATGGCGTCCCAGTCGGGGCAGTTGCCGACCAGGTTGGGGGTGAGGATCGCCTTCGTGCGCGGCCCGATCATCTCCTCGATCTTCGTGACGTCGATCTGCAGCGTCTCCGCGTCGACGTCGACGAATGCGGGCACGATGCCGTTGCGCACGAGCGGCGCGATGTCGCTCGAGAAGGTGAGCGGTGACGTGATCACCTCGTCGCCCGGCTCGCAGCCCAAGAGGTCGACCGCGAGCCACAGCGCCGACGTGCCGCTGTTCACCATCACCGCGTGCTGCTTGGCGAGGAGCTCGGCGCCCCGTCGTTCGAACTCCGCGACCTCGGGTCCGATGGCGAGGCGGCCGGAGTCCTGCAGCACGCGCACGACCGCGTCGATCTCGCGTTGGTCGTGGACGGGCCCGGCTTCGGTGATGGTCGGGTATCGCGGTTCGCTCACGGGTGCTCCTCGTCGTCGGTGCGGTCGTGGACCGCCAGTGGATCGGGCGTCATCTGCTGACGGCATCACCGAGGGCATGCGCGCGTTCTGCGCCGTCGACCAGCACGTCGACACCGCTCAGGAACGATGCGTCGTCGGAGACCAGGAACGCCACCACGGCCGCGATCTCGCGCGGGTCGCCGAGGCGCTGCAAGGGATGCGCGGCCTGCGCTTCGCGCATCAGCGGCTGGTGGTCGAGCTCGAGGCGACCCATCGGCGTGTCGATGTTGCCCGGCGAGAGCGACACGACGCGGCCGCCGAGCCGCGCCCATCGTGTCGCCGCCCGGCGCGCCTCGAGCTGCACACCGACCTTCGAGTAGAGGTACGCGATCCCGCTGTCGGTGATGAGCTCGGCGACGCGGTCGAGCACGCCCGGTTCGCGAATTCGACTCAGGAGCGCGAGCTGGGTGGCGTCGAGCATCACGTCGAGGTAGCCGGCGGAGGAGGCGAACGGGACCGCGACCGACCCCGCCGTGACCAGGGGGTCGAAGGCATCCAGGATGCGCGCGGTGCCCATGAGGTTGACGTCGACGATCGTCTTCGGATCGGCCATGGTGGGGGAGAGCCCGGCGGCGTGCACGAGGAAACGGAACGGCCCGAGCGCGCGCACACGGTCGACCAGTGCCTGGACCGCGGCACTGCCGCGGACATCGCACGTCACGCTCTCCGTCCCAGAGATGTCTGTCGCGCCGACGTCGACCGCGAGCAAGTGGTCCACGGTGCCCAGCAGCCGATCGACACACGCTCGTCCCATGCCACTCGCGGCGCCGGTCACCACACCAACGGTCATCACGGACTCCTCTCCAGGACGTGGTCGAGCAGACCCTCATCGAGGTACTCGGGGAGTTCGAACCGGCCGACCGGCGTCGCCACCGGACCGGGGTATCCCAGCGCGGCTCGGACTTCGTCAGACCGGTAGTAGGCGGCGAGCGCAACGAGAACGAGCGCACGATACGCGGCGCGGTCGTGCGCGCGCAAGTCGTCGGTGGATCGATCGCGCGCGAGCGCGCGCCCGACCGCGTCGGCGAGATCGGGTCGCGCGCGCAGCACGGCGTCGATCAGTTCGGCATGCACGCCGACGTCGCTCGGTGCGGGCATCCGCTCGTTCGGCGGCACCAACGCGTCGGCGAAACGTGCGAAGCGCTCCCGCGCTCGTTGCGAGAGCGCAACCGACACCGCCACCGCGGTGGAGCCGATCACGTCGCTCGAGGAGCGAGAGGGTGTCGCGTACGACCGCGCCGGTTCCGGAACGGGCACGTCCCCCCGTCGCTCGAGGAAGTGCTCGACGGTGCGGAGGGCGAGCGCGCAGATCGTGCTCGTGGGGTTTGCGGCGCCCACGGTCACGAAAACGCTGCCGTCGACGACCGCGAGGTTGCCCACGTCGTGCGCGACGCCCCAGCGGTCGACGACCGACATCCCGGGATGGTCGCCCATGCGGGCGGTCCCGAGCAGGTGGCTGTTCGAGCGCATCGGCACCGCGTCGATGGTGTGCGCGCCCGCTTCGACCAGGGAGGTCGTCGTGCGTTCGATGCTCCACTCCGTCGCGCGGCGCACGTCGTCGCTCAACCGGTAGTGCACCTCGGGTGCCGGGATGCCCGAGCCGTCGACCAGTGACGCCGAGAGCTCGACGCGGTTGCGTAGATCAGGCAGGTCCTCGCAGAGTACGACCCACCGCGCGCCCCGGCCGAAGCGCGATCGCATGTGCGCGTGGTGGTCGACGCCGAGCACCGGGCGACCGCGGAGGTCGAACGCGACGGCCAATGGTCCACCGGTCGGGGCGAGGCTCCACTTCGTGCCGCCGGCGAACCCGCGCTCGAGATCGGTGCCGCCGAACTCGAGTGATTGGATCTGTCCACCGAAGTGACCGCGGTAGCTCTCGAGGTCGTCGTCGAAGTATCCGTCGACGAGCACGCCGGGATGCACCATCAGGCGCCGCCCGACCAGTCCCGATGAGTTGGCCAGCCCGTCGGGTGCTCCCGCGTGCGCCGAGAGCAACAGCAGTCGCGCGGTCCCCATGCCGTTCGCAGCGCACAGCACGACGTCCGCCGATTGGAAGTGCTCGTCGCCCTCGCGATCGATCCAGGTGGCACCGCGTGCGCGACCCCGTCCGTCGACCTCGATCGCGCGCACGCGTGCGCCCGTGACGAGGCGCGTGCCGGCGCGCAGCGCGCGTGGCCAGTGCGTGACGTCGGTCGATCCCTTGGCGCCCTCGTTGCACCCCGAACCGCACGATCCGCGTTGCACGCACACGTGGCGCCCGTCGTGGTCAGCGGAGAGGATCGCGTTGTACTCCGGCCACCAGTGCCAGCCGAGTCGAGCGTGGGCGCGCGCCAACGCGATCCCGGCTCGCCCGATCGGCAGGGGCGGCAACGGTGGATCATTGCCGGGCGGGTACGCCGGGTTGCCGCCGAGCCCCGAGACGCCGAACTGCCGGTCGGTCTCCTCGTAGAACGGCTGCAGCTCCGAGTATGAGAGTGGCCAGTCGTCGCCGACGCCCTCGTCCGACGCGGTGCGGAAGTCCGACGGGAGCAGCCGAGGCCACACCGCGCTGTAGAGCACCGTCCCTCCACCCACGCCGTTGAAGTTGCCGAGGTCCATGTCGGAGTGCTCGAAGTCGATCGGGTAGTCGGCGGCTCCGCCGCGCACATTGGGTGACGACGTCCACTGCTTGCGCGCCAGCAGCTCCCAGTCGGGGCCGGCGCCGGGGTAGCGCGTCGGGTCCTGCCACTCGCCCTGCTCGAGGCACACCACTCGCAGCCCGGCGCGCGCGAGTCGGAGCGCGGCGACGCCGCCCGACGCGCCGGCGCCGATGATCAGGACGTCGGCGTGGTCAACCACTCCCGAAGCGCGCCGCGAGCTGATCGGCGAGGTCCTGCTTCTTGATCTTGCCCGACGGGAGGAACGGGAGCTCCGACTTCGCGCACACCCAGAGCTGCTTGGGCACCTTGTACGCGGAGAGATCGCGTCTCGAGTCGCGTGCGCAGTTCGTCGGGGTCGATGGACTCGTCGCCGCGCGGCACCACCGCGCCGACCACCAACTCGCCGTTGTCGTCGGCAGGAATGCCAGTGACGTAGGCCTCGAGCACGTCGGGGTAGGTCATGAGCGCAGCCTCGACCTCGGCCGGCGCGACGTTGGCGCCGCCGGGGGTCTTGATCATCTCGCCGAGCCGACCGGTGAAGTAGAACCAGCCGTCGGCGTCGAAGTGCCCCGCGTCGCCCGTGCGATACCACCCGTCGGGCTCGAACACCTCCTCGCGCTCACGACGGTGCAGGCCCAACATGAGCGAGTAGCCCCGAGCCCACAGCTCGCCGTCGACGCCGACCGGCACCTCGTCGAGGGTGTCTGGATCGACGACCTTGTGCGAGATGCCCGGCAACGTCTTCCCGAACGCGCCGCGTCGGGATTCGGGGAGCGGGTCGTACTGGTCCCACGAGCGTGTGCACGCTGCACATCTCGGTCATCCCCAACGACGTGGAGTTCACCTCGGGCGGTCGGTGCTCGAGCGGCACGAGGTCGGCCATGCTGGTGCGCACCACGGTGGCGACGCGCTCCGGTGTGTACGACGGGTGCTCCCTCAGGGTCTTCCCCTGCTGCGGCCAGCCGGTGACGATGGTGGCCCGCTCTTGCTCGATGAGGTCGAGGGCCGCACCCGGCTCGAACGAGCTCTGCGTGACGAGCGTGGCCCCCACGTGCAGCACCTGGAAGTAGCCGGTGATGAGGCCGCCGACCCAGAAGCCCGGCATCGACGAGAACATCACGTCGTCGCGCTCGATCGGGTAACCGACCAGCACGTTGCACGAGTGGCGCACGACCGCGCCCTGCGAGTGGACCGCGCCCTTCGGGTCGGCCGTGCTGCCGGAGCTGTAGATGATCACCACCGGGTCGGCCGGCACCACGCACTCCTTGACGCGCGCGAGGAACTCGTCGTCGATGCCCGCGCGCGTGCCCGAGGCGACGATGTCGGCCTCGCCGCCCCGAGACCACGAGCGATCCGACGGACCCCACACATGGATGGCGCGGAGGAACGGGGCATCGGGGACGAACAGCGGCTGGTCGCCACGCTGGCCCGCGAGTCCCGGTAGCGCCGCTTCGAGCCGTTCCAGATAGTCGTTGTTCAGGAACGTCGGGTGCGTGAGCAGGTGCGTCACGTCGGCGTGCCGCAGCAGCCAGCCCAGCTCGCGCGTCTGCGAGAACGTGTTCACCGGTACGAACACCGCGCCGACGCGCGCCACGCCGAGCACAGCGACGAGGAAGTCGGCACTGTTCGGGATCAGGATGCCCACTCGCGAGCCCTTGCCGATGCCTTCGGCGAGCAGCCCCTTGGCGAGCGCGGCCGAGCGGGCGTCGACGTCGCGGTAGGTGAGCCGTTCGCCGTTGGCGACGAGGTAGGTGCGATCGCCGAACCGAGCCGCCGCGTGCTTGACCAGTTCGGGAACGGTCGGGGTGAAGTCGGGGAACGGCATCGTTCAGACGGTCCGGTTCGCCGGCGCCACCGGCCGGAACACCGGCAGGTGGCGGCCGTCGGAGAGCGGCTCCCATGCCAACGCGACGGGCAGTCCTGCTGCGACATCACCCGGCGGACATCCCACCACGTTGCTCATCATGCGCACCCCCGCATCGAGATCGACCAGGACCACCACGTACGGCCCGTCCTCCGCCTCGCGGCCGGGGCCGGGTCGCGTGTGGACACTCGCCGCGTACACCGTGCCCGTCCCCGCGTCGTCGCGCCACTCGATCGCGCTTCCGGCGCACGACGGACACGTCGCGCGCGGGTACCAGATCGCCCGGTTGCACTCCGTGCACCACGGAAGGACGAGGCGCTGCTCGCGCGTTGCGTTCCAGAACGGCTGCGCCTCGTCCGACACCGGCGGCTCGAGTCGTGCGGTCACAGGGTCGCCTCGGTGCCCAGCACGATGGTGCCCGTGGCCGACAGCACGCCGCCGCAGCCGTGCGCGACCGCGACGTCGGCACCCGCTACCTGCCGGTCACCGGCCTCGCCGCGCAGCTGACGCACCGCCTCGACCAGCAGGAAGATCCCGTACTGCCCAGGGTGCGTGTACGAGAGGCCGCCCCCGTTCGTGTTCATCGGGAGCGATCCGCCGGGGCCGAGCTTGCCGTCCTCGACGAACGCGCCACCCTCGCCCTTGCCACAGAAACCGAGGTCCTCGAGGTGGAGCAGCGCGGTGATGGTGAACGAGTCGTAAGCCTGCAGCACGTCGACGTCGGAGGTGCCGATGCCGGCGCGCTCGAAGGCGAGCGGGCCCGACACTGCTCCTGGTGTGATCGTGAGGTCGGGCATCTGCGAGATCACCCAGTGGTCGGTGGCGGTCGCGGCGCCGAGCACGTACGCCGCGGGCTGTGCGAGGTCGCGTGCGCGCTCGGCCGAGGTCAGCACGTAGGCACCCGCGCCGTCGGTCCGCAAGCAGCAGTCGAGCTGGTGCAGTGGCGACGCGACCACGGGCGACGCGAGGACGTTGTCGACGGTGATCGGATCGCGGTACCGCGCCCGCGGGTTCATGGCGGCCCACCGACGCGCGTCGACCGCGATCTGTGCGAGCTGCTCCGACGTCGTGCCGAACTGTGCCATGTGACGGTCGGCGGCGAGTGCGTACGACGTCATCGGGATCATCGCTCCGTACGGCGCCTCCCATTCGCCCGCGACGTCGGGACCCATCGGGCCGAACGACGACGGTGATCCGCCCAGGCGACGGTCGAGGCGCGGGGTGGACGCGTAGACGCCGACGACGACGTCGCACAGACCGGCGGCGATCGCCGCGGCCGCGTGCTCCACGTGCACCTCGAAGCTCGAACCGCCGACGAACGTGCCGTCGACGAAGCGGGGCCGGAGGTCGAGGTACTCGGTGATGCCGGTGGCGATGCCCGAGCAGCAGACGCCGTCGACGTCGGCGAGGGTGAGGCCGGCGTCGTCGAGCGCCTCCCGGATCACCGCCGCCTGGAGCGCGTGGCCACGGGAGGAGAGCTCACCGGTCGGCGACGCGGCGTCGGCCACGCCGACGATCGCCGCTTCCCCCCTCAGTGTTCGTCCCATGGGCCGGTCGGTCTCCCTGGTGCGCGGTGAAGAATGCCGTTTCCGCTGGGCGGCGCTCCGAGTTACGGGAGCATACCCAGCCTTCGAACCGGCCGGATCGGAGCGGACACACCTACCTTGTGGTCATGGAGCACGAACCTCTCGCGGTCGACGGGTCGACGCGGGTCGAGGACTGCGTCACGCTGACCAAGGCGTGGGTTGAAGCCCACGTGCCGGTCGCCTGGCAGGAGGCGGCGGCACGCGGCGGCAACGCGGCGATCCGCGAAGTGCGGGGGCGGGCCGACTACGAGGCGTGGTACCCCGTGTTCGGCGCGTCCGGGTTGGTGATGCCGACGTGGGCGCCGGAGTACGGCGGACTCGGCGTCGCGCCGGAGACCGCCGGCGCGATGCGCGCCGTGCTCGCGCCGTACAACCTGCGCGCGCTGAATCCGCTCGGTCTGAACAACACCGCGGCGGCGCTTTTCGCGCACGGCACCGAGGAGCAGAAGCGACGGTTCCTCGGACCGATCGTCCGCAACGAAGAGAAGTGGTGTCAGCTCTTCAGCGAGCCGGGTGCGGGCTCCGACCTCGCGTCGCTCGCCACCCGCGCAGTGCTCGACGGCGACGAGTGGATCGTCAGCGGGCAGAAGGTGTGGACCACCTGGGGCTCCGACGCCGACTTCGCCATCCTGCTCGCGCGCACCGATCCGAGCCTGGCGAAGAACAAGGGCATCACGTACTTCCTGATCGACATGCACCAGCCCGGTGTCGAGGTCAGGCCGTTGCGCCACATCAGCGGTGAGGTCGAGTTCAACGAGGTGTTCCTGGACCAGGCCCGCGTCCCCGAGTTCCAACGGCTGGGCGACGTGAACGACGGCTGGCGCGTCGCCAACGCCACGCTGTCGAGCGAGCGCCAGATGGTGGCCGGTGCCGGCTCCGGAGGGAGCGGACGTGTCGGCGGTTCCGGCGTCGATCGGCTCCTCACGCTCGCCCGGCAGCGCGGGATCGCCGATGATCCGCACGTGCGCCAACGGCTCGCCGCCCTCTGGAGCGAGGAGCGCATCCGCGCGTGGACGAACCAGCGGGTGGCCTCCAATCTTGCGGCCGGTCAGACCCCGGGTCCCGCGGCCTCGATCGGCAAGGTGCACCAAGCGGGGCTCAACCAACGAGTGCAACTGGCCGCGGTCGACCTGCTCGGCCTCGACGCGCTCGCGTGGGACGTCGACGGCGCCGTCCCCGAGGACAGTGACGCGTACTACGAGTCGTTGCCGTTCGAGGTGAGCGGGATGCTGCGCAGCCGTGCCAACACGATCGAGGGTGGCACCACCGAGATCAACAAGAACGTGCTCGGCGAGCGCGTGCTCGGGCTGCCGCGCGAACCCGACGTGTGGTTGAAGAAGCCCTGGAGCGAGATCCCGAGGTCGTAGACCTCGTGAGCGCGCGGGTCAGCGGCCGGCGGTCTCGAGTGCGAGGAGCTCCTGGAGGTTCGCGCCCATCACCTGTTCCACCACCGGTGCCGGCAGATCGGCCAGTTCCTCGACGAACTCCAAGGGGTTGCCCAGACCCTCCGGGTGGGGGAAGTCGGAGCCGAAGAGCACGCGGTCGGCGCCGAGCGCGTCGACGAGGTAGCGCATGTCGTCCTCGTGGAACGGGTTGATCCACACGTGGCGACGCAGCGTGTCGCTCGGGTGCTCGTCGAAGCGACCCGGCATCTTCTTGTAGACGCGGTCGAAGGCGTCGAGGAGGCGTGGCACCCACGCGCCCCCGTTCTCGACGACGCCGACACGGAGACCAGGGAACCGCGTGAACAGCTCGTGGCCCACGAACGCGGCGAGGGTGTCGAAGATGTGGCGGCTCTCCTCGTAGAGGAACGATCGGAAGATCGTCTGGTTGAAGCCCTGGAACTCGTCGCGGCCCGGCTCCCAGTCGGCCGCGTAGCGGTCGTAGCCGGAGTCTGCGTTGTGCATCATCACCGAGATGCCGGAGCTCTCGCACAGCTCCCAGAACGGATCGAAGTGGGGGAGCGCGGGTGACATCGAGGATCCGTCCGGCTGCGGGACCGGCGCAGGACGGATGAGCACGGTCTTGGCCCCGTGGTCGAGGCACCACTCGAGCTCCTCGACCGCTGTGCCGATGTCGGGCAGCGTGACCACGGGCGTCGGGATGATCCGCCCCTCGTAGTCGAAGGTCCAGTCCTCGAGCAGCCACTGGTTGTACGCGTGCACGACCGCGTGGGTGAGCTCGAGGTCGGCCTTCATGTGCTCCTCGAGCAGACCGGCGGTCGTCGGGAACAGCACGCACCCGTCGATGCCCTGCTCGTCCATCAACGCGAGCCTGAGATCGGGACGGCGGAACTCGTCCGGGCAGCGGATCGGCGCCGCCAGCTCGCGCAAGCTCTTCCCATCCGGGTTGTTGCCGCGGAAGTACTCCGTCCACGCGCCTGGCGTCGGGATCACGACGTAGGTCGGGTTCGGGATTGTCTCGCTCACCTTGCCGAGGATCTCGAGCTTGTCGCGCCCGTTCACGTCGACGAACCGGATCGCGCCCTCGTAGCGCTTGGGCAGGTGGCGGGTGTACGAGTCGACCGCTTCGTACATGTGGTTGTCGGCGTCCCACACGGCGTAGTCGAGCTTCGTGCCCATGTTGGTCCTCGCATCTTGTGACAGTCGACTGTCAGAAACGGTAGCATCGCCCGATGGTCCAGACCACCCCGGTCCCGCGGGCGGTGAGCACGGCCCGCGTGCGTGAGTCCCTGATCGATGCGGCGCTCGAGCTCTTCGCCCGGGACGGTTTCGACGCCACCCACTCCGACCGCATCGCCGAACGCGCGGGGGTGTCGGCACGCACGTTCTTCCGGTACTTCCCCACGAAGGAATCGGTGGTCTTCCACCGCGACCACTGGTTCATGCGCTCGTTCGCCGCCGCGTACCTGGAGCAGCCGGCCGGACTGGGTGACTACGCCGCGTTGCACAAGACCTTCGTCGAGCAGGCCGCGGGATTCGGCGAGCTGAGGTCGCGCATCGAGATCTATCGCGCTGCGGTCGACTCGTCGTCGGTGCTGCTCGGCCGTGAGCAGGAACACTTGGCCGAGCACGCGCTCACCGTGAGCGATGCGATCGCGCGTCGTCGCGGCGACCGCGCCGTCGACGACGCGAGCACGACGCTCGCGATCGTCTCCTCGCGCTGTACCAGCGCGCGCTGCGGCGCTGGCTCGACGGTCCGCCTTCTCGCGAGCTCGCCGAGCTCATCGACGAGGAGTTCGCGCGCTTGCCCGGGCTGGTGGCCTGATGCGGCGCGTCATCCTCCACGAGTTCGGTCCGTACTCGAACCTGCAGCTCGAGGAGTGCGCGGATCCGGTTCCGGCGCCCGACCAGGTGGTCGTCGCGATCGAGGCCGGCGGGATCGGGTTCGTCGACACGCTCTGTGTCCACGGCACCTACCAGGCGCTGCCCGCCCTTCCCTGGGTGCCCGGCTGCGAGCTGGCCGGCACGGTCTGGGCGGTCGGCGCCGACGTCACGCGCTTCGCGGTGGGCGACCGCGTGCTCAGCACGTCGTGGACCGCGAGCTTCCAGACCCACGCGGTGCTCCGGGAAGACGAGCTCGGACCGGTGCCGGGACCGCTGACCGCCGGGCAGGCGGCGGGACTGGTCGCGTCCTACGGCACCATGCTGTACGCGTTCACCCGTCGCATGACGCTGGCCGAGGGCGAGTGGGTCGTCGTGCTCGGCGCGGGCGGCGGGGTCGGTCTCGCGGCCACGGATCTCGCGACGACGATGGGCGCGCGCGTGCTCGCGTGCGCGTCGAGCCCCGAGAAGCTCGAGCTCGCGACGCGTGCCGGCGCCGAAGCCACCGTCGACTACTCCGAGCCCGCGCTCGACCTCAAGGCAGTCATCCGGGAGCACACCGGAGGTGGTGCCGACGTCGCCGTCGACCCCATCGGTGGTCCCCGCGCCGCACAGGCGCTCCGGGGCCTGCGGTTCGAAGGCCGTCATGTGGTCGTCGGCTTCGCCAGCGGCGAGATCCCCCAGGTGCCGCTGAACCAGGTACTGCTGAACGACCGCACGGTGATCGGGATCGACTGGGACCTCTGGGGCCGGCGCCGACCGGTCGAGCGCGCCGCGCTGCTCGATGAGCTCTTCGCGCTCGCGGCCGACGGGCGCATCCGCCCGGCTGAGCCCACGGCCTACGCGCTCGAGGACGCCGCCACCGCGCTCGACGACCTCGAGCACCGACGCGTCGTCGGCAAGGTCGTCCTCGCCCCGCAGGCGTGAGCACGCGTCACGCCACGCGCGCGCGCAGCTCCTGCTTCAGCACCTTGCCGTAGGAGTTGCGGGGCAGCACGTCGACCAGCTCGAGCTGCTCGGGGCACTTCTGCGCCGCGAGCCCGAGGCCACGACAGTGCTCGGCGAGCAACTGGAGGGTCGGCGGGTCGACACCGGGCGCCGCCACCACGAACGCGCACGCGCGCTCGCCGGTGCGCGGATCGGGTGCTGCTACGACCGCGACGTCGGCGACCGCAGGGTGGCTGTAGAGCGCGTCCTCGATCTCGAGCGCCGAGATGTTCTCGGCGTTCCGGATGATGATGTCCTTGATCCGCCCGGTGACGGTCACGTTGCCGTCGGAGTCGATGATGCCGAGGTCGCCACTGCGGAACCAACCGTCGGCGTCGAACGCGGCGGCGTCGAGCGAGGCGTCGACGTAGCCGAGGAAGCACTGGGGTCCGCGCAGGCGCAGCTCGCCTTCCTCGCCCGGCGCGCACACGCGCTCGTCGTCGGTGACCGCGCGCACCTCGACGCCCGGCAACGCAGGTCCGGTGGTGGTGTCGAGGATCTCGAGCGGTGCATCCGGCAACCCGTAGGTGGCGACCGGGAACTCGGTGAGGCCCCACGAGTTGGCGATGCCGCGGACGCCGAGCACCTCACGTGCCATGCGGCTGATCTCGGGCGGAGTGGACGCGCCGCCGCCCGTGAGCGTCCGCAGGCGCGGGAACAGCGGATCCTCCCCGTGGCGGCGTTGCGCGTCGAAGTACGCGAGGAAGAACGGCACCGCGCTGCCGAGCACGGTCACGCCGTGCGCGGCCATGCGCTCGGGCGACGTCGCGGGATCGAACGTCTCGAACAGGACGAGTTGCATGCCGGTCATCAGCGATGCGGTGAGCATCAGCATCCCGCCGATGTGCGACACCGGCACCGCGACCGCGTTGACGTCGTCGCGGGTCGAACCCAGCCCCGCGATCGGCCCGGTGGCGCCGTGCATCACCGTCCGGTCGGTGTGGCGGACGCCCTTGGGGTCGGCGGTGGTGCCCGACGACGTGTAGATCCACCGCATGATCGACCCGTCGGACTCGGGCGGCGGGAGCGTCGAAGGGTCCGCCTGCGCCAGCCGGAGCGTGTTGCCGATCGACGACGGATCGGTGTCGAGATCGGTGATGATCACGTCGAAGCCCTGGTCTGCCGCGAGCGTGCGCGCGAGCTCGCCGTGCGCGAAACCGCGCCACTGCTCCGTGGTGAGGAACACCTGGGTGTCGACCTGGTTCGTGATGAAACCGACCTCGCGCTCGCGCAGGATGGGGATGAGCGGGTTCTGGATCGCGCCGAGGCGCGCCAGCGCCGCCATCACGACCAGCGTCTCGAGGGTCGTCGGCAGCTGCCAGGAGACGATGGTGCCGGCGGTGATGCCGCGCGTCGTCAGATCGGCGGCGACACCCTCGGCGGCGTCGCGCAGTTGGCGTCCGGTGAGCGAGCGACCGTGGTCGTCGGCGAGGAGCACGTGATCGGCCCACTGCTCGGCGCCCTGCTCGACGAGCGCCCACACGGTCGCGGGGTACGGCGGCATCGCGTTCATGCGCGGACCGTAACATGACTCTCCGGATTCGAGTCTGGCGCTCTCGCGTCATCGTCCGACGGGGAAGGAACGCATCGAGCCGTGAAGAGCCGTCAGCAACTCGTCGGCCACACCGTCGCGCGCGTGGCCGAGCGCGCCGGGCGGTTCCGCGCCGCCGCGGAGTGGCGCACCGACCCGGTCGACCTCGTGCGCGACGCCGCCCGCCGCGATCCGGAACGGGTGGCGGTCGCCGAACGCGGTCGCAGGCTCACCTACGCCGAGCTCGACGCCGCCGTCGACGGGGGAGTCGCGGCGTTGCGACGCGAGGGCGTGACCGCCGACGACGCGGTGTTCGTGCTGACTGCGAACGATTTGGACTCGGTGGTGGCGATCCACGCGGTCGTCCGCCTGGGTGCGCTGGTGATGGTGGCGCCGGTCAGCGTGGGCGCGGCCCAGGTGCGCGACATCGTCGCCGCGACCGAACCGTCGCTCGTACTGGCGCCCGAGTCATTGCACCCCGACGGGGCCGGGGGATCGGGGACGAGCTGGCTCGCCACCGCGTTGATCGGTCACGCCGAACCGGTGGACGCCGATCCCGCGCACGCTGGAGCGAGCTCCGCGCACGATCCCGACGAACCCTCCGTCGTGATCTTCACGTCGGGCACGACGTCACGACCGAAGGGCGTGGTGCACTCGCTCAACACGATGCTCGCGGCGACCCGCAACTTCGTCGGTCCGCCCGAGCTCACCGCGGCGGACAACATCTTCATGATCAGCCCGCTGGCGTCGGTCACCGGGATGCTGCAGGCGACGACGGTGGCGCCGTGGCTCGGGGCGCAGGTCACCGTCGAATCGCGCTTCGACGACGTCGGCACGTTCGACTTCCTCGTGGAGACGGGCGCGACCTTCTTCGGTGGCCCGGATCTCCTCCTCGACCGCGTGCTCGACCAGGCCGAAGCGCGTGGCGTCACCGACGTGCCGATCACGTCGGTGTTCCTCGGTGGGTCGATGCTCGATCCACGCATCCTTGCCCGCGCCGAGCACGAGTTCGCGATCGTCGTCCTCCGCGCGTACGGCTCCTCCGAAGCTCCGGTCTCGACCGCGAGTGCACGGCGAGAGTCGGAAGAGGTGCGTCTCGGTGACGACGGTGCACCGCTCGGCGCCGTCGAGGTGCGCATCGGATCGAACGCCGACCCCGCGGAGTGCTGCCTCGGCGGGCCGCACCTGTTCCTCGGCTACGTCGACCGGGACGACGACGCGAGCGCGTTCGACGGCGACTGGTTCTGCACCGGCGACCTCGCCGAGCTGCGCGACGGTCGGCTCAAGATCGTCGGCCGCATCAAGGACATCGTCATCCGCAACGGTCTGAACATCCCGATCAGCGAGGTCGACGGTGCCGTGGCCGCGCTGCCGGGCGTCGTGCAGTGCGCGGGCTACGGCGTCGACGATGTGGGGACGGGCGAACGGCTCGCGATGGCCGTGCGGCTGCGCGACGGCGCAACGCTGGAGTTCGACGCGATGGTCGACGGCTTGGTCGAGGCTGGGCTCGCCAAATGGAAGATCCCCGAGGAGCTCGTCGTGTGGGACGAACCCCTGCCCGAGACCGCGTCGGGCAAGGTGCAGCGCAACCAGCTCGAGGAACGCGGTGCCGACCGTCCGCGGTCGCTGGCATCACGCCTGCGCTGATCCTCAGCTTCGACTCCGCTACCAGCGGATGACGCCTACCACCTGATCACGAACTCGCTCGGGTCCTCGATCTCGCCGATGCGCTCGGCGATCATCTCGGCCGAGAGGTCGGGCTCGGTGATTCCCGTGGTCATGCCGAGGAACAAGCGCGACACGCGTCCACCGCCGACGGAGTACGCCTGGCCGGTGATCTCGCACGATTCGTGGCAGAGATACGCGACCAGCGGTGAGATGAGGTCGGGTCGCATGTCCACGCCCATCTGGCTCTCGGTCATGCGCGTGTGTGCGATCGGGGCGATCGCGTTCGACGCGCACGTTGTTGCGTTCGCCCTCGATCGAGAGCACCCGCGTGAGGCCCATGAGGCCGGCTTTCGCTGCGCCGTAGTTCGACTGTCCGAAGTTGCCGAACATCCCCGAGCCCGACGTGGTGTTGACGATCCGCCCATAGTTCTGCTCCCGCAGGCGCGGCCACGCGTGGCGAAGCACGTTGAACGCGCCCTTGAGGTGCACGTCGATCACCGGATCGAGGAGCTCCGGAGTGACGTTCTTGAACGCGGCGTCGCGCAGGATGCCGGCATTGTTGACGACGATGTCGATCCGCCCGTAGGTGTCGAGCGCGCACTGCACGATCGCCTCGCCGCCTTCGGGCGTGGCGACCGAGTCGGCGTTGGCCACCGCCTCGCCGCCTGCCGCTCGGATCTCGGCGACCACCGCTTCCGCGGCGCTGTCAGAGCTCCCGGTGCCGTCGACTGCGCCACCGAGATCGTTGACGACGACCAGCACACCCCGGCGGGCGAGCTCGAGCGCGTGGCTGCGTCCGAGTCCGCCTCCCGCGCCGGTGACGACCGCAACCTGCCCGTCGAAGGTGAGAGGTTCCATGCGGCGGAGATTAGGCATCCGCAGGGACGGTTCCGGTTTCCGTCAGTCCGGCCCCTCGCTCCCGCCGTGGCTACAGTCGAGTTCCGTCTGGAGAGAACAATCCTCCAGGACGAAGAGAGGCGGCGGCACTGTGGTGAAGAAGGCGGCGACGAAAGCGGCCCCCAAGCGCACGACCAAGCGCGGCGAGACCACGCCGGTCGACGAGGACGCAGGACTCAGTGGCTGGCAGCAGCGGGCGCTCGACCGGTCGCTCACCGAAGCGAAGCGACGGGCGCTGACGAAGAGCAACGGCTTCGTGCGCGCGGCGATGGCGCTGCTCGAGGAGACCGGTGGACTCGCGTTCACGGTGCAGGACGTCGTCGACCGCTCGAAGCTCTCGTTGCGCAGCTTCTACCAGACGTTCGCGAGCAAGGACGACCTGCTTCTCGCGCTGTTCGAAGAGTGCGTCGCCAGTGCAGCGGAGTGGCAGCACAGCCGCATGGCGAAACATAACGATCCGATCAAGCAGATCGAGGTGTTCCTCACGAGCCTCTGGACCGGCAAGTTGAGCCCGCAGGTAGTGCGCGCGCTCGCGGTCTACAACCTCACGCTGTCGGCCACCCGACCGAG
The DNA here is from genome assembly GCA_963720765.1 of uncultured Actinomycetes bacterium. GTDB lineage: Bacteria > Actinomycetota > Acidimicrobiia > IMCC26256 > DASPTH01 > DASUAS01. The sequence continues at coordinate 778,996 of CAVRGS010000002.1, forward strand.
CGATCTCGCCCACGCGCTGGAGCCTCAACTCGAAGTGCTGCTTGCGGCAGTCGAGCGGGGAGTCGAAGCGGGTCAGGTGCGCGACGACATCGACGGCCGCCGGCTCGCCGAGATCCTCCTCCACACGGGCAACGCGGCGGTGCACACCACCATCCTCCACACCGGCTCCGAGTCGCCGACCGACGTCTGGTCGTTCTGCCTCGGCGGCATCCGCACGCAGGTCTGACCGACCCGCCGCATCTTTCGAGCGACTCGGACGCGCCGCTAGGGTGCGCGATCGTGATGGAACTGTGGGAGCTGGTGGCGCGCGAGAGCATTCGCGATCGGATCGCACGATGGAACAGCAACGGAGATACGGGGCGCATGGGCGACATGGTCCTGGTGTTGGCGCCCGACGTCGAGTTCCAGGCTGCGGAGTCCGATGTGTTGCACGGTCGTGACGCGGTGCTCGCGTTTCTCACCGGCGTGAAGGGCGACAAGTCCGAGGCGGATCAGCCGGCACCACCGGTGCGGACCGGCCGGTACCTCCCGCTGGGGAAGCGGCCGTCGATCCGGCACTTCACCAGCAACCCGCAGATCGACTTCGAGTCCGAGACCGTCGCGCGGGTGCGCACCTACTACCAGGTGCTCTCGTCGTTCGGTCTCGACCACTGGGGCCGCTACCTCGACGAGTTCGGTGTGGTCGACGGCGAGTGGCTCATCACCAAGCGCACAGTCACCACCGAGGGTGTCGACCCCGACGGTTGGGCCGCCGTCCTCGCATGAGCGCGCCGCCGGCGATCGTCAGTACCACGCTGGGCGATCTCTTCGAGGAGACCGGCACGCGCGAACCCGACGCGCTCGCGTACGTCGACGGCGAGCAGCGTCTCACCTACGGCGAGTGGCTCGCCGGTGCAGACTCGCTCGCCGCCGAACTTCGCGCGCGGGGGTCGGTCCGGGTGACGTCGTGGCGTTCTTGCTCGCGTCGTGCATCGACTACGCAGTGGCGTACGCCGCGTGCACGCGTCTCGGGGCTGTCGCGACCGGCATCAACACGCGCCTGGGCCCGGCCGAGATCACCGCGATCCTGCAACGGTGCGAGCCGGTCGCTCTGCTGCACGAAGGTGACACCTTCGCGGTTCCGCAGGATGCGCCGACCCCGAAGGTGATGATGCCGCGCACCGACGTGCAGGCGGCGTGGACCGCGGGCACGGCGCTCACCGACCGTCCTCGTCGCGATCCCACCGATCCGGTGTGCATCGTCTGGACGAGCGGTACCACGGGTCTGCCCAAGGGTGCGTGGTTCGACCACCGCGCGATGGAGGCGTCGGCTCGGCTCAGCAACATCCTGAGCGCGTACCACGACGTGCGACTCATGCCGGTGCCGTTCCCGCACGCCGGCTACATGAACAAGCTCTGGGACCAGGTGGAGTTCGTCATCAACTCGGTGCTCACGGGTACTCCGTGGACGGTCGAGGCGATGCTCGACGCGATGGTGCACGAGCGCGTCACCGTCGGACAAGGGGTGCCGACGCAGTGGAGCAAGCTCGTCGATCTGCCGCAGCTGGTCGACGCCGATCTCTCGGCGCTCCGGCTCGCGTCGACCGGCTCGGCGCCGGTCACTCCTGAGCTCGCCGAGAAGATGCGCACGCGTCTCGGCTGTCCGATCGTCGTCCGCTACGCGTGCACGGAGTCTTCGTCGATCACCGGCACCCGCGTCGATGACCCGCCCGAGGTACTGCTGCACACGGTCGGACGTCCGCAGGACGGCGTCGAGCTCGTGCTACGCGACGACGACGGCGTACCGGTCGCTGATGGCGAAGTCGGTGTGGTCACGCTGCGATCGCCGTGCAGCATGGGCGGCTACTGGAACGACCCGGAGCGCACCGCCGACACGCTGTCACCCGACGGTTGGATCACCACCAGCGACCTCGGACGCCTGCGCGAGGACGGCAACCTGGTGCTGTGCGGACGCACGAGCGAGATGTACATCCGTGGTGGCTTCAACATCCATCCGCTCGAGGTGGAGCGCGTCGTCGCCGACCACCCCAAGGTGTCGCGCGTGGCGATCGTGGGCACGCCCGCACCGACCATCGGTGAGATCGGCGTCGCGTTCGTGGAACCCGTCGATCCGTCAGATCCGCCGACGCTCGACGAGGTGCGCGGCTTCGTACGCGAACGACTCGCCGACTACAAGCAGCCCGACCGCCTCGAAGTCGTCGCCGAGCTCCCGATGACCGCGATGCTCAAGATCGACAAGCGCGTCCTACAGGCTCGCCTCCAGGCCGAGTGAACGGGGTGCTCTCGCCGTGCGATCGGAACGCATCGGCCGGCGCCGCGAATTGCGCCGTCTCCGGAGACGGAAGGTAGGTTCTCCCCGATGAGTGGTCATCCCTATCACGACGTCGCGATCACCGGTGCGTTCAACACCGAGCAGGCACGGATGCTCGAGGGCGAAGACTCGATGTCCATCTCGTTCAAAGGCGCGCTCGGCGCGCTCGACGACGCCGGCGTCGCCATCCGCGACATCGACGGCATCGTCGGGCAGTTCGCGACCGACTTCGCCTACCAGGCCCGCCTCTCGCCGGTGTGGATCTCGTCGTCGTGGCAGGGTGTTCCCGCGGTGCTGCAAGCCGCGTCGGCGATCGCTTCGGGCATGGCCACACGTGTGCTGATCATCGGTGGCGCAGCGGGGGTCTACACCGAGCGCGCATCGACGGCTCCATGGACGCGCCCGACCAGTGAGTTCGTGGGTCCGTTCGGCATGTTCACCGCCGCGGAGTTCGCGCTCGTCGCGCGTCGGCACATGCACATATACGGCACCAAGCCCGACGCGCTGGCCACCGTCGCGGCCGTGATCCGCAACAACGGGCACGTCAATCCCGAGGCGATCTACCACGGGCGCGGCCCGTTCACGCCTCAGGACATCCTCGACAGCCGCATGGTCGCCGACCCGTTCCACCTGCTCGACTGCGCCACCAACTCCGAAGGTGGCTGCGGCATCGTGCTCACCCGCGCCGATCTCGCGGTCGATGCGCCGGGCAAGCCGGTGTATGTGCTCGGTGGCAACGGCGACAGCGGTGGCACCTCGTACAAGAACCCACCCACGTGGGAGCTCGGCGGGCATCGCCGCGCCGATCTGGTCAACGGCACCGTGGGGCGCCGGGCGGCGGAGCAGGCGTTCGCGACCGCTGGGCTGCAACCCGCTGACGTCGACGTGTGCGAGTTCTACGACCCCTTCTCCTTCGAGATCATCCGGCAGTTCGAGGCCTTCGGCTTCTGCGGCGAAGGCGAGGGCGGCGACTTCGTGACCAGCGGTGCGATCGAGCCCGACGGCCAGTACCCCGTGACCACCGACGGCGGCGTGATGTCGTACAGCCACGCGGGCGCGTCGTGCCAGATGCTCCAACGCGTGATCCGAGGGGTCGAGCAGCTGCGCGGCACGTGCACGAGCACGCAGATCGCGGGCGCCGAGGTCGCGATGTGCTCGAACGGAGGCTCGGGCGCCTTGTTCAACGATGTGATGCTCTTGGGGGTGGAACGACCGTGACCGTTCTCGGACCGCAGACCGGCAAGATCGGCGTCCCGTACCCGAGCACCCTGAGCCAGCCCTACTGGGACGGCTGCGCGCGACACGAGCTGCTCTTCCAGCGGTGCGGTGAGTGCGGGCACGCGACGCACACTCCCGCGTACCTGTGCAGCAACTGCACCTCTCAGAAGCTCACGTGGGAGCGGAGCTCCGGTTTCGGGACGATCTACAGCTGGACCACGGTGTGGCGCCCGCAGATCCCGGCGTTCGAGGTGCCCTACACCGCGATCATCGTCGACATGGAAGAGGGCTGGCAGCTCCTCTCGAACCTCATCGGATGCGAGGTCGACGCGGTCGAGATCGGGATGCCGGTGGAGGTCGAGTTCCACGAGATCGAGGGCGGCGCAACCCTTCCCTACTTCCGGCCCGCGTCGAACGGCTGACCCGATGCGCAAGGGTCTGTCGGCGCTCCGCGTCGTCGACTTCAGCACGGGCATTCCCGGCGGGTACGCGGCGCGCCTCCTCGCCGATGCCGGCGCCGATGTCGTGAAGGTCGAGCCGCCCGACGGGGATCCGTGGCGCGCCTGGTCCTCCGGAGGTGCACGCGTCGATCCCGAGCTCGGCGGCGCGCTCTTCCAGTTCCTGCATCACGGCATGCGCTCGGTCGTCGGTCGACCGGGCGAGCCCGAGGTCGAGGCACTCGTCGCCGGTGCCGACGTCGTGATCGAGAGCTTCGCGCCGTCGGAGTTCGATCCCGACGTCTGGCTGGACGCCAACCCGGGGCTGGTGGTGTGCTCGATCACGCCCTACGGCCGGACGGGCCCGTATGCGGAGCGGCCGACGAGCGAGTTCGTCGTGCAGGCGGAGTCCGGCGGCTTGCTCGTGCGTGGGTCACCGCGCGGCGTGCCCTTCCAAGCGGGCGGACGCACGAGCGAGTGGCTCGCAGGCACGTTCTCGGGCCTCGCGATCGCGGCGGCGGCGCGCCGGGCGACGCGCACGGGACGCGGTGACCACATCGACTTCTCGATCTCCGAGGTCATGACGCTCGCCGCAGTCAGCTACGCCGAGTACATGCGCGCTCTTGTCGGCAACCCACCGGTCGTCGGCGTGCGGCGTTCGATCGAGACCCCGTCGGTCGAACCCACCCTCGACGGCTACGTCGGCTTCTGCACCAACAGCCGGGTGCAGTTCCACAACTTCCTGCTGCTCATCGAGCGCCCCGACCTCATCGACGGGGATCCCTGGAGCAACCAGCCCGACCGTCAGCGGGGCTGGGACGAGTGGAACGACATCGTCCACGCGTGGACGCCGAAGCACACCACCGAGGAGATCGTGCAGCTGGCGAGCGAGCTGCGCATCCCGGTGGCGCCGGTCCACGGCGGCGAGAACATCCTCGAGTGCGACCACTTCGTCGCGCGCAACGTCTTCGTCGACGACGCCACGAAGACGTTCAAGATGCCGCGGCGACCGTGGCGGATGGACGACGAGGACCCACCCGCGCCGCGACCGGCACCACGTCTCGGCGAGCACACGGGCACGATCGAGCCGCACACACCGGCGGCGCCCGCCTCCCTCGGACCCGACGAGCTGCCGCTCTCCGGGGTCCGCGTGCTCGACCTCACTGCGTGGTGGGCCGGCCCCATCGCGGCGGGCGCGCTGGCCGCGCTCGGCGCCGACGTGATCCACGTGGAATCGGTCAGTCGCATCGACGGCATGCGGGCAACGGGCGCGGGCACGGGCATGGACGGCGCGTGGTGGGAACGCAGCGCGCACTACCTCTGCTCGAACACGAACAAACGCGATCTCACCCTCGACCTCTCCACCGACGAAGGGCTCGACATGCTGCGCCGCCTCATCGCGGCGAGTGACGCGGTGCTCGAGAACTTCTCGCCGCGCGTCCTCGGCAACTTCGGGTTGGAGTGGGAGCAGATCCACGCGCTCAACCCGCAGTGCCTGCTCGTGCGCATGCCGGCGTTCGGACTGTCCGGGCCGTGGCGCGACAACGTGGGCTTCGCCCAGACCATGGAGCAGGTCACCGGCATGGCGTGGATCACCGGCCACCGCGACGATCAGCCGCGCATCCAGCAGGGCCCGAGCGACCCGAACGCAGGGATGCACGCGGCGTTCGCTCTCATCGTCGGTCTCGCCGAACGCGATGCGACCGGCGAGGGGAGCCTCCTCGAGGTCACGATGGTGGAGGGCGCACTCAATGCCGCCGCAGAGCTGGTGCTCGAGAAGACCGCGTACGGCAACCTGCTGGAGCGGGACGGCAACCGCAGTCCGAACGTCGCGCCGCAGGGCCTCTACCAAGCACACGGCGAAGAGCAGTGGCTCGCAGTCTCCGTCACGACCGACGAGCAGTGGCGCGCGCTGGTCGACGTGCTCGGCAACCCGGAATGGGCGAGCGATCCAGAGCTCGCGACCGCGCCCGGACGGCGCGCCCGCCACGACGTCCTCGACGAGTGGCTCGGCGCGTGGAGTGCGGAGCAGGACGCCGCGGAGGCTGCCGAGCTGCTGATCGAGCACGGCATCCCTGCCGCGATGGGGCGCGACCCGCGCCTGATGTACGAGCACCCGCAGCTGCAGGCGCGCGGGTACTACGAGACGATTGGGCACCCCGTCGTCGGTGAGGTCCCCACCCCGACGTGGCCGTTTCGCTTCCGGTCGGTCGACCACTGGATCCGGACGCCGGCCCCCACGCTGGGCCAGCACAACCACGAGATCCTGGTCGACGACCTCGGCGTCGACGATGCGACCTACGACGAGCTGGTCGTGCGGCAGATCATCGGCGACCGCCCGCTCGGCGTCTGATAGCTCAGTCGACCGCGTTCTGCGGGATGGTCAACGGCAGGTCGAGCGAGCTGACAAGCCCGGGCGGTGCCGCGACGACTGCGTGCACCGCGTTCACGATTCGCATGGCGGTCGAGGTCATCCCTGCGGCAGTGGTGGCGGATCCGTCACCGAGGGCCATCTCGCACGTGATGTCGGGATCGCCCTTGATCTCGACGCGGTAGACGCCGTCGCGGTGCGCCGTCTGCCACTGGGGCCCGAGATCGGGTGCCATCCGGTTCACGTGCTCGATCACGATCGCGTCGTGACCGTGCACGACGCCGATGGTCTGGATCATCATCGCCCCGCACGTGCCCGCCTCGATCACGCCGGACGCAACCTCGAGCCTCCGGTCGGTGGGCACACGCTCGTAGACCTCGCGGAACTCCTCGAGCTCCACTCCCAACGCATCGGCGATCATGTGGATCGACGGGCCCCATGCGGCTGTCGGGCCGCCGGGCGTGGCCAGCAGCGGCTCGTAGTCCATCGGCATCCCGAACCCCATCACGTCGAACATGTCGAAGGTGACCGGGTAGTCGGCGTACAGGAAGAGCTCGGTCGAATGGATCGAGGTAATCCGGTCGGACTGCGTGCAGAGCAGCAACGGCAGGTGGTCGGCCGCGAACCCGGGCTCGATGCCCGACGAGTAGATCGACGCGCCGCCGTGTTCGGCAGCCGCGGCGAGCTGCGCGACGAACGAGGCGTCGTAGTTCGGTGGGTACACGAGACCCGGCGTCGACACCGACACGACGTTGACGCCCGCTTCGAGGATGCGGACGTAGTCGGGGACCGCAGCGGCGTCGCGCTCGGGCCGGTGCGCGGCGTAGATCACGCAGTCGGGCTGCAACGCGAGGAGGGCGTCGGCGTCGTTGGTGGCCGCGACGCCGAGCGGGGCGATGCCGGCGAGCTCGCCGGCGTCCTTGCCCTCCTTCTCGGGGCTGTGCACCCACACGCCCACCAGTTCGAGGTCGGCGCGTCGACTGATCGACCGGATCGCGATCTTCCCGATCCAGCCGGTGGCCCAGACGACCACCCGTGCCTGTTCGTCACCCATGTCGTCGTCCCCCGGTGATGTGTGGCCGTGCTCGACGGGTGACCGTAACATGCTTCTCCGTAGACGGAGTCGGCGCTCTCACGCTGACGCAGAGCAGGGAGCGCACGTGACGGCAGACCTCGACGACCAGGTCCGGCTCATGCAGTCGGAGTGGTTCATGTCGTATCCCCACGACGTCTACACGCGCCTGCGGCACGAGGCGCCCGTGTACTGGTCACCGCGCGACGAGGTGTGGGCGATCTCGAAGTACGAGGACATCCGCTGGATCTCCAAACAGCCCGAGCTGTTCTCGAACCGCTATCACATCTACGTCGCCGGCGGGATGGTCGAGGACGACGGGCAGGAGATCCGTGACGACACCGGCATGCCCCGTCAGGCCGAGTTGCGGCGCATCGCGGGCATGGGTCCGATGTACGTCGACAACCTGGTGATGGCCGACGGAGAACGGCACCGCTTCCTGCGCAAGATCGCCGGCCACACGTTCACGCCCAAGGCGATCAACGAGATCGAAGCCGAGGTCCAGCGCATCGCGGGCGAGCTCTTCGACGACATCCCGGTCGACGTCGAAACCGACTTCGTCGACACGGTCGCCGCGCCGTTGCCCATGATCATGATCGCGCTGATGCTCGGAGTGCCGCTCTCCGACCTCGCCACGTTCCGGCGATGGTCCGACTCCTTCATCGAGATGTCGGAGGACAAGCTGCCGCAGTCATACGACGAAGACGAGTTGAACTCGAAGATCGGCGACATCATCGAGTTCCGCGAGTACTTCAGCGAGCAGCTGGAGGATCGCGCCGCCAACCCTCAGGACGACCTCCTCACGAAGCTGACCGAGGCGGAATGGGAGGGGGAGCCGCTGTCGCTCGAGGAGCAGCTGTCGATGGCCCAGATCCTGCTGATCGCCGGGAACGAGACCACGCGTGGCCTCCTCGCCGGTGCGGGCAAGGCACTCGCCGAGCACCCCGACCAACGGGCCATCCTCGCCGCGGAACCCGGGCTCATGCCCGGTGCGGTCGAGGAGTTCCTCCGGTACGTCACTCCCGTCACGCACATGTGCCGCACCGCGCTCGCCGACGTCGAGCTCCGGGGCCAGACGATCAAGCGGGGTGACTTCATGTGCCTCCTCTACGCGTCGGCCAACCGCGACGAGGACGCCTGGGAGCGCGGCGACGAGCTCGACGTTCGGCGCGACCCCGACCCACCGCAGATCGCGTTCGGGTTCGCCGAGCACTTCTGCCTCGGCGCCAGCCTCGCCCGGCGCGAGGCCCGGATCGTGCTGACCGAACTGCTCGCGCGGTTCCCGAATTACGAGCTGGTCGGCGAGACGCCACGCGTCCGCCAGCACATGACGCCGGGGATCAAGAAGATGCCGGTGGTGTTCCGTCGCTGAGGGCGGCGCGTTCGGCCGCGAGCCGTTGCTCGACGGCCGCGTACTTCTCCGGCGTGCCGACGATGGTGTCCCACCAGAGCTTGGTGTCGGCGTGCTCCCACAACTCGGCCACCTTGCCGTTCTCGCACCTGACCGTCATCACGTAGACGTTGGAGTAGACGTCGCCGTCGTACGACGTCGAGCTGACGTTCAGCTGCATCACGACCCAGTCGTCCTCGGCGATGCAGAATTCCATGTCGTACTTCGCCCCACCGCGGTAGGCGGCGCGCTCGATGACACCGAGCTGGGCGAGTGCATCCGGGCCGAAGTGCGGGTTGCCGTTGCTGAGGAGGACGGCGGGTCCCCTGGGCGTGTGCCACACGAAGTCGTCCGCCAGCATCTCCTCGCCGCCGTACGGACCGCTGGTGAACCACTCGAGGACGAGCTGCTTGTTCTCCGCTGCACCCATCACGTGCCTCCGTCGTGTCGTGCGCTGGCCCCGTCGCGGCGGTAACCGTAACATCGCTCTTCGAGAACAGAGTTTCCGCACCGCGGAGGGATCATCGACGTGTCGTACCGGGTCGTGCAGTGGACGACCGGCAAGATCGGGCAGGAAGCCGTGCGGGGGATCCTCGTGCACCCGGAGCTCGAACTGGTCGGCTGCTACGCGTACTCGGCCGACAAGGTCGGACGCGACGTCGGAGAGCTGTGCGGGCTCGAGGCGGTCGGCATCGCCGCGACCGACGACGTCGACGCGCTGCTCGCGCTCGCACCCGACTGCGTGAGCTACATGCCCTTCTCGCCCGACTTCGATCATGTCGTGCGCATCCTGGAGTCCGGGACCAACGTGGTCACGACGCTCTACATGCTCGCCGGCTGGGGCAATGGCGACGAGGTGCACGACCGGATCGTCTCGGCCGCGCAGCGGGGCGGCGCATCGTTGCTCGCCGGGGGGATCTATCCCGGGCACGCGAACAACGTCGCCATGGCCCTGAGTGCGATGTGCGCGCGCGTCGACTGCATCTCGCTCCTCGAGTCACTCGAGCTCAGCAGCTACGAGAACGAGAAGATGTTCCGGAGCATGGGCTTCGATGGCGAGGTCGGCGATCCCGCGATCGCGCAGCGGTGCGAAGCGACGAACGGATCCTTCAAGGACTGCATCCGCACGATGGCCCACGAGATGGGTGTCGTGCTCGACGAGGTGCGCTTCGACGTCGAGTTCGCGGCGGCGTCCAGCACCTTGGACTTCGGGTACATGACGATCGGCGAAGGCCGGATCGCGGGCATCAAGGGTGTGGTGTCGGGGATCGTCGACGGGGTCCCACGCTTCCGTTGCGGGTTCGCCTGGGCGATGGGCGACGAGATGACGCCGCGATGGCCGATCACACACGGGTACAGGATCGAGATCGCCGGAGAGCCGGCGGTGCAGTGCACCTTCTCCCGCGTCGACACCGTTCGGGGTGGCGAGCTCACGGTGGCGATGCCGGTGGTCAACGCCATCCCCGACACCTGCGCCGCACCTCCGGGGATCGTGAATCTCCAGGCCCTGCCCTCTACGAGAGCGAGCATGTGATGACGACGAGTCATGGACCGCAGGATCCCGCGACGTCCACGCCGCGACGACGGCCACGATCGGTGCGGCGTACGACGAGCATCGACATGCTCTTCCCCGACGGGCTCGCCGGCGACGTCCTGCTCAGCGGTCGGGGGCGCGACCTGGTGACCGACCGAGAAGGTGAGTCGGCCGTCATCGACGTCGCGGCGTTCGAGGCGACCATCGACTTCGCGCACGGCCAGCGCGTCACCGCGGTGGTCACGTCCCCATCGATCGCGGGAATCGACGCACTCGTTGGTCGCGGCGCAGGTGGCGGGTACCGCAAGTACCTCAACGAGGTCGTCGCCGAGCACGACCTCGTTGGGTCGTTGCAGTTCCAGCTGCTCGACGACCTGTCGGGCGCCGCGCTGGTGTCGGGCTACGCGCCGCAGCTCGCGCTGGCGCACCGCGGCGACGACCAGACCGAGGAGATCGCCGAGTCGGCCGACGCGACCCAGATCATGTTGGCCATGGGCGACGTGTGCGCGGGCTGGCGCTCGGGCGGCACGATCATGTCGTCGGTCGAGGCGGTCGGTCGGCCACCGATGCTCCAGGGGCCGGTTGCGCCATTGCTCGACGAGCTCGGTGACGAAGATGCCTGGCACGACGCGGCGTTCGGCATGGAACCCAACGGCATGCGCCGCATCCGACGCATCGACGTCGCGCACGACGACACGACGGAACCCCTCCTCGTCGACTCGATGTTCCGTGACACGCACATGGACCGCGCCGGAACCATCACCATCGTGCACGAGTACCACCTGACCGCGACCGTGGATCCCGACACCTTCACCGTGCGCTCGATCGACGCGATGCCGCGCGTGCTGCCGTACCGCGAGTGCCCGGAAGCAGCCGCCAGTGCTCGCCGCGTCGTCGGTGTCACGACCACGGGGCTGCGCGCGCGCACGCGATCCGAGTTCGTCGGTGCGTCCACGTGCACGCATCTCAACGACGTCCTGCGCACGCTCGAGGACGTCGAGTTCCTCGCGCGTGCCATCGACGAGGGAGCAGCCCGATGACCGGTGTGCTCGACGGGATCCGTGTGCTCGACATCACCCAGTGGGCCATGGGCCCCGTCGCCGGCGGCGTGCTGGCCGACTGGGGCGCGACGGTGCTCAAGGTCGAGCACCCCGAGATGGGCGATCCGATGCGTGGTCTGGTCTCGACGGGCCTCGTCGGCGACGCCGACACCGACGTGAACTTCATGTGGGAGATTCCCAACCGCGGCAAGAAGGGACTCGGCATCGACCTCGCGATGCCCGAGGGTCAGCAGCTCGTGCACGAGCTCGCCGCCACCTGCGACGTGTTCCTCACCAGCTTCCTCACCGACGCCCGGAAGCGGCTGCGGATCGACGTCGACGACATCCGAGCGGTCAACCCCCGCATCGTGTACGCCCGGGCTACCGGGCAGGGAACCAAAGGCCTCGAAGCCGAGACCGGCGGATTCGACGGCACCGTCTACTGGGGCCGCGCGGGGATGGCGATCGCGTCGAGCCCACCGAGCGTGCCGTTGCCGCTGCCGATGCCGAGCCCGGGCTTCGGTGACCTCATGTCGGGCCTCGTGCTCGCGGCGGGCATCGCAAGCGCGTTGTTCCATCGCGAGCGCACCGGCGAGGCGCCGATCGTCGACGTGTCGCTGCTCGGTGTGGCGATGTGGCAGATGAACCCGAGCATCACCGCTGCCGGCCTCTTCGGCGCGCCGGCACCGAAGCAGTTCGCGCCCGACATCCGCCGGGGGCCGGTGGGAAACCCCGTCGTGAACATCTACCGCACCAAGGACGGCCGGTTCGTGCAACTCGTGTTCCTCCAGAGCGACCGGCACTGGCCCGAGCTCTGCGCCGCGCTCGGTCGCGACGACTTGGTCACCGACTCCCGCTTTGCCACCGCCGACGCCCGCGCCACCAACAGCGTCGAATGCCAGGAGGAGCTCGACCGCGAGTTCGCGACGCGCACCTTCGAGGAGCTGCGACCGATCCTCGACGCGACGACCGGGATCTGGTCGCCCATCCAGGAGGCGTCGGCGCTCGTCGACGATCCCCAAGCGATCGCCAACGGTTACCTGCGCCCCATCGAGGCGACCGGAGGCCCGCTCCAACTCGTCGCGAACCCGATCGTGTTCGACGAGACGCAACCCGACCTCGAACGCGCGCCGACCTTGGGTGAGCACACCGACGAGACGCTGCAGCAGCTCGGCTACGACTGGGACGCGCTCATCGACCTGAAGGCGCGCGGCGTCATCTACTGACCAGGAGGACGGCACATGAGGCTCGACAAGAAGGTGGCGCTGATCACGGGTTCCACCCGTGGGATCGGCCGGACGATGGCAGAGATGTTCGCGGCCGAGGGCGCAAAGGTCGTACTCAGCGGCCGATCGGTCGACAAGGGCGAGAAGAACGTGCAGCGGATCCGCGAGGCGGGCGGCGAGGCGATGTTCGTGCCGCTCGACGTCGCCGACGAGAGCAGCGTGCAGGACGCGATCGCCGCGACCGTCGATGCCTACGGCCCGATCACCACGCTGGTGAACAACGCGGCACCGACCGCGATCGTGGCGCGGAGCTTCAAGCCATTGACCGAGCTCCGCTCCGACGAGTGGGACGAGATCCTGCGCAACACGGTCACGAGCGTCTTCTTGATGACCAAGTACACGGTCCCACACATGCTCGAGGCGCGTGGCGGGTCGATCATCAACATCTCGTCCGGCGGTTCGATCACCGGCATCCCCGGCCTCGGGCCCTACAGCGCCGGAAAGGGCGGCATGAACGCGTTGACCCACGTCATCGCGGTCGAGTTCGGAGGTCAGGGGATCCGCTGCAACACGATCATCGTGGGGCGCGTGGTCTCTTACGCAGGTGACCAGGGACCGGAGACGTCCAAAGAGCTGATGCGCGTCGGCAACCCCGAGGACATCGGCCACGCCGCCATCTGGCTGGCCTCCGACGAAGCCGAATGGATCACCGGCAGCGAGATCACCGCCGACGGCGGAGTGCGCTACAACTCGTCCGATTTCTGACCCACTCGACGCGACCCGAGGAGCTTCGATGTCCATTGCCCGCCAGGTGGAACCGATCAAGATCGGTCTCCTCAACGACATGGTGCTACCCGACGACCTCCCGATCGACCTCCGGGCCGACATGCGTCAGCCGCTCGAGCTGGTCTTCGAGGACGGACTCGCCGAAGGGATCATCGACCGGCCCGTGGAGATCCACTACCGCGAGGTGGACGGCCTCCACGCGGGTCGGTCAAGGCGGTGATCGACGCCTATGGGGAACTTGTCGACGAAGGCTGCCTGGCGATCGTCGGCCCCAACATCTCGGAGAACACCATCGCGGTGCGTGAAGAGGTTGATCGGCGTTTTCGAGTGCCGTCGATCGGCCTCTGCGGGTCCGACGACTGGTTGGGAGAGTGGACGTTCGGGCTGCCGAACGGGTCGATGACCGACGAGCCGATCGTCATCGCGCACCTCATGGCGAAGGCGGGGCTGCACACCGCCGGGGTGCTGTTCGAACGGTCGTTCATCGGCCAGGAGTACCTGAAGGGCTTCCGCCGCGCCTGCCGCGACGAAGACGTGCGCATCGTGGGTGAGGAGGCGATCCCCCAGACCGGGCTCGAGATCGGCGAAGCGGTGGGTGCGCTCCATCAGGCGAAGCCCGACGCGGTCGTGCACCTCGGATTCGGCCTCGGCGTCGTGCAGATCAACGAAGCGCTGCAGGCCGTTGACTGGGATCCACCGCGCTACATGGGGACCGCGTTCGAGGACGCCTACGTGAGCCCGGAGATCTGGCAGCCCTTCGTCGGTTGGATCGGCCTCGAGCAGTACGACGAGGAGAACCAGGTCGGCCAGGCGTTCCTCGACCGGTTCGAGGAGCGATTCGGCCGGCGGCCGGAGTACTTCATGCCGGTCGTGTTCCGCGACGTGGCGGTGTCATTGCTCCGTGCGCTCGGCGACGCGGAACCGCTCTCGCCGCGCGGTGTGCGCGATGCGCTCGAGCGCGTGAAGTTGGTGCCGGCCGCCTCCGGCTCGCAGGGGACGCGAATCTCCTTCGGGAAGTGGTCGCGCATGGGCTGGATGGGTGCCGGCTACCTGACCGCGCGCACCCTCGATCCCGACGGGAAGACCCACCGGCTCGCCGGTCGGTACGGCGGCGACTGAGCGTTCAGGGGTTCAGCTGCGTGGTGGGACGCATCACGATCTCGTTGATGCAGACGCCGTCAGGGAGACCGAGCATGTAGGCGATGGTCTCGGCGAGGACCGCGGGGTGCGCTGGTCCGCCGCCCTCCGTGAACAGCGGGATGTCGAGCGGCGGCATGTCGCCGTCGAAGACGGTGCCCGATCCGCCCGCCGTCTCGGTGGCGAAGAAGCCCGGCATCACGTGACCGACGTTCACACCCATCGGCGCCAGCTCGAGTCGCAGGACGTCGAACGCGGCGCGCAGCCCTCGTTTCGACGCCGAGTAGATCCCGGTGCCGGTGAACGGCGTGAGCGCAATAGACGAGCCGACCAAGACGACGTCGCGACGCCCGGCCTCGGCGAGGTGGCCGACCGCGAAGCGGACTGTCGCCAGCGGGCCGATGAGATTGAGGTCGAGGAGCTCGCGCCAGCGTTGCGGCGTACCCGTCGCGATGGATCCGGTCATGCTCTGCCCCGCGGCCGCCACCACTCCGTCGAGCCCGCCCAGCTCATCGGCGGCTCGCCCGACCGCGACCTCGAGCGCGTCGAGATCGGTGACGTCGGCGGGGATGCCGAGCGCGCGTGGTCCGAGCTCCTGCTCGAGCTCGCGGAGGAGCTCCTCCCGTCGGGCCAGCATCGCGACCGAGCCGCCGCATCCGACCACCGCCCGGCAGATCTCGGCACCGATGCCGCTCGACGCCCCGCTCACCAGCACGCGCCGGCCGGTCAGGTTCACCTGAATGCCCACGTGCCGATCCTCCGTCATGAAGTCGCGTCCAACTGAAAACGGTATTCTGCGGAATCGGATATCAGATGTCCAGGCTCGTACCGCGACATCGGCGAGGGGGAGACGATGACCGTCACCAGCGACAGCGAGGTCTACTACGACCCGTTCAACAAGGAGATCGACAAAGATCCCCATCGGGTCTGGCGGCAGATGCGCGACGAAGCGCCCCTCTACCACAACGAGAAGTACGGGTTCTGGGCGCTGACGCGCTACGAGGATGTCGAGCGCGGGCTGGTCGACTGGGACACGTACCGCTCCGGAAAGGGGTCCGTGCTGGAGGTGATCCTGGCCGGGATGGAGGTCCCGTCGGGGATGATCCTCATGGAGGACCCGCCCCGCCACGACGTGCACCGCGGCCTCATGTCGCGCGTGTTCACGCCGAAGGCGATGCTGGCGATCGAGCCGAAGGTGCGAGAGTTCTGCGCCCGCACCCTCGACCCGCTGATGGAGGAGGGTCGGTTCGACTTCATCACCGATCTCGGAGCGATCATGCCGATGCTCACGATCGGCATGCTCCTCGGGATCCCCGAGCGGGAAATCACCGAGATCCGCGACCGCATCGACGCGCAGATGCGCGTCGACGACGACAGCGAGGTGCCGCACACCGATCTCGGCATGGCCGGCACGGAGGTCATCGCCGACTACATCGAGTGGCGATCGCACAACCCGTCCGACGACCTGATGACGAAGCTCCTGACCGCCGAGTTCGAGGACGAGCTCGGTGTCGTGCGCAACCTCACCCGCGCGGAGGTGCTCACCTACATCATGCTGCTCGCCGGCGCGGGCAACGAGACGACGACGCGGCTCATCGGCTGGGCCGGCAAGCTCCTCGCCGAGCACCCCGACCAGCGGCGGGAGATCGCCGCGGATCTTTCGCAGGTGCCTCGCGCCATCGAGGAGATCCTGCGCTACGAGGCGCCGTCACCGGTGCAGGCGCGCACCATGACGCGCGACCGGGAGTACTACGGCGTGTCCGTCCCGGAGGGGAGCATCATGCTCCTGGTCAACGGATCGGGCAACCGCGACGAACGTCACTTCGACGACGCCGATCGGTTCGACATCCACCGCGACATCGACCACCACCTGAGTTTCGGCTACGGCCTGCACTTCTGCCTCGGCGCGGCGCTGGCGCGGCTCGAAGGGCGCGTGGCGCTCGAAGAGGTCCTCCAACGCTGGCCGGAGTGGGAGATCGACTGGGACAACGCCAAGCAGGCCCACACCCCGACCGTGCGGGGATGGGAGCGCCTCCCGGTCGTCGCGGGCTGAAGGAGTCGCTCTACGCGACGACGCCCTTGACCTTGAGGTCGATGACGGTGTCCCAGTCGAGGCCGAGCATCTCCGTGAGGATCGCGTCGCCGTGCTCGTTGAAGTCCGGTGACTTGCCCGGCACCGACTGCTCCTCGTCGAACTGCACCGGAGTACCGACCAGCTTGTAGGGGTAGCCGTCGTACTCGAGCTCCTGCAGGTAGCCGTTCGCGATGACCTGGGGGTCCTCGGCGATCTCCATGGTGTCCTGCACCACCGCCCACTGGCCGCGCATGCCGGTGAGCTTCTCCTTGATCTCGGGCAACGTGTACTTCTTGACCTCGGTCCGGATCAGGTCGGCGCCGACCGCGGCGTTCTCCATCAGCTTCTCGTGCGTGTCGAAGCGCGGGTCGGTGACGAGCTCGGGGACGCCGAGCCGCTCGCACACCTCGGGCCAGTAGTGGAAGCCCTGCAGCATCGAGAACATGATGAAACGGCCATCAGAGGTGCCGAAGTAGCCGATGATCGGGTTGAACGGCGCGGCCGGCTGGCCGGCAGGCGGCGCCTGCCATGCCATGTCCATGTCCTGCGACACCGCGATGGTGCCGCCCATCGCCCACATCGCGGTCGACAACAGCGAGATGTCGACGACCTTCGCCTCGCCGGTGCGCTCGCGATGGAGGAGCGCGGCCGAGATGCCGCCCGCGATGGTCATGGCGCCGATCGAGTCGCCGAACGCGGGACCGGGTTGGTTGATCGGCTGCGGGAGATCGGAGGGTGTGACGGAGTGCGCGACGCCCGACCGAGCCCAGAAACCGAGCGAGTCGTACCCGCCTGCGTCGGTGTCGGGGCCGCGGTTGCCGTAGCCCGTGCCGCGGACGTAGACGATGTTCGGGTTGTGGGCCTTGATGTCGTCGACCTCGATCTGAAGCCGTGACCGCACTCCTGCCATCTTGTTGGTGAGGAACACGTCGGAGATCCCCGCCAGTTGGTAGAGGATCTCGCGGCCCTCGTCCTTGGTGAGGTCGAGGCCGAGGCTCTTCTTGCCCCGGTTCGCGTGCTCCATCAGCACGGCGACCTTGCCGCTGAAGCCGGCGATGCCGGTCGAGCCCAGGCCTCTCGCGGCGTCGCCGCGGGTCACGTGCTCGATCTTGATCACCTCCGCGCCCCAGTCGGAGAGGATGGCCGAGGCCGCAGGCACGAAGGTGTGCTCGGCGACCTCGAGGATGCGGATGCCGTCCATCACGTTGCTCATGGCGGGGCAGCGTACGCGTGCCGGGACTGTGCACGCCGCTGCGAGCCGTTGGTCGCCGTTGCAACCGGGCGGTAGGCTCCTTCCCGACCTGCAAGAACGTGCTTTCCGCAGCGACGACAGGGGGACGATGCGCGCCGCACTCTTCAACGGTTCCGACACGCTCGAGATCGGCGAGGTCGAGGTGGCCGATCCGGCACCGGGCCAGGTCCGGGTGCGGGTGCACCATTGCGGGATCTGCCACTCCGACTACACCGTGCTCGCGGGCGGCATGGGCATGACCCCCCAGATCCTCGGTCACGAAGCCGCCGGTGTGGTCGACAAGGTCGGCGACGGTGTGGAGCTGCTCGAGGTGGGCGACCACGTCGTGCTCACGCCCATCGCTTCGTGCGGCAAGTGCTACTGGTGCACACGCTCGCAGTTCTCGCAGTGCATCAACAAGGGCCAGACGTTCTCGAGCGCGTTCCTCGACGGCACGACCGGCCTGTCACGCGACGGTGAAGTGGTGTACCGCGGGATGGGCGTCGGCGGATTCGCCGAGTACGCACTCGTCAGCGAGACCGGTGCGGTGAAGATCCCGCCCGACGTGCCGCTCGACGTCGCATGCGTCATCGGGTGCGCGGTGCAGACGGGTGCCGGCGCGGCGATGAACACCGCGCGGCTCGAGCCGGGCTCGACCGTCCTCGTGCTCGGACTCGGTGGCATCGGACTCTCGGTCGTGCAGGGCGCGCGAGTCGCAGGCGCGGCGCAGATCATCGGGAGCGACCCGATCGAGAGTCGACGCAAGATGGCCCAGCACCTCGGCGCCACCGACGTGATCGATCCAGGTGCGAGCGATGTCGTCGCGACAGCGCAGCAGCTGACCGCCGGCATCGGCGTCGACTATGCGTTCGAGGCGGCCGGCGTTGCCGCGTTGCAGGGAATCGCCATCGAAGCCACGCGTGCCGGCGGGTCGACCGTCTTCGTCGGTGCGCCGCCGTTCGAGGCGGACCTGACCATCCCCAACGTGTTGCTCTGGGGCATGCAGGAGAAGAAGCTCCTCGGCTGCTTCATGGGCAGCACGAACTCACTGCGCGACATCCCGGCGTTCCTGGCGTTGTGGCGCGCCGGCCAACTCGATCTCGAATCACTCATCACCGCGCGACGACCGCTCGACGAGATCAACGAGGGATTCGCCGATCTCGCCGCCGGCGTCGGTGTGCGCACCGTCATCGATCTCTAAGCATCGATCTCTAGGAGCATCATGATCGACAAGGACGACCTCATCCTGGTCAGCGTCGACGACCACATCTGCGAGCCACGCGAGATGTTCGACGCGCACGTGCCCGACAAGTACCGCGATCAGGCGCCTCGTGTGGTCGAGGAAGAAGATGGCGTTGAGCAATGGTGGTACGGCGACATCCGCGGGCGGAACATCGGCCTCAACGCCGCCGCCGGCAAGTCGCGTGAGTACTTCAACCTCGATGCGTCGCGCTACGACGAGATGCGCCCCGGGTGCTTCGACGTGCACGAGCGCGTGCGCGACATGAACGCCGGCGGTCAGCTCGCGGGGCTCAACTTCCCGAACTGGACCGGCTTCGCCGGGCAGGTGCTGAACCAGGGCCCGGACCGCGACGTGAACATGGTGATGATCCAGGCGTACAACGACTGGCACGTCGACGAGTGGTGTGGCGCCTACCCCGACCGCTTCATCCCGTGCGGGATACTCCCGATGTGGGACGCGGAGCTGGCGGCGGGCGAGATCCACCGCCTCTCGGCCAAGGGTGTGCACGCGGTCACGTTCTCGGAGAACCCCGAGGCGCTGAACATGCCGTCGATCCACACCGACTTCTGGGACCCGGTGTTCACCGCCGCCTGCGACACCGAGACGGTGCTGTGCACGCACGTGGGCTCGTCCTCCCGCGGCGCGCAGGTGTCGACCGACGCGCCCCCCAGCGTGACCATGGCGCTCGGCGCCGCCTCGGTGCTCGCCACCTTCGGTGAGCTGGTCTGGGCCAAGTTCTGGGAGCGGTTCCCGACCCTGAAGTTCTCGCTCACCGAGGGCGACATCGGATGGATCCCGTACTTCCTCGCTCGCGCCGAGCACGTGCAGAAGCGCCATTCCGGCTGGACGATGCACACGTTCCCGAACGACGGCGGCCCCTCGGACATCTTCAACGAGCACATGCTCTGCTGCTTCATCAGCGAGGACGTGGGCATCGAGCTCATCGACCGCTTCAACATCGACAACGTGTGCTGGGAGTCCGACTACCCCCACTCCGACACCGACTGGCCGAACGCGCCGGAGGCGGTGGCGAGGGTGATGGAGCCGCTCACCGACGTGCAGGTGGCGAAGATCACGCACGAGAACGCGATGCGCCACTACCACTTCGATCCCTTCGCGAGCCGTCCGAAGGAGCAGTGCAACGTGGGCGCACTGCGCGCCGAATCACCCGACGTCGACACCGTCACGCGGGTCGGCCATCTGGCGACCGAGCGCGACGCCGAGATCTTCAAGTACGCGCTGCGTGGCATCAAGGTGCCGGCCGGTGGCACCGAGTGACTCGTTCCGGCTGAGCGGCCATGATGGCGACCATGACGGAACCGATCTCATCGCTGCGTGATCGAATCGACGCGGGGGAATTGGTGCTGTGCCTCGCGCTCGCACAGGCGCGTACCGCCGACATCCCCATGGTCGCGGCGGCCAGCGGGTTCGACGCGGTGTACATCGACCTCGAGCACACGGCCACCTCGTTCGAGACCGTCTCGCTCCTGTGCACGGGTGCGATCGCCGCGGGCATCACCCCGCTCGTGCGCGTCCCGTCGCACGACCACGACCAGCTCACGCGATCGCTCGACGTCGGCGCGATGGGTGTGATCGTCCCGCACGTCGAGACCGCCACCGAGGCCGAGCGCATCGCCGACGCCTGCCGCTTCCCACCGCGCGGGCACCGCTCGGTGGCGGGACCGAACCCGTCGAACCGTTACCGCGCCGCGCCGCAGCGAGAGCTCCTCGACGCGTTCGACGCGCAGACCATCGTGGCAGTGATGCTCGAAACTCCCGATGCAGTCGCGCGTGCCGGCGAGATCGCGGCGGTGCCGGGCGTCGACATGGTGATGCTGGGGCCCCACGACCTCACGGCAGAGATGGGGATCCTCGGCGACTTCCGCGACCCGGCGTTCCTCGACGCAACGCGTGCCGTGGCGCAGGCGTGCCGCGACCACGACGTCATCTTCGGCGTCGCCGGCATCCGAGACCAGGAGCTCCTCACCGAACTGGTGGGGCTGGGTCTCCGGTTCGTCAGCGCGGGCACTGACATCGGGTTCATGGCCGAGGCCGCGGGGGCGCAGGTGTCGCGGCTGCGCAGCATCCCGGTCGAGCAGACCGAATCGTAAGAGGAGGCGTGCGATGAGCAAGGACCCGATGGCGTGGGTCGGTACCGATTTCCCCGGCGACGACGACCTGGTGTATCGCCTCACGCCGGCGACCGTCGCCGGACTCGAGGAGATCGTCGAGCGGACGCAGGACCTGCCCCGTGACTCGATCACACGCGAGCACGTGGGTCACCCCGACGTCGACGGCCCCGCGCGCGAGATCTACGAGGAGATCGTCCGCGGCCGTGGGCTCGTGGTGGTGCGCGGTCTCCCGGTGGCCGACAAGACCATCGAGGACAACGAGCGGTTGTTCTGGTGCTGGCTGTCGCACTTCGGCGAACTGCTGTCGAACAACTCGTTCGGGCACCGGATGGTTCGGGTGCAGCAGGAGGTGATGGCGGGCGGAGTACAGCCGGCGCGCGGCACGAAGTCGGCGGCCGAGCTGGCGATGCACAACGACTCCTCTGACATCTTCTCGCTGCTGTGGATCCACCAGGCCGAGAGCGGCGGCGAGAGCCAGTTCTCGAGCGGCCCCGCGGCCTACGCCACGATCCTCGCCACGCGCCCCGACATCCTGCCGATCCTGCGCCGCGGCTTCCCGCAGCACCGTCGGAGCGAGCAGCCCGACCACCAGCCCGACGTGACGCCCTACGACGTGCCGATCTTCTCCGACATCGACGGGCGCATCGCCATCAACTTCACCTACAGCAGCATCCTCCCCGCGCTGCACGAGCTCGGCCGCGAGTTCACGCCCGAGGAAGAGGAGGCGATCGACATCCTCCGGCGGGTGTTGGTGCAGCAACAGGTCGAGTTGCGCATGCAACCGGGTGACGCGTCGATGGCCAACAACTACGCCATGTGCCACTCGCGCTCCGACTTCGTCGACGGTCCCGAGCCGGAGCGCCGGCGCCTCGTGCTGCGGGCGTGGAACGAGGTACCGGTCGAGGATCGGCGTCTGCCGGTCGGGCGCGAGTTCTTCCACATGGAGAACGAAGGCGGGCGCCTCGGCTACGACCTCGTGCCTGGCCGCGAAGGTCGCATCGCGATCAACGACTACAGCAACGTCGACGAAGACCTCGCGAACCTGTTCAAGGCCGCGCAGGTCAAGCCCAAGCTCGGGTGACCGTGCAACCGCGGCTCGTCTACTTCGATCAGTGGACCGACCCGGTCGCGGGTGAGATCCTCGAGCAGGACAGTGGCGTGGACGTCACGCAGCTCGAGATCACCGGGGACGTCGGCACCAACTGGTCGGGGTTGGAGCGCGCGCACGGGTACCAGTCGCTGATCCGCACCGAGCTCGCGCGCAACCCGGGCGTGGCCGAGCAGTGGATCTGTGGACCGGAACTGCTCGCTCGTTGCCCCGACCTGCTCGCGGTGTGCTCCGCCGGCGCCGGCTACGACATCATCGACGTCGACGCATGCACCGCGGCCGGCGTGATCGTGTGCAACAACTCGGGTCCCGGTCGCGAAGCGGTCGCCGAGCACACGCTGGGGTTCATGCTGGCGCTGGCGAAGAAGATCGTGCTGGCCGACCGCACGATCCGACGCGAGAGGGTGCAGGACCGCGCGGCATTGCGGAGCAGCGAGCTCCTCGGCAAGACGCTCGGCATCGTCGGCGTCGGCCAGATCGGCGGCCGACTCATCGAGCTGTGCGCGCCGTTCGCGATGGAGGTGCTCGCGTTCGACCCGTACCTTTCCGATGAGGACGCGGCGGCGCGCGGCGCGACGAAGGTCGAGCTCGACGAGTTGCTGGCGCGTTCCGACTTCGTGCAGCTCAACTGCCCGCTGACCCCCGAGACCGAAGGACTCATCGGACGCGAGCAGTTCGCCCGCATGAAGCCGACCGCGTTCTTCGTCACCACTGCGCGCGGTCCCGTCCACGACGAGGTCGCGCTCTACGACGCATTGGTGAGCGGCACGATCGCCGGCGCCGGCATCGACGTATTCCACGACGAACCGCCCGACCCGTCGCACCCGCTGCTCTCGCTCGACAACGTGATCGCGAGTCCGCACACCGCCGGCATCACGATCGAGGCGACGCGCGACATCGCGATCGCCACAGCGGAGCAGTGGCTCACGATCTTCGCGGGCAAGATCCCGCCCCGGTTGTTGAACCCCGAGGCCTGGCCCGCGTACTCCGACCGATTCCACGACCTGTTGGGTGTCAGACCCGAGGAGCCTGTGCAGTGACGAGTCCGTCCCTCACCAAGAGCGCGAAGGTGCGCGAGCAGCTGGATCACCCGGTGATCGATGCCGACGGCCACTGGGTCGAGCTGTTCCCGATCTTCTTCGACTTCATCGCCGAGGTCGGCAGTGCAGCCGACGTCGACAAGTTCCGTACCCGCTACGGCCACCGCTTCCACGGCTGGTACGAGCTGACGGTCGAGGAGCGCCGCCAGCAGCGCTTGCGCCGCCCGTCGTACTGGGGCGTGCCGATCAACGTGCGCGATCGCGCCGCCACCGCGCTCCCAGGCTTGTTCTACGACAGCCTCGACGACTGGGGCATCGATCTGGCGATCGTGTTCCCGAGTGTCGGACTCACGTTGGGTCGCGACATCGCCGATCCCGAGCTCAGCAACGTCGCGCTCCGCGCATACAACACGATGGTCGCGGAGCTGTTCGCGCCCTACCTCGACCGCATGGTGCCGGTGGGTGTGCTGAGCCTGGCGGAGCCGACCGAGGCCATCGAGCAGATGGAGCACGCCCACGGGCTCGGGCTGAAGGTGCTCGTCACCGGAGGCACCATCCCGCGCACCATCGAGGCCGACGCCGAGTGGCAGCCGGATCCGGCGAAGCGACGCGTCTACATCGACGCGCTCGGCGTCGACAGCGCGTACGACTACGACCCGGTCTGGCAGAAGTTCGTCGACCTCGGGATCCCCGTCACCAGCCACAGCGGCTCGATGGGTTGGCCCGACCGCAGCCTCTCGTCGAACTTCGTGGGCAACCACCTCGGGCACTTCGCGCAGAGCCACCACACGTTCGCACGGAGCCTCTTCCTCGGTGGCGTCACCGAGCGGTTCCCAACCCTCAACTTCGGGTTCCTCGAGGGTGGTGTCGGGTGGGCGTGCAACCTCTACGGCGACCTCTTCGGCCACTGGGAGAAGCGCAACCGCGCCTTCATGGACGAGCACCTCAAGCCGACCAACCTCGACACCGCCGAGTTCCGCCGCCTGTTCGAGCAGTACACCGCGGGCAACCCGCGCTACGCAGGGCAAGATCGACGACATCGTCGCCCAGAACCTCGACGCGCTGGAGTCGGACACGTCGCAGGCCGAGCTCACCGAGCGCGATCTCGACAGCGACGACTTCGCACGCGTGCACATCGACGGACCCGACGACATCCGCCGCCTGTTCACCGAGAACTTCTACTTCGGCTGCGAAGCCGACGATCCGATGACGGCGATCGCGTTCAACGAGCAGATGGGGCTGCAGCTGAAGCCGCTGCTCGGCTCCGACATCGCGCACTTCGACGTGATCGACGCGACCGAGGTGCTCGAGGAGGCGTACGAGCTGGTGGAGGACGGGCACATCACCGAGCACAACTTCCGCGAGTTCACGTTCTCGAACGTGGTGCAGCTCTACCGGGAGATGAACCCGAACTTCTTCGCCGGTACGGTCGTCGAGGCCGAAGCCGAAGCCGAGTTCGCGAAGTACCAGGGGGCGGAGTGAGCGAGTCGACCTACGAGACCATCGCGATCGAGCGGCGCGGGCACACCGCGTGCATCCGACTCGACCGGCCCGAGGTGCTGAACGCGATCAACGACGAGATGATCGCCGAGATCAACGAGGTCGCCGCCGATCTCGAGGCCGATCCCGACGTCTGGACCATCATCCTCACCGGTACCGGTCGGGCGTTGTGCAGCGGCGCCGACGTCAACAAGGCCGGTGACGAGGAGAAGGGCAACTACACCAGCGGTCTCGATCCGCAGGGGGAGGAGCTCCTGGCGTCGGCGCGGCAGTGGAACGCGCCGCAAGAGGCGACGCTTCCCTACCTCGAGATGACCAAGCCGCTCATCTGCGCGGTCAACGGCATCTGCGCCGGTGCCGGCCTCGATCTCGTGACCACGTCGGACATCGTGATCGCGTCCGACGACTCCACGTTCTTCGATCCGCACGTGAGCATCGGCGTGGTGTCGGGCCGCGAGGCGCTCCGGCTCGCGCGCGTGCTGCCGCTGAACATCACGATGCGGCTGGCGCTCATGGGCAAGTACGAGCGGCTCTCGGCCCAGCGGGCGTTCGATCTCGGGCTGGTGAGCGAGCTGGTCAGCCGAGAGGCGTTGATGGACCGGGCGTGGGAGATCGCCGACGTCGTCAACCGCAACGCGCCCCTCGCGGTGCGCGGCACGCGCCTCGCGATCCGCAAGACGCTGTCGCTGCCCACCTACGAGGCGGAGCTGCTGGCCGAGAACTACCGCATGAAGGTCGCGGTCACCGACGACGCCCAGGAAGGTGCGCGCGCGTTCCTCGAGAAGCGCGATCCCGACTGGAAGGTGCGGTGACCACGCACGAGAGCGTCGACGAGTTCCGCCTGCGCGCTCGCACCTTCCTCCGGGAACAGTTCGGTCGGCAGGCGGGCCCGCGTGTCCCGTTGCGCGCGGGCGCGTCCGACGAGGACGAGCTGGCAGCGATCCAGCACGAGCGCGACCTCCAACGCAAGCTGTTCGACGGTGGGTTGGCGGGTGTGTGCGTGCCGACGGAGTACGGCGGACTCGGGCTGACGCCTGCGCACCAGCGCGCGCTCAACGAGGAGTCGGCGGGCTACGAAATGCCCGACGTCATCCAGATCCCGACGTTCGTGCCGTGCATGGCGGTGCTGCTGGAGTTCGGCACCGAGGAGCAGAAGTTGACGTACATCCCCCCGATGCTGAAGGGGGAGGCGATCTGGATGCAGTTCCTGTCCGAGCCGAGCGGCGGGTCTGATGTCGCGGCGGCGTTGACGACTGCGGTGCGCGACGGTGACGAGTGGGTGGTGAACGGTTCGAAGGTGTGGACGACGGGTGCGTGGTTCTCCGACTACGGCCTGTGCCTGTTGCGCACGAACTGGGACGTGCCGAAGCACCGTGGTCTGAGCGTGTTCATCATCCCGATCCACCAGGAAGGCATCGAGCTGCACCGGATCGAGATGATCAACGGGTCGAAGGAGTTCTGCCAGGAGTTCATGACCGACGTGCGCGTGCCCGACTCGGATCGCGTCGGTGAGGTCGACCAGGGTTGGACCGTCGGCACACGGTGGATGTTCCACGAGAAGAACGCGATGGGCGGCGACTCCCCGTTCGTGACCGGCACGTTCCACTCGAACGTGTCGTCCGACGACTCGGATGTCGTCGCCACGCTCGCGGCCGCGGCCGGTCGTCGTGACGACCCAGTCGCGCAGGAGCTGGTGGGGGAGGCACTCATGCTCGACCTGGCGATGACCTCGCTCGCCGAGCGCGTCACCACCGGCATGCGCACCGGCGCCATGAACGAGACCAGCGCCGCCGTCGCCCGGCTCATGTCCGCGACCGTCCACATCCGCCACCTCACGATCTCGCTGGACCTCGCCGGGGCGAACGCGGCGGCGACGCTCACCGACGACCCGTGGGCGGAGGACGGCTTCAACTTCCTCGAGCGTCAGGTCACGAGCATCGGTGGTGGCACCACCGAGATGGCGCGCAACAACATCTCCGAGCGAGTCCTCGGCATGCCGCGCGAGATCACGCACGACAAGAACATGCCGTTCCGTGACGTCCCGAAGGGCCCGCCGGCGTCCTAGCGGGCCAGTCCGGCTGGGCTGGGAGCCGGTGTGACGGTCACCGTCACGCCGGAGGCGCGCGGCATCGCGGTCAGCGGATCGACGTCGACGATGCGATTCGTGAGCGAGCCGGGGCTGACGTCGCGACCGTGGGTCATCGACACGACGCCGCGCCGCACACGCTCGTCGGCGACGACCACGACCTCGACCGATCCGTGCGCGCTGGTGAGCACGCATCGTTCCTCCGCTCCCACACCAGCGGCGTCGAGGTCGGTCGGGTGCATGCGCACCACCGGCTCGTCCTTGTGGCGGTCGTAGCGCACCGAGTTGCTCCAGCCCATCTCGCGGCGCGGCGCAAGGAGCAGGCCGGGGCCGGGCGGTTCGTGCGCGGCGAGGCGCTCGACCATGACCGAGGGTGCGATCTGCCAGCACCCGTCGCGGAGGAACGACTCGCGGACCCACCCCACCTCGACCGGTACGTCGGTGCCGTGAGGACCGTTCGCGAACAAGGTGTCGGCGTCGATCGGTGACGCCGCAAGCATGCCGCGCAGGTAGTCGACGTCGGTCAGGGCGTCGGGGTCGGCGCCGCCGAGCACGTCACCGCCCAGCCGGCGCGCCAGGTGGCCGAGGATCCACCACACCGGCTTGCGGTCGGCGACCGGTTCGACCACGGCGGGCGTGAACTGCACGCGCGACGCCACCGACACCTGCGAGAACATGGAGATGTCGCTGCGTTCCAGCTGCCCCGTGGCCGGGAGCGCGTGGGTGGCCAGCTCCGGCGATCTCGGCGTCCTGCACGTCGATCACCACCAGCACGTCGAGCCGGCGGAGCGCGGTGCGCATGCGGTCGGGTTCCGGGCAGGCAGCTGATCGGATTGCCACCGCAGACGATCAGCGCCCGCAGGTTGCCGGCCTCGATCTCGTCGACCAGCGCCACCATGGGCACCTGGTGCACGACCCGCGCGAGGTCGGGACGGCTCGGCGGGCCGGGGCGCACCTTGGCGTCGGGGTCGGCCGGACGTCCACGCGGCATCAGGCCGTCGTGGAAGTGCATGCCGTCGGCGGTGTCGAGCGAGCCGTTGAGGATCAGGAGCACCCAGCGCAGCCAGGCGACGAGGATGCCGTCGCCGCTCATCTGCACGCCGGTGCCGGCGATCAGGTTGAGCTGGCCGGGATGCGCACGGATGTCGGCGAGGAGTCGTTCGAGCAATTCCGGCTCGACGTCGGCCGCGACCGCGGCGCGCTCGATCGTGAACGGCGCGAGCACGGCGCGCAGGGCGTCGACCTGTTCGGGATCGCAGTGGTGGGCGAGCTCGTCCGCATCGGCGCCGTCGGCCAGGAGCTCGCGGGCCAACGCGGCGAGCACCGCGACGTCTCCACCGGGACGGATCGGCAGGTGCGCGTCGGCGAGGGACGCGCTCTCGGTGTGGCGCGGGTCGAGCACCCACATGGTGCCGCCACCGGCGCGGAACCGGCGGAGGTACGTGACCGGGTCGGGGAGCGCGGTGCCGTAGCCGTGGGAGACGACCGGGTTGTGCCCGACGAGGACGAGCAGGCCCGGGATGTCGGGACTGAACACCGGGTTCATGGATGCGTGCCCGGTGACGAGTTCGCTGGCGACCATCACCGGCGCGTTGTCGACCGTCATCGCGGAGTACAAGGAGCGGCTGCGGATCGTACGCAACCAGCCGCCGCTGATCATGGTGCCGGCGGTGTCGTAGGCCATGCCGGTGGCGATGTAGATGCCGACGGCGTCGGGGCCGTCGGCGTCGATGATCTCCTGCAACGCGCTGGAGAGGTCGTCGAGGGCGTCGTCCCAGCCGACGTCGACGCCATGGACGCGCGGGTGGTCGAGCCGCTGCTCGGAGTGGTGCCACGCGGGGATGCCACGCCCCTTCGAGCACACGTAGCCGTGCGACACCGGATGGTCGGCGTCACCCCGCACCTTGGTGACGCGGTCGCCCTCGACGGTGACCGTGATGCCGCAGGCGGCAACGCAGATTCGGCAGTACGACTTGACTTCGGCCACGGAGCCATCGTCGCGCAAGTGGATCAGTCGAGGGGTGCCCACTCCGGGTCGCGCTTCTCCGCGAAGGCACGCGGACCCTCGGTCTGGTCGGGGTGACCCCACATCGACACCAGCTCGCGCGCGCCGGCGCGACAGCCGTCGGTGAGTCCATGCTCCAACGCCCCTTCCAACGCGCGCTTGGTGGCACGCATCGCGGCGGGGGAGTTGCGGGCGATGGTCTCGGCCAGCTCCTGTGCGACCTCGCGCAGCCGCTCCGGCGGGTCGACGACCTGCGAGACCATGCCGAGCTCGTACGCGCGCGTCGCCGACATCCGCTCGTGGCGACCGAGCAGTGCCATGCGCATCACCGCTTCGAACGGCACCTTGCGGGCGAGGCCGATCGCCTCGAGCGCGGTGACCTGTCCGACCGACACGTGCGGGTCGACGAACTGGGCGTCGCTCGCGGCGATCACGATGTCGGCGTCGGCCACGAAGTGCAGTCCGCCGCCGGCGCAGATGCCGTTGACCGCCGCGATCACCGGCTTCTGGACGTGTTGGTGCCAGGCGGTGAAGTGGAGATCCCACTGCTCCACCGAGTCGCGGTAGCGCTCGACGCCCACGCCGTCGCCCGCCAGCTCGGCCAGGTCGACGCCGGTCTGGAAGGCGCGACCCTCTCCGGTGTGCACGATGACCTTGACCGCCGGATCGCGGTCGAGCTCGAGCCACGCGTCGGCGAGCTCGTCGCGCATGTGGCTGCTCATCGCGTTCAGCTGGTCGGGCCGGTTGTTGATCAACCAGCCGACCGGTCCGCGCCGCTCGACGAGGAGGGTGTCGTAGCCGGCCACGGTCAGGTCTCGTTCGGAAACGTAGTTCTCTCACAGCGAGCATCAGCCTACGGCGCTCGGCGGCTGGCCGCGTCGGTGGTGCTGTCCATGCGTGCCCTGTGTAGCGTCGGGTGCCCGTTCCGCCTGGAGGTCGCTGCATGTCCGAGTCCGAATACCGCTTCGTCAACGTCGAGTCGTACGACGACGGCACGATCGTGCGGATCAAGCTGAACCGGCCGGAGACGCGCAACGCCCAGCACCGCTCGATGCTCGTCGAGCTCAACGAGGCGTTCCTCGCCGCGGAGGCCGACGACACCGTCCGGGTCGTGATCCTCGGGGGCGAGGGGCCGATGTTCTCCTCGGGTCACGACACCGGCAGCAAGGAGATGTGGGAGGAGCTGCGGGGCGACAACCCGCACCCGAGCGCCACGATCAACGGCGGCACACGTGACGGCGCCGAGACCCTCATGCTCCAGGAGTGGCACTACTTCTTCCAGAACACGCTGCGGTGGCGGAACCTCCGCAAGATCACCATCGCCCAGGTGCACGGTGGCGTCTACGCCGCGGGCCTGATGCTGATGTGGGCGTGCGACCTGATCGTCGCGGCCGAGGGCACGGTCTTCGCCGACGTCGTCGGCACGCGCCTCGGGATGTGCGGCGTGGAGTACTTCGCGCACCCGTGGGAGTTCGGTGCCCGCAAGACCAAGGAGCTCATGCTCACCGGTGACTCGATCGACGCCGACGAGGCCTACCGCCTCGGCATGGTGAGCAAGATCTTCAAGGGTGACGAGCTCGACGAGCGCACGCTCGAATTCGCGCGTCGCATCGCCCAGATCCCCACGATGGCCGCGCTCCTCGTGAAGGAGTCGGTGAACCAGACCCAGGACAACCAGGGCTTCTACAACGCGCTGAACGCGTGCTTCACGATGCACGAGCTCAACCACGCGCACTGGGCGATCGTGCACGACGACGGCATGGCCGTGGCCAAGGTCGGCGAGGACGTCCCCGACTGGCGCGGCACCAAGCTCAAGCCCGCCGAGCAGCGACACCGTCGAAGCCGTGGTGGAAGGGTGAGCGAGGTTCTGCTGCGCGAGCGTCGGGGTGGGGTCGAGCTCCTGACCCTGAACCGGCCGGAGAAGCGCAACGCGCTCAACAAGGAACTGCTCACCGCGCTGGCCGACACGTTCGCCGAGCTCGAGACCGACGACGCCGTCAACGCGATCGTGCTCACCGGCGCCGGCGACAAGGCGTTCTGCGCGGGCATGGACCTCGCCGAGTTCGCCGCCGGTGGCGGAGGCGGGAACACCGTCGCCGCGCAGACCGAAGCCGACGACTCGGTGGAGCCCTCGCGACACCAGATCGTGTCGTGGGACTACCCGAAGCCGCTGGTCGCCGCGCTCAACGGCGCGACCGTCGGCGGTGGCTTCGAGATCATGATGGCGTGCGACCTGGTGGTCGCGGCCGAGCACGTGAAGTTCGGGCTGGCCGAGGTGAAGCGGGGCCTGATGCCCGGCGGTGGCGGCACGCTGCTCGCCACCCGCATCCCGTTGACCGTCGCGCTCGAGATCACGCTCACCGGTGAGACGTTCGACGCTGCCCGCGCGCTCGAGCTCGGGTTGGTCAACCGGGTGGTGCCGGCCGGCACCGAGGTCGACGGCGCGCTGGCGTTGGCCGAGGCGATCGCGGCGAACGGCCCGCTGGCGGTGCGCACGGTGAAGAAGCTGGTGCGCGCCACCACGTTGCAGGGTGGTGACGCCGGGTGGCCGCGGCCGAGCGAGATCGGCGCGGTGTTCGGCAGCGAGGACGCGCGCGAGGGTGCGACCGCCTTCGCCGAGAAGCGACCCCCACGGTTCGTGGGCCGGTAACCGAGTAGTCGGACAGACGAGAGGGAGGCGACGCGATGGCGTGGGACTTCGAGACCGAGCCCGAGTTCGAGACGAAGCTGGAGTGGATCCGGCAGTTCGTGCGCGAGAAGGTCGAGCCGCTCGACCTGATCTACCCGCACCGGTCGTTCCACCCGCTCGACGACGAGACCGGACCGCTCGTGCGGCCGATGCAGGACGAAGTGCGCGCCGAAGGGCTCTGGGGTGCGCACCTCGGGCCCGAGCTGGGCGGCAAGGGCTTCGGTCAGCTGAAGCTGGCGCTGATCAACGAGATCCTCGGCACGTCGAGCTGGGCGCCGATCGTGTTCGGCACCGCCGCGCCCGACACCGGCAACGCCGAGATCATCGCCCACTACGGCACCGAGGCGCAGAAGGAGAAGTACCTGCAGCCGTTGCTCAACGGCGAGTGCTTCTCGTGCTACTCGATGACCGAGCCGCAGGCCGGCGCCGACCCGAAGATGTTCACCACGCGCGCGGTCAAGGACGGCGACGAGTGGGTCATCAACGGTTACAAGTTCTTCTCGTCGAACGCGCGCACCGCGCGCTTCATCATCGTGATGGCGGTGACCGACCCCGACGTGAGCGCGTACCAGGGCATGTCGATGTTCCTGGTGCCCACCGACACGCCCGGGGTCGACGTCGTGCGTCACGTCGGCCTGATGGGTGAGGGCCCCGACGAAGGCATGCACGCGTTGATCCACTACAACGACTGCCGCGTGCCGGCCGACGCGCTGCTCGGTGGTGAGGGCCAGGCCTTCGCCGTCGCTCAGACCCGCCTCGGTGGTGGACGCGTGCACCACGCCATGCGCACCGTCGGTGTGTGTCAGAAGGCGCTCGACATGATGTGCGAGCGGGCGCTGTCGCGCGAGACGCAGGGCTCGATCCTCGCCGACAAGCAGATGGTGCAGTCCGACATCGCCGACGCCTACGCCGATCTGATCCAGTTCCGGCTGCTCGTGCTCTACACCGCGTGGGAGATCGACCGCTACCACGACTACAAGCGGGTGCGGAAGAACATCGCCACCATCAAGTTCCTCACGCCCAAGGTGCAGGAGAGCGTCGTGTTCAAGGCGATGCACCTCCACGGCGCCCTCGGGGTGTCGAACGAGATGCCGTTCGGCAGCATGTGGTCGGGCATCCCGATCATGGCGTCGGTCGACGGCCCGAGCGAGGTGCACAAGGTCACCGCGGCCAAGGAAGTGCTCAAGGGCTACAAGCCGGTCGACGGTCTCTGGCCGTCGGAGTGGCTGCCGGCGAAGCGCGAGGAAGCGCGCAAGAAGATCGCCAACATGCTCGAGCACACCATCGGGAATTCTTGACGCGTCGACTCCTGACCAGCCATGGGGAGCGCGTTCACGGGGGTGACGGTGCTCGACCTGTCGGTCGCGCCCGGTGGCGCGATCGCGGCGATGCACCTGGGCGAGTACGGCGCGTACGGTGACGCGCGTCGAGCGCGCACGTCCGACGACTCGGCGCTGTGGCGCTACGCCAACCGCACGAAGCACGTCGTGCCGGCGCGCGACGGTCTGGTCGAGGAGCTCGCGACCACCGCCGACGTCGTGATCGTCGACCTGCCGGGGAGCGAGCTCGAGGCGGCGGGGCTGACCCGCCGAGCAGCTGCGGGCGCGCAACCCGTCGCTGGTGCACGCGTGGATGCCGCCGCACGCGCCCAGCGGTGAGACGGCCGACCTGCCGTACGACGAGCTCCTGCTCTGGGCGTGGACCGGCCTCGCCGCGCAGCAACCGGGCGCGACCAGCGACCACCCGGTGGCGTCGGTGGTGCCGATCATCACCTACGAGCAGGGTGCGCTCGGTGCGTGCGCGATCGGCGCCGCGCTGGTCGACCGTGCGACGCGAGGCGTGGTGCACGCGTGCACGGTGTCGGGGCTGCACGCGGTCAACGCGATGAACACGTCGATCCGCATCGAGTTCCCCGGCATCTTCCGCCCGTTCGGTGCCGACAAGGCCGGGACCGGCGCGTCGCCGCAGTTCCGCATGTACCGCTGCCGCGACGGGGTGTGGCTGTTCGTGTGCGCGCTGACGCCGTCGTTCTTCTTCAAGCTGCTCGAAGCGGTCGACCTGATGGACATCATGTTGATCCCGGAGGTCGACGGTGACTTCGCCAAGTTCGTCACCCCGCCGGTGCAGGCCATCGCCAACGCGCGGTTCGCGGCCCGCATGGCGGAGTTCGACTCCGACCACTGGGCGGCGCGCTTCGACGAGATCGGGGGTGCCGTACGCGCCGGTGCAGACGCGCGCCGAGTGGGCCGCCAGCGAGACCGTGGCCGCCAACGACCTGCTCCTCCCGGTGCCGGGTGACGACGGCACCGTCGGTCCCGGCCTCCCGGCGGTGCTGTCGCGCACTCCGGGATCGCTCGCAGCGGCTCCCACCGAGTCCGTGGGCACGGAGCGAGCGGACGCGAGCGAGGGTGGACAGGCGCCGGCGCTGCCGCTCGACGGCATGCTCGTCGTCGACGCCACCAAGTACCTGGCGGGACCGTTCGGGTGCCTGGTGCTGCAGGACCTCGGCGCGCGCGTGGTGAAGGTCGACCCGCCCGGCGGTGAGGAGTTCCGGGCCGTCGCCGGCGCGTCGTACTCGCGCACTCAACCGCGACAAGGACCAGGTCGGTCTCGATCTGAAGGACGAGGCGGGACGCCAGGCGTTCACCGCGCTCGTGGACCGTGCTGACGTGCTGGTCGAGAACATGGCGCGTCAGGTCGCCGAGGAGATGCACCTCGATCTCGACGGTCTGCGCGCCGGCAACCCGAACCTCGTGCACACCCACATCGACGGGTGGGGAAAGGGTCCGCTTGCCGACACGCCGGGCTTCGACCCGTTGCTCCAGGCCCGGAGCGGGATCATGGTGGCGCAGGGCGGTGCCGACCACCCGGTGATCCAACCCATGTCGCTGCACGACATCGGCACCGGCACGCTCGCCGCGTTCGGCACCATCGCCGGCCTGTACGCCCGCACCCACCTCGGTGAGGGACAGGACGTCGGGGTCGCGTTGAGCCGCACCTCGGTCGCGTTCCAGGGTGGCGAGTACACGACCGCGCCCGATCTCGCCGATCCCGTGGCCGGGTACATCGACTACGTGGGTGACGAGCCCGACCACTGCTTCGTGGAAGCGGCCGACGGCTGGCTGGCGGTCGCAGCCACGACCTACGAGCACCGCACTGCGTGGCATGCGATCCGGGGAGAGGACGGCGCCGCGCTCGCCGACCTGAGCGTCGAGATGGTGGTTGCTGCGTGTCGAGCCCGCGGCGTGCCCGCGATCGCGGTGCTCGGACGCGACGAGGTCTACACGAGCGCGGCGCTCGCCGAGCTGGGCGTGTGGCTCCCGGTCGACGATGACGACCTCGGCGAGGTGAAGGTCATGCGCGGGTACTCGCAGTGGGACGGTGTCGCGCCGCGTGCACGCGCGCACATGCGCGCCGCCGATCGCGACACCGACGCGGTGCTGCGGGAGATCAGCGCCGGCGGCTGACGGCGCCGAGGCAGAAATCGACCAGGTGGTCGACCTCGGCCTCGTCGGCGTGCGCGCCCTGCCACAGCAGCTCGGCGAGCCGGCCGAACACCGCGTGCGAGACCAGCGCGGCGTCGAGGTCAGGTCGAGTGCTCCCGAGGGCGGCGAACGGTGCCTCGAGGAGCGTGCCGGGCGCGGCACTGGCGACGTGGCGTCCCGGTGCCGATCCGGCGTTGACGCTGTCACCGTTCCAGAGCACCGCGAGGGTGGTTGCCGCCACCTCGCCTTCGGCCTGCGACATCACGCCCTCGACCCAACGACGTACCTGCGCCTCGGGAGAGCGAGCCTTCGCCATCTGGTGGTCGAGGTAGCTCCGAAGTCGGAGCGCGCCGTCGTCGACCAGGGCGGCCACCAACGCGTCCTTGGAGCGGAAGTGCCGGTAGAAGGCGTCGTTCGAGAGGCCGGCGGCGGCCACGATGTCGGCGACCCGCGGCCGCTTCTGGGTGCCGCAGCTCCTCATGACGTCGAGGGCGGCGTCGAGCAGGCGGCGGACCTCCTCGGCGTAGGCGGCCTCCCGCCGGGCCAGCGCTTCCTGGGCCGGCGTCATCTCGACTGGAATTGTGTTCTGCACGTCAAGAATCATATTCTTTGAGCTCCGACGGAGGAGGAGCAATCCAAGATGGCGTGGGACTTCCGCACTGATCCCGAGTACCAGGCCCAGCTCGACTGGGTCGACACGTTCGTGAGGGAAGAGGTCGAGCCGCTCGACATGCTCTTCCCCGACCTGCAGTTCCACCCGCTCGACGACACCCGGCGGGCGATCATCGACCCGTTGAAGGACGAGGTCCGCAGGCGCGGCCTCTGGGCCACCCACCTCGGGCCCGAGCTCGGCGGCCAGGGGTACGGCCAGCTCAAGCTCGCGCTGCTCAACGAGATCCTCGGCCGTTCGCAGTGGGCGTCGATCGTGTTCGGATGCCAGGCACCCGACACCGGCAACGCCGAGATCATCGCCCATTACGGCACCGACGAGCAGAAGGCGGAGTACCTGCAACCGCTGCTCGACGGGGAGTGCTTCTCCTGCTACTCGATGACCGAGCCGCACGCCGGCGCCGACCCGACGATGTTCACCACCCGGGCCCGCAAGGACGGCGACGAGTGGGTGATCAACGGGTACAAGTTCTTCTCGTCGAACGCGCGCACCGCGTCGTTCCTCATCGTCATGGTCGTCACCGATCCGGACGTCAGCGCATACCAGGGCATGTCGATGTTCCTGGTGCCGACCGACACGCCGGGCGTGAAGATCGAGCGCAACATCGGGCTCGCCGGTGAGCCACTCGGCGAGGGCATGCACGCGCTCATCCACTACGACGACGTGCGCGTGCCGGCCGAGGCGTTGCTCGGAGGCGAAGGGCAGGCGTTCGCGATCGCGCAGACCCGCCTCGGTGGCGGGCGCATCCACCACGCCATGCGCACCATCGGCCTGGCGCAGAAGGCGATCGACATGATGTGCGAGCGCGCGTTGTCGCGCTCGACGCAGGGATCGCTGCTCGGCGACAAGCAGTTCGTGCAGGGCTTCATCGCCGACTCGTACGCGCAGCTCAAGCAGTTCCGGCTCTTCGTGCTCTACACGGCATGGGAGATCGACGAGTACAACGACTACAAGCGGGTGCGCAAGGACATCGCCACCGCCAAGGTGGTCATGCCCACCGTGCTCCACGACATCGCCTGGCGGGCGATGCAGGTGCACGGGGCGCTCGGCGTCAGCAACGAGATGCCGTTCAACGGCATGATCCACGGGGCGGCGTCGATGGGTCTCGCCGACGGGCCCACCGAGGTGCACAAGGTCACCGTGGCACGGCAGTTGCTCCGCGAGTACAAGGCGACCGATGATCTGTGGCCGAGCGAGCATCTGCCCAAGAAGCTGGCCGCGGCCAAGGCGAAGTACGCCGAGTACCTGGAACACGAGGTGGGGAACCTGTGATCGACTTCGACCGGCTCGCAGCATGGATGGACGACCAGGGCTTCGACGGCAAGGGTGAGCCGCTCGAGCAGCGGTTCGTCTCGGGCGGCTCGCAGAACGAGATCTACGAGCTCCGGCGGGGCGACTTCCACGGCGTGATCCGGATCCCGCCGGCGAGCGCGCCGGTCGACCGCGACAAGGGCATCATCCGCGAGTGGCGCATCATCGAGGCGCTCGATGGCACCGAGGTGCCGCACACCGCAGCCATCGGTGTGTGCGAGGACCCCGACGTGCTGGGCCGCACGTTCTACCTGATGGGGTGGGTCGACGGTTGGTCGCCGATGAACACCGACGGGTGGCCGGCGCCGTTCGACACCGACCTCGACGCCCGCAAGGGACTGGCGTACCAGTTGGTCGAGGGCATCGCGCTGCTCGGCAACGTCGACTGGCAGGCGAAGGGACTGCAGGATCTCGGGCGCCCCGACGGCTTCCACGAGCGTCAGGTCGACCGGTGGACCGCGTTCCTCGAACGCATCAAGGGTCGCGAGCTGCCGGGCTTCGACGAGGCGTCGGCGTGGCTGCGTGCCCACAAGCCGATCGACTTCATCCCCGGGCTCATGCACGGCGACTACCAGTTCGCCAACGTGATGTTCAAGGACGGGGCACCGGCGAAGCTGGCCGCGCTCATCGACTGGGAGATGGGCACCGTCGGCGATCCCAAGCTCGACCTCGGATGGGTGGTGCAGAGCTGGCCCGCCGACACGATGGCCGTCGACGCGGCTACTGCGGGCTACGCCAACATGTACGGCATGCCGTCACGCGACGAGGTCGTCGCGCACTACGCGTCGGTGTCGGGTCGCCAGGTCGACGACCTCGACTACTACATCGTGCTCGCGAAGTGGAAGCTCGCGGTCGTGCTCGAGCAGGGGTACCAGCGCCGCGGTGACGACGCCAAGCTCGACGCGTTCGGTCCGATCGTGCTCGACCTCATGCAGGGCGCGGCCGACCTCGCCGAGTCGAGCGACTACACCGTCACCGAGAGCCGCTAGCCGTGCGTGCCGCGTACGTCGTCGAACACGGGCCGCCCGAGTCGGTCGTCGTGCAGGACGTGCCCGATCCCGTCCCGGGGCCGGGTGAGGTGCTCGTCGACATCACGTACGCGGCGGTGAACTTCCCCGACGTGCTGATCGTCAACAACGAGTATCAGGTGCAGGTACCGGCGCCGTTCGTGCCCGGGAGCGAGTTCGCCGGTGTGATCGGCGCGGTGGGGGAAGGCGTCGCCGGCGGTGAGGGTGGGGTCGCCGTCGGCGACCACGTGTACGGCGCCAGCTTCGTGGGGGCGTACGCGGAGAAGATCGTCGTGCACGCCGCGAGCGTGCACGTGATCCCCGACTCCGTCGACCTGCGCGACGCGGCCGCGTTCAGCGTGGCCCACACGACCGCCATGCACACGTTGCGCACCATCGCCGACCTGCAACCGGGTGAGAGCGTGCTGGTGCTCGGCGCGGCCGGTGGCGTCGGCCTGGCGTCGGTGGAGCTGGCCACGTTGATGGGAGGCGAGGTCGTTGCGGCGGCGTCGTCGCCCGAGAAGCTGGAGCTGTGCGCGAAGTACGGCGCGGTCGCGGGCATCGACTACACGAAGGAAGACCTCAAGGCGCGCGCCAAGGAGCTCACCGGCGGGGGCGCGGGAGTGGTCGTCGATCCCGTCGGTGGTCCCTACTCCGAGCAGGCGCTGCGGGCGACGAAGTGGGGGAGCCGCTTCGTGGTCATCGGCTTCGCTTCCGGCGAGATCCCCCGCATCCCGCTGAACCTCGTCCTGCTCAAGGGCGTCATCGTGCGCGGGATGGAGATGCGCAGCATCGCCGAGAATGTGCCCGATCTCGTGGCGCGCGACCAGCGCGAGCTCGAGGAGCTGTTCGTGGGGGGCAACATCCACCCCCACGTCTCCGCGGTCTACCCGCTCGCCGACACCGCCGCTGCCCTGCGCTCCATGCTCGAGCGCACGGCCACCGGCAAGGTCCTCATCGACGTCACCGCCTGACCCCACCCGAGGTTGCGTGACTCGGGCACAGCAGGTGTGCCCGATCCGCTGAACTTCGCAGCTAGCGGGGCGTGAAGCGCTTCTTGAGCTCGGGCTTCTGGATCTTGCCCATGGCGTTGCGGGGGACCTCGTCGATCAGCTCGAGCTGCTCGGGCACCTTCTGACGGGCGAGACCGAGCTCGCGGCAGTGCTCGCCGATCTCGACCAAGGTGATCGAGTCGACGCCGTCGGCCAGCTTCACCACTGCGCACGCGCGCTCGCCGGTGCGCTCGTCGGGGAGCGCGATGACCGCGACGTCGGCGATCTTCGGGTGCAGGTGCAGCGCGTCCTCGATCTCGCTCGCCGAGATGTTCTCCGCGTTGCGGATGATGATGTCCTTCACCCGGCCGGTGATCATCACGTGGCCGGTGTCGGTGACGACGCCCAGATCGCCGGTGTGGAAGAAGCCCTGTTCGTCGAGCGCACCGTCGTTGAGCGCGGGGTTGGCGTAGCCGAGGAACAGCTGCGGACCCCGTAGGCGCAGCTCGCCCTCCTCGCCCGGGCCCTTGTCGAGGCCGTCGAGCCCCACGACTCGCACCTCCACGCCGGGGCCCGCGGTCCCCTCGCTGGTGGCGAGTTGCTCATCGGTGTCGGTGACGCTGCCGCACGTGGCGATGGGGAACTCGGTGAGCCCCCAACTGCCGACGATGCCGATGCCA
This sequence comes from uncultured Actinomycetes bacterium, assembly GCA_963720765.1. Lineage (GTDB taxonomy): Bacteria > Actinomycetota > Acidimicrobiia > IMCC26256 > DASPTH01 > DASUAS01. The sequence continues at coordinate 818,771 of CAVRGS010000002.1, forward strand.
CCGAGCTCGCGCTTGACGTCCTCGTGCAGCGCGGGCGGGGTCGGCGCGCCACCCCCGACGCACGCGCGCAGCTTCGGGAACAGACGTTCGCTCCCGTGCGCGGCCTGGGCGGCGAGGTAGGCGCGGAAGAAGGGGACGGCGGTGCCGAGGAGCGTCGCACCCTGGTCGGCCATGAACCTCGGCGATTGCTCGGCGTCGAACGCCTCCACCAGCACCATGCACATCCCGCTGGCGAGCGTGACGACCAGCATCGCCGCGCCGCCGATGTGTCCGACGGGGAACGCCACCGGGTAGATGTCGTCGGCGTCGGGCTGCATCTTGGTGAGCCACGTGTTGCCGGCGGCCATGAGCGCGCGGTCGTGGTGCCACGCACCCTTGGGATCGGCGGTGGAACCCGACGTGTAGTACAGCCAGCGCGCCGCCGGCTCGCCGTCGGGGGGCGGGGGCAGCGTCGCAGGATCGCCAGTCGGCAGCGTGTCGACGGCCATCACGCGGAAGCCGACCTCGTCGGCGATGCCGCGCGCGAGCGATTCGTAGTCGAACCCACGCCACTGCGGGCGCACGATGAGGACGTCGGTCTTCGCCTCGTTGGTGATGTAGCGCACCTCCCGCTCGCGCAGGATCGGGATGATGGGGCACTGCACGGCGCCGAGGCGCGCCAGCGCGACCAGCAGCACGAGCGTGTCGATGCCGGTCGGCAGCTGCCAGCTGACGACGGTGCCGGGTCCGATGCCGTCGGCGTACAGACCCGCGGCCATCTGCTCGGCGGCGTCACGGAACTCGGCGACGGTGACGCGCCGGCCGTGTTCGTCGCCGAGCAGCTGCTGATCGGGTGTCGCCTCGGCGCGCTGGCAGACGAACGCCCAGAGCGTGGAGGGGTAGTCGATGTCGTACGTCATCGTCCGGTCCTCAGAGCCTCATGATCCAGCCGCCGTCGACGCTGATCGTCTGTCCGTTGATCCAGTCGCCCGCGCTCGACGCCAGCAGCAGGAGCGTGCCGACCAGGTCGTCGGGCGGCCCTTCCTTCTTGCCGGGCACCGCCGCGAGGATGGCCGTGCGCATCGGGCTGTCCTTGCCCAACGATTCGTAGCCGGCCGCGTCCACGACGAACCCTGGCGCGATCGCGTTCACGTTGATGCCGCGCGGTCCCAGTTCGTTGGCAAGGTTGGCGGTGAGACTCACGAGCGCGAGCTTGCTCACGCCGTAGACGCCGCCCGGCCGGAACGCGCCGCCGGACACCTGGTTGATGATGCGGCCTCCGCCGCGTGACAGCATGGACGGCACCGCGGCGCGCGTGCAGACCAGCGCGCCGGTGAGGTTCACGCGCAACACCCGCTCCCACCAGTCGAGGTCGAGCGTCAGCAGCGACTCCTGGGGGATCTCCTTCATGAGCGCGGCGTTGTTCACGAGGATGTCGACGCCGCCGAACGCGTCGGTGGCCGCCTGCACCATCGCCTCCGCGGCGCCGGGATCGGTGATGTCGACCCGCACGCCGATGGCGTTGCGTCCCTGCGCGGTGAGCTCGGCGGCCGCGGCGGCAGCGCGGTCGCCGTCGAGATCGGCCAGCACGACCGCCGCGCCCGCCGCGCTGAGCCCCCGGCCGTACTCCTCGCCGCAGCCGCCGGCGCCTCCGGTGACGATCGCGACCTTGCCATCCAACGAGAAGCGCTCGACGCTCACGCGATCCCCCCGCGTTGTGGTGAGTCTGGACTGGAAGAGTCGTGACAATACCCGTAGGTTCTCGCGCCATGAAGATCGGTGTGATGCTCGCGGGGGTCAACACGAAGTTCTGGACGACGGCCGCGCAGGCCGCCGAGGAAGCGGGCTTCGAGTCGGTGTGGTTGCCGGAGCACCTGGTGTTCCCGGTGGAGATGGCGGGGAGTCCCCACGACGGCGACTCGCACCCGCCCATCCCGTCGAACACGCCGGCGTTCGACGCGTTGATGGCGTTGGCGGCGATCGCTGCGACCACGAAGAACGTGCGGCTCGGTACCAACGTGTACAACGTCGGGTTGCGTCACCCGTTCGTCACTGCGCGTGCGATCACCACGCTCGACGTCATCTCGCAAGGACGCGTCGAGTTCGGCATCGGTGCGAGCTGGTTGAAGGAGGAGTGGGACGCGACGGGCCTCGACTTCTCGACGCGCGGTCGCCGGGTCGACGAGACGATCGACATCTGCCGACGCCTCTGGTCCGAGGACGTCGTCGAGCACCACGGCGAGTTCTTCGACTTCGCGCCCGTCATGTTCAACCCGAAGCCCGTGCAGCAACCGCAGCCGAGCCTGCTCATCGGCGGCGACGGCGCCGCGGCCAAGCGTCGCGCCGCACTCGTGGGTGACGGTTGGCTGCCGATGAACCACTCGCTCGAGCAGCTGCCGGGCGCGTTGGCTGCCATCAACGAGCAGCGTTCCGCTGCGGGTCGCGAGGGCACCACCACGCTCACCGTGGGAGGCAGCATCGACACGCTCGCCGACGTCGAGCGCTATCGCGCGGCGAACGTCGACCGCGTGCTCGTGCGTCCCTTCGTGTCGTCGCGTGAAGCCCTCGACGGCATCGCCCGCTTCGGCGACGACATCATCGCCCAGCTCGCCTGACCCTCGGTCAGGTCAGGAGGGGAGGAGGGCGGCGAGCCAGTGGACGTCCTCGAGGCCGCGGAGGACATCGTTGAGGTGGGTGCACGTGCTCGGGCCGACGAGCTGGGTGCGGGCCTCGGGGCGGAGGTCGTCGACCGACCAGCCGACCAGGCGCCCCGCACTCGCGACCGCCTGGGGACACTCGGTCCACGGCAGGACGCGCGCGTCGGCCGCGCACTCGGTGATCACCATGGTGTCGGGATCGACAACCGTCGCGACTCTGTACTCGTGCACGACGGTCTCGCGTGCTTCGCCATCGGTGCACGTGTCGCGGAAGAAGACGTCGGCGTGGACCGCCGAGTCGCGCCACACGTCGAGGCGGCGGATGCGTCGGGTCGCGTACGCCGGCAGCGGATCCACTGCGATCCAGCCGAGCGGGTCGTCGGGATCGGTGATGTCGGGCGCGTCGGGTCCGAGCAGCACCGGGGGACGACCGTCTTCCAGGTTGGCGAGCAGCGTGCCGCCGGACTGCCAGCCGGCACAGATGTCGGCTTGCTGGAGACGGATCTCGGTCTTGTTCACGCGCCCGCGCCACGAGTCGAGATCGACCACGCCCTCGTCGGACGCGATCGACATCGCCATGCCCGAGACGAGCGTCGCGCCGGGCACGTCGTCGAGCAGCAGGTAGGGCAGCGACCCGCGCTCGGCCCCGGTCTGCAGGTCGAGCACCTTGCGGAACCCGCCGCCGGCGCGCGCGCCCACGAACTGCTCCGAGCCCGGCACGTCGGGGGTGACCGCCAGCTCGCGCACGAGCATGCCCTGCGTGTACTCCGTGAGCAGCCGCGTCTCGGACTCCGCGGCCACGATCGCGTCGCCGTCGGCCGCGGTCACCAGGTCGCGACCACGACCGTGCTGGTGGAGCGGGCCCTGCAGGCCGTCGGGGCGCAGCGACGTGATCGCGGTGGTGCGGCGCACCGATCGTGGTCGGCGCACGGGCGTCACCGTGGTGGGGCGGTGCGGCCCCTGGCGCGGGTCACGCGGTGCAGGCACTCGGTCCTCGTTTCCGCTCGGGCCCACTCGGGTGCCCGGCGCTGGTCGTCCTCGTCAGGGTACCGGTCGGGTGAAGGGTCTGACCTTTCGTCTAGCGTCGCCATGTGCTGAAACTGGGACTGCGACTGGAGCTGTACCGCTCTCCGGCGGTGCAGATGCCGTACGACCTCGTGCAGCGCGCCGAGGCGCTCGGCTTCCACTCGGTGTGGACGGCCGAGGCCTACGGCGCCGACGCGCTCACGCCGCTCGCGGCGATCGCGGCGCGCACCGAGCGCATCAAGCTCGGCACTGCGGTCGTGCAGCTCGCGGGGCGTCCGCCGGCGATGCTCGGCATGCAGGCGATGACCATCGACGCCATCGCCGGGGGCGGACGCGTGATCGTGGGCATCGGACTCTCGGGCCCGCAGATCGTCGAAGGCTGGTACGGGCAGCCGTGGGGCAAGCCCAACGCGCGTCTGCGTGACTACGTCGAGATCCTCCGCGACGTCCTGCGTCGCGAAGGGCCGGTCACGCACGACGGCCCCGAGATCTCGCTGCCGTACACCGGGCCCGGCGCGCTCGGTCAGGGCAAGGCGCTCAAGTCGATCCTGCACGCGCCGTCCGACATCCCGATCTGGCTGGCGTCGGTCGGTCCACGCAACACCGCGCTGTGCGCCGAGCTGTGCGAAGGCTGGCTGCCGATGGGACTCCCGCCGCGGGGTACCGACGATCCCGACGTCGCGAGCCGCGCTCGACCAGGGATTCGCGGCGCCGTGGTGACCGAAGCGCGGCCTTCGACGTGTTCAACGGCCTGACGGTCAAGATCACCGACGACGTGCAGGGCTACCTCGACGGCATTCGCCCCTACCGCGCCACGTACGTCGGCGGCATGGGCAGCGAGTCGCACAACTACCACGTCGAGTCGATGGCCAAGCGCGGCTTCGCCGACGACGCGGCGCGCATCCAGGAGCTGTTCCTCGCCGGTCGGCGCGAGGAGGCGATCGCAGCGATGCCCGACGAAGCCCTGCTGCAGGGCACGTTGGTGGGCACCCCGGCGAGCATTCGACAACAGTGGGACGCGGGCGGCATCGTGCCGCCGGGGGTCACCGGCGCGATCATCGGCGCCGACCGTCCCGACGAGCTCGAGCTCATCGCCGAGCTGACCGGAGCGCGAGACGGAGTGCATGACGATGCCTGAGGGGAGCCTGCGCGACGACTGGGAGTCCACCCTCACCGACCTGGAGGCAGCGTCGCGCCGTCGGCCGCTCGATGGGCGGTCCCGAGCGGCTGGCCAAGCATCACTCCCAGGGCAAGCTCGACGCTCGCGCCCGCATCGACGCGCTCGTCGACGAGGGCTCGTTCCTCGAGCTGGGCACGCTCACCGGCGGCGACGAAGCGCCGGCCGAGGCCATCGTGCTCGGCTCGGCGAAGGTCGGTGGGCGGCCGCTGATCGTGGCGGCCGAGGACTTCACCGTGATGGCGGGCACCATCAGCCACACCGCGAACTCCAAGCGCTACCGCGCCGCCGAGCTGGCGCTGCGCGACCGCATCCCGCTGGTCATGATCCTCGACGGGGCCGGGTTCCGCGCCGACGGCAAGGCCTACGGCAAGTCGCCCACCGACATGCTGTCGCAGTCGAAGTGCTCGGGCTACGTGCCGCTGATCACCGCGGTGTGCGGGTCCTCCGCCGGCCACGGCGCGCTGGTCGCGCCGCTGTCCGACTTCTCCGTGATGAGCCAGCACGCGGCGATCTTCACCGCCGGGCCACCGGTCGTCGCCGAGTCGCTGGGCGAGACGGTGACCAAGGAGGAGCTCGGCGGTCCCGGCGTCGCGATCGCCAGTGGCCTGATCCACAACCTCGGGCCCGACGACGCGGCCACGCTCGAGCTGGTGCGCCTCTACCTGAGCTACTTCCCCTCGTCGGCGTGGTCGTATCCGCCCGACTACACGCACGAGGACACCGCGCCGCGCCTGGTCGACGAGATCCTCGACATCGTGCCGCGTGACGGCAAGCGCGTGTACGACGTGCGCGACGTCATCGACGTCGTCGTCGACCAGTCGTCCTGGTTCGAGGTGCAACCCGAATTCGGCAAGACCGTCGTCACCGCGCTCGCGCACCTCGGTGGTCACCCGGTGGCGATCGTCGCCAACCAGCCCCAGGTGGGCGCGGGATCGATCGACGTCGACGGTGCCGACAAGGCGTCGCACTTCATCACCGTCGCCGACTCGTTCCACCTCCCGCTGATCTTCCTCGCCGACAACCCCGGAGTGATGCCGGGCACCGCGTCGGAGAAGCGGGGGATCCTGCGCGCCGGCGCCCGCATGTTCGCGGCGCAGACCCAGGCCACGTCGCCCAAGTTCGAGGTCACGATGCGCAAGGCCTACGGCTTCGGGTCGATGGTCATGGGCATGATCGGCTTCGACAACCAGTCGGCGGTGTTCGCGTTCCCGGGCGCCACGATGGGTGCGATGGGGGCCGCGGCGATGAGCCGGTCGCGCGGTTCGGACGTCGACGAAGCCGAGTTGCTCAAGAAGATGGAGCTCGAGGCGTCGTACCGATCGGCGATGGGCTTCGGCTTCGACGAGCTCATCGACCCGCGCGAGATCCGCAACGCGCTGCTGCACTCGCTCGAACGTGCGCTGTCGCAGCGTCAGGTGGCGGCCGAGCCCGTGGCCCGCGTCGGCGTCACCCCCTGACGCGGGTTTCAGGCCTCGAGCATCAGCTCGTCGAGCGCAGTGCTGATGGCGTTGTCGTAGCCGAACGACTCGGGAATCATGCCCACCTCGTGGAACAGGTGCCCGAGCCGCAGCATCACCACGGTGAAGCGCAGTGCGGCGAACACCAGGAACCAGTGGAGGTCGTCGCCGCTGCGCCCGGTGAGCTCCTCCCATCGCGCGACCGTCGCCTGCTGTGACGGGAAGCCCGGCAATCGCTCCTGTCCCGCGCCGCGCGTGAGGACGTCGTCGCAGAACAACCACCACCCGAGGTCGATGCGCGGGTCGCCCAGGGCGACCATCTCCCAGTCGAGCACCGCGACCACCTCGCCGTCGCGATACATCTGGTTGGCGAGCCGGGCGTCGCCCCAGGTGATCGCCACCCGGTCAGGATCCGAAGCAGGTCGGTTCGCTCGCAACCACTCGAGCGCAGCGCGTGCGCCGTCGTGGGCCCGGCCGCCCTCGGCGGCCTCGGCCCACGCCAGCGACTCCTCGTAGTAGGTGAGCTGCTGCTCGAGCGCGGGTTCACCGCGCGCGGGATCGTCGAGCAGGTCGAGGCCGAGCGCGCGCCAGTCGAGGTTGTGCACCGCGGCCAGCGCGGCGATGCCGTTCCACCAGACCGTGGCCTGCTCCTCGGGGGTCGCGTCGAGCAGCCACCCGTCGACGGTGTAGTGCGGTGCGTCGGGTGGAGCGGCGCCCTCGATGCGGCCCATGATCCAGAACGGGCTCCCGAACCACGACGGGTCGGTCTCGAGCGCCAGCATCTCCGGCACGGGAACGTCGGTGTGCTCCCCGAGCGCCTGCATCACCCGGAACTGGGCTTCGAAGTTCGCTTCCAGGAACACGGTGTGCGCCTGGGGCGCGATGCGGGCGACGAGGTGGTGCACCGTCGGGGTGCCGGCGTCGTCGTCCCACGTGGCGTCGAAGAGGATGGTCTCGTTCGAGAACCCCGTCCCGCCGGGGATCTCGAGGTGGTCCACCACGACGCCTCGGCGCCCGTCCACGTCGGTGAGCCAGCGCTGCAGTTGCGCGACCGTCGTGTCCGGATCACGTGACACCAGGCCCATGACGCGGAACCTAACGCAGGCCGATTGGGCCGCGTCGACCTCCGTCCGCTGAAATTGCGCCGAGTGCAAGAACTGGCCAGGATTGCTGGCTGGCCCCGCACCCCGCTGAACGCCGCTCGACGCAGAAGAGGACGCCATGGAGCTCGTGCTGACCGATGACCAGGAGTTCTTCCGCGACACCACGCGGAAGTTCCTCGGGAGCGAGTGTCCGATCCCCAAGGTGCGCGAGCTGCGTGACAACGAGGCCGGGTTCGAGCCCGACTACTGGCGCCAGGGCGCCGAGCTGGGCTGGGTGTCGTTGCTCGTGCCCGAGGAGCTCGGCGGCGGCAGCGTCAGCGGCAACGGCCCGTCCGATCTCGCGTTGGTGGGCCACGCATTCGGCTTCCACGTGGCCCCCGGACCGCTCATCCCGTGCAACGTCGTGGCGTCGACCCTGGCCCGCTCGGGCAGCGATGAGCAACAGAGTGGGCTGCTCCAGGACCTGATCTCGGGCGCGCAGGTCGCCACGTGGGCGTACACCGAGCTCCCGCCGCACGACGCGCTCGGTGACGTCACCGTGCGGGCCGAGACCGACGGCGACGGGTACGTGCTCTCGGGCGTGAAGTCGCCCGTCGAAGCGGGTGCCGAGGCCGACCAGCTCCTCGTGACCGCCACCACCGACGCCGGCATCGGCCAGTTCCTCGTGCCGCGCGACGCCGACGGCGTGACGGTCACGCCGCTGCGAAGCGTCGACCTCGTCCGCCGCTACGCGCGCATCCAGTTCGACGGTGTGCGCGTCCCGGCGTCGGCCGTCGTGGGGACACCGGGTGAGGTGAATGACGACCTCGAGCACCAGGTGCAGATCGCAGGCGTGGTGCAGTCGGCCGAGATGACCGGCGCCGCCGACGCCGGGTTCGACATCACCCTCGACTGGGCGTTCAGCCGCTACTCCTTCGGGCGTCCGTTGGCGTCGTTCCAGGAGATCAAGCACCGCTTCGCCGACATGAAGATGTGGCTCGAGGCCAGCCACGGACTCGCCGACAGCGCGGCTCGCCACGTCTCCCGCGAGGACGAAGACGCCGCGATCGCCGTGAGTGCGGCCAAGGCCTACGCCGGCCAGTACCTGGCCGAGCTCGTACAGGACTGCGTGCAGCTCCACGGTGGCATCGGCGTCACCTACGAGCACGACATCCACCTGTACCTCCGTCGCATCACGGTCGACCGGCTCACCTACGGCACGCCGGCCGATCACCACCGCCGCATCGGTGAGCTGCGCATCGCGCAGGCCGCCTGACCTCCAGAGGATTCGGAATGACGACCACCACCACCAGCACCGACGTCGAGTCGGTCGAAGACTTCCGCCTCCGCGCTCGCGAGTGGTTGAAGGAGAACTTCCCCAAGTCCGACAACTTCCGCACGCTGCAACGGGCGGCAGAGTCCGAGGAAGCGGAGCTCGCCGCCATCAAACGGCAGCGCGACCTGCAACGTCTGCTCTTCGACGGCGGGTTCGCCGGCGTGTGCGTGCCGACGGAGTACGGGGGCCTCGGGCTCACGCCCGAGCACCAGCGCGCGCTCAACGAGGAGTCGGCCGGCTACGAGATCCCGTTCCTGATCCAGGTCCCGACGTTCGTGCCGTGCATGGCGGTGCTGCTCGAGTTCGGCACCGAGGAGCAGAAGCTGAAGTACATCCCCCCGATGCTCAAGGGGGAGGCGATCTGGATGCAGTTCCTCTCCGAGCCGAGTGGTGGGTCCGACGTCGCTGCCGCGCTCACCACCGCGGTGCGCGACGGCGACGAGTGGGTCGTGAACGGTTCGAAGGTGTGGACGACCGGCGCGTGGTTCTCCGACTACGGCCTCTGTCTGCTGCGCACCAACTGGGACGTGCCCAAGCACCGCGGTCTGAGCGTGTTCATCATCCCGATCCACCAAGAGGGCATCGAGCTGCACCGGATCGAGATGATCAACGGGTCCAAGGAGTTCTGCCAGGAGTTCATGACCGACGTGCGCGTGCCCGACTCCGACCGGGTCGGCGAGGTCGACCAGGGCTGGACCGTCGGGACTCGGTGGATGTTCCACGAGAAGAACGCGATGGGCGGCGGTTCGCCGTTCGTGACCGGCACCCTGCACTCCGGCGTCCAGGAGAGCCGCGACCCCTACGTCGACCTGGTGCGTGCCACCGGCCGCACCGACGACGCACGCGCCCAGGAGCTCGTCGGCGAGGCGCACATGCTCGGTCTCGCCCGCAGTGCGCTTTCCGCTCGCATCTCGGTGGGGATGCGCACCGGCCAGATGCCCGACAACAGCGCGGCCATCGCGCGGCTCATCTCCGCGGTCGCGTTCCAGCGCCAGAACACGATCTCCCTCGACCTCGCCGGCGCCAACGCGGCGGCGACGCTGCCTGACGACGTGTGGGCCGAGAAGGGCTTCAGCTTCCTCGAGCGTCAGTCGTCGGGCATCGGCGGCGGCACCACCGAGATGGCGCGCAACAACATCTCGGAGAAGGTGCTGAAGATGCCCCGCGAGATCACCCACGACAAGAACATGCCGTTCCGCGACGTGCCGAAGGGCCCGCCCGGCAACTGAGCACTCCACGTACGACGCGAAGAGGGGGAGCCGGCGAACCGGCTCCCCCTCCTTCGTGTTCTCAGTGGTGCAACGTCAGCTGCTGGGAGCTGCCGGGGTGGTCGTGGACGACGACGAGGACGAGCTCGACGGGCTGTACTTGGCGAGGATGTCGGGGTCGCCCACCGTCTTGCCGCGGATCGGCTTGCCGTTGTTGAAGGGCACGAACTTCCCGTTCTTCACCTGCACGTAGTAGATGCAGCTGGGCGTGCTGCTGATCTTCCCGAAGTGCTCGTAGCTCAGGTCGATGTCCTTGCACGTCAGGCCGGCCGAGTCGTACATGCCGCCGTTCGTCTTGCGGATGCCGTCGACGAAGCTCTGGCGGGTCGGGTCCTTGCCCGCGTTCTTCAGGCCGAGGATCGCCATGTCGCAGGTGATGTAGCCGGTGTAGACGCCGTAGTTCGGCACGCCGGTGATCCCGCCGTACTTCTTCAGGTTGCTCGTGAAGGTCTTGATCGCCGACCCACCGAGCTCGATCGGCTTGTAGCTGGACTGCAGCACGTCGTTGGCCGTGATCGTCTTCGCGATCGGCTGGTCGAGCAGGTCCTGGCTGTAGCCGGTGGCGAGCACGTTCGCCTTGGTGTCCACGCCGTTCTGCTGCAGCTGCTGCACGATGGCGAAGTTGGTGTTCGAGTCGAGCGGCAGGTACACGCCATCAGTACCCGAGTTCTTGATGCCGAGCACGACGGCGCCGGTGTCGGTGCTGCCGAACTCGACCGAGTTGTTGAGGTAGCCGGGCTTGAGGCCGAGCGACTCCGCCGCGTAGTCGACGGTCGCCTTGGCCGTCTCGCTCGACGACGGTGACGCGCCGTAGCCGATCGCGCCGACCTTCGTGGCGCCGAGCTTCTTCATCACCTGCACCGCGGTGTCGGTCGTGATGCCGGGGATCGGCGTGCCGTCACCGAGGCTCGAGATGAGCCACTCGTTGCCGGCGTCGTAGTAGTACGAGCCGTCGAACCCGCCGCCAATCGTCGGGACCTCGGAGTCCTTGAGGTAGCGGTAGGTGAGGAACGCGAACGGGGAGTCGTTCACGACCGCGAACACGTCCTGGTTCTCCACCAGGTCCTTGGCGCCGGTCAGGTTGGCGCCGCTCGACTTGTCGTCGATCTCGACGAGGTCGATCTTGCGGCCGTTGACGCCGCCCTTGGCGTTCTCGGCGTCGACGCGAGCCTTGCAGCCTTTGTTGGCACCGACGAAGTTGGCGGCCGCCACGCCGGTCTCCGACGAGATGAAGCCGATCTTCACCGCCTTGTTGCTGACGCCGGGTGTGGTGCCCGACTGCGCCGACGCGCTCGTCGCGAGCACCCCGACCGACGCGGCGCTCAGCGCCGCGATTCCTGCCAAGACGCGCACGCCGCGTCTTCCTTGCTGCCTCATGGAGCGGTCTCCCCCTGGTGTTCGTTCCGATCGTGCCGGAGCCGGATGTGAGCAGCGGCACGCTAGCGGCGCGTGCCGCGAACACCCCAGGCGCCCCTCGCGCGGTGCGAAGCCGTGGGCAACGCGACGGGGCCCCGGATCGCTCCGGGGCCCCGCACGCTCATCGCAGTTCTCTGGCTTGCTGGATCAGGGTGCTGCGGTGGTGGTCGTCACCAACGAGGGGTTGCCGGTGGCGTTCGCTTCGAGGGCAGCCTTGTTGCCGACCAGCTTGCCGATCACCGGCTTGCCCTTGTTCGACGACGACGAACTTGCCGTCCTTGACCTGGATGGCGTAGGTGCAACCCGTGTCGGCGAACTTGCCGAAGGAGTCGAGGCCCACGGGGTACGGGCGGCAGTTGAGCCCCGCCGCGTCGTACTCGCCGAGCGCACGGAACTTCGGCGCGAAGTCCTCCCGGGTGACGTTCTTGCCCATCGCCTCGAGTGCGGTGATGGCCAGGTCACAGGTGATGTAGCCGGTGTACTGCCCGTAGTCAGGGATACCGGTGAGCCCGGCCTTCTTGCGGTCGGCCTGGAACTGCTTCGTGTCCTTGTCGTTCAGCTCCACCGGCTTGTAGGTCTGCAGGAAGTAGGTGTTCGGCTTCAAGGTCTTCGCCACCGGCGAGTCGAGCAGGTTCTGCCCGTATCCGGTCATCAGCGCGTTGAACTTCATGTCGACGCCGTTCTGCTCGAGCCCCTGCACGAGCGCGAGGTTCGACTCCGCCACCATCGGCATGTAGGCCGCGTCGGCCCCGGCGTTCTTGATGCCGAGCACGAGCGGACCGACGTCGGAGGTGCCGAACTCGACGCTCGTGTTGGTGTAAACGGGGTCGAGGCCCTGGGCCGGTGCCGCGAAGTCCTGCAGCGTCTGCGCCGACGCCGACGACGAGGCCGATGCGCCGTAGGCCACCGCCGCGCTCTTCGTGGCGCCCGCCTTCTTCATCAGCTTGGTGATGTTGTCGTAGGCGAGACCGGTGAACGGTGCCGAGTTCCCGAGCGCGGAGAGGATGTTCTCGTTCCCCTTCTCGCCGTAGTACGTGCCGTCGAAGCCGCCGCCGACCAGCGGAACCCCGGCGTCCCTGAGGTAGCGGTAACTCAGGAAACCGAACGACGAGTTGTTGATGACGCCGTAGACGTTGCGGTTCTCGACCAGGTCCTTGGCCGCGGTGAGGTTGGCGCCGCTCGACTTGTCGTCGATGACCTCGATCTCGACCTTGCGGCCGTTGACACCACCTTCACGGTTGGTGCGGTCGACGCGGGCTTGGCAGGCCTTGTCGGAGTTCTTGAACGTGGACGCGGCGACACCGGTGCCCGAGTAGATGAACCCGAGCTTCACCGCTTTGTCGGTGACCCCCGGAACCTTCGCGCTGGATTGCGCGACCGCGCTCGTCGTGACGAGGGTGACGGCAGCCAGACTGGCCACCGCCACACTCACGACAACTCGCAAGCCGCGTGTGCGGTAGTGCTTCATTCGCGATTCTCCCCCCGGAAATCGACCCGTCGGGTTCGACGGCACGCGCAACCTAACGCGTGCGTGGCGAAAGCGCAGGTCGCGTCGGCGTGGCTTACGCCATCGTGTCGAGGCGTGCGCGGCTCGCGGTTTCGCTCATCGAGCCGACTGACCTGCTCGCGCTCACGCCATTGCGTCGGCAGATTCTCCGAGGTAGGCGTCGAGGACGTCCTGGCGAGCGTTGTCGGACGGACCCGTCCACGCGACGGAGCCCTGCTTGAGGATCACACACTGGCTGGCGAGTCCGAGGGCACGGTGGACGAACTGCTCGATGAGCACGATGGTCACGCCGCTCTGCGCGGCGCGCTCGATGCTCTCGAACACGAAGTCGACCACCAACGGCGCGAGACCGAGCGACATCTCGTCGGCGATGATCAGCTTCGGCGGCACCGCCAGCGCGCGCGCCAACGCCAGCATCTGCTGCTCACCGCCGGAGAGGGTGCCCGCGCGTTGCGTGCGTCGTTCGGCGAGCCGCGGGAACATCTCGTACGCGTTCTCGACCGCCGACTTGCGCTCGTCCGGCGTGCCCACCCGGCGTACCGCCATACGGAGGTTCTCCTGCACGGAGAGGCCTGGGAAGATGCCGCGGCCCTCGGGGATGTGCACGAGCCCGGCGCGGCGGATCTCGTGGGGCTTCGCCTTGGTGATGTCGACCCCATCGAAGGTGATCGATCCTTTGGACGAGGGGACCAGGCCCGACGCGGCACGCGCGAAGGTGCTCTTCCCTGCGCCGTTGGCGCCGAGCACCGCGACGACGCCGCCTGCGGGGACGTCGATGCTGACGTCGAACAGCGCCTGCACCGAGGCGTAGTGGACGTCGAGTCCCTTGACCGAGAGGAGCGTGCCGGCCATCAGACCTCACCTCCTTCTACGGGTTGTTCGGCTTCTTGATGGTCCTCGTGCGAGCCCTCGACCGCTTCGTCGTCGCCGAGGTAGGCGGCGCGGACGGCGGGGTCGTTGCGGATCTCGTCGGGGGTGCCGTGGGCGATGCGGACACCGAAGTCGAGCACGGCGACCTGGCTCGACAAGCCGAGCACCATGGCGACGTCGTGCTCGACGAGCAGCATCGAGACGTGTTCTTCCTCGACCACGGTCCGCAGCGCCGCCCCGAGCTGCGACGTCTCGTGGCCGTCGAGGCCCGACGATGGCTCGTCGAGCAGCACGATCGACGGACCGGTCGCGAGCGCACGGGCCACCTCGACGCGACGTGCGGTGCCCAGCGGCAGCACCGATGCGGCGGTGTTGGCGACGCCGGTGAGCCCGAGGAGGTCGACGAGGCGATCGACGCGCTGGTTCTCCTCGTCGCTCGCGGGATGGAGCGCGCCGGCGGTGAGCAGGTCGGTCCACAGGCGGTTGCGCTGGTTACGCACGCGGTACCCGAGCACGACGTGCTCGCGCACGGTGAGGCCCAGGAAGAGCTCGAGCTGCTGGAAGGTGCGGGCGAGCCCGAGACGGGATCGCTTGGCGGGCGACGCGCCGGTGACCTTCTTGCCGCCGAGGAACACGTCTCCACCCTGCGGGTGGAGCAGGCCGGAGAGCACACCGAACAGCGTCGTCTTCCCCGCACCGTTGGGTCCGACGAGCCCGACGATCGACGCCGACGGAACCGTCAGGCTCACGTCGTTGAGCGCGACCAGTCCGCCGAAGCGCACGGTCACGTTGCGGGCCTCGATCGCCGGCGTCGAGGTGCCGGGGGCCGTCGGTTCGGTCGCTGCGGGCTCGGTCGCCTCGACGGTGCTCACGATCCCGCCACCTCCGCGGTCGTGCCGTCGGGTTGCGGCGATCCCGGTGGCTGCGGTGGTTCGTCGTCGTGCAGGCGCGGATCGTGGCGACCGGCGAACCCAGTGGCGGCAGGAACTGGCCGGGCGCCGCCGCCGGAAGCCTTGTGCAGCATCCTCTGCAGACCCATCGCCCACTGGTGGACCGTGCCCTCGGGGTTCTGGGCGAGCGCGATGGCACCGAGGCCGAAGAGAAGGACCGGCAGGTCGGACCACGGTGCTTCGAGCTTGAGCACGGTCTGGATGAACGCGGGGGAGAAGGTGAAGAGGAGCCCGGCGAGCAGGGCGGCGATGTTGGAGCGCACACCGAACGTGACGAGGACCGCGAGCCAGACGAGGCCCAGGATCGTGGCGTAGTCGAGCGGGATCGCCTGCTTGAACGACAGCGCGTAGAGCCCACCGCCGACGCCGGCCACGAACGCGGCCAGGCCCGACACGAGCATCTTCATGGTGATGACGCTCAGGCCCATCGTGCGCGAGGCGTTCTCGCTCCAACGAACCGCGTTGAGCGCGAGCCCGGTCGTCGATCGCCGCAGGTTCACGATGAGGATCGCGAAGATCGCGAACACTGCGAGGCTGAAGTAGATGAACCCCTTGTCGGTGCTGACGAACTCGGGTCGGGCCACCGCCACCCCGGCTCCGAAGTTGGCGAAGTCCTTGAGGTTGAACACCAACCGTTCCATGAGGAGGCCGAACGTCAACGTGACCAGCGCGATGTAGAGGTTGCCGAGCCGGATGGTGAGCAAGCCGATGACCACGCCGATCAGGCCCGCGATCACGCCGCCCATCAGGATCGAAGGGATGATCGGCCAGCCGTGCACGGTGGCGAACTGCGCCGACGAGAGCGCGCCCACCCCGGCGAAGGTGATCTGGCAGAGCCAGAGCATGCCGCCCTCACCGGTCACGAGCGTGTAGCTCAGGAACACCACCGCCAGCGCGACGCCCGTGACCATGAGCGACTGCCAGTACGGGGCGAAGATCAAGGGCAGGATGCAGATCGCGGCGAAGATGATGATCGGGAACGTGAAGTTCAGCTTCGGGTAGATGTTCTCGGAGTTGGACGACGCGGCCAGACGGCTCCCACCGTTCGGCGTGATGGCCCGGTCGAGCGCACCTCCGACACCCTCTTCCTCGTTCACGCGGCCCGAGCGGATGATGTTGACGATGAGCGAGATGACCACGAACGCGAAGGGGATCGCGGGGACGATGTTGGCGGTGATCTCGCTGTCGGGAGGCAACCAGTACTGGACGAGGCTCCCGGCGACGCCCATCAGGAGTCCGACGAAGACGGCGATGGGCAGGCTCCGCAGCCGGGCGGCGATAACTGCGGCGAACGCGGCGGCGATGAGCAGCGTGTACTTGCTCGAATCGAGACCGATGACCGGCGCGGCGAGGATGCCGGCGAGTCCGGCGAGCATGGTGGAGACCACCCACACACCCGCGGCGATGCGTGAGGGGTTGGAGCCCGACAGTGACGTCATCGCCTCGGAGTCGACCATCGCCCGCACGCTGAGCCCGGCCTCGGTGAAGCGCAGGATCAGCGCACCGAACACGACGATGCCCAACACGCACGCGTAGGCGATCACCTGGTCGAGCGTCACTGCAGTGTCGAACACCTTGTAGACGGACACCGGCTGCGGGGCCAGACCAGGAGCCTGGAAGATCTCGTCGTTGCCGAAGATCATCACCGCGAGGACGGGGATCACGACGGAGAGGCCGATGGTGACGACGACCTTGATGAGCTGGGACGACAACCGCAGGAAGCGGAAGATCGCCATGTAGAAGAAGATCCCCATGAACGGGGCGAGCACGAGCAGGCTCACCGCCGCGCTCAGGAGGATGCCCCACTCCTTCTCGACGTGCAGGAAGTAGTAGAAGCGCGCGATGAAGAACGCGAACGCACCGAAGGCGAAGTTGAGCACGCCGGTCGACACGTAGGTGATGACGAGGCCGGACGCGGCGAGCGCGTAGATGCTCCCGAACACGAGTCCGACGACGATGAATTGCAGCACCGGTGAAACCCCCCTGGTTCCTGCTGGACGCCCGGTCGCCGACACGCCGTCATGACGCTGAGGCTGGCTGGTTTTGTTCTCGGTGCGACTCTAGCGAGGTCGTCCCGACGGCGCACCTCGTCGTACTCGGCTGCTCCACGACTGCTGAGCGCGCGCGAGTCGCATTTCAGACCAATACCCCCGGGCCGATCGTGGCCGCGGCGGGAGCGGGTCAGGCCGCGCGCACGTCGAGCACGCCGACGAGACCGGTGAGCTCGAAGACCCGGAGCAGGGCGGGAGGAACGAGGAGGGTCAGGATGCGCGACCCGGTGGCGAAGCGCTGGTGCGCGGTGACGAACACGCTGAGGATCACGGAGTCGACGAACTCGACCTCGGTCAGGTCGACGGTCACGTCGGCGCCGCCGGCGGTGAACGCCGACTGCAACGCCTCGCGCACGCGGGCCGCGTCGCCGAGATCGAGGGCGCCCGATTCCCGTATCACGAGCTGCTCGCGATCGGCGCGACCGACGGTGACGGGTGCTGCGGAGCTCTGCCGTGGATCGGCGGTCCACTGCGACGGCGCGGCACCGCGCAGCTGCCCGATCACCTGGGCGAACAGCCAGGTCCGGAACTCGCGCAGGTCGGGCGGGGTGACGATGGTGAGGAGCTGGTCGCCGGACTCGCAGTACGCGTCGACGTCGTCGAGCAGATCGGCCAGGGCCTGGACCGCGACCGCGCGCTCCTCGGGGTCGCCGAGCACCGGGATCACCACGTCGGCGTGGTCGGCGCCCTCCGCGATGAGGCCGTCGAGCATGTCCATGGTCGCCCGGTAGCCGCTGAAGCGGGCGTCGAGGTCGCCGACGATGTCGTCGCTCCGGCGCGGCAGTCGCCCGGCCCGGTCCTCGACCCGCAGCACGTCGAGCTCGCGCTGGACCGCGGCCGCGTGCTGGATCGCCCGCTGGAAGCGTTCGACGGGGAAGTTCAGGAGCTCGAGCTGCACGCGGCGATCTCCAGGAGCGCGGCGGTGACCGCGTCGGGTTCGGTGATCATGAGGTCGTGGCCCGTGTCGATCTCCCAGAACCGGCCCTCTGCGCGCGCCCTGGCCATGAGGTCCGGGTCGCGGGTGCGGAGGTTCTCGGTGCACACGATGTGGTACTGCGGGACGGCCCACAGGGCGTCCTCGTGCTCGAGCCGCAACGGTTGCTCGAAGCACTTCCACGGGTGGCCGGTGAGCTTGTCGTCGGTCCACGCCTGATCCTCGGCGTCGGCGATCCCGTAGAACGCGGCGGCGCCCGGCGCGGGCAGCAGGACGAGCTCGACCCCGTCGACGATCGCTCCCAGTGGTCTGGTCATGTTGATCATCGGACCGGCCACGTCGACGAGCGACTGGCCGTTCACCGGGTTCGCGGCGTCGAGGTACACGAGGCCGGCGATGCGGTCGGCGGCGCGGTCGGCCACGCCCGTGATCACCATGCCGCCGTAGCTGTGCCCCACCACGAACACGTCGTGCAGGTCCTCGAACCGCAACACGTTGACGACGTCGCTGATGTGGGTGTCGAGGTCGATGTCGGGGTGGAGCAGGTGCGACCGCTCACCCAGGCCGGTGAGGGTGGGGGTGTAGGCGTCGTGGCCGGCGTCACGGAGGAGGCGCGCCACCTTCTGGTAGCACCAGCCGCCGTGTCCGCCGCCGTGCACCAGGACGAACGTCGCCATGGCCGACGAGGCTAACCGGGGTCGTGCCGACGCGCGATGCCGCGCGCCAGGGTCGTCGATCAGCTGCGGCCGGACGACGTCAGCGGTGTTCGATCCGACGATGCACGTGGGAAGCGCCCCCGGCAGGACTCGAACCTGCGCACACGGCTCCGGAGGCCGATGCTCTATCCGCTGAGCTACGGGGGCGAGGGGTCGCAGATTACCCGTCGTGTGTGGCGGAGCCGCGGTGACGCACGGGCCGCGCGTCGGGCGAGCCGCGTCGTGCGGCACGTAGGGTGCTGCCGTGGCACTCGACGCTGATGTCGTGGTCGTCGGTGCGGGGATGTCCGGCCTGTACGCGCTGAAGGTCCTGCGCGAGCGGGGCTTCCGCGTCCTGGTGCTGGAGAAGGGCTCGGGCGTCGGCGGCACGTGGTTCTGGAATCGCTATCCCGGCGCCCGGTGCGACATCCCGAGCCTCGAGTACTCGTTCGGCTTCGACCCGGAGCTCGAGCAGGAGTGGGTGTGGGGCGAGCACTTCGCGTCGCAACCTGAGATCGAGCGGTACCTGAACCACCTCACCGACCGCTACGACCTGCGCCGCGACATCCGCCTCGACACCGGCGTCGCCGCGATGACGTTCGACGAGGACACCGACACCTGGGTGTTCGACACCGAGCGCGGCGAGCAGCTCCGCGCCCGGTTCGCGGTGATGGCGACGGGGGGACTCTCGGCACCGAACCGTCCCTCGTGGTCGGGCATCGACGAGTTCGCGGGCACGATCGTGCAGACGAGCCTGTGGCCCGAGGCAGGCGTCGAGCTCGACGGCAAGCGCATCGGGATCGTGGGCACGGGTTCGTCGGGCGTGCAGGCGATCCCCGAGCTCGCCAAGGTCGCGCAGCAGCTGACCGTCTTCCAGCGCACCGCCGCGTTCACGTGGCCCTCGCGCAACCAACCGCTCACGGACGACCAACAATCCGCGATCAAAGCCAGGTACCGACAGCTGCGCGACGAGCAGTACGCGTCGTTCAGCGGCACCGCGGGCACGACGGGCGCGGTGATCTTCGCCTTTCCGACCGACGACCGGCGCATCCTCGAGAGCAGCCCCGAGGAACGCGAAGCCGCGATGCAGGAGCACGGGTTCAGCGCTTGTCGGATCTGGAGCGACACCGCGACGGACCTCGAGGCCAACGAGATGGCCGTCGAGCTGTTCCGGGAGATGGTCCGACGCACGGTGAAGGATCCCGAGGTCGCGGAGGCGCTCTCGCCGCGCGGGTACCCGCTCGGATGCAAGCGTCCCGTGCTCGACTCGAACTACTTCGCGACCTTCAATCGCGACAACGTGACGCTGGTCGACCTGCAGCGGGAACCGATCGAGGAGGTCACACCCACCGGTGTCCGCACCGCTCGGCGCTTCGTGGAGCTCGACGTTCTCGTGCTCGCCACTGGTTTCGACGCCATGACCGGAGCACTCACACGCATCGACCTGCGTGGACGCGGCGGTCGCCGGCTGCGCGACGACTGGGCCGACGGACCGCACACCTACCTCGGCGTCGGCACCGAGGGCTACCCGAACCTCTTCATCTGCGTGGGGCCCGGCAGTCCCGGCGTGCTCGCGACCTACCCGCCCCAGATCGAGTTGCAGGTCGGTTGGATCGCCGAGTTCCTCGGCTACCTCGTCGAACACGGGTACACGCGCGCCGAGGCCGACCTCGACGCGCAGGACGACTGGAGCGAGCACGTCAACTCGGTTGCGCGGGGAACGATGTTCACTGCCGATTCGTGCAACTCCTGGTACAACGGCTCCAACATCGAGGGCAAGCCGCGCGTCTTCCTCCCGTACGTCGGTGGCCTGCCCCGCTACATGGAACGCTGCAACGAGGTCGCCGCGCAGGGCTACGAAGGTTTCGCGCTCACCTGACCCCTTGGGCGACGAGCTGCCAGAGCTGTTCGCCGTCGGGCCACCGGTGGTCGGGTTCGCCGATGGCGAGCTCCGTCATCGACGACACCGACGACAGGATGAAGCCGGCGAGCAGGTCGATCTCGAGGTCGGAGCGCACTGCGCCTTCCGCGGCTGCGGCCCGCAGAAGTTCGTAGGCGAGCACGCGGAGCGGCCGGAACGTCTTCCAGGACTTCGCCGGCGCGACTGCCGAGAGGTGGATCGCGAGCAACCGGAACGCGTGGCCGGTGCCGAGCACCGGCTGGCGGCTCGACGTCGCGAGGTCGTGGTAGCCGACGACGAACGCGCGCAGCCGGGCGATCGGCTCGTGCTCGACGTCGACGAGCTCCCGGAGCGCGACGACACCGCGCTCCAGCGACTCCTCGAGGACCGCTTCGGTCAGCGCCTCCTTGCTCTCGAAGAGTTGGTAGAAGGCGTGCGCCGAGAGGTGAGCGCGCGCGACGACCTCGTGCACGGTGAACTCGAGCGTGCCGCGCTCCGCGACCAGGTCGAGCGCGGCGTCGATGAGCAGCGCGGTGCGTTGCTCGGCGCGTGCGCGCGCCTTGCCGATGGAGCGCGCAACGGCGAGCTCGCGCAGGGTCTCGTGCTCGACGACTGGGTCGTCGTCGAGTTGGGCGCGACCGAGCGTCGCCACCGCTACGCCACTCCCTCACGCACCGCTTCGGAGAATCCGAAGAGGCGTCGCGCGTTGTCGAACACCACGGCATCGGCGTCGTCGTCGCTCACGTGCTGCAGCAGTGCGTCGAGCACCTGGTTCGAGTTCGGGTACGTGCTCTCGGGGTGGGGGAAGTCGTTGCCCCACAGGAGACAATCGGTACCGGTCAGCGAGATGTTGTGGATCGCCACCGGGTCGTCCTGGAACGTGGCGTGCACCTGCCGCCGCAGGTAATGACTCGGGAGCTCGGGCAGGATCGGCTTCGTCCACCCGACGTCGCGGTGCGCGAGGTAGTACTCGTCGAGGGTCGACATCGTCCACGCCATCCAGCCCGCGTTGACCTCGACCATCACGACGTGCAGGTCGGGATGACGATCGAGCACGCCGCTGCAGCTCAGGAGTCCTGCGGCGCGCGGCGCCATCGACTGCGTGGCGAGCAGGTTGGTGGTGGCCGAACCCCAGCCGCGGTAGAAGATCATGTCGTGGCCGGTGCCCTGGTGCATCACCACCGGCTTGCCGATCTCCTGCAGCGCGGCCCAGAGTGGATCCCACTCGGCCGCGTTCCACTCCGGCGTGCCGACGAGCGGGACGAGCAGGCCGCCGACCGAGTCGTGCGAACCCATCCGCTGCACCTCGTCGAGCGCCATCGCGAGGTCCCAGGTGGGGATCATGGCGGCGAGGCGGATGCGCTCCTGTCCGCCGAGCCGTTCCAGCGTGAAGTCGTTGTAGACGGTGCACGCCTGGCGCCCGACGTCGGGATCCCGCACGTTCCACGCGTAGAGGCCGATGGTCGGGTAGATGATCTCGGCGTTGACGAAGTCGGTGCGGAGCATCTCGAGCCGCGCCCCGGGCGAGATCGCGGCGGTCCGCATCTGCTCCTGGATCTCCGCTTCCTCGGCCGACTTGTTGTCCCAACCGACCGGGTTCGCGTCGACGACGAGCGTCCAGCCACCGTCCTGCTCGGCTCGGATGCGGCGGGGCGCACGATCGCGGAGGTCGCGGTCCATCCGCTCGTACCAGAGGTCGTGCGGCTCGTCGATGTGGCTGTCGGCCGAGATCTTCGACAATTGCGCAGCGTCCATGTCGTCTCCTTCGGCGTCGCGGGTTTCCAGTATGGCATTCTGAAAACCCGTATGCTCCTTCTGCAATGACGGCGACGGACGATCTCGTGATCCGGCGGGCCGACTTCTCGTTGAGCGACGAGCAGGAGGCGCTGCGTGGAGCGTTCCGGGCGTTCTTCGAGCAGCAGTGCCCCACCGAGCGGGTGCGCGCGGCCGAGCCACTCGGTTGGGATCCCGAGCTCTGGGGGCAGCTCCACGACCTCCGACCGGCGGCGATGGGCGTACCTGCGGCACGCGGGGGCGACGATGCCGGCCTCGTCGAGCTCGCCATCGTGGCGGAGGAGTCCGGACGTCACGCGGCGCCGGTGCCCCTCCCCGAGACGATGGTGGTCGCGCGCCTGCTCGCACGGATCGACGGCGACGCGGCACGTGCCGCGCTCGATCGCATCCTCGACGGTGCGCCGGCGACGATCGCGGTGGCGCGCACCGCACCGGGGCCGCAGCTCGTCCCCGCCGGTGCGATCGCTCCGATCGTCGTCGGCCGACGCGACGACGCGATGGTGCTCCTCGGCGACGCCGATGGCCGGCCCGCAGTGCGCAACCTGGCGAGCGCGCCACTGGCGTGGGTCGATCTCGCCGACGGCGTCGAAGTGCTCGCGGGAGAGCACGCACGTGCGTGCTTCGCGGTCGCGAAGGACGAGTGGCGCGTCCTCACTGCCGCCGCGCTGGTCGGAGTGGGTGATGCAGCCGAGCAGTTGGGCGTGCAGTACGCCAAGGACCGCACCGCGTTCGGTGCACCCATCGGTTCGTTCCAGGCGATCGCGCACCCGCTGGTCGACGTCGCCATCGCGCTCGAGGGGGCGCGCCGGCTCGTGTACCAGGCCGCGTGGTTCGCCGACCACGAGCCGGATGCACTCGGGGTTCGGCCGTCGATCGCGTTCGTCGCCGCGGCGGACGCGGCTGAACGGGCGGGCACGGTCGCCATCCACACCCAGGGCGGGTTCGGGTTCACCCTCGAGTCCGACGTGCAGCTGTACTTCCGCCGGGCCAAGGGCTGGTCGCTCGTCCTCGGCGACCGCCGCAGCGAGCTGCGCAGGATCGGCGCGCACCGTGCCGCGGTCGCTCGCGATGAGGAGCGCTCGTGAACTTCAGCCCGGTCGAGCTCGACGCCGAAACGCGCGCATTCTGGCAGGAGGCGCGGGCCTTCTTCGACGAGCACGTCACCGAGGAGGTGCACGAACGAGAGCGCCGCACCGGTGGCGGCTTCCACGAAGGGCTGCACCTGGCGATGGGGGCGCGCGGCTGGGTCGCACCGACGTGGCCGGAGCGTGATGGCGGCGCGGGTCTCGATCCGCTGCGTGCCGCCATCATCGCCCGCGAGGTCACGCGTTCGGGCGCGCCGGCGATCCTGGCCGGCACCACGCTGCTCCCGGCAAGCTCGATCCGCGCGCACGGCAACGAACAGCTCCAGCGCGAAGTGCTGCCTGGCATCGCCAACGGCACCATTCGGGTCTGTCTCGGTTACACCGAGCCCGACGCCGGGTCCGACCTCGCGGCGGTGCGCACGCGCGCAGTGCGCGACGGCGACGAGTGGATCCTCAACGGCCAGAAGATGTTCACGACCGGCGCCCAGTTCTGCCAGTACTCGTTCTGCCTCACGCGCACGAACCCCGACGTCCCCAAGCACAAGGGCCTCACCGTCTTCCTCGTGCCGCTCGACCTGCCGGGGATCGAGATCCGCGGCATCGGCACCGTCGGTGGTGAGCGGACGAACTTCGTCCACTACGACGACGTGCGCGTCCCCGACCACTTCCGTCTCGGTGCGGTCGACGCGGGTTGGACGGTGGTGTCGGAGCCGCTGGCCACCGAGCACGGCATGGGACGCGACGAGGCCCTCGCGATCGAGCCACCAGGCTCCTACGTCAGCACGACGCGAAGGCTGCTCGCCGCAGTGGTCGACGAGCTGCAGGATGCGGTCGACGACCACGGCCGCCCCCGCCTGGAGGACTCGTCGGTGCTGGAACGCCTCGGTCGCGTCGTGATCGACATCGAGGCGACCAGCGTCACGCCCGGGCCGATGGGCCGCATCATCTCGGCCGACACCCTGGAGCGCGACGCATCCGACCTCTTGGAGCTCATCGGCGCGCCCGGGCTGCTCGCGCACGGCGAACCCGGTGCGGTGCAGGGCGGCTACGCCGAGTACGCGTTCCGCTTCGCACCCGGGACCCGGATCTACGGCGGCTCGACCGACATCCACCGCAATCTCGTCGCCGAGCACATGCTCGGGTTGCCGCGCAGCACGCCCCGCGGCTGAACTGCGGCGCATGACCGCCCCGCTCCGCGTCGGCATCCTCCACGACATGGCCGACACGGTGGAAGCAGGCGCCGCGCTCGGCGGTCACACGGAGACGTTCATGCGGCTCCCCATCGATGACCTCGTGGAGAGTGGCCGCATCGACCGCGACGTCGAGTTCGTCCACGCCGCAGGATTGGGCCTACCGGTGGGCACCGCGTTTGCGATCGAGCGGGCGTTCGCCGAGCTCGTCGAGCAGGGCGTGCTGCTGATCGTCGGCCCGGCGGTGGGCGACAACGCGCTCGTGGCCACCCCGCTCGCCGACACCGCGGGGGTTCCGACCATCAACTGGGCGGGCACCGAGCGGGCGCGCAGCGAGTTCATGTTCCACCTGCAGGTCGGTTCACACGAGGACGAACCGGTGCTGCTCGCGCGCCACGTCGCGGCGCTCGGCGCGCGGGTGGGGGTCGTCTTCGACCGATCACCGATCGGCCGTCGCTACGCGGCGTTCTTCGAGTCCGAATGCGAGACGCTCGGCGTCGACCTCGCTGCACGCGTGCCGATCAGCCCGTTGGCCGAGGATGCCTCGGAGGAGGTGGCGTCGGTGCGCGGCGCGGGCGCCGGCGCGCTCGTGTACCTCGGACTGGGGCTCGTGGGGACGGCGGTCGCTCGCGCGCGTGCGAACGCGGGATGGGACGCGCCGGCGGCGATGAACACGGCGGGGTTGCGGGGATACGACCCCACGTACGCGCACGAGATCGACGGTTGGGTCTACGTCGACATGGTCGCCGACGACAACCCGGTGCTCGCAGGGATGCTCGATCGCGTCGGGATGGAGTCGTCGCCGGGCCTCTTCGCGGCGGTGGGGTACGACCTCGGGATGTTGGTCGCGGAGGGCCTCGCCCGCGCGCCCGAGCTCACTCGCGAGGGAGTGCGCGACGGCCTCGAGCTCGTCAAGCTCGTCCCGTCGGCGGAGGGACGCGCAGGGACGACCCTCGGGTTCGGGCACTGGGACCGCGGCGCGCTGCACGGGCCCTACCTCGTGTTGCGTCAGTGGCGTGCCGGGAAGTCGTTCGAGGTCCGCCGGACCAGCTGATGCCCCGTTCGGCTGGGACATGGCCGACGGCGAACGGCGTGGTCGTGCATCCTGGTCGCCATGACGCGGCGGGTGACTCGCAGAGACTTCGCTCGCCGCGCCGCGCTCCTCGCCGGCGCGGCCGCGGTCGGGCCCACGCTGTTGCACTCAGGCGCAGCCGGCGCGTCGACGCAGGCTGACCCGCTCCTGTCGCTCTCGGCGAAGGAGTGTCCGATCGACACCGTCGTGGTGTTGATGATGGAGAACCGTTCGTTCGACCACTACCTCGGCTGGCTGGGTCACGACCATGCCTACGTCGACGCGGGCCGACAGCGGTGGGGTTCGGGGTTCTCGGTGGAGGCCCGCCAGCACCTCAGCTACCGCAACCCGGCAGGGAAGCTCGTCCCGACGGAATCGATCACCAGCAGGCCCGATGAAGCCAACCCCTTTCGCATCTGCACCGGACCGGCGCCGGCGCACGGCTGGAGCGCGGGACGTGCGCAACGCGACCACGGATTCATGTCGAAGGGGGCGCACAACGGCGAGAGCGCGATCGGCTACTACACGGCCGACGACGTTCCGGTGCACGCCGCGCTGGCGCGACGCTTCACCGTCAACGACCACCACTTCGCATCCTTGTTGGGGCCGACGTTCCCCAACCGCATGTACTTCCACTCGGCGCAGTCCGAAGGACGAAAGCACGACCCGGGGCCCTTGCGCCCGGGGGTGTTCGACGACCTCACGATCTGGGACCGCCTCGCCGCGGCTGGAGTTCCCGCCGGCTACTACTACGGCGACACCCCGGCGTCGATCCTCGTGTACGGCACCCGCATGCAACCGTACATCCGGGTGCTCGACCGCTACTTCGAGGACTGCGCGAACGGCACCCTCCCGAACTTCACGTTCGTCGCGCCCGCGTTCAGCGGTGCCTATCGAACCGACAACCACCCACGCGGCTGCATCAACGTCGGGGAGCGATTCGTGCTCGAGACCTTTGGCGCGTTCTTGCAGAGTGCTCAGTGGCAGCGGGGGTTGTTCGTGCTCTGCTACGACGAGTGGGGCGGCTTCTTCGACCACGTGCCGCCGCCGATCCTCGCCGACGACCGCGCCAGCAAGGTGGATGCGAACAATTTCGGGCAGGCGGGGTTCCGCGTGCCGTCGATCCTGGCCTCGCCGTTCGCTCGGCGCGGCGCGGTCGACCAGACCGTCTTCGACCACACGTCCATCCTGCGCTTCCTCCACTGGCGCTTCCTCGGCGCGCCACCCGAGGGTCCCGGACGCACGGCCAAGGTGGACTGGGCCCTCTCGCGTCGAGATCGCCATGCCCACAACATCGGTCGCAGCCTCTGGGCCCACCGCGACGCAGATGTCCAACTCGACGTGGCCGTGCGGAAGCCCACTCCTCCGTGTGGGAACGAGGCCGCGCTCGCCGTCCTCGACCCCGAGGCCGACGCGTTCCGCGTCTCGGCCGAGATGCAGGCCCTCACCGACCGGCTCTACCCGAGTCCGACCCTCACTCCGTGGCTGGACTGACGCGCCGATCCGGATCTGCTCAAAGCGTCCCGTTGCGGGTCGAGGCGTTGAACGCGAGCCAGCCGGGGAGGATGGGAAGCCAGTAGCCGATGATCCGGGACATGAGCACCGCGGCCACCGCGGGGGCCGCCGGCACGCCGACCTGACCCAGCCCGGCGACCAGCGCGGCTTCGAGGGCGCCGAGCCCACCGGGCGTCGGCGCCGCGGCGGCGAGGGCGGACCCGGCGAGGTAGACGGCGAGCATCGTGAGGATCGGGAGGTGCACACCGACGGATTCGAGGCACGCCACGAACACGAATGCCTGCGCCGTGGTCACGCCCAACGAACCGCCGAACAGCATCAGTGCTCGGCGTGGCTGGGCGAGCACGTTGCGTACGTCGCGAGCGTGGGGTCGTATGCGGGCCATGATCGCTCGGAGCCCGTGTCGCCAGTACCAGAGCCCGGCGAGCGAGAGCGCGGTGAGGATCACGGCGACGATCGGCCAGTCATCGGAGAGGTCGGGCGCGCTCGGGAGGTGCACGCTCGCGTGCAACCCGGCGATCGGGATGATCGTCACGAGGAGCGCAACGTGGACGATGCCGCCGGCCGCGGCGTTCACACCGACGGATGTCGTCGCACGTGCTCGTCGGATGCCCGCCCGTTCGAGATAGCGGATGTTCGTGGCCATCGCACCGATGCCGGCAGGCGCGATGCGGTTCGTGAACGCTGCCGCGAACTGCACGACCGTCGTGCGGCCCAGGGCGAGAGGTGCGGGCGCTGCGCCCATCAGTGACAGCGCCGCCATGCAGTAGCCCGCACCAGCGATCAGCACCGCACTTGCCAACCACGCGGGGTTCGCGCCTCGAGCCGCGTCGAGTGCGATGCGGAAGTTTCCGATCTGTGCGAGCAGCACGACGAGCGCGACCGCGCCCAGCGCCAGAGGTGCAAGGTTGCGTCCGACCACCCAGATCGGGCGTTCGGCGGGTGTGGTTGGCCGTGATCCCGAGCGCGGCGACATCGGTGCGCAGGTCGTCGACCGTGCAACCCGATGTGCGCAGCGCGGCACGAGTGGTGCGCGAGAGCGCAAGGGGTTGGAGCACCGGCAACGCGTCGAGCAGCACCTGGGCGCCGAGGGTGTCCACGGCATGACGAACCGCGGCGGTGGTGCCGACCGTCGCCGCGCTCGACGCAAGCAGCTCCGCGACGTCGTGTCGGAACGCGGCGGGTGCCGCGCGAAGCTCCGCCCGTGCGAGTCGCACGACGACGACGCGATCGCCGGAGAGGACGAAGCTGCTCGTGTCGGCTGTTCCGTGGGCGATCCCGGCGCGATGGAGTCGCTGCAGCATGCACCAGGCGGTACGGAGGGCGGCAGCCCGCCTGCCTGGTGCGACGTGGGTCAGGTCCTCGCCCGGCACCCACGACCTGACGAGCACGCTCTCGCTGTCGGAGATCCGATTGGTCCAGAGCACATCGGGCACCGTGACGTCGTGACGGGCGGCGAGGACGAGTGCGAGCGCTTCGTGTTCGACGGCACGGTCGGTGTCCCGAGCGTCTGCGGAGGCGATCGGATCACGGAACGCGAGGAACCGCCATGTCCTGTACAACCAGTCGGCGTCACCGCGGTCACGATCCGCCACACGGACGTGCAGGATCGATCCATCGGTTGTCTCGACTCGAAAAGAACTGGCTCTGGGGTCCACGGCTTCGATGGTGCGGACGTCGAGGCCCTGTTCGCCGAGACGGGTGGCGAGCGCCTTCGGGTTGGGGTACCCGCGCGGCGCCCCGAACACGAGATGGACCATCGAGCCGATCATCCAGCCGAGCGCGAACCCGCCGATCACGTCAGCAGGGAAGTGGGCGCCCACATAGACGCGCGCAACTGCAACGAGCGCGACGAGCAGCCACGTCGTCCGTCGGGCGGAGCGGCCGAGGTAGGGGCTGGCGACCGTCGCCATCGCGGCCGCGACGGCGACGTGCGTCGCCGGGAACGCCAGCCCTGGTGTCACCGCGCCGTGCAGGACGACCCCCGTGATGCGCTCGTCGGGCGGACGTTGCGCGATGACCCCGTCGAGGAACTTGGCGGCGATCCACGCACCGCCGCCGCCCAAGACGATCAGCTGCGCCAGCCGCGGCCGCCGGCCGAGCACGCACACCAGTGCGACCACCGGTACCGCCGCGAGCGCTCCCAACTGCATGATGCCGACGAGGGGTGCGCCGGTCGGGTCGGGGAGCTGGTTGACGAGCCGGAAGAGGTTGAGCTCGGCGCGGCTCGGATCCGACGACCCGGCGGCGATCGCCGCCCAGCCGAGTATCAGGAGACCGAGCCCGAGCCGCATCACGTCGCTCGGGTGTCGCCGCGTCGTGGTACGAACTGGCACCGACGATCGGGCGGAGGTCGGGTGCCGGGTCTGGTGATTCGTCGCGTCGACGACCATCCCCTCACTGTGCACTGCCGAACCTGAACGGACGAGGGTCGAAGGTCAGCTTCGAGAACGTCGGCCCAGAGGCCCATCGGGGATTCAGGAGCGGGCCCGACGACCCGCCGTGGCCTCGGTCGCGGACGTTCCGCTGCTACGGGCTCGAGATGCGCGTCAGCCGATCGAACTGATCACGCGCCCGGGGAGTGCGCCGGTGCGCTCGCCCTGCTCCTGCACCACGGTGCCGCCGAGCAACGTGCTGCGGTAGCCGCCGGTCGGGCGACGCATGCGCACGCCGTTGTTCGGCAGGTCGTGGACGAATTCGTCGCCGCCGTAGGTGAGCTCGTCGAGGGCGAACACGTTGAGGTCGGCGACGTTGCCGGGCGCCACCACTCCGCGCCGATGGAAGCCGAAGACGTCGGCCTGCCGGCCGGTGAGCTGCCAGATCGCATCCTCGAGCGTGAAGTCGTCGCGGTCGCGCACGTGCCGGGTGAGGAGGAGGGTGGTGTCACCCGACGAGCACATCATCTGCGCGTGCGCGCCGGAGTCGGACGAGCTGATCAACACGGCCGGGTTCTGCAGCGTACGGGCGACGCCGTCGATGTCGGCGTTGGCCATGCCGGTGGCGACGAGTCCGGGTCGGCAGTCGTTCTCGAGCACGAAGTCGGCGAGCACGTCGGACGGGTGCCCGCCGCGCTCCTCGACCACGTCGGCGACGGTCTTGCCGAGCCAGCGCTCGTTCTCGGCACCGACGACCTCGACGATGCGCACGACGTCGAGACGGTTGACCGGGAACATCGCGAGCTTGGTGCGGTCCCACTCGTCGCGGGCCGCGGCTCGCCAGTCCGGGCTCTCGAGCAGCGCCTGCTTGTCTGCGCCGCGCGCGGCAACCACCTTGTGCCAGCCCTCCGGCATCGACATGAACATCATCGACGAGTCCCAGTTGAGACGCATGTCGACGGTGCGGGGCGAGAGCTGCGGGTACATCGCGGTGCCCTGTTGGGCGAGCTCGGTGGCGACGTCGATCCAGCGCTGCGTGCGGTGAGGAGCCGAATCGACGTAGGTGAACCCGGTCCAGGTGATCGGGATGTGGCGCTTGCCGCAGCGCTGTCCGAGGTCGCGCAGCGTGTCGACCGCGGTGGGCCCGAGCAGGTCGGGCACCACCTCGACGACACCGCGACGGGCTTCGTGCAGCACGTCGAACAGGGTGTCGAACTCGGCGCCTTCGGCTTGACGTGACGGCACCGGTCGGCCCGACTGGTCGACGTCGAGGAACGACGTGGAGAGGCCCCACGCGCCCTCGGCCATCGCCTCGCGCAGGATGACGGCCATCGCGGCCGACTCGTCGTCGGTGGCCGCGCGCGTCCACGCGTCGTCGCCCATGACGACGAGGCGAAGCATGCTGTGCCCGACGAGGCCGGCGAGGTTGATGCCCGTGCCCGTCGCATTCACGACGTCCCGGTACCCGGCGTAGTCGGACCAGGTCCACGGCACCGCGTCGTCGAAGAGGTGGCGCGGGACGTCTTCGATGTAGGCGAAGAGGTCGGACACGTCAGTGCGGGTCGCGTCGGTCACGGGGTAGAGCGAGAGGCTGCAGTTGCCGACCAGCATCGTGGTGACGCCGTGCAACAGGTCGGGGTCGACGTAGGGATCCCAGAACACCTGCGGGTCGGTGTGGCAGTGGGTGTCGATGAACCCCGGCGTGACGACCGCGCCCGATGCGTCGATCTCGGAGGCGCCGTCGACGTCGAGGTCGGGCCCGACCTCGACGATCTCGTCGCCCCGGACGCGCACGTCGGCTCGTCGCGCCCGTGCACCGGTGCCGTCGACGACGTTGCCGCCCCGGATCAGGACCTCGTGGTTCGCCATCGCGCGGTTCTACCACCCGTGGCCCGCGGATCCACGGGCCTCAGGTGGTGACGCCGACCGCCTCGCCGAACAGGAGCACTGCCTTTGCCATGCAGGCCTCGGGGATCGAGTTCCAGATGTTCTCGGCCGACTCCTCGGCGGTGAGGAAGTTCCCGGTGCGGACAGCTTCGGCGATGCCGGCGACGCCGGGGTAGGTGTCCTCGGGCAGGGCGGCGTCGCGCCGTGCTGCCGGGGTGTCGACGAAGCCGGGCCGGATCGCGCTCACCCACGGACCCCTGCCGCGCGCTTCGCGCTCGGCGCGGACCGCTCGGACCCACTGCTCCATGGCCGCCTTCGACGCGCCGTAGATCGCGAGCCCGGGGTAGGCGATGCGCGCCGATGCGGACGAGATCTGCACGAGGCCGCAGTCGACACCGGCGTCGACTGCGGGCTGCGCGGCGCGGATGAACATGTCGCCGAGCACGAGGGGCGACATCGTGTTGGCGATGATCTCGGCGCGGTTGTGGGCGGGATCGCCCTCGCCCATGAACTGCCGGCTCCCCCAGAACCAGAGCGCGTTGTGGATGAACACCGCGCGCTCGCCGCGGAAGGTCGCGAGTCGCTCCGTGACGTGCTCGCCGACCGCGTCCCACGAATCCATGTCGGTGAGGTCGAACAGCACCGTCTCGTGCTCGGGGTGCTCACGGCGCGAGACGCTGATGATCTCGGTGTCGGGCCACGGGCAGGTGCGCGCCAGCGCCTCGCCGATGCCCGACGTCGCCCCGGTGATCCACACGATGTTCGTCGCCATGACGCCAGTCTAAACATCTAGATATTCTTGTCTCATGCGGGGAGCCATGGACGATGAGGACGGCAGGCTCGCGGCGTGGGTCGAAGGGACCGTCGGCGGACGGGTGACGCGCGTCGACCGCATCGCCCGGTGGCGTCCGGCGTGGGATCTCGACGTCGAGGTCGACGGCGTGCTGCTGCCTCTGCACGCGCGCGGCGACCGCGAACCGCGCATCGCCATGCCCAACCGCATCGCCGACGAGGTCGCGGTGCACGACCTGCTCGAGGCGCACGGCCTGCCGGTGCCCCACGCCTACGGCCTGTGTGCCGCGCCGTACGCGCTCGTGATGGACCGCCTGTCGGGATTGGTCGACCTCGCCGGCGCGACCGACGACGCCGAGCGCGACCGCGTGCTGGAGGAGTACCTCGAGCTGTTGGCGCGCATCTACGCGATCCCACTCGATGCCGCCGCAGCTGCGGGGTTCTCGGTGCCGACCGACTCCGCGACCACGGAGCTCGCGTTCCTCCGGCGCATGGAGGATCTCTACGATGCCGGCACCGAGGGTCACCCCGCCGACCCGGTCGAGGTGTTCCTGCGGCGCTGGCTGCGCGACAACGTCCCCCAGGGTCGGCTGCCCGCGGCACGCTTCATCACCTACGACTCGTTCCAGTTCATGTTCGACGGTGGTCGGATCACCGGCCTGCTCGACTTCGAGCACGCGCACGTCGGCGATCCGATGATGGATCTCGCGGCGTTGCGCATCCGTGACACGCTCAAGAGCCTGGGCGACCTCGCCGCGCTCACCGCGCGCTACGAGGCGGTGACCGGTATCGTCGTCGATCACGATGTCGTCGAGTACCAGACGGTGCTGTACAACGCGTTGTCGGTCGTGTCGGTCGGTCCGCCGTTGGCCGATCCAGTTCCTGGCACCGACTGGATCTCGTACCTCGCGTGGTACGTGAACGGTGCGCGGTGGTCGTTCGAATCGATCGCCGAGATCCGCGGCTACACCCTCGACGCCATGACGATCCCCGCCGCGCGTCCGACCCGTCACGCGCCCGCGCTCCGGTACCTGGTCGCCGGCATGCGTGCGGCCGCGGCGCGCCACCGCGACGACTACGAGCTCACCGGCCTCGGACGACTCACGAGCCACCTGAAGCGCGTCGACGAGATCGGCGCGCAGTTCGACGCCGACGAGCTCGCGGAGCTCGCCAACCTGCTCGGTCATCGCCCCGATCCGGTCGACGCCGACGCCGAGCTCGTCGCCTACATCGAACAGGCGGGCCCGGACGACGAGGAGGCGTTGGTGCGTCTGCTCGACGCGCGCGTGCAGCGCCAGCACCTCACGATGGCGTCACCCACCTCGCTGATGCTCCGACATCCCGTGCTGCGCAGCCTCCGCGCCGACCACGCGACGGCGCGTGCTGCCGACGAGAGCTGGCCCACGGGCGCCATCCCGGGCACCCGCTGATCGGACCGGGAATCGGACCGCCGATCGGCTGGTCGGGCACCCGCCCAGCGTGGGTCTCCACGATGTGCGAGGGTTCCGTACGTCAGTCGTGACAGGACACAGTGTCGGGGGGTGCCGATGTCCTCGTTCCGGGCTCGTGGGTTGGCGATCGCTGCGATCGGGCTCGTCATGGGCGCCCTCGCGCTGTCGGGGGTGAGCGCGGCTGCCACCGCGGGTCCCGACCGGGGGGTGACCGACAAGGCGATCAAGATCGGGTTCATCTCGTCGAAGACCGGCGTGGCGGCATCGACGTCGGGGAGCTCCGACCTCGGGTGCAAAGCACGGGTCGGCCGGCAGAACGCGGCGGGCGGTGTGCACGGTCGCAAGCTCGAGGTGGAATACGCAGACGACGCGTCGTCGGCGGCCAACCTCACCCAGGCCAAGAGCCTGGTGGAGAACGAGCACGTCTACATGGTCATCAACGACTCTGCCTTCGCGTTCCTGTCGTACCGGTGGTTGCTCGACAACGACATCCCGATCATCGGTGGCGGATTCGACGGCAACTACTACGGCTTGCCGGGCAACGAGAAGGTGATCTCGGCCTTCGGCAACTCGCCACCCATCTCAGGGATCCAGACCACGTTGACGCCGAAGATCATGAAGTCGCTGGGCGCGACGAAGATCGCGGCAATCGGGTACGGCGTGTCACCATCATCGAGTGCTGCGGTGAAGAGCCTCCAGGAGTACGCGGTGCCTGCGCTCGGGCTCGATCCCGTGTACACGAACACCGCGGTCGACTTCGGCACCAGCGACGTCGGCCCGCTCGTGCTCGGCATGAAGAACGCAGGCGCAGACGGGGCCTGGTACGCGATGGACCTGAGCACCAACCTCGCGCTCGCGCAGGGCCTGATCCAGAACGGCGTGAAGATGAAGGCCCAGCTGATGGCGACCGGTTACGGCCACGAGCTGCTCGACCAACCGGTGGCGAAGACGCTCGGACCCGACATCGTGTTCACGACCGGCTGGGCGCCGGTGGAGCTGAAGACCAAGGCGACGAAGCGCTTCCAGGCAGATCTCGCGAAGTACGCCGACTTCTCGCAAGTACCCGATTTCGGGATCTACACGGGCTACATCGACTGCGACCTCGCGATCCTCGGGCTCGAGCAGCAGGGCAAGGATCTCGACCCGACGACCTATGCCGACGCGCTCCGCTCGGTCGGCACGTACAACGCCGGCGGCGGCCTCGGTTGCAGCAACTCGAGTCAGAGCGTCGAGACGTACGGCAAGATCGTGGTGGGGGATGAGTCCAACGGTCGGCGCATCTGCACGTGGGCGCTCCAGGTGAGGAACGGGAAGTTCGTGGTGTTGAAGCCCAAGGACTCCGACACGAGCTACTGGACCGGCGAGCTCATCGAGGCGTCGGTCGATCCGCAGTACCTCGTGACGACGACGACTGCAGCGAAGAGGTAGAGCAGGAGATCACACGCGCCGGAACGCCCCGACGGGGACGGCGGATGAGGGGGGTCGTGCGCGCGATCGGCGGGACATGGGGGCGCGGCGTGTGCACTGCGGCGTTCGGCGCGGCGGTGGTCGTCGCCGCGGCCGTCGGGGTGGGCGGTGCGGGTGCGGGCGTCGCGCCGACGGAGGCGTCGAGGTCCGAGTGGCCGCGGCCGGGTGGGGACGCTGCGAACACGCGCGCCGCGGTGGGTTCGATCATCGAACGCAGCAACGTCGCGGGATTGACCAAGGCGTGGGAGGTCACGACGCCGGGATCGCTCACCACGGCAGTGGTCGTGGTCGGCGACACCGTCTACATGGAGGACAGCCGCTGCGTCGTCACCGCCATCGAGCGCGCGACCGGTGCGGTGAAGTGGCAGTCGGCCTCGGTCGGGTTCACCATCGGACCCCAGGGCGTGAGCATCGGTGACGGGGCGGTGTTCGCGACGACGCCGACCGGCGCGATCGCGCTCGAGCAGGACAACGGTCAGTTGCGTTGGAAGCGGGACCTCACCGACACCCCGACCGAAGGCGTCGACGCGCAACCGCAGTTCGTGAACGGCAAGGTGCTGATCGCGACCGTCCCGGTGAGTGCACGCACGCAGTACCAGGGCGGTGACCGCGGCGTCCTGTATGCGCTCGACGCGACGACGGGCGACATCGACTGGTCGTTCGACACCGTCGCCTCCGACGACCTCTGGGGGAACGCCGCCGTGAACTCAGGTGGGGGAGCGTGGTACCCGCCCGCGGTCGACCCGAGAGCCGGGCTGGTGTACTGGGGCGTCGCCAACCCCGCGCCGTTCCCGGGCACGCCCGAATTCCCGAACGGGTCGAGCCGGCCGGGGCGCAACCTCTATACCGACTCGACCGTCGCGTTGAGCCTGAAGACAGGGAAGTTGCGCTGGTACCGCCAAGCAGTGGCGCACGACCTCTTCGACCAGGACTTCGTGCACGCGTTGCTCGCGAAGGTCGGCGCCGGCGGAGACGCGCGCCAGGTGGTGATCGGCGCGGGGAAGGGCGGGCAGGTGCTGGGGATGGACCCGGCGACCGGGAAGCTGCTCTGGAAGACTGCGGTCGGAGTGCACGAGCACCACGACCTCACGGCGCTGACCGGACCCACCGAGGTGATGCCGGGCACGTACGGCGGCGTGCTCACTCCACCCGCGACCGCCGACGGCGTGGTGTACGTCGCGACGCTCAACGCGCCCGCCACCCTCGAACCCGACGAGACCGCGTACTTCGGCGGTTCCATCGGGACGCGGGACGGCGAGGTGGTGGCGATCGACGCAGCCACCGGCAAGCACCGGTGGGCGACGAAGGTGCCGGGCGATCCGATGGGTGGGGCGACGGTCGTCAACGACCTCGTCGTCACCGGCACGTACCAGGGCCAGCTGATCGCGCTGGACCGCGCGACGGGGAAGATCGAGGCCACCATCGACGTGGGCGGGGGCATCGCCGGGTGGCCGGCGGCGGTCGGCGACCTGCTGCTCGTGCCGACCGGCACCGTCGCCCGGCCGGGCACGCTGTTCGCCTACCGCGTCGCCGCGTAGAGCTCCCCGACGTTCAGGCGCTGCCGCCGAGGTATGCGCTGGTGAGGAGCCGCATGTCGGCCTCGTCGCGCGCTCCGGTCCAGACGATGTTGCCGAGCTCCATGAACGCGAGCGTGTCGGCGGCGCGGAGTGCGTTCTGCGCGTGCTCTTCGACGAGGAGCACCGCACACCCGCGGTCGCGCAGTTCGAGGATCGCGTCCATCACCGCCGAGGCCGCGAGCGGCGCGAGGCCGAGTGTGGGTTCGTCGGCGATGAGCACCACCGGCGGGTCCGCGAGCGCGGGCGCCAGGCTGAGCATCTGCTGTTCTCCACCCGAGAGCAGTCCGGCAACCTGCTTGCGTCGTTCGGACAGGATCGGGAAGCGCTCGTAGGCATCCTTCCGGAGCGCGTCGTCGCGCAGGAGCACGGTGAGGTTCTCCTCCACGGTGAGGCCGGGGAAGATGCCGCGTGCCTCAGGGACGAGGAGGACGCCGGCGCGGGCGCGGCGGAACGGTTCGGTCTGGGTGATCTCCGCGCCCTCGAGGAACACGGTGCCCATCGAGGGCTCCACGATGCCCGCGGCCACCGAGCAGAGTGTCGACTTGCCGGCACCGTTGGCGCCGAGCAGCGCGGTGACCTTGCCCCGTTCGACCTGGAGATCCACGCCGTGGAGCACCTCGGCGTCGCCGTAGCCGGCGACGATGCCGCGCACTGCGAACGACGCGGTTGCCACGTCGTCGTCCGACAGCCTCGAGGGCCTCGAACGCGTCGCGGGGATGTCCGACGCCGGCGATGCCTCCGAACCGCGCACGCGCTCGTGTTCCGGGACCACGCCGCCATGGGCTCCGGCCTCGACTGCCGCGATGCGGGCGAGCCGAGCCTTCTCGCGCTTCTTGCGCAACTTCTGCTGACCGGCGAGGGACAGGATGCCGTCGGGCTCCTGCGCGAGTTGGATCGCGCCCAGGCCCGACAGGATCGGGATGAAGTAGACCGACGTGATCAGCGCCTGCACGTCGCCGCCACTGAGGAACGACCACGACGAGATCCAGTGGAAGATCGCGGTACCGCCGGCGAGGGCAAATCCGGCCAGGAGCGCGCCCCCCGGACGCCGGATCCCGAACGTCACTGCGAGCGCGAGCCAGATCAGGCCGGGGAGCACCGGCGCGGTCGTGTCGGTGAACGCGAACGAGTACATGCCGAGCAGCGCGCCCCCGACGCCTGCGATCGCGGCCGACAGGGCGAACATCATCACCTTCGATCGGTTGACCTGGATGCCCGATGCCTCCGCGGCAACCTCCGAGCTGCGCACCGCGAGTGCGGCTCGGCCCGACGCCGAGTGCTTCACCGCGTGGATCACCAACGTCAGCAGGCCGAAGACGACGAGGAACAGCAGGATCTGCTCCTGCAACATCGTGAAGTCGAGCTTCGGAAGGTGCGCGACCTCCCCCGTCCATTCGAGCTTGTGCACGAGGAGGTCGTTCAGCCAGTTGAGGCCGGGAACGTCGAGTGACGGGGACCGGATCGACCAACCGCTCTGACCGTTGCGGATGTCATCGATGGTGAAGGGCACGAGCGCGAGGAAGAACGCCCACGCGAGCGTGCCGAGCGCGAAATTGACGCCTCCCAACCGCGTCAGCGGCAGAGCCAGCAGCGCGCCGAGCGCCGCGGCGGCCAGGGCGGCGATCACGACTGCCCAGAAGAAGTTGAGCTGCCCGTGCGCGGCGATGCCCGGGATGTCGACGCCGAAGTCGTGGGTGAGTGCCCAGCCTCCCGCGAAGCCACCCGCGGTCACGAAGCTCGCCTGCATGAGGCTCACCTGGCCGCTCATGCCGGTGACGACCACGAACGACAGGAAGATGATCCCCATCACCAGGCTCTGGGCGATGACGGTTTGGTCGTACGCATCGGCGCGGAGCCAGTCCCAGCCGAACCACCCGAACGAGAACGCGACGAGGATCAGCGTCCAGATCGCCCAGGGGAGTCGACGCCGCAGCTTCGACAGCCCCTCGCGATGGTCGGGCGGCGCGACGTCGTCAGCCACCGAGCCTGCGCGCCGTGAGCGATCGCGCCCGATGAAGAGCAGCAGCACGATCACGAGCAGGTACGGCACAGAGGAGCGGAGCCCCCCGAGATCGCTCAGGAACTTGGGGAGGATGCTGTCGCTGTACCCCGCCACGAGGTTCTGCACGACGCCCAGCAGCAGCCCACCCACGAACGCAATCGGGATCGAGCGCAGCCCGCCGAGGACGACAGCCGCGAGCGAACCGAGGACCACGAGGGTGAACACGAAGTCCTGGAGCTGGAAGAGCGGCGCGATCAGCACCCCGCCGAGGCCGGCAAGGATCATCGTGAGGATCCACGCCACCGCAGACGTACGTGCCGCGTTCACGCCCCGGATGCGTGCCAAGGAGTCGCGGTCGACGACGGCGCGCATCTCGAGCCCGACGCGCGTCCGCCGGATCACGAACCACAGGATGATGGCCGCGAGCGCGGCAACGACGAACACCGCGATCTGGTCGGAGTTCAACACGACGCCGGCGATCTTGTAGGTGTCGTGGGGAGTCTTGTAGATGCCGGGCACGTGGAGACCTTCGTTGACCGCCTCGTTGCCCTCGAACCCGAGTCCGAGCACGTCGTTGCCCACGGCGACCACGAGCCACTGCATCAGTGCAGGTAGGGCGACGAGGAGGCCGATGGTGCCGACGATGCGCGCGTACACGGGTGCGGACGCGAGCCGGCGCAGCAGCATGCGGTCGAGCAAGAGTCCCAGGAGAGGCGCGAAGACGAACACGGCGATGACGAGCGCCGGCACGATCGGCACCCCGAGCCCCGTGTTCAGCTGGTAGTAGAGGTACGCGGTCGCGAACGCGACCGCGCCGTGCGCGAAATTGAAGATGCCCGACGTCGTGTAGGTGAGTACGAGGCCCGACGCCATGATCCCGTAGATCGCTCCGGTGACCAGTCCCGAGAACGTGAGGTTCCAGAACTCCCTCATGGCTCACCGTGTCCGGGATCGGAGATGTCGGTTTCGCCGAGGTACGCGTCGCGCACGCCCTGGTGCTGCTGCACCTCCGCCGGGAGGCCCTCTGCCAGGACCGAGCCCAGGTTGAGCACGAGGACCCGGTCGCTCTGTTGCATGACGAAGCCGGCGTTGTGCTCGACCAGGAGGATGGTGCACCCGGTATCGGTACGCACCTCCTGGATCTGCTCGCCGAGACGCACCGTCTCCGTCTCGTCCAGACCCGACGCGGGTTCGTCGAGGAGGAGCAACTTCGGCTCGTCGACGATCGCGCGGGCGAGCTCGACCATGCGGGCGACGCCGATGGGCAGTGATCCCGCGAGCTCGCGCCGCACCGCGACGAGTCCGCAGCGCTCGAGCACGGCGTCGACACGGTCCATGCGCTCGCGTTCGCGTCGTCGACGGCTGGGGAACGCGACGAGGTCGGCGATGAAGCCGCCTCCGCCGCCGCGCCACTCGAGCGCAGCGAGGACGTTGTCCTCGACCGTCAGCCAACCAAAGGCCTGTACGCGCTGGAACGTCCGGCGCAACCCGTGCCGTGCACGCGAGGTGCTCGAGGTCTTGGTGACGTCGCGCCCCGCGAGGAGCACCCGCCCCTCGTTGGGCGAGCGCACCCCTGCGATCACGTCGAACAGGGTCGTCTTCCCGGCTCCGTTCGGGCCGATGATGCCGAGGACCTCGCCCGAGCGGGCATCGAAGCTCAGGCTGTCGAGGGCCGTGATCCCACCGAAGCGGACGGTGACGTCCGCGAGGCTCAGCATCAGGTTGTCGGCCGGCGCGGGTGCCGACTGACCGTCGACGGACGTCGCAGTCACCGATGGTCCCCCCAGTGGTGGCTGATCGCTGCACACTATCGGTGCCGTCAATGATGTAGAACTTTCGTGCCGACTCGCTCTGGGTCGGGCAGCGATACCGCACCAATGGGCGGGACCGACTGAGGGGGGAACATGCAATTGTCGAAGAAGGGCCGCGGCGCTGCCGTGCTCGTCACACTCGTGACTGCTGGGCTCGTCGCCGCGTTGCTCACACCGGCCGCCGGTGCTTCCGCGCCGCGCGTCGCCACCGCATCGGGTGGGAAGATCACCGTCGCCGGACTCGGCTACGCGCAGACGTTCGGCGA
Source organism: uncultured Actinomycetes bacterium (assembly GCA_963720765.1). GTDB lineage: Bacteria > Actinomycetota > Acidimicrobiia > IMCC26256 > DASPTH01 > DASUAS01. The sequence goes on from CAVRGS010000002.1 coordinate 859,363, forward strand.
CGCCGGCATCGGCGCGGCGGCGCGCTTCCAGGCCGCCAACGAGAACAAGGAAGTGAAGGGCTACACCTTCGACTACAAGGAACTTGCCGACGACAAGAACGACCCGAACACCGCGCTCGCGGAGGCGCGGCGCCTGGTCACGCAAGAGGGTGTGCTCGCGATCGTCCCCGCGGTCTCGGTGGTCACGCCGAGCGACTTCCTCACTCAGCAGCAGATCCCGTGGTTCGGCGTCGGCTACGACACGACGTATTGCCCCGAGTCGGGAACCGGGTTCGGCCTCAGCGCGTACGGCTGCCTGATCCCGACCAACCCGAAGCGCGTCCCGGGTACACAGTGGACGTTGCTCAAGAAGCAACTGGCGTCGAAGGGGATCGACAACCCGACGCTCGCCCTGCTCGGCACCGACACGACCTCGGGGAAGCAGAGCGTGCAGAGCGGCGCGTCGGCGGCCGAGGGCGCAGGCTTCAAGGTGGTCTACGCGAAGGGTGCGTTCCCGGGGCCGCCCGCGGTGGTGGGTGACTACTCGCCCTATTCACAGGCGCTGCTCGAGTCGAACGACGGCAAGGCGCCCGACGTGATCTACACGTCGATTGCGCCGACCAGCGCCCTGGGTCTGACCGGGCTCATCAACAGCAGCGGCTACACGGGTACGTTCATCTCGCCCTTCTACTCGCCACTCCTGCTCAGCGCGCTCAAGGGGGCGTACGTCTTCGTGCAGTTCGCCGGCTTCGAGGCCGATTCGCCGGGCATCAAGACGATGAACCAGGAGATCGAGGCGTTCAAGCCCGGCACGAAGCCGTCGCTCGCGTTGGCGGCCGGGTACTTCTCGGCTGACATGTTCATCCAGGCCGTGAAGAACTCGTTGAAGACGTCGAAGACGCTCACCTCTGCCTCGGTGCAGAAGGCGGCGGCGAAGATGACCTACCAGATCAAGAACACGGTCGGTCCGACGCAGTACCCGAAGTCGTTCACGACGTCGTACAAGTCGTGCGCGACCCTGGAGTACGACGCGGACGGGACTTCGTTCGAGATCGTCCAGCCCTTCTACTGCACGACGAAGACCTTCCCGATCCTGCCCAAGTTCGCGAACGGCTGATCCCTTCGCCGCGGCACGCGCGCGACCGAGCACGGTGCGCGCGTGCTCGGCGTCAGATCCGTCGCTCGCCTTCGAGTCGGGTGAGGAACTGCTCGACGTAGGTGATCGTCTCGGTGTGTCCGGTCGACATGCCGAGCGATCCCTGCTCGAGCGCGAGCAGCACCGAGATCCCGGCGATCAGCACCGCGGCGACGACCGGGGGACAGTCGTCGACGGTCACGCCGTGTGCAGCGAGCGCGTCGGGTGAGCACTTCGACCTGCTGGGCGCGGATGCGCTCGGCGGCGGCCGCGATCTCGGCGCGGATCGCAGGACGGTGGTTGGCGAGCGTGGAGAACTCCATGGTCAGCACTGTGCCCCGCGGGTCGCGGCTCACCTCCCAGAGCGACCAGAGCGGCTGCCGCGACTGCAGCGCGCGGTGCTGGTGCGTGAAGGCCTGTTCGGCGCGGCGCCGGAACGTCGCGAGGAACAGGTCGTCCATCGTGCGGAAGTAGTAGTGCACGAGTGCGGGACGCACGCCGGCGACCGCCGCGACTCGCCGCGAGCTCACCGCCGCGTAGCCCGACTCGAGCATGAGTTGCTCGGTGGCGTCGAGCAGCGCGGCGCGGGTCTCGGACGTCTCGGTGCCCAGGCGACGGGTTGCGACCACGGCGCTAGGGTACGTCGTTGGGCGATCGCCCAATACCGACGTGTGACGGCTTGCAGAGGGGGACGCACCGATGGCGGGTGCCGCGCGGTACTCGGGCATGCGGGTGGCGAGGGTCGAGGACGCGCGACTCCTCACCGGCCACGGCACCTACGTCGACGACGTGCGCATCCCCGGCCTCTTGCACGCGTGCTTCGTGCGCAGCACCCTCGCCCGTGCCGCGATCCGGGGAATCGACACCTCGGGCGCGCTGGCGGCACCCGGAGTGCGCGCGGTGTACACCGCGGCCGATCTCAACCCCGACGTGCGGGAGCAGTGGCACACGTCGATCGGGAAGGGAAGCCCGGAGACGCCGCGACCACCGCTGGCCGAGGGTGAGGTGCGCTTCGTGGGCGACCCGGTCGCACTGGTGATCGCGGAGTCGCTGTACCTGGCCGAGGACGCGGCGGAGCTCGTCGACGTCGACTACGAGTCGCTGACGCCCGTGGTCGACTACCGCGCCGCGGAGGTCGCGCGAGGAATTGGTGCACCAGGCGCACGGCTCGAACCTGATCACCGAGCTCGGGGGCCTGCCGGCGTCGGCGCTGGAAGAGGTGTACGCAGCGGCCGCCCACGTGACCCGCGCGACGATCGCGCAGCAGGCCTACGTGCCCGCACCCATGGAAGGACGCGGGCTGGTCGTCGACTACTCGCCGAGCACCGGGGATCTCACCATCCACGCGGCCACGCAGTCACCGCACGAGGTGCGCATGTTCTGCGCCCGGTTGCTCGGCATCCCTGAGCACCACATACGCGTCGTCATGCGCGACACCGGCGGCGGGTTCGGGCAGAAGATCCTCGTGCAGCGCGACGAGATGTGCCTCATGCTCGCGGGGCGCAAGCTCGGTGCGCCGGTGAAGTGGGTCGAGGATCGGCGCGAGAACTTCCTCGCCGCGGGCAAGTCGCGCCAGGAGCACGCCGACGTGAGCGTGGCGCTCGACGCCGCCGGTGTGATCCAGGCGGTGGGCATCGACTTCGTGTCCGACTGCGGCGCGTACCCGACCCCTTGGCCGATGATGAGCGCGGCGGCGGTGGGCGCGATCTTCCCCGGTCCGTACCGGGTGCCGAAGGCCAGCTTCGCGACGAAGACGGTGTACACGAACACCGTCGGGCGGACCGCGTACCGGGGCCCGTGGCAGTTCGAGACCCTCGCCCGCGAGATGCTCCTCGACCTCGCGGCGCGCGACAGCGGCATCGACCCGGCCGAACTGCGCCGCCGCAACCTGCTGCGCGCCGACGAGTTGCCGTACACCAGCCCGAACGGCATGACCTACGACAGCATCTCGCCGCTCGAGACGTTCGAGCACGCGCTCGAACTGCTCGACTACGACGCGTTCCGCGCCGAGCAGGCCGCGGCGCGCGCCGAGAGGCGGTACCTCGGCGTGGGGCTCTCGAACTACGTCGAACCGTCGACGCCGGGGTTCGGCTACTACGCGACCGAGGGCGCGACCATCCGCATCGAGCCGTCGGGCGCGGTCAACGTCTACATCGCCGGTGGTTCCACCGGGAACAGCATCGAGACCACCGTGGTGCAGATGACGGCCGACGCGCTCGGTGTCGACATCGACCAGGTCGCGACCATCCAGGGCGACACCGCGCTCACCGGCTTCGGTGCCGGCGCCGCCGGCAGTCGCAGTGGTTCGATGACGGCCGGCGCGATCGAGGAGACCGCGGCGATCCTGCGCGAACGACTCGTCGCGATCGCCGCCCACAAGCTCGAGGCCGCACCCGACGACATCGAGCTCTCGGGCAGTCGGGCGAGCGTGCGTGGGACGCCCGACGTCGGCGTGTCGTTCGCGAGCTTGGCCCGCATGGCGTACTTCGAGCCGCAGTCGCTCCCCCCGGGTGTGCCCGCCGGGCTCGAGGCCAGCGCACGGTACACGGCGCGCACCGGATCGATCTTCGTGAACGCCACGCACGTCTGCACGTGCGAGGTCGACGTGCACACGGGGAAGGTCACGCTGCTGCGCTACATCGTGAGTGAGGACTGCGGCCCGATGATCAACCCCAACGTGGTCGAGGGCCAGATCGCGGGTGGCGCCGTGCAGGGCATCGGCGGCGCACTCCTCGAGCACCTCGAGTACGACGACGCCGGCAACCCGGTCACCACCACCTTGATGGACTACCTGATGCCCACCGCATCCGACGTGCCGATGCTCGAGTACGGGCACGTGGAGACGCCGAGTCCGGGCCCCGGTGGTTACAAGGGCGTCGGCGAGGGCGGGGCCATCGGTGCGCCACCGGCGGTGGTGAACGCGGTCGCCGACGCGCTCGCGCCCTTCGGGGTGCGGGTGACCGACCTGCCGCTCACGCCGTCGGCGATCGTCGCACTGCTGCAGTCGCAATCGACCAACTGAAACCAGGGAGAACCACCACATGGGAGAGCTCGACGGCAAGGTCGCGGTGATCACCGGCGCGGGATCGGGGATGGCGCGCGTCGTGTTCACGGGTGTTCGTGCGCGAGGGCGCGCAGGTGCTCGCCGCCGACATCAGCGGACGCGAAGAGCGAGACCGCGGCCGAGCTCGGCGACGCGGTCAAGGCGTTCCGCGTCGACGTGACGAAGGAATCGGAGGTCGAGGCGATGTTCGCCGCCGCGCTCGAGGCGTTCGGACGCGTCGACGCCGTGCTCAACGTCGCCGGCATCGGCGGTGCGGAGCCGGTGCACAAGGTCACCATGGCCGAGTACGACCGCATCATGGACGTCGACCTGCGCGGCGTGCTGCTCGGCACCAAGCACGGCATCCAGGCGATGCGCGCCACCGGCGGAGGTTCGATCATCAACTGGTCGTCGATCGGCGGTCTCAACGCGTCGGACATGCCCACCAGCGTGTACAGCGCGGCGAAGGCGGGCGTGATCGCGTTCACCAAGGCGGCCGCGGTGGAGTACGGCGCGAAGGGCATCCGCGCCAACGCGATCTGCCCGGGCCTCATCGTGACCGAGCTGTCGGGCGGCCAGTCGGCGATCGACAGCTTCCCGCAACTGGTGGAGGGCGCCGCCATGAAGCGGGCCGGCCAGCCGGAGGAGGTGGCCGAACTGGCGTCGTTCCTGGCCTCCGACCGGGCGAGCTTCATCACCGGCGCGGTCATCCCGGTCGACGGCGGCAACACCTGCGCCCTGCGCTAGGCCACCTTCTTGCGTGGTTGGTGCTGCCGTAGCGGCACGCCAACCACGCCGGATGGCGGTACGCATGGCCGTGCATCACAGGGTAGAAGGGGGTTCTCATTCGCGGAGATGCATGTTAGAGTTCGCCCGTCAGGCATCACACGGGGGGACACCCATGCCGCACTTTCGCCAAGCCCGCCGAGGGCTCGTGGACCGCGCACTACCCGCAGCTCGGCACCGCGCCGGTCTCGTACGAGGACTCGATCTCGCCCGAGTACTACGAGCGGGAGCGTGAAGCGATCTTCGCTCGGAGCTGGCTCAACGTCGGTCGGATCGAGCAGCTCGCCCGAGTCGGGAGCTACTTCACCCGCGAGATCGACGCCGCCCGCACGTCGGTGATCATCGTGCGTTCGCCCGACGGCGTGCGCGCGTTCCACAACATCTGTCGCCACCGCGGCAACAAGCTCGTGTGGCAGGACTACCCCGGCGAGGAGACGTCCGGCACGTGCCGCCAGTTCACCTGCAAGTACCACGGCTGGCGCTACGGCCTCGAAGGCGAACTCAACTTCGTGCAGCAGGAGGGCGAGTTCTTCGACCTCGACAAGGCCGACTACGGCCTCGCGCCGGTGCGCGTCGACACATGGGAGGGGTTCATCTTCGTGAACCTCGACAACACCGACTCGACGCCGTTGCGCGACTACCTCGGCGAGCTCGGACGAGGCCTCGAGGGCTACCCGTTCGGCGAGATGACGCAGGTGTTCAAGTACCGGGCGGAGGTCGGGAGCAACTGGAAGCTCTTCATCGACGCCTTCACCGAGTTCTACCACGCACCCGTGTTGCACGCGCGCCAGGCCGTGGCGGAGGAAGTCGCAGAAGCTCCAGGGCTACGGCTACGAAGCGCTCGCGTACGAGATCGACGGTCCGCACGCGATGGTGTCGTCGTGGGGCGGGATGTCGCCGCCGAAGGACCTCGACATGGTCAAGCCGATCGAGCGCGTGCTGCACAGCGGGCTCTTCGGTCCGTGGGAGGCGCCGATCGAGTTCGAGCTGCCGCCCGCGGTCAACCCCGCGCGGCGAAGCAATGGGGCACCGACTCCTTCCTCTTCTTCCCCAACTTCATGATCCTGGTCTGGAAGCCGAACTGGTACCTCACGTACCACTACTGGCCGACGGCGTACAACAAGCACATCTTCGAGGGCACGCTCTACTTCGTGCCACCGCGCACCGCGCGGGAGCGACTCGCGCAGGAGCTCGCCGCGGTGACGTTCAAGGAGTACGCGCTGCAGGACGGCAACACGCTCGAGGCGACGCAGACGATGCTCGAGTCGCGTGCGGTCACGCAGTTCCCGCTGGGCGACCAGGAGATCCTCCTGCGCCAGCTCCACCACATGACCCACGAGTGGGTCGACGACTACGAGAAGGCGAAGTGACGATGGCGACGCTGCCGAACGAATTCGCCGATCTCGAGCCGTACGCCGACTGGTGCCTCGAGTTCGAACACGAGCGGTACGCCAAGCGACTGGCGAGCTCGATGGACGAGATGCAGGCGTTCTACGACGCCGCGTTCCCGCGGCTCGAGGACGCGATGGCGTACATCGACCGCACCGAGCTCGACACGCTCCCCGACGACGCGCGCCACCTCTTGTGGCTGTGCTACTCGTTGGTGAACGTCTCGTTCCCGGTCGAGGTGTGGCGTCAGCCGTACGTGCCTGACAGCGGCGCGGCCAGGATGGACGTCGTCGTCGAACCCGCAGTCTGACGTCGCAGTCGATGGACGACGAAGTCGCTCCGGAAGGCGTACTCGAAGCGGCGTGCGATCCTCGGCGACGAGTACGTCGACGCGGTCACGTCGGAAGGCGATCCGGCTGCGGCCGAGTTCCAGGACTTCATCACGTCGACCGCGTGGGGAGTGTGGACTCGCGAGGGGCCCCTGTCGACGCGCGACCGCAGCCTGCTGGTGCTGGCGATCACCGCGACCGCCGGGCGGATGGAGGAGTTCCGGCTCCACGCCGCCGCCGCATCGCGCGCCGGCGTCACCGACGGCGAGATCGACGAGCTGCTCTACCAGCTCGTCGCGTACGCAGGCGGACCTGCGGGCGTGTCGGCCCGCCGCGTGGTCCGCCGATCTGCGAGCAGCGCGGGACGCCGGATGACATCGGTGGTGGGCGTCGTCGGGCTCGGCAACATGGGGAGCGCGCTCGCCGCCAACCTCGTGGGTGCCGGGTTCGCAGTCGTCGGTCACGATGCGGCCGGACCGGCGCGGGCACCGGGGCGTGTCGACCATGTGGCGTCGGTCGCCGAGGTGGCGCGCGCCGCCGACGTGATCGTGTGCAGCCTCCCCGATGGCGCGGTGTCCGAGATGGTCGCGGGCGAGCTGTTGGCCACCGACGGTCGCGTCGCCACGCACGTCGTCGACACCTCGACCGTCGGCGTGTCGGCAGCCCGTCACGTCGCCACCCTGCTCGCCGACGACGGCATCGCCTACGTCGACGCTCCGGTATCGGGAGGCGTCGCCGGCGCACGCGCCCGCACGCTCGCGGTGATGTACGCAGCCGCCGACGACGCGTGCGCGCACGTCGAGCCTGTGCTCGAGGGTCTGAGCGACTGCCGGCACCGCGTCGGCGACCGTCCCGGTCTGGCGCAGGCGATGAAGCTGGCCAACAACTTCCTGTCGGCCACCGCGCTGATCGCGACCAGTGAAGCAGTTGCGTTCGGAGTGGCCGAGGGCCTCGACATGGCGACCATGCTCGAGGTGCTCAACGGCTCGAGTGGCCGCAGCGCGGCGTCGAGCGACAAGTTCCCGCTCCACGTCCTCACCGGCCGCTATGCATCGGGCTTCACCAACTCGCTGATGGCCAAAGACGTGCAGCTGTATCTGCAGGCGGTGGCTGCCCGACACGGCGCCACAACTGTGGCTTCGGTGACGTCGGCGGTGTGGGACGCGTTCGCAACCGGCGAACCCGGCGCCGACTTCACCCGCATCTATCCCTTCGTGACCCAGGAGGAACGATGACCACCGTCAACACGAAGCCGCTCAGCGACAGCGTCGGCGTCGAAGTCCTCGACGTCGACCGCGATCGGATGCTCCACGACGGAGCGCTCGCCGACGAGTGCCTGGAGCTGCTCGACGCCCACGGTGTGCTGGTGTTCCGTGAACTCCACCTCGACGACGAGACGCAGGTTGCGTTCAGCCGACGGCTCGGCCCGGTGGAGAGGGTCGGGCGCCGCGACGACGGTGCCGAGATCTTCCGGGTCACGCTCGATCCGGCGAAGAACCCGGCTGCCGACTACCTCAAGGGCACCTTCGACTGGCACATCGACGGCATGACCGACGACATCCCGATCATGGCCACGGTGCTGAGCGCGCACCAGGTCGCGGCGAAGGGTGGTGACACCGAATTCGCCAGCACGTATGCGGCGTACGACGCGCTCTCCGACGCCGAGAAGGACAAGGCGTTGGACACGCGGGTGGTGCACTCCTTCCTCGCGGCGCAGAAGCTGTCGCACCCGAACGCGTCCGAGGCCGACATCGAGTTCTGGAGCAAGCGCCCACCCAAGACGCACCCGCTGGTGTGGCGGCACGGGAACGGGCGGCGGTCGCTCGTGTTCGGCGCGACGACGGATCACGTCGAGGACATGGACGAGACCGAGGGCAAGGCGTACCTCGCCGACCTGCTCGAACGTTCGACGCTGCCCGAGCGCGTCTACCGACACGAGTGGGCGGTCGGCGACCTCGTGATCTGGGACAACCGCGGCGTGCTGCACCGGGCCACTCGCTACGACCCGACCTCGGCGCGCGACATGCACCGCACGACCATCGCGGGCAACGAGGCCGTGCAGTGAGCGCAACCAGCGACGCCCACGCACCTCGCATCCCGCCGTTGCCGCCCGAGGAGTGGGGCGACGAAGTGCGTGCGGGGCTCGCCGCGCTCCGTCCCGCGGGTGCCACGCAGGAGCTGCGTCGCTCGAAGGGCGGGCCCAAGGGGCTGAACGTGCTCGGCACGCTCGCGCAGCACCCCGCGCTGATGCAGGCGTACCACACGTTCAACGGTCACATCCTCTACACGAACACGCTCGACGCCCGCCAACGTGAGCTGCTCGTGTTGCGGGTGGCAGCGCGCCGTGGTGCCGAGTACGAGTGGCGCCAGCACGTGTACATCGCGCGCGATCTCGGCTTCAGCGACGCCGACATCGAACGCGTCGCCGAGGGGCCGCACGCCGACGGTTGGTCTCCGTTCGACGCCGCGATGCTCCGAGCCGTCGACGAGTTGGTCGCCGACGCGCAGATCGCCGACGACACCTGGGCCGTGCTCGCCGCCGAGCTCGACCGGCACCAGCTCATGGACCTCGTGTTCACCGTCGGCGCCTACGACCTGTTGGCGATGGCGTTCAAGTCGTTCGGCGTCGAGGTCGACGCCGATCTCGCCGAGCTGACGTGACCATCAACGAGGTCCCAGCCGACTCGACCGAGCCGCCCGCAGCCGCGGCGGCACCGGCGACCCGGCGCGAGCTGGCCGTCGCGCGAGCGCTCGACTCGGCACGGTCGCGAGCGGAGAACCGCGTCGAGCTGTTCCTCGACGCGGCCCGTGACCTGATGAACACCAATGCCACCGACTTCACGGTGCAGGAGGTCGTCGAGCGCTCCGGCCAGTCGCTGCGCACCTTCTATCAATACTTCGCGGGCAAGTACGAGCTGCTGCTCGCGCTGTTCGAGGAATCGGTCGACGGTGCGGCGGCACAGCTCGAGGTCGTGATCGCCTCCCACCACGACCCGATCGAACGACTCCACGCGTTCTGCGTGGAGTACCACCGCATGTGCCGCACCAGCGCGCCTGGTGAGCCCGCGACCGGTCCCGCACCGGCGTTGGTCGAGTTCGCCCAGCAGCTGCTCACGTCGCATCCGAAGGAGGCCGCGCACGCGTTCGCCCCGGTCGTGGAGCTGCTCGGTCGGCTCCTCGACGATGCTGACGCCGCCGGCGCGTTGCGTCCGGGGCTCGACCGCCAACGCATCGCCGGGGTGGTGCTCCAGGCGATCATGTTCAACGCGTTCGCGGCCACGATCAGCGCGTCGCCGCCTGGTTCGGGTGGCGAGGTCCTCTGGGACCTGCTCGTGCACGGGATCTCGGCATGATGACCAGGCACACGACGAACGGCCGACGAGCTCAGGGGGACCACCGATGACCGCGACGATCCACGCGGGCGAGCGACCGAAACCGCCGGCGCAGCCGGTGGTGCTGAAAGCCGACCGCATGGTCGACGTCATGGAGCGGGTCGTCGTCGAACCCGGAGTGGTGGTGGTCGAAGGCGACCGCATCGTCGACGTCGGGCCCGAGCGCATCCCCGACGACGCGCAGGTGATCGAGCTCGGTGACGTGACGCTCCTGCCCGGCCTCATGGACATGGAGCTCAACTTCCTCATGGGTGGTGCCGGCTCCACGCACATGAGCGCGGTGCAGGATGACCCGGTCATGAAGGTGCTGCGCGCCGTGCCCGCGTGCCGCAAGACGTTGCTCGCCGGCTTCACGACCGTGCGCAACCTCGGCATCTTCGTGCAGACCGGTGGCCTGCTGCTCGACGTGTCGCTCATGCGGGCGATCGACGCCGGCTGGTTCCCCGGTCCCCGCATCTTCCCGTCGGGCCACGCCATCACCCCGACCGGCGGGCATCTCGACCCCACGATGTTCGCCGGCATCGCGCCGAACATGATGCCGCTCACCGTCGAGGAGGGCATCGCCGACGGCGTGAGCGAGGTCCGCCGCGCCGTGCGCTACCAGATCAAGTACGGCGCGAAGCAGATCAAGGTGTGCGCGTCGGGCGGGGTGATGTCGCTCACCGGTCCACCCGGGGCACAGCACTACTCCGACGAGGAGCTGCGCGCGATCGTCGACGAAGCTCACCGTCGCGGCCTGCACGTCGCCGCGCACGCGCACGGCGACGACGGGATCAGGGCGGCGATCGAAGCGGGGATCGACTGCATCGAGCACGCGTCGCTGATGAGCGAGGAGACGCAGGAGCTCGCGCTCGAACGCGGCACGTTCATCGTGCCCACGTCGTATCTCTCGGAAGCCATGGACACGTCGAAGGCTGCGCCCGAGCTGCAGGCCAAGGCGGCCGCGGTGTTCCCGGTGGCCAAGAAGACGATCACGCGCCTCATCGACGCCGGCGCCAAGATCGCCACCGGCACCGACGCGCCGGCGATCCCGCACGGCCAGAACTGGAAGGAGCTGTGGGCGCTCGTGCAGCGAGGCATGCGACCGGTCGATGCCATCCACGCCTCGACGGTGACCAGCGCCGAGCTGGTGCAGTCGGAGGATTCGCTCGGACGCCTCGCGCCCGGCTACCTCGCCGACGTGATCGCGGTGCCCGGGGATCCGACCGAGGACATCGGCGCGCTCGAGAACGTGAACTTCGTGATGAAAGGCGGCGTCGTCTACAAGACGCCCGCATGAACGGCACATGAGCAGGGACCACGGCTTCCATCCGCTCCGCGTGCGCCGCGTCGTGCCCGAGACGTTCGACACCACGTCGTTCGTCTTCGACGTGCCCGACGAGCTGCGCGACGCGTTCGTGTACGAGGCGGGCCAGTTCTGCACGTTCCGGATCCCGCTCGGCGACGACGAGCTCCTGCGTTGCTACTCGATGTCGAGCTCGCCCGACGTCGACGACGAGTTCACGCTCACCGTGAAGCGGGTCGCGGGTGGTCGGGTGTCCAACTGGCTGCTCGACGACGTGGCGGAGGGTGACGAGCTCGAGCTCACACTGCCCGCCGGGGTGTTCACCCTGCGCGACCACCCCACGCCCGTCGTGGCGTTCGCCGGCGGGAGCGGGATCACGCCGGTGATCTCGGTGATCAAGAGCGCGCTGGCGACGACGGACCGGCGCGTCAGATTGCTCTACGCGAACCGCGACGAGCACTCAGTCATCTTCCGCAGTGCGCTCGACGCGCTCGTCGCCGACCACCGCGATCGACTCGAGGTCGTGCACCACCTCGACAGCGATCACGGCTTCGTGCACTCCGATCTCGTTCGTGCCTTCGTCGGCGACGATCTCGGCGCCGACTTCTACCTGTGCGGTCCGGGCCCGTTCATGGACGTGGTCGAGGACGCGCTCGAAGTCGCCGCCGTGTCATCGGAGCAGGTGTTCGTCGAACGGTTCGCGTTCGCGGCGAGCGTGCGCGAGGAGCCGTCACCCGCCGTCGAGACGGCGACCGACGAGGTGGCCGCAGCCGAGCCCGTCGACCACCGAGACGGTCACATCGTCCTCGGAGGCCGGGCCCACGAGGTGCGCTACCAGGCGGGCGAGACGTTCCTGGAGACCGCGCGGCGCGCCGGGTTGCGGGCACCGTTCTCGTGCGAGGCGGGCAGCTGCGCGACCTGCATGGCGCGCCTCGAGGTGGGCGAGGCCAAGATGCGGGTGAACAACGCGTTGATGCCCGACGAGGTCGACGACGGCTGGGTGCTCACGTGCCAGGGCCTGCCGACCTCACCGACCGCGAAGGTGGTGTACGAGTCGTGATCCACCGCGAGCCTCAAGGACTCGGCGGCCGACTACCTGCGTGAGCAGATCCTCACCGGGCAGCTGACGCCGGGCACCAAGATCGACCAGGACGAGATCAGCGAGGCGCTCGGCATCAGCCGCCTCCCCGTGCGCGAAGCCCTCATCGAGCTGGCCAACGAGGGGTTGGTCGACGCGGTGCCGAGGCGCGGCGCATTCGTCGCGTCGCTCGAACGGGCCGACATCGTCGACCACTACCGCGTGTTCGGACTGGTCGCGGGACTTGCCGCGAGTCGCGCGGCGACGTCACTGACCGACGCCGACCTCGTCGAGCTCCGCTCGGTGCACGAGTCGTTCGTCGCCGCGACCGACGCCGACGCCCAGGCGAGTTGGAACCACGAGTTCCATCGCCGCATCAACCGTGCCGGCGGCTCGCGTCGGCTGGTGTCGGTGCTCGCGCTGTTGTCGCGCAGCCTGCCGGTGCGCTACTTCGAGTTCGTGCCCGGGTGGGCGGAGACATCGGCGCGACACCACGCGCGGATCCTCACCGCCCTCGAGCAACGCGACGCACACGAAGCGCAGCGACTGATGGAGCACCACGTGACCGAGAGCGGGGAGCTCGCGGTCGGGATCCTGCAGGAGATGGGCTACTGGGACGGCACCCCGACCGAGCGCGTGAGCGGGTCGGGTGCGGCATGAACCACACACACCAGAGGGGGAGTTGCTGATGTCGTTCTTCGGATGCACTGCGATCGTGACCGGGGGCGCGTCGGGCATCGGTCTCGCGATCAGTGAGCGCTTGGCCGACGACGGGGCCAAGGTCGCGATCTTCGACGTCGATGCCGAGGCCGGGGAGCACACGGTCAAGGAGATCACCGGGGACGGAGGCGTTGCGATCGCGTGTCAGGTCGACGTCTCGGATCGCGCCGCGGTCGACGCCGCGGTCGAGCGGGTGCGCAGCGAGCTCGGGCACGTGCTCGTGCTGGTGAACGCGGCGGGCAAGGACACGTTCGAGCGCTTCCAGGACGTCACGACCGAGGTGTGGGAACGGATCATCGCGATCAACCTGACCGGGACGTTCCACGTCACCCAGTCGGTGCTGCCCGACATGGTCGACGCGAAGTGGGGACGCATCGTCAACATCTCGTCGTCGAGCGCGCAGACCGGCGCAGTGATGATGGCGCCGTACTCGGCGTCGAAGGGCGGGATGATCGCGCTCACCAAGACGTTGGCGCTCGAGCTCGGCCCGCTCGGCATCACCGTGAACACGATCCCGCCGGGTGCGATCGACACACCGATGAGCCGGCGCGCCGCGTCGGAGGGCCGCTTCGGCGGCGGGACGCTCGAAGACGTCGGCCGACACCTGCCGGTCAAGCGCATCGGCATCCCCGAGGACATCGCCGCCGCGTGCGCCTACCTCGTGTCGGACGAGGCGGGGTACGTGACCGGCCAGATCATCGGCGTCAACGGCGGGCGGGTGACCTGAGCGCCCGATCTGACAAGATCAACACCCTTGTTGACAGACTTCGTGTCAGGAGCGACCCATGGACCACCAGCAGCTGAGCGACCAGATCGAGATCCAGCAGCTCTGCGCCCGCTACATGATGCTGTCGGCGCGCAAGGACAACGACCACTGGACCGACGTCTTCACCGACGACGGCACCTACAACGCGTTCGGCACGCTCTACGGGCTCGACCACTTCCCGATGCTCCTGCAGAGCGCGCCGCCGGGGCAGTACATCGGGAACCCGCCGGTCGTCGACTTCGACGGTGACCGCGCCACGGGCGTGCAGCACTACGTGTTCATCGACCAGACGTCGCACGAGATGCGTCTGGCGTGGTACTCGGACGAGTACGTACGCACCTCGGAGGGCTGGCGCATCAAGTCGCGCTCCACCACGTTCATGCGCCGCAGCGGTGGCTTCGACCACGGCAACGCCCACGACCCGGCACGCTTCGTCGCGGGCCAAGAGATCGGGTAGGGGACACCTCAGTGCGCATCGGCATCATGGTGGGTCCCGAGACCCGCCGCTACGCGGCCAAGGTCGACCAGATGGTCGGCGACGCGAAGGCCGCCGAGGAAGCGGGCTTCGCGAGCGCGTGGATCCCGCAGCTCCCCCAGGACTTCGACGCCATGACCGCGGTCGCGCTGATGGGACGAGCGACGAGCCGCATCGAGCTCGGCACTGCGGTCGTGCCGCTCCAGTCGCGTCATCCGGTCGCGCTCGGGCAGCAGGCGCTCTCGGTCCAAGCCGCGTGCGACGGGCGGTTCCGCCTCGGCGTCGGGCCGTCGCACCACTGGATCATCGATTCCATGCTCGGTCTGCCCTACGAGCAGCCGGCCAAGTTGGTTGCCGACTACCTCGACGTGTTCGACGCCATGTTCGACGGACCGAACGCAGTCGACGTGGAGAACGACCACTTCCGGATCCACAACCCGCTCGACGTCACCGATCTCCCGGTGCCGGTGTTCCTGGCGGCGCTCGGGCCGGTGATGCTGCGCCTGGCGGGGGCACGCGCCGCGGGCACGGTGCTCTGGATGGCGGACGAGCGCGCCATCGCCGAGCACGTCGTGCCGAAGATCACCCAGGCCGCGGCCGACGCCGGGCGGCCCGCGCCGCGCATCGTCGCCGGCGTGGCCGTGTGCCTGTGCGCGTCGAGCGAGGTGGAGGGCGCGATCGAGCGGGCCAACGACGCGCTCGGCCACGCCGAGTACTCGCCGAACTACCAGCGCCTCCTCGAGCAAGGGTCGTCCGACGACGTCGGTGACATGTCGGCGATCGGCACCGAAGCGGACATCGAGCGGCGACTGCGGTCGTACCTCGATGCCGGCACCACCGACTTCTCCGCGCGCATCCTCCCGTTGGGGAGCGGCAAGGAAGAGATCGTGGCGTCGTCGCGCCGCACGCGCGAGTTCCTCGCGTCGCTCGCGCCGGAGCTCACGTGAGCGAATCGGACGTGGTGCCCACGCGAGGCGATCTCCTCTGGCCGTCGATCCCGGCCATGGCGCTCGACGCTGGCGGCGCGCTTCGGCGACGCGGTCGCGGTGGTCGACCGCGGTCGTCGCATCACGTTCACTCGAGCTCGTTGCCGACGCGCGCCGCGTGACGGCCGCGCTGCTCGCGTCCGGCCTCGCGCCCGGGGAGCGGGCCGCGGTCTGGTCGCCCAACCGGTACGAGTGGTTGGTCGCCGCACTCGGCATCCTCGGTGCGGGCGGCGCGGTTGTGCCGGTGAACACCCGGTTCAAAGGCGAAGAGGTGCGCTACATCCTCGAACGGAGCGGCGCACGGGTCGTGTTCACGGTCGGCGAAGTTCCTCGATGCCGACTACGCCGCGACGATTGCGACGCTCCGTTCGCAGCTCCCGAACGTCGTGACCGTGGTCGGGTTCGACGACGCCACGGCCGCTGATCAGTCGCTCACGGAGTTCCAGGCGACGGGGGACGCGATCGATGACGCGGTGATCGACGCCCGGATCGGCTGCGGTCGGTGGCGACGACGTGAGCGACGTGCTCTTCACGTCGGGCACGACCGGCGCACCGAAGGGCGTGCTCATGACGCACGCGCAGACGTTGCGGCAATTCTCCGACTGGTGCGACATGGCGGGGCTGGTCGAAGGCGACCGGTATCTGATCGTGAACCCGTTCTTCCACATGTTCGGGTACAAGGCGGGCTGCCTCGCGTCCCTGATGCGCGGTGCGACCATCATCCCGCAAGCGGTGTTCGACGTCGACGACCTGCTGCGCACGGTCGCCGAGGAGTCGGTCACCGTGTTCCCGGGCCCGCCGACCGTGTACCAGTCGATCCTCGACCATCCCGAGCGCGAGGACCACGACCTGTCGTCTCTGCGGTTGGCCGTCACCGGCGCCGCCGACATCCCGGTCGAGCTGATCCGGCGCATGCACGACGAGTTGCCGTTCCGGTTGATCGTCACCGGCTACGGGCTCACCGAAGCCGGCACCGTGACCGCCACCGCGCCCGACGACGACTTCGAGACGATCGCCACCACCGTGGGTCGGGTGCGTCCTGGTCTCGAGATCCAGGTGGCGGCCGAGGACGGCGCGGAGCTGCCGGCCGGCGAGGCGGGCGAGCTGCTCGTGCGCGGGTACAGCGTGATGCAGCGGCTACCTCGACGATCCCGACGCCACGACAGGCGCGATCGACGGCGACGGTTGGTTGCACACCGGAGACCTCGCGACCTCGACGAGCGCGGGTGCGTGCGCATCGTCGGCCGGATCAAGGACATGTTCATCGTCGGCGGGTTCAACGCGTACCCGGCCGAGATCGAGAACCTGCTGCTCGGGTCACCCCGCAGTCGCGCGGGCCGCAGTGGTGGGGATGCCCGACCCGCGCATGGGCGAAGTGGGCATGGCGTTCGTGGTCGTCGCGCCCGGTGCGCGCGCTCGGTCCCGACGAGCTCATCGCGTGGTCGCGCGAGACGATGGCCAACTACAAGGTGCCGCGTGCGGTCGAGCTCGTCGACGAGCTCCCGGTGAACGCGGCGGGCAAGGTCGAGAAGGAGACGCTGCGGGCACGTGCCGCGGCGCGAGCCGAAAGAGCAGAGCAGGCGTAGGGATGGACACCAGATACTCCGACGAGCAGCTCGAGCTGCAGCGCAGCGCGGCGTCGCTCGTCGCCGACCTCGGGCCGAAGACGGTCGATGATCTCGATGACGTGTCGCGTCGCGACCGGCTCGCCGACGCCGCCCGGCGCTCGGGCTGGTACGAGCTGCGCGGCCCGGGCGAGGGTGACCGCCCGCTCGCATCGGGGGTGGAGGTCGCGATCATCGCCCGCGAGCTCGGGCGGAGGGCGGCCGACGTGCCGTACCTCGGTCCGGTCGTGGCCGTCGACCTGGCCCGGTGCGCCGGGCTCGAGGTCGAGGATGCGGCCACCAGCGCAGTGTTCGACCGATCACTGCTCGACTTCGCGATCGCGCCCGCGGTGTCCGAAGGCGTGGCGGTCGACTGCGCGGGCTCGGTGCGTGGGCTCGCGCTCGTCGCCGAGCGACATCGCGGTGCCGCGCACCTCGTGGAGGTGGCGTTGCCCGAGCCGACACCTCGAGACCGACCTCACTCGGGCGGTCGCGCCGGTCACGCTCGCAGATGTCGCGCCCGACGGCGACGGCGCTGCGTTGGCCGAGGACGCGATCGCACGGTCACGCGCGCTGGCGTTGGCGATCACGGTCGCCGACCTCCTCGGCACGATGGAGGGCGTGCTCGACACCACGACCGAGTACGCCAAGGAACGGCAGCAGTACGGCGTGCCGATCGGGTCGTTCCAAGCGGTGCAGCACCTGCTCGCCGAGGCGCGGGTGCTGGTGGAGGGATCGATCAGCGTGTCGCAGTACGCGGCGTGGGCCGTCGACGCGCTCCCCGCGACCGACGGCCGGGCAGGCCGGTTGGGTCGCCAAGGCCTACTGCGCGCGAGCGGCGCGCATCGGTGTGCGAGACCGCGATCCAGGTGCACGGCGGGATCGGGAACACGTGGGAGTGCTTCGTGCACGTGTACCTCCGACGCGCGTTGCTGTCGAGCGCGCTGCTGGGCGACGAAGGCCACCACCTGCGCGCGCTCGCGCACGAACGACTGGGAGTGTGACGGTGGACTTCGACGACTCGCCCGAGGAAGCTGCGTTCCGCGAACGATTTCGTGCGTGGTTGGTCGACAACAACCCCGGACTGCCCGCGTCGTCGACCGACGACGAGTACTGGGCCAGGCAGGCGGAGTGGCACTGCGCCCTCTACGACGGCGGGTTCTTCGCGCTGACGTGGCCGAAGCGGATCGGCGGCCAGGAGCTGCCGCCGGTGTACGAGGTGATCGTCGACGAGGAGCTCGCCGCCGCGGGGGCGCCGCCCAAGCCGGGCCTCGGCTATCTGATCCAGGGCATCACCCGGCACGGCAGCGACGAGATCTGCGACCGGTTCCTGCCGGCGTTGATCAGTGGGCGTGATCGGTGGTGTCAGGGGTTCAGTGAGCCCGATGCCGGCTCCGACCTCGCGTCGCTGCGCACGCGTGCGGTGCGCGACGGCGACGAGTACGTGATCGAGGGCCACAAGATCTGGACCAGCTACTCCGACGTCGCCGACTGGTGCATGCTGCTCGCCCGCACCGACCAGGACGCGCCGAAGCACAAGGGCATCTCCGCCTTCGCAGTGCCGATGGACCAGCCCGGCATCGAGCAGCGTCCGCTCAGGATGATCAACGGCGTCACCAGCGAGTTCGGCCAGGTGCTGTTCGACGGTGCGCGCGTGCCGGCCGCGAACATGATCGGCGAACCCGGCGAGGGCTGGGCGCTCGCGATGACCGTCGTGAGCCACGAACGCGAGCCCGCAGAGCTCGGCTACGTCGCTCGCTACAGCAAGTCGGTGAAGCAGCTCGAGGCGCTCGTGCGGGACGACCCGGTCCGCGCCGGCAGTGACCAGGTGGCGACGCTCGAGCGCGCGTTCGTGGAGTCCGAGATGTTGCGCCTGCACGTTCGGCGTCGTCTGTCCGAACGCCTCGACGGGGTGACGCACGGGTCCGACGGGTCCATCGACAAGCTGCTGATGACCGCAACGGAACAGGCCGTCGGCCACGCCGCGCTCGCCGTCGGCAACAGCACCCCGGTGCTCGACGCCGACGACACGTGGCTGAAGGTGTACCTCTACAGCCGCGCCCAGAGCGTCATGGGCGGCACCGCCCAGATCCAGAAGAACATCATCGCCACCCGGATCCTCGGCCTCCCGACCGTCTGAATCGCGCCACCGCAGCGAGGTGACGCAACGTTGTGAACGGTCAGGGGTGGGCGAGCCACTGCTCCTTGAGGGTGCGGCGGAGGGCCTTCCCCGACGGGAGGCGGGGGATCTCGTCGACGAACACGACGTGACGCACGCGCTTGTAGCCCGCGAGCCGCGACGCCACCATCTCCCGCAGCTCCTCTGCGCTGACGGGCTCACCGCCGACCACGACGACCGCGGCGACGATCGCCTCGCCGAGCTCGGGGTCGGGGACGCCGAACACCGCGCAGTCGCGAACCCGGGCGTCGCCGTGCAGGACGGCTTCGATCTCGGCGGGCGCGACCTGGAAGCCGCGCACCTTCACCATCTCCTTGAGGCGATCGGTGATGTGCAACCAGCCCTCGGGTTCGAGCCACCCGATGTCGCCGGTGCGGTACCAGCCGTCGCGGAACGCAGCGGCGGTCTCCGACTCGGGCAGGTAGCCGGCCATGCGCGACGGGCTCAGCACCTCGATCTCGCCGGTCTCGCCCGCGGACAGCACCTCGCCGCGCTCGGGATCGACGATGCGGATCTGGACGCCGGGTGTTCCCGGGATCGCGAGGCCCACGGAGTCGAGGCGCCAGCGCTCGGGCTCCTGCACCGGGTTGCACGCGATGACCGGGCACCTCGCTGGTGCCGTACGCGGGCAGCCAGCGCACGCCGGACCGACGGGTCACGGTCTCCGCGACCTCGGGGGCGACCGGCGTGGCTCCCCACATCACGTAGCGCAGCGACGACAGGTCGAACGTCCTCGAGGTGCGGGTGGTTGGCCATGCCGAGGGCGATCGGCGCGACCGCCTGGTCGAGGGTGAGGTGCTCGTCCTGCACCGTGCGCAGCGACGCGTCGAGGTCGAACCGCGCGTGCAGCCGGAAGCGCGCACCGGCGGCGACCGCGGTGAAGATGTTGAGCAGCCCGAGGATGTGGACGGGCGGCGTCGCGATCTGGAAGCGATCGGCCTCGGTGAGACCGAGCGCGGTGATCCAGTGCTCCACGCCGTGGCCCATCGAACGGTGCGTGTGGCGCACGGCCTTCGGGAAGCCGGTCGTTCCCGAGCTGAACACGAGCACCGCGTCGGCGTCGGGATCCGCCCCCTGCCAGAGCGTGATGCTCTGCGACAACACCGGCGGATCCTCGAGTGCAAGCGTCGGGAGCTCCGGCGCGGCCTCGGCGAGCGTCGCCCGCCCGGCGGCATCGGCGACCGCGAGCCCCGGTGACACCACGGCGCACGCGTGCGCGATCTCACCCGCCTTCCACGCCGGGCTGCACAGCACGACGGCCGCGCCCAACTGCAGCGCGCCGTAGAGCGCGAACACGAACTCGGGTCGATTCGCCGACAGGAACACGATGCGCGCGCGTCGGGCTGCGCGCCCGCGTCCGACAGGATGAGCTGCCACGTGTCGGCGCGCGCCTGCACCTCGCGGTAGGTGAAGCTGCGTTCACCGAAGTCGAACATCACGTGATCGCCGTCGCGCTCGGCGCGGTCACGCAGCACCTCGGCCAACGTCATCATCGGCGCGGTACGGTAGCAAGCCCCCTCTGGAGGGGCCGCTGCAGAAGGGGGAAGTCTGGTGCCGTACCGGGTCATCCAGTGGGCGACCGGCAACATCGGCCAGCGCGCGCTCGCGGCGTCGATCCGCCATCCCGACCTCGAAGTCGTGGGCCTGCGCGTGTACAGCGAGGACAAGCTCGGGGTCGACGCCGGCGAGGTCGCGGGCACCGGCACGGTCACCGGCGTCCTCGCCACCGACGATGTCGACGCGCTGGTCGCGCTCGACGCCGACTGCGTCCTGTACATGCCGAGCCGCCTCGACCTCGACGAGCTCTGCCGTCTGCTGGCGTCCGGCAAGAACGTCGTCAGCACGTGCTCCGAGTTGCTGTGGGCACGACGCGCGCTGCCCGCCGATCAGGTCGAGCGCCTCGAACAGGTGTGCGCCGAAGGAGGCGTGTCGCTCTTCGCGACCGGCAGCAGCCCCGGCTTCATCAGCGAGGTGCTGCCCATCGCACTCCTGTTCCTCGAACGACGCGTCGACCGCGTCGTGATCGAGGAGTTCGCCAACATGTCGCAGCGACCGTCGCCGAAGCTCCTGTTCGACGTGATGGGGTTCGGCCGGGAACCAGGTCCGGTCGACGAGCGCCGCGCGCACCACATGCGCGTCAACTTCGGACCGCCGCTCGAGGCGCTCGCCGAACGCGTCGGCATCCCGGTCGACCGGGTCGAGGCGCGCGCGATCGTGGCCGCGACCACCCGCGACGTCACCATCGCGGCCGGCGAGATCGGCCAGGGCAAGGTCGCCGCGCAACGGACGGTCGTCGCCGCGATGGACGGTGACCAGGAGCGGATCGTCTTCCAGGCCACCTGGTACTGCTCCACCGAGCTCGACCACGACTGGCACCTCGGCGAGACGGGCTGGCGGGTGACGGTCGAGGGCGACGCGCCGCTCAAGGTCGACATCGCGTTCCCGGTCGAGCTCGACGATCTCGCTTCGGTCACACCCGGCCTCACCGCGCATCCCGCGGTGAACGCGGTGGTCGCGGTGTGTGATGCGCCCACGGGGCTCGTCACCAGCGCCGATCTCGGAGTGATCGTCCCGCGCTTCGCCTGAGTTGACGGCGCGCCCGGGCCGCGCGTTCGGGCGGCCCGGGCGACGCGTCAGTTCAGATTGAGCTTGATCTCGACCACGTTCTTCGGGCTGCAGTTGAACGTGCCGGCCTTCTTCGGGAAGGAGCGCACCAGCTTGCCGCTCTTCACCTGCGTCATCACGATGCAGGTGGGCTGCAGGTGCTCAGCCACGTTCGTCGCACCCATGATCCCGGCGGCGTCGAACTTGGTCTCCTGCTTCAACGCGTCGAACAGGGTCTGACGGTTGAGCGTTCCGCCGTTCGCCGTCGACTTGCCGACCGCGTCCTGGAACAGGAGCGCAGCGAGCCACGAAGCGACCGCGTTGCTGTCGACCTTGTCGATGCCACCCACCGCGGCCACGAGCTTCTTCAGCGTCGGGTTGAGCTTGTACTCGGTGTAGAAGGGAAGCGTGGTGATCACGCTCTGCGTGCCCTCGACGTCGGCGCCGCCCGCTTCGAGGAACGGCTTCGAGTAGCACGCCTGGGTGCAGCCCCACACCTTCACCGACGTGACGCCCTGCAGCGTGGCCTCCTTGCGCAGCGACGCCATCTTGTCGCTGCCGCTGTACGCGAAGGTGGAGCTGCTGTTCTTGATCTCCTGGATCACGGGCGTCAGCGCGCTCTGCGGGTCGGGCTGGAACGTGTCGTAGAAGCCGTCGCCGTCCTTCTTGATGCCGAGGTCGACCATCGCGTTGTAGCTCGGCAGCAGCGAGTTCTTGGTCGACTTGAGGTCGGCAGGCACGAGCCACACGCCGTGGAGGTCCTTGTTCTGCGACAGGTAGTAGCGGGCGTCACCCTGCGACGCGAGGTAGGTCTGCGGGTTGTCGTTCGCGGTCGTGCACGCAGGACCCCGCCCGATGATGGGGAAGCTCACCGGTGAGCACGACTGCGCCGGGTCGAGCGCGAGGCCGGGCATGTCGGGGAGTCCGATCGCCTGACCGGCGCTGTTCTGGCACGCGACCATGTCGTCGACGTTGCTCATGAACAGCGCCTCGCCGCCCACCATTGCGAAGTCGTCGGCGCAGGCGGTGATCGTGGCGTTGCGCGTCAGATTGGGGTTCAACTTCGAGTCGATGAAGTCGATCACGACCTTGCGTCCGGCGAGACCGCCGTCCTTGTTGACGACCTTCGCCCACGCGTTCATGGCGTCGACCGACGCCTTGAACACGCCGGGCGCCAGCGAGTTGTCGACGTCGGCGATGACCGCGAGGTGGATCTCCGTCGCCGTGATGCCCACGTCGTCGGCCTTCGGCTTGGAGCCCTGGGCGCCGGCGACGCCCACGGTGCCGACCGAGACCAGGGCCAGGGCGGCGATGCAGGCCGCGAGCAGCGCGGACACGACACGTGAACGTCGCAAGGTTCCTCCCGGGGTGTGCTGACCGCCGGCCGCTTCGGCGCGGCTCACCGAACGGTCGGTACAATTTATCAGGAAATCGACGTCAGCCTCCGGTCGGGGCCGTGGCAGGATCGCGGGTGGACACGCCGAGCCCGGTCGACCGAGGAGGTGCTGCGGTGAGCGAGGAGCTCCGGGCCGCCGCGGCGCGGGCCCGCCAGGGCAACCTCGAGAAGGAGGCGGCCAAGCTCGAACGGCAGGGGAAGCTGTTCGTGCGCGACCGCCTCGCCCTGTTGCTCGACGAAGGCTCGTTCGTGGAGAGCTCGCTGCTGGCGAACGCGCTGGCCGGCGATCTGCCTGCTGACGGCGTGGTCACCGGCGTCGGCACCGTCGGCGGTCGGCCGGTGTGCGTGATGGCCAACGACTCCACGGTGAAGGCGGGCTCATGGGGTGCGCGCACGGTGGAGAAGATCGTGCGCCTCACCGAGTACACGCTGGAGCACGAGGTGCCGGTGTTCTGGCTCGTCGACTCGGCCGGGGCACGTCTGACCGATCAGGTGGACCTGTTCCCGGGCCGGCGCGGTGCTGGTCGGATCTTCTACAACCAGAATCGTCTGTCGGGACGGGTGCCGCAGATCTGCTGCTTGTTCGGGCCGTCGGCCGCGGGTGGCGCGTACATCCCGGCGTTCTGCGACGTGGTGATCATGGTCGAGGGCAACGCGTCGATGTACCTCGGTTCGCCGCGCATGGTCGAGATGGTCGTGGGCGAGCACACCACGCTCGAGGAGATGGGCGGCGCCCGCATGCACGCGACCGTGTCGGGCAGTGGCGACAACTTGGCGGTCGACGACGCCGACGCCATCGCGCAAGCGAAGGCCTACTTCGGCTACATGCCCGACAGTTGGCGCACCGAACCGCCGACGTACCCCGCCGAGGCGCCCGCGGTGTCGCTCGCCACCGACCTCGTGCCGCCGGACGAGCACGTCGCGTTCGACATGCACGACCTCCTCGCAGGTCTGCTCGACGCCGACAGCTTCTTCGAAGTGAAGCCGCTGTTCGCGCCGGAGGTGATCGTGGGGTTCGGTCTGCTCGAGGGACGCCCGGTCGGGATCGTGGCGAGCAACCCCGTGCACAAGGGCGGCGCGCTCTTCGTCGACTCCGCCGACAAGGCGGCGCGCTTCATCTGGTGCTGCGACGCGTACGGGATCCCGCTCGTGTTCCTCGCCGACGTGCCCGGCTTCATGGTGGGCACCGAGGTCGAGCGCCAGGGCATCATCCGCCACGGCGCCAAGATGATCACCGCGGTGTCGGAGGCCACCGTCCCGAAGCTCTCGGTGATCGTGCGCAAGGCCTACGGCGCGGGGCTCTACGCGTTCGCGGGACCCGCGTTCGCGCCCGAGGCGTGCATCGCGTTGCCGACCGCGCGCATCGCGGTGATGGGTCCCGAAGCCGCCATCAACGCCGTGTACGCCAACAAGATCGCGGCCTTCGACGACCCCGACGAGCGTGACGCGTTCGTCGCCGAGCGGCGGGCCGAATTCGCGGCCGACGTCGATCTGCTCCGGCTCGCGTCGGAGCTCGTGATCGACGCCATCGTCGAGCCCGAGGACCTCCGCGCCGACCTGGTCGCGCGGCTGGCGCTCGCGGGTGGCAAGGACCGGTCGTTCAGCGACAGGATCCACGGTGTCCCGCCGGTCTGAGCCGGCCGCTGTCCGCACGTCCGAGATACAATATATTCCAACGCCGAGGAGCACTGCCCGCATGACGATCACCGACGTCTACTACGACCCCTACGACTACGAGATCGACGCCGATCCGTACCCGGTGTGGAAGCGCCTGCGTGACGAAGCGCCCGTGTACCACAACGAGAAGCTCGACTTCTGGACGCTCAGCCGCTACGACGACGTGCTGCGCGGCCTGCTCGACCACGAGTCGTTCGTGTCGAGCCACGGGATCATGCTCGAGATCATGACCGAGGAGCCCTACGGGATCCCGATGATGATCATGATGGATCCTCCGGAGCACACGAAGCTGCGCAAGCTCGTGGCCCGGGCCTTCACCCCCCGACGCATCTCCGACCTCGAAGACAAGATCGCGGCGCTGGCGAACGACTTCCTCGACCAGGTCGAGGGCGAGGACCAGTTCGACTACATCGACGCGTTCGCCGGGCTGCTGCCGCCCACGGTCATCCTGTCGCTCGTCGGGTACCCCGAGGGACACGCACGCGAGTTCAAGGAGCTCACCGACCAGAGCCTCCACGTCGACGAGGGCGCGACCGCGACCCACGGTCAGCAGAACCGCCAGATCGTGAACGAGAACGGCGAGATCAACAACGAGGCCTTCGCCATGATCCCCGAGCTCATGGAGATGCGACGCAAGGACCCACAGGACGACCTGCTCACGGGACTGGTGCACGCGGAGATCGAGGAGGACGACGGCACGACGCGCACGCTGACGTTGGAGGAGATCCTCGCGTTCATGCAGCTGATCTCGTCGGCCGGCACCGAGACCGTGGCGCGGCTCCTCGGCTTCGGCGCGGTCACATTGCAGCGGTTCCCCGACCAGCGCCAACTGCTGCTCGACGATCCCTCGCTGATGAGCAACGCGGTCGAGGAGCTCATGCGCTTCGAGGCGCCGTCGCCCACGCAGTCGCGCTGGGTCGCGCGCGACGTCGAGTACCACGGGATCACGATCCCGGCGGGCGCGAAGATCTCGCTGCTGAACGGAGCAGCCGATCGCGACGAGCGGCACTTCCCGAACCCTGACGTGTTCGACGTGCGGCGCGACATCGACCGTCAACTCGCGTTCGGCTACGGCGCCCACTTCTGCATCGGCGCCGCGTTGGCCCGCATGGAGACCCGCATCGGGCTGACCGAGACGCTGAAGCGCTTCCCGAACTACGAGGTCGACGAGTCGGGTCTCGAGTTCGTGCACACCGCGACCGTGCGCGGCTACAAATCCGTGCCGATGAGGGCGCGGTGAGCGCAGCGACGTCCACCTCGTCCGTCGCCACGGGGCTCGACGTCGAGCCCATCGCCGGCGCGATCGGCGCGATCGTCACGGGGATCGACCTGGCGCAACTCGACGATGCCACCGTCGACGCCGTGCGCGCCGTCTGGCTCGAGCACCTCGTGGTGTTCTTCCGCGACCAGGAGCTCGACGCCGACGCGTTCCTCGCGTTCGCTCATCGCATGGGCGAACCGGTGCGGTACCCGTTCGTCAAGGGCTTCGACACCCACCCGGAGATCATCGAGGTGGCGAAGCTCCCGGACGAGACCGTGAACTTCGGCGGGATCTGGCACAGCGACACCGTGTACCTCGAGCAACCGCCGATGGCGACGATGTTGCTGGCACGGGAGCTGCCTCCCTACGGGGGCGACACGATGTTCGCGAGCATGTACGCCGCGTACGACGCACTCTCGCCCGCGCTGCGCGAGGTGCTCGACGGACTCGAGGCCGTCAACAGCTCCGCGCTGGCCGACGTCTCCAAGACGCGTGAGGACCGCATCCGTGACCGCGGATCGAACGAGGAGGAGCAGCACTTCCTCGCCGCGCACCCGGTGGTGCGCACGCACCCGGAGACGGGCCGCAAGGCGCTCTACGTGAACCCCGCCCACACCGCGTCGTTCGCCGGCATGACGGAGGAGGAGAGCCGTCCGCTGCTCCAGTTCCTCTTCCACCACTCCACCCGCGCCGAGTTCACCTGCCGGTTCCACTGGGAGCCGGGATCGCTCGCCTTGTGGGACAACCGGTGCGCGATGCACAATCCGATCAACGACTACGACGGCTTCACCCGCCGGATGCACCGGATCACCCTCGGCGGCGACACCCCGGTCTGATCCACACTCGTGTTGACGGAGGACCCGCGGCCCCCACAGAATGCCGCGGTGACCGTCGCAGCTCCGACAACCGCGGCCGAGCTGTTCGTCCGCAACGGCATGCGTCACGACGTCGCCGCGCACTTCGAGGATCGCTCGTACTCGTGGCGCGAGCTCGCGCTCGCGTCACGGCGTCGGGCGGCGCTGTGGGCGGCGGTGCGTGATCCCGATGCTCCGCCACACATCGGGGTGCTCCTCGACAACACCGCCGAGTACCTCTTCTGGCTCGGCGCCGCCGCGCTCACGCGGTCGGTGATCGTCGGGATCAACGCCACGTACCGAGGCGCGGAGCTCGCGCAGCTGGTCGACTACACGGACTGCCAGGCGCTCGTCACGTCCGACACCTATGCCGACCTGCTCGCCGACGCGCCGAGTCACGTGCCCGACGACCGTGTCCTGCACACGGGCACCGACTGCGTACGCGCAACAGTTGGCCGCTGTCGACCCGTCGATGCCTCACGCGCCCGCGCAGCCCGACGATCTCTACCTCCTCATCTTCACGTCGGGATCGACCGGGTTCCCCAAGGCGGTGCGCTGCACCCAGGGTCGCTTCGCACGCACCGGCGTGCACGTGAAGACGGTCGCGGAGCTCGGACCGGGCAAGGCGGTGTACGCGCCGCTCCCGTTCTTCCACTCGAGCTCGCTGTTCACCGGGTTGGCCGAGCGCGCTGCAGGCCGAGGTGCCGTTCGGTACCCGTGCCCGGTTCTCGGCGTCGAACACCCTGCCCGACATCCGGCGCACGGGCACCACGATGCTCGCGTACACCGGCAAGGTCCTCAATTACATCCTTGCGGTGCCGCCGGCCCCCGACGACGCCACCTCGCCGCTGACGTTCGCGTTCGGCAACGAGGCGTCGGAGGAGGACATCCGCGAGTTCTCGCGGCGCTTCGACTGCGTGGTGCGCGACAGCTACGGATCGACCGAGGGCCTCGTGGTCATCCGGCGTGACGCATCGATGCCGCCCGGCGCACTCGGCGCCGCCGACGCGAACGTTCGTGTGTACGACCCCGAGACCGGCGAGGAGTGTCCGCGGGCCGAGTTCGATGCCGCCGGCCGGATGACGAACACCGAGGTCGCGGTGGGGGAGATCGTCAACACCGAGCCCGGTGAGACCTTCGAGGGCTACTACCGCAACGAGGAAGCCAACGTGTCGAAGGTGCGCGACGGCGTGTACTGGTCGGGTGACCTCGCGTACCGCGACGCCGACGGGTGGTTCTTCTTCGCCGGGCGTTCGAACGAGTGGCTGCGGGTCGACGGCGAGAACTTCGCCGCCGCGCCGGTCGAGCGCATCGTCGTGCGGGCGCCCGGCGTGCGTTCGGCGGCGGTGTACGCGGTGCCCGACGATCCGGTCGGCGACCGGGTGATGGTCGCGGTGGAGGTCGACGACCTCGCGACGTTCGATCTCGCCGCGTTCGACGAGTTCGTGCAGGCCCAACCCGACCTCGGTCCGAAGTGGGTGCCGAGCTTCGTGCGGGTCACGCCCGAGCTTCCCAAGCTGGCGAGCATGAAGATCGACAAGACCCGGCTGCGGCGGGAAGGTTGGGACGCGCCGGCGGTGAGCTGGCGACCGGCTCGCGCCGACGAGTTGCGACCCATGGCGGCCGCCGACGTCGCCGCGTTGGCACCGCTACGGTCCCCGGCATGACCGCTACTCGCTCCAGCGCCGAGAGTCCCGGTACCAAGCTCGGGGAGCGCCGATCGAGCGCGCGCGCCGAGGCGGCACCCGCGTACCGCGCCCGCCGTGAGGAGATCATCGCCGCCGCCGGGCAGGCGTTCCTGGCCAAGGGCTACCGCGCCACGTCGTTCCGCGACATCGCCGACGCGGTGGGCGTCGACCGGGCGTCGCTCTACTACTACTTCGAGAGCAAGCACGAGCTGTTCCGCGCCGCGACCAGCGTGGCCGTCGAGCGCAACGTCGACGACGCGGAGTCGATCGCGGCGAGCGACCAGACCCCGGCGGAGAAGATCGTCGAGATCGTGCAACGACTGCTCCAGTCGTACACCGACCGCGACTACCCGTACATGTTCATCTTCCTCCAGGAGGACGTGAACGGGATCAGCGACGACTCCGATGACGAGTGGGCGCGCGAGATGAACGACTACAACCGCCGCTACGAGCGCGCCATCACGTCGGTGATCGCCGAGGGCGCGGCGCGCGGCGACTTCGTGCTCGCGGCGTCGCCGCACGTCCTCACGAAGACCGTCGTCGGCATGGCCAACTGGTTGCAGCACTGGTACCGCGCCGACGGGGCGATGACCGCGGCCGAGATCGCCGACGTGTTCGCGTCGACGTTCCTGTACGGCGTGATGCGGCGCCCGGACCAGGATCACGGGAAGGTGGGGGCGTGACCACGATCCCGACCGGGACGTTGCCGTACGTCAACGTGCTCGACCCGCAATTCTACGTCGACCCGTGGGACGCGTACCGGTGGTTGCGCGATGAGGCGCCGTGCTTCTGGGACCCCGTGCAGCACCTGTGGGTCGTCACCCGGTACGACGACGTGATGGCGATCGAGAAGCACGGTGCTCGCTACTCGTCGTTTGCGGGGTCGCGCCCGCAGATCGACCAGAGCGCCGATCGCTCGATGATCAACATGGACGATCCCGCGCACCAGCAGCAGCGCAACCTGGTGTCACGCCGCTTCAATCCTGGCGGCGTGCGGGGCCACGAGGACCACGTTCGCCGGCTGGTGACCGACATCCTCGATCCGGTCGTGCCGCTGGGGGAGTGCGAGGTGGTCGAAGCGATCGCATCGCGGCTGCCGGCGATGATGATCGGCGACCTGCTCGGATACCCGCGCGACATGTGGGAGCTGCTGCGTCACTGGTCGGAGCGCACGATGACCCTCGGCGGCCTCAACATGACCGACGGTCCGCCCTACGTCTCGCATCCCGACGTCGTCCCGGTCATGGTCGACTTCTTCACGCAGACCGCGGAGCTGGTCGAGGCGCGGCGCGCCGAACCGCACGACGACCTCATCTCGATCTGGGCCGCGCAGGGGTGGGAGACCATGCACGTGCTCGAGGAGACGTTGCTGCTCCTCGACGGCGGCGCCGAGACCACCCGCACCGTGATCGGTTCGATCATCCGCGAGCTCGCGTTGCGGCCTGACCAACGCCAGATGTTGGTGGACCGCCCCGAGCTGCTCGCCACCACTGCGGTCGAGGAGTTCATCCGGTTCGTGTCGCCGATCCTCAACATGCGTCGCACCGTGACCGAGGAGCACGAGTTGCACGGGCAGACGCTGCGCGAAGGTGACCAGGTGGTGCTGATGTACGCGGCGGCCAACCGCGACCCGCGCGCGTTCACCGATCCCGATCGGCTCGATGTGACCCGGCCCGACAATCGTCACGTGGCGTTCGGGTTCGGCACCCACTTCTGTCTCGGTGCCTGGCTGGCCCGGCTCGAGCTCCGGGTGATGTTCGACGAGCTGCTGCGTCGGATCCCGGAATGGGAGCTGGTCGACCCCGACGAACCGCAGATCGTGCCGGGCACGTTCGCCCGTGCGTACGACCGCATCCGCATCCGCTACCAGCCCGCATGAACCCAGCAGCGATCAAGGGAGTCGCCGTGCAAGTGCCCGTGGCCGAAGGCGTGTTCACCTGGCCCAGTGACGACCCGCAGCTCATCGGCAGTCGATGTGGCGAGTGCGCGATGGTGACGTTCCCGAGTCAGGACTCGTGTCCGCGGTGCGCGTCGACGTCGATGGAGGAGATGCTGCTGGCGCGGCGGGGCACGTTGTGGGCGTGGACGACGCAGTCGTTCCCGCCGCCGCCTCCGTACGCGGGACCGACGGGGAAGGACTTCGTCCCGTTCGGGGTGGGCTACGTTGAGCTGCCGGGTGAGGTGAAGGTCGAGTCGCACCTCACGGTGTGCGATCCCGACGTGCTCGTCAACGGCATGGAGATGGAGCTGGTGATCGTGCCGTTCCGCACCGACGACGACGGCAACGAGGTCGTGACGTTCGCGTTCCGACCCGTCGCCTGATCAGGAGGACAGCGCATGAGCATGGACGTCGCCATCGTCGGGGTGGGGCTGCATGCGTTCGGCCGCTTCGGGGAGACGACCGGCATCGAGATGGGCGCGGTCGCGATCCGCGCCGCGTTGGCGGATGCCAACGTGCAGTGGGACGACATCCAGTTCGCGTTCGCGGGGAGCTATGAGATCGACAACCCGGACGCGGTCGTCGCGCTCCTGGGCCTCACCGGGATCCCGTTCACCGACGTGTACAACGGCTGCGCCACTGCCGCGAGCGCGCTCTCGCTGGCGGCGCAGACCATCCGCCTCGGTGATCACGACCTCGGCATCGCGGTGGGCATGGACAAGCACCCGCCGGGCGCGTTCGGTGCCGACCCTCGGCTGTACGCGTGCCCGTCGTGGTACGGCGAGGTCGGACAGTTCGTCACCACCAAGTTCTTCGGCATGAAGATCAACAAGTACATGGCCGACCACGGCATCTCGTCGTCGACCTTGGCGAAGACGGCGGCGAAGAACTACCGCAACGGATCGCTCAACCCCAACGCGTTCCGGCGCAAGCCGTTGTCGGAGGACGAGATCCTCAACTCGACGATGCTGAACTACCCGCTCACGCAGTACATGTTCTGCAGCCCCGACGAGGGTGCGGCGGCGGTGGTGCTGTGCAAGGCGGAGCACGCGGACAGGTACACCGACACGCCCGTCTACCTGCGCGCGTGTGAAGTGCGTACCCGACGGCTGGGCGCGTTCGAGGTGCACAGCCCGTGGCTGCCGATCGAACAGACGGTGGGCCCGACGGTCGACGCGTCGCGTGCCGCGTACGAACGGGCGGGGATCGCCCCCGAGGACGTCGACGTGATCCAGCTGCAGGACACCGACGCCGGGGCCGAGGTGATCCACCTGGCCGAGAACGGCTTCTGCGCCGACGGCGAGCAGGAGGCCCTCATCGCCGACGGCGCCACCGAGATCGACGGGCCCCTGCCGGTGAACACCGACGGCGGGCTCATCGCCAACGGCGAGCCCATCGGTGCGTCGGGCCTGCGCCAGATCCACGAGGTCGTCCGCCAGCTGCGGGGCCAGGCCGGCGACCGCCAGGTTCCCGGCAGTCCGAAGGTGGGCTACACCCAGCTCTACGGCGCCCCCGGCACCGCCGGCGTCAGCATCCTCTCCACCTAGCCGGCATTCGGCGTGGCCGCCATTCGGCGTGGTTGGTGTGCCACTGCGGCACACGAGCCACGCCAAAAAACGGGGAGGGTGGGGGCGTCAGCCGAAGAGCTGGCCGGCGTTGACGTCGATGGTCGCACCGGTGATGCCGGATGCGAAGTCGGAGGCGAGGAACAGGATCGCGTTGGCGACCTCGTCCTCGGTGGCGATGCGACGGAGGGCCATCTCGTGGGTCTGGGCCGCGAGCTGCTCCTCGTAGGTGACGCCGTTCCTCGCCGCGTTCCCCTCGATCCAACCTCGTACGCCGTCGCCGAGGATGGCGCCGGGCGCGACGGCGTTGACGCGGATGCCGAAGGGGCCGAGCTCGTCGGCCAGCGCCCACCCGAGCCGGTGCATGGCGGCTTTGCCCGCGGCGAAGTCGCTGCGCCCGCCGTGGGCCATGCGGCTGGTCATCGACGTGACGTTGACGATCGCCCCGTGACCGGCGTCGACCATGTACGGCGCCACGTACCGACACGTGAGCAACGTGCCGTAGCCGCCGGCGTCGAGACTGCGGCGCCAGGCGTCGAGTGCGTCGTCGTCCATGTCGACGACGGGCCCGCCGGGACCGGGCGGGAACGCCGAGTTCACGAGCACGTCGACGCGACCGAACTCGGCGTGCGCGGCCGCCGCCAGCGCGTGCACCTGGTCGCGGTCCGACACGTCGGTCGGGACCGTGAGCACGCGCGCGCCGACGGCGCGGCAGTCGTTCGCGATCTCCTCGAGCGTCGGCGCGGTGCGCGCCGCGAGCACGAGGTCGGCACCGTCCTCCGCGCACCGGCGTGCCAACGTGGCGCCGAGACCACGTCCGGCGCCGACGATCATGACGACCTTGCCGTCCACGAACACGAGCGCTCCTGTCCTCAGCCGACCGCGTCGACCGCGTCGACCGCGCGTTCCTTCGCCCAGCGGTAGTCGGCCTTGCCGCTCGGATGGCGACGCACGACGTCGACGAACGCGACGGCACGCGGCGCCTTGTAGCGCGCGAGGTGGTCGGCGCACCACGCGCGGAGCTCGGCCGGCGTGCAGTCGTCGCCCTCCCGGAGCTGCACGACCGCCACGACCTCCTGACCGAACCGTTCGCTCGGCCGGCCGGTGACCAGCACGTCGACGACGGCGTCGTGACGCTTCAACACGTCCTCGACCTCTTCGACGAACACCTTCTCGCCACCGGTGTTCACCACGAGCGAGTCGCGTCCGAGCAGCACCACCTGGCCGTCGTCGGTGAACTGCGCGCGGTCACCCGCGACCGCCACCCGTTCGCCCTCGACCACGGGGAACGTGGCGTTGGTGGCGGCTTCGTCGTCGAGATAGCCGAGCGGGACGTGCCCGGTGCGCACGATCCACCCGACCTCGTCGGTCTCGCCGGGCGAGAGGAACCGCGTGCGGTCCTCGGTGAGGATGCGCGCCGAGGGGATCACCTGGAAGCGCTGCGTCTGGGCGACACGCCCGGCCTGGTCGCCCGAGCCCATCACGCCGATCTCCGACGCGCCGTAGCCGTCGCGGATGGTGACCCCCGGCAGCATCTCGGCGAGCGCGTCCTTGGCGCCCGCGCTCGTGGGCGTGCCGCCGGTGCCGAGGACGGCCAGCGCCGAGAGGTCGTACTCGTTGGCGCGTAGCTCCTCGACCAGCGGGCGCGCGGTACGCGTCGCCGATGATCGTCATCATGTTGGCGCGCTCGCGCGCCGCGGTCGCGAGGATCGTCGGCGCGTCGAAGCGCCGACTGTCGTCGTGGAGCACCACGGTCGCGCCCATGCTGGCGGCGAGGAACACGGTCCACTGCGCGGCGACGTGCATGAGCGGCGAGGTGGGGAACCACACGCCTGCGCCCGCCTCCGCCTTGGCCCGGACGGTGGCCTCGCCGGTCTCGTCGGTGCCGCCGATGGCGGCGACGTACAGATCGCCCTGGCGCCAGAGCACCGCCTTGGGCCGGCCGGTGGTACCGCCGGTGCACGCGATGTAGATGTCGTCGGGCGAGGTCCCAGATCCGGGAAGGCCGGTCTCGAGGTGGCCGCCGTCGGCGATGACCGTCTCGAAGTCGACCGCGCCGTCCAACGACGGGCTCGGCGGAGAGCTCGGTGCGTCGGTGCCGTCGTCGAGCTCGACCAGCACGACGT
This sequence comes from uncultured Actinomycetes bacterium, assembly GCA_963720765.1. GTDB lineage: Bacteria > Actinomycetota > Acidimicrobiia > IMCC26256 > DASPTH01 > DASUAS01. The sequence goes on from CAVRGS010000002.1 coordinate 893,619, forward strand.
CGAGGTCGTCGCCGAGCTGGGCCAGCGCATCACGGAGCAGCGGCGCGAGCGCGCGCTCGTAGATCACCCCGCGCGTGCCGAGCATGCGGAACAGCTCGGCGATCTCGGCCGCGGTGTACTGGTAGTTGACGTTGCACGGGACGGCACGCGCCCGCCAACAGGCGAGGATCGACTCGACGTGTTCGGGGCGGTTGTGCATCAACACCGCGACCCGATCCTGGCCGCACTCCCAGTTCTCGAGCTCCGACCGTTCGCGGTGGATCCCCAGCCCGCGCTCGCGCAAATGGGCGGCGAGCGCGTCGGCACGGGAGAGCGCGTCGCCGAACGTGCGGCGCACGTCGCCCCAGACGACCATGTCGCGGTCGGGGATGGCAGCGCCGACGACGTCGAAGACGCGCGTCAGCGACCACTCGGCCGTCGGGTCCACCTTCGTGGGAGGTGTCACCGGCCCTTGAACTCCGGCGGGCGACGCTCGACGTAAGCGGTGAGCGCCTCCCGGATGTCCTCGGTGCCGACGTTCACGCTCTGCGCCAACGCTTCGGTCTCCAGCGCCTGGGCCAACGACGACGTGCCCGCGTTCTCGAGCTCGCGCTTGGTCATCGACAGCGCGAGCGGCGGACCGGCAGCGATGGCGTCGGCCAACTCCGCGGTCGCGGCGTCGAGCTCGTCGGCGGGGACGACCCGGTTCACCAGACCGAGGTCGTACGCCTCGGGTCCGTGCACCATGCGCGCGGTGAAGGCGAGCTCCTTGGCCCGGTGCACGCCGATGCGCTGGCGCAGCAACCACGACGTGCCGAAGTCGAGGCTGATGCCGCGCTTGGCGAAGATGGCGGAGAAACGCGCGCGGTCGGAGCACACGGTGAGGTCGCACGCGAGTGAGAGGCCGAAGCCGGCGCCGACCGCGACGCCGTCGACGCGCGCGATGGTGGGGACAGGACACCCGTGCACCGCGACCACCGCGTCGCCGAGCACCCGCATGCCCGCGAGCTGGTTGCCCATCGGTCCGCTGCTGCTCCCGTCGGCACCGGCGCCACCGCTGCCGCTCAGGTCGGCGCCGGCGCAGAAGTCGGTGCCACCGCCGGTGAGCACGATCAACCGCGTGCCCGAGTAGGCGAGGCGGCGGAAGGTCTCGCCGATGGCGACCCACATGTCGCCGGTGCACGCGTTCTTCGTGTCCGGGCGATCGATGGTGACGGTGGTGATGTGGCCGTCGGCGGTGACCTTGACGTCAGGGTGGATCGAGAACGGCTCGGTCGGGCTCACGAGAACGCGTGCTTCGGTGCGGTGATGGGCAGTTCGAGCGCGGTGCGCAGACCGGGGGCGCGTCGACCAGGTAGGGGACCGCGTTGACCGCGCGCATCGCGGTGGCAACCATCGCGCCCGGGCTCGAGTGCTCGGGGTCGCCGGCCGCCATCTCGCACACGATGTCGGGGTCACCCTCGATCGTGATGCGGTACATGCCGTCGCGCGACGCGGTGGGCCACTCGGGTGCGAGGTCGGCGGCCATGCGGTTCACGTGCTCGATCACGATGGCGTCGCGCCCGGCGACCACTCCGATCGCCTGGGTGCGGATCGCACCGACCGTGCCGGCCTCGATGGTGCCGCACGCGACCTCGAGTGTGCGGGGAGTGGCGGCGGCGTCGAACTGCTCGCGGATGCCGTCGAGCTCGGCACCCAGCGCGTCGGCGATGAGGTTGATGCCGGGCGACCACGCCGAGAGGATCGAGCCCGGCAGCCCGAGCAGTGCGTTCGCATCGTCGAGCGACTTCCCGAAGCCCATCACCTCCTTCATCATGAACTCCACCGGATAGGTGTCGTACATGGCGATCTCGGACGCCCGGATCGACGTGATCGAGTTCGACATCGTGGTGAGCAGGATCGGGAGCTGGTCGGCGGCGAAGCCGGGTTCGATGCCGGTGGCGTAGATCGATGCTCCGCCCTCAGTGGCCGCGGCTTCGAGCTGCGCCCGCCATGTGGGTTCGTAGGTGGCGGGGTTGAGCAGTGCCCACGAGCTGGTGGTCGACACGCTCACGCCCGCCGACAGGAGCTTGACGTAGTCGGGGACCGACGCTGCGTCCTGGTCGGGGCCCTGCGCGGCGTACACCACGCAGTCGACGCCGGCACCGATGATGGCATCGACGTCGTTGGTGGCGGCGACGCCGATGGGACCGATGTCGGCGAGCTCGCCGGCGTCGCGCCCCTCCTTCTCGGGGCTGTGGACCCACACCCCGACGAGCTCGAGGTCGGGCCGGCGGTGGATCGCGCGGATGGCGATCGTGCCGATGCCGCCGGTGGACCACACGGCCACACGCACGGGACGGGTTGGCATGTGGAGCCTCCAGGGGTCCCGAACATCGGGCGCAGGGGATCAGGAACCACCGGCGACGGGATCGCTCGGCGTCGGCAAAATGTCAGATGTATCGTCGCCCTGTCAAGGCGTGGCTCGAACCGTACGAATGCGCGAGGGGGAATCGTGGGGGAACGACTCGAGGGCAAGGTCTGCATCGTCACCGGTGCGGCCCAGGGCATCGGCGCGGCCTACGCGCGTGCGCTGGCGCGTGAAGGCGCCGACGTGGCGATCATCGACCTCACGCGCATCGACCAGGCCGGACCCGTCGTCGACGACATCGAGGCGCTCGGCCGACGCGCGCTCACCATCCAAGCCGACGTGAGCGATCCCGAGCAGATGGTGGCGATGGGCGAGCAGGTCGTCGACGAGCTCGGGCGTGTCGACTGCCTGGTGAACAACGCGGGCCTGATGTTCGACCAGCTCACCGCGACGTGGGACGACTTCCTCGCGGTCAACTTCATGGGTGTGATCAACGCGTCGAACGCGGTGGTGCCGTACTTCTGGGAGCAGCGCGCCGGATCGATCGTGAACATCTCGTCGAACGCCGCGTTCCCGCTGTCGCTGCCGATGCTCACCGACATTCCCGAGGGTGCACCCGCGCCGAGGCTCGCGCCCGAGGGGTACGGGATGACGAAGTGGATGCTGCTCCGTCAGACGAAGACCATGGCCCAGCTGCTCGGATCGCGGAACATCCGCGTCAACGCGGTGTGTCCCGGCGTGACCATGTCGCCCGCGACCAAGGCGGTCGTCCCCGGGGTGATCGTCGATCAGCTGGTGTCGACGTCGGCGTTGAAGTCGTCGCTCGAACCCGAGGACATGACCGGCGTCGTGCTGTTCCTTGCGTCCGACGAGAGCTCCAAGATGACCGGCCAGGTGCTGATCAACGACGCCGGCGCCTGGATCGGCAGCGTGTGACGGCAACCGAGGTCCTCGACCCCATCGCGCTCCGTGCGTGGCTGAGCGACGCGCTCGGAGTACCACTCACCCACCTCGAGCTCGAGCTGCTGCCCCAGGGTCACGCCAACGGGGCGTGGCGCATCGTCGCCGAGGCCGACGGCAGCTCGTTCCGCATGGTGCTCAAGGCCCCGCGCGTGCCGAGCATCGTCCACGCGCTCGACCCGTGTCGCGAAGCGTGCGTGGTCGACGCCCTGGGCCGTGCCGGCGCACCCGTGCCCGCAGTCGTCGCGATCGATGCCGGCACGAGCGCGGTCGGTCGCCCGTGCTTCGTGATGGAGTGGGTCGAGGGCCGCAGCGTCCCCGACGCGTGGCCGAACGCGTACCACGACGGGTGGTTCCTCGACGCCGGCGCAGATGAGCAACGCGCGGTCTGGGATTCGTTCCACGACGCGCTCGCCGCCGTGCACGGCGTCGACCTCGACGCACTCGCGACCGCGTACGACGGTCCCCGCGGCACGGTCGCGGTGTTGGACTACTGGCGCGACGCGTTGCTCGACCTCGTCGACCCGTCGGCCGCGCCCCGCCATCTCGCAGTGTTCGACTGGTTGGCGGCGAACGTCCCGCCGTCGGCCGCCGCGCCGCCCGCGCTCTGCATGGGTGACGCCCGGCTGGTGAACGCGATCGTCGACGACTCCGAGGTCGCGGCGTTGGTCGACTTCGAGGTGGCGTACGTCGGCAATCCGATCGCCGACATCGGGTACAGCCTGTTCCTCGAGCGGTCCCACGGGCACACGGCACCGTTGCCCGGGTTGCCGTCGGAGCAGGCGACCTGGGCGCGCTGGAGTGCGGCCACCGGTCGTGCTCTCGCCGACCTCGATTATTGGATGGCGTTCGCGGCCACGATCATCGTCGTCACCGCCACCCGGGCGAGCGTGATGTGGGGGCCGCCGGACTCGTTCTCGGAGGATCACCAGGGTCTGCTCCCGCTCTGGGAATCGGTCGTCGAAGAGGCGGGACGATGAACGACGAGCACGTGCACCCTCACGATCCCTCGGTGTGGTCGTGGAACGAATCGTGGTACTTCTCATGGATCGACCTCGACGGCGGCCCTGCGGGGTTCTTCCGCCTCGGTCTGCTCCCCAACCAGGAGCGGGCGTTGATCTGGAGCTACGTGTTCGCCGACGGTGTCTGGTACGGCACCGAGGAGACGCGCTTGCGTCACGACGACTTCGACCTCGCCGAGGGCATGGCCTACGACCGCTTCGGCCTGCGCTTCGGATGGAAGCCGGGTGAACCCGCGGCGGCATTCACCTACGACGGCATCGTGCGCGAGGTCACGGGCCCCGGTGCCGGCGGGTTCGTGCCGGTCGCGCTCGACCTGCGGGCGACGCCGACGACCGACGTGTACGGCACCGGTACTGGCAACGACCTGGGCAGCGAGCAATACCCCGCGAGTCGGTTCGAGCAGTCGATGAAGGTGACCGGCACCGTCCGCATCGGCGACGAGACGTGCGCCGTGCGCGCCGGCCGGGCACCGGGACCGTTCGTGGGGTCCGCGCAACTGGCGCGTCACCTTCACCCTCGGCGATCTCCAGTCCGACGGCGCGCAGCTGTACTTCGTGGGCGCGCCGCAGCTGGGTGAGCGGGGCGGCGGGTACCTGCGCGACGCGTCGGGCGTGCGACCGGTGCGCTGCATCGGCGGCACCGTCGAGTACGACGACGCAGCCCGGACGATCGCGCCCGCACAACTGCAGTTCGCGACCGAGGACGGCGACGAGCTCGACGTCGCGCTCACGCCCGCGTCACCGAGCATCAGCTTCGACATGGCCCACACGTGCGAGGAGCCCGAGCACTGGCTCTACTGGCGCATCCTGGTGGACGCGCGCGTCACCGGATGGGCGGGATCGGCGCGCGGCTGGGTGGAGGCCAACCGCTACGGCGTCGCATGAGCGCGATCGGGATTGCTCGTGAGCACGAGCAGATCACTGGCTCGCTGCGGAGACCGCCGGAGCACCGCTCCCGAAGCGGGCTCGGGACCCCGTTCAGTGTGTGACCAGGCGAAGGGCGTCGACATCGGCCGACTCGAGCGAACGCTTCAACGAAGCGAGGGTTCGAGCCCGCTCGCTTCTCGCCAACCGAGCTGCGATCGGCTTCATCAGTCGCACCATTCCGAAGAGCTCACCTTCCGCGACGTGATGGACGATCGTCCGCTCCGCGTCCGGCTCGAGGGTGTACTCCGGACGTGCCTCCATCAGCTCCAAACCGAACCACCGAAGCCGTTCTCGGAAAGCGATGCGGACCGGTGGCTCGAACGCGACCACTTCCCCATGAAACGTGCCCATCTTGGTGGTATCGAAGTACTGCGTCCCCACGCCGAGAGGCCCGTCGGAGGTCTGCCCTGACGTGCGGAACACACCGGTGCGGCGCATCCATGTCCCGTAGCCGTCCACGTCGGCCAGACGCGCGAACACGTCGCTCACGGGTCGCTCGATCGTCGTGTGTGTCTCGTACCGAACGGTGGTACTCGCTCCCTTGATCACTGTCATCGCCTCACTCGTTCTCCTTGACGACCTGGACGGAACTCACGACGGTCCCCCGAAGCGCAGCGATCGAGAACCTTCTCGATCACACGCTGCAGGGCACTGTTACGAGCTCTGGAACTGAACGTACGCAGTCCTGCTCGACGCGTCATGAGGGATTCACCCCATCCCCACCCGTGCAGATCCCATCGCCGGCACCCGAGGACAGGCGGCCGGCTGAGCCACCCGTGTGGCGAACTACGCGCTCACTCGTCTTCGACCAACGTCTTGCGTCGGTAGTACGCGCGCGCTTTGGTCCGGTCTCCACAGACGCACGAGATCCTCTCCGGCCTGCCGGATGAGGCCCGGGACGAAGGCCACCGGCAGATGACGGAACGCAACACGGTCGTCTTCTCCCGGACCCTGTCGAGCGTGGAGTGGCCCAATGCGCGCATCTGCAGCGACGACGCTGTCGAGGAGTCGCGCCGGCTCAAGAACGAGTGCGACCTGCCGCTGCGGACCATGGGCAGCCTCTCGATCTGTCGGTAGCTCCTCGGCGGTGGCCTCGTCGACCGAGTGCGCCTGATGACCTTCCCCCTCTTCGCCGGTCCCGACGGCCGCGAATGGGCGTTCGATGGCTACCCCGCCGCGGAGCTCGTTCCTGTCGCGCATCGCACGCTCGATGACCGGCTCCTCCTCGTCGAGTACCGCCCGACCGGTCACGACACTCCTCGAGCATGACCACCACGCCAGAACCACCGCTCGGCGCGGTGATCGGCGGCTCCGCGTCACGCGCGAACCCGGCGAAGCGCGACCGCGACGGCGCCGGTGATTGCGCCGACGAGCGCGCCAAGCAGGAATGCCGGGATGCCGACCTCGAACATCGCGGCCCATGCCGTCGGGGCATGAGCGAACAGGCCGACGATCAGGCCGACGATCATTCCGACTGCCCCCAGGCAGATCGCACCCTTCGCCGCCCAGTTCTGGATGAGCGATTCGTGCGGGCGGCCGTCTGAAGTCATCGCGACATCGAGGATACGACCGTCTGCGACTTTGCGGTCCAGAGAGGTGGACTGCAGCGAGCCTGTGGCGCTTCGTCAGCGCCAGTTCGGCTTGGCGGTGTCGACGTCGCCCGAGGAGTGGATGACGCCGTCGGCCTCGAGCCGGGTGAGCTCGTCGTCGGAGAGACCGCAGCACTCGGCCAGCACCTCGCGGGTGTGCTGCGCGAAGCGCGGTGCCGGCCCGCGCACACCGATGTCGGCACGGTCGGAACGGTACGGCGCGGCGGCGACGCGCGCGCCCGGCTCCACCTCCACGAACACGCCACGCTCCTCGGCCCACGGCGTCTCGGCGAGCTGCTGCACGGTGCGGACCTCCGACACGAGGAAGCCGAACAGCTCGAAGCGTGCTTCCAAGGTCGGGAAGTCGGGCACCCGCGCCACCAGCTCGCGGAGCACCGCCCACGCCTGCTCGCGTGACGTCGCAGGTTCGACCACCTCGTCGGAGATGGCAGCGGCGATCTCGACCAGCCGGCCGGTGGGGTCGCCCATGAACGCGACGTCAGTGCCGTCGGCGACGGTGAAGATCGGGTAGTTCCAGGTGTCGGGGATGCGCGGCCCGTCGTACCCGGCAAGATCGGTCGTGGTCCACTCGTCGGTGTAGACGAGCGCCTCGGCCATCGACACGTCGAGGTGCTGACCTTCGCCCGTGCGCTCGCGCTGGAACAGCGCGCTCACGATCGCAGTGACCGAGAGCAGTCCGGGAGTGATGTCGCCGTCGACATGAGGGCTCTGCTCGGGAGGCGCGTTGCGCAACCGAGCGTCGAGCTCGACGCGGCCGACCTCGGCCTGCACCATCGCCGCGTACGCGCGTCGTTGCGACCACGAGTTGTCGCCGCCCCACCCGTTGACCGAGCAGTAGATCAGCGACGGCTTGGCCGCCCGCAGCGTCGCCGCGTCGAGGCCGTACTTCTCGAGCGCGCCGGGGCGGAAGTTCTCCAGCACGACATCGCTCGCCAGCGCGAGCTCACGCGCCAGTGCAGCACCGCGCTCGGTCTTCAGGTCGAGCGACACGGAGCGCTTCCCCGCGTTGACCCACGTGAAGTAGACGCTCACCGGGTCGTCGCCCACCTTGGGATGGAGGAAGCGGATGATGTCGCCGCCGGGTGGCTCGAGCTTCACCACGTCGGCACCGAGGTCGGCGAGCATGCGCCCGCAGATCGGACCCGAGACGACCTGCGACAGGTCGAGGACGCGGATGCCTTCGAGCGGGCGACTGCTCACCGGTCAGTAGTGGTTGAGCAGGTCGACGACGGTCTTGGCCATGTGGCCGATCATCACCTTGCCGACCGCATCCATGTGCGCGCGCCAGTGCACCTCGGCGTCGTTGCTGGCGCCGATGGCGATGAGCTCGATGAGGCGCTCCTGCGAGCGGATGCCGCGCTGGCGCACCGGGAGCGAGTTGCGCTTCGACGGCGTCTCGCTCACCGCGGTCACGGCGCGGGCGATGATCTCGTTGAGCATCTCGGCGACGATGCCGATGGTCTGGTTGCCCGAGAGCTCGATCAGCCGTTCGTGGAAGCGGGCGTTGGCCGTCCCGAACGCCTCGGGGTCGTCGATCACCGCGCGCTGGGCGTCGACCAGCGACCGTGAGCTCCTCGATCGCCTTCTTGCTCGGCGAGGTCGCGAGCACCCGGACCGCAGCGGGTTCGATCATGCTGCGCGCCTGGTGCACGTCGCCCAGGGTCACGTTGCGGGCCTGGAGGACGAGCGCGGCGGTGCGGGCGGTCATGCGCTCGCTCGGCTGGTGCGCGACCACCCCGCCGAGCACCCCGCGCACGACGGTGATCAGGCCCTCGGCCTCGAGGATGCGCAGCGCCTCGCGGAGCGACGGGCGTGACACCCCGAAGCGCTCGACCAGGTCGGGCTCGCGCCCGAGCGACTCGCCCTCCTCGAGCTGACCGCTGACGATCAGCGCGCGCAGCTCGTCGGCGATCTGCTCGGGCTTCTCGCGCGATCGGGTGGCCTTGATGGTGGGCACGAACGCCTCCCTGTCCGTCGGCGCCGCTCGGGGCCGACACGGTACCCGGGCAGGGCACAGCTGGCCGCGGCTGCGTGCGAAAGGTTATAACGTTTAGCTCGTCCGCGAGAGCGCCGCACGGGGAACGGGAGAGGACGCCATGGAGCTCGGATATCGCGCCGTCGACGCCGACAACCACTACTACGAGACCCTCGACGCCTGCACCCGGCACCTCCCCAAGGAGTTCCGCCAGCGGGGCGTGCAGGTGGTGCAGCAGGGCACGCACTCGCTCCTGCTCGTGGGCGGGAAGCTGTTCAAGTTCATCCCCAACCCCACCTTCGACCCGATCATCGTCGCCGGGTGCATGGACCTCATGTTCCGCGGCCAGATCCCCGAGGGCGTCGACCCGCGTTCGCTGATGAAGCTCGAGCCGCTGCGCGCTGAGTACCAGGACCGCGACGCACGGCTCGCGGTGATGGACGAGCAGGGCCTCGAAGGCGTGGTCATGTTCCCGACGCTCGCGGTCGGGATCGAGCAGGTGCTGCGCGACGACATCGAAGCGACGAACGCGGTGCTCCACGCGTTCAACCAGTGGCTCGACGAGGACTGGGGCTTCGCGTACCAGGACCGCATCTACGGCGTGCCGATGCTCTCGCTCGCCGATCCCGACGCCGCCATCGCCGAGCTCGAGTGGGTGCTCGATCGGGGTGCCCGCATGGTGCACCTCCGGCCGGCGCCCGTCCCGACCGCGAACGGCAAGGGTCGTTCGTTCGGCCATCCCGACCACGACCCGGTCTGGGCGCGTCTCGCCGAAGCCGACGTCCCGGTCGCGTTCCACCTCGGCGACAGCGGCTACGAGATGTTCGCCGGGCGCGTGGGGCGCACGCGACTGGTTCGAGCCCTTCCGCGGTGGCGTCGACGTGCTGAGCAAGCTCGTCGTGTCCGACCGTCCGATCCACGACACCATCGGCAGCATGGTCGTCGACGGCGTGTTCGACCGGCACCCCAAGTTGCGTGCCGCGAGCATCGAGAACGGCTCCGACTGGGTCGCGCTCCTGGTGAAGCGGCTGCTCAAGCAGGCGAACCAGACGCCGTGGGTGTTCCCCGAGAACCCGCTCGACACGATCCGCGAGCACGTGTCGGTCACGCCGTACTACGAAGAGGACATGCGCAAGCTGGCCGACCTCATCGGCACCGACAAGGTGCTGTTCGGTTCCGACTGGCCCCACGGCGAGGCGCTCGCCAACCCACTCGACTTCGTCAAGGAACTGCACGCGTTCTCCGACGACGAGATCCGCCTGGTGATGCGCGACAACGCCCTGGCGCTGCTCGGGCCTTCGGCGTGACCGCGGCCATCACCCGGCACCACGACTGACCCAGGGGGAGACGAGAGATGCCTGTCGTCGCACGCGCGCACGACCTGTTGGTGAACACCGACATGGGCGACATGAAGCAGCCCGACTGGATGGTCCGGGTCAAGGAGGACTACTTCAAGGCCGGCCAGTCGATGTTCGAGAGCCGTGAGATCAACGAGCTGCTCGACGAGATGGACGAGATGGGCGTCGAGCGCGCCGTGCTCATGACGAACATGACCCGCTCGTCGGAGCGGGTGCTGTCGTTCGTCGAGCAGCGGCCCGACCGGTTCAACCTCGGGCTCGGCGGGTCACAACCTCCTGCGCCCGATGGAGAACCTGCGCAACCTCGAGTCGTTCGTGCAGAACCACCCGGTGGCGTACACGGTGATCGGGCCGAGCTTCTGGGGCGACGGCATGTACCCGCCCAGCGACGCGGTGTACTACCCGCTCTACACGAAGTGCTGCGAGCTCGACCTGCCGCTGTTCCTGAACACCGGCCTGCCCGGGCCGCCGATCCCCGGCGAGGTGCAGAACCCGATCCACCTCGACCGCGTGTGCGTGCGCTTCCCCGAGCTGCGCCTGGCGATGATGCACGGCGCCGACCCGTGGTGGGACGTCGCCATCCGGCTGATGATCAAGTACGCCAACCTCCGACTGGTGACGTCGGCGTGGGCGCCCCGCCACCTGCCCGAGTCGTTGCTGCACTTCATGCGCACGCGCGGCAAGACGCGGGTGATGTTCGCGTCCGACTCGCCGGTCCTGTCGATCCGGCGGACGGTGAAGGAGGCGTCGGAGCTCGACCTCCCGCCCGAGGTGCTCGACAACTACCTCTACCAGAACGCCCAGGACTTCCTGTTCACCCGCTGACGCGGCGAACCGACCATCGGAGCAACCAGGTCATGGTGGAGACGCCCGAATCGGAGACAAGCGAACACGACCCGCGGGTGCACTGCGAGCGCGATCCCGAGACGCACATCGCGAGGATCACGATCGACAACCCCGAGCGGCGCAACGCCTACGACCCGCCGATGCGGCGCGCCATGCGCGCGCACCTCGACGAGCTCGCCACCGACGACGACATCAAGGTGGTCGTGCTGCGGGGTGCGGGCGGCGTGTTCAGCACCGGCGCCGACATGGCCAACTCGTACGCGTGGTACGGCAACGACCCCAAGAGCCGACGACCGAGTCAGCGGCGCCGCCTCGGCGTCGACCGCGAGAGCTTCGCGTTCTACCACGAGCTCATGGCGTATCCGAAGGTCACCGTGGCGCAGGTCGAGACCTACGCGCTCGGCGGCGGGTTCGAGATCGCGCTCGATGTCCGACCTGTCGGTGGTCGCGCGCGACGCCAAGCTCGGGATGCCCGGCGCGCGGCTGCTGGGCCCCGCGCTCGGCAACCTGCACCTCTTCTTCCATCGCCTCGGTCCCGGTGCTGACGCGCCGGCTCCTGCTCACCGGCGACACCGTCACCGGCGCGGAGGTGGAGCACCTCGGCGTGTTCACCGAGGTGTGCGACGCCGCCGACGTACCGGCGCGGGCCGAGCGCTGGGCGGCGAAGGCGGCCCGCATGCCCGCCGACGGCATCGCCATCGCCAAGACCAGCTTCGCCCTCGTCGAGCAGAGCACCGCGTTCGTGGGCGAAGAGGCGAGCGGGTTCCTCGTGCACGCGTTCGCCACCAACCTCCGCTTCGAGGAGGACGAGTTCAACTTCGTGAAGACGCGGGCGAAGGTCGGCACGAGCGAGGCGTTCAAGGTGCGCGACGAGCACTTCGGGGTCGACGGCCTGCCGTGAACCGGATCGACGCGGGGGAGCTGGCGGCCGCGCTGCCCGCGGCGAACCTCGCGGTGCTGGTCGCGGCGGTGGCGCACCTCACCGGCGATTGCTCGGTGATCGACGCGCACTCCGAACCGCGCACGTTCGACCACGGTCGCGGGCCGGGGTCGCTGACCGACGACGACGCCGAGACGATCCGGGCGTGGGCGTTCGCCGCGCTGACCGCGCTGCCGGAGACGGCGCGTGCCGCCCCGCCAGATGCCGACGAGCTGCACCGCCTGATCGAGTTCGTGGTCGGCGAGGCGGTCGGGGACGAGTACGTGCCGCTGGTCGAGGAAGAGGCCGACTTCGACGGCGTCGACCGACGCCGGTTCGAGTGGACGCAACGGCCCGACCCCGAGACGCTGGCCGGCTTCCACGTCGGCATCATCGGTGCCGGCCTGGGCGGGTTGTGCGCGGCGATCCGGCTCGAGCAGGCCGGGATCCCGTACACGGTGTTCGACAAGAACGCCGACGTCGGCGGCACCTGGTTCGAGAACACGTACCCCGACCTGCGCGTCGACGTTCCCAACCACTTCTACTCGTACTCCTTCCGCCCGAACGCCGACTGGTCGCACTACTACGCGCGCCAGCACGAGCTGTTCGACTACATCGCCGAGTGCGCGAAGGCCCATCACGTGTTGCCGCACGTGCGCTTCGGCACCGAGGTGGTGTCGGCGACGTGGGACGACGCGCGGAGCACGTGGCGCGTGGTGGTGCGCGATGCCGACGGTGAGTCGGAGGTCGAGGTCGACGCGCTGATCAGCGCGGTCGGGATGCTCAACCGTCCCGCGGTGCCCGACATCGAAGGCCTCGACTCGTTCGCGGGCCCGTGCTTCCACTCGTCGCGGTGGGACCACGAGGTCGATCTCCGGGGCAAGAAGGTCGCGGTGATCGGCACCGGCGCGAGCGCGATGCAGTTCGTGCCCGCCATCGCGCCGGAGGCCGAGCACGTCACCATCTTCCAGCGGTCGCGCCACTGGGTCACCCCCAACCCCGACTACCACCGCCCGGTCACCGACGAGGAGAAGTGGCTGTTCCGGAACGTGCCCCGCTATCTGTCGTGGTACCGGGTGGTGCAGTTCTGGAACAGCGCCGACCGCATGTACCCCGCGTTCCGTGTCGACCCCGAGTGGGCCGACCAGGACGCGTCGATCAGCCGACAGAACGACAAGTTGCGACGGGTGATGACCGCGCACGCCGAGCGCGAGCTCGCCGCCCAGCCCGAGCTGGTCGATGAGGTGCTGCCCGACTATCCGGCGCTCGGCAAGCGCATGCTCCAGGACAACGGCTGGTTCCGCACCTTGCTGCGCGACGACGTCGACCTGGTGAACGAGCGGGTGACCCGCGTCGAGCCGCACGCGGTGATCACCGAGTCGGGCGTGCGGTGCGGTGCCGACGTGCTCGTGCTCGGCACCGGGTTCCATCCCAACAAGTACCTCTGGCCGATGGAGATCACCGGTCGCGACCGCGTGCTCCACGAGGAGTGGGGCGACGATCCGCGCGCCCACCTCGGCATCACCGTGCCGGGGTTCCCCAACCTCTTCTGCCTCTACGGACCGAACACCAACCCGGTGGTCGGCAGCGTGGTGTTCGTGCTCGAATGCCAGGTCAACTACGTCGTCAAGGCGATCGGCGCGATGCTCGAGCACGGGTGGACCACCATGGAGTGCAGGCGCGACGTGCACGACGCCTACAACGAGCGGGTCGACGCCGAGCACGAACAGCTGGTGTGGCGGCACCCGAGGGTGCACAGCTACTACAACAACGACGCCGGTCGGGTCACCACCAACATGCCCTGGAAGCTGGTCGACTACTGGCGCATGACCCACGAACCGGCACTCGACGACTTCGTGGTCACTGGGCGAGAAGGTGGGGGCTGACGTGGGTCGACTCGACGGCAAGGTCGCGATCGTCACCGGGGGCGCGTCGGGCTTCGGCCGCGCGACCGTGGAGCACTTCGAGCGCGAGGGCGCGCGAGTGGTGGTGGTCGACCTGGACGAGGCGCGCGGTCGCGACGTCGTCGCCGCGCTCGGCGACACCGCCCGCCTGGTGGTCGGCGACGTGTCGGCGGCGGCCACCGCAAGCGACGCGGTTGCAACCGCCGTCGACCAGTTCGGACGTCTCGACGTCCTCGTGAACAACGCCGGCATCGTGCAGGGCGACGATCGCGACACCTGGAACACCACCGAGGACAAGTGGGACCAGGTGCTGCAGGTGAACCTGCGCAGCGTGTTCGTGTGCTCGAAGGCCGCCATCCCGGTCATGCTCGAGTCCGGTGGCGGCTCGATCGTGAACGTGGCGTCGATCGCCGCGTCGGTGTGCACCGGCGGTGCGGCCTACGCGGCGTCGAAGGGCGCGATCCTCAGCTACACCCGTCACACCGCGCGCGAGCTCGCGCGCCGCGGAGTGCGCATGAACGCGGTGTCACCCGGTTTCATGCGCACGCCGATGACCACGGGCGAGCGCGAGGGCCTCGACGAGGCCGCCCAGGAGGAACGCATCGCGGGCTTCGCCTCGCACCTGCCGATGAAGCGCATGGGTGCGATGGACGACATCGCCGACGCGATCCTGTTCCTGGCCAGCGACGAGGCGAGCTACATCACCGGTCAGGAACTGATCGTCGACGGAGGGTACGTGGTGCGATGAGGAACGAGGAGAGATGACGTACGAGACGATCCTGTACGAGGTGGAGGATCGCACCGCGACCATCACGTTCAACCGGCCCGACAAGCTCAACGCGATCAGCCGGGTGATGGAGAAGGAGCTCGCCGACGCGTACGTGCGCGCGGAGGCCGACGACGACGTCTGGACCATCGTGATCACGGCGACCGGTCGCGCGTTCTGCACCGGGGCCGACGTCGACACCGTGCGCGACGACGGCAAGATTCCATTCGACGGCCGCTACCTGTCGCGCTTCCACGAGTGGGACGCGCCGCAGGAGGCGACGCCGCCGTTCCGCCAGATGGCCAAGCCGATCATCGTGGGCGTGAACGGCATCTGCTGCGGTGCGGGGATGGACCTCGTGACCACCGGCGACATCGCCATCGCGTCGGAGCAGGCGCACGTTCTTCGATCCGCACGTGAGCATCGGGTTGGTGTCGGGCCGGGAGATGGTGCGGGTCGCCCGCACGCTGCCGCTCAACGTGGCCATGCGCATGGCGATCATGGGTCGTCAGGAGCGCTTGAGTGCAGCGCGTGTGTACGAGCTCGGGTTGATCACCGAGGTGGTCGAGCACGAGACGCTGGGCGACCGGCTCAAGGAGCTGGCCGAGATGGTCAATCGCAACGCGCCGCTCGCGGTGCGGGGCACGCGTCTGGCGATCCGCAAGGGTCTGGGCATCCCGCTCTACGAGGCCGAGCTGCTGGCCGAGGCGTACCGCGAACGGGTGCTGCACACCGAGGACGCCAAGGAGGGCCCCCGCGCGTTCATGGAGAAGCGCCAGCCCGAGTGGAGAGCCGAGTGAGCTCCGAGACGCCTCAATTCGGAACCATTCTCTACGAGGTGGCGGTCGACGATCGCGTCGCGACGATCACGCTCAATCGGCCCGAGGTGCTCAACGCGTTCGACCGGCAGATGTGCGAGGAGCTGCGCGACGTGTGGCACATCGTCAAGGCCGACGACCGTGTCAACGCGGTCGTGCTGCGCGCCGCGGGCGACCGGGCGTTCTCGGCCGGGCTCGACACGTCGAAGACCTTCGGGCAACCCGACCTGGTGTGGAACCACGACGATCCCGGTGAGTTCCTGAGCCCGAAGTGGCAGAAGTGCTGGAAGCCGGTGGTCTGCGCGGTGCACGGCATGTGCACGGCAGGCGCGCTCTACTTCGTGAACGAGTCCGACGTCGTCCTCTGCTCCGACGACGCCACGTTCTTCGATTCACACGTGACCTACGGCTACGTGTCGGCGCTCGAACCGATCGGGCTCATGCGTCGCATCGGCCTGGGCGACACGCTGCGCATGGCGTTGATGGGCAACCGGGAGCGGGTGTCGGCCGACACCGCGCTGCGGCTCGGCCTGGTCACCGAGGTGGTGGCGCGCGACGCACTGTGGGACCGCGCGCACGAGATCGCGAGCGTCATCGCGTCGTATCCCGCCGTCGCGACCCAGGGCACGGTGCGGGCGATCTGGGAGTCGCTCGACAAGCCGTACCGCGCCGCGATGGAACAGGGCTTGATGTACACGCGTCTCGGCAACCCGGTGGGGCTGGCCGAGATCGAACGCACCGGCGTCGATCGCACGCCTCCCGCCATCCGATGACGGATCGTCCCGATGACGGACCTCGTCAGCACGATCCCGCCGCGCCTCGGCGAGGTCATGGCCCTCGACCCGTCGGCACCGGCCCTCGAGTTCGAGGGCACGTGGTCGACGTGGGGCCAGCTGGCTGCGGCCGCCGACGCGGTCGACACGGTGCTGCGCGAGCGCGGTCTCGGCGCGGGTGCACCGGTCGGGCTGATGCTCAGGAACCGACCGGTCGCGTTGGGGGCGTTGCTGGGGCTGCTGCGCGCCGGCGCGTGCGTGGTGACGGTGAACCCGTTGCTCGGCACCGAACGATTGCGGGCCGACCTCCCCGGGCTCGCGCTCCCGCTCCTCCTCGGTGCACCCGACGACCTCGCGCTCGTGCCCGCCGCCGAACTGCCGGCCACCGCACGCGGCGCGCTCGGCTCGTTGGGCGCACCGATCGCCATCGAAACATCGACCGATCCGCCGGCCGCGAGCCGCGCACCCGGTGTCGCCGTCCGCATGCTCACCAGCGGCACGACCGGACCACCGAAGCGCATCGACCTGCGCTACGAGATGCTCGACCTCGTGATGCGCGGAGCCAAGCACTACGAGACCGGAACCGGCAGCGACGTCCGCCTGCGGTCCGGCGTCGTGATCGTCAACGCGCCGCTCGTGCACGTGAGCGGCGTGTTCCGTGTCGTGCAGGCGATGCTCGACGGCCGGCGCATCGCGCTGCTCGAGCGCTTCACCGTCGACAGCTGGACCGCGGCGGTGCGCGAGCACCGTCCCAAGACGGTGAGCCTCGTGCCGACCGCCCTGCGCATGGTGCTCGACGCCGCCATCGACGACGACGTGTTCGCCAGCATCCGTTCCGTCGTGTCGGGTACGGCGCCCCTCGATCCCGAACTGGCCGAGGCGTTCACCGCGCGCTACCACGTGCCGGTGCTCACGTCGTACGGCGCCACCGAGTTCGGGGGTGGCGTGGCCGGTTGGAACCTCGCCGACCACGAGGAGTTCGCGGCCGCCAAACGGGGGAGCGTCGGTCGGGCCCACGCGGGCTGCACGTTGCGCGTCGTCGATGCCGACGACGGGCGTGACCTCGGGATCGACACCGTCGGCCTGCTCGAGGTGCGCGCCGCGCAGCTCGGCACCCCCGACTGGGTGCGCACCACCGATCTGGCGCGACTCGACGCCGACGGCTTCCTCTGGATCGTGGGGCGCGCCGACCAGACCATCCTCCGCGGTGGGTACAAGGTGCAGCCCGAAGTCGTGCGCGCCGCGCTCGAACGGGTCGACGGTGTGGCCGAAGCCGCGGTGGTCGGGGTGCCGGACCAACGTCTCGGGGCCGTGCCGGTCGCGGCAGTCGAGCAGCGCCCCGGGGCCGCGCTCGACGAGGCCGGGGTGCTGGCGGCGGTCGGTGCGCACCTGGCGCGCTACGAGATGCCGGTGACGGTGACGGTGGTCGACGCGCTGCCGCGGACCGCGTCGGGCAAGGCCGACCTCGCCGCAGTGCGCGAGCTGATCGCCGCGGCCGGAGCGCGCTCGTGACCTCCGATCCCGCCGAGCCCGTTGACGCGAGGTGGGTGTTCGGCGAACCGCCGCTGCCCACCGTGGTCGAGCTGGCGGGCGCGCTGCGCGACCTCACCGACACCGTGCAGTCGCTCGAGCAGTCGTCGCCGGAGCTCGAAGCACTGGTGCAGACGGTGCGCGACGCCCAGCAGCGGCTCGCGGCGCAGGCACCGGCCGATCTGCGTCCGCGTGTCGGCGACGATCCCGCGCCCGATCGGCGCGTGTACGTCGACCACGGCTACGCAATCGGCGACTACAACCCGTGCTTCCCGCAGTACACCCTCGAGCTCGATGACGCCGATGGCGAGGCCGCACACGGCACCGTCGAGTTCCCGATCAGCTACGAAGGGCCTCCCGGCATCGTGCACGGCGGGTTCCTCGCGGTGTTCTTCGACTGCGTGCTGCAGGAGCTCAACTGCGCGCGCGGGCTCGCGGGCAAGACCGCCGAGCTGTCGATCCGCTTCCGGCGCCCGACGCCGTTGCTCACGCCGCTCGTCTTCCAAGTCGAGCGCGTGGTCGACGACCGGCGCATCAACGCGCACGCCGAGCTGTTCCTGGGTGACGACCTCTTGTGCGAGGCGCACATGCTCGCGGCCAAGGGTGACCGGTCTGCGCTCCCGGCGACGTCGCCGCGCCGCTCATGAGCACAGTCACCTCGGGATTCGGAACCGTGAGCCGGGTGCTGCGCGCGCACGTCGCCGAGCGCCCCGACGCCGAGTACCTCGTGTGCGACGACGACCGGCTGACCTACGTCGACGCGGAGCGTCGCAGCCGCGTGCTCGCCGCGGGCTGCTGGCGGAGCGCGCCGGGCGGGGGAGTCGGATCGGCCTGCTGTTCCCGACCGGGGTCGACTTCGTGCTCGCGTGGTTGGCCGTGGTGCGCATCGGGGCGATCGCGGTGCCCATCAGCACCTTCTCCACCGCGCGCGAGCTGCGCGACCTGCTCGGGCGCGCCGACGTCGACCTCGTGGTCGGCGTCGGCGAGTACCGGGGCAACGACTACGCGGCCGCGCTCGACGACGCGGTGGGCTCGTTCGAGCGAGGGGAGCGCCCGATCGCGGCGCCACATCTCCGCGGCGTGTGGCTCGACGGCTTCGAGACGCTCGAGGCGCGCGCGGCCGACGTGCCCGACGCGGTGCTCGACGCGATCGAGGACGACGTCACGCCCGACGACCGCATGGTGATCGTGCACACGTCGGGATCGACCAGCGCGCCGAAGGGCGTGATCCACCAGCACGGCCCGCTGCTCGGGCACCTCGCCGCGCTCAACCAGATCCGCGGGCTGGACGCGGGCACGCGTCTCTTCTCGAACTCGCCGATGTTCTGGATCGGTGGCCTCGCCTACAACGTCGCCGGCGTGCTGGTCGCCGGCGCCACGCTGCTGTGCTCGGCGGCGACCGACCCGGTCGAGGCGCTCGACTTCATCGAGCGCGAACGGCCCGAGCTCACCAACGGGTACGCGGCGTCGATCGCGGCGTTGGTCGCGCACCCGTCCTTCGCGGGCCGCGACTTCTCGTCGATCCGCTCCGGCAACCTCCACCCGCTGCTCCCCGCCGCGATCCGTCCCACCGACGTCGAGCTCCGCCACAACATGCTCGGCACGACCGAGACCGGCAGCGTCTGCCTCATGAGCGGTGACGAGACCGACCAGCCCGAGCACCGGCGCGGCTCGTTCGGCTTGCCGGTGCCCGGCCTCACGCCCCGCGTGGTCGATCCCGAGACGCTCGCCGACGTGCCGGTCGGCACCGTCGGTGAGCTGTGGTTCCGCGGGCCGTCGCTCATGGAGGGCTACTACGGACGGGAGCGCTTGGAGATCTTCACGCCCGACGGTTGGTACCGCACCGGCGACCTCTTCCACGTCGACGTCGACGGCTTCTTCTACTTCCACGGCCGGCGCGGGTCGATGATCAAGACCGCGGGCGCGAACGTGTCCCCACTGGAGGTGGAGGCCGCGTTGAGCGACGCGACCGGTGGGCTCGCGGTGATGGTGCTCGGCGTGCCCGATCCCGAACGCGACCAGGTGGTGGCGGCGGTGATCCTCGCCGAGCCCGACACCGCACCCGACCTGGACGCGCTGCGCGCCGAGTTGCGCACGCGACTGTCGGCGTACAAGGTGCCGCGCCGCTTCCTGGTGCTCGCGCCCGCAGAACTCCCGATGCTGTCGAGCGGCAAGCCCGACCTGAACGCGATCGAGGAGCTGTTCGCATGAGCGAGGCGAGCGACGTGCTCACCGTGCCGGCGTTGGTGCGGCGCTGGGCCGACGAGCAGCCCGAGCGCGACTTCGTCGTCACCGACGACGACGCGCTCACCTACGGCGAGCTCGATCGTCGTAGCGCCGCGCTCGCGGTGCACTTCGCCGACCTCGGGGTGGGGAAGGGCACTCCCGTCGGCGTGCTGATGACCAACGGCACCGCGTGGCCGGTCGTTGCGTTCGGCGCCAGCCGCGCCGGTGCCACGATCGTGCCGCTCAGCACGTTCCTGCGCCCGCCCGAGCTCGCCGCCCAGTTGCGGACCGCTGGGGTGGAGCACCTGGTGCTGCAGGGAGCGTTCCTCGGACGCGACTACGTGGCCGACCTCATGGCGATCTCGCCCGAGCTCGTCGTCGGGTCGACGCTCATGGTCGAGGCCGTGCCGCGGCTCCGCACCATCACCGTGTGGGATGACCTCGGTCCCTCGTTCGACGCGCCCGCCCGCCCCGAGCTCGTGGCCGCCCTCGACGCGTCGGTGCGACCCGCCGACGACCTCGCGATCGTCTTCACGTCGGGCAGCCGCGGTACACCGAAGGGTGTGATCCACACCCACGGCGGGGCGCTCGCGGCCACCGCGGCCGGACTCGAGGTGCGGTGCCTGACGCGCGACGACCGTCTCTACATCCCGATGCCGTTCTTCTGGGTGGGTGGGTTCGGCACCGGCCTGCTCTCCGCGCTGCTCGCGGGTGCCACCCTCCTCACCGAGGCGCGCCCCGAGCCGGCGCGCACGTTGCCGTTCCTCGAACGCAACCGCGTCACGCTGTTCCGGGGCTGGCCCGACCAGGCCGCCGCGCTCGCCCGCGACCCCGGGTTCGCGGCCGCCGACCTCTCCTCGCTGCGTCCGGGCAGCCTCGACGCGGTGATGCCCACCGAGCTGCGCGCCGGGCCGGGGCAACGGGCCGGTCTGCTCGGGATGACCGAGTCGTTCGGTCCCTACAGCGGGTACCGGCTCGACCAGACGCTCCCCGCGGGCAAGGAAGGCAGCTGCGGCCAGGTGTTCGACGGCGTCGAGCTGCGGGTGGTCGACCTCGACACCGCCGAACCCGTCGCCGACGGCGAGACCGGCGAGCTGCACCTCCGCGGCCCCAACCTCATGCGGGGCATCCGCGGCCGTACGCGCGCCGAGATCTTCACCGACGACGGCTTCTACGCGACCGGCGACCTCGGCCACGTCGACGCCGACGGGTTCCTGTTCCTCACCGGCCGTCGTGACGACATGTTCAAGGTGCGCGGCGCGACCGTCTACCCGAGCGAGGTGGAAGGTGCGCTGCACGCGCTGCCCGCGGTGCGGCGCGCGTACGTCGTCGACGTGGTCGGGCGGCGGGCGGGTAGGCGCGGAAGTGGCCGCGGTCGTGGTGCTGGGTGACGATGCGTCGGCCACGACCGTCGACGAGCTTGCGCGCGACGCCAAGCAACGGCTCAGCTCGTTCAAGGTCCCGACCCGCTGGTGCATCATCGGCGCCGACGACGTGCCCATGACCACCACCGGCAAGGTCGACAAGGCTGGACTGCAACAACTCTTCGACAAGGACTGACCATGCCTGCGGACCGCGACCTCTTCCTCCACGAGTTCATCGACATCAACGGCATGCACCAGTGGGACTACATGGAGCACACCCTCCAGCAGTCCGGTGACGAGAAGGTGGAGTTCGAGCTGCTCGGCACCTGGTACACGATGGGCATCACCGCGCGGTGGCCGCAGGTCGTGAACATCTGGGAGATCCCCGGTGGTTGGGACGGCTGGTTCGGCAAGGTCGACCGCCTCGGTCTCAAGCGGTCGAGCAACGTGACGTTGAACGCGTGGTGGAAGCAGGCCTTCGAGTACCGCTCGGGCGGCTTCGACCGGCTGCTCGGTGCGGTGCCGGGCTGTCCGAACATCGAATCGCTGAAGCGCGACGACGTGCGCGGGTCGCTGTTCGTGCACGAGCTCACCGAGGTGCAGCCGGGCACCGCGCTCGAGTACCTCGCCGCCGTGCGCGAGGAGCGCGCGCCACTGCTCGCAGAGTACGGCCACCGGCTCGTGGGGCTGTACGAGGTGCTGATGAACGACTACGAGGTGTGCACGGTGTGGGCCACCGATGCCGACGCGCACGTGCGTGCGGGCAAGGCGCGCGACGTCGCGCGTGGTCTCGCGAGCGAGACGGACACGCCGGGCGACGCGCGCTTCGAGGCGTGGCACGAGCGCGCCCGCACCTGGGCGGTGAAGTGGCGCGAGGAGCTCATGACCCCCCACGTCGGCTCCCTCTGCGCTCCCGCCGTCGCCCCCCTCGACGACATCCGCCCTCTGACCCTTCGGCGCATGTCGGTGATGGAGAGCGTGGGCGTTGGTCAGTAGCTCCGCGGCAGGCCGAGGATGTTCTGGGCGAGGTAGTTGAGCGTCATCTCCTGGGTGACCGGCGCGATGCGCTGCAGGCGCGCCTCGCGCCAGTAGCGCTCCACGTGGTACTCCGACGCGTAGCCCATGCCACCGAGGGTCTGCACCGCGCGGTCGGCGGCGTAGAACGACGCTTCGGCGGCGAGGTACTTCGCGGTGTTGGCCGCCTCGCCGCACTCGAGGCCGGCGTCGTAGCGACGGCCTGCGTGCAGCGCCATCATCCACGCGGCGCGGAGCTGCGCGTGCGCGTGTGCGAGCGGGTGGCTGATCGCCTGGTTGGCGCCGATGGGTCGGTCGAAGACGATGCGCTCCTTGGCGTAGGCGAGCGCGCGATCGAGCGCGACTTCGCCGATGCCGCATGCCTCCGACGCCAGGAGCACGCGTTCGGGGTTGAGGCCGTGCAGGAGCAGCTTGAAGCCGTTGCCCTCCTCGCCGAGGAGGCGCCACGACTCGACCGGGAGGCCGTCGTACGCGACCTCGCACGACGCAACTGCGTTGCGACCGACCTTCGGGATGGGGCGGATGTCGACGTAGTCGCGGTCGAGGTCGGCGAGGAAGAGCGACAGGCCCTTGAGGCCGCTGTCCTTGTCGCCCGTGCGTGCGATGAGCAGCACGACCTCGGACTCGAGCGCCTTGGTGGTCCAGATCTTGCGACCGTGGATGCGCCAGCCGCCGTGGCCGTCGGGCTCGGCGCGTGTCGAGATGCGCCCGGTGTCGGTGCCGGCGTCGGGTTCGGTCACGCCGAACGCCACGTGCAGGTCGCCGGCCGCGGCGCGGGGGAGGAACGTCTCCTTGAGCCGGTCGGTGCCGAACTTCACGACGGGGTTGAGGCCGAACACGGTGAGGTGCACTGCCGAGCAGCCGTTCATCGCCGCGCCGCTGCGGGCGATCTCGTGGAGCATCACCGCGGCGTCGGTGATGCCGCGGCCACCACCGCCGTACTCCTCGGGGATGGCCAGACCGAGCCAGCCGCCCTCGGCGAGGCGGGCGTAGAAGTCCCACGGGAATGCGTGCTCGCGGTCGCACTTCGCCCAGTAGTCGTCGTCGAAGCCGGTGCACAGCTCGCGAATCGCGTCCGCGATCAACACCTGGTCGTCGTCGAGGAGCTCGTCGTCGGTCGTGGTCACCGGCGCAGTCTGCCACCGAGGGGTCAGCGGTTCCGCACCTCGGCCGCGCCCAGACCGCACAGCGTGGTGGTGGTCGGGGGGAGGGTCAGCTCG
Organism: uncultured Actinomycetes bacterium; assembly: GCA_963720765.1. Taxonomy (GTDB): domain Bacteria; phylum Actinomycetota; class Acidimicrobiia; order IMCC26256; family DASPTH01; genus DASUAS01. The sequence goes on from CAVRGS010000002.1 coordinate 917,201, forward strand.
ACGGTCGTCGCCCGGGGGACGCCCACGCCGATGCCGTCGCCGGGGGTGGTGGTCAACCGACGTGGCCGGCCACGCGCATCGCCCTGCAGGAACGCCATCGACATGACGGCGGCCGGGTCGGTCGCCACCCGGAACGACCCTGCGGCCGGGAGCTCGAGCACCGCGACCGGATCGACGCCAGGCTTCGCCGGCGCGACGGTGAGGCACCCGGGCGCGGCCGCACCGGACGAGCCCTTCGAGATCGTCACCGTGCGCACCACCCCTTCGGGATAGCGCGACGCGTCGCCGACCCGCGCGCCGACGTACTCGCGGGCGGTCAGGATGTCGGCGGTGGACACGTCGAGTGCGGGAAGCTCGCCGTGGCGGTCGAGCCGAGCGATGGTCGAGGTCGACGGCTCGGCGAGGTAGAAGACGCCGAAGATGTTGTGGTCGGCGATCGGTTCGTGGTCGCGGATGATCCGCGCCGTCGCCAACACCCGGGGACGCATCTCGCCGATGAACGGCTCGCTGCTCACTTCGTCGTTCAGCGCGATCAGCTGCACGACGAGGAACGCGACGACGACCACGCTGCACACCACGACTGCAGGTCGTCCGAGCCGGCGGATCACCCATCGTCCCGCTCCCTGACTCATGAGCGCGAGTGCCGGCAAGGCGAGCAGCACCACGATGTCGACGTAGCGCGACGCCGGTGGCGCGCCTGCGCGCCGGAGGCCGGTGAGCGCGATCGACGCCACCGCGCCAACCGTGGTCGCGATCACCAGCGGCCACGGTTCGTGACGCGGGCCGTTCCGCCACACCGACCAGGCCAGCCACCCGGCGACCACGACGAGCACCACCGCCCCCGAGTCGGGGATCCGCGTCAGCTCGCTGAACGCGGTGGTGAGGCCGCGCCACACGAACTCCGGGAGGTCGCGCAGCGCGGTGGAGAGCGCGGTGTCGTTGCGCTGTCCCGTCGTGCCCTCGAGCACGAACCACACGGCATACACGACCGCAGGTGCGGTGACGATGCCCAGTGTGACCCTCCACCCGCGGCGCAGCAGCGCCGCGATGACGACGACTCCGGTCATGGTGACGCCGGTCCCGGAGCAGGTCAGGCCAACCAGCAGGAGGGAGACGACGCCGAGGTCGCGTCGCTGCCACGGACCGCGCTCCGGCATCACCAGGAGCGCGGCGAACCCGAGCGCGACCGGGGCGAGGATCGTGATCTGCCACGCGGTCGAGCGGTTCTCCCAGCCGACCGCGGCGATCATCGTGAGGGCAGCGACCGCGGTCGCGTACGCGGGGACGACGCCGATGCGGAGCAACAGCCGCCAGGTCATGTGCGCGACGGCGAGGAGCACGGCGATCAGCACCGCGACGTACGGCCAGTAGCTGCGCATCGCGAACACGCCGTAGAGCGCCTTGTACACGAGCACGCCGAGCGTCGACCAGTGCTCGAAGTGCGGAGCGAAGATCCCGAGGCGCGTCGGGTTGGAGCCGAGTCCGTTGTAGGTGATCACCTGCCACTCGTCGCCCGCGAACCACTGGTCCCGGTTGATCCACACGAGGACGGGGATCGCCGCCACCAGCGTGGCGACGTGCACGAGGAACCACGTGCGCACCGACGAGTCGGGCGGATGCGTCGTCGCCGCGGTCGGCGTCGGACGCGTCGTGATCGATGCCGTCACGAGGATCCGCCGTGCAGGCGCGGCAGCACCTCACCCACGAGCCGATCGAGCAGGGGTCGGCTGTCGCCTCGCACCATGGGGGTGAACACGAGGTGGCGGGCGCCCGCGTCGACGAACGCCTGCAAGGTCGCGGTCACCTGGTCGACCGTCCCGGCAGCGGCGACTCGGTCGATCATCGCCGCGAAGTCGCCCTTGGAGTAGGTGCCACCGAGGAACCGCGCCGCGTCCTGGCGCGCGCGGTCGCCGTCGTCGTCGATGTTCACGAACACGAACGCGAACCACTCGAACCCGGTCAGGTCTCGACCGTCGGCGGCCGCGGTGTCGCGGATCACCGCCGCCGACTCGGCGTAGCGCCGGGGCGAATAGAGGTAGGGCATCCAGCCGTCGCCCAGCCGCGCGGCGCGGCGCATCGCCACCGGCTGGCGTCCGGCCACCACGATCGGCACGCCCGATCCCTGGAGCGGCGGCGGGTGGATGCGCACGTCGTCGAACGCGAGGAACCGCCCGTGGTGCGACACGCGCTCGCCCGACCAGAGCTCGCGCAAGAGAGGGATGGCCTCGTCGGTGCGCGGTCCCCGCTCACCGACGGGCACCCCGCACGCCTCGAACTCCGACGGGTACTCACCGCCCACGCCGACGCCCAGGGTGACGCGACCACCGGTGGCGCGGTCGAGGTCGGCGATCTGCTTGGCGACGACCGCGGGTGGATAGAGGGGGAGGAGCAGGATGGCGGTGCCGACGCGCACCCGAGCGCTGCGCGCCGCGAGCCACGCCAACGCGACCATCGCCTCGGGGGTCGGGTTGGGCGACGCGACGTGGCCACCGACCCAGAGCGACTCGATCGGCAACGACTCGAGGTGCTCGACGTCAGTGTCCGGCCCACCCGACATCACCCCGAACGACAGCCCGTCCGACGTCGGTACCATGCGGTGGACCCTATCTCCGACGCGATTCCGAGCCGCGACGCGCCACACCCCCGAGGAGCACCCCATGGCCGAGGCAGCAGAACGTGACTACTCGTTGTTCGGCGACGAGCACGTTGCCCAGTACGAAGCGACCGACGGTGAGGTCGGCTACCTCTGGAACGGTGCCCGGTGCCTGGTGCTGCACACCAAGGGTCGGAAGTCGGGCGAGCTGCGCAAGTTCCCGTTGATCTTCGGCGAGCGCGGCGACGACATCATCCTGGTCGCGTCCAAGGGCGGCGCGCCCGACCACCCCGGGTGGTACCTCAACCTCCTCGCGCACCCCGATGACGTCGCGGTGCAGGTGAAGGGCGACGTCATCCCGGTCCGCGCCCGCACCGCCGAGGGTGACGAGCGCACCGAGCTGTGGAACCTCATGCTCGAGCCCTGGCCCGACTACGCCGGCTACCAGGCCAACACCGACCGTGAGATCCCGGTCGTGGTGCTCGAGCGGCGCTGATCCGTCTGAGCGACGACCACGCGCTGGACGGCGCGACACGCCCGGTATCGTGAACGCGAGCATCCTCTCCATGGACGGCGCCGAACACCGGCGCCACCGCACGCCGGTGCACCGCCGTTCCTCCCCAAGCGCGCGTCGTGGTGGACGGACCGGCGGGTGGTCGGTGCGATCGACGCGCTGCTCGACGGCACGGCACCGAACGCGCCGCACATCACCGGGATGCACGAACGCGGGCCGATGTCGGTGCCGGTGAGGTTCTAGGCGGCACCCTCCGCGGGAACGGAGAGCGCTGGGGCGATCGACGGCGGGATGTCGGCGTCGAGCTCGTCCTCGACGATCTCCTCGGTGCGCGACGGCACCACGGAACCACACGAAGAGGGCACCGACGAGCGAGCAGGACCATGCCCACGAGCACCGCGTAGCGCATGCCGGTGGTGAACGCGTCCCGGGCTGCGTCGGCGAGCGCTGCGCCACCGGGCACGCGTCCTGCCAGTTGCACCGCGATGGCAGGGGCTTCGCGGCGCCTGGCGTCGCCACCTCGCCGGGGAGACCCGCGAGGTGACCGTCGATCGAGTTGCGGTAGCCGGTGTTGAACGCGCTGCCGAGCACGGCGACGCCGAAGGCGGCACCCAGCTCCCGCGACGTGTCGTTGACTGCCGACGCGACCCCCTGCTTGGCGCGGGGGAGGGACGCGACGATCGCGTTGGTCGCCGGGGTCATCGCCGAGCGCGGCACCCGACACCGATCACGATGGTCACGAACATGAAGGCGAGGAACCCGCTGCCCGTGCCGAGGGTCGCGAACAGCGCGAAGCCGATGGCCGACACTGCGAGCCCGATGCCGCCGATCAGCCGGTGTCCGTACTTCTCCGACATCGTCCCGGCAACGGCGGAGATCGGCAGGATCACGATGCTCATGGGCAGGAGCGCGAGCGCGGCTTCGAACGTGCTGTAGCCGAGCACGAGCTGCAGGAACTGGAGGGACACGAAGAAGAACCCGAACATGGCGAAGAACTGCAGGAACAACGACGCCGATCCGGTGGCGAAGCCTCGATGGGAGAACAAGCGCGGGTCGAGGAGTGGCTCGTCGGTGCGCAGCTCCACCCAGATGAACCCCACGAGGAAGATCACGCCACCGATCAGACCGACGAGCGTGAGCGGGTTGCTCCATCCGCGCTCCGGGCCTTCGATGATGCCGAGCACGAGCAGCCCGATCCCGATCGCGGAGATCACCGAGCCGCGTGGGTCGAGGCCGACGTGCTCCTCGGACTTCGTGCTGGGCACCACCGGCGATCACACCGATGCACGACAGCGCCGCGAGTCCGGCGGTGACGAGGAAGATCGAGCCCCACCAGAACTGCTCGAGCAACGCACCCGACACCAGGATGCCGAGGGTGCCGCCGGCGCCGGCGAAACCGGCCCAGATGCCCACCGCCTTGGCCCGCTCCTCGGGCGGGAACACGCTGGTGATGGTCGACAACGTGCCGGGCATGAGGAGCGCGGCGCCGAGACCGGTCAGCGCGCGGAGGCCGATGAGAGGCCCGGCCGAGCTCGACGAACGCCGAGAGCAGCGATCCGATGCCGAAGATCGCGGTGCCCGCGATCAACGCGCCGCGACGACCGAAGCGGTCGCCCATCGCCCGGCGGGGAGCAGGAGGGCGGCGAGCACGAGCGCGTAGGCGTCGACGATCCACTGCTGCGAGGACTGGCTGGCATCGAGGCTGGCGGCGATGCTCGGCATCGCGTTGGCGAGCATCGACACGCCGGCGACGACCATCACCAGGGCGGTGCACATCACGGCGAGGATCCAGCCCCGGTGGGCGTACTCGACGTGCTGTGGGTCGATCGAGGTGGACACGGGCGCGCTGCGCTGCTCGGTCACGGGACGCTCCTCGGGGGGACGGCCGCGGGGGACTGCGGCTGGGGGATAGGCTCGTCCGAGACGGACGGTGCCTCCGGATACTAAGCGGAGGCACAGCTCCGTTTGCAACCCCGTTTCCGAGTTCTCGATCCTCCCGACGCCGCCAGGAGCATCCGTGCCGGTTCGCACACCCACCCTCGAGGACGCACCCGCCCGCCGGCCGCGTGCCGATGCGGTGCGCAATCGGGCGCGCATCGTCGAAACCGCACGCGAGGTGTTCACGGTCCGCGGCGCCGACGCGTCGCTCGAGGAGATCGCCCGGGGCGCAGGCGTCGGGATCGGCACCCTCTACCGACACTTCCCGACTCGCGACGCCCTCGTCGAAGCGGTGTTCCACGAGCGCATCGACGAGCTCGAGGCCCTGGCCGACGAGCTCCTGCACCTCGGACACACCGGGAGAGGCCCTCGGCGACGTGGCTGCACGCGCAGCTCGACCAGGCCGCCACCTGCCGTGGTCTCGCAGCCGAGGCGATGCTCACCATGCTCGCTCACTGCGACGGGCCATCGGCCTGCGAGTCGATGCGGCAGGCCGGTGCGGCGCTCCTGACCCGAGCGCAGGCGGCCGGCGAGGTGCGGGCGAACGTCGACATCGACGATCTCGTCCGCATGGTGCAGGCGGTGACCCTCGCCGCTGAGGAGAGCGACGACCCGGGCATGGCCGAGCGTCTGTTCGGCTTCGTGCTCGACAGCGTCCGCGCCCGCTGACCCCGTCCACCGAGGCCCGCGGACCACCGGAGCCGGGAGGTGCGCACCATCGCGTTCGATCGCGCTCAACGCGGCCAGAATGGCACGATGAGTAACATCGAGGAGCTCCGGGCGCGGTACCTGGCCGCCCTCGAGGGGGTGCAGGGCAGGCGACCGAACGCACGATCACGCGCCCTGCAGGCGACACTGAGGCGCGCGAGCGACTCGCGCGCAGGTCGAATGCAGGCCGTCCGATGATCCGAGCTCGAGAACGTGATCGACCCGCAGTCGCTGCGCGCATCCCTGTCCGACGCCCTCGCCGAGCTCGAGCGCACACGGCACGCCGCGCAGCGGCTCCTCTTCCTGCTCCTCCAGGCGGAGGGCCAGACGCTCGCCGACATCGGTCGCGCGTTGGGGATCTCCCGTCAGCTCGTGTCGCGGATGGTCAACGAGCCTGATCCGGACGCCCACGTGATAACGCCGTCACGTTGCGCCGTCAGATTGCGGTGGGCGGCGACGGTCCCTAAGGTCGAGCGCACTCGAACACTCCAGGGGGAGCGATCATGACCGAGCAGCCGGACGTCGCGGCAGTCGACGGCTACGCGCAGATGGCGGTGGACACGCTGCTGAACCTGGCGTCGCCGCAGCCCATGTACCGCGACATGATCGACCAGGGCGGCATGGCGTCGCCGGGCGACGGCATGGTCATGGTGTTCAACCGCGAGCTCAACGACTTCGTGTTGCGCCATCACGAGCTCTTCTCGTCGCGCATCGACATGCCGCTGGGCAACGTGCGACCGTTGATCCCGCTCAACGTCGATCCGCCCAAGCACTCCAAGTACCGCAAGCTGATGGACCCGCTGTTCTCGCCCAAGCGCATGGACGAGCAGGAGGCCGACATCACGAGGCGCGTCAACGAGTTCATCGACGCGTTCGTCGATCGCGGTGAGTGCAACTTCAGCGAAGAGTTCGCGGAGCTCTTCCCGTCGTCGGTGTTCCTCGGCTTGATGGGCCTGCCCGAAACCGACCTGCGCACCATGTTGAACCTGCGCGACGGCTGCCTGCATCCGGAGAAGATCGATCCGAACGCGCTGTTCGACGTCGATGCTCGGCGGGCGGTCATGGACGCCAATGGCATCGACATCTACGACTACTTCAACGAGCAGCTCGACGCCCGCCAAGCGGCGCCGACCGATGACATCCTCACGCACTTCCTCGAGGCTGAGATCGACGGGGAGAAGCTCACTCGCGAGGACATCCTCGACACCTGCTTCCTGTTCCTGATCGCCGGGCTCGACACGGTGAGCGACACCCTCACGTGTTCGTACGCGTATCTCGCACAGCACCCCGAGCACCGGCGACAACTGGTCGACGACCCCGACCTGATTCCCTCGGCGGTCGAGGAGCTCTTGCGCTGGGAGTCGCCCGTGCCGAACGGTGTGCCGCGTGTCGCCACGCAGGACGTCGAACTGCCCAACGGGGTCAAGGTCGCGGAGGGCACCGCGATGATGGTGAGCTATGGCGCGGCCAACGTGGACCCGACCGAGTTCCCCGACGCGTTCGACGTGCGCTTCGACCGCGAGCAGAACCGTCACATCGCGTTCGGGGGAGGTGTGCACCGGTGCCTCGGTTCGCACCTGGCGCGACGCGAGCTGCGCATCACCTTGCGCGAGTGGCACCAGCGGATCCCCGACTACCGGATCAAGCCGGGCCACGAGGAGCTCGAGTACCCACCGGGCCTGCGCCACGTGAAGGACCTCATGCTCGTCTGGGGCTGACCGGCATCGTCCGGCCCCATCGACATGTATCGGAGGGCGTGACCGGTCGATCGGGGCGCCGGAGCGGAATGGACCCGGCAGATGGTCACACTGGAGGCGAGAGAAGGTCACGACGCCGAAGTGCGCCGCGACGGGGCCGAACGACTGGCGGCGGCGTCCCGCGCGCTCGCCGACGCGATCGCGGTGACCGCAGTCGACCGGGCGACACTCGACGAGGTGAGCGGCGCGATCGAGATGCTCACCCACCGTCTCTCGGTTGCGACCGCCGACGACGGCTACTCGGGTCTGCTCGTGCTGCCGGTGGATCCGGAACGACCGGAGAGCTTCATGCCGCTCAACCCGATCATCGGAGACTGCAACCCGTCCCGCCCCGACGTCTCGTTGCGCATCACCGACGACGCGGTCGTGGGCACCGCGACGTTCACGCGCCGCTTCGTCGGCCCCGCCGGGCACGCGCACGGCGGGATCAGCGCCATGCTCGCCGACCAGCTGGTGGCCGCGGCGCCGATGGCGATCGGTGTGCGCACCGTCACCAAGTCATTGACGGTGCGCTACCTCCGCGCGCTGCCCCTCGACGAGGAGCTCGAGCTCTGGGGCGAGTGCACGCCCGACGGCGAGCAGTACAAGGCGAAGTTCGAGGTGCGCGCCCGCGGTGAGATCGCGGTCGCGGGCACCGGCGTGCTCGTGCCCTACCAGAACCTGGCCAAGCGCGCCGGCATCACCCGCGAAGGCAAGGAGTCGGGCCGGGCCGGGACGCCGACGGCGCAGTAGTCCGGAAGGGTGAGCGATCAGGGTGCCTGCGCGTCCGGCGTGTGGAACCCGGTGGGATGGTGGATGCCGATGAGCATGTTCTCGTGCATGCCGTATCCGACCTCACCGGCGTCGGTCTCGAACCGACAGAGGGTCTCGTTGAGGTAGGCGTACTTCCGCCGTTCCTCGGGATCGGACAGGTCGTGGACGAGCCCTTCGACCTTCAGTTCGCCCTGGTACACGCCATGGCCCCAACCGTCGAGGTTCACGTAGCCCGAACCGGCGGCGAGGTAGAGCGTGCGCAGCGGCGTGTTCGTGATCGTGATGGTCGACCCGTCGACATCTGGGACGGTCACCGTCGCGCTGCGCATCTCGCGCGTGCCGGGGAGGTAGTCGATCACGACCTCGGGGCGACCGAGGTGGTCGACCGGGTCGTCGCGCCCCTGATCGGAGTTCCAGACCCGCATGGACTCGTCGAGGTGGCGTTCGCCGTCGGCGTCCTGGTCGATCTGCACCTTCAGCATGTGGTCGTCGAACTGCATCGGGAGCCAGTCGTGACGGAAGCCGTAGCCGTCCTGGGCGCCGCGCACCTGGATGCCGGGTTGCTCGCGCTCGCCGACGGGCCGGACTCCCCACGATCGGTCGCGTGCGCCCTTCCACACATCGGGCGTGACGTCGAAGGTGCGCCCGGCGGCGGTGATCGTGCCCTCCCACACGCCGACCTGCGCGTAGCGCGTGACGTCCTGGATGACTCGCCCGTACCGACGGATGAACGTGCGCGGCTCCTCGAGCGCGTCGACGGTACCGGTGAACGTGAGGTCGGCGCTGATGCCCCACTCGTTCTCGTCGCACCGGATGCGGAGCTTCCGCAGCCCTTCGAGCACCTCGACCGACAGCGGCCCGACCGACGTGTCCATGCGGTCGACACCCAGCTCACGTGACGCCCGCACGGTGTGCTGCTCGGTGCCGATCGACACGGTGATGAACGCGTCGGTCACGCCGAGGTTCGGGTACTGGCCGAGACCGGTGATCACGAACAGCTCGTCGCTGCTCGAGTGCATGTTGAAGTAGTACCGGTCGTAGAAGTTGCGGTCCGACGTGGCGACGTGGTCGAACGTGTCGCTGGTCTGGTGGGCGAGGTATTCGTCGAAGGGTCCGAGCGGCATGGGCGGAACCCTAGACCGGGTGTCACAATGGCGAAATGACGACCACCCGGTTCGACGGCCTCTGCATCATCGACGCCGACACCCACCTCACCGAGCCCCACGACCTCTGGACCGCGCGGGCGCCCGAGGGCTACGAGGACCGCGTGCCGCAGGTCCACGAGATCGACGGCGTCCCGACCTGGACGATGGACGGTCACACGCTGGCCCGCGCCGGCGCCTCGGGCGTGGTCGGCGCCGACGGCGTCAAGGTGCCCGGCACCACGTTCTTCCAGTGGAACATCGAGGACGTGCACGCGGCCGCGTACGACACCGCCGCCCGCCTCGCGCTGATGGACGAGCAGGGCATCTGGGCGCAGATCGTCTACCCGAACACGGTCGGCTTCGGCGGCCAGAAGTTCTTCACCATCGAGGACGAGACCCTGCGACGACTCTCGGTCGAGCTCTACAACGACGCCATGGCCGAGATGCAGGACGAGTCGGGTGGGCGGCTGTTCCCGATGGCCATCGTGCCCTGGTGGGACGTCGACCTCGCAGTCGCCGAGATCGAACGCATCGCACGCCTCGGGCTGCGCGGGCTCAACACCACGACCGCGCCGCACGACCACGGTCTGCCCGACCTCGCCGCTGAGCACTGGAACCCGATGTGGGAGGCGGCCGCAGCGAACGACCTCCCCGTCAACTTCCACATCGGTGCCAGCGACTCGTCGCTCGCATGGTTCGGCTCGGTGCCGTGGCCGTCGCTCAACGGCGACCAGAAGCTCGGGTTGGGCTCGGCGATGATGTACCTGAACAACGCGGGCGTGATCGGCAACCTCATCTACTCGGGTGTCCTCGAGCGGTTCCCCACGTTGCAGTTCGTGTCGGTCGAGAGCGGCGTCGGTTGGATCCCGTTCCTCCTGAAAGCACTCGACTACCAGGTCGGCGAGATGACGCCGGGGTCGATGGACAACCTGTCGATGGCGCCGTCCGAGTACTTCCGCCGCCAGATCCACTCGTGCTTCTGGTTCGAGCGCGCCGGCATCGCGGAGGCGATCGAGAGCGTGGGAGGCGACCACCTCATGTTCGAGACCGACTTCCCGCACCCCACGTGCATCTACCCCGACGGGCTCGACTACGCCGACGCCGCGCTCGAGGGCGTCGACGACGACACCATCGCCGGGATCATGGGGCTGAACGCGGCACGTCTCTATCGCATCCCGCTCCCGGCATGACGCCTGCTTGACCCTCGTCGAGCGTCTGGCCGCGGCGGGATGCATCGCGCCGGACGCCGAAGCGCGCGAGTTGTTGCACGACGGGCCCGATGTCGTCGAGCTCGAGTCGCGGCTGCGTCGGCGCGAAGCGGGGGAGCCGCTGGCGTGGATCACGGGTCGCATGAGTTTCGGCGGCCTCGAGGTGCACGTGGCGCAGGGGGTGTACGTCCCGCGCGTGCAGACGGAGGAGTTGGCGCGGCGTGCTGCCGCGGTGCTCCCGGTGCGCGGTGCCGCCGTCGATCTGTGCACGGGAAGTGGTGCGGTGGCGACGTGGATGCAGCGCGCGCGGCCGGAGGCGTTCGTGGTCGGCGTCGACGTGGATCCGGTGGCGGTGCGATGTGCGGCGCGCAACGGTGTGCGCGCGGTGGTCGGCGATCTCGCGACGCCGCTGCACCTCGTCGGTGGGGTCGACGTCGTGACCGCGGTCGCGCCCTACGTGCCGACCGGCGAGCGTCGGCTGCTTCCGGCCGACGTCCAGCGTCACGAGCCGGCACACGCGCTCGACGGTGGTGACGACGGCCTGGCCGTCGTGCGTCGCGTCGTCGCGCACGCGGCAACGCTTCTGCGCACCGGTGGCCACCTGCTGCTCGAGCTCGGCGGCGCGCAGGACCTCGCGCTCGCGCCCGATCTCGCCCGCCATGGATTCGTCGGCGCCCGGCCGTGGCACGACGACGAGGGCGACCTCCGCGGCGTGCACACGCGGCACCGCGACGCCCCAAAAGGTAGCGACGTGTTTCAGATCTGAAACGAATCGCTACCTCTTGCGGTCAGGCGGAGAACGGGTCGAGCGAGCTGGCGACGACCCACATCGAGAAGTACTGCGCGGACGCGCCGTACGCCTGGGCGAGCGCGACCTTCGCGCCGTCGACCTGGTGCTCACCGGCCATGCCCCGCACCTGCAGCGCGGCTTCCGCGAATCGCAGCAGGCCCGACGCGCCGATCGGGTTCGACGACAGCACGCCGCCCGACATGTTCACCGGGAACGAGCCGTCGAGTGCGGTGTCGCCCCGCTCGACCATCTTCCAACCCTCGCTGGGGGCGGCGATGTCGTGGGCCTCGAGCCACATCGGCTCGTACCAGCTGAACGGCACGTAGAGCTCGGCGCAGTCGATCTGCCCCAGCGGGTCGGTGATGCCGGCCTGCGCGTACACGTCGGCCGCGCAGTCGACCGCGCCCTGCGGACGGACCGGGTCGCGGCCCGGGAACGACGACGGCTCCGAACGTACCGCCGATCCGAGGATCCACGCCGGCGGACGGCCGTCGGCCGCGGCCGCGTTGCCGCCGGCTTCGTCGGTGAACACCACCGCGCACGCGCCGTCGGACGACGGGCACGACTCGAGGAAGCGGACGGGGTCCCACATCATGGGAGAGGCCTTCACCGTCTCCAGCGTGATGTCCTTGAGCTTGAGGTGCGCGTACGGGTTCTTGAGCGCGTTGAGGCGGTCCTTCACCGCGACCATCGGACCGATGTCGTCGGGTGCGCCGGTGCGGTGCATGTAGGAGCGCATGTACGGCGCGAACGCGCCGCCGGCGCCGATGGACGCGCCCTTGCCCGAGCCGAGCGCGAACTGCGCGTTGCCCTCCGACTGCTTCTCGAGCGCGACCGCGAGGACGCGCTGGTGTCGTCCGGCCTCGACGTGGTGGGCGGCGACGATGCCGGTGGTGCCACCCACCGAACCCGCGGTGTGCACGCGGAACATCGGCTTGCCGGCCGCGCCGAGCGCGTCGGTGAGGTACAGCTCGGGCTTCATCACGCCTTCGAAGAGGTCGGGCGCCTTGCCGACCACCACTGCGTCGATGTCGCTCCACGTCATGTGCGCATCGTCGAGCGCGCGCAGCGCGGCCTCCCGGGCGAGACCGCCGTAGGAGACGTCACGCCGGGCCTTCTTGTGGTGGGTCTGCCCGATGCCGACGATCGCGCACGGTTGGTGGCTCACTTGTCCCCCTCGAGGATGCAGACCAGGTTCTGTTGCAGGCACGGTCCCGACGTGGAGTGCGCGAGCGTGCGGTGCTTGCCGCTGTCGCGGATCTGCGTCGCGGCTTCGGCGACGCGGGCGAGGCCCGTCGCCATGATCGGGTTCGCCGCCAGCGGTCCGCCCGACGGGTTCACCGCCACGTCGTCACCGAGGCCGAGGGCCTCGACGAGCAGCGGCTCCTCGTGGGTGAACGCGCTCTGGAGCTCGGCCACCTCGACCGGTGCTTCCTCCAGACCCGCCGCCTTGCCGGCCAACGTGGTCGACGGCGACGACGTGAGGTCACGCATGCCCGGGTAGTGGAGCTCGCTGTAGTGCGCGAGGCCGCTGATCCACACCGGGTGGTCGCAGAGCTCGCGGGCCTTGTCGGCCCGGGCGATCACGACCGCGACCGCGCCGTCGGTGATGGGCGGGAGGTCGTGGCGGCGCAGCGGCGAGCGCACGTAGTCCTCGGCGAGCAGTTCGTCGACGTCGAAGTCGCCGGTGACCTGCGCGTGCGGGTTGCCCTTCGCGTCATGTCGGCAGCGGGCCGCGACTTCGGCCATCTGCCGTTCGGTGACCTTGCCCGCGTCGAGCAGCGCACGCGCCTGGAGCGCGGAGAACGACGCGGCGTCGGTGCCGAGCGGCGCGAGGTAGTAGGGGTCCATCTCCATCGGGTAGATGAGCGCGGGGTCGGCGGTCGACGACCGACCCGAGCCCATCGCCACCGCGACGTCGATGTCGCCGAGCTGCAGACGGAGCCACGCCTCGTACATCGCCCACGCGCCGTCCATCTCGACGTGCGAGTCGCGCTTGGGCGGCCACGCGCCGATGGCGTCGATGTTCTGCACGAACGAGAACGCCTGGCCGGCGACGTAGTCGCAGCTGCCCGCGCACGTGAAGTCGACCTCCTTGCGCGTGATGCCGGCGTCTTCCACCGCGCCGGTGATCACCTCGAGCAGCAGCTGGGCTTCGGTCTTGTCGGTGTTGCGCACCATCGGCGAGATGCTCCAGCCGATGAGTGCGATGTCGTCGGAGGAGGGCATCACTGGATCCTGTCCACGAGGCTGGGGTCGTCGTCGTCGGGCTCACCGGTCGGTATCCAGCCGAGGAGGCTGCCCTCGGCGGTCGATGCGAGGTCGGCCTTCTCGGCTTCCGACGCCCACACCGCGGCGACCCGCATGCCGACGCGCACGTCGGCGTTCGGCACGTCGACCAGCGGTTGGTAGCCGAGGATCACGTCGGTGCCGTCGAGCCAGACGTGCACCCGCGAGAACGGCTCGGTCTCGGTCTGGCCGGGGTACTGCACCGGCGTGATGATCGTGTAGCTGGTCACGACGCCGACCTGCGGGAGGTCGACCTCGTACTCGCGGGTGAGCTCGATCGCGTCGACCGGGCAGTAGCCCTTGCCGCCGGTGTACGTGCGGCCGCAGATCGGGCACTTGAGGCCGAGGAAGCGGCCTTCGTCGTTGGCCTCCTCGGCGCGCTTGACGTTGGCGGTGACGGGGAGCGTGTACGTGATGGACGCGTTGTAGTCCATCATCGTGACCGGCTCCTCGGCGGCGCCGCCGTCGTCGTCCGGGCACGACCGGCTCCTCGCCGGGGACGAACGCCTCGATGTCGGTGATGTGGCCGATGCGAGCGGCGCGCCATCGAGGGCGCCACCCGCATGCCGGTGCTCATGGCGTCGATCGAACCGGCGTCGACCGCGTGCAGGAACGACGTGTCGGCGCCGTCGAGCTTCACCAGCGCGAACGCGAACGGCACGTCGAGCGGGTGCTGCTCGGTGGGCGTGGCGACCCACGACCACGACTCGACGGTGCCGGCGGGTCCGACGTCGACGAAGTCGTGGGCGAGCTCCTCGGCGGTGTCGGGATCCCACTCGAGCGGCGGAGCGATCACGCGGTCGCCGCTGCGGATGCCGATGATCCGCCGGTCGGTGAGCGCAGTCATGAAGGCACCCACCACCGGCCCGAGCGATCGCTTGTACGGGAATTGGATGGTGGCCTGGACGACCTCTGTCACGCGGTTCCCCCCGGGACGTCAACGATGGAATTGATGAGTGGAGATTACGTCCCGTGCTGGCGGGTGTGTCCAAGCGTTGCACTTGGTCGAACTTTCACACTCACGGCGCGTGCGCTTCACCGGATCGGGGTGCACTGGTGGGGTGCGCAGCCATCTCACCGGACTGACCTTTGCCGTCGCGCTGCTCTTCGCGCTGCTCGTGCGGGGGACCGCGGTGTTCGGCATCGCCCTCCTCTTCGTGGTGTTCGTCCCGTTGGAGAAGCTCTTCGCCCTCCGGCGACAGAAGACCTTCCGACCCGGACTGCTCACCGACCTCACGCACATCCTGGTGAACAGCGTGCTCACCGCGGTCGCAGTGATCGTGCTGGTGGTCGCGACCGCCATCCCGTTCCTCTGGCTGCGGCGCATGGACCTGGTCGGCGGCGCTGCCCGCCTGGGCGGCGCTCACGCTCGCGGTGGTGGTCGTCGCGGTGGCGAACTACTGGGGCCACCGGCTCACGCACCGGGTGCCCTTCCTGTGGCGCTTCCACTCGGTGCACCACAGCATCGAGCAGATGGACTGGGTCGCGTCGGGTCGTCTCCACCCCTTCGACCAGGCGTTCACCCAGGCGTTCACGATCTTCCCCCTGGTGCTCCTCGGCTACGGCGCGGGTGTGTTCGGCGGCGTCGCGGTGTTCATCACGTTGCTCGCCCTGTTCCAGCACGCCAACGTGCGACTGCGCTTCCCGGGACTGCGGTGGGTCGTGAACACGCCGGAGTGGCACCACTGGCACCACGCCATCGACGACGACGCGCGCGACAAGAACTTCGGGTTGCCCGTGGTCGACAAGGTGTTCGGCACCGCGTACCTGCCGAAGGGGGCGCGACCCGGAGGCTTCGGGACGCGCTCGCCGGTGCCGGCCGACGGGTACCTGCGCCATCTCGCGTACCCGTTCGGCGCCGCCGCCAAGGGAAACGCGGCGAGCGTCGGCCCTGCATAGGGTTCTTGCATGCGGATTCTCGATCTCGACGACCGCGCCACTCCCGAGTCGGCGGTCGAAGCGCACGTCGCGCTGCCGGACTCGATCCCGAGCGACCGTGCGTTCATGCGGCTCAACATGATCTCGTCGGTCGACGGCGGCACCGCAGTCGGCGGCGTGTCCGGTGGTCTCGGCAACCGCGACGACCACGCGGTGTTCGCCGCGCTGCGCGCCGGCGCCCACGGTTGCCTCGTGGGCCTCGGCACCGTCATCGCCGAGCAGTACGAGGTGCCGGTCCCGCCGCAGCTGCAGCTCTACGTCGTCGTCGGACACCATCGACGTGACCGGCGCCGAGGACCTCTTCGCGACCGGGTCGCGCCACGCTGGTGGTGCCGACGAGCGTGGGGCCGGTCCCCGACGGCGTGCCCGAGCTGCGCGCCGGCGACCGGCCCGTTCGTCGACCTCGAGGTGGTCTCGGCCGCGCTGGCCGGGCAGGTGATCGTGGCCGAAGGCGGTCCGACGCTCGCGGGGCTGCTCGCGGCGAAGGGTCTGCTCGACGAGTTCTTCGTCACCATCGCTCCCCGCGTCATCGCCGGCGGTTCAGCCCGCGTCGCCCACGGCCCGGAGGCCGACGCGTCGCCCTGGGAGCTCGAGCACGGCTTCGTCGACGACGACGGCTTCCTCTTCCTCCGTTACTGCCGCTGCCTCTGACCCGACCGCACGCTTTGGCGCCCCTCCCGCGTCAGAGTGACGGTGGAGGGGCGCCGAAACCTAGATCTTGGGTTCGCGGGGGAGGCCGAGGGAGCGCTCGCCGATGATGTTCTTCATCACCTCGGTGGTGCCCCCGGCGATGGTGTTCGAGCGGCTGCCGACGAGACGGCGGCCGCTGCGCATGTCGTCACCCGCGATGGCAGCGAGGCCGTCGACCTCGGCGGTGTACTCGGCGAACGACTGGCCGAGCGTCGACCACGCGAGCTTGATGAGTCCGGCCACGGCGCCGTTCGGGCCGCCGCCGTCGTCGATGAGCGAGCGTTCGCCCATCCAGCCGAGGATGCGGGCGCGCGTGTAGAGCGCGGCGCCGCGGTCGCGGTCGCGGGCGCCGAGCTTGCCGTCGGCAGCGGCGGTGTGCAGGAACGACTCGATCTCGCTGATCAGGTTGCCGGCGATCTCGATCACGCCGGCGCGCTCGTAACCGAGCGTCGACATGGTGACGCCCCACCCGCCGTTGAGCGGACCGAGCAGCGCGTCCTTCGGGACGATCACGTCTTCGTAGACGACCTCCGCGAAGTCGCTCTCGCCGGTGGCCTGGATGATCGGCCGGCGGGTGATGCCGGGCGAGTCGAGCGGCACCAGCAGCGCCGAGATCCCGCGGTGCGCGGGGGCGTCGGGATCCGTGCGCACGAGCAGCATGCAGTGCGTGGCCCACATGCCGATCGAGGTCCACACCTTGGTGCCGTTCACGACGAAGTGGTCGTCCTCGAGCACCGCGCGGCAGCGCAGCCCGGCGAGGTCGCTGCCGGCGTCGGGCTCACTGAATCCCTGGCACCACACCTCTTCGGCCGAGAGGATGCGCTGCAGGTGCACCTTCTGTTCGGGCGTGCCCGCGGCCGCGATGGTCGGGCCGACGTTCTTCGTTCCGAACACCGCGATGCGTCGCGGTGCCTTGGCGCGACCGAACTCGGCGTCGCACGCGATCTGGTCCTCGACGCCCAACGCCGCGCCCGCCGATCTCCACCGGCCACGCAGGGGCCGACCACCCCCGCGCGCCGAGCTCACGTTGGAACTCGAGCAAGCCTTCCCATTCGTCGGAGTCGCCCCACTTCTCGCGGTGGGCGGGAACGATCTCGTCGAGCACGGCGCGCAGTTCGAGGTGTGGCTGCATGCGCGGGAGCGTATCCAGCGCTCCCGCGCACGCGCCCTTCCACGCCTACGTGGACGACGAGGTCAGGTCGTAGACCGTGACGCCACCGACGGTCTGGCTGGTGAAGTTGTCGGTGACCCAGGTGGAGATCGCCGACGACGTGCTCGACGTGCGGGCCCCGCCGGGGCCGAAGCCGCCGCCCCCACCGAAGCCGCCACCACCGATGAACCAGTGGATCTTCCCCTCTCGCACGTACTGCTGGAACTGCGCGAGGGTCGGTGTGGGGTCGGTGCCGTTGAAGCCGCCGATGGCCATGATCGGGTCGTCGGTGGCGAGCTGGTAGCCCGCGGCCGAGTTCGCGCCGGTGGTCGCTGCGATCCAGGTGTACGAGCCGGCGTCCTGCTCGAGCAGTGCGGTGAGCTCGGAGCTCGGTGTGCTGCCGTTGAGGAGCCCGCCCGCGCCGCCTCTTCCGCCGGGGCCTCCGGCAGCGCCGGGGGGACCACCCGCGAACCCGCCCGGGAGCTGGCCGCCGCCCGGGAGTTGGCCACCGGCGGGGAGTTGTCCGCCGAACCCGCCGGGTCCACCGCCGGGACGGCCGAAGCCCATGGTGCTGGCTCCCGCGGGGCCCGCGGTCGGGATCGCACCGGTGTGGGGCGTGTTCACGGTGTTCAACGTGTAGGCCGCAGGCGCGGCCAGGATCACGCCGATGCCCGCGAGCGCGAGCACCACGAGCGCCGCGTCCGTGCACGAGGTGCGCGGCGAGCAGCACACCCGCGACGGCGACGCCCGCGATCAGGAGTGGACCGCGCAGCCATGGGTTCCAGTCGGGCGTGCGCCCGAGCAGCACGAAGGTCCAGATCGCCGTCACCGCAACCGTCACCGCGAGCACGGCCCGTGCCGCCACGTCGTGACGACGCTTCCACATCATGCCCGCGCCCATGCCGACGAGCGCGCCGATCGCGGGCGCCAGGGCGATCGCGTAGTACTGGTGGATGATCCCCTTGCCGAGGCTGAACGTGAGCCCGGTGACGAGGAGCCATCCGCCCCACAGCACGAACGCGGCACGCACGCGGTCGGTGCGCGGGCGCCGGCCGCGCCACACGATCCCGGCGACGAGCAGGATGAGCGCCGCGGGGAGCAGCCACGAGATCTGCGTACCGAACTCGGTCCCGAACATCCGCGTGATGCCGGTGGGACCCCACATGCCCGTCTGACCGCCGCCGCCACCGACGCTGCCGGTCTCGTTGCCGGTGAGCCGACCGAAGCCGTTGTACCCGAAGATCAGCTCGAGGACGCTGTTGTGCTGGGAGCCGCCGATGTAGGGGCGCGACGACGCGGGCCAGAGCTCGACGATGGCGATCCACCAGCCCGCGGCCACGAGCATGGCGGCGCACGCGGCCGTCAGCTGCCAGATGCGCTTCCACCACGACACCGGCGCGGCGATCAGGTACACGAGCCCGAACGCCGGGAGCACCAGCAGCGCCTGCAACATCTTGGCGAGGAACCCGAAGCCCACCATCGAGAACGCGGACAGGAGCCACCACGTGCTGCCGCGCTCCAGTGCACGGATCATGGCGTACGCGCCGACGACGAGCAGGAGCACGAGCGCGGCGTCGGGGTTGTTGAAGCGGAACATCAACGCCGCGACCGGCGTGAGCGCGAGCGCCGTGCCCGCGAGCAGGGCGGATCCGGCCGAGAACCAACGTCGCACCGCGAGGTACAGCACACCGACCGCGGCGACACCTTCGAGCGCCTCGGGCACGAGGATGCTCCACGAGTTCACCCCGAAGACGCGCGCCGTCAATGCCATCGGCCACAGCGACAACGGCGACTTGTCGACGGTGACGGCGTTCGATGCGTCGAACGAACCGAAGAAGAACGCCTTCCAGCTCTTGGTCGCCGCCTGCACCGCGGCCGAGTAGTAGGTGTTCGCCCACCCCGACGCGCCGAGGCCCCAGAGGTAGAGGACGGTGGTGCCGAGGAGGAGCGCGAGCAGACACGGGCGCACCCACGCGGCGTCGTGTTCGCGCCCGCGCCAGAACGCTTGGAGCCCGCCGCGCCGGGCGCGGCTCGCGTCACGACCGGTGGCGTCGTGACGCGCCGGCGCCTCCGGCGCGGCGGGGGATCGTGCGGGGGCGACCGTCGGATCGAGCGTGGTGGTCATCGGGCGGCCTCTTCTTCGAGGGTCGTGGCGACGGGCGCGGGCGCCGACGTCGTCTGGGAGCGGAACAGGAAGCGGTCGAGGATGACGAACTGTGCGACCCACAGCGAGCCCCAGGCCGCGATGTTCGCGAACTCGATGGCGACGGTGCGGGCGAAGCCGTCGAGCCCCGCGGACTCGGCCCACGCCGCGGTGAGGCTGACGGTGAGCGTCGAGAGCGCGAGGCCGGTGAACGAGAGGATCCAGAACGGGACCAACTCCGCCTTCATCGAGCGGCGCCCGGTGCGTTGCCACACCCAACGCCGGTTGAGCTCGAACGACGGGAAGGTGCCGACCGCGGTGGCGATCACGTTGGCGACGCCGGCGGGGATCCCCGTGGTGCTCACCAGCACGCCGAGCACGGTGAGGCTCGTCATCGTGGCGACGAGCGACACCGTGCCGTAGCGCAGCCACTGGCGGACTCGATGCATCGGCAACGTCGTGTGGAGTCTCACGGGCGGAACACCCAGTGGCGCAGCAGCAGGAAGCGCGCGACGGTGGCGAGCAGGTTCGCGGCAGTGAGCGTCACCAACGTGACCGCGAGGGACGACACGCCGAGCACGGTGAGCACCGCGAGCGCGGCCAGGGTCAGCGCCAGCGGGAGCAGACCGAGCGCAGTGCCCGCGGCGTAGTGACGGGCGCGTCCGGCGCGCCCGCGTAGCGCGAACGTGAGGCGTCGGTTGGCGGCGGTGTTGGCGAACGCGCACACCAGCAGCGCGATGACGTCGGCGCCCACCGGTCCGAGCGGACCGTCGAGCAGTGCGAACAACGCCGCGAACACGACCGTGCTGACGATGCCGATCGACGCGAAGCGCACCACCTGCGGTCCGAGCCGCGGATCGACCGGGATCGAATCGCGGGCCGCGTCGCGCGTCGTGTCGGCGAGCTCGCCGTCGTCCGATCGCAAAGCGACGCAGCATGCGCCAGACGCCACGGAGGTCGTCGGTGGCGGTGCGCACGATGTCGACGCGAGACACCGGGTCGTCGATCCAGTCCACCGGCACCTCGTGGATGCGGAGTCCGTTGTGCTCTGCCAGCACCAACAGCTCGGTGTCGAAGAACCAGCCCTGGTCCTCGACCAAGGGGAGGAGCTCGCGCGCCACGTCGGCGCGGAGGGCCTTGAAGCCGCACTGGGCGTCGGAGAAGCCGGCGCGCAACGTCGTGCGGAGGAGCAGGTTGTACCCACGCGAGATGAGCTCGCGCTTCGGGCCGCGCACGACGCGTGCGTTCGACGCGAGGCGTGTGCCGATGGCGACATCGCTGTGGCCGCTCAACAGCGGCGCGACGAGCGGGAGGAGCGCGTCGAGATCGGTCGAGAGGTCGACGTCCATGTACGCGACGACCGCGCGCGTCGCTCGCGCTCCACGCGGTGCGGAGCGCACGACCGCGGCCCTTCTCGTCGAGGTGGAGGAACCGCACGCCTTCGAGCGTCGCGGCCAGTCGGCGCGCGATCACCTCGGTGTCGTCGGTGCTCGCGTTGTCGACGATGGTGATCGCCCACGGCACCGTGAAGTGGTCGGAGAGATACGCCTGCAAGGTGCGGATCGACGGGTCGAGGTCGTGTTCCTCGTTGAAGACGGGCACGACGATCTCCACCGCAGGTGCGAGCGACATCGGTTCGGGGGTGCGCTCAACGGCGGTCTCGGTCACGAGCGCCATGGTCCGACATGCAGGTTGCGTCGACCTCTGGTGTTCCTGGGAGTTCGCCGAGAACGACCGGCGATCCCCGGCGTTACGCTGCCCGCGAGTCGAGGCGATCCCGGGGGAGGCCCACAGTGCTGAGCAAGTTCGACGACTACCCGATCCACCAGACGTCGCAGCCGATCGCGACCCCGGTGAGCGGAGATCGCAACACCTACGACCGCTACTGGTTCAACGGGTACCAGGACGACGGCGAGTTCTACTTCGGCATCGGTGCCGCGCTGTACCCGAACCTCGGCATCCTCGACTGCGGTCTCAGCATCGTCCGCGACGGCGAGCAGCACACGTTCCACGCGTCACGACGCGCGCCACTGGAACCGACCGACCTGCGCATCGGCCCGTTCGAGATCGACGTGATCGAACCGATGCGCCGCATCCGCGTCGCCATCGACGACAACGACACCGGGATCAGCGCCGACCTCACCTTCACCGCGCGCACCGCGTGCGTGGAGGAGGGTCGGCAGATCCGCAACCACGGTCGTCGCCCGATCATGGACGTCACCCGGTTCGCGCAGTTCGGCACGTGGGAGGGCGAGATCACGTACGACGGGAAGACCGTCCCCATCGACGCGACCCGCGTGTACGGCACCAAGGACCGGAGCTGGGGCTTCCGCGGGCGTCGGTAGTCCGGACCAGGGGCTTGCACCCAACCCGCCCGGTTCGCTGCAGGCGTTCTTCCTGTGGGCCCCGCTCCACTGGGACGATCGCTGCACCCACTTCGGCGTGTTCGAGGACGCCAACGCGAACCGCTGGCACACCGATGGTGCGGTGCTCCCCGTGTACGCGTCGCCCGACGACATCCCCGGTGCCGAGGATCCGGACCTCGAGGTGCTCGCCGGGTGTGAGCACGAGCTCGACTACCTCCCCGGGACGCGGCGCGCGGGACACGCACGCATCGCGCTGGTGCACGCCGACGGTCGTCGCGAGGACATCGACCTCGAGCCGCTCATCTGCTTCCGCATGAAAGGCATCGGCTACATGCACCCCGAGTGGGGTCACGGCATGTGGAAGGGCGAGCTCGCGTACGCGGGGGAGTCGTGGAAGGTCGCCGACCTCGACCCGATGGCGTACGAGAACCAGCACCTCCAGCAGGTCGTGCGCGCCAAGTGCGGCGACCAGGTGGGCATCGGCGTCCTGGAGCAGATCGCCTTCGGCCCCCACGCCCGTTACGGCTTCACCGAGCTCCTCGACCCCGCCTGACCCGCCTCCACATCGACCGGGTGGTTCGGGTCAGAGGTCGCGGCTGATGGTGCGGTTGAGTGCGGCGAGCGTGGCGCGGACCGCGCCCTCGATGGGCGTGGAGCCCTCGGCGGCGCCGCGGCGGTGGGTCCGGGAGAGCGGATCGGTGACCGATGCGACCACCAGGAACCGGCGATCGGGGGTGGTCTCGACCGTGCGGGCCCACCCCGGCAGGTAGGGGAGGTCGGGCACGAAGGTGCGGACGGCGACGATCGTCGCCTCCACCGCCGCCGGCAGCCCGCCCGCGGTCGACGCCCGCCCGAGCGCCTCGTCGTCACCTCGCGCCAGGCGCACCGTGACCTCACCCACACTCGGATCGGTGGCGAGGTCGACCAGTCGCAGCCGCGCCTCCGGTTGGTGGGGGCCGCCGTCGCCCCACCGGACGACCTCGACCGCCACCGGGCCGTGGACGTGCTCGGCGGCGAGGACGGTGGCGTCGCGCGCCAGGTCGTCGTACGCGTCCGTACCGGCCTGCACCTCCACCACCACGAGGTCTTCGGTCTCCACGAAGCCGACGGCCACGACGCCGGTGAGGCGTCGCAGCTGCAGCTCGAGGGCGTCGAGGCTCACCACGCTCACGACGGCGTCGTTGCCCCGGCGTCGTGGCGCAGGGCGAGCGTGCCGAGTGCCAGCATCAGTCGTGAGAGCACCGGGTCGTCGAGCGGGGGTTCGAGGTAGAGGCCGGGCTCGGCCGCGTGGAGACCCTGTTCGTCGCCGCGCAGTGGACGGCGTCCGGCGCGCATCACCTGACGTCCGAACCCGGGAACGTCGACCACCACGGCGGCGTCGTCGAGCGCGTAGAGGTCGACCAGGTCGTCGAGGGCGCGGTACACCGTGGCCAGACCGGTGGACTCCCGGGCGGCTGTGACGAGTGCTTCGTTGGTGGTTGCCACTGCCCCTCCCACCCCTGACCGGACGCTTGACGATACCCCGACGCGGCGTGGGCCCGGGACGACCCTGCGCTCGCGGCGACCGCCGCGGAGCTGAAGGAGGCCACCACGAATCGGCCCGAGGGCGTCGGGACCGCGCCACTACCATGCGCGGGCACGGCGAGCGGCGAAGGGCGCCGGGCGCCGCGCCAGCCAGAGCAGCCGTGATCCGTGACCACCTCCTCGCCGCACTGCATGGCGCGCTCGACGCGTGCGGCTTCCCCGCGCCGCCGGGCGGCATCGAGCTGACGCCACCCAAGGACGCCGGCCACGGCGACTTCACCACCAACGTCGCCCTGCAGCTCGCCAAGCCGCTCGGCCTGGCGCCTCGCGACGTCGCGGCCCGGATCGCGGAGGAGCTCGAACGGGCCCGTCCGGCCCACCTCGCTCGGGTCGAGATCGCGGGACCTGGGTTCCTCAACCTCCACCTCGATCCCCGCTGGTTGCACGAGGTGCTGCTCGCGGTGGTCGCCAGGGGCGAGACCTACGGTCACGGCGACGCGCTCGACGGCCTTCGCATCAACCTCGAGTTCGTGTCCGCCAACCCCACCGGCCCGCTCCACGCCGGCGGCGGCCGCTGGGTGGCCGTCGGCGACGCGCTGGCCAACCTCCTCGCCGCGCAGGGCGCGATCGTGCACCGCGAGTACTACCTCAACGACGCGGGCAACCAGCTCGACACGTTCGCGGCGTCGCTGTTCGCGCGCTACGAGGGGCGCCCGCCCCCCGAGGATGGCTACCAGGGCCAGTACCTGATCGACATGGCCGCGGTCATGCGCGCCGAGCTCGGCGACTCGGTGACCGAGGAGCAGGCGCAGGACTGGGGCTACCGCTACAACGTGCGCACCCTGCAGGGCGATCTCGCCCGCATCGGTGTGCACTTCGACACCTGGTTCTCGGAACGCACGCTGCACGAGGCGGGCAACGTCAAACGCGTGCTCGACGACCTGGGCGCACGCGGCGTGGTCTTCGATCGCGACGGCGCCACGTGGCTGCGTGCCACCGACTTCGGCGACCCGCGCGACCGCGTGCTGGTGAAGTCCGACGGCTCCACGACCTACTTGTGCAACGACATCGCCTACCACCGCGACAAGTTCGAGCGGGGGTGGGAGCACCTCATCGACATCTGGGGCGCCGATCACCACGGGCAGGTGAAATCGCTGCAGGCCGGCATGGAAGCGTTGGGCCATCCCGCGGGTGAACCCGAGGTGCTGCTCGGTCAGCTGGTGAAGCTCATGAAGGCGGGCGAGCAGGTCCGCATCTCCAAGCGCACCGGAGACGTCATCGCGCTGGCCGACATCCTCGACGAGGTCGATCCCGACGTCGCGCGCCTCACCTTCCTGCTGCAGGGGATCGACACCGGTCTCACCTTCGACCTCGACATCGTCACCGCGCAGTCGATGGAGAATCCCGTCTACTACGTGCAGTACGCGCACGCGCGCATCGCCTCCATCGGTCGCAAGGCGATCGAGGTGGGCGTCACGCGACTGCCGGTGCTCGACACGTCGCTGGCGCCGCTCGTGCACGAGCGTGAGCTCGACCTCCTCCGCGCGCTCGCGGCATACCCCGACGTCTTGGCCGAAGCGGCCGCGCTGCGCGCGCCGCACCGCGTCACCACGTGGGTGCGCGACTTCGCCAAGTCGTTCCATGGCTTCTACCGCGACTGTCGGGTCATCTCCGACGACGCCGCGCTCACCCAGGCGCGCCTCTGGCTCGCGGAAGCGTGCCGCCTCGGGCTCGCCAGCGCGCTCACGGTGCTCGGCGTGCACGCGCCCGACGAGATGACACGTCTCGACGACGACGAGCTCGAGTTGTGAACGGGGATTCGGGGGCTCCGCTCGCGCTGGGCCTCCTGCCTCGTACGTCGACCGTCGACGACGCCGGCCGGCTGGCGATCGACGGCGTCGACGTCGAGGCGTTGGCGCGCGAGCACGGCACCCCGCTCTACGTGTACTCGGAGACCGAGCTTCGAGCTCGGGCACAGGAGTACCGCGACGCGTTCGGACCCGACGCGGTCTCCTACGCGGGCAAGGCGTTTCTCTGCGGCGCGATGGCGCACCTGGTGGCCGACGAGGGGTTGCACCTCGACGTCGCCACCGGCGGCGAGCTGCAGCTCGCGCTCCACGCCGGCTTCCCGGCGGCCCGGATCGTGTTCCACGGCAACAACAAGTCCGACGGCGAGTTGCAGCTCGCGCTGGAGCAAGGCGTCGGGCGCATCGTCGCCGATTCGTTCGACGAGCTCGACCGGATCGACGCGCTGGCTGCCAGGAAGGCCACAGCGCCCGCACGGGTGTTGGTGCGGGTCACGCCGGGTGTCGAGGCGCACACCCACGAGTACATCGCCACCGGCGCCGACGACTCGAAGTTCGGCTTCACCGTCTCGAACGGGAGCGCGCGCGACGCCGCGCTGCGGGTCATCAAGTCCGAGGTGATGCACTTCGCCGGCTTCCACTGCCACATCGGATCGCAGATCCTCGTGCTGGAGTCGTTCGCTCGCGCCGCGTCGGTGGTCGCGGGGCTCGCCGCCGATGTCGTGCGCGCCACCGACGTCCCCGTCCCGGAGATCAACCTGGGTGGTGGCCTCGGCGTGCCCTACACGGCAGACGAGCTCGACGCGCCGAGCATCGCCGAGTTCGGTCGAGAGACGCGCGCCAACTTCGCCGACGCGTGCGCGACGTTCGCGCTCGACCCCGCGCCCGCACTCACCGTCGAGGCCGGACGCTCGATCGCCGGGCCGGCGGGCGTCACCCTCTACACCGTCGGCACCATCAAGGAGATTCCCGGCGTGCGCACCTACGTGGCCGTCGACGGCGGCATGAGCGACAACCCACGTCCCGCGACCTACGGCGCCGACTACGAGGCTGCGCTGCCCGCGCGCGTCACCGCGCCACGGCCGATGGTGGCCACGGTCGCGGGCAAGCACTGCGAACAGGGCGACCTGCTCGTGCGCGACGCTCACCTGCCCGCCGATGTCGCAGTGGGCGACGTGCTGATCACGCCCGTGACCGGTGCGTACGGCCACTCCATGGCGTCGAACTACAACCTCGTGCCCCGGCCGGCCGTCGTGTTCCTGCACGACGGAGACGCCCGTGTGGTCGTGCGGCGCGAGACGTTCGACGATCTCGTCGCGCGCGAAGTCGCGTCTGAAGGAGACTGATGATCATGGAGATGCAGCGGAGGCGTGGAGGGCGCGAGCGACCCGTCGTGTCGTGGGGACGTCGTAGCGGAATCGACCCGAGCTGATGGACGAGCGGGTACGGGTCGGGATCCTCGGCTGCGGTCACGTGGGCGGTGCACTCGTGCGCCTCATCCACGACCACGCCGATGTGATCGAGGCCCGCGCCGGCGTGCCGCTCGAGGTGACCCGGGTGGCGGTGCACGACCTCACCAAGGACCGCGACCTGCCGTTGCCGAGCCGCTGCTTCACCGACGACGCCGGTGCGGTGGTCGACGACCCCGACGTCGACATCGTCGTGGAGGTCATCGGCGGCATCGAGCCGGCTCGCCGCTTCATCGTCGAGGCGCTGATGGGCGGCAAGCCGGTCGTGACCGCCAACAAGGAGCTCGTGGCCACCCACGGTCGCGAGCTGTTCGAGACCGCCGAGGGTGCGGGTGTCGACATCCTGTTCGAGGCGTCGGTGGGCGGTGGCATCCCGCTCATCCGCCCGCTGCGCGAGTCACTCGCGGGTGATCGCATCCGCCGGGTGATGGGAATCGTCAACGGCACGACCAACTACATCCTCACCGGCATGACCGACCACGGCGCGTCGTTCGCCGACGCGCTCGCCGACGCGCAGCGGCTCGGGTTCGCCGAGTCCGACCCCACCGCCGACGTCGAGGGCTTCGACGCGGCCGCGAAGGCCGCCATCATCGCCTCCATCGCGTTCGGTGCGCGTGTCGTCGCGAGCGACGTGTATCGAGAGGGGATCACGAGCATCACCGCCGATGACATCGCGTCGGCGCGCGACCTTGGCTACGTGGTGAAGCTGCTCGCGATCGCCGAAGACTTCGACGGCGAGATCGCGGTGCGGGTGCACCCGGCGATGGTGCCCGAGCAGCATCCACTCGCGTCGGTGCGCGACGCGTTCAACGCGGTGTTCATCGAGGGCGATGCGGTCGGCGAGCTCATGCTCTACGGTCGCGGCGCGGGCGGCATGCCCACCGCATCGGCGGTGCTCGGCGACCTGGTCGACGCGGCGAAGAACCTGGTGGAGGGACGCAAGGGCGCCACCATCGGCACGATGGCCGCCCGCCCGATCCGCGCCATCGAGAACGTCGAGTCGCAGTTCTACCTCCAGATGGAGGTGGCAGACCGACCGGGTGTGCTGCACGCCATCACGGGCGAGTTCGGCAGCCGCGGGGTGTCGGTGCGTTCGATGCGTCAGCGTGGGATCGGCGACGACGCCCGCCTCATCTTCGTCACCCACAAGGCGCGTGAGGCCGATCTCCGCAGCGCGGCTGCGGCGGTTGCCGAGCTCGAACCGGTGCACCGCGTCGGCTCGGTGCTGCGCGTCATCGGGGAGGAAGAGTGAGCGCAGCGACGCGGAGAGCGTGCCGGCTCGCGAACGTGGCCCAGCGGCCCGGCGCCGCAGGCGCCGAGAGCGGGGAGGAAGAGTGAGCGCGAGCGGATGGCGGGGGCTCATCGAGGAGTACCGCGAGCACCTGCCCGTCACCGAGTCGACGCCGGTGATCACGCTGCTCGAGGGCAACACGCCGTTGCTCGAGGCGCCGCGCGTCGCGCAGCAGGCGGGGATCGCGCGCGCGTACCTCAAGGTGGAGGGGCTCAACCCCACCGGGTCGTTCAAGGACCGCGGCATGACCATGGCGATCTCGGTCGCCGTGGAGCGCGGCGCCAAGGTCGTGATCTGCGCGTCGACCGGCAACACGTCGGCGTCGGCGGCCGCCTACGCGGCGCGCGCCGGTCTCATGTGCGCCGTCGTGATCCCACAGGGCCAGATCGCGCTCGGGAAGCTCGCGCAGGCGCTGATCCACGGCGCGCAGGTGGTGCCGGTGCACGGCAACTTCGACCGCGCGCTGGAGATCGTGCGCGAGTTGGGGGCGCGCCCCGGCGTCGAGGTGGTCAACTCCGTCAATCCGGTGCGCATCGAGGGTCAGAAGACGGCTGCGTTCGAGATCATCGACGTGCTCGGCGACGCGCCCACGATCCACTCCATCCCGGTCGGCAATGCCGGCAACATCACTGCGTACTGGCGGGGCTACTCCGAGTACGCCGCGCTCGGTCGCGCCACGCACTCGCCACGCATGCTCGGGTGGCAAGCATCGGGCGCTGCGCCCATCGTGCGGGGTGAGCCGGTGCTGCACCCGGAGACCCTCGCCACCGCGATCCAGATCGGCAACCCGGCCTCGTGGCAGGGCGCCGTCGACGCTCGCGACCAATCGGGCGGGCACATCGGCGAGGTCACCGACAGCCAGATCATCGAGGCCTACCGGATGCTGGCGGCGGAGGAGGGGTGCTTCGTCGAACCGGCATCGGCGGCGTCGGTGGCGGGGCTGCTCCAGGCCGCGGCTGACGGTCTGCTGGTGGCCGACGACGTGGCGGTGTGCACCGTCACCGGCCACGGCTTGAAGGATCCCGACCGCGCGATTGCCGAGGTGCAGGTCGGCGAAGCGGTCGATGCCCGGGCCGCGACGGTCGCGGCCGCGCTGGACCTCTCCTGATGGGCGCGGCGTGACTGTCGCGCTGGTCACCGGCGCGTCGGCCGGCATCGGCCGTGCCTTCGCCGCCGGACTCGCGGCGCGCGGTCACCGTCTCGTGCTCGTGGCACGCGACGAGGCCCGGCTCGAGGATCTCGCGTCGGAGCTCACGACCGCGCATGGCGTCGACGCCGAGGTGCTGGCCGCCGACCTGCTGACCGACGCCGGTGTCAGCGCGGTCGAGGGTCGCCTCACCGAGGTCGACCGTCCGGTCGACCTCCTCGTGAACAACGCCGGCTTCGGTACCTACGGTCGCTTCGCCGAGCTCGACGTCGTCCACGAGGTGGAGGAAGTCGAGCTCAACGTCGTCGCATTGCTCCGCCTCACCCACGCCGCACTCGGGGCGATGGAGCCTCGACGCGCCGGCGCGATCCTGAACGTTGCGTCGCTCGCGGCCTACCAGCCCAACCCGATCAGCGCGACCTATGGGGCCACCAAGGCGTTCGTGCACAGCTTCACCCACGCCGTGCGCGAGGAGGTACGGGGGACCGGTGTCACCGTGATGCTGGTGTGCCCGGGCTACACGCACACCGAGTTCCACGATCGCGCCGGTCTCGGCGAGAGCGAGATGCCCGAGTTCGTCTGGCAGTCGGCCGACACCGTCGTCGCCGCCGCGCTGCGCGACCTCGATCGCGGTCGCTCGGTCTCCATCCCGGGCGTGCTCAACCAGACCGCGGCGGCATTCTCGAGCGTGTCGCCCGCGGGCATCACGCGACGCGTCGCGGGCCTCGTGATCAAGCGCTCGGGGTGACCGACGTGCTCGGCCCCACCGCAGTGCTGCTGCTGTCGTGCCCCGACCAGCCCGGCGTCGTCGCCGCCACCGCCGAGTTCGTCTACCGCCACGGCGGCAACATCGTCGACGCCCAGCAGCACACCGACCGCACCGACGGCGTGTTCTTCCAGCGGGTCGAGTTCCTGCTCGACGGCTGCGATCTCGCTCGCGACGAGATCGAACCGGCGTTCCGTCCCATCGTCGAACGGTTCGGCATGCAGTGCACGGTGCGCTGCTCCGACGACATGCCGCGCGTCGGCGTGCTCGTGTCGAAGGAAGCGCACTGTCTCGTCGACCTGTTGGCGCGCTCACGCCGCGGAGAGCTCGCGATCGACGTAGCCGTGGTGATCTCCAATCATGCCGACCACGCCGAAGTCGCGGAGTGGTTCGGCGTGGAGTTCGTGCACCTCCCGGTCACGCCCGACACGAAGGCGGAGCAGGAGCTCGCGATGCAGGCGGTGCTCGCCTCGCACGAGGTGACGCTCGTGGTGCTCGCCCGCTACATGCAGATCCTCACGCCTGAGTTCGTCGCGCGGTGGCCCGACCGCATCATCAACATCCACCACTCGTTCCTGCCCGCGTTCATGGGCGGCCGCCCTTACCACCAGGCCCACGAACGCGGCGTGAAGATCGTCGGGGTCACCGCGCACTACGCGACCGCGGTGCTCGACGACGGCCCGATCATCGACCAGGACGTCGTGCGGGTCAGTCACCGCGATGCAGTCGAGGATCTCCAGCGTCGCGGACGCGACCTCGAGGTCGTGGTGCTCGCGCGAGCGGTGCACGCGCACGTCGAACACCGCGTCCTCGTCCACGGTCGCAGGACGGTCGTCTTCGACTGACGCCTCCGCCCCTGCCGCAGGAACAGGGGAGCGAGGGCGGTCAGCCTGGGTCGATGCGGTAGACGCCGTCGCTCAGGGACGCGACGTAGAGGGTGCCGTCGTCAGCCTGACCGAAGCTCGAGACGCTCGCGGCTTCGATACCCGAGTCGCGCATCGCGACGCCACTGCCGTCGGGCACGAGCAGACGGATGGTGCCGTCGCAGTTGTCGCTGAAGAGGTAGTCGCCCACGAGATCGGAGATCCTGGTGCCGCGGTAGACGTAGCCGCCGACGACCGCGCAGGCGCCGGTCTCGTGCGGGATCTCGTACACGGGGGGATCGGCGTCGTCGGGCGCGCTGCCGCGATAGGCGTGGTCACCTTCGAGCCGGTTCCAACCGAAGTTGACGCCCTTGCCCGCGGCGCGTCCGCTGGTCGCGGGCACACGGTCGATCTCCTCGTACTGGTTCTGCCCGACGTCGCCGATCCAGAGGTCACCGGTCTCCGCGTCGAACGAGAACCGCCACGGGTTGCGCAGCCCGTAGGACCAGATCTCGGGGCGCGCACCGTCGAGCGCGACGAACGGGTTGTCCGGCGGTACCGAGTAGGCAGGGCCACCAGGCGCGGGATCGGGGGCGATGCGCAGGATCTTCCCGAGCAACGTGGCGAGTGACTGCGCGTTGCCCCCACCCACGTGACCGGGCCCCAGGTCGCCCGCATTGCCGCCGTCGCCGAGTCCGACGTAGAGGTACCCGTCGGGACCGAACGCGAGCTGGCCACCGTTGTGGTTCGATTGCGGCTGGTCGACGTGCAGGACCGACTTCCGGCTCGACGGCCGCGCGCGACCTCCGGACATCGTGTAGCCGTCGACCTGCGTGTTGCCATCGGTGTCGCTGTAGTGCAGGTAGAGCCGCGTGCCGTCGGGCGAGAACGTCATGCCGAGCAGACCGCGCTCACCACCGTCCTGGCTCACCCGCTCGCGGAGGTCGATGACCGGCGTCGACGCCAGCCGGCCGTTGCGCAACGAACGGACGACCCCGTTCTGCTGCGCGAGATAGAGCGTGCGGGTTCCGATCCGCGACGCGACCGTGGTGACGCCCTCGAGGTCGGTCACCCGGGTGAGGTGCAGCTCCGGTGCCGCGGCGGCCGCAGCCACCGCGGTGTGCGAGGTGCCGAGGGCGCAGACCGCAACGAGGACGAGGCCGATCGTGCTCCCGATCGCGGCACGGACCCGGAGGTGGCGCATGACCTCCGCACCGTACCGTCTCGCGGTTCCGCCGAGACCTCGCGCCACCCCGTCGCGTAACCTCGCGCGATGAAGTACCTCGTGCTGGTGCCCGACGGTTGCGCCGACGAACCGCTCGGCGAGCTCGACGGGCGCACGCCGCTCGAAGCCGCGCGCATGCCCAACCTGGCGCGTCTCGCGGCATCGGCGGAGGTGGGGCTGGCCGAGGTGATCCCCGACGGGCTTCCGCCGGGGAGCGACGTCGGGAACCTCGCCATCCTCGGGTACGACCCCACCGAGTACCACACCGGTCGCGCGCCGATCGAGGCCGCCGCGATGGGCGTCGACCTCGCGCCCGGCGAGGTGGCGTTCCGCTGCAACCTCGTCACCGTCGGTACCGACGCATCGGGCCGCCAGGTGATGGTCGACTTCGCCGCCGGCCACATCAGCAGCGAGCAGAGCCACGTGATCGTCGCCGCGCTCGATGACGCCCTCGGCAACGGGCGTGACGGCGTGCGCTTCCATCCCGGCGTCGAGTACCGACACCTCTGCGTGATGCCGAGCGAGTTCGGCGATGCGGAGTGCGTACCGCCCCACGACCTCACGGGCCAGCCGATCGTGCTGCCCACCGGTCCGGCGGCGGCCAAGCTCAGCGCACTGATGGACGCGTCGAAGCCGGTCGTCGCGTGCGCGGCGGCCGATGTCGACTCGATCGCCACCCAGATCTGGCTGTGGGGGCAGGGCACGCGTCCGCAGCTGCCCGACTTCGCCGCGCGGCACGGTGTCCACGGCCGGCTGTCGTCGGCGGTCGACCTCGTGCGCGGTCTCGGAGTGCTGTCGGGCATCGAGGTGCTCGACGTTCCCGGCGCGACGGCCGGGTTCGACAACGACTACGTCGCGCAGCGCGACGCCGCGATCATGTCGCTCGCCGACCGAGACCTCTTCCTCCTGCACGTCGAGGCCACCGACGAAGCCGGGCACCAGGGCGCGATCGACGAGAAGGTCACGTCGCTCGAGCGCTGGGACGCGGAGATCATCGGACCGCTCGTCGACGCGCTCGGTGACCAGCCCTTCCGCCTGCTGCTCCTGCCCGATCACGCCACCCCGTGCGCGACGCGCACGCACACGTCGGACCCGGTGCCGTACCTCTTGTACGGCACCGACCTCTCCGGCGCCGGCGGCGAGTACACCGAACGCGGCGTCGCCGGCCAGGCGCCCGTGCCCGCGCACGACCTCATGGCGCGCCTTCTCGCGTAAGTCTCCCGCCTGTTACAGTGGCGCCCGCCGCCGGTCGATGCTTCGCCCAGTTCACTGGACGAGGTCCCGGTTTCAGGTGCCGAAGCCCCGGCAGGGACCCCCAAGCTGTCGAGGTCTGACAACCGTGCCCGACCTTCCCGCGTGCCAGCGCGCGCGGTGTGCGCCGGGTGGGAGGAGCAGCAATGGCCACGGAGCAGCAGATCGACCGGTCGGTCCTCGCCGGCAAGGACCGCGACGAGCTCCACACCATCGCGGGGGCGATCGGGGTGAAGGCCGCGACGCGCATGCGCAAGGCCGATCTCATCGAAGCGATCCTCACCGCGGCCAACGGCGGCGACGCGTCGTCGTCCACCGAGGCCACGTCCGAACCGGCGGCGAAGCCGGCCACGAAGCCGCGTCGGGTGCGCTCGGCGCGCGCGTCGCAGCTCCCCGCCGACGACGACCTCGCTGCGCTGGCGGCCGAGGAGGACGCACTCGGCGGTGACGCCCCCGAAGCCGCGGAGCCGATGCCGCGCGCGCGTGGACGACGCGCGGCGCCGGCACCGGTCGCGGAACCCGACACCGGCAGCGACACCGGCACCCACACCGACGACCGCGGCTCCGACGGCACCGAACGTTCCGACGCCACCGGCGACGACGACTCGAGCGACGACGACTCCGACGACGGCGGTGACAACAACGACGCCGAGGACGAGCGCCAGTCGTTCGGCGAGGGGAATCGGCGCGGCCGGCGGCGCCGGCGCGGCCGCGGCGGTCAGGACCAGCCGGGCGACGGCCGACCCGGCGAGTACCAGGGCGATCCGATCCCGGCGCAGGGTCTGCTCGACCTGCGCCCCGAGGGCTATGGCTTCCTCCGGGGCGACGGCTACCTGCCGGCGCAGAAGGACGTGTACGTCTCGGCGTCCCAGGTGCGTCGCTTCGCGCTGCGCAAGGGCGACTTCGTCACCGGCACCTCGCGCCCGCAGGCGAGCAACGAGAAGTATCCCGCGCTGCTGCGCGTCGACGACATCAACGGCATGACGCCGGACGACGCCCGCGCGCGACCGCGCTTCGAAGATCTCACGCCGCTGTTCCCCGACGACAAGCTCCACCTCGAGGTCGGTTCCGATCCCCAGGAGATCACCGGCCGCATCATCGACCTGATCGCGCCGATCGGGAAGGGTCAACGCGGCCTCGTCGTCTCGCCGCCGAAGGCAGGCAAGACCACGATCCTCAAGCAACTCGTGTACGCGATCGAGCGCAACAACCCCGAGGTGCACCTCATGGTGCTGCTCGTGGACGAGCGGCCCGAAGAGGTCACCGACATGAAGCGCCACGTGCAACGTGGCGAAGTGGTGGCGAGCACGTTCGACCGCCCCGCCGACGAGCACACCCAGGTCGCCGAGCTCGCCATCGAGCGGGCCAAGCGGCTGGTCGAGCACGGCAAGGACGTCGTCGTGGTGCTCGACGGCATCACCCGACTCGCGCGTGCGTACAACCTCGCTGCGCCCACTTCGGGTCGAATCATGTCGGGTGGGGTCGACTCCACCGCGCTCTACCCGCCGAAGAAGTTCTTCGGTGCCGCGCGCAACGTGGAGGAGGGCGGCTCGCTCACGATCATCGCCACCGCGCTGATCGAGACGGGCAGCCGCATGGACGAGGTGATCTTCGAGGAGTTCAAGGGCACCGGCAACATGGAGCTGCGCCTCGACCGTCACCTCGCCGAGCGCCGCATCTATCCGGCGATCGACGTCGCCGCGTCGAGCACGCGCCACGAGGAGCTGCTCTTCGACCGCCACCAGCTCCAGCAGGTGTGGAAGCTGCGGCGGGTGCTGAACGCGCTCGAGGAGGGCAAGGGCGTCGAGCTCCTCCTCGAGAAGATCCGCACCACGAAGGACAACAACGAGTTCCTGCGGGAGATCGGCAAGGCCCCTTCGCCCGGGAGCTGACCCGACCCGTCAAGGCCGTCGCGAGGAAATCAATTGCCCGCCGCTGGTGTTCTCTTGGCCACTGCCCGTGAATTTCGGGCGCCCAGCGTCTCCTAGACTGGACAGATCATGAAGACCGGAATCCACCCCGAGTACGTCGAGTGCCAGGTGCACTGCTCCTGCGGCAACGAGTTCACCACCCGCTCGACCGTCCCCTCCCTGCGCGTCGAGCTCTGCTCGGAGTGCCACCCCTTCTTCACCGGCAAGCAGAAGCTCGTCGACACCGGTGGCCGCGTCGAGCGGTTCAACCGCCGGCTCGCCAAGTCGGCGCCGGCCAAGAAGGGTGTCAAGGGCACCAAGGACGCGGCCGCCGAGAAGGCACCGGCCGAGGCCTGAACCCATGAGTGACGGGTCCCCCTCCTCGAGCCCCCGCTACATGGGCGGCCAGGCGGTCGTCGAAGGGGTCATGATGCGCGGCGAGCGGTCGTACGCGATCGCAGTGCGCACACCGGAAGGCGACATCGAGATCGAGACCCACGACACGCCGAATTGGGCGGAGAAATGGGCGAAGATCCCGCTGGCGCGCGGCGTCATGGCGCTGGCGGAGTCGATGACGCTCGGGATGAAGGCGCTCACCTGGTCGGCGAACCGCCAGATCCCGGAAGAGGAGCAGATCTCCTCGAAGGCGATGGGGTGGACGATCGGGATCGCGCTCGCGTTCTTCACCGCGATCTTCATCGTGTTGCCCGCGGTCGCGGCCAACGGCCTCGGCAACTTCCTCGGCGTCGACGGGTTCTGGTTCCACGTCGCCGAGGGTGCGCTGCGGCTCGCGATCTTCCTCGGCTACCTGCTGCTCATCGGCCAGATGAAGGACATCAAGCGCGTCTTCATGTACCACGGCGCGGAGCACAAGGCGATCGCCGCCTACGAGAACGACGTCGAGCTCACCGCTGAGGAGGCGCAGAAGTTCGACACGTCACACGTGCGGTGCGGCACCAACTTCCTGCTCACGGTGATGGTCATCACCATCGTCGTCTACTCCTTCATCGGGCGTCCCGGTTGGGCGCTGCTGATCCTGAGCCGCATCATCCTGCTGCCGGTGATCGCGGGCGTGAGCTACGAGGTCATCCGCTTCGCGGCCAGGCACATGGACCGGGCCTGGGTCCGCGTCGCCATGAAGCCAGGCCTGCTGCTGCAGCGCCTCACCACCCGTCAGCCCACCATCGACCAGGTCGAGGTGGCGGTGGCGTCGCTGCGAGCGGTCCTCACCGCCGAGCAGCTCGCCGAGGTCGACGCCCGCGCCCGCCGCCCGGTCACCGCCCCGGCGGCGTTCCCGCGCCCCGCACTCGGCTGACCCTGACCTGCGATCTGGCGTGGTCGGTGCGTCACGACGACGCACGAGCAACGCCGAATGACAGCACGGCCCTGACATTCTCCTGACGTCGGGACGCGACAGTCGGGGAGTGGCAGTCTCCGACCGCGAACGCATCGCCCACGTCGTCCGGCGCCTCTCGATGGGGGTGCACCCAGACCTCGTCGCCGCGGCGGACGACAGCGACGCCGCCGTCGCGCGAGCGCTCGACACGTCGGGCCCGGCGGTCGTGCCGCTGGAGTTGCCGGTACCGACCGACGTGAAGTCGGGCAACAAGGTGCGCGAGGTGCTCGAGATGGTCGACTGGTGGGTCGGCCGCATGCAGCAACCCGATCGCCTGGTCGAGGAACGCCTCACGTGGTTCTGGCACGATCACTTCGCCACGTCGGTGGTGAAGGTGCGTGTGCCCTACCTCGTGCTGCAACAACACGTCACCCTGCGCCAGCACGCGCTCGGCAACTTCGGCGAGCTGCTGAAGGCCGTCGCGCGCGATCCGGCGATGCTCTTGTACCTCGACGGCATCACCAACGCGGCGAACGAGCGCAACGAGAACTTCGGACGCGAGTGCCTCGAGCTGTTCACGATGGGTCGCGACAGCGGCTACACGCAGGACGACGTCGTGGCGGCGGCGCGCGCGTTCACCGGCTGGGTCGTCGCCGTCCCCGGGCGGCCCGCGCTGGCCCGGCTCGGCGCGGCGCCTTGGAGCGCGGTGTTCGTTCCCCGGCGCCACGACTCCGACACCAAGACCCTGCTCGGCACCACAGCACCACTCGACATGGACGGCGCGCTCGACGTGATCCTCGACCAACCCGAGACCGCGCGCTTCGTCGTCACCAAGCTGTGGCGCGACCTGGTGGGACTCGAGCCCGACGACGCCACCACCGTCGCGCTCGCGCGCGACTTCCGTCGTGACTACGAGATCCGCCCGTTGGTCGAGGCCATCGTGCACCACGACGCGTTCACGTCCGACGCCGCGGTGCGCAGCAAGTACCGGTCGCCGGTCGAGAAGCTCGTCGGCATCGTGCAGGCATCCGGCGCGGCGGCGAAGCGGAAGCAGGCGCTCGGTCCGGCGCGAGCGTTGCGTGCGATGAGCTACCTGCCGTTCGTCCCGCCCAACGTGGCCGGCTACCCCAAGGGCGCGCGCCTCCTGGGGCCGAGCAACCTCGTGCACACCTTCGACCTCGTGCAGGCCGTCGACGGACCACCGGCCACCACGTCGGTCGACGATCTGCTCGCACGCTTCGGGCTCTTCGACGTGAGCGACACCACCCGATCGGTGCTGCACGCGGAACGCGACCCCGGCCGCCGGTTCGTGCTGGCGGCCGCTTCTCCGGAGTACACGCTCACATGACCGATCACCGATTCCACCGCGAGGAGGGCATCAGTCGGCGCCGATTCCTGACTGGTCTCGGGGTCGCGAGCACCGCGGCGGTGGCGGCGGGTTACGGACTCACGGTCTGGACCGACGGTGGATCGTCGTCGCCCTCGAGCGCGCCCACCACGACGCTGGGCCCGCACCTCTCCGGCCGCGACGACCGCACGCTGGTGGTCGTGGAGCTGGCGGGTGGCAACGACGGTCTCAACACCGTGGTGCCGATGACCGACCCTGCATACCGCGCGCTGCGGCCCACGCTGGGAGTGAGTGACGCCATCGCACTCGACGACTCCGTGGGCCTCGCGCCCGAGCTGGCGAAGCTCGCGGCGCGCTACCACGATGGCCGCGTCGCAATCGTCGAAGGTGTCGGCTATCCCGACCCTGACCTCTCCCACTTCGCGTCGCTCGCGACGTGGTGGTCGGGCGCGCCGGCCGCGACGGGAACGCGTGGCTGGTTGGGCCGTTACCTCGACGCCACCGTCGGGTTCGACGACCCCCTCGCGGCGGTGGGGATCGGCCCGGTGCCGTCGCCCGCGCTGCTCGGCTCCC
The DNA here is from genome assembly GCA_963720765.1 of uncultured Actinomycetes bacterium. Taxonomy (GTDB): domain Bacteria; phylum Actinomycetota; class Acidimicrobiia; order IMCC26256; family DASPTH01; genus DASUAS01. The sequence continues at coordinate 955,691 of CAVRGS010000002.1, forward strand.
GGTCGTTCGCCACGTCGATCGCCGACGCCACCGGCCTGCAGCCCCAGCTTCCGTCGTGGGTCGAGTCACCTGACGACCTCGTCGCCGCGTGGTCGCGCTTCGCGCCAGCCGACACCGACCCGACGACCGCGCTCGGTGCCATCGAGCAGGCCATCCGCTCGACCGCTCGGGCGCGGCGCGATCTCGCCGGCCGACTCGTCGCCCCGAAGGGCGTCGGCACCGACGAGGGCTACGGGCAGGAGCAGAGCGCGACCAGCGCGCTCACCCTCGCCGCGCAACTCGTCGTCGCCGAGCACGCGCCGCGCGTGATCTACGTGAACGGGCTCGGTGACTACGACACCCACCAGGGCGAGGCCACGCGTCACCCGGCGCTCATGCGCGATCTCGACGCAGGGCTCGATTCCTTCTTCGGCGCGCTCGAAGCCGCGGGGGTGTCCGACCGCGCGATCGTGATGACGGTGTCGGAGTTCGGTCGCCGACCAGCTGAGAACGGCAGTGGCACCGATCACGGCACCGCGGCGCCGCAGTTCCTCATCGGCGCGTCGGTGAAGGGCGGCCGATACGGCGCGCCGCCTTCACTGACGCAGCTCGACGACCACGGCAACCTCGTCGCCACCACGGACTTCCGCTCGCTCTACGCGACCGCGCTCCAGGACTGGCTCGGCGTCGAGGCCGAATCGCTCATCGGGAGTGAGTTCACGCCCATTGCGGGCGTCATCGCCTGAGAGGCTCGCGAGAGGGTGCCGGTACTCTGAACCGCGTGTTCGACCGACTCGCAGAGCTCGAGACCGAGATGGAGAAGCTGGAGGGACAGCTCTCCGAGCTCTATGCGTCGGGAGACCAACAGGCGGCCGCCGCGGCGGGCCGCCGGATGGCGGAGCTGCGGCCGGTGGTCGAGGCGTACCGCTCGTACCGCACCACCGAGACCGAGCTGGCCGAAGCTCGTGAGATGTTGACCGGCGAGCCCGATGCCGAGATGCGCGAGTACCTCGAAAGCGAGATCGAGACCAAGCAGGGCGCGCTCGCCGTGCTCGACACGCGTCTCCGCGCGTTGCTCGTCCCGCGCGATCCCGACGACGGCAAGAACGTCATCGTCGAGATCCGTGGCGGCGAGGGCGGTGAGGAAGGCAACCTCTGGGCCGCGGACCTCTATGAGATGTACCAGCGCTACGCCGATCTCCACCACTGGAAGGTGGAGACGCTGGCCAGCCAGTTGTCCGACATGGGCGGCATGCGCGAGGTCACGTTCGTGGTGAAGGGCGACGACGCGTGGTCGCGCCTCAAGCACGAGGCCGGCCCCCACCGGGTGCAGCGGGTTCCGGCGACCGAGAGCCAGGGTCGCGTGCACACCAGTGCCGCGACGGTGACCGTCCTCCCCGAAGCGGCGGAGATCGACGTGACCATCGATCCCAACGAGCTCGAGATCGACGTGTACCGGTCGAGCGGACCCGGCGGGCAGTCGGTGAACACCACCGACTCCGCGGTGCGCATCACGCACAAGCCATCGGGTCTCGTCGTCACCTGTCAGGACGAGAAGAGCCAGCTGCAGAACAAGGAGAAGGCGATGCGCATCCTGCGCAGCCGCCTGTACGAGATCGAGCGCGAGCGTCAAGAGGCAGAGCTGTCGTCGGCGCGGCGGGGCCAGGTGAAGAGCGGTGGACGTTCGGACAAGATCCGCACCTACAACTACAAGGAGAACCGCGTGACCGATCATCGCATCGGGCTCACGCTGCACTCCCTCGACCAGGTGCTCGCCGGCCAGCTCGACGACCTCACCGACGCGCTCATGTCCGACGAGCGCCAGCGCCAACTCGGCGACGACGCTCCGTGAACTCGGCGTGACCGAGACCGCGCCCACCTGGGCCGACCTCCGCAGGCGCGCAGAGGCGCGCCTGCGCGAGCGCAACGTGCTGCAACCCGATCAGGAGGCGCGCTGGATGGTCGAGCGCGTGTCGGGATACGAGGGCGCCGAACTGCTCATCAACGACCACGAGCTCGCGCCCGCGCCCGCGGTCCAACACCTCCAGGACATGCTCGACCGCCGCGACGGTGGCGAACCGTTGCAGTACGTGCTCGGGCGGTGGGACTTCCTCGGCGTCGATCTTCTCGTCGACCCGCGCGTGCTGGTGCCGCGACCCGAGACCGAGGTCGTCGCGCAGACCGCGATCGACGAAGCCGTGCGCCTCGGTGCCCGCCGCGGGAAGCACGACGGCTGGCTCGCGGCCGACACCGTGTACGCGGTCGCCGACCTCGGTACCGGTTCGGGCGCGATCGCCCTCGCGCTCGCACGCGAATTGCCCGACGCCGAGGTGTGGGCCGCCGACGCCAGCGCCGACGCGCTGGCAGTCGCGCGCGCCAACGTGGCCGGGATCGGATCGGCGGCGACGCGGGTGCGCGTGGCCGAGGGATCCTGGTACGGCGCGCTGCCGCCCGAATTGCAGGGCGCGTTGCGCGTGATCGTGTCGAACCCGCCCTACGTCGCCGAGCACGAGGTGACCGACCTGCCGCGCGACGTCGTCGACTGGGAGCCGCGCTCGGCGCTGGTGAGCGGACCGACGGGCTACGAGGCACTCGAAGAGCTGATCGCTGGCGCACCCGCGTGGCTCGACACCGCCGGCGGTGCGCTGGTGCTGGAGCTCGCACCACACCAAGCCGATCGCGCCCACGAGCTCGCCGCCGCGGCCGGCTTCACCGACGTGCGGGTCGACCGCGATCTCGTCGGGTCGCGCCCGTGTCCTCGTCGCGCGCGTCCCGGAGAACCGCGCACCTGACCGCGATAGCGTCGAGGGCATGACGCTGTGGCCGGAAGACTACGAGGGCATGCGCGACGAAGCCCGTGCGACCGCAACCGCGATCGCAGAGATGTTCGCGGCGGGTGCGTCGGAGGGGGCGGTGTCGGCCGACCGCGACGAGCGCGTGCGCTCACAGCGGGAGATGATGAGGGCGTTCGAAGCCACGTCACCCGGGGGCATCGACCGTGAGATCGCAGGCGTGCCGTGTCGTGTGTTCCGACCCGCGCGCCCGGCGAAGGCGGTCTACCTCCACTTCCACGGCGGGGCGATGATCCTCGGGTCACCGTTGATGAACGACGTCGCCAACGCCGACCTGTCGTCACGCTTCGACCTGGCGGTGGTCTCCGTCGACTATCGCCTCGCGCCCGAACACCCGCACCCCGCGGGGTCCGACGACTGCCTTGCCGTGGCGCGTTGGCTGGTGGAGCGCGGCGAGGCCGAGTTCGGCTCGCCGCGCATCCTGATCGGTGGGGAGTCGGCCGGGGGCTACTACGCCGCGCTCACGACGCTGCGCATCCGCGACGAGCTCGACGCCATCGACCGTGTCATCGGCGTCAACCTCGTGTTCGGTGCCTACGACCTGTCGGGCACCCCGTGTGTGCGGGGCGCACGGCCGTCCGACGTGCCCGACATCCTCGCCGACGGGCTGTTCCAGTTCGTGAACGAGTGCTTCCTGCCCGGGCTCGGCCCGGATGACTGCAAGGTGCCGAGCATCTCGCCGCTCTACGCCGACCTCCACGACCTCCCGCCGGCGCTCTTCACCGTCGGCAGCGCCGACCACCTGCTCGACGACAGCCTCTTCATGGCCGCGCGCTGGGAGGCCTACGGCAACGAGTCGGAGCTCGCGGTGTACCCCGACTGCATCCACGCGTTCAACGCGTTCCCCACCGAGCTGTCGAAGCGCGCCAACGAACGCATCGATGCGTTCATCGAGCGCGTGGTGGGCTGAGCGCCATGGCTGACGAGCTCGACGTCGACGCCATGATCGCCCGCTTCCGCGAGCGCGCCGCCGCGGTGCGCGACCGTCCGCTGCCGCCCGTCGCGGGGGCGGACCGACAGCGGTTCGTGGACCAGGCGCAGCGCGACTTCATGGACTTCGCCATCATCGGCGACGCCACCTGGGAGTTCACCGACGGCATCCTCACCCTGAGGATCGACCTCTCCGGCTGACCCGACCGAGCGACCGGGTCGCGCGGGACGCGCCGCGTCCCCTCGCCGCCGGCTTCCGGAACCGCGTCCGACCGGGCATCATGCGTGCGTGCACAGCCGATGACTTGTGACCAAGGCGTTGCAGGCTCTTCAAGCGTCGTGATGATTTACGGTGGGGAGGTCCCGGTTGCGGTTCTCGACGGCGGTCTCTTACCAGGCAACGACCCTTGTCGCCAAGGCTGTGCTCGCCGCTCTTGCGTTCAGCCAGGGAACGCAGGTATGGGACATCGTTGGAGCCGTACTGACGGGTTTCGCGATCGGGGACCTGATGCAGATCACCATCGCGGCATGGTTCCGCTGGCGGCACCGTAAGGAGTGGTAGTTGGGCGAGAAGGGGTCCGCTCATACTGAGAGGGGCCCCTCCATAGCCGAGAGCGGTGCGCACCGAACTGCCCACGGACGCGCCCGGACCGGGCAACGAGTATTCGTGTCGTGGGTACCCGGGTCAGGTCTGACTCAAGTGCACGGGCTGACGCCGGGTCTTTCTGGGCTGTCCTGAGATTGATCTGTCGGCCTGGCCGGGTGCCCACCCGACACCTACCGGTCGGGAGGAGTGACCTACGAGGAGCCTGTCGAAGAGGCTCGTCGTTGTCTTGTCCGCCGTCCCGGCAGGGTGGTGTCTTCCCTACTGGTTGACGCAGAGAGAAGGCACGAACATGGGAACACAGATCACAGGTGGAGTCGACACCCACCTCGATGTTCATGTCGCCGCCGCGCTCGACGAACACGGTGGTCTCCTGCGGCAACCCGTCTCGGTCGCAGTCGCCGCCTCCTTGGTTGCGGAGCAGTATCCGGAGTGGTCGCATCTCCCGCTCGTGCCAGTCGCAGTTGATGGGTGGGACAACACAACGTTGCGTCTCGGCGATCACCTCTCGGTACGGCTTCCCACTGCCGATGTGTATGCGCCGCAAGTCGCCATGGAACATCGTTGGCTGCCGGTTCTCGCGCGTGAGCTGCCGAAACGCATCCCGGAACCGGTCGCGATGGGACGGCCAAGCGAGCGGTTCCCGCGACCCTGGTCGATCTCTCGATGGATCGACGGGGATACGGCGAGCGCCGATGCCATCCGAGACACTGCGGTGTTCGCCGCCGACCTAGCGGCCTTCCTGGCGGCTCTCTACAAGATCGATGCTCGGAACGGGCCGCGAGCAGGGGCACGGAACTTCTTTCGCGGCAGGCCGGTCGAGGTGTACGACACCGAGACTCGGGAGTCGCTCGCATTGCTGACCGACGAGACCGACCGCACGATGGCGACGCGGATATGGGAGCGGGCGATTGCAACGAGGTGGCAGCTCCCAGCGGTGTGGGTACACGGCGATGTCTCTCCGTCCAACTTGCTGATCAGCGATGGGCGTCTGCGTGCGGTCATCGACTTTGGGAGCGCTGGTGTGGGCGATCCCGCGTGCGACCTGGTCGGGGCCTGGACGTTCTTCAAGGAGGATGGCCGCGAGAGCTTTCGACGAGCGCTCGCGCTCGATGACGCGACGTGGGCCCGCGCGCGGGTGGGCGCTCTGGAAGGTGCTCGTGACGCTCGCGGGCGAAAGCGAGAACGGTGAACCTGCGGACGACGCTGCAAGACGTTTCGGGTGGAGCGGAAGCGCGTGGGAGGTTCTCGACCGCGTCCTCGGCAGTAGCGACCACGCGTAGCGCCAGCTGCCGACCCTCTGCATCAAAGCCTGGGAGGACATCGCCGCACGTCGTGGTGGCGTCGCGTGCCGGAGCGATGACCCTCACGGTTCGGTGCGGGGCTTGACCCTCTTGTTGGGTGAGGGTGCAGTCTTGGTACGTCATGTTGAAGATCGGCGAGTTCGCTCGGGTCGGGTCGGTGTCGGTGGCGGCCCTTCGTCACTACCACGATCTCGGTTTGCTGGTTCCGGCGGCGGTCGATCCGGCCACCGGATATCGGTGGTACACGGCGGCGCAGCTCCCGCGCCTGAGTCGGATCGTCGCGTTGAAGGACCTGGGCTTCTCACTCGATCAGATCGAGGCGCTCATCGCGGATGTCACTGCCGATGAACTGCGCGGGATGTTGTTGCTCCGCCGTGCACAGGTCGAAACGGACCTCGGTGCTCAACGCGAGCGGTTGGCCAGGATCGAGACGCGGCTTCGAATGATCGACAAGGAAGGCACCATGCCGAACTACGAGATCTCGACAAAACCCCTTCCCCTCGAACATGTTGCTGTGCTCGGAGGGTCGGTCGAGAGTTGGGTGCCGGATGTACTCCGGCCGGTGCTCGAACCGGCATACGCGCGCCTCGTCACGCTCCTCGCCGAGCACGACATCGATGTCGTAGGGCCTCCGTTCGACTTCTTCGTGGGTGATCCGGATGCGGGCGATCTCATGGCGTATGCCGCGGTGCCGATCCCGTCGACGGTGGAAGAGGTTCCCTCCCCAGCCCGAGTTGCCGATCTCCTTGCCGTCGACGAAGCCGTGAGCGTCATCGTCGCCGATGTTCGATTCGAGACCTTCGTCGAGGTGTACGCCGACTTTGCTCGATGGGCCGAGGAACACGGCTGCGAACTCGTCGGCTGGCCACGCGAACGTCTCGTCACCATCGACAGGCCTGCGGACGATCGCGACGCCGTGCTCGAACTCCAGCAGGTCATCCATCGGCCCGGCTACGCCGAGCCAGTCGTCACTCCCGTCTGGCGGCCCACTCGACGCGACGACCTCGGCAAATCGCTGGCACTGCTGGACCGGCCATCCTTGCGTGCATCCGCGGAACGCGAAGGGTCAGCGTGGAAGTGCACACCCTCCTCAGGACGATGAACCCGACCCTGCAATGCGTCTCCGAAGCGAACTAGCTCTGGCCCTCACGCCATGGCTGCCGAGATTCGTGAGGCCGGGAGCGTCGTTCGTGCGCCAGGACGCGCGAGCAGACCGGCGCGGCCTCGAGCCGGCGATCAGGGGCAGGCGCTCAGCTGACCTTGAGGTAGCGGCGGAGGGCCTCGCGAACGATGTCGGACGCGGTGGTGTTGTCGCTGGAGGCTCGCTCGTCGAGGGCTTGGCGGAGTTCTGGGTCGAGGCGCACTGGAAGCGAGTCCGCGGGTCCGGATCCCATGGCGGGTCGTCCGGGACGTCGGCGGAGCTTGGTGATGTCGAGGCCGTCCTCGGCTTCCTCGGCCATCCGTTCGAGAACCTCGTCGGTCAACTGGACGCCGGCCTTCGATCGGCCGTGGGTCTTGTTATTGGGCATCGTTATCTCCTTCACCGCGGAGGAACGGTTCGTACTTGGCGCGCATGCGCATGGCGTGGATCACGATCTCGGAGCCGTCGTCGCGCAGCACTGAGACGATCTCGAGCAGATTCCCGGCCCGGTCCGGTCCGAGGTAGAGCACCTTGGCGTCGTCCTGCTCGCCGCTCGCAAGCGCGTGCTCGACGGCGTGATCGATGTCCTCATCAACGATCCCGTGCCTGCGGGCGGAGGCGTAGATCTCCACGTCCGAATATCGTATCGCGAAACTCGACGGGCGAGTGGCTTCGGCGGCTCCCTAGCCTCCCGCCACGAACGCGACGACGACGTAGGCGGCATGGCGGTCAGAGTTCTGACGGCGGCGGTCATAGATCGTCGTGGTTCGAGGATCGGCATGGCGTGCGGCGAGCTGCACGTCGCGTAGCGGCACGCCCGCATCGAGGGCGGCCATGATGAACGCAGCTCGCAACATGTGCGGATGCACTGCACCGAGCCCAGCACGCTTACCAATCGAACACACCCACCGATGCGCTGTCCGGCGGTCGAGCCGCTGACCGTCGCGCCGTCGCAAGATGGGCCCTTCGCAGCGTTCACCGACCGCCAGGTCGATCGTGCGCGCAGTCCGAGGAACCACTGGGATGGTTGCGGGATTGTTGCCCTTCCCTAGGATCCGCAGCGTGCGGTGGCCTCGCTCCATCCCCAGATCCTCGACGTTCGTCCCGCACGCTTCACTGACCCGCAGACCGTTCAACCCGAGCAGGACCGCTAGCGCAGCGTGGTCACGGTCGTAGTTCTCGGCCGTGAACAGGAACACGCCAAGCTCCGAGCGGTCCAGCCCGCGTGCATCCGACGGATGCACCTGCGGGCGACGCACGTACTGCGCCGGGTTCGAAGCGATGCGGCCGTCGATGTGCGCGAAACGATAGAAGCCGCACACGGTCGAGAGTCGACGATCGATTGTGGACGCGGCGAGACCTCGCTCCTCCAGCGTCGTTCGGTAGAGCTCGATGTGCGGTCGTGTCGCGTCGAGAACCGGTAGCTCGACGTCGGCCGCCCATTGAAGGAACCCGCGCAGATCGTGTCGATACGCCTCAAGCGTGCGACCACGGTACCGGGCCAAGAACCCTGCCACCGCCACCTGCGCCTCATCGACCTCGAACTCCGAGTACGGATGCCGAAGCGCCGACACCGTCGAATCCAGCATCACCATCACAGTCCTCCCTCACATGGAAGAACCAGCCAACACCTCGCGCTTAGCCGACGTTTTGGGGATGACCGGTTGCCTGGCACCAGTCGGGCGTAGTGCGAGCCGCTCCGGACGCAGATGGGGCGGGTGCAGATCAAGCGGGTGGCTTCACCCAGACCGAGATGTGTGACTCACTCTCGTCGGTGAAAGCTGTTCGGTCCCAGCCGCCCCATCGTTCGGCCAGTTGCAGCCCGGCGAGCTGCGCCATCAAGTCGAGTTCGGCTGGCCACACGAAGCGGTGATGCGAAGCCGCGTAGGTCGTGCCGCCGTCATCGTTCGTGAAGTAGTGATGCGAAGTGAGACGTTGATGGGCCACCTCGAACGTAGCGAAGCCGGCGTGAGCCGCTGACACGTCGAACGGCACTGCGACGGCCCCAGGTGGCAACTGGCGCAGTGCCGGCACGCCGCTCTCGATCACGAAGGATCCGCCTGGAGCAAGGTGCGTTGCAGCGTTCTGGAAGCAGGCGACTTGTTCGGCTTGGTCGAGCAGGTTCTGAATCGTGTTGTAGACGAGGTAGACGAGCGTGAAGTCGCCGGACACACGCGTCGTGGCCATGTCGCCAACCGTGACCCGGATCGACCGTTCGTCCCCGCCCGGCTTCTTGCGGAGCTCAGTCAGCATGTCGACCGAGATCTCGATGCCCTGGACCTTGACTCCGGTTGCGCGCAGCGGAATCGCGATCCGACCGGTTCCGATGGCGAACTCGAGCGCTGTACCTCCGCCGGCGGCGTCCGCGAGGAACGCGACTGCTTCCTCGACGGGCGCAGGTTGGGAGAGCACCGCCTCGCGTGCGTCGTACTCGGTCGCAGCGGACCCGATGAACACGTTCTGAGGCACGACGGAACTCTCGCGCAACCGGCCTCTCGTGGGCACTCGATTTCGCGCGCACAGGGCAAGCCGGTCCCGGCGATCGGGGCTACCCAACCGTTGCTCCTGCATTTGACCGGCGCTGGCTGTGCGCGCCGTCCGCGGACATGATGGGTGCGTGGTCGACGTGTCGACGAGCGTGCTAATCGAGCGGCCTCGACCTGTGGTCGCGGCTTATGCGGCGGACCCTTCGAATGCTCCGAGCTGGTACGACAACATCGATTCGGTTGAGTGGGTCACGTCGCCGGTCGTCGCCATCGGTAGCCGTGCCGCATTCGTCGCCCGGTTCCTCGGACGGACCCTTCGATACACGTATGCGATCACGGAGTACGAGCCAGACGCAAGGTTGGTCATGGCGACGTCGGAGGGCCCGTTCCCGATGGAGACGAGCTACAGCTGGGAATCGGAAGGCGAGACCGCGACCCGCATGACGCTGCGCAATCGGGGCGAACCATCGGGCTTCAGCAAGCTGGTTTCGCCCTTGATGACTCCAGCGATGCGACGCGCGAATCGCAAGGACCTCGACCGCTTGAAGCAGCTGCTCGAGACCCCTTAACGATCCCGGAGCCGGCGATCTGGGACACCAGGGGTGTCGTTCTGGCATCGTGATCCCGATGGCCGGGCGAGCGCAACGCGGGCATTGTGCGCTCGTCATGATTGGCAAGCCGGGGCCGAGCCGCGCGGGCGAGGTTGTGCTAGCGCATGCTCCGCTTTGTCCGCGTGTCTCGCCCGATCGCGGCGTCGAGGTCTTGTGATCGCCGGGTTCGCGGGCCGGGGGCAATGCCGTTTGGTCCGACGCGTTCGCGGCTGGCTTCTGCGGCGACTCCGAACAGTCGAATGCCTTTGCAGGCTGACTCGATGGCAGCGTCGTTGTCGAGGTCTTGTAGCACGGCCATGAGGAAGTCCTCGACGATGGTGTTCGATCGTTGAAGAGCTCGCTTGCCTTTGGGCGTGATCGCATGGATGACCCGGCGGCGATCGTCGTCGTCAACCGTTCTCGCGATGTAGCCCTTGTCGACGAGGCCGTCAACGAGACGGGTAACGCTCTGTTTCGTCACTGTGAGTTGGAACGCGAGATCGGATTGGATCGTGTTGCTGTGCTGTAGATGTTGGAGGATTCGGTATTGGATCAGTGAGAGCCCAGATTCCGTGAGCGCGAGTTCCACGACGCGAGCGAACCCCACGACGGATTGGCCTACTGACATGTTCCGCGCCGCACTCCTCACACGCTGAGGCGAGCGACCGTTACGTGTGAGTGAGGTCACCATGCGCCGGAGCGTAGTGGAGACCCCGAACGGGCTGTCCGAGTGGGTTGTCGATCGCGGGCCGTTCGCAGGGCGGCAGCCGGCCCGCGTTGACCGCCAGGTATCGCGCCGATAGGGTCGCTTTCGGAATAGTCCTGGTTCGGGAACTACTTGGGGGGGACGGCAGGATGGCGTCTTCGCATGGGCGAGGCTCGGCTTTCGCGCGGGACCGAGGTCGTCGCGACCGGGTGAAGTCTTTCGTCGCGTTGAGCGCCGCGATCGCAACGCTTATCGTGCTAGCGGGGGTGTTCGCCTCGGCGTCGGCGGTCGCACCGGGCGGTCATCTCGAGGTCAACGTGATGAACGAACCCGTTCGTGGCGGAGAGCCCGAACTGGCAGTCAACCCGCTTCGTCCCCAGGACGTGGTGTTCGGTCACACGGTGGTCGGGAACAGCTACACCAACAACGCACAGGAAGCAGGTGAACAAGCGGTCGACGGTGGCCTGCAGGTGAGCCACGACGGCGGTAAGACCTGGAGCGCCGACCATGCGTTGCACACGAGTGGCTATTCCGAAGGCCCGAACCCCTATCTGATCGCGCACGGGCTTCCGAGTGCGACCGGATTCAAGCTGACGATCAACGGAGCTGGAGACCCGATCGAGGCAAGCGGGCCCGACGGATCGCTGTACGCGGGCGGAGTCATCGTGAACACCGTGCCCGGAGGGACCTCGGCCTTCGGTTTCACGGTTCCCCAAGGTGCGATCGCGGTGGCACGGTCGACGAACGGCGGTCGAACGTTCGGTCCTATCAGCGCAGTCTTGAGTGACCAGGAAGTGGGAGGAATGGTGAGTCGGGGGATGACACCCAAGGGCATTCCCACACTTGGTGTCATCCCCTACGACCGGCCATGGATTGCCGTCGACCAATCGAACGGCGCCGTCTATGTCTCAACGACCGGACATCCGCAGCGTTACGTCGCCGTCTCCCACAACAAGACGAAGACGTGGGGCGAGATCGAAGCGCTCGACTGCGACGAGGCGACACCCCCCGATGCCAACCACTCGGTGAGTTGCAGCGCGTATCCCCAGATCGGTGACGGCAACATCGCAGCTGCTGACGGGACCCTCGCCGCGGTGTACACCTCGAGCGCTGCTCCAGGCAGCACGTGTCCGTGCGCGATCTTCGAAACCAGCACCGACGCGGGTGCTCACTGGAACCGGCACGTCATCGAGTCGTCGATCCCGAGCACCTCGGGTCTCTACGTCGCCGCCGATCCTTCACGCAAGGGCCGCTTCGCAGTTTTGTTCATGCCCGGCAACAAGGTCCCGGGCGGTCTTGCCGGTCTTCCGGCATCCAAAAACGTCCCCCAAGAAGTTCAAGTCCTGAGCACCACCAACTCGGGCACGACCTGGTCAACCCCGGTCACGTTGGGCAACGAATCCACGCAGCACATCACCAACCGGCCCTGGATCGCGTACGGACCAACGGAGTGCTCGCTGCGACGTGGCGGAACGCGTACCCGCCCTACGAAGCGACCTCGTTCTTGGTCCCTGGGCCCCAGAACGTTTTCGCTGCGGTTTCGCGCAACAACGGCAAGACCTTCAGCACGCCGGTGCAACTGAACTCCGCACCCTCGCCGCCGCCGGACCCGAAACAGCTCGCGGAGGACGACGTCGGTTGGGTCACCGTCACCAAGCAGCACGTCTACGGCGCATGGGGTGACTGGCGCCCGACCGCAAAGAACCCCATCGCAGCTGGTTCGTCGCCACCATCAGGTGAAATGAACGCATGGATCGCGCGAGTCCCGATCAGCGGTTCAAGGGCTAGCAGGGTGCTGAAAAAGCCCGTGGTAGGTGCTCGCGATCTGGGTTGGGGTTCGTCATGCTCGGTGTGATGCGTGGAACTTCTGACCGGCAGTTGGCGATGTTGAGATCGTTGAGCCGGAGGATCTGATCCCGGCGATCATCCGATCCGTCGGATCCGCAAGGTCGTGGACGCGGTGCTGGCCGAGCTCGACGGCGAGTTCGACGCGATGTACGCGGCGTCGGGTCGGCCGAGCGTGCCGCCGGAGACGCTGCTGAAGGCGACGGTGTTGATGGCGATGTACTCGATCCGGTCGGAGCGGGCGTTCTGCGAACGGCTCAACTACGACTTGTTGTTCAAGTGGTTCTTGGACCTTCCGATCGACGCGAAGGCGTTCGACGCGACCACGTTCACGAAGAACCGTCGACCGGCTGTTGGATCATGAGATCGCGGACCGGTTCTTCGCCGCGGTGGTCGGCCAGGCGAAGCTGCGCCGTTACGTCTCCAGTGAACATTTCTCGGTCGACGGGACGTTGTTGGAGGCGTGGGCGTCGCACAAGAGTTTCCAACCCAAAGACGGACCGGCCGGCACCGCCGACCGCCGGGCCGCAACGCCGAGGTCGAGTTTCCACGGGAACGACGCTCGAACGAGACGCACAATCGACGACGGATCCCGAGGCGCGCATGGCCCGCAAGTCCAACGCGACCGCGGCGAAGCTCTGCTATACGGGGCATCTGTTGATGGAGCATCGCAACGCGCTGCTCGTCGACATCGAACTGACCGAAGCGACCGGCTACGCGGAACGCGCCACCGCGCTCGAGATGCTCGAGACGGCTTCCACCCGAAACGCGACGGCGCACGGTCGCGGGCGACAAGGCCTACGACACCAAAGACTTCGTCGCCGATGTCCGCGGAGCTGGGGTTCACGCCGCACGTCGCGCCGAACACGACACGGCAATCGCTCCACGATCGATGGGCGCACCACCCGCCATGCCGGCCATGCGGTGAGTCAACGGATCCGCAAACGGATCGAGGAACCCTTCGGCTGGATCAAGACCATCGCCGGCGGCCGCAAGCTCCGCTACATCGGCCGGCAACGAAACCGGGCCTGGTTCCTCATGACCGGCGCCGTCTACAACATCATCCGAATCACCGCCCTGGACGCCACACCAGCCTGACCAGCGACACCAGACGACGGGATCGCGACCCACGCGGACCCGCACAACGGACCCGAACAACACGCCGCCGGCCCGACGAACGGCCTCACCAGCCGAATTTCAGCACCCTGCTAGCCGCAGATCGAGAGCCTCGACGACTACGGGATACGCAACGTAGGCAGCCCCGTCCTGCCACCATTGACTCGTCCGCAGCGACACATGAAGCCGAGATGCGTGTTCGCAGAGCGGCGCCTACGCGCCAGAATCCGCGAGCGATCGACGGTCCATGAGCCGGCGATAGGGGGCACTCTGCAGCGGTGAGCTCTGCGCGTCGACGTCAGGGCGAGATGACGCCGGTCCGGACATTCTGGCGCGACCGCAGCCTGGCGAAAATGAAGCGCGAAGCTCGTCCTGAAGGTGAGAACGTGTTGCCTGTGGACGACAGCGGAGCCAGTCGCAGAGAGGTCGAAGACCTCTACAACGCGATCGGTGAGTTCGAATGGCTCAGGCTGGAACGGGACGGCGCAGCGCGAGTGGCTTACGAAATTCACGCCCGGTTTCTCCGCCGCCACATCGTTCCAGGGAGTCGGATACTCGAGATCGGCGCTGGACCAGGCCGGTTCACAATTGAGCTGGCGAAGCACGGTTGCGACGTTGTCGTTTCCGATCTGTCGAAGGTCCAGCTTGTGTTGAACGAACGCCATGTTCGGGAAGCTGGATGCGAGTACGCGGTTCTTGACCGTCTCCAACTCGATGTGTGCGATCTGGGGGAGATCCCAGACGGCGAATTCGATGGTGTCGTCGCTTACGGAGGACCATTGTCGTATGTGTTCGGCAACGAGGAGTTGGCTCTGCGCGAATGCCTACGCGTGGTACGTAGGAAGGGGCTGGTCCTGGCGAGCGTGATGTCGCTCGCGGGCTCTGGCCGAAAGTTCTTCGATGCGTTCCCCCCGTCGATTGATGCGGTCGGCCTCGCTGTATTCGACGAGTTCTTGAGCCACGGGGACCAACGCGCCATCGAGCGCGGCACCAGGTGTGCACCCATGCCAGCTCTTCACTTGGCAACAGATGCAAGGGCTCGTCGCAGCGAGTGGCGGCGAGATCGTGGCCGCCTCAGCAAGCAACTGGCTTTCACTAGGACCTTCTGACGCTCTCGACTACTTCGAGGCCGACCCGGCACGTTGGCAGACGTTCCTCGACTGGGAAGAGCGCCTCTGCGCTGAGCAAGGCGCGTTAGACGGAGGAACTCACCTCCTCTTCGCCCTCTTCGCCGCTGCGCCATAACTGGTCTCCTGCGCTCCCGCTTCGGGCAAGAATCCGCGCAGGCAAGGTATTGCTGGCGAGAGGTTCGGTGATGGACGCGGAGACGGGCGAGCTGTACGACTCCATTGGAACCACCTACACCGTCACACGTCGTACCGAACCACGAATCGCCGCGCAACTCTGGGCTGCGCTCGGTGATGCCGAGACGGTCCTCAACGTCGGTGCCGGCACGGGGTCCTACGAACCTTCCGACCGCCTGGTCGTCGCCGTCGAACCGTCAGCGACGATCCGCGCGCAGCGTCCCGCCGATGGGCCGCCGTGCGTCGCTGGATCTGCGGAGAACCTGCCGTTCCCCGATCAGTCGTTCGACGCGGCGATGGCGTTCTCCACGATCCACCACTGGCCGGACCCCAGGGCTGGCCTGCGCGAGATGCGCCGCGTGGCTCGTCGCGTGGTGGTATTCACCTTCGACACCAGCGACACGACCGGCTTCTGGCTCACTCGCGACTACTTGCCCGAGGTCACTGACCTGAGAACGTGCCAGATCCTCGCATCTTTGCCCGACCTCGCCAGGTCGATCGGAGCCCGGACGGAACCGGTGCCCATTCCATGGGATTGCACTGACGGCTTCTACGAGGCGTACTGGCGACGACCCGAGGCATACCTCGACGAGAACGTCCGACGCGGAATCTCGCTCTGGGCCGCGGTCGGGCCACAAGTCGAAGCGAGAGCCGTAGATCGTCTTCGTAGGGACATCGCCTCAGGGCGCTGGATCGAACGGAACCGCAATCTCGTCAACCTTGACGCCGCGGAACTCGGCGCTCGCCTGGTCGTCGCCTGACCCGCAACCCGCTGCGATGCCAGCAGCTCGCGCGCCAGAACTGCCTACGGCCGCGGCAGGTATGTCAACCTCGCGCCAGAACGCGCGCACAGATCGCCGGGCCCTGGAGCCGGCGTTCGGGGGTACTTCGTTGATCACGGAGTCTGCTGATGCAGCGCCAATCGCCAGGCGCCGTCTTCGAACACATACGTGCTGTTGATCACTGCCCGGTACTCGCGGTTGCCCCGACGCGCTGACGCCCGATACACGACTACCGCGCAATCGGCGGCGAGCTCCTGCACACGTTCCTCCGAGAGGTCGAAGCTCTCCCATGGTGCGCCGCTCATCGAGTCGATCACTTCGTCACGGTCGTCAAGCACCATGCCGCCGGGGAGCACCATCAGGACCTGCGTCGCAAGAACATCGCTGTAGAAAGACGCTGCTGCTTCTCCACTGGTCGAGAGTGCGTCCACCCGGCGCGCTCCAGGCGCAGCAGGTCGGTCGTGGTTGTCATGACATCTCCTGTCGCGATCTGCGGACGTATCGGACCATGATCGCGCCGCGTCGCCTGCCCCCGAAGTGCCGGTCTGGGACGTTGGTCTCTACCACGGGGTCGGGCGTCGTCATTCACTTGGATCATGACCAAGTCGCTGACGACGCAGGCCCGATCAGTCGGTTCGGATGTCGACCACGTCGAGCGTCCGAACCGCGGTGAGGATCGATGCCTCGGCCATCACCGGGCAATCGCCGGCGCGCTGTTCAGCATCGCCGGTATCGGGATGGTCATGAGCATCATCACAGGCGAAGCGGTCTACCCACGCTCCTACACGACGTTCGGCAACACGATCAGCGATCTGAGTGGCACTGAGCCGCCCCACAGCATCATGTTGCAGCCGTCGCGGACGCTGTTCATCGTCACGATGCTGCTCGCCGGAGCACTCATCCTGGTCGGCGATTGGTTTCTCGCTCGCAGCACCGATCGCCGGCGGCTCGTTGTGACAATGGCAGTCTTCGGCGTAGGACTCGTTGGCATCGGGATCTTTCCCGGCAACGTCGAGGGATGGCACCCGCTGTTCGCGATGGCCTGCTTCCTCGGTGGTTCCATAGCCGCCATCATGTCTCGCAAGGTGGTCGACGGCGCGTTTCGCTACTTCGCTGCGGCTCTCGGCGCGACTGCCCTTGTGGCGACCATCTTCGGGCTCGAGTCGTTGGAGAACTGGGGACCGCAGGACACGCTCGGCCGCGGTGGCATCGAACGGTGGATTGCCTACCCGGTGCTGCTCTGGTTGGTCGGCTTCGGCGCCCACCTCATGAGCGCCCAGGGCCGTTCCACGGCCCGCGACTGACGCGGCCGGTCCAGTGCAACCGATGCCCCGAGCGGACGCACTCGGGACGCGGCACGACGGTTCTTCATCGCGGATGACGGGAACTGGCCGTGTGTCATCGATCACTCGTCGAACTTCTGGGCACACGCTACCCCACGCCAGATCTGTCGATCTGCGACTCCTCGCGAGCGCGAGTCCGCTGGTCGATTTCGCCCGATAGCTGTCACACCCTCGTGGTTTGATCAGTGCATGTTCGACGTGGAAGGGCACCTCGATGAGCTGCGATCGTGGCCGATCGATCGGCTCGAGGCGCGCCGTGTCGAGCTGGTGCGGGTGCAGCGTGAAGCGAGGATCGAGGAGCTCGACGTGCTCCGCGTGCTCGACGAACGCGGTCAGATCGACGTCACCGTCGGACGCGACGGGGAGTCGGCGCGCACCGTGCGCGAGAAGATCGAGACGGCCCGCGCGTTGGAATCGCTTCCCGCGGTGGCGGCGGCCGCACACGCGGGTTTGTTGAGCGACGAGCAGCTCGTCGAGACCGTGAAGGTCGCCGACGAGGAGTCCGACGTCGAATGGGCGCAGCGCGCACCGAACATGACGCCGGCGGATCTGGCGCGAAAGGCGCGGACCAAGGTGAAGCCCACGGTCGAGGAGTCGCTGGCCCGACATGCGGCGCGTCACTTCTGGATGCGCTGGAACCGTGAGCACACGATGTTGCAGGTCCACGGCGAGCTGCCCGACGTGATGGGTGTGAAGTTCGAGGCGACGGTCGACAAGCTCGTCGAAGCGATGCGGCCTGCCCGAGGCGGCGCGTGGGAACGGCGCGAACGACGGGCCGCCGACGCGTTGGTGCAGATGTGTGACGCGGTCGATGTCGCCGAGACGCTCGACACGCCCCGGCTGGCGCCGCAGCCGCTGTTCTGCGTCGACGTGCCACCGGAGGGGCCGGTCGAGATCGCGGGCATCCCATTGCCCGATGCCATGGTCGAGCGTCTCCGTGCCGGCGCGAGGGCCGAGCCGGTCCTGCTCGACGCCGACGGCGCGCCCGTGGCGGTGGGTCGGATCTCGAGCTCGTTGTCACCCAAGACCCTGCGAGTGGTGTTGCGACGTGACGGGCACTGCCGCTGCGGCAACTGCGACCTGCGCTACGGATTGCACGCGCACCACTTGCGGCCGCGGAGCTGGGACGGGAGCGACGAGCCGTCCAACCTGGCGATGGTCGCCTCGGTGCACCATCCGATGCTGATCCCGCACGGCCCCTACGCGCTGGTGGGCGATCCCAATCGCCCCGACGGTCTGCGTCTCGCGCACATCGACGACCTCACCCCTGAGGAAGCAGCCCAGGTCGGGCTCCCTCGAAGACGTGAGAAACGCGGAGCCGCGTGAGGGGCGGCCTCCGAGTACAGGCGGCTATGGCGGGTTCCTGAGCGAGCAGGAACTGTCGATGTCGGCGCGCAGTCGGCGCGCGCCGCAGCATCTGGTCGCTGCCGTCCGTGACGCCGATGCGATCAGGGACTGCCGTCAGTGGGCGCGGAATTGCTCGTCGAGCTGTTCCTGCTTGTCGAGATGCTGGAGCAGCGCCCGATCGACCGCGACCCAGATGGTCTTGGAGAACGGGTAGGCGAACGTCGGCACGATGATCATCAGCGGGACGAGCACCGCGAGGAACGGCGCGACCGGGATGTTCGGGATGGTGAGCGCGAGCCCGATCCCGAACGCGAGCACGAACACCACGCCGGCGATGCCGATGTTGATCGCCAGCGCGCCGGCCCAGTACCCCGCCTCGCGCTCGAAGTGCAGCCCGCAGCGTGGGCAGTCGTCGACCATGGTGAACCACCGTCGGAAGAGGTGGCCGCTGCCGCAGCGCGCGCACCGTTTGGTGAAGCCTCGCCAGAGCATCTGACCCCTCGACGGGTGCTGCGGTGCGTTCATGCATCGTCCTCGGCGTCGACGGTGGGCCACACCGGCACTCCCGGGAGCGCGGAGTCCGGGCAGATCGAACGGTACCGGCAGTGCTTGCAGACCTCCGGATCGGTCACCCCCACGAACTCGGTCATCCCGCGGATCTCCGCGACCTCCCTGCGCACGTCGTCCTCGATCGCCGCGAGGTCGTCGCCATCGGGTTCGAACGGCTCGGGGTCGTCGACGACCTCGGGCGCGAGGTGCTCGAACGCGATGCGCAACCGCAGGCCGCGCCCCGCCGCGAGGGGGGCGAGGATCCACGCCTGGAGGCGCGCCTGCTTGTCGTCGGCGACACGGTCGCTCCACACCTGCCCGCTCTTGAAGTCGCGCGCGTCGAGCAGGCCGTCGTGCACCCACAGCGCGTCGATCCGTGCGGTGGCCATGAACGGCGTGGTCGGGTGCGACGAGAACCGCGCCCGGGTGATCTCGTGGCCGATCGCCTCGGTCGGGCTCGGGCACCGCGTGGTGTGACGCTCGATCTCACCCCACAACCGGTCGTCGTGGTCGAGACCCCGGCGCACCAGCACGTCGCCGACGTGCTCGAGGTCGTGGCACGACCCCTCGACGTGGATCATGTGCAGCGCGTCGTGCAGCTGCTGACCGTGGACACCGCCGGGGTCGGTGTCGCTGCCCGGGATGCCGAACAGCTGGTGGTCGCGCCACTCGCGCGCGCAGCGCCGCCACGTGTCGAGCCCGGTGGGCGTGACGTGCAGGATCCCCGGCAGGAGATCGCGCTTGCGGCCGTAGTGCGCGCCCTTCTTGTGTTCGGGACACCCTGCCACCACCGCGCACCCGCCGCAGTCGCGCCCGCTGCTCGCCACCGGATCATCGGCGCGCTCGCGCACGACGGCGACGCGCTCGTCGAACCATGTGGTGGTGGTCCCGCGCTCGTCGGGCTCGACGACTCGCTCGACCAGCAGCCCTCGCACGAGGTCGGCCCACGCCACCCGCACCGGGGCGCCGCCGAGCCACGGGGTCAACCGCAGGAAGGCCACCCGCAGCGCTTCGACCTCGAGCGGATCGGTGGGTGGCACCCGCCGCCCCCAGAGCTCGAACTGGCGGAGCTCGAAGCCGTCGTCGGCGGTGCGCAACGGCAGGTCGATCCAGCCGCCCACGCGCAGGCCACCGCGATCGGTGGGCTGGTCGGTGCCGGGGTCGTCCCAGCGCGCCGGGCGGTCGCCGAACATGGCCACGTACCACCGCCCGGCCTGCTCGAGCACCGCCCGTTCCTCGGGGAGCACCTCGGGGTCGAGCCGGTCGCCGATGTCGGCGAAGTCGGCAGCGGTGGGCACCGCGAGCTCGGCGTGCACGTCGCGCACAGCGGCGAGGATGGCGTCGCGCAGCCGGGACCGGTGCACGGGGTCGTGGGAGCGTTCGCCGCCCTCGAACGCGCGCGACAGCCGGCGCGCGCACATGGCGTCGGCCCGCCGCAGCAGGTAGGGGGTGACCCGGGGGAGCGGCTGAGTCTCCACCCGGCCCAGGCTACGGACGGGGTGTGACAGACCCCGGGAACTCGGCGGAGGAGCCCCGATTCCGTCCCGGCCCGGTCGAGCCGCCTTCCCTACACTGGCCCTTCGCGTTCTCGTCGCGGGAGCACCAAGTGCGCATCACCATCGGCTCCGACCACGCGGGTTTCCGCCTGAAGGAGCACCTCATCGCCGTCCTGAAGGACGACGGTCACGACGTCACCGACCTCGGCACCAACTCCGAGGAACCGGTCGACTACCCGATCTACTGCTCGCGCGTCGGGCGTGCGGTCGCGCAGGGCGACGCCGACCGCGGCATCGTGCTCGGTGGGAGCGGTCAGGGTGAGCAGCTCTCGGCCAACAAGGTGAAGGGCGTGCGCGCCGCACTGTGCAACGACCTCTACACCGCCGAGTTCTCGCGCCGGCACAACGACGCCAACGTGCTGTCGATCGGCGCCCGCGTGGTGGGGGAGGGCCTGGCCGACGAGATCCTGCGGGTCTGGCTCGCCACCGAGTTCGAGGGTGGTCGCCACCAACGCCGCATCGACGAGCTCACCGCGCTCGAGAACGGAGAGATCCTGTGACAACCGACTTCGACGCGTCCTTCGCAGCACTGCGCGATGTCGATCCTGCGATCGCCGAGATCATCGAGCGCGAGACCGAGCGCCAGAACACGACCATCCAGCTCATCGCGTCGGAGAACTTCACGTCGCGTGCGGTGATGGCGGCGCAGGGGTCGGTGCTCACCAACAAGTACTCCGAGGGCTACCCGGGCAAGCGCTACTACGGCGGCAACCTGGTGGTCGACGAGGCCGAGGAGCTCGCCCGCACGCGGCTGTGCGAGCTGTTCGGCGCCGACCACGCCAACGTGCAGCCCCACTCGGGCGCCAACGCCAACATGGCCACCTACCTCGCGCTGTTGGAGCCCGGCGACAAGGTCATGGGCCTGCGCCTCGATCAGGGCGGCCACCTCACCCACGGCTCGCCGGTCAACGCCAGTGGCCGCCTCTACGACTTCGTCGCCTACGGCGTCGACCGCGAGACCGAGCGCATCGACCACGACGAAGTGCGCGCCATCGCCATGGCCGAGCGTCCCAAGCTGATCATCGCCGGGGCCACCGCCTACCCGCGCACCATCGACTTCGAGGCGTTCCGGTCGATCGCCGACGAATGCGGTGCCCTCCTGATGGTCGACGCCGCGCACATCGCCGGCCTCATCGCCGGTGGCGCGCACCCGTCGCCGATCCCGTACGCCGACGTCGTCACCACCACCACGCACAAGACGCTGCGCGGCCCCCGTGCCGGAGCGATCATGTGCCGCGAGCAGTACGCGACCGCCATCGACAAGGCAGTGTTCCCCGGCCTCCAGGGCGGCCCCCTCATGCACGTCGTCGCGGCCAAGGCCGTCGCCTTCCGGGAAGCGCAACAGCCGGCGTTCCGGGACTACGCGCACCAGGTCGTCAAGAACGCCGACGCGCTCGCCGAAGCCCTCGCGGCCGAAGGCTTCCGCATCGTCTCCGGGGGCACCGACAACCATCTGATGCTCGTGGACCTGCGACCGTTCGGCGTCACCGGCAAGGTGGCCCAGGAAGCGCTCGACCGCGCCGGGATCACCTGCAACAAGAACGCCATCCCCAACGACCCCGAGAAGCCCTTCACCACCAGCGGCCTCCGCCTCGGCACCGCCGCCGTCACCACCGCCGGCATGAAGGAGCCCGAGATGGAGCAGATCTCCGCCCTCATCGCCGAAGTCCTCCGCAAGGTCGACGACGACGACATCGCCGAGCAAGTGAAGTCCCAAGCCGCCGACCTCTGCGCCAACTTCACCCCCTACCCCGCAAGCGCATAAGGGCGGCTCCGAAGAGATGAGAAGAGGCGTGGGGGGCCGGGTGACTCGGCCGGGGGGTAGCGCCCAGGCGCCGAGACCCGGCACGAAGTGCCGACCCGAGCGCCAGCGAGGGGAGCAGGGGCTCGTCGCCGTCAAGGGCGCGTCCCCGGACGAGACGCCCGGCACACCGCGCCGGAAGGGTGACCGGTGCCCGGGTATCTGACCGTCGCCGGCATCGCCGCGCTGGTGACGTTCATCCTCACCTTCGCCATGCGCTGGGTCGCCCCGCGCATCGGCGCGGTCGCGATGCCGGGGCCGCGCAGCGTCCACACCAAGCCCACCCCGTCACTCGGCGGCGCGGCGATGTTCGCCGGCTTCCTGGTCGCGATGGCGGTGGCGTCGCAGCTCGGGCAGTTCCACGAGATCTTCGCCGACGACACCGAAACGCTCGGACTGCTGCTCGCCGCCGCGGTCATGTTCGTGGTCGGCGCCATCGACGACCTGCGCGACGTCTCGCCGCCGGCGAAGATCGCGGGCCAGGTCCTGAGCGGCAGCATCCTCTCACTGCTCGGCGTGACGATGCTCTACTTCCGGGTGCCGTTCGCGACGTACGAGTACGTGGTGCTCTCGCCTGATCTGGCGCCGCTCGTCACCGTGCTCACCGTCGTGGTGATGGCGAACGCCATCAACCTCATCGACGGACTCGACGGGCTTGCGTGCGGGATCGTCATCATCGCGGGCGCGGCGATGTTCCTGTACGCCGACCGGCTGTTCAAGGCCGGGCTGCTCGAGGGCTCCAACATGGGGCCGCTCGTCGCCGCGATCACCGTCGGGATCTGCGTGGGCTTCCTGCCCCACAACTTCAACCCGGCGCGCATCTTCATGGGCGACGCCGGTGCGATGTTCCTCGGATTGTTGCTGGCCACCACGACCATCACCGTCGGCGGCCGCACGGCCGACCCGTTCAGCGGTCAGACCTACTTCTTCTTCGCGCCGCTCGTCATCCCGCTGGTGATCCTCGGCGTGCCGATCTTCGACACGGCGTTCTCGTTCCTGCGCCGCGTCTGGCGTCGGCAGTCGTTCGCGCAGGCCGACCACGAGCACCTCCACCACCGGCTGATGCGGATGGGGCACGGACCGCGCCGGGCCGTCGTCATCCTCTGGCTGTGGACCGCGATCCTCTCGGCGGTGGTGCTGCTGCCCACCTTCACCAACCACGGGAACTCGCTCGTACCCCTGGCCGTCATCGCACTGGGGCTGCTCCTCTACATCTACTTCCACCCCGGCGTGCGCAGTCGTCGGGCCACCCCGGCGGACCTCGACGCGGCCGGTGACGGAGACGCCGAGGTGGTGGAGCTCGCACCCCGGCGGGAATCTCGCGGTGGCGGCTGAAAAAATCCGGTGACGAGGGCCCTCCCGGTTTGACGGTTCTCAGGGTGGCGCACTAGCTTGTGCGTGTATTCACAAGCGGGAGTGGGTCGCAACGACGCGTCCACTCGGGGGAGGAAATCGCCGGTGAAACCCCGGCTCCGACGATTCGTTCGCTGGCTGTTCGTGCCCAAGGCGGCGCGCAGCGAGGACAAGTACCGGGGCGAGGCCTTTGCCAGCGGCCTCGAACTCGTCGTCCCCACCGTCGTCTTCACGTTGCTCGGCCTGTGGGCCGACAGCGCGTGGGGCACCGCGCCGCTGTTCCTGATCCTCGGGTTCGTGTTCGGCGCGGTCGGCACCTACGCGAACCAGTACTACAAGTACCGCGCCCGCAGCGAGATCAACGACGAGGGCAAGCCGTGGGCGCGTTCGTCCTCGGGCGAAGGAGGTGCGCGATGACCGAACCGGCAGTCCCCTCCGACACGACCGCCGACCTGGCGGCTCCGGACTTCACCGTGCCCGATCCCGACGGCATCGAGTCGCGCATCGCCAAGGACATCGCCCGCCACGCGCTCTGGGTGGCTCCGGTCGCGATCTTGGCCCTCGGCCTCTGGCAGGGCGTCGGCGGCGCGCTCGGCGTCGCGCTCGCCCTGGTGGTCGTGCTCGCGAACTTTCTCATCACCGGAGCGCTCCTCGGTTGGGCAGCGCGCATTTCACCCGCGATGATCATGGCCGTCGCCCTCGGCGGATTCCTCGTGTGGCTCATGGTCATCTTCGGTGTGGGTCTGCTGGTGGAGCAGATCGACGCCGTCAACCTCGACGTCTTCGTCGTGTCGGTCCTCGTGCTGCATCTCGGTCTCTTGTTCTGGGAGATGCGCTCGATCAGCTTCAGTCTCGCGTCCCCCGGGCTCAAGCCCCGGAAGTCCTAGGAGCACTGCGTGATCCCGGTTCTCGCCGACCTCCTGCCCAACGTCAACGAACTCTTCGAGTACAAGGGCATCTTCGGTCGCAACCAGTGGTACGAGTTCAACAAGACGGCGCTGATGGCGTTGATCTCGACGCTGATCTGCGTGGTGATCTTCTACATCGGGTCCCGCAAGAAGGCCATGGTGCCCGCGGGTCTGCAGAACGCGGCCGAGATGGGCTACGAGGCGGTGGAGCAACAGATCGCCGTCGAGGTCATGGGCCCCGACAGCGGCCGCAAGTGGGGCCCGTTCCTCGCCACGCTGTTCTTCTGGATCTTCTTCATCAACATCTGGTCGACGGTGCCTTTCGTCTACTTCCCGGCCACGTCGCGCATGGCGATCCCGATCTACCTGGCCCTGCAGACCTGGGTGATCTTCATCGTCGTCGGCTTCAAGCACCAGGGGCTCGGCTACTTCCGCAACGTGGTGCCGTCGGGGGTCCCCGGCCCGCTGCTGATCCTCGTGGTGCCGATCGAGATCCTCTCGAAGTACTTCATCCGCCCGTTCTCGCTGGCGGTGCGACTCTTCGCCAACATGGCCGCCGGCCACGTGCTGCTCGCAGTGTTCTGCATCATGACCAGCGAGCTGATCATCCACCACGACAGCGGCATCTGGCAGATCCCCCTCGGCATCCTCCCGTTCGCGGCGCTCGTCGCGATGACGGCGTTCGAGTTCCTGGTGGCCCTGCTGCAGGCCTACATCTTCACCATCCTCACGGCGGTCTACGTCAACGAGTCGCTGCACGCCGAGCACTGATCCGTCACACAGGATCACCAAAACCCATCCAGTTCGCACCACCCATACGCACCAACCCAGCAACCAAGGAGAACCAGAAGTGAACGAGTTCGTGAGCCTGGCGGTGACGCAGGCGGACGCCCTCAAGTCCGGCCTCGGTTCGGTCGGTTATGGTCTCGCCGCCATCGGCCCCGGCATCGGTATCGGTTACCTGGTCGGTCAGTCGGTCCAGGCGATGGCCCGCCAGCCCGAGATGGCCGGCAACGTGCGGACGACGATGTTCCTCGGCATCGCGTTCGCCGAGGCGCTCGCCCTCATCGGTTTCGTCCTCAAGTTCATCTGACCCGCCGCGCCGCGTCCCTCGTGGGCGACGGCGCACACTGACCTGTGAAGGAAGGACGCGCCATGCGCATCCGTAGGTTGCTGGCAGCGGCGTTGCTGGGTGGCGCGATGTTCTTCGCACTCGCGCAGCCCGCGAGCGCCGACCCGTCGAAGGACGCCAACAAGGATCTGGCCGAGTGCGTCTCGAAGGCGGTCGACTCCTACCAGAAGGACACGTCGACCGACCTCGAGGCCTCGATCCAGGACTGCCACAAGTCGGCCAGCATTCTGCTGCCGGCGCTCCCGGAGCTGATCTGGGGTTCGCTCGCGTTCCTGATCGTGCTCGGCGTGCTGGTGAAGTTCGCGTTCCCGACGCTCAAGAAGACGATGGCGGACCGCCAGGACAAGATCCGCGAAGACCTCGAAGGAGCGGAGGCCGCCAAGGCCGAAGCCGAGCGCGAGCGCGACGACTACCGGCAGAAGATCCAGGACTCGCGCCAGGAATCGGTCGAGATCCTCGAAGCCGCACGTGGTGATGCCGAGCGGGTGCGCGCCGACATCATCGCCCGGGCCGAGGCCGAGGCCAACGAGATCAAGGCTCGTGCCGCGGAGGACATCCGCCTCGCGACCGAGCGGGCCCAGGCCGATCTCCAGGCGTCGGTGAAGGACCTCTCGATCGAGCTGGCCGAGAAGGTCGTCGAGCACAACCTCGACGCCGACACCCAGCGGGCCCTGATCGACAGCTACATCGCGCAGGTCGGGAGCAACTGAGGTGAGTGAGACCAGCGAGCGCGTCGAGTCCTACGCGAAGGCGTTCCTCGAGATCGCGCGGACGGAGGGCCACCTGGCCGAGGTGGAGGACGAGCTCTTCCGCTTCGCCCACGCCTACAACGACTCCGACGAGCTGCGTCTCGCGCTGACCGATCCGAACCTGCCCGTCGCCCGCAAGGTGGCGGTGATCCAGGACCTGATGGAGCGCAAGGCGCTCGCCACCTCCCAGGCGTTGGTGCTCGCCGTGGTGGTGTCGGGCCGGGCCGGCGAGATGGAGCAGATCGTCGACAAGTTCGTGGAGCTCGCGGTTGCCGAGCGCGCGCACGAGGTCGCCGAGGTCCGCAGCGCAGTGCCGCTCAGCGACGCCGACGTCGAGCGGCTCCGCGTGGCGCTGAGCAACTCCACCCGCAAGAACGTCGAGGTGAAGGTCGTCGTCGACCCGGATGTCATGGGCGGCATCGTCACCAAGATGGGTGACCTCATCATCGACGGGTCGGTGCGTCACCGTCTCGACCAGCTGCGCGAACAGATCTAGCCAGAGAAAGACTTCGGCCATGAAAGAGCTGGAAGGAACCAGATGGCAGAGCTGACCATCAACGTCGAAGAGATCGCCGCCGCCCTCAAGGCGCACGTCTCCACGTTCACGCCCTCACTCGACTCGGCCAACGTCGGCCAGGTGCTGGAGGTGGGCGACGGCATCGCGCGCGTCGCCGGACTGCCCGAGACGTCGGTCAACGAGGTGCTCGAGTTCGAGGGCGGCACCCTCGGGCTCGCGCTGAACCTCGACGAGGCCTCGATCGGCGCCGTGGTCCTCGGCGAGGCCAGTCACGTGGAGGAGGGTGGCGCGGTCAAGGCGACCGGGCGCATCCTCTCGGTCCCCGTCGGCGACGCCCTCATCGGTCGCGTCGTCGACTCGCTCGGCCGGGCCATCGACGGCAAGGGCCCGATCGCCACCACCGAGCTCCGCCGCCTCGAGGTGCAGGCGCCGGGCATCGTCGGTCGTCAGCCGGTGCACGAGCCGCTGCAGACCGGCATCAAGGCCATCGACGCGATGACGCCGGTCGGCCGGGGCCAGCGTGAGCTGATCATCGGCGACCGCAAGACCGGCAAGACGACCGTCGCGATCGACACGATCCTCGCCCAGAAGGGCCAGGGCGTGAAGTGCATCTACGTCGCGATCGGCCAGAAGGGCTCGACCGTCGCGCAGACCGTCGCCACGCTCGAGGAGCATGGCGCGATGGACTACACGGTGGTCGTCAACGCGCCCGCCGCCGACGAAGCGGTGTTCAAGTACCTCGCCCCCTACGCCGGATGTGCGATCGGTCAGCACTGGATGGACAACGGCGAGCACACGCTGGTCGTCTACGACGACCTCTCGAAGCAGGCCGAGTCGTACCGCCAGATGTCGCTGCTGTTGCGCCGCCCGCCGGGTCGTGAGGCGTACCCGGGCGACGTCTTCTACCTGCACAGCCGCCTGCTCGAGCGCGCCGCCAAGCTGAGCGACGCGCTCGGCGCCGGTTCGCTCACCGCGCTGCCGGTCATCGAGACCAAGGCGGGCGACGTCTCGGCGTACATCCCCACCAACGTGATCTCGATCACCGACGGCCAGATCTACCTGCAGGAGAACCTGTTCCGCTCCGGTGTGCGTCCCGCCGTCGACGTGGGCATCTCGGTGTCCCGAGTGGGTGGTGCGGCGCAGATCAAGGCGATGCGGTCGGTGGCCGGCACGCTGAAGGTCGACCTGGCGCAGTTCCGCGACCTCGAGGCCTTCGCCACGTTCGCGTCCGACCTCGACGCGGTGTCGAAGGCGCAGCTCGAGCGCGGCTACCGGTTGGTCGAGCTGCTCAAGCAGCCGCTCAACTCGCCGATGCCGGTCGAGCTGCAGGTGCTGTCGGTGTTCGCCGGCACCTCGGGCGCGCTCGACGACCTCGAGATCAGCGACATCCGGCGGTTCGAGACCGACATGCACGAGTGGTTCCAGGCTCGCCACGGTGCGTTGGTCGACAACATCCGTTCGACGGGCGCGCTGCCCGCGGGCGACGAGCTCGCCGACGCGATGGCCGACTTCAAGCAGACCTTCGCTGCCGCGCTCGCCAACGAGGCGGCGCAACAGGCGACCGCCGACACCGCTGCCGCCGAAGTTGCGGCCGCGGCCGCGGAGTAGCGCACACCGATGGCTGGCGGCCAGGAACGACTCCTGCGACGCAGGATCAAGACGATCCAGTCCACGCAGAAGATCACGCGCGCCCAGGAGCTGATCGCGGCGAGCCGCATCGTGCGTGCGCAAGGTCGCGTGAAGGCCGCACAGCCCTACAGCGACTCCATCACCGAGGTGGTCGCCGACCTCGCCGCCGGCGGCGGTGGCGGCAGTGCGCTCCTCGTGCCTCGCCCTGAGGTCCGGAACGTCGCGCACATCGTCGTGGCGGGTGACCGTGGGCTCTGTGGCGCCTACAACTCCAACGTGCTGCGCACGGCCGAGGCCGCCATCGCGGAAGACGTCGAGGCCGGGCGTGGCTACCGGCTCATCACGAGCGGTCGCAAGGCCGAGGCGTACTTCCGCTACCGCGACTACGACATCGAAGCCGCCTTCAGCGGGTTCTCCGACGCGCCGACCTACGAGGACGCGCGTGGCATCGGCCAGGCTGCCGCCCGGTCGTTCCTCGCCGAGGAGACCGACCTGGTCGAGATCATCTACACCCGGTTCGTGTCGGTGGGCGTCCAGATCGTCGAGCGCCAGACGCTCGTGCCGCTCGCGCGCGACGAGGTCGGCGCCGGCGAGAAGGACGGCCCGGTCGCTGCGTCGTACGAGTTCGAGCCGTCGCCCGACACCATCCTCGACCTGTTGCTCCCGCGCTACGTCGAGTCGCGCGTGTTCGCCGCGCTCCTCAACGCGGCCGCATCGGAGCACGCGTCGCGCCAACGCGCGATGAAGTCGGCCACCGACAACGCCGGCGACCTGATCATCAGCCTCAGCCGAGTCATGAACCGCGCCCGCCAGGACTCCATCACCACCGAGATCATGGAGATCGTCGGTGGTGCCGAGGCGCTGCGCGGGTCGAAGAAGAAGCTCGTGTCCGACGACTTCCTCGCCGACACCATCGAGGCCCGCCAGGCCGAACTGTTCGAAGCCCGCACGGAATCCAACTCGTAGGAGTTGTCATGACTGTCACCGCAGACACCCCCCCCACCACCGGTCCCGCGCTGAAGGACGGTCGCGTCGTCGCCATTGCCGGCCCGGTCGTCGACATCGAGTTCCCGCCCGACGCGCTGCCCGAGATCAACTTCGCGGTCGAGATGGATGCGGTGCTCGAGGGTGAGACCATCGTCATCACCGCAGAGATCGCGCAGCAGATCGGCGACAGCCGCGTGCGAGCCATCTGCCTCAAGCCCACCGACGGCCTGCAGCGCGGCACGCTGGTGCGCAACCTCGGCCACGGCATCACCATGCCGGTGGGCGACGGCGTGCTGGGGCACGTGTTCAACGTGATCGGCGAGCCCCTCGACATCGAGGAGTCCCAGCTCACCAACATCGAGGATCGGTGGGAGATCCACCGCGACGCCCCGAACTTCGACCAGCTCGAGCCGAAGGCGAAGATGTTCGAGACGGGCATCAAGGTCGTCGACCTCCTCGAGCCCTACGTCGAGGGCGGCAAGATCGGCCTCTTCGGCGGTGCCGGCGTGGGCAAGACCGTGCTCATCCAGGAGATGATCCAGCGGGTGGCGACCCACCACGGTGGTGTTTCGGTGTTCGCCGGCGTCGGCGAGCGCACCCGTGAGGGCACCGACCTCTGGCTGGAGATGCAGGAGTCGGGCGTCATCGAGAAGACGGCGCTCATCTACGGCCAGATGGACGAGCCTCCGGGCGTGCGCCTCCGCGTCGCGCTGTCGGCGCTCACCGTGGCCGAGTACTTCCGCGACGTGAAGAACCAGGACGTGCTGCTCTTCGTCGACAACATCTTCCGCTTCGTGCAGGCGGGTTCCGAGGTGTCGACGCTGCTCGGCCGCATGCCGTCGGCGGTGGGCTACCAGCCCACCCTCGCCGACGAGATGGGTGAGCTGCAGGAGCGCATCACGTCCACGAAGGGTCACTCGATCACGTCGCTGCAGGCCGTCTACGTGCCCGCCGACGACTACACCGACCCGGCGCCGTTCACCACCTTCACCCACCTCGACGCCACCACCGAGCTCTCCCGTCAGATCTCTGCGCTCGGCATCTACCCCGCGGTCGACCCGCTGGCGTCGACGTCCAACATCCTGGCGCCCGAGATCGTGGGTGAGCGCCACTACAACTGCGCCCGCCGCGTGCAGGAGGTGCTCCAGCGATACGAGGAGCTCCAGGACATCATCGCCATCCTCGGCCTCGACGAGCTCTCCGAGGAGGACCGGGTGTCCGTGGCGCGGGCTCGCAAGATCCAACGCTTCCTCTCCCAGCCGTTCTTCGTGGCCGAGGTGTTCACCGGCCAGCCCGGCATCTTCACCCCGGTCGAGGAGACCGTGGAGTCGTTCGAGGCGCTGGTGGACGGCGAGCTCGACGACGTGCCCGAGCAGGCGTTCTTCAACGTCGGCGGGGTCGAGAGCGTGCTGGCCAAGGCCAAGCAGCTCCAGGAGAGCTGACGAGATGCAGCGGAGCCGTGCACGGAGTGCTGGACGGCGTAGCGGAATCGAGATGAGCTGATGGCTGCGGACGTCTTCGAAGTCCAGCTCGTCTCGCCCGAACAGATCCTGTTCGAAGGTGAGGCCGAGATGGTCGTGTGTCGCGCGCTCGACGGCGACATCGCGTTCCTCAAGGACCACGTGCCGTACCTCGGTGTGCTCGACGACGACGCCGTGCGGATCATCCAGCCCGAGGACACCGAGACCGCCGCTGCGGTCCACGGTGGGTTCGTGCAGATGAACGGCGACAAGCTCGTCGTGCTGTCCGACCTGGCCGAGCTCAAGGACGACATCGACGTCCCGCGGGCCGAACGGGCCAAGCAGACGGCCGAAGCAGCGCTCGCGGCCGACCCCGACGACGCCGAGGCGCAGGCCGCACTGGCCCGGGCCGAGACCCGACTCAAGGTTGCCGGAGCCACCTCCTAGCCTGACCTGCCATGCGACGGCGCCTTCTCCGTGTGGCCGTCGCGGCGATGGTCGCCCTGGGTGTGTCGCTGGGCGCCACGGTGCTCGCGTTCGCGCCGTCGGCCGGCGCCGACGAACCGTCGCTCGCAGTCTTCAAGAAGCTCGGTGCGTGGGTCGACGTGTTCGACTACACGCCGCGCCTGCAGAACGCGGGCATGGCGCCGCGGATCACACCCGATTCGGTGTCGGACATGGCCGCGCTGGGTGTGAAGACGCTCTACGTGCAAGTGGCCAACCCCGACGGTGCACCGGCGAACCAACTGACCGACCGCGCGGAACTGCGCGCGCTGCTCGAACGCGCGCACGCGCTCGACATCGCGGTGGTGCCGTGGTTCCTGCCGCGTTCGGTGTCACCCGCGGACGATCTTGCGACGATGAAGCAGATCGTGAAGCTGCGCGTCGGAGGCAAGTCGTTCGACGGCATCGGGCTCGACCTCGAATCGGGTGAGGTGCCCGACATTCCGCTGCGCAACGAGCGCACGGTCACGTTCGCGAAGCAGGTGCGCCATCTGGTGGGAACCTCGATGCCGGTGGCGGCGATCGTGTACCCCGCGGTGCAACTCGAGGTCCTCAACACCACCCTGTGGCCCGACTTCCCGTACAAGGCGGTCAACCAGTACGCCGACGTGTGGATGCCGATGAGCTACTACACGTACCGCTCGGCCGACTCGGGGTTGCGCAGCGCGTACCGCTACACCGTCGACAGCGTCGACAGATTGCGCAAGCGCGTCGGTGACCCGAACGTGCCGGTCCATCTCATCGGTGGGTTGGCCGAGGAGAGCACGCCCGACGACTACCTCGACATGAGTCGTGCCGCGAAGGCGACCGACGCGCTCGGGTGGTCGATCTACGACTACGTCACGACCGGTTCGTGGGCGTGGCCGTACCTGCGGGGGAAGGTGCCGGTGCCGACCACGCTCCAGCCACCGACCACGCCCGCACCCACGACCGTGCCGCCCGCCACCTCGTCGACCAGCACCACGTCGACGACGACCACGACGACCACGACGACGGCACCCTGACCACGTCGTCGCCGGCTACGGCAGGGTGACCCGTTGCCGGTGGTCGTCGTCGGGGAGGTCGCCGTGGCTCGAGGCGAACACCTCGGAGTCCACCAACTCCGCCCGTCCGTCGAGCACGGTGGCGAACGCGGTGTCGGCCGCGTCGCGCCCGGTGGCGATGCGCACCAGCTCCGACCGGGGCGCGAGGCGCGTGCTGTCGAACACGTACCACGTGCCACCGACCAGCACCTCGGCGACGGCGTGGTAGTCCATCGGCGAGATCCCCGGCGCGTAGACCGACGCGAGCCGGGCCGGGATGCCCAGGGCCCGGCACAGCGCGATGGTGAGGTGCGCGAAGTCGCGGCAGACGCCTTCACCGGCCAGCAGGGTGTCGACGGCCGAGTCCAGGGGACCGCTCACGCCGCTGAGGTAGGTGAGGCGTTCGAAGACCCACGACGAGACCGTCACCGCGGTGCCGTACGGGTCGTCGTCGAGCACCTCGGTGAACTCCGACGCGGCGAATCCTGCCAGCCGATCCGACTCGCAGTACCGGCTCTGGCGGAGTGCCACGATCGCGTCGAGCTCCTCATCGCGGCCGATGGGCGCGGCCAACGTGCGTGGCGACCACGCCTGCAGCGTCGTCGTGTGGTCGATGGTGAGCGTCCCTGGCTTGGCGGTGAACGCGTGGCAGCGGCCACCCCTCGCGGTGGGGTGCTCGCGCAGGTCGTCGACCGGTTGCCCGTCGACGGCCACGTCGAGACGCTCGTCGACCAGGATCCCCGCAGTGGTGGCCGGTGCCACCTGCACCACGAGGCGCGCGGTCTCCTCCACGTCGAACGAGAGCTGACCACCGACGCTCCACTCGTGTGTGCTCATCGGTGCGGAGTCTGACAGGTCGCGCGCGCTTTCCTCAGTGCGCAGCACCGACTCGTGTCCAGAGTCGCAGTGCGCGGCACGCTTCCACGAAGCCCGCGGCATCCCGCGCCCGTTCGATCGCAAGGCAGCCGTCATCGAGCTCGCGGATGCCCGCGCGATCCAGCAGCGGGAGTGAGCCCGTCGTGTACCCGATGAACTTGCAGTGCGCGTGCGCATGGGCGACGAAGTCGCGCGCCTCGGGACGTGCGGCCAGCATCTCACCGCCCGCGTCGTCGACGACGACGACCACGGCGTCGTACAACACCGACGGACCGCCACCGAGCTTCTCGTCGGCGGTGATGACGCTGCCGTCCGACAACGTGACCGATCCGACCGTCGGCGCGATCAATTCGACGAGCGCGCCCTCCGCGGTCGCCGCACGCTGCATCGCCCGCAGCAGGGTGTGATCGGCGCCGTCAGCGGTGAGGACCCCGATCTTGCGTCCGGCGAAGGAGTCGGGCCCGTTGGCCAGGATGCTCAGCGCATCGGATGGTGGGAGGTCGGCGATGGGCGCACGCGCCGCCTTGGCGCGGTTCGGCACCGTCGCCAGGCCGAGCTCCTCCGCGACCGTGGCTGCGAGCGGCTCGTCGACGTTGCGGAGGTTGGCGACCATGCGCTCGCGGATGTCGACCCGTTCGACCTTGCTGAGCTCGAACACGAACGCGCTCGCGATGTGGCGCTGTTCGATCTCCGACTGGCTGACGTAGAACTGCCGTGCCTGGCTGTAGTGGTCGGCGAACTTCTCTGGGCGCACTCGGCGCTTCTCGCCGCCGACCGGTTCGGGGAACGACGTGAACCCGAGCTCGGGCGATTCGCGGGGACCGGGTTCGGCATCGAACCCGGCCGACCACGAGTTCGGCTCGTAGTTCACGCGGCCGACCGGGTTCTCGGTCGCCATGTGGCCGTCCTGCTGGAAGTGGCCGAACGGACACCGGGGCGCGTTCACGGGGATGTTCGTGAAGTTCGGGCTGCCGAGCCGCTTGAGCTGCGTGTCGAGGTAGGAGAAGTTGCGGCCCTGCAGCAGCGGGTCGTTGGTGAAGTCGATGCCGGGCACGATGTTCTGGGTGCAGAACGCCACCTGCTCGGTCTCGGCGAAGAAGTTGTCGACGACCTCGTCGAGGACGAGGCGTCCGATCGGCTGTACGGGAACCAGTTCCTCGGGGACGAGCTTGGTCGCGTCGAGGACGTCGAACGGGAACTCGTCGGCGAACGCATCGTCGAACAGCTGGACGCCGAGCTCCCACGACGGCGGCTCACCCTTGGTGATCGCGTCCCACAGGTCGCGGCGGTGGAAGTCGGGGTCGGCCCCGTTGATCTTGAGCGCCTCGTCCCACACGACCGACTGCAGGCCGCCCGACGGCTTCCAGTGGAACTTCACGAACGTCGACTTCCCGGCCGCGTTCACGAACCGGAAGGTGTGGACCCCGAAGCCCTCCATGAAGCGGAAGGAACGCGGGATGGCGCGGTCCGACATCACCCACATCAGCATGTGGGTCGACTCGGGGAGGAGCGACACGAAGTCCCAGAAATTGTCGTGCGCGGTCTGGGCCTGCGGGAAGCCGCGGTCGGGTTCCTGCTTGGCCGCGTGGATCAGGTCGGGGAATTTGATCGCGTCCTGGATGAAGAAGACGGGGATGTTGTTGCCGACGAGGTCCCAGTTGCCCTGCTGCGTGTAGAGCTTGACCGCGAACCCGCGCACGTCGCGCGCCAGGTCGGCGGAGCCCTTGTTGCCGGCGACGGTGGAGAAGCGCACGAAGGCGGGGGTGCGTTCCCCGGCGCGCTGGAACAGATCGGCGCTGGTCACGCTCGCGAGGGAGTCGTAGTTCTCGAAGTAGCCCCGCGCGCCGAAGCCGCGGGCGTGCACGACGCGCTCGGGGATCCGCTCGTGGTCGAAGTGGAAGATCTTCTCGCGGAAGTGGAAGTCCTCGAGCGCGGCAGGACCGCGGTCCCCGACGCGCAGCGTGTTCTGGTCGTCGGCGACAGGAACGCCCTGCGCAGTGGTCAGGATGTCGTCGTCGGTCGCGATCTGGTGCGGTTCTCCACCGCGCGGTGTCCGGGCTGTGTCCATCGTCTGCCGCTACCCGCGCGGGTCCGCGCGCGAACGCGGGAAGAATCGCGCGCGCCGATCCGTGTGGGTCAGAGGCCGGTCCGGACCGTTCGTTCGAGGATGCCGAGGGTGGCGCGCAGCGCCGATTCGGGGACGATCGGGAAGCGCGACTTGATGTCGTCGCCCACGAGCGACCAGTCGTAGTACGCGGTGACGTCGGTGACGCCGTCGTCGCCCGGCTCGAGCCGGTACCCGTAGAAGTGGGCGATCCCGATGTCGGGACCGAGGTTCCACGCGATCTCCCGATCGCGCTCGAACGTGATGATGTGGACGGTCACGTCGTACTTGCCCAGTGGGAAGTCGTTGAGCGACTCGCGGTCCATGTGGATCACGAACGTGTCGCCGACCTCTTCGGCGGGTTCGCCGGTGTGGTCCTGCAACATCCCCGAGGCATCGATGGCGACGTGACCTGCCGGGCTGCGGACGATGTCGAAGATGGCGCTCGCCGGCGCCGGGATCGGCCGGGTGACCTCGATGCGGTCGGTCAGGAAGACGGTGTCGGGCACGGGGACTCCTCGGTGGCTCCAGCTGCGAGCCCGAGCTTCGCGCACAGCTGCCAGGCGCGCCCACCGTGGGTGCCACGGGGAACCCCTCGGGCGGATCGCCGGTACCAGATCGACCGGGGACGTGCTTGAATCGCGAGGCGATGGGCACCGGCGACCGGGCGACGCGGCACGGTCCGCGAGGAGGCCGGTCATCGCCTGCCCGGGGCTCCGTCGTGTGGGGGCCGAACGTCGAGAGGCTCTGAACGTTGGGTTCCAAGCAGCAGGCGAAGAAGAGCTCCAAGCACAAGGGCAAGAAGACCGGCGACAAGTCCGCTCGGCGACCGGCGAGGCTCGACGCCAAGGCGTCGGGCAAGATCGCAGCGCGCGCCGAGGTGGGTGTCGCCGAGCGATCGTCGGAGCCGCCCGCGGTCAGCGACGTCGACGTCCGCCTCCGCGAGCTGCAGCTGCGCCTTGCTCTCCTGCAGGACCAGTTCGTGGGCGTGGTCGAGGCGCTGGGTGAATCGACGGCGCGGCTCCAAGCAGCCGTCGGGCTGATCGCCGACCTCCCCACGCGCGACGCGGCGACCGACTCGGCACGCGAGCTCCGTCAGCGCCTCGAGCAGATGCTCGTGGCGCAACAGCGGACCAACGAGCTTCTCGATCTCGCGCTGGGAGTCGCCGCCTCGGGCCTGCCGTCAACGACGCGCTGAATCAGCTGGCGTCCGGTTCGATCAGCGCTTCCCGAGGTTCCGTGCGAACTCGCGTGCCAGCCTGGTCGACTTCTCGACGAAGGTCTCGGGGCGCGTCCGGCGTGTCCGGGCATCCGGCGCGTCGAATGATCGGCTCGCGGCTCGGGCGGGGGGGCCGGAACACGGTCGGTCGCAGGCGCCGGCCCCGACGCCGGCGCCGGCCGGCGCGTGGGCGTGGGCGTGTCGTCCACCGTGGGCGGAGCGAGATCGTCGGGTACCCAGCTGATCCTGTCGGGGCCGGCGTCGTCGGCCGTGGTCTCGTACGCGCGCAGTGCGTCTGCCGGATTGGCCGCGCGAGCCGGGGGGAGGGCGGACTGCCGTTTGAGCACCTCGACGATCACCCGGAGATCGTCCACGTTCGACTTGTAGGCCTCGCCGAGCGCCCTCGCCTCCAGCGCGCGTTCGCGCCAGACGATCGCCTGGCGCCGCCAGTGGTGGATCTGCTCCTGGGCGCGCTCCAGCTCTCCCTCGGGGCTGCGGACGACGTCGTCTTCTGCCGGGACCGCGGGGGGAGCGACGGTCGTGCGGGGCACTTCCTCCTCTGGCGTTGCGCGGGTGGCCTCCGCGACGGCAGCGGCGGGCAACGGCGTCGCGGTGCTCGTCGGTCTCTGGGACAGAGGCGGGCGGAGCTCCGTCTCCGACCACTGCGTGATCAGCCCGTCCTCGAGCTCGAAGAGGCTCCGCACCACGACTGCCAGCTCGTCGTCGCCGATGGTCCAGCGGTCGCGGCGCACGGTCACGACCGTCCGGTCGTCGATCACGTCGACGTCGTCGATCGTGGTGACCAGATCGTCGGCGGTCTGCGCCGCCCAGTACAGGTAGTCGGCGAGCGGGACGCCGTCGCCGGTGCCGTCGACCGCGGTTCCGAAGCGGTACGCGCTCGGCGTGCAGCTCGTCAGCGCGCGTTCGGGATCGCGGTGCGCCCATGCGTCGAGGAACGCGGCGACCGCACCGGCCGGTTCGAGGGCGATCTCCTCGGTGATCAGCGAGAGACGTTCGGGGTCGGCGGTCGGTGGGACGGCGGAGCCGCTCTCCCCGTCGCCGTTCATGGAAGGCTCGGACTCCGCGGCCGCCCGTCGCGACGCGGCCTGGTCGCGGACCTCCTCGATCGCCCTCGCCCATTGCGGCGCCAGCGAGGATCGCGCGTGGTCGGCGGAGAGCGGCGTGTGGACAGCGCCCGCGATCGTGGGCAGGTTCGCCGGCCAGAGCTCGGCCAGGTGGCTGATTCGCTGCGCGAGCTGCGCGGGATCGCCGGGCTCGAAGCCGAGCGCGAGCTCGTCCGCCTGGAGCAGGTGCAGCAATCGCTTGTTCGAAGTGAACACGGGACGCCCCGCGGCGAACGCCTCGAGCGAGGCGTGACGGAGGTCGCCGTCGACGCTGGCGTCGATCAGCGCGTGCGCGTCGGCGATCGCGGCAGGCACCTCCGCCGGTGGGATGGCGTCGTGGATCGTCACCACCGACGTCAGGGCGATGTCGCGGATCAACTCGCCGAGCGCGAGTCGGTAGCTGTGCTCCACGGCGCCCGTCGCCGGCCCGATGATGCGCAACCTCGCGTCGGTGCCGTTGCTGCGTGCCACGGCCACGGCTCGGATGGCGGTGGTGAGGCCCTTGCTGGGCGCGGTCCGGCCGAGGGCGAGCAGCTGCAGCGGGAGTTGGTCCGGGATGGCGGGCGCGACCGCCGGCAGTTCGAGACCGGCACCCACGACCCGGGTGGTGAGCTCACCGGTACCGCCCTCCGGGAGGGCCAGCACCACCATGGCATCGGCCCATCGTCCGGCGGCGGCGATCACCTTGGGCGTGGGCACCTGCGACGACCACCAGAGCACCGGCACCCCGTCGCCGAATTCGCTGCGCACCTGAGCGAGGAGCGAGATGTCGTCGAGGACCACGATGACCGTTTCGCGGTCGCGGCCGGCGTACACGTCGTCGATGACCGAACGGGCGTCGGTCGGACTCGACGCGATCGAACTCGACTCGAGCGGCTCGTCGGCGGCTGTGATCGCGATCACCCGCTCGCACACCGCTTCCATCGCCTCGATGTGGCGAGACACGAACGCCCACGCCGGATCCGAAGCGTCGTTCGACGGCGTCACGAGGAGCACGGTCTTCACGGGGTGGGCGCCGGTGACGTCCATGGATCAGGTCCCGATCTCAGTCGAACTTCAGCGCCGAGTACTTCATCAGCTTCTGCCACTTGTGGGTGGCGTCGATGGTGCGGATGGTCCCCGACTTCGAGCGCATCACCATCGACTGCGTGCTGGCACCGTTGCCCCAGTAGCGCACGCCCTTGAGCAGGTCGCCGTCGCTGATGCCGGTGGCGCTGAAGAACACGTCGTCACCCGACACGAGGTCGTTGCTCGTGAGCACGCGGTCGAGGTCGTAGCCGGCGTCGACCGCAGCCTGGCGCTCTTCCTCGTTGCGCGGGTACAGGCGCCCGAACATCTCGCCGCCCATGCACTTGAGCGCGGCGGCTGCGATCACGCCTTCGGGCGTGCCGCCGATGCCGAAGAGGATGTCGGTACCGCTGTTCGGCGTGGCGACGGTGATGGCGGCGGCGACGTCGCCGTCCTGGATGAGCTTGATGCGCGCTCCCGCCTCGCGGATCTGGCGGATGATGTCCTCGTGCCTCGGACGGTCGAGCACCACCGCGGTGATGTCGTCGACATCTTCGCCGAGCGCCTTCGCCACCGCTTCGAGGTTGGTCTTGATCGGTGCGTCGATGTCGACCACGTCGGCCGCATCCGGGCCCACCGCGATCTTGTCCATGTAGACGCACGGCCCGGGGTCGAACATCGTGCCGCGCTCGGCGATGGCGATCACGGCGATCGCGTTGTTGCGCCCGAGCGACGTGAGCGTGGTGCCGTCGATCGGGTCGACCGCGATGTC
Organism: uncultured Actinomycetes bacterium; assembly: GCA_963720765.1. Classification (GTDB taxonomy): domain Bacteria; phylum Actinomycetota; class Acidimicrobiia; order IMCC26256; family DASPTH01; genus DASUAS01. Next base: position 995,290 of record CAVRGS010000002.1, read on the forward strand.
GCAGGCGGGGCCGCCGGCGCCGATCTCCTCGCCGTTGAACAGCATCGGCGCTTCGTCCTTCTCGCCCTCGCCGATGACGACGACGCCCTCCATCGAGACGGAGTTGAGGATGATGCGCATGGCGTCGACCGCCGCACCGTCGGCACCGTTCTTGTCGCCCTTGCCGAGCCACCGGCCGGCGGCGAGGGCCGCGGCCTCGGTGACGCGCACGAGCTCGAGTGCGAGGTTCCGATCGGGGGCCTGGGTCTCCGGTTCCATCCCGGGGAGCGTACCTTGCAGGGCATGGAAGACCGCCTTCTCGACGCCGCGCGCGCGGCCGTCGGCTTCATGCCCGACGACGAGGGCCTGGCGCTGCACGACGCCGGCCGCGAGGCCGCTGCGCACGGGCCGCTGCTCGAGATCGGGACCTACTGCGGCAAGTCTGCGATCTACCTCGGAGCGGCCGCCCGCGACGCCGGGAGCGTGCTCTACACCGTCGACCACCACCGGGGTTCGGAGGAGAACCAGGCCGGGTGGGAGCACCACGACGAACGACTCGTCGACCCGCGCACCGGTCGCATGGACACCTTGCCGTTCTTCCGGCGCACCCTCGAGGACGCCGGCCTGGAAGACGTCGTCGTCGCGGTGATCGGGCAGTCGCCGACCGTCGCCGCGCACTGGGGTACGGAGCTGGGCCTGGTGTTCGTCGACGGCGGCCACGCGTTCGACGTGGCGCTCGCCGACTACGAGGGCTGGTCGCGCTTCCTCGCGCCCGGCGGCACGCTCGTGTTCCACGACGTCTTCGAAGATCCCGCCGAGGGTGGGCAGGCCCCGTTCCAGGTGTGGCAGCGCGCCGTGGCCGACGGCTTCACACCGGTGAGCACGACCGGCTCACTCCGAGTCCTCCGCGCCCCCTGACCAACCCGGGGTGGGGTCAGGTGCGGCGGGCGTTCCTCGCGCGCTCTTCCTCGATCTCGACACCGGCGGCGAGCAGCTCGTCGGCGTTGAGGCCTTCGGGGAGTCGCTCGCCGCGGAACAAGCCTGCGGTCGGGCCGCTGCCGGTGAGCGCGTTCGCCGCCAGCACGACTGCCGCCGAGTTCCACGTGGGCTGCTCGACGGGGTAGAGCTCGCCGTCGAGGTGAAACGCGTCGTCGTCGAAGTTGGCGCCGGTCCAGTACCCGCCGCCCTCCGCACGCAGGAACTGCACCGACTCGAACAGCTGGCGGGCGCGCTCGTGCGACCCGATCGCATCGAGGGCCATGACGAGCTCACAGGTCTCTGCCGCCGTGACCCACGGACGGTCGGACACGCAGCGCACCCCGCGACCCTCGACCACGAACCGCTCCCAGCGGTCCGCGATCCGCGCGTCCGCCGGGTAGCCCCGCAGGGCACCGCCGAGGATCGGGTAGTACCAGTCCATCGCCCAGCGGTCCTTGTCGAGGAACACGTCGGGGCGGTGCGCGATGGCGATGGCGAGGGCGCCGAGCGACAGCTCCCAGTCGGGGCGCTCGTGACCGAGCCGCTCCGCGATCGCGAGCGCACACTTCAGACTGTGGTGGATGCTCGAGGACCCGGTGAGCAGCGCACCGTCGTCGGGGTCGTCACCGCGCCAGGCGATCTCGCCGGTCTCGCGCTGGAAGTCGAGCGCGAAGTCGATGGCCGCTTCGACGGTCGGCCACAGCTGCCGGAGGTACGCGGTGTCGCCGGTGACCAGGTGGTGGTGCCACGCGCCGGTCGCGACGTAACAGGTGACGTTGGTGTCGAGGGTCGGATCCTCGATGTCGTCGCCCAGGTAGTAGGCGTGCCATCCACCGTCGGCGCGTTGCATGCCGGCGAGCCAGTCGTACGCTGCGCGCGACTCTTCGTACCGACCGCCGAGGTCGAGTGCCATCGCGGCCTCGACCATGTTCCACGGGTCGGTGTGCCCGCCGGGGAACCACGGCACGTTGCCGTCGGGCAGCTGGATCGACGCGATGGCGTCGACGGTCGCGAGCAACTCCGCCGCGGTGACGACGCCTTCGACGTCGGAGAGCACGTGGTCGCGTGCGGGCATCAGAAGCCGACCTTCTGCGTGTAGACCACGAGGCTCTTGCCCAGCACCGGGTTGAGCGCCCGGTCGACGGTCGCGAGCCATTTGGGCTGCTCGACGATCTGGTAGGTGAGGAAGTCGTGGTACTTGCGCACCGGCCACGCGCCGGTGTTGTCGAGACCGAAGGTGCACTTCAGCCACCAGTACGGCGAGTGCAGCGAGTGCGCGTGGTGCGAGCCACGCAGCCAGAGTCCCGCGGCCTCGAGCTTCTGCTCGAGCTCGTGCTGGCGGTAGATGCGGACGTGCCCGCCAGGCGTGTCGTGGTACCGGTAGTTGATGGCCCAGCTCACGCGTTCGGGCCAGCGGGTCGGTACCGTGACGGCCATGCGGCCTCCGGGACGGAGCACCCGCGTCAGCTCCGCGATCGCGCCGGCGTCGTCCCAGAGGTGTTCGAGCACCTCCGACGTGATGATGCGGTCGAAGCTGTCATCGGGGAACGGCAGGCGCAGCGCATCGCCGTTGACCTCGCCGCCTGGCGCGTCGGCGGGGATCTCGCCGGACTCGATCATCGCGCCACGGGTGGCGCGCACCTCTTTCAGCTCCCCGGCGTCGTAGTCGAGGGCGACGACCGTCGCGCCTCGTCGCATCGCGGTGAACGCGTGCCGACCGCCGCCACAGCCCATGTCGAGGAGCCGGTGGCCCTCACGCAGGTCGAGGCGGTCGAAGTCGACGGTGAGCATCAGACCCCAGCGCCGGTGCCGCCGGCGGCGCGTGCGTCGAGCAGCGCCCGGTAGTTCTCGACCGTCCCGCGAGCGGTCTGGCGCCAGGTGAAGTTGTCGAGGGCGCGCTTGCGTCCGGCGGCGCCGATGCGGGCCCGCAGCTCGGAGTCGCGGAGCGTGCGCAGCAGCATGTGCGCGAGTGCGTCGGGGTCGCCGGGGGGCACCATGAGTCCGGTCTCGCCGTCGGTGCCGACGACTTCGGGAAGTGCGCCGCCCGTGGTGGCCACGAGTGGCACCCCGCACGCCATCGCCTCGATCGCCGGCAGCGAGAACCCCTCGTAGAGCGACGGCACGACCGCGACCTCGGCCTCGGCGTAGAGCTCGACGATGCGCTGGTCGGTCACGCCCGACACGAACTGCACCGCGTCGGTGAGGCCGAGTCGGTCGATGATGCCGGGGATCTTGCTCTTGCCCTTGGGCTTGCCGATGATCACGAGCTCGGCGTCCTGGCGCTCGGTGCGGACCTTGGCCAGCGCTTCGAGCAGCGGGACGAGACCCTTCATCGGCACGTCGGAGCTGGTGGTGGTCATCAGGCGACCGGGGACCCGTGCGATCTCGGGCATCGGGTGGAACAACTCGGGGTCGACCCCGACGGGGACGATGTGCAGCCGGTCGGCCTGCACGTCCATCTGCGTCACGATGTCGCGCTTGCTCGACTCCGACACGGTCACGACCCGCGGGATCGCACGCGCCACCTTCATCTGCATGCCGAGGAACCCGTACCAGCGGCGCAAGGTGAAACGACGCCACGCGCTGGTCGCGTGCTCGAGGTCGAGGTCGCGATCGACGGTGATCGGGTGGTGCAGGGTCGCGAGCACCGGCCAGCCGTCGTCCATCATGCCGAGGATGCCCGAACCCAGACACTGGTTGTCGTGGATCAGGTCGAACTCGGCCCGGCGCGCCTCGAGCAGTCGGCGCGCCCGGAGGCTGAAGGTGTACGGCTCCGGGAAGCCGGCCGAGCACATGATGGCGAATTCCTGGAGGTCGATCGTGGTCTTGAACTCCCACGGCCACGGGACCCGGAAGGGGTGCTCGGGCCGGTAGAGGTCGAGGCTCGGGACCTGCTGGAGCTGCGACGGGTCGTCGAGCTCGGGGTAGGGCTGGCCCGAGAAGACCGTCACCTGGTGACCCAATTCGGTCAGCTCCCGGGCGACGTAGCGCGTGTAGACCCCCTGTCCGCCGCAGTACGGGTTGCCCCGGTAGACCAACCAGGCGATGCGGAGACTCTCGGACTGAGACGGCATGAGCGGAACAGTCTCGCAGACGGCACCCCGATCCGACGAACGTGCAGGTCAGAGCGTTTAGCCTGCTGGCCGCATGACGGGCATCTCGGCGGCCGCAGTGGCGCGGTCACGCACTCTCGGTGAGGCGCGGTGGTCGCCGGGCGGCACCCGGCTGGCCTGGCTCGACGCCTTCGGCGGCCGGGTCGACCTCGTGGTGGCGCCCGCCGACGGACGCGGTCCTGATGTCACCGTCACCGCCGAGGTCCCGGTGACCTCCCTCGGTGCCTACGGCGGGGGCGGGTACTCGTGGGTCGACGACGACAGCCTGGTGTACGCAGCCGCCGACGGCCGGCTCCTCGTGATCGCCGCGACCGGCGGCCCGGTGCGAGTGCTGGCGCGCGACGGTCATGCCGCGGCGCCGGTGGTGTCATCCGACGGGCGCCGGGTCGCGTTCGTGGTGGAGCGCGACGACAGCTGCGACATCGCCGTCGTCGACGTCGACGGCAGCACGTGGCCGCGACGGGTGTCGCACGCCGACTATGCGTGGGACCCGACCTGGTCTCGCCGACGGCCGAACGCTCGCGTGGCACGAATGGGATCTCCCGAACATGCCGTGGGACGGTTCGCGCATCGTTGCGGTCGTGGTGGACGACGCCGAGGCCCAACCGATCGTGGTCGCCGGTGGTGACGACGTCGCGGTCGGACAACCTCGTTTCGCTCCCGTGGGCGACGCGCTGGCGTTCGTCGGCGAGCTCGACGGCTGGATGAACGTGTGGACCGTCGCCAAGGTTGGCGAGGAGCCGACGTGCGTGCTCGCAGAGGAGCGCGAACACGCCGAGCCGTCGTGGGGACCGGGGCAGCGTTCGTTCGCGTGGTCGCCCGATGCCCGCGCCATCGCCCTCACGCGCAACGAAGACGGCTTCGGACGGTTGGTCGTCGTGGCGCTCGCGGGCGACGGGGTCGGCGGGCGCGGGGCGACCGACGTGTCCAAGGGGTGGCACAGCGGCCTCGACTGGGGGAGCGCGGGAATCGTGTGCATCCGCTCCGGTGGACGCACCGCGCCTCAACTCGCGGTGGTCGATCCCGCGTCCGGTGCGCGCGACGTGCGTCGGCGCGGCGCGCCGGCCGAGCTCGACGCGTACGAGCTGCCCGAGCCCACTCCGGTCACGTGGCCGGGGGCCGATGGTGAGACCGTGCACGGACTGCTCTGGCTCCCACCCTCGAGCGGGCGCGCGAGCGCGCCGCCGTTGCTCGTGGACGTGCACGGTGGTCCGACCGACCAGTCGACCGTCGACTGGAAGCCTCGCATCCGCTGGTTCGTGTCGCGCGGGTGGGCGGTGTTGAGCCCGAACTACCGCGGCTCCACCGGCTACGGCCGCACCTACCGGCACACGCTCGACCACGCGTGGGGTGACGTCGACGTCACCGACACCGTCGCCGGGCTGCGCGCGCTGGCGCGTGACGACCGGGTCGACGCCTCGCGGGCTGCGGTGATGGGTGGCAGTGCCGGCGGCTTCACCGCCCTGCTCGTCGCCGCCCACACGCCGCCGGTCGTGCGCGCCGCGGTGAGCCTGTTCGGGGTCACCGATCTCTTCGACCTCGCCGCGACGACGCACCGGTTCGAGTCGCGCTACCTCGACCGTCTCGTCGGGACGTTGCCCGAGCACGCCGGTCGCTACGAGGCGCGTTCGCCGGTGACCCAGGCCCACGACATCGCGGTGCCCGTGCTCGTGTTGCAGGGCGCGGACGACAAGGTCGTCCCGCCCACGCAGGCGCAACTCCTCGTCGATTCGATGCGAGCGGCGGGCGGCACCGTCGATCTGCACGTGTACGAGGGCGAAGGCCACGGCTTCTCGAAGGAGGCCACGATCGTCGATTCGTACGAACGGATGGACGCGTTCCTCACGCGATGGGTGGTGCAGAGATGAGTGAGCCGAGCCCGGTGCCGCTGGTGACCGAGTACGAGTGGCAGGGCCCGAAGCGTGGCGTCGACCGCGCGGTGCTCCTCGCGCACGGCGCCGGCTCGAACATGCACGGCGCGGCGCTCGTGGCGGTGGCCGACGCGCTCGCGGCGGCGAAGATCCCGTCCTTGCGCTTCAATTTCCCGTACCGCAGCGCCGGTCGCAATGCGCCCGACCGGCCCAAGGTGCTCGACGCCGCCACGCGCGAGGCCGCCGCCGAGCTCGCGAAGCGGGCCAAGCTCGCGCCGGAGCGCCTGGTCCTCGGCGGCCGGTCGATGGGCGGCCGATACTGCTCGATGGTCGTCGGCGACGCCGACGACCCGTTGCCGGCGCTCGGACTGGTGATGCTCTCCTATCCGCTGCACGCGGCCGGCAAGCCCGACCAGCCCCGCGCCGCCCACTTCCCCGGCATCCGGGTCCCGATCCTGTTCGTCAGCGGCACCCGCGACTCGATGGCCGGGAAGGCCGATCTCACCAGGGCGGCGAAGGCCGTCCGCGGGAAGGTCTCGTTCCACTGGGTCGACACGGCCGACCACGGCTACCGCCCGCTGAAGGCGAGCGGGCGGACCGCCGCCGACGTCGCGGCGGAGGTGGCCGAGACCACGGCGGCGTGGGTGGCCGGTCTGCCCGGTTGATCACCGGTTGGTACCGGCGCATCCCTCCGGTCGATGGGTTTGATCGGGAATTGTGATGGAAACCCTTGACGGAGCCGACGCCATGCGCGCCAAATGGAACAGCCCAGACAGGGCCGGCAACGGCGCCGGATTCTTCGTCTCCTCGTCTTCCCCGGAGGATCCCAATGCCCGGCACCGAAATCCGTGGGACCAGCGCCCACACCCGGATCGGTACCCAGCGCGGTCGCCTGCGCAACGCCGCGATCGTCTTCGAGCAGATCTCCGGAGACGTCGACGCCAAGCGTGACACCTGGCTCGTCGCCGTCCGTGTGGCGCTCGACGGGCTCGCCGACGCATGGCACGAGCACGTGGCCTTCACCGAGGGCCCCCACGGCCTGTTCGCGGAGCTTCTGGACGAATCGGTCGAGGTCGCGCCCGAGATCGACCGGTTGCGGCGGGACCACGAGATCCTCGACGCCCAGGTCGCACGGGCCCGGGAGCTGCTGGCCCAGCCGACGGCGGGTCCCGACGACACCCGGGTCCTCCTGTCGCTCACCGGCATCGCCAAGCTGGTCGACCACCACCGGCGACGTGGAGCCGACCTCCTGTACCGCGTCTACAGCGTCGACCTCTCCGTGGGGGACTGAACAACCCCTGCACCGGGCCGACCATCGACCAAACTGTCGGGGTGCGGGTCTTCCGGTGCTTCTCCTTCGTCGACATGTGCGGCTTCACGCGCATGAACGACACCCTCGGCGACGAAGAAGCGCTGGCGGTCCTGGCCGAGTTCCGCGCCATCGTGCGGGGGCTGTCGCCCGACCACGGCATCCGGGTGGGCAAGTGGCTGGGCGACGGCTGCATGTTCGTGGGCACCGAGGTGCGGCCCGTGGTCGAGACCGTGCTCGACCTCACCGAGCGGATGCAGAACGCCAGCATCGTGCTGCCGCTGCGGATCGGCGTCGCGGCCGGGCGCGTGATCGTGTTCGAGGGTGACGACTTCATCGGCATGTCGATCAACCTCGCGTCGCGCCTGTGCGACAACGCCGCGCCGGGCGAGATCCTCGCCAACGACGAGGTGGTGCACGCGCTCGGCGACGCGTTCCCGACCATTCCTCTGGGTGAACGACAGATCCCCGGCATCGTGACTCCCATCCCGGTGTGGCGCATCGCCGCGCCCGAGTTGGAAGACGACGAGCTCCCCTTGAGCTTCGCCGAATGAACGAGGACGTGAGCGCGCGATGACCGACTCCTTCGTCGTGCGCACCTGCGGCCCGCTGCACGGCACCGTGCGCGTGTCCGGCGCGACCAAGAACGCCGGCACCAAGCAGATGGCGGCGGCGTTGCTCGCGCCGGGCGTCACCACGCTGCGCAACGTCGACCCCGTCGCCGACCTCGACGTGATGATCGACGTGTTGCGCGCGATCGGCGCAGGCGTCGAGTGGACCGGTGCCACCGAACTCCAGATCGACGCGTCGTCACCGCTCCATGCCGAGGCGCCCTACGAGTTGGTCACCCGCATGCGCGCGTCGATCAACGTGCTCGGCCCGTTGCTGGCGCGCTGCGGCGAGGCGCGTGTCGCGATGCCCGGCGGCGACAACATCGGCAACCGCAAGCTCGACATGCACTTCCGCGGGCTCGAGGCGATGGGCGTCGAGCTCGACGTGGTGCACGGCTTCATCGAGGCCCGCACCAACCGGCTGTCCGGCGCGCGCGTGGTGCTCGAGTTCCCGAGCGTGGGCGCCACCGAGAACCTGCTCACCGCTGCCGTGCTGGCCAAGGGCGAGACCGTCATCGAGAACGCCGCCCGCGAGCCCGAGCTCACCGACCTCGCCGACATGCTCAACCGCATGGGCGCCGAGATCCACGGCGCGGGGACGTCCACCCTGCTCGTGGAGGGTGTCGAGGAGCTCCACGCGGTCGAGAGCGAGATCATGGCCGACCGCATCGAGACCGGCACGTTGCTCATGGCGCTGGGCATCACCGGCGGCCACGTGACATTGCTCGGTGCTCGCATCGACCATCTCGAGACGATCGTGATGAAGCTCGGCGAGATGGGTGTGCAGATCACGCCCACCCCCGACGGCGTCGAGGCGCGCGCCGACGAGCGCGTGCGCGCCGTGGACATCGCGACGCTCCCGTTCCCCGGTTTCGCCACCGACTTCATGCCGCTCGCGGTCGCGCTGCTCGCCACCGCCGACGGCACGTCGATCGTCACCGAGAACGTGTTCGACAACCGCCTCGGGTTCGTCGCCGAGCTCAACCGCATGGGCGCCGACATCCGTCACGAAGGTCGGCACGCGGTGATTCGCGGCGTGACCCGTCTGTCGGCCGCGCCGGTGCGCGCGCTCGACGTGCGGGCCGGGGCCGCGCTCGTGCTCGCGGGTCTCGCAGCCGACGGCGAGACCGTCGTGCTCGACCCGTTCCACGTCGACCGCGGCTACTCCGACCTCGCCGCGTCGCTGCGCACGCTCGGCGCCGACGTCGAACGCGTCCGCGACTGGCGCTGACGTCGTGCCCTGGGTCGTCGGTGCGCTCGGATCACGACCCGCTCGGTCGAAGGGCATCGGGCGACCGTCGGCGGGGGGACGTGAGCCCAAGGGCAAGCGGCACGCGGTCGACCTCGACACCGGGGTCGTCGCGTGTGGCACGCACGACTCCCTCCGCATCTTCGACGACTGTGTGTGGGCACCCGAGGACGACTGGTGCCGGGCGTGCGAAGACGTGGTCGACCGGATGTCGCCCTAGCCTGGGTCGATGCCGACCGACTCCGTGACCGTCCACGTCGACGCGCCGCCCGAGCAGGTGTGGGAGTTGGTGAGCGACGTCACCAACACCGGCCGGTTCAGCCCCGAGACGCTCGAGTGCGAGTGGATCGAGGGCTCGACCGGGCCCGAGGTGGGCGCCCGCTTCCGAGGGCACGTGAAGCGCAACGGCCGGGGCCCGATGTACTGGACCAAGTGCACGGTGGTGGCGTGCGAGCCGGGCAAGGAATTCTCGTTCGTCGTCGGCACGCCCGAGAAGCACCCGATGACCTGGGGGTACCGGTTCGAGGCGGCCGACGGCGGCACCGACGTCACCGAGTTCTACGACCTGGCCGAGAACCTGCCGCTCAAGGTCTACTGGTCGTTGTTCGGCAAGGCCCGCGGTCGCACCAATGTGCGCAACATGCGGACGACCCTCGAGCGCATCAAGGCCGTGGTCGAGGAGTGACCGGTCGGGCGCTCTACGCACACCGTCGCCCGATGGGAGACGGTCAGCGCAGGCGCCGTTCGGCGGCATCCCCCTTAGTGGGCATCGCGCTCTCGATCTCCGCTAACGCTGTGGCGTGGGCTTCGAGGTAGCGCATGCCCCAGCCGCTGAGACGGCTCGAGATGGTTGCCCTCTGCCCACTCGTTCCAGGCGTTCACGAACACGAGGTTCTCCTCCGGCTGAGTAGGCTCGAAACGGCGCAGGACCTCGCGCAGCCATGATCGTACATAGGCCTGCGGGCTTGAATCAGTCATGATCATCGCACCGCCGTTCGCCCGCCGTGGTGAGTTGTCGAAGCCCGGTGTGACGCACGGGATATTCGAGCCACGGACGGGTGCTAGGAACGCGACAAGCGTTTCGGCTACCACATCGCTGTACCGGTGGATGCGGTATTGCGGTAAGGCCTCGCGGATGCCGAAGAACCTTGCTCGCTGACTCGCGCGAGGAGGGTCGGCGCCCAAGCGGCGGTCGAGGTCGCTGAAGTGCGGCTGAAACTCGATCGCCGCATCAAATCCGAGAACGCGTGGGTCCTGGCGAACGGTCGGTTCGAGTGCACAGCGCCGAGATACAGCTCGCCGACGCCAAGGCGCGCTGCCTCCCGGCGCCATGTGTCGAGTGTCCTGGCCGCATCTGGCAGCGACGACGGGCGGTAGACGAGGAACACTGGACGCCCGTCAATGCGCGACATAGCGCGGGTCGGCAAAGGCGGCTGCCAGCCAACGAACGTGGTCGAGATCGTCGTCGGCCGAGTAGGTCTGCTCGAGGAGAACTCACGGTCACCGCCGGTCCCACACCCGGGTCCAGTTCTCGTTCGCCCAGCAAAGCGCGAACGGGATGCTCCGGATCGCCCGATGCAGGACCTCATCGAAGGGCCGCTCCAGCAGTCGCCGTCCCCCGAACCAGTAGTGGTAGTAGCAGAACCCGTCGACCCCGTAGCGCTGCGCAAGCTCCGCCTGAGCAGCACGTGCCTCCGCGAACCGCAGGTCGTAGAAGCCGAGATCCGCGGGAGATCGGGTTGATCATGTCCCGGAAAGAGCGGCTCGCGCGGGCGACGTTGAGCCAATCCGTGAATCCGGGCCCCCACCAACGATCGTTCTCTGGGGTCGGGTGATATTGCGGCAGATAGAACGCCAGTGCCCGTCTCTCGCCCATCACAAGGAATGTAGGTCTCGCACCCGAGAGCGACGGCTCCTGAGGCACATACGATTGCTGACGTGGTGCTCGACATGCCGGTGTTCGTCATCTGTCGAGACCGGGTGTCCAGCCTGCTCACGCTGATCGACTGGCTGGAGCGAGTTGGCCTCCAGTCCGTCTACCTCGTCGACAACGACTCGTCGTATCCGCCGTTGCTCGAGTTCTACGCACGTACGCCGCACACCGTGATTCGCCTGGAGCAGAACGTGGGCCAGTTGGCGCCATGGACGGCCGGTATCGTCGAGCGAGTGGCGGGTGACCGTCCGTACATCGTCACGGATCCTGACGTCGTGCCCGTGGAGACCTGCCCAGCTGATGTTCCGCAGCGGTTGCTGGAGCACCTGGAAGCCCACCGCGACGCCCTCAAGGTGGGCCTCGGTCTCAAGATCGATGACATTCCCGACGAGTACCCGCTCAAGAAGTACGTCCAAGCTTGGGAAGGGAAGTACTGGGAGGAGGAGATCGAGCCTGGACTGTTCCGTGCGCCGGTCGACACGACGTTCGCGCTCTATCGGCCGGGTTTGAGCTTCGCGAAGCGGCCTGCGCTCCGCACCGGTCCTCCATACATCGCTCGGCATCTTCCCTGGTATGTGCCCTCCGGAGATCTGACCGAGGAGGAGGCGTACTACCGCGCCCACGCTTCTCCTGAGATCAACAGCTGGAATCGGGACCGCTTGCCTCCGAAGCTCGATGGCTACTTCCATCGATCGCCATGGGCCCGGGCCCGCCGGAAGCTGCGATCGTTGAGAAAGCGCGAGGCATGAACGACGGCGTGGTAGCGCCTCGCCCCTTACCCGTGTACTTGATCCACTTCGACCAGCCAGTGTGGTGCGCGTCGGCAGTGACCAGCATTCGTGGCAGCCGCGACACGATCGTCGACCTCACGGTGATCGACAACGGGCCGCAAGATCCAGAACGCCTGCGCGACCAGCTTCCCCGCCGTACCCGCGTCCTGTCCATGGGACGCAACCTCGGGTACACCGGTGGCGCCAACGCTGCGCTCCGCGACTGGATGGCGCGGTACCCGGATGGCGAGCTCTGTGTCATAGCCAGCCACGATCTTCATGTTGAAGCGGGAACACTTCGACGCCTCGTGGAGGTAGCCGAAGAGCACCCGGGAGCAGGCGTCATCGCGCCTGCGCTCCTCACACCGATTCCAGCGGCGGGCGGATTCTGGGAGCGGGGAAAAGCAATGCAACGCCCGCCGAGCGGCACGACGGATCTTGTGAGTTGCGATTGGGCCTCGGGCACCTGTCTCTTGCTGCGCCGGGCATGTGTCGAACGGGTTGGTCCGTTCGACGAAAGACTTGGTTCGTACTGTGAGGATGTCGACTACGGGCTCCGTGCAAACGATGCGGGTTGGGGCGTGCTCGTCGCACCAGCGATCCGTGTATCAGGCCTCGGTTCATCCAGTTCGCGTTCCTATGGATTGCGCGCGGCCAACACGGTGCTTCTCAACGCGAAGCGGGATGGGCTACGCGCGGCGCTGAGGAGTTTCTGGAAGCAGGCGGTACCAACGGGTCGAGGACTCCTCGCCAGCCAGTTGCCATGGCGCGATGCTGAGCGCCGTGACCAGGCCCGGCTGATGGCCCGGGAACGTGTCGCTTCCCTCGTCGGGCTGCTGCGCACCGGTCAGCTCTGTGCGGTGCTCCGAAGTCCTGATGTCGGCCCTTGGTAGACACCGCCCTTGCGCCGTGCCTCCACAAATACAAACACGCTCCAACGCCACAGCGCCCTCGGAGGCCAGCCCCGATCAGCCGACTGTCACCAACGTGAAGGCTGGGTACAACGAGGCACGGTGACGGAGCGCACCGGCCTCTCAGCTCGTCGCGTCGCGCCATAGCTAACATGCCCGCATGTTCGAGGCGCCGGCGACGGCACCGATGGAGCTGCGCGACTACCTCGCGATCCTCCGACGGCGCGCCTGGGTCATCATCCTGGTGACCGTCGTCGTCGTCGGAGCGGCAGCGGCGTGGTCGTTCAGCCGCCCGAACGAGTACCGGCCTCGGGCACGCTCGTCCTCGAGCTCGTCGGGCGGCAACTCGGCTGACGTCGCCAACCAGGCCGGCATCATCCAGAGCCAGGCCGTGCACTCCCTCGCACTCGCAGGCTGACGCCGAGTGTGGGTCGAGTCGGCGCCGAGCCGAGCACGACCGGCGCCAGCATCACGGTCACCGTCGACGAGCGAGAGACCCCGCCAGGCGGCGCGCGACCGTGAACGCCCACCTCGACGCCTACCTGGCGTACCTGCGGCAGCAGGCTCAGAAGCGCTACGACGCGCTCAACGCGGCGCTGCAGCCGCAGATCGCGCAGCTCCAGCAGCAGATCGCGGCGCTCGACGCCCAGACTCGCCGCAGGCGGCCCGGGTCTCGATCGCGTCCTGCGCCCAGCGCAACAGCGCTCAACTCACAGCTGACCACCCTCGCAGGCACGACTCCAGGACTCGAGCCTCAGCGTCGCGCTCGCCGCGCAGGACGTGCAGGTCACCAACCGCGCCGAGCCGCCGGCGACACGGTCGTCGCCGAATCCGCGCACCGATCTCCTGGTCGCCCTCGGCGCGGGCTTGCTGCTCGGGGTCGTCGTGGCGTTCCTGCTCGAGTTCCTCGACGACTCGATCCGCAGCCGCCAGGACCTGCTCGCCGCCGCCGGCAACAGCGTGCCGATCATGGGCGTGATCCCGGCGGGCCGGTCGTCGCGGGCCGGCGTCGTCTCCGATCTCGTCACCGCAGTCGCCGGCGGCGGAGGCGTACCGATCGCTGCGAACCGCGGTGAACTTCGCCCAGCTGAACGGGCAAGCAACTGCATCGAGGTCACCTCCACGCGGTCGCGTGACGGCAAGACCGAGACGCTCGCCAACCTCGCGGTGCTCGCCGCCCGCGCCGGCCAGCGGGTCGTGATCGTCGACTGCGACCTGCGGTTCCCGCGCGTCCACGACTACTTCGGCCTGTCGAACGCAGATGGGCTTCACGTCGGTCGTGCACGGTGAGCTGCTCTCGACCGCGCTGCAGCGGGTGCCCGGCGTCGAGCGGCTCTACGTGCTGCCGTCGGGTCCGATCCCGCCCAACCCCTCGGAGCTCCTGGCCACCGAACGCTGCCACGAGGTGCTCGCCTCGCTCCAGGCCGACGACACGCTCGTGATCCTCGACACGCCTCCGGTGCTCGACAGTCACCGACGCCGCTGCGCTCGCGCCGTCGGCGGGCGGCATCCTCATCGTCGCCGCCGCACGGGACGACACGCCGGAAGCAGGTGCGCCAGGCGCTCGACGTGCCTCCGGCAGATGTCGGCGCCCGATCCTCGGCCTCGTGCTCTACAGCGCCGACAGCGCCGAGATCGACGGCTACGGCAAGGGCGCAGGTCGGCGGGAGCGCAGGCAGGCGCGGCGACGTCCGCGCGGTCGAGCCGGTCGCGCCGAGCGCCGGCATCGGCTGACGCTGCCGGCGCGCTCAGCGGGTCTGCAACGCCTCGATCGACCGCCGCGATGCCTGCGCCCCACTGGTGGAGCGAGTGCTCGCGCTCGACCCGGGCGCGGAGCGCGGTGCCCAGGTCGGCGAGCTCGTCGTGCCGCGCGTCGGCGACCGCGGTGATGCACGACGGCGAGCGAGCTCGGCGTCGCCGGTGGCGAACACGAGCGGGAGCGGTTCGTCGGCGAGGAGCGGTGTCAGCGCGGGCGGGACGAGAGCACGGCGCGGCCACACGCCATCGCCTCCGAGCACGATGTGATCGGTCCGGTCCGCCGCCGGCGTCGATCACCGCGTGCACGCGTCTGGAGGACGTCGGGCAGCCAGAGCGGACCGTCGGCGTCGAGCAGCTCCACCGACCGCGTGAGCATGAGGTCGGCGACGAGCGACTCGGCAATCGGCGCGCTCGGATCGCGACGAGGCGCGGAGCGAGTCGACGATCAGCAGCTGAGCGTCGACCCCTCGTGCACGCGCCTCGGCCAGCGCCCGCAGCGGGACGGCGAGCCCGCCCTGATCGGACCGTGCGCCCGAGCAGCAGTATCCGCAGCGGCGGGCGTGGCGGGAGCGGCAGCGCCGGCAGCGCGTGGGTGTCGATGCCGGCGCCGATTGCGAGGAAGCGGCCGACGCCGGTCTCGTCGACCGGCGCGAGGACCGCATCGACGAAGTCGACCGTGTCGCGTTGGATCTCGTCGGCCGGGGGCCCGTCGCACCACCAGAGCACCGGCACCGCGTGGCTGCCGGGCGACACGTGCCCGCGCGCCGGACGGTGCGGATGTCGCCGTCGATGATCACGGCGGCGCCCCGCGGCTCGTCGTCGCCAGCGGCGTCGAGGACCGATTCGAGCGGCGCCGTCGGTGCGCGAACCACCCGGTGCCGATTGGCGAGCGACGCCGGTCCGACTCGGTCAGGAGCGCCGGGACCCGTGGTCGCGGACCACGACGACGTGGTCGAAGTGATCGGACGAGCTCCCGGAGATGACCGGGTGAGAAGCGGTCCTCGGAGCCGTCGACCCGAGCCGCCGGGGTGACCAGCACGACCGTGCTCACGACGCGGTCATCCATTCGGCGAGCCGGGCGATGCCCCGCTCGTACTCGTTGAGGGGATCGCGGCGCGCGGGCGCGGCGACCGGCTTCCCGGCCCATGGCGCGGGCGGTCGCCGGGTCGCGCGAGCACAGTGATGAGCGCGTCGGCGAGCGCGACCGCGTCCTCGGGTGGGACGAGCATGCCGGTGCGGCCGGGCTCGACCAGCTCGACGATGCCGCCCACGGCCGACGCGACGACCGGCCGCTCCCGGCCCATCGCCTCGAGGATCACCCGCCCGAGGCCCTCGGAACGCGACGGCAGCACGAGGCAAGTGCTCGCGTCGAGATGCCGGCGGAGCTCGGTCCGGGACATCGGGCGCGAGCAGCTCGACCGACTGCGCGAGCACGTCGTTGGCTGATCCGCGCCGACGACCTCGTCGTGGCAGGCTGCCGCCGCCGATCATGGTGAGGCGCGCGTCGGGACAGTCGTTCGGCCACGAGCGGCCATGCGTCGAGGAGCACGTCGACCGCCTTGTAGCGCTCGAGCACGCCGACGAAGAGGGCGCGCGGCGCGTCGGGCGGCTCGACCGGTGCGACCGCGAGGAACTCGTCGTAGTCGCTGTACGCGATGAACTGGTCCATGGGGCCGTCGTACCCGGCGTCGCGGACGAGTTCGCCGAGCGTAGTCGCTCACGACGCGCACGCGGTCGGCGCGCCGCAGCGTCCATTCGGCGACCCGGTCGGCGAGCGGGGCCGAGCAGCCGACGGCGCGTGCCGCCGTAGAGGCGGGTCGCGGTGCGCCAGTCGCCGTGCACCTCGATCTGCAGCAGCGGTCGCCGACTGCTCGGCAGCGCGCCGCGGAGCAGCGCGACGCCGAACGCCTCGAACGGGCTCTGGCAGACGATCGCCGCCGGTGGGCGGCGCGCCGCTGCGCGCAGCGCGAGCAGCGGACCGGCCGCGTAGAAGAACGCGCTGCCGAGCGGTGCGGGGTGCAGACGGGGGAGCGCGACCGCTCGCGCACCCGCGGGACGGCGCAGACCGGCCGGTCGGCCGGTGCACACCACGTACGAGCTCACGTGGCGCCCGTTGATCGCGTACTTCTGCTCGTCGTCGCGGGTCGGCGGCGCGGGCATGTTGGTCTTGCCGAGGAACACCGCACGCGGTGGAGGATCGACGAGCTCGTCGAACAGATCCTCGAGCTGGTCGACGCACCGGTCGAGCGTCCACTGTCGGCCGGTCTGCCCGCGCACCGTCGCCGAGGCGGCGGCGCAACGCGTCGTCGGCCGCGAGCCGGTCGAACGCCGCCGGCCAGCGCGTCGCGGTTCGTCGTCGACGAGCAGCGCGTCGACGCCGTCGGTGAGCACTTCGCCGAGGCCGTGGCGCGCGGTCGTGACGACCGGCGTCCCGCACGCGAGTGCCTCGAGCACGACGTGCGGCAGGCCCTCGTAGCCGCTGGCGAGCACGAGCGCATCGGCGTCGGCGATGCGGGTCAACGTCTCGTCGTGCGCCGAGCGCGCCCGCGAAGTGCACCCGCGCGCTCACGCCCAGCTGATCGGCGAGCGCTCTGCCACGCCGTCTCGCTCGGGGCCGTCGCCGACGACGTCGAGATGCGCGCCCGTCGCTCTGCGCGACCGCGGTGATGATCCGATCGAGGTGCTTGTGCGCGACGAGTCGTCCGACGAACACCAGCCGGAGGTGGCCGTCGGTTGCGGGTCGCGTCGTGCGGCGGCGACGTGGCGCGGACGCCGTTCGGGATGACCCGTACGTCGTTGCGGTGCGCCCAGTGTCCCGCTCGCGCCGCGAGGTGCGGGCTCGGGGAGAGCAGCGCGGTCGCGTTCCGGGCCGACCAGTTGCGGACGCGCGCGCATCCCCCGGAGGGCGAGCGGGCCCCCGCGGTCGTCCTGGAAGTCGTCGAACGATCCGGCTGGTGAGACCGCGGCGCACGCCTCGCTCCCACGCCGGGTCGCCGACGACCTTCAGCGCCACGGGCCGGCCCGCGAGCCGGCGCCGGCGACCGCGACCGGGCCGAGGCCGGTGGCGTAGACGACGTCGTAACGGCGAGCCAGTCCGGTGACGACCACGACCAGCGCGCCGGCGGTGCGGACCGGCCACGGCCACGACCGGGGAATCCGCACGAGCGGGCGCGCGCAGACCGGGTCGGCGCTCGTCGGTCAGGGTGAGCACGGTGACGTGGTGACCACGTTCGGTCAGCGCGCGCCGGACGTCGTCGGCGTGGGTCGCAGGTCCACCGATGTCGGGCGGGTAGATGCCGGTGACGACCAGGACTCTCATACTCCGGTCCGTCATGGCGTCCGATCGGCGGTCATGGACCATGCTCATGTCCTGTCGCTGGAGCGACGACTCGAACGGATCGCTGCCACGCTCTCGAGATCGATGCGCAGCCCCTCGAGATGGGTGCACCGTAGCGGCTGGAGATCTCTGGCTCGTGCGCGATGGTACGGAGAGTGTGCGTCCGGCCGCCGTCCGGGACCCGCTGCTGCCATCACTCATGGACCGTCCGAGCGACCTCGAGCACGGCGTCGGCCCAGTGCTCGGTCGAGTGTCCTGCCACCACCCGCGCGCGAAGCTCGTGACCGGTGCGGGCCCGGTCGGTCGGCGCGAACGCCGCCAGCCGCGCGGCAAGGGCCGCGGCGTCGTCGCGTGGGAACCGCAGCGACGGTGGGAGGAAATCGTCGAAGACCGGGTTCGAGGCGAAAACGGGAAGGCAGGAGGCCGCCGCCTCGAACACGACCTTGTCGGGCGCGCCCGCCCGCATGTTGTTCACGAGCACATCGGCAGCAGCGAACTCGTTCGCGACCTCGCCGCGCGGTATCGCGTCGCCCAGCGTCACCCGCGTCCCCGACGCCGAGGTTCGTCGACAAGGCGCGTCGAGCTCGACGCGGTGCGCAGCTTCCTCGGCGGTGAGGGCCGGACCGTGGTGCGTGAGGGTCGCCCGCGGCACCATCGCCACCGCCCGGATCGACCGTGTCGATGCCCTTGGCTGATGAGTAGCGACCGAGCGACAAGCACCCGCAGCCCGTCGGCGCCGAGCGGACGCTCGATGCACGGGAACTCGTCAACGTCGATGCCGTGTCCGATGGCCACGACCTTCGCCGAGGTCAGAGGGAACGAGCGGCGATCGACGGACACGACGGCGTCGGCCGCGTGCAAGCGCGGCACGGAGCATCGTGGTCGCCTGCCAATGCGTGTACCAGAGCAGCAGTGGGACGCGGCGCGGGCGGCACCACGGTGCCGCGAGCACCGCGTACACGGGCGCCATGTGCGCGAGCACAGCGACGGGTCGAGGCCGACACGCGGTCGTCAGGGCCGACCCGAACCGAGCGACCCGGGCGGGACGGGACCTGGCACCGAACGTCAGCAGCCGGCAGTTTCCAGGAAGCGCGTCGGGGTCGCCATCGAGCGCGAGCACGACGACTTCGTCGACACGTGCGGCCAGGGCCTGGATCTTCGCCACCGTCGCACCGAGCGCCGGATGATCGGGATCGACGATTTGGGTGATGAAGACGAATTTGGTCATGAGGAGCCGTTCGGCGCGTCCGAGGGTAGCGGAGCCCAGCATGCTCCTGCATCGGACCGGATGACGGGTCGGTTGCTCTGCGTCGCAAACGCCCGCCTCCCCACGGAGAAGGCGCACGGCGACGCGATCGTCAAGATGTCTGAGTCCTACGTCAATGCCGGAATCGAGGTCGAGCTCTGGCACCCATGGCGGCGGCAGGATCCCCGCATCGCGGGGCGGAGCGTCTTTGACTACTGCGGTGTCGCACCAATCTTCTCTTCGGTGTATCGCGCAGGTCGACGCAGCGGAGAAGTTGTCCCGCTAGTAGCCGCCGTTCTTGTCGTGATCGTCGGACCCAGACATATTGACGACCGCGCCATGCGACACTGGAGCGATTCGTTGCCACTCAGAGTTCGACCACGTGCGTCCACGCAGGCTTGCGGACATGCGTGCCATCATCGGCGAGGATGTGCTCGCCGGTCCTGAGCCGTGTGCGCGTTCTCAGGGGGCGATGACGACCTTGGTGCTCAGCAGACCCTTGGTGTCCTCGAACGTGAGCGTCACCGGCTGGCCCGACGCCACCGGCACGCTGGCCGACCAGTCCATGCGCCACTGGTAGCCGGTCACGTAGGTCCCGCTGAGCACCGTCCAGTTCATCGTCGCGGCTCCGATGCACCCGATGCCGTGCGCCAGCGCACCGCGCGCACCGCGAAGTTGTCGGTCGCCGAGCCGGAGATGGCGACGGTCGCGCCGCTGCGGGTGACGCTGCCGACCGTGGCGGACGGGCGGCTGCGGTGTCGACGGTGCCCGGCGTGGCCGCGGCCTGCATGCCCGGGACGTACGGCGTGTAGTCGAAGGAGCTGCTGATGCCTTGTACGCGTAGTTCGGCGAACGCGCCGTCCGGTACCCCACTTGCGGAAGGCGGCGAGCTGGGCCGCGACCTCCTCCGGTGAGCGGGCAGCCTCGAACGGCGCTCGGGCCGGCATTGATCCAGGCGAACGGACCCCAGTCGATGCGGCTCGAGGCGTAGGCCCAGTTCGAGAGTCGACGGCTGAACATCGCCGACATCCGGTTGAGGTCGTACGTGAACGCGGTGTCCCACGTCGACTTGAAGAGGTGCGAGGTCTTGTTGTACGTCGTGGTCCATGAACCGGATGGGGCCGTACCCGGGGACGCTGGTCATGCCGTCCCAGAAGTTGATGTCCACCACGTTCTGGTACGCGTTCGAGACGCCGTTGATCTCCTGCTGCACCAGCTCCGACCAGCCCTCGGGCAGCAGCGGGTGGATGTCGACGATGTCGATGCCCGGGGTACGCGCCCGACGAGCTGCGGTCATGAGCTGCGCGCCACGCGCCTTCGCCTGGGCCCGCACGGCGGCCTCGGTGTGCGTGTTCCCGGCGTAGTTCCAGTCCCAGCGTGCCCGGCGGTACCGGACTTGCCGGGGTAGAGCTCCTCGTCGAACGCGACGCCGGCGAAGCCGAGCAGCTTCGCGGCGCCCGGCCAGGTTCGCCGCCTGTGGCAGCACCGAGTTCGACCACGTGGCGTCGTCGAACCAGTCGCCGAAGGGTGCGGTGCCGTTGAAGTAGTTGCTCATGCCGACGCCGAGCCAGAGCTTGATGCCACGCGCCGCGGCGCGGCTGCACGATCTTGGTGTCGCGGATCTCGCGCTGCAGGTCGAACGCCGAGCCGGACAGCGGCGAAGACGGCGTCACCCGTGAACGTCTGACGTGCCGCCGATGCCGTAGAGGTAGTTGGTCGCTGCAGACGAAGCCGCCGACGCCGCGGCTGCGCCACGTGTCGAGCTGCGCGTCGGTCAAGCCGACGACGTCCCAGCATCTCGTCCAGAAGATGATCCGGCTCGCGGCCGCACCGGCATCCGGAGCCTGGACGTCGGCGGGTCGCGGAGGCCGCGCTGGTCGGTCGTGCGGCAGTGCGTGGTGCGTCGTCGTTGTCGTGTCGTGGTGGGCGTGTCGGTGGTAGTCGGGAGCCTTCGTCGTGGTGGTCGGCGGTGACGATGTCGTGGGTGCAGCCGTCGTGGCCGGCGTGGCCGTTGGCGGCGGAGGAGGCGCGCATGCGCCGAGCACCAGCTGCGGACACGGCCAGACCCGCGATCGCCCACCACGATGCGCCGGGGCCGCGGCGCGGCCGAGGACTGCGCATGCTCTGTGTATCGACATCCGTCGGCCAGCCTTGACCGGTCAGACGCGCGAGTTTCAGGCCGTCGGCTCCGACTGCCTCGTCGGATCGCTCGGCGCGTGCGACCGCGGGCACCGCTGCGAGGATCCCGAGGAACGTCGCCGCGAGCACGCTCTCGGGTTGCGCGCCGTACAGCGTGTTGTCGTTCCACCACACGAGGATGACGACGAGCAGCACGAGCGCCGCCCGGGCGGCGACGTAGAGCCGGTGGTTCGAGCGGACGCTCCGCAGGATCGCGGCGATGCCGCGGCCCATCGCGATCAGAACTCGCGACGAGCAGGAGGAATCCGAGCAAGTCCGGCCTCGGCAAGAACCTGGACGTAGGCGTTGTGAACCTCGGAGTTCCGCCCTCCTTCGGGGATGAAGTCCGGATTGACGCTACCGCCGAAGCGCTTTTGGAGCGCGGCGATCACCGGAGGCGAACCGATCTCCACCGGTGCGCGTTGCCAACCGATGCCGAACAGCGGGTGTTGCTGGAAGACCTCGAGACCGGCGTCGGCAAACACCACGCGGTGCACCGTGGTGCTCTCGCCGAACTCCGAGGACATCGGGAGGTTCCCTGGCCGCAGCGCCATAGCCACGCCGAGGCCGACGACGAGCATCGAGAGCAACCGAGTCGGAACGACGAGCTCGCGGTTCGGCGCGTCGGCGCGACGTGCGCTCGACGATCTGGACGCCGTAGATGCCGAGCGCGACGACGGCCGCAGCGGTCGAACCGAGTGAGCGGCTCATCAGAAGGCCCACGATCCCGATCGCGAACATGAACAGCCTGAGTGGCGGTCGGACCGGTACGGGACCGTGCAGCGCCAGCACGACCACGATCGCGGCGAGCAAGCCCGTGGTGTTCGGATCGTTCGCGCCGATGAGCCGCGCTGCCGACGTGCCCCTGCGCGAGGGCACTGACGATCGCCAGGAAGATCTCGGTCGTGGTGACGAGAGCGATGCCTCCGAGCACGAACTCGATGTCGCGCACCCGGTAGAGCGCGTAGGGCACGAGCCAGACCAGCGCGAACGTGGCGACGAGGCGAAGCCAGCCGACGAGCGCGCCCGTGTCGACGGCGCCTCGCACGAGCAGCGGGTAGAGCGAGAACCCCAGCGCCGCTAGCCACAGCGCGAGCAGGCGCCGGCCCGGGATCCAACCTCGTTGCCCGTCGCGGGCTCGGAGCACGACGACCCAGCCCGCGAGCGCGACGAGGAACAGATCGGGAACCCGCAGGTCGATCGAACCAAGTGTGACCGAGTCGTGGGCATAACCGAAGACCACGGCGGCGATCAGACCCAGCGAGGCACCACTTCGGCCCCTGGACCACGAGGAACCCGAACACTACGAGCGCAGGTGCGGCGAGCAACGCGACGCCAACCGGCAGCGAGTTGGACGAGGCGACGCCGACACCGACGGCGCACGCGACTGCAATGACCGCCAAGCCGAGCAGCATTCCGATCGCGCGTCGTGTCCGCCACCCCCGATCCGGCGCGCCACGCGCCGGGCGGTAGCGTCACCGGTGGCCAGCCGCGAGCGACAGGGACAGGTGCGAAATCGTGACCTCGTCCGCCAAGATTTGGGAGTGTAGGGCCCACCTAGGCGCCCGTCCTGCTCGTCGACGCGTGCAGGCGGTTTCGCAGTCTCTTATGGTCAGCCTTCCACTACCTCGAACACCGTGAGGATGGTGAGATGGCAATGCGGGTCCTTCACGTCCAACGGGCCAAAGGGGTGTCAGGATCGGAGCGCCACCTGCTCTCCCTTCTGCCCGCCCTCGGCGCCGTGGGTGTCGAGACCCGTATGTGTGTGCTCTCGACCGGCGAGGGACAGCGCTTCGTCAGCCAGCTTGAGGGGGCGGGCGTCGACGTAGCCGTGCGCAACGCGGGCGGCGACCTGAACGTGAAGCTGGTGCCCGAGCTCGTTGCAGACATCCGCGAGTTCCGAGCCGACATCGTGCACACACACCTGTTGCACGCTGACCTCGTTGGTCAGGTCGCGGCGCAAGCTAGCGCGGGTCCCGGGCATCTCGTCGGTGCACGCGACACCCGACTTCTACCGGCGCGAGCCGTATCGCAGCACCGGCCGCGCCATCGAGCCGCCTCGCGCGGCGCCGCATCGCGATTTCGGAGCACGTTGCGCGGTTCCTACGTGAGGTCCGGCTCGCGCCTCCCGAGCGCATCCGAGTCGTCCACTACGGCATCGACGCCGAACGGTGGGCACGCGACGCGCCACCGAGGTCCGCGGCGAGGGAGGCGTTCGGCGTCGAAGACCCCGACGCTCGTCATCGGCATCGCCGCCCGGTTGATCGACGGGAAGGGTCACGCAACCCTCATCGAAGCCGTCGGGCAAGGCGGTCCGAGAGGACGGGATTCCGGCTGTGCTACTCGTGGCCGGGGCAGGCGAGGAACGTGAGTCGCTCGAGCGTTTGGCGGCGCGCATTGCCCTCCTGGGCGGGTGCGCTTCCTCGGCTTCGTGCCCGATATCGAGACGTTTCTGACCGCGTGCGACATCGTGGCGTTCCCCACCGACGGCCACGGGGAGGGTTTCGGTCTCACCGCGCTCGAGGCCATGGCCGCTGCGCGCCCGGTCGTCGCCACTCGGTTCGCGTCACTTCCGGAGGTCGTGGAGGACGGCGTCACTGGTGTGCTTGTGCTCCCCAGGTCGGTGGAGTCGCTCCGCGCCGCCCTCGTCGAGTTGGCCCGCAATCCTGCCAAGCGAGCGGCGATGGGAGAAGCCGGGGGTCGGCGAGCGCGCGAGTCTTTCGCTCTCGAGCGGATGGCGGCGGCGACGCGCGCGATCTATGACGAGGTCCGGCGTGAAATAGGTCATGTCCGTTCCGGCGCCCGGTACCGCGGCTGTCTCGCCGAACGGGCTCGATAGCCCTTGGACTGGCGGGGACCTGGAACCGGAGGTGCGCCGAGCACTTCGGGGCGGGGTGAACACCTCATCGGCTTCCACCGGGAGCGTGACACCAACCCGCACCCGGTCCCTCGCACAGCGACGGCACAGGAGTCGCGATGCCACCGCCGCGATTGCTTGTACCAAGCTGGCTCGCTGCGCGTTCGCGGTGCGCTCGGACTCGGCGGCTCGCTCGTTCGACTCGGTGCCCTCGACCGGGTCGCTCGCTCGCAGCAGCACGACACTCACCGAAGTTTCCGGGTAGCGCTGCAGTCTTGAAGCCGAACGCGGGCGGGATGCTAATTTCGTCTACTTGCTTCTCCGATGGGATTGAGCGAACGCAGATGGACGGTTCCTACGTCGAACGGGGTCTTTGCGACGTAGCGACGTTCGTCTGCAAGCTTTGTCTCTCACGCGAACCCGGCCCGCAATTCGTGTTCGAGCGCGAGAATCGCAAGAGCCACGTTGTCTTCGTCGGCGTCCGTTGCGCTGAGTGCGGGCTGTTCCAGTGCCTCTACGATTGGCAGGCTGCAAGCACGGCTCAACAAGAGTTCATGGCCGATCTCGAAAGCAGGTCACACTCGCCGTGGGGCTCGGAACCGGAGCTGGTCGCAGCGAGGAACAAAGCCCGCGAGTTCGCGCGCGATCTAGACAGACGAGTGCCGCTCGAGGGAAAGCGCGTCTTGGACATTGGATGCAGCCGTGGCTTCTTCCTTCGTGCGTGCCTCGATCTCGGCGCAGCGAGCGCGACCGGTCAAGAGTTCTTCGATGAGGGGCGAATCTCATACGCCGGGCGCGAGCTCGGAATCAGCGACGTACGCTCGGTCCCGTTCGAGAGGCACGACATCTGGCCCGACGAGGAGTTCGACGTCGTCACATCCTTCGATGTTCTCGAGCACATTCACGATCTACGCGGATTCTTCCGTGAGGCCATCCGGATCACAAGGCCTGGCGGACTCCACTATCACGCGACGCCCGGGTCTGAATCGATCTCGAACCGAATCGGGCGTGGCCTCGTTGGTCATCTCGGTGTGAACCGCTGGCTGCGTGAGGCCGGGACCACGCTCTGCAACCTGTCTCCTGTAGATAACTTCGGTGGTGGCGCGCACGTTGCACTTCTCGGTGTCGATCAGGTCAGATTGGTCGCGGCTCAGCACGGGATGTCGCTCCTCGACACCCGCTATGTCAACTCGTACACGCACACGAACGCGCACTATGCGGCGCTCGTGCCTGGACTGAAGACTCTTCCGAAGCCGGCCGGTTCGTTCCTCTTCGGGGGAGTCCGATCGGTCATTCGAAACAAGCTCGTGTTCCTGGCTCGTCTCGACGAGCGCCGGCCCAGTTGACGAGCTGTTCGTTGCGAGCGTCAGCAGAGGCGACTTCCCGCAGCAACGCGTTCGTGGAGCGCTGCGTCAACCGCGGACGATGTGCGGTCGACGGTGTTGGACGAGGCTTGCGATGCGCCAACAACGCTTGGGTATCGTTCGCACCGCGGCGAGCAGCGGGCGAGTTCGCCCACGTCCTCCACCGGGATCAGCCAGTCGTCATCGATTCGATGCGGCGTTTCTCGAGCACCTCGTCAGCCTCGCGGAAGACAGCCACATCCTCGAGGTACGTCGCAGGCTCAGGAGTGCGCTAGAGGTCCTGCGGCGGGCATGATCGCCATTCACCGAGAGTGATGCGCCGGAAGTGCGTGACGGCACCGGCGTCGGTGGAGGTCTCGATCGGGGCGGAACCGACCCGAGCAGTTCGTCGGGCGCGCCGGACTTCAGTTGCGCGCGTGAGCCTGGCCGGCGCGCCACACGGACGCCGGGTCGTCGAACGGAACTCGAGCACAAGCCCTGAGGGCGCCGACTTCGCGGCCAGAGTGGTGAGCGCCTCTTGAGTAGCGGACGACCTCGATCTACGACCTCGCTAGAGATGGATCCGAAGCGAGTGCTCTTGATCGTGGATCGAAACCGCAGTCAGCATCAAATACTGGCCGGACTTCGCACTGACGGTGATCGAGTAGTCCTGAGTCGCGGCGTTGTAGTTGGTCTGATAGGTGCCACTCTGGGGGTTGAACGTCATCTTGGCGCCGCCGCGGGCGCTTGCATTTGGGTGGACGTAGCCACGGACGCATCTGATGCCGTCGATGTGGTGCGCCGAGCCGGTGACCGTGAACGAGCCGTCGCCGTTGTTGATGGGTGGCTTTGCGGTAAGGGTCGGTGGGGTGGTGTCGATCGGCTTCGCGTCTCGCTGCGGCTCTGATGCCGGGCAGGTGACCACCAGGCACGTCGTTCGGTCCATGGTCTTCTTGACCACGTACCAGTTGTTCGCCTGATCGAAACCACCGCCTGGCTGTTCTTGGCGCGGGTGGGTCTCATCGATCCAGCAATACCTGTCGGGGGAGCCCTCATAGGTGTAGTTCGCTGCGGCGTGTGCCCATCGAGTAGCGGCGAAAGAGCGATAGTTGATCCGCGAACGCCGGCTCCCCTGTGTGCTCGTAGAACTTCTCGCCTTTCGATCGGTACCCGCCCACGAGAAGAATGAAATGTCAATCCGATCGCACACCTCGTTCCACACTCCTGGCGCCAGGTTCTGCGAGAGCCAAGCCATCGATCCTTGCGTGTGGTACTTGAGCGCATTCGCGAGCGACGCGCCCGCGACTTGCGGCGAGTGGCTTGTAGAAGAACGCGTCGATCACGACGATACGCGGGTCGGCGTGCCCGTGGTTCGCCATCGCTTCGAGATAGCCCTACCAGAAGTAGGTCAGCGGTGCCTTCGCGCCTTTCTGCCCATAGACGAAGGTGTCCTCCCATCCGCCGGGCGGGTTCCAGTAGTAGACGAGCAGCTTCGCAGACGGATGCGCCAGAGGATCGCGGTGCCGATGGCAAGTCCCCACGAGTGCGCCTGTTGCCGTGTCTCGTCGGCGGAGTGGAGAGTTGCCCGGCGTAGTCCGTATTGTCCCAGAGCTCCGAGCTCGACGTCGGCGCTCAGTCCGTCGATGCCGATCCACTCGCAGAACGAGGCCAGTCGACCAAACTTGGCGGCGACATCGGCGCGCACCTTCGTCGTCGAACCAGTCGCCCCATGGCGGGAGTTGTCGACCCGAAGCTTCGCGTTCCAGAACTGGGTACCGATGTACGCCTCGCAGCCTTCGCGTGCGAGCGCTCCGGCAGCGAGTTGCCGCCTTCGCCCTCGATGAAGCGTTGAACTCATAGGCCGGATTCTTGGTCCCAAGCTTGCGAGGAAGGGGTGAAGTCCTGGTTCCGCCATACCCGGCGAGGTAGTCGATCCGGCGGAGAAGCCGCCCCATCCACGCGACTTCCACAACGGGACGTCGACGAAGGCCTCATGGAGCGTTGCCCCAGTCGATCATCCGCCATGCCCCGTACCCGTTCACGATGTCAGGCGGAGGTTTCGGCGCACGACGCGATGCGAGATCGAGCACCCTTGGGTCCTCAGTGGCGACGCGCTCGAGTGCGGTCGCTTCGCGGTTGTCGTTGGCGAATACGACAGGAGTCGCGCCTGCGGCGGTTGCGCTCAGGCCAAGCAGAGCCAGCCGTTTCAGCGCCTCGCGGCGTGTGAGCTCGCCATCAGTCAAGGAGCGCCACCCTCTGGAGGTTGAGTGCACCGCGGACATTACGCGTACGTCGCGGCGCGCGAACTTCGCCGGACCGGGTGGCCCGTCGAGGGTCGGTCAAGGATGCTCTTAAGCTCCCGTGCGGAGCGGGAGGTCGTCTGCATGCGCGTCAAGAGAGCCCTTGTGCATGCCGCATCGAGCGCGCTCGCTCGGATTGGTGCGGCAACTTCCCGTCGTTTCGTCGTCTTGGACGAGTCGTACGAACCGCTCCTCGGGATCGGTGACTGGCTCGCTGACCGTACTGCGAGCCCTTACTTGGTGGATCGCATCAAAGGCTTTGAAGGGCACATCCATCCGCGTTGGGCCTATGACATCAACGCTCCCGCGCTCATCGAACCCCGCGCGGGGTACGTGTTCGTGAAGAGCGGACTGATCCAGCGATCCTTCGCCTACGGGTTCCTGTATCGCGGGCCGACCTGCGCTGCGCTTGTCGACTACGGGCGATGGATCGTCGGTCTCGGGAAGATTCGCCACCTCCCAGTCGCCGTGTCTTTCCGGGATCCGAACGAGAGCAACTACTGGCATTTTCACGACGATGTCCTGTGCAAGCTCGATCTCGTGGACGATCTCGGGGTGCCGCCGACGACCCCGATTCTCGTAGGCCCGCGCCTCTGGAGCTGCACCTGGTTCGTCGAAATGCGATCGTCGACGAAACTGCGCGACCGAACCTGGGTCCTCCACGATGAGCCGATCTCTACCGATCGGCTCATCGTGTGCCATCCCGGCTCGCTCCGACGTCCCAGCGCCCTCTTTGCTCATGAGGCCCTCTCGCTGGCTCTGCCGACGGATCCTCCAGTGCCCGACCTGATCTACCTTTCGTGTGGCCAGGGGCGCCGGCGACACGTTGCGAATGATGACGAGTTGGCCTCGCGCCTCGCGTCCGAAGGCTTCTTGCGAGTCGATGCAGATGATCTCTCCTTCGTGGAGCAAGTCGAGACATTTCGAGCGGCGAGATGTGTCGTCCTCGTACACGGAGCAGGGCTTGCGAATCTGGTGCATCGCATCGGCCTAGCGACGGCCGTGGTCGAAGTGTTCCCCGGGGACTACGTCGCGCCACATCTGGTCTGGTTGGCACGCGAGTTTGGCTTCGAATACCGAGCCGTGAAGGGTGAGGGGCGGTCGGAGGACGAGGGATTCCACGTCGACGTCGACAGGGTTGTGGCCGCTGCTCTGGAAGCACTGAGTGCTCTCGCAAAGTCTGCGTAGCGCCCGCGTCGTCGAGGGTGCGCCGATGGCGTGGCGTCGCAGCTCGAAGTCTCCGAATGTCTGCCTGGCGCGTTGTTGTCGCAACTGCCCGCTCCGGAGACACACGTCAGCGTGCCCTGAGCGTTCGAGGCTCTTGACGCGAGCGGACGGTAATGGCCAGGCATGCCAGATCTGAACTCTCGCCACTACATTGGGACCGGTCATGAGCCCCGACGAGAAGCTTGGCCACGAGACTCGGGACGCCGTGCCGACGCGGATCCGACCTGAGGACGTCGATCTCGCCGGCGCACTCGAGACGGCTCCGCCCCCGGAGTGGATCCACAAGCGCAGCGCCAACATCGTCACCTCGGTCAGGCAGCAATGGACGTACCGCGAGCTGCTCGCGGAGCCTCATCGAGCGGCAGCTGCGAAGCCGTTACAAGCAGGCGATGCTGGGGTTCGTGTGGTCGCTCGCCACGCCGGTCTCGCTGATGGTGGTGTTCATCCTCATCAACAGCAAGGCCGACATCCAGACTGATGGCGTCCCGTACTCGCTCTTCGCCTTCATCGGTCTGCTCGCGTGGACGTTCTTCTCCGTCGAGCGGTGAACGGTGCGTCGACGAGCCTCCTCGGGAACACCTCCCTGCTCACGAAGACCGCTTGTCCACGCGAGCTCTTCCCGTTTTCGACGATCGTCGTCGCAGGGTTCGACACGCTCGTCGCCAGCATCGTGCTCGTCGTGCTGTTCTTCGTGAACGGGCTCCCTCCGAAGCCCGCATCGATCTACGTCCCGATCCTGTTCCTCGTGCAGCTCGCGTTCACCATCGGGCTGTGAGTCTGGGGTTCGCGATCGCCGTCGTCTACTTGCGAGATCTCCGTCACGCGCTCGGGCTCGTTCCTGCAGGTGGGTCTGTTGGCCACGCCGGTTGCCTATGGGCTCGACGTCATCCCGTCCGACGTGCGCTGGCTGTACTGCCTCCTGAATCCGCTCGGGCCCGGTGATCGACGGCTACCGGCGCACCATGCTCCAGAACCAGGCGCCCCAGTGGGGGTACCTCGGGCTCGGAACGCTCGACGACCGTCCTGGTGCTCGGGCCTCGGGTTCTGGGCGTTCAAGCGCTGGGAAGGAGGCGTCGTTGACTACGCCTGATGGCGCCATCCAGGCCGAGCGAGTGTGGAAGCGGTTCCGGCCCGACATCAAGAAGAACCAGTTCCGCGACAGCGTGAACCGCGGGCTGACGCGCATGCGTGGCGGCGCCCCCGAATGGAGCTGGGCGGTGCGGGACATGACCTTGATCAGCGAGCCGGGCGAAGCGACAGGGATCGTCGGCAACAACGGCTCCGGGCAAGTCGACGTTCCTCAAGATCCTCGCCGGTGTGATGGACCCCTACGCCGGCCGGATCGCAGTCGGCGGACGCATCGGCGCGCTGATCGAGGTGCGAGGCGGCATCCACCCCGAGCTCACCGGGCGCGAGAACATCTACCTCTACGGCACGCTGCTCGGGCTTCAAGCGGGCTGACATCGTGCGCCAGTTCGACGAGATCGTCGCGTTCGGCGAGCTCGAGGGTGCGATCGACCGCCAGGTGAAGTTCTACTCGAGCGGCATGGGCATGCGCCTCGGCTTCAGCGTCGCCGCGTTCCTGGAGCCCGACGTGCTCCTCGTCGACGAGGTGCTCGCGGTCGGTGACGCGGCGTTCCAGCAGCGATGCCTCGCGAAGATGCGGGACGTGTTGAGCAACGGCACATCATTGGTGTTCGTGTCGCACGACCTCGCTTCAGTCGAGGCGATCTGTACACGCGGGATCTGGATGCAGACGGGGTCGTGCAGGCTGACGCGCCCATCGCGGAGACGCTCTCGTACTACCGCCAGGCGATCGAGAAGGTCGCCGCAGCGGAGAACGCCAGCGACGGTCGCATCCAGCTGCGCGAGGCGAGCGTGGCCAGCGACGCGAATGGCAGTCGCCCGCACGTTCGAACCGCTCGAAATCTCGCTGACGCTCGAGCCGATCGCCGACTACCACTGTGATGTCGTCCTGGGAATCAGCGAAGGCACGGCCAACCCGATGCTCGTGTCCCGCGAGACGTTGTCGCTCTACGAGGGGTCAAACACCTCATGCTGCCGACTCGACCGCTTGCCGCTCCCGCACGGAAGGTTCTTCGTGTGGGCCGCGGTGTATCTCGATGGTCAGCCGATGCTGCGCTGGCATCCTGCGACACCCATCGACGTCGTGGGCCCCGAACTGCCCCAACTCCCTCCGGGGATCATGCGCCAGGGTCGTCTCATCGCTGGCACGTCGTGGCATCGCGACGATGGTACGAATGCGAGTAGCGATCGGGGGCGTGTCTTGGCGCCCCGTACCGACTGAATCTGGCCTCCCCGTTATGGAGTGAGCGCCGTGCACGCGCCTTGCGGGGAATCACGCTCTCAGCGCGTCTCGACTGCTTCCTGAGCGATCTGGAGGAAGGTCTCGGCGTAGCCGCGGTGCGGAAGGGGAGTGCCGCTCTCGCCGCTCGCTCGAGCTCGTCGTCGGGACCGGGCGTTCGATGGTTGTGGGCCCAGACCAGCAGTTCGGCCAGGGCACGAGCACTCGTCGGATCGAAGTACTTGGCGCCGGCCGGTGCCTGCTCGCGGTGCACCGGGATGTCGGAGAGCAGCATTGTCTTGCCGACCGATTTCGTCTCCTCGACCGTGGTGCTCCAACCCTCGAACCGGACGGCTGGAGCACCGCGAGCGACTGGCGCATCAGGTGGAAGATGTGCGCCTGCGGCACCCAGCCGAGTACGACGAAGGTGTCGCGCACGCCGCGCGGGACACCTCGGCGAGGAGCTCGCCGAAGTACAGCGGTGCGCGATGATCGGAGGGGTTCCCGGTGCACACGACGGTGATCTCCGGATGGGTCTTCCGGAGTTGCGCCAGGGCCTCGACCACGAGACGGTGGCCCTTGTGCACCCAGAACTGGTTCGGGAGGTACACGAACCGCTCGGGCAGGTGGTACTCGTCGCAGATCCATCCCGGGTCATCGTCGTAGACGTCGGCCGGCACCTGCGCCACGAAGCGCATCACCCGTTCCTTCGATGCGTACGCAGGGAGGGAGCGCTCGAAGTCGCGCCGCGCGTCCTCGGAGCTCAGCACGACCCGTGCGCTCGCGTCCGAGAGCCGCGCGAAGCGGTCGTCGCGCTTGGCCAGCTCCTTCGGCCGAGAAGAGCTCGGGGAGGTGCGAGTGCTGGAAGTCGTGGATCCAGCCGAGCAGCGGCACGCCGACGGGCGCCTCGAACTCCCCCACGAGACGAACAGCGTGTCGATGCTCGCGTCGCGCAGGACGCGATCCAGCTGCCGCGACGCGAGCGGATCCGTCTCAGCGACCGGGTGGCCGGCGCGCGTAGCGCTCGACCGGTGCGGGGGCGGGACCTCGACGATCTCGTCGGCGAGATCGCGGTAGTCGTGGTACCCGCCGTCCCGCTTGCCTCGGCGGAACGAGCACGACGATCCGCGGCCGCTCGGCGTCGTCGAGCGAGCGCAGCGCGGCGAAGAGGTTCTTGTAGTAGTGGGCGCCAGCGGTCCAGCCCGGGTTCACGATGTCGTGAAATGCGATCCGCAGCGGCGGTCAGCTGCGTGCGGCACGGTACCAATCCCAGGTCGCGGCGACGCCCTCGCGTCAACGACGTGGCCGGGCGGTGACCGAGCGCAGCGCAGCGCGGTCGTGTCGACGGTCCATCGTTGGGCGTCACCGGGCCGGACGCGCCCGTGTACGCGAGCTCGGGATCGAGTTCCATCGCGGCGCAGACGGCGTCACGAGCTGCGCGATCGAGTGGCTGGTGCCCGAAGCGACGTTGTACACCTCACCGCGACCGGGTGCGTCGCTGCCAACGAGGACGATGGCCGCGGCGACGTCGTCGACGAACGCGAAGTCGCGCTCCTGGGTGCCGTCGCCGATCACCTCGAGGCGCGCCGGATCGCGAGCGAGGCGGTCGATCAGGTCGTAGACGACCTGCTTGCGCTGACGAGGTCCGTAGACGGAGAAGAGCCGCACCGACGACGCAGTGATCCCGTAGAGCTGGCTGTAGACCGCGACGTAGCGCTCGGCCGCCAGCTTGCCGACACCGTACGGGGAGATCGGCACAGTCGGATCGGACTCGTGGATCGGGAGGCGCTGGGGGTCGCCGTACACCGCTGCCGACGACGTGAACACGAGCCGCGGTGGCTGTGCGGCGCCGCGAAGGACTTCGAGCAGACGGAAGGTCGTGTCGAGGTTGAGCGCGTAGTCGAAGGCTGGATCCTCGACCGAGGGCGGGATGTACGCGTTCGCGGCGAGATGGAAGATCACATCGTGATCGAGGAGCGTCGGACGGGTCTCCAGCAGTGCGGCAAGCGGTGCGCTCGTCGAACTCGATCGCGCGACCGCACACGCTCGGAGGTGTCTCGAGCGCCCGGTCGAGAGGTCGTCGACGACAGTCACGGTCGCACCCTTCGGTCGACGAGCTGCTCGACGACGTGGGAGCCGATGAACCCGGCACCACCCGTCACCAATGCCCGCGGGGCCGTGTCATTCACAGGGACAAGACTTGCCGACGTCTCGGCATGTTTCCAAACCGGGTGTGTCGCACGCGGATGCGACCTCTACCTCAGGCTGGTAGCGCTCGATAGAGTTTCATCGACGCTCACGACCTCCGACGACCCTTTTTCGCTCGCATCGACTACCCACAGCTCGAATTGCGGCCGACACGAAACGAGGATTCATGGGACGGACGGTCCGGATCGGCGAACGCCTCGTCGGCGATGGCCAACCCACGTACCTCGCCGCCGAGATCGGCATCAACCACAACGGTGAGCTCGACATCGCTCGCGAGCTCATCGACGCATCGGTCCGCGCCGGCTGTGACGCCGTGAAGTTCCAGAAGCGCACGCCCGAGATCTGCGTCCCGCCTGAACAGCGCAGCGCGGTGCGGCAGACGCCGTGGGGCGAGATGACATACCTCGAGTACAGGCAGCGGATCGAGTTCGGTGCTGCCGAGTTCGGCGCCATCGACGAGTACTGCCGTCATGAGGGCATCGCGTGGTTCGCGTCGCCGTGGGACGAGCCCTCGGTCGACTTCCTCGAGCAGTTCGATCCGGTTGCCTACAAGGTCGCGTCGGCGTCCCTGACCGATCCGATGCTCCTCAAAGCGATCCTCGGCACCGGGCGCACCGTTGTCCTGTCGACGGGCATGTCGTCGCTCGAACAGATCGATCAGGCCATCGAGATCCTCGGCACCGATCGGCTGCTCGTCACGCACTGCACGAGCAGTTATCCGTGCCCACCAGAAGAGCTCAACCTCCGGATGATCGAAACGCTGCGCGACCGCTACGCCTGCCCGATCGGCTACTCGGGCCACGAAGTGGGTCTCCCAACCACGGTCGCGGCCGTCGCCCTCGGCGCCTGCTACGTCGAACGTCACATCACCCTCGATCGCGCGATGTGGGGAAGCGACCATGCGGCCTCGGTCGAACCGGAGGGATTCGCGCGGCTCGCGAAGTACCTGCGCGGTCACAGAGGCGGCGCTGGGCGATGGTGAGAAGCGGGTCTACGAGAGCGAACGCCCTCTCATGCAACGTCTGCGCCGGATCGACACACCGAACTAAGATCCGACCACGATCAGCAACGGAGTGGAACAGTGATCGAGACGGTGGAGATCGCAGGGCGTCCAGTCGGCGCCGAGCAGCCGACGTTCGTCGTCGCCGAGATCGGCATCAACCACAACGGCGATCTCGAGCTCGCGCGAAGGCTGATCGCCGCTGCGGCGGGCGCGGGCTGCGACGCGGTGAAGTTCCAGAAGCGCACGTCGACGTCGTCTACAGCGCGGAGGAGCTGGCTCGGCCGCGCGAGAAGCCGTTCGGCGACACCAACGGCGACCTGAAGCGTGGCACTCGAATTCGGCGAGGACGAGTACCGAGCCATCGACGAGTACTGCAAGGTGCTCGGCATCCCCTGGTTCGCGTCGTGCTGGGACGAGGCCTCGGTCGACTTCATGGAGCGGTTCGAGCCGCCGTGCTACAAGATCGCGTCGGCGTCGCTCACCGACGACGCCCTGCTGCGCCATCACCGCGAGACTGGTCGTCCGATCATCCTCTCGACCGGCATGAGCACGCTCGACGAGATCGACCACGCGGTCGACGTGCTGGGCACCGACGACCTGATCCTGCTCCACACCACGAGCACCTATCCCGTCCAAGCTCGAGGAGCTCAACCTGCGCATGATCGCGACGCTGCGCGAGCGCTACGGCGTGCCGGTGGGCTACTCGGGACACGAGGTCGGGCTGAGCCACGACGCTCGCGGCGCGCGTCTGGGTGCGTGCATGATCGAGCGCCACATCACGCTCGATCGAGCAATGTGGGGTTCCGACCAGGCCGCATCGGTCGAGCCCCTCGGCTTCCAACGGATCGTGCGCGACGTGCGCGCCGTCGAGGCGGCGCTCGGCGACGGCAAGAAGGTGGTGTACGAAAGCGAGATCCCTGTGCGGGACAAGCTGCGCCGCGTCGGCAGCCAATGAGCCTTCTCGGCGTCGCGTGCCGCCGACCTCCAGGCGGCACTCAATCGGATCGTTGATCTCGACGACGCGATGGCGCGTGCCGCGACGGCAGTCGCTGCTGCGTTCCGCGAAGGCGGAAAGCTGCTTGCCGCCGGCAACGGTGGGTCGGCGGCCGAAGCCCAGCATCTCACCGGCGAGCTCATCGGTCGCCTCGTGCCGACGCGCGAACGGGCGGCGCTTCCGGCGATCGCCCTCCACGCCGACACCTCAGCGCTCACCGCCGTTGCCAACGACTATGGCTACGACCAGGTCTTTGCCCGGCAGGTGGAGGCCCTCGGACATTCAGGCGATGTCTTGCTCGTGCTGTCGACCAGCGGCGCGTCGCGCAACCTGGTCGCTGCAGTCGACGTCGCCAACGAGCGGGGGCTGGTGACCATGGGCCTCCTTGGACCTGGAATGAAGCCCCTCCACGAGTCCTGCAGACACGTGCTCGCGGTCGAGTCGCCCGGCATGCAGATCGTGCAGGAATGTCACTTGCTCCTGCTCCACGTGCTCGCAGAGCAAGTGGAGGATCTCGTAGCAGCTGACATGGCGGTCGAGGTCGAGTAACAGGGTTGGGGCGATGGTGCAGAACTTGCACTCCTCTGCGCGGAAGGTCATCCGGCAGTACCGCCGGGCCCGGAACCTCCCAGCCGACCACCGCCGTCATCGCGAGCATCTGCGTCGTCATCTCGAACTCCTGCGTGATGCTCCCGGTCCAGAGCCCGATGTCGACGTGATGCACGCGCTGGCCACTGATGGCGTCGTCATGATCCGCGAGTTCGTGTCTCGAAGGAACGCGCGGCGTCATGGCCGGAGACGTTCGGTCGACGATGGAGGCGATCGCCGCTGATGAATACGACGGTCCACTTCGTACTCGCCGTGACGATTGCGATGGCGTGTACCGACTCTTCGGCGCAGAGGAGGGCTCGCGCATTCGACGCGTGAATTTTCGGAGTCCCTTCATCGCCGCAGTCGCCGACGCGTTGGCCATGCCGGGGGCGCATGTGGCCGATGCGTACGTCGACTACAAGAACAAGATCGGTGGGCACGATGGGAGCGTCGAACATCACATCGATCACTGGAAATTGCGCTTGAAGGCCTTCCTCCTCTGGACGACGTCACCGACCAGAACGCGCCGATGGCATTCCTGGAGCGGTCGCACCGGCAGGAGCGTTGGCGCAATCGCCGGGACTGGGCGTATCAGCGTCATCGACGCGAAGGGGGGCGGAGCTCGGCGCCGAGGTCAGTGCCGCGGATCATTCATCGGTATGGATACAACGAGCGCGTTCTCACCGGGCGTGCTGGCGACCTCATCCTCGCCAATACTCGCGGAATCCACCGCGGGACGGAGCTCGGGCAGGGAACGCGCCTGCAGCTCGTCAGTCTGTTCGTGATGAACGGTCCGCCAGGACTACGCGGGCTGAGTACCGACATGCCGTCGGTGGCGCAAGATCGGGACCGGGATGCCTTCCTCGAGTGCCGTGAGGATGTCGTTGACCTCGGGCTCGTCGAAGAGTGCGATCGGGGTCACGTCCGACCCATTGCCAGTAGCTCGACTGGCTGACAGGTGAAATCAGTCCAGACCCGCTGGCACACCGCGTTCAGGTAAAAGCAGCGCCAGGCGAGCGTCGTCTGGTTCGGGAGCTCAGGCAGGCTCACCGCGCGCACCGCGAACCACCAGGTCGATGTATTCGTCGCGGTCTGATGCCGACCATACGAAGCCCGAGATCGGAGTAGTAGCACCGCGCCACCGACCACGACGGGCTTGCCCAGTGCGGCCGCCTCGATCCCGATCGTCGACACGAACGGAAGGACGAGCCGGGCGATTCGTCGAGCAGGTCGTATGTATTGACAGGATCCTCGGCCGGAACAAAGCGAATCTGTGGGTCGGCGCCGAACGCTCGGTCGAGGATGGCGCCAGGCGTCAAAGCGGCTGCGTTCGAGCGCTCGACGTTCGGAGGGGTGTTGGCGGACGATCGACCGAGTCATCGGTGGCGCCAGCACTGCGGCGACGGTTTCCACGAGCCACTCGCGGGAGTCGGCGAACAGGTGGTGGCGTCCGAGAGCGGCGGTGTCGAACATCACGCTCAGCGGCACCAGGATCTCGCGCCGAGGCTCGCTCCCTCCGACGCGGCTGGTTGCTCGACGCTGATAACTCGTCGCATCGGTGCCGTGACGGCGCTGCTCGAATTCGGCACGCGCCACTTCGAGCGTGGCGGAGTCCTCGACCCCCGGGTTCGTCCGGCAAACATCACAAACGCGCGGGCGAGGTCGGTCTGCTGGGCAGCGACACCGCTGGTGCACACGACCGCCCACCCCGGCCCGGCGTCGAAGGTCGCAGCCCGGCTGCCTACCTCGTCCGCGGCGTGGAGGCAAAGCCCGCTGCCCAACAGGACTCCGCCGGGAGCGACCACCACATCGAAGTGCATGTGCGCGCACCAGCGCTCGCAGCCGTGGTAGCGCGTCGATGAGGTCGGTTCGCAGCTCGTCGGCGCGCAGAAGTTCACGATCCGTCGGGCGCGGCAGCGGCGCGGCTCGCCCAGGTGAGGTTTTGCTCAACCAGATCGTCGATGAGCTCAGGCGTCTCGCTGGTCGAGCGTGCGCGTGCCGACGGGAATGCACTGACGGCGCAGCACGGGAAAGCGCTCGCCGCAGCCTGCGCAGCACCCGTCCGATTTCCTGGTTCTGTACATCGAAGTCTTCTGAGGGGCCTGTGGGGAGGTCGTACCAGATGAAGGTCACCGAGCGCCCCGGCGCGCGAGAGCAAGTCCCAGTGCAATTGCGTACCAGGGAGAGGGCGTGGGGAACCATGGCGTGATCACCACGGCGACGTGCGGGCCACTGCTGCCACACCGGATGTCCTGGGCGCGACGGAGGAAAACGGTCGAAGGCGCGTGCCGAGTCCACGAAGTGGTCGCGATAGTCGACCAACGCCGGGTCAGCCGGGTGGTACCGCGTTCGTTCAGGATCGAACACATCGCGCAGCGGGTCGTTGCGCGCTTCGTGGAGGTGGCGTCTAGACGGCGGGTCCGAGGCGCGGTCGCCGCGCGAGCATTGGCTGCGCTGAATCGGTTCACGTGCACTACGCCGACTGCTGCTCGAGCATGCGCTCGAGCAGGCGTACGACATTGTTCGCTCCGAGTCCATCGAGGAGGAATCGGTCACGTGTGAATGCGGCGCGCCTCGCGGCCCAATGCTCTCGATAAGCGGGGTCGGTGAGATTTCGGTGCACCATGTCGGTGAGCGATTGTCGATCGAAAGCGCGGTCAACGCCCGACCAGTCGGTCGCTCGGCGCCAGTAGTCGAGACCGGGCCACAGCGTGGCGCCCTACCGCGGGCCGGTCAAGCGCGACGGCTTGCAACAGCGTGGTGGAGAAGGTGCCGACCACGAGATCGCTGGTTGCGATGAGCTCGTTGGCGTCGACGTCGGTGCCGGCAACGACGACGTCGGGATCGATCGCATGCAGCACCGCGCGCTCTGACTCGAGCTCCTTTGGGATGGAGTTTCACGACCAACGGCGGCTCCGGGCGCCCCGTCTCGAAGGGCGCGGATGATCGTCGCCTGCGCTTCGTCTCGCGTCCGCTCGTCAACCATCGGAAAACGGTCTTCATGGCTACGGAAGTGCGTCACCATCGCGCGGCCGTCAGGGATCGCGAGCTGGCTACGGACCTTGTGGCGTGCCGGCGTCGGGATGACCGTGCGAGCTCGTAGAGGTCGTCGAGTACGGGGTTGCCGGTGACGACAACACGCTCCGGCGGCACGCCATCGGCCAGGAGTTGGCGTCGCGAGCGCGGGACCCTCGACCGCAACCATGGCGTGACGCACGTTCCACTCGAGCGGCTCACCGATGCCCACAGCGAGGTCAGCTCGGCGTTCGAGCTCGAGCCGCACTCCGCTTCTTCACGGTGTAGTTGGCCTCTTCGGCACGACGGTCATCGGCCCACCACGCGCGGCGGAATCCGCGGTCACCCCAGAACCAGAGCTGGAGGAGCAGCGAGGGCACGCCGCGCTGCGCCACGCCGTCGAGGAGGAGGCAGGGCACCGGGTTCACCGTCGCCAAGGACGGCGGACGGCTGCACTTCGGTCACGCACATGCTCGACCACCTGCGAGGTTGTCGTCGCGCCACCGGCGGGCACGCCGAATCGGGTTGCGTTCGCCGCGGTGCGGCCGACCGACGATTGGCTCATCGAGGATCCGGAACCCGGCTGTCCCTCACCTGCTCGTGGACCTGCGCCGCGACGTCGGTCGGCGCGACCTGGCGAAGACAGCGTCGATCCCGAAGTGCTCCCGAAGAGCCCGCGCGACGAGTGAGGAGCTGTGCGATGTCGTTCGGATGGGATCCAACACACAGGATCGGTCGCACGGTGCAGGCTAGTGAGGGGCGCCATCGGATCGTCTCGGTCTGCAGTGTTCGCAGACGACCGTGCAGCAACGATCCAGTCGCACACCTCGCGGGCTGCGCCGCGCCCGCCGTCGTGGGTCGTGACGGCGCGACCGCTGTCGTGAGTACATCGGGGTGGGCATCCCGCACCGCGATGGGCAAGCCCACGAGGTGAGCGCGGGCAGGTCGTTCACATCGTTGCCCACAAACGCGACAGCTGCGAGTGGAACACCGTGGCGCTCCGCGATCTCGCGGATGGCAACGGCCTTATCTCCACTCCCGTGCACACATTCAACGCCGAGTTTGCGCGCGCGAGCCGGAACGACATCGTTGCTGCTCGGTCGACAGAATGAGGACGGGAACTCCCAAGTTCGCGGACACGTGCGATGCCCCATCCGTCGCTGCGGTCGCAGAAGACTGCTTCGGTGCCGTGCTCGTCGACCAGCACCCGATTGTCCGTGAGCACACCGTCGAAGTCGAAGCAGAGCAGACGGACGTGCTCGAACGCGACCGGAGCGGCGCAGTCCCCCGTAGCGCCAGGAGAGTGGTCAGTCAGTTCGAGGTCGCCGGGCTCGTCGACCTGGAAGGAATCGAGCGGGTGCATGGGCCACATCGTGACCGTGCCACCGAGACGGTTGCCGAGCTCGTCGAGGACCCAGGGACGGAACACGTAGAAGGAGCCGTTCTCCTCCCAGTGTTCGCCGCCGAGGTCCTGCCTCCGTGGCGCATCGCGGAAGTCGTAGGTGAGCGAGTGCAGACGGCCGGCGGATTCGCCCCACACGAACCCACGTTGCATGCAGGCAGCGAACAGCGAGTCGGCGCCCTCGGAGCGCAACCGTTCGATCGCGCCATCCAGATCCCGGGCTGACGGATCGGCGACGTCGCCTGTAGGAACACGACGAACTCGATGTCGTCGTCCAATCCGGGCGCGCAGGTCGTCCGAGCGCATGGCTGAGCGCGGCCTCCGACGAAGCTTCGTCGGAGGCGAGCTCAGCGGGTCGGTGTACGACCTCGGCGCCATGTTCGGCGGCAACCGAGGCGATCT
This sequence comes from uncultured Actinomycetes bacterium, assembly GCA_963720765.1. Lineage (GTDB taxonomy): Bacteria > Actinomycetota > Acidimicrobiia > IMCC26256 > DASPTH01 > DASUAS01. Next base: position 1,036,180 of record CAVRGS010000002.1, read on the forward strand.
CGTCGTCGTCGGTACTCACGACGACGAGATCGATGTGCTGACTCCGAAGCGCATGAGAGATGGAGTGGACGAGCAGCGGTACGCCGCCGACGGGAGCGAGGTTCTTGCGGGGATGCCCTTGGATCCGCCGCGCGCTGGGATCACCGCGACGATCATCGCTGCACGCTCACGTCCTCTCTGGCGGCTCGATCCCGATACCCTAGGCCCGGTTCCGGCCGATCGAAGGGTGATCGTCGGTCGTCTACCCTGGGGAGAACATGACCGAGCGCGACGTGATGGTCGCACGCCTGCCCGAGCTCATGCGAGCGCTGTACGAGTCCGGTGCGTACTGCGCATCGATCCCCGCAGGTCCGGAGACCGACTTCGAAGAGAGCTATTGGCGCGAGGTAGTCGATCCCGGACGGGAGACGTCGTGACCGGCTGGCCGAACGGGACCTGGTTCTCGGCGACCTCGGCGCCGAGCTCGAATATCGTGCAGTCGCTTCCTCCTGGGGCGATCCTCGATGCCGGATGCGGTCTCGGATGGTTCCTCTCGGCGCTCGGCCCGGTTGGCATCGCTGCGGACTGGAGCTGTCATCGTTCGCGGCCAAGCACGCGCGTGCCTTCGGCGACGTCCGCGAGGCGAAGCGTGAGGAGTGCCCGTTCGAAGACGAGTTCTTCGACTTGGTCGTTCTGCCACCACGTGATCGAACACATGCATGACCCGATTCGCGGGTGGTGCAGCTGCATCCGGTGCTCAAGCCGGGTGGCAAGCTGGTGCTCGGCACGCCGGACTTCGATTCTGGTGTAGCCGCGTCGCTATGGAGGGCAGTACCGACTGCTGCACGATCCGACCACATCTCGCTGTTCTCAAATGACTCGATGCACCGTTTCCTTCGGGACCACGGTTTCCACATCGACCGTGTCGACTATCCATTCTTCGAAACTCGTCACTTCACCGAGGAGACGCTCGTTCGTCTCCTCGGTGCCTCCACCAGTCTCGCCAGCCTCTTACGGCAACTTCATGACCTTCTACTGCACGAGGACGTGAACGTGTCAGACAAGGACGCCGCGACAAGCGTCATCGAACACCGTGACAGGGTCGGACTTCTCTCGGTGTCTCACGACTCAGACGGCATCTGGCGACGCGCCGTTGCTTGAACTCACAACCTCAACTCTCCGAGCAGGTCGGCGAGAAAGCGATTACCGCGCCTTCCAAACGCGGCCTTCAGGACGCGCAGCGGCTTGGTGACGCGAAAGCTCGCGGAGTCCATGAGCATCTTCGTCCTCGCATCCAGCCGATTTCGTGCATCCTCGAGTGCCTCGATCTCGTACGCGAGTTCGCCTGCGTCCTGGTTGCTCGAATGCGCACCGCACTGGAGCATGGAGGCCAGGTCGAAGAACGCTATCGGTTGCTTCTCGTAGGTCACGACGAGGACACGGCCGGTGTGGTCCAGCGCGATCCCCTTCGGTCCGCGGCTTTCGTGATCGCGTCCACCCGCGTAGACGTCGTCGCTCATGACCCTCGCTGACGCGTCTGGATAGTGGACGCCGAACCAGTCGTCGCCTGGCCGTGCGTACAGGTTGACGTGCGGTCGCCCAGCGTCTGCGACGAGCAGGTGTCGGTCATCAGCACTGAACTGCAAACCATGCGGGTACATCGTTCCGCGAAGGATGCAGTCAGGATCCGACGACTCCGACAGCGCCTGGTCCCACCGATACAACATCACCACGTGGGCGTCATGGCTACTGATCGCGATCCAGCGCCGGTCATTCGTGACCGACACACTGTCGGGGAAGTCGAGCAGTCGACGCAGAGGACGTGGCTGCTCGTGACACGAAAAGGATCGGTGCTGAGATCGTGGTAGGTGACGGTTGAACGGCGGTTGTTGCATATCAACGCCCCGAGTTGCTCCGGTTCCGCCGCAGAACCCGAATCGAGCCCGGGCGGTCGAGCATCTCGAACTGCCTGGTCTGGGGAGGATCGATCGGCGTGAGCTCGTCATCCGAGCTCGCTGCCAACCCGGGTGGCAGTCGAAAAGCTTGAACTCGGCCGTAGCGATTGGCGACAAGGATGCGATCGTCGTCGAGAAAGTCGACGCCATGTGGCGTGTCGAAGGACGAGGAGCGGAACTCGGCAACATCGGTCACAGCAACGTGCGGTCGATCGTCGACGCGAACTTCAACGGCGGCAACGGCGATCGAATTGCGATCGAGGCACGTGAGCGCTATCCGAGGATTGCTGGGGGAGAAGGCGGCATCCTCGATGCGCCCGATCCTTGCAAGTGCATCACGCCGCGGCGCAGGACGCCTCGAAGTCAATCGTGTACTCCGCCCTCATCTGATCATCCTCGCACAGCGATGGTCGGCGCACCGTCGAGTCCTCAGCCGTGCCGGGCTCCGAAAGTGGCGCGTCGAGCTCAGGTCCAAGGCGATCGGTCGGGATCGGTGACGAGCGCTCGGCGTACCTGCTTGAGCTGCCGGTAGCCCGTGTCTTCAACGGTCGTTTCGACGGCTGCCACCCCGCCCATGCGGTCTGAGCAAGGGCGTCGAACCACTCGTCGCGATACGGATGGTCGCATTCGACGAGCCAGGGACGGTTCCAGCGTGGACGGCAAAAGTGCACGACCGCAGGATGGTCCTGTGCCGCAGTGAGGCCCTCGACGTCTTCAAGGCTCCACGCGCGTCCGTCGTGCCAGAGATGTCCGCGTTGCACATTCCACCGCGGTGGAAGGCGCTGCCACGCACCAAGGCAGACGACGTTCAGCGCGCACTGGTCGAGGAGTTCGAAGGCGTGTTGAGTTCCAAGTCGGAGGGCACGCTCGCCCACCTCAGCCTCGCGCCAACGGGCGGGAGAGAGCAGCATCACCCCAGAGTTGAAGTACGGAGCTTCCGGAGGCACGTCGAGGGCGCGCCACGGGACAATCCCGGCGAAGGCAGGAAAGCCCACATCGCGCACTGCCGCGACGAGGCTGCTGCCCAGAGGGACATCCCACAGCTCGCGTAGGGATGACAAGACGATGGTGTCGGCGTCGAGGTAGATGACCCGATCGAGGTCGCCCAAGAGGTTCGCCATGCGCAACCGGAAGAGCATCGCAGGGGGGACGGTCGAATGGCGCCTGAAGCTCTCAAAGAGCTCCGAACGGGCGTCGATCCAGTCGAGCTCCACCGCTCCACCTCGACTCGCTCCAATCCTGGAGCGAAGCTCATGGTCGAGTCCATCGTGCAGCACATGCACCACATACTCGTCGTCTCCGTGGGTACGCAGGGACGAGATCAACACGGCGGTTTGCATCGCAAAGCCAGCGTCGGTCGCGACGGCAACATGGATCGCTTCCGGCAACACAGCCTCCCGCCCCCGAGCGGCTCTCGAAGCGGTCAGCTTCGCATGCTGGGTCGGAGATTCCAAAGCCGAGTCGCGACCGCCGGTGCAACAAGCCGGGCACATTGCAGCTCATTGCTATCCTGCAGCGGCCACGTCATCGAGTTCCGGAGGGCGCGTCGGTGGACGAGACCGCTTCCGATTGTCGTGTCCTCGCAGTGATCCCGGCGCGTGGCGGCTCGAAGGGACTACCCGGGCAAGAACATCCGTGAGTTCCTCGGTCGCCCTCTGCTGCAGTGGTCGATTGACGCTGCACTCGACGCCGAACTCGTGGAACGTGTCGTGGTCTCGACCGACGATCCCCAGATCGCCGAGGTCGGCCGTGTGGGTGGAGCGGACGTGCCTTTCCGGCGGCCGGCCGAGCTCGCCGGCGACGAAGTGACCGACCTCCCTGTGTTCCAGCACGCCCTTCGGTGGCTCAGAGAACATGAGCACTACGAGCCCGAGCTTGTCGTCCACCTGCGGCCAACGGCACCGTTGCGGCCGCCCGGACTCATCGACGACGGCATCCGACAGCTGCTCGCGGATCCGGCGGCGTCGTCGTTGCGGGTGGTAACTGAACCCGCTGAGAACCCCTTCAAGATGTGGCGAGTCGAGGGGACGGTCCTTGTACCGCTGGTCGACAGCGGCATCCCCGAGCAGTACAACCAGCCGCGCCAAAAGCTCCGCGCCGCGTTCTGGCAGATCGGCACGCTCGATGTGATCCGCACGTCGACCATCACCGAGCAGGATTCGATGTCCGGGGACCGGATCCTCGCCATGGTCGTCGGCCGAGACCTTGCCGCCGACATCGATGATGTCGATTCATTCCGCGCCGCCGAAGCCGGCGCTCGTCCGCCTCGGGCTCGGTGAGAACCTGTGAAGGTTGCGGTTGTCGGCACCGGCTCCGCCGGCCGCCGACACCTGACGACGCTCGCAGCGCTCGGCGTCAATTCGCTCGTCGCTGTCAACGAGCACCGGCCAGGCCCGCCGATCGAAGTGGAGGGCGCGTCGGTCAGCACGGTCCACGCGTTCGACGACGTGCTCGCGTCCGGATCTCGACGCCGTCGTGGTAGCGAATCCCACCTCGTTGCACGCGGAGTACACCAGGCGCGCCGTGCTCGTCGGTGTGCCCGTGCTGTGCGAGAAGCCGCTGGCAATCAACGCAAACGAAGCGCGGCAAGTGCGTGCGCTCGCCGCCGAGCGGGGCGTGCCCGTGGCGGTGTGTTGTCAGTTCCGTTTCCACGAGCAGTTGATCGAGCTCCGCGAGCAACTCCACCGCGGAACGCTCGGGCGCGTGGTCGATGTTGTGGCCACGCAAGGTGAACACCTCGCTGACTATCACCCGGCCGAGGACTACCGGACGTCGTACGCAGCACGGGCGGAACTCGGCGGTGGTGTGCTGCTCACACAGGTGCACCTGGTCGACCTGGTGCATTGGCTGGTGGGACCGTTCGTGCGGGCGTTCGCGGTCGGTGGCCGTCGCTCGGAGTTGGACGTCGACGTGGACGACACCATGAGCTTCCTCCTCGAGGGAGAGTCAGGAGTCGCGGTGCGCGGGCACATCGACTACATCCGGCGCCCACGTCGCTTCACGGTTGATGTCACGGGCACCACCGGCAACGCGGCATGGGACTACTACGAAGGCATCCTGGCTTTCACCGGTAGGCAGCCCGGCTCGGACGTGCGTCCCTTGGATCGTTCAGCGCTGTTCCGAGCCACCGTCGCCGATTTCTTGGGCTCGCTCCAGGACGACCGCCCATCCCGCGGTGTCGGCCGACGACGCAGTCGACGTACTTCAGATCGTTGACGCGGTGCGTCGATCCGCCATGTCCGGTACATCCGAGCTGATACCGCTGCCCGAGGAGGCGCCGTGACTGCTTCGCTCTTCGACCTCGGCGGCCGGCGCGCGCTCGTCACCGGCGCGGCGGGCCTGCTGGGTCGAGAGTTCTGCCGCGCTCTCGTCGGTGCAGGCGCGACCGTCTACGCGCTCGACCTCGACGAAGGTCAGCTCGCGATCATCGCCGAGGAACTCGGTGTGACGCCTGTGGGCTGCGACGTCACGGACGAAGGCGCGGTAGACCGAATCGTCGACAGCCTCGCCGAGAGCGGATCCATCGACGCGCTCGTGACCAGCGCAGCGATCGACCCGAAGGTCGACGCCGGTGGCGGGATCGCGTCGGGTGGCGACGGCGATCCCGCGACCTACGCCCTCGCCTCCTGGGACCAAACGTTCCGAGTCAACGTCACCGGCACGTTTCTGATGGCGAGGGCGGTGGCGCGCGTGATGGCAACGCAGGACGAGGGCCGCGGGCGCGGCTCCATCGTCACCGTCGCGTCCACGTACGGCCTCACTGCGCCCGATCCGCGGGTCTACGGCTGGCCAGAGGTCCCGGGCAGCGTTCGAAAGCCGGTCGACTATCCGGCGTCGAAAGGTGCCATCCTCGGGTTGACGCGGGCGCTCGCCGCGGCATACGTGAACACCGGAATCCGCGTGAACTCGCTCACGCCCGGGGGGGCATACGCCGGCCAGGATTCCGCTTTCGTTCAGCGCTACTCGGCGCGCACCATTCTCGGCCGCATGGCGCGACCCGAGGAATATGCAGGCCCGATCGTCTTTCTCTGCTCGGACGCCTCGTCGTACATGACCGGTGCAAACCTCGTCGTCGACGGCGGTTGGACCGCTCTCTAGAGCACATGTCGAACGAACTCTCTCGATCCGGCATGGCGGCGGATGCAGCAACAGCACCGGCAAGGACCGCCGCGTTAGACCTTGCGCAGCCAGATGCTTCCGGCGGGCTGAGCGAGTCGCCCTTCGATGCCCAACATGTGGGCCCAAAGAAGCACTTCATACGCTTCGTTGTATTCAAGGAACGCTCGCAACAAGTACGTCTCGTTCCATCCCCGCCCTTCGCGCACCCACGCCCTGGGATACTCGAACGGGTAGAAGATATCGTGAAAGTGGACGATCACGCCAGACGCCAGGGCTGGAAGGATCTCGAAGAAGATCCGGTTGACGTCGCTGCCCAGCTTCGTGACGTGGGTTGAATCGACGAACAGTACGTCCCCCGAATTGAGTGACTGGAAGACCGAGAGCGGCACATCCTGGAGCCGGGATTCAAGCAGGTCGCACCGAGCCAAATCTTGTGGGGATAGAAGCTGGCGGAGCCGATTCGGGTACGGCTCAATCAGCGTGACGTCTTGCACGGCCCCTGCGTCGAACAGAGCAGCGGTTGACCAACCACAGCCAACTTCGATCACGCGGACGCGGCCGGTAGTAGCGGATCATCGCCTGATAAATGGACGCGTCCGTTGGCGGAAAGAAGTGGTTCTCTGAGCCGGAGCGATATCGCGGTCCGGTCGGATCGACGGCGCTCAGCTTCTCGAGCAGGGCGAGTTGCTGATCGAGACGAAGGTCGATCCCGACGATCTCGAGAGAGGCCTGGGTGTCGATGTCACGGCCGGAGGGAAGCGGTGAGTAGTAGTGGCCCGGGGAAAAGGCCACCGGTACTGGTTCGCTACCCGAGCCCCAGAGGAGTCTCCAAGCCAGACCATCGAGGCGGTGTCCGAGGGCGCGTCTCGACCGAATCTTGAGCGACTTCACCGGGTGCATCCCGGCAGCGTAGATGTGGCACTCCTACGCAGCACTGCGCCAGTGCTCCGACGAACGGTTGGCGACGCCAGTCACTTCTCTGACTCTGCCGATGCCCTCTCCATCCGCTGGGGCGTGACCCGGCTTCGTCGCGTTGCAAGTGGGGCGGCCCTCCGTCCTTCTTGGGACCGATACGGCATCACCAAAGATGCCGGATCGCATGATCGATGCGACCCGCGAGTCCCGCAGCAGAGAAGCGGGAGACGATCGAATGACACTGCGCCACCGATGGCCATTCGCCATCGAGCCAGCCGGAGAGGACTGCCACGACGTCGTGTTCGCAGTGGGCACGCCACGCCATCGGCAGGATTTCGGCCACTCCATGCGACTCGATTGCAACCACCGGGATCCCAACGTTCAACGCCTCGAGCGCCGCGATTCCCATCGGCTCCTCCAAGCTGATGCTCACGAATACGTCCTGACTCGCGAGCGCGCGGTGAGCGGAACCACGTGCCCGGGGGACTCCACGTCGGAACAACGCGCGCAACGTCATTTTCGCCGTACCAAGTCCACACCGCCGGAAGCGTTGTCGCGTCCCAAGTCTGCGCCAACATGGCGAACCCCGGCCCGTTCTTTCTCGGCGTGTTGTCACCCACGGTGCACACGCGTAACTCATCGACGGGATGCGGCGGCAGCGCTCGTACGGGCTCGACGGCACCGCCTCGTAGACGACCTCGACCCGTCGTGGGTCGACGCCCAGCACCGCGATGAGTGCAGATTTGCACCCGCTGCTTACGGCGAGGTGCCGGACGCCGTCAGCCACGAGGAGCTCGGCGAGACGGGGCCAGTCCTTCCGCCGCTGCTTCCCGACCTTCGGCGGTTCGACGCCGAGCCCTTCCAGGCGACGCTGGACGCCGCCGAGCTCGTGCCAGTACACGAGCGTCCGAAGCCGCCGCGCGTCGCGTGACGCGAGCAGTTCACGCGCCGACGGCGTGTTGAGACTGAACGCGCCGTTGAAGAGCACAAGCGGTGCATCGAACGCATCGCTCGACGGATCGGACGACATCGTCCAGCGGAGACCAACTCCGAGCTCCGAGACCAGCGTCCGCAACGACGCTGTGACGCCGCCACTGTCGGTGTCGATCGGATGGTGGGTAACCACCACCAGATCACACGCCCACGCCGTGGTCTCGGCCGTCAGGTTGGTGGCATTGAGGAACACATTCCCGGGGTCTACTTCCAAGGCAATTACCTCCGGATGCCTGGCGCCCAACACGTCGGCGGAACGCGTACGAGCGACGCACGAGAAGCTCTCGAACGCGGACGACCAAATCATCGTCGATCTCCGCGATGAGTCGAGCAAGTTCACGCGCCGTTCGCGCTTCGTCCGTGGAAAGTCCGCGTAAACGTACTGCTTGCGACCGGTGTCGAGGTCGCGGCCGGCGTGGACGCGCCGCTCCCACGACTCCTTGCCGCGGCGGCGCATCGACCCTGCCATCCCGCGAGTGTGCGATGTCGAGCCCCGGTACCCGTTTGACACCTCCATGGGTGGCAAACCGCTACGGTGGCGACTCCCGGACGGCCAGGAGCAGACAGCATGCTCTTCTCTCGTCGCAAGCATGCGACCGCAGTCGAGCCGGCGACGCCTGCAGAAAGCCCCGTGGCAGGCGCCTCGCCGGACCTGAACGACACCGCCAGCCCCGCCGCGGCCGCGCCGGGCAGTCCCCCGAACTCGGATATCACATCGCCCGGGACTCCAGGGCCACCAACGGTGCCCGTCGCGGCGCCGCCCGTGGCCCCGCCACCTCCGCCCCCCGGTAGCTCGATGTCGATCGGCCCAGGCCCCGCACCTGACGAAGAGAGCCCCGCACCTGACGAAGAGAGTGGCGACACAGACCTCGACCGCTTCTTCGCGGCATTGCGGCAAGTCGTGCACGACGCTCGGGAAGCACTTCCGGTGGAGGCCCAGCCCGACACCGAGACCGAGGTGATGCCAGCGTCCACGGGACCGGCGGCTCAGGAGACGAGCGGCGACCCATCCGGCTCCCTGATGCCGACCCGGCGCGATCCAGTGGCAGGCGGCGCACCCGCGTCTATGACGACCGAGCTCGCGCCCAGCACTGCAGAGTTGGTCAGTTCGCTGGAGGCCGACCGCGACCTCTGGCGTGAGCGTGCAGTGGTCTGGCGCGAGCGCGCCATGGGCGCGGACATGCTCGTGAAGGCGCTCAACGAGCACATGTCCGACCTCCAAGTCAACCTCGAGGACCTGCGCATGGCGATGCGTTTCCTGAGCAACGAGACCTCCGACGCGCCCGAACCGCGGGCAGAGCTCTCTGCCGGAGGGTCGACTTGGGGTGGACTCGACCCGTACCTCGAGTCGGGCGCTTAGTCCTTGGGGGCGATGACGCGCGTTTCGCGAGCGCGAGCGCGTGCAGCGAACGCTGGTAGACCCACTCAGCCACAAGGTCGTCGGCGCGTGCGAGTTCATCGACCGAGACGTCTTCCGGCGCAAGCAATTACCCGTGCTGCAATGCGGATCCAGTCCTGCGTGCGCGCGGCTCGGGCCGGCGCGACGAGCTCAGGATCAGACGAAGGTGAGGAGCGCGGTCGTCGCATGGGGTCCCGATGGGTCGAGGACGTCATGCAACGGTAAGCGCAAGGTGCGATCGGACGCGGCAATCCGGCGGCCAGAGCGGGCCTGTCAGAGCAGATCGTCGCACGATTCTCGAGAGGTCGCTCGCGAGCGCTTCGAGACCGGCGGTGGCGACGAATCGCTCGTGTCCGCGTACCGCGATCTCGTCTCGAAGTCCTTCGTCGTCGCGCAGAGTCACGATCGCGTCGGCGAGCGCGTCCGGATCGCCGGGCGGGCAAAGCCATGCGTCCTGCCCGTGACTTAGGAGCTCGCGCGCCGCGGGACTGTCGGCGGTGACGACCGGGCGTGCGCATGCGAGCGCGTCAAACACCTTGTTCGGGATGACACGCAGCGCTTTCGGTGACGTGCCGAAGATTCCGAGGCAGAGGTCACTGTGCGCCATCAGCCCGGGAAGCTCCTCGTAGGGGCGATGGCCGAGGAAGCGCATTGATTGCACGCCACGCTGCTTGGCCAGCGCGCGAATCCCCTCGCGGGTGTCACCGTCACCGACCACGTCGAAGGCGACCTCCTCGCCGCGCGCATTGAGGATCGCAGCCGCCTGCACCACATGCTCGAGACCGTGGAGCGGAATGAAGGACGCGTACACGAACACCCGGAAGCCGTCGTGCGCGGCGGCAGGACGCGGGTGCATCACGTCGGTGTCGGCGCCGACCCAGAACCGCCGGACCCGCGCGGATTGGCGCCGAGATCGTTCACGAAGTGCTCGCCATGCGCGTCGGTGTCGACGAGCACAGAATCGGCGAGGCGAAGCGCGACCCTGTCTTCGAGAACGAGTCGTCGCCAAGTCGCGGAGCCGGGTCGTGCACTCCCGCGGTCCTCTGCGCTCTCCTGCAGCGAGACGAATGCATCGAAGAGCACTGGTGCGCCGTCGCATTCGGGCCAGCGCCTTTGCGGCGACGACGTCTGCTTGGCCGGGGAACCCGACCAACACGAGGTCGGCGGGAGTTCGCCGCAGCTCGCATATGAGCGCAGGGCTGCGCCTGGCGTAGGGCCGCGGATCCGAGATGGTGTGCACCTCGGCGCCGGCACGGCTCAGCGCCTTGGCGACGATCCGATTGCGTGAGTAGTTGGGGTCGAAGTGTCCGAAGTGCGCGATGCGGATCCCACCAAGGGGCGAGTGTGTCACCACCGCGCGGCAGCGTAGGCGGAGGCGGCGTTCGGACCGCGAGTGCCGGGAGCGACCGGCGAGGTATCCCTGACGAGAAGCGTTGACCCGAAGTTGCTGCGCCGTTGACCCGAACCCGTTGGCGTCGTCAGCGCGACCGACCGTAGCCTCGCGACGTGCCGCCCATCCGCGTGTTCCGCAGTCATCGACCGGCTCAACGTCGGCGGCCCGGCGCTCCAGGCGACGGTGCTCAGCCGCGGGCTCGACCCCGACCGGTTCGAGCAGCGTCTCCTCGTCGGGTCGGTGGGGGAGGAAGAGGGCGACTACGTGTCGCTCCGCGCGCCCGAGCTCCCCGTGGAACACGTCGTCGGGCTCGGGCGCGAACCGCACGCCGGTCGAGACGCGCAGGCCCTCGCCCAGATCAGTCGCGTCGTGCGCGAGTTCCGTCCGCACGTCGTCCACACCCACAAGGCCAAGGCCGGCGTGCTCGGGCGCACGGCGGCATGGGCCCACCGTGTGCCGGCAACGGTGCACACGTTCCACGGCCACCTGCTCACCGGCTACTTCTCGCCGGCGAAGACGCAGGTGGTGGTGAACGTCGAGCGGGCCTTCGCGTGGAAGACGACCCGGCTGGTGGCCGTGGGCGCCCAGGTGCGCGACGAGCTCCTCGCCGCGAAGGTCGGCCGCCGTGAGCAGTACGTCGTCGTGCCGCCCGGTACGAGCTTCGACTCCGTGCCGAGCCGGGACGACGCCCGCCGAGCGCTCGGGCTCCCGCTCGACGTCCCGGTCGTCTCGTTCGTCGGTCGGCTCACCGCGGTGAAGCGACCCGAGCGCTTCGTCGACGTCGCACTCGGCCTCGCCGCCGAACGCCCGGCCTTGCACGTCGTGGTGGCCGGCGGGGGCGAGATGCTGGAGGATCTCCGGAGCCGCGCCGCGCCGCTCGGGCGACGCATCCACTTCCTCGGCTGGTGGAAAGAGGTCGAGCAGGTCTACGCGGCGAGTGACGTCGTGATGCTCACCTCCGACAACGAGGGGATGCCCGTGTCGCTCATCGAGGCTGCTGCGGTCGGTGTGGCTGCTGTGACGACACGGGTCGGCAGCGCTCCGGAAGTCGTGCTCGACGGCGTGACCGGCCTGGTCACCAGCACCGACACCGACGAGCTCGTCGCCGCGACCGCGCGTCTCCTCGACGACGACGGGTTGCGCGCGCGATTCGGCGCCGCCGCGGCGTGATCACGCGGCGAGCTGCTTCGGGCCGCAACGACTGGCGGACGACATCGCCAACCTGTACGAAGAGGTGGCCGACGGCGTCGTGCGGTGAGCGACTCGCGGCGAATGCCCGTCCACGAAAGAACACTGTGTTTCAACATCCCGTCTACCCCTGGTGTTCACGAGGCAACGCCGGTAGGGTCGGCCGATCGCAGGCGGGGTCTGCTCACGTTCCATCCCCCCGGCAGACGGCAGGCAGCATGGTTGACGGCACGCGTATCGCCCTCGCCGGCGGCGTCACGTTCCTCGTCGTGGCGCTGCTCGTTCCGCTCGCGCGGCGCTACGCGCTCCGGAACGGGATCACCGACAACCCGGCGCCGGGCAAGGCCCACGCCTCGCCCACGCCGTATCTCGGCGGCATCGCCATCGCGCTGGGCGCCCTGATCTGCTCGCTGGCGTTGCCCGGCTCGCAGGCGCAGGCCGCGACCATCCTCGCCGCCGCCGCCCTGGTCGCCGTCACCGGTCTCTTCGACGACATCCGCACGGTGCGGCCCGGGATGCGTCTCCTGGTCGAAGCCCTCGCCGCGGGAGCGGCGGCCGCGGCGGGCGCGCACGTGCAGCTGTTCGACAACCCCCTCGACTACGTCATCACCATCGTGTGGATCGTGGTGATCACGAACTCGTTCAACCTGCTCGACAACATGGACGCCGCCGCCGGCTCGATCGCGACCGTGATCGCCGCCGCGATCGCGGTCACCGCGCTCGTCGAAGGCCAGGTGCTCGTGGGCGGGCTGGCGGTGGTCATCGCGTCGGCGTGCCTGGCGTTCCTGATCTACAACTGGCACCCGGCCCGGATCTTCATGGGCGACGCCGGCTCGCTGTTCCTCGGGTTCATGCTGGCGGTGATCTCGCTGAAGCTCCGGATGCCCGTGCCGCACGGGGCGAGCATCGTCGCCGTCGTCCTCCTGGTCGGGCCCGCGGTCTTCGACACGACGCTCGTGGTGATCTCCCGGTTGACGCACGGGCGACCCATCTACATCGGCGGCACCGACCACACGTCGCACCGCCTCCTGCTGCTCGGCGTGCCGAAGGTCGCGGTCACCGCGGTGCTCGTCGGCGGCACTGCGGCGTCGTGCACACTCGGCGTGCTCGTGGCGGAAGGCATCGTGTCGCCCTGGATCGCGGTCCCGCTGGCGGGGATCCCGGCCATCCTTGCGCTCGTGTTCCTCCTGCGCATGGGCGTCTACACCGAGGACGCGCGCGGTCGCCACCAGCTCGTGGTGCACCCGTCCCGCGCGCCCCACTACGGCCCCCCGTCGCCGTCGCCGTCGCCGTCGCCGTCGTCGACGCCGTCTCGGTTCTCCCGGGTGCGGCCCCACCACCGGGGCGCGACACGACAGCCGAGCTAGTCGCATGATCCTGGCGCAGGAAGTTGGCCACCACCGAGCCGGAGCCGCGCTCGCCCTCTGAGCCTTTTTGCCGGAAGTCCGGGAAGGCCTGCGATACTGATGGTGTTGCACCCAGACATGCCTGTGACGGGAGCCTTGTGATGCCGATCGACACCGAACTCGAACCTGCCGAGCTGGAAGGCCGCGTGCTCGAGGCGATCGAACTCATCCGCCCCGCCCTGCAGAGCGACGGCGGCGACATCGTGTTCGACAACCTCGACGACGACGGCGTGGTCCACGTGACCCTCGTCGGCGCGTGCGGCACGTGCCCGATCTCGATGCAGACGCTGAAGGCCGGCGTCGAGCGCATCATCATGGACCGGGCTCCCGGCGTCACCGCCGTGGTCGACGACTCGCTCGTCGACGAAGAGCCCTTCGCCTGACGTGTCTCCGTCGCTCGCCTCCGCTCGCTCCGTTCCCTGATCCACCCGGTGCCGTGACCGATCCGGTGGGGTTGGTCGACGCCGTCCAGGGCGGCGAGGGCGGCCGCGATCGAGCTGCGCTGGCGCGCCTGCTCTCGATCGTCGAAGCCGGAGGCGATGACGCCCGCATCGCGATGGCAGCGCTGCCGGTGCGCGCGGCCGATGCGGCGTGGACCGTCGGCATCACCGGCGCTCCCGGCGCGGGGAAGTCGACGCTCACTGCCGCGCTGGTGCAGCACCTGCGGGCCACCGGGGCGCGCATCGGGGTGCTCGCGGTGGACCCGAGCAGCCCGTTCACCGGTGGCGCGATCCTCGGCGATCGCGTCCGCATGCACGACCACACCACCGACCCCGACGTCTTCATCCGCTCGATGGCGAGCCGCGGTCAGTTGGGCGGACTCGCGCGCGCAGTGCCGCAGGCGATCCGCGTGCTCGCGGCCGCGGGTCACGACTGGATCCTGGTGGAGACCGTCGGCGTGGGACAGGTGGAGGTGGAGATCGCCGGCACCGCCGACACGACCGTCGTCGTCGTCAACCCGGGATGGGGCGACGGCGTGCAGGCGGCGAAGGCGGGCCTGCTCGAGATCGGCGACGTGTTCGCGGTCAACAAGGCCGACCGCGATGGCGTCCCCGCCACCGTGCACGACCTCGAGGGGATGCTCGACCTCGCGGGGGAGCGGGCGTGGCGGCCGCCGGTGCTCGAGACCGTGGCCACCGCCGACCGCGGCGTCGACGCGTTGGTCGACGCGATCGGGCGCCATCGGGCGTCGCTGGAGGGTTCCGGCGAGCTCACTCAACGCCGCGAACAGCGCATAGCGGACGAAATTCGCGCACTCGTGCTTGATAGGTTGATCAAGCAGGCAGATGATTTCTGTAGCGGAACGCGCTTCGCTACGGTGGTCCGCCGGGTAGCTGACGGCGAGTCAGATCCTTACACTGCGGCGACCCTCCTCACCGAGGGCGACGACGGAGGAGAAGCATGAGCGAGTCCATCGAACGCGTCGGCGTCGTCGGCGCCGGGCTCATGGGTGCGGGGATCGCCGAGGTCGCGGCGAAGGCGGGCACCGATGTCACCGTCTGCGACATCAACGACGCCGCGGTCGCCGCGGGCCGCTCGCGCATCGAGGCCTCGCTGCAGAAGGCCGTGCGTGCGGGCAAGCTCGAGGACGACGCGGCGATGGCCGCGCTCGCACGCGTCCGCTTCGTGACCGACATCGGTGAGCTCGCCGACCGCCAGATCGTGGTCGAGGCGGTGCGGGAGTTCGAGGACGAGAAGCTCGAGGTGTTCCAGAGCCTGGGCAAGATCGTCATCGACGAGCACGCCATCCTGGCGTCGAACACCTCGTCGATCCCGATCATGAAGCTCGCCGTCGCCAGCGAGCGGCCCGAGCACGTGGTCGGACTCCACTTCTTCAACCCGGTGCCGGTGATGCGCCTCGTGGAACTCATCCCGTCGATCGTCACCGGCTCCGAAGTGGCCGATCGGGCCGAGGACTTCATGGTCGAGGGCCTGGGCAAGCGGGTCATCCGCTCGCAGGACCGCGCCGGCTTCATCGTCAACGCGCTGTTCGTGCCGTACGTGCTCGCCGCCATCCGCATGCTCGAGTCGGGCTTCGCGTCGGCCGACGACATCGACGCCGGGATGGTCGAGGGTTGTTCACACCCGATGGGCCCGCTCGCGCTGGCCGACATGATCGGGCTCGACACCATCGAGGCGGTCGCCGACTCGATGTACCAAGAGTTCAAAGAGCCCCTCTACGCACCACCGCCGCTGCTCTCGCGCATGGTGGAGGCGGGCCTGCTCGGCCGCAAGGTCGGCCGCGGCTTCTTCAACTACACCTCGTAACCGACACCTACTCACCAAGTTCGCCGGAGGCGTTGCCATGTCCGACCCGCTGGTGCTCGTCGAGGCGCGCCCCGACGGCGTGACCCTGCTGCGGCTCAATCGCCCGCCGCTCAACCCGTTGTCGACCGCGCTGCTGGCCGAGCTCGAGGAGATCGCGAACGGTCTCGCCGCCGACGCGTCGGTGAAGGCCGTCGTGGTGACCGGCAGCGAGAAGGCGTTCGCGGCGGGTGCCGACGTGGCGGAGTTCACTGCCGACGGCGCCGCCGCCGTGATCAGCGCGGGCATCCGCGCCGGGCTCGACGCACTGGCCGCGATCCCGCGCCCGGTGATCGCCGCGATCAACGGGTTCGCGCTCGGTGGGGGACTGGAGCTCGCCCTCGCGTGCGACCTGCGCGTCGCGTCGGAGTCGTCACGGCTCGGCTTCCCCGAGATCCAGCTCGGCATCTTCCCGGGTGGTGGCGGCACGCAGCGCGCGACGCGGCTCATCGGTCCGGCGAAGACCAAGGACCTCGTGTGGACCGGCCGTCACGTGCGCGCCGAGGAGGCGCTGGCCATCGGGCTCGTCGACCGGGTGGTGGCGGCCGACGCGGTGCTCGACACCGCGCTCGAGTGGGCGGCGTCGCTGGCGTCGGGCGCGGTCGTGGCCATGGGCCTTGCCAAGCGCGCCATCGACGGCGGGCTCGACGGTTCCCTCGCCGCCGGCCTCGACCTCGAGGCCGCAGGTTTCATCGAGGTGTTCGCCACCGACGACGCGACGGTCGGCATCCGCAGCTTCCTCGACGACGGCCCCGGCAAAGCCACCTTCTCCGGCTCCTGATCCCGGTTGCGTCACTCGGGCGCGTCTATCGCGCTCAGGTGACGCAACTCGTGTTCTAGGGGCCGCCGACGGTCGACTGCGCGGCGGCGGCCTTGATGTTCTTCGCGTCGGCGGGGAGGAGGAAGCCGGCCTTCACCGCCTTGTCGGTGGCGGCGTTCCAGGATTTCACGAACGCGGCGTGCGACGGGTAGAGCGTCGCCAGCTTGGTGGCGTCGAACGGCTTCGTCGTCCCGAAGATGCCGCAGAAGTTGGTGCCCGTCTGCCCGAGCCCCGACAACGTGGCCACCGGCGCGTCGACGTGGGGTGTGCGGATGCCGCCCTTGACGTTGCCGTTCGCGTCGAGCGCGAAGGGAGCAGCGTCGTCACCGGTGGTCTCGAGGCGGGGAGCCGTGGGCGGCGGCGTCCCGTCGACGACCCAGGTGTTCAGCGCGTCGATGGACGCGCGCAGCACGTAGGTCATCGGACCCGTGTTGAACGGCGAGTCGCACTTGATGATGTCGTTGTAGATGCCGCTCGGCGGGTTCAGCATGCCCTCGAAGAGCTGGACGTCGCTCTCGGGCTTCCCGCTGTCGCCCATGCCGACCACGAGCGTGTAGCTGTCGGCATGCGCGGTGCCGGCCACCTCCCAGTTGCGGAAGCGCTTGGTGTCGGGCTGGCGCGCCGGCAGGTAGCCGAGCGTGACGAGGTCGGTCTCGGTGGTGAACGTCATCACCGGCACCGTGAGGTCGGTGCGGATCAACGTGGGCGACGGAGCCTTCAGGTCGGGTTCGGGCGCTTGGGAGAGCGCGGCGCCGTCGTCGCCGCGGCTGTACACGAGGTAGCCGTCGTACACGCCCTTGCTCAGCGGTTCGATGGCGTCGATGTAGGTGGTCATCCGGAACGCCGACTGCGACTCGCCCGCGGCGATCACGTGCTTCGGCTTCAACCCGCCGAGGAGCTTCGCGGCGTCGCTACGGACCGCAACCCCGGCCTGGCGGTACATGTCGTAGGAGTAGGAGTCGCCCGGGTGCACGAGCGTGCCGTAGCGCTCAGGGTCGTTGTGCTTCAGGTCGAGGTTGGGCACGATGGCGCGTGCGCCGCCCTCCACGCCCACCTGCTGCGTGGTGACGCCGACCCACGCGTAGCCCTCGCGGATCAACTCGTCGTGGGCGGCCAGCCAGATCGGCGCGGTGTCGAGGCCGCCGCTGACGTTGTTCCATTCGACGATGACGGTGCCGTTGAAGTCCTTTCGGTCGACGGGGCGGTACACGAGCAGACGAGTCGTGAACGGTGCCGTCGCCGCCGTGGTGACCTTCCACTTGCCGTCGCTCGTCAGGGGTGTCGCGCTCGTGTACGCGCTCGCGGTGCCGCCGAAGAGGAACTCGGACTGCTCGTAGCCCACCGACGCGAGGTCGAAGCTGGTGCCCGCGATGAACGGCGTGCCCTTGCCGCCACTCGCGGGCGTGAGCGTCGTGCTCGCATCGGCAGCACCGCTCGCGCCGGCCGCCGACACGACGGCCATCACCGAGATCACGATCGCAACGCCGAGCCTGTGTCCTCGCATGGTTCCCCCAGAGCCACCGAAGCGGGTCAACCTAGCGAATCGCCCTCGACCTTCACCTTCAGTCGGCGGAGGTTGCCCTCCCAGATCCGTTTGAGGACCGGACGGCCGAATTGCTCGCCCGCGACGCTGCCGAGCCACCACGGGAAGGCGAGCGTCTCCTCCCAGCAGAACTCGGTGCTGACACCACCCGCGAGCGGGCGCAGACGGAATTCGCCGACGCCGGTGACCGCGCCCCGATGCTCGATGCCCATGGCCGCCCCCGGCTCCCAGCGCGTCACCACGAACCGATCGGTGGTGCGCAGCGGGCCGACCTTCGTGAGGCAGTCGAACTCGGCGCCGACGCCTTCGTGCTGCTCGCTGCGGAAGGTGATGGTCTCGGCGTCGAGCATCCACTCGGTGTGGGTCTCGATGCGTTCGACCGCGCGCCACACGTCGTCGGGCGAGGCCGCGATCGTCGTGCAGATGTGGATGGTCGATGCTCACGACGGCACGTGCGCCGCGCGCAACAGCTCGGCGGCCTGCTCGGGCGGCACGGTGTTCACGAGGATGCCCGTCGCCTGCTCGAAGCCGGCCGTGATCGACAGCCGCGGGTGCACCTCGACGTACCAGTGGAACGTGCGTCGCGTCGCGGGGCGCGGTGTAGCACGACGACGTTGTAGGGCACGTCGCCGACTGCGTCGCGCAGGCGACGCAGTGCGTCGCGTAGCCGCGACCGCGATCGCGTCGGCGGTGATGTCGTCGTTCGCGAGGTCGAAGCGCGGGCCGGCGTCGTCGTGCGCGACGCGGAACAGGTACTGCGCCGACGAGGCGTGGTGGGCACCACGTGGTGACTCCGCCGTCGCGGGTGACGACGAGGCGGTCGTCGGCGCAGCATCGGCGCGCACGAGGTCGACGCCCGCGTCGCGCACCCGGTCCAACGCAGTCCTCGACCGCGTGCGGGACCACGTCGAGCGCGAACACCTGCGCATGGGGGTGCGCGATCGACGCCCCGGCGGCCTTCAGGTGGTTGATGATCGCGACCCCGTACACGTGCCCGGCCGCGAGGTGGGCGTGCACCCGATCGCGCAGCAGCGCGAACACGGCGACGCCTCGTGGTCGTCGAGGTCGGCGAACGACCGGTGGTCGGGTGCGAGGACCACGACCTCGTGGGCGTCGACGATGGGGTAGAGGTTCGGGAACGCCCGCACCTGCCAGCCCGGGCTGGTCGGGATCGCCGCGCCGACGCGCGCGACCTCGGGCGGTGTCTTCGCCTCGTCGCCGGGGCAGAACGGGCACTCGCCCGACGCCGTCGCGGTCTTCGTGCCGACGGCGCGAACGTGGTGGGGCGCGCGGCCCGGCCGGCGGCGACGATCACGTCGCGCCCGCTCAGCGGATCGTGGCGGAGCTGCGACATTGCGATCAGGTTACGCGGACGACCGGCGTGACGGGACCGCTCGGAGCGGGTCCTAGAATTCGCGCGCCATGCCGAGTCTCGTGATCCTGGGTGGTGGTCCCGCGGGCAACACCTGCGCGACCGTCGCCGCCACCCTCGGTGCCGACGTCACGCTGATCGAGCGCGACATCGTCGGTGGTGCGGCGCACCTGTGGGACTGCATCCCGTCGAAGGCGCTGATCGCGACGGGCGGCGAGTTGGTCGAGCTCGACCGCGCCCACACGATGGGGCTGAAGGCCGAGGGACACCTCGACATCGACGCGCTGCGCGAGCGGGTGGCGTCGATCGAGGGTCGCCTCCACCAGATGATCACCACGCAGCTCACGTCGCAGCAGGTGCGCGTGATCCACGGCCGGGCCGAGCTGAAGGGCCCGCACGAGGTCGTCATCGACACCAACGGCGTGATCGAGGAGCTGTCGGCCGACTTCATCGTCGTCGCCGTCGGCTCGCGGCCACGCGTGCCCGACTTCGTGCCCGTCGACCACGAGCGCGTGCTCACCACGCGCGACGCCTACCCGCCGCCCGAGATCCCCGAGCACGCGATCGTGGTGGGCTCGGGCGTCACCGGGGTGGAGTTCACCCACCTGTTCGACTCGCTCGGTGCGAAGGTCACGCTGCTCGTGTCGCGCCAGCAGGTGCTGCCGATCAAGGACGCCGAGGTCGCGTCGGTGCTCGAGGACGCGTTCCTGCAGCGGGGGATCAGCCTGCTCAAGGGCGCACGCGCCAGCGCGGTCGAGCGCGAGGGCGACGTCGTGCGCGTGCGCTGCGAGGACGGGCGCGTCGTCGAGGGCTCGCACGTGCTGCTCGCGGTCGGGTCGATCCCCAACAGCGAGGGCATCGGGCTCGACACCGCGGGCGTCGAGGTCGACCGCGGCGGCTACATCCCGGTGAACCACAACTGCCTGTCGAACGTGTCGCACATCTACGCCGCCGGCGACGTGTCGGGGAAGCTCCCGCTGTCGTCGGTGGCCGCGATGCAGGGCCGCAAGATCGCCGAGCACCTGATGGGTCTGCACAACCGCCCGCACCGCCACCTCGACTACGACAAGGCGGCGTCCGCGGTGTTCACCGATCCGGAGATCGCCGACGTCGGGCTCGCCGAGGCGGAGGCGTTCGCCGAGGGCCGCAAGATCCGCGTGACCAAGGTGCCGTTCACCGCCAACGCGAAGGCGCTCATCAAGGGCGACCCTCGCGGGCTTCGTGAAGATCCTCTCCGACCCTGCGACCGGCGTGGTGCTGGGCGGGTCGATCGTGGGTCGCAACGCGGCCGAGCTCATCAGCGTGCTCGCGGTGGCCGTCACCAACGGTCTGCGCGTCGACGACATCGTCGACTCGCTGCTCGTGCACCCGTCGCTGGCCGAGCTGCTCGCCGACGCCGCCTCCTAGTCACCCTCGCTCGCGTCCGCTCGCTCCGTCCTGCGACACCCTTGGGCCGCCCGGACCCGGCGGGGTGTGTACTGGCTCCATGTTCACGAAGTGCTCAGCACTGCTCGCGGCGTGCGGCTTCGCCCTCGCCCTCTCTGCATCGCCCGCGTCGGCGGCCACGGTTGCGCTCACCCTCGATGCCACCGTCGGGCCCGACGGCACGACGGTCGTCGTCGGCGCGCCAGGGTGCGCGCCGACGCCGCCCGGTCAGTTCGAGATCTTCGTGCAGGCCGTCAGTCCGACCGGTGAGGTCGGGGAGGGTGCGGTCGGCGCGGGCACGTTCACCGCGCCCGGCCAGGGTGCGGTGCTGATCCCCGCGGGCACGCCGGTCTCGTCGTTCCTGCTCACCGTGTCGTGCAACGGGGGCGCGCTCACCGGCAGCCAGCCGTTCCAGCTCGCGGCTCCGGTCGCCGCACCCACCGCACTCCTGGCGCCGGCGCGCTTCACCGGGTAGTCCTCGCCGGGCAGTCCGGCGGATCTTTGCTCCATGCGGCGAGCGCCGTACAGTGCGGAGAGCACCTACTCCCGGTCACGGGCTTCGAGTCACGTGACGTGCAGGGAGGATACCTGCGCCGCTACCTCGTCGTCGCGAACCAGACGCTGATGAGCTCGGAGTTGTGGGCTGCGGTGCGGGAACGACTCATCCCGCCACCGAGCCGGTTCGACGTGGTCGTGCCGGCGACGCCGCCGCTTGACCAGCTCTTCTGGACCGAAGGGCGCGCGCGGGTCGTCGCGCGGGAGCGGCTCGAGGAGGCGCTGGCGTGGATGCACGCCGAGGGCGCGATCGCCACCGCCTCGATCGGCGACGCCGACCCGGTCCTGGCGGTCCTCGACGCACTGCCGCGCGACCAGTTCGACGAGATCGTCGTCTCGACCTTGCCGCCGGGACTCTCACGGTGGATCCCGCCAGGATCTCCCGCACCGTCTCGCTCGCCGCACCGACCTGCCGGTGTGCCACGTGATCGCCCACGTCGATGTCTTGGAGGAGAGCCGATGAGCATCGTGCGCGACCTGCTCGACGCCAAGGGAGACGAGGTGCTTTGTGACGCCGGACACCACGATCGAACGCATCGCACAGCGGATGTGCAGCGACCGAGTCGGCGCGTTCGTCGTGTCGAGCGACGGCCTCCGACTCGACGGTCTCGTCACGGAACGAGACGTGGTGCTCTGCGTGGCGCGCCACGGTGGGGCGGTCGTGCAGCTCCGTGCGCACGACGTCATGCAGCACTCGGCCGTGACGTGCGCGCCGGGCGACTCGCTGCGGTCGGCGATGGCCGCGATGACCCGCGCCCGGGTGCGCCATCTTCCCGTCGTCGACGGCGGCTGTCTGCGTGGCATCGTCAGCATCGGCGACGTGGTCAAGAGCCTGGTCGACGACGCCGAGCTCGAGTCCCGCGTGCTGCGCGACGCCTACCTCGCCCGCAGCTCGACCTGAGCTGCGCCGGTCCGCCGGCTCAGGGCTCCACGAAGCGCTGGATGAACTTCAGTGAGGTGTCGGCGACCTTCTTCCAGCCGTGGTCGATGGTGAGCGCGTGGCCGCGGTCCTTGAGCTTGACGATCTCGGTGACTGCGTCCTTGTTGCGACGCTCGCGCTTGAACGACGAGTTGCAGATCGCCCACGGCACGGTGTGATCCTCGGCACCGGAGACGATGAGCAGCGGGCCACGATCGTGGTTCTTGGTCTTGACCTTCACCTCGGTCCACGGGTTGAGGTTCGCGCTGGCCGCCTGGAAGAGCGGGAGCCCGGCGGCCGGCACTGCGTACGTGTTGTAGAGCTCGTGCGCCTCGTCCTCGGACACCGCGTTGGCGAACGCGTAGCGGAACTGCTCGTAGGTGAGCGGGACGGCGCGGCCGTGGTTGCGCGGGTTGCGCAGCACGGGTGACGACGACCGCAGCGCGGAGATCGGCAGCGGCAGCACGCCACGGTGCGGCGCGGGGGAGATGGCGACCGACGCGTCGCTGCAGCCGCGACCGGCGAGGATCTCGGTGAGCAGCCCACCGAACGAGTGGCCGATCACCGCCGGACGTTGCTTCAGCTCGCGGATGAGGCCTTCGACGTGGTCGGCGACCTGCTGCACCGACTTGCGGGCGAACACCTCGGGGTGGCGGTTCGCCTCGTCGACGGAGTTCGGATCGTCGGGCCAGCCGGCGGTGACGGTCGAGTAGCCGACGGCCTGGAAGTACTCCGCCCACCGGTCCCAACTGCTCGGCAGCAGCCAGAGCCCGTGCACGAACACGATCGGCTTCTTCCCGGACCTGTTCGCGGCCTCGACCTGTTCGGCTTCGTACTCCATGAGTTCGGTCATGCCAGCGGAGTGTTGCTGACTCGTTCAGGTCAGATCAAGACGGTCAGCCCGTGAATGAAGGGATCCTGACGATCGGCGTCGGTGGTGCGATCTGCGCGGGAGACGTCACGGCTTGGACCTTCGCAGGGACGTCGCCTTCCCTGATCCAGGCGATGACGGCGTCTCCCGCGTCGTTGAGCGCCACCCGCGAGCCGCTCGTGTAGACGGCGTCGGGATCGACACGCACGGGTTCTGACCACAGGCCCCCGACCGGGAGTGACCGTATCCAGGTCTCGGTGGGAACACCGGGTGGCTCGAGATCCATCGCGAGAACCGCGTCGCCGTTCGGGTTCATCGCGAGCGTGCTGAACGACACGCTCCGGTCGTCAGGCGAGACCGGCACGAGCTGCTGCCATGCGCCCGTCGCCGAACGAGAGCTCGCGACGAGCGCAAGACCGGTACCCCCGGATCCGGTGAGGACGAGGACGCTGTTTCCCGATCGGTCCGAGCGGAGTGTCACCGAGGCCTCGCCGTACGACGGCCCGATGTCGACCGCCGCGCTCCAGGTGCCGACCGCCGAACGGTCCGCGCTCACGACCGTCCACTGGCTCCCGTGGAGCTCGGTCCAGACCACCCGGGCGCTTGCTCCGGGGCCCTGGGCCACATCCGAGATGCTCGTCTCGACGCCGCTCGTCGAGATCATCTCGGCGGCGGTCCAGTTCCCGCCCGCAGGTCGGGTCGCGACGAACACCTGATGCACGTACTGCAGCCACCACGTTGCGCTGACGTCGCCCGCAGCGTTGCTCGACACCTGCACGGCAGCCGCTTCGACGGTCGGGTCGAGCGTGTCGATCGCGGACCAGCCACCACCGAAGGTGTAGGTCGCGGTTTGGATGCCACCCACTCCGTCCCACGCCAGCACGGCATGACCCTGCTCGTCGATCGTGGCGTGCGCGTCGCCAACCGACGTGTCGGGCGCGCTCACCTCGACGACTGGATCCCACGTGCCGTCGGCGTGGATCGTCATCGCGTGAATGGTGAAATGGGTGCCGTTGTACTGCGACCACGCGAGCACTGCTCGACCCATCTCGACCGTCTGACGACGCGCACCGCGAACCTCCCGCCTCTCCACCCCTCGGACTCCGCCGCAGCGGACGTACGCGTGAGCGGCGCGGGAGCCGTGGACCGAGCTACTCGATGACGACGAGCACGTCGCCGGTGCCGACCGTGTCGCCGGCCGCGACGCGCACTTCTTTCACCGTGCCCGCCTTGTCGGCGCTGATGTGGTTCTCCATCTTCATCGCCTCGAGCACCAGCACCGACTGACCCGACTCCACCGTCTCGCCTTCGGCGACGAGCACCTTCACGATGGTGCCCTGCATCGGCGCGCTGATCGTGCCGCTGCCGGCGCCACCGCCCGATGCGCCCAGCACCCGGACGCGGTCGCGCCGAGCGCTTCTTCGGCGCCGCGGTGCCGGCCGCGACCTCGGGGAGCCAGAGCTTCACCGAGTAGCGCTTGCCGTCGACCTCGACCGGGATCGTGCGCTCCAGCAGCGGCTCGGCCTCGTCGGCACCGTCGGCCGCAACGGCCTCGGGCGCCGGAGCCGGGGTGAAGCTGGCGGCGTCGACCTCGTCCTCCACCCACTTGGTGGAGTGGTTCACGGTGGCGAAGGCGTCGGTCGCCAACAGCGCGACGTGCGCGGGGATCGTGGTGTCGAGACCCGTGATCTCGAACTCGCTCAGCGCGCGCAGCATGCGCTTGCGCGCCCGCTCGCGGTCGGGTGCCCACACGACGAGCTTGCCGATGAGGTTGTCGTAGTACTGCGACACGGTGTCGCCCTGCGCGTAGCCGCCGTCCCAGCGCACGCCGGGACCGCTCGGCAGCCGCAGGTGCGCGATGGTGCCGGGGGAGGGCGTGAACCCGGCCGCCGGGTTCTCGGCGTTGATGCGGCACTCGATCGAGTGGCCGGTGTGCACGACGTCGTCGGCGGTGAAGGAGAGCGGCTCACCGGCGGCGACGCGCAGTTGCTCGGCGACGAGGTCGAGTTGGGTGACCTCTTCGGTGACGCAGTGCTCCACCTGGAGCCGGGTGTTCATCTCGAGGAACCAGAACTCGCCGTCCTGGTACAGGCACTCGACGGTGCCGGCGTTGACGTAGCCGCAGCCGCGGGTGACCTTCACTGCGGCCTCGTTCATCGCGGCGCGGATCTCGTCGCTCAGCTCGGGCGCGGGGCTCTCCTCGATGAGCTTCTGGTGGCGGCGCTGGGTGGAGCAGTCGCGCTCGCCCAGGCACACGACGTTGCCGTGCGTGTCGGCGAACACCTGGAGCTCGATGTGGCGCGGACGAGTGAGGTAGCGCTCCATGTAGCACTCACCGCGCCCGAAGTAGGCGACGGCTTCGCGTGACGCCGACTCGAACGCCTCGACCGCGTCGTCGGCGCTGTGCGCGATCTTCAGCCCGCGACCGCCACCGCCGTACGCGGCCTTGATCGCGACCGGCCAGCCGAACTCGGTGCCGAACGCGACCACCTCGGACGCGTCCTGGATGGGGTCGAGCGTGCCGGGGACCGACGCGACGTCGGACGCAGCTGCCGACTTCCGGGACGAGATCTTGTCACCCATGATCTCGATCGCCTCGGGCGGCGGGCCGATCCAGGCGACGCCGCGCTCGGTGATGGCGCGGGCGAAGTCGGCGTTCTCGGAGAAGAAGCCGTAGCCGGGGTGCACCGCCTCGGCGCCGCTCTTCTCGATCGCGTCGAGGATGGCCTCGGTGTTCAGGTAGCTCTCGGCTGCGGTCTGGCCGCCGAGCGCATACGCCTCGTCGGCGTAGCGGACGTGCATGGCGTCTCGGTCGAGCTCGGAGTAGACGGCCACGGTGGTGATGCCGAGCTCACGGCACGTGCGCATGACACGGACGGCGATCTCGCCGCGGTTGGCGATCAGGACTTTGCTGAACAACGTGCCCCTCGGGATGCTCTGGCGACAGGTCGCCGTATCCTACGGCCGTGTCCGCACCCGCTCGCACCTCGGAACGGGGCCCGTGGCGGGTCGAGTGGTTCTCGACCCTCGACTCCACCAACCGCCAAGCCCTCGAGGCCGCCCGGGAGGGTGCGTCCGACGGCCTGGTGGTGGTCGCCGACGAGCAGACCGCGGGGCGGGGGCGGCTGGGCCGCAGCTGGGAGTCGCCTCCGGGGTCGTCGCTCCTGGTCAGCGTGCTGGTGCGGCGATCGGGTGACCCGGGCCGAGCCGGTGACCCGGGGAGGGTCGTGATGGCCGCTGGCGTGGCGCTGGCGGCGGCGGTCGAGGACGTAGCTGGGGTGGAGGCGAGCCTGAAGTGGCCGAACGACCTGGTGGTCGACGATCGCAAGCTGGCCGGGCTCCTGGCCGAGGCCGACGGCGACGCCCTGGTGGTGGGGGCCGGCTGCAACGTGAACTGGGAGGTGTTCCCCGACGAGCTCGTGGAGACGGCGACCGCCTGCAACCTCGAGGCCGGCCGGGTGGTCGATCGCGACGCCCTGCTCGACGCGTTCCTCGACCGCTTCGCCGAGGCGCTCGCCGCGGGCGCCGCAGTCGTCGACGAGTACCGGGCCCGGCTGGCCACGCTCGGGCCGGACCGTGCGGGTCCATCACCTGCGCGACGCCGATGTCATCGGCACCGCGGTCGGCCTCACCGACGACGGCGCGCTGGTCGTGCGCGACGACGCAGGGCAACGACCACACCGTCGTCGCCGCCGACGTCCATCACCTCCGCTGACCCCCGCGTTTCGGCGCCCCGACGTCGTCACCATGACGCGGTCAGCGGCGCCAAGACGTGTCTAGGGGTCGAGGTGTTGGGCGACGAGGGCGTTGAACGCGGTGCTGAGGGTGGCGGCGACGGGGCCGGGCACCGACGGGAGGGCGCGGTCGTCGACGTGGGAGATGGGCTGGACCTCGCGCGTGGTGGACGTGAGGAAGGCCTCGTCGGCGTCGCGGAGCGCATCGAGGGAGAGCGGGGACTCGTCGACGGTGATGCCGGCCGCGTCGGCGAGCTCGATGACCAGCGCGCGCGTGACGCCGAGCAGGCAGCCCGACGAAGCCGGCGGCGTCGCCACGTTGCCGTCCTGCACCACGAACACGTTCGAACCGGTGGCTTCGCACAGCTCGTCGCGGGTGTTGGCGAAGATCGCCTCGCTCGCGCCGCGTTCGTGCGCGTAGCGCGAGCGCGCGCACGTTCTCGGCGTACGACGTGGTCTTCAGCCCCGCGGTCGCGCCGCGGTCGTTGCGCACCCACGGCACGATGACCACGCTCACCGAATCGGGCCACGGGCGCAACTGACTGCTGGCGATCACCACCGTCGGTCCGCCGTCGCCGCGCTCGGAACCCAGCGGGGCCTCGCCACCCGTCACCGTGATGCGAAGTCGCGCTTCGTCGTGGCCGTTGGCCGACAGCACCTCGCACGCGGCGTCGCGCAGCGCGTCGCGGTCGGGCACCGCAAGGCCGAGGCCCGACGCGGAGTGCGCCAGCCGGTCGAGGTGGCGGGTCCACGCGAACGGCTCACCGCCGTAGACCCGGATGGTCTCGAACACGCCGTCGCCCACCAGCAACCCGTGGTCGAAGGGGGAGATGCGGGCTTCGTCGACGGTGGTCAGCCCGCCGTCGACCCACACGTACTCGCTCACGACGCCACCCGGGTCGGCGTGGGCATCCGCACGCTCGCGGTCTCGGCGCCCGCCACCGCGAGCAGCCGCGCCGCCTTGAGCTCGGTCTCGGCCCACTCGGCGTCGGGTCGGGAGTCGGCGACGATGCCACCGCCCACCGAGAAGTGCGTGGACCCGGCACCGGGGGAGCCGAGGACGGTGAACGTGCGGATGGCCACGGCGAGATCGGCGGTGACGAGGGCGGGGTCGCCGGCTGACGTGTCGATCCAGCCCAGCGCGCCGCAGTAGATGCCGCGCCGCACCGGCTCGAGGTCTTCGATCGCCTGCAGCACGCGCGGCTTCGGTGCGCCGGTGACCGACGCAGGCGGGAACGTCGCGCGCACGAGCGCGCCGAGCCCGACGTCGTCGCGCAGGCGACCCTGCACCGTGCTCACGAGGTGGTGCAGACCCGGGATGCGACTCGACCGCGCACAGCTCGGGCACGCGCACCGACCCGGCGGTGCACACGCGCCCGAGGTCGTTGCGCGCGAGGTCGACGATCATCACGTTCTCGGCGTGGTCCTTGTCGCTGGCGCGCAGTGCGGCACGGGTGGCCGCGGTGCCCTTGATCGGTCGCGTCTCGACGTTCGCGGTGGCGGAGTCGGAGGTAGCGCTCGGGTGATGCCGACACCACCGCGATCCCCGGGCCCAGCTCCGGCAGCTGCAACAACGCGAGGTGCGGCGCGGGGTGCGCGTGCGCGAGCGCGCCGTGGAGCGCGACGGGATCGAGCGCGTCGTCGCACGTGAGCCGGCGCGTCAGGTTGACCTGGTAGCACTCGCCGGCGCGCAGGAGCTCGAGCACGGTGGCGACGCGGTCGGCGTACTCGTCGCGATCGAGACCGCTGTGCCAACGCGTCGGCGGGCTCGGCGGGCTCGGCGGAGACGGCGGAGACGGTGGTGACGGAGGACACGCGGCGAGCGGTGCGCGCGCCGCGATCGCCCGGTCGAGGAGGTCACGCGCGGTGCCGGTGCCGCGCACCCGGATGCCGCCCCGGGCGTCGATCACCGCGACGGCGTCGAACCGGGCGAACGCGAGGTCGGGCACCGTCGTGGCCTCCAGCGACGCGCCGCGGGCGACGACCCGCTCGGCGGCGTGCCCGAGCTCGAACGAGCACCAGCCCACCCAGAAGCCGGGCGTCAGGTCGTCGAGGGCGGCGAACGCGTCGGAGCCGGACGCGACGCGCACCTCGGCCGGCGCGACCCCCACCACGGTGGAACGGCCGCGCCGCACGGCGGCGGCCCCGGCACCGGGGGGCAGGCTGTTGACCAGCCCGGACGCGACGAGGTCGGCGTGGCGCACCGGACCACCGTACAAGGCCGCTACCGGGCGGGCTCCGGTTGATCCCGGCCGCCTCCACGCCGTTCGCGACCCGTTCGAGCCGGACCCTCTCGGTACCATGACCGGACCGTGAGATCTCCCCTCGCCGCTGTGCGCGCGCTCTCCGGACGGATCGTCATCGCGATCGTGCTGTGCACGCTCGTGATGGGCGCGGCGGTCTTCCGGATCAACAGCTACATCGACGACCGGATCGACGAGATCCCGCGCGTCGGGCTCAACGTCGCGCCCGCGTCGAGCAGCGCGACCAACTTCCTCATCATCGGCTCCGACACCCGCTCGTTCGTGCAGAGCGAGGCGGACAAGAACGCCTTCACCGATGCCGACACCACCACCGACGGCCCGGCGCGCTCCGACACGATGATGGTGCTCCACGCCGATGGTGACGCGAGCTACGTGGTCTCGTTCCCGCGCGACCTCATGGTGAACGTGCCCGGCCTCGGGCGCCAGAAGATCAACGCCGCGTTCAACAAGGGACCGCAGCTGGTGATCGACACGCTGCAGCAGGACTTCAACGTGCCGATCAACCACTACCTCGAGGTGAACTTCAAGTCGTTCGAGGGCATCGTGAACGCGGTCGGCTCGGTGCCGGTGTGGATCCCGTTCCAGATGCGCGACCAGCTCTCGGGTCTCGAGCCGTTCATGTACGGCCCCGGCTGCTATCACCTCGACGGTGCCACCGCCCTCGCCTACGTGCGGGCACGCCACCTCGAGGAGTACAAGGACGGCAGGTGGGTCGACGCCAGCGGTCGTTCCGACCTCGACCGGATCGAACGCCAGCAGGACTTCATCAAGCGCCTCGGGCGCATCGCGGTGACCCGGGCCACGGACGACCCGTCGATCGCGCCCGATCTCGCCGACCAGCTGATCCCCAACCTCACCGCCGACCAGGCGTTCGACCGCGACTCGTTCAACGAGCTGGTGCGCGCGTTCATGGGTCTCTCCGACGGCACGAACGGCGGCCCGATCTTCGAGACCCTGCCGTGGGACATGGGTGACTCCGCCGGCTCCTATCTGGTCGAGAAGCAGCCCGAGGCCGACGCCGTCCTCGCCGTGCTGCGGGGTGAGGCGCCGATCCCCACGACCACGACCGCGCCGCCGGCGAACACCGGCGGCAGCGGCGGTGGCACCACGCCCGCGGTTCGCCCGGTCGACGTGCGGGTCCAGGTGCTCAACGGCTCCGGGGTCCAGGGTGCCGCGGGCACCACGGCCCAGGACCTGCAACAGAAGGGCTTCGTCAACGGCGGCGCCGACAACTACGCGGCGGGACTCGTCGACCACACGCGAGATCCGCTACGCATCGTCCGACCTGGCCAAGGCCCAGTTGGTCCAGAGCGTCGTGCCGGGCGCCCAACTGGTGGCGGACTCCACGCTGTCAGGCACCGATATCGTGCTGGTCCTCGGGAAGGACTTCCACGGGCTCGGGAGCACGGCCACGACTGCAGCCCCCGAGGCGACGACCACCACGTTGTCGCCTGAAGCGGCCTGCGTCTGAGGCCGGGAGGAACGGAGCGCATGTCGGGGCCGGAGGCCAACGCGGGAAGTGAAGCGGAAGGAAGCACGCGCTGGCGCGGCTTCTGGGGCCGCCTCGTGATCGCGGTGCTCATCGCCAGCGCGTTCATGACCAGCGCGGTGGCGCTGGTCGACCGCGGGATCACCGAGCAGGTGGCCAAGATCCGCCGGGTGAAGGTCACCCTCGCGCCGCCGCCGCCAGGTGGCGCCAACTACCTGATCATCGGCTCCGACAGCCGCGCGTTCGTCGACACGTCGGGCAACGCCAACGACGCTGCCCAGTTCGGCGACCCGAACAGCGATCCCGACCTCGCCGGCCAGCGGTCCGACACGATGATGGTGGCCCACGTCGAACCGAGCGCCCAACGGACGTTCGTGGTGAGCTTCCCGCGCGACCTGATGGTCGACGTCCCCGGCACCCCTGGGAAGAGCCAGATCAACTCGGCGTACTCCCAGGGCGGGGCCGACCTCGTGGCCCAGACGCTCAAGGCCAACTTCGACATCGACATCAACCACTACCTCGAGGTCGACTTCAAGAGCTTCCGGGAGATCGTCGACGAGATCGGCAACGTGACGGTGTACGTGCCGGGCAAGATGCGCGACGACGTCGAGACGAACTTCAGCACCCCCTACGGCGGCGGTTGCTATGCGCTCAGTGGCGACGCCGCGCTCGCGTACGTCCGGGCTCGCCACCTCGAGATCGCCGATCCCAACGGCGACATCGTCGATCCCGACACGGGGGAGCACTGGAGCAAGTACGACAACTGGTCCGACCTCGAACGCATCCAGCGCCAGCAGTACTTCATCAAGAAGCTGGCCGGGCTCGCGATCTCGAAGAGCCTGAGCGACCCGTTCCTCGCGCTGTCGCTGACCGACAACGTGCTGAAGTACATCACCGCCGACCAGAACCTCAGCCGCGACGACGTCAACGCCCTGGTGCGGGCGTTCCGGACCGTGAACGTCAACGACACCAACTCGATCCGGTTCACGACGCTGCCGTTCGAGACCTACCCCGAGAACCCCAACCGGGTGCAGGCGGCGCCCGAGGCGGCCGCGGTCGTCGACCAGCTGCGCACCTTCGGCGACGACACGCCGAAGCCCGCCGTCGTGCAGCCGTCGCAGGTGACGGTGCGCGTCACCGATGCCACCGGCACCAACGTGGCTCCGTCGGTGGTCGAGAAGCTCGCCGAGCAGGGGTTCCACGCGTCACAGGTGCAGGCGAGGCCGAAGGCGGGTGCGACCAGCACGTCGATGCCGGCCACCGTCGCGACCACCGAGATCCGCTACGCCCCCTCGCAGGCCGAGGAGGCCAAGGCGCTCCTCGGCTACTTCCCCGACGCCAAGCTGGTGGCCGACGCCACCGCCGCCGACGCGGTGCAGCTGGTGCTGGGCACGTCGTTCCCGGGCGAGATCACGCTGCCGTCGACCACGACGACGGTGCCGCCCTCGACGGTGCCCGGCGCGCCGGCGACCACTGCTGCGGCGCCCACCACCACCACGACCACGGTGCCGCCCGCCCTCGCTGATCCCTGTCCGCAGTAACGCCTCGTACACTTCCGAGCCGTGCGGATCCTCATCACCGGCGCGGCCGGTCAGGTCGGTGCCCGCGTGGTCGAAGCGCTGGACCGTGACCACACGGTCCTCGGTGCGGCCCGCGATGTCATCGACCTCGCCGATCGTGAGCAGGTCGAGCAGGTCGTGGCCGAGTTCGCGCCCGACGCGGTGGTCAACGCCGCGGCCATGACCAGCGTCGACGCCTGCGAACGCGACCCGGAACGAGCCTTCGCGGTGAACGCCCTGGGCGTGCGACACCTCGCGGTGGCGAGCGCGCGCCGAGGTGCCCACCTCGTCCACGTGTCCACCGACTACGTGTTCGACGGCGGGGCCACCCGTCCCTACGACGAGTGGGACGCAGTCCACCCGCTGTCCGAGTACGGCCGCTCCAAGCTCGGTGGTGAGCAGGAGGTCGAACGGCACGCGGCGTCCTGGGCGACCGTGCGCACGTCGTGGGTCTTCGGTCGACGTGGCACCGACCTCGTGAGTTGGGCCTTCGGCGCGTTCGATCGGGGCGAGCTCGACGGCGTGCTCGCCGATCAGGTGAGCGTGCCCACGTACGCCCCCGACCTCGCCGACCTGCTGGCCCGGTTCGCGGTCGAGCGCCGCCGGGGTCTGTTCCACGTCACGAGCGGCAGCGAGGCGGTCACCCGTCACGAGTTGATCGTCACCGCGCTCCGGGCTCGAGGCGTCGACCCGACGCACGTCGCGCCCCTCGACGCTTCCGACCTCGACCGGCCCGCGGCGCGTCCACTCATGAGCGCGCTCGACAACCGCGCGCTGCGTCTCGCCGGGCTACCGTCGCTTGCGCCCGTGGCGCGACGCGGTCAGCGAGTACGTCAAGGACTGGGACGCATGAGCGAGCGTGGCGACGCGTGCTGCCACAGGTCGGGCCGCCGAGCAGCGAGCGAATCGTGGAGGCGGCATGAGTGAGGTCGCGGTCGTCGGTGCCGGCTACGTGGGGCTCACCACCGCCGCGTGCCTGGCGCACATCGGGCACTCGGTCACCTGCGCCGATCTCGACGAGGAACGCGTCCGGGCACTGTCGAAGGGCGAGGTGCCGATCCTCGAAGAAGGACTGCCCGCGCTGGTCGCCGAGGGACTCGCGTCGCGTCGCCTGCGCTTCGTGGTGGGTGCCACGACCGCCGCGCGCACGGCCGAGTTCGTGTTCTTGTGCGTGCAGACCCCGCAGTCGGAGACGGGCGCGGCCGACCTCTCGGCGGTGGAGGCGGTGGTCCACGAGATCGCGCCGGTGCTGCGAGCGGGCACCGTCGTCGTCAACAAGTCGACGATGCCCGTGGGGTCCACCCAGTTCGTCGCGCGCCACCTGAGCGAGGCCGGCGCCGGGAGTGAAGTGGGCGTGGCGTCGAACCCGGAGTTCCTGCGCGAGGGCACCGCGGTGCGCGACTTCCTCGAACCCGCGCGCGTCGTCATCGGCTGCGAGGACACCGCGGTCGCGGTCCGCGTGTCGGAGCTGTACCGCGAGGTGCAGGCACCGATCCTCGTGACCGATCCGGCGTCGGCCGAGATGATCAAGTACGCGTCGAACGCGTTCCTCGCCACGAAGATCTCGTTCATCAACGCCATTGCCAACCTGTGCGAAGCGGTCAACGCCGACGTGCGTGAGGTCGCGCTCGGCATGGGCTACGACACCCGCATCGGATTCGAGTTCCTGCACCCCGGCCCGGGATACGGCGGGTCGTGCTTCCCCAAGGACACCGCCGCGCTGATCCACACCGCCGACGCCGCGGGGTACGACTTCAGCCTGCTGCGCGGCGTGGTCGACGTGAACCAGCACCAGCACGAGCGCATCATCGAGAAGCTGCTCGCCGCCGCCGGGGGATCGCTGCACGACGTGGCCATCGGCGTGTGGGGCCTCACCTTCAAGGCCAACACCGACGACCTGCGCGACTCGCCCGCGCTGGTCGTGTGCCGTCGGCTCCTCGAAGAGGGCGCGCGGGTGCGCGCCTACGACCCCGCCGCCGGCGAGGCCGCGGGCGCGCGGGTCCCCGGCATCGAGATCGTGACCCACCCCTACGAGGCCGTGGCCGGCGCGCAGCTCCTGGCCCTGCTCACCGAGTGGGACGAATTCCGCTGGCTCGACTTCGCCCGCGTCGCCGAGGCGATGGCGCCGCCGCGTGCACTGGTCGACGCCCGCAACCTGCTCGACCCCGGGGCGATGCGTCGCCGGGGCTTCGCTTATCAGGGCATCGGCCGCTGATGCCGCGAGCGGTCGTCACCGGCGGCGCCGGCTTCCTGGGGTCTCACCTCTGCGATCTGCTCCGCGCGCGTGAGTGGGACGTCGTGGCGGTGGACAACTTCCTCACCGGCAACCCGGACAACGTCGCGCACCTCGCCGACGACGCCGCCTTCACCCTGGTGGAGCACGACGTCATCACCGGGATCCCGGTCGACGGCGCGGTCGACGCGGTGCTGCACCTGGCGAGCCCGGCCAGCCCGCCCGAGTACCTCGCGCATCCCTTCGCAACGCTCGAGGTCGGCTCGATCGGTACGCGCCACGCACTCGACCTCGCGCGCGACAACGGCGCGCGCTTTCTCCTCGCGTCGACGAGCGAGATCTACGGCGACCCGCTCGTGCACCCGCAGCCCGAGACCTACCTCGGCAACGTCAACAGCGTCGGTCCGCGCGCGGTGTACGACGAAGCCAAGCGCTACGGCGAAGCGATCACGATGGCGTACCACCGCGAGTACGGCGTCGACACCAAGATCGTGCGGATCTTCAACACCTACGGCCCACGCTTGGCTGCGGCCGACGGGCGCGTGGTGTCGAACTTCCTCGCGCAGGCGATGCGGGGTGTACCGCTGACCGTGTACGGCGACGGCAAGCAGACTCGTTCCTTCTGCTTCGTGAGCGACGAGGTCGAGGGGTTGTGCGCGCTGCTCGAGTCCGACCACGTCGGCCCGTTGAACATCGGCAATCCCGTCGAGTTCTCGATGCTCGAGCTCGCCGAGCTCGTGCTCGAGGTCACCGGCAGCGCCAGCGACCTCGTGTTCGAGGCCCTGCCCGCCGACGACCCGAAGCAGCGCCGCCCTGACATCGCCCTCGCCGAGCGCGTGCTCGGTTGGCATCCTCGCGTCGACCTCCGCGAAGGTCTCGCCCGCACGTACGACTGGTACCGGAGGCTTGGTGTCACCTGACGAGACGCACGACTACCGCAAGCTGTCAGTGATCGTCCCCGTGTTCGACGAACGCAACACCGTGGTGGAGATCGTGCGCCGCATGCGCCAGGTCGAGCTGCCCGTCGACCTCGAGATCGTGATCGTCGACGACGGCAGCACCGACGGCACCCGTGACGTGCTGCGCCAACTCGCCGACAGCACCGTGCGCATCATCAACCACGACGTCAACCGGGGCAAGGGCGCGGCCATCCGCAGCGGTCTCGCGCACGTCACCGGCGAGCTCGTGCTCGTGCAGGACGCCGACCTCGAATACGACCCCGAGGACTGGCCCAAGCTGCTCAACCCGATCCTGCGCGGCAAGGCGCAGCGTCGTCTACGGCTCGCGCTTCACGGGCGAACGGCGCAACATGCTGTTCCTGCACTGGGTGGGCAACCGGTTCCTGTCACTGGTCACGAACGTGCTCTACAACACGACCCTCTCCGACATGGAGACGTGTTACAAGCTCTTCGACCGGAAGGTGCTCGACGGCATCCCGCTCCGGGCGCAGCGCTTCGAGTTCGAGCCCGAGGTCACCGCGAAGGTCCTCCGGCGCGGCATCCGCATCTACGAGGTGCCGATCTCGTACACCGGCCGCGAGTTCGACGAGGGCAAGAAGATCACCTGGCGCGACGGCTTCGTCGCGCTGTGGACACTCGTCAAGTACCGCTTCGTCGACTGACATGCCCTCGTCCGGACGGAGCGAACGGACGTGAGCGAGGGAGCAGCGGCACCCGAGTGGGCCGCGGTGGTGGTGAACTTCGAGTCGGGGTCGTTGCTGCTCGACTGCGTGCGCTCGCTGCTGGCCGACGACGGGGCCGGACCACCGGAGGTGGTGGTCGTCGACAACGGCTCGGACGACGGCTCGGTCGCCACGCTGCTGGCGGCGATCCCTCACGTCACCGTGGTCGACCCCGGCGCCAACGTGGGGTACGCGACGGCGGCGAACCGCGGCATCGCCGCCACGGTCGCCCCGATCGTGGCCGTCAGCAACGCCGACCTGGTCGTGGCGCCGGGGACGGCGCAGGCGATGCTCGCCCGCCTCGACGCCGAGCCCGATCTCGCAGCCGTCGGACCTCCGCTCTTCAACCCCGACGGTTCGCAGTACCCGTCGGCCCGGGCCCACGCGTCGACCGTCGATGCCGTCGGCCACGCCGTGCTCGGGCGGGTCTTCCCCCGCAACCGCTTCACCCGGCGATACCGGCAGTTG
The DNA here is from genome assembly GCA_963720765.1 of uncultured Actinomycetes bacterium. Lineage (GTDB taxonomy): Bacteria > Actinomycetota > Acidimicrobiia > IMCC26256 > DASPTH01 > DASUAS01. Next base: position 1,072,764 of record CAVRGS010000002.1, read on the forward strand.
GACGCGCGCTGGGACCGACCCCGCGACGTCGACTGGGTGTCGGGCGCGCTGATGTACCTCCGCCGGAGCGCGCTCGACTCGGTGGGGGGCTGGGACGAGCGGTACTTCATGTACATGGAGGACTTCGACCTCTGCTGGCGCCTCCGCCGCCTCGGGTGGCGGGTGGCCTACGAGCCGTCCGGTCGCGTGACCCACGTCCAGGGGGCGAGCACGGCACGGCGCCCGTACCGGATGATCGTGGAACACCACCGGTCGGCGTACCGCTTCCTCGCCCAGCGGTGGCGGGGTGCGCGGCGGCTGCTGCTGCTCCCCGCCGCGTGCTTCCTCACCGTCCGCGCGGTCGTGGACGTGGCGGTCCGGGCAGTGGGGACGCGCCCCGGGATGCCGAAGGTCAGCGGGTAACCTGCGACTCGCCATGCCCCAGTCCCGGACCCGCTACCAGCGCGCCGCGATGCGCTCCAAGTACCGCAAGCCGAAGCGCAAGCGCAGCGGATCCTCGGGCTGGAACGTCGCCATCGCCGCGGTCATCATCGTGGGCGTCGTGGCCGTGTTCCTCGTGCGGGGCGGGGGGAGCAGCGCGAGCGGTCCGCCGCGCGCGCCCGACGCCGCCGCCAACATCGCGGGCGACCACTGGCACACCGCGTTCCAGGTGAACGTCTGCGGTGAATGGCTCGCTGCGCAACCGCAGTTCGAGAAGCCGGCCGACAACCCCAACCAGCAGGCCAACGTCGGCATCCACACGCACGGCGACGACCTGATCCACACCCACCCGTTCGTGGTGAGCGAGGAAGGGGGCAACGCCAAGCTGTCGAAGTTCGCCGACTACGGCGGCTGGTCGGTGTCCTCCGACTCGATCAACGCCTGGATCGGGCCGCAGTCGAAGGTCAAGCAGACGGAGTGGTCGAACGGCGACACCTGTCCGTTCGGCCAGTACAAGGGCAAGCAGGGCGAGCTCACCTGGGCGGTCGACGGCAAGACGCGCACCGGGAACCCGGGCGACTACCACATGAAGGACGGCGAGACCCTCGCCATCTACTTCCTGCCCAAGGGTGCCGACCATCCGTTCCCGCCGAACGTGTGCACCGCGTTCAGCCAGATCAGCGACAACTCCACCGCCAACCTCAGCAAGAGCTCGCCGTGCAACGCCATCGACGCGACCACGACGACGTTGCCGGCGGAGCCGACCACCACCGCGCCTGCGGCCACCAGCACCTCGTCACCGTGAAGGCGATCGTCCTCGTTGGCGGCGAGGGCACGCGTCTGCGCCCGCTCACGTACACCACGCCCAAGCCGCTGCTCCCGATCGCCAACGAGCCCTTCCTCGAGCGTCAGCTGGCGTGGCTGGCTCGTCACGGCGTCGACGAGGTCGTGCTGTCGCTGGGCTACCTGCCCGATGCGTTCGAGGAGCACTTCCCCGAGGGTCGCTTCGGTGACCTCGTGCTGCGCTACGCAGTGGAAGACCACCCGCTCGGCACCGCTGGCGCGATCCGCTTTGCTGCCCAGGGTCTCGACGAGCGCCTCGTCGTGTGCAACGGCGACGTCCTCACCACCCTCGACCTCGACCGGTTGGTCGCGTTCCACGACGCACGCGGGGCCGAGGCGACCATCTGTCTCACGAAGGTCGGCGATCCGTCGGCGTTCGGGGTCGTGCCCACACGTGACGACGGCGAGGTCGTCGCGTTCGTCGAGAAGCCGCCCAAGGGCAAGGCGCCGACCAACTGGATCAACGCCGGCACCTATGTGCTCGAGCCGTCGGTGCTGCAACGCATCCCCGAACGGTTGACCGTCTCCATCGAGCGCGAGACGTTCCCCCGCATGCTCGACGAGCCGAGCCGCCTGTACGCGATGGCGAGTGACGCCTACTGGATCGACATCGGCACGCCCGAGAAGTACCTGCAGGCGCACGCCGACGTGCTCGCGGGACGGCTCGTCGGCCCGCCGGCCCCGGACGCGCGCGAGACCGCACCGGGGATCTGGTTCCAGGGTGACTCGCACGTCGATGCCGAGGCGCGGTTGGTGGCGCCGGTGCTGCTGGGTGACGGCGCGCGCGTCGAGGCCGGTGCCCGGGTCGCCGGTTCGGTGGTGGGCGCCGGCGCATCGGTCGGCGCCGGGGCGCGCGTGTTGCGTGCGGTGATGAGCGACCACGCCGTCCTCGAAGCCGACGCCGAGGTCATCGACTCGGTGCTCGGCACCGGGGCCAGGTTCGGCACGGGTGCGATCGCGTCCGATCACACCGTCGTGGGCGCGGGCGCCACGCTCGGCACGGGGGCTCGAGCGTCGGGCGCGCGCATCCGTCGCACCGACCCCGACGCACCCGATCCCGCACCGGGGGACTGATGCAGTGCGGGTGATGGTCACGGGCGGCGCCGGCTTCATCGGCTCCACGCTCGTCGACCGGCTGCTCGCCGAAGGCTGTGACGTCGACGCCATCGACGACCTGTCGACCGGCGTGCTGGCCAACCTCGCCGAGGCGCGCGCCCAGCGCAACCGGAAATTCAGCTTCCATCGCCTCGACATCCGTTCGCCGCAGCTCACGGACCTCGTGGCTCACCGTCGTCCCGAGGTGATCTTCCACCTCGCCGCTCAGCTCGATGTGCGCACGTCGGTGGCGAAGCCCCTGTTCGACGCCGAGGTCAACGTGCTCGGGTCGCTCAACCTCTGCGAGGCCGCGCTCGCCGCCGGCACGCGCAAGGTGGTGTTCGCGGGATCGGGCGGCACGCTCTACGGCGTTCCCGAGTCGCTGCCGGTACGCGAGAGCCACCCGCAGCGGCCGATCTCGCCGTACGGCGTGTCGAAGAAGGCCGCCGGCGACTACCTGCACTACTACCGGGAGGTGCGCGGCCTCGAGTACACCGAGCTCGCGCTCGGCAACGTGTACGGACCCCGGCAGGATCCCGACGGAGAAGCCGGCGTCGTCGCGATCTTCGTCGGTCGGATGCTGGCGGGGCGTCAGCCGACGGTGTTCGGCGACGGCGCGCAGACGCGCGACTACGTCTTCGTCGACGACGTCGTCGATGCCTTCGTGCGCGCCACCGAGAAGGGCGGCGGGCTGCTGATGAACATCGGCACCGGCGTCGAGACCAGCGTGCTCGAGCTCTACGAGGTGGTCGCCGGCCTGGTCGGGTACCCCGAGCCGCCCAATCGCGCGCCCGCGCGCGCGGGCGAGCTCGAACGGTCCGCCCTCGATCCCGGTCGCGCCGCCATCCACCTCGGCTGGAAGCCCTGGACTGCGCTCGACGAAGGCCTCGGCCTCACCGTGGACTGGTTCCGCGACCAGCCCGCGTGACCGGACCGTCGCTCGGCGGTCAGCTGATCGCGTCGAGGTGGTCGGCGAGGCGCAGTGCGAGCGCCACGATCGTGAGCGTCGGCGGGTTCGCGCCGCACGTCGGGAACACCGCGCTGCCGCCGATGTAGAGGTTCGCCACGCTGTGCACCTTGCAGTCGCGGTCGACGACGCCGTCGGCGGGGTCGGTGCTCATGCGGGCGGTCCCGATGTGGTGCGATCCGGTGTTGACCGCGAAGTCGACGTCGCCGTCGGCGCCGGGATCGGAGTCGTGGTAGCCGGCGATGTCGAGGCGGAAGCGTCCGGCGTCGCGCTCACCGAGGCGGGCCCCGAAGATCCGGAGCGTGTTGAGGATGCTCACCCGGTCGTCGCGGGTGAGCTGCCAGTCGAGTTGGATGCGCGGCATGCCCAAGGGATCCTTCGCGCGCGTGATCGTGACGCGACTGGCCGGGTTGGGTTCCTGCTCGCAGAGCACCCGAGCCAACGGGACGGTGCTCACCGTCTTGCCCTGGGCGCGGAGGAGGTCGATGCCACGCTTCACCGTGGGGTGGATCTTGGAGACCCGGGAGTCGTCGGGTGACAACGCGTACTCCAGCGTGATCTCGCACGATCGCAGTCCCTCGCGCTCCATGATGTCGGGCGCGATCAGGGCCACGGTCTGGAGGGAGATGTCTCGCGGTTCGCCGTTCACGTCCACGGTGATCGGGTTCAAGCTGTAGGGCGCGAGCACCGACTCCGGGACCGTCAGCGGGGCCGGGCCGACGGCGATGTTCACGTGCTCCATGAAGGATCGGCCGACCTGGTCGTGTTCGTTGCCGATGCCCGCCGGACGGCGGTCGTTCGAGGTGAGCAGCACCCGGGGGACCTCGAGGCCTCCGGTTGCGAGCACGAACTGCGGGGCGCGAGCGCGGAACGAGTTCCCGCTCAGCGTCGCGACGTCGACGTGGTCGATCGCGTTGCCGGTCTCGTCGAGTGCGAGATGCGTGACGTTGCTCCACAGCACCAGTCGGATCCGACCCGATCGGACGATCTCGTCGCGGTACGTCGCGCCGAGCACCGGATGGCCGGCCACCTGGATCAGGGCGTGGGGCATGACGTCGTCCTCGAGGAACGGTTGCGCCAGATACCCCTGATCGCGCCAGGAACCGATCGAGTAGTCGTAGGGCCCGAGCTTGATGACGTCGTGCGCCCCGGCGTAGTAGGGATCGAGCTCCGCGCGGGTGATCGGCCATCCCGAACGCGGCACCCACGGTCGGGCCGTGAAGTCGAGCTCCGGGAACGGCCGGCAGTATCCCGCCCAGTGGTTGGTCGTGCCTCCGAAGAACCGCAGGCGGGGCGTGTCGAGACCCAGGTCGACCGTCGGGTCGATCGGGATGCCGACCGACGTGCCCTTGTAGAGCGACTGCGTCGCCCGGTCGGGTTCGAACCCGCCGCTCTCGAGGAGCAGCACGTGACGGCCCTTCGCCGCCAGCGCGCGCGAAAGGGTGATCCCGGCTGCGCCGGCGCCGATGATGCAGACGTCGGCCGACAGCGTCGATCCCGCGCGTACCTTCCGGGCGTCGAGCTGCACGGGCTCAGGCCTCCAACGCGACCGCAGCCGAGGCCCGGGCCTCGGTGAGCGCGAGGTGCCATCCGTCGACGAAGACCACGCGCCCGGCGTCGAAGTCGTCGACCGAGGCGGGCGCGAGGGCAGGGAGCTGGGGCCGAACGGGCCGCGAGGCGTCGAGACCCGGCAGCAACGACCGCAACTGCGCGGCGTCGGATTCGTCGGGGTGGTCGTGCAGATAGCTGCGACCCAGGCGCACGACGCCGTCGACACCTCCGGACGAGCCGGTGGCTGCCGCCGCGATGGTGCCGGTGCCCGGCCCGACGACCGCGGCCAGCCCGGTCCAGGCGCTGCCGGACACGGTTCCGGCGGCGAGCAGCGCGAGGAAGGTGCGGCGATCGAGGGGCTTCGGCAAGGCCCCGAAGCGTAGCCAGGAGGCCTCTGGCCACCGGGTCGCGTCGGTGATCGAGTTGCGGGTCAGCGGAAGGTGCGGAGGTCGTGGAGGGGGACCGGCGGACGGGGCCGCCCCACGTAACTCGGATCGGGGCGACCGACCACCACCATCGCGTGCGGGAGCCACTCGGGCGCGAGCCCGAGCGCGTCGCGTGCGGCAGCGGGGCAGAAGATCGGCGCCGCCACCCAGCACGACGCGTACCCGGCGTCGGCAGCAGCGAGCATGAGGTTCTCGACTGCGGCGCCGAGCGACAGCAACGCCATCGCCGAACTCCGCCCGTTGACGGGTCTCGTCGGGGTACCGGTCGAGACCGTCCCAGGTGAGGCACCCGAGGACGATCGCGGGGGCGGTGACGATCTTCGTGTGCGACGCGCCGACCAGTTCGTCGATGCGCGCCGCGGGGACACCGTCGCCCGTGAGATCTCGCCGCCAGGCGTCGCCCATGCCGTCGGCGAGTTGGTGCTTGGCCGGTTCGGAGTCGACCACCACCCACCGCCACGGTCGCGAGTGGTGCGGGGCCGGCGCGCTGCACGCGGCCTCGACGAAGCCGTCGAGCGCGTCGCGTGGCACCGGCTCGTCGATGAACGCCCGGATCGATCGCCTCGCCTCGAGGAACGCCGGCACCCGAGTCACCTCGCCCCCTCACACGTTGCATCACCTGACACCGGCATACGGCGTCGAGTGACGCAACCTCGTGGTCGGAGGATGGGAGTCACCGGAAGAGGTCTTCGCTGGGTGGGCGGACGAGCTCGGTGGCGGCGCTCTCCCGGAACCACGACGGGTCGAGGCCGCGGACGATCGCCACCGGTACCCCGGCCGACTTGCCCATGACCAGCTCGGCGGCGGCGGCCACCTCGTCGGCGACGGCCACCTCGGTGACCTGGAGCTCACGACCGAGCGCGTCGTCGGTGCCGCGGAGATCGACCACCGCGGCAAGACCGGCCACACCGATGGCGACGTCGGTGAGTCCCTGGCGCCACGGGCGCCCGAACGTGTCGGAGACGACGACGCCCACCTCGACCCCGCGGGTGGCGCGCAGCGCGTCGCGGATGCGGCGGGCCGAACGATCGCTGTCGACGGGGAGCAGCGCGGCCCATCCGGCATCGACGTTCGACAGGTCGACGCCCGCGTTCGCGCACACGAAGCCATGACGCGTCTCGCTGATGATGAGGTCGCCGCGTCGGCGCAGGATGCGCACCGACTCGCCTTCGACGATCGCCCGCCGCGCCTCGCGGTCGTCGGGATCGACCGGCACGAGGCGGCCCTCGGCCTTCGACACGATCTTCTGGGTGACGACGAGGCAGTCCCGGTCGCGCAGGGGAGTGTCCTGCGCCGAGGCCGCGTCGGCGATGAGCGGCGCCAACGAGTCGTCGGGACGCACCTCGGGCACGCCGTGCACCGGGATGATCGTGAGGGGTTGCACGCGGCCGGTCCTGCTGCCGGTTCAGGCGACCGCGGCGAGGGTGTCGCGCGCCAGCGCGGCGGCCACGCGCGCGTCGGTCATCAACGTGTCGGCGACCACCGCCCGTACGCCGAGGGCGTCGATCTCGCCCGCACGTGACGCGTCGCCGGTGTCGATCACCAGCGCGCTGCAGAAGGCGCGGTACTCGCGTGCGATGCCCACGCACGACACGTCGATGCCCATCGGACCCATGAGCCGGTCGGCCGGACCCTTCACCGGACGACCGGCGATGATCGGGCTCACACCGACGACGCGGTCGCGTCGCGCCACCAGCGCGTCGCGCACCCCGGGGACGGCGAGGATCGGGCCGATCGAGATCACCGGGTTGCTCGGGCAGACGAGCACGGTGTCGGCGGTGGCGATGGCGTCGAGCACGCCGGGGGCGGGGCGGGCGTCGCCGGCGCCGTCGAAGCGCACGCCGACGACCGCGGGCTCGCACCGCTCGCGCACGAACCACTCCTGCATGGCGAGCTCGCCAGTTGGCGTGGTGATGCGGGTGGCCACGCGGTCGTCGGTCATGGGCACCAGGCGCGGGCCGAGCTCCCAGGCCGCGGTGATCCGGGCCGTGGCCTCGCTGAGCGTGGCGCCCTCGCGCAGGAGCCGGGTGCGGAAGAGATGGGTGGCGAGATCCTGGTCTCCGAGGCGGAACCACGTGTCCTCGCCGTACCGGGCCAGGGCGTCGATGGCGGCGAAGGTCTCACCGGCGAGGCCCCAGCCGGTGTCGGGGTTCTGCGCGCCGGCCAACGTGTAGGTGACCGAGTCGAGGTCGGGGCACACGTAGAGGCCGTGGAACCAGTCGTCGTCGGCGGTGTTCACGACGACGGTGACGTCGGTGGGATCGACGACCTGCACCAGGCCCCGCAGGAAGCGGGCCGCCCCCACGCCCCCCGCCAGCGCTGTGATCATGGGGTGAGCGTACCGGCCGACCCGCGCCGCCCACCCCGCTCGACCCGAGCGGCGCCCCGAGCCGCATCCCGGGCGTCGGGGAGGGCGACGGTACGCTGTCGTCCCTCATGAGCGCGCTCGAACCGCCCGACGCTCCCGTCGCGGCGCCCCCCGGGGACGAGGCGCCGGCACCCCTCGACGAGCTGGCCGACCAACCGCTCGACCGGCCGCTCGACCGGGCCGCGGACGTCGAAGCCGGGGACGGCGAAGCCGGGGACGCCGACGAGATCCTGGCCCAGTACCCGCCGGTCGTGGCCGTCGTGGTCACCCGCAACCCGGGTCCGTGGTTCGAGGACACGCTCGCCGGCCTCGCGCAGCAGGACTACGACGACCTCACGATCCTCGTCGTCGACTGCGGCTCGGTCGACGACCCCACCGCCCGCGTCGCCGAGGTGCTCCCGCGCGCCTTCGTCCGTCGCCTCGCGGACGGCTCGGGCTTCGCCGACGCTGCCAACGAGGCGCTCCACGCGGTCGAGGGTGCCACCTTCCTCCTGCTGTGTCACGACGACGTCGTGCTCGATCCGCCCGCGGTGCGGTTCCTGGTGGAAGAGGGGTACCGGTCGAACGCCGGCATCCTGGGCCCGAAGCTCGTGAGCGCCGAGAACCCCGAGGTGCTGCTCGAGGTGGGTCGGTCCATCGACCGCTTCGGGGCGCCGTACACCGGCATCGAACCGGGCGAGGTCGACCAGGAACAGCACGACGGCGTGCGTGACGTCTTCTACGTTCCCACCGCGGTGATGCTGGTGCGCACCGACCTGTTCGCCGAGCTCGAGGGCTTCGACCCCGCGACGTTCCCCGGTGCCGAAGACCTCGACCTCTGCTGGCGGGCGCGCCTCGCCGGTGCGCGGGTGCTGGTCGTCCCCGACGCTCGAGCGACGCACCGCCAGGCCGCGACCGACGGCCTCCGCGACGATCACCCCGACGAGTTCGGGATGGCACGCTCGCGGGTGCGCGTGTTGTTCACCTCGTACTCCTTGCACAAGCTGCTGTGGCTGGTGCCGGTCGGGTTCGTGGTGGGGTTCGTCGAAGCCGTGGGCGACGTCCTGATCGGGCGTCCGCGCCGTGCCCGGGCCGCCGTCGGCAGCTGGTTCTCGAACCTGTTCCACGTACGCCGACTGCGCGCCTCGCGGCGACGTGCGCAGGCACTGCGCACGGTGCACGACTCCGAGCTCCGAGAGTTGCAGGTGTCGAGCACCGCGCGCCTCGGCGCGTTCATGGCCCACCACATGCACACCGACACCCGCTTGCGGACTCTCGGCGATGCGTCGCGCAACGCGGTCGATTCGGTGTCCGACGGCATGCGCACGCCGGCGGCGATCGCCTTCCTCGGCTTCCTCGTGATGGTGGTGGTCGGGTCGCGTTCGCTCATCACGGGAGGCGTGCCCGCGATCGGGACGTTCGCGCACTGGCCCGCGATCGGCGACATGTTCGACAGCTTCGGGTCGGCGTGGCGCTACACCGGGCTCGGATCGGCCTCGCCCGCACCGGCCGCGCTCGCGGTCACCGGCGCGTTCAGCACGGTGCTCCTCGGCTCGACCGGTCTCGCCCAGACCCTCACCGTGCGTCGTCGCCCTGCCCCTGGGGGCGTTCGGTGCGTACCGCCTCGGTCGCTTCACCATCGGTCTCCGCGGGCCCGCCCTCGCAGCCGGTCTGGTGTACGGGATCAACCCGGTCGCCCGCAACGCGATCGCCCAGGGCCGCCTCGGACCACTGGTGCTCTTCGCGCTGCTGCCGTTCCTGCTCCTCCGCGTCGTCCGCCTCGGCGATCGCGACGACACGCGGCGCGGCCGGGTGTTGCGGCTGGCGGTGCTGGCGGCGCTCCTCGGCGCGTTCTACCCCGCGGGCCTGGCGCTCTTCCTGCTCGCGGTGTTCGCGTGCGTGCTCGCCATCCCGATCGCCGGTCGCGCCAAGGCGACGTTGCGCGCGTTCGGCATCGCGATCGTCGCGTCGATCGGCGCGCTGGTGCTCCTCTTCCCATGGCCCCTCGCGTACGCGCACGCGGGGACCGACAAGGCGTCGCTCGGCTTCGCGTTCCGGCCCGACCTCGACCTCGCACAGGTGCTGCGCTTCGACAGTGGTCCCGCGTCGGCCGGTTGGGTGATGTGGGGTCTGATCGTCGCCGCCGCGGTCCCGTTGTTCGTCGCCACCGGCGAACGTCTCGCGTGGACCGCCCGCGGCTGGGTGCTCGCGCTCGTCGGGTGGGCCGCGGTGTGGGTGCCGGCGCAGTTCTTCCCCGACACCTCGGTGCTCGCGCCCGAAGCCGGGCTCACGCTCGCCGCGCTCGGGCTCGCACTGTGCGTCGGCATCACGGTGTCGGTCTTCGTCGACGGCATCCACAGCTTCCGGTTCGGTTGGCGCCAACCCGCCGCGATCCTCGGCGCGTTCGCGATCGTGTTGCCCGCCTTGGCGTTCACCGCCGACGTGTTCGACGGCCGTTGGGACGCCCCCGCGTCGGGCTGGGCCAAGGACCTCACCTTCACCGAGTCGTCGGCCAGCAAGGGCGAGTTCCGCATGCTCTGGGCGGGCGATCCCGCCGCGCTGCCGCTCGACCCCGTCGTGCTGCGCGACGGCACCGGGTACGTGCTCACTCGCAACGGTCCCGGAGACGTCACCGAGCAGTGGCGCGCCCCGGAGCACGACGCCGACCACGTGATCGACCGCGCTCTCCTGCTCGCGGCGGCGGGGCGCACCAACCGGCTCGGTCGGATGCTCGCGCCGATGGGCGTGCGCTACGTGGTCGTGCCGAGCACGCAAGGACGCGACGGGGGTGCCGCCGGCGACGCGCCGGTCGCGCTGCGCCGCGCCATGGCCCAACAGCTCGACCTCGCACGTCTGCGCTCGAGCCGCGGTCTCGTGCTCTACGAGAACGTCGCGTACGCGCCGATCCGCGCCGCGGTGTCGCCCCCGGCCCTGCCCGTCGACTCGCGTCGACCGAACCGCGCCGCGCTCACGACCGATCTCACCCGCGCGGTGCCGCTGCCGTCGGACGGCGCGACCGCGGTGGGCACCGCCTTCTGGGGTGAAGCGTACGACTCGGAGTGGAAGGCCACCGGCAACGGCGACACGCTGCGCCACCAGGAGCCGTTCGGCTGGGCCAACGGGTTCGTCGTCGACCGGCGCGCGACCGTCTCGATCGCGTACGAGGCCCAGTGGCTGCGCTGGGCGATGCTCGGCGGCGCGCTGGTCATCTGGGTCCTGGTGATGTGGCGGTGGCGACGCACGCGGGTGCGCCGTGATCCGTCGACCCGGGCGATCGCGGCCCGCCAGCGCCGGGAGCGCGACGGCGAAGCCCGACCCCCTCGCCGAACTCGACGACGAGGCGTTCTGGTGGGAGCGGGTGTGAACGTCGACGACCAGGCTCCCGAGACGCCGGCCCCCGAATCGCCCGCTCGTCGTCGGCGGAAGGTGCGGCGCGGTCCGATCCTCTTCGTCGTGCTGGTCGCGTTGGTGGCCGCGGTCGTCGCGCAACAGCGCGAATCGCCCGGGGCGAGCTCGTCGACCGCGGCACGTGCCGCGGCCGCGAGCATCGGCGTGCCAGCGGCCGATGTGGCGTCGAGCGCGTGGTACTGCGCGGCAGGAACCTCCACCCCCGACGGCAACGCCACCGAGACCGTCGTCATCGCCAGCCTCGCGCACACCGACATCGAGGTCACCGTCACGGTGATGCCGGGCGGCGATGCCGCGCCGACGGCCGACACCATGCGCCTCGCTCCCGGTGAGGAGGTGAGCGTGCCGGTCGCGGACGTGCTCGCCACCGCCGAACCCGGCGTGGTGGTGGAGGCGTTCGGTGGACCGGCGGCGGTGTCGCACGTGCTCGAGCACGGCGACGACATCGGCGTCGACTCGTGCACCCGTACCGCGGCACCCGACTGGTACTTCGCCTCGGGCACGACGGTCGAAGGCAGTCAGCTCGACCTCGTGCTGTTCAACCCGTTCGGCGACGACGCCATCGTGGACGTCTCGTTCGCCACCGACACCGGCACGCAGGAGCCCGCCGGTCTGCAGGCGCTGGTCGTGCCCCGACGCTCGCGGGTGACCATCCCGGTGCAGGACTCCGTGCTGCGCCAGACCCGAGTCGCCGCGCACGTGCACGCGCGCACCGGCCGCGTGGTCGCCGAGCAGACCCAGATCTTCGATGATGTCGTCATCGACGCCACGGCGCGCAGCGGCATCGCGCTCTCCGCCGGTGCCACCGCGCCGTCGACGGTGTGGCGCATCCCTGCCGGCACCACCCGCAACGACGGCCGCGTCCAACTCGCGCTGGCCAATCTCTCGAGCCACGATGCGAGCATCGCCGTGAAGGCGGTCGTGGTCGGCGGGGCGGACGCGCCCGCGCAGACCGTGCGGGTCCCTTCACAGGGCGTCATCCTGGTCGACGTCAACACCCGCGTGCCCCTCGATTCCGACGTCGCGGTCATCGCGACCGCTCGCGCGGTCGACGGGCGGCGCGTGCCGATCGTGGCCGAGCTGTTGGAGACCTGGCCACCGGCGTCGTCGACCACCGGCCTCGCCAGCACCCTCGGTTCCACCATCACGGCCGACCGCTGGGTGGTGCCCGTGCCCGACGTCGACGGCGACGTGACGGTCACTGTCTTCAACCCCGGCCCCGACCCCGTGACCGCGGAGGTGCTCCCGGCCGCTGACATCGACCGGCGCGTCGGGCCGACGAGCGAGCCCGAGCTGGCGATCGCACCCGGCAAGGCGAAGACGGTGCGGTTGACGCGTCCCGGCAGCCGACCGATCGCGACGGTCATCACCGCGAACCATCCCGTCGTCGTGGGCTTCACGGTGCTCGGCAACGCCGGAGCTGCCATCGGCGGGGCGGTGCCCGATCTCACCCACGCCGATCTCGGACAGGGAGGCTGACGCATGGTGGCGCGTGTCGTGATCGCGTTGCTCATCCTCGCGACGGTGGGTGGCGTGGCGTTGGTGATGCGCCGCCGCCCGCCGGAGCCGCCCCCACGCGACGTCTACCCGGTGCCGAAGCAACTCGACCGCGCCGACTTCTCGCGTCCCGACGCCGCGTGGCTGGTCGCGCTCTTCTCGTCGGCGGCGTGCGACTCGTGCCACGGGCTCGGAGACAAGCTCACGCCGCTCGAATCGAGCGATGTCGCGGTGTGCGAGATCGACGCCGAGCACCACGGCGCGCTGCACCGTCGTTACGAGCTCGCCGCCATCCCGACGACCGTGATGGCCGATCACGAGGGCGTCGTGCGTCGCGCCTTCGTCGGTGCGTTCACGGCCACTGACCTCTGGGCCGCCGTCGCCGAGCTGCGCGACCCCGGCAGCAGCCCGGAACCCGACCTCGGCGCCGTCTGACCCCCCGTTTCGGCGTGGCGGGTGTGCCGTAGTGGCACACGAACCACGCCAGATGGTCTGCGGGACTATTCGACGAAGTCGGAGAGCGAGTCGCCGTCGCCGGTGGTCTCGATGACCTCTTCGGTGCCGTCGGCGCGCAGCGCACGGCGGGGACCACCGCTCTTGTGGCCCATGGCCACGTCGACGAGGTTGGAGACCTCCTCGCCGTCGACCGTCTCTCGCTCGAGCAGCGCCTCGGCGACCGCCACCAGACCGGAGCGGTGCTCGGTGAGGGTGGCGCGGGTGCGGTTCTCCTCGTCGCGCAGGATGCGCTCGACCTCTTCGTCGATCACGCGGGCGGTCTCGTCGGAGTAGTCGCGGGTGTGCACGAGGTCCTCGCCCAGGAACACCGCGCCCTCGGAACCCCACGCCATCGGACCGATGCGGTCGCTCATGCCCCACTCGCGCACCATGCGCCGCGCGATCTCGGTGGCACGCACGAGGTCGTTCTGTGCCCCGGTGGACTTGGTGCCGAACATGATCTCTTCGGCGACGCGCCCACCCATGAACACGCCGAGCGAGTCGCGCAGGTACTCCTTGTCGTGCGAGTACCGCTCCTCGACCGGCATCTGCTGGGTCATGCCCAGCGCCATGCCGGTGGGGAGGATGGTGACCTTGTGCACCGGGTCGGCGTGCTCGAACACGTACGCCGCGACCGCGTGGCCCGCCTCGTGGTAGGCGGTGTGCTCCTTCTCGAGGTCGTTCATCACGATCGACGGACGGCGCAGGCCCATGAGCACGCGGTCGCGCGCGTCGTCGAAGTCGTTGGCGTGGATCTCGTTGTCGCCGCGGCGGACGGCGAAGAGCGCGGCCTCGTTGACGAGGTTGGCGAGGTCGGCACCGGCCATGCCCGGCGTGCCGCGCGCCACGATGTCGACGTCGACGTCGTCCGACATCTTCTTGTCCTTGAAGTGCACCTTCAGGATGTCGCGGCGCTCTTCCTGCGTGGGCAGCGGCACCATGATCTGGCGGTCGAAGCGACCGGGACGCAGCAGCGCGGCGTCGAGCACGTCGGGGCGGTTGGTGGCCGCCATCATCACGATGCCCTCGGTGGCCTCGAAGCCGTCCATCTCCGCGAGCATCTGGTTGAGGGTCTGCTCGCGCTCGTCGTGCCCGCCGCCGAGGCCGGCGCCGCGCTTGCGGCCGATGGAGTCGATCTCGTCGACGAAGATGATCGCGGGCGCCTGCTTGCGCGCGGTCTGGAACAGGTCGCGCACGCGCGCCGCACCGACGCCGACGAACATCTCCATGAAGTCGGAGCCCGTGACCGACACGAACGGCACGCCCGCTTCACCGGCGACGGCGCGCGCGATGAGGGTCTTGCCGGTGCCGGGAGGACCGACGAGCAGCACGCCCTTCGGGATGCGCGCGCCGATCTCCTTGAACTTGCCCGGGTTCTTGAGGAAGTCGACGACCTCGGAGATCTCCTGCTTCACCGGGCCGTATCCCGGCGACGTCGTCGAACGTCGTCTTCGGCTTCTCGGTGTTGTAGACCTTCGCCCGGCTCTTGCCGATGTTCATGACCGCGCCCATCTGACCCTGCGCGCGGCGGCTCATCCACACGAAGAGCCCGATGATCAGCACGAGCGGCAGGACCCAGAGCAGGATGTCGCCGAGGATGTTGCTGCCGTCGTCGACGTAGTTGAAGTCGATGTTCTTCTTCTTGATCTGGGCGAGCATCGTGTCGGGGAGGTTGTCCTTCGGCCCCGAGCTCGAGAACTCCGACTTGCCGTTCGACCGGCTCGACGAACTTGCCGCTGATCGCGCCGCTCGACTTGTTGAAGTCGATGCTCTTGACGTTGCCGTTGTCGACCGCGGTCGTGAACTCCGAGTACGTGAGGTCGGCCTTCGACGAGCCGCTGCCCGCGAGGCTGCTCACGATGAACGCGGCGGCGATCAGCGCGAGGACGATCCAGGGCACCCACCGCAACGACGGTGAGCTCCCGCCGCCCGACGGCGGGGTGGGACGGCGCTCGGGCGGCTGATGGTCGGGCGGCGGTCCGTCGGTCGGCGGGCCGGGCGGGCGTGCGTCGGGCCGCCACGACGGCGGGGGAGTGGGCGGGTGACCATTGGGCCCGTTCGGCGCGCGGTAGGGCTGCGGTCTCGCCGGCATCGGGTTCGACCCCGGGTTCGAGATCGGTCTGGCGGCGGCTCATCCTCGGGCCGGCTCCTCGTCGTGGATCGCTCCATGCTACGGCCCGACGGCGGGATCCCACGGAGCGGGAGTCGGGAGCGCAGTCCTGAGTGCACTGTTCTCCGGGGTCAACCGCCGCGAGCGGTCGCGGATTCCGCGTGCACGCCGGTAGCGTGCCGGGCAGTGAGCAGCGCCCTCCCCCCGCCGCCTCCTCCAGGCTCGCCGCCACCGCCACCGCCCCCGCCGCCTCGCCGGGGTCGCCCTCGGCGGTCCCGGGTGCGGGCCGACGCGTGCGCTGGGGCATCGGCGACGTCATCGCCGCCTTCGCGGTGGGGATCGCGGTGTCGGTCGTCGCCGGGGTGTTCTTCGTCGATCCCGACCACCCGAACCAGCCCGTCACGCTCATCGTCCTCATCTGCGCGCAGAACTTCGCGATCATCGCCTGGCTGGCGATGGTCGCCCGCCGCAAGGGCACCGGCTCGCTCCGAAGCGACTTCGGCCTGCAGATCCGCCGCCCGGCCGGCGCCTGGCTCTCCGACATCCCGTGGTTCTTCGCCGGGATCGGGCTGCAGCTCGTGGCGTTGATCCCGATCGGGATCCTCGAGTCGGTCTACGGCCACACCGCGAAGCAGGACGTCGTGAAGACGGCCGACCGCGCGAGCGGGTGGCAGATCCCGGTGCTGGCGCTCGCCATCGTGCTGTTGGCACCCCTCACCGAGGAGCTGCTGTTCCGGGGCACCTTGCTGCGGTCGCTGCTGCGCAAGGTGGCGCCGGCGAGCGCGGTGCTGATCAGCGCGGTCGTGTTCGGGCTCGTCCACGCGCTCGGCGACCCGTCGGTGGGGACGGTGATCGCACTGCCGGCGATCATCCTGCTCGGCGTCGTCTCGGGCTACCAGGCCGCCCACACCGGCAACCTGTCCCGATCGATCCTCCTGCACGTGGGGTTCAACGCCCTCAGCGTGGTGTTCCTCTTCACCAACTAGGCCGTGCCCTGGTCCGATTCGTGCGGTTCGCCTGAGCCGGCGCTCAAGGTTTCCGGCCGACCTGCCGATGCCCCGTGCGGGCTGAGGATCTGGGAGGTTCTGATGCACTGTGCAAGGTGTTCGAAGGCGGGCATGATCGAGATCCGGCTGCGGGTCGCGGAGCGCGACCTGACGTTCCGCCGGTGCGGTCGCTGCGAGGCGCAGACGTGGGAGACGGCCGACGGCCCGGTCCCGCTGGTGCACGTCCTGGAGCTGCGCGCACCGGCTGACACGACCGAGCTCGAGCGCGAGCTCGAGCGGGCTGATCCCTACGAGCGGTCCCGGTGCGCGTGATGCGTCGATGCCGCCTGGCATGCTGGCGGGATGGTCCGGGCGCCCGACGTGATCGACGCGCCCGAGCGGGCGACGGCGGCGAACAGCTGAACCGCCCGCGGAGGGCGGCGACGACGGGGATTCGTCGGGCGATTCGCCTAGCACGCCCAGCCCGTCCGCGCCGGGTGCGCGACGGCTACGACCGGCTCGAGCACTGGATCGGCCTGGCGATCCTCGCGCGCGTGCGTCGTCTACATCTTCATCCAGCTCGGGCCGTCGCTCGTGCTGCGCAACACCACCATCACCGGCGGTGACACCGGCGCGCACGTCTGGTTCCCCGACTTCCTGATCGACCACTTCCTGCCGTGGCGGGTGTCGGGATGGTCGAACGACTTCTACGCGGGGTTCCCCGCCGGGCAGTTCTACTTCCCGTTCCCTGCCGTGCTGATCGCGCTGCTCGACATCGTCCTGCCGTACAACATCGCGTTCAAGCTCGTCACCGTCGTCGGTCCGCTCGCGCTGCCGGCCGGCGCGTACGTGTTCGCGCGCGGCATCCGCGCGCCGCGCCCGACCGCGCCGATGCTCGCGGTCGCGCGCCACCGCGCTTCCTGTTCTTCAAGGACGGCGGCGACGCGACGATGACGTTCGACTTCCACATCATGGGTGGGAACCTGCCGAGCACGTTGGCGGGCGAGTTCTCGTTCACGATCGCCCTGGCGTTGTCGCTGTTCTTCCTCGGCACGCTCGCACGAGCGCTCGACCGGCGCGGCGCGTTCTGGTTGCCCGCGGTGCTGCTCGCGCTCACCTTCATGAGCCACATCGTCGTCGCGATCTTCGCGGTGTACGCGGGCGTCGTCATCTGGCTGATCATCCGTCCGGTCAGGAACTTCACCCGCGCCGCCGCGATCGCCGTCGTCGGCGTGCTGCTCACCGCGTTCTGGTTCCTGCCGCTCGCGGTGAACCTCGGCAACACCACCGACATGCGGTACGAGCCGATCGGCAACTACCTCGACTGGATGTTCATCTCGGAGAACTGGTTCATCTATCCGCTGGCGCTGGTCGCGCTCGGCGGCGGGATCTGGTTCCGACGCCGTTCGACGTTGATCGTCGCCGCCATCACCGTCGCCACCGGACTCGTGTTCTGGAACTGGGAGGGACTGCGCGAGATCTTCGGGAAGGCGCCGGCGTGGAACCTGCGGCTCCTGCCGTTCTGGATGCTGATGCTGTACCTGCTCGCCGGCCTCGGCGCCGCGGAGTTGGTGCGGCTGATCTCCACCGGGGTCACGTGGGTGATCCGCGGCGACCGCGCGGTCGTGGCGTCCGCACCTCCTGCGACGCGCCCCCCGAGGTCCCTCCGTCGTCCGAGCTCTCTCCGCCGCGGCCGATCGGCCGCCGCGGATGCCTCGTCACGGCGTGCGCCTCGTCGCGATGGCAGTGCTCGCCGCCATCACCACGACGGTCTGCCTCGTCATCGTGCAGAACGAGCGCGACTTCATCCCGTACTGGGCTCGCTACAACTACACCGGTTACGAGAGCGGGACCACCGAGGACTTCACCGCGAAGTCGTGGCCCGAGTACCGCGCCTTCCTCGACACCGCGAACAACCTGCCGCCCGGCCGCATGTTGTGGGAGGGCGGCGACGCCATCGGCGCGTACGGCACGCCGCTGGCGCTCATGCTGCTGCCGTACTGGACCCACGGCCGCATCCAGTCGATGGAGGGCCTCTACTTCGAGGCGTCGACCACCACGCCGTACCACTTCATGACGGTCGCGACGCTTGCGCAGAGCCCGTCGAACCCGGTGCGGGGGCTGCCCTACAAGAACATCGCCGACTTCGACCTCGGCGTGAAGTACCTGCAGCTCATGGGTGTCCGGTACTACGCCGCGTTCAGCACGGAGGCGAAGGACAAGGCCAAGGCCAACCCGAACCTGGTCGAGGTCGCGACCGTCCCCGACCTCGACGGCAAGCCGCCGTCGGGATGGACGATCTACCAGGTGAAGGACGCGCCCACGGTCCAGGCGCTGCGGTACGAACCGGTGGTCGCCACCGGCATGAAGGCCGAACCGTCGTGGAAGTGCGAGGGCGTGCCGAAGCCCGCTGACACCGGTGGTACCGAAGCCGAGTTCAGCCCGTGGGAGTGCACCGCGGTGCCGTGGTTCTCCGATCCCGACGCGCTCGACCGCCCGCTCACCGACGACGGGCCGGCATCGTGGACTCGGGCGCCCGTCGCCCGGGCCCGGTCGGTCGGCGAAGCAGGCGCTCCCGCCGGTCGACGTGTCGAACATCCGCACCACGGAGTCGTCGGTGGAGTTCGACGTGTCGCGCACCGGCGTGCCGGTGATGGTGAAGACGTCGTGGTACCCCAACTGGGAGGCCGAGGGCGCCGAGGGGCCGTGGCGGGCGACCCCCAACTTCATGGTCGTCGTGCCCACCGCCAAGCACGTGAAGCTCACGTTCACCACCGCCACCGTCGACTGGGTCGGTCGGGCGCTGACGGTGGTGGGTCTGGTGGGCCTCGGCGGCCTGGTGTGGTGGGGGATGGCGGCCCGCAGGCCGGACGAATCGACCACGGACGGCCCGGTGCACGGGGCGGACGGCGCGGTCGAAACCTGGCGGCGAAGGTATGGATTCGAGGCGTCGGCGGGTACGATTCCCGTCCCGCTCCCTGCGGTGAGGACCCGAGGCTCCAGTGCCCGACTCTGCGCTCGACTCCATCTTCAAGGCCTATGACGTTCGCGGGATCTATCCCGACGAGCTCGACGAGTCGATCGCCCGTCGCATCGGCAACGCGTTCGTGGCGTTCACCGGCTCGGCCCGTGTGCTCGTCGGCCGCGACGCCCGGCCGTCGTCGACGCCCCTCGTCGCCGCGTTCACCGAGGGCGCGGTCGTGGCCGGCGCCGACGTCGTCGACCTCGGGGAAGCCTCCACCGACCTCTGCTACTTCGCCGCCGGCAGCCTCGACGCCCCGGCCGCGATGTTCACCGCCAGCCACAACCCGGCCGAGTACAACGGCGTGAAGCTGTGCCGGGCCGGCGCCCTGCCCATCGGGCAGGACACCGGGCTGGCCGAGATCAAGGCCATGGTCGCAGGTGGACTGCTCGAGCGAGCCGAAGACCCGGGCCGCACCGAGTCGCGCGACCTGCTCCCGGCGTTCGTCGCCCACGTGCACTCGTTCGTCGATCTCGACGCGCTGGCCCCCTTGCGCGTCGTCGCCGACACCGCCAACGGCGTCGGCGGCTTGATCGCGCCCGCGGTGTTCGCCGGGCTCCCGTTCGATCTCACGCTCCTCTTCGGCGAGCTCGACGGCACGTTCCCCAACCACCCGGCCGATCCCACCAACGTCGACAACCTCAAGGACCTCCAGCGCGCGGTGCTCGACGCCGACGCCGCGGTGGGCCTCGCGTTCGACGGCGACGCCGACCGTGTGGTGCTGGTCGACGACCAGGCGCAGCCGGTGCCCGGGTCCACCACCACCGCGATGCTGGCGGCGTCGATCCTCCGCCGCCACCCGGGCGAGCAGGTGGTGCACAACCTGATCTGCTCGAAGGCCGTCCCCGAGATCGTGCGCGAGCTCGGCGGCGTCCCGATCCGCACGCGCGTCGGGCACTCGTTCATCAAGCAGGTGATGGCGGAGTCCGGCGCGATCTTCGGCGGCGAGCACTCAGCGCACTACTACTTCCGCGACAACTTCCGCGCCGACTCCGGCATCATCGCCGCGCTGCTCGTGCTCGAGCAGCTCTCGCTCACCGGGCAACCGCTCTCGGAGCTGCGGGTGCCGTTCGAGCGCTACGCGATGTCGGGCGAGATCAACACGCGGGTCGACGATCCGCTCGGTGTGATCGAGCAGGTCGCCGCCACCTACGCCGACGCCGAGCAGGACCGGCTCGACGGTCTCACCGTCGACTTCGGCGACTGGTGGTTCAACCTGCGTCCGAGCAACACCGAACCGCTGTTGCGGCTCAACCTGGAAGCCGCCGACCGCGCCGCCTGCGACGCGCGGACCGCCGAGGTGCTCGCGCTCGTGCGGGGCACGTAGTCACCACTCACGAACCACCCCACCAGTACACCGGAAGGAACACGATGGCGTTGGACCCGAAGCTCCTGGAGATCCTCGCGTGCCCCGAGGACAAGGGCCCGCTGCTGTACTTCGAGGACGAGTCGGCCCTCTACAACCCGCGGCTGAAGCGGCGCTACGCGGTGCGCGACGACATCCCGATCATGCTGATCGACGAGGCCGAAGCGGTCGACGACACCGAGGCGGCGCGCCTCGAGGCCAAGGCCGCGGCCGACGGCATCCAGCCGACCTTCTCGGCGTAGGCGCCGTCGCGATGGCGGTGGACTCGCTCGGGTTCGGCGACGCGCTCGCGGCGATGCCCGAACAGCTCGCGGCTGCGCACGAGGTGGCGGGGAAGGTCCCAGGCGTCGTCGTTGCCCGACGCGGCCGCGTTCGACCGCATCGTGACGCTGGGCATGGGCGGCTCCGGCATCGCCGGCAACTTCCTGCAGGCCGTCGGCACCGCCACGTTGCCGGTGCCGGTCACGGTGCTGAAGCACTACCGCACTCCCGCGTTCGTCAACGACCGCACGCTCGCGTTCGCGTTGTCGTACTCGGGCGACACCGAGGAGACGGTCGAGATGGCGCGGGGCGCGCTCGCGGCCGGCGCCACGCTCATCGTGATCTCGAGTGGCGGCGAGCTCGCGCGGCTCGCACAGGAGTCGGGTGCACTGCACGTGCCGTGTCCCGACGACATCCTCATGCCGCGTCTCGCTCTCGGTGCACTGGTCGCGCCGCTGTTCGTGCTGCTGTTCCGCATGGGAATGCTGCCCGAGGCCCACGCGGGCCTGCTGCGCGCGCAGGAGCAGCTCGCGCGTCGGCGCGACCAGTGCAAGCCGTCGGTGGAAGGGGAGCGCAACCCGGCGCGCTCGCTGGCGCGCAAGATCGGACGCACCATCCCGATCGTCTACGGCAGCGGTGGACTCGGCGGCATCGCCGCGCTGCGGTGGAAGCAGTCGGTGAACGAGAACGCCAAGGCGCCCGCGTTCTGGAACGAGTACCCCGAGCTCGACCACAACGAGGTGTGCGGCTGGGGCCAGCACGGCGACGTGACGCGCCAGGTGTTCACCCTGGTCGAGCTGCGCCACGGCCTCGAGCACGCGAAGCTCGAGGCGCGCGCGGTCGCCACGCGTGAGCTGATCGAGGAGGCGCTGGTGCAGGTGCTCACGGTCGAGGCCGAGGGCGAGGGCCGGCTGGCCCAGCTGCTCGACCTCGTCCACGTGGGCGACTGGACCAGCTACTACCTCGCGCTCGACAACGACGTCGACCCCGGTCCCATCGACGCCATCAGCCAGCTCAAGGCGTCGCTGGGCTGAAGCGAGGCGGCCGCAACCTCGCGCTGGCACGGTGGCGTTCCACCTGGCGCGTCGTTCGCGTCCGTGAGTGCATCAGAAGTGGGTGGTGCACCAGGGAGACGGGTGCGTGAGGAACGCACGATCGCCTCGCGCCACCGCGCCGGGGGTGAGCTCGCGCACTCGACCGGCGGCCGCGAGCGTCGACACCGGTACCCCGCCGAGGGAGAGCGCGCCGAGGTCGGCGGCCGACACCGCGAGGTCGGCGGCTCGGTCGGTGCGCGTGCACGTGGCGCCGTCGGGACCGCCGTCGATCAGCCAACACCCCGAGTTGTCGGGTCGGAACTCGTCGTGGAGCTCGAGCACGAGTGCGTCGTCGGCGCCGTACGTGCGCGCCGCGAGCGTGGTCGCCGACGTCGAGCACACGCACCCAGAGGTGGTCGCGCACCTGGCGCACACGCAACCGGCGGGGGTCGGGGAGCCGCCACCGCAGCGGATCGTCGACCGGTCGTTCGCCCGCGGTGATGGTGCCGACGAGGTCGATGCCGAAGAGGAACGACCACATCGCCGCCTCGGCGTCGGCGTCGACGGCCTGCACCTCGAGCACCCGCAGCGTGCTGCTCGGCGACACCGTCGGGCCAGTGGGCGTCGAGCACGTAGCGCGCGAACGCATCGGGCGTACCGTCGGCGTCCTCGTGCACCGCGGTGAAGAAGCGCGGTCCGTTCCGCGCCGGGGCGAACAGCTGGGGCCACCACTCCGCGGGCGCGACAGCTCGCCGACTCGTGTGGGCGCGATGCGTGCGTACACCGCGTGCGCGGCATTCGCGGCCGCGGCGGCGTCGACGATCCTCACACGTCCCACCGGCGCGGGCGCGTGCTGCATGCGCGCGTGGTGCGACTCGAGCTCCCACCGCGTGGTGAAGGTGGCGGTGCCGTACCCGAAGCGCTCGTAGATCGACGCTTCCGACGCGGTGAGCCCGGCGAGCGGTTCGCCGCGGCGCGCCACGTCGTCGAGCTGCGCGGCCATCAGCCGCCGCAGGAGCCGCGCCGACGATGGGTCGGGCTCACCGTCACCATGGCCACCCCGGCCATCGGCAGCTGCGCGCCGCCCGGCACGGTGAGGTCGAACGCGTACGAGCCCGCGGTGGCGACGACGCGGCCGTCGTCCCACACCCCGAGCGAACGGTCGGGTGTGAGCAGGTGCGCGGGGTACTCGTCGGTTTCGTCGTGGGTGGTGCGGCCGAAGCCGGCCTGCACCGCGAGGAGGTAGTCGACGAACTCGTCGTCGCGCACCGTGCGGAGTTCGAGATCCACGGCGAGAGCTTGGCATGACCCGGCTCCTGCCGTGTGCAGATTTCGCCGCGAGTCGTGCACCGGTGCTGCGACTCCGAGAGGTCGTCCGCTAGCCTGGAGCGCTGGTCGGGCCTTCGGGCTGTCATCCGGTGATCCGGGCCGACTCTGACATCACGTGCGCACCTGCTGCGCTCCACACTGATGAAGGAGTCCTCCCGTTGACCACCACCATTGATCCTGCCGCCGCGACCGAGTCCTCCGACTTCAAGGTCGCCGATCTCTCGCTCGCCGAGTTCGGGCGCAAGGAGATCGAGCTGGCCGAGGTCGAGATGCCCGGCCTCATGGCACTGCGCGACCGGTACCACGAGACGAAGCCGCTGACCGGCGCGCGCATCACCGGCTCGCTGCACATGACCATCCAGACCGCGGTGCTCATCGAGACGCTGGTCGCGCTGGGCGCCGAAGTGCGTTGGGCGTCGTGCAACATCTTCTCCACCCAGGACCACGCCGCGGCCGCGATCGCCGCCGCCGGCATCCCGGTGTTCGCCTGGAAGGGCGAGACGCTCGAGGAGTACTGGTGGTGCACCGACCGCGCGCTCTCGTGGCCCGCGGACGACACCGGCAGCACCGGCCCGAACATGATCCTCGACGACGGTGGTGACGCGACGCTGCTCGTGCACAAGGGCGTCGAGTTCGAGCGTGCCGGCGCGGTGCCCGACCCGTCGACCGCCGAGAACGAGGAGTTCGCGGTCGTCCTCGGTCTCCTGCGCGACGTGCTCGCCGACGACGACCGTCGCTGGCACCGCATGGCGGAGGGCCTGCTCGGCGTGACCGAGGAGACCACGACCGGCGTGCACCGCCTCTACCAGATGATGGAGACGGGTTCGCTGCTGTTCCCGGCGATCAACGTGAACGACTCGGTCACCAAGAGCAAGTTCGACAACCTCTACGGCTGTCGCCACTCGCTGGTCGACGGCATCTGCCGCGCCACCGACGTGATGCTCGCGGGCAAGGTCACCGTCGTCTGCGGGTACGGCGACGTCGGCAAGGGGTGCGCGCAGTCGCTGCGCGGCCAGGGCGCGCGCGTCATCGTCACCGAGATCGACCCGATCTGCGCATTGCAGGCGGCGATGGAGGGGTACGAGGTCACCACGCTCGACGACGTCGTCGAGACCGCCGACCTCTTCGTGACCACGACCGGCAACATGAACGTGATCACCGTCGACGCGATGTCGCGGATGAAGCACAACGCGATCGTCGGCAACATCGGCCACTTCGACACCGAGATCGACATGGCCGGCCTGGCCAAGGTCGACGGGATCCAGCGGATCAACATCAAGCCGCAGGTCGACGAGTGGAAGTTCAGCGCCACGTCGGAGAGAGCTGGTCACTCGATCATCGTGCTGGCGGAAGGACGTCTGCTGAACCTCGGCTGCGCGACCGGTCACCCGAGCTTCGTGATGTCGAACAGCTTCACCAACCAGGTGATGGCGCAGATGGAGCTCTTCACCCACCGCGATTTCTACGAGAACAAGGTGTACACGCTGCCCAAGCACCTCGACGAGGAGGTGGCACGCCTCCACCTCGAGAAGCTGGGGGTGAAGCTCACCACGCTCAGCGAGGACCAGGCCACGTACCTCGGCATCCCGGTGCAGGGGCCGTACAAGCCCGAGCACTACCGCTACTGACCCGGCGGGACGGAACACCTGGCGCGAGGTTGCGTCGCTCAGCCGCGAGGAGCGCGGTCCGGTGACGCAACCTCGCGTGAGCGGGGTCGTCGCGCGGGTCAGGTCGCGACGAAGAGGAGCACGATCGCGAAGGCGAGCAGCACCAGCACGCCGGCCAAGCATGCGATCGAACAGGTGGTCGGAGCGGCCCAGCGTGTGCTCCACGTTGGCGAGTGTGGTGCGGGCCCAGCTCATCAGCACGCTCATCAGGGGCTTCCCTTCCTCGGTTGTTCGGGCCGCCCCCGGTGTGTCTTCCGACACAGTGATCGGCCACGAGCGCGAATTCCTTGAACGACCCGTGGACGATCGGCCGGGCGAGAACGTCACACCCCCGCTCTACCGTCGGCCGCGTGCTCGACGCCCTGTTCCCACTCGTGTGCCCCGGTTGCGGGCGACCGTGCGGTCGGCCCGGAGGACCCGTCTGCGTGCGCTGCGCCGCGGGGCTGCATCCGGCACCGTCGGTGGCGCCGCCGGCCGGGCTCGACCGTTGGTGGGCGGCGTTCGCCTACGAAGGCGTGGCGCGTGAGGTGGTCGCCCGGGTGAAGTACCGCGGCGCCCGGGCCGCGGTGCCGTGGCTCGCCGACGCGATGGTGGCGGTGATCGATCCCGACCTGATGGTCGACGTCGTCACCTGGGCGCCCACCAGCCGTGGCCGTCGGCGGGGGCGCGGGTTCGACCAGGCCGAGTTGCTGGCCCGCTCGCTCGTCCGGCGTCTTCCGGATCGAGTCGACGTGCGGTGCCTCGGCCTGCTCGACCGCCGCCCGGGCCCACCCCAGACCGGTCTCACCGGCGCCGACCGCCGTCGCGGTCCCGGTTACGCCGCCCGGCGCGGCGCGCCGCCATCGGTGCTCGTGGTCGACGACGTCGCCACCAGTGGCGCCACGCTCGCGGCCGCGGCGGTCGCCCTGCGTGCGGCCGGGGCGCGCCACGTGGTCGCGGTCACGGCGGCGAGGACACCACCGCCGAACCGGCCGTAGACTTCGACGACAGGTCCTCGTGCGGAGGAGTTCAGATGGACATCGTGGTCCGCGGCAAGAACCGGCCGGTGTCGTCCCGACTCGACGCGGTGGCGCGCGAGAAGGTGGCACGCATCGCCAAGTTCACGCACGACGCCGGGCGCGTCGAGGTCGACTTCGCGGAGCAGCAGCACCGCCGGGCTTCGGAGTCGCAGCTCTGCGAGATCACCGTCCACCTCAAGAAGCACTTCGTGAAGGCGCACGCGAGCGCGCCCGAGGCCGATGCTGCACTCGACCTCGCGGTCGACAAGATCGGCCACCAGGTCGCACGCATCAAGGAGAAGCGCGTCAGCCGTTCGCACCCGCGCCATCGCAACGGCAACGGCAACGGCAACGGCAACGGCGCGGCCGACGGCGCGTTCGTCGACCTCGACGACGACGAGCTCGAGGACGACGACGCCGGCGACGCGCGCATCGTGAAGACGAAGCAGCTTCACCGCCAAGCCGATGGGCCCGGGCGAAGCCGCGCTGCAACTGCAGTTGCTCGGCCACGACTTCTACCTGTTCACCAACAGCGAGACCGGGCGCGCCGCGGTGCTGTACCGCCGTCACGACGGCGACCTCGGCCTGATCGAGACGACGGGCTAGGGCTGCTTCGCCGGCGGGTCGTGGATCCGCTTGGCCACGACGATGTCGTCGCGGTCGAAGACGATCTCGAACTGACGGCGGGTCAGGCGGTCGAGCAGCCCGAGATCCTCGGTCGACATCTCGCGCCGGTCGATCACGATCCACTGCACCCGGGCTGGATCGGCGAGGTGCTCGCCGTCGACACCCCAGTTGACGTTCCGCCACGGGACCGGGAAGTCGTAGATCTCGTCGCGGTGCGCGAGGTGGGGGAGCAGGTTGTAGATCGCGCTCGTCGGCGCGCCCGCCGGGCACGCGCGCGATCGGCCTCGTCGCGCGCGTCCTGGCGGGCGTCGACCTGCAGCGGCCAGATCCCGGAGTGGTACTTCACGCTGATCGGGGACGGTCCCCACGCCACCGTGGCCGCGAGCGACGACGCGACCACCAGACCCACCAGGAAGCGCAGGAGTCCGGGCTTCTTCACCGACACCCACGCGACCGCCTCGACCGTCGCGAGGATGATGCCGACGAGCACCAGCGACGAGTAGTGGTACCGGATCTCGCGGGTGTACGGGAAGGACGAGAAGATGTTCACCGCGAGCATCGGTCCGGCGATGAGCAGCGTGGGGATCGCCAGCAGCGGCAGGAATGCCACCGGCGCGAACATCATCTCGTAGTAGCTGACCCGGTCGTGCTCGGTGGCGATCTCGACCGCCTGCCGTGGGTGCGTCGCCAGGTGGGTGCCCACCTCGATCGGGTTCTTGCCCAGGTCGCCGAAGAAGCTGTCGTAGAACGGCCCGATGCCGTTCGACAGCGGGATGATCACCCGGGTCGCGATCATGTACCAGGTCGATGCTCGCGGCCACCGTGATCAGACCGATCTTCCGGTTGCCCCGCACCGCGATCAGCAGGCCGATCACCGCGATCGCGAGGGCCACGTCTTCCTTGCACGCGGCGGCCAGCACCGCGAAGAGCACGAACCACTTCCAACGGTGCGTCCGTGCCGCCCAGTACGCGAACAGCAGCGGCGCGATCGCCAACGCGTCGGGATGGAAGAACTCCCAGGTGAGCCACTGGTACGTGGGGTTGAGCAGCAGCACCGCAGCCAGCGCGACGGCCAGCCATCGGTCGCGCAGCCGGTCGCGCGCCAGGAGGTAGATCGCGATCGCCCCCGACGCCTGCACCACCACCTGCGCCGACAACAGGAACAGCGGTCCCGCGCCGAGCCAGTAGAAGGGCACGAACAGCAGCACGATCGGGTTGACGTGGTGGCCGAAGAACTCGAGGCCGCGCACCGTGACGAACGGGTCGTGGAAGCGCGAGAGCATCCAGACCGCCTGGTCGTAGATGCCCAGGTCGAACGAGAACGTGGCGAAGCGCTCCTGGCGGATCCAGCCGAGCACGATGAAGACGGCGCTCCAGCCCACCACCATCGCCCCGAGCACCCAGCGCACCGGGTCGCGCCAGCCGATCGCGACGTCACCCGTTCCGTCGCCGGGTCCGTCGCCCAGCCCGTCGGCATCGTCGCCCGACGGATCCTCCTCGGTCTCGAGCTCGGAGGTGGCGGTCACGGCTGAGATCTTGCCAAGGACGCAGGCTCCACCGTGGGTCGGCCGCGGTGTCGGCGGGGGCCGAATGCCGGGAAACCGCCCCTACACTGGGAGCCTCCATGGGACTGTTCAACAAGATCCTGCACGCCGGCGAGGGCCGCAAGCTCAAGTCGCTGGAGTCGATCGCCCCCGTCGTCGGCAGTCACGAGCCCGAGATGGAAGCGCGCTCCGACGACGAGCTGCGCGCCCTCACCGCCACGTGGCGGGAGCAGCTCGACCAGATCGACGACGACGCCAAGAAGCAGGAGCACCTCGACGACCTCCTCCCCGAGGCGTTCGCCGCCGTGCGCGAGGCGGGGAAGCGCATCGCTCGGGCAGCGGCACTTCGACGTCCAGATCATGGGCGGAGCCGCGCTCCACTTCGGCTGGGTCGCGGAGATGAAGACCGGCGAGGGCAAGACCCTCGTCGCCACGCTGCCCGCGTACCTCAACGCGCTCTCGGGCGGCGGCGTCCACCTGGTCACCGTGAACGACTACCTCGCCAAGCGCGACGCCGAGTGGATGGGCCAGATCTACCGATTCCTCGGTCTCGAGGTCGGCACCGTCATCCCCGAGATCGACGACCACGAGGCCAAGCGGCGCGCCTACGCGGCCGGCATCACCTACGGCACCAACAACGAGTTCGGCTTCGACTACCTGCGCGACAACATGGCCGTCTCGCGCGACGACCAGGTGCAACGCAGCCACGCGTTCGCGATCGTCGACGAGGTCGACTCGATCCTCATCGACGAAGCGCGCACCCCGCTGATCATCTCCGGCCGCGCCGACGACGCGCAGGAGCTCTACGTGCAGTTCGCGGCGATCGTGAAGCCGCTCAAGCGCGACCACGACTACGAGGTCGACGAAGCGAAGCGCACCGTCGTGCCCACCGAGGTCGGTGTCACCGCGGTCGAGAAGGCGCTCGGCGTCGACAACCTCTACGAGAACGTCAACCAGAACTTCGTGCACCAGCTCCAGGCCGCGCTGCGCGCCAAGGAGCTGTTCAAGCGCGACGTCGACTACGTCGTGCAGGGCGGCGAGGTGAAGATCGTCGACGAGTTCACCGGCCGCATCCTCGAGGGCCGGCGCTGGAGCGAGGGTCTCCACCAGGCGGTCGAGGCCAAGGAGCGGGTGAAGATCAAGGAGGAGAACCAGACCCTCGCGACGATCACCCTCCAGAACTACTTCCGCATGTACGACAAGCTCGGCGGCATGACCGGCACCGCCAACACCGAGGCGGGCGAGTTCGCCCACACCTACGGGCTCGAGGTCGTGTCGATCCCCACCAACCGATCGATGGTCCGTCTCGACGAGCCCGACCTCATCTACAAGACCGAAGCCGCCAAGTTCGAGGCTGCCGCCAACGACATCTCCGAGCGCAACGCCCAGGGCCAGCCGGTGCTCGTGGGCACGATCTCGGTCGAGAAGTCGGAGCAGCTGTCGCGGCTCCTCGAGAAGCGCGGCATCGCCCACGAGGTGCTCAACGCCAAGCAGCACGAGCGGGAGGCGCACATCGTCACCCAGGCCGGACGCCTGGGTGCGGTCACGGTCGCCACCAACATGGCCGGCCGTGGCGTCGACATCCTCCTCGGCGGCAACCCCGAGGGGCTCGCGACCCAGGAGCTGCTCGCCAGCGGCACCACGGTCGAGGAGTCGCCGGAGAAGTACGCCGAGCTGGTCGAGCAGTTCAAGGTCGAGTGCGCCGCGCACGGCGCCGAGGTGCGCGAGCTCGGCGGTCTCTACGTGCTCGGCACCGAGCGCCACGAGAGCCGTCGCATCGACAACCAGCTGCGCGGTCGCTCGGGCCGTCAGGGCGATCCCGGCGAGAGCCGGTTCTACCTGTCGCTCGAAGACGAGCTCATGCGCCTCTTCGCCACCGGCGCCATGAACTGGGTGATGGGCAAGGCCTTCCCCGACGACATGCCGCTCGAGGCGAAGATGGTCACCAAGGCCATCGAACGC
The DNA here is from genome assembly GCA_963720765.1 of uncultured Actinomycetes bacterium. Taxonomy (GTDB): domain Bacteria; phylum Actinomycetota; class Acidimicrobiia; order IMCC26256; family DASPTH01; genus DASUAS01. Next base: position 1,102,739 of record CAVRGS010000002.1, read on the forward strand.
GCGCAGCGCACGGTGGAGGACCGCAACTTCGAGATCCGCAAGGACGTCCTCAAGTACGACGAGGTGATGAACGAGCAGCGGAAGGTCATCTACCGCCGCCGTCAGCAGATCCTCGACGGTGGCGACCTCCGCGACGAGGCCTACGCGGCGTTCAACGAGGCGATCAACCGCACGGTGATCGCCAACTGCGTCGACGAGTTCCCCGAAGACTGGGACCTCGACGAGCTGCACCTGCAGATGACCACCATCTATCCCACTCGCATCACCCGTGAGCAGCTCGACGCCTGCTCGCACCGCGACATGCTCGTGGAGCTCTTCACCGACGACGCGGTCGAGCTCTACGAGACCAAGGAGCAGACGATCGGCGCCGACAACCTGCGCGAGATCGAGCGGCGGGTGATGTTGTCGATGATCGACCAGCACTGGCGCGAGCACCTCTACGAGATGGACTACCTCCGCGAGGGCATCAACCTCCGCGCCATGGGCCAGAAGGACCCGCTCGCCGAGTGGCAGCGTGAGGGCTTCGACATGTTCGAGGCGATGATGGGCCAGATCCAGGACCAGTTCGTCGCCTACGTCTCGCACCTCCAGGTCGCCGCGGTCGAGGAGGCGCCGCGAGCGCCGGCCACCGAGAAGATGAAGTACAGCGCAGCCGAGGACCCGGTGCAGGGCTCGGGAGCCATGCGGGCCACGGCGGCGTCGATGCCGGCCGAGGAGCTCGTCGGCGACGATCCGTTTGCCGGCGGCGGGGGCGCCCCGGAGGCGATCGCCCCCGAGCCCGAGAACATGATGCCGGTGCGGGTCGACAAGACCCCCGGTCGCAACGAGCCGTGCTTCTGCGGGAGTGGCAAGAAGTACAAGCTCTGTCACGGCCGCTGACGCCCGCGCCTCGCCTCCATGCTGAAGTTCGCCCATGCGTGACTTCTCCGACGACCTCTCCGAGCTGCGCCGCCGCGTCGAGGGCGCGCGCGGCTACCTGAAGATCGAGGCGGCGCGCTCTCGCATCGAGGAGCTCGAGGTCGAGGTCGCAGGCCCGACCTCTGGGACGACCAGGACCTGCGCCCGGAAGGTCAACACCGAGCTCGTCCCAGCTCCAGGAGGACGTCACCCTCGTCGACGCAGCTCGACGGCACCGTCTCCGACCTCGAGACGCTGGCCGAGCTGGCGCGGGAAGAGAGCGACGAGTCGGTCGAGGAGGAGATCGCCACCGGCATCGGCGGGCTGGCCCGCCGAGCTCGACGGCCTCGAGCTGCGCGCGCTGTTCACGGGCGAGTACGACGATCGCGACGCGATCGTGCACGCGTGAACTCCGGCGCCGGCGGCACCGACGCGCAGGACTGGACCGACATGCTCCTGCGCATGTACCTCCGGTGGGCGGAGCGCCGCGGGTTCGGCATCGAGATCGACGAGGTCTCGCCGGGCACCGAGGCGGGTCTCAGCTCGGCGACGTTCACGATCAAGGGTCGCTACGCGTTCGGTCTGCTCGCGAGCGAGCGCGGCGTGCACCGGCTGATCCGCATCTCGCCGTTCGACGCCAACGCGCGTCGCCAGACCGCCTTCGCGTCGCTCGACGCGGTACCCGCGCTCGACGAGACCGAGGCGCCCGAGATCGACCCGACCGACCTGCGCATCGACACGTACCGCTCGTCGGGTGCGGGCGGTCAGCACGTGAACGTGACCGACTCGGCGGTGCGCATCACGCACCTGCCGACCGGCGTCGTCGTGTCGTGCCAGAACGAACGGTCGCAGACGCAGAACAAGGCGCGCGCCATGCAGATCCTCGCGGCGCGACTCGCCGAGCGGCAGCGCCAGGAGCGTGACGCCGAGCTGCTCGCACTGTCGGGCGACAAGCGCGACGTCGCGTTCGGCAACCAGATCCGCACCTACACGCTGCACCCCTACCAACTGGTGAAGGACGAGCGCACCCGGTACGAGACCGGCAACGTGCAGGCCGTCCTCGACGGCGACGTCGACGCGTTCATCGAGTCGTACCTGCAGTGGCGCCGCCAGCAGGGGTGAGGCGCCAGGTGTGACGCCAGACACCAATCGCGCAGGGGCCGCTGCTACCCTCGCACACTCGTCATGATTCGCTTCGAGAACGTGTCCAAGGTCTACAAGGGCGACGTCGTCGCACTCCGCGAGGTGTCCGCGGAGGTCCAAAAGGGCGAATTCATCTTCCTCGTCGGCCCGTCGGGCTCCGGGAAGTCGACCTTCCTCCGCCTGCTGCTTCGAGAGGAGCAGGCCAGCACCGGCCGCATCGTCGTGGCCGGCCGCGACATCTCCCAGCTGAGCCACTGGAAGGTGCCGCAGCTGCGCCGGAACATCGGGTGCGTCTTCCAGGACTTCAAGCTCCTGCCCAACAAGACGGTCTACGAGAACGTCGCCTTCGCGATGGAGGTGATCGGGCGCCCCCGGCACGTGGTCCGCACCCAGGTGCCGCAGGTGCTCGACCTCGTCGGTCTGGCCAAGAAGGCCGGGCGCTTCCCCACCGAGCTCTCGGGCGGCGAGCAGCAGCGCGTGTCCATCGCGCGCGCGTTCGTCAACCGCCCGCTCATCGTGCTCGCCGACGAGCCCACCGGAAACCTCGACCCGGCCACCACCGTCGGCATCATGCGGATCCTCGACCGCATCAACCGGACGGGCACCACCATCGTCATGGCCACCCACGACCAACGCATCGTCGACGCCATGCGCCGGCGCGTGATCGAGCTCGACAAGGGCACGCTCGTCCGCGACCAGGCGCGCGGCGTCTACGGCGTCGGGAGCTGACCCCGCCCCATGTGGACGCGCATCTCGTACTTCTCGCGCGAGACCCTGGTCTCGCTGCGCCGCAACGTGCTGATGACCATCGCCGGCATCGCCACCGTCGCGGTGTCGCTGTCGCTCTTCGGCGGCATCCTCATGCTGTCGAAGTGGGTCGACCACGGCACCGAGCGCATCAAGGGCGGAGTCACGCTCGAGATCTTCATGACGGTCAAGGCCACCGAGCAGCAGGTGCAGGCGGTCCAGGACCAGCTCGACGGCGACAAGGGCGCCAAGGGCAACGTCAAGTCGTACCGACACCTCACCAAGGACGACGCCTACAGCGAGTTCAAGCGCATCTTCCGGCGCAACCCCGACCTCGTGAACAGCATCCGGGCCCAGGACCTCCCCGAGTCGTTCCGAGTGGTGCCGAAGAAGGCCGAGCTCACCGAGACGGTGAAGAGCGAGTTCGAGACCGTGCAGGGGGTGGAGTCGGTCGAGACCCCGGGCGAGGCCCTCAAGGGCCTCATCGACGTCACCAACACGGTGCGGTGGATCTTCGTGGTGATCTCGCTGGTGCTGCTGGCGTCGTCGCTGTTCCTCATCGTGAACACGATCCGCCTGGCCACCTTCGCCCGTCGGCGCGAGATCGAGGTGATGAAGCTCGTGGGCGCCTCGAACTGGTTCGTGCGCATCCCGTTCATCGCCGAGGGCATGGTGCAGGGCCTCGTGGGGGCCGGGCTCGCGATCATCGCGGTGGCGTCGCTCAAGCACTGGGGCTTCGACCAGGCCTTCAACGACCGCAACAGCTTCTTCAGCGAGTTCTTCGTCACCACCCGGCGACGCCACCTGGATCGCCTTCCTGGTGCTGGGCATCGGCCTGGTGATCGGCGTCATCGGCGCCACCATCGGCCTCCGCCGGTTCCTGCGCACGTAGGTCCGAGGGCTGACCGCTTCGCGGCGTTTGCTCACTGGGTGACGATGACCGAGCGTGTAGTTCCACGCAGTGTCAACTCGCGTTGGTCCTGTTGCTGTTGTGACTGATGTTGTTTACGATCGTCGGCCTATGCCACGGCTCCGCCCGCTGGCCGCGATCCTCTTCGCGGCCGTTGCCATCCTCGGGGTCTCCGCGCGCGCCCTCACCCGAGCGGCGGCACAGCAGGGCGACAAGCAGCAGCAGCTCCAGCAGCAGGTCAGCGAGTCGAGCGCGGCCGCCGAGGTCGCGGCACGGGCCAAGGTCGTCGACGCCCAGGCCCAGCGCAGCGAAGCTCGACGGCGCGCTGGCCGACGTGACCACCGCGTCTGGCGGCCGCCAACGAACGGCTGGCCGCGCGCCCAGGCGACCGTCGACCGACTCGGCTTCGAGGCGCTGGCGCTCCAGGTGAAGGCCGAGGCCACCCAGAAGAAGCTCGGGCGCCGCGCGCGACGACGTGCGCCGGAGCGCGGTGCTGCTCTACCGCCACGGCGACGGCGCCGCGATGATCGGGCTGCTCGGTTCGACCGACGGCTCGGGCGAGCTGGTCGAGGGGAAGCACTACCTGCAGCGCGTGAGCGACAAGCGCCAGGCCGACGCCCGCCGGGTGACCAGGCTCAAGGAGCAGCTCGACGCCCAGCGCGACGCGCTCGCGCAGCAGAAGCAGGACGCCGACGCGGCGCGTGCCGCGGCCGCCGACGAGAAGGCGCAGCTCGACGAGCTCGCCGCGCAGCAGGCGCGCGCACGTGACGCCGCCGAGAACGCGGTGCAGGTCGAGAACGCCGCGCTCGGCGCCGCGATCGCGCAGCACGACGAGGCCGAGGCCGGCGCTGGCGGCGGAGTCGCAGCGCATCGCCGAGCTCGCGCAGTCGGCCGGCGACGGCCCCGCGATGGGCGACGGCACGTTCATCCGCCCGGTGCCGGGCCCGATCACGAGCGGCTTCGGCTACCGCACCGACCCGGTCACCGGGGCCACCGCGTTCCACGCCGGCATCGACTTCGGCGCGCCCTGCGGCACGCCGATCAAGGCCGCCGGCACCGGCGTGATCATCTCCGCCGGGTTCAACGGCGGTGGCTACGGCAACATGACGCTGATCAACCACGGCAACGGGTTGTCGACGCTGTACGGACACCAGTCGTCGATCATCGTGTCGGCCGGCCAGTCGGTGACCCAGGGCCAGGTGATCGGCTACGTGGGCTCCACCGGCAAGTCGACCGGGTGCCACCTGCACTTCGAGGTGCGGGTCGGCGGCAACCCGGTCGACCCGAGCGGCTATCTCTGATTCGCGCGGTGCTGACTACTTGTTGGGCTGCGGGGTGACCCGCAGGTAGGGCTTCTGCGCTTCCCAGCCCTTCGGGAACTTGGTCTTGGCGTCCTCGTCGCTCACCGCGGCGGCGATGATCACGTCGTCGCCGTCGGTCCAGTTGACCGGCGTGGCCACCTGGTAGTTGGCGGTGAGCTGCAGCGAGTCGATCACCCGCAGGATCTCGTCGATGTTGCGCCCGGTGCTCGCCGGGTACGTGATGATCAGCTTGACCTTCTTGTCGGGGCCGATCACGAACACCGAACGCACCGTGAGCGTGTCGTTGGCGTTCGGGTGGATCATGTCGTAGAGGTCGGCGACCTTGCGCTCGGGGTCGGCGATGAGCGGGTAGTTCAGCGCGGTGCCCTGCGTCTCCTCGATGTCGCCGACCCAGCCCTGGTGCGACTCGAGCGAGTCGACGCTGACGCCGAGGATCTTGACGCCGCGCTGGTCGAACTCACCCTTGCGCTTGGCGAACGCACCGAGCTCGGTCGTGCAGACCGGCGTGAAGTCCTTCGGGTGCGAGAAGAGCAGGCCCCAACCGTCACCCAGGTAGTCGTAGAGGGTGATGGTGCCCTCGGTGGTCTCGGCCGTGAAGTTCGGGGCTTCGTCGCCCAGTCGAACCGGCATGGTGGTTCCTCCTTGGAACGCGTGTCTGTGTGGAGGGCTCCCACGTTACCGAGCGGACGGCCAAAAGGCGAGTGAAACGGTCAGAAATCTCGCGGCCCGCTTCGCAACTGGCCGCAGTGGTCGATCCCGCGGTTGACAGGCCGGTCCTGGCGCGAGGAAGCCTGCGCCGGGGCACGAGACGGCAGGGGCGCGATGGCGACGCAGAGCAGTGGGTACTCGGGAACCCCGCTCCCGAAGAAGTTGGGCATCCGCGAGGGCTCGCGGGTGGCCGTGGTGTCGGCGCCCGACGGCTTCACGCGAGTGCTCGGACCGTTGCCCGACCGGGGTGGAGCTCCGCACCGACGCGCGCGGCCGCTGCGACGTGGTCGTGTTCTTCGTGACCCGGCGCGCCGAGCTGGCACGGCGGTTCCCGTCGTTCGTGCGCTCGCTCGAGGCCGACGGTGGGCTCTGGGTGTCGTGGCCCAAGAAGACGTCGGGTGTCGCCACCGACCTCGCGTTCGACGTGGTGCAGCAGATCGGCCTCGACGCCGGCCTGGTCGACAACAAGGTGTGCGCCATCGACGGCACGTGGTCGGGTCTGCGCTTCGTCCGGCCGGGTCGGTCGCGACCGCTCGAGCAACTGTTGCGTCGTGTGCGGACGGTTCGTGTCGGTGTCGTCGCCGCAGCTGCTCGTCGAGCGCTTCGGCGTCGAGGAGACCACGGTCGAGACGCGCGAGCCCGACTACAACGTGACGCCCCGGGCGATGGTGCCGATCGTGCGGGACCGCCCGCCGCGCAAGGGCGTCGAAGGTCCCACCAAGCGCGCGCTCACGATGGTCCGCTGGGGGCTGGTGCCGTCGTGGGCCGAGAGCACCGCCATCGGCGACAAGCTCATCAACGCCCGGGCCGAGACCATCACCGAGAAGGCCGCGTACAAGCGCGCGTTCGCGCGTCGGCGGTGCATCGTGCCCGCCGACGCGTTCTACGAGTGGCGACCGTCGAAGCACGCTTCGACCAAGCGACCGCCGCGTCAGCCGTACCTCGTGCACCGGCGCGACGGCGAGCCGATGGCGTTCGCGGGGCTGTGGGAGATCTGGCGCGATCCGGCGATCACCGACGACGACGATCCCGACGCGTGGGTGCGCTCGTGCGTGATCGTCACCACGAGCGCGAACGACGTGTTGGAGCCGATCCACTCGCGCATGCCCGTCATGCTCGACGAGCACGACTGGGACACGCTGGCTCGATCCCACCACCGCCGACCTCGGTGCGCTCGAGGCGATGTTGCGTCCCGCGCCCGACGACTGGCTCGAGGTGTATCCGGTGAGCACGCGCGTCAACTCACCCGAGAACAACGACGCCGAGCTCATCCAGCGAGTCGAACCCGACACGCTCCTGTGATCGCGTCGTAGTCTCCGCGCATGGAGCCGCAGCAGTACCTCGACCACCTCTCGCAGAGCTCGGAGCGCCTCGCCGACGCCGCCGCCGCGGCGGGCCCCGATGCCGATGTCCCGTCGTGCCCGGGCTGGAACGTCGAGGATCTCCTCCGTCACTGCGCGGGTGGCGACCAGTGGGCGCGCGGGATCGTGGAGAGCGGGAGCCGAGAAGGCGTCGAACGCGACGTGCCTCCCGAGGCGCCGACGGGTGCCGCGCTGGTCGAGTACTTCCGTGACAGCGCGCGGGCCCTCCACGACGCCCTCGCGACGACCGATCCGGCGTCGTCGGTGTGGACCTTCGCGCCGTCGAACCGCACTGCGACCTTCTGGTACCGGCGGCGGGCTCAGGAGACGACGGTGCACCGGTACGACGCCGAGACCGCCGCGGGCACGCCCACGCCCATCGACGCCGAGCTCGCGGTCGACGGCATCGACGAGTTCCTCACCGTGTTCCTGCCGCGTCTGGCCGACAACTTCGGGGGCGTGGGCGACGCCACCGTGCACCTCCATTGCACCGACGTCGACGGTGAGTGGCTCGTCGCCAGCGGCGGCGGCGAGGTGACGGTCACCCGTGAGCACGCCAAGGGCGACGTCGCGGCGCGCGGTACCGCTTCCGACCTGCTGCTCTTCCTGTGGGGCCGCGTCCCAGCCGACACGCTCGAGGTGTTCGGCGACGCCGACCTCCTCGAGCGGTTCCGTCAGGCGATCAAGGTCTAGGAGCCAGGGCGCGGATCGTCGGCGCGCAGCGCGTCGCCCCGGCCGAGGATCGCGGGCGCGGTGGTGGTCACACCGTTCGTCGCGTAGCGCTCCACCTTGTCGCGGATCTGCTCGGGCGTGCCCCACACGATCAGTGCGTCGATCACCTCGTCGGGGACCAGCTCGAGTGCGCGGGCGCGATCACCCGCAGCCCACGCGTCCCACATCGGTTGGAGCAGTGGCCCGCGTCCGAGCCACTCCTGGAACTTCGCGTACGCGCCGACGGTGAGGTAGCTGGTGATCATCCGCGATGCCATCGTCCTCACGGCCTCGAAGTCGTCGGTGGGCGCGACGAAGATCCGGGCCACGATCTCCTTGCCGCCCACGTAGGGCGCGACCTGCACGACGTCGTCGGCCGACAACCAGTTGACGATGGCGCCGTCGCCCTCGTCGCCGGCGAGGCGCAACATGCCGGGGCGCAGCGCCGCGACGAGCACCGGCGGTGGCTGCTCGGGGGTGACGCCGAGGCGGAAGCCCTGCACCTCGAACGTCTCGTAGCGCTCGGTGACCTTCTCGCCCGCGAGCGCGGCGCGGAGGAACCGCAGCGTGTCGCGCGTGCGCGGCGAACGCGTGCTCGAACGGGATGCCGTTCCACCGTTCACGATCGCGGGTGACGACGCGCCGATGCCGAGGGCGAAGTGCCCCGGCGCGGCATCGGCCATCGAGGCCGCGGTCTGCGCGAGCAGCGCGGGCCCGCGCGTGAACACCGGCGCGATGGCGACACCGCCGCGCAGCGCGGGCGCCCACGCGGCGGCGAGCGCCAACGACGTGAAGCCGTCGTGGCTGTCGGCCTCGCCCGACCACACGTCGGTGAACCCGAGCGCAGTCGAGCTCCTCGTACCACTCGCGGTGCGCGTGGAGCGCCACGCCGGGGATGGGCACGGTGACGCCGAAGCGGCGCGGGACGTCGGCCATCGGGCGAATCTACGCCGGTCGACACGCGATCCGGAGCCGCCGGGAGGGCGTGCCTTGTAGGCTGCGACGACCATGTGTGGCATTGCCGGGTTCTGGGGCGCGCCCGACGCCGCCCTCCTGGCCACCATGACCAGTCGGATCGCCCACCGAGGCCCCGACGGCGAGGGCTTCTTCGAGCACCCGCTCGCCAGCCTCGGCCACCGTCGCCTCGCCATCATCGACCCGGCCGGTGGTCATCAGCCGGTCGGGACCGACGACGGCCTGGTGCAGCTCACCTACAACGGCGAGGTCTACAACTTCCGCGAGCTGCGGGCCGAGCTCGAACCGCTCGGGCACACGTTCCACACCAACTGCGACACCGAGGTGGTGCTGCACGCCTACCTCGAGTGGGGCACCGACTGCTTCGCCCGCTTCAACGGCATGTGGGCGCTGGCGATCCTCGACCTCCGCGAGAGCGCTGCCACGTCCGGGCCGCGTCTGGTGCTCGCGCGCGACCACTTCGGCATCAAGCCGCTGTACTACGCGCGCATCGACCACCGGTCGGGTGGTGTTCGCGTCGGAGGCCAAGGCGGTGCTGGCCGACCCGGAGCTCGTCACCGAGCCCGATCGGCAGTGGTTGTACGACTACCTGCTGCACGGTCTCCACGACCACAAGCCGCAGACCGCGTTCGCCGGCATCCGGGCGCTCGCCGCGGCCACGTGGGCGGTGGTCGACGCCGATGGCGTGCACGAGCAGACGTACTGGACGCCCACGCTCACCACCGACGCCCCGCCCGATCCCGCCGAGTTCCGGTCCCGGTTCGAGAAGTCGGTGGAGCGACGCCTGGTCGCCGACGTTCCCGCCGGCACCTGCCTCTCGGGTGGGATCGACTCGTCGTCGATCGTCAAGGTCTCGGATCAGCTGCTCCGGGAGCACGTCCCCGACGCGGTGTCGCTCGGTGACCACCTCAAGACGTTCTCGATCGTCTACGACGGCGATCCCATCGACGAGCGCGCGTACATGGACGCGGTCCTCGCCGAGGTCGACGCCGAGCCCTCGTTCGCGGAGCCGACGTCGGAGCGGTTCGTCGACGAGCTCGACCAGATGGTGTGGCACCAGGACGAGCCCATCGTCTCGACCGGGCCGTACGCGCAGTGGTGCGTGATGCGGCTGGCGCAGCCTGAGGTCACGGTGCTGCTCAACGGGCAGGGCGGCGACGAGCTGCTCGCCGGCTACGTGCCCTACCAGTACGTCTACCTTCGTGAGCTGCTGAAGCAACGCAAGTTCGGTGCGTTCCGGCGTGAGGCGTGGGCGTCGCGTGACGTGCTGAAGCCGTTGATCAAGCGCCGCCTCGCCGACCGTCGGAAGTCGCTGCCGATCAAGCCGCTGTTGCGCCCGGCGCTCTACGAGGGGCTCGAGCCGCCGAAGTTCCAGCGGTCACAGGACGACATGAAGCGACGACTCGTCGCCGACCTGCAGACGTTCTCGCTCCCGTCGCTGCTGCGCTACGAGGACCGCAACTCGATGGCGTTCTCGATGGAATCGCGCCTGCCGTTCCTCGACCAGGAGCTCGTCGACTGGGTGCTGCGACTCCCGCCGTCGGCGATCGTCCACGACGGCTGGAGCCGTGCCATCCTCCGCGACGGCCTCGAGGGCGTGCTCACCGAGAAGGTGCGCACCCGCCGCTGGAAGGTCGGGTTCACCACGCCCGAGACCCGCTGGCTCCGCGCCCGGCGGGCCGCGGTGCAGGGTCTGTTCCGTTCACCGCAGTTCTGTGAACGTCCCTACTGGGACGCCGCCGCGCTCGCCGAGACCTTCGAGCGGTTCTGCGCGGGTGAGGTCGAGCCGTCGCAGATCTTCTGGCGCGCCATCAACACCGAGATCTGGATGCGGGTGTTCTTCGATCACGACGGCGCGTCGCGCCTCGGCGCCACGCCCGACTCCCACTTCACGCGCATCGGCGACGAGTGGCTGGCGGAGCGCAACGAGCGAGCCGCGGCTGCACTCGCGCAGTTCACCGCGCACGAGCAACGTCATCTGTTCGCACGTTCAACCGTCGACGGGCGCGACTACGCCCGCGCACCGATCCGCACGCAGCTGTTCGTGGGTGGTGACTCGTTGCTCGACGGCCTCACCGATCGCGTTGCGCGACGTGGCGCTGGCGCCCGACGACATCGTCGCGATCAGCGAGAAGGCGGTCGCCATCTGCCAGGGGCGCTCGTACCCGGTCGACGAGGTGCAGGCGCGTCCGCTCGCCCGCACGCTGTCACGGTTCGTCGGTCGCACCGCGTCGGGCATCGGCCTCGGCATCCCCGCGACGATGGAGCTGGCGATCCGCGAGGCGGGGGAGGCTCGCATCCTCACCGCCACCGCCGCGGCTGCGGTCACCAAGCCGTTCGGAGTGAAGGGCGTGTTCTACCGCGTGGCCGGCCCCGCGGTGCGAGCCATCGACGGTCCGACCAACGGGACGATCCCGCCGTACGACGGCCACGCCAAGATGGGCCCCGAGGATCCCGACGGCGTCGCACGCGAGGTGGCGCTCGCACTCGGCGTCGGGGTCGCGATCATCGACGCCAACGACATCGGCGTGAACGTGCTCGGCGTGTCGGACGGCGTCGACCCCGCGTTGGTCGAGTCCCTGCTGCGTGACAACCCGCTCGGCCAGGGCGCCCAACAGACGCCCGTCGCGCTCCTCCGCCCCGTCTGACCTACCGAACCCGCCCGCCCCGGTGATGTCGCGTCACCCGTGCGCCGCGCGGGTGCACCACTGACGCCACGTGGTGTCGACGGTCAGTCGAGGCCGATCATGGCGCGGAAGTCGGCGGTGGTGTTCACGTGGGGGAACGGGTCGGCCGGCACTGGTGCGTCGAGCGCGACGCAGAGCGGCTCCCATCCGTCACCGGGTTGCCACTCGACGAGACGCGTCGGGTCGACACCAGCTCGCACCGCGGCGTTGTGCTCCTCGTAGGCCTGCTTGGCGGTCGCCTCGTCCTCCCATCCGGGCGTGAACGTGTTGGCGAACATGTCTTCAGCCATCGCGGCCTGTGCCGCGAACACGGGCGGAGCGTCCGGAGGCAGTTCACGTTGGGAGATGGTGAAGATCGTGTCGCTCGCGCTCTTCCACCACGCGTCGGGGCTCGACCGAGTCGACAGGAGCACGATCGCGTCCGGGTTGGCGTCGGCGAGCTCGCGCCAGAACGCGCACGCCGGCCAGTCGACCGTGGCGACGAAGTCGCCGAGGAACGCGTTCCAGTCGGGCGACGTGCCGTTGACCGCAGCGTGCCACACCGCGATGTCGTCGGGGCGCCCGAAGGTCTCGCCCATGTGGTAGCAGCGGCCGTCGAGCAACTGCTGCAGTGCCAGCTGCAGTGAAGCGGTGCCGGTGCGGCCCAGCCCGGCCCCGACGACGCGGAATGCCATGTCGACCCTCCCTGTTGCCGCAACGACGAGGGTCGATGCTACGGCAGCCGTTAGCCTGCCGCCCGTGAGTTCGAGTGAACCGTCCCGCGAATCGCGTGGGGGACGCCCCAGCCGTCGTCGTCGCGGCGGTGGCACCGCCGGGGTACCGGTGGTGGTGCCGGTGGTGGACGTGGCGGTGGTGGCCGCTCGCGCGCCGGCGGCGGCGGCGCCCGGCGTCAGGGTGGAGGTGGCGGTGGAAGCGCCCGCGCCAAGGTCAACCCGCGGATCCAGATCGGTACCGTGGTCGCGACCACCGACGTGGTCGAGCGCGGCGCAGCACTCGCGCCTCCTCGAGGTCGACGCGTCGAGCGAACCGCTCACCGAGCGCATGGTCGGTCCCTGGGTCGATCGCACGCCCGAGAACGTGGTGCTCGACGTGCGCGCCCACCGGCTCCTCACGCACCACGCCGCGCCGATCGAATCGATCTGGCCCGAGGTGCGCGACACGCTCACCCCTGCGTTGCGCGAGCGTCGTCAGCTCTACGCCGACGACCTGCCGGCGCGTTCGCTCGACGCCGCCCTCGACCGCTTCCTGGCGTCGATCGCTTCGGTGCGCGAGTTCGCCAAGCTCGGCACCGTCGTGTTCCCGTTCCCGTCGTACTTCACGCCCGGGTTCGCGCGCGCTCGACTACCTCGAGTGGCTGCGGGGTCGCAGCGGTGACCTCCCGATCGCGATCGAGCTCCGTCATCGCGACTGGGTCGCGGGCAAGCAGCGCGACGCAACGATGGAGTTCCTGACCGAGCACCAGTTGGGCTACGTGTGCGTCGACGTGCCCTCCGGTTTCGACAGCTCGCAGCCGCCGTTGTCGGTCGCGACCACCGACACCGCGTTCGTGCGGTTCCACGGCCGGAACAGCGGCGCGTGGGAGAAGGGTGTCGACACGGGCGACGACCGCTTCGGGTACGACTACAAGGACGTCGACCTCGAGCCGTGGAAGGCACGGCTCGAGAAGCTCGCGGGCGCGGCGAAGTCGGTGCACGTGACCTTCTCCGGGCGCACGTCGGAGGCCGCGGCCCGCAACGCGCGTCTGCTGGTGCGGGTGCTGAGCGGTGAGGTCACGCCGGAGCGCCGACCGCCGCCGTCGGGACCGCCGCGCAAAGGACGACCCCGCCCGCGCAGCCGTCCGCTCGGCAAGCCGTCCGCTCGGCAAGCCGCCGTCTGCTCAGAAGTGGTCGAGCAGGTCGCGGACGGCGCAGAGATGCAGGATGCCGTCGTCGGCGAGGTCGAGCTCGGCGTGCTCCAGGGCCCAGGTGTTGACGTTGGGGATGTAGACGGCCCGGAGCCCGGCTGCGCGCGCGGGCACGACGTCGGACTTGGGGGAGTTGCCGATCATCCAGCTGGCCGCGGGATCGAGATCGTGACGCCGCGCGAGGTCGCGATACGTCTCGACGTCCTTCTCGGCGACGATGTGCACGTGCTCGAAGTGCGGCGCCAGCGCCGAGGCGTCGATCTTGCGCTGCTGCTCGTCGGTCGCGCCCTTGGTGAGGAGCAGCAGACGGTGGCGGGTCCCGAGCTCCGTGAGGGTCTCGACGACGCCGGGGAGCGGTGTCACGTGGTGCTCCAACAGGGGCGTCGCGAGGGCATCGATCGCCGCCTGCTCCTCGTCGGTGACGGGCCGCTCGTTGAGGTGCGAGGAAGCAGTCGCGCAGGCTGCGGAGGAACACCTGCGTGCCGTAGCCGTGCTCGGCGGCGTTGGCGGCCTCGATGTCGAGCAGCATCGCCCGGATCGTCGTCGGTGGTCTGCGTCGGGTGCGCGAGCCACTCGAGGTAGTCGTCGATCACCCGTTCGAACAGGTGGTTGAACTCCCAGAGCGTGTCGTCGGCGTCGAAGATCAACACCTGGTCGCGGTACGGCACTGGCGGGATGCTATTTGGGCGCTGCTATCGGGGGACGTCGAGCAACAGCCGCACGCCGACCACGACGTCGCTCACGAAGTTCGGCAACGGCGGGAGCACGAGCAGGTAGGTCGCGGCGGTGGCGGCGAGGATCCCGCGTCCCGACACGGTGACGTGCTCGGGTACGGCGCGGTGCCACTCGTCGCGCGCTGGAGACGGGTGGCGCGCGCGGCCGTCGATCGCGACGACACCGGCCAGCGCGAGCAGCGCGGCGAACGCGATGACCGTGATCCATCGCAGCCAGTCGAATCCCGAGGGCGAACAGCGCGGTCGTGAGCCCGGCCGTGGCGGCGAGCCACGCGGCGCGCTCCACCGCGTCGGGGCAGCAGCCACTGCCCGAGTGACCTCACGTAGGGGAGCGGGCCCCTGAAGACGGCGACGAGCAGCGCCACGAGCGCGAAGCCGACCACGATGCTGAGCTCGGGGTGGGAGCGCTCGATGACCCGCTGGAAGCTCGAACCGAAGGTGTCGCCGAGGTACTCGAAGACCGATCCGTGGCCCCCGATGATGTTCGGAGCGCCCAGCTCGAGGTCGAGCACCTGCTGCGCGCTCGGTGGGCCGTGCAGGGTCAACGCACACAACACGGTCACCGACGGGGCGGTGCACAGCATCACCGGGACCGCGGTGCGAGCCGCCGGGCCGGAGCGGGCACGGGTGGCGGCGATCACCACCACCACGAGCCACGGCCCCACGATCAACGGCGCCACCTCGCTGGCGAGCGTGCACACCGCCAGCAACGCACCCGCGACCAGCGCCACCCGAGTGGGGGCGACGGCACGCGTCCCGGCCCACAGGCCGACGACTGCGAGGAGCAGGAAGGCGAGCAGGTCGGGCCGTCGTTGCCCACCGACCGAGTCGAACGCGAACGGTGCCACGACCAACGCGCCCGCCGCGGCGTAGGCGACGATCGTGCGACGTCGGGCGAGCACGACGACCAGGGCGACCATCGCGCCGAGCGTCGCCACCGCCACGATGTTCTGCACGAGGTCGACGGTGGCGATGGTCGGGCGACCACCGACGATCGTGCGCAGCGCCTCACCGGCGAGACCGCGTCGGACGAACCCGTGCTCGTACGTGACGTACCAGAGCGACCGGCCGTACTCGCTCATGCCGTAGCCCGTGTACGTGAAGCGCTGGATCACCTGGTACGCGATCGCGAACGCCAACGCCATGCGCAGCACGAGCTCGAGACGGGGAGCGCGCGGACGCCGGTGTCGACCTCGATCCCTTCGGGAATCGACACTGCATCACACGGCACGGACGAAGCTTGGCCGCGTTCGTTCCGAATGTCCGCGCGCCCCCGGCTCCCGAAGGGTCAGGCGGCGACGGTGAGCGACTGCTGGATCTGCTCGAGCACCGCCTGACCGGGTTCGGGCGGCACCGTCACGTGCGGGGTGGCCCGGGTCGCGGCGATCGCGCTCGGCACCAGATCCTCCCGGATGACCGGCGTGTGGCAGCCGGCCATGACGCTCGGGCGCAGCGCGGCGACGCGGTCGACGGTGGCCTGGAACTTCGCGTCGTCGACGATCTTCACCCACGGGCTCACGTACTGGTCGAACATGTGCATGCCGTCGATCCAGAAGTCGGCGTCGATCTCGGCGACGTCACGGTTCGGCGAGAGCATCGGGGTCGCGAAGCTGTCCGACGCCCAGTAGCAGCCCGTCGAAGGGTCGAACAGTCCACGCGTGGTCGGGGAGTCGAAGATCGGTGGCCTCAGCGCGACCAGCGTCCGGTCACCGACATCGAAGGTGTCGCCGTCGTCGATCCACCGCTGGCGGGTCGGCGGCACCGCGAGCGAACCGCCCATGCGCTCGGTCATGAACCAGTTGACGATGAGGGTGGCGTCGGGACACGCATCCATCGAGCGCGTTCACGTTGCCGGTGTGGTCGACGTCGTCGTGGCTGATGAACACCCAGCGCACGTCGGTCGGCTCCACCAGTGAGAACACGTCGTCGAGGTACTGCTCGCGGTTCTCGGCCATGCCGGTGTCGATCACCACGGGCTCGGCCGCCCGGATCACGAGGGAGTTCAGCGCCACCACCAGCGGGGCGATGCCCTCGCCCTGGTGGTCGTGGATCAGGAACGTCTCGGGTGCGATCTCGGTCGGGGTCAGGCGGGTCTTGCTGGGCTGCTGCACGGTGGGTCTCCTCCCGTTCGTGGTACTTGTCTCCTGTCGTGGGACTGATGTACCATGACAGTATGACAATCCCACGTCAACCCCCCGGGCCGAAGCAGTCGGACGGGACGGGACGGGTCAACCAGAAGCGGCGCACGCGCGAAGGCATCGTCGATGCCGCGGTCGAGCTCATGACCCAGGGAGTCACTCCCACCGTCGCGCAGGCGGCCGAGGCCGCCTTGGTGTCACGCACGACGGCCTACCGGTACTTCCCGACGCAGGAATCGCTCCTGCTCGAGATCGCGCTGCACTCCGACGTCGAGGACATCGAGGCGATCGTGCGAGAGCCCGTGGACGCGGACGACGCGGCGGAGCGCGTCCTTCGCGTGCTCCGCCTGTTGAACCGCCACGTGTTGGACGAAGAGGCCCGGTTCCGAAATGCGATTCGCGTCTACCAGGACCTCTGGCTGGGCGCGTCTGCGAAAGGGGACGATGCCCCCGTCGTGCGCGAAGGACGCCGCATGCGCTGGTTCGCGACGTGCCTCGCGCCGCTGCGCGCGCAGGCGGGCGATGCTGCGGTCGACCGGTTGATCGCCGGGCTCTCCATCCTCGGGGGCGGAGAGGCGGTGGTCGTGCTGCGCGACGTGTGCCGGCTCGACGGCGACGAGGCGCTCGCCGTCGCCGACTGGGCCGCTCGAGCCCTCGTCGCCGCGACGCTTGCCGGGGGCGAGGATGACCGCGCTTGACATCCTATCACCGATAGGTAAACTTCCTATCAATGGTAGGGAAAGTCGCCGAGCGACGAGAGGCGAGGACGGCGGAGATCGTGGCCACCGCGTGGCGGCTCGCGGCAGTCGACGGAATCGGCGGATTCTCGTTGCACGGCCTCGCCCGGGAGCTGGGCATCCGCCAACCGTCGCTGTACGAGTACTTCGACTCGAAGCTGGCCCTCTACGACGCGATGTTCGCCGACGGCAACCGTGCGTTGCTGGCCCGCCTCGAGGCGCTCGACCTCCCCGACGAGCCTCGTGACGCGTTGAAGGTGCTGCTGCGCGGCTTCGTCGACTTCGCGGTCGAGGACGTCGCCCGCCACGAACTGCTCTTCGCCCGTCCGATCCCCGGCTTCGAGCCGTCGCCCGAGGCGTACGCGCCTGCGGTCGAGGCGCTCGAACGCACCGTCGTGCTGCTGCGCGCCGCTGGGATGCGGGCCCCCGGTGATGTCGACTGCGTCATCGCCATGGTGGGGGGCCTGATCGCTTCACAGAACAGCAACGAACCAGGAGGGGACCGATGGGTACGGCACCTCGATCGCTTGATCGACCTGTATCTCGACCACTTGCCGAACCGGAGGCGACGGTGAGCACATCGCCCGACGCGACGCGCGTCGCGGACATCGCGCGGATCGATCGGCCGGAGGCGCGTGTGCTCGCGGACGAGGAGTTCCGGAGGTTCGCGGCGCAGTGCGCGTCGCTCACCGACGAGGAATGGGTGCGGTCCACGGACTGCACCGGATGGACCGTGCGCGACGTCGCGCTCCATGTCCTCGGATCGGCCGACGCGCAGGCGTCCCGCAAGGAATTCGCCCACCAGTTCGTGCGCGGGATCCCGGTGAACCGCCAGATCGACTCGCACCACTGGGTCGACGGGATCAACGAGCTGCAGATCCGGGAGCGGCGGTCGCTGTCGAACGACGAGCTCGTGGCGCAGCTCACTGCGGTCGGGCCGAACGCGGTGGCCGGTCGGTGGGCCACGCCGGCGCCGATGCGCCACGTTCCGATCCCCTTCGGCGCACCCGTCGGGTGGGTGGGTCTCTGGTACCTCCTCGACGTCGGCTTCACCCGAGACGTCTGGGCCCACCGCATCGACCTCGCCGCCGCCACCGGTCGGCCCATGGAGCTCAGCCCCGAGCACGACGGCCGGCTGGTGGCAGACCTCGTCGCCGAGTGGGCCGGCATCCACGGTCAGCCGTTCGTGCTCGTGCTCGATGGACCTGCGGGCGGCACCTACACCCAGGGAGCAGGCGGCGAGCACGTCACGATCGACGCCCTCGACTTCGTCCGCACCCTCTCCGGCCGCCTCCCAGGCGCCGGCGTCCTCGCCCACCCACTTCCACTCTGAACCGGCCCATCGAACCCAGGAGCAGCTCACCCATGACCGACATCACCGAGATCGCCGACGGCATCTACCGCATCAGCACGCTGGTGCCGGAGATCGGACCGACCGGCTTCACCTTCAACCAGTTCCTCGTCGACGCCGACGAGCCGCTGCTGTACCACACGGGCGCGCGGGGGATGTTCCCGGTCGTGGCCGAAGCCATGGCCACGGTGATGCCGGTCGACCGGCTGCGGTGGATCATGTTCGGACACTTCGAGGCGGACGAGTGCGGCGCGATGAACCAGTTCCTCGCCGCGGCACCGAACGCGCAGGTGGCGCACAGCGCGCTCGGGTGCATGGTGTCGATCGACGACCAGGCCGACCGGGCGCCCCGTCCGCTCGGACCCGACGAGGTGATCGACCTCGGGGGCAAGCGCGTGCGCAACCTCGACACGCCGCACGTGCCGCACGGGTGGGACGCGCACTCGATCGTCGAGGAGACCACGAACACGTTGTTCTGTGGTGATCTCTTCAGCCAGGTCGGACAGGGACCGGCAGTGACCGACGGCGACCTGCTCGAAGCGGCGGCCCAGGCCGAGGACATGTTCCAGGCGACCTGCCTCACGCCGCAGACGGCGCGTTCGATCCGGGCGCTCGCCGAGCTCTCGCCGGCGCGCCTCGCGATCATGCACGGCTCGTCGTTCGAGGGCGACGGCGCCGCGGCACTGAGGGCATTGGCCGACGAGTACGACCGTCGTCTCGAGGCGTCGATCGGGAACGCAGTCACGGCGTAGCATTCGCCCGCGTGGAGCACGCGGGCGAATGGTTCGACGTGGTCGTCGTCGGTGCCGGGGTGTCCGGCATCGGCGCCGCCCATCACCTGCGGTCGGAGCTTCCGACGCTGTCGTTCACGGTGCTCGAGGCGCGCGACGCGATCGGCGGCACCTGGGACCTGTTCCGGTACCCGGGCGTTCGTTCCGACTCCGACGTGCAGACGTACGCGTACACGTGGAAGCCGTGGACCGACGACGACACGGTCGCCCGCGGCGACGCAATCCTCCGGTACCTCGACGACGCGATCGACGAGCAGGACCTGCGCCATCACGTGCGTCTCGGGCACCGAGTGCGGCGGATCGAGTGGTCGTCGGTCGACTCGTGCTGGACGCTCGACGTCGAACGGGTCGACACCGGGGAGATGATGCGCCTGCAGTGCTGGTGGA
Source organism: uncultured Actinomycetes bacterium (assembly GCA_963720765.1). GTDB lineage: Bacteria > Actinomycetota > Acidimicrobiia > IMCC26256 > DASPTH01 > DASUAS01. Next base: position 1,122,241 of record CAVRGS010000002.1, read on the forward strand.
TCGTCGCCGGCACCGGGTACTACCGCTACGACCAGGGGCACCTACCCGACTTCGCCGGGGTCGAGCGATTTGGAGGCACGTACGTCCACGCGCAGGCCTGGCCCGACGACCTTGCCGTCGACGGCGCGCGCGTCGTGGTCATCGGCAGTGGTGCCACCGCCGCCACGCTCGTGCCGGCGTTGGTCGAGCGCGGCGCGCGGGTCACGATGGTCCAGCGCTCGCCGAGCTACTACGTGTCGCTCCCGGCTCACGATCCGATCGCCGAGGTGCTCCAGCGTCGTCTGGCTCCGGCGCGCGCGCTCGAGTGGACCCGCCGCAAGAACCAGGCGACCCAGGCGCTGTTCTACCGGTTGTGTCGTCGGTTCCCGCGCGCGATGCGGCGGTTGCTGATCGGCGACGCCACCCGGCGCCTCCCCGACGGCTACGACGTCGCCACCCACTTCACGCCCGCGTACGCGCCGTGGGATGAGCGCATGTGCGTCGTGCCCGACGGCGACCTCTTCCGCGCCATCTCGTCGGAACGCGCCGGCGTCGTCACCGATGTCATCGACACCTTCACCGAACACGGGATCCGCCTGGCTTCGGGCGAGGAGGTCGAGGCCGACATCGTGGTTGCGGCCACCGGCCTCGAGGTGCTCGCACTCGGCGACATGCAGGTGGTGGTCGACGGCGAAGTGCTGTCGGCCGGAGAACGCATCGTCTACAAGAGCGTCATGCTGTCCGACGTACCGAACTTCGCCTACGTGTTCGGCTACACGAACGCGTCATGGACCCTGAAGGTCGATCTCGCGTGCACGTGGGTCTGTCGCGTGCTCCGCCACATGCGCGACACCGGAGCAACGACGGCTGTGGTGTCACCCGACGATCCGACGATGCCCACCCGGTCGATGCTCGATCTCGCAGCCGGATACCTGACGCGAGCCGTCGACCGCATCCCGCGGCAAGGCACGGGCGCGTGGTCGGTGCCGAAGAGCTACCGCGCCGACGCGCGACGGCTGCTCCGCGATCCTGTCGACGACGGCATGTTGCAATTCACGCGGGTGCCGAACCGCCGAGCAGTGGCTGCTCCCTGACCGCGGCGACGGCGCGGAGCGCAGCGAGACCTCTCGATGTCTTCAACGACCGACGACCGGTCGGATGTCGAGCCCGACGAGCCGGTCCTCGGCCCGCCACTCGCGCAGCAGCGCGAAGAACGCCGGGGCGCCGCCGCCGAAGTTGCCCCCGAACCAGCCCGGGCCCTCGCCCGGCCGGCCTTCGTTGTTGTAGTAGCCCGGCGTGCACGACTCGAAGAAGTCGGACCGGAAGCTCTCCGACGCGCGGATCACGTCGACCCACCCGGCTTCGGCCTCCGCGGTGGGTTCGACCGTCGCCGTGGGCTCGGCGACCACCTGCTCGATGACGTATGCGATGTGGCGGCTCTGTTCGCCGTAGAGCTCGGTGAAGTTGGGACTCAGCCCCGACTGCACGCCGCCCATGAAGAAGCAGTTCGGGAACCCGCGGCTGAGGATCCCGTGGAACGTGGCGACGCCGTCGGCCCATTTCGCGCTGAGCGCCTGCCCGTCGCGACCCACGATGTCGAAGCCGGCGCGCCGGGTGTAGTCGGTGCCGACCTCGAACCCGGTGGCGAAGACGAGGCAGTCGAGCTCGTATTCGGTGCCGGCGACCACGACGCCGCGCTCGGTGATCCGCTCGACGCCCTGCCCGCCAGTGTCGACGAGCGTGACGTTGGGACGGTTGAACGTCAGCAGGTAGTCGTCGTGGAAGCACGGTCGCTTGCAGAACTGCCGGTAATACGGTTTGAGGGCCTCGGCGGTCGCGTCGTCGTCGACCAGCTCGTCGACGCGAGCGCGGATCTGCTCCATCTTCTCGAAGTCGACCAGCTCCAGTTGGAGCATGAACTCCTCGGCGCTGAGACCGGAATCGCGTGCCGCGGCGCGTCCGAGCCTGCGGATGGCTTCGGTCCAGCCGTCGCTGACGAGGTCCTCCTCGGCGAATCCGCCCGACACGAGGGTGCTGAAGTTGTCGATCCGCTGTTGCTGCCAGCCCGGCTCGAGCGACTCGACCCACTCGGGGTCGGTCGGCCGGTTGCCGCGCACGTCGATCGACGACGGCGTGCGCTGGAACACGAAGAGCCGCTCGGACCACTTGCCGAGGTGCGGGATGCACTGCACCGCGGTCGCGCCCGTGCCGATCACGCCGACCCGTTTGTCGGCGAGGCCGGTGAGGCCGCCGTGGGTGTCGCCACCGGTGTACGCGTAGTCCCATCGGCTGGTGTGGAACGAGTGTCCGGCGAAGGTCTCCACGCCGGGGATGCCAGGGAGCTTGGGTCGGTGCAGCGGACCGATGGCGGTGATGACGAAGCGCGCGGCGATGCGATCACCGCGGTCGGTGTCGACCAGCCAACGTCGTGCGTCGTCGTCCCACGTCATCTGGGTGACACGCGTGTGGAAGCACGCGTCGTCGTACAGGGCGTAGTGGCGTCCGATGGCTTGCGTGTGCGCCCAGATCTCCGGGCCGTACGAGTACTTCTCCGTCGGCATGTAGTCGAGCTCTTCGAGCAGCGGGAGATAGATGTACGACTCGATGTCGCACTGCACGCCGGGATATCGGTTCCAATACCACGTGCCGCCGAAGTCCCCGCCCGACTCGACGATGCGGATCGAGCGGACGCCGCCCTCACGGAGCCGGGCCGCGGCGAGCAGCCCACTGAACCCGCCGCCGACGATGAGCACGTCGACCTCGTCGTCGAGCGGATCGCGCACCTCGGTGTCGTCGAACCACGGATCGTCGAGGTAGCGCGCGAGCTCACCCGTGACCTCGCGGTACTGGTCGTTGCCGTCAGGTCGCAGCCGCTTGTCGCGCTCCTCGCGGTACTTCTCCCGCAGCGCATCGGGATCGAAGGTGGGCGCGGTCGTGGCGTTGGCCTCGATGGTCACGGGTCGTACTCCTCGTCGGGATAGGACATGCCGATCGCCGCGCGCGCGTGGTCCAGGGTGGACGCGAGGGCGAGCGAATCGGCCAGGGGCATGATCGCGCTCTCGGTCCGACCCGCGTCGAGGCAGCGGTGTACCTCGTCGATCTCGAAGCGGAAGGGCGCGTCGCCGGGCGGGGTGTCGACGCGCCGACGTCCGCCGTCGGCGAAGCGCGTGACGTCGACGTGTGCCGGGCAGTGCATGAACGCGGGAAGGTCGATGAACCCGTCGGTGCCAGAGATCCGGGCGGTCGACGCGAGGTCGGTCCGGATGGCTGCCTGCGCGACGGCGAGCGCTTCGCTCGCGAACTCCATCGTGACGACGGTGTGCTCGTCCACCCCGGTGCTGCCGATGCGGGCGGTCGCGTCGACCGCGGTCGGCACCCCGAGCACCGAGTGGGCGAGGTGCACCGGGTAGATCCCGACGTCGAGGAGCGCACCGCCGCCGAGACCGCGCGCGAACAAGCGACTGGCGGGATCGAGCGGGGCGCGGAATCCGAACGACGCCTCGATCGCGAGCACCTCTCCGATCTCGCCGTCGTGCAGGAGTGCATCGATCGCGCGGTATGCGGGGAGGAAGCGGCTCCACAGCGCCTCCATGAGGAACACGCCATTGCGCCGCGCGCATGTGACGAGGAGCGCGGACTGGCGGTGGCTCAGGGTCAGCGGCTTCTCGCAGAGGACGTGCTTCCCGGCGTCGAGGGCCATCGTCGCGTGCGCGAGGTGGCGCGCGTGCGGTGTCGCGACGTAGACGGCGTCGACGTCCGGGTCTGCAGCGAGCGCGTCATAGCCCCCGTGCGCGTGCGGGATCCCGAACCGGTCGGCGAAGCCGCGCGCCCCGTTCGCCGTCCGCGAGCCGACCGCGGTGACGACGCCGTCGTCGACCCTGGTGATGGCGTCGGCGAAGACGCCCGCGATGGTGCCGGTGCCGGCGATCCCCCAGCGCAGCATCAGGGACTGACCGTCGTGGTCGTCGCCGCGGACGCGCCGACCACGGAGTCGTTCGTCCACTTCCGGATGTCGAGCATCGGCGCGGCTCGCTCCTCAGCCGTTGAGGTAGTCGGCTCGGAACGTGACGGCGTTCGAGGGCTTGCAGTCGAAGGTGCCGACCTTGGACGGCCAGGCCCGCACGAACTTGTCGTTCTTGAACTGGACGAGGAGCACGCACGGCGTGATCTTGCGGTCGGCCACGTCGGTGGTGCCGTACATCCCGTCGGCGTCGAACTTGGTCAGGGTCTTGATGCCGTCGAACAACGCGCTGCGTGTGAGGCCGTTGACGCCGTCCTTGGCCACGACCGCCTTCACCGCGTCGGCGAATGCGATCGTGGCGATCCAGCCGAAGGCGGCGAATCCGTTGACCTTGTCGACACCGGTGTACTTCACGAAGTTCGCCAGCATCGGGTTGGACTTCGCCTCCTCGAACGGCAGGAACCCCAGGAAGACGTCAGTGCCGTCCATCGTGCCGGCCTGGTCGTGCAGTTGCTTGTCGTAACAGGAGCTCGTGCACATCCAGATGATGTCGGGATCGTTGAGCCCCTGCAGTTGTGCTTCGCTCCGCATCGCGATCATGCCGTTGACCGCGCCGATCGTGTACTGGAAGTTGGACCCGTCCTGCTTCATCGCCTGGACGACCGGCGTGTATGCGCTCTGCGGCGCGAGCGCGGAGACGTTGGTCGTGGAGTCGGCGGGGATGCCCGCGCCGGTCGCTGCGTGGATCAACGTCTGGCCGGTCACGATGCCGGCCTGGTTGTCGTTGGTCCCCACGTAGGCGCCGTGCAGCCCCTTGTGATGTTTGGCGAGGTAGGTGAACACGCCCTGGTTCGTCTGATACGTCTGTGGGGTCTGGTCCTGCGTCGAACAGACCAGAGGATTCGGGTTGATCGGGTACGCCACCGGTGCGCAGCTCTCGACGGCGCCTCCGATGGCGGGGATGTCGGGGAGGCCGGTGACCGCGCCGGCTTGGTCGGCGCAGTTGACCATGTCGGCCGCTGTGGTGAGCCCGGTCGTGCTGGTCCCGACCATCGCGAGGTCCTGGCCGCACGCAGTGATGGTCGCGTTGCGCGCAGCGTTGGCATTCAACTTCGAGTCGGTGAAGTCGACCACGAGCTTGCGACCGGCGACGCCACCGCCGCCCGCCTTGCTGTTCAGGTACTTCGCGGCGCCCTTCACGCCGTCGACGGCACCCTGGAACAGGCCCGGGACGATCGGGTTGTCGACGTCGGCGATGACCGCGATGTGGATCTCGGTCGCGGTCACCCCGATCTCCGTCGCAGTCGGCTTCTCCGCTGCGCCCGACGCGGTGGTGGCGGACACCGCGCCCGTCATCGCCACCGCGGCACAGACCACACCCACCATGAACACTCGCGTCTTGTTGAACACGTTCCCCCTGGTGCTGAGCAATACCTGCGCTATTATTAGGGCAGTTGACCTACCGTGTCCAGACGTGGTTTCCTGGACCGATGGCCATCCCGTCGGCAGCATCCGCAACCGTCAACAAGTCGACCAAGGAAGCCCTGGTGCTGACGGGCGAGCGACTCTTCGCGTTGCACGGGCTCGACGGCGTGTCCCTCCGCCGCATCGGCACCGAAGCCGGCATGGGCATGAACACGGTGGTCCAGTACCACTTCGGCACGAAGGAGCGCTTCATCCAGGCGATCCTGGTGAACCGCATCGAGCTGCTCGACAACCGGCGAGCGCTGCTGGAGGAGCGCGCCGCGCCCGACGATCTCCGCGCGGTCGTGGAGGCGTACCTGCTGCCGGTGATCGAGCTCGGTGAGGACCCCGACTGCTACTACCTGATGTTCGTCGAACAGCTGCAGCGTTTTGGCGGCAGCGCCCATCCGTTCGACGAGCTCCCCTCGGCGCGCCAGGCGTCGCAGCGTCGGTACCTCCGCCGCGTGGGCGCGCTTCTCCCGGACGTCCCGAAACAGCTCCGGGAACGGCGGATCAACCGCGCGTCGGCGTTGTGCCTGCACCAGTGCGCGGACCGCCAACGCGTCCGCGAGCACGGCGGCGTCATCGAACCCTACGCACTCCACGTGAGCCAACTCCTCGACGGCATCGTCGCGTTCCTGGCCACCCCGCCATCACCCGAGACGGTGCGTGCACTGCGCGGGTCGTTGCGTCGTCCTGCCCCGCTCCGCGCGTTGCCATGACATCGGAAGGAACCTCGTGCACGACCTCGTGATCCGCAACGGCTCGGTCATCGACGGGACCGGTGACGCCGCGCGCGTCGCCGACGTCGCGGTCGACGGCGATCGCATCACCGAGGTCGGGGAGGGGGTCGGCCCCGCCCACCGGGAGATCGATGCCGACGGCCTCGCGGTGACCCCCGGGTGGATCGACATCCACACCCACCTCGACGCCCAGCTCCTGTGGGACGACGAGATGTTGCAGTCCTCGGTGCACGGGGTCACGTCGGTCGTGATGGGCAACTGCGGTGTGGGGATCGCGCCTGCGCGACCGGCCGATCGGGAGTGGATCCTCGACCTGCTCGACGGGGTCGAGGACATCTCGGCCGCGACGATGGGCGAGGCGTTCGACTTCACCTGGGAGACGTTCGAGGAGTACCTCGACGTCATCGACCAGGGTCGTTACGCCTTCGATCTCGCGGCCCACGTTCCCCACTCCGCGGTGCGCCGCTTCGTGATGGGCGAGCGCGGTTCGGACCACACCGAAGTCGCGACCGCGGACGACATCGCGAGCATGGCGGGCGAGGTCGCGCGTGCGCTGCGCGCGGGCGCCATCGGGTTCTCGACATCGCGCTCGGTCAACCACCGCACCCGGAGCGACGGTGCCCCGATCGGCACGGTGTCGGCCTCCGCCGACGAGGTCATCGGCATCGCGTCGGCCTGTCGCGACACTGGGCTCGGAGTCGTGCAGCTCATCAGCGACGTGTACCAGTCGCCCGACTCCGACTACGTCGCAACCGAGCTCGGCCTCGTCGAGGCGCTCACGCGGCTGGGCCGGCCGGTCTCGATGTCGCTGCTGCAATTGGGCTCGGAGACCCACCGGTACCGGGAGGTGCTCGCGCGGCTCGATCGGGTCCACGCCGAGGGCGGGAACGTGTGGGCGCAGGTTGCGCCGCGTCCCATCGGTGGCGCGTACGCCGCCGATGCGCCCCGCAACCTGCTCATGCGGTCGCGCACCTACCGCGACGTGATGGGCGAAGCACCGGAGCAGCGGGCCGCGCGCCTCGCGGCTCCCGACGTGCGGGCGCTCGTGATCCGGGAGGTCGAGGACAGCATCGCCGGCGGGAACGCGCCGGCGCCCGACTTCGACAAGCTCTTCCCCATGGCCGATCCCCCTGACTACTCGCCGTCGGCCGACGACTCCGTCGGTGCCCGTGCCGGCGCCGCCGGTACCTCGCCGATCGCAGTGTTGTACGACGTGTCGCGCGCGGCGCCGACCGACGACGCAGTCGTGTACACGCCGTTCGCGAACTTCTCGAGCGGTGACCTCACGGCCGTGCGCGAGATGCTCGTGTCGCCGCGCGCCTTGTTCGGTCTCTCGGACTCGGGCGCGCACTGCACGACGATCTGCGACGCGTCGTTCCCCACCTTCGCTCTCGGTCACTGGGGTCGCGACACCGCGCTGGCGCCGATCCCGTTCGAGTACCTCGTGCACTGCCAGACGCTCCGCCAGGCGAGCTACCTCGGTTGGGCCGACCGGGGCGTCGTCGCGCCCGGCTACCTCGCCGACCTGAACGTGATCGACCTCGAGACCGTCCGGGTCCGCCGGCCCCGGCTCGTCCACGATCTTCCTGGTGGGAGCGGACGCTACGTGCAACAGGCGGATGGGTACCGCGCCACCGTCAAGCGCGGCGAGGTGCTGTTCGACGATGGCGAGCTCACCGAGGCGCGCCCGGGACGTCTGGTCCGCGGCGCGCAGCCGGCGCCGTCGTCGCGATGACCGGCGTGGGCCGCGACCTCGACGCGACGTGGTGGCGTCAGGCGGTCGTGTACCAGATCTACCCGCGGAGCTTCGCCGACGCGAACGGTGACGGCATCGGCGACCTTGCGGGCATCATCTCGCGCGTCGAGCACCTCGAACGGCTCGGTGTCGACGCGGTGTGGCTGAGCCCGTTCTACCCGTCGGCGCTCGTCGACGGCGGGTACGACATCGACGACTACCGCGACGTCGATCCGACGATCGGCACGCTCGAGCAGTTCGACGCGCTCGTCGGTGCACTCCACGCGCGCGACATCAAGGTCATCGTCGACATCGTGCCCAACCACAGCTCCGATCGTCACGAATGGTTCCGCGCTGCGCTCGCGTCACCGCCCGGCTCACCCGAGCGCGACCGGTACGTCTTCCGCGACGGCACCGGGTCGAACGGGGAGGACCCACCCGCCGACTGGCAGTCGTTCTTCGGTGGCCCCGCCTGGACCCGGGTGCCGGACGGGCAGTGGTACCTGCACCTCTTCACCGCCGAGCAGCCCGACTGGAACTGGAACCACGCCGAGGTCCGCGCCGACTTCCTGCGCACGCTGCGGTTCTGGGGTGACCGCGGCGTCGACGGCTTCCGGGTCGACGTCGCCAACCTCCTGGCCAAGGATCTGCCCGACGAGTTGCCCACCGGCGACGACCTGCTGCGCGGGCTGGATCCCACCAGCGGGCTGTACCCGCCGGGTCAGCACCCGATCTGGGACCGCGACGACGCTCGACGGGATCTACCGGGAATGGCGCGACGTGTTCAACTCGTACTCGCCACCCTTGACCGCGGTCGCCGAGGCCTGGGTCTCGCCCGATCGGCGAGTCCGCTACGCCAGCAGCACCGGGCTCGGCCAGGCGTTCAACTTCGATCTGCTCCAGGCCGACGTGGGATCCCGCGCAGTTCCGGCAGGTGATCCGCGACAACCTCGCGCTCGCCGGCGAGAGCGGCACCTCGAGCACGTGGGTGTTGTCGAACCACGACTTCGTCCGCCACGTCACGCGCTTCGGACTGTCAGAGGGGATCGCACCCGCGGCGTGGTTGCTCACCGGCGGTGATCCGGCGGTCGAGGACCGCGCACTGGGGTTGCGGCGCGCCCGCGCCGCGACGCTGCTCGCGCTCGGCGTTGCCGGGGAGCATGTACCTCTACCAGGGTGAAGAGCTCGGCCTCCCCGAGGTGGCCGACATCCCCGACGAGGCGCGGCAGGACCCGGTGTTCTTCCGGAACCGAGGTACCGACGTCGGGCGTGACGGGTGTCGGGTGCCGTTGCCGTGGACCGCGACCGGCACGTCGTTCGGGTTCGGCCGCGACGGTGCCTACCTTCCGCAGCCGGGGTGGTTCGGTTCCTACGCGGTCGATGTGCAGGATGTCGACCCGCGCTCCACCTTGTCCTTCTACCGGCGCGCCGTCGCGCTGCGCCGCGAGTTGCAGCGAGACGAGCACCTCGAGTGGATCGCGTTCGACGATCCCGTGGTCGCGTTCCGTCGCGACGCGTGCTGGGTGTCGCTCACGAACTTCGGATCGTCGTCCGTGCCGCTCCCGGACGGCTCCGTCATCATCGCCAGCAGCGAGCTGCCGGCGATGGGGTTCCTACCGGCTGACACGACGGTGTGGATGCAGCAGGTCTCGTAGCGGCCTGGGGTGCCGGCGCACCTCCACCAGCGGCAGCACTCGGTCGTAGGTGTGTTCGACGAGACGATGGACCTCGGTCATCGTCAACACCGCGGCGCGACCGACCTTCGCGCGTCGGACCGGGATGCTGTGGTGGCGGCGGGGTTGTCGCGACACAGCCCGGCGCGCACGGCACCCTTCACGACCGCCGAGACGATCGACACCATGTCGAGGACCCGCTTCGGGTTGTGGCCGTCGGCCAGCTCCTCCGAGGTGAACCGCTCGACCTCCGCCCGGTCGATCGAACCCTGCACGCGCGCCCGGAGGAGGGCCGCACATGGTTCTCGAGCGGCTGCCCGTTGCCGCGTCGCGTGCTCGGCGCGAGCTTCACGATGGGTGGCCCACCACGAATCAGCGAGCTCGTCGACGACTCCTTGCTTCCAGGGAGGCTCACGGTCGAGCCGACCACGCTGTCGACTATCCGACGACGGTAGAGCGAGCACCGAGGCCGAGTCTTCGCAGCGTCTTCCAGCGCCGGTCGGTGGTGAGGAGATGGTCGGCTTCGAGCTCGATCGCAGGTCGCGTCGTGTGTCAGGAAGTGGTTTGCGATGTTCGCGTCACGGCCCTATCAGACGGACAAGTGAAGTTGCGTTCGGGTGGCCGGATTCGTCGGGCCGGGGTGTGTGAGCCCATGGGGAGGTAGCGAAATGCATCACCGGACGGTGAGTAGCAATTGCGGACACCACCGCGAAGTCGCGGCTCGCCACGCGGCTTACCGGATGTACACACGAACACGAGGAGCAACAGCCCATGGCCACACGACGCCGCCGGCACGAGGTCGGCTCGTCAGCTTCAACGATGTCGCCGACGAGCGCGGCGTCGACGTTCGCCACGTCTGCCTTGACAGACTGAGACCACCGGGCATTATGCGCTTCCCACGTGCCTCAACGCTTGGGTGTTGGTCTCAAGTCTCGTTGGGGCGCGCAAGTGCGAAAGGATCTTCGATGAGATCGTCGTAGGCCTTCAGCGAACTGGAGAAGACGAGTGGGTGTTGCTCGAGCAGCTCGGGCGTGACGGGCCCCTCGAACCCTCTGGCGACGGTCCGATGACGCACCGCGGCGCGAATCATCTCCACTCGTGGTTGCCGGGCCGCCTCGTATCGTCGGAGAACTCGGTCGAGGTCGCCGTTGGCTCCGATCAATTCGGCGAGCGCGACGGCATCCTCGATCGCCATAGCTGCACCTTGCGCCAAGAGCGGAGGGAACGCGTGGGCCGCGTCACCGATGAGCACCACTCGGCCACGGCAATACGACGGCGTCTCGACCTCGTGCACAGGTACGAATATGACGCGGGTTGGGTCGTGCTGCTCTTGGATGAGTGTCGGGATCGGCCCATGAAACGCCGAAGCGAGCTCCTTGAAGCGAGCAAGGTGCTGAGCGCGTGAGAGCGATGTCACTTCCGCCGCGTGGACCAGAAGGAACGCGTACACAAGTTCCGGCCCCACGGGGAAGCTTCCGAGCAGGCTTCCGGGCATCGAGCTGATCGTGAACACCCTGTCGCTGCTAGGCGAGCTCATGACGGTGCGCCACGCCCCGAACGAGCGATAGATCGGCTGAACGTCGGGGAAGATCGCGTCGCGTACGGCGGAGCGAATGCCATCGGCACCGACGACGAGATCGAATTGATCTCGTGTTCCGTCCGAGAACGTCACGCTGGGCGCCTCCGTCGACCAATCGACGGAGGTCACCGTCGTGCCGTACGACACCGGGAATGGTGCTCCGGTGGAGAGGGCCGAGATCAGACCATCACGTGTGATGCCAAAGGTCGGCGCGTAACGGTCGTTTGCGGGCCGGAAGTCGTGACGATCGACCGACGCTCCCGATGCATCTGTTTGAAGAATCTCGTCGAGAACCGTGCCCTCGCGAGCAACTGCGCCGTCCAGGTCGATACGTCGCAAGGCGAGCGAGACGTTGCTGGTCAGCATCAGCGCTAGGCCGCGGCCCAGCGAAGAACTGTCAATTTCGATCAAGGTAGGGGCGATGCCGAAGGTCTGCAGCCCTGCAGCCAAGGTCAGCCCACCGACACCAGCTCCAACGATCAGGACGCGAGGCTCGCCCGTCATCGCCGTACGGTAATCCGGTTTGTGGAACCCCGCTCCACGCGCAGGTCACCGCGCAACTGCATCGCCAACGTCGACGCGCCAGATCTGGCCCTTCGGTCAGCGCCGGATCGGGTGTGATCTGGCGCGGTGGCAAGGTTTGGCAACCTCGCAACGCGGTCACACGTCGTCACTGCATGAGGAAAGTGATTTCCATCGCAGCGGCGCTCGTCGCTGTCGCCTTCTGGGCGGTGCCCGCTTGTGGGGAAGGGAACATCCAGGTGTCCCAGTCGTCTGGGCCGACCGGAACAGTCGTCACCTTCACCGGCGCATCGAACCTTGTTGCACCAGACCTGCGTCCATGTCAGACGCCGATGACGTTGGTGTTGCAGCCGAGCCCTCCTCCGATTCCCCCCATCGACATGACTGGTGGCGAGCCATTCACGCCACCCAACGGAACCTTCACCGTTCCGCAAGCAGCGCCAGGCGAGTACAGAGTGGCCGTGGTCTGCCATGAGGCGAACGGGCCGATGAGTACGGACGCCTTCAGCTTCACCGTCACCCCGTCGCCGGTGGCCGCTCAGCCGAACCTCGCAGGTTGACAGCGGGTCGAATGCAGTGCGCTCCACGCGCCAGAACAGCTTCGCTCTGGCCCTATCGCGTCAGTCCGTCGACTTCGATCCAGGTTCGGTAGCGCTCGGCGCCGTGGCCTTCGACAGGACTAGATCGGACGCGCTCGCACGAGGCAGCTGGACGCGTTCTGAAGCAAGATTCGACGCAGATCTGCGAGCGACGCGTGTCGCGTTGTGTCAAATCTGTGTCACGGAGCTCCTGGGGCCAGTTGCGAAAACGTGCCCGAAGAGTGGGTGGAGGTGGCGGGAGTCGAACCCGCGTCTTCCGGGATTTCAGTGGGGCTTCTCCGAGCGCATCCGGGAATTGATCTCGGGTCGCCTCCACTCACCGGCGGCGGATGGCGACCCCAGCCTCAGTGAAGTGTCCCGTCGAGTACTGAGGCGATCCTCGACGGTAAGCCGCTCTTGATGGCGTCCCGGTTCCGGCCGAGCGGCTGGGCCGGGAGGGACGCGCGTCTAGTTGGTACTAGGCCGCGAGTGCGAGGTTGCCCTCGTTGGTGTTGGCATTTCTGCACGTTGCCGGCTCTTTCACGACGATCCGGCGACGTCGGCTCGCTTCCCCCACCTCGATCATCCGAAATCGAAGCCACGCACCCCCATGTCAAGTGCCGCACCGGTGCGTGTCGGTTGGTGCAGCTTCACCATGGTACCGGCGCCGGGGACGCCTCGGGCAGGGGTCCTACCGGCGGGCGAGACGGACGATCGTGCGCTCGAGCGGTCCGGTGTCGATCGCGCCCTCGTCGGCCTGGTTCGTGGTGAGGGCATACGCGACGTGTCGCGCCGGGCAGTACGCGGCGACCGTGCCCCAGTAGCCGGGGTGTCCCCAGCACCGGACCCCGGCGACCGTCCACGTGAAGATGCCGAGCGCCGCGCCGTCGTGGCGGCCAGGTCGGGACACGGTGAGCATCGTGTCGAGGGTGGCGTCGTGGTCGAACACCCGCCCGTCGAACAGGGCCTGGAAGAAGCGGCTCACGTCGCCGACCGTCGACACCAACCCACCACCGCCGAAGAGATCCGCCGACGCGTCGAGCGAGGAGTTGTCGAACTCGGTGTCGAAGTACTGGTGGGCGCGTGCTGGCTCCCCGGCCGGGGCCGACTCGAGGTGCTCCCACCACGTGTGGACGAGACCGAGCCGCTCGAAGCCCACCTCGTCGCGCACCGCGCGCGCGAGCGGTTGCGCGGTGACGCGTTCGAGGAGCTCACCCAGGAGCACGTATCCGGTGTCGGCGTAGTGGTACACCGCTCCGGGCGCGCCGACCGGCGTGCCGTGGTCGACCGCGAACTCGAGCTGCTCCGCGCGTGTCCACGAGTGGCCTGGATCCGAAGTGTTCACGGCGTCGTACGCGTCGCTGCTCGCGTAGTCGAACAGGCCCGAGGTGTGATCGAGCAGCTCGTGCACGGTGATCGCGTCGGGGTCGTAGCCACCGCGGCTCAACGTCGCGACTGACGCGGCCGACAGGTACCGAGCGATCGGGGCGTCGAGGTCGATCTTCCCCTGTTCCACGAGCCGCAACACCGCGACCGCCACGAACGTCTTGGTCACGCTCGCGATCCGGAACGGCGTGTCGACGCGCAACGGGACCCGGTCGGCGAGGTCGGCGTCGCCCCGGGCGACCGCGAGGCTGAGACCGGGAGCGCGGACGCTCACCGCCTCGCCTGGGATCGCGGGATGGCGGCGTAGGTCGGTCGTGACCCTTGCCGTCAGACGTGCGCGCGCGTTCCGGGTGCGGCCCGACGTGTCCGCGCTGCTCCGACCGGTGAGCGCGACGACGACCAGCGCCGCGAGCGCGCACGCGAGGGTGAGGCGGCGCAGCGAAGGGGGCACGGGAAGAGATCGGTCGTCGGCACCCGCGGATCAACCCCTTGCGCAATTACTTCACTCCATATACTCTGATCCGAGTATTCGATCCGGATGACGAGGAGGGACCATGGCGAAGCGACGCGGCAACCCGCTCGCCCTGGCCGTGATGGCGTGTCTCACCGAGCGGCCCATGCACCCCTACGAGATGGCCGCGACCATGCGCACCCGCGGCCAGGACGCCAGCATCCGCCTCAACTACGGCTCGCTCTACGGCGTGGTCGAGACCCTCCTGAAGCGGGGCCTGATCGAGGAGCAGGAGGTGGTGCGGGAGGGTCGCCGACCCGAGCGCACCGTGTACCGCATCACCGACGACGGCCGCACCGAGGTCGACGAGTGGTTGGCCGAGCTCCTGGGCACCTCGGCCAAGGAGTTCCCGAAGTTCGAAGCCGGGCTGTCGCTCATGGGCGTGCTCCCACCGGCACGCGTCGTCGCTCTCCTCGACCAGCGGGTCGCGATGTTGCACGAACGCCTCTCGGAGCTCGACGCCATCGTCGACGCCGCGACCGGCAACGGCGTGCCTCGCTTGTTCCTCACGGAGATGGACTACGAGCGCGCGCTGGTCGACGCCGACTGCGCGTTCACCGAGCAGTTGGCGCGCGACATCGAGTCGGAACGTCTGGACGGTGTGGAGTTCTGGAAGGGCTTCCACGCCGACCGGATGCGCGACGGCAACCACGAGGACGAGGAGACGCCCGCCCCATGAATGCGATCGTCGAAGTCGAAGGCATCGCCCGATCGTTCGGCGAGACGGAGGCCCTGGCCGGCGTCGACCTCTCCGTGCCCGAGGGTGGCGTGGTGGCGCTGCTCGGACCCAACGGCGCGGGCAAGACCACGCTCGTGCGCATCCTGTCGACGCTCATCGAACCTGATGCCGGCACCGCGCGTGTCGCCGGCTTCGACGTCGTCGAGCAGCCGACGGCGGTGCGCCGCTGCATCGGCCTGGCCGGGCAGTACGCCGCGGTGGACGAGACCCTCACGGGGCGCGAGAACCTCGAGATGGTCGGTCGTCTGTCGCGACTGTCGAAGAAGGTCGCGGCGGAGCGCGCCGCCGAGGTGCTCGAGCGCGTGAGCCTCACCGACGCCGCCGACCGCCAGCTCAAGACCTACTCCGGCGGTATGCGTCGCCGGGTCGACCTCGGCGCCGGGCTGGTGGCGCGGCCTCGCGTGCTCCTGCTCGACGAGCCGACGACCGGGCTCGATCCCGCCAACCGGCTCGACCTGTGGGCCTACCTCCGCGAGCTCGTGAACGAAGGCGCCACCATCCTCCTCACCACGCAGTACCTCGAGGAGGCCGACCAGCTCGCGTCCGACGTCGTGGTGATCGACCACGGCGCCGTGATCGCGCACGGCACGCCGATCGAGCTCAAGCAACGTCTCGCCGGTGACGTCCTCGACGTCACCGTCGACGGCGAGGCCCTCGACCGAGTGGTCGAGCTGCTCGACGGCGTCGGTTCGGAACGGCCGACCCTCGAACGCGGCACCCGGCGGGTGTCCCTCCCGGTCGGCGGGGGCGCCGGGAGCCTCGTCGAAGCGGTCCGTCGGCTCGACGAGCAAGGGATCAAGGTGATCGACATCACGCTGCGCCGCCCGTCGCTCGACGACGTGTTCTTCGCCCTCACCGGGCACACCACCGTGTCCGACGACGCCGACACCGACCAGCCCGGAACGAGGCAGCCCGAACCGAGTCAGCGCGAAACCAACCAGGAGGTCCCGCAGTGACCGTGACGTCAGCTCCCGTCACCGCGGAGGCGGCGGTGTCCAACCACCTGCCGCGCGGCGCCGCGCTCAACGACGCGTCGGTGATCGCGGGGCGCAACATCAAGCACCTGCTGCGCACCCCGCAGCTGCTGGTGGCAAGCGTCGCGCAGACGGTGATGTTCCTGCTCCTCTTCCGCTACGTGTTCGGGGGTTCGATCCAGATCCCCGACATGTCCTTCGTCGACTACCTCATTCCCGGATACCTCGCGACGATCGCCATCTTCGACGGCTTCGGAGTGAGCATCTTCTTCGCCGAAGACTCGAAGTCGGGTCTCATCGAGCGGTTCCGGGCGCTGCCGATGGCGCGCTCGGCGGTCGTCGGCGGACGCGCCATCGCCGATCTCCTCCGCCAGGCCGCGCTGCTCGCGATCACGACGCTCGTCGGCGTCGCGGTCGGATTCGGCTTCTCGGGCAGCTTCGGCGGCATCGTGCTCGCGTACGTCATCGCGCTGGTGTGGGGCTTCGCACTCTTCTGGGTGTTCGCCGCCATCGGGCTCTTCGTGCGCGACACCGAGACCGCGCAAGCCGCGTCGACCCCGTTCTTCATCCTGGTGTTCGTGTCGTCGGCGATCATCGACGTCAACACGTTGCCGGGGTGGCTGCAGCCCTTTGCTCGCAACCAACCGCTCAGCCAGGTGTGCAATGCGATGCGCGGTCTGATGGACGGTGCGGCGGGCGCGGCGCTGACCGAGCACTCGACCGGTCACTACGTGGTCGCGTCGTTCATCTGGTGTGCCGCGATCACCGCAGTGTTCGCCCCGCTCGCGATCTACGCGTACCGGCGCCCCTGAGCCAGGCGTGCGCGGCGGTCAGAGATAGCCGAATTCCCGAGCCTGCGCCGTGAGCTCGTCGCGGAACTTCGGGTGCGCGATCGCCACGAGGGCGCGTGCGCGTTCGCTGATCGAGCGTCCGCGCAGCTCGGCCACGCCGTACTCGGTGACGATGTTGTCGACGGTGTTCTTCAGCGTGGTCACGACCGAGCCGGCTGGGAGCTGGGGCGCGATCCGCGACACCGCACCGTCGTGGGTGGTCGAGTGGAGGACGATGAAGCCCTGACCGTGCTCGGACCACATCGCCCCGCGGGCGAAGTCGGCCTGGCCCCCCGAGCCGCTGTAGTAGTGCCCGTTCAGCGTCTCCGACGCCGCCTGCCCGAGCAGGTCGACCTCGAGGGTGGCGTTGATCGACACGAAGTGGTGTTCGCTGCTGATGATGCGCGGGTCGTTCACCCAGTCGACGGGGAGGAGCTCGACCGCAGCGTTCTCGTGCAGGAAGTCGTAGAGCCGCCGGGTTCCGAGCGCGAACGTGCCGACGACCTTCGTCGGTCGTCGCACCTTGCGGGTGCCGGTGACGACGCCCCGCTCGACCAGATCGATGACGCCGTCGGAGAGCAGCTCGGTGTGGATGCCCAGGTCGTGGTGATCGCGCAGCTGCGCGAACACCGCGTTGGGCACCGAGCCGATCCCCGCCTGGATGGTGGCACCGTCGGGGATGCGCTCGGCGATGAACGCGGCGATCCGGTGATCGACGTCGGTGGGTTCGACGGGCGTCAGTTCGAACAGCGGGTAGTCGGCCTCGGTCCATCCGACGGTCTGGCTCACGTGGAGCTGATTGCGGCCGAAGGTCCGCGGCATCTGCGCGTTCGCCTCGACGAAGAACGGGACCTGGCCGATGAACGCGGCGACGTAGTCGGCGTTGGTGCCGAGGGAGAAGTAGCCGTGGCGGTCCATCGGTGACGTCGACGCGATCACCAACTTGGGATCGGGGAGTCGACGCAGGAGCCGGGGGACCTCGCTGAAGTGGCAGGGCACGAGCTCGCACGCGCGTTCGAGGAAGGCGGCGCGGGTGACGGGGGAGAGGAAGTACGCGCAGTAGTCGAGGTGGCCGTGGTTCACGCCGTGCAGGAACGGGCGGTCGTGGAGCCCGTGCATCTGGTGGACCGTCACCCGTTCGAGTCCGTCGGCACCGTGCTGCATCGCGTCGAGGAGGGTGACCGGCTCGCCGGTGGCGAGCGGCACGATGAGGTGGGTGCCGGGTCGGCAGTGTTCGAGGACGGACGCCGCGTCGGTGGGGGCAGGGGGGCCGCGCCGCGCGCTCGGCTCGATCGGTGGGCTCGTCACGGGCATGCAGACCGCGGGCTAGTCGCGGATGCCCTTCATGGCCCGTTCGGCCTCACGTTTGGCGTCGCGCTCGGCGAGCGCCTGTCGCTTGTCGTAGTCGCGCTTGCCGCGCGCGAGCGCGATCTCGACCTTGGCCCGCCCGTCCTTGAAGTACACGCGCAGCGGCACGAGGGTGGTGCCGCGCTCGGCGAGCGCACGCTCGATCTCGACGATCTCCTTGCGGTGGAGCAGCAGCTTGCGCTTGCGCACCGGGTCGAGGTCCTCACGTGAGTACGCGTAGGGGAGCACGTGCAGGCCGAGGAGCCAGAGCTCGTCGTCGTCGATGCGCGCGTAGGAGTCCTGGAGGTTGGCGCGCCCCTCGCGTATCGACTTCACCTCGGGGCCGGCGAGCATGATCCCGGCTTCCCACGTGTCGAGCACGTGGTAGTCGTGCCGCGCCTTGCGGTTGCTGATGACCAGTTGGTCGCCGCGCCTGCTCACCGGCTGCACGGTAGCGTCCGGTCCGATGCCGGAGATCGTGAATGTCGAGCAAGCCGCGTCCTGGGACGGCCCGTCGGGTGAAGCGTGGGTGGCACGCGAGGCCTTCCAGAACGCCGCCCTCGCCGCACACACCGAGCGCCTCTTCGCCGCCGTCGCGGTGCAACCGACCGATCACGTGCTCGACGTGGGCTGCGGCACCGGCGAGACCACCCGGGTGGCGGCGCGACTCGCCCTCGACGGCGATGCCCACGGCGTGGATCTGTCGACCGCCATGCTCGCCCGCGCTCGGGAGGCGGCCGCAGCCGACGGGCTGGCCAACGTGACCTTCGAGCAGGCCGACGCGCAGGTGCACCCGTTCGCCGAGGCCCGCTTCGATGCGGTGATCAGTCGCTTCGGCGTGATGTTCTTCGCCGACCCGGTGGCCGCGTTCGCCAACCTCGCCCGGGCGACCCGGCCCGGCGGGCGGCTGGTGGTGGTCACCTGGCAACCGATCGCGGGCAACGAGTGGGTCGAGATCCCGCGCGCGGCATTGACACTGGGGCGCGACCTGCCGCCGATCCCCGAGGACGTGCCGGGGCCCTTCGGGTTGGCCGACCCTGATCGACTCCAGCGGATCCTCGGGGAAGCGGGTTGGTCCTCGGTGCAACTCGACGACGTACACGCGGCCTACGACTACGGCGCGGAACCTGCCACCGCCGCGCAGCACGCCAGCGAGATCGGCGTGTTCCGCGCGCTCATCGAAGGTCTCGACGACTCGCAGACCGAGCGCGCGATGGACGCGCTCACGGCGACCATGGTCGAGCACACGACCTCCGACGGTGTGCACCTCGACTCCAAGATCTGGGTGGCCAGCGCAGTCCGTTAGATTGCCGGCGATGGCAGCCCCGGATCTGCGACTGACGCACGCGCAGTACGAGATGATCATCTCCCACTGCTTCGACGGCTTCCCTGACGAAGCGTGCGGGCTGCTGGCGGGGCCGCTCGACCCGGACACGAATGCCGGCACCGGCGAGGTGAGCGGCGCGTACCCGTGCGAGAACGCCGACCGCTCCGCGCGCACCTACACCGTCGACCCGCGTGACTACCTGCGTTCGATGCGCGACGCCGAGTCGCGCGGCCACGAGATCGTCGGTGTGTGGCACTCGCACACGCACACCGACGCGTACCCGTCGCCCACCGACGTGCGCCTGGCCGTCGACCCCGCGTGGTGGTACGTGATCGTGAGCCTCAAGTACGGCGAACCGGTGCTGCGCGCCTACGTGATCCGCGACGGCGCGATCAGCGAGGTGCCGGTCGAAGTCAGCTGAGCCAGCGAAGCCGTCGGGGAACGTGGCGTGATCAGGGCGCAGTCACGAAGTCGATGAGCTGCTCCACTGCGGCGACGAACGGTTGCTCGAGCTGCTTCCAGTCGTGCACCGAGTCGAGGATGCGCCGCCACATCACTCGGGGCTCCTCCACCCCGAGCGCGTGGCAGATGCCCGTCTTCCAGTCCTGACCCTTGGGGATCACCGGCCAGGCATCGATGCCGACGGCCCCGGGTCGCACGGCCTGCCACACGTCGACGTAGGGCGTACCGGTCACGAGGACGTGCTGATCGCGCACCGC
Source organism: uncultured Actinomycetes bacterium (assembly GCA_963720765.1). Lineage (GTDB taxonomy): Bacteria > Actinomycetota > Acidimicrobiia > IMCC26256 > DASPTH01 > DASUAS01. Next base: position 1,142,308 of record CAVRGS010000002.1, read on the forward strand.
GGCCGCGAGACGAGCCTCCTTGCTCCCGGCGACGAGGTGGTCGAGGAGCACACCCAACCGCTGTCCCGGTCCCGGTCCGAACGCGCGCACCTCGTCTTGGAGATGGTCAGCGCCGTCGAGGCGCTCCACCACGATCCCCTCGACCCGAAGATCGTCACCCCACACCTTCTCGACCAGCTCGGCGTCGTGCACGCCTTCCACCCAGATGCGGCTGCCGCGCGCGACGCGCGCCTTGGCACCGACGACGGCGCGGCTGCCCGACGCGGTGCGCTTGCCGACGGCCACCCGAGGTCGGTCGTCGTCGCCTGACGTGCGCACGGGCACGAGATGCGTCGCGGTGCCGTCGACGGCGAACGTCCCGGGCAGGTTGCGGTAGCGCTTCTCCAAGCCGGTGTGTCCCCGGAGCACGATCTCGTCGCCGTCGAGGGCGATCAGCTCACCGGTGAAGCCGGACGCGCGGTGCAGCACCCGGATCCCGGGCGTCGCCTCACGATGTGGGTACTGCGCGGCGGTGCGCTCGGGCCCGTCGATGGGTCCCGAGAGGATGCCTCCCGGACTCAAGTGCGAGCCGTGGTCAAGCTTCCGTGGGTGCGAGCACCCGCGCGCCGGGCGTCCACTTCACCGGCATGTGCTTGATGCCGCCGATGAAATTGGAGAGCAGCCGGTCGGGCTCGCCGGCGAGCTGCATGTCGGGCACGCGCTTGACCAGCTCCTCCAGGATGAGCCGCAGCTCGGTGCGGGCGAGGTTGGCGCCCAGGCAGAAGTGCGAGCCGCCGCCACCGAACGCGACGTGCGGGTTCGGGTCGCGGGTGATGTCGAAGACGAACGGGTCGTCCCAGATCTCCTCGTCGCGGTTCGCGGAGATGTGCCAGATGAGCACACGCTCGTCGGCGTCGATCGCCTGGCCACGGATCTCCGTCGGGGTGGTCGTCGTGCGGCGGAAGTGCAGCACCGGCGAACCCCACCGGAGGACCTCTTCGACGGTGTTGGCGATGTGGGCGTCGGGGTCGCTCTTGAGCAGGTCGAACTGCTCGGGGTTGGTGAGGAGCGCGTGCATGCCGTGCGCGGTTGCGTTGCGTGTCGTCTCGTTTCCGGCAACCGACAGCAGGAGCATGAACATGTCGAACTCGAGCTCGCTCAGCTGCTCGCCTTCGATCTCGGCGCCGAGCAGCTTGCTCACGATGTCGTCACGCGGGTCGTCGCGGCGTTGGGCGGCGAGCTCGTTGGAGTACGCGAAGAGCTCGACGAACGCGCCCTGCTGGTCGTTGGCCTGGTACTCGGGGTCGCCCGCGCCGACCATCCGGTTCGACCACTCGAACAGCTTGCGCCGGTCCTCCTGAGGGACGCCCATGATCTCGGCGATCGCCTGGAGGGGGAGCTCCGCAGCGATCTCCTCCACGAAATCGGCTTCGCCCTTCTCGATGACGCTGTCGACGATCTCCGTGGCGCGGTGCTGCAACGCCTGCTCGATGAGACCGATCATCCGCGGCGTGAAGCCCTTGTTCACGAGGAGGCGGTAACGCGTGTGCTTCGGTGGGTCCATGTCGAGCATGAGGACACCGCGCGTGTCGAACGGCATGTCGGGGTCTTCGCCGATCGGGAACTGGCCCGACATCATCATGGTGCCGCCGATCTCCGACGAGAACGTCGCCGTGTCGCGGTTCACCTCGATGAGGTCGTCGTGCCTCACGACGTTCCAGTAGCCGCCGCCCTTGAGGTCGTCGGTCTGCCAGTAGATGGGGGCCTCGGCGCGCAGGCGTCGGAACATCTCGTGGTGTTCCATCTTCTTGAACCGCATGGGATCGTTGAGATCGATCCCCTCGATGACGGTGCGCTGCATGGGAGCCTCCTCGGGCGCGAGCGTCCAGGTTATTTGACCCGATGAACCATTTCGGACCGACGGGCCGAAGTTGACTCAGCCCAACAGGGTCGACACCGTCACCGGCGTCAGGTTGCGCTGGTCGAGGCCGTCGAGGATGGCCGGCAGCGCCTCCACCGTGCCCGGGTGCCCGAAGTGCAGGCTCACGATCGCACCCGGGTGGACCGCGGCGAGCGTGCGCTGCGTGACCGCGGCTGCGCCCGGATCCTGGTAGTCGAGCGGGTCGACGTCGAAGCCGAGCACGGTGGCGTACCCCGCCTCGGCCGCCACGGAGAGGACCTGGTCACCGGGCGACACCGTGCCGTCGTCGGTGCCCGACGGCCGGAACGCGGCGCCGGGACCGCCGGTGAGGCGTACGAGCACGTCGCGGCAGCGCTCCACCTCGCCGAGCTGCGCGTCGCGCGAGAGCTGCAGGAACGACGGGTGCGTGTAGGTGTGGTTGGCGAACTCGTGACCGCCGTCGGCGATCCGCTTCGCCATGTCGGGGTTGGCCTCGAGCCAGTTGGCCACGATGAACGACGTCATCTTCACGTGCCGGGCGTCGAGCGCCGCGAGCAACTGGTCGGCGAGGTCGAGGTCGCCGTTGGTGTGGAAGGTCGAGCGCGACCCGCGACTTGGTGGTGGGCCCCGACACCACGAAGCGCGCCACGGGCGGCGCCGTACTCGGGGGCGTCGTCGGTGTCGTCGGCGTGGAAGGCAGTGCCGTCGGGCCGACCGTGGTCACCGCGGCGTTGTCACTCGCACCCGCGCCACACGCCGTGGCGAGCGCGCCCACCGCTGCGACCGCGCCGACGAGGAACGTTCGCCGAGGGACCGGGGCGTGAGGTGCGTCGTCGCCGGTGGCCATCACTGGCGACAGTAGGCGTCGGTCAGGCCGGTTCCATCATCACGTCGTCGACGTAGCAGTAGAGCCAGTCCTCGCCGGGCTCGAACGACTGGATCAGCGGATGTGCGACGGAGTGGTAGTGCGCAGTCGCGTGCTTGTTGGGCGACTGGTCGCAACACCCGACGTGTCCGCACTGCAGGCAGAGGCGCAGGTGCACCCAGGTGCCGCCGATGCGCAGGCAGTCTTCGCAGCCCTCGGCGCTCGGCGTCACGTCGCGGATGGTGTGCAGGTGGGAGCAGGGCGATTTCATGCGGATGCCGAACCCTTTCTGGTCGGTGGATGTTCCGATGCCGGCGTGTCGCTCAGGGCGCGTCGTGGATCGTGGCCTCGCTCTCGAGGTCGGCCTCGGCTGCCGCGAGCTCGTGCTGCATCTCGTCGACCGACTCGACGGCTCCTCGTCCGCGGAAGCCCTGGCGCACCAGGGAGACGGCCACGAGGGTGCACGTGATGCCGGTGAGGTACCACTGGTAGTCGGTGATGAACGACACGATCGAGCGGATGGGGTCGGCGAGCAGGTCGCCGATCATCAGGATGAGTCCGACGCGTATCAGGGTGCCGGTGATGTTCAGCGAGAAGAACGCGAGCGGGCGCATCTTGGTGGCGCCCGCGAGCACGCACACGATGTTGATGGGCCACACGGCGACCACCACGTAGGCGGCGCGGCGGAACAGGCGCTCGACCGTGCGCAGCCAGCGCGAGTCGGGCCCGGACCGCTGCTCGAGCCATCGGATGCCGACATCGCCGTATCGGCGGCCGAACAGGTAGAAGAGCGGATCGCCGATCAGCTCGCGCAGGAGCGCGACGCTCAGGAACACCTCGCCGGGCAGCAACGGCGCGACCAGGATCAGCCGGTCGGCACGCGTCGTGAGCGCCGGTACCAGCACCGGCACCTCGGCGATCAGGGTCGGCAGGATCGCGTTGGCGACGATGCCGGCGACCCCGAGGACGGTGACCGGGATCAGGAAGAGCGTGAGGAGCGTGCGCTCCGAGTACCGGTCCGACCACCGGGCGACGACGGGCACCGTCGCTGCTCAGGCGGGGTCGACGTCGGTGAGCTCGATGACGTTCCCCGCAGGGTCGCGGATGAACGCGGCGCGCACGGGCTTGCCGAAGTCGAGTCGCTCGCTCGGCGGCAGCAGGAACTCGATCCCCCGTGCTTCGATGCCGGCCATGGTGTCGTCCCACGCGTCGGTCGGGATGTGCAGTGCGAGGTGGGGGAAGCCGGTGGGTGCACCCATCTCCGCGACCGTGCCGAGGTGCACCTGCGCGGTGCCGAGCTGCAGCCACGCGCCCTCGGTGCCAGGTCCGAAGTCGGGTCGCGGCAGCACCGCGAAGCCCAGGGTGTCGCGGTAGAAGCCGAGCGCGACGTCGAGGTCGTCGACCATGACGGCCACGTGGCTGTACCCGGCGACGGTGATGGCCGGTGCACGCGTAGGCACGGCGTGCTCCCTTCGGTCTGCGATCAGAGGCCCCGAGCGTATTCCTCCGCCAGCTGCGCGCAACTGTCCACGCGACGGCGGAAGTAGTCGAGGTCGACGCCACCCTCGCCGCGCGCGCCCGACACGTGACGGGAGAGCACACCCTCGAGGATGCAGGCGAGGCGCCAGAACGAGAACGCCACGAAGTAGGGGATCGCGCTGATGTCGCGTCCGGACCGTTCGGCGTAGCGGGCCAGCAACACGTCGCGCGTCGTGAAGCCGGGGGCCAGCGTCGGGTTGTGGTCATCGGCGCGCAACGGGTCGCCGGGTTCGGCCCACGTGGCGAGCACGTAGCCCACGTCGGCGCGCGGATCGCCGAGCGTGCAGATCTCCCAGTCGAGCACGGCCCGGATCTCACCGTGCCGGTCGACGATGCAATTGCCGAGGCGGAAGTCGCCGTGCACGACCGTGCTCTCGGTCTGGGGTGGGATGCTCGCCGCGAGCAGTTCGTGCACACGATCGACGGCTGGGACGTCGCGGGTCTTCGACGCCTCGAATTGGGCGTGCCACCGCTTGAGCTGACGTACCACCAGCTCGTCGCGACGGGCGAGGTCACCGAGCCCGACCGCGTCGATGTCGACCGCGTGCAGCGCGACCAGCGCGTCCACGAGCGACTCGCCGCTGTGGGCGCGAGCGTCGACGTCGAGCTCCGCGATTGCGGTGTCGTCGTCGTGCAGGACGATGCCCTCGACGTACGACATGACGTAGAACGGCGCGCCGATGACGTCGGCGTCGTCGCAGTACGCGAGCGCGGCGGGGACCGGCACCGGAGTCGGACCCAGCGCGGCGATGATCCTGTGCTCGCGACCCATGTCGTGTGCGGTGGGGAGCACCCCGTGCAGGGGCGGCCGGCGCACCACGAGCTCGCGGCCCGCGGCGTCGCGCACGAGGGCCGTGATGTTCGACTGTCCGCCGACGATGACTTCGGCGGTGAACGGCGGTGTGGACCCGGAGAGCGCGGTTGGCGCCCAACGCGAGAACGACTCGAGGTCGATCCCGGTGGGCGCGTCGCTCACTGCTAGCGACCCGTGAAGTTGGGGGGCCGACGCTCCGCGGTCGCGGCGACACCCTCCCGGAAGTCGGCCGTCTCGCGGAGCCGCTGCTGCTCCTGGTTCTCACGCGCGGTCGCGGCGCGCACCTGGTCGGCGAGGGTGCCGCGCATCGTCTCGCGGATCGACACGAGCGCGAGTGGGGCCGACGTCGCGATCTCCGACGCGAACCCATGCGCCGCGGCGCGGAGCTCGTCGGCGGGCACGACCCGATCGGCGAGGCCGATGCGCACCGCTTCTTCGCCGCGCACGTCGACTGCGGTGTACATGAGCTCGAGTGCGTGCTGCTGGCCGACGACCGCGGGAAGCGTGGCCGAGATGCCGAAGCCCTGGTGGAACCCGAGCTTGGCGAAGTTGCAGCTGAAGCGGGTCTCGGGGGTCGCGACCCGGAAGTCGGCGGCGAGCGAGAGGCCGAGGCCTCCGCCGACCGCGGCGCCCTGCACCGCGGCGACGATCGGCTTGCGGTTCGAGAAGAGTCGCGCCGCCTGCTCGTAGAGCGTGGTGGTCGCGTCGAGAAGGTTCGTGCCCTTCAGGTCGGCGCCGGCGCAGAAGTTCTTGCCTTCGGAGCAGAGCACCAGAGCTCGACACTCGGGTTCGTCGTCGAGGCCGAGGACGGCGTCGGCCAGATCGGTCATCACCGCGATGTCGAACCAGTTGTGCGGCGGTCGGTGGATCTCGACGGTGGCGACGTGCCCGACGAGGTCGACGGAGACAGCGGGTGCAACGCTCATCGCCGCGGACGCTACTTCGTTGCCGCGGGCCCCGTTGCCTTGGTCAGAGGCTGCCCGCGACTTCACGAATCCCTGACGTTCCCGGCGTTTCATCAATGACACGAGCCGAACCCCCACGACTCGGTCAGTCCGAAATCCACGCACCAGAGAAGGACAGGAACCATGGACTCGAAGATCAAGAAGCTGGTCGCCGGTGTCGCCCTCGCCGGCGCCATGACCGTCGGCACCGCCGGGGTCGCGGTGGCCGCCGACGGCTCGACCACTCCGGCCGACCCCTCGGCCCAGGCGGCCAAGCACCCGGGCGCTCGGCTCAAGGCCCGTAAGGCGGCGATGCAGATCGTCACCGAGACGCTCGGCGTCAGCCGCCAGGAGGTGCGGGACGCGATGAAGAGCGGCCAGACCCTCAGCCAGTACGCCACCTCCCTGGGCAAGGACCCCCAGACCGTGGTCGACGCGCTGAGCAACGCCGCCAACACCAAGCTCGACCAGCTGGCGGCCGACGGCACCATCACCCCGGAGCGGGCGGCGACCGCCAAGGGCAAGGTCCCGGCTCGGATCGACAAGCTGATGAACCGTCAGTTCGGTCAGCACGCGACCGCGTAGCTGGCGATCGCGCACCCGGGCGGCCTTGCCCCCGGCCGCTCCTCGGTGCCCGCCGGACCTCGTTCCGGCGGGCACCGCCGCGTCACGAGGTGGTTCCGGAAGGACGCCGGTGGAGATGCTAAGTTACTCACCGGTAACTTGCGTCTCAAGGAGATCCCGCCGTGGCCGATTTCTCGCTCGACCTCAACGAGGACCAGCTCCAGCTCCAGAAGTGGGTCCACGACTTCGCCGAAGACGTCGTGCGGCCCGCCGCCCACGAGTGGGACGAGCGGGAGGAGACCCCCTGGCCGATCATCGAGGAGGCCGCCAAGATCGGCCTCTACTCGATGGAGTTCGGAGCCAACGCGGTCGGTGACGCCACCGGACTCACCTGGCCGGTCGTGATGGAGGAGATGTGCTGGGGCGACGCCGGCATCACGCTGGCGATCTTCGGCAGCACCCTCGCCGTCTCCGGCATCATCGCCAACGGCACCCCCGAGCAGATCGGGGAGTGGGTGCCGCAGTGCTTCGGCACTCCCGAGAAGATCCAGCTCGGCGCGTTCTGCGTGAGCGAGCCCGACGCGGGCAGCGACGTCAGCTCGTTGCGCACCCGCGCCGTCTACGACGACGCCAAGGACGAGTGGGTGCTCAACGGCACCAAGACATGGATCACGAACGGTGGCATCGCCGACATCCACGTGGTGGTCGCGTCGGTCGACCCCGAGCTCGGTGGTCGTGGTCAGGCCAGCTTCGTGGTGCCGCCGGGCACGCCGGGGCTGAGCATGGGCCAGAAGTTCAAGAAGCACGGCATCCGTGCGAGCCACACCGCGGAGGTGATCCTCGACGACGTGCACGTCCCGGGTTCGTGTCTCCTCGGCGGCAAGGACAAGCTCGACGAGCGTCTCGCACGCGCACGCGAGGGCGAGAGCAGTCGCGGTCAGGCCGCGTTGAAGACGTTCGAAGCGACGCGTCCGCTCGTCGGCGCCATGGCCATCGGCATCGCGCGTGCGGCCTACGAGTACTCGCTCGACTACGCCAAGGAGCGGGTGCAGTTCGGTCGGCCGATCATCGAGAACCAGGCCATCGCCTTCAAGCTCGCCGACATGAAGACCGAGATCGACGCGTCGCGCCTGCTCGTGTGGCGGGCTGCGTGGATGGGTGCGACCGGCAAGCCGTTCGAGCACGGCGAAGGTTCGATGAGCAAGCTCAAGGCGGGTGAGACCGCGGTCAAGGTCACCGACGAGGCCATCCAGATCCTCGGTGGCTACGGCTACGTGCGCGAATACCCCGTCGAGCGCTGGCACCGCGACGCGAAGATCTACACGATCTTCGAAGGCACCTCCGAGATCCAGCGCCTCGTGATCGCTCGCGCCATCTCTGGCCTGCACATTCGCTGATCTGATCTTCGAGTCGGCTGGCCGTTCCGGCCGTCTCATCCCTACAAATCCGGGCGCGGGTCGGGGATAGCTCCCGGATGTTGGTCCTCGCACCCGCTTTGCGGGTGTGAGAAGTGTGTCTACGTTTTGATCGTGCTCGTTGACGGGGGTGGAGGCGTCGACGCGGGTGGCGCGGGACCGCGTGCCGGGGTCGTCGCGGTCAGGGTCGGAGGCGTCGGCGGGGCTGTCTTGGTGGTGTAGCGGGTGTTGGCTCCATGGTCACGTTGGGGCAGGGCAGGCTCGAACTTGGCTGCCGTACATCCCTTCGCCACACGAACTCGCCGAACGAACACGGTGGCGTGGAGCCGTTTCGGCCTCAGCAGGCGGGCTCAATCAAGTGTCCGGCCGCGCCACAGAGTGTGGGAGCCATCTAAGGCCCGAGCGCGCGCCGTGCTGAGAACCAAGTCGCCTCACGCCACCTCCGCGGGCTGGTCGGCGAGGCAGCGGATGTGCCCGTCGCGCAGCCCGTAGTAGACGAGCGTGAGGACCTTGCGCGCCGCGGCGACCCGAGCGATGGGCCGGCCGCGGCGTTCGGCGATGCGATGGAAGTCGGCCATGATCTTCGTCGGGCCACGTTGACGGGCGACCGCCTCGACCGCCGCCCATCGCACGAGTGGTGAGCCTTGCTTGGTGATGTGCCCGCGCCGCACCGTCGTGTCGGACTCATGGTGACGAGGCGTGAGCCCGGCCCACGAACACAACTGGGGAGCTCCGGCGAAGCGGGTGACGTCACCGAGTTCGGCGACGAACACGCCAGCGAGGATGCGTCCGACTCCATGGATGGTCTGGACCGCTTCGTAGCCGGCATGGCCGCGCAGCGCCTGGTGGGTGTCGCGTTCGAAAGCGTCGATCTCACGGTCATAGACCGCGAGCAGCTCCCGCAACGATCGGACCCGCTGGTCATACGCGGGCGCGAACTCGAGCTCGTCGAGGAGCTGATTGCCCCGCACCCCGAACAGGTCACTCATCGGGACGGTCACGCCCTCCTTGGCGAGGATGGCGTGCACCTGGCAGCGCAGCCCGGTCCGCAACGCGACCAGCTTGGCGCGATGACGCACCAGCTCCCGCAACTCCCGCGTCGCCGGGGGAGCGATCCAGGCTTCGGGCAGGCGTCCCATCCGCAACAGGTCCGCGAGGTGCGCGGCGTCGCGACGGTCGTTCTTGACCCGCTGATGCTGATACATCCGCACACCCAACGAATGCGCGAGCCGGACGTTCGCGCCGGCGTCTTGGAGAGCGTCGACGAGCCAATACCAGCCGTAGGTAGCTTCGACCGCGACCTCCGGATCCGGGCCCGCCTTCGCGACCTCGAGCGCGATCGCGATCGGATCGTTGTCCAAGTTCACCGCACTGACGACTTCGCCGGCTTCGTCCATCCGCACGATCGTGCTGCGACGACGGTGCAGATCGATCCCGACGTACTGTCGCTCCATAGGGGCCTCCTCAAACTTGTGAGCAGATACGAACACGAGTGGCGTACCACTCGAGCTCGCAGGGAGCGGAGGCCCCGCTCCTTCATGGCATCATCCCTGAAGGAGTGGGTCTCCGTTTTGATCGTGGTCGTTGACGCGGGTGGAGGCGTCGACGCGAGTGACGCGGGACCGCGTGCCGGGGTCGTCGCGGTCAGAGTCGGAGGCGTCGTCGCGCGTGTCTCGGTGGTGTCGCGGGACCTGGCTCCATGGTTCCGTCGCGGCCGGGCAGGCTCGACTTGGCTGCCGTGCATGCATTCGCCACACCAACTCGCCGAACTCGACGGACACGTCGCCGCGGTCGGCAAGCCCGCGCCGGCGACGGTCCCGGGCATCTCCGCGAGTTGCGGCAAACGCTCGCCACCCAGGCGATCAACCGAGGATGAACCTCAAGCGATCGCGGCACTTCTCAGGCACCCATCGATGCGCATGATGCTCACCTACGCGCGCATCTCGGACCGCACCGTCGCCGACGGGTAGTTCCGCGTCACCGAAGCGGTGGGGATGCACGCCGTAGTCCACCCCAGGACGGCGAAATGGGCGCTCGTTCTTCGCTTCGGCGCCCCTGTGTCCTTCATCGCATCAGTTCTTGCGCTCGGCGGCCGATTGCCGGGCCCGGTGCCGCCCATGGACGGACGAGGTGTCGCCAAAGGTGACCGGATCAGGTTCTTGCGGCAGCGCTGATCAAGTCCCAGGTCGCGCTGACCTCGTCAGGGTTTCCGAGTGGGATTGCGGCGACGTCTGTCGCGCCTCGAGAGGCCAAGCCGGTGAGGGCGGCGCCCACGTGGTCGGCGTTTCCGATGATCGCGACATCGATTGCGTCCGCGACGCCCTCTCGGTCCAGCATCGCGCTATACGACGGAATGTCGCGGTAGCTGCCGATGGCAGGACCCAGCCGTTCCCGAGCGCTCGCCGCATCGTCGGTGACGCAGACGGGCAGACACACCACCACGCGAGGGTCAGGACGACCAGCCGCTGCTGCGGCTGCTCGGATCGTCGGTGACACGTAGCTTTCGATCGTCGCTGCGCCGGTCATCCAGGTGATCGTCCCTGCGGTGCGTTCACCGGCAAGGTGCAACATCCGTGGTCCGAGAGCTGCGATCAGCACCGGCGGCGGCGTCGGCAGCTCGGCGGCGCCGAGCTGGGTCGACAGCGCGAAACTCTCGTTCGGCGTCGCTGGCTCCGCCGCCATCAACGCGTCGAGCGTCGACAAGTAGTCCGCCAAGTAGCTCACCGATCGGCGACGAGGAAGTCCGTAGAGCCGCTCGAGGTTGTGGGCATGCGCGAGGCCGAGTCCGAGCGCCAACCGGCCACCGCACAGCGCTTGCGCGGTGAGCGCCTGTTCCGCGAGCACCACCGGATGTCTCGTCTGGACGGGTATCACCGCGGTGCCGACTTCGACATCGCCGTCAACGCCCCAGGAAGAGATCAGCGTCAAGGCGTCGAAGCCGAGATGCTGCGTGATCCACACCGACGACACGCCAGCAGCACGCGCCTGCTCATACTCCGCGACCAGCTGCGAGACCGTGTCCCCAAAGCCGCCACGGCGACCGATCACTACACCAACCCGCATGACGGACACGCGAAACATGCCAGTTCAGGGCGACCGAAGGGCGACCAACCGCGCACCGTCCGCTGGGCGTACCACCCAGCCTCACGACGCGCCAGATTGCCCTGAGAGAGGATCGAGTGCAGGCGTTGCGGGCGTGCTCGTAGCGTTCGAGGGCCTCGCTCGCGGTCTCGAGAATGCCCGGGTGAGTGGGACCACCACGGATCCGGCGGGTTCGCGCAGCACAGGGACCTGGCGACGCCAGAACCTCATCTGTCTCCGGTGGATGTGCAGCCACCGGGTCGTCCCGCGCCGCGGTTGGCCCGGGA
>CAVRGS010000003.1:0-738931 GCA_963720765.1 uncultured Actinomycetes bacterium
GGAACGTTGGCGATTCGGTCGGGATCGACGGCCACGGATGCTCCTCGTGCAACGATCGGAACTGCCGGATGCTACGGCGACTGCCGCGGTCCGTCGGGGAGCGTTCACACGATGGGTTGCCGTTCGTTCGCGCTGCGGTCAGTCGAGCGAGTCGCCGAGCACCTCGACGATGGCGTCGGCCGCGCCCCGGGCCGGGCCGCGCACGATGCTCATCAACGGCGTGACCGACACGTAGCCGTCCTTCACGAACGCCACGTCGGTGCCGGGCGCGGAGTCGGCTCGCCCGGTGATCTCGATCTTGAGGTCGCCCTCCGACACGTCGGCCGACGCCACCCACACCTCACCGGCGGGGGCGAGCTCGGCCTCGCGCACACCCTTGAGCTCGGCGAGCGGCAGGTTGGGCACGTTGAGGTTGAGGACGCGCGCGTCGCCGTCGGGCTTCGCCGCCCACTCGACCGCCGACGCCGCGATCCGCGCGGCGACGTCCCAGTGGTACTCCTTCTCGATGCTCCAGTCGATCGACACCGCGATCCCGGGGATGCCGTAGCCGGCGCCGGTGAGCGTGGCGCCGACGGTGCCCGAGTGCAGCACGAGGTGACCGGTGTTGGCGCCCGGGTTGATGCCCGACACGATGAGGTCGGGGAGGTCGCCGAACGCGCCGAGGCACGTGGCGAACACGGCCATGGCCGGTGGCGCGTCGATGGCGTGCACCGGGAGGTCGGGGAGCTCGTCCCACACGTGCCGCACGACCGGCGGGGGGCCGGCGTTGATCATGCGTCCGATCGACGCGCCCGCGCCGCTGCGGTCGTCGGTGGGCGCGACCACGAACACGTCGTGGCCGTCGGCGACCAGCGTGGCGGCGAGCGCGTGGATGCCGGGCGAATCGACGCCGTCGTCGTTGGTCACCAGGATGCGCATGGCGTCCAACCTACCGGCGGCGTCGGTGAACGACGGGTGAAGCTCTGCGCCGGGTCAGGGCCTGGGCGGGGGCACGTAGCGAGCGCGACGCACCGCGTCGCCCTCGATGTCGAACACCCAGATCGAGCCCTTCTCCATCCGGTGATCGCGCAGCTTCACGCCGTGCCGTCCGAAGTGGTCGAGCAGGTCCTGCATCACGTCGCCGTGCGTGCACAGCACCACCTCGCGGTCCTGCACCTTCTCGAACAACCGCAGCGCCTGCGAGAGCCGGGCGCCTTCGGCGAGCGCGTCGGAGGTCTCGACGACGATGCCGAGCTTCTCCGCCGGCGGGCTCCACGGTCTCGACGCATCGCGTGTAGGGGCTGCTGATGATCAGGTCGATCGGCTCGCTCGCGAGCAGCTTGGCGATGCCGTTCGCCTGCGCCTTGCCGATCTTCGACAGCGGTCGCAGGGCGTCGTCACCTTTCCAACGACCGCGCGACCCGGCCCGGGCGTGGCGCACCAGGTAGACCGTCACGACGGAACGGGTGCCTTGGCCAGGAGCTTGCGGTCGTGCGCGTAGCTGAGGCGCTCCGTGGCCTCTTCGATCGAGCACCAGTGCACCGCGTCGACCTCGTCGTTGGCCACGAACATGCCATCGGCGGCGGCCTCGTCCGACATGGGCGCCATCAGCCAGTAGTGCACGACCTTGTCCCGACCCTTCGAGTCGCGGTAGCGGGTCCGTCCCGCCGGCGCGCCGAGCGTGCAGCGTAGGCCGGTCTCCTCCTCGACCTCGCGCAGGGCGGTCTGTTCGTCGCTCTCGCCGGCGTCGGCCTTGCCCTTCGGCAGGCTCCAGTCGTCGTAGCGAGGTCGGTGGACCAGCAGGACCTCCCACTCGCCGGAGCCCGAGCTTCGCAGCACGATCCCGCCCGCAGCACGGACGGTCGGGTGCGAGCTCACATCCACCGGCGCAGCGACGTGCGCCGGGCGCGCTTCCACGCGGCCGGCCACTCCTCGCGTGAGGCCTGGGCCGCGGCGTCCTCCCATGCGGCGAGGTGCCCCGCGACGAACGCGGCGCGCGCGGCGTGCTCGCCGGTCGGCACGTGGGCGCGCAGCCACTCGCCGGCGACGACCGCGTCCTGATGCTCGCCGAGCACGTCTTGCAAGCGCGGCGACCGCGTCCGCGAACTTCTTGGCGCCCTTGCCAATGGCCGGTGCCACGGCTTCCGCCGCGTAGCGCGCACGCTTGGCGCGGATGCGCGCCGCGTGCAGCTCTGCATCAGGGCGGGTCGTCGCCGAGGTCCTCCATCGCCGTGCGCAGCTTCTTCCACGGCTTGGCGACGAGGTCGCCGAGATCGAGCTCGAAGTCGAGGGTGTCGTCGGCGGCGGGGACCACGCGTGACGCCGCGAGCAGCAGTTCGAGGAGGTCGAGATAGCGCGGTCGAGCGCATCCCGTCGAGCAGCTCCCGGCGAGCCGTGTCACGTTGCGCGTGGAGGCCGTCGAGCAGGTGAGCGCCGCCCGCCCGCTCGTCCGGTGCCAGCGCGGCGAGGTGCTCGTCGAGCCGGCCGAGGAGCACGTCGGTGTCGCGCACCGCGCCGAGCAGCCCGCCCAGCCACTTCAGCTCGTCGCGCAGCGGCTCGTCCCACGCCGGGTCGACCACCGAGCGAAACGTGCGCAGATCGGAGCGCATGCGACGCGTGGCGACCCGGGCCTGGTGCACGTCCTCGGGATCGGTGCCGAGGCGCACGCCCGGGATCGTGCGCGAGCAGCCGCGCCGTCGAGCGGATGATGGCCCCGCGCAGCACCTCGGTCGCGGTCGACGCGAAGTCGAGCCTCGGCGGGGCCACGAGGTCGGGCGCGTCGAGCGCGCGGGGCCCCAGGGCGCGGGCGATCTTCGACAGGTGCTCGGGAGCGCCGGCCCCGGCTTCCTCCAGCCGGTCGGCGACGAGCGCGACGACCTGCTTCGACCCGCCGTCGGTGAATTCCACCTCCAGCTCGCGGAAATTCGGTGTCGGGACACACGCCGTCGTGCACCGTCACCGTGTCGTCGACGGCTTCGGCCACGAGCGCGCCGTCGCCGTCGCGGAGCTCGACGCTCGTGCGCACGGTGTCGAGATGCGCGGCGACCTCCAGGGGCGCGTGGCGGATCAGCGCACGGACGAGGTCGACGGCCGCGGCGGGAGGATCACCGGCAGGCCCGTCGACGTGCACCTCGGTGCGTACGAGCGCGACTCCCGACACCCCCGCCAGCTTCACCGTCCAGCCGTCCTCGCGATGGCGCATGCTCGCACCCGCTCGCGCGAGCCGCAGGTCGGCGGTGTCGTGGTAGATCGCGTGGAGGTGCTCGGTGTGCGGCTCGTCGGCGTGCAGGTCGCAGTCGGTGAGGTCGGCGAGGACCGCGACGAGGTCGAAGTCGGGTGCCGGTGTGAACTTGAGCTCGCGCTCCTCCTGTGCCCCGGTCCCCACGCTGTCGGCCACGTCGCGCCCGGTCAGGAGGTGTGCGCTCGCGCGATCGCGAGCTCCTGCAACGCGACGTGCGTCGAGACGCCCTGCGTCGTGGGGATCTTGTGCCACGTGCCGTCGGCGGCGAGCTCCCACGCGAGGACGTCGTCGGTGAGATCGAGCTCGAGCATGTCGGCGAGCCGGGCGCGCAGGCGGGGATCGGTGACCGGCGTGAGCGCCTCCACCCGGTGGTCGAGGTTGCGGGGCATGAGGTCGGCCGACCCGATGAGGTACTCGGCGGTTTCGGGTTCGGCACCGAAGCGGTACACCCGGGAGTGCTCGAGGAACCGACCGATGAGCGACCGCACGTGGATGTTCTCCGACAACCCGGGGACCTGCGGTCGCAGGCAGCAGATCCCGCGCACGACGAGCTCGATGCGCGTGCCGCGCTGCGACGCGTCGTAGAGCGCGTCGATGAGCGCGGGGTCGACCAGGCTGTTCATCTTCAGCGTGATGCGGCCTGCCTCCCCGAGTTCGGCCTGCTGCTCGATGCGGTCGGCGATGCCCCGGCGGAGGTGCGACGGTGCGACCAGGAGCTTCCGGTACTCGCCCTGGTGGCTGTAGCCGGTGAGGTGGTTGAACAGATCGGTCAGGTCGGCGCCCAGCTCGGGATCGGCGGTGAGGAGTCCGACGTCCTCGTAGAGGTGCGCGGTCTTGGGGTTGTAGTTCCCGGTGCCGATGTGGCAGTAGCGACGGATGCCGTCGGCCTCCTCGCGGACGATGAGCAGCACCTTGGCGTGGGTCTTCAGCCCGACCAGCCCGTACACCACGTGCACGCCGGCTTCTTCGAGCGAACGGGCCCGGGCGATGTTCGCCTGCTCGTCGAAGCGGGCCTTGAGCTCGACCAGCGCGACGACCTGCTTGCCCGACTCCGCCGCCTTCATGAGCGAGCTCACGAGCGAGCTCTCGGCACCGGCGGTGCGGTAGATGGTCTGTTTGATCGCGAGCACGTGAGGGTCGGCCGCAGCCTGCTCGACGAACTGCTCCACCGACGTGGAGAACGAGTCGTACGGGTGGTGCACGAGCACGTCACCGCTGCGCAGCAGCCGGAAGAAGTCGGGGGCGGGTTCGCCGCCCTGGAGCACGATGGGCGTCTGCGGGACCCAAGGCTCTTCTTTGAGGTCAGGCCGTTCGAGCGCGTACAGCGACCACAGCCCGGCGAAGTCGAGGGGACCGTCGATCACGTTGACGTCGGCGTCGGCGAGCTCGAGCTCACGGCACAGCAGCTCGAGCACCTCGCTCGTCATCTTGGCGTCGACCTCGAGCCGCACCACGCGGCCGAACTTGCTGCGGCGGCGCAGGACCGACTCGATCGCCTCGAGGAGATCTTCGGCCTCGTCCTCGAGCTCGAAGTCGGCGTCGCGGGTGACGCGGAACGGATGGTGGGCGAGCACCTCCATCCCGGGGAACAGTGCGTCGAGCTTGGCCGCGATCACCTGCTCGAGCAGCACGAAGCGCTCGCCATCGGGAAGCGGCACCATGCGGGGGAGCAGCGGGGGCACCTTCACGCGCGCGAACCGCTCGTCACCGCTCGACGGGTCGCGCACGGTGACCGCGAGGTTCAACGACAGGTTGGAGATGTAGGGGAAGGGGTGCGCGGGGTCGACGGCCAGCGGCGTGAGCACCGGGAAGATCGAGTCGACGAACATCTCCTCGAGATGGGCACGGTCGTCGCCGGTCAGACCGTCCCAGTCGGCGAAGCGGATCCCGGCGTCCTCGAGCGAGGGGACGACCTCCGTGGCGAACACCGCAGCCGCCCGGTCGACCAGCTCACCGACTCGGCCCCGGATCGTGCGGAGCTGATCGACGAGGTCGAGGCCGTCGGCCGTGGTGGTGCGCAGGCCGGCGTCGAGCTGCTCCATGAGGCCCGAGACCCGCACCTCGAAGAACTCGTCGAGGTTCTGGCTGAAGATGGCGAGGAACTTCGCGCGTTCGAGCAGCGGGAGGTGATCGTCCTCCGCCAGCGCCAGGACGCGGGCATTGAAGTCGAGCCACGAGAGCTCGCGGTTGAGGAAACGCTCGGAAGCGTCGGCAAAGGGCGGATGCCCGTGCGCGGAGTGCGCGGAAGCGGTGTCCAGCCCGGCCACCGGCCAATGCTACTCCCGAATTCGGGCATTCGAACCGGGCCGTTCGACCCACAGGTGCCGGGTAACGTCCGGGAGGGAAATGAGCACTGACCCCCGCTTCGCCGAGCCCACGCCCTTCGCCCGGCTGGTCTACGCCCAGGCGGCCGGTGCGTGTGGTGACGCGTGCATCCTCGTGTCGATGGCCGGCTCGATCTTCTTCTCGAGCCCGACCAGCGCGGCGCGGGGCAAGGTCTTCCTCTTCCTCCTCATCACGATGACACCGTTCGTCATCGTCGCCCCGGTGCTCGGTCCGGCGCTCGACCGCATGAAGGGAGGGCGTCGCCTCTTCCTGATCTCCTCGGCAGCGGGTCGTGCCGTGTTGTGCATCTTCCTGGCGATGTACATCAGCAAACCCGCGCCCGAGGGTCTGCTCGTCTACCCGCTGGCGTTCGGTGTGCTCGTGCTCCAGAAGGGGAGCGCGATCGCCAAGAGCGCGCTCGTGCCGGCGTTGGTGAAGGACGACGCGGAGCTGGTCACCGCGAACTCCCGCCTCGCACTCATCAACGCGGTCGGTGCCTTCGTCGGTGCGGCACCCGCGTTCGTGGTGTACAAGCTCTTCGGCGCCGACTGGTCGCTGCGCTATGGCGCGGTCGTGTTCGTGATCGCGACGATCCTCGCGATCCAGATTCCGCGGACGCGTCTCCGCGAGCCCACCGACGAGCACGTCCAACAGCTCGAACGGGAGGAGATGCACACGCCGAGCATCCTCCTCGGTTCGAGCGCGTTTGCCGTGCTCCGTGGGAGCGTCGGCTTCCTCGCGTTCTTCGCCGCGTTCTCGCTCAAACACGACATCGTGGCGCTGGGCATCGCCGGCGCTGCCGCGTACATCGGCAACTTCGGCGGTGTGCTCGTTGCGCCCGCCCTGCGCCGCTCGATGCGCGAGGAAGTGATCCTCGCGTCCTCACTGGTGCTCCCGGCCACCCTCACGCTGCTGGGCGCCCTGGTCGCCGGCTCGATGGGTTTCACGCTCGCGGCGTTGTCGATCGGCATCGGCGCGGCGGCCGGCCGGCTCGGCTTCGACAGCCTCCTGCAACGCGACGGTCCGGACGCGGTGCGTGGGCGAGCGTTCGCGAAGTTCGAGACGCGCTTCCAGTTGGTGTGGGTGATCGGCGGGATGATCGCGATCATCCCGTTCGCCAAGCAGATGGGCTTGTTCCTGCTCGCCGTCGCGCTCGGCTTCGCCGCCATCTCGTACGTCGCTGCCCTGCGAGCGGCCCGGGGCCGGGACATGCGCACCAAGCTGCTCCCCGAGGCGGTCGACCGCAGGATCTCGCGTTCGCGCAACCAGGCCGTCGACCGGGTGAAGCGTCGCTTCCGCAAGCCGGTGCGGCCACCCCGGCCTCCCGAGAGCTGACCCCGGCGGAGCCCCGTATGCCTACTGGCCCCAACCGCTCGACGCGCCCTGCACCATGCCGAACGGACCGACCGGCCAACGGAAGCAGTCGACCATCAGCGCGTCGACCTGCTCGCGGGTGGCGATGCCCTCGTCGATGCACGCGTTCGCCTCTTTGATCATCCGCATGTAGACCCGGTTGGCGACGAACCCCCACGTGCCGTCGGGCGAGTCCTTGATGACCACCGGGTTCTTGCCGCACGCGGTGGCGAGCTCGACGATCGTGCTCGCGGTGGCGTCGCTCGTCGCCGGGCTGCGCACGATCTCGGCCAGCCGCATCACCGCGGGTGGTGAAGCCCAGTGCCAACCGATCACGAGCTCCGGCCGGTTGGTCGCGCTCGCGATCTCGCCGATCGGGAAGCCCGACGTGTTGGACGCGAAGATCGTGCCCGCAGGCGCGATGGCGTCGAGGTCGCGGAACACCTGCTGCTTGAGCTCGAGCTTCTCGGGCACCGCTTCGACGACCACGTCGACGTTCGCGGCTTCGTCGAACGAGCTCGTGAACGAGAGACGCGCACGCGCCGCGTCAGCCTCGTCGCGGGCGAGCTTGCCACGTTCGACACCGCGCTCGAAGCCGTAGCGGCCGGTGGTGACGTGCTCCTCACCGCTCGCCAGGGCATCGGCGTCGACGTCGTAGCAGACGGTCTCGTACCCCGCGGTCGCCGTGATCTGCGCGATCCCTGCGCCCATCACCCCCGCACCCAACACCCCGATCTTCATGGCGTCAGTCTGGATCGGGGAGGTCGATGCGGGCCAGCCAGAGGCCCGGCGCTTCGAGCTCGTTCGGCGTGGGCAGCATCGCCGGGCTGTCCCAGAGGCGGTTGAGCCCCTCGAGCGAGGCGCGCTCCACCACACCGTCGACGAACGCCTGCCCGCGTTCGTAGTGCGCCCGCTCGAGCTTGAGTCCGAGCAGACCCTCGATGAACCGCTCCGCCTCGCCCCGCTCGACGCGGTGACGCTGCATGGCCTCGTGGATCTGGTCGAACGTGGGGATGAGCCGACGACCGACGCGTGCCAGCACGTGGTCGGCGTAGCCCTCCATGACCGACGTGAGGCGCTGCAGCTCCTCGCGCGGCGCGCCCTGGCGTTGCGACTGCATGGCGCCGAGCACGCGCTCGGGATTCTCGGTCAGGCGTTGGAGCGACTCCGCGTCCTCGGGGTCGATCATGCCGAACTCGGCTTCGAACGCCGACGGGTCGATCTCGTAGCTCGACACGTACTGCGTGGCCAGGTCGACGAGCCGCTCGCGCACCCACTGGCACCGAGCGCGTGGCGGCGTGCACGGTCTCGTGCAGCGCGACGTAGAAGCGCAGGTCGTCGCGCGGCAGTGACCACTCCGACTCGAAGGTGTCGATGTTCTCGACGACGAAGCAGAGGCTCGGAGCATCACTGGTGGGGAGCGGGAGGTCGTAGCGACCGAGCGCGTGCTGCGCGAGGTAGCCGATCATCGAACCGGCCTGCACGCCGAGCAGCGCGGGGGCGAGCATCGACATCATGTTGCCCATGCCGGGCATGCCCGCCATCGCGGCGAACGGCGTGTTCTCGAGGCCCGGCATCGGTGAGAGGTCGTCCGGCTCGTCGTCGTCCTGTTGCATCGCGGCGCCGAGGGTGGTCGCGAGGGCCTCGAGCACCGGTTTGAGCGCGACGAGGTGGAGGTCGACCCATCCCTTCGGGCCGACCGCGGAGAGCGCGGTCGCGAAGGCGGCGGCGAGCCCGGTCTCACCCACCACCAGCGTCTGCGCCGCGTGCGCGAGCTCCTCGAGCTGGGCGCGGTCGGCCGACGAGACCGACGGATCGGCTCGGCCCTCGAGCGCGACCTGCTCGGCGACCTGGCGGGCCACCTCCCAATTGACGGGTCCGGTGGATTGCAGGATCCGCATCACCTGGGAGAGATCGACCTGCGACAGGTCGAAGTTGGCGGGGTCGAACGTGCCCCCACCGGGGCCTCCGAGTCCGCCGAACAAGAAGGGTGGGAGGCCCGGAACGGGTGATTCGTCGGGCTCTTCAGGGTCTCCGGGTTGAGACTGGTCGGCCACGCGGTCAGTGTATGGGGGTGCATTCCGTCGCGGTCACCGGCGCTTCCGGACTCGTGGGCCGCCACCTGCTCCCTGTGCTCGCCGCCCATCCCGACGTCGATCGGGTGCTCGGACTCGACGTGCTGGAGCCCGAACGGCGCCCGCGTGCGGTCGAATTCGCCCGCGTCGACATCGCCGGCACCGAGCTGAAGCCGCTGCTCGAGGGTATCGACGTCGTCGTGCACCTCGCGGGGGTCGTCGACCCCGTGCCCGACGTCGCTCTGATGGCGCGGGTCAACGTCGAGGGCACCCGCCACGTGCTCGACGCCGCGGCATCGGTTGGTGCGAAGCGGGTCGTGCGCATCTCCAGTGCGACGGTGTACGGCGCGTGGGCCAACAACCCGGTGCCCCTCACCGAGGACACGGCGCTCCGCCCCAACCCCGACTTCTCTCCCGCGGTACAGGCCGCGGAGGTGGAGCGGCTCCTCGCCGAGTGGCGGGGGAGCCACCCCGACGTCACCGTCACGACGTTGCGTTCCGCCGCAGTGGTCGGCCCGGGCGCAGAACGCCTCCCCGCGCGCATCTTCCTCGGCCGTCCACCACTGCGCGTCCGCGGCGCGGCAGCGCCGGTGCAGGTCGTGCACGTCGACGACCTCGCCGCGGCGCTCGCGCTCGTCGCCACACGGGATCTGCCCGGGGCGTACAACGTCGCGGCCGACGGTTGGCTCGAGGCAGCCGAGGCGCGCGAGCTCATCGGTCGTCCCGCGGCTCCTGCGCTGCCGGCCGAGGTGCTCGAGCGTTGGCTGCAGCGCACGTGGGATCTCGGCATGGGGGACGTCCCCGCCGGCGTCGTCCCCTACCTCGTGCACCCGTGGGTGATCAGCAACGAGCGCCTGCGCGCCGCGGGATGGGCGCCCACGCACACCAACGCCGACGCCATCGCCGAGGCCGTCGCCTCGCTGCCGGCGCGCGACGCGAGGCCCGCCATCGTCGCCGGCGTCGGTGGCTTGCTGCTCGTGGGGGGTACCGCGGTCGCGCTGCGTCGCCGTCGCCGGAAGCGCACCGCCTCCAGCTGAAATCACTGGTCCTGTGCCCCCGCAGGCTGCCACGATGCCCGGATGGTCGAGCACGGGGTCGAGAACGCGTGGTGGATCGAGGAGTGGGGCAACCCGTGCCGAGAGTGCGGGTTCGACTGGTCGCGGCCACCGGAGTCGGTGATCGCGGAGGTGGAGGAGCTACCCGCCCGATTCGAGGCGCTGCTCGCCGGGTGCACCGGCGACGAGACCGCGGGCGATGCGCACGCGGGCCGAGCCGTCTGGTCGGCCAAGGCCTACGTGTTCCACGTCGCCGACAACCTGCGCATCTTCGCCGAGCGGCTCGAAGGTGTGTTCGCCGGGGCGCCGACCACGCTTGCCGCCTACGACCAGGACGAGCTCGCCGCCGCGCGCAACTACGACGCCATGTCGCTGCAGTCGGCGCTGTGGTCGGTGCGCACCGCGAGCGAGGCGTGGGCCTCAGCCGCGCGCGAATCCCTCACCCGTCCGCTCACCTACCAGCACGCGGAGCGCGGCGAGCTCAACGGCGCCGAGATCACGCGAGGTCCCGGACACGACGCGCTGCACCACTACGGCGACGTCACGCGCGCGGTGCAGGAGCGACCGCGTCGACGAGACGCGTGAGCTCCTCCTCGGTGTTGTAGTAGTGCACCGACGCCCGGTTGACGGCGGTGAGCCCGCGTGCCTCGAAGTCGTAGCGGGCGAAGTCGATCGTCGACACCGAGATGTTGATGCCTCGCCCGCGCAGTGACGCCGCGAGCTCGTACACGTCGACGCCGTCGACGGTGAACGTGACGATGCCGCACTGCTCGGCCCCGCGGTCGTGCAGCGTGAGCCCGGGTATCGACCCGAGCTGCGCGCGTAGCGACGCGGCCAGGCCGAGCACGCGCTCGGCGATGGCGTCGACGCCGAGCGCGAGCGCGTACTCCACCGCGGTGCCGAGCCCGAGCTGGTTGGCGACCGACCGCTCCCAGCTCTCGAACCGGCGGGCGTCGTCGCGGGCGATGATCCGGTCGCCGGGCGCCCACCGCGCGGCGTGCACGTCGAGGAACGGCGGGTCCAGCCGTTCGATCCACTCGCGCCGCACGTAGAGCACACCCGTGCCGCGCGGTGCACGGAGGTACTTGCGGCCGGTCGCGGACAGGAAGTCGCAGCCGAGCGCGTCGACGTCGATCGGCAGGTGCCCGGCGGCCTGGCACGCGTCGAGGAGGTAGGGCACGCCCGCGGCGCGCGTCACCGCGCCGACCGCCGCCGCGGGGTTCACCAGCCCACCCTGGGTCGGGATCCACGACATCGCCACGAGCTTCACCCGGTCGTCCAACGTCTCGGCCAGCGCGTCGACCGACAGCTGTCCCGATTCGTCGTCGGGCACCACCTCGACGGTCGCGCCCGTGCGCGCCGCGAGCTGCAGCAGACCGATGACGTTGCTCGCGTACTCCGCCTGCGACGTGAGCACGCGATCTCCAGGACGGAACGATGCTCCCAGCGAGTACGCCACCATGTCCCACGCGCGCGTCGCGTTCTCGACCAGCGCGATCTCGTCGACCGACGCGTTCACCAACGACGCCACCGACGCGTACACCGCGGCGGAACGTTCGGCGACCAGATCACCGGCCATGTACCCGCCAACCCGCGCCTCGAGCTCGAGGTGGTCGATCACCGTGTCGAGCACCGCGCGGGTCGGGAGCGCCGCGCCGGCGTTGTTGAAGTGGGCGACGTCGCGACACCCGGGGGTGTCGGCCCGGGCCCGGGCGACGTCGATCACGGTGAGATCAGGGGGCCGGCGTGAGGTGCGCGGCGCGCCAGTCGTCCCAGTCGTCCGTGAAGTAGCGCACGCGGGTCTTCTTGTACTCCTTCACCGACCACAGCAGCGCGTGCTCGTCGACACCCGTCTCGTCGCGGATGGCGGCGATGGTCTCCTCGCACTCACGCGCGTTCTTGCCGTGCACCATCGTGAAGATCGAGTACGGCCAGTCGTCGTAGGTGGGACGGCGGTAGCAGTGGCTCACCAGCGCGAAGCCCGCCATCTGCGGACCGATCTGGTCGAGCTCGTCGTCGGGGACCGCCCACACGCCCATGGCGTTGGCCTTGAACCCGGCGGAACGGTGGTTCATCACAGCCGCGAAGCGCCGCATGAGCTTGCGCTCCTTGAACGAACGCAGCAGGTCGAGCACGGTGGCCTCGTCGGTCCCGATCAGCTCGGCGTACGCGGCGAACGGGTGCTCCACCAGCTGGAGGTCTTCCTGCACGACGCGGATCGTCGCGACCTCGAGGTCGGAGAGCTCCGGTGCCTCCATGTGTTCGCGCCGCTCCGGCTTCTCGTGCTCGAGCACCTCGGCCTTGGCGTTGGCCGCGGTGTTGCCGGTCATGTCGAGCTTCACGCCGATCTTGTAGAGCTTCAACGTCGGGAGCTTGCGGGTGACGAGCGCGCCCGACTCCCGGTGCAGCACGTCGATGTGGTCCTCGAGTGACTCACCCGGCGGCACCGCGATCGTGTACCAGAGGTTGTAGGCGTGGTTGCGCTTGTAGTTGTGGCTGACGCCGGGGTGCGCGCTGATGACGGCCGCGGCCTCGTCGACCCGGTCGGGGTCGATCTGGGCGGCAACCAGGGCGGAGCCGTACCCGAGCGCCCGGGTGTCGAAGATGGCCGAGAGCTGGCGCAGCACGCCGAGCTCCTTCACCTTGGCGATGCGCTCCCGCACCTCCGTTTCGGAGATGCCGAGACGCTCACCCAACACCGCGAACGGCCGCGGCTCCAGGGGGAAGTCCCACTGCACCGCGTTGAGCAGCTCACGGTCGAGCGCTTCGAGCTGGTCGTCGCTCGTGGTGGTCGTCATGGGTTCATGGTCGCGCGTTCCCGGCGACGGCGGGCAATCGAGCCGTCGTGGCGTCTCAGCCCATGGCCGGGGCATACACGAACAGCTGCGGGTCGCCCGCCTTCAGGGTGACGGTGACGGTGTGGGGCTTGTCGCCCCGCAGGTACTGCAGCTCCAGCTGGTCCTGGGGTCGCAGGCCACGGATCGCGGCGACGAGGTCGGGACGGTCGCCCACCAGGCGTCCTCCGGCCCGCACGACCACGTCGCCCGGCGCGAGCCCGGCGGCGGCCGCGGGGCTGTCCGGCATCACGATCTGCACCACCGCGCCGCCCTGGGGACGGCTCTCCGCCGGATCCTTGTCGCACACCACGCCCATCCAGCCGTGGGTGGCCTTGCCACTTCCGTCGAGCTGGTCGCGCACGTCGCGCACCGTCGACACCGGGACCGCGAGGCCGTCGGGGCTGCCGCTCGTCGCCCGGGTGAGGATCCCGACGAGGTTGCCGTCGGGATCGACGAGCGCGCCTCCGGACATGTCCGGCGTCACCGAGATGCCGGTCTCGAGCAGTCCGGCGACGTCGATCCCGGTGCCGGCATCGACCATCACGTCGCGATCGGACACCACGTCGATGCCCACCCGATAGTGCGCGCCCGCGCTCACCGCGACGACCGTCTGTCCCACGCGCGGCGGGCTCGCCCCGCCGAACTGCGCGAGTTGGAGCTCGCCCTCCGACACCGACAGCAGCGCCAGGTCGGTCTGCGGGTCGATGCCCACGACCTTCGCCGGCCACTCGGTGCCGGCGTTGGTGACGACGAGCACGTCGGTGACGCCGGCGAGGTTGTGGGCCGCGGTCATGACGCGGTCCGACGTCACCACCACCCCGGAACCGACCGGCTTGCTGGTGTCACCGGTGCGGGCCCGGACCATCACCACGCTGGCGGCCACCGCGGTGCCGACACGTTCGGCGACCGAGTAGTCGACCACGTCGCCCGGGTTGGTGACGACGGGGGGCGGCAGCGGGGAGCGGTGGCGGCCGCCGAGGGCGCCGAACGCCACGAGCACCAGGATGGTGGCGAGCACCGCCGCCACCGCGGAACCCACACCGATCGCCCATTCGCGGGGCCGAGGCTCCCGCGGCGGAGCGGACGGCGCGCTGACGAACGAACGCAGCTCGCTGGGGTGCACCCAGGGCCGGTCGAGGGGGTTCGGAGGAGGTCCGCTCGGGGCGTCGTCGGGCTCGGGCGCGCCATCACCTCCGGTCTCCTCTGGGGACATGGCGCGGAGTGTACCGACGGCTCTGAACGGTTCCTCGTCGCCTCCCCGTCGCCCCGACCAGCGGTTTCAGGCGCGTGAACGGCCCCACGTCAGGGTGGCCGCAGGGCGCTCGCGACGCCGCCTTCACTACCATGGCGCCGTGCAGCCCCCCGCCTCCGGCGACTGGATCGACGTCGTCGGCGCCCCGCTCCCGGTCGATGTCGCCACCGCGTGGGCGACCACTCCGGGCAGTGGCGCGGTGGTGGTGTTCCTCGGCGTCGTGCGCGACCACGCTGAAGGGCGCGCCGGGGTGTCCGGTCTCACCTACGAGGCCTACGAAGAAGAGGCGATCACCCGGCTCGCCGCGGTGGCGGCCGACGGCCGTCGGCGGTGGCCCGTGATCGACCGGGTCGCGCTGCTCCACCGCACGGGCGACCTCGCGCTCTCGGACGTCGCCGTTGCGGTGGTGGTCTCGTCACCGCACCGGGCCGAGGCGTTCGAAGCGGCGCGCTGGTGCATCGACACCCTCAAGGAGACCGTCCCGATCTGGAAGCGCGAGCACTGGGAGGGCGGCTCCGATTGGGGCACCGGCGCCAACCCCGTTCGCGCGGTCGGCTGAGGAGCTCCCGCTGTCCCGCGACCTCGCCATCGACCTGGGCACCGCGAACACGCTCGTCTACGCGCGCGGCCAGGGGATCATCCTCAACGAACCGACCGTGATCGCCATGAACACGCGCACCCACGAGGTGCTCGCGCTCGGGCACGACGCGTGGCAGATGATCGGACGGACGCCCGGCTACATCGTCGCGGTCCGTCCCCTTCGTGGCGGTGCGATCACCGACTTCGAGATCACGCAACGGCTCATCCGCATGCTGTTCCAGCGTGCGGGCATCTCGCGTCTGCAACGCGCGCGGGTGCTGATCTGCGTGCCGTCCGCCATCACCCACGTCGAGCAGCGTGCGGTGCTCGAAGCCGCACGGCGCGCGGGGGCGGCGCAGACCTTCCTCATCGAGCAGCCGATGGCCGCGGCCATCGGCGCGTCGCTGCCCATCCACGAGCCGCTCGGCAACATGGTCGTCGACATCGGCGGCGGCACGAGTGAGGTCGCGGTCATCTCCCTGGGCGGGGTGGTCGCCCTCGAGGCCGTGCGTGTCGGCTCGTTCGACATCGACGCTGCCATCCAGAGCTACGTGCGGCGGGAGTACGGCCTCGCGATCGGCGAACGCACCGCAGAAGAGGTGAAGCTGGCCATCGGATCGGTGTTCCCGACCGACGACGAGTACAAGGCCGAGGTCCGCGGTCGCGACCTCATGAGCGGCATGCCCAAGACCGTCGTGCTGACGCCCGAAGAGGTGCGCGAGGCGATCGACGAGCCGATCCAGGCGATCCTCGGTGCCGTGAAGCAGGCGCTGGCCCGCACGCCCCCGGAGCTGTCGCAGGACCTCCTGGCCGAGGGCATCCACCTCGTCGGGGGCGGTGCCATGTTGCGCGGGTTCGACCTGCGCATCGAGAAGGAGACGGCGGTCCGAGCGCAGCTCGTCGATCTCCCACTCGAGACGGTCGTGCTCGGCGCCGGTCGGTGCCTGGAGAGCTTCGACCGCCTCAAGGACATGTTCATGTAGCGATGCCGCCCGCCCGTGCGCACCCTCGCCGGTGTGTACCGTGACGCCCGTGGCTGACGAGTGGGTGACGAGCGCGGTGGCGACGCCGTCGTCCGACTGGTGGCGCCCGACGCGCTCCCTCGCCACGTGGTTGACCGGGTTGTTCGCGATCCAGGCGGTCTCGCAGCTGGCGAACGTGCTCGCGATCGACAACGCCGAGATCTACGTGCGCTGGCACGACGCGTTCGACGCGCTCCTCGACGGACGCAACGAGACCGCGCGTCGCATCTTCCGCGACAACCCCGGCCAGTCGAGTGGATGGAGCTCGATCGCGGGTGCGGTCGCGATTGCCGCACTCGTGCTCCACATCGTCTGGGCCTGGCGCAGCTCGCACAACGCACGCGCGCTGGGGCGCACCGGCGCACGGCTCACGCCAGGGTGGGCGATCGGCGCGTGGTTCATCCCGATCGCCAACTTCGTGCTCGTCTACGTCCTCTTCTCCGACCTGTGGCGCAGCTCCGACCCCGAGAGCGACCGCGGCGACGGTTGGCGCCGGCTCCCGGGGTCACCGCTCGTGCGCCTGTGGATCGTGGCGTACATCGGCGGGGTGGGGCTGCTGTTCTCGTCGATCGGGCTCGCGGTCGGCGGCGTGACCGGGGTCTCCACGACCCGGACCCTGCTGGTGATCGCCGGTGTGGTCGGTGCCGTCGGCACCGTGTTGTCGATCTTCGTGGTGCGCGACATCACCGCGCGTCAGGAGGTGCTGCAGGCGCGCGATCCGGCGCCGCTCGAGCGGCCGGTGGCGCGTCAGTACGCGGCGCCGGCCTCTGTCGACGGCCCTGGCTGGTATGCCGACCCGAGCGGTCGCTACGACCACCGCTACTGGGACGGCCGCGCATGGACCGAGCACGTGAGCCGCGGCGGGGTCGCGACCACGGCGCCGGTGGTGCCAGCCGACTGGTATCCGGACCCCACGGGTCGGTTCCACTGGCGGTACTGGACCGGCAACGAGTGGACCGAGCACGTCAGCCGCGACCAGGAGCTGTTCCTCGACCCGCTCGAGGCCGACGAGTAGTCGGTACGGAGCGAGCGGACGCGAGCGAGGGCGACCCGTCAGTCGACGCGCAGGTCTTCGGCAGCTTGTCGCACCTGCCAGTCGCGATCAGTGAGCGCGGCGGCGATGGCCGCGTCGACGTCGGGACCGTCGAAGGGCGCCAGTGCCAGGACCGCGCGGCGACGCACTGCAGGTTTGTCCCGGCACGCACCGAGGATGGCGGGCAGCGCATCGGGATCGCCGAGCGCGCCCAATGCCGCCACCGCGGCTTCGCGTGCGAGCGCATCGCCGTGCGCGCGCGTCACCGCAGCGAGCACGGGCACCGCGCCGGCCGCGCGCGCGACGTCGCCCAGTTCACCGAGCGACCACGCGGCGGCTTCGACGACGGTCACGTCGGTGTCGTCGAGCGCGCTGATGAGCGCACGCGCGATGCTGGCGTCGACCGGCAACGCCGGCGCGAGTTCGGCAGCGCGACGACGAACGTTCGGTGCGGGGTCGTCGAGCGCGCCCAGCCATGGTGCTGCGGCGTCTCGCGCGGCGGCGCGCACGAGTGCGCCGAGCGCGGCCGCGCGGACACGCGGGTCGTCGTCGTCGAGCGCGGCGAGCAGGCGGTCGTGCGCGGCGCGGTCGAGGGGAGCCTGATGACCGAGGGTGGCGAGCTCGGCCGCGCGGGCGACCGGGCCCGCGTCGTTCACGGCAGTCGGCCGTTGATCGCGATGACGAGACCAGCGAACACGGTGGCGACCACACCGGCCACGAGGAAGCCGGTGGCCCCGATCAGCAGGAGCATCCGCACGAACGCGGTGCCGCGCCGGGCGACGCGCATCCCGCGGGAGGGGCCCGGGCGCGCGCTGAACGCCAGGGGCGGCGTGGCAGGCTGCGGGGCGGGCGTACCCGTCAAGTGCTCGACTCCTCGTGCGTGCGTGCTTCGGGGCGCGTGCGAAACTCTACGCCCCCGGACCGGAGCCGTATGACCGACAAGATGTCCGCGGCGGCACTTCCGCCGCCGCCCCCGCCCGAACTGCCGGCCCCCGACCGCAGCCGCAAGCACACCGTCCTCGCGGTGGTGCTGTCGACCGTGGGCGTGCTGATCGCGGCCATCGTCGTCGCCGGGTTCCTGATCCACCTGCCCAAGGTGATCATCTCGCCCGGATCGGCGACGCCGCTCGATTCCTCGGTCGTGCAGATCGAGGGCGCACAGACGTACCCCGGCGACTCCGGCAACGTCCGCTTCCTCACGGTGCAGGTGTCGACGAGCGAACCGAACGTCTGGCGCGTGGTCGCCGCATGGCTCGACCCGAACCGAGCGGTCGAAGACCGCAACTCGGTACAGGGATGTCTCACCGACGCGCAGAACCAAGAGTTCAACACCGAGCTGATGGACCAGTCGCAGAACGACGCGAAGTACGTCGCGCTGACGCGCCTCGGGTACACGGTGACCGCCGACCCGGTGCAGATCCGCATCGTCGAGGTGTGCCGCGACGCGCCCGCACACGGCGCGCTCGAGACCGGCGACCAGGTGCTCGCGGTCGACGGCGCCGCCGTCTCCGACGTGTCGGAGATCGGCGCGAAGGTGCAGGCACACGAGCCTGGCGATGCCGTCTCCATCACGTTCGATCGCAACGGGGTGACCCGCACCGCTTCGATCGTCGCGGGCAAGGTCCACACGGAGGGAACCGGTCAGAGCGCTCGGCAGACCTGCGTCCCCGCGCGAGGTTCCACGAGCGGGACCGCGTGCCTCGGGGTGTCGTCGCAGGAGTTCACCACCTATCAATTCCCGGTCAACATCAAGATCGACACGCAACGCGTCGGCGGTCCGTCAGCCGGCCTCGCGTTCACGATCGCCATCATCGACGACCTCACGCCGGGGTCGCTCACGGGCGGCAAGAAGGTCGCGGTCACGGGCACGATCGCGCCCGACGGGAGCGTGGGCGAGGTCGGCGGGGTCGAGCAGAAGGCGATCACTGCGCGCACGAATGGTGTGCAGCTCATGATCGTGCCCAAAACGGAGGTCGAAGACGCGCGGCGGGGGGCGGGTGACGTGCGCGTCGTGGGCGTCGAGAACATCGACCAGGCACTCGACGCGTTGCACGAAGCGGGGGGTGTCGAAGTGCCGCCACCGTCGACGACCGCGGCGCGATCATGAGGGGATGACCGACACCTCGGACTCGTTCGCCCCGCGCAGTTCGCGCACGACCCCCGAAGCGATTGCCGAGCGCTCGTTCAGCCAGGTGAAGCGGGGCTACGCCGAATCCGAGGTCCGGGCCTATCTGCGCATGGTGTCGAGCGACTTCGCGACCGCCGTGGCGCGGGAACGCGAGCTGACCGCTCGGGTCCGCGAGCTCGAGGACCAGCTGCGCCGGCCCGTGCTCCCGCCGTCGGACCAGGACCTCATCACGGCCTTGGGGGAGGAGACGGCTCGGGTCCTCGGCCAGGCGCGTGAGTCGGCGATCGAGCTCAAGAACAAGGCCGAGGAACACGCCCGCCGAGTGGTCCGTGAGGCGCAGGAGACGGCGCGCGAGCTGCGCACCACCACCCAGCAAGCGGTCGAGGCCAAGACCCGCGAAGCCGAGGACGCGGCGCGCACCCGCGCCAAGGAGATCGTGGGCGAAGCGCGCGGCCTGCGCGAGCGGGTGCTGGCCGACCTCGAGGAGCGGCGCCAGGAGCTCGAACGGCAGATCACCGATCTGCGCGCGGGGCGCGGCAAGTTGGTCGAGACGTACGAGCTCGTGGAACGTGCGCTCGGGCACGCGGCGCGCGTGATGGCCGAGGAGCCGTCGACGCCACCGGAGGTCCCGGCGGCGGAGGTCCCGCCAGGCGTGACCCCTGCGCCCGAACCGCCACCGACACCCGAAACCCCGGTCGAGGCGTCCGCGGTCGAGGCGTCCGCGATCGACGCGGCGGAGGCGTCGAACGAGGAGGACGCGGCGGAGGCGTCGAACGAGGAGGACGCGGCGGAGGCGTCGAACGAGGAGGACGCGGCGGAGGCGTCGCGCGCACCGGACGTCGGCGCGCTCTTCGAGAAGTTGCGCTCCGAGAGCACCGACGCACCGGAAGAGACGACCGAGACGTCTGCCGAACCGTCAGCCGAGGCGGCGCCGATCGTCGAGACCGCACCCGACGAAGCGGACGCGGTGCACGAGACGGAGGAGCCCGGGGAGGCGGTCGACGACCAGGGCGATGTGCCGGTCGACGGTCACCCCGCCACCCTCGCCCGGGACACCGCGCTCGCGGATGCCACCGACGACCTCGTCCGGCGGGGCAAGCGCGCGCTGCAGGACGAGCAGAACGACCTGCTCGACGGCCTCCGCCGCCAGCGGGGCAAGATCGACACCACGCAGGTCCTGCCGTCGCTCGACGACCAGGTGGCCCGGTGGGCCCATGTGCTGCAGCCCGCGGTCGACACCGCCTATTCGGCCGGAGCCGCGACGGTGGGTGAAGGCACCGGTGCCGGTGCGCCGGCGGCCCGCACCGCGCCCAGGGCACTGCTCTCCGAGCTGTCCGCGGCCGTGGTCGCCCCCTTCCGCGAGCGGCTCGGGGCCTCGCTCGAGCAGATCGATTCCCGCACCCCGGCCGACACCGAGATCGCCGTCGCCCAGAGCCTCGGCGCCCGGTACCGGGAGTGGCGGGGTGAGCAGCTCGAAGGTGCGCTCGGCGACGCGCTGGCCGCGGCGTGGTCGCGGGGTGTGTTCGACGCCGCGCCTGACGGCGCGCGCCTGCGCTGGGTGCCCGCGGTCGTCGGCAAGTGCCCCGACTGCGACGACAACGCGCTCGAACCCACGGTGAAGGGCAGCGACTTCCCCACGGGCCAGCCGCACCCGCCCGCCCACCCGGGGTGTCGCTGCCTGCTCGTCGTCGAGGCCGGCGAGCCCGCGACCTGATCCCGTCGCTCGCGCCGGATCCGAGCCGCGCACCCCGAACCGTTCACCGCTCCCTCTAGGCTGCGGCCCGATGCGCGTCCCGACCGTCGAACCCCGACGGCGTTCCCGTTTCCGCTTCCGCGGCTGGATCATCGGGATCGTCGTCGTCCTCGTCGTCCTCCTGTTCAGCCTGCGCGGGCTGGCGGGCTTCTACACCGACTACCTGTGGTTCGACTCGCTGGGCCAGGGCACCACCTGGAGCAGCCTCCTCGCCGCCCGCGTGGCTCCCGCGCTCGTGTTCACGGTCGTGTTCTTCGTGATCATGTTCGTGAACCTGGTGATCGCCGATCGGCTCGCGCCCAAGTACCGCGCCATGGGTCCCGAGGACGAGCTGATCGCGCGCTACCAGCAGGTGGCTGGTCCGTACACGATGCGCATCCGCATCGGTGTGTCGCTGTTCTTCGCGCTGATCGCCGGCATCGGCGTGTCGTCGCAGTGGAAGCAGTGGATCCTCTTCACCCACTACCAGAGCTTCCACAAGGTCGACCCGCAGTTCCACAAGGACATCGGCTTCTACGTCTTCCAGCTGCCGTTCCTGAAGTTCATCGCCGAGTGGTTGTTCGCCGGTCTCGTGATCGTGCTGATCGTCACCGCGGTCGAGCACTACCTCAACGGCGGCATCCGGTTCCAGAGCCCGTTCCAGCGCGTCACGCCGCAGGTGAAGGCGCACCTCTCCGTGATCCTCGCGGTCATGGCGTTGGTGAAGACCGCGCAGTACTACTTGGGTCGGTTCGAGCTGAACTTCTCCACCCGGGGGGTGGTCGAGGGAGCGAGCGCCACCGATGTGAAGGCGCAGCTGCCTGCGCTCAACCTGCTCATCTTCATCTCCATCGGCGCCGCGGCGCTCTTCCTCTGGAACATCCGCCGGCGAGGGTGGGTGCTGCCGATCATCGCCGTCGGGCTCTGGGCCTTCGTGTCGCTCGTCATCGGCACCATCTACCCGGCCGCCTACCAGCAGTTCAAGGTCGGGCCGAACGAGTACCAGGCCGAGAAGACGTACATCGACCGCAACATCCGCGCCACGCGTGATGCGTTCGGACTCGATGCCGTCGCGACGCCGAACTACGACTACGCGTCACTGAACAGTCTTCCCGCCGACGAAGCCCAGCAGGTCATCGACACCAACAGTGGGACGATCAACAACGCCCGCTTGTGGGATCCCAACGTGATTCGTGACACGTACTCCACGTTGCAGAACCTGCAGACCTACTACCAAATCGGTGACGTCGACATCGATCGCTACCTGGTCGACGGCAAGACGCAGCAGGTGCTCATCGCAGCACGCGGGCTCAACAGCGCCGATCTCCCCTCGCAGTCGTTCGTGAACCGCCACATCGTGTACACGCACGGCTACGGCGCGGTGGCGTCGCCGAGCAACTCCTCCGAAGCCGACGGCAACCCCGAGTTCCTCCTCCGCGACGTCCCGGTGAAGGCGAACGGCATCACGATGGACTCGGGCCCGCCGTCGGAGATCTACTTCGCCGAGAACCTCAGCAGCTATGTGCTCACGGGCGCCGAGCAGGCCGAGTTCAACTACCAGAAGTCAGGTGCGACAGACCAGTTCACCCGCTACAAGGGCAAGGACGGCGTGAAGCTGTCCAACTTCGTGCGCCGCGCCGCGTTCGCGCTGCGCTTCGGGAGCCTCGACCCGTTGATCTCGGGCCAGATCACCTCGAACACGAAGATCCTCATGGAGCGCGACATCCGAGCACGCGTCACCAAGCTCGCACCGTTCCTCCAGTTCGATGCCGACCCGTACCCGGTCGTGCTCGGTGACCGGACCGTGTGGATCATGGACGGCTACACGACCTCCGACATGTACCCCTACGGCCAATCGCTCGGTTCCGAGGGCTCGCTGACGTCGTCGTTCAACTACGTGCGCAACTCGGTGAAGGTCACCGTCGACGCCTACCAGGGCACCGTCACCTTCTACGTGTTCGACAAGAAGGACCCGATCATCCAGGCGTACGAGGCCGCGTTCCCCGACCTCTTCACCGACGGGTCGCGCATGCCCCAGGCGATCAGGGACCACCTTCGTTACCCCGAGGACCTGTTCAAGTCGCAGTCGTCTCTCTTCGGTCGCTACCACGTCACCGAGCCCAAGCGCTTCTACGACGGCAGCGCCAAGTGGCTGGTGTCGCCCGACCCGGGGTCCGGTCGCCTGTCGAGCGACCTGCTCTCCGAAGCGAACGCGATCGCGAACAACAACACCGCGGCCACGTCCAACGCGCCTCAGGCCGCGACCTCGAGTGGGGCGCGCATCGATCCCTACTACCTCAACATCCGACTCCCGGGACAGCGAGACACCGCCGAGCACTTCGTGTTGCTCGTGCCGTTCGTGCCGGTGTCCTCGGCGAACAGCCAGACCCGCTTGGTCTCGTACCTCGCCGCCGACTCCGATCCGAGCCAGTACGGCAAATTGTCGTCGTTCACGATGCCCCAGGGGCAGACGGTCGAAGGGCCGGTCCAGGTCAACAACAACATCGTGCGCACCAGTGCGATCTCCCAGGCCATCACCTTCTACAACCAACAGGGTTCGGCGGTGATCCAGGGCAGCATGCAGCTGATCCCCGTCGGCAATTCGCTCATCTACGTGAGGCCCTTCTACACGCAGGGGCGGGGCGAGGGGTCGTACCCCCTCTTCCAGTTCGTCGTCGTGTACTCGCAGGGCTACGGCGCCTTCTGCGGACCGACGGTGCAGGACGGGCTCGACCAGATGCTGGGCAAGAAGAGCCCCATCACGACCTGCAACGTGTCGTCGGGCAGCGCGTCGGGCGGCACGGGCACCGGTTCGCCGGGGACGACCACCACGACGACGCCGGGCACCGCGACCACGACCCCCGCCACGACCGCGCCGGCGACGACGACCGTCCCGCCCGGCGTCGGGACCAAGCAGGACCTGCTCAACCAGGCGGCGGCCAAGCTCGACGAGGCCCAAGCGGCGCTCGACCAGAGCCCGCCCGATCTCGGCAAGTACCAGCAGTTGGTCGCCCAGGCCGCCCAGCTGGTGAAACAGGCCCAGCAGAAGGCCGGTTAGCTCCGCTCTCCTGTCGTGTCCGGGTTGGGGATCGCCCCCTGGATTGTTACTATGGGCGTAGTGGAAATCCCCGCGAACCCTTGTGGGGAGCCCCAGTAGGGAGTTCCGAAGTGGCCGTTTCCGGGATCGATCTCGGCAAGTACAAGCTCGGGTGGCACGACAGCACCGACGAGTACGTCTACGCGCCCAAGAAGGGCCTCAACGAGTCGGTGGTGCGCGACATCTCCGGGCAGAAGGACGAGCCCGAGTGGATGACCAAGTTCCGGCTCAACGCCCTGAAGCGCTTCGAGCGCAAGCCGATGCTCGAATGGTTCGCCCGGAACATGCCCGACATCGACTTCGACGACATCTACTACTACCTCAAGCCCACCGAGGGTCAGGTCTCGGAGTGGGACATGCTCCCGGAGAGCATGCAGAAGACCTACGAGAAGCTGGGCATCCCCGAAGCCGAGCGCAAGTACCTCGCCGGGGTGACGGCCCAGTTCGAGAGCGAGGTCGTGTACCACAAGAACCGCGAAGACCTGGAGCAGCAGGGGATCCTGTTCACCTCCATGGACGTCGCGGTGCGCGAGTACCCGGAGCTCGTCAAGGAGCACTTCGGCACCGTCATCCCGCCCGGTGACAACAAGTTCGCGGCGCTCAACTCCGCGGTGTGGTCGGGTGGCTCGTTCATCTACGTGCCGCCGGGTGTGCACGTGGAGATGCCGCTGCAGGCCTACTTCCGCATCAACGCCGAGAACGCGGGCCAGTTCGAGCGCACCTTGATCATCGCCGACGAAGGCGCGTCGGTGCACTACGTCGAGGGTTGCTCGGCACCGGTGTACTCCACCGACTCGCTGCACAGCGCGGTCGTCGAGCTCATCGCCAAGCCGGGCGCGCGCATCCGCTACACGACCATCCAGAACTGGTCGCCCAACGTGTACAACCTGGTGACCAAGCGGGCGGTCGCGCAGACCGAGGCCACCGTCGAGTGGATCGACGGCAACCTCGGGTCCAAGCTCACCATGAAGTACCCGGCCGTGGTGATGACGGGCCCGAAGGCACACGGCGAGGTGCTCTCGGTCGCGTACGCGGGTGCCGGTCAGCACCAGGACGCCGGCGCCAAGATGACCCACGCCGCGCCCGAGACCACGTCGATCATCGACTCGAAGTCGATCTCCAAGGACGGCGGCCGCACCACCTACCGCGGCCTCGTGCGGGTCGAAGAGGGTGCGCACAACGTCAAGGCGCACGTGCGCTGCGACGCGCTCATCCTCGACGACGACAGCCGTTCCGACACCTACCCCTACATGGAGATCGACGAGAAGGACGCCCGCATCGGTCACGAGGCCACCGTCTCCAAGGTCGGCGACGACCAGCTCTTCTACCTGATGAGCCGGGGACTCACCGAGCAGCAGGCGACCGCGATGATCGTCAACGGCTTCATCGAGCCGATCACCAAGACCCTGCCCATGGAGTACGCGGTCGAGCTCTCTCGACTGATCGAGCTCAACATGGAAGGCAGCGTCGGGTAGCACCGCGCCGACCTCCGCAACGACCCGAATGACGATGCTCGAGCACTTCACCCCGGAAGCAGCGCGCGGTCTCCCCGGCCCCGACTGGTTGGCGGCGCGGCGGGCCGCGGCCGTCGAACGTCTGGGTGAGCTCGAGTGGCCGACCGCCGCCGAGGAGATCTGGCGCTACAGCCGCATCGGCGAGCTCGACCTGTCGAACTACCGGCCGGTGCCCGCCGAGCAGATGGGCGAGCCGGGCGACGAGTCGGCACCCGGCGGCGGTCCCATCGCGGCCGAGGCCGGCGAGCGGTCGGGACTCGTGGTCGTGCGCAACGGCCGGGTGGTGCACCACGCCCTCGACGCCGACCTCGAAGCCCAGGGTGTGCGGGTGTGCGGCATCGCCACGTGCGACGCCGACGAGATCGCGTCAGTGCTCGGTACCTGCTCCGACGCGTCGCCTGATGCGTTCACCGTGTTGCACGACGCCTTCCTCGCCGGCGGCGCGTACGTGAAGGTGCCGCGAGGCGTCGTGGTCGAGAAGCCCATCGTCGTGTTGCACTGGTCGGAGGGCGACGGGCTCGCATCCTTCCCGCACACACTGGTGGTCGCCGAGGCGGGCGCCGAAGTCACCGTCTTCGATCGCTACGGCTCCACCGGCTCGAAGGTGGGTGGTGTCGGTCACTTCGTCGACGCGGTCGTCGAGCTCGTCATCGGCGACAACGCGCACGTGCGGTACCTGTCGGTGCAGGAGCACGGGCCGCACACGTGGCAGGTCGCGCTGCAGCGCGCGCACCTCGGGCGCGACGCGTCGCTCAAGTCGTCGGTGGTCGCGCTCGGTGGTTCGTACGCGCGACTGCGCAGCGAGTCGTTGCTCGCGGGGTCGGGCGCGGAGTCCGATCTCACCGCGGTCTACTTCGGCGACGCCCACCAGATGCTCGACTTCCGCACCTTGCAGGACCACGACGCGCCCAACACGCGCAGCGACCTGCTGTTCAAGGGCGCGGTCGAGGACACCGCGCAGTCGGTGTACTCGGGGCTCATCCGCATCCGCCGCGAGGCGCAGAAGTCGGTGGCCTTCCAGACCAACCGCAACCTCGTGCTCACCGAGGGAGCGGACGCCCGCTCAGTGCCCAATCTCGAGATCGAAGCCGACGACGTGAAGTGCTCGCACGCCAGCACGGTCGGTCCGGTCGACGACGACCAGCTGTACTACCTCGCCACCCGAGGGGTGCCGCCGGAAGAAGCCGAACGCCTCATCGTGCTCGGGTTCTTCGACGACGTGTTCGACCGTCTCCCGGTGCGCTCCCTGGTGGCGCCGCTGCGGCGCAGCGTGGTGGAGAAGATCGAGCACCGCGATCCGATCGCGAGGGCCGGTGCGTGACGTGCGCGTGTGCTCGGTCGACGACGTCGCGGCCGGCACCGCGGCGCGCTTCGACGTCGACGGTCACCGGTTGTGTGTCGTCAACATCGAGGGCACGTTCTACGTGATCGGCGACGAGTGCTCGCACGAGGACTACTCGCTGGCCGAGGGCGACGTCTGGGAAGACGAGCGTGAGGTCGAGTGCCCGCGCCACGGTTCCACCTTCTCACTGGTCGACGGTTCACCGCAGAGCCTCCCGGCCACGAAGCCCGTCCCCGTCTACGACGTGCGCATCGACGGCACCGACGTGATCGTGAGCCCCCGATGAGCCCTCTCCTCCTCCAGGTTGCGTCACTCAACGGCGTATATCGCGGTCAGGTGACGCAACCTGGCGATCTCGAGAGGGCGCGGGCATGAGCGTGCTGAAGATCACCAACCTGCACGCCACGGTCGCGGGGCAGGAGATCCTGCGCGGGGTCGAGCTCGAGGTGCGCTCGGGTGAGGTGCACGCGCTCATGGGCCCGAACGGCTCGGGCAAATCGACGCTGTCGCACGTGCTGATGGGCCGGGGTGACTACGCGGTCACCGGCGGCTCGGTCACCATCGACGGCGAGGAGCTGCTCGACCTGCCCACCCACGAGCGCGCCGCACGCGGCCTCTTCCTCGCGCTGCAGTACCCGGTCGAGCTCCCCGGGGTGCGGCTCGACGACTTCCTCGACGCCGCCTTCCGCGGCCAGGGACGAACGCCCGACGACCTGCGCGGGCGGGTGGCCGACGAGGCCGAGCGGCTCGGTGTCGCGTCGCAGTTCCTCGAGCGCGGGCTCAACGTCGAGTTCTCCGGTGGCGAGCAGAAACGAGCCGAGACACTCCAGCTCGCGGTCCTGCGCCCCAAGTTCGCGGTGCTCGACGAGATCGACAGCGGGCTCGACGTCGACGCGCTACGCGATGTCGCCCGCCGGGTCGAGGCGATGACCACCGAGGATGACCTCGGGGTGCTCGCCATCACGCACTACGCCCGCCTGCTCGACGAGCTGCGCCCCGACGTCGTGCACGTGCTCATGGGCGGGAAGGTCGTGCAGACCGGAGGCCCCGAGCTCGCGCAGCAGCTCGAGGAGACCGGCTACGAGGGGCTCGCGACCGCGCTCGGCGTGGAACCCACGGTCGACCTCGGCGCTCCCGTCGATCCGTTCGCCGATCCCGCCGGGTTCTGATCGCTCGCTGCACGACCCTCACGGCCGGCAATGACGCGGCCGAGATCACGCGGACGCAGCGGGACACGGGGCGCATGACCCTCTCCGAGCTCGCGCCGGAGGCCCCGCCCCCGAAGCCCGACATCGCGGTCGTCGAGCTCGTGGCGGCGGCGGATCGGTGAATTGCACGGAGAGTGGCCAACAGCGGTACTCTCCGCCGATGGATCTCGCGGCTGCTTCGAACGGGGATTTGGCGGAGACACAGGGGGAATGGACACCGGGGGCGGACGCCTCCGCGCCAACACCGACCGCTCTCCGTGGCAATGAGCAACGGGTCGACGTGCTGCGGTCGCCCGAGCGCGGATCGACCTCGGCCGAGGCGCAGTCGCCCGTGGAGGGCTCGGAATCGGACGTCGCGCAGGTCGGCGCAGCCCGTGCGCCCGAGGTGCTCGAGCACGTCTACCAGCCGCTGCTCCAGCACTTGGAGTCGGAGTGCCGTCGCGTCCTCGCCGCTGCCGCGTCCGAGGCCGAGAAGGTGCGTTCGCAGGCGCAGGACGAAGCGCGCCGCATCCTCACGGAGGCGCACCGCGAGCGGTCCGCGTTGTTCCGGCGGGCCAGTTCGAAGCAGGCGCTGATGTACCAGGAAGCCGAGGCGGAGATCGAGCGCTGGCTCGAGGAACTCGACGAAGAGCGTCAGGTGGTGATGGGAACCGCGCAGGAAGATGCGGCGCGCCTCCTGCGGAAGAGCGCGGAGCAAGCAGACGTGGATGCCCGCGCGCGCGCTTGGAGGCGGCCGACCGTGAGGCCCAGACCATCGTCACCGAAGCGCGGTCGGAAGCTGCCAAGTACGGCAGCGCGGCGGTCATCCAACCCGACGCTGGTCCATCCTCACTCCCTGCGTCGACGCCCGTCACCGGGGATTCCTGGCTGGCGCGGGTGCAGGCGGTCGTCCCGGAGGCGGAGGAGCCAGCGACCCAGTGGTCGTCGGGTCCGACGTCGGCGAGCGCGGATCCCGAGCCTTCCGATGCGGTCGCAGAGGATCGCGAGCGCGCGCCTCTGGTCGAGCCTCCGAAGTTGGAGATTCCCGTGGAGGAGCCTCCGACCATCGGGACGGCTGACCAGCCGGAAGGCGAGACCAGTGCCGCGCGCCTCGGCGCGCTGGAGCCGAGCACCACGCCCGACCTCGCCCTGCCGTTGTCGGACGACCCCGCGCAAGCGTCCGACGCCGAACCTGCCCCCCACGACGCCGCCTCGGGTGCGAACGGGACCGTCATCGGTGGCACCGCACCCGACGGATCCCTCTCGAGACGCGAACGGCGCAACCGGAGGCGCTTCGGTCTGGGCAAGGCCGGGAGATGATGGCGGTGGCCGA
This sequence comes from uncultured Actinomycetes bacterium, assembly GCA_963720765.1. GTDB lineage: Bacteria > Actinomycetota > Acidimicrobiia > IMCC26256 > DASPTH01 > DASUAS01. The sequence continues at coordinate 29,085 of CAVRGS010000003.1, forward strand.
CCGGTGACGACCCGCTGAGGCGGGGCCAGGGGCTCAGGTGATGACGACGGGCGTGCCCAGTGGGAGCGCCGCCAGCTTCGTGATCACGTCGTTGTTGACCCGCACGCAGCCGTGGGAGACCGGTGTGCCGATGGTGCCGGGATCGTTGGTGCCGTGCACCGCGATCTGGCCGTCACCGCCGGCGAACTCGCTCAGCGTGTTGCTGTGACCCGACAGGCCGATGGCGAAGACGCCGTACGCGGTGCCCGGTTGGGTCTTCAGGTCGAGCGGGTCGGTGTAGTAGAAGGTGCCGGTCGGGGTCGGGTTCTCATCGGTGCCGATGGCGGCCGGCTCCTCGAACTGCACGGCGCCGTTCTTGAGCAGCCAGAGCTTCTTGTCGGCGAGCGACACCTTGATCTGGTACTCGAGTGGTTGCGAGACGGTGACGTCGCTGGTCTTGATCCACCCCGTGGCGTCGTTGGGCCGGGTCGGCAGGTACACGTGCAGCCAGTCCTGGTACTGGTCGAACACGAGGAAGCTGCGCGGCAACGTGTACTCCGTCTGCGCGCTCAAGGTCTGGGTGGGTTGCGCGTTCGCGTCGGGTGACGCGTAGACCGCGACGTCGCCACCCTTGGTGATCGCGTTGCGCAGGGGCGCGGCGGCATACGTGGCCGAGATGCCCTCGGTGTTCTGCGGCTGCGCGGTCGTGGGCGGCGGCTTGGGCGCGGCCTGCTCGGTGTCGTCGCGCGTGGCGACGAACACGCCCGCGGCGGCGACGATGAGCAGCACGACCACGAACCCGACGAGCGCGAAGCGTCGACGCTGCTGACGACGTTTCCTCAGATCGCTGCGGCGCGCTTCGGTACGGGAGGTGACTTCGTCCGCCATGCGGACTCGAGTGTACCGAAGGGGTGGGGGTGCCTAACCGGCGGGAGTGGGTGCGGGCTCGTCGAGCAGTTGCTCGAGCGACTCCACCTCCAGCAGGAGCAGGCGCAGGTCGAGCAGGACATCGACGACCTCGGCGCTCGCGACGAGGTCGCGACCCCGGAATCTCTCCAGCGCCTCGTCGACCACCTGGGTGAGCTCTTGCTGGTTCATGGGCTGACCTCCGTGATCAACAACCTATCGGCTCCGGGTTTCGTTCCTGGATCACCTGTGTTTCGTGACCGTTGCCAGGTGTTCGTACCCGGAGGGCGGACGGTTTGCACCAACTGACGGAATCAGCTGCCTGCAGCTTCGATTTCGTCGAGACCCTGCTGCAACGTGTTCCACGCCAACGTGGCGCACTTGATGCGCACCGGGAACTTCACGACCCCCTGCAGCGCCTCGAGGTCGCCCAGGCGCACGCCCTCGAGGTCGGCGCGCAGATCTTCGCCGTCGGCCTCACCTTCGAGCTTCGACTCGTGGATCGACATGAGCGCCTTGAACGCGCGGATGAGGCGACGAGCTTCGGCGACCGACTTGCCCTTCACGGCGGCCGACATCATCGACGTGGACGCCTGGCTGATCGAACAGCCCTGGCCCGCGATCTTGAGGTCGGTGACGGTGTCACCGTCGACGATGAGATACAGCTCGACCTCGTCACCGCAGAGCGGGTTGAACCCCTCCGCCTTGTGCGCGGGGGGTACCGGGAGCTCACCGCGGTTCCGCGGGGCTCGGTAGTGATCGAGGATGATCTCGCGGTAGAGGTCTTCGAGGCCGGGCATCAGATCTCCAGGACGGACTCAGAATGCGAAGAACTTCTCGGCGCGGGCGAGCGCGTCGATGAGGGCGTCGGCGTCGGCTTCGTCGTTGTAAACGTAGAACGACGCACGGGTGGTGGCGGGGACGCCGAGGACGCGCATGAGCGGCTTGGCGCAGTGGTGGCCCGCGCGCACGCAGACCGCCTCCTCGTCGACCACCTGTGAGATGTCGTGGGCGTGGATGCCCTCGAAGAGGAACGAGATCGCGCCGCCCCGCACCGCGGTGTCGAGCGGGCCGTAGATCGTGAGGTTGTCACCGAAGCGTCGCTGCAGGGCGTCGAGGGCGTAGCCGGTGAGCGCCACCTCGTGGGCGCGGATCGCGTCCATGCCGAGCGCGCGTGACGTAGTCGACCGCCGCGCCGAAGCCGACGGCCTCGGCGATCGGAGGAGTGCCGGCCTCGAACTTCCAGGGGATCTCGTTCGGGGTGAAGCCGTCGACGGTGACCTGGGTGATCATCTCGCCGCCGCCCATGAACGGGGGCATGGCCTCGAGCAGCTCACGGCGGGCCCACAGCGCGCCGATGCCGGTGGGACCGCACATCTTGTGGGCGGAGAACGCCACGAAATCGGCGTCCCACGCCTGCACGTCGACCGCGAGGTGGGGGACGGCCTGGCACGCGTCGACGAGCACGTGAGCGCCTGCCGCGTGCGCGGCGTCGGCGAGCGGTCGGATGTCGTTGATGGTCCCGAGCACGTTGGACATCGCGCTGACCGCGAGGAGCTTGGCGCCGTCGAGCAGCTCGGAGAGGTTCGCCAGGTCGAGGCGGAAGTCGGCGGTGAGGGAGATCCACCGCAGCTCGACGCCGCGCTCCGCGGCCAGGATGTGCCACGGCACGACGTTGGCGTGGTGCTCCATGTGCGTGAGCACGATGGCGTCGCCCTCGCGGAGGTTGGCGCGCGCCCACGAGTACGCAACGAGGTTGATGGCCTCGGTGGCGTTGCGCACGTAGACGATCTCGTGCGGGTGCGACGCGTTGACGAACCGTGCGACCTTGGCGCGGGCCGCTTCGAACGCCGCGGTGGCCTCCTCCGCGATCGTGTACACGCCGCGGTGCACGTTGGCGTTGTACTCGCGGTAGTAGCGGTCCATCGCGTCGAGCACCGCGAGCGGCTTCTGCGAGGTCGCCGCGGAGTCGAGGTACACGAGACGCTTCCCGTGCACCTGGTGCTTCAGGATCGGGAAGTCGGCCTTGACGCGCGCGACATCCAGGCTCATGCCGCGACCTCGTCCTTGAACGCCTCGAAGCCCTCGGCCTCGATGCGCCGCGCGAGCTCCGGGCCACCGTCGGCCACGATGCGACCGTCGAGCAGGACGTGCACCGCGTCCGGGGTGAGGTGATCGAGGATGCGCTGGTAGTGCGTGATGAGCAGGATGCCGAGGTCCGGACGGGCCTTGCGCACCTCGGCGATGCCCTCCGCGACCAGTCGGAGGGCGTCGATGTCGAGGCCGCTGTCGGTCTCGTCGAGGATCGCGATGTCGGGCTCCATCATCGCCATCTGCAGGATCTCGTTGCGCTTCTTCTCGCCGCCGGAGAACCCCTCGTTGAGGTAGCGCTCCTGGAAGCGATCGTCCATCCCGAGGCGCTTGCTCCACTCCATCAGGGAGAGCCGCACCTCGAGCACGGACAGGTCGGGGATGCCCTTGCGGACCGCCATCGCCTGGCGCAGGAAGTTGAGGACGCTGACCCCGGAGATCTCCTCGGGGTGCTGGAAGCCGAGGAAGATGCCGCGGGCGGCCCGCTCGTCGGTGGGGAGGGCGGTGACGTCCTCGCCCCGGAAGCGGATGGACCCGTGGGTGACCCGGTAGGCGGGGTTGGCGAGGAGCGTGTTGGCGAGCGTCGACTTGCCCGAACCGTTGGGGCCCATGAGGGCGTGGACCTCGCCGTCGGCCACCGTGAGGGTCAGGCCGCGCAGGATCTCGGAGCCGTCGACGGTGACGTGGAGGTCTTCGATCTCGAGGAGGGGGGCGGCCGCCATGGCCGTCCATTCTATTAGCACTACCGCCGTAGTGGAAACTCGGAATCAGTCGGACGCCCGGAGCGAGCGAGGGTGATTCGTCAGCGGGCGACGTCGAAGGCACTCACGACCTTCTCCGGGGTGAGGCGCACCAGGAGCTCACCGGGGACGCCGTTGCGCTCGCCGTACTCGTCGGCCCGATCGGCGCCCATGTACCGCCCGCCGATCACGCCCGCCCAGCGTCGGACGTCTCCCAGGTCCGCGGAGATGGACACCGTGCCCTCGAGGGTCACGAACGAGAAGGGCGCCGCGTCGTCGTCGACGCTCATCGCCGCCCACCCCGTCCGGCGGAGGTTGCGCGCCCTTCACCGTGGTCTCGCCGGTGTTGAACAAGATGGTGCCGTCCTCGTCGAGGGCGTACCAGACGGGCGCGACGTGGGGGCGGCCGTCGGCGCGCACCGTCGCCAGGATGCCCGGTCGGGCAGGCTCCGACGTGAGGAAGGCTCGCACCTTGTCGTCGTCCATCGGACGGTACGCCATCAGTCGAGAGTAGGGGGTCAGCGCACGAACGAGAGCGAGAGCGCGAAGTCGCCCGCGGGGTCGGTCCACCACTCGGCGAGCTGGAAGCCCGCCGCCGCGAGCTCCTGCTCCACGCGGTCACGGCGGAACTTCGCGCTGATCTCGGTGCGGAGCTCTTCGCCGGCGGCGAACTCGATCTCGAGGCCCAGGGCGCGGAGGTGCACGGTCTGCGCCCGGCGCGACCGCAAGCGCATCTCGATCCATTCGGCGTCCGGGTTCCAGCGCTGCGACGTGGTCGAACGCGTCCGGCGCGAAGTCGGCGTCGAGCTCGCGGTCGAGCACCGTCAGGACGTTGCGGTTGAACGCGGCCGTCACGCCGGCAGCGTCGTCGTATGCGGCGACGAGCCGATCGACGTCCTTCACGAGATCGGTCCCGAGCAGGAGGGCGTCACCCGGCGCAAGCGTCGCCGCGAGGTCGGCGAGGAACCGGGCGCGTGGTCCGGGCGCGAGGTTGCCGATCGTGCTCCCGAGGAACGCGACCAGTCGGGTGCCACCGCCCGGGAGTTCACCCAGGTGGTGCTCGAAGTCGCCGACGACCGCGTGCACGCGCACGCCGTCGTACTCGCGCGCGACGGCGGCGGCCGCGTCGCGCAACGTCTGTTCGCTCACGTCGAAGGGCACGAAGCGTTCGAGGGTTCCCACGTCGCGGAGCGCGTCGAGGAGCAGGCGGGTCTTCTCCGACGTCCCCGATCCGAGCTCGACCAGGGTGTCGGCCTTGGTGAGCTCGGCGGCGTCACGCGCGTGTGCGAGGAGGATCGAGCGCTCGGTGCGGGTGGGGTAGTACTCGGGCAGCCTGGTGATCTCGTCGAACAGATCACTGCCGCGATCGTCGTAGAACCACTTCGGTGGCAGCGTCTTGGGCGTGGCTCCGAGCCCGGCCCGGACGTCGGCTTCGAGCGCGCGGGCGGTGTCGTCGGCCTCGAGGTGCACGTCGACGGTGACGTCGCTGGTCATGGCCATCCTTCCGGAACTTCTTGTCTCAGAGCGCGGTGTCGGCCGCGCCGTCGGGCGTGAGCACGCTGACCGTGCGATCGGGGATCTCGATCCACCCCGGCTCGTCGTCCGTGGCTTCGGATGCGATCACCCCGCCCCGTCGGAACAGCGAATTGCCGACCCGCGTGGCGTGGACGAGGGCGCCGTCCGTGAGCAGCAGGTTGAGGCGGCCGGTGGTGACGGCGAGCACCTCGTGCACGACGGTGGCGAGCGCCTCCGCGGGGGGCGTCCCCACCTCGAGGTGCTGCAGCACCAGCGCGAACAGCACCTCGGTGTCGGCATCGCCCACGAGGCGCGCCCGGCGTTCCGGAACGACGCGTGCCCGCAGTTCGTCGCCCGCGCCGTCGGGGAACCCGTGGACGATGCCGTTGAGCGAGAACGACCAGGTGTCCTCGACGAACGGCGCGTTGCCGGTGTCGACGAGCGTCGCCCCCGGAGACGCCAGGCGCGCGGCGGCGAGGAAGGCCCCGCTGTGGAGCGACGGGGCGCGTGCGGCGAAGTCGGTGTCGTCCCAGATCGGCGTGACGGTGCGGTACCAGCCGGGCGCGGAGTGGGGTGTGTCGTACCAGGCGACGCCCCAGCCGTCCGGGTTGGTGTCGCCCGAGATCTGGTGACGGGGAACCTCCGCCTGGCGCGCCAAGGAGTGGGGTGCGGTGAACAGGAGCGCGTCGAGCGGGATCGGTGGCCCGAGGTACGCGAGATGACGGCACATCCGCGGGTCACGCCTCCTTGTCCGCGTTCCGCGCGCAGCGGAAGCCGGAGAAGATCTGGCGGCGGATGGGGAGGTCCCAGTTGCGGAAGGTGGTGCGCACCGCGGCCGGGTGGGTCGCCCACGAACCGCCGCGCAGCACCTTGTAGTCGGGGCCGAAGAACACCTCGGAGTACTCGCGGTAGGGGAAGGGCCGGAACCCGGGGTGAGCGAGGAAGTCGGATGCGGTCCACTCCCACACACCGCCGAGCATCCCGCGGACCCCGTGGTCGCTCACGACCATGTCCGGCGCGTCGACCGGTGCGGGCGCGAACCGTCTCGACCCCTCCCGCCAGAGGTCGGCGCCGGCGAGCGGGGTGCCCTGTGCAGCGACCTCCCACTCCGCCTCGGTGGGCAGGCGCGCGCCCGCCCAACGCGCGTACGCATCGGCCTCGTACCAGCACACGTGTTGCACGGGTTCGGCGGGGGGCACCGGCTCCGTGCGCCCGAAGCGCCGACGTGCCCAGCCGCCGTCGGGCGCGCGCGCCCAGTGCTGTGGTGACGCCAACCCCGCCTCCTCGAGCCACGCCCAGCCGGCGTCGCTCCAGAACCGGGGGTCGTCGTAGCCACCGTCCTCCACGAAGCGTCGGTACTCGGCGTTGGTCACCGCCGTGGTGTCGATGCGGTAGGGCGCGAGCGCGACGACGTGTGCGGGGCGTTCGTTGTCGTAGGCCCACGGGTCGGTGTCGGTGCCGACCTTGTACTCCCCGCCGGGAATCAGGATGTCGGCCGGGAGCTCGAGCGTCGCCGTCGCCGTGGGTGCCGGGCCGTCGCCGTCGGCCGCGGGGTGCGCGAAGTCGTCCATCAGCTGCAGCGTGGCCAGCAGCGTCTCGTCGTGCTGGTGCTCGTGCTGGACGACCATGCCGTACACGAAGCCGCCGGCGAGCAGCGGATCACCGCCGTCGGGGTCGAAGGCGGTGAGCTCGAGCGCGTCGAGCACATCGAACGTCCGGGCGCGCACGGCGGCGTCGAACGCGCGCGCACCGGGTGCGTCGAGGATGTCGAGGTCGGGCCGTTCACGGCGCGGGTGCTTGAACGCGTCGTACACGTCGTCGTACTCGGCGGCGGTCGGCGCCGCGCCCGCGAGCTCGCGCACGAGCCACAGCTCTTCGTAGTGACCGATGTGCGCGAGATCCCAGCACAACGGCGACATCAGCTCCGACACCTGACCGCGTTGCTGCGCGTCGGGAACCGGCGCGAGGAGGTCGAGGGTCCGGCGGCGCGACTCCTCGAGCGACGCGACGATCTCGGCCTTGGTGACCGCCCTGGATGCCACGTCAGCGGGCGGCGATGCGACGCCCGGCGTGCTCGTCGAGCAGGTCGTCGGCGGGGCAGCGGGACCGGCGGACGAAGCGCGCCGCGTACTCCTCGGTGGCCTCGATCGTCACCGCGTCGACGCCGATGCGCTCCAGCGCGAGCTGCGCGGCGTCGAAGCACCACCGTGCCGCGTCGGCGAGCGCCGGATCGTGCAGCGCGTCCCGGGCCGCCACCGCCCAGTGGTCGCGCACGGCGCTGGTTGCCGACGTCGCCCACTCGGCGGCCAGCGGGTCGTCGAGCAGTGCTGCGGTGACGGCGACGGCCACCGGCCACCACGGTTCGGGGAGCGCATCGATCATGCGCAGTTCGAGCCAGCCGCGCGGTCGCACCGGCGGGAACAACGTCGTGAGGTGGTAGGCGAGGTCGTCCGTCGTGGGCCAACCGAGCCCGTGACCGTCGACGATCCACTGCTCGAAGGACTGGGGCGCCTGCTGCGCCACGCTGCGGGTGTCGTCGACGCGCACCATCATCACCGGGGCGTCGAGGACGTAGCGCGCCCAGTCGTCGGGCGCGGCCGACATCGGCACGTGGCGGCGCGCCGACGCGGTGCGCGCGGGATCGATGGCGTGCCACACCGCCGCGCGCGTCGACAGGAACCCCGAGGGGCGACCCGTCGCGTCGAAGGGCGAGTTGGCGAAGCACGCCGTGAGCACGGGACCGAGATCGTGCGCGCGGTGCCAGCGCCCGTCGATCTCGGCCGGCGCGCCGACGTCGACGTTGACCTGGATCGACGCCGTGTTGCGCATCATCGTGCGGCCGGCCGGCCACGCGGTGTCGAAGTACTCCTCCATGGCCGAGTAGCGGGGTTCCTGCAGCACACGTGCGACGTCGCCGCGGGTGTCGATGCCGGCGCCGACGAGATCGATCCCGGCCCGGGCGAGCGCGTCGCGGGCGGCCTCGGTGTCGGCGCGCATCGCAGCGATCGCGGCGGTGATGTCCGACGCCGGGGGCCCGCTCAGCTCGAGTTGCCCGCCCGGCTCGAACGTGACCCGGCTCCCCCCGGGGAGGTCCACCAGCAGCGACCGCAGCTCGCCGGGGCCGACGGCGCGACCGTCTCGGGCGATGGTGATCCACTCGAGCTCGATGCCGACCAGGCGTGCCTCCGACCGGTCCGATCCGTCGATCGCGGTGGTCGGGAACACCTGCTCGTCCACGAAGCGGTGGACGTCGGCGACGGTGAGGGCACGGGTCGGCGTGGGCATCGTCAGCGATGGCCGAAGTGGGCGGCGACCCAGGTGAGGTTGCGCACGGGGGCGGACCACAGGTACCAGGAGTTCACGGTTCGACTCCTCGTGGGGTCTGGGCTCGCGGTCCAGATCGCGGACCGGGCACAGCGGGCGGTGACGTGGGTGCAGTCAGGGCCGAGGCCCGAACGTTGCACGCCATTCGAACGTTGCACGTCATTCGGTTGCACGTCATTCGAAGGTGCGAGCGTGCCCGGATGACCGTCGGGCACAAACCCTACATGTGCTCCCGTGGACCGATCGATCGACCTGGGGTTCGAGACGATCGGCAACGCCACGGTGGTGATCCACGACCGCCGGCCCGTGCTCGCCACCGATCCCTGGATCGAGGGATCGGCGTACTTCGGGAGCTGGGGCCTGTCGCACCCCGTCCCGGCGGCCCAGACCCAGGCGGTCCTCGCGGCCGGCGCGGTGTGGTTCTCCCACGGCCACCCCGACCACCTCAATCCGGCATCGCTGCCCGCACTTCCGGGACACGCGCATCCTCCTGCCCGACCACGTCGGCGGACGGATCGCCCGCGACCTCACCCGCGACGGCTACCGGGTGGAGGTGCTCCCCGACGCCACCTGGGTGCGGATCTCCGACCGGGTCCGGGTGCTTGTGCGTCGCCGACGAGGGCCAGGACGCGGTGCTCCTGATCGACGTGGGCGGTGAGCTGGTCGTCAATCTGAACGACGCACAGGATCGCGGGTGGGGATCGCTGGTGAAGCGCGTGATCCGTGCGTTTCCGCGCTCCTTCCTGTTGCGCCTCAGCGGCTACGGCGACGCCGACATGATCAACTTCGTCGACGACGATGGCGAGCGGCTGCCGAGCGTCGCTCAGCTCCGCAAGGAGCACGGGTTCGAAGTTGGTGCCGACGTCGCTCGCATGACCGAGACGTTCGGCGCCACGCACTACGTGCCCTTCAGCTCGTTCCACCGGTACCAGCGCACCGACAGCCTGTGGGCCAACGAGTGGACGACGCCGGTGTCGGAGTACGAGCGGGGCTTCGACTCCGACCGCGTGACGTTGCTGCCGGCGTTCGTGCGTTACGACGTGACGACGGGCTCGTGGGAGGGGATCGATCCGCCGGCCTCGCCTGATCTCGCGTTCGCGCCCGAGGAGTTCGGCGACGATTGGTCGGAACGACTCGAGCGCGACGACGTCGGCGCGCTGCGCGCGCCTACTTCACCGGTGTGCAGCGGTTGGCGCGCCACCTCGACCGCGTCCTGTTCCGGGTCGGTGACGAGGAACACGCGGTGGAGCTCGGCGGTCGCGACACCGGACGCTCGGTGACGTTCGCGGTGCCCCGCGCATCGCTGGTGCGCGCGGTCGAGTGGGAGATCTTCGACGACCTCCTCATCGGCAACTACATGACCGCCACGCTCCACGGACCGTGGCCGAGCTCGAAGCTCTATCCCGGGTTCACGCCGTGGATCACCAAGTACGCCGACAACGGGCGGGCGCGCACCGACGCCGAGCTGCGCGCCTACTTCGCCGAGTACCGCCGTCGACTCGGCGTCACCACCTGGCTGCGCAGCTCGCTCGAGCAGCGGGCCAAGGACTCGGTGCGGACGCGCCTCGTCCGCCGACTCGCCGATGTACCAGCGGGCCCGCCAGGTGTACGCCCGCGCCAAGGGTGCCGGCTGAGTCACGGGGGTCAGTCGTCCCGACCGGCACGTGGCGGAACACCTCGGCGAAGCGCGGAGGCGGGGGCGTGAACGCGGGCAGACGGGCGCGGCGGCGGGCGGCCGAGGTCTGCGCCGGGAGGAGGTCGAGCAACGCGGCCGCGAGCGCGTCGGCGTCGCCGGGCGGCACGACGACGGCGGTCCCGGGCGTGGCGCGAGCCACGATCTCGGGCGGCCCGCCGTGGTCGCTGGCGACGACGGGCGTACCGCTCGCCAGTGCCTCCACCAGCACGAGCCCGTACGACTCGGGTTCCACCGACGGGAACGCGAGCACATCGAGGTCGGCCATGACGTCGGGGACGTCGGTGCGCGACTCGAACAGCTGCGCGCCGGCCGTGTCGCCATCACGCGCGCTCGCAGGTCGGCTGCGTACGCGTCCTGACCGAGCACCGGGCTCCCGACGATCACGAGGTGCAGATCGGGACGCTCGGCGCGCGCGGTCGCGGTATGCGTCGAGCAGCACATCGAGTCCCTTGAGCGGATCGAGGCGGGCGACCGCGCCGATCACCGGAACGTCGTCGGCGATGCCGACCCCGGCGCGGAACGTACCCGCGCGCGTCGGCGAGAACTCATCAGGGTCGAGGTACTCGTCGAGCACCACGACGTTCGCGGGGTCGAGCTGCGCGGCGACCGCGTACGACACCGCGATCACCCGCGTCGCGAAGTGGCGGCACAGCGCGCGCTCGACGCGTAGGGCGGCACCCGATTGCACGACGATCTCGCGTGCGTGCACCACGTGAGGAAGGCCCAGCGCCCGAGCGACGGCCCAGCCGTACCACGAGTGCAACGAGTTGGAGTGCACGATGTCGACGTGCAGGCGGCGCGCCAAGGCGGTGAGCCGCGCCACCGCCACCGGCCAACCGACCACGTACCCACCCCACTCGCCGGCGCCATGGCTGGTCGACAAGCGCGCCATCGGGACGACGTGGAGGGTCGCGCCCGCGGCCTCGAACTCCCTCGCCAACGGCGAGGGCCCGGGGAGTGCGATGTGGAAGTCGAACTCGTCCCGTGGAAGGCTCCGCACGAGCCGGAGGAGCGCCTGGTCCGACCCTCCGCGCTCCGCGACCGGCTGCACGGAGAGGATCGTGAACGTGCGGGTTGCCGTCAACGTCGAACAACTGCTCCACGAAGCGCCGGGTGGCATCGGTCGCTACACGGCGGAGTTGCTGAGGCTACTCCCGGCCCAGGGCGTCGACGTCACACCGTTCACCGCGCGCCACTCCCGTGACGACGTGCGGCGCGCGCTGCACGCGCACGCCCTCGAAGGCCTCGATCCGGTCATCCTGCCGCTCCCCGCTGCGCTGCTCTACGACGCGTGGCACGTGCTCGGGACGGCGGGTCCGGCCCGCCGTGTCGCGCCCGTCGACCTGTTGCACGCCCCGTCCCCGGCGGTGCCCCCGACGGGTGGTCTGCCCCTCGTCGTCACCGTCCACGACGCCGCGCCGCTCGTGATGCCCGACGCGTTCACGCGTCGGGGTGTGAAGTTCCACCGCCGGGGCTTCGCCGCGGCCGCGAAGCGGGCCCGCCTCGTGATCGCGGTGTCCGAGTTCTGTGCCGACGAGGTCACCACCCACACCGCCATCCCGCGCGACCGGATCCGCGTCGTGCCCAATGGCGTCGACCGCGTGCGCGCCAGCGAGGAAGCGGTGCATCGCGCCCGGTCGATCTACGCGATCGACGACGCGCCGTACGTGTTCTGGGCCGGGACCTTCCAGCCCCGCAAGAACGTGCGCACCCTCCTCGACGCGTTCGCCCGCCTCGACCCCGCCGCGGTGCCGCACCGTCTCGTGCTCGCGGGCCCACCCGGGTGGAAGCCCGACGACGCCGACGCCGGGGTGGCCCGTGGCCTCGGGGACCGGGTGCGGCTCCTCGGCCCGGTGCACCGCGAGCAGCTCTTCCCGTTGTTCGCGGGCGCCGACCTCTACGCGTTCCCCAGCCGCCACGAGGGGTTCGGCATCCCTGTGCTCGAGGCGATGGCCCAGGACACCCCGGTGCTGTGTTCCGACATCCCCGCGCTCCGCGAGGTCGCCGGAGACGCGGCTCGTTTCGTGGCGCCCGACGACCTCGACGGCTGGGTCGACGCGCTCGACGACCTGTTGGGTGACGCCGACGCGCGGGCATCACTCGTCGCCGCCGGCAACGTGCGCGTCGCGAACTACTCGTGGGAACGGTGCGCGCACGAAACCGCCGCGGTGTACCGCGAGGCGCTCGACGGGTGAGCGCGCCGACCGGGTGAGACTTCCTACCGCGTGAGAACCTCGACGCCGTCGTCGGTGACGAGGATCGTGTGCTCGAACTGGGCGGTGCGCGAGCCGTCGGACGTCGCTGCCGTCCAACCGTCGGACCAGATGACGGGCTGGATGCTCCCCATCGTGATCATGGGCTCGATGGTGAACACCATTCCCGGCTCCATCAGCGTGGTCAGCGCGCGCTCGTGGTAGTGCGGCACCTGCGGCGGACCGTGGAACACCTCACCGATCCCGTGGCCCACGAAGGCGCGCACCACGTGGAAGCCGGCTGCGTGTGCGTGCGTCTCGATCGCCCGGCCGATGTCGGAGATCGGCGCGCCCGGTCGCACCGCCGCGATGGCGAGCTCGAGGCACTCCTCGGTGACCTTCACCAGACGGCGCGACTGGGCGTCGACCGTCCCCACGCAGAACGTGGCGTTGGTGTCTCCGTGCACGCCGTCGACGAACACGGTGACGTCGACGTTGACGATGTCGCCCTCGAGCAGCGCTCGGTCGTCGGGGATGCCGTGGCAGATCACCTCGTTGACCGAGGTGCACACGGACTTCGGGAAGCCCTTGTAGCGGAGCGGGCTCGGGTAGACGTGACGTGAGAGGTGCGCCTCGTGCGCCACGCGATCGAGCTCGTCGGTGGTGACGCCGGGGAGTACCGCCGCGCCGGTGTCGTGCAGCACCTCACGCGCGATGCGGCACGCGACGCGCATGCGCTCGATCACGTCGGCCGACTTCACCGCCGACTCGGTGGTGCGGATGGAGGCGCCGGGCGTGGCGTAGTCGGGACGCGCGATGTCGTCGGGCACGGTGCGTTCGGGGCCGATCGCACCGGCGCGGACGAGCGCGGCCTTGTGACAGCGCTTGTACTTCTTGCCGCTGCCGCACCAGCAGTCGTCGTTCGCCCGCAACACGGTGGCCGTCACCATCCGCGGTCCACCCACTCCTGGAGATGGGGTCGCTCGGTCCCGATGGTGGTGTCGAGGCCGTGCCCCGGGAGCACGAGCAGGTCGGCGGGCAGGGTGAAGAGGCGGCGGTCGATCGACTCGATGATCTGGTCGAAGTCGCCGCCTGCCAGCGAGGTGTTGCCCGGCCCGCCGGGGAAGAGCGTGTCGCCGCTGAAGAGGATCGGGTGGTCCTCGAGCAGGAACGAGGTCGACCCTGCGGTGTGGCCCGGATTGTGGATGGTGCGCAGGCGGAGGTCGCCGACGGCGATGACCTCGTCGTCGGGGATCACGAAGTCGTAGGCCGGCAGCATCGACGCGTCGTCGGGCGCGATGCCCACGTCGATGCCGGCGTTCCGCACCGCCTCGACGGCCTGGATGTGGTCGAAGTGGCCGTGGGTGGTGAGGACCCGTCGGACCCCGGTGGCCTTGCTCACCTCGAGCAGCAGCTCGTGCTCGTTGGCGGCGTCGATGATCACCGCGTCACCACTGCCCTTGCAGCGGACCACGAACACGTTGTTCTCGAACGGCCCGACGATCAGCTTCTCGATGCGGACCGTGGGCGTCTCGTAGTGGGCGGGACGCGGCATGGGTTCAGGGTACCTGGGACCTCTCGCGATCGGGTCGGTCGCGGCGCCGTCCGACCTGGCTCGGCCCCAGCGTCGTCCGGTAGCGTTCGCGCCACCTCTCCACCAGCCCTATCCCAGTACCAGCCGGGGGACCAACCGTGAACTTCGCCTTCTCCGACGAGCAGGAGCAGCTGCGCGACGCCGTGCGTCGATTCCTCGAGGCGAAGTCGCCGTCGACCGAGGTCCGTCGCCTCATGGAGACCACCGAGGGCTACGACCCCGCGGTGTGGGCACAGATGGCGAACGAGCTCGGTCTCCAGAGCCTGCACATCCCCGAGGAGTTCGGCGGACAGGGCTTCACCTTCGTCGAGCTCGGCATCGTGCTCGAGGAGATGGGACGCGTGCTGCTGTGCGCGCCCTACTTCTCGACCGTCGTCCTGGCCGCCGACGCGATCATCAACGCCGGCACCGACGACCAGAAGGCCAAGCTCCTCCCGGGCATCGCGGCGGGTGAGACCATCGCCGCCCTCGCGTTCACCGAGCCCAACGGCAAGTGGGACGCCAACGGCATCGAGATGGTGGCCAAGGGATCGGGCGACAGCTACACCCTCGACGGCACCAAGATGTTCGTGATCGACGGCCACACCGCCGACCTCATCGTCGTCGCGGCCCGCCTCGAGGGCACCAGCGGCGAGGACGGCATCTCCTTCTTCACCGTCGACGCGGGCGCATCGGGCCTCACCCGCACCGCGCTCGCGACGATGGACCAGACGCGCAAGCAGGCCAAGCTCGAGTTCACCAACGTGGCCGCGACTCCGCTCGGCGAGCCCGGTGCCGGCTGGGCCGCGCTGTCGAAGACGCTCGACCAGGCGGCGGCGATGTCGTCGAACGAGATGGTCGGCGGGGCCCAGAAGGTGCTCGACATGTCGGTGGAGTACGCCAAGGTGCGCGTGCAGTTCGGCCGGCCCATCGGGTCGTTCCAGGCGATCAAGCACAAGTGCGCCGACATGCTCCTGGAAGTCGAGTCGGGCAAGTCGGCCGCGTACTACGCCGCCTGGGCGGCAGCGGAGGACAACGAGGAGCTGCCGGTGGCGGCGAGCCTGGCCAAGGCCTACTGCTCCGACGCCTACTTCCACGCCGCCGCCGAGAACATCCAGATCCACGGCGGCATCGGCTTCACGTGGGAGCACGACGCACACCTCTACTTCAAGCGGGCGAAGAGCTCCGAGATCCTCCTCGGCGACGCCACGTACCACCGGGAGCTCCTCGCCCAGCGCATCGGGATCTGAGCACGCACCCTCCGTGCCCGAGCGCCCCGAGATCCGGGGTGCCGGTTCGCTAACGTTCCCCCGGTGGCGGTCCTGGTCGTGTTGCTCGCGGTTGTGGTCGCGCTCCTCGCGCTGCTGGTGGCCGGTCTGCTGCGCAGCCACGCCGAGATCCTCCGGGCCCTGCACAACCTGGGCGTCGACATGGACCCGGCGCGCACCGACGACGGCTCAGGTGTCACCACGCCGGTCGGCGCGCCCACGATCCGGGCGTCCGAGGTGCCGAAGCGACCGTCGCGCGGCGCAGTCGACGTGGTCGGCACCACACCCGAACACGACGCGATCAGCATCGCGGTCGCCGGCGCGCAGCACCTCACGTTGCTCGCGTTCCTGTCGAGTGGCTGCGGCTCGTGCCTCGCGTTCTGGGACGTGTTCCGCGACGGCGGTCCTGTCGAAGTGCCGGGTGACGCCCGGCTCGTCTGCGTGAGCAAGGACGCCGGCGAGGAGAGCGTCGCGAGCATCCGCCGGCTCGCGCCGCTCGAGATCCCGACGGTGATGTCGAGCAAGGCGTGGGCCGACTACGACGTACCGGTCGCGCCGTTCTTCGTCCTCGTCGACGGTGAGTCGGGCGAGGTGATCGGTGAAGGCGCGGCCAACGAGTGGAGTCAGGTGCAGTCGTTGCTGCACACCGCCCTCGACGACGCCGGCATGCTCGACCGCAAGGGCAACCTCAAGGGCGCGCGCCGCGGCAAGCCCAAGGCCGACCTCCTGCGCGAGGCACGCGCCGACCGCGACCTCCTCGCCGCAGGCATCCTCCCCGGTGATCCGAGCCTCTTCACGCTGTCGGGGCTCGAACAGGACGACCGAGGGACGCGAACGATGACCGACCTCACCGCCCACGGCATCGAAGTGACGCTTCCCGTGGGTTGGGAGGGGCGGCTGTTCAAGCGGCCGTCGGCTGGTGAGGTCTCCACGTCTGCTGCCGACGGTCCGCCGGCACCCGAGGGCGAGACGACGCACGCGGTGCTGCACGCGTCGACCATCGCGCTGCCGATCGGCATCGGCGACTTCGCCAGCGGCGCGGTCGACAAGCTCGGCAACGACGACATCATCATCGTGCTCTTCGAGTACGGCCCGGAGAGCGTCGACACGCCGCTGTTCAAGACGACCGGGATCCCGCGTGTGCTCGCGGCCGACGACTTCAGCCCGAACGTGATGCAGCGGGCGATCCGCGGCCAGGCAGGCGTGCAGAAGTTCTTCAACGACCAGGGCCGGGCGTTCTGCCTCTACGTGGTGATCGGCTCGTTCGCCCGGCGTCAGCAGCTCGTCAAGCGCGTCAACGAGGTGCTGGCCACGCTCACCATCGAGCCGCTCGACGCGGCCGCGGACGGCACGGCGAGCAGCACGACCACACCTCCCACCACGGTGGCTCCCACCACCGACGACACGACCGACGCGCCCACGACCACCGCGGTGCCCACCACGACCGTGCCATCGGGCTCAGGTGCCGACGCGCCGTGAGCGTCCTCGCCGGTCCGTTCGCGATCGCGGCGGTGCTCCTCGCCGTCGGCGGCGCCGCGAAGGCGGTGCGCCCGCGTGACACCGCGCAGGCGCTCACCGCGGTGGGGTTGCGGTTCCCACGGGTCTTCCCCGCGCGCGTCGCGGTGCGCGTCGGCGGAGCGATCGAAGTCGTGATCGGTGTCGCCGCGTTGCTCGTCGGCGGACCGGTGCTGTGCGCGCTGGTCGCGCTGAGCTACCTCGCGTTCGCCGCGTTCGTGGTGGTCGCGCTGCGCACCGGCGCGCCGATCAGCTCGTGTGGCTGCTTCGGCAAGGCCGACACGCCGCCGAGCGTCGTGCACGTGGTGCTCGACCTCGTGTTCGCCGGCGTCGCCACGGCCGCCGCGTTCACGGGCGACGTCGCGCTGCCCGACGTGCTCGGTGACCAGCCGCTGCTCGGGATCCCGTTCCTGATGCTGGTCGCGCTCGGTTGCGCGCTGGTGTTCCTCGCGTTCTCCTCGCTGCCCAAGACGATGGCCGCTGTCCGAGAGGTTGCTGCATGACCGAGTCCTCGAGTGGGAGCCCGGGTGGGAGCAAGGGCGTCGCGTTCACGAACTGGCTCGTGAGCAAGGCGGCGGGAGTGCTCGAGCGCAAGTCGAGCCGCCGCGGGTTCATCATGGGTTCGGCGATGGTCGGCTCGGCGGTCGCGGTCGCCGGGTGCGCGCCGGGCACGCAGCCCGGAACGCCGTACAACCACATCACCGATTGCGGCGGCGGTCTCTGCACCGACGGCTACACCGAGTTCTGCTGCACGATCAACAACGGGCTGAACGTGTGCCCCCCGGGCACGTTCGTCGCCGGCTGGTGGCGCGCCGACTACTCGTCGTTCTGCAACGGCACCCGCTACTACATGGACTGCAACGCAGTCGTGCTGCGGTCCCGAATCTCGGCAACGGGTTCTGCGCGGGCTGTTCCGAGTGCCGCTGCGCAGGGGGGTGCGACACGCGGCGCGTCTACTGCAACTACTTCCGCTACGGGCAGTGCCACCAGGAGATCGGGATCCTCGGTCCGATCGCGTGCCGGCTCGTCACCTGTGTGCCCGCCGTACACCGTCGCCGAGTACGCGTGCACCACCGCGGCGGCGGTCGACAACTCCACCGCCGAGCACGCGCCCGCGCACGGATGCGCGCCGCCGGCGCCGCCCGCGTGCTGCCCGTCCCCGTCGGCGTGTCGTCGCCCGCCGCGGGCAAGCTCGCGATGTTCTACCGAGGCAACGGCGGCAACATCTTCGGCTTCCTCTCCACCGGTGGCGCGATCGTTCCAGGGCGGACAACTCGGGCCGGCGGTGACCTCGGCGGTCACGTCGGCGTCCGACGCCACCGGGATCTACGCCTTCGGTCGCGGCTTCGGCGACGCGCTCTGGTGGAACCGCCTCGCCAACGGCGCGTGGTCGGGTCCGCAGGTCTTCGGTGGCGTGCCGCTCACGTCCGACCCGGTCGCGGTCACCGCGCCCAACGCGATCTACCTGTTCGGTCGCTCGTCGGACAACCAGCTGTGGCACGGACACATCGACAGCGGGGTGTGGTCGGGCTGGTACCCGATGCAGGGCAACCTGACGTCCGACGTCTGCGGCGGTGTCGAGCAGCTACGGACTGCACGTGTTCGCCGCGTCAGGGCGACGGCCAGCTCTGGACGCGGCTCCTGAGCGGCGGAGCGTGGAGCCCGTGGACCGCCGCTGGGCGGCTCGCCCAAGGCCACGCCCACCGCGGTCGCCACGGCGGAGGGCGTGTACGTGTTCATCGTCAACGCCGACGGTGCGCTCTGGACCCGGCGCTACACCGGTTCGTGGGGCGGCTGGTCGACGATGGGCGGTCAGTGGACCGGTACGCCGTCGTCGGCCGTCGACGGTGCCGGCAGCGCCTACCTCGTCGCTCGCGGCACCAACGGACACATCTTCTGCAACCGGCTCGATCGGCGGGAACTGGACCGGGTACCAGGACCTCGCGGGCAACACCACCTCGTCGCCGGTCGTCGTGTCGGCCACGAACTTCGTGTCGGTGTTCGTGCGGGGCGTCGACAACTCGATGTGGTACCGGGCGCTTCACCCCCGGCTGGACCGGCTTCCAGCCCCTCGGCGGCAACGTCAACGCCACCGACGCGCTCACCGCGTGATCCGGGCACGCCATCCGCGCGTCGCGATCCGCGGTCCGATCCGCGGTCCGATCCGTGTCGCGGCCACGGTCGCGGCGCTCGTCACCCTCGTCCTCGTCGCGGTCCCGCCGGCGGGCGCGGTCGACACGACGTCGCCGGGCTCGCCGCAGGGCAACGTGACGCCGACGCTCCAGCCGACGCCCGGCGTCGCCGTCGTCGCGCAGTCGGCACCGGTCGACGGCCAGGTCGCGCTGGTGCTCCACAACGGCACGACCAAGCCCGGTGCGCGTCGATCTCGTCACCGGCGTCGCGACGCGCACCGATGGCGGCCTCGCCGATCCGCGCCCGCGCGGCGAAGGCCTACCCGCAGGTGCTCGGCCCCCGATCAGCTCGCGCTCGCCTCGGTGACGTTCCGGAAGAAGTCGCTCACGCCCGACGCGACGATCACGGCCAAGGTGCGCAGCACGCCGGTGTCGGCGCTCGCGCGCGAAGCGCGTGCTGTCGGTGGGCGACCTCGTCCTCTCGGCGCCGCTGACGGGCCCGGTCGCGCAGACCATGCGGGCCACCGTCACCAACGCCACCACCGACTGGACCGCGCGGCTGCCCGAGGTGGCGGTGGTGTGCTTCGGCGAGGCCGGCACGCCCACGACGTTCGCCTCGGCGCGGGCGTCGACGCGCCGGATCGCGCCCGGGGAAGGCCGCGTCGGCGTCGGTGCCGCTCACGTTGCTCTGCCCCACCTACCTGGTCGCCGCCCGAGCGTCCTAACGTTCGGCCCGTGGCGGTCGTCATCGGGTTCCTGGTGGTGGGGGTGGTGATCGGCATCGCCGCGTTCTTCGTCACCCGTGAGGCCACCCGCATCGCGAACGAGCCGCCGCCCGCGCTCTACCACCTCGACGACGCGCTGGCGTGGGTGGTCGACCACCTCCCCGACGACGTCGCCGCCACGCTCACCGTCGACGACGTGCGCCGCATCCTCGAGTTCCAGGTCGAGTTCTTCAAGCGCAAGGGCGTGTCGTCGAACGGGTCCACCGCCTACCCGGCGGGTCCGGTCGTGATCGGCGGGTCGGAGACGGTCGACTACGTGCTCGAGCGCTGCGCGGCCACCGGCGAGAGCTACCTGCCCGAGCAGGTGTACGGCGTGATCGACACGCAATTGAGCTACTTGCGCGCGATCGGTGCCGTCGGTCCCCCCGCGCGACGACGCGATCTCCGACCTCGGCCCGAACCCTGACTCCGGAAATTTCCCCCGCGCCGACCGCCTTCCGTGGTACAAGTTTCCGTACCAGAGAAAGGAGGTGGTCCAACACATGCATGATCAACATGGGACCCTGGAGGTGCGCGGCCGCTGAGGCAGCCGTCATCCTTTGACAGCAGGACCGCCTTGCGGAATCCACACTGCCGCACCGGCGCCACAGGACGGTTGGGAGTTGGTCCCACCCAAGCATATCCGTCCGGCGTTCCACTCAACTGATTTGACGGAGGGCGCTTCGGCGCCCTCCGTCGCGTCCTGCCTGACGCGTACGCTCACCGGCGATGAGCCGACCGACGCGCTTCGAAGAGTTCCGGTACCTGGGCGACAAGCGCAAGCAGGTCGTCTTCGATCTCGACACCGACGACGCCGACGCGCAGGAGGCCATCGCCGAGCTGCTGGCGTCGGAGCAGTTCGCCGCCTTCTCGCCCGACACGCTGGTCGAGGCCCGCAACCGCGGCTACCACCCGCACCGCTCCGCTGCGTCGCGAGGCGACTGAGTGCGCCGTTCGCGCTACTCGGGGTCGGCGAGCGTGGGGAGGGCGTCGACGCTGCCCTTCAGGCGCGCCGCGAACGCGACGTCGGAGAGCGCGGGCTCGCTCGGCAGCGACGCGGGGTCGTCGGGGAGCCCGGCGAGCTCGACCCACGACGTGCAGCCGCCGTAGCCGGCGTCCCACGTGACCGTCACCGGCTCGAGCAGCCGGTGGACCCGCAGCGCCAGCACCCACAGCGGGTCGCGCTTCTTCCACCCGAGTCGGGACGCGGCGTAGTCGTCGGTCCAGATCAGCTTCGACGCGATGGCGTCGAGCTCCTCGGCCTCGGTGACCGTGGCGAGCTTCACGACGTCGGCCCAGCCCTCGATCGTGATCGGCTCGCCGACCGGCGCCGCGTGCGCGAGCTCGATCCAGTGCCGGTACGGCTCCTTCAGCAGCTCGGGCTTCTGGTGCTCGGCGGTGGGGTAGAGCCAGAACCGGGTGGACTGCACCGAGAAGTGCCGTCCGTCCTCGCGGAGGCCGCCCTTGCGCACGTCGAGGATCTGCTCACCCTCGAGCAGCGCGTGCACGACGGCGGCCCATTCCTTGCACGCCGGTGCCATGTGTCCACAATAGGCGGGCCATGGACGACACCATCCTGTCCGGAGACCTCAAGCTGTCGGCCCACGTGGCCGTCCCGAACCCGCCGCTGCCGAGCCTCGGGCTCGTGCTGTGCCACGGGCTGCCCAACCCGCCGCGCGGCGCGGCGACGGTCGGCACGACCTATCCCGACCTCGCCGACCACATCGCCAACGAAGCCGGGCTGGACCGTCCTCACGTTCAACTTCCGCGGCACCGGGCACGTCGGAGGGCGACTTCTCCGCGCACGGTTGGCTCGACGACCTGCGCGCCGCGGTGCGCGCGCTGCACGCGCGTCCCGACGTGCGCGGGGTGTGGGTCGCGGGCTTCGGCCACGGCGGAACGTTCGCGGTGTGCGAGGCGGCCGACGACCACCTCGTGCGCGGCGTGGCGACGATCGCGTCACCGAGCACGCTGCGCGACTGGGCGCAGGATCCCGGCGCGGCTGCTCGCGCACGCGCGTTCGATGGGGATGATCCGCAGCGAGGGCTTCCCGTCCGACGCGACTCGCTGGGTGCGCGACATCGGTCGGGTCGACGCGGTCGCCGCCGCGGCAGCGGCTCGACCGTCGTCCGCTCCTCGTGCTGCACGGCGTGGAGGACACCGAGGTGCCGGTCGCAGGACGCGCGGGCGCTCGCCGACGCCGGTCGCCCGAACGCCGAGCTGCGGCTGGTGCAGGGCGCGGGCCACCGGCTGCGCCACGACCCGCGTGCGATCGCCACGCTCCTCGGGTGGCTGGCGCGTCAGGTGCCGAGCGGCGCGCGCCTGAGCTCCCCGTCGGCTCGCTGCCCGCCCGCTCCGTCGCTGGACGGTCAGGCTCGCGCGGCGTCGAGCACGGCGTCGAGGGTGTCGTCGAGGTCGTGCTCGGGCTGCCAGCCGGTCGCGGCCACGAGCTTGCGTGTGGTCGCCGACGAGCACCGGGCACGTCGACCGGCGCGCACGAGGTCGGTGGCGGTGACGACGCGCAACGGGCGGCGGGCCCGGGCGAGCAGACGCGTCGGCGACGTCGCCGACGCGCACGCCGCGTCCCGAGCACACGTTGTAGGCCTCGCCGGCCACGCCGTGCTCGGCGAGCAGGGCGTAGGCGCGCACGACGTCGCGCACGTCGCTGAAGTCGCGCACGGGATCGCCGTTGCCGAGCGTGATCTCGTCGGCGCCGGCGAGCTGGTGTCGGCGCGCTCGGCGGCCGCGATGCGCGCCGCCAGCCCGGGCACGAGGAACGCGGGCGACTGCCCGGGTCCGGTGTGGTTGAACGCGCGGGTGCACACCACCGCGAGGCCGTGGTCGCGGTGGGCCTCGAGCGCGACCGCCTCGGCCGCGACCTTGCTCTTCCCGTACGGGCTCACGGGTCGGCACTCGGTGCGCTTCGTCGATCGGGATCGACGCCGGATCGACGGCGCCGTACTGCTCGGCGCTGCCGACCACGAGCACGCGCGCGACGCCCGCGGCGACGCACGCGTCGACGACCGCACGCGTCCCCCGACGTTGACGTCGGTGAGCGCGTCGCCGTCGGTCCACGACGCGCCGACGTGGCTCCGCGCCGCGAGGTGGTACACGACGTCGGGGGCTGCCTCGGCGATGCGGCGCGCGACGGCGTCGCGGTCGGTGATGTCGACCGGCCGTGCGTCGTCCACGTCGAGCGACACGACCTCGACGCCGAGCTCGCCGAGGTGACGGGTGAGGTGTCGACCCACGAACCCGCGCGCGCCGGTGACGACGGCCTTCATGAGACGCGGCCTTCACGCGCGCACCGCTTCGTAGAGGTCGAGCAACTGGTCGACGGTCTCGGTCCACGTGAACGCGCGGTGACGCTCGCGGCCGCGCTCGGTCGAGCACGCGGCGCACCGCGTCGTCGGTGAGCGCGGTGGAGAGGGCGCCGGCGAGGGCGTCGACGTCGTCGGGCTCGACGAGCAGGGCGGCGTCGCCCACGACCTCGGGGACCGCCCCGGCGTGGGTGGTGACCACCGGGACGCCGGCCGCCATCGCCTCGAGCGGCGGGAAGCCGAAGCCCTTCGTAGTGCGACGGGAACGCCAGCACCGAGGCGCCGGCGAGCAGGTCGCGGCGGTCGGCGGCCGACACGTAGCCGGGGAGTGAGCACGCGGTCGCGGTGGTGCGCGGACGCGACCGCGGCGTCGAACGCGTCGCCGCCCCAGCCCCGGATGCCCGCGACGACGAGGACGAGATCGGGATCGTCGGCGGCGAGCGCGTCGAACGCGCGCACGAGCGCGGGGTAGTTCTTGCGCGGCTCGATGGTGCCGAGCGCGAGCACGTAGCGGTCGGTGCCCGCGAGCGCGCGCCCGCGAGCCGCGTCGCCGCCCTCGATGGGCGGGATGCCGGGGTAGACGCGCACGACGCGCTCGGGCGGCACCGCGAACGTCTCGATCGACCTCGTCGCGCACGAAGTCGCTCGTGGTGTGGAACCACGCGCCGCGCCGGACCGCGCGCCGCAAGCAGCTCCGGGTAGTCGAGCGAGTCGGCGGCCACGAACTCCGGGTAGCGCACGAACCCGAGGTCGTACACCGACACCACCTCGCCCGCCTTCGTGGGCGGCCCGACGTAGTTCGTCGCGTGCACGACGTCGATGCGGCCCGTCCAGCGCTCGACCCGCGGGTACTCCATGCGCAACCACGACTGCCGCACGAGACGCGCCGGGAACGTACGGCTGGCCGCGTGCACGCCGGGCGGCACCGCGGCCGCGAGGTCCTTGCGGCCGCGCAGCGTGAGCGCCGTACGCCACCACCTCGAGGTCGGGCCGACGTGCGAGCTCGGCGATGATCCCGCTCACGACCTCGCCGATGCCGGAGCGCGGCCCGAGCAGCGGGGTGCCGTCGAGCGCCAGGCGCATCATGGAGTGACAGCGGATCAGATCTCGAGCGGTTCGTGCTCGATGGCCTCGACGAGCAGGCTCAGGCTCTCCGGTCCGTGCTCGCGCAGGCGCATCAGGAGGAAGACCGTCATCGTCAGCGGCGGCGCCGAGGCAGCCCGGCGAGGTAGCCGAGCTCGACGCGCCGGAACAGGTCGTCGATGGTGGCCGAGCTGCCGAGCGCCATCACACCGACGCACAGCACCAGGCCGACCGCCCACGCGACCAGCGCCCGGCCGTGGCCGAGCAGGGCGATCAGGGCCTGGGCCAGGGTGAGGGCGAGGATGAACGCCGCGCTGCCGAGGAACAGCAGCGTGAGGTCGCACGTTGTCGAGGTTGAACTTGTCGCCGAAGAGGATCTGCCCGACGGTCGGGCCGATCGTGGCGCCGGCGACGACGCCGAGCACGCCGACACCGACGACGATCATCACCAGCTTCTTGAGGCCGCAGCGGAAGTCGGCGTGCTTGCCCGCGCCCGACAGGGCGGCGAGCTTCGGCAGCAGCGCGGCCTGGATGGCCTGGAACAGGAGGATCGGGATGCGGGCGATGAAGAACCCGACGATGAAGTCGGCCGCGGCGTCGCGTTCTGCCGGGCCCTCGGCGAGCACGAGCACGCCGAGGGCCGCCGCGTAGCTGAGCGCCTGCGCGGCGAGCGACCCGAGGAACAGCAGGCCGAGGTTGGTGGAGAGCTCCGACCACTCGGCCTCGGGCCCCGGCTCCATCAGGCCGTGCTGGCCCCACACCGACACGATGCTGGCGAGCACCGGCGGGATCGCCAACGCCAGGCCGTACCAGAGGAGGCTGTCGATCCCGGCGAGGTAGACGACGATCACCGGCAGGATCCGGAAGACGCCTTCGGCGCCGAGGATCATGCCGTAGGGCCCGAAGCGCCCGTTGCCCGACAGGGTGCCGCGCGTGATGTGCTGCACCGCGTAGGTGGCCAGCGCGATCACGAAGCAGACGAGCAACACCTCCTGCCCGTGGAACAGCCGGTCGGTGAAGCCGAAGACCTCGAAGCCGACGAGCGACAGGACGATCAGCGAGGTGGCGAGGATGGCGCCCGCCTTGGCAGCCTTGCGGACGACGGGCCCGCCGCCGAGCAAGCGCGACCGACGGTCGGCGACCGCGCGGCCCACTTCCTGCTCGAGCGGGAGGAAGAACCCGGGGGCCACCACGAAGACCAGGATCCAGAGGCCGTTGAGGGCGGCGTACTCCGATTTGGTGAGGCCCTTGAAGGCGAGGATCTGGAACCCGTAGGCGGTGATCCCGGAGATCATCAGGCCGAGGCCGACGGCGTACGTCCCCTCGGGGACGGGCAGCTTGCGAGCGGCTTCGATGAGTCGTTGTGCGCGCTGCGACATGCTCTCTCGCGGTACGGCCCGGAAGGGGAGGCGGACGCCGGTGCGTCGGCGTCACCCGGCGATTCAGCATATCGGTGACGCCCCTTCGCCCCGGGTACCCGTGCCCCCGGGCGTCGGCGCGAGGATGGACCGCGATGAGCACCCGGACCCTCCTGATCCTCGCTGCGCTCACCGGGGTGGCGATCCTCACCGCCGGGGCGGTGCAGATCCTCCTGGCCCGCTGAATCCGTCTGGCCCGCTGAATCCGTCTGGCCCGCTGAATCCGTCTGGCCCGCTGACACTTCCCCATCGTTCGACGCTCGCCCAGCGTTCGACGCTCGCCCAGCGTTCGACGCCGCTGCAGGGCGTGGTCAAGGCCTCCCGCCGAGTGGTCGAATGAATGTTCGGCAACGGAATGACCGGAACCGGGCTTGCGCCTGGAAGAATGGCGGGGATCCCGTCAGTGACGACCGGACGGCGCGCACCCGCACGGCGCCGGTCAACTCGAGGAGGTGGCCGTCCTGGCCGAGCAATTCGACGTCGTGGTCCTCGGTGGCGGTCCGGCTGGGTACGCGACCGCCCTGTACGGCGCGGCCGCCGGTCTCGACATCGCCCTGATCGAGGAGAGCCGGGTCGGGGGCACGTGCCTCCACCGGGGCTGCATCCCGGCCAAGGAGCTGCTGCAGACCGCCGAGGTCCTGCGGACGATCCAGCGGGCGCCCGACTTCGGCGTCGACGCCGGGGTCCCGTCGCTCGATCTGACGCGGTCGCAGGCGCGCAAGCGCGAGGTCATCGACCGCCTCACGAAGGGTCTCGAGACGCTGCTCAAGGGCCGCAAGGTCACCGTGTTCGACCAGCGCGGTGAGGTGGTCGACGCCGCCGCGCACAAGGTGCGCCTGGCCGACGGCACCGAGGTCGACGGCGCCAACCTGGTGATCGCCACCGGTTCGTATCCGCGCTCGCTGCCGCGCCTCGACTTCGACGCCACGCGCGTGCTGTCGTCCGACCACGTGCTCGATCTCGACGAGCTCCCGGCGCGGGTCGCCATCATCGGCGGTGGTGTGATCGGTGCCGAGTTCGCGTCGATGCTCGCCGACATGGGCAGCGAGGTCACCATCATCGAGGCGCTGCCACGGATCCTCGCGCCCACCGACGTCGACGCCGGCAACGTCGTCGCCCGCTCCTTCAAGAAGCGCGGCATCAACGTCAACACCTCGGCCCGTGTCACCGGTATCGAGGGCGCGACCGAGCTCACCGTCACCTGGGAGAACGACTCCGGCGAGAGCTCGGTGGTCGTCGACAAGATCATCGTGTCGGTCGGGCGCGCGCCACGGAGCGCGGGCGTCGGGCTCGAGGACTCCGGCGTCCGGATCGACGACCGCGGCTTCGTGGTGGTCGACGGCCAGATGCGCACCGGCGTCGACGGCGTGTTCGCGGCCGGCGACGTCGTCGACACCCCGGCGCTCGCACACGTCGGGTTCGCCGAGGCGATCGTGATCGTCAAGACGATCCTGGGCGAGCCGGTCGTGCCGGTCGACTACGAGAAGGTGCCCTGGGTCGTGTACTCGCACCCCGAGGTTGCCTGGTGCGGCCTCACCGAGGAGCAGGCGCGAGAACAGGGCCACGACGTCGTGGTCACGTCGCATCGCTTCGCGGGCGACGCCCGCGCCATGATCCTGGGCGACACCGAGGGCCTGGTGAAGTTGGTCACCGACGCCGACGGCCAACTGCTCGGCGCGCACTTCGCCGGCCCGTGGGCCACCGAGTTGCTCGGCGAGGGCTACCTCAGTGTGAACTGGGAGGCCAACGTCGACGACATCGCGGCGCTGATCCACCCGCATCCCACCTTGAGCGAGGTGTTCGGTGAGGCCGCGCTGGCGCTCACCGGCCGCTCGCTCCACTGACCACATCTCCGCCGAGCCACCGTTCCGCCGATCCGTACAACCCACCCCACCCGAGGAGAACGCACGTGGACGTGACGATGCCCCAACTGGGGGAGACGGTCACGGAAGGCACCATCACCCGCTGGCTGAAGCGGATCGGTGATCACGTCGACGCCGACGAGCCGCTGTTCGAGGTGTCCACCGACAAGGTCGACTCAGAGGTCCCGGCGCCGTCGGCAGGAGTGGTCACCGAGATCCTGGTGGCCGAGGGCGAGACGGTCGAGGTCGGGACGCGCCTGGCCGTCGTCGGTGACGCCGACGCGCCGGCCGGGATGCCAGAGGTCGCGCCGGCGGCAGAGGTCGCGCCGGCGGCAGAGGTCGCGCCGGCGGCAGAGGTCGCGCCGGCGCCAGAGGTCGTCGAGCCCGAGCCGGAATCCGCAGCTGAACAGGAACCGGTGGCCGAGGCGCCCGAGCCGGCACCCGCCGCGCCGATCGCGTTCAGCGCACCGTCGTCGCCCGAGCCCGAGGCCGAGGCCGGCCCCGAGCCGGCTGCTCCCGACGACGCGGCCTCCGTCGAGGGCGCGAGCGACACGTCGCTGACGTCTCCGATCGTGCGCCGCCTGGTGGCCGAGCGGGGCCTCGACGTGTCGACGATCCAGGGCAGCGGTCCTGGCGGGCGCATCACCCGCAAGGACGTGCTCGATGCCGCGCACCAGGCGCCGGCCGCTGCCGCCGCGCCGGTCGCGGAGCCAGAGCCCGAACCCGTCGCGCCCGTCGTCGCGTCGCCGCCTCCCGCTCCTGCTCCTGCTCCTGCTCCTGCTCCTGCTCCCGCTCCCGCTCCCGCTCCCGCTCCCGCTCCCGCTCCCGCTCCCGCGGCGCGCGTCGCGCGCGACGAGGTCATCCCGTTCGACAACATCCGGCGCCGCACCGCCGAGCACATGGTGCAGTCGCTCGCGACCAGCGCGCACGTGTACACCTCCATCGAGGTCGACTTCGAGCGCGTCGAACGAGTCCGCGCCGCGCACAAGGCCGCGTGGAAGGCGACCGAGGGCTTCTCGCTCACGTACCTGCCGTTCATCGCGCGCGCCTTCGCCGACACGGTGCACGAGTTCCCCAAGGTCAACGCGAGCGTCGGCGAGGACGCTCTGATCGTCCACCACGACGTCAACCTCTCCATCGCGGTCGACCTCGACTTCCAGGGCCTCGTCGCTCCGGTGATCCGCGATGCCGACGGCAAGCGCCTGCGGCTCATCGCGCGCGAGGTCCACGATCTGGCCGAGCGCGCCCGCACCAAGAAGCTCGTGCCCGACGACGTCCTCGGCGGCACCTTCACGATCACCAACCCCGGTCCGTACGGCACGTACGCGACGCTGGCGATCATCAACCAGCCCCAGGTGGCGATCCTCTCCACCGACGGGATCAAGAAGCGTCCCGTGGTGGTGACCGGACCCGACGGTGACGACACCATCGCCATCCACCACACCGGCCTGCTCGTGCTCACGTGGGATCACCGTGCGTTCGACGGCGCGTACGCGGCTGCCTTCCTGCGCGGCATGCGCGGTGTGCTCGAGCAGCACAACTGGGAAGACGAGCTCGACTGATGCTGCGGGCGCGCTGGCTGGGTCGGGTGCCCTACGGGGAAGCGGACCGGTTGCAGCGGGCGCTGCACGTCGGCGCCACCGACGACTACCTCCTGCTGCTCGAGCACCCGCACGTCTACACCCTGGGCACCACCGCCGATCCGGCGCACGTGCTCGTCCCGCCGGCGACCGTCGGCGCCGACCTGGTGCGCGTCGACCGCGGCGGCGACGTCACCTACCACGGCCCCGGACAGCTCGTCGGCTACCCGATCGTCACGTTGCCGGAGTGGCGCGACGGCCTGCGTGACGTCGTGGCCTACGTGCGGCTGCTCGAGGACGTGCTCATCGGCGCGCTCGCCGGCTTCGGCATCGAGGCCCACCGCGAGCCCAAGTACACCGGCGTGTGGGTGGGCGATGACAAGATCGCCGCCATCGGGGTGAAGGTCGCGCGTGGACGCACGCGGCACGGCTTCGCGCTCAACGTCGATCCCGACCTGGCGATGTTCGACCACATCGTGCCGTGCGGCATCCGCGACCGCGGCGTCACGTCGATGGCCGCCCTGCTCGACGGCGTGCCGGGACGAGATGGTGCGCCCGAGATGCGCGCCGTCGTCGACGCGGTCGTGGCGCAGTTCACCGCGCGCGTCGGCGCCGAGTCGATCGACCGCCAAGACGTCGTGTGGCGCGAACACCCCGACGACCTCAGCGCGTTCACTCGTGCCGCGATGACCGGCGAGGCGTTCGCGGAACCGGGCGAGCCCGTGCGGCTCCTCGGTCGTCTGGCCGAAGCGGGCGTGCAGGAGTCGGTCGACGGCCCCGGCACGCGGCGGCCCGCGTGGATGCGGGTGAAGGCCGATCTCGGCGCCAATTTCCGCGAGACCAAGCGGCTCGTGCAGGAGCTCGACCTGCACACCGTGTGCGAGGAAGCGGGCTGCCCGAACATCTACGAGTGCTGGGCCGACCACACCGCCACGTTCATGATCCTCGGCGACCGCTGCACGCGTGCGTGCGGCTTCTGTCTGGTCGACACCCGCAAGCCACTGCCGCTCGATCCCGACGAGCCTCGACGCGTCGCCGACGCGGTGCTGACCCTCGGGCTCGAGCATGCGGTCATCACCAGCGTCGCCCGCGACGACCTGCCCGACGGCGGGGCGGCCGGGTTCGCCGCGACCATCGACGCGGTGCGAGCGCTCAGTCCCGGCACCCAGGTGGAGGTGCTGATCCCCGACTGCAAGGGCTCGACCGACGCCCTCGACGTCATCTTCGCCGCTCGGCCCGACGTGCTGAACCACAACCTCGAGACCGTTGCTCGTCTCCACCGCGCCGCGCGTCCGTCCGCGGCCTACGCGCGATCGCTCGCCCTGCTCGCCCGGTCCTCGGATGCGGGCCTGCTGACGAAATCGGGCATCATCCTGGGCATGGGTGAGACGGCCGACGAGCTCCGGGGCGCGATCGCCGATCTGCGCAACGTGGGGGTCGACGTCCTCACCCTCGGCCAGTACCTCCGACCGTCGCGCCAGCACCTGCCGGTCGCGAAGTGGTGGACGCCCGACGAGTTCGCGGAGCTCGGGGCGTATGCGGAGGGACTCGGCTTCCGTCACGTGGAGTCGGGTCCGCTCGTGCGCTCCAGCTACCACGCCAAGCGCGCGACGGCACCCGTCCCAGCGCCCTGACGTGTACGCGGAACGGCTGGCGCGAGCGCGGGCACGCATGCAGGAGCTCGGCGTCGACGTGCTGCTGCTGTCGACCGGCGCCGACCTGCCCTACCTCACCGGCTACGAGGCCATGCCGCTCGAGCGCCTCACCATGCTCGTCGTGCCGGCCGATGCCGACGCGGTGCTCGTGATCCCCACGCTCGAGGCACCGCGCGTCGTGGAGCAGCCCGAGGCGTTCGAGCTGTTCTCGTGGGACGAGACCGACGACCCGATCGAGATCGTGGCCGGTCTCGTCGCCGGCATCGACCCCGATGCGACGTCGGCCGCGATCGGCGACCACACCTGGGCCCGCTTCGTGCTCGATCTCCAGCAGGCACTGCCCGATGTCGAATTCCGCCGCGCCACGGATGTCACCGGACCGTTGCGCGTGGTGAAGGACGCGTCCGAGATCGGCGCGCTGCGCGCCGCCGCCGCGATCGTCGACGATGTGGCCCGCGCCATGCGGGAGCGCCCGTTCACGGGGCGCACCGAGCTCGACGTGCACCGTGAGCTCGTCGAACGCATGCTCGAGGGCGGCCACGAGCGCGCCAACTTCGCCATCGTCGCCGCCGGGTCCAATGCGGCGAGCCCGCATCACGACCCCAGCGACCGCGTGATCGAGCGCGGCGACGTCGTGCTGTGCGACTTCGGCGGCACCATGCACGGCTACTGCTCCGACATCACCCGCATGTTCGTCGTCGGCGACGTCGATCCCGAGGTGCGTGACGCGTACGACGTGCTGGTCGCCGCCCAGGAGGCCGGGGTGCAGGCGGCGACCGTCGGCACGTCGTGCGAGGCGGTCGATGCCGCGGCGCGGTCGGTCATCGACGATGCCGGCTACGGCGAGTACTTCGTGCACCGCACCGGCCACGGCATCGGTACCGAAGCCCACGAGGATCCCTACGTGGTGGCCGGGAACCGCACCCCGCTCGTGGCAGGACACGCGTTCAGCGTGGAGCCGGGGATCTACCTGCCGGGTCGCTTCGGGCTCCGCCTGGAAGACATCGTGATCGCCACCGACTCGGGCCCCGAACGGCTGAACCACGCCCCGCGCGATCTCGCGATCGTCAGCTGACGATGCAATTCGACCTCGCGACGCTGCTCGCGCAGTGGGCCGCCGGCGGCCTCCTCTTCTGCTGGGTCACCACGCGTCGACGAGAGGTGGGCATCGGGTACGGGTGGCTGCTGCGCATCTCCTTCGGCGTGATGGCGATCCTCTCGGTGGTGTCGGGCGCGGGCGACGAGGGCACCGGCGCGCTCGTCCGCAACGTGTGCACCGGCCTCATGGCCCTGGCGGCGGCCGTTGCCCTGCTCCAGTCGTACGTGCGCCGCGATGCCGGAGTGCGAGGGCAACGCGAGACGCGCGAACGCCGCAGCGCCCGCGTCGCCGCCATGACCGGGGAGGGGTCCACCGGCGGCGACGCGTCCGATCACGACGGCGAGGTCCGCGAGTTCGACCCGAGGCTCGACCTGCTCGCGCCCGATCATCGGGTTCGTCGGGCTGTTCGGCGCGGCGTCGTTCGTGGGTGGCGACTACGCGCTCAGCCTGGCCCGGCTCGTGGTGGGCGCGGCGTTCCTCGGCGCCGTCTCCGACGCGATGCTCCTCGGTCACTGGTACCTCACCCAGCCGGGCCTGAGCCGCGAACCGATCAAGGAGATGGTGAAGGCGGTCGGGGTGCTCTGGCCGTTCGAGCTCGTCGTCTGGCTCATCCCGGTCGGGATGGTGTCGGTGCTCAACGGCCACATCGACGACGGCTACGGCGGGCTCATGGGCTGGATGTGGGTCGTCGCCGCGATCACCACCATCGGCCTGACGATCGCCACCTGGTTCGCGTTGAAGGAGCGCTCGTACTCGGCGGTGATGGCCGCGACCGGGTTGATGTACCTGGCCATCCTCACCGGCTTCGGGATGGACCTGCTTCCACGCGCCCTGCTGAGCTGACGCCCCGCTCCGGGTTACGCGTCGGGGATCTTGCGGCGCAGGAACCCGCGCGGGTTGGCCGTGTGCAGGAACTTCTCGCAGGTGCGGTCGATCTCGAAGTCGTCGTTGAACGCGAGGAAGTCGGTGACCGCTTCCCACGGTCCAGGTCCGTGGTCGTCGAACACCGGGTGGCCGTTCACGTTGGTGTCCTCGACCACGAGGTAGTGGCCCGGCGGCACGAGTGCCCCGTACGCGAGCAGCTCGTGGAGCACGTGCGCCTTCCGGTGGTCGGAGTCGAGGATCACCATGAGACTGTGGCCGTAGGTGCGCCGACGAACGTCCTCGAGGAACGCGGGATCGGTCGACGAGCCGAAGACGTACTCGATGCGCGGGTGCTCGGGCCGGCCTTCGAATTTCTGGGTGTCGACGGTGATCACGTGGCCGTGGTCGATGGCGTCACAGATGGTGGCGAGGAACCGCGCGCTGCCTCCGTAGGCGGTGCCGGTCTCGACGATGAAGTCGGGCCGCATCCGTACGATGAGCTCCTGGTACACCCAGAGGTCGGACGGCACCTTCCAGGTCGGCGTCGACAGCCACGACGTGTCGCGCCACGTCTCTTCCGCGCGGTCGTAGTAGATCCGGGCGAAGCGTCGCCGGACCTCGTCGTCGTAGCGGCGACGGAGTCCACGCCGGACCCGCCCCACCAGTCGTCGCCCCCCATCGCACCCCATGGTGAGGCGCGAAGTTAGCCGCGGGCGGGTCCGGTCCGCACGGTGGCGCCTGGTACCGTCGTGCGGCAGGACCTCCCGCTTATGACCTCCACGACTGCCGACCGTCCCACCCGCGTGAGCACCGCCCGCGTCGGGCTGTGGGATCGGGTCCAGGAGATCTGGCGGTACCGCGAGCTGCTGGTCGCCTTCTCGCGCACCGAGCTCAAGGTCAAGTACAAGAACAGTGTCCTGGGCTTCGTCTGGTCGATGCTCAACCCGGCCCTCTACCTCGTCGTGTACTGGGTGGTCTTCGATCTCATCCTGGGCACCGGGATCCCCAACTTCCCGATCTTCCTGCTGTCGGGCATCCTCGTGTGGAACCTCTTCGCCACGTCACTCGGCGCCTCCACCAGCTCCGTGGTCGCCAACTCCGGGCTGGTGCGCAAGGTCGCGTTCCCGCGGGAGATCCTCCCGCTGGCGTCCGTCGGTGCCGCGCTGGTGCACTTCTTCCTGCAAGCGATCGTGCTCGTGCTCGCGCTCGTGGTGTTCCAGTACAACGTCGCGTGGTCGTACGTGCCGCTCCTGCCGATCGCGCTGTTCGCGCTGTTGTTCTTCGTCGCCGCGCTCGGGATCCTGCTCGGCAGCATCAACGTCTATCTCCGCGACACCGCCCACTTCGTCGAGCTCGCGCTGATCGCATGGTTCTTCATGACGCCGATCGTCTACCCGTACGACGTCGTGGCCGAGAAGCTCGGCGACAAGAGCTGGCTCTACCTGCTGAACCCGATCACCGACATCGTGCTCACGTTCCAACGTGCCATCTACGGCCAGGTCAGTGGTGCGAAGACGACCGACGGCGTCACCACGGTCACGAAGATCCTCCCGCAGGGCGTCGACCAGTGGTGGTACCTGTGGCACCTCGGCCTCGTGATCGCGTTCTCGGCGGCGTTGTTCGTTCTGGCGCTGCACGTGTTCGGGCGCGCCGAGGGCAACTTCGCCGAGGAGCTCTGACACGTGTCGGCCGCGATCTCGGTGAACGGCGTCTCGAAGCGCTTCAAGCTCTCGCACGAGCGGTATTCGTCGCTCAAGGAACGGATGATCCACCTCGGGCGCGTCCCGCAGGAGCCGTTCTGGGCGCTGCAGGACATCGACCTCGAGGTGGCCGAGGGCACCACCGCCGGCCTGCTCGGCCACAACGGCTCGGGCAAGTCCACGCTGCTCAAGTGCATCGCGGGGATCCTCCGTCCCACCAGCGGCGAGATCGTCACCCGCGGTCGCGTCGCTGCGCTGCTCGAGCTCGGAGCCGGTTTCCAGGCCGAGCTCACCGGTCGCGAGAACATCTACCTCAACGGCGCCATCCTCGGGATGTCGCGCAAGGAGCTGGCCCGCCGCTTCGACGACATCGTCGGCTTCGCCGAGCTCGACCAGTTCATCGACACGCAGGTGCGCTTCTACTCGTCGGGCATGTACATCCGCCTCGGGTTCGCCATCGCGGTGAACGTCGAGCCCGACATCCTGCTCGTCGACGAGGTGCTCGCCGTCGGTGACGAGTCGTTCCAGCGCAAGTGCCTCGACCGGGTCGAGCAGTTCCAGCGCGAAGGCCGCACCATCGTCGTGGTGTCGCACGCGCCCGATCTCGTGCGCCGCATCTGCCAGTCGGCGACCGTGCTCGACCACGGGCAGCTGGTCGCTTCCGGCGATCCCGACGAAGCGGTCAAGGTGTTCCGCGAGCACCTGCGCATGGCACCACCGCGCGCCCGTCCGGGTGAGCCGCCGCCGGTCGACGACCGTGTGCGGGTCACCGAGGTCGAGTTTCGCCACCCGGGCCAGCCCGAGCGCGCCGTACCTGCACCCGGGGGAGCCCCTGTCGATCGTGGCCCGCTTCGAGGTCGACGCGCCCGTGGACGACCCGGTGTTCACGCTGATGATCTACGACGGCGAAGGCCGGATGCTCCACGGCTCGAGCACCGCGTCGGAGTCGGTGACCACCGGTCACTTCGCCGCGCCCGGCGAGATCGTGTTCGACTTCGAGCAGATCCCGCTCCTCGACGGCGAGTACGCGGTCACGCTGTGCGTCACGTCGAGCGACGGTGCCTACATCTACGACTGGCACGAGCAGCGCTACCGGTTCGAGGTGCGCGACCCGAAGCGCAGCTTCGGGTCGGTCGAGTTCCCCGTGCAGATCTCGGTCGAGCGACGAACAGCACCACGCCCGGCCACGCGGTGATGGCGCGTACGCCCCGGGTGCGTGTCGTCGTTCTCAACTACGACGGCGGTGACATGACCCTCCGCTGCCTCGACGCACTGCGCGCCGTCGACTGGCCTGCCGATGCGCTGGAGGTCGTGCTCGTCGACAACGCGTCGATCGACGGCATCGCCCCGCGGGTGCGCAACATGCTGCCGTGGGTCGAGCTGGTGGAGCACACGCACAACGTCGGGTTCGCGGGTGGCTGCAACCTCGGTCTCACCGATCTCGACGACGTCGAGTACGTCGCGCTGCTCAACAACGACGCACTGCCCGATCGCAACTGGTTGCGGCCACTCGTCGATGCGCTCGAGCACGACGACGCGCTCGGCGCCGCGTGCTCCAAGATCGTGTTCGCGCCATCGTTCCTGACGCTCACCGTCGAGACGCCCACGTTCAGCCCTGCCGACGACGGCCGCGAGCTC
Organism: uncultured Actinomycetes bacterium; assembly: GCA_963720765.1. Classification (GTDB taxonomy): domain Bacteria; phylum Actinomycetota; class Acidimicrobiia; order IMCC26256; family DASPTH01; genus DASUAS01. The sequence continues at coordinate 64,999 of CAVRGS010000003.1, forward strand.
GGGGTGAAGGTCACCGGCCTCGCCGCCGACGGCGCCGAGGTGTGGGAGCACGCCCAGTTCGCCGACGGGTGCCACACCCACCAGGCCCGTGGGTCGGGTGCGGAGCCGCTGATCTGGACTGCCGGCCGGGCCGAGATCCGGATCCCGGTCGAAGTCGGCGCGGCGCCGCCCGAGGCCGTGGAGGTCGAGCTCTCGGCCGAGGGTGAGAAGGTCGTGCGCCTGCGCGCCGGGAGCGAGGCGATCGAGGTCACGGTGGGGGAGACGCCCACCTGGCACCAGGTGCCGGCGGGCGGAGCCACCTACGACGTGATCAACAACGTCGGGTCCCGCCTCGTGCTCGGTGGCTACGGCGGCGACCGCGGCTTCCTCGAACCTGACGAGGGCCAGTACGCGGAACCCGAGGAGGTCTTCGCCTGGTGCGGTGGAGCGGTGCTGCTGTCGACGCGATACCTGCGCGAGGTGGGCACCTTCGACGACCGCTACTTCATGTACTACGAGGACACCGACCTCTCCTGGCGGGGTCGGCTCGCGGGCTGGCGCTACTGCTACGTGCCGGAGTCGGTGGTGCGCCACGAGCACGCGGCGTCGAGCAAGGAGGGCTCGGCGCTGTTCATGCACTTCGTCGAACGCAACCGCTTCCTCACGCTGGCCCGCAACGCGCCGTGGTCGATGTTCGCGGAGGCCTCCTACGAGTACCTGCGTGACACCGCGGTGATCCTCGACCGTGACGTCGTCCGGCGCGTGCGCCACCGCAGTCGTCCCACGCCCGGGTTCGCGCTGCGGCGTCTGCGCGCGTACGCCGGCTTCTTGAAGCTGTTGCCCGAGACGCTGCGCACCCGCCGCGCACAGGACGTGTCGGCGGCCGATCGCGCCGGCATCGTCGAGCGTTGGGGCGTTCCCCGATGAGGGTCGCGGTCTACAACGCGCACTGGACGACGCTGGGCGGCGGTGAGCAGCTCGCCGGCGGCGCGGCGGCTGCGCTGGCCCGCGCCCACGACGTGGAGCTGTTGGTCGGCGAGACGTTCGACCCGATCGTCGCGTCGGAGCGCCTGGGGTTCGATCTCACCGGACTCCCGCAGGTACCGATCGAGCACGGGACCCGCGCGTTCCTCGAAGCGAGTTCGCGCTACGACCTCGTGATGAACACGTCGTTCGGCAACACCTTCGCCAGCCGTGCGCCCCGCAACCTGTACTACGTGCACTTCCCGATGCCGAACCCCATCCGCACACCGGTCGAGGCTGCGACGTGGCCGTTCGCGACGATCAACCCGCTCGCGGCCTGGGTGGAGCGCGAGCACGGCTTCTGGATGCGGGAGTTCGCGGGGAACGGCAGCTGGACGAAGGGCGAAGCCACCGTCGACCTGGTCATCCCGCGCGGTGTCCGCCTCCCGTTCTCGCTGGCGCTCTCGGCGCGCGCGTGGCCGGCGACGCGCGCGCCGCACACGACGGTCCGCATCGGCGACGAGGTCGTCTTCGACGGCCCTGTGCCGCGGTCGCGCCGCATCCCCATCCGCAGCACCGTGGTGGGACGCGGAGTCGCCGATCCGATCCCGGTGCACATCACGTCGGACACCTTCGTGCCGCGCATCGACAGCGGCGTCGGCGACGACCGCCGCCTCGGCGTGGTGGTCTCGCACGTCACTCTCGGTCGGCGGCTCCCCAGCGTCCGCCCGAGCGACGTCTCGGCGCTGCGGAAGCTGGCGCACGGTCCGTTCGTCCCCGAGTTCCTCGAGTCGTACCAGGTGGTGGCGGCGAACTCGCCCTACACCGCCGGGTGGGTGGAGAAGCTCTGGGGTCGTGAGGCGAGCGTGCTCTCACCGCCGGTGCGCCTCCGGGCGGGCGGCGCGAAGCAGCCGGTGATCCTGGCCGTCGGCCGGTTCTTCCCGAACGTCTCGGGACACTCGAAGAAGCAGCTCGAGCTGGTCGAGGCGTTCCGTCTCGCCTGTGCGCGCGGGCTCGCAGGATGGGAGCTCCACCTCGTGGGCGGATGCAGCAACAGCGAGCGCGGCTACGTGGAGACCGTGCGCAAGGCCGCGGTCGGCCTGCCGGTCCGGTTCCACGTGAACGCACGCGGAGAGGACCTCACGGAGCTGTTCGCGGCGGCGTCGGTGTTCTGGCACGGGGCGGGGTTCGGGGAGGATCTCACGACGCACCCCGATCGGTTCGAGCACTTCGGCATCAGCGTGGTGGAGGCGATGTCCGCGGGCGCGGTACCGGTGGTCTACGAGCACGGCGGACCGGCGGCGATCGTGCGCGAGTCGCGATGCGGGGAGGTGTTCGCCACCACCGACGAGCTCGCAACGAAGACGGTGGCGCTCGTGCGTGACGACGCGCGACGCGAGCTCCTCGCCACCGAGGCGCGTGCTCGGGCTGCAGACTTCGCGTACGACCACTTCGCCGAACGGCTCGACGCGATCGTGGACAGCATGACGGTGTCCGCATGAACCGAACTGTCCCCCGGTACCCGATTCCGACCGCGCCCGGCGTCGTGGACCGCGCCGTCGTGCGTCTCGGCGCCATCGCACCGATCAAGTGCCCGGCCTGCGGTCGGGTGTCCGTCGCGCGCGGGTTCGGTGAGAACCTCCGCGAAACCGGTCGCTGCCGCGCCTGCGGTGCGACCAATCGCAACCGGCAGGTCGCGTACGTGGCCGCGCGGGCCGCCGCCGAACGCACCGGACGCAAGCTCGACAGCCTGGTGGCGGTCGCCCAGGTCCCCGACCTCGTCGTCTACAACACCGAGGCGCAGGGCGCGCTGCACGACCAGCTGCACCTGATGCCCGGGTACCGCTGCAGTGAGTATCTCGGCCCGGACCACGAGCCGGGCGAGGTCGTCGGTGACACCACGCACCAGGACCTCATGGCGCTCTCGTACGACGACGCGTCGATCGACCTGATCCTGTCATCCGACGTGTTCGAGCACGTGCCTGATCCGTACCGCGCGCACGCCGAAGTGCATCGCGTGCTCCGCTCCGGTGGCCACCACGTGTTCACCGTGCCGTTCCACCAGCACGCGCACCTCGACGACGTCCGGGCCCGCCTGCACGACGACGGCCAGGTGGAGCTGCTCGCCGACGCGATCTACCACGACGATCCCGTGCGGCCCGAGGGCGTGCTCGTCTTCACCATCTTCGGGTTGCAGATGCTGGTGCGCCTGGCCGAGCTCGGTTTCGACACCCGGATGTACGCCCTGCACAGCCCATGGCACGGGATCGTGGGACCCAACGCCCTGGTGTTCGACGCGGTCAAGACCAGCCCCTGAGCGCGAGCCGCTCGGACCCGCAGGCCCTTGCCTACAGTGGTCGGGCGATGCCTCCCGAGCGCCCGCTGGTCTCCATCGTCTCCCCCGTGTACCAGGAAGAGGAGGGGATCGAGGAGTTCCATCGCCGCCTGGTCGCAGCCGTGGAGCCCATCGAAGACCTCACGTTCGAGGTGGTCTACGTCAACGACGGCAGCAAGGACCGATCTCTCGACCTGTTGGAGAAGATCGCGGCCGACGACGGCCGGGTCCGCGTCGTCGACCTGTCGCGCAACTTCGGTCACCAGGTCGCGCTGAGCGCGGGTGTCGACCATGCCTCCGGCGACGCGGTGGTGGTGATCGACTCCGACCTCCAGGATCCGCCGGAGGTCATTCCCGAGATGATCCAGCGCTGGCGCGACGGCTTCAAGGTCGTCTACGGCGTGCGCATCTCGCGCGCGGGTGAGACGCGCTTCAAGTTGCTCACCAGCAAGATCTACTACGGCCTGATGGACCGCATCTCCGAGGTCCCGCTCCCGCGCCAGGCCGGCGACTTTCGCCTGCTCGACCGCAGGGTCGTCGACGTGCTCGACCAGATGCCGGAGCGCAACCGCTACGTGCGCGGCATGGTCGCATGGGTGGGGTTCCCACAGTGCGCGGTCGAGTACGAACGAGACCCGCGGTTCGCGGGCACCACCAACTACACGCTGGCGCGCATGGTCCGGCTCGCGCTCGACGGCCTCACCAGCTTCTCCGATCGGCCGCTGCGTCTGGCCACCCAGCTCGGCGTGCTCGTCATGGCGTTGTCGTTCGCCGTCGCGGCATGGACGATCGTCGCGTCGCATCTTCGACCTGGGCAGCTCCAGCCGCGGCTGGTCGTCGCTGATGGCCGTCGTCCTGCTCCTCGGGGGTGTGCAGCTGCTGTGCATCGGCGTGCTCGGTGAGTACCTCGGCCGGGTCTACCGCGAGACGAAGGGCCGGCCGCTGTACGTCGTCAACGAGGTGATCGGGCCCGAAGGCACGGACGACCTCGCGTGACCACCCCGACCGTCTCGGTCTGCATCCCCACCTACAACGGCGGGCGGTACGTCGAGCGCACCATCAGTTCGGTGCTCGGGCAGACCTTCAAGGACTTCGAGCTCGTCGTGCGTGACGACGGCTCCACCGACGCGACCCTCGACGTCGTCCAGGGCATCGACGACCCGCGTGTGCGCATCGTCGCCGGACGCGAGAACGTCGGCGCGGGCGCGAACTTCGACCTCGCGGTGCGCGAGGCGACGGGTACCTACGTGAAGCTGCTCTGCCAGGACGACGTGATCTATCCGGAGTGCCTGGAACGACAGGTCGCGCTGCTGGAGGCCGAACCCGGGGTGGTGATGGTGTCGGGACACCGCGACATCGTCGACGACCACGACCGCGTCGTGTACCGCAACCGCGGTTGGCGACGGGCGTCGGGCGTGTACACCGGCACCGACGTGATGCGAGCCACCGTGCGCGCCGGCACCAACCTCGTCGGTGAGCCCTCGGCGGTCCTGTGCCGGCGCGACGAGTTCGAGATCGCGGGCGGCTTCGACCGCACCTACGCGTACATGATCGACCTCGAGGCGTGGATGCGCCTGCTCGAGCGCGGATCGTTGTACTACCTGCCCGATTCGCTCTGCACCTTCCGGGTGTCGCAGACCTCGTGGAGCGCGCACCTGCGCCGCGACCAGGCCCGCCAGGCACGGGAGCTGCTCCGCACGCTCCGAACACGTCACCCGGAGGCGATCACGCGCACCGACCTCGCCGTCGGGCTCTCCAAGCCCACGCTGCTCGCCGTCGCCCGCCGGGCGCTGTTCGCCGCCAGCGCGGTGCTGCCCAACCGGAGCGAACCCGCTGCGGCCGCCGCCGGTCCGGTGGGTGGCGCCGTCGACGCGTCCTAGTCGCCCTCACTCGCTCCGTTCGCTCCGTCCCCGGGCTCCTCCGGCGATGGCTCGTCGGGCGGAGGCTCCTGGGGCGCCGACGGTCCCGCGGGACCGTGCTCGTCGTGCCATTGGAGGCCTGCGATCACGTCGCCCGGATGGAGACGGTTGGCACGTTCGATCTCGTCGTCGCTGCGCAGTCCGCGGTAGGTGCGTACGATGCGTTCGAGCTGGACCGCGGTGGTGTGCTCGGCGTACTCGACGAGCTGTTCCTGTGCGCGATCGTCCGACAGCCCCACGCCTCGTGCCCCGCCCGCCGGTCGTACTCGGCCACGAGCTGCAGGACTGCCTCGGCGGGGCCACAAGGCCCGAAATTCGTGGGTTCCCCGTCTACGCTGCTCCCTCATGCGCCGCGCCCTGGACCCATGCGAATTCTGGGTGCGGTGACGGGGAGCAACGGCCGCGCGTCGCGATCGTCGGGGGGTGCGGCCACGTCGGACTGCCCCTCGGGCTCGCATTTGCCAGCCGTGGCATCGAGGTCGTGCTCTACGACGTCGCCGAGCACTCCGTCGCGCTGGTCAACGACGGTGTGATGCCGTTCGACGAGCCCGGTGCGGCCGAGCTGCTCCCCGCGGTGCTCGCGTCGGGTCACCTGCGGGCGAGCACGTCACCAGACGTGATCGGTGAGGTCGAGCACGTGATCGTGGTCATCGGCACGCCGATCGACGAGCACCTCAACCCCGATCTCAACGCGGTGCCGGCGGCGATCGCCGACATCGCCTCGTCGCTCCACGACGGCCAGCTGCTCGTGCTCCGCAGCACGGTGTACCCGGGCGTGACCGCACTGGTCGAGCGCCTCGTCGCCGACCTCGGACTCGACATCGACGTGGCCTTCTGCCCCGAGCGGATCGCCGAGGGCAAGGCGATGGTGGAGCTGTTCGAGCTCCCGCAGATCGTGGCGTCGCGTTCGCCGCGCGCGCTCGAACGAGCAGGAAAGTTGTTCCGCAACCTCGCCCACGAGATCGTCGAGCTCGAGCCCGAGGAGGCGGAGCTGGCCAAGCTCTTCACCAACACCTGGCGCTACATCAAGTTCGCGGCCTCGAACCAGCTCTACATGATGGCCAACGACTTCGGCCTCGACTACGAGCGAATCCGCGCCGCGCTGTCGCACAACTACCCGCGTGCCTCCGACCTCCCGCGCGCCGGGTTCGCAGCCGGTCCGTGTCTCTTCAAGGACACGATGCAACTCGCTGCGTTCAACACGAACAACTTTCACCTGGGCCAGGCCAGCGTGTCGATCAACGAGGGGCTGCCCCTCTACGTGGTCGCACGCCTCGAGCAGCGCTACGACCTGTCGACGCATGTGCGTCGGGGTGTTGGGCATGTCGTTCAAGGCCGAGTCCGACGACATCCGCTCGAGCCTCAGCTACAAGCTCAAGCGGATCCTCAAGTTCAAGTCGCGCCGCGTGCTCACCCACGACCCGTACGTGAGCACCGACCCCGATCTCGTCGACCTCGACACCGTGCTGCGCGAGGCCGACCTCCTGGTGATCGGCACGCCCCACGCGTGCTACCGAGACCTCGAGCTGTCGGTCCCCGTGGTCGACATCTGGAACCTGCGTGAAGGCGGGGTGCAGGTGTGAACGAGCCCCAGCCGCCGCGGGTGTCGGTGGTCATCCCGGTCTACAACGAGGGCGACGCCATCGTCACGTGCCTCGACCGCATCCTCGCCGGGGTCACGCTGCCCTGCGAGATCCTGGTGGTGTTCGACGACGACGACGACACCACCGTCGAACCCCTGCGCAAGTACGCGACGCACGACCCACGGGTCGTGCCCACCCGCAACACCTACGGCCGGGGCCCGGCGCGAGCCATTCGCTACGGCATCGATCACGTCACGGCGCCGGTCGTCGTCGTCACGATGGCCGACGGCAGCGACGACGCCGAGCAGATCGACGAGCTCTGCAAGCTGGTCGAGCGAGGCGTCGTGATCGCTGCCGCGTCGCGCTACATGAGCGGCGGGCAGCAGATCGACGGCCCCTTCATCAAGAGCCAGCTCTCGCGCCTCGCCGGGCTGTCGTTGTTCTGGTTCGGCCGAGTGGGGACGCGCGACGCGACCAATTCGTTCAAGGCGTACTCGGTCGACTTCGTCCGCGACGTCGACATCGACTCCGACACCGGCTTCGAGATCGGCATCGAGCTGGTCGCGAAGGCGCGGCGACTCCGCCGCCCGGTGGCTGAGATCCCGACCATCTGGCTCGAGCGGGCCCAGGGTGCCTCCAACTTCAAGGTGGCGAAATGGATCCCCCGGTACCTGAAGTGGTACCGGTTCTCGTTCGGACCCAAGCTGTCGCTCGACGCAGTGCGCGCGGCGGGAAAGGAACTGCGCCCGTGACCTCGCGCACCGACTCCGACGAGCGAAAGGTCCTCGTCAGCGGGTCGTCCGGATTCATCGGCGGTTACCTGGTGGAGGATCTCCTCGGCCGGGGCTACACCGTCGTCGGGATCGACAACCACTCCAAGTACGGCAGAGTCGAGAAGTCGTACGACGACCACCCGCGGTACACGCTCGTCGAAGGCGACTGCCGCGACGTCGAGCTCATGACGAAGTTGCTCATGGACTGCGAGCACTTCATCGCCGGTGCCGCACTGATCGGCGGCATCTCGTACTTCCACACCTTCGCGTACGACCTGCTCGCGACCAACGAGCGCATCATGGCGTCGTCGTGCGATGCCGCGATCACCGCGCACCGCGAGGGACGGCTCGAGAAGGTCACGTACATGAGCTCGTCGATGGTGTTCGAGTCGACGAGCTCGTGGCCGTCGTACGAGGGCCAGGAGCGCGAGGTCCCCCCGCCGATCTCGTCGTACGGCTTCCAGAAGCTCGCGGTGGAGTACTACGCACGCGCCGCCCACCAGCAGTACGGGCTTCCGTACACCATCGTGCGGCCCTTCAACTGCGTCGGCACCGGAGAGATGCGGGCCAAGACCGAGGTGGAGATCGCGAGCGGCAACGTGAAGCTGGCGATGAGCCACGTGGTGCCCGACCTCATCCAGAAGATCGCCAAGGGCCAGGATCCGCTCCACATCCTCGGCGAGGGCAACCAGGTGCGTCACTACACCTACGGCGCCGACCTCGCTCGCGGCATCGTCGACGCGATGGAGCACCCGGCTGCGCTCAACGAGGACTTCAACCTCTCGACCGCCGAGTCCACCACCGTGCTCGAGCTGGCCGAGAACATCTGGCACCGGCTCAACGGCGACCGGCCGTTCAACTACGTGAGCGACGACCCGTTCGACCACGACGTGCAGAAGCGCGTGCCGTCGGTGGAGAAGTCGCGCGAGGTGCTCGGGTTCGAAGCGACCACGACGCTCGACGAGATGCTCGACATCGTCGTGCCGTGGATCCTCGACGCCATGGAGCAGGGACTCATCTAGCCCATCATGACGACGGTGCCGGACACCGGCCTCCGGGTGTCAACGAGCGGTGCCGTCGACCCGGGCGCCGTCGCAGTCGATCCCGACCCGGGAGCGGACGACCGTCCTCGCCGCCCGCGCCCGTCGTGGCTCGAGCTCGGCGCGGTCGTCGCCCTGCTCCTGCTGGCGGTGGTCGTGCACCGCGGGACCATGGGCCAGCAGCTCGTGGAGCAGCACGGGTTCCGCCAGACCCAGACCGCGATGACGGCGGTCGACTTCAAGGCCTACGGCATCGACCTGCTGCACCCGAGGGTCCCGGTCTTCGGGGCCCGGTCGGAGCTGCCGTTCGAGTTCCCACTGTTCCAGGCGCTGGCGACGATCCCGATGAACCTGGGGATCAACGCCGACGCCTCCCTGCGGGTCACGGCACTGGCGTGCTTCCTCCTCACCGCGGTGCTGCTCTTCGGTCTGGTGCGGCGCGTCGGCGGCCGGCTCGTCGCGTTCTTCACCCTCGCCGCGTTCCTCCTCTCCCCGTTCGGACTCGAGTGGAGCCGGGCCGCGTTGGTGGAGTTCCTCGCCACCTCCGGCGCGGTCGGGTTCGTGTGGGCCGGGATCGAGTGGAGGGAGCGGCGGCACTGGGTCTTCGTGCTGCTCGCCGTCGTCGCCGGCTCGGTGGCGATGGCGGTCAAGATCACCACCGGCGTCTTCTGGATCCTCCCGCTCGTGCTCTATACCGCGGCGAAGGAGTCGCGCGGCTTCCGCGCGTGGTGTCGCGCCCGTCTCGATCCGGGCCTCGTCGTCGCCGTCGTGCTCCCGCTGCTCGTCGGGCTCGCCTGGACGCGCCACGCCGACGCGATCAAGGCGAGCGACGCCGCCACCAACTGGCTCACCAGCTCCAACCTGCAGGACTGGAACTTCGGCACGCTCGCGCAGCGCACGGTGTCGGAGAACTGGACCACGATCCTCGACCGGATCGAGCAGCTCCTGGTGGGGCGCTCGCTGTTCCTCGTGGTGCTCGCGCTGGCGTTGTGGTGGGGACGGCGGCAACGGTTCTGGCTGGGCATTGCGCTGGTCGTCGTGCTGGCACCGGTCGTGCTCTTCAACCTCTACCTGGTCCACGACTACTACCTCGCCGCGATCGCGCCGGCGCTCGCCGCCCTCGTCGGGCTGGTTGCCGCACGGCTCTGGCGGATCGTCACCGCGTGGCGCCCGGGGCGCTGGGGTCTGCTGCTCGCCGGGTTGCTGCTCGTGGCGTGGTTCGGCTGGGTGCTGTGGCCGGCCGCGAGCTACGTCGACCGCATGTACCACCCGGTCGCCGATCCCTACGTCGAGGCCGCGTCCGAGGTGACCGGGCTCACGCCGAGCGGCGCGCCGATCGTCGTGCTCGGTGAGGCGTGGAACCCGACGATGCCGTACTACGCGGGCCGCAGCGCGTTCATGTACACGCCGCAGATCGGCGACCCGACCGTGCTCGACCGGTTGCCCCGCGAGGGCTACCACTACGTGTTCTCGTTCGATCCGCTCGACGACCCGCTCCACGTCCTCGATCGCTGGCCGTGGATCGGCGTCCTCGGCGCCCGCACCTACGTGGTGGGCAGCCGGCGCGAGGAGGTCGCCGGTGCGTCGATCGTTGCGTCGAGCACGACGGGCGCGCTGCCGTCGGACACCGAGGTGACGCTGACGTGCGACGCCACGACGTCGATCCCGCTGCCGGCGGCGGGCGCCGACATCGACGTCGCCCCGTCCACCCGCAAGGCCAGGATCTGGGTTCGCAACGACCGGGCGCCGCTCCCGTCCGTCGGCCACATCACCACCGACTCCGCGGGGGTGCTCCGCTGCGCGGGCGTGAAGTCGATCCGGGTGGTGGTCACGCCGCACGAGCGCGGCGATCGCCTCAACCGCGCGCCTTGAGCGGTTCCCACCACCAGCGGTTGTCGCGGTACCAGGTCACGGTCGCCTCGAGCGCCTCGTCGAGCGTGCGCTGGCGTTGCCACCCGAGCGCGGTGACCTTGGCGATGTCGACGGAGTAGCGCCGGTCGTGGCCGAGGCGGTCCTCGACGTACTGCACCGAGCTCTCGCCCTTGCCGAGCAACGTCAGCAGCTTGTCGACCAGCACCCGGTTGGGCGTCTCGTTGCCCGCACCGATGTTGTAGATCTCGCCCGGTGTCCCGGCATCGAGCACGAGTTGCACCCCGGCACAGTGATCGTCGACGTAGATCCAGTCGCGCTCGTTGAGACCATCGCCGTAGAGCGGGATGGTGCGGTCATCGAGCAGGTTGGTCGTGAAGAGCGGGATCGCCTTCTCGGGGAACTGATACGGACCGAAGTTGTTGGTGCAACGGGTCACGGTGACGGGCAGGTCGTAGGTGTGGTGGTACGAGAGCGCGATGAGGTCGGAGCCCGCCTTCGACGCCGAGTACGGCGAGCGCGGTTCGAGCGGGTCGGTCTCCGCCGAGGATCCTTCTTCCACCGAGCCGTACACCTCGTCGGTCCCGATGTGCACGACCCGCGAGATCTCGAGCCGGCGTGCGGTGTCCATCACCACGTTGGTGCCGAAGCAGTTGGTGTGGATGAAGTCGTCGGGGCCGACGATCGAGCGGTCGACGTGGCTCTCGGCCGCGAAGTGCACGACTGCATCGTGGCCGCGCATCGCGTCCTCGAGGCTCCCGGGGTCGCAGATGTTGCCCTTCACGAACTGACAGCGCGGGTCGTCGTCGACGTCGCGCAGCGTCGAGAGGTTGCCGGCGTAGGTGAGCGCGTCGTACACGGTCACCGAGTCGTCGGTGGTCGCGAGCACGTGGCGCACGTAGTTGGACCCGATGAACCCCGCCCCGCCGGTGACGAGGATCTTGCGACTCATCGCTCCCCGGTCACGTGCGCATCGGCCAATACGGGCGACGTCCCGCTGGCAGGTCCGCGCGCGCCGGGTTGTGCTGGTCACGTTGCGAGAGGGTCGGTTCGGTGACGCCCCAGTCGGCTGCGATCGCGGGGTCGTCCCACGCCACACCGAGCTCGTCTTCAGGGTTGTAGTACCCGTCGACGAGGTAGGTGATGACCATGTCGGTGAGCGCGGCGAAACCGTGCGCGACGCCGGGCGGGATGAACACGCCACGGTGGTCGAAGGTGCCGTCGGCGCGCTCGCCGAGGTCGATGGTGAGCGTGGCGCCGTCGGTGGGTGAGCCCTCACGCAGATCGTGGAGCACGACGCGCGCGCGCCCCGCGGGGACGTACCAGTAGTCGGCCTGGTGCAGGTGGTAGTGCAGGCCGACGATCGCACCCGCCTGGCGGTTGCCCCGGTTGCCCTGCACCATCTCGCGACCCTGCGGGAACCACTCGCGCCGGTAGGTCTCGATGAAGATGCCGCGCTCGTCGCCGTGCACCACGGGCTGCACCACGTAGACGCCCGCGATGACGTCCGATTCCTGGACCTCAGCCAATCGTTCGCTCCTCGGAGAGGTCGACGGTCGAGTGAACAGGTCTAGCACGCATGTTCTCGGAGTCTCTCGCCAGAGCTGTGCGCTCGTGCGCGCCGGTGCAACCACGCCGAGCTCGGGGTGGACCCGGGCCCGCACGGGGATCAGCCGACGTCGCGGAGCGTGCGTTGCTTCAGCGTGTGCACGCCGGCCTTGCCGAGGCGCTGCTCCATCTGACGCTGGTACTCGCGCAGGTCGAAGAACACGAAGCGTCCGTTCGGGCTCTCGATCGGTTCCTCGCCGGTCGCCTCCTGGACCTCGGCGATGATCTCCTCGGCGTGGTTCGGGTAGCCGAGGGTGTCGATCCACAGCCCGTCGAAGCCCACCGCAGTGATGGCGTCGAGCATCTCCGGCGTCGCCCGCTGCACGACCTGTGCCTGCCAGTCGGCCTCACGGCCGCGCGTGCCGCCGTAGCCCCAGTACAGGTCCTTGGAGTGGAGGTACCCGCGCAGGGGGTCGTAGTCGACCATCCCGTACGGCGGGACGTCGAGCTCCGCCTCGGGGAACGGGAGGTAGGGGAGCTGGAACACCTTGCCACCCGGACCGAGCGTGCGCTCGATCTCCTTCACGAACACCGCGTCGGCGTTCCACTCGGTCTGGAAGTTGCGCGAGTCGGGGATGATCGCCGACGACGTCTGGTCGAACACGCCGATCACGACGAGCAGTACGGCAACCCCGGACACCACGAACGGCTTGTACGAGAACGAGCGCGTGTGGCGCACCACCCAGTCGAGTGCCAACCCGACGGCGACCAGCGCGTAGAACGCGATGAAGATCGAGATGCGGTTCCACGACCGGATCTCGGTGAAGCCGGCGATGCCCAGGGTCCACGAGAGACCACCGGTGACGCCGAAGAGCACGGCCAGCGCGCTCAGCGCCGCGAGCACGAACGGCAGCGGGGGTGACCGGTCGCGTGCGCGCGTGAAGCCCAGGCCGAGGAGCACGAACAGCAACCCGAGGAAACCGAGCGCGCCGATCACGCCGAGGAACTGCGTGGCCTCGGAGTTGTTGGGCGCGCTGAACACCTTGCTCACGATGTGCTCGTTGATGAAGTCGATGCGGTAGCCGGGGATCGGGCTCAGCATCTGGATGGGGCGCAGCGCGTAGAAGTCGCTCTCGGCGACTGTGCGCTGCACGACGTGCTCGTTCTTGCCGTGGTCGGCTTGGTAGAGGATCGACGGCGACAGGTTGACGACGACACCGAAGCCGATGACGGCGGTGAGCGCGACGGCCGACACGAGCGACCGCCAGTTCCGGACGGTCACGACCTGGAGCACGCCGGCCGACAACATCAACGTGATGCAGAACGCGGCGTAGTACACGTCGGTGGAGGCGATGGCCAAGCAGCCGACGACGAACCAGAGCGTGCTCCAACGCTTCCATGCGAAACGGACGCGCCGATCCCCGCCACCCTCGTCGACGGCGCGGAAGAACGGAGGCGCGTTGCGCCACACCAAGATGGTGAACAGGCACGCCACCGGCACCAGGTAGTACGCGGCGAGGGACAGGTGCCACGTGCCGCGCAGGAAGTGGTACGGCAGGAACGTGTAGAGCATCGCGGCGACGAACGCGAAGCGCCGCGACACGCCGAGGTGCCGTACCACGTAGAACGTGCTCAGCGCGACCAGCACGAACGACAGCAGGTAGTAGGCGTTGGTCACCAGCACCGGGTCGTGTGAGAACCACGTCATCACCTTGAGCCCGGCATAGTGCAGGTTGTCGGTGCCGATGGGGAAGTCGTGGTGGTCGTACCCGACGGGCCAGCCCACCCGCGGGTTGAACTGGTACCAGCCGTTCTCGATGATCCCCTTCACCTCCGCGATCTGGGCGATGCCGTCGCGTTGGTACAGGAACGGGAGTCGGAGCGGGATCTCCCAGATCTTGAACAGCCACGCGGTGATCAGCGCGCTGGTGGCGGCGACGATGGCGCCGTCACGCGCTTCGTACAGCCATCGCGACCGCGCCGAGCGCGTCGCGTCGGGAGGGGTCGCGGGAGGATCGGTCTCGGTGGCCGTCGACGGGCTCGGGGGCGTCGGTTCGGGCTCGAGGGCGATGCCGCCGGAAGGGGTGGGTGCATCGGACGGCATCGGTCAGGGAACCTTAGACGAGCCGTTTGGCGACACCCGGCAGGTAGGCTCCCGCCCGGTGAGCCAGACCACCACTCCGTGTCGAGCCTGTGGCGACGCCACCTACGTCGCCCGTCACGAGGCCCCCGAGACCATGTACGGCACCGGCGAGGTGTTCCCGTACGGCGAGTGCACCCGTTGCGGCTCCCTCACCCTGCTCGAGGTGCCCGACGACCTCGCGCCGTACTACCCCGACACCTACCTGAGCATGACCGTCGACCCCGCGGCGCTCGGCGCCGCGCCGCTCGCCGCGATCAGCGCGGTGGCGTCGTCGATCATGCGCTACCCGGGCTCCGCGGGCACGCTGCGGCGGGTCCTCCCCGATCGCCGCGCTCGCACGCTTGCGATCATCCTCGAATCGGTTGCACGCGCACCCGGGCCGCGACCACGGCGAGTCCTGGACGTCGGTTCGGGCTCGGGGATGGTGCCGCTCGCGGTGTCGTGCGCGGGTGACATCGATGTGCTGGGTATCGATCCGTTCGGTCCCGGTGACCGACGCCTCGGTCCACACGCCGAGTTGCAGGTGAAGACGCTCGACCAGGTCGAGGGTGCGTTCGACCTCGTCATGCTCCACCACTCGCTCGAGCACATGCCCGACCCGCTGGGTGCGCTGCGCGAGGTGCGGCGTCTGCTCGCGCCCGAGGGCAGCGCGCTCGTGCGCGTGCCGACCGCGTCGTCCCTCGCGTGGCGTGAGTACGGCACCGACTGGATCCAGCTCGACCCACCCCGCCACGTGTGGGTGCCGTCGCGACCAGGGCTCCACGCGCTGGCGCGTCGTGCCGAGCTCGCAGTTGTCGGCACCTACGACGACTCCGGTCCGTTCCAGTTCTGGGGCAGCGAGCAGGCCCGCCGGGGCATTCCTCTCATGGACCCGAAGTCGTACTTCGTCGATGCCAAGCACGCCGAGCTCTCGCGCTCGGAGCTCTCGCGCTCCACGCGGCGCAGCCGCGAGCTCAACCGTCGCGCCGACGGCGACCAGACCGTGGTGTACCTCCGCGCCGACTGACGAGTCGGGGCGTCAGGTCACTTCGACGCCTCCGCAGACCACGAGCACGTCGTCCTGTGCCGGCGTGCGGGATCCGGCGCCGGCAACGAACGGGGGCACCGTTGTCATCCGACCACAACACTCGGGGGCCATCATGGGTTCGGTGGCTTCGCTCTGATCGCGCATGGGTCACGTGCTGCCGCAGGTCATGCTCGATGCCTTCCCGGTGCGACCAGAGCGACGTTGGCGGACACCGGCTGCACGTCGGGCCGTCGCAGGCCCCTGGTGTGCCGTCGCCTGTGAGGCGAGTCGGCTGAGATCTGTCGAGAGGAGGAGCCCAGATGGAACTCACGACGGAACAATCCTCGACGAAGTTCCTGAACCGGGAGAAGGGACGAATCGCGTACGAGAGCAGCGGAGATGGTCCGCTCGTCGTGTGTGCCCCCGGCATGGGAGACGTGCGCTCGGAGTATCGCTTCCTGACGCCGCCCTTGGTCCGTGCCGGGTACACGGTGGCAGCGATGGATCTCCGAGGCCATGGCGAGAGCGATGCGACGTTCGACGCGTATGACGACGTGGCCGTTGGAACCGACCTGCTCGCGCTCGGTGCGAGAACTCGACGCTCCGGCCGTTCTGATCGGCAACTCCATGTCGGCGGGTGCTGCCGTGTGGGCCGCGGCGGAGGCTCCAGAGCTGGTGGCCGGACTGGTCCTGATCGGCCCCTTCGTGCGCCAGGTTCCCGTCGGACTCCTTGCGACACTGGCGTTTCGTGTCGTGATGCTGCCGCCATGGTCGTCGGCTGCCTGGAACGCCTACTACGCGAAGCTGTTTCCCGGACGGCCGCCAGCGGACCTCCGGGAACACCGGGCGCAGATTCGCGCCAGCATGCGCAAGCCGGGCCACGCGCGAGCGTTCAGAGCGACCACGCGTTCCTCGCACGCTCCGGCCGAGGCCCGACTCGACGATGTCGACACCCCGACCCTGGTCGTGATGGGCGCATGTGATCCCGACTTCCCGAATCCCGAGGCCGAGGCCGACCTCGTGGCGGATCGGTTGCGGGGAACTGTGCTCATGGTCCCCAACGCCGGGCACTACCCGCAGGCCGAGTACCCCGAAGTGGTCACGCCGGCCGTCCTCGAGTTCCTTCACGGGCTCGACCTGCACGCATAGCGCCAGCTTCCGCCCGAGACGGCGACGCGCCCGATCTGCCGCAGACGCTGCGCGACGCGGAACTAGGCGATCTCCACGCGGGAGTGATCACCCACGAGGAGGCGGGTGGCCACGGGGGTGACGCCCGAGCGCGTGACCTCGACGTGACGGCCGATGAGCGAATCGGTGAGGCGCGGGACGGACACCACGCGGCTGTGCTCGAGCAGCACCGAGTGCTCCACCTCGGAGTCGATGATCTCGCAGTCGGCGGCGACCGACGTGAACGGCCCGATGAAGCTGTTCACGACCCGGGTGCCCGCGGCGATCGCGGCAGGACCGCGCACGGTGGAATTGATGATCTCCGCGCCGGCTTCGATCACGACGCGGCCCTCGACGCGCGAGTCGTCGTCGACCGTGCCGTCGCAACGTGGTTCGAGCGTCTCGAGCACCAGCCGGTTGCTCTCGAGCAGCGGGTCCTTCTTGCCGGTGTCGATCCACCAGCCCTGGAGGATCTCGTGGCGCACGCGGTGACCGTGATCGACGAGCCACTGGATGGCATCGGTGATCTCGAGCTCGCCACGCGCCGACGGCTCGATCGAGCGCACCGCCGTGTGGATCTGCGGATCGAAGAGATACACGCCGACGACGGCGAGGTCGGACGGCGGATCCTGCGGCTTCTCGATGAGTTGCACGACCTCGCCATCGGGTCCGAGCACCGCGACGCCCGACTGCCGGGGATCCTCGACGTGCGCGAGCAGGATCTGCGACGAGAGGACGCGGCCTTCGTCATCGGGGAGTCGTCCCCGCTCCGCTTCGAACGCGTCGACGAACTCCTTCAGTCCCTGCTGCAGCATGTTGTCGCCGAGGTACATGACGAAGTCGTCGTCGCCGAGGAAGTCGCGCGCGATCAGCACGCAGTGGGCCAGGCCGAGCGGCGCGTCCTGGCGGAGGTATGTGACCTCGGCGCCCCAGCGGGAGCCGTCACCCACCGCGGCCATGATCTCGTCCGCGGTGTCGCCGACGATGATCCCGATCTCCTTGATCCCCGCCTCGACCATGTCCTCGATGCCGTAGAACAGGATCGGCTTGTTGGCCACCGGCACGAGCTGCTTGGCGCTCGTGTGGGTGATGGGGCGCAAGCGCGTGCCAGCGCCGCCGGAGAGGATCAGACCTTTCATCGACCGAGAGCGTAGGCGTCGTGGTCTCTGCCCGCGTGCTCGTCACTTCGCGCGCGTGACCGTGCTGCCTGGCCGGGCACCGCTACCGTCGACGGGCAATGGGGACGGATCTGGTGAGACGGGGTGTCGGTCTCACCGCGGCGCTGGTCTGGGTGCTCGTCGCCAGCATGACGTTGGTGGACGCGTCGGCCACTGCGGCGGGCGCCGAGGCCACGTCGACCACCAGGACCGCGCCGAAGCCCACGCGGGCCCCCACGCCGAAGGAGTGGGATCCCCGCGTCGCACCGATCGCCCACGAGGTCGAGAAGCTCCGCAAGCTCGAGTTCGAGCACCCCGTCGCGGTCGAGTTCCTGAGCGAGGCTGCGTTCGAGAAGAAGGTCTCGGTCGACAAGGGGAAGCTGTCGGCGTCCGACAAGCGCAGCGCGCAGCGTTCGCAGAGTCAGCTCCGCGCCGTAGGCCTCATCGGCCCAGATGTCGACCTGCTCGACGCGACCAGCTCACTGCAGCAGTCCGGCGTGCTCGCGTACTACGAGAACGCGACCAAGAGCATCACGGTCAAGGGGAAGAACGCCGACGACGTCGCAACGCGCGTCACGCTCGCGCACGAGCTCACGCACGCGCTCCAGGACCAGCACTTCGACCTCGCCAAGATCCAGCGCGACGCGGCGAAGACGCATTCAGGGACCGTGGTGCGCACGGTCATCGAAGGTGATGCGGTGCGCATCCAGGACGACTACGTCAGCACCTTGTCGAAGGCCGACCAGTCCGCGTACGCGTCCGAGTCGGCGCAGCAAGGATCCGACGCGCGCACCGAGCAGAACGATGCCGGCGTCCCCGAGTCGCTCTCGGTGCTGTTCGAGGCACCGTACGACCTCGGTCCGATCATGCTCGACGCGGTCCTCACCGATCGCAAGGAGGCGGGCATCAACGACCTCTTCCGCGAACCGCCCACGAGCGACAGCGCGTACCTCACACCGTCGACCTTGCTCGACCACAGCAAGTTCGCGACGGTGTCCGCACCGAAGCTGCGCGCAGGCGAGAAGCGCAACGGTCCGCCGGACTCGTTCGGAGCGTTCGCGCTGTACCAGGTGCTGGCGTCGCGGATCGACCCTGCGACCGCGCTCGCCGCGGCCGACGGTTGGGGCGGTGACGCGATGATCACCTTCACCAAGGGCGGGACCACCTGCCTGCGGAGCAACTTCGTGGGCCGGGACCGAGACAAGACCGCGGCCATCGGCGCGGCGCTGTCGCAGTGGGCGGCGCAGATGCCCGACGGCTCTGCCGAGGTGCAGCAGGGAGCGCGGATCGTCCTGACCGCGTGCGACCCCGGCACCGCGGGGACCGAAGCCCCCAACCGCGCGTTGGCCGCGTTGGTGCTGGCGGCCACCCGTGACGGACTGTTCCTCGAAGTGCTGAAGCAGGGGGCTGCAGTACCGGTCGCGACGTGCACCGCCGACACGCTGGTGCGCGACGCCGTGTTCACCCCCCTGCTCGATGCGCTGGTCGCCGATCCGAACGCGGCGCCCGACGCCGATCAGCTGGCCGCGCTCCGCAACCGGGTGCCGACGGTGTTCCAGGGGTGCTCGGCGAAGAGCAGCGCGTGAGTCGGGAGGCGCTCGAGGAGCTCGAACGCGACGGCTACACGGTGCTCGAGGGTGTCATCGAACCGGAGCTCGTGTCCCTGCTGCTCGCGACGATCGACCGTGTGATGGTCGACGCCGACGTCGCGTTCGGCGCCAACGCGTTCCTCGGTCGGCGCACGCGCCGAATCTTCAACCTGCTCGCGCGGGACCCGGTGTTCGCCCGCGTGCCGATGCACCCGGCCGTGCTCCCGCTGGTGGAGCAGGTGCTCGACGACCAGTGTCTCCTGTCGTCGCTCACCGGGATCGAGATGCAACCGGGACAGGACGCGCAGCCGTTGCACTGCGACGACGGATCGATCGCGTTGCCCCGGCCGCACCCCACGGTGGTCTGCGTCGCGCTCTGGGCCCTCACCGACTTCGATCACACCAACGGCGCGACGCGACTCGTGCCCGGTTCGCATCGCCGTGACCGTCGACCGGCGAAGGGCGAGCAGGACGTGTACGTGGAAGCCGAGATGGCCGCTGGGAGCGTGCTGGTCTACGACGGATCGCTCTGGCACGGCGGCGGCACCAACGCGAGCGACGATCGGCGCGTCGGCATCGTCGTGAACCACTGCGCGGGCTTCCTGCGTCAGGAGGAGAACCAGCTCCTCGCGGTGCCCCGACCGCAGGCGGCGACCTTCCCCCGCCGGCTGCAGGAGATGCTCGGCTACGGCGTCTACCGGGGCCTCATCGGCCACGTCGACCAGCAGGATCCCGGTGTGCTCCTCGACCCCGACGTCGCCTCCGACATGGTGTGGCGACGCATGCGCTGACGATCGGCACCGGACCGCCGAGACCTCGCGGGGTACGATTGCCGCTTCCTTTCGTGGTCCGGGAGCACACGGCATGAGCAAGATCGGAATCGTGGTCGTCGCGTACAACGCGGCTTCCACGCTCGCCAAGGTGCTCGACCGGATCCCACCCGACTTCCGGTCGCAGATCGACGGCGTCTACATCGGCGACAACAACAGCGACGACTCCACGTACCTCGTCGGCGTCGGGTACCAGCAGGCGGTCGGTGACCTGCCCATCACCGTCGTGCGCCACCCGCACAACCTGGGGTACGGCGGCAACCAGCAGGCCGGCTACCGGTGGGCGATCGACCAGGGCTACGACATCGTCGTCCTCCTGCACGCCGATGGGCAGTACGCGCCCGAGTTCCTTCCCGAGATCATCAAGCCGCTCGAACGCGGCGAGGCCGACGCGGTCTTCGGGTCGCGGATGATGACTCCGGGCGGTGCCCGTCGCGGCGGGATGCCGCTCTACAAGATCGTCGGCAACACGGTGCTCACCACGCTGCAGAACGTCGTGGTCGGCGAGCACCTGAGCGAGTGGCACTGCGGGCTACCGCGCGTACAGCGTCGACACGCTGCGTGACCTGCCCTTCGAGCAGCTCACGGGCGACTACCACTTCGACACGCAGATCATCCTCCAGCTCCACGAAGCCGGGAAGCGCATCGTCGAGCTGCCCATCCCCACGTTCTACGGCGAAGAGATCAGCTACGTGAACGGCATGCGGTACGCACGCCACTGCGCGCGCGACGTCGTGCGGTACCGCGCGCACAAGATGGGCCTCGGCAGTGGTGACCTCGCCTTCAACTCCTCGAGCGACGACTTCGAGGACGAAGACTTCGAGCGCGTGCACAACCGGATCCTCAACGTCGTGTGAAGGCCGAGTGCCGTCGCGCATCCTCGACCTCGGATGTGGCGACGGCGCGCTCGACGAACGGCTGCGCAAGGCTGGGCACACGGTCGTCGGCGTCGACGCCGACGAGCGTGATGGCGTCCGCGGTCGCGTCGACCAGTTCGTGCTGGCCGATCTGGAGCACGGGATCCCGGACGAGGTGGAGGGCGAGTTCGACCTCGTGCTCGCCGTCGACGTGCTCGGACACGTGCGTGATCCCGAGGCGTTGCTGGCCGAGGCGGGCTCTCGACTTCGGCGCGGCGGCACGATGCTCGTGAGCGTCGCGAACTTCGGCCACTGGTATCCGCGTGTGCGCGTCGCCTCGGGCCACTTCGACTACGACCGGCGTGGAATCCTCGACCGCGGTCACCTCCGCTTCTTCACGCGCGCGAGCGCCGCGACGTTGCTTCGCCGCCGCGGGCCTGGAGGAACGCCGGGTCGATCCGGTGGGGCTCCCGGTCCGGCTCATGCTGCGACCGCGCGAGCGGTGCTCCCTGCGGGTGCACACGGCTCGCAGGTGCTGCAGCGCATCGACAGCGTCGGCGTTGCGGTGTCGCCGTCGTTGTGCGCGTACCAGTTCCTGTTCGAGCTCCAACCGCCCGGGGAGTGAGATCGCGGCGGCACGAGCCGCTGCGGCACCACCGGTAAGCTGCGACCCCTGTGAAGGCTGTGATTCTCGCCGGCGGCCTCGGCACGCGCTTGCGCGAGGAGACCGAGTTCCGACCCAAGCCCATGGTCGAGGTCGGCGGTCGGCCGATCCTCTGGCACATCATGAAGCTCTTCGCCTTCTACTCCGTCACGGAGTTCGTCGTACCGCATCGGGTACCGCGGCGACGTCATCCGCGACTACTTCTTGAACTACGAAGCCCGCACGAACGACTTCACGATCCGGCTCGGGCACACGCACGAGATCGAGTACCACAACTCGCACCTCGAGACGGGATGGCGACGTCACGGTCGTCGACACGGGTGCCGAGACCCCCACCGGTGGCCGCGTCGAAGCGCGTCGGCCAGTACGTGCGAAGGTGAGCGGTTCCTCGCGACCTATGGCGACGGGGTGGCCGACGTCGACCTCGACAAGCTCCTCGCCTTCCACGAGAGCCACGGCAAGCTGGCGACGATGACGACGGTACGGCCGCTGTCGCGGTTCGGGATCGTGGAGAGCGACCCCGACGGCACGGTCACGCACTTCCGGGAGAAGCCGGAATCCGCCGACGCGGTGAACGTGGGCTTCTTCGTGTTCGAACCGGGCGTCTTCGAGTACCTCACCGACGACACCGCGTCTGGAGCGTGAGCCGCTCGAGGCGCTGGCCGCGCGACGGTCAGCTCGCGGCGTTCGCGCACGAAGGCTTCTGGCAGCCGATGGACACCTACCGCGAGTTCACCGCGCTGAACGACGCTGTGGGCCGAGGGCCGGGCGCCGTGGAAGGTGTGGTCGGATTGACCTGGACCGACCGCTCGGTGCTGGTCACCGGCGCCGGCGGCTTCATCGGGTCGATGGCTCACGCAACGCCTCGTCGACGCCGGTGCCGACGTCGTCGCGTCTGGTGCCCGAGCTCGACTCCCGTTCGGTGCTCGTGCGCAGCGGAACGGTCGGTCGCGTCACGATGGTCTCGGGCGTGCTCGAAGACGCCGATGTCATCGAGCACGCGATCGTTGGCCGCGAGGTCGACACCGTGTTCCATCTCGGGGCGCAGACCCTGGTCGGTCCGGCGCTCCGCGACCCGGTGGCGACCTTCGAAGCGAACATCCGGGGTACGTACCTCCTGCTCGACGTGTGCCGCCGCGCCTCGCGACGTCGTGCGCGCGTCGTCGTCGCCTCGAGCGACAAGGCCTACGGGACGGCCGGAGACGCTGCCGTACATCGAGACCACACCGCCTGGAAGGACGCGCCCCGTACGAAGTGTCGAAGACGGCGGCCGATCTCCTCGCTCAGTCGTACGCGATCACGATACGGGCTTCCGGGCGGCGGTGGCCCGGTGCGGCAACGTGTACGGAGGTGGTGACCTCAACTGGAGCCGTATCGTGCCCGGCACCGTCCGCGCGCTCGTGCGTGGCGAGCAGCCCGTGATCCGCAGCGACGGGACGTTCGTACGCGACTACCTGCACGTCGACGACGTGGTCGACGCCTACCTCGCCCTCGCCGACTGGCTCGACGCGGTCGAGTCCCGGCCGCGGAGCCGGGCGGGATCGCGTTCAACTTCAGCGACGAGACGCCGCTGACGGTGATGGAGATCTATCGGACGGTGTGCGACGCGTACGGCGAGCACGTCGAACCGGCCGTGCTCGGCGAAGCGGCCGGCGAGATCCACGACCAGTACCTCGACGCCACACGTGCACACACCGTGCTCGGGTGGAAGGCGGAGGTCGAGCTCGCGGGCGGCATGGCACGTGACGGTCGACTGGTACCGCACGTTGCTCGCCGACCAGTGAGCTCCACGGCGGAGGAGCTGAGGGCGCGGATCCTCGCGCTGGCCGACGAGTACCACGCCGAAGCGTTCCCCGCCGCGCTCGTTCGTGCCGGGCGTGACGCCGGTCCCGGTCTCGGGGAAGGTGGTGGCGCCGCCCGAGCTGCGGGACCTGTTCGACGCGCGCTCGACCTGTGGCTCACCGAGGGGCGCTTCGCCGACGACCTCGAAGACACGCCTCGCCGCGACCGTCGGCGTGCGCCATGCCTACCTCTGCAACTCGGGCTCGTCGGCGAACCTCCTCGCGCTGCCGCCCTGCTGTCGCCTCGCCTGGGAGATCGTCGCCTCCAGCCGGGCGACGAGGTGGTGACGGTGGCAGCCGGCTTCCCGACCACGGTCAATCCGATCGTCCTCAACGGCCTCGTCCCGGTGTTCGTCGACGTCGATCTCGGCACCTACAACGCGCAGATCGAGCGCGTGGCCGAGGCGATCGGACCCCGGACCCGCGCCATCGTGATCGCGCACACGCTGGGCAACCCGTTCGATCTCGAAGCGGTCACGCGGCTCGCCGAGGAACACGAGTTGTTCCTCGTCGAGGACAACTGCGACGCGCTCGGTGCGCGCTACGACGGGCGGATGACCGGCACGTTCGGTGACCTGGCGACGCTGAGCTTCTACCCGGCGCACCAGATCACCACGGGCGAGGGCGGCTGCGTGCTCACCGACCGCGGTCCGCTCGGCAAGATCGTCGAGTCGCTGCGCGACTGGGGTCGCGACTGCTGGTGCGCGCCCGGCGAGGAGAACACCTGCGGCAAGCGGTTCGAGTGGCAGCTCGGCGAGCTGCCGTACGGATACGACCACAAGTACATCTACTCGCACGTCGGCTACAACCTGAAGCTCACCGACTCGCAGGCGGCGGTGGGCCTCGCGCAGCTGGACCGGCTCGCCGGCTTCATCGGCGAAGCGTCAGGAGAACTGGCGACGACTGCGCCGACGGCCTCGCCGATCTCGAGGAGCACTTCGTGCTGCCGCGCCCGACGCCGGGCAGCGAGCCGAGCTGGTTCGGGTTCGCCTCGACCGTGCGGCCGGAGGCGCCGTTCACCCGCAACGAGATCGATCGAGTTCCTCGAGGGCCGCCGGATCGCGACGCGGCTGCATGTTCGGGGGCAACCTCACGCGTCAGCCGGCGTACGCCGACGTCGAGTACCGCGTCGTGGGCGACCTCGACGTCAGCGACGTCATCGCCGAGTCGACGTTCTGGGTCGGTGTCTACCCGGGCCTGACCGACGAGATGCTCGACTACGTGATCGACGTCGTTCCACGAGTTCGTGCACGGCAGCAGCCGCTCGCTCTCGCGTGCCGGAAGGCTGACGTGCGAGACGCTGCGTGCCGACCGCGGTCGACGGCTGCGCGCGAGCTGCGCCTCGAACCGGCCGGGGATCGTCGCGGCGACTTCGTGAAGCTGTTCGACGCGTCGACCTTCGCCGACCTCGGGCTGGCGTTCGCAGTCGCGCGAGATCTTCTGGAGCCGCTCGCACGCGCGGGGTGTGCGGGGGATGCACTTCCAGGCCCCACCGTCCGACGTTGCCAAGCTCGTCTGCTGCATCGAAGGCGCGGTTCTCGACGTCGTGGTCGATCTCCGCGCCGGGTGCCCACCTACCGACAGCACGCGGCGGTCACGCTGTCGCCGGCAGCGGCGAACGCGATGTTCGTCCCTGAGGGCTGCGCGCACGGCTTCCTCGTCATCGAGGGCGAAGCGCTCGTCATGTACGCGCAGTCGGGGGAGTGGGACAGCGTGCACGAGGGCGGCGTGCTCTGGTCGTCGGTCGGTGTCGAATGGCCCATTGCGCTGGACGGGGCGGTCCTGTCGGATCGCGACGCCGCCTTCCCGCCGCTCGATGCGTTCGAGACACCGTTCGACACGCCGACGCGCATCGTGACCGACCGGCTCTGCTCACCGGTGTGACCGGCTTCGTCGGTGCGCACGTGGCGCGGCACCTCCTGCGCACGGGTGTCGAGGTGCCGCCGTCGTCCGTGCCGACCGCACACCTCGACCGGATCCCGGATGTGGTCGAGCAGGGTCTCGCTCCACGTCGACGACGGCCGGTCGACACCTGCGGACGATCGTCGACGCGACCGCGCCCCGACGTCACGTACCACCTGGCGACGCACTTCGTGGCTGAGCACGCGCCGGGCGATGTCGATGCGCTCGTCGCTGACAACGTCGCGTTCCCGACCCGCCTGGTCGACGCGCTCGGCGACGAGCAGCGCGATGTTCGTCAACGTCGGGACGTGCTGGCAGCACGTCGACGGCGCGGCCTACCGACCGAAGAACCTCTACGCCGACGACCAAGCAGGCCTTCGAGGACGTGCTCCGGTGGTACGTCGAGCGCGGTCGGTGCGCGCAGTCACCGTGAACCTCTACGACTCCTACGGACCGCTCGACCACCGCGCCAAGCTGCTCGGCGCGTTGGTGGACGCGCTGCGCACCGGCGACACCCTCGGGATGAGCAGCGGCGTGCAGCTCGTCGACCTCGTCGATGTCGACGACGTCGTGCGGGGCCTGCAACTGGCGCCGAGTCGCGGCCGACGTAGTCAGACGGCAGATGGCCGATCTACTCGTTGTCGTCGGGTCGACCCTGCACGTTGCGCGAGCTCGTCGACGTGCTGGGTGAGGTGGCCGGCCGACCGGTACCGGTGGAGTGGGGTGCGGTGCGGACCGCCAGGGCGACATGGTGGACCACTGGGACGCCGGTCCTCCCGTCCCGGGATGGACGCCGGCGATGAGCCTCGAGTCGGGCCTCGGTGCGCTGCTCGAGCGAAGGCGGGCGTGCCACGAGGGCGAGCAGACGACCGGCTGATCAGACGACGAAGTACTTCGCCTCGGGGTGGGGCACGATGATCGCCGAGGTGCTCTGCTCGGGCTCGAGCTGGAACTCCTCGGTGAGCTTCATCCCGATGCGGTGGAACTCGAGCAGCTCGTCGAGCTTGGCCTGGTCGTCCAGGTCGGGACACGCCGGATAGCCCCACGAGTAGCGCGACCCGCGGTACTGCTGGCGGAAGAGTCCCGCCAGCGACGGGCCGTCCTCGTTCACGAAGCCCCATTCCTCGCGGATGCGGTGGTGCCAGAGCTCCGCCAGTGCCTCGGTCATCTCCACCGAGAGGCCATGGGTGAGGAGGTACTCCTGGTAGCTGGTCGGCGGCGAAGAGCTCCTGCTCGCGCGCGGTGGCGAGCTCACCCACGGTCACGACGTGGAAGGCCGCGTAGTCGGCGTCGCCGCTGTCGTCGGACCGGAAGAAGTCGCTGATGCAGAGGTGTCGGTCGCTGCGCTGGCGCGGGAACGTGAAGCGGAGACGCTCGTTGCGACGGTCGTCGTCGGTCCACACGATGAGGTCGTTGCCGTCGGAGTTCACCGGGAAGTAGCCGTAGATCACCGCGGGCACCAGCCAACCCTCCGCCTTGGCCTCGTCGAGCTGTGCCCGGAGGATGGGACGGATGCGATCTTTGAAGTCGGCGTCGTTCTCGCCCAGCGACTTGTCGGGACGGAACTGCCACTGGTTGCGGAACAGTGCGGTCTCGTTGATGTACGCCGCGATGTCGTCGAGCGCGACGCCCTTGGCCACGCGTGAACCGAGGAACGGCGGCGTGAAGATCTCGACGTCGGCGGCGACGTCGGAGCGCACCGCAGCGGCGGTGACCGCGCGCTCGGCTTCCATCTCCGACCGGCGCGGCGGCAGGATCCTGCCCCCCGGCGCACGGCCGAAATCGGGATCGAGCACGCCCGACTTCTTGCCCTCCATGAGCTGGTCCATCGTGTGGAGGCCTTCGAAGGCGTCCTTGCCGTAGAAGAGGCGACCGTCGTAGACCTCGCGCAGGTCGCGCTCCACGTAGGTGCGGGTGAGCGCGGCGCCGCCGAGCAGCACCGGGATCTCGGCCAGCCCCTGGTCGTTCATCTCCTGGAGGTTCTCGCGCATGATCAGCGTGCTCTTCACGAGCAGGCCGCTCATGCCGATGGCGTCGGCCTCGACCTCGTTGGCCTTCTCCACGAACGCCGACAACGGCGCCTTGATCCCGATGTTGTGGACCTCGTAGCCGTTGTTGGTGAGGATGATGTCGACGAGGTTCTTGCCGATGTCGTGGACGTCGCCCTTCACGGTGCCGAGCACGACGCGGCCCTTGCCGCCGGCGTCGGCCTTCTCCATGTGCGGCTCGAGGTAGGCGACCGCGGCCTTCATCGTCTCCGCGCTCTGCAGCACGAACGGGAGCTGCATCTCGCCGCGTCCGAAGAGGTCGCCGACGACCTTCATGCCCTCGAGCAGCACGTCGTTCACGATCGACAGCGCGGGACGCGACTCGAGCTGCTCCTCGAGGTCGGCCTCGAGACCGTCGCGGTTGCCGTCGATGATGCGGTGCTCGAGGCGCTGCTCGATGGGCCAGCCGGAGCGGTCTTCCTGCTCGACCGCGGCCGCGTCGACGCCCTCGAACATCGCCATGAGCTCGGTGAGCGGGTCGTAGTCGTCGTCGGCGACGGTCGTAGACGAGGTCGAGGGTGACCTCGCGCACGTGGTCGTCGATCTTGTGCATCGGCATGATGCGCGCGGCGTGGACGATGGCGGCGTCGAGGCCGGCCTCGCGGCACTCGTGCAGGAACACGCTGTTCAGCACGTGGCGGATCGCGGGCTTGAGCCCGAAGCTGATGTTGGAGAGACCGAGCACGGTGGACGAACCGGGGAGCTCGGTCTTGGCGCGGCGGATCGCCTCGATCGTCTCGATGCCGTCGCGGCGGAGGTCCTCGGTGCCCGAGCCCAGCGGGAACGTGAGCATGTCGAAGATCAGGTCGGTGGGCTCGATCCCGTAGCGATCGATCGCGAGGTCGTAGATGCGGCGGCAGATCCGGAGCTTGTCGTCGGTGGTGCGGGCCTGGCCCTCTTCGTCGATGGCGAGGACGATCACGGCCGCGCCGTACTCACGCGCCAGCGACATCACGCGGTCGAAGCGCTTGCCCTCGGCCTCGCCCTCTTCGAGGTTGGCGGAGTTGAGGATGGCCTTGCCGCCGGTGTGCTGGAGGCCGGCTTCGAGCACCGCGGGTTCGGTGGAGTCGAACACGAGTGGCAGCGCGGCCTGGGTGCCGAAGCGGCTGGCGATCTCGTGCATGTCGACGGCGCCGTCGCGCCCGACGTAGTCGACGCACACGTCGAGCACGTGCGCGCCTTCCTTCACCTGGTCGCGCGCCATCTGCACGCACGTGTCCCAGTCGCTCTCGAGCATCGCCTCGCGGAACTTCTTGGAACCGTTGGCGTTGGTGCGCTCGCCGATGGCGAGGTACGCGAGCTCCTGGTGGAACGTGACCGGGCTGTAGATCGACGAGCAGCTCGGTTCGTGCTCGGGGTTGCGCGCGACCGGTGCACGTGTGCCGATGCGCTCGGTGACCGCGCGCAGGTGCGCGGGCGTGGTGCCGCAGCAGCCGCCGACGATGTTGAGGCCGAACTCGTCGATGAAGCGCTCGTGCGCGTCGGCGAGCGGCGTCGGGGGTGAGGTCGTAGTGGGTGTGGCCGTCGACGATCGACGGCAGGCCCGCGTTGGGGAGGCACGACAGGAACGTGCGCGAGTGCTGCGCGAGGTAGCGCAGGTGCTCGGTCATCTCCGTCGGGCCCGGTGGCGCAGTTGAGCCCGATGACGTCGGGCCGCATGCGCTTCGAGCGCGGTGAGCGCGGCGCCGATCTCGGAGCCGACGAGCAGGCGGCCGGTCGTCTCGACGGTGACCTGCACCATGAGCGGCACCGTCACGCCCGACGGTCGCCATCGCCCGTCGCGCGCCGATGATGGCGGCCTTGCACTGGAGGAGGTCCTGCACCGTCTCGATCAGGAGGACGTCGACGCCGGCCGCGAGCTGGCCCGCGATCATCGCCTCGTAGTCGTCGCGCAGCTCGGCGAACGCGATGTGGCCGAGGGAGGGGAGGCGGGTGCCGGGGCCGATCGAGCCGATCACGAAGCGGGGGCGGTCGGGAGTGGAGAAGTCGGCCGCCACCTCCTTGGCCAGGCGCACCGCGGCCTCGTTGATGGCGTAGGTCTCGTCGGCGATGCCGTACTCGTTGAGCACCAGGGAGAAGGCGCCGAAGGTGGCGGTCTCGACCGCGTCGACACCCGCCTCGAAGTACTCGGCGTGCATCTGCTTGATGAGCTCGGGGCGGGTGAGCACGAGGCGCTCGTTGCAGCCTTCGAGGGCCGGGCCGCCGAAGTCGTCGGGGCCGAGGTCCTGCTCCTGCACCCAGGTGCCGAACGCGCCGTCGAACACGAGCACGCGCTGTGCCAGCGCGTCGAGGAAGGCAGCCATGGTGACGTCAGGGTACCGGAGCGTCCTCGCTGGTCAGGACCCGGATTGGCCCCGGTGACCGTCCGCGCGACCAGCACGGCCGACCGGTGCTCGGCGGGGCTCGAGGTCACGCCGTCCGCCTTGCGGGTTCCGGTCGAGCGCCATGGGACGCGACCATTGCAGGCTCGGGATCCGATGGCCGTTCGGAGCGCGTCATTCGTGCTCGGACGACTGTCCGTCTGGAGGAGATTGGTCGCGCGCCCACGCGGAAGTGCTGCGTCGGCACGTGGATGTGCCAGCATGCTCACCCGGTGGGAGTGACCAGGCCTACTGTCCCTCTTCAATCGGTTTGTACGTCTGCTGGGGAGAAGCGGCATCGACATGACACGGAGCAGCCGGGGACGACGACTTGTGATCGCCCTCCTCGCGTTCGCGCTCGGCGGCGTGGTCCTCGTCGCGTGTTTGCCGCCCCCGGCGGGGACGCCGGCGACGATCGTGACGGATCCGCCGTTGATCCCGGCGTTCCAGACTGGGATCACGAACTACGTGGTGCGCTGTGATCCGGGCACGCCGGTGGCGGTGCACGTGACGTCGCCGACGAGCACGTTGGTGTCGGTGAACGGCGGGTATCCCAGAGGGGGGATCTACGGCGTCTTCGTCGCGCAGCAGCCGGGTCAGCGGTTCGTCGTCGCGGTGACGACAGATCCAACGCACGACGTGACCACGCGGTACAACGTCCGATGCCTGCCGACCGATTTTCCGTCGTGGTCGGTGCAGACCTCTCCCGACGGGCTCACCCCGTACTTCATGACTGCGCCGCTCTCGGCGGTCTTTCTCACCCGCACGGCGATCTACGACCGCAACGGCGTGCCGTTGTGGTGGAGCGATGCGCAGGTCACGATCTTCTCGACGCTGTTGCCCAACGGCGACGTCGGAGCGATGATCAACGGCGGGGTCGAAGAGCGCAAGCTCGACGGCACCCTGGTGCGCACGGTGGGGACGGTGGGCGGACCCGCCGATCCCCACGACGTGCTGTTGCTCGAGAACGGGCACTTCGTGATGGTCACGATCCAGCCCCGGACGGGCGTGGATCTCCAGCGCGTTGGGGGGTCCGGCGAGCGCCTCGATCTGTGATCACGTGATCCAGGAGATCGACCCGAGCGACGGGTCCGTGGTGTGGAGTTGGGACGTCTACGACCACATCCCGCCGACGGAGATGGACCCGCAGTGGTTCTCCTCGTTCATCGCCCCGGGTCCGACGGTTCCCGCATGCGGCTACGACGTGTACCACTGGAACGCGATCGAGCCCACGGGCACCGGGTTCATCGTGTCGCTCCGCCATCTCGACGCGGTGTACGACATCGACCAGGTGACGGGCAGCGTGGTGTGGAAGCTGGGTGGATCGCCGCGAGCGGAAAGCCTGACGGTGGTCGGCGACCCGGTGTTCAGCGGCGGGAGCCACTTCGGTGGGCAGCACGACAGCCGGATGCTGCCCGATGGCACCGTCACCCTCTACGACGACGGCACCGACCTCGGTCGGCCGCCGCGCGCGGTTCACTACTCGATCGACTCCACCGCGCGGACCGCGACGCTGCTCGACTCGGCCAGCGACCCGCAGATCGCCACGTCGTTCTGCTGCGGGAGTGCCCGGTACCAGGGGTCGAACGACTGGGTCGTCGGGTGGGGCGGCAACGACGTCGCGAGCGAGACCGTCGGCAATCTGCGCCAGTTCGCGCTGAAGTTCCCCGGCGGCAACATCTACCGCATCCTTCCGCTCACCGCGGCGCAGGTGTCGCCCGCGCAGCTCGACGCCGCGATGGACTTCCGCCTTGTGCACCCGAGTGCCGCGTCCGCATCTTCGGACGACGTGATCTCGCCGTACCCGCCGTGATCGCCGAACGGATCGGTCATGCCGGTCCCGTGCGTGCTCGCGAACGACGCCCTCTCGAAGCGACGTAGAAGTTGGTGATGACGCGGATGGACGGCAGCGAGAGCGACGTGTCCGGCCTCGCGCCCTTCATGGTCGGCGCCTTGACGCTCTGGTGGCGGGCGGTCGGAGTGCCGAAGCCCGCACCCTGACCGCCAACGTGGCCGCGACGTGGCGGGCAACCCCAATCGGCCCGACGTCTGCGCCTCGCGCACATCCGACCTCACCCCGGGGGAAGCGCCCCAGGTCGGACTCCCTCGAAGACGCGAGAACGCGGCGCCGCGTGCGGTGCGACCTCCGAGCGGGATCCGACGGTCAGGTGCCGGTGCCCTGGTCCGCGGCGACGACCGAGACGCACCGCACGGTCGGCGCGGGCCCAGAGCTCCTTGTCGCCGGAGCTGTCGCCGTAGGCCCACACGAACGGTGTGGCGCCGGGCAGCTCGCGGCGCGATCCACGCGTCGAGTCGGCGCGCCTTCTCCGGGCCGCGCACGTTCGCGCCCTGCATCGCGCCGGTGAGGCGACCGTCGTCGCCGACCTCGAGCTCGGTGGCGAGCACCGCGTCGAAGCGCAGGTGCTCCGCGATCGGCCGGAGGTACACCGCGAGTGACGCCGACACGATCACGAGCCGATGGCCCTGCGTGCGGTGCCAGTCGGCGAGCTCGACGGCCTCGGCGCGGAGGTGGCGGGCGATCACGTCGGCCGCGAACACCCGGGCGGTGTCGTCGAGATCGGCGACGTCGCGGCCGCCGAGCAACTGCTGGAGCAGCTCCGCCTTCATGGCGTTGCGGCTCCAGTGCGCTCGGCCGGCGCGGGCGACGTGCACCCCGCCGGCGGCGAAGGCACCGGCGACCGCCGGCGTCCCCGCGACGCGCCGGAGGAAGGGCACGAAGTTGTCGCGCGGCGACAGCGTGCCGTCGAAGTCGAACGCGGCGACGACCGCATCGGCCTTGGTCATGGCTGCACATCCATCGCCGCGTCCATCGCCGCGCAATGACTAGCACAGGCGCACCGGCACGCCGTCGGGCTGATCGGCAGCCAGGGGTACTGTGTCCCGACCTTTCTCGTCGGGAGTGGTGTGAGCGTCGTCGAGAACACGATCCCACCGCCCGACGCCGGGTCAGCCCCCGCTCGGTGACGGGCGCCGGTACGGACGCGCCTTCGCGGTCGGCGCGGTGCTCGCCGGGGTCGTGCTCTTCTGGATGCTGACCGCGGGGACGTTCGATCCGGGCCACCGCGTCCCGTTCTCCGCCAACTTCTACGACGTGCAGGCGCACCGGCTGCTGCACGGGCACCTGTCGATGCCGGCGTCGGTGCTCGACATCGAGGGCTACGAGCACGGCGGGCGCACCTACATGTACTTCGGGCCGGTGCCCGCGCTCCTGCGCCTACCGGTCGCCGCGGTCACCGACTCGCTCGACGGTCACACCGGCGTGGTGTCGATGATGCTCGCCTACGTCGTCGCCATGATCGCCCTCGGTCGGATCTCGTGGCGGCTGCGCCGGTGGGTCCGGGGCGCGTGTCGCGGTCGGTGGCCACCGACGCCGTGCTCGCCGGCGTGACCGCGTTCGTGTTCGGTGCCGGTAGCTCGGTCATGTTCCTCGCGTCGGGCGACTACGTGTACCACGAGGCGATCCTCTGGGGCGCTCGCCTTCTCACTGGCCGCGTTCGAGGCGATCCTGGCGTGGATCGAGCGCCCGCGTGCCGGCGCGCTGCTCCTCGCGGGCGCGTTCGCGACGCTGCTCGTCGCCAGCCGTGTCGGGGTGGGGATCGGCCCGCCGATCGCGCTCGGGCTGCTGGCGGTCGCCGGTTGCGCCGTCGCGTGGCGCCCGAGCGAGCGGCTCCAGCCCCGGCGTCGGCCTCGCACCGACGGCCTCGGCTGGAACGTCGTCGCCGGCCTCGCTCGCCGCCAGTCTCGTGCCGCTCGTGGTGTACGCGCTGCTCAACGAGGCGAAGTTCGGCACGCTCTTCAGCGTCCCGTTCGACCACCAGGCGGTGAACGCGCTCGTGCCCGAGCGCAAGGCCGTCGCTCGCGGCCAACGGCGGCACGCTCCAGAACTTCCGTGCGCTGCCCACCAACCTGCTGCAGTACGTGCGGCCCGACGCGGTGCGGCTCGACTCGGCGTGGCCGTGGGTCCGGCTGCCGACGTGGCGGCCGCGGGTCATCGGCGATCTGCGCTACGACCTCCTCGACCACACCTCGAGCGTCACCGCGGCGATGCCGCTGTTCGTCGTGCTCGGCGTCGGCGGGCTGGTCGCCGTCGATCCGCGCCGGATCGCGGGTGACCGTGGCGACGGCGCGGTCGGTGACGTTGCCGTTCGTCGGCGCGGTGGGCAGCCGCCATCCCGTCGCTCACGATCGTGTACATCACCGAGCGCTACACCGGGGACTTCCTGCCGCTGCTCGTCGCTGCCCGCGCTGGTCGGTCTGCACGCCTTCGTCGCGCTGGGCGATGTCGGCCACCGCGAAGCGGGGCCTGGTCGTCGGCGCAGTCGGTCGTGCTCGGCAGTGCTCGCGCTCTGGGGTTGCGTCGCGAACGTCGTCCGCTCGCCCGCGACTACCAGCTCGAACGCGAGCAGGTGACGACCTTCTTCGACCCCGCTCGACCCGGTGAGCTCTGCGGGCCGCGGCGAACTCGAGTCAGGCGGCGGGAGCGGGCCGATCGGCAGACGCCGCGAGCAGGGCGCGGCCGATGACCAGCTCCGGCGGATCGTGGTCGTTGCCGAGCGCCACTCCCAGCCCGGACACCAGGCCGCTTCCGTACACCAGGCGTCGCGCCACGAGCGCGGCATCCTCGTCCGCCTGCATCTCGTTGCACACGACGGCGAAGCGGCGATCGCCGATGCGCGCCAACGTGTCGTCGGGGCGCAGGCGGTTCTGCAGGGTCTTGGCCACGGCGAGGATGTCGTAGGGCTGGTCGGGGAAGTGAGGGTCGTCGAGCACGAACACCGCCACCACGCTGCCGGCTGCGCTCGCGCGCGGGCGATGGCGACCGCGGTTCGGTCGATGAGCAGGCCCCACCGCGGGAGGCCGGTCAGCGAATCGAGGAGCGTCTCGTAGCGGGCCCGCTCGATCTCGAGCCAGCCCAGGTCGACCGAGGTCATGCTCGAAACTGTCGGCGCCCCGGGGAACTGCCTTGAGCGCCTGTCTCGAACGCGAGGCTCCGAGTGGCCGGCTCCCGACGGTCGGGATCAGATGGGGAGCTTGCGGAACACCGGGCGGGGCACGTGTCGCAGCACCGACATCACGTAGCGCATCTGGGAGGGCACCCACACCGTCTCGCGGTTGCGGGCGAGGCCGCGCACGATGGCGTCGGCCACCGCCTCGGGCGTGGTCGAGAACGGCGCGGCGTCCATCCCGTCGGTCATCTTCGTGTGCACGAAGCCGGGCCGCACGATCATCACCCGCACGCCGCTGCCGACGAGCGAGTCGCCGAGCCCCTGGAAGAACGCGTCCATCCCGGCCTTCGACGATCCGTAGACGAAGTTCGAGCGGCGGGCCCGTTCGCCGGCCACCGACGACAGCGCCACGATCGTGCCGTGCCCCTGCGCGCGCATGCGCTGCGCGATCGGCACCGTGACCGACACCGACCCCACGTAGTTCACCTCGGCGATGTCGACCGCGGCGCGGCCATCGTGCTCGGCCTCCTCCTGATCGCCGAGCACCCCGAACGCGAGCAGCGCGAGGTCGATGTCGCCGACGCGGTCGAACACGTCGGCGACGAAGCGCGTCGTGCGAGGCCGTGTCGCGCGCGTCGAACGCCAACGTCTCGACGGTCGTCGCACCCGCGGCCCGCAGCTCGTCGGCCACACCCCGCACCGACTCCGGGTCGCGCGCGGCGAGCACGATGGTGCGGGCACGGCGCCGCACCAGCTCGCGCACGGTCGAGAGGGCGATGTCCGAGCCACCGCCGAGCACCAGCACCGACTGCACCGAACCCAGCGCATCCTTCATGTCGAGCAGAGCCTTTCGTCACTCACAGGTTGCGTCAGTTGAGTGCGTAATTCGACGTCAAGTGGCGCGACCTCGTGAACGGAGGGAACAGGAACACGGAGCGCAGGATGGAAGGTCAGGGGAGGCCGAGGCGGCGCTGGAGGTCGGACTGGAGGACGCCGGCGGGGTCGACGCGGGCGCGCAGCTCGGCGAAGCGGTCGAGGTCCGGGTACATCACCGGCAGCAGCTCGGGTCGCAGGCGCGAGTCCTTGGCCAGGTAGATGCGGCCGCCGACGTCGGCGACGAGCTGGTCGAGCTGGTCGAGCAGCTCGGCCAGGCCGGGCACGGTGGCCGGGATGTCGAGCGCGAGGGTCCAGCCCGGCTGCGGGAACGACAGCGGCCCCGGGTTGCCGGGACCGAAGCGCTTGAGCACCGCGAGGAACGACGCCGCTCGCGCCTCGCTGAGCATCTCGATCGACTGCCGCACCGCGTCGTGCGCATCGTCGGGCACGACGTACTGGTACTGGAGGAATCCGCAGCTGCCGTAGAGGCGGTTCCAGCCCTTCACCCCGTCGAGCGGGTGGAAGAACGACGAGATCGATTCGACGTGGCCGTGCAGCGACGGCGTGACCCGGTACCAGAACTCGTTGAACGCGGCGACGCTCAACCGGTTGAGCAGCCCGTTGGGCGCCCACGGCGGCGCCGGCAGCAGTGCCTTGGGTGCGAAGTGCAGCGGGTCGCGCCGCAGCTTCTTCGGCAGGTCTTCGAGCGTGGCGTGGTCACCGCGCGACAGCACCGAACGTCCGAGCGACGCGCCCGTCGCCAGGCAGTCGATCCACGCGGCGGAGAAGCGGAACTCGTCGTCGCCCTCGATCATCAGCGCCATCACCGAGTCGAGGTCGGGGCAGCGCACGTTCTCGGCCCGGATCATCGACGTCTCGATCGGGAGCAGCCGGATCGTCGCCTCCGCGATCACGCCGGTGAGGCCGAGCGCGCCGGCCGTGCCCCAGAAGAGCTCGGGATCCGACTCGGGTGTCACCGTCACCGTGCCCGTGGGCGTGTGCAGCACGAACGACTCGACGTGGTTCGAGAAGCTGCCGTCGAAGTGGTGGCTCTTGCCGTGCACGTCGGCCGCGAGCGCGCCGCCCACGGTGACCTGGCGGGTGCCCGGCGTGACGTGGACGAACCACCCCAGCGGCACCATCGTGCGCATGATCGCCTCGAGGCTCACCCCGGCATCGACACGGATGACGCCCTGCTCCACGTCGATCTCGTGGAAGCCGGCGAGCGTGGTGGCGTCGAGCACGACACCACCTGCGTTCTGCGCGGCATCGCCGTAGCTGCGGCCGAGGCCGCGTGCGATCGAGTCCGCGGCGACCGGCGCGCGCGAGACCGGTGTCGACGTCGTGTCGCGTCGTGCACCTCCACGAGCGTCGCCGCGGTGGGTGCCGTCCGGCTCCACCCGGTGAGGAGCTCCCTGTGCTCGGACGGCTCAGCCACGGACACCGAGCGCGAACGTCACGAGCCAGATCAGGCCGACGATCTGCAGCACGCGATCGGAGAGGACGACCTCCTCGGGCGCGCCACCACCGCCCTGGTCGATGACCAGCGCGTAGCGCAGCACCGCGATCACGAGCGGCACGATCGAGAGGCGGAACCAGGTCTCGTCTCCGGTGTGCGCGGCGTTCTCGAACGCCCACAGGCAGTACGCGGTGATCATCACGCCCGACGACGACCGCGCGCACGTAGCCGAGGAACGCAGTGGAGTACTCGCCGAGCGTGCGGCGGTGCTCGAACGAATCGGAGCCGAGCTCCACCTGTTCGGCGTGGCGCTTCCCGGTGACGATGAACAGCGAGCCCGCACCGGCCACGATGAGGAACCAGTCGGAGAGGCGCACCCCGGTGGCCACACCTCCGGCGATGGCACGGAACACGAAGCCGGCCGCCACCGCGGCGAGGTCGATGACCGGTTCGTACTTCAGCCACGTGGTGTACGAGATCGTCACGAGCACGTAGCCCGCGATCACGCCGGTGAGCTTGAAGTCGTTGATCGGTGCCGTGATCGCGAATGCGATCAGGATCAGCACGCCGCCGATGATCCGCGCCGTGCGGATGTCGAGGTCGCCCGCGGCGATCGGGCGGAGCCGTTTGGTGGGGTGGAGGCGGTCCACCTCGGCGTCGTTGGCGTCGTTCAGGAAGTAGGTGCCGCTGGCGGCGAAGCAGAAGCCGACGAAGGCAACCAGCGTCTGGAGGAGGGCATCGCGTTCGTTGAGGACGCCCGCTGCCGCGGGAGCCGCGAACACGAGCACGTTCTTCGTCCACTGCTTCGGACGCGCGGTCTTGACGATCGCCCTCAGCTTCGACCGACCGGCGACGGGCACATCCGGCGTCGTCCCCGCGTCTTCTGGCCGCGCAGGATCCGGGACCGCCGACATCGAGCAAAGGGTACTGGCCGGATCACGACGCTCCGGGCCGTGCACGCCGTGCTCTCGTCGTGCTCTCGCCGTGCTCACGTCGTGCTCGCCGGGAGGGTCGCAGCCGTAGACTCCAGGCCCGATGGCTCCGAAGATCTACACGCGCACGGGCGACGACGGCAGCACGGGGCTGCTGTACGGCGGGCGCGTGGGCAAGGACTCGCCGGGGCCCGACGCGTACGGCGCGGTCGACGAGGCGGTCTCTGCGCTGGGCCTCGCCCGCGCCGAGACCGAGCGCGGCGCCGAGCTCGACGAGCTCCTCGTCCGCCTGCAGCGCGAGCTGTTCGTCGTGGGGGCGGAGCTGGCCACTGCCCCCGAGAAGCGTGACAAGTTGGCGCCGGGGGTGTCCCTCACCACCGAGGACATGGTCACCGCGCTCGAACCGGTCATCGACCACGTCACTGCTCGCTACGACCCACCGACGGAGTTCGTGCTGCCGGGTGAGAACCGCGTGGCCGCCGCCCTCGACGTGGCGCGCACGGTCGTGCGGCGCGCCGAACGCCAGGCCGTGGCTGCCGCGCACGCCGGCTGGCTCGACGACAGCTTCGTCGTGGCGTATCTGAACCGCCTGGCCGATCTCGTGTACACCCTCGCCCGGTGGCAGGAGGGGACGTTCCGTCCTGTTCGCACCTCCACCCGACCGGGGCGTCCCGATCCTTCCTGACCCTCGACTCGAAAGCGGAGCCACCGTGTCCATCTCGTTCACCGTCTCGACCACCGCCGCCGACCGCGCCGCCGCCGAGCTGCTGGCGGTGCCCGTTGCCAAGGGCCCCGAGCTCGGCGCGGGTGCCGACGTGGTCGACGCCGCGCTCGAGGGCGGTCTCGCCGCGTTCCTCGCCGAAGCCGGCTTCGAGGGCAAGCTCGGCGAGACCCTCGCGGTGCCGACCGGCGGTCGCCTCAAGGCCAAGGCCGCGTTGCTCGTGGGCATCGGTGATCCCGCCGAGCTCACCGTGGACGGCGTGCGCCGCGGCCGCGGCCGCGATCGCGCGTCGCGCGGGAAAGGTGGCGTCGGTCGCGACCACGCTGGCGTCGGCTGGCAGCGAGCTCGCGGTCGCCGACGCCGCGCAGGCGGTCGCCGAGGGGCTCGTGCTCGGTGGGTACCAGTACCTCGAGTACAAGGGCAACGCCACGCCGTCGAAGCTGAAGAAGGTCACGGTCATCGCGGCGGGTGGCGCGGCGGTGAAGGCCGCGGTCGAGCGCGGCGCTGCCATCGCCGACGCGGTCACGTGGGCACGCGACCTGGTGAACCTGCCCTCGAAGGACAAGACGCCGGCCGATGTGGTCGCCGAAGCGCGCAAGCTGCTGCGAGGCACCGGCGTCACGGTGCAGGTGCTCGACGTGAAGCAACTGCAGACGCAACGCATGGGCGGCGTGCTCGGTGTCGGACAGGGTTCGGAGCAGGCCCCACGCTTCCTGAAGATGACGTACGCACCGACGGGTGCGCGCGGCAAGCCGCTCGCGTTCGTGGGCAAGGGCGTGGTGTTCGACTCCGGTGGCCTCTCGCTCAAGACCTCGAGCGGCATGGAGACGATGAAGACCGACATGGCGGGGGGTGCCGCGGTGATCGCGGCCATGTCGACGCTCTCGTCGCTCGGCGTGAAGGCGCGCATCATCGGCTACGTGCCACTGGTCGAGAACATGCCGAGCGGCAACGCCATCCGCCCAGGTGACGTGTTGAAGATCCGCAACGGCAAGACCGTCGAGGTGCTCAACACCGACGCCGAAGGCCGACTCATCCTCGCCGACGCGCTCTCGCTCGCGTCCGACGAGAAGCCGGGCGCGGTGATCGATCTCGCCACGCTCACCGGTGCGTGCATGGTCGCCCTGGGCGACAAGATCGCCGGACTGATGGGCAACGACGACCACTGGTCGGACCAGGTGCGCGCCGCTGCCGATCGCGCCGGCGAGCCGGTGTGGCCGCTGCCGCTGCCGAAGGAGTACCGCAAGCAGCTCGAGTCCGAGGTCGCCGACATGAAGAACATCGGCGGCAGCTACGGCGGCGCGCTCACCGCCGGTCTCTTCCTGCAGGAGTTCGTCGACGGCGCGCCGTGGGTGCACCTCGACATCGCCGGTCCGGCACGTGCGAACGCCGACGACGGGTACCTCATGAAGGGCGGGACCGGATTCGGCGTGCGCACGCTCGTCGAACTGGCGCGTACCTACCAAGAGCCCACCGCGTGATCCGTCGCGTCGCGCTCGCGGGCGTGGTGGCGGCGGTCGCTGCCGCGACACTGGTCCCGTCCGCGGCGAGCGCTCAGGTGGTTCGCCGAGTGGCGAGCGTCCACAAGACCGTCACCATCCACATCCGGGACAACCTCTTCAGCCCATCGGCGTTGAACGTCGAAGCGGGCACGACGGTCCGGTGGATCAACGACGGTCGCAACACCCACAACGTGACGCCGAGCACGGGCAAGTACGGCAGTGGGAACTTGAAGCCGGGGAAGTCGTATGTCCGTACCTTCCCCGACGCCGGCACGTTTGCCTACTACTGCACGCTGCACGGCACGCCCACCAGTGGTCAGCGCGGTGAGCTGGGCATCGGTGACGCCGCCGCCGCCACGCCGATCGAGCCGGTCGGCGCGAGCGACGCGCCCGCACCCTCGTTCCGCGCGTCGGGGCGCACGATCCGCGTGCCCGCTGACGCGAAGACCATCCAAGCCGGGGTCGACCAGGCCAAGAAGGGCGACCTCGTGCTGGTGTCACCGGGCGTCTACAAGGAGAGCGTCAACGTCGGCACCGACGGCATCGTGCTGCGCGGCGTCGACCGCAACCGCACGATCCTCGACGGCGAGTTCAAGCGCGACAACGGGGTGTTCGTCGTCGGCGCCAATGGTGTCGCGGTCGAGAATCTGACCGCGCGGAACTTCACCGAGAACGGGTTCTTCTGGAACGGTGTGCTCGGCTACCGCGGCTCCTACCTCACCGCGTACCGCAACGGCGACTACGGCGTCTACGCGTACGACTCGCAATACGGGCAGTTCGACCACTCGTACGCGTCCGGCAGTCCCGACTCCGGCTTCTACATCGGCCAGTGCAACCCGTGCCACGCGGTGATCACCGACGTGGTGTCCGAGTACAACCAGCTCGGCTACTCGGGCACCAACTCGAGTGGCGACCTCTCCCTGGTGAATTCGGAGTGGACGCGCAATCGCTCGGGCATCGTGCCGAACACGCTCGACAGCGAGGAGCTCCCTCCGCAGGGCGAGGCCACCATCGCCGGGAACCTGGTGACCGACAACGGCGACCCTGACGCGGCTCGCTCCGGGACGCCCGAGTTCGATTCGGTGTTCGGTGGTGGAATCGTGGTGATCGGCAGCATCGCCGACGTCGTCACCAAGAACCGCGTCGTGGACAACACCAGGATCGGCATCGTGCTCGCGCCGAACCCGGGGATCCAGGAGAACGTGTATCCATCGACCGACAACCAGGTCACCGACAACGTGGTCACGGGGTCGAGCATCGCCGACATCGCCGCGTTGCTCCCGACGATCGACGACCACAACTGCTTCTCGGGGAACACGTTCGGTACGTCGGCCCCCGCGAACATCGAGCAGGCGAAGCCCTGCGCAGGCGCCGGAACCGGTGATCTGGCCACGGGCGCGCTCGACATCGGCGGGTTCCTCGACACGTCGAAGAACCCGAAGGGTCGCTCCTACAAGGAAACGCCGGCCCCGAAGCGGCAACGCACCATGCCGCGCGCCGCCGAGCGCGAAGGTGCGTCCGGCGGGCGCGCCCGCGCCGGTCGACCTCGCCGCGATCCAGGTGCCTGCCGGCAACTGACGCTCAGGCGTCGGAGAACAGCTCCGACGGCAACGTGACGCCGGCGTCCTGGAGGCGCTCGGCGAGCTTCGGCCGCACGCCGGTGGCGCGCAGCTCATCGTCGAACACGAAGACGTCGGAAAGCGTGACCGTGTCACCCTCCATGCCGTCGACGCTGGTGACCTGCGTGACGCGGCGCACCCCGTCGCGGCCCCGCTCGATGTGCACGAGGAGGTCGATCGCCGACGCCGCCTGCTCGCGGATGGCGCGCACCGGCAGGTCGAAGCCGGCCATGAGCACCATGGTCTCGACCCGGGACAGCGCGTCACGCGGCGAGTTGGCGTGCAGCGTGGAGAGCGAGCCGTCATGACCGGTGTTCATCGCCTGGAGCATGTCGAGCGCTTCCGCACCACGGACCTCACCGACGACGATGCGGTCGGGACGCATGCGCAACGCGTTGCGTACGAGCTCGCGGGTGCGGACCTCGCCCTTGCCCTCGATGTTCGACGGCCGACTCTCCAACCGGATCACATGATGCTGCTGCAGCCGCAACTCGGCGGCGTCTTCGATGGTCACGATGCGCTCGGTCGCCGGGATCATCGACGACAGCACGTTGAGCAGCGTGGTCTTGCCGCTCCCGGTCCCGCCGCTGATGAGGATGTTCATCCGACCCCTCACGCACGCACTGAGGAACTGCGCAACCGACGGTGTGAGCGTGCCCAGGTCCTCGAGGTCCGAGAGCGTGAGCACGCGCTGCGTGAACTTGCGGATGGTGAGCTGCGGGCCGTCGATGGCGAGCGGCGGGATCACCGCGTTGACGCGTGAACCATCGGGGAGACGGGCGTCGACCATTGGCGACGCCTCGTCGATGCGTCGGCCCACGGGAGCGACGATCCGGTCGATGACGCGGAGCACGTGCTGTTCGGAGAAGAACTTGGCGTCGGTCAGCTCGAGCCGGCCGCCGCGCTCGATGTAGACGCCGTCGGTCGTGTTGACCATCACCTCGCTCACCGTCGGGTCGTCGAGGAAGCGCTGGATCGGGCCGTAGCCCATCGCCTGCTCGACGATCTCGCCGACGAGCTGGTCGCGCTCGGCGTCGTTGAGCGGGATCTTCTCCTCGCGCAGCACGGCGCCGAGCTCGCGCACGACCTGGGCGTCGAGCTGCGCCTCGGACTTGTTGGGATCCCACAGCTCGGGACCCATGCGCTCGAGGATCGCTTCTTGCGCGCGGTGCTTGAGCGCGTTGACCGGGTCGGATGCCGACGCCGGCTTCGCCTCCGCCGATCCCGTCGATCCGAACGCGGCCTGCGCCTCGGGCATGCCGGGCCGGTCCTGCTTCATGCGCTCGCTGAGCTTCATCGGTCCTCCGATCCCTACCGCCGACGGAAGATGCTCGACGGCCGGGTGTCGGCCGGGCTCGACTGCGGCGAGAGCCGGCGCACCAGCTGGAACATCGCCATCGACACCGACGACCGGGGGTCGGCGAGCACCAGCGGCTCACCCTGGTTCAGCGACAGCGGGACCGAGCGTGAGCTGGGGATGGCGACATCGACGTTGATGCCGACCGTCCGCTCGATCGCCGGGACCGTGAGTCCGGTGCGGGCATCGGCACGGTTGAGCACGAAGTGCCACTCGTGCTGGGGCTTGCCGATCACCCGCAGCGCCTCGATCTCCTTCACCGTGGCCCGGATGCTCGGCACGTCGGTGGCGGAGACGAGCACGAGGTCGGTGGCGTACTCCAGGGATGCCAGCGTGTTCTCGTCGAGGCCAGACGCGGTGTCGATGACGACGTAGCGGAACGACTGCGACAGGAGGTGCAGCATGCGCTCGACGTGCTCGACGCTGATGTCGTCGGCCTCGGTGGGGATGCGTGGTGCGCACAGCACGAACAGGTCCTGCGGGTGCGCCGTCAGGTGGGCCTTCAACGTGGTGGCGTCGAGGACCTCGTTCGAGCGCACCGCGTCGCTGAACGTGAGTTCCGGGCGCAGGCCGAGCGAGCTCGAGACGTCGCCGAACTGCAGGTCGAGGTCGACGATCACCACTTCGCCCGGGGCCACTTGCGCGAGTGCGAGTGCCAGGTTGGTCGAGATCGTCGTCTTGCCTGCGCCGCCCTTCGGGCACAGCACCACGATCACGTGACTGCGGTCGTGGTCGTCGTCGCGATCGGGATCGTCGCCGTCGAACACGCGCCGGCGGTGCATCGCGGTGTCGAAGGCCCGCTCGATCGCCTCCCGCAGGTCGGCGGGAGCCATGTCGGGGGCGATCACGTCGCGCGCACCGGCGCGCAGCGCCGACTGCAACAGGTCGGTCGACGGCGGCGCCACGATCAGCACGCTGATGTCGGGACGGTCATGGTCGAACGCGCTCGCGAGCGCCAGCGCGTCGTCGGTCGACACGTCGGGCCCGAGCGCGACCACTTCCACGTCGCGCCCTCCGAGCTCGCGGACCGTGTCGGCCGGGTCGCCCAGCATGTCCTCGCGCCAGTGGCGCAGCGGGCCCGGCAGGTCGCCGTCGAACGCCTCGATGACGCGACGTTCGAACTCGGTGTCGGCGGTCGCGAGTACCAGCCGACTCATGCGGCTCGCCTGCTCATGATCGTCCTCCGCGGATGGTGCACGCCCGCCCTGGGCGCGGATCCTGTGCGCAGTGGATCGACCCGAACGGGGAGCGCCTTGAGCCGCATCTGCCGGGCGCGGGCGGTCCTCCCGTCGCCTGTCGCCCGCCGCCCGTCGGGAGTGGGTCAGCCGCTCGTCAGCGCTGGTTCACCCGGGAGCGCAAGGCAGCGAAGCAGAGCCCGAAGCTGATCAGGAACACCACCAGCAGCGCGAGGAATGCCTTGGCGATGTCGTCCCAGTGCCAGCCCGACAACGCGAGCGAGCGGAGCCCCTCGAGCAGGTAGGTGACCGGGTTCCAGCCCGCCACGGTGTCGAGCCAGCCGCTCAGCTGGTCGCGGGGGACGTAGGACGACGTGAGGAACAGGAACGGGAAGAACAGCAGGAAGCTCGAGTTCACCGCGGCCGGGTTGCCGGTCTTGAGCGCGATCGCGTAGCCGAAGCCCGCGAACGACAGGCTCCAGAGCGCGGCGATCAGGATGAACATGAGCACGCCGAGCGCGCCCGTGTGGAAGTCGATGCCGAGGGCGAACGC
Organism: uncultured Actinomycetes bacterium; assembly: GCA_963720765.1. GTDB lineage: Bacteria > Actinomycetota > Acidimicrobiia > IMCC26256 > DASPTH01 > DASUAS01. The sequence goes on from CAVRGS010000003.1 coordinate 109,733, forward strand.
GAGCGCGAGGATCGGTACGCACAGGATCGACGACACGGTCACGTCGGCGACCATGTGCCCCACCAGGATCGCGCTGCGTCGCACCGGCGTGAGCAGGAGCCGGTCGAAGTATCCGCTCTGCACGTCGACCACGAGCGCCTGCGCCCGGGACACACCGGTGACGCCGAGCAGCACCGCGGTGGCCATCTCGAATGCGGTGTAGTCGAAGCCCTGGATGTTGTTCTGGGTGAGGTTCTCCAAGGTCCCGATGTTCACGATGAAGAAGAAGAACGCGATGAACACCGGCGGCAGGATCGCCTCGAGGTCGCGCGGGACCGCGCGGAGTGCCCGGCCGGCGATCGAGAACACGTCGTGGAACGTGCCCGCGGGCCTCGCCCGCACGACAGGAGCAGGGGTGCGGGGCTCGATGTCGAGGGTGACAGTGGTGCTGGTCATGACCGGTCCTCCCCGGTGGCGGCGGACGCGCCGACCGCGTCGGTGTCGAAGTGGGCTCCCGTGAGCTCGAGGAACACGTCGTCGAGGGTGGGCGTGCGCAGGCTGAGGTCCCGGACGCGCACCGACGCGTCGTGCAGGGCGATGGCGATCGGTCCGATGGCCGACGACCCTTCTTCGACGCTGATGGTGAGCTCGTGGTCGCGGGCTTCGACGCCGACGACACCGAACACACCGGCGAGCGCGGCGCGCGCCGCGTCGCTGTCGCCGTCGATGCGGGCGAACACGACGTCGGTGCCGATCGAGCGCTTGAGATCGGTGGGTGTGCCCTCGGCCACGAGTCGCCCGTTGTCGACGATGCCCACCCGGTCGGCGAGCTCGTCGGCCTCCTCGAGGTATTGCGTGGTGAGGAGGATGGTCATGCCGAGCTCGCCGTTCAGCCGTTGCACCTCCTGCCACACGCTGGCTCGACTGATCGGGTCGAGGCCGGTGGTGGGTTCGTCGAGGAACAGGACCTCGGGGTTGTGCACGAGTGCGGCCGCGAGGTCGAGCCGACGGCGCATGCCGCCGGAGTACGTCGAGATGCGCCGCTCGAGCGCGTCGCCCAGATCGACCAGCGTGCGCAGCTCCGCCAGGCGTTGGTCGATCTCCGCCTTCCGCAGGCCGTAGAGCTGGCCCTGCAGTCGGAGCAGTTCCAGGCCGGTCTGCTTGGGGTCGAGGGCGACGTCCTGCAGCGCGACGCCGATGTGCAAGCGGACGTCCTGCTGCTGCGTGGCGATGTCGAAGCCGGCGACGTCGGCCCGCCCGCCGGTCGGCGCGAGCAGGGTGCAGAGCATCTTCACCGTGGTGGACTTCCCGGCGCCGTTGGGGCCGAGCAGCCCGTAGATCTCGCCTCGGTGGATGGTGAGGTCGAGGCCGTCGACCGCGGTCACCTCACCGTAGGTTCGGGTGAGGCCTCGGGCCGAGATGGCGGGGGAGCTGTCGTCGGGCGCCACGGCGGTCCTCGTTCTGGAGTTCGTCATCGTCTGCATGGGATCAACCTACGGATCACTGCGGCCAGATCCTGACCGCAACTCATGGGAAGCTTGTCGTGTGACCAAGACCGATCCCACCGCCGGAACTCATCGGTGAGCTCCGATCCCACCGAGCGCGCGCTGCAGCTCCTGTCCCTCCTCCAGACCCACCGGTTCTGGCCCGGGGAGGAGCTCACCGCGCACCTCGGCGTGAGCGCCCGCACCCTGCGGCGCGACATCGACCGCCTGCGCTCGCTCGGCTACCCGGTCGACGCCACCCCCGGTGCGGGCGGCGGGTACCGCCTCGCCGCCGGCGCGCACCTCCCGCCGCTCCTCCTCGACGACGACGAAGCCGTCGCCATCGCGGTCGGTCTGCGGTCGGCGGCGAGCGCGTCGATCGACGGCATGGAGGACACCGCGTTGCGGGCGCTGGCCAAGCTCGAGCAGGTGCTGCCGGATCGTCTCCGTCGGCGCGTGCTCGCGGTGCACACCAACGTCGCGTCGCTGCAGTGGTCGAACGACGGCCCCGTGGTCGACGCCGATGCACTCGCGGTGCTCGCTCTCGCGTGTCGTGATCGCGAACAGGTGCGCTTCGACTATCGCCGTCGTGACGGCGACGACTCGAGCCGGCTGGTCGAACCGCACCAGCTCGTGTCCACCGGCCGGCGTTGGTACCTCGTCGCCTGGGACGTCCGGCGCGACGACTGGCGCACGTTCCGTCTCGATCGCCTGGAGCGCGCGCGCCTGGCTGGTGGGCGGTGCGCGACGCGTGCGCTCCCTGGCGGTGACGCGGCCGCCTTCGTCGCGCAGTCGATCCGCTCGATGCCCCAACCCGCGTACGCGGTGCTCGACGTCGACACCGACATCGACACTCTGCGCGCCGCGCTGCACTGGGGGGATTCGCAGTTCGAATTGACCACGTCGGGCTGTCGCGTGCGCGTCGAGGGATCGAGTGACGACGCGTTGCTCCGTGTCGTCACCTGGCTCGCCGGTCGCTATCCCGTCGCCGTCGTCGAACCCGAGTCGGTCGCAGCCCTCGTCGACGACCTCAAGTCCCGCCTCGTCTGATCACGCCCGGCGTCTCTGACGCCGGACGCGTGTGACGCAGAGGGCGCGTCAGTGGGTGAGGACGCTGCCGTCGGCGAGGACGGCGTGGGGCAGGCACTGGTCGTCGTACTCGGCGATGACGATCGGCGCCGCGTGCTCGCCGCACGCCGGGCAGTTGGGGTCGCGGCGCACCTTGAACGTCCGGAACGACTGCTCCAGCGCGTCGTACGCCAGGAGCCGGCCGACGAGCGGATCGCCGATGCCGAGGAGCAGCTTGATCGCCTCGAGCGCCTGGATCGATCCGATGATGCCGGGGAGCACGCCGATCACGCCGGCCTCCGAGCAGCTCGGCGCGAGCTCCGGTGGCGGTGGTTCGGGCAGCAGGCACCGGTAGCACGGGCCGACGTACGGCTGGAACACCGACACCTGACCCTCGAACCGGAAGATCGATCCGTGGACGACGGGGATGCGCTTGAGCAGCGCGGCGTCGTTCACGAGGTAGCGGGTCGGGAAGTTGTCGGTGCCGTCGACGATCACGTCGTAGCCGTCGATGATGTCGAGCACGTTGTCGGCACCCAGACGGACGTCGTAGGTCACGACGTCGACGTCGGGGTTGAGTGCGGTGAGGGTCTTCTTGGCCGAGTCGACCTTGCGCTCGCCGATGCGGTCGGTGTTGTGGAGGATCTGGCGCTGCAGGTTCGACGCGTCGACGACGTCCATGTCGATGATGCCGATCGTGCCGACGCCGGCTGCCGCCAGGTAGAGCGCGGCGGGGGAGCCGAGACCGCCGGCGCCCAGGAGGAGCACCCGGCTCTCGAGCAGCTTCTGTTGGCCCGCCTCGCCGACCTCCGGCAGGAGGATGTGGCGCCCGTACCGATCGCGCTGCTCGTGGGAGAGGGTCTGGGGTGTGATCCAGGGGCGCCCCTCGTTCTTCCAGCGCCCGAAGCCGCCGGCCATCGCCACCACGTCGGTGAAGCCGAGTTGTTCGAGCGTCTCGGTGGCGAACGCCGAACGGACACCGCTGGCGCAGTACACGACGATGGGCTGGTCGCGATCCGGCAGCTTGTGCTCGGCTTGGCTCTCGAGATGCCCGCGGGGGATGAACACCGACCCCGGGATGGTGCCCTGGTCGTGCTCGTCCTGCTCGCGCACGTCGAGGAACGTGGCGTGCCCCAGGCGTTCTTCGGCATCGTCGGGCTGGATCTCGGTGATGCGCGCCTTGGTGTCGCGCAGCAGGTCGCGGAAGCTCGGCATCTCGTTCTCTCTCCTCGTCGAACCCGTAAATGCTACCGCAGGGGTCAGGTATTCCCAACCGGGCGTGAAGCGGGGGTCAGATCCGAGCCACCAGGTCGGGCAGGACCTCACCGAGCTGCTCGCGGAGCACGAACTCGGCAACGCCGTCGAAGGGTGTGGGTTCACCGTTGAGGACCGCCAGGGCGGCCCCGGCGCGCAGCGCGTGCTCGGGGAGCGCGGCCGCGGGGTAGACGCCGAGCGAGGTGCCGATGGCGAGGAACACGTCGGCCCCGACGGCCGCTCGCTGCGCGCGCATCAGGTCTTCGGGCACCAGGTTCTCACCGAATGAGATGGTCGCCGACTTCAACATGCCGCCGCACTCGAGGCACGCGGGGTCTTCGTCACCGGCGCGCACCCGCGCCAACGTGTCTTCCATCGGGCCGCGCCAGGCGCACTGCAGGCACTTCACCGCGTGCACGGTGCCGTGGATCTCGATGACGATCTCCGGCGACGAACCGGCGGCCTGATGCAGACCGTCGACGTTCTGCGTCACCAACGTGTGGACCTTCGCCTTGCGTTCGAGCTCCGCGAGCGCGACGTGCCCGGCGTTGGGCTGACCTGCGAACAGCTCGCTCCCGACGCGGTTGCGCCACACGTCGCGCCGATGATCGGCGTCGGCCACGTAGTGCTGGATCGTCGCCGTGCGCTCCGCCTTCGGATCCTTGGTCCAGATGCCCTGCGGGCCACGGAAGTCGGGGATGCCCGACTCGGTGGAGATCCCCGCGCCGGTGAGCACGACGATCTGGTCGGCACCTCGGAGGAGCGCGGCGAGACGGTCCAGCAGTTCGGCATCGGCCATCGCGCGACCGATACGCGAGCGGCGTTTCGGCGACGCGCGAGCGGCGCGCCTCCGGGGGACGAGGGGGCGCGCCGCTCTGCGTGCGGCAGCGAGCACGGGGGCGAGCTCGAACCGCGAACTGGGAGGTCCTTACGACGTGCCCTCTCGCACCGGAACGCGCTGGACGTGGTCGAGCGCCTCGCGGTGACGCTGATACGCCCACTGCGCGCTCTCGTGGCAGAGCGCGGGGTGGAAGCCGATCCCGTGCAGGGCCCGTTCGACGTGGTCGGGGTCGTCCCCCTGTTCGAGCAGGGTGAACGCGACTCGTCGGGCGCGGCGACGTGCCTCGGCCATCGGCGGTTCGGCCAACTGCTGCTCGGCCCACTCGGCGTGTGCGCGCTGGAGGTCGCGCGGCAGCCGACGGAGGTGGCGCGTGTTCACCGGTGGCACGTTGCGCCGCACCGCGACGGTGTCGGACATGGGGTCTTCGCACGCCAGGTCGAACTGCGTGAGGCGGCGGAGCGTGCGCACGATCGGCGACGCGCTGCCTTCGCGCTGACCGAGCCCGAGCGCGTGTGATGTGTCGACGACGGTCAGCTCCACGCCGTCGGGGTCGCGGTCGAAGCGGTCGGCGAGGTGGCGCAGCAGGAGGAGCGCAGTGGGACCGAGGGTCGGCAGCCAGAACTGCTCGACGTAGCGCGACCTGGGATCGTGCCCCACCGTGTCGACGATGGGGTCGTGCCAGGGCTTGATGAGCAGCGTGACGGGCATGGGCTTCCTCCGCGATTCGGTGCCGGGCCCGAAGGGGTGGGGCCGGGACGATGCGGGGAAGTCGGTTCACGGATCCCGTCGGATCACGTGTGGGTGTGAAGAGTAGCCGAAAAGCCGCGAAGCGGTCAAGTAGGTCGACTGCTCGGCGCGGGAAGACGGTGAGCAGTCCGGTCAACGCGTCCCCAGGCGGGCCGACGGCGGGGCGAGGCGGGGCGAGGCGGCGCGAGGCGGCGTGAGGCGGCGTCGATGCGCGTCGAGCGCGCCCGTCGCCGCCACTCGTGCTGATGGTCGGTCCTCGCGGCCCCGGGATCCTGCGCGCTCGGCGGGCGTCATCCGCGTCGGCGTTCCCGGCGAGGTCAGTTGGCGATGGTGACACCGCGGGGGTCGATGGTCGCGACGGGCTGCGGGGCCGCGGTCGTCGTCGCCCGCCGCGGCGTGGGGGCGAACATGCGGCGAGGGTCGGTGCCGAAGACCTCGGGTGGGCGCGCCGGGCCGAACAGGAAACCTTGACCCACCTCGCAGCCCATCGCCCGGAGTTGGTGGAACTGCTCGGGTGTCTCGATGCCCTCGGCGACCGTCGACAGCCGCAGCGCGCGCGCCAGACCGACGACGGCACCGACGATCGCGGTGCTGTCCTTGCGCACGCCCACGCCTTCGGTGAACGAGCGGTCGATCTTCAGCGCTTCCACCGGCAACCGCTCGAGGTACGCGAGCGACGAGTAGCCGGTGCCGAAGTCGTCGACGGCGAGGTGCAAGCCGAGCGCCTGCAGCGCGCCGAGTGCGCTCAACGCCGACTCGGCGTCGCGCATCAACGTGCTCTCGGTGATCTCGAGCCACAGCGCAGAGGGTTGGATGCCGGTGTCGTGCAGCACGCGCGCAACGTCGTTCGGCAGCGCGGGTTCGGCGAGCTGGCGAGGCGACAGGTTCACGCTCATCGAGAGCAGGGGGCCGTCGGGCGCCTGCTCGTGCCACCGGACTGCCTGCTGGCATGCCTGTTCGAGCGCCCACACCCCGAGCGGCACGATCAAACCGGTCTCCTCGGCGAGGGGCACGAACTCCATCGGCGGGATCAGCCCGCGCTCGGGGTGCTCCCAGCGGATGAGCGCCTCGAACCCGAACAACGTGCCGTTGTCGATGCTGATCATCGGCTGGTAGTGCACGCGCAGCTCGCCGCGCTCGATGGCGCGATGCAGCTCGTTGCCGGTGCGCAGGTCGTCGACCGCGCGGTGGTGCTCGCGTGCATCGAACAGCTCGGCGCGGTCGCGGCCGCGCTCCTTGGCCCGGTACATCGCGGCGTCGGCGTTGCGCAGCAGCGTCTCGGGTGTGTCGGCGCCGTTGCCCGAAAGGGCGATGCCGATGCTCGCGGTCACGAACACCTCGCCCTCCATGAGGGCGACCGGCCGGGCGATGGCCTGCGCGATCCGCTCCGCGACGAGCTCGACGGTCTCCTCGCTGCTCACGTCCTGGCACAAGATGGTGAACTCGTCGCCCCCGAACCGTGCCACGGCGTCGGACGGACCCATGACCGAGCTCAAGCGATCCGCCACCGCCACCAGCAGGCGGTCCCCGGCGGAGTGGCCGAGGCTGTCGTTCACCACCTTGAAGCGATCGAGGTCGAGGAACAGGACGGCCACGCGGCCACGTCGGTGCTCCGCGCGCGTGAGCTCGCGTCCGAGCCGCTCGACGAACTGCAGTCGGTTGGGCAGTCCGGTCAGCGGGTCGTGGACCGCCTGGTGGGCGAGTGCCTCACCGCTGGCGCGCCGTTCGCCGATGTCCTCCACCTGGCACACGAGGTACATCGGCTGGTCGTTGAGGTCGCGCACGAGCGACGCGCTCATCGCCACCCACACGGGGTGACCGTCGTGGTGCACGAAGCGTTGCTCGAGCTGCGCGCTCTGCGTCACGCCCGTGAAGAGACGACGTACCTGCTCGCGACACTGGTCGCGGTCGTCGGCGTGGCACAGCTCGAGCATCGACGACGCCAGCAGCTCCGACTCGCCGCGCCCGAGGATCTGCACGAGCGCGCGGTTGACCCGGAACAGCCGGCCGTCGGTCGAGATGAGCGCCATGCCGATCGGGGCGTGCTCGAAGGCGCTGCGGAACCGTTCCTGCGCCTCGCGCAGTTCGGCTTCGGCGCGCCGACGATCGGTGAGGTCGCGGGCGCTGATGACGATGCCCTCGACCGAGGGGTCGTCGAGCAGGTTGGTCGCCACCGCCTCGACCACTCGCCAGGTGCCGTCGGCGCGGCGCAGGCGCACCTCGACGCGGTCGGCTCCTTCCTTGCCCTCGCGCGTGAACTGGAACCCGAGGCGCGCCGCGTCGCGGTCTTCGGGGTGGATCAGGTCGAAGACGTCGGTACCGATCAGCGGGTCGATGTCGACGCCGAGGATCCGCTCGGTGACCGGGCTGGCGTAGACGAGCCGGCCGTGGGGGTCGACGATCGCCATGATGTCGTTGGAGTCGCGGACCATCGCCCGGAAGCGGGCCTCGTTCCGTTCGAGGAGGGCCGTGACCTGGTCGACGGTGCGGGCGGCCCGCCGGCCCACGACGCGGGTGGAGACGATCGCCAGCACGACGATCGCCATGAGCAGTCCGGTTGCGAGGATGCCCTCCGCACTCACGTTCTTTCTGTCGGTATTCCGCCATCCCAACCTTGAGCGGGACAGGGGGCACCTTCAGGCGGGGCTCAGCCGGGACGAGTACCCCGATGGGCGTCGAGCATGGCCCGGGCGGCGGCGGTCGGGGTCGTGGCCCCCGCGGCGACCTCGGCCTCGAGGCGCCGGGCGAGCTCGGCGGTGGCGGCGTCGGCGGTGAGGGCGTCGAGCAGCGAGTCGGTGACCTCCGACCACATCCACTCCCGGTTCTGGCCCGCCCGCAGGGCGGGCAGCTCATCGACGATCGCCGCCCGGAACTCCGTGACGCTCTCCCAGACCTCGGGGATCCCGGAGCCGGTGAGGGCCGAACACGTGAGCACCCGGGGCGTCCATCCCGAGAGCCGGGGCCGCACGAGGTGGAGGGCGGCGGCGTAGTCGGCGGCGGTGTGCGCGGCGATCGCGGCGAGCTCGCCGTCGGCCTTGTTGACGACGACGAGATCGGCGAGCTCCATGATCCCGCGCTTGAGTCCCTGCAGCTCGTCGCCACCGCCGGGCGCGACGAGCACCAGGAACAGGTCGACCATCGCCGCGACCTTCACCTCCGACTGGCCGACACCGACGGTCTCGACCAGCACGACGTCGAAGCCCGCGGCTTCGCAGAGCAGCATCGCCTCACGCGTCCGCCGGGCGACACCACCGAGTGTGCCGCCGGTCGGCGACGGCCGCACGAATGCGTCGGGTGAGCGCGTCAGCTGCTCCATGCGCGTCTTGTCACCGAGGATGGAACCACCGCTGCGTGTGCTCGACGGGTCGACCGCGAGCACTGCCACCCGGTGACCGTGCGCAACGAGGTGGGTCCCGAGCGCCTCGATGAACGTCGACTTGCCCGCGCCCGGTGCGCCCGAGATCCCCACACGCATCGCGCCGCCGCTCTTCGCCAGCACCTCGGCGAGCAGCGCCTCGGCTTCGGCGCGATGGTCGGCGCGGGTCGACTCGGCCAGCGTGATCGCACGCGCCAGCGCACGACGGTCGCCCGCGATCACCTGTTGTGCCAACTCGCTCATGGTGCCGCGAGTGTGTCAGGCGTGGCGCAGGAGACCGATGATCTCGGTCGCGGCCTGCGGGATGTTGGTGCCGGGACCGAAGATGGCCGCGACGCCGGCGTCGCGCAGTTCGTCGTAGTCCTGCGCGGGGATCACGCCTCCGGCGACGACGAGGATGTCGTCGCCGCCCTGCTTGCGCAGCTGCGCGATCAGCTCGGGGATGAGCGTCTTGTGCCCGGCGGCCTGGCTCGACACCCCGACGAGGTGCACGTCGTTCTCGATCGCGTCGCGCGCCGCCTCTTCGGGCGTCTGGAACAGCGGGCCGACGTCGACGTCGAAGCCGAGGTCGGCGAACGCGGTTGCGATCACCTTGGCGCCGCGGTCGTGGCCGTCCTGGCCGAGCTTGGCGACGAGGATGCGCGGGCGCCGACCGGCGGCGGCGGCGAACTCGTCGACCGCGGCGCGCACCTGCGCATAGCCCTCGTCACCCTCGTAGGCGGCGCCGTACACGCCCGCGATGCTCCGGATGGTCGCCCGGTGCCGGGAGAAGACGTCTTCCATCGCGTCGGAGATCTCGCCGATCGTGGCGCGTGCCCGGGTGGCGACGATCGACAGCTCCAGCAGGTTGCCGGTGCCTCGCGCGCCCTCGCGCAGCGCATCGAGCGCAGCCTGACACGCGGCTTCGTCGCGGTTGGCGCGCAGCTCCGCGAGGCGAGCCAGCTGCTGCTCGCGCACGCTCACGTTGTCGACGTCGCGGACGTCGACGTCGCCTTCCTCGGCGAGCCGGTACTTGTTGACGCCGACGATCACCTCGTCGCCGCGGTCGATGGCCGCCTGCTTGCGCGCCGCGGCCTCCTCGATGCGCAGCTTCGGCATGCCCGACTCGACCGCCTTGGTCATGCCGCCGAGCGCCTCGACCTCTTCGATCAGCTTCCACGCCTCGTCGGCGAGGCCGGCGGTGAGCGCTTCGACGTAGTAGCTGCCGCCGAGCGGGTCGACCACCTTGGTGACGCCGGTCTCCTCGGCCAGGATCAGCTGCGTGTTGCGCGCGATGCGCGCTGCGAACTCGCTCGGCAGCGCGATCGCCTCGTCGAACGAGTTGGTGTGCAGGCTCTGCGTGCCGCCGAGCACCGCGGCGAGCGCTTCGACGGTGGTGCGCACGATGTTGTTGTACGGGTCCTGCTCGGTGAGCGACACGCCCGACGTCTGGCAGTGCGTGCGCAGCATCTTCGAGCCGGGCTTCTGGGCACCGAGATCGGTCGATGACGCGGGCCCACAGGAGGCGGGCGGCGCGCAGCTTGGCCACCTCCATGAAGAAGTTCATGCCGATGGCGAAGAAGAAGGAGAGGCGACCGGCGAACGCGTCGACGTCGAGGCCGCGGTCGATCGCGTACGCGGGCGTACTCGAGGCCGTCGGCGATGGTGAACGCGAGCTCCTGCACCGCGGTCGCGCCGGCCTCCTGCATGTGGTACCCGGAGATCGAGATCGAGTTGAACTTCGGCATGCGCTCGGCCGTGTACTCGATGATGTCGGCGACGATCCGCATGCTCGGCTCGGGCGGATAGATGTAGGTGTTGCGGACCATGAACTCCTTGAGGATGTCGTTCTGGATGGTCCCACCCAGCTGCGACTCGTCGACGCCCTGCTCCTCGGCCGCCACCACGTAGCCGGCGAGGATCGGCAGGACCGCTCCGTTCATGGTCATCGACACGGTCATCTTGTCGAGGGGGATGCCGTCGAAGAGGACCTTCATGTCCTCGACCGAGTCGATCGCGACGCCGGCCTTGCCCACGTCGCCCACCACGCGTGGGTGATCGCTGTCGTAGCCGCGGTGGGTGGCGAGGTCGAAGGCCACCGAGAGGCCCATCTGCCCGGCGGCGAGGTTGGCCCGGTAGAACGCGTTCGACTCTTCGGCGGTCGAGAAGCCGGCGTACTGGCGGATGGTCCAGGGCCGGTTGGTGTACATGGTGCCCCGGACCCCGCGCACGAAGGGCTCGAAGCCGGGGAGCCCGCCGACGGTCTCGAGGGCCTCGAGGTCTTCGGCGGTGTACAGGGGCTGGACGTCGATGCCCTCGGGGGTGTGCCAGGTCAGGCGATCGAGGTCGCCCTTGACCTCCTTGCCGGCGAGTGCTTCCCAGTCGGAACGTGTCGGACGTGCGCTGTCACCCATGCCCGAAAGGGTACGGCGACGGTTGTCGCAGGGAGAAGCCGGAGCGGGACCGGTCAGCTGGCCTGGGAGAGCTCGTGGTCGTGCCGGTCGTCGTGCTGCGCCGCGAGCGCGGCCTCGAGGGCCTGGCGGGCCTGGGCCACCCCGGCCCGTCCGACCCGGCGGGTGCCGGCGTCGAGGCGCCAGTCGCCCCAGGCGGCGGCCCGCCGACCGGTGCGGGCGCCGGTGGCAGCTCGGGTCTGGCGGCGGGCCTGGTTGCCGCCGCGCCGGGAGCGGGAAGGCTGGCCGCCCGTGCCGGGGCCCTTCGACGCGCGCTTCGAGGTGCCCGAAGCGGGGCGGGAACTGGGCTCGGGGGGTTCGACGAGGCGCAGTTGCGTGGTCACAAGAGGAGTATCACCGGGGGGTGTGACAGTTATTCCGGGTTCGTACACTTGACGGGTGAGCAGCCCTCCCACCCCCGGGCAGAACCCCGGTCCGAACGCTGGCGTCACCTACCTCGACCACGCCGCGACCACGCCGGTCCGGCCCGAGGCGGTCGCCGCGATGATGCCGTTCCTGGGGGGCACCTTCGGCAACCCGAGCGGTGCCCACTCGGCGGCCCGCGCGGCCAAGACCGCCCTGGAGGACGCCCGCGAGGAGATCGCCGCCCTGCTCGGTGCGGAACCCGGTGAGGTGGTGTTCACGGCCGGCGGCACCGAGGCCGACAACCTCGCGGTGAAGGGTGCGGCTCGTCGCGCCCGGGCCGACGGCGGCGGCGACGCGGTGGTCACCACCGCGTTCGAGCACAAGGGTGTGCTGGCCTCGTGCGACCGCCTCGCCACCGAGGGCTTCCGCATCACCCGGCTGGCGGTCCCCGGCACCGGCGTGGTCGATCCGACGGCGCTCGCGGCGGCGGTCGACGCCCGCACCGCGCTCGGTGTCGGTGATGCTCGTCAACAACGAGGTCGGGACGATCCAGCCGCTCGCGGAGATCGTCCGCCGGGTGCGAGCGCAGGCACCGGCGGTGCTCGTCCACACCGACGCGGTCCAGGCCGTGCCGTGGATCGACGTCGCCCAGGCCGCCGCGTCGGTCGACCTGGTGGCGATCTCCGCGGACAAGTTCGGCGGGCCCAAGGGCACCGGCGCGCTCCTGGTGCGCGGCGGCGTTGCGCTCGAGCCGCTGCTCGAGGGCGGTGGTCAGGAGCGGGGGCTCCGGTCGGGCACGTCCAACGTCGCCGGCGTGGTCGCGATGGCCACCGCCCTGCGGATCACCTGCGCCGAGCGCGCCGCCGATGTTGCCCGCGTCGCCGCGCTGCGTGACCGTCTGGTCGACGGCCTGCTCGCCTCGGTGCCCGACGCGTTCGAGAACGGCGACCGCACGGCAAAGGTCGCAGGCAACGCGCACGTCGGCTTCCGCGGCGTCGAAGCGGAGACGCTGCTGGTCGCGCTCGACCGTGCCGCCGTGTGCGCGGCCGCCGGTTCGTCGTGCTCGTCGGGGGCCACCGAGCCGTCGCACGTGCTCGCGGCGATGGGCATCACCGGCGACGACGCGCTCGCGTCGATCCGGATGAGCCTCGGATTCGCGTCCACTGACCGCGACGTCGACGTCGCGCTCGCCGTCATCCCGCGCGGTCGAGCAGCTCCGCCGCGCCGGCGCCGCGGCGTGAGCGCGAGCAAGTCGCCGCCGTCCGATGTGCGGCTTGGCGAGCGGCGAACGCCCATCGGGGACCGCGTGAGCGAGCGCGTCCTCGTCGCGATGAGTGGTGGCGTGGACTCGTCGGTCGCGGCCGCGCTCCTGCTCGAGCAGGGCCACGACGTCACCGGCGTCACGCTGAAGCTCTGGGGTGGCGAGTCCGACTCCGGGTGCTGCAGTGTCGCCGATGTCGAAGACGCCCGGCGGGTCGCCGCGCAGCTCGCCATCCCGCACTACGTGTTCAACCTCACCGACACGTTCGACCACACGGTGGTCGAGCCCTACGTGCGAGAGCACGAGGTCGGGCACACCCCCAACCCGTGTGTCGAGTGCAACCGCTCGATCAAGTTCGGCGCGCTGTTCCACCGGGCCGAGGCGCTCGGTTTCGATGCCGTCGCCACCGGTCACCACGCGCGCGTCACCACGGGAGCCCACGGGTCGCACGCGTTGCGGCGCGGCGCCGACCCCGCCAAGGACCAGTCCTACGTGCTCTACATGCTCGGACAGCGACAGCTCGCCCGCACGCGCCTCCCGGTCGGCGTGCTCACCAAGGCGCAGGTGCGTGAGCATGCGGCGCGCCTCGGGCTGCGCACCGCGGCGAAGGCCGAGAGCATGGACGTGTGCTTCATCACTCGTGGTGGGCGGCGTGCGTTCCTCGCGGAACGCATCGACGCCCGCGCCGGTTCGGTGGTCGACGTCGACGGCGCGCCCCTCGGCGTGCACGACGGCATCGAAGCGTTCACGATCGGGCAGCGCCGCGGTCTCGGCGTCGCGACCGGTGACCGTCGCTACGTGGTCGACGTCGACGCGCGCACTGCGACCGTCACCCTCGGGGAGCGCACCGACCTCTTGCGCGATTCGGTCTCGCTGCGCGGCGTCACGTACGTCGACCGGCCGCCCGTGGGCAGCATCGACCTGGTTGCGCAGACGCGAGCCCACGGCACGCCGGTGCCGGCCACCTTCGATGGCGCGACGGTGCACTTCGCCACACCCCAACCACGGGTCGCGCCGGGCCAGGTGGTCGCGCTCTACGACGGCGATGCACTCGTCGGCGGTGGCATCGCGCGATAGGTCCCTGATCGGGCCGTCGACTTCCCGGTCCGCCTCCCCGACGGCCGGCTACCTGATGGGTAGCTGCACCGGGAGCCGGCGTTCGGCGGCCTTGCGCAACATCTCGTCGCGGCGCGCGACCGCGACCATGATCTCGGCGGTCGTGACCGTGGCGCCGCCGTGGCGACCCCGCCCCGCCCGGGTGAGGTCGACGGCTTCGTCGAACCGCACCGACACCGAGCCCGCGCCTGCACCCAGGCGGAGGTCGAGGATCCCGTCGGCTGCCGCGGCAGGAGGCTCGGGTGCCACGTGGCGGACGTGCTCGCGGAGGAAGAGCGTGGGATCGGCCAGGCTCAGGGGGTCGACCACCACGAACCCGGCGGGCACCAGCACGGCCCAGCGGCGAGACAGGGAATCGAGGGATCGGCTGAGCACGTACACGAGGCCCGCGCCCACGGGGAGCGCCGCCACGCCAGCGACGATGCGACCATCGGCGAGCAGCAGCACCGGCACGACAACACCCGCCATCACGAGCAGCCGCGCGCCGGGGAGTGGACCGAGGAAGAGGGCGGGCGGTACGCGGAGCGGGTACCGCTGCTCGTCGCCGTACGCGATCGCGTTGGCGGCGGCCGACGCGATGTCATGACCCGACGCGAGCAGCGTGCACACGAGCGTCGCGACGACAGCACCGACGGTGGCGATCGTCGACGCGCTGACCATCGATCGCGACGAGCACCGCACCGATCACGAACGCAGGTGCGATCACGCGCAGCGCGGTGAGCGAGATGGGACGCGGCGCGAGCGTTGCCAGCAGTCCGAGCGCCCACGCGGCCCAGAGCAGCACCGCGCCCGCGACGCGCGGTCCCTCCGACCACGACGCGAGGGACGCCGATGCTGCTGGACCCGCGGTCACCGGCAGGGTGATCCACGCGACGCGCAGCAGCCACAGGAAGAGAGGGCGAGGCAGCGGGACTCCGTTCGATCCGGGCCGTCGAGAGATGATCGTGAGCGATGTGTGCGACGCGCGCCCGCTTGGAGCACGCCGTCGAGGCGATCGTAGAGTACGGCTCCATGACGCCGACCCTCCGGGCACCTGTGCTCGTACCCGGAGTCGCGACCGGCATCGGGAGTCTGCCCCACGACGATCCGACGACCGCGGCCGAGCTGGTGCTCCGGTGCCTCCCCGAGTTGCCCGCGGTCCCGCAGCTCCCGGGGCGTGATCCGCGCGAGGGGATGCTGGCGCAGTGGCTGGTGGCCCTCCCGGAGGTCGAGGTCGCGTCCGACGGATCGCTCACCGTGCTCGGCGAGTCCGACGCGGCGCCCGAATGCGTCTTCGACGATCGTGCGCACTCCGGCCTGCTCGCGTTCCTCGACCTGGCGTCGCGCGCCGAGAGCGTGCCGGCACGCATCAAGGCCCAGGTGACAGGGCCGCTGACGCTCGGCACCGCACTCCACGCGGCCGGGATGGCGGCACCCCGCGCCTTCGAGCGCGCCGCGGCAGTCACGCGAGCGTGGTCGGTCGCCCTCGAAGCGTTGGTCGACACCCGTCTGCCCGGCACCGGACTCGTGCTCTTCCTCGACGAACCGTCCTTGGTGTCGTGGCGGCGTGACGACGCGCCGCTCGACCGCGAATCGGCGATCGACCTGCTGTCGGGCGCGCTGGCGGCCGTGGACAGCGTCACCGGCGTGCACGTGTGCAGCGAGGGCGATCTCGCCCTCGCACTCGAAGCCGGCCCAGAGGTCCTCGGGATCGAAGTGCACGACGACCTCGTGCAGCACACGGTGGGGTTGGCGCGCTTCCTCGACGGCGACGGCTGGATCGCGTGGGGCGCGGTGCCGACCGATCGTCCGGTCGGCGAGTCGGCCGATCCGCACTGGCGCGTGCTCGCGCGCGTGTGGTGCGAGCTGCACGCGGCGCGGGTGCGATCCGGTGCCGCTGCGCACCCGCGGGATGATCACCCCCGCGTGCGGCCTCGCGGGCTACGGTGCCTCGCAGGCCGAGCGGGTGCTCGGCATCGCACGCGAATTGGCTGCCCGGGTGCACGACCAGGCGGTCGCCGCGCGACTCACCCTTGGAGCCTGACGTGGAAACCTCCTCGTACCGCTACTGCGGAGTGTGCGGCCAGCCGCTCGAGCCCGGCGCGACCGTCTGCGCCAACTGCGGTGCTGCGGTCGACAACGCGGGCGAGGGTGCCCCGGCGACCGGCGAGCAGACCATGGCCATGCCCGCGGCGGCGGCCGGAGCCGCGGCAGCCGGCGGTGCGGCGGGCGCAGGCGCCGGTGGTGTCGGCGGCGGTGGAGGAGGAGACGGCGTCCCGCCCGACGACGACGACGAAGGCATGTCGTCGGGGATGCGCTGGCTGATCGCGGCGCTGATCATCCTCGCGGTGATCCTCGCCGGTGTGGTGATCGCGTTGCTGTTGTCGGACAACGGTGGCGACGACAAGCCCAAGACCACCACCACGTCGTCGTCGACCAGCACCACGAGCTCGTCGACCACGTCGACCACGGCGCCGACGACGACCGCGCCGACGACCACCACGGCGCCGGCGACGACGACGACCACTGCACCGCCGACGACCACGACCACCACTGCACCGCCGACGACGACGACGACCACGACAACCCTGCCCGGGCCGTAGCGACGTAGCTGTCACACCCGATCGGTAGATTGCGGGCGATGGCCCGCTCATCCGGAGTCGGAGCAGTCCCACCCGCGGCAGTCCCTCGCGACATCGCGGCGCGCGCCGACGAACTGGCTGCGCAGATCCGCCATCACCGCGAGCGGTACTACAACGACGACGAACCCGAGGTCTCCGACGCCGAGTTCGACTCGCTGGTGCGCGAGCTCCAGGCGCTCGCCGACGAACACCCCGCGCTCCACACTGCCGACTCCCCGCTCGAAGAGGTCGGCGCGCCACCGTCGGCCACGTTCGCGCCGGTGCAACACGTGGTCCCGATGCTCTCGCTCGACAACGCGTTCGATCGCGATGAATTGGCTGCGTGGCACGCGCGCATCGAACGGGTGATCACCGACCCGGTCACGTTCGTCGGTGAACCCAAGCTCGACGGCCTGGCCATCTCGCTGCTCTACGAGGAAGGTCACCTCGTGCGGGGCGCCACGCGCGGCGACGGCGACACGGGCGAAGACGTCACGGCCAACGTCGCCACCATCGCTGCGATCCCGGAACGGTTGCTGGGCGACTCGATCCCGATGCGGCTCGAGGTGCGGGGCGAGGTGTTCATGCCGCTGGCGTCGTTCGAAGAGCTGAACCGGCGTCAAGGCGACGCCGGTGATCGCCTCTTCGTGAACCCGCGCAACGCCGCCGCCGGGAGCTTGCGGCAGAAGGACCCGCGCATCACCGCCTCGCGCGACCTCGCGTTCGACGCGTACCAACTCGGTGTGCAGGAGGGTGGGCCCGCGCTCGCGTCGCACCACGAGACCCTCGGGTGGCTGCGCGACCTCGGGCTCCCGGTGAACGATCACATCGAGCAACTCGCGTCGTTCGACGCGGTGTACGAGTTCTGCGAGCGAGTCGAGGCCAACCGTCACTCGTACGGCTACGACATCGACGGCGCGGTCGTGAAGGTCGACGACCTCGCGCAACGCAACGAGCTCGGCTTCACCAGCCGCGCGCCCCGATGGGCGATCGCCTTCAAGTTCCCGCCCGAGGAGAAGACCACTCTGCTGCGCGGGATCATGGTGAGCATCGGGCGCACGGGGCGCGCCACACCGTTCGCCCAGCTCGAGCCGGTGTTCGTCGGTGGTTCCACCGTCGGCTTGGCGACCCTGCACAACCAGGACGAGGTGGCGCGCAAGGACGTGCGCGTCGGCGACACGGTCATCGTGCGCAAGGCGGGCGACGTCATCCCCGAGGTCGTCGGCCCGGTGCTGGCCAAGCGCAAGAAGGGGGCGCGCAAGTGGAAATTCCCCACGCTCTGCCCGGTGTGCAACCAGCCGCTCGTGCGCCCCGAGGGTGAAGCCGACACCCGGTGCGTCAACGTCGACTGTCCGGCGCAACGCGTCCAACGCATCGTGTTCTTCGCCGGGCGCTCGGCGATGGACATCGAAGGCCTCGGCGAGGAGAGGGTCACCCAGTTCGTGGAGGCCGACCTCCTCGACGACGCCGCCGACCTGTACGACCTCACGGTCGAGCGACTCGTCCCGCTCGATCGCATCGGCGAGCGCTCGGCCCAGCTGCTCGTCGACGCGATCGACGAGTCACGCACGCGACCGCTCGCCAAGTTGCTCGTCGGTCTGGGCATTCGCCACGTCGGGCCGAGCGCGGCACAGGCGCTCGCGCGCGAGCTCGGCAGCCTCGATGCGATCGAGGCCGCCGGCGCGGAGGAGCTCGCCGCGGTCGACGGCGTCGGCGGTGTCATCGCGCTGAGCATCGTCGAGTTCTTCGCCAACGCGCGCAACCGCGACTTCGTGCGCCGCCTCGTCGCCGCGGGCGTCAACGTGGAAGGACCTCCCAAGGCCGAGGTGCGCGCCGACGTGCCGTCGCTCGACGGCATGACCTTCGTGCTCACCGGCACGTTGGCGTCGATGACACGTGAGGAAGCGCAGGCGGAGCTCGAGGCGCGCGGCGCCAAGGTCACGAGCAGCGTGTCCAAGAAGACGAGCTACGTCGTGGTGGGCGTGAGCCCGGGTTCGAAGCTCGCCAAGGCGGAGCAGCTCGGCGTGGCGATCCTCGACGACGACGCGCTCCGGCGCCTCTTGGAGCACGGTCCCGAGCCGCCGGACGCGACCGAGCCCTCGGAGTGACGCCGCTCCGGGGCGGCGGCATAACCTCCCCGACACCACGGACCACACGGGGGACACATGGCTGACGACTCGGTGATCGGGAAGCGCTTTCCCGGCTACACGTTCCCGATCGAGCGGGGCAAGATCCGGGAGTTCGCGCAGGCGACGAAGACCGCGAACCCCGACTACCTCGACGATCCCGAGGCCGTGATCGAGCCCACGTGGCTGATCGCGTCCGGGTTCTGGGCCCCACCCGACCTCGCCAACCCGGTCGCCGAGCTCAACATCAACCTGGCCCGGCTCCTGCACGGCGGCCAGGAGTTCGTGTTCCACGGCCCGCCGCCGAAGGCCGGTGACGTGATCACCACCGAATCGTGGATCGACAAGGTCTACGAGAAGGAGGGCAAGCGGGGTGGCAGCATGCGCTTCGCCGAGATGGTCACCGAGTACAAGGACCAGACCGGCACCGTCGTGGCCGAGTCGCGCACCACGATGATCGAGACGGGCAAGTCCACGACGGAGGGATCGTGATGCCGACCTGGGACGAGCTGCAGGAGGGGAGTGCCCCCGAGGCCCGCGAGTACGGGCCGATCTCCCGCACCGACATGGTGCGCTACCAGGGAGCGTCAGGCGACTTCAACCCGATCCACCACGACGAGGAGTTCGCCAAGTCGGCCGGCTACCCGTCGGTCTTCTCGGTCGGCATGCTCCAAGCCGGCATCCTCGCCGGCTTCGCCACCGAGTGGCTCGGCGCGAAGAACGTGCGCCGCTACTCGGTGCAGTTCCGCGAGCAGGTGTGGCCGGGCGATGTCGTGATCTGCTCCGGCTCCGTCACCCGCAAGTACGAGGACAACGGTGAGCACAAGGTCGACGTCGACCTCCTCTGCACCCGCCAGGCCTCCGGCGGCGCGGCGATCAAGGGCGAAGCGACGTTCGTCGTCCCGTGAGCGGCTCGCGAGCCGACGGGTGAGCTGATGCGGGCGCAGCAGCTGTCGGCCGCGGCCGCGATCGCGACCCGGCCCCTCGAGCTCGTCGAACGTCCTGATCCGGTGCCGGTTCCGGGCGCCGTCCGGGTGCGCGTGCACGCGTGTGGATGTTGTCGCACCGACCTGCACGTGGTGGAGGGCGACCTGGAGCTCCCGCACCTGCCGGTGATCCCTGGCCACCAGGTGGTGGGCCGGGTCGACGCGCTCGGCGACGGCTGCACGCGCCTCGCGCTCGGTGATCGGGTGGGTGTTCCGTGGCTGCACCACACGTGCGGGATCTGCGCCTTCTGCATGCGGGGCGAGGAGAACCTGTGCGTCGCCGCCGACTTCACCGGCTGGACCGTCGACGGTGGCTACGCGGACGCGATCGTGGTCCCCGAGGACTTCGCGGTGCTGCTGCCGTCGGCGCTCGGCGATCTCGCGGCCGCGCCACTGCTGTGCGCGGGCGTCATCGGGTACCGGGCGCTGCGGCGCGCGGAGGTGCAACCGGGTGAACGCGTCGCGCTGTTCGGCTTCGGTGCCTCGGCCCACCTCGCGCTGCAGGTGCTGCACCACTGGGAATGCGATGTGGTGGTGATGACCCGCGGCGAGCATCACCGGGAGCTGGCGCGTGAGCTCGGCGCATCCTGGGTCGGCGGCGCGGCCGACGTGCCGCCGGAACCATGCGATCGCGCAGTCGTGTTCGCGCCGGCCGGCGAACTGGTGCCGGTCGCGCTCGGTGCGGTGCGCGCGGGTGGGACCGTTGCGCTCGCCGGCATCCACATGAGCGAACTGCCGGCCATGCCCTACGAGCTGCTGTGGCACGAGCGCTCGTTGCGCTCGGTCGCGAACATGACCCGCACCGACGCGCAGGAGTTCATGGACCTCGCCGCCGTCGCCGGCGTGCGGGTCGCGTACGAGGCGTACCCACTCGACGCCGCCAACGACGCGCTGCTGGCCATCGCCACCGATGCGGTGCGCGGCGCCGCCGTGCTGCAGATGGCCTGAGGCTCAGGCCTTGGCGACGAACGACCAGCTGAACGAGTAGGGGTTCGCCGGCCGGTCGACCAGCCGGCCTTCCCAGTACTTCACGACCACCTGGTTCTCGCCGGCTCGGAAGCGGCTGATGACCTTGTCGGGTCCCGGACGGAAGCTGACCGTCTGGATGCCGACGACGCGGTCGAGTTGGTCCTCGGGGATCTCGATGCCGTCGATCACCAAGACGCCGGTGTACTGGTCGGCGAGGTCGACGGTGACGTCGTCGATGAGCCCGGTGATCTGATTGGGTTGGGGGTTCACCGCCTGGATGTCCGCGGGCAGTGCCTTCTCGCCGGTCGGGCTCGTGTCGGCCTCGTTGAGCAGGTAGATGCCGAGGTTGAACGTCACGAGCAGCGTGATCGCGACCGACCGCGACCCGGCCCGGGTGCTTGAACAGTCGCCGTCGCGTGGGGACGGCAGAGGGGGTGTCGGCCATCGACTCCGAGGCTAACGCTCGCACTGGAGCGAACTTCAGCGGGCGCGCCGGACGTCGTGCAGGTGCCGCGGATCGACAGGGTGCGGCCGGTACCTTGACCCGATGGCGATCTCCGGCGTCGCCGACCTCACCGGCCGCGTCCTCGCCGGTCGCTACCGTCTGCTCGCACCGATCGGCGCAGGCGCGAGCGGTCGCGTCTACGTCGCCGACGACGTGCGCCTGAAGCGCCGGGTGGGCGTGAAGGTCCTGCACCTCGCCCTGGCCGAGGACGCCGGCTTCCTGCGCCGGTTCCGGGCCGAAGCACAGGTGGCGGCCTCCCTCAACCATCCCAACGTCATGGCGGTGTACGACTGGGGCGAGGACGACGTGCCGTTCATGGTGCTCGAGCTCCTCACCGGCGGCAGCCTGCGCGGGATGCTCGACGCCGACGCGCGACTGAGTCCGGCGCAGGCTGCGCACGTGGGCCGCCAGGTCTCGAGCGCGCTCGAATACGCGCACGCACGCGGGGTCGTGCACCGCGACATCAAGCCGGCCAACCTGCTGTTCGACGAGCACGGCATCGTGCGCGTGGCCGACTTCGGGCTCGCGCGCGCGCTCGCCGAAGCGAGCTGGACCGAGCCCGCGGGCGCGGTCGTGGGCACTGCGCGCTACGCGGCACCCGAACAGGTGACGGGCGCGCCGCTCGACGGCCGCGCCGACCTGTACTCCCTCGCGATCGTGTTGGTGGAGGCGGTCACCGGCACCGTACCTGCGATCGCCGACACCGCGATCGGCACGCTCGCGGCCCGCACGCACACACCGCTCGTCGCGCCGCTGGCCCTCGGGCGTCTCGGTCCCGTGGTGGAGCGCGCCGGCAAGCCCGAGCCCGCCGATCGCTACCCCGACGCCGCCACCATGCGCGCCGCGCTGGCCGACGCGGCCCGCGCGCTCCCACCGCCCCAACCGCTGCCGCTCGCCGGGCTCGGCGGCGAGATCGACGGCGGCCCGCCCACGCAGATCGGTCGGTCGTCGAACCTGTTCGACCAGGACGCGCCGCTCGCGCCCCCGGTCGTCGTCGACGAGGCCCCGCAGCCGGCGAAGGCCCGCCGCCGTGCCCCCGGTGCGGTGCGATGGATCAGCTCCTTCGTGATCGCGGCGATCCTGCTGGCGCTCGTCGGCGGAGGGATCGCGATCGCCGCCGTCTCCACCCAGGCGGAGACGGTCGCGGTGCCGTCGCTCGTGGGACTCACGCAGGCGAACGCCACCGACGCCCTGGCGGCGACGGGGCTGTCGCTGAAGATCGTCACCCGCACCGCCGACGACCCCGCCGAGACCGTGATCGGCCAGGATCCGGCGCCGGGCGCGTTCGTGGGCGACGGCGGCGCGGTGCAACTCGTCGTGTCACGCGGTCCGCCGCCGGTCCTGATCCCGACCGTGGCGGGCCAATCCCCCGCTGACGCGCAGGCCGCGCTCGAAGCCCAGGGGTTCGTGGTGCAGGTGCAGCACCGGTACGACGAGACGGTGCCGGTCGACGTGGTCATCGACACCGATCCGGGAGGCGGCGCCAAGTTGGCGCGCGACTCCAGCCTGACGCTGCTGGTGAGCGACGGCCCCGCGCCGGTCCCGGTGCCCGACGTCAGCGGCAAGACCTTCGACGACGCGTCCCAGCAGCTCACCGCGGCGGGGTTCACGGTGGCGCGCGCCGACGATTTCAGCGACACCGTCGACAAGGACAAGGTGATCGGCACCGACCCGGCGTCCGGTCAGGGCGCGAACCGCGGGGTGCAGGTCGTCGTGCACGTGAGCAAGGGTCCCGAGATGGTCGCGGTCCCGAACCTCGTGGGCAAGACCCTCGACGCCGCGCAGGCTCAGTTGCAGGCTGCGGGCTTCGCGGTCGACACGCAGAGCTACCTGCCCGGGCGGCTGGTGCGGGCCCAGTCGCCGGCAGCAAACACCAGCGTCAAGAAGGGGACCCAGGTCACGCTGTTCTTCTAGGTGTACCGATCGGTCTATCCTCCGGCAACCTGCACGAGGGGGGTTCGGAGATGGGTGCACTCGAGGGCCGCGTCGCCATCATCACCGGCGCGGGCCGTGGACTCGGCCGCGAACACGCGCTGCTGTTCGCGAGCGAAGGCGCCAAGGTCGTGGTCAACGACCTCGGAGGCGACCAGCAGGGCGGCGGCGCCGACGCCACGCCGGCGCAGCAGACCGTCGATGACATCCGCGCCATGGGCGGCGAGGCCGTGGTCAACGGCGAGAACGTCGCCGACTGGGACGGCGCGCGTCGACTCGTCGAGCAGGCCGTCGACACGTTCGGTGATCTCCACGTGCTGGTCAACAACGCGGGCATCCTGCGGGACCGCGTCGTCGTGAACATGAGCGAGGACGAGTGGGACAGCGTCGTGCGCGTGCACCTCAAGGGCCACTTCGCGCCTGCGCACTTCGCCGCGAACTACTGGCGCGAGCAGACGAAGTCGGGGCGCGAGATCAGCGCCGCGATCGTCAACACCACTTCCACGTCGGGCCTGTTCTCGAACCCTGGTCAGGCGAACTACGACGCGGCCAAGTCGGGCATCGCGACGCTCACGCAGGTGATGGCGAAGGAGCTCGTGCGCTACGGCGTGCGGGCCAACGCGATCGCACCCGGTGCACGCACACGGCTCACGCTGTCGACGCCGGGGCTGGGCGACGCCATCGGCCCGCCCGCTGACGGTTCGTTCGACGAGTGGTCGCCGGCCAACGTCTCGCCGTTCGTGGCGTACCTCTGCACCGCCGAGTGCACCATCACGGGTGAGACGTTCGTGGTGCGCGGCGGGCACGTGCAGCGGGTGCAGACCTGGACGCTCGCGGAAGCCATCGATCAGGACGAGCGCTGGACCGTCGCCGAGCTGGCGCGGAGGGCCGGGGAGCTCACATCCCGGATCCCACTCGACGAAGGTGGCATGGGGGCGCCGCAGTACCGGTTCGACCGAGAGGCGTGACGCGAAGGGCAGCGCGTCGTCTGGTGCGGAGAGACGCGGCGGGCGTCTCGTCAGGGCGGAAGGTTGGAGGCGACCATGAGGCGTCCTGCCCACGGAGCGACGACGAGGCCAGGCCCGTGTCGGCCGACGAGTGGCTATGGCCGCGTGCTCGGACGGCCCGGTCCCCGAACCGACGGCGTGGTCCTCGACGACGCGCCCGTCCGCGTGCTCGACCCGTCGCAGTTCGGGGTGCGAGGCGCCGAACCCGAGACCGAGGCGCCCGCGCCGGTCACTCCGTGATCGCCGACAGCTCCTCGGCCAGCCCCGGCGCACCCGGACCCGTGCCCGCCACCTGCGCCGCCATGAGCTTCGTGAGGTCGCCCTGGAGCTTGACCTTGCCCTCCATGAACGCCTGCATCCCGGCCTGCGGGTTGCCGCTCATGAAGATGTCCTTGGCGGTCGCGTAGTCGGTGGTGAGGGTGAGGTCGGGCTGGTTCAGGTGACCCATGCCCCAGTCCGGCTCGCCAGCCAGGGCTGCGACGTGGAACTGGCGGTCCTCGCCGAACGGTGTGTCGGTCACCACCACGTTCATGGAGACCTCGGCGTGCGCAGGGATCTCGACGTTGCGCGCGGTGACGATCGCGGCGACGGCCACGAACCACTCGTCGGACAGGAACGGGTACGTGGGCACGAACGGCATCGTACCCACACAGGTGTGACTCCTAGACTCGGCCTCATGTCCCGTCTGACGCGCGCCGACGTCGAACACGTCGCCCAGTTGGCTCGCCTCGCGCTCACCGAGGACGAGATCGAGCACTTCACCGCGCAGCTCGAAGTGATCCTCGAGCACGCCGCACAGATCGCGGCGCTCGACACCCACGACGTACCGCCCACGGCACATCCGCTGCCCGTCGTGAACGTGTTGCGGGCCGACGAAGTGCGTCCGAGCCTGCCGCGCGACGAGGTGCTGGCCATGGCACCGGCGTCGGAAGACGGCCGATTCCGCGTCCCGCGCATCCTCGACGCACCGTGACCGCACTCGACGTCGCAGCTGCCGTGCGTGGCGGCACGCGCTCCGCGCGCGAGATCGTCGACGAGCACCTCGCCGTGGTGGCGGCGCGCGACGGTGAGCTCAACGCGTGCAACCTCGTCATGGACGACGCGGCGCGGGCGGCTGCCGATGCGGTCGACGCCGCGGTGGCACGAGGCGACGATCCCGGTCCGCTCGCCGGCGTCCCGATCGCGCTCAAGGACAACCTCTGCACGCGCGGCGTCCCCACCACCTGCTCCTCGAAGATCCTCGCGGGCTGGCAGCCTCCGTACACCGCCACCGTGGTCGAGCGGGTGCTCGCAGCCGGCGCGGTCCCGGTGGCCAAGACCAACCTCGACGAGTTCGCCATGGGCTCGTCCACCGAGAACTCGGCCTTCGGTCCCACCCGCAACCCGCTCGACCCGTCGCGCGTGCCGGGTGGGTCGAGCGGAGGCTCCGCAGCCGCGGTGGCCGCGGGGTACGCGCCGCTCGCGCTCGGCTCCGACACCGGTGGTTCGATCCGCCAACCCGCGGCGCTCTGCGGCGTCGTCGGAGTGAAGCCCACCTACGGCCTGGTGTCGCGCTATGGGCTCATCGCGTTCGCGAGCTCCCTCGACCAGATCGGGCCGTTCGCCACCACCGTGAGCGACGCCGCGTTGCTCCTCGACGTGATCGCCGGGCACGACCCGATGGACTCCACGTCGACCGACGCGCTGCACGAGCCGGTGCTGCCGGTCGTCGACCGGGGTGTCGAGGGGTTGCGCATCGCGCTGGTCGACGAACTCGTCGAGGGCGAGGGGTTCCAACCCGAGGTGCTCGACGCCGTCGACCGCGCCGCGCGTGCGCTGGAGAAGGCGGGGGCGACCGTCGATCGCGTCAGCGTGCCCAGCGCGCGCTACGGGCTGTCGGCGTACTACGTGATCGCGCCGGCGGAAGCGTCGTCGAACCTCGCTCGCTACGACGGCGTGCGCTACGGCTTGCGCGTCGCGGGCGACGACGTCGCCACCATGAACGCCCGCACGCGCGACGCCGGCTTCGGCCCCGAGGTGAAGCGGCGCATCATGCTCGGCACGTACGCGTTGTCGGCGGGCTACTACGACGCGTTCTACGGGCAGGCGCAGCGCGTCCGCACCCTCATCATCCGCGACTTCGCGCGTGCGTACGAGCAGTACGACGCGCTGCTGTCGCCCACGTCGCCCACGGTCGCGTTCGAGCTCGGCGCCAAGTCGGCGGATCCGCTGGCGATGTACCTGTCCGACGTGTGCACGATTCCCAGCAACCTCGCCGGCCACGCGGCGATGAGCGTGCCCTACGGCACGGGCGAAGGTGGATTGCCCGTCGGCGTACAGGTCCTCGCGCCGGCACTGGGCGAGCCGGTGATGTTCCGCGTGGCGCGCGTGCTGGAGGAGACGGCGTGAGCGTGACCGAGCAGGCCGTCTACGAACCGGTCATCGGGCTCGAGGTGCACTGCGAGCTGGCCACGGCCACCAAGCTGTTCTGCGGCTGCCCCAACGAGTTCGGCGCCGAGCCCAACACGCACGTGTGTCCGGTGTGCCTCGGGCTGCCGGGATCGTTGCCCGTGCTCAACGAGCGCGCGGTCGAGTTCGCACTCCGGTTCGCCGAAGCGGTCAACCTGCGCGTGCCCGAGCAGTCCACCTTCTCGCGCAAGAACTACTTCTATCCCGACATGCCGAAGGACTACCAGGTCTCGCAGTACGACGAGCCGATCACCATCGACGGCCACCTCGACGTCGAGGGCGGGCGCGTCGGTATCGAGCGCGCGCACCTCGAGGAGGACACCGGCAAGACGCAGCACGTGGGTGGCGGCGGTCGGATCCACGAAGCCGACCACTCGCTGGTCGACTACAACCGCGCCGGTGTCCCGCTGATGGAGATCGTCAGCAGGCCCGACATCAAGAACGCGGAGCAGGCGCGCGCGTACGTGAGCGAGCTGCGCGCGGTGCTGCAGGCCATCGGCGTCTCCGACGTGAAGATGGAAGAGGGCTCGATGCGCGTCGACGCCAACGTGTCGGTGCGGCCGATCGGCACGACGGAGCTCGGCACCAAGGTCGAGGTCAAGAACATGAACTCGCTGCGTTCGCTCGGTCGGGCGATCGACTACGAGATCGAGCGCCAGGAAGCCGCACTCGAGGCGGGCGAGCGGATCGTGCAGGAGACCCGCCACTGGGACGAAGCCGACGGCCGCACGCACTCCATGCGCACGAAGGAGGGCTCGTCCGACTACCGCTACTTCCCCGAGCCCGACCTCGTGCCGGTGGCGCCGACGACCGAGATGCGCGCTGCGGTGCACGCATCGATGCCCGAGCTGCCGGCGACGCGTCGCGCTCGGCTGCAGACCGAGTGGGGGATCAGCGAGTCCGAGGCGCGCGTGCTCCTCGGCACCGAGGGTCTGGGCGACTACGTCGAAGCCGCAGTGGTGGCGCTCGATGGCGGCACACCGCGGGACGTCGTCAACTGGGCCAACGGCGACGTGCTCGGCCACCTCAACGAGAGCGGGCTGTCGCCGGTGGTCCTGCCGCTCGCGCCCGACGGGCTGGCCGAGCTGGTCGGCCTGGTCGCCGCCGGGACGATCTCGCGCAGCCAGGCCAAAGACGTACTGGCCGAGTGCCTGCGCGAGCCGAAACGGCCGCGGCAGGTCGTCGCTGAGCGTGGGCTCTCGCAGGTGAGCGATGCCGGCGAGCTCGAAGCGGTCGTCGACCAGGTCCTCGCGGTCAACGCCGATGCGCTCGCCGACTACCGCGTGGGCGACGACAAGGCGCGGAAGAAGAAGCGCGGTTTCCTCATGGGGGAGGTCATGAAGGCGCTCCAGGGTCGCGGCAACCCCCAGGTCGTCAACCAGCTGCTCGACCAGAAGCTCAGCCAGTAGCCGGCGCGCACTCGTAGCGCGAGCACAGGAACCGCGTGATCTGCTCGATCAGGTCGGCGCGGACCTCGGGGACCTGGGCCAGGCCATGGCCGCCGCCCGGGTAGTACTTCGCCTCGACGTCGTCGCCGCGCAGTAGCAGGGCCTGTTGCATGGCGCGCGCCTGTTCGACCGGAACCAGCGCGTCGTCCGTCCCGTGCAGCAGGAGCACGGGTGCGACGACTCCCGCCGCACGCGACACGACGTCGACTTCGCTCGGCAGCTGACCCCACGCGGTCGTGCCCCCGACCATGCCCGAGATCGACACCACCGGATCGGGCGCGCCGGTCGTCGCTCGCAGCATCGCCACTCCGCCACCGCGGCTGAACCCGACCAGCGCCAGTGTCGGCGAGTCGTGCAGCACGGAGCGGGCTCCGGCCACGAGCGCATCGAGCGCGCCGACCGCGGCGTCGGACACGCCGACGAACTGGGGCGCGTCGGCGCAGCCGATGGCTGGATCGGTCGGCGACGCCGGGCCTGGGCTCGCGAACCAGCACCCGAACGCGACGTCGAACCCGCGTGCCGCGAGCTCGTGCGCGAAACGCGGGTAGTCGGTGTTGAGACCCTCGGTGCCGGTGACGATGACGATGCCCACGTGGTGACCCGGTGACGTCGCTCGCACGACTCCCATCAGCAGATGGTGACCGCCCGGCGCGTCGACGCGCGACCAGGTCGTTGCCGGGTCTTCGAGGTTCGTGGGTGCGGTCGTCCGCTCGGTCACGGCCGTGGTCCCGCAGGCTGCGGCCACGACGGCGACGAGCACGACGGCGGTGGCCAGGGCCCGGGGCACGCGCCGAGTCTGACGCCGGATCGCCCCCACTGCGAGAGGCGAAGGTCCCTGACCGACCGCCAGCCGGTCAGTCCATGGGGACCTTGCGGACGATCTTGCCGTCGATCCGGGCGAAGATCTCGTCGAGGCTGTGGCCGGTGATGGTGAGGCCGTGGTTGCGCTGGCCGACGACCGCCCGGCTGGGGTCGGGGGCCTGGCGCACCAGCTCGGCCACCGATTCGGCGAGCTCGACGGTGCCGCACGGGTAGTTGATCTCGGTGGCGACGGTGCCTTCGATCCACGCGTGCACGTGGAGGATCGCGTGCACCTCGGGATGCTCGCGGTAGATCATCCAGTGCTCGATGGCGTCGACCGACACGCGACGCGGTTCGACGCCTGCCGGGACGCGCAGCTGCATGATGTCGCGCGCTTCGTCGTAGCCGGTCACGAGCAGGATGTCGCGACCGATCTCGTGCAGCGCCGACTTGTCGACGCCGCTCGCGCTCATCCAGTACTGCGGTTGCGCCTCGCCGGGTCCGGCGCCGACGCGTCGCGCGCTCACGTTGCCATAGCTGAGCCCGCCGATGCCGTAGAGCAACTTCACGTGGCGCAGATCGCGGTCGGAGAGGATCTCCTCGATCGGGAACGCGGCCGGCAACAGGTCGAGCGCGGCGAGCCGTTGCCCGGCGCGGGTGATCTGCCGGGTGACGTCGTCGCCGGCGCACAACGAGTCGGGAAGGTCGTCGGTGAACTCGTTCCCGATCACGAGACGCGACGACGCCAACGGCTCGACGCGCGAGAACACGCTCTTGAAGAAGGAGGGGTCGTCGCCGACGTCGCTGCCGATCGCATACGTGCCCTGCTCCAAGGTGACGAACTGCGCGATCGACCCTTCGCCCGACGGGCTCACCATCACGCACAGGTTCGCGAGGCCCCGCACGAGCAGCGGGTAGCCGGTGCGCAACATGTCGTCGGGCGTGGTGTCGAATTCGGCGAGCACGACGACGAAGGTGGGTGCGTTCTTGCGCCGGTAGGGCCGTGCTGCCTCGGGATCGACGAAGTGCAGGACGACGGCGACGTCGGGCCCCGGGGTGTCGACCTCGGTGTAGCCCTGGTCGAGCATGGCGTCGCGGAGCCCGGCCGCGAACCAGCGCAAGCGGTCTCCCCGAGGTACGCCATTCCAGGCGAACGTCCTCGGCACCACGGCGCGTCGGTCGACGACGCCGATCCCGGCGGTCTGGGTCATCCGGAGCCCTTCGATCGAGGAAGCCGGTAGAAGTCCGATCAGCGTAGTGGGGTCACCCCCGACGTTCAGGCGACCGTCACCCCGGTGATCCCGTCGAGTCCGGCGGCGATGCGCTCGAACCCCTCGAACCGTTCGGCCGAACGCCAGACGTTGCCGTCACCGTCGGCGAGGGCGACGACCTTCCCGTCGCTCGCCACGCACCGCGAGTCGACGTTGCCGTGCAATTCGCCGAGACCGCCGGTGACCGGTTGCAGGGGACCGCCGTCGACCGACGCCCGGTACACCGCCGCGGCGGCGGCCCACGGCCCGTCGGACACCGTGACGACGACGTCGTCGCCGACGAACGCGACCCCGCGCGCGTACGACATCTCCATGCCGTCGGTGCACGACGACCACGTCGCGCCGCCGTCCTGGCTGCGACACAGACCGACCGACGCGGCGGCGACCACGATCTCCGGGCGCGTCGGGTGCGCGAGCACCTGGTGCACGTCGTCGTCGACGGCGAGCGTGGGATGCCAGGTGACGCCGCCATCGACCGAGCGCGGGATGCCACCCACGTGCACGTTCGCGAGCACCGCGCCGCCGTCGGCGGTTGCTGTCATCGTGCGCACCTGCAGGGGCGAGCCGACCTGGTGCCACTCGTCGCGTCCCGCGACGTCGTCGAAGCCGGCGAGCGGCTCGAGCACGCCCGACGCCGTGAGCCGCAGCACGCGAGCGTCGTCGGTGCCCGCGAACACCGCATCACCCGCAGCGACGACCGCGGTGAGCGTGGCCTCCGACTTCGCGATCGGAGTCCACTCGCCGTCGCGGCCGTGCGACCACACTTCGTGCCGGTCGATCACGGCCAGGAAGGTGCCGCCGGATGCCGGGGTGAAGCACTCCACGCGGTGACCGGCGAGGGACGCGAGCTCCTTTCCGCTCGAGGTGAAGACGCGATAGCCGTCGAGGGTCGTCACGAGCACGCTCATCGGTGAGCCTTTCTCGAAGAGGGCGCGACACCTCCGAGGGTACGCTGCGCCTCGTTCCAGAGCACGGCGAAAGC
The DNA here is from genome assembly GCA_963720765.1 of uncultured Actinomycetes bacterium. Classification (GTDB taxonomy): domain Bacteria; phylum Actinomycetota; class Acidimicrobiia; order IMCC26256; family DASPTH01; genus DASUAS01. The sequence goes on from CAVRGS010000003.1 coordinate 140,729, forward strand.
GAGCAGCAGTGAGCGACGAGTCCCGTGAATTCGTGTCGGGAAATCCCGGACGCGACGTGCAGCGTGTCGGCACCGCACGCTTCCTGGGGGAGGACGTCGCCAAGGTGCACGATCCCGTATGGGGCGTCATCGGCACGCTCGGTGACAGTCAGTGCTACCTCGGCGTGAGGTCGAAGGTCGACGCGGTGCACGAGGCGCTGGCGGCGCGGATCCACGACGACGACCTCCCGGTGCGTCTGATCGCACCGGCGTTCACCCTCGGTGTGTCCGACGGCCAGCTCAACGGCACCGACCGCATGCGCTACTCATTGACGAGTCGTGAGCTGGTGAACGACAGCACGGAGGCGCACCTCAAGGCCAACGACATGGCGGGAGTGATCGCGGTCGTCGCCTGCGACAAGCCCCCTGTCGGCACCCTCGCCGCCCTGCTCGAGCACAACGCCCCGGCGCTGATGCTCTCCGACGGGTCGATCCATCCCGGCATCGATCCCGTCACCGGCAAGCCCATCGACCTCGTGACCGCGTTCCAGTTCGCCGCCGATCCCGACCCCGAGGTGCGTGCGCGCCTCGCGCTCCACGCGTGTCCCGGCCAGGGCAGCTGCGGCGGCATGTTCACGTACAACACCATGCAGACGTTCATCGGCGTCCTCGGCATGGAGCCGCTGCACATGGTCGCGCCGGCGTCCGACGACACGCGCCGCACCAAGACGTTCCCCGAGGAGCTCGCTGCGCTCCTGGCGAAGATCAGCACGGCCGGTCTCCGTCCGCGTGACATCGTCACCCCGGCTGCGCTGCGCAACGCCTTCGTCGTGGTGATGGCCATGGGTGGTTCCACCAACGTGGTGCTCCACGGCCCGGAGATCGCCCGCGCCGCGGGCTACGACCTCTGGGACGACGTGATCAGCCAGCACGAATTCAACGAGCTCTCGCACCGGCTTCCGGTCCTCGTCAACCTGCGGCCCTTCGGCGAGTACTCGATGGTCGACGTCGACGCCATCGGCGGTGTGGCCGTCGTCGTGAGGGAGCTGCTCGGCGCCGGGGTGCTCGACGGCTCGGCGCTCACCTGCACCGGCGAGACGCTGGCCGAACAGATCGAACGGCTCGACCCGCCGGCACCGGACGGCGAGGTGGTGCTCCCGGTGAGCGCGCCGTTCAAGCCCACCGGCGGGCTCCGCCTCCTGCAGGGCAACCTCGCGCCCGAGGGCGGCGCCATCCTCAAGGTGGCGGGCGTCGAGGGCGGCATCATCGACGGGCGGTTCACCGGTCGCGCCCGCGTGTTCGAGGGTGAGTCGTCGCTCATCGCCGCGCTCGAGGACTCGCCCGACTCGTTCGCCGACGGCGACATCGTCGTCGTGCGCTACGAGGGCCCTCGCGGCGCACCCGGCATGCCCGAGATGCTCGATCCGACATCGCGCATCACGGCACTGAGTCGTGCCCGGGGGATCACCGTCGCGCTCATGACCGACGGACGGTTCTCGGGCGGCTCCGTGGGACTCGTCATCGGGCACGTCTCGCCGGAGGCGTTTCTCGGTGGTCCGATCGCGTTGATCCACGACGGAGACACGATCACCGTCGACCTCAACGCCGATGCGCTCGACTGCGTCGAGCTCGCCGACCGCGACACGCTGCGGGCACGCACCCAGGCGTGGGACGATGCCGTCGCTGCCAACGGGGGGATCCACCCCGACGCCCCGACGGTGGACACCCGAGTGTTGAAGCGGTTCCGCGCCACCGCCAGCTCCGCCCTGCGCGGGGCGGGTGTCACGAACGACTGACGCGCGTGCCCGAGATCCTCGAGGTCGAGACCGCGCGCGCGCTGCTCGACGCCCGGGCGCTCGACCGCGAGATCGCCAAGGTGCACGCGCCCGACGCGTGGTTCCTCAAGCGTGGCCTCACGCCACCGGCGGTGCGCGCCGCACTGCAGGGCCAGTCGTTCACGCACGCGCGTCGACGCGGCAAGTTGATCCTGGTCGACGTGTCGTCCGGCGCCGTGCTGGGCCTGCACCTGGGCATGAGCGGTCGTGTGTTGGTCGACGACGAAGCCGCCGGTGATCCGCTGCTCTACGCCAGCAACAAAGCCGATCCCGCGTGGCACCGCTTCGGCGTGTCGTTCACCGACGGTGGGTCGATGCACCTGCGCGACCCGCGCCGACTCGGCGCGGTGGAGCTCGATCCCGACGAGGACCGCCTCGGTCCCGACGCCTTCGGCCTCACCCTGGCGCAGCTGCGGGCGATGACGGCCAAGAGCCGAGCGCCCGTGAAGGCGCTCATCATGGACCAGTCGCGCATCGCCGGCCTCGGCAACCTCCTCTGCGACGAAGTGCTGTGGCGGGCCGGCATCGACCCAGCTCGTCCGGCGAACGAGCTCACCGACGACGAGGTCAAGCGCCTGCACCGGGCCGTTCGCGACACGTTGCGGGTCCTCGGCCGGCGTGGTGGCTCTCACACCGGCGATCTCACGTCGGCCCGCGGGCCTGGTCTCCATTGCCCCAAGGACGGCGCGCCCCTGCTACGGCGCACGGTGGGAGGTCGGACCACCTACTCGTGTCCCGTCCACCAGGTCTGACTGGCCCGCCGTTCTCACAACTCCCTCATCTGCGCGGTGGTCTCGTACGAGCATGAGCACCACCACCCCGCGCCGTGCCGGGCTGCGCATCGCCTCGGTGTGGGCTCCGGTCCGGGAGTCACTCGGTCGCGATCGCGCTCCGGTGTTCCCGTGGGTCGCGCTGGGCCTCGCCGGCGCCGTGGTCGCGACCGCGGTGGTGACCGGCGCCTACGGGCACGAGGTGCCGGCTCACCTCGCCGCGTCGGCGGGCGTGGGCTGGCCCACGCTGCTCGACGGCCGCTGGTGGACGCTCGGGACGTCGTTCCTGTTGACGCGCGACTGGTTCATGGCCTCGACCATGCCGATCTGCCTGTTCCTCGGTCTGTCGTTCTACGAGCGGCGGGCGGGGCACACGCGGCACCTTCGTCGTCGCGATGGTGGGTCACGTGACCGGCACGGTGATCGTCGCGCTCGCGTTCGCGCCGCTCGCGCTGACGCACGTGCCGATGCTGGTCCGTGCCGCCGACAACGTCGACTATGGCGGCTCGATGGCGATCGCGGCGGGCCTCGGTGCACTCGTCGGGTTCGTGCACGATCGCCGGCTGACCCTGCTCGCGATCGCCCTCGGGGTAGCTGGGCTCCTGGTGCACCACCAGATGGCGGACTGGGGCCACGCAGTCGCGCTGCCGCTCGGCTACCTGGTGAGCCGGAAGTCCTCTCCCCGTGACCTGGCACGGCTCACGGTGGTGCTGTGCGCAGTCACGATCATCGCAGTCGGTGTCGTTGGCGGGGCGGGGTGATGACGGCGAACACCGCGCTCACACCGATGTCCGGACCGCCGGCGGGACCTCGAGCGCGCGTGATGGTTCCACGTGTCGGCGGCAGTGGTCGCGGTGCTCGGCGCGTGCACGCTGGTGACCGTCGCGGGCAAGATGTCGGGCACCGCGTCGGCGGTGAGCTACCTGGCGAAGTACTCACCGGACCGGCTGGCCCACGGACGCGTGTGGACACTCCCGACGTCGGCCTTCCTGCTCGGCCACCCCCGGATGATCGGCCCCACCACCTTCTTCACGGTGTTGTTCTTCCTGCCCTACGTGCTGTGCCGCGGCATCGTGCGAGCCGGAGTCGTGGCCATGAGCGGGCATCTCCTCTCGACCCTCGTCGTGGCCGCTGTCGTCCTCCCTGCCGCCGCCCTCGGGTCACCTACCTACCTCTCCGTCGCCCACAAGCTCGACTACGGCACCTCCGCGGCGCTCGCGGCCTGCGCCGGCGGCCTCGTCGTCGTGATCGGGCGTCGAAGGCCGAGGCTGGCCGGCATCGTGCTGGCGCTCGTGACGCTGTGGTTCGTGCGCGAGTTCGCGCTCTACCGCCATCCGTCGACCGACGTGCCTGACGTCGAGCACCTGGTCGCGCTGGCGACCGGCGTCTTCCTGGAGTGGTGGCTGAGCCGCCGGGCGGCGGCGCGCGCCGCTGCGTCCCGGATCCCTGCCATCGGGCGGGGCGAGTGAGCGCAGCCCGGCTGTCTCCCTACCATCGTGATGTGCGGGTGCTCGTCGTCGAGGACGAGGTCAAGATGGCGTCGCTGGTGAAGCGCGGCGCTCGAACGGGAGGGATACGCGGTCGACGTCGCCGGCACCGGTGAAGACGGCCTCTGGTATGCCACCGAGAACGAGTACGACGCCGTCGTGCTGGACGTGATGATCCCGACACCCGATGGGTTCGAGGTCTGTCGTGAGCTGCGCAGCCGTGGTCGTTGGGCGCCGGTGCTGCTCCTGACCGCACGCGACAGCGTGGACGACCGCGTGACCGGCCTCGACGCCGGCGCCGACGACTACCTCGCCAAGCCGTTCTCGTTCGCGGAGCTCGCCGCTCGCCTGCGAGCGCTCACCCGGCGCGGCGCGATCGCACGGCCCACGGTGCTCGTCGCCGACGATCTCACGCTCGATCCGGCGACCCATGAGGTGCGGCGAGGAGACACCGAGATCGAGCTGAGCCCGAAGGAGTTCGCGCTCCTCGAACTGTTCCTCCGTCATCCCGGCGAGGTGCTCACGCGCACCGCGATCCTCGAACACGCGTGGGACTTCGCGTATGACGGCACATCGAACGTGGTCGACGTCTACGTGCGGTATCTGCGCGAGAAGATCGACCGGCCGTTCGGTCGCGAGACGATCAGGACGGTGCGCGGTGTCGGATACCGGCTCAACACCGCAGCCTGACCTCCCGCGGCGCTTCCGGCTGCGCCCGCACACCCTGCGCGGGCGGCTCACGCTCGTGTTCGCGCTGGTGACGCTCGGGCTCTCACTCGCGGTGGGGGTCGCGGTCGAGGTGCAGTTCCGGTCGGCGCTCCGCTCCGCCGTCGATCAGGGCCTCGAGACGCGCTTCGACGACGTGGTGCAGCAGATCGAGCAGACGCAGTCGGCGCGGACGGTACGGCCGGTCATCCCCGACGCCGAGGCGCTCGCGCAGGTCCTGGACCCGCAGGGCCAGATCGTCGCCGGGGCGCCCCGCACGCTCGGGCTGCGTGCGGTGCTCACCCGCGCCCAGTTCCTCACGGCGAGGGACCACCGGATCCGGATCGACGCCGACACCGGGCCGCGGGGAGACCACGTGCGCCTCCTCGCGGGACCTTCGCGCACGGGTGGCGTCGTCGTGGTGGGGACGACGCTCGAAGAGGTCACGAGGGCGCAGCACCGCCTCGAGCTCGCGCTCGGTGTGAGCCTGCCGCTGCTCGCGGGGCTGGTGACGCTGCTGGGCTGGTTCATCGCCGGCGCCGCGCTCCGCCCGGTGCAGTCGATGATCGTGGAGGCGGACGAGATCTCGGCGCGAGCGGCGCGCCAGGTGCGGCGCCGACTCACGGTGCCCGATCGCGCTGGTGACGAGCTCGTCGAGCTGGCACGTACGTTGAACCACCTCCTCGAGCGCATCGAGGACTCCTACGAGCGCGAACGAGTGTTCCTCGACGACGCGAGCCACGAGTTGCGGACACCCATCGCGATCGCTCGCGGCGAGCTCGAGCTCGCGCGCATGCAGGTCGAGGACGGTACCGAGACCGCGGCGTCGCTCGATTCCGCGCTGGAGGAGGTCGAGCGCCTCGAGCATCTCGCGTCGAGCCTGCTGGTGCTCGCTCGCTCGCGGCGGCGGCCCCGCCCCCCGACCAGGTGGTACCGCTGAGGGAGCTCGCGGTGCGCGCCGCGCACGATGCGGTCAGCGTGCGGGCGACCGACCGCTCCGAGCCCGTGCGGATCGACCTCATCGGCGATGCCGCGACGTTGGGTGACCCCGAGGCGCTCGAGCGGGCGCTGCGCAACGTGATCGAGAACGCGGAGCGCCACGCGCGCTCGCGCATCGAGGTGCGACTGTTCTCCGACGACGACGCCGCGGTGGTGGAGATCGCCGACGACGGGCCTGGCTTCTCGCCGGAAGCGCTCGCGCACGGCTTCGACCGCTTCACGCCCGGCGACAGCCCCGACGCGCACGGTGGCGCCGGGCTCGGGCTCGCGATCGTCCATGCGATCGTCACCGCCCACCGCGGCACCGTGGAGGTCACCAACCGGGACGGAGGCGCGGTCGTGGCCGTGCGCCTGCCGGTCGCCGTCGCCGTCGGCGCGTGAACCATCTCATCGAGTTCTCACGTCCGAGACCGCATCATCACCGTAGCGAGACGCTCCGGGAGCCGACGCGGGTTCCCCACGGTGGTGCCACATGAAGATGCCCTCCATCCCAACGGCACGAGCCGAGCTCCCCCGGCGGTCATCCCGGACGTCCCGCCTCCTCACCCTCGGACTCCGGCCCCCGGTTCTCGGCGTGGCGGTGGCGCTGGTGGGTGCGATCGGCGTCGTCTCCGCGCTGACGCCCTCGCTGCCCCGACGAATCGGGGTCGTGGAAGGGATCTTCGACGCCGAGGTCGTCCACCTCGCCGCCGGCACCACCGCCCTGGTCGGGTTCGTGCTGCTGCTGCTCGGCCGGGGCATCGCCCGACGACGGCATGCCGCGTTCGTGGCCGCGCTGGGCCTGTTGATCGTCTCGGCGGCCACACATCTGGTGAAAGGCCTCGACGTCGAGGAGACCGCCATCGCGCTCGGGGTCGCGTTGCTCCTCGTCCGGGCGCGCGGCCAGTTCACCGTCGCCACACCCCCCGGTCGGTTCCGTCGGGTCGCGCTGGTGGCCGCCGGGCTCTTCCTCGTCGACCTGACCTTCGGCACGGTGGTGATGGTGGTCGACGGCACGACCCACCCGCGGATCCCGGTGAAGCCCGTGCGTGGGCTCGTCGAGACCCTGCATCTCCTCGGGGGCGCGGGCGGGACGGTGCACCTTCACGGGCCGGGCCGCGTGCTGCCGCTCGTGCTCGTGGGGCTCGGCTTCGTGACCGCCACGGTGGTGCTGGTCGTGGCGCTCGCGCCCGCGCCGGACCGTGCGCGCCGGACGACGGCGCGCCTGCGTGCGCTCGCCGATCGTCCCGACGGCGACACGCTCGACCCGTTCGCGCTGCGTGCCGACAAGAACCACGTGCTCTCGGGCGACGGGCGCGCAGCTGTCGCGTACCGCCTCGTGGCCGGCGTGGGCCTCGCGTCCGGCGATCCGGTCGGCGAGCCGGAGTCGTTCGCCGACGCGGTCGCCCGGTTCGTCGAGTTGTGTGACGCGCACGGGTGGCGACCGGCGTTCATGGGTGTCCGTGGGGACCGCCTGGCGCTCTACGAGGCCGCGGGGTTCCGCTCCGAGTACCTCGGCGACGAGGCGATCGTCGCGGTCGAAGGGTTCACGCTCGACGGGCGCTCGATGCGCGGCGTCCGCCAAGCGGTCAACCGCACTCGGAACCACGGCATCACGACCGACGTCGTGCGCGAGGGTGACCTCGATCCCGTGCTCCGGGCCGAGCTCGCCGCGGTCGCCGAGCGCGGCCGCGAGGGCGCACCCGAGCGGGGCTTCTCGATGGCGCTCGACGGGCTGCTCTCGGGCCGCGATCCTGACTGCGTCGTGGTCGTGGCGCGTGACGAGGACGGGCGGGCGTTCGCGTTCCAACGCTACGTGCCCTGCCGCGCCGGCGCGGGTCTGTCGCTCGACGCGATGCGCCGAGACCGCGTCGGTCCCAACGGGGTGAACGAGCGCCTCATCGTCGACACCGTCGAGTGGGGTCGCGCCCACGGCATCGACGACGTGTCGCTCAACTTCGCGTTCGGTCGCGCCCTGCTCGACGAGGGCTCCGAGGTGACCGGACCGCGGCGCGCCCAGGTGTGGCTGCTCCGTCGCCTGAACCCCTGGTTCCAGATCGAGTCGCTGTTGCGCTTCAACGCGAAGTTCGCGCCCCGCTGGGTGCCGCGGTATCTCGTGTACCGGTCGCTGGCCGACCTGCCCGCGGTCGCAGCCGCGGCGGCGAGCGCCGAGGGGTTCCTCCCGTTCGACCGCTCGCCCGAATCGCGGGGAGCTCGTGCTCGCGGACCGCGCCGACCCCGCCGGGTCGCGGCGGCCTGACCGGTAGGGGGAGGGGAGGGATCGTGCACGTCGCCGTCGCCGAGATCGTGAGCTGGGAGCTCCTCCTGGTCCTCGCCAGGCGTCCAGAGCGTTCCGCCGGGGGCTCGAACACGAGGAGGAGGGCGAGCCGGGTGAACCGACAACGACTTGCACCGATGGCCGTCATCGGTCATAGTGGACGGCTCATGCAGTACTCGCCGGCCACCATTCTCGTACTCACGTAGCGCACGCGGTCACCTCGCGCGTGCGCTTCGCCTCCGCTCCGGCGGGGGCTTTTTTCTGCCCGGATTCATTCGGAACTCGTCAGCACCCCAAGCGAAAGCCACGATCATGAAGCTCAGCGGAGCCCAGGCCCTCATCAAGAGCCTCGAGATGGAACAGACGGAGGTGATGTTCGGCCTCCCTGGTGGGGCGATCCTCCCCGTGTACGACCCGCTGATCGACTCGTCGATCCGACACATCCTCGTCCGCCACGAACAGGGCGCCGGCCACATGGCCGAGGGGTACGCGCACGCCACCGGCCGCCCCGGCGTGGCCATGGTCACCAGCGGCCCGGCCGCCACCAACATCGTCACCCCGCTGGCCGACGCCTACATGGACAGCGTCCCGCTCGTGGTCGTGACCGGCCAGGTGGCTTATTCGGTGATCGGGACCGACGCCTTCCAGGAGGTCGACACGGTGGGCATCACCATGCCGATCACCAAGCACAACTGGCTGATCACCGAAGCGTCCGAGATCCCGCGGGTGGTCCGCGAGGCGTTCCACGTCGCGACCACCGGCCGCCCCGGCCCGGTGCTCATCGACATGCCCAAGGACGTCGCCAACCAGTCGATGGACTGGTACTGGCCCGAGGCCGTCGACTTGCCGGGCTACAAGCCGACCACCAAGGGTCACGCCAAGCAGATCAAGGACGCCGCTCGGCTCATGGGCGAGGCACGGCGGCCGGTGATCTACGCCGGTGGCGGGATCCTGAAGGCCCGCGCCGCCGAGGCGTTGCGCGAGCTGGTGGAGCTCACCGGGTTCCCGGTGGTCACCACGCTGATGGCGCGGGGTGCGTTCCCCGACGACCACGAGCTGTGCCTCGGCATGCCCGGCATGCACGGCAACTACACGGCCATCACCGCGATGCAGCAGTCCGACCTCCTCATCGCGCTGGGGTCGCGCTTCGACGACCGGGTCACCGGCAAGCTCGACGGCTTCGCCCCGGACGCCAAGATCATCCACGTCGACATCGACCCGGCCGAGCTGGGCAAGGTCCGCCGCCCCGACGTCCCGATCGTGGGCGACTGCCGTCTCGTGATCGAGGAGATGATCAAGGCGGTGCGCGCCGAGAAGACCCGTCGCCAGGATTCTGGGCGCGACTTCGCGTCGACCGATGACTGGCTCCGGCAGCTGCGTGACTGGCAGGAGCAGTTCCCGCTCCACTACGAGCAGCTCGAGGACGGGCCGCTCAAGCCGCAGTACGTCATCGACCAGCTGCGCGACAACACGCCCGATGACACCATCGTCGCCTCGGGGGTGGGCCAGCACCAGATGTGGACCAGCCAGCGGTGGACGTTCAACCACCCGTACACCTGGATCAACTCGGGCGGCCTCGGCACCATGGGCTTCGCGGTGCCGGCTGCGATCGGCGCCAAGGTCGGCAAGCCGGAGCGCATGGTGTGGGCGGTCGACGGCGACGGCTGCTTCCAGATGACCGCGCAAGAGCTCGTCACCGCGAGTGCCGAACGCATCCCGGTGAAGATCGCGATCTTGAACAACGCGTACCTCGGCATGGTGCGGCAGTGGCAGGAGCTCTTCTACGAGGAGCGCTACAGCGAGGTGTACCTCTCGCCCGACCTGCCCGACTACGTGAAGTGGGCCGAGGCGATGGGGTGCGTGGCGTTTCGCGTCGACACGCCCGAGGACGTCGAGACGACGATCCAGAAGGCCAACGAGATCGACGACCGCCCGGTCGTCATCGACTTCCGCACCGACTACCGCGAGAAGGTGTACCCGATGGTCGCGGCCGGCACGTCGAACAGCGACGTGATCCTCGACCCCGCGCACGACCGTCCGGGTGGAAGGGACTGACGATGGCGACGTCGGAGATGAGTGGCAAGCATCACATCCTCACCGTCGTGGTGGAGAACAAGTTCGGCGTGCTCACGCGCGTCGCGGGGTTGTTCGCGCGGCGTGGGTTCAACATCGTGTCGCTCGCGGTCAGCCCCACCGAGGACGAGCGCTTCAGCCGCATGACGATCGTGGTCGACGCCGAGTCGGCCCCCCTCGAGCAGATCACCAAGCAGCTCAACAAGCTGATCCCGGTGCTCAAGATCGCGGAGCTGCACCCCGACGAGGCGGTCGAGCGCGAGCTCATGCTGGTGACGGTGAAGGCGACGTCGGAGTTGCGCTCGCAGATCACCGAGCTGGCCTCGATCTTCCAGGCCCGCATCGACGACGTGGGTCACGACGCCCTCACCATCCAGGTGGCCGGGGCGCCGGAGAAGCTCGACGCCATGACCGATCTGTTGCAGCCGTTCGGCATCATCGAGCTCCAGCGCACCGGGCGCATCGCGCTGCCCAAGCTGGCTCGCCGGCCCGCCAAGCTGCGTGCCGTCAAGAACCGCGCCGTCTGACAAACTGTCCCGCTGCAAACGCCTATCCAGGAGACTGCTGTGCCCGCGACCATCTATTACGACGACGACGCCGATCTCGCGCTGCTCGAGGGGCGCAAGGTCGCGGTGCTCGGGTACGGCTCCCAGGGTCACGCCCACGCGTTGAACATGCTCGAGTCGGGGGTCGACGTCCGCGTCGGTCTGCGGGAGGGCTCGTCGTCGTGGGCCAAGGCGGAAGAGGCCGGCCTGCGCGTGCTCACCACGGCGGAGGCAGCCAAGGAAGCCGACGTGATCATGGTGCTGCTGCCCGACACCGAGCAGGCGCGCGTCTACAAGGAAGACATCGAGCCCAACTTGAACGAGCGCGACTCGCTTGCGTTCGCCCACGGCTTCAACATCCACTTCGGCCAGATCTCGCCGCCGAAGGGCGTCGACGTGTGGATGATCGCGCCAAAGGGGCCGGGTCACCTCGTGCGTCGCACCTACGAAGAGGGCGGCGGGGTGCCCGCGCTGGTCGCGGTGTCGGCCGACGAGACCGGCAAGGCGAAGCAGACCGCGCTCGCGTACGCGCGTGCGATCGGCGCCACCCGCGCCGGCGTGCTCGACACCACGTTCGAAGAGGAGACCGAGACCGACCTCTTCGGTGAGCAGGTCGTGCTCTGCGGTGGTCTGGTCGAGCTCATCACCGCGAGCTTCGAGACGCTCGTCGACGCGGGCTACCAGCCCGAGTCGGCCTACTTCGAGACGCTGCACGAGGTGAAGCTGATCGTCGACCTCATCTACGAGGGCGGCATCACCAACATGCGCTACTCGATCAGCGACACCGCCGAGTACGGCGACCTGACCCGGGGCCCACGCATCATCACCGACGACACTCGCGCCGAGATGCGCAAGATCCTGGCCGAGATCCAGGGCGGCAGGTTCGCCCAGGAGTGGATCCTCGAGAACCAGGCTGGTCGCCCGGTGTACAACGCGCTGCGCCGCAAGGCTGCCGAGCACCAGATCGAAGAGGTCGGCGAGCAGCTCCGCTCGATGATGCCGTGGATCGGTCAGGGCAAGGCCAAGCCCCGCGACGTCTCCGGCGGCTGACCTCTCCCCCGTCGCTCGCGTCCGCTCGCTCCGGTCCCGAAGAGCGGTAGGTTCCGGCCCGTGTCCGACGGGCTGCAGCTTCTCCTGGGTGCGCTGATCGGGTACGTGATCGGCATGTTCCCGTCCGCCGACCTGGTCGCGCGGCTCGCGACGCGAGGCGAGGTCGACCTGCGGGCCGAGGGCAGCGGCAACCCGGGTGGGCTCAACGCCGCGCGCGTCCTGGGCAAGAAGTGGGGCCTGCTCGTCATCGTGATGGACGCGGCCAAGGGCGCGCTGGCCGGGTTCGTCGGCCTCGCGCTCGGCGACGCGGGTGCGTACGCGGCCGGGACCGCGGTCATCGCCGGCCACTGCTGGCCGGTCCACAACGGGTTCCGCGGCGGCAAGGGCGTCGCTGCCGGCGGCGGGTCGTTCATCTCCGTGTTCCCGCCGATGGTGCCGATCGACGGGCTGCTCACCGGTGCGGTCGCGTTCCTGGGCAAGAGCTCGCGACTCGCGATCCGGACCGCGTTGGTCGTGTGGGTGGTGGCAGCGTTCGTCTGGTGGGCGGCCGACCTGCCCATGTGGTGGGGTCCGCAGCCGTCCTTCGGCCTCGTGGTCTACGCGGTGGTCGGCGCGGTGATGATCGAGGTCCGCTTCACGCTGTCCGCCCGGGCCGGTGGTACCGGCCTGTAGGGTTTCCCATCGTCCTGCGTGGGACGCGAGCAGGAGTGGGCACGTGCGGAACTCGGTCAGGATCCTCGTGGTGACGGCGATGGCGTTCGCGGGCGTGATCGCCGCGGCGGTTCCCGGCGGCGCGGGCGCCCAGCCCACCAACACGTTCATCGTCGAGAAGGAAGTCACGGGGACGGTCCCGGTCGGCGCCACCTTCACCGTCGAGGTCACGTGCGGCAGCATTCTGCAGCCGGCAGCGGCGGCACCCGTCCCCGACGCGGTCATCACCTTCGACGCCACCGGCACGCCGACGAGCGACAACAGCGTCACCACGTCGTCCGGTACGGAGTGCACCGCGGTCGAGACGGTGAACGGCGGCGCCACGTCGACCACCTACGCCTGCAACATCGTGCACGGGGTCACCGACCAGGACGGCCCGCCGTTCCTCGGCAACTGCGGACCCGACGACAACCAGGCGACCTTCGGCGACGTGATCGGCGACACCGCCACCGTCACCGTCACCAACAACTTCCCGACCGCCACGCCGATCCCCTCCCCGGTCGTGCAGGCGATCCAGGCGGCGCCGACCTTCACCGGGTAGCCCTCGACGGGCGAGAGTGATCCGGGCGGGGGTCGCCGGCGAATGACACTCCGATGGGCTCCGTCGTGACTGCGGCTGCCGACCGACGCGCCGCGGCGCGCTCTGTGCCGCCGAGCGGGTGGGAGGCGGAGGCGCGCGCCCGCGTCGTCGCCGGCGACGAGCTCGCCCTGCGGGAGGTCTACGACCAGTACGCGTCGTTCGTCTACGGGATCGCGATGCGTGTGATCGGCGACCCCCGCGCCGCAGAGGACGTGAGCCAAGACGTCTTCGTGCACTTCTGGGAGCGGCCCGCCGCGTTCGATCCCGAGCGGGGGAGCCTGCGCACCTGGTTGGGCACGTTGACGCACCGCCGCGCCGTCGATCACGTTCGGCGCGAGGAAGCCCGCCGCCGTCGCGCCGAGCGCGAGGCCGGTCGGGCCGTACTCGCACCCGACGTCGAGGAGATGGCCACCGCGCTGCTCACGGCCGAACGCGTCCGCGCGGCCCTCGACGCACTGCCCGACGAACAGCGGTACCCAGTGCAGCTCGCCTACTTCGGCGGCAAGACCTACCGCCAGGTCGCGGAAGCGCTCGGCATCCCGGAAGGGACGGCCAAGTCGCGACTGCGGCTGGCACTGCGTCGCATCGCCACGGCACTCGAAGCCGACGGGGGCGAATGGTGAGCCGTCGGCAGCTGTCCGACGTCGAGGTCGAGGAGCTGCTCGGCGCGTACGCGCTCGACGCGCTCGATCCCCACGAGCTGCTCGCGGTCGAAGCCGTGCTCGCGCGTCGATCCGATCTCGCGCTCGAGGCCGACCGCCTGTCCAGCGCCGGCGCGTGGCTCGGTGCCACCGAGGCCGCCGAACCGCCGGGCGCCATGCGCGCCACCGTGCTCGACGCCGCGTTGGCGCGCCGCCGAGGTCCTGCCGACCCCGTGGTCGACGTCTACGTGTCGTTGTCGGAGCGCTTCGAGCAGGCCATCGTCGACCTGCCCGCCGAGGCGCTCGACGTCGTCACCCCCAATGGACTCACCGCGTCCGAGCTCGTGGTGCACATGGCCGCCCAGGAGAGCCTGCTCGCGCAGCACCTCGGGACGCCCACCATCGACGACCTCGACGAAGAAGAGATCGTCGCGCGCACCCGCGCCCTGCTTCCACGCTTCGCGGGCCGCGACCTCGACGGCGCCCTCATGCTCTGGCGCGATTCGGTCGAGGCCAATCGCGCGTGGGCGGGCGCGAACCCCGATCGCACCGTCATCTGGCGGGGTCTCGGTCTCACCCGCGACGACACGCTGCTGGTGCGGGCGTTCGAGGCGTGGGTGCACACCGACGACCTCCACGGTGCCGCCGGGTTGCCGGTCCGGCCGCCCGAGGCCCGTCACCTCACCCTCATGTCCGATCTCGCCCGCCGCATCCTGCCGCTCGCGCTGGCGGCGTCGGGGCGCGAGCACCACGGCAAGACCGCCCGCCTCGTGCTCACCGGTCCCGGCGGTGGCGATTGGCTGGTCCCGATGAGCGCGGGACCCGATCCGGCCGGATCAGCGGTCGGGCCCGACGTGACCGTCACCGCCGAGGTCGTCGACTGGTGTCGCCTCGTGGGAGACCGCGTCACTCCCGACGCGTTGCGCGCACGGGTCGACGGTGATCAGGCGCTCGGGCGCGACCTCGTGGCCGCCGCGCCCGCACTGGCAACGCTCTAGCTGGCGTCGTCGCCCGTGTCGCTCACGTCGGCGTCGTCTTCCTCGGGGAGCTCCGCCACCGCGACGTTGAGCTCGGCGACGATGCGCGCGATCTCGACCTCGGGGTCGAGGCCCTCGGTGACCGCGCCCGACCTCTGCGCGTAGACGACGCCGCCGAGCTCTTCCTTCAGGTCGCCGACCTTCTTCTTGAGCTTCTGCTCGTCGAGCTTGTCCTGGCCCGCCTTGACGCCGTCCTTCGCGAGGTCGGCACCCTTCTGCGCGGTTTCCTTGACCTTGTCGAGAAGACCCATCGGGTTGCTCCTTCGCGTCGAGTCGCTCGTGGGGAGTCCCGATGTTACGAGGACGGAACGAGCGGAGGCGAGTGAAAGCGGAGGCCGGTCATGCCGGCTGCTGGTGGACGAGCACGAGCCGTGGCGTCGCCAGCTCCTCCGGCGCACCGAGGTGGTAGCCCTGCGCGCGGTCGCAGCCGAGGTCGACCAGTCGGAGTCGTTGCTCTTCGGTCTCGACGCCTTCCGCGCTCACGAGCATGTCGAGCGCGTGGGCCATGTCGATGGTGGCAGCGACGATCGCGTCGTCGGCGGCGCTGCGACCGAGACCTTCGACGAACATCCGGTCGATCTTCAACTCGTCGAAGGGGAAACGGCGAAGGTAGGTGAGCGATGACCCGCCGGTGCCGAAGTCGTCGATCGCGAGCTGCACGCCGACGTCCTTGAGGGAGCGGAGCGCGTCGGCAGTGGCGTCGAGGTCATCGAGCAGGACGCTCTCGGCCACCTCGAGGCAGAGCGTCGTGGGATCGACGCCCGCGTCGCGCGCCGTGCGGGCGACGACTTCGGGGAAGTCGGATCGCTGCAGTTGGCGCGCCGACACGTTGATGGACACGGCGAGCGGATGCTCGTCACCGCCGTGCCGGGCGGCGCGCGCGACTTCACACGCCTGCGTGAACACCCACGCACCGATCGGCACGATCATGCCCGTGTCTTCGGCCACCCGCAGGAAGTCGATGGGCGAGACGAGCCCCCGCACGGGATGATCCCAGCGGAGCAACGCCTCGACGGCAACCCGCTCGCCGGTGGCGAGGTCGAACCCCGGCTGGAAGAGCACCCGTAGTTCGTCGCGCTCGAGCGCGCGGCGCAGGGCCCGCTCGGTGAGGAGACGCGACACCGCCTGGGTGTGCATGGCCTCGTCGAAGAGCTCGTGGCGCGCCCCGCCCCGGCGCTTGGCCCGGTACATCGCCGCGTCAGCGTCTTGCAGCAGGTTCGAAGCCCGGTCCGCCGATCGGCTGGTGACGGCGATGCCGATGCTGGCCGACACCGTGACCTCGGCGCGCGAGAGCGTGAACGGCTCGGTGAATGCGTGTGCGGCACGGTCGGCGAGCTCGACGGCCTGGTCCTCGTCGTACAGGTCCTCGCACAGCACGACGAACTCGTCGCCACCGATGCGGGCGATGGTGTCCTGGCGCCGGACGGTCGCGGCGAGGCGCCGGCTCACCGCCACCAGCAGCTCGTCGCCCGTCTCGTGGCCGAGACCGTCGTTCACCAGCTTGAAGCGGTCGAGGTCGACGAACAGCACCGCGACCATGGCGCCGCCGTCGCTCTGGGAGAGTCGTTCGAGCGCGTGCTCGAGCCGGTCGTGCGCGAGCGCACGGTTCGGCAGTCCGGTGAGGGTGTCGTGCAGCGCGAGACGGCCGAGCTCCTCGGTGCGCGCGTCGCGGTCGATCGCAAGTGCAGCCAGATCGCGGGCGCGCTCGAGGATCGCGAGCTCGCTGGCACGCGGATCGCGCACGTGACGGACGAAGAAGGCGAACAGCCCGAGGAGCTCGGAACCGTCGGGGGAGCGGATCGGCGTGGACCAGATGCCGCGCAGGTCGTTGGCGAGGCAGAGTTGGTTGAGCTCCTCGCGAGCCCCTTCGTGCTCGATGTCGCGCAGGACGCGCGTCTCGGTCGCGCTGAGGAACACTTCGACGTCGGACCTGGTCGTGTGGTCGGTGACCGCTTCGATGTACTCCGGCGAAAGGCTCGGCGCGGCGACGCACTCCAGCGTCGTGCGTTCGGCGTCGAGCAATCGGATCGATCCCACGCCGTCGGGGATGTACGTCTCCAGCGCCCGCACGATCGTCGTCAAGGTCTCCGGTACCGGCGCGCCGGAGAGGATGAGCTCGAGGACGCGCGTCTCGGCAACTCCGAAGGCGTTGGCGCGCTTGCGGTCGGTGATGTCGCGCATGTTGCCCACGAAGCCGCCCACTGCCGGCTCGTGCAGCTGGTTCGTCCACGTCGCTTCGACCCAGCGCCATGCTTCGCCGTCGAACGCGTGAAACTCCGTCGCCACCGGATCGTCGGGGTGGTCCAGCAGGCTCTGGTAGAGCGTCAGGCTCTGGGCGATGCCCTCCTCGTCGAGGTAGTCGACGAAGCTCGTGCCGAGCAGGCTCTCGGCCTTCTGGCCGAACACGGCGTCGATCGAGGGACTGAGGTAGGTGACGATGCCGTGGACGTCGAGCACGATGACGATGTCGGTGGCGTGCTGCACGAGCGCCCGGAAGCGGGCCTCGCTCTCAGCGATCTCTGCCCGGGCATGGTTCGACTCGTCGACGAGCCGCACGATGCGCCAGGCCACGCCGAGCGCGGCGACACCGGTGATGGCGGCGAGCGTGAAGGCCGCGCTCGAACCCGAGTCGTCGAGGATGACGACCGCGGGCGCGGCGAACAGCGCAGCACCGAGCACGACCATGCGCGCGCGCTCGCGTCTGAGAGGGCTGGCTTCGCCTTCCCAGAGGTTGCGCATCGACGGGTGCATCACCGCCGCCGCGAGCAGGAAGTAGGCGAGGGGCCACAGCGCATCCGCGGGCGCGCCGTCGCGGTAGGAGTTGTCGGCGAGCATGCGCGCGTACATGCCGTCGGCGACGAGCATGGTGGTGAGGCCTGCGAACAGGAACCACGCCGCCGGTGACCAGCGGGGGAGCGTGAAGATGGCGTACACCGTCACCACGACGAGCACGAGGTCGGCGATGGGGTAGGCGACCGCCACGATCCGCTCGATGGTGGCGCCCGACGTGCTGTCGAGAACCGGCGTCACGATCCACTGCCACACCACCGCCGCGAGGGCGATCGACACGACGACGCTGTCGATCGTGGTCTCACGGTCGTACCGGGCGCGCGGCGAGTCGGAGAGCGCGGCACCCATGATGCTGTAGCCGGCCAGGTAGAAGACGTCGGCGTAGGGGTAGCCGTCGGGACGGCCGACCAACCGCTGGACGAAATCGAAGACGACGTCGCCGGCTGCGAACAGCACGAGGGCGACGGTGAAGCACTCCCACAACCGTCGGCGCCGGGGTTGGTTGACCCAGAGGCCCGCGACGGCACCGACCGCGGCGACCACCGCGAGGACGTCGAAGAGGAACGACCGGGCGCTGTCAGTGGCGAATTGCAGCGACAGGAGCGGCAGGGCGATTCCGACCGCGACGAAGCTCCAGATCACCCGGTTGGAAAGGCCGCTTCGTGCGCCCTCACCCGCCCCACCCGTTGCCACGGGCCCGACCGCAGCGCATTCGGTCATGAGATGCCGACGATATCCAGTGACGCTCCGTGAATCAAATGTCACTGTACGTGAGGCCTCACGGCCTCACGTGCGTTCGCGGCATCGGTGGTGGTGTGCGACACTCCCCGCGACGGCGGAGGAGGTGCGGAGATGCGGGACCTGCGGGAGCGGGTGGCGGTGGTCACCGGCGGCGCGAGCGGCATCGGGCGGGCGCTGGCCCGCCGGTTCGTGGCCGAGGGGATGCGGGTCGTCCTCGCGGACGTCGAGACCGTCCCGCTCGCCGCCGCGGTGGCGGAGCTCGAAGCGGGCGGCGCACGCGTGCTCGGGGTGGCGGCCGATGTCGCGGTTGCCGCCGACGTCGAGGCGGTGCGCGACCAGGCGCTGGCCGCGTTCGGCGCCGTCCATGTGGTGTGCAACAACGCCGGCGTCGGCGGCGGGGGGATCGTCGACGCACCCCTCGCGGTCTGGGAGTGGACGATCGGGGTGAACCTCATGGGCGTCGTGCACGGCGTGCACGCCTTCCTGCCGCTCCTGCTCGAGCAGAACGAAGGCCACATCGTGAACACTGCGTCGCTCGCCGGTCTCGGGGGCGTCGCCGGGCTCGGCATCTACTGCACGACGAAGTTCGCCGTGGTGGGTCTGAGCGAGTCGCTGCACCACGATCTCGTCGCGCGCGGCTCGGCGGTCGGCGTGTCGGTGCTGTGCCCGGGTTTCGTGCAGACCCGCATCGGCGAGTCGAACCGCAACGCGCCCGCCTCGGTGGTGGAGTGGACCGAGAGACCCGACTCGCGGGCGACGGCCGACCTCGCCAAGGCCCTGACCGACGCGGGCATCGCGCCCGAGGTGGTGGCCGACGCCGTGCGCGACGCGATCGTGGACGACACCTTCTTCATCGTGCCGCACGAGCACGCGGCGGTGGCGACGACACGAGCACGTGCCGAGTGGATGTCCGGTGGTGACGCTCCGGCGATCGATCCGGCGCGCGCGGTGCAGCCCTAGACGTTCGCGTGCACCGGCGGTCGCCGGTCGAGCCACGGGCGCAGGACCTCGAGTTGTCCGGCGAGTCGGAACAGCACGTCTTCCCGTCCCGGCGCGGCGACGAACTGGACGCCGATCGGGAGGCCGTCGTTCCACGACAGCGGGATCGACATCGCCGGTTGGCCGGTGACGTTGAACGGCACGGTGAACGCGGCGTAGGGCGTCGCGGCGAGGAGCGCGCCGTCCGCGTCGTCGCCCCGGATCTCGCCGAGTGGAGCGGGGGGCTTCGCCATGGTCGGCGTGAGGAGGAGGTCGAAGCCGCCGCCGTCGGGCTCCCACCACCGCACGACCCGACGCGACCAGGCGCGCAGTGACTCGACCGCCTCGATGTAGGCCTCCGCGGTGACCGCACGTCCCACCTCGGCCTGCGCCCAGGTGAACGGTTCGACGTCGTCGGGGCCGAGGTCGCGACCGACGAGCGCGGCCAACTTGCGGAGGTCGTAGGCCGTGCTGGCGGCGAGCACGGTGGTGAAGTGCACGAGCAGCTCGATGTCGTCGAGTGCGGCCGGGTATGCGTCCTCGACGGTGTGGCCGCAGACCTTCTCGAGCTGGACCATGGTGTCGTGGGTGGCTCCGGTGCAGGCACCGTCCACTGCGACCAGGCCGGCCGGCGACCGAGCGGACAAGGTCCCGATCCGCAGGTGCCCGGGATCGGCGCCCACCTCCTCCACGTATGGCCTCGCGACCGGCAGGACGGCGCCGTAGGGATCACCCGGCACGCCGCCTGCGATGACGTCGAGCACTGCCGCGCTGTCGCGCACCGATCGCGTCACCACATGACGCGCCACCAGGCCGGCCCATGCCTCGCCGTCGTCGGGACCGAGCGAGACGCGCCCGCGCGACGGCTTCAGCCCGAAGAGGCCGCACGCGCTGGCCGGGATGCGGATCGAGCCGCCGCCGTCGCCCGCGTGGGCGAACGGCACCATCCCCGATGCCACCGCAGCCGCGCTGCCGCCGCTCGAGCCGCCGGGCGAGCGGGTCAGATCCCAGGGGTTGCGCGCCGGGCCGTACGCCTGCGACTCGGTGGTGGGCAGCAGGCCGAGCTCGGGTGTGTTCGTCTTGCCGACGATCACACAGCCGGCGGCGCGCAGTCGCGCGAAGAGGTGGGAGTCGTGGTCCGCGACGTAGCCGAGGTCACGCAGCATCCGGTTGCCGAGATGCAGGGGCGCGCCCGCGAGCGATCCGTCGAGGTCCTTCACCAGGATCGGGACCCCGCGGAACGGGCCGTCGGGGGGGCCGGCGTCGGCCTCGGCGCGAGCACGCTCGTCGCGTCGGTGGATCACCGCGTTGAGCTCGCCGTTCACCGCGTCGACGCGCGCCAGCGCAGCGTCGACCAGCTCGCGCGGCGAGGCCGTGCCGTCGCGGACGAGCGCAGCCTGCGCGGTGGCATCGAGGACGGCCAAGTCGTCGGTCATGTGCAGGACGGTACTGCGACCGTCTAGGTCTCACGTACGACGTCGGCCGCGGGCTTGTCGTCGCGCAGCCCGCGATAGCGCGGTGCCCGCAGCACACCCTGGCTCGTCCACTCGTGGAAGCCGACCTCGACGACCAGTTCGGGTTCGACCCAGCGCGGCTGGGGCAGCTTGGGGGTCGACACGAACGGGGAGTCGGCGCGTCGCAGGGGCGTGAGCGCACGCGTGAGCAGCTCGCGCGCGGTCGCGTCGATGCCCGATCCGACGCGCCCGGCGAAGCGGAGCTCACCGTCGTCGTGGTAGCCGACGAGCAGCGAACCGAGGTGCCCTTCGAGTCGTCCCGCGCCCGGCAGCCATCCGCCCACCACGAGCTCCTGGCCGCGCGTGGTCTTCACCTTGCGCCACGCGTCCGCGCGCGTGCCGGGGAGGTAGAGGCTGTCGACTCGCTTGGCGACGACACCTTCGAGCCCGAGGGCGCGGCTCGCCTCCTGGACGGCGGCGCCCGTCTTCTCCCCGACGGCCCCGTACGTCGTCGGGGGCGTCTGCCACGACGGGCCGGCGAGCGCGAGGTGTTCGAGCAACGTCCGGCGTTCCGTGTACGGCAGCTCGCACGTGGAGTGGCCGGCGAGCCAGAGCACGTCGAACAGCATCAGCACGACTGGTTGCACCGCGGCGCGCGCTCGCACCGCGCCGTGCCCGTGGGCCTGCATGCGCGGCTGCAGGCGCTCGAAGCTCGGGACGCCGGCGTCGTCGAGCGCGACCAGTTCGCCGTCGAGCAGGGCATCGACCGACCCGAGGGCATCGGCGATCCCCGCGATCTCGGGGAAGCGGCCGGTGGCGTCGTTGCCGGCTCGCGAGGTGAGCCACACGTCGCCCCGGTCGACGCCCACCAGGGCTCGCATGCCGTCCCACTTCATCTCGAACGCCCAGTGCTCGTCGCCGGGCAGGTCGGTCGCGGGCGTGGCCAGCATGGGCCGGAGGTCTCGGGGAACGGTGATGGGCGAAGGGTACCGACCCTTCGGGCGCCCCCGTGTCCCACCGCCGGCTGCCCGCGCTACCGTACGTCGTTCGTAGGAGTGATCGCTCCAAGAGTGGAGACGCCCGTGAACACCGCGAACGAGAGCACCGACCGGGTGACCCGCCCCCGCGCCCACCTCGAGCCGCGCGAGCCCGCCTTCGGCCAGTTCCCCGAACGCCCGTGACCCAGCACCACCTCCATGCGTCCGGCGCCACGGTGAGCGAACCTCTCGATCACTTCGACGCCGGTTGGGAGTGCGGCGCGTGACCGCGGCGACGTTGTGGGTGCAGGGCGCACGGCCGCGGACGTTGGGGGCGGCGGTGGCGCCGGTGCTCGTCGGCACCGCGGCGGCGGTCGCAGACGCCGACGGCGTGATCTGGTGGCGATTCGGGTGCGCGCTGCTGGTCGCGCTCGCGCTGCAGGTCGGCGTCAACTACGCCAACGACTACTCCGACGGCGTGCGCGGCACCGACAAGGACCGCAAGGGTCCGGTGCGCCTCACGGCCACCGGACTCGCGACACCCGGCGCGGTGAAGCGCGCCGCCTTCCTGGCGTTCGGTGTGGCGGCGGTCGCGGGGCTGGTGCTCTCACTGGCGGTCAACCCGTGGCTGTTGCTCGTGGGGGTCGCGGCCATCGGCGCGGCGTGGCTCTACACCGGCGGGCCCAAGCCCTACGGCTACCTCGGTCTCGGTGAGCTCATGGTGCTGGTGTTCTTCGGCTTCGTGGCGACGGTCGGCTCCGCGTACGTGCAGATCGAAGAAGTCCCGGCTGCCGCATGGTGGGGTTCCCTCGTCGTCGGGCTGCTCGCGTGCGCGATCCTGCTCGCCAACAACGTGCGCGACGTGCCCAGCGACGCGGTCACCGGGAAGCGCACGCTCGCCGTGCGGCTGGGCGCGACGACGGCCAAGCGGATGTTCGTCGCCTGCTACGTCGGGTCGTTCGCGTCGGTGGCGATCATGGGCATCTCGCAACCGTGGGCCCTGCTCGGACTGCTGGCCCTGCCGCTCGCGGTCACGCCGGTGCGCACCATCCTCACCCGCGACGACCCGCCGTCGTTGGTGCAGGTGCTGGTGGCCACGTCGAAGGTCGAAGTGGTCGTCGCGGTGCTGGTGAGCGTGGGGCTGTGCCTCTCCTGAACGAGCACCGTCTCCGGCTCGGCGAGCGTGTCGTCGGTCTGCTCGAAGGGCCGGCGGGGTGGGGCGAGTGCTCGCCGCTGCGGGGCTATCCGAGCGATCCCGGGATGTGCCGTGCCGCGGCCGAGGAGGCCGCGACGATCGGCTTCCCACCGGCCGTGCGCGACTCCGTGCCCGTGAACGCGCTGGTCGACGGCCCGTTCCTCGTGCAGGACCTGCGGGGGTTCCCTGCGGTGAAGGTGAAGGTGCGCGACGCCGGCGGGGTCGCGCTGGTGCGGGCCGTCCGCGAGGCGGTCGGCCCTGGAGTGGCGGTGCGGGTCGACGCCAACGGCGCGTGGGACATCGACGCCGCGATGGCGATGATCACGAAGCTCGCCCCGTTCGATCTCGAGTACATCGAACAGCCGTGCGCGACCCTCAGCGAGCTCGCCGAGGTGCGGCGGCGCGTCGGCGTGCCGATCGCGGCCGACGAGTGCATCCGTTCGCTCGACGACGCGCGGGAGTTGCGCGCGCTCGACGCCGCCGACGTGATCGTGCTCAAGCAGCAGCCGCTCGGCGGTGTGCACGCCGCGCTCGCGGTCGCGGAGGCTGCCGGGGTGCCCGCGGTGGTGAGCTCGATGATGGAGACGTCGGTGGGCATCGCCGCCGGTGTGGCGCTCGCTGCGGCGCTCCCCGAGCTGCCGTACGCGTGCGGACTCGCCACGCTGGGTGCGCTGCCCGGCGACGTCACGCACACGCCACTGGTCCCGGTCGACGGCGTGCTTGCGGTGCGGGCAGTCGTCCCCGACGACGATCTGCTGGCGCGCTACGAAGTGAAGGACGTGAGCAGGTGACCGACGCGTGCAGGCTGCTCGAGGTGGCACGCGTGCCCGGCGCCATCGAGCACCTCGACGCGCGCGTCGGTGATCAGCTCGGCCATGCGTTGCGCGATCCCCACGTACTTGGTGTCGAGTGCGCCCACGATCAACAGCACCGGCATCTGCAGCTCGCCGAGCCGTGCCCAATTCGATGGTTGGGCTCCCTGACCGAGGACGCGCAGTTGCGCGGTGAGCGACTCGACCGAGTTGGCGCTGCGTCGCTCGTCGATGCCGGACCGCTCGCGCGGCAAGGTCGCGAAGAGCGGTTGCGCGAGCCATCGTTCCAGGAACGCGTCCACGCCGTCACGCTCGATCTCCTGGGCGAGTCGCTCGTCGGCGGCGCGGCGTGCAGCACGCTCGTCGGGGTCGGCGATGCCCGGCGACGCACTCACCAGCACCAGCCGATGGACGGTGCCGGGTCGGTCGAGCGCGAGCTGCAGGCACAGGCGCCCACCCTGCGAGTACCCGACGTAGCTCGCCGGGCCGTCGTCGAGCGCGTGCGCGACCGTGACGAAGTCGGTGCCGTCGGGCACGGTGAGCGCACGCGTCGGCGCCGACAGGCCCTCCGACACCGGCTCCCATGAAGCCGGTGTCTGCGTGAAGCCATGGACGAACACGAGATCACCTGCTACGCCGAGCACCACGGAGGCATCCTCCCATGACGCGTGACGCAACCACGGCCTTCGCCCGCACGCTGGTCGACGAATGGGCGCGCCACGGCGTCACCGACGCCTGCCTCGCTCCGGGTTCGCGGTCGGCGCCGCTCGCGCTCGCGCTCGCGGGTGACGACCGGATCCGCCTCCACGTGCACCTCGACGAACGCTCGGCGTCGTTCTTCGCGCTCGGTCTCGGGCGCGCCACTGGTCGTCCCGCCGTGGTGCTGTGCACGTCGGGTACCGCCGGTGCCAACTTCCACCCCGCGGTGCTCGAAGCCCATCACGGGCGCGTCCCGCTCATCGTGTGCACCGCCGACCGTCCGCCGGAGCTGCGCGACACCGGGGCGGGCCAGACCGTCGACCAGGTGCAGCTCTTCGGCGACGCGGCCCGCTGGTTCCACGAGGCCGAGGTGCCGAGCGACCGCGACGGTGCCGGCGCCGCGTGGCGCGCGCTCGCGTCGCGCGCGGTCGCCGAGGCCAGTGGGTCACCCGCGGGGCCCGTGCACCTGAACCTGCCGTTCCGCGAGCCGCTGGTGCCGACGGGTGAGGAGCTCGTCGACGCGCCCGGCCGTTCCGACGACCGACCGTGGACCGCGTCGGCGCCTGGCGTGCGCGCGCCGTCGGTCGAGATGCTCGACGCGCTCGCGCATCTCATCGCCGACCGCCCGCGCGGCCTGATCGTCGCGGGCTGGGGTGCTGGCGTCCGTCCGTCGACGGTGTTGCGCTTCGCGGAGGTCGCCGGATGGCCGATCCTGGCCGATCCCCTCTCCAACCTCCGGGTCCAGGGCACGATCGGCGCCTACGACCCGCTGCTGCGCGTCGGCGGGTTCGCCGATGACCACCGGCCCGACGTGGTGTTGCGCATCGGTGGGCCCACCACCAACAAGCCGCTCGTGCAGTGGCTCGATGCATCGGTCGACCAGGTGCTCGTCGACCCCGACGGCGCGTGGCTCGACCCGGAGCACGGTGTCAGCGGCCGGATGGTCGCCGATCCCGAGTTGCTGCTCGGCGCGCTCGCCGACGCCGTCGACGTCATGGTCGACGAGGAGTGGGTGCGCACATGGACCGACGGCGACCTGGCGGCTCGGACGGTGATCGACGCCCTGATCGACGGATGGGACGAGCCGTTCGAAGGTCGGATCGCCCGTGATGTCGTACGCGTGACCCCGACCGACGGGTCCCTCGTGGTCGCGTCGAGCATGCCGGTGCGCGACGTCGAGAGCTTCGCGCCGACGCGTGACCAGGTGACGTTCCACGCCAACCGCGGGGTGAACGGGATCGACGGGTTCGTGTCGACCACACTCGGGATCGCCGCCGGGTCCGAGGGCGCGACCGTCGCGCTGCTCGGCGATCTCTGCTTCCTCCACGACTCCAACGGCTTGCTCGGCGCGACCGACCGTGGCGTCGACGTGACGTTCGTCGTCGTCGACAACGGTGGCGGTGGGATCTTCTCGTTCCTCCCGCAGGCCGAACTCCCCGAGCACTTCGAGACGCTGTTCGGCACCCCGCAGCCGGTTGATCTCGGTGCGCTGGCGGCGGTGCACGGCATCCCGGTCACCGAGGTGGGCGCGGCGGCGGAGCTCGAGCCCGCGGTGCTCACCGCCGTGGACACCGGCGGTGTGCAGGTGGTGCGGGTGCACACCGACCGCGAGGCGAACGTCATCCGCCACCGCGAGGTGTGGGCCGCGGTCGCGGACTCGGTGTAGGCGGGACCTGGCCTACGGGCGGACGAGCGCTCGCAGCATGGGTTCGAGCTTGGCCTGGGTCTCGGCCCACTCGGCGTCGGGGTCGGACCCGGCGATGATGCCGGCGCCGGCCACCAGGCGAGCGCGGGCGCCGTCGAGCTCGGCGCCCCGCAGCGCGATGGCCCACTCGCCGTCACCGCGGGCGTCGACCCAACCGACGGGACCCGCGTAGCGACCGCGGTCGAAGCCCTCGAGCTCGCGGATCGCGTCGAGCGCGGCGCGGCGCGGCGTGCCCCCGACTGCGGGCGTGGGATGGAGCAACCGGGCGAGGTCGAGCGCGCTGGGTCCTGGCGCGGCGAGGCGCCCCCGGACGGGCGTGGCCAGGTGTGCGACGGGTCCGAAGACCGCGACCTCGGGCACCGCGTCGCGGTGCAGCTGGGTGCAGCGAGGGTCGAGCACGTCGATGATCTCGTCGACGACGAAGCGGTGCTCCCGCGTGTCCTTCACCGACGCCGCGAGCGCGAGCAGGGCTTCGTCGCTGTCTGCGACAGTCGTGCCCGCCACCGGACGCGACTCGACCACGTCGTCGGTGCGGCGCACGAGGAGCTCCGGGCTCGCGCCCACGAACCCTGCGCTCGAGTACACGAACGATCCCGGCTGACTGGCGACGAGCCCGCGCACGATCTCGTGGGCGTCGAACGCAGTGTCGGCGCTGATCAGCACCTCGCGAGCGAGCACGACCTTCTCGAGCTCGCCGGCGTCGATGGCTGCGAGCGCGCGCCGGACGGCGACGCGCCACTCGTCGCGCGTGCGCGGCGCGGTGACCTGGAAGCGGGTCGGCGGCGTCGTCGCGACCGCGGCGGCCGACTCGCCGGGACCGATCTCGGTGACCCACGCCCGACCGTCGCACACGCCGTGCACTCGCGTCGGCACCACGAGCTCGCCCGCCGCCTCGGGGTCGAACGGCAGCGCGCCCACCGCGATCGCCCCGGTGCCCGGCAGGCCGAGCGGATCGTCGGCGTCCACCGCGGCGAGCACGGCGGCGGCGTTCCCGGGCGAGACGCGAGCGGCGATCCCCGACGTGACGAGACGCGTGCCGTGGTGGAGCCAGGCGAAGCCACAGGGATCGAAGCCCCCGAGCGCATCGCCGGGCAGGTCGACCTCGCGCGTGACCGACGCGCAGTCGGGCGGGCACCGTCGTGGTCACACGCGCGTCCCGGTGAGCAGCAGCACCGAGCCGCCGGTGAGCGTGGTGTGGCGCACGTTGCGGAACCCGACTGCCCGGAGGCGATCCTCGAGCTCGGGGACCGCCGGCAGGTAGGCGGTGCTCTTCGGCAGGTAGCGGTAGGCCTCGGCGTCGTGCGCCACGACCCGACCGAGGAGCGGTACTGCGCCGCGGAACCACACCGCGTTGCCGGCCCGCATCAGCGGGTTGGTGGGCACGGTGGCGTCGAGGGCGGCGAAACGACCACCGACCCGCAGCGCACGAGCGCATTCGGCGAACACCGCGTCGAGATCGACGAAGTTGCGCAGCGCGAAGCCACAGGTGAGGCCGTCGGCGCTCGCAGTGGCGAAGGGGAGTGCGGCACCGTCGCCGCGTACGAGGGGGGTGTCCACCCGTGCTGCGCCGAGCATCCCTGCGGAGAAGTCGACGCCGATCGGTGAGTACCCGCGCGCCGCGAGGTCACGACACAGGTCGCCGGTACCGCACGCGAGATCGAGCACCGTGCCGCCGGCCACGGCCGCGAGCGCGTCGACGGTGCGTCGTCGCCAGCCCGTGTCCATGCCGAGCGAGATGATGCGGTTCATGCGGTCGTAGCGCGGCGCGAGCCGGTCGAACATGCCCACGACCGCGTCGTGCTTGGCGTCGCCCTGCGGCAGCGAGCCGTCCCGACCCGAGGACGCTCATGAGTGGTCCCACCCAGCTTCGCCGCGCGCAGCCGCGAGCTCCCGCGGATCACCGACCGCTTCGAGGTGTTCCTGCGCGACTTCGAGCAGCACGCTGCGGAAGTGGTTGGCGACGAGCGTGGTGACGGTGGGGAGCAAGGTGCGGAAAGCCTCGACCAATCGCTCCGCCTTCGCATCGTCGTCGAGATCGCTGGCCTGGATCGGCCGTCGCACGTGCTCGTCGAACATCTCGACCGCGTCGGCCGCGATCGCACGTGTGGCGTCGTGGTGACGCCGCGCCAGTGCGAGCAGATCGGGCAGCGGAAAGCCGGCTTCGAGCAGACGCAATCCCGCGCGCAGCACGTCGGCGTCGGCCGCGGTGTAACCGGTCGCGCCGTCGCGTTGCTGTGCGACGATCAGTCCCTCGCGTGCGATCGCGTCGAGCAGGGGTGCCGGTACGCCGACGCGCGCGGCCAGCTCGTCGAGGGTGAGCAGCTCGGCGTCGCCGGCCTGCGCCCCCGCCACCGCGGCCGCGAGGGGCACGTCGGCGGCGTCGAGCTCACCGGCCAGCAGCCGACGGATCACCGCGAGCGAGAAGCCCTGGCGTTGGAGCTCCCTGATCCGCTGGAGCCGCTCGACGTGGTCGGCGCCGTACCAGGCGATGCGACCGGCCCGGCGGGGCGGCGGGAGCAATTGGCGCTTCTGGTAGAAGCGGATGGTGTCGACGGAGACCTCGGCGCGCCGCGGCGAGCTCCTCGACCCGGATCTCGGTGCCGGACTCGAGGACCGAGTCGCGGCTGGGGACGCCGTTGGCCGTGCCGGTGGACGCGGGGCCCGCGGTTCCCATGAGCGGAGATTCTAGGAGCAGTTGCTCCCGCGGTCACACCGCAGGTTCCGACCCCGGATCGGGCGGGTGCGCGGGCTGCCGCGTCTCGGTGTGGCGCACGACGCTCCGGGCCTTCTCCGCGTGGTATCCGACCAGCACCATGAACAGCACCGCGACCAGCACCGCCAACTCGGTGCTGGCCTTCTGCGACACGTGCTCGGCCGACCACGAAGCGAACGCGTAGAAGATCAGCGCGAAGAGCACGTTGTGGAAGAACTTGCCGAGGAACAGCGGGACCGCCAGCCGCCGCATGCCGTAGTGGACGACGGCCAGCGGTACCACGACCGCGCCGTCGGGCAGCGGTGAGAGCCCGACGAGGAAGATCGCGCACGACGTGGCGCGCGGGCGGTCGTCGACGTTGCGGGCGATCCAACGCATCGTCCGGCCCTCGGGCAGCCGCTGGCTCTTGCCCACCAGCGCGTCGGCGACCTTGTACGACGCCACCGCGCCGATGCCGGCGCCGAGACCGGAGGCGACCCCCAGTCCCATCACGTTCTGCAGGCTGGCGCCTCCGAGCGCGGCCGAGAGCAACGGCAACGTGTACGGGATCTGTACCAGGATCGACAGGTTCGCGACCAGCGCGATCAGGAAGATGCCGACGAGCCCGAGCCCGGCGAGCCGGTTCACCCCGTCGGTGACGGTGTCGTTCACACCGCTGAACGCGCCGAACGCGTGCAGCACCACGAACAGCAGCACGATCGTGACTGCGATCGCGGCGTACTTCAGCTCGAGCGAGAGCCGGCGCGCACGCCGGGCCGCATGATCAGGCACTCGGTAAGTTTCGCGCGGCAGTGGCATCGGGAGCCGGTGGCGCGGCCGGTGACACCACCGCGTCGAGTCCGCCGTGTGGTGGCCGCGATCGTGATGGTGTCGCCGATGGCGTGCGACGCACGCGGCCGCAGGACGCGCCACGCCAGCAGCAGCGCGCCGAGCAGCACCGCCGCGCCGGTGGTCGTGGCGCGCAAGTCCGATCTCGTCGGCGATGGCGCCCTGCAGCGATGCTGCCGATGGGGTACAGCGCGCCGATCAACATCATCAGCACGCTCACCACCCGACCGCGCAGCTCGGCCGGCGCGCGCAATTGCGCCGACCGTCGTGAAGCTCGACAGCGAACCGAGGTACAGCGCCCCGACGGCGAAGATCGCGACCACCGCGAGCGGCAGCGTCGGCGCGAGCGCGTAGAGCACCAGCGCGACCGGCAACGAGAACAGCACGCCCAGCAGGACGCGGCGGGTCCCGAAGCGCCCGAACAGCGTCGCCAACGCCAGGCCCATGCACACTGCGCCGATGCCTTGCGACGTGACCAGGGCCGCGGTGCCCAGCTTCTCTTCGTGGAACACCTCGAGTGCGACCGCGGGGATGAGCGCGATGAACGGCGCCGCCAGCAACGAGTTGAGGGCCATGCACCCGACGACGAAGCGCAGCGCGGCATCGCCCCGCACGAAGCGAGCGCCCTCACGGATCGAGCCGAAGATCGACACCCCGGCCGACGACACCGGTGGCGGGAGCCTGAACGACGCCACCACCGCGAACACCGCGAAGAAGCTCAAGGTGTTGAGCGCGAACGCGAGCTCGTAGCCGCCCAGCCCGATCACGAGGCCCGCGAGCGCGGGACCGATCACGCGGCCGAGGTTCCACTGCGCCGACGAGAGGGCGACCGCGCCCGGAAGGTCTTCGCGCGGCACGAGGTCGGGCAGCATCGACTGGAACGCGGGGAACCCGATGGCGTTCGCGCACCCTGCGCCGAGCACGATGAGCGTCACCAGGCCGGGGCTCGGATCACCCAGGCTCGTCACCAACGTGAGCAGTGCCGCGAACAGGATCTGGAACGACGTGGTGGTGAGCAGGAGCGTGCGACGCGGCACGCGGTCGGCCAGCGCGCCACCCACCGGTGCGAGCAATGCGGTGGGCACGAAGCCGGCCGCCGCGACCAGACCGGTCCAGCCCGCCTTGCCGGTCGCGGTGGTGACGAGGATGCCGACGCCCACCGTCTCCATCCACGTGCCGATGTTCGACACGAAGGCACCGGCCCAGAGGAGCGCGAAGCGACGCTGCCGAAACGGCGCGAACGAACGGGAGAAGTTCACCGGCGCCGACGGTACCCGGCTACTCCACGAGGGGATCGGGACGCGCGGTGAATCGGGCGAGCACGAGGTGCTCGGGCGCGAACTCGCCGTCCCAGGTCGTACGCCGCCATCTGCTCGACGCTGCGGCGGCCCGTGAGCGCGCGCATGAACTCGAAGTCGTCGATGCGCAACGACGCGACCGTGTCGCCGGTGCCCATGGTGTCGGTCGTGTCGTCGTGGTGCACGACGAGTGCTCCCCGCCCGGCGGCGTCGAGCTGTTCGCTGAGGGAGGAGCCCAGGTACCCGAAGCTCAGCGTCACCGCAGTCGGAGTCGCGCGCGCCGGGCTCACCGAACGCGCCCCGCACGTCGTGCTCGTGGGTCACCGCATCCGACACCAGCTGACCCGCGGCCCGACCGAACTGGCCGGCCATGCTCTCGACCACGGGCCCGTGCTCGGCCCACTCGGCCACCAGCGCGTCGCAGGGGACCCCGCGACGGGCGTCGACCTGCGCCGCGGCCCACGTGTCGGTGCCGACCCCGTCGAGGTTGCCCGACACGATGTCGGCGGTCACGCCCACCAGGTGCGCGAGCAGATCGTGCACCGTCCACTCGGGCGTGGCCGGCGCGGGGATCGGCGAGCGCGGCGTCGTCGCACGCGGAGACGAGCTCGCCGACCCGCAGCCGGACACCTCGGTACGCCTCGCCGACCTCGTCCATGGTCTTCCCTCGTCCCCCTGTGTGCCGGTGCCCGAGGCTACTGAGGACGGTCGGCAGTAGCGTGGGTGTCCCGGCGGTGAAGGAGCGAGAGATGGAATTGCGCAGCGTGGGCAGCCTCGAGGTGTCGGTCGCGGGCCTCGGTTGCAACAACTTCGGCATGCGGATCGACGAAGACGCGTCGAAGCGGGTGGTCGATGCCGCTCTCGACGCCGGCGTCAACCACTTCGACACCGCCGACATCTACGGCAAGGGCCAGTCCGAGGTGTTCCTCGGGCGTGCGCTCGGCAGCCGCCGCGCCGAGGCCGTCATCACCACCAAGGTCGGGATGCAGGTACCCGAGGGCGAGCACGGCGGGAGCGAACCGTACATCACCCGGCACTGCGAGGAGAGCCTCGGCCGGCTCGGGACCGACCACATCGACCTCTACCTGCTGCACCAGCCCGACGCCGACACCCCGATCGCCGAGACCCTCTCCGCGTTCGCCAAGCTCGTCGCCGACGGCAAGGTGCTCGAGATCGGCTGCTCCAACTTCAGCGGTGAGCAACTCGAGCAAGCCGAGCAGCGTCGCGAACGAGCTCGGCGTCCCGCGCTTCGTGAACGCGCAGAACGACTTCAGTCTCCTGAACCGTTCGGTGGAAGACGACGTGCTCCCGGTGTGCGAACGCCTCGATGTGGTGCTCATGCCGTACTTCCCGCTCGCCAGCGGCATGCTCACCGGCAAGTACCGCCGCGGCGAGGAGCACCCTGAAGGCTCGCGCCTCGCCGCGTGGGGCCCGATGGCCGATCACTTCGCGAGCGACGAGCGCTTCGACGTGGTGGAACGGCTGGCCGAGTACGCGGAGGCCCACGGCCACTCGCTCATCGAGCTCGCGCTCTCGTGGCTCGCCGGCACACCCGCGGTCGGGAGCGTGATCGCGGGCGCCACCTCGCCCGAGCAGGTGCGCGCCAACGCTGCCGCCACCACCGCGTGGACCCTCACCGACGCGGAGCGGGCCGAGGTCGACGCCCTCGCGCGCGTCGGCGCCTGACCCGGGGCGCGCACATCACCGTCGTCGCCACCGTCGAGCTCTCGCCGGGACCGCTGGCCGATCCGTCTCGGGCGGCGTGCGGTCGCCTGCTCGCGGAGCTCGACGACCTCACGGTCGACCCGCCGCGTGCGCTGCTCGTGCGCGCGCTGGACGGCGCCGGCGCGCGCGAGGCGCGCGTGCTCACTCCCGTGGGGCTGCGCGACCCGGCCGCGATGGTGGCGTCGTTCCCTGCGCCGACCATCGCCGTGTGGAACGGGCCGGCGATCGGAGCCGGCGCGGAGGTGCTGCTGGCGGCCGACCTCCGGATCGTCGGTCCCGACGCGTCGATGGCCTTCCCCGAGGTCGGCGACGGCCAATTGCCGTGCTGGGGCGGCACGCAGCGCCTCACCCGTCTCGGCGGGGTTGCGCTGGCGCTGCGGATGCTCGTGGTCGGTGATGCGGTCGAAGCCGACGAGCTCGTGCGCAGCGGTCTCGCGGTGATCGACCCCGATCCCGGCGCGCGCGCCGACGCGCTGGCTGCGCAGCTCGCACGCGGCGCGCCGCGCGCGCAGGCGGCGGCGCGCGACGCGGTGCAGCGCGGCCGCGACCTCACGCTCGCCGACGCGTTGCGACTCGAATCCGATCTCAATCTCCTGATCTCCACCACCGACGACCGCGCCGAGGGCATCGCTGCGTTCTTCGAGAAGCGACCGCCGCGCTTCACCGGGTCGTGACGGCTCGGGCATGAAGACGCGATGCGCGACCCCGGTCGGGTTGGCGGTGGCGCGCCGTGAGCTCAGCGAGCTCTCCGACCGGCTCGGCGTCGTGGTGCCGCCCGAGGCCCGGCCCGGCGCGGATCTCCACGTGCGCGCACTGCATCGTGTCGTCTGGCCGGTGCCCGCGCCGCTCGTGCGCGTCGCCGACGGATGGGTGCATCCGGGGCCTCCCACTGCGTGGTCGTCGTTCGTCGACCTGGTGACCGCGTTGGGTGCGTCGTGGCCCGATCTCCACGGTCTGACCATCGACGAGATCGACCAGGAAGCCGAGGCGTGGATGCTGCCGGCCGCGGCAGTGCGCACGGCGCCCGCCGTGCCCGATCGGGTGCCCGATCTCACCGACGCCTCGATCGAGGGTGCCGCCGTCGTGCTGTTCGGCACCGCGTGGGCGACACCCCTGCTCGGACGTGTGCTCGCCGGCCTCGGCGCGCGGGTGGTGAAGGTGGAGCACCCGGGCCGGCCCGACCCGTTCCCGCTGCGCGACGCCCTCGTGCGCGAACAGGTCGTGGTCGGACTCGACCTGGGGGCCCCGGCCGACCGCGACGCGGTGGCCGCCCTCGTCGAGCACGCCGACCTCGTGGTGGAAGGCCACCCCCCGCGCGTGTTCGCCAACGCAGGCATCGAGCCGGGTGGCGCGCGGCTGCGGGTCGGCGCGTTCGTGGGTTCCGACCGTCCGGGGTACGGCCCGGGGGCCGAGGCCCACGGAGGCTGGGCCGCCCGTCACGAGCCGCCCCGTCTCGCCCGCACCTCGGTCGCCGACCCCGTCGCGGGGCTCGTCGGCGCGGTCACCGCCGTCCACCTGCTCACCGCGAGCGAGCGTGGCGCACACGCCCGCGTCTCGCTGGAAGGTGCGGTCGGGCGCCTGCTCGAACGGGAGCGGCGCGGTGAGTGACGACCGGCTGCACGTCCACCTCCGCGGCCCGATCACGGAGATCGAGTTCGACCATCCGCCGATCAACATCTACGACGTCGCGACGCGCGACGCCCTGTGCGAGATCCTGGGAGCGGTCATCGCCGACCCCGGGGTGCGCGTCGTCCTGTTCACCGCCGCCGGCGAGCACTTCTCCGCCGGGGCCGACCTCAAGGAGTTCGGGACCGCACCGTCGCTGTTCGCCATGCGCGACGCGCGGTGGGGGCGCGACGTCTGGGGGCTGTTGCGCGCAGTCCCCGTGCCGATGCTCGCCTCCATGCAGGGCAACACGGTGGGCTTCGGTTTCGAGCTGGCGTTGCAGTGCGATCTCCGGATCGCATCCGACGACTGCGTGGTCGCGCTCCCCGAGGCGCGCGTGGGGATGTTGCCCGCCGGAGGCGCGAGCCAGACCTTGCCGCGCGTCGTCGGTACCAGCGCCGGGCTCGCCGCGGTGATGACCGGTGAGCGCGTCGCCGCGGCCGACGCGCTCACTCGTGGATTCGTCGATGAGGTCGTCCCCCGAGCCGAGCTGCGAGCGCACACCGACGCGCGGGCTCACGCCATCGCGGCGCGCCCCACCGCAGCCGTGCGCGCGGCCAAGGCCGCAGTGTGGTCGGCGGTCGACCTGCCCCTCGAGGTGGGACTCCGTCGTGAAGGCGACCTCGCCGCGACACTCGTCCGTGGCGCGTAGGTAGCCTCCGGGGATGCCCACGCAGCAGGGAATCGTCGGCCCGATCCCATCCGGTCAGGATGCCGAGGAGTACGACAAGCTCCGGCGCCGAGTCCTGTGGAAGATGCCGAGCGGCCTCTATGTCCTCGGATCGCGCGCCGGTGAGCGTCGCAACGGGATGACCATCAACTGGGTCACCCAGCTGTCGTTCGACCCCAAGCTCGTCGGTGTGAGCGTCGAGCGCGAGGCGTTCACGCACGAGCTCGTCACCGACGGCGGGGTGTTCAGCGTGAACCTCGTCGCGCAGGACGACCGGGCCATCGTACGGAAGTTCACCAAGCCCGTCGACGTCGATCTCGACGCGCGCACGCTGAACGGCTTCCCGTTCCACGACGGTGCCACCGGTGCGCCGATCCTCGACCAGGCGGTGGCGTTCCTGGACTGCGAAGTCCGCCAGACCGTCGAGGTGGGCGGCCACTCGTTGTTCCTGGGTGAGGTCGTCGACTGCGGGTTCCAGCTCGACGAGGAGACGCCGGTGTTGTCCATGGGTGACACGCGCATGAACTACGGCGGCTGACCCGGGGAACGCGGGAGGCGATCCGAGTACGCTCCGGGCGGTCACGACTCACGCCCGGGAGATCAGTCCGATGATGCAGTCGACCATGCAGGACTTCCCGCTCAACGTCGGCATGATCTTCCGCCACGGACGGGCGCTGCACGGCGAGAGCGAGGTCGTCACGTTCGAGGGCGACGACAGCCGCCACGCCTCATTCGCCGAGGTCGCCGACCGGGTCGATCGGCTCGCGGTCGGCCTCCGCGACCTGGGAATCGCACCCGGTGACCGCGTCGGCACCTTCATGTGGAACAACCAGGAGCACCTCGAGGCGTACTTCGCGGTGCCGATGCAGGGCGCGGTGCTGCACACGCTCAACATCCGGTTGTTCCCCGAGCAGCTCGCGTACATCGTCAACCACGCCGGCGATCGCATGATCATCGTCGACGACGTGCTCGCGCCGTTGCTGGCGCGGGTCGCCGGCCGAGCTCGAGACCGTGGAGCGCTACGTCGTCGTCGGCGACGGCGACGTCAGCACGCTCGAGGCGGCAGCGCGCGACTCCGCCGAGTTCGTGAGCTACGAGGCCCTCCTCGCCGCGGCCGATCCCGCCGCGTTCGACTTCCCCGAGGTCGACGAGTGGGCGCGCGGCGGCGATGTGCTACACGAGCGGCACCACCGGCAATCCGAAGGGTGTCGTCTACTCGCACCGCTCCACGTTCATGCACACCATCGGCATCCAGACCGGATCCGGTGTGCCCTACACGTGGAACGACCGCCTCCTCCCGATCGTCCCGATGTTCCACGCCAACGCGTGGGGCGCCCCGTACGCGGCGTGGATGGCGGGCGCCGACCTCCTCATGCCGGGCCGGTACCTGCAGGCGGAGCCGCTTGGCGAAGTTCATCGCCGACGAACGGCCGACCACCACGTGCGCGGTGCCCACCATCTGGGCCGACCTCCTGCGCTACTCCGAAGACCACGAGGTCGACTTCTCGTCGCTGCAGCGGATCATGTGCGGCGGCGCGGCCGTGCCCCGCGCGCTGATGGAGGCGTTCCAGGAGCGCTTCGGCATCCGCATGCTGCAGGCGTGGGGGATGACCGAGACCAGCCCGGTCGCGGCGGTGTCGCTCCCGCCGCGGGGCGTGCCGCTCGGCACCACCGAGGAGATGGACTGGCGAGCGCTCACCGGCCGGCCGCTCCCGGGCGTCGAGCTGCGCATCGTCGACGACGACGGCACCGTGCTCCCGTGGGACGGCGAGGCGGTGGGAGAGATCCAGTGCCGCGGCTCGTGGATCACCGGCTCGTACTACGGCGATCCCGCGCCCGAGAAGTTCGACGACGGCTGGCTCCGCACCGGCGACATCGCCAGCGTCACCCCGAACGGCTACGTGAAGATCTCCGACCGCTCGAAGGACGTCATCAAGTCGGGCGGGGAGTGGATCTCCTCGGTCGAGCTCGAGGGCCACCTCATGGCGCACCCCGACGTCGTCGAAGCCGCGGTGATCGCGGTGCCCGACGCTCGCTGGGACGAACGACCCCTCGCGTGCGTGGTGCGTCGCGACGGCGCGGCTGCGAACGCGTCCGACCTGCGTGACTTCCTCGGGGTCCACGTGGCGAAGTGGCAGCTCCCCGAACGGTGGACGTTCATCGCCGAGGTGCCCAAGACCAGCGTCGGCAAGTTCGACAAGAAGGTGCTGCGCGCGCAGTACGCCGACGGCGACTCGTGGTGGAGGAGCTCTGACTCTCCCGCGGGCCGATCCGCGTGGCGGGTCGCGTCCGCCTCCACCGCCATGACCACGACGCTCGCCGCATCGGTGTTCGAACGTCTCGGTGACGAGCTGTGGTTGCTCGTCCCCGCGTTCGCCTTCGCGCTGCTCGCGGCCGCGCTGATCGGACGTGTGCTCGGCGTGCGCCGCTCGTTCGCGGCGACGCTCATGTCGGGCACCATCGGCTGGGTCGTCGGCGTGGTCGTGTCGCTGTGGATCGCGGCCGACGCCCATCCCGCCACCGACGGCTTCGCCCGCAACCTCTTCCTCTTCTCGCTGCTCGGCACCATGGCCGCCGCCGTGTGGCTCGAGTTCCTCGCCCGGCCCGGGATCGTGATGCGTGCGCAGACCGGACTGCAGTCGGTGCCGCATCCCGTGCGTTCGCTGCGCCGGCGCGGTCGGCGGGTGCAGCGCTACGCGGAGATCACCCGCATCGCGGTGCGCAACGGCCTCGGTCCGTCGCTCGGGCCTCGGGCCGCAAGGACGACGTCGAGGCGCCGGGCGGCCGTCCGCCGGTGCGGCGGCTGCGGCTCGCGCTCGAAGAGTGCGGCGGCATGTTCGTGAAGCTCGGGCAGGTGCTGAGCACCCGCACCGACCTGATCTCGCCGCAGGCCGCGGCCGAGCTCGGCATGTTGCAGGACCACGTGCGCCCGGCACCGCGCGACGCCATCGCCGAGGTGCTCGAGGAGGAGCTCGACGCCCCGGTCGACGAGGTGTTCCGCGGGTTCGACTGGCAGCCGGTGGCGGCGGCGTCGATCGGCCAGGTGTACCGGGCGCAACTGCCCGAACGGCGAGCACGTCGTCGTGAAGGTGCAGCGCCCCGGCATCGGCGAGTCGGTGCGCGTCGACCTCTCGGTGCTCGAGGAGCTCGGGCAGATGGTCGAGACGCGGACGACGTGGGGGCGCGAGTACCGCGTGCAGGATCTCGTCGCCGAGTTCTCGGCCCGGCTTGCGCGAGGAGCTCGACTACCGCATCGAGGCGCGCAACGCGGCCGCCATCGCGGCGACGATGCCCGGCGACGCGCACATCCGCGTGCCGTTCGTGTACGAGGAGCTCAGCACGTCGCGCGTCCTCATCATGGAGTGGCTCGACGGCGCCAGCGTGCGCGAGGTCGACTGGAGCGGCGTGCGTCGCCGCCGACCGCGTCAAGTTGGCCGACTCGCTCCTGCGCGCGTTCCTCGAGCAGATGCTGCAGGAGGGTGTGTTCCACGCCGACCCCCACCCCGGCAACGTGATGCTCCTCGCCGACGGGCACCTCGCGCTCATCGACTTCGGCGCCGCCGGGCACCTCGATCCGGTCCAGCAGGCGGCGCTGCGCGACCTCATGGCCGGGGTCAGCCGTCGCGACGCCGACGCGATCACCCAGGCGGTGCTGCAGGTGGCGACGCTGCGGCGGGGCGTCGACGTGAACGAGTTCGAGCGCGCGCTGGCGCGGTTCATGGCGCAGCACCTCGCGCCCGGTTCGCAACCCGACGCCGCGATGTTCAACGCGATGCTGCGCCTCATGTTCGACTACGGCATCACGATGCCGGCCGAGTGGAGCACGTTCTTCCGCGCGCTCATCGTGCTCGAGGGCACGCTCACCACCATCGCGCCCGGCTACTCGGTGATCGACGCAGCCGAGAGCATCGCGGCCAAGTGGGTGCGCAACCTCATCAACCCGAACTCGATGCAGCAGGCGGTGCGCGACGAGCTGCTGCGCACCGTGCCGATGTTGCGCCGGTTGCCGCGCCACATCGACCGCGCGTTCACCAGCCTCGAACGCGACGGTCTGCGCGTGCGCGTGCTCGCACTTCTCCGACGAACACGACGAGCGCGTCGTCGTGCGCATGGTCAACCGCATCGTGCTCGCGGTGCTCGCGGGCGCGATCGGCCTCGTGTCGGTCGGGCTGATCGCCGTCGAAGGCGGCCCGGCGTTCTCCGACAGCACGTCGCTGTTCCAGGTCTTCGGCTACTTCGGGCTGTTCTGCGCCACCGTGCTGGCGATGCGGGTGATCGTCGCGGTCCTCCGCGACGGCCTGAACTAGCAGCCGCTGCCCTTCACTTCACGCTCCGCAGGATCCTGCGCACGGTTCCGCGCGAATTTCTCGTCCGGGACCGTATCCCTCGCGCGGTGCGCGGCGTTGACGGGTTCGAGCGCTCCCGACCGTTCCTGCACCCGCCGGCCCCGCCGGTGGACCCACTGAAGGGGAGACCCATGCGCCAGCCCGATCTCGCGACACCCATGCACACCCCGACCGCTTCCGAGTCCTCCGCCGACTGCGCGGCGGCGTGCGCGCCGCTCGCGCTCGCCGCCGGCCTGTTCGTCGCCGGGGCCGGGCCGGCGGCGGCCGACCCGCTGCCGTTGCCCCTCCCGATCCCGGTCGACGTCCCGCCGCTGCCCGTGCCGCCTGCCGTCCCTTCCGGTGCCAGTACCCCCGCTTCCGGCACCGGAGCTCCCGGTCCCGCTGCCCGACCCCGGGTCGACGCCCACGCTGCCGTCGCTGGTCACCGCGGATCCGTC
Source organism: uncultured Actinomycetes bacterium (assembly GCA_963720765.1). Taxonomy (GTDB): domain Bacteria; phylum Actinomycetota; class Acidimicrobiia; order IMCC26256; family DASPTH01; genus DASUAS01. The sequence continues at coordinate 180,431 of CAVRGS010000003.1, forward strand.
CGTGCAGGCGAACGTGTGCGGCAACGGCGTCGGCGTGTTGGGCACCGGGACCGGGGCGACCTGCAGCGGCAGCCAGCAGTCTCGACCGGCTCGGGTGACGGCAGCGGCCTCGTCGACGTCAGCCCGAACGTGCAGGCCGACCTCTGCGGCACCGGCGTCGGGGTGCTCGGCACCGGTTCGACCGCCAACTGCAGCGGCTCGCAGTCGGCGTCCGGCGGTGCCGGCGGTGGGCTGCTCGGGATCGACCCGAACGTGCAGCTCGGCGTCTGCGGCAACGGCGTCGGCGTCCTCGGCGCCGGGACCACCGCGAAGTGCAGCAACTCCGCCACTCCGGTGACCCGGGCACCAACCCCGGCGGCAACGGCGGTGGTGCGAACGGCGGTACCGGCGGATCCGGTGCCGACGGCGGTAGCTCGGTGCTCGGCGACGCGTCGCGTCGGCACCGTGGCCGCCGTGCCCGGCGACCTGGCCCGCGGATCGCTCGCCTTCACCGGCAGCAACCCGGCGCTCACCGCCCTGCTCGGCCTCGGCCTGGCCGGCGCCGGGGGCGTGATGTTGCGAGCGCGACGGTTCGGGTACAAGGGCTGAGTGCCCGGCACCGACTCGAGCGCACATGACCTCTGCTCTCGTCCTCGTGGATGCTGACCTCAAGCGCTCCCGACGCTCCCGCCGATCCCGGGAGGGTGGCAGCTCCGCCGCCCTCCCGGGATCGGTGAGGTCGCGTTCGACGACCTGCGCGCCGCCGCGCTCGGCGCGCGAGCCGTGGGCCTGTCGGCAGCTCTACGACGACTACGCCGGACGGGTCCTCGGCTACCTGCGGGCGCAGGGAGCGCGTGAACCCGAGGACCTCACCAGCGAGGTGTTCCTCCGGGTGTTCGACCGGTTGCGCGCAGTTCACCGGCGACGAGCCCAACTTCCGGTCGTGGCTGTTCACCATCGCGCACCGGATCCTGATCGACGACGCGCGGCGACGGCAGCGGCGCCCGCAGACGACCACGCTCGGCATCGACGTCGACACGCGCGCCGCGGGCGACGTCGAACACGAGGCACTGGCGAACGTCGGCGCCGAGTGGGCCGACGCGTTGCTCGCGTCGCTGCCGCCCGACCAGCGCGCCGTCGTCGCGCTCCGCGTCACCGCCGACCTGTCGCTCGAACAGGTCGCGGAGATCCTCGGGAAGCGCGTCGGCGCGGTGAAGTCGTTGCAGCACCGCGCGCTCGAGAGCCTTCGGCGACGCTGTGAGGAGGTGCCGGCATGAACGACACGCAGTTGCTCGAGCGCCTCACGTCGGCGTACGCGACCCTCGAGCCGCCCGCGCCCGACCGCTGCGCTCGCCGAGCTCTTCGATGTGCGACGGAGCACGACGCGCGACACGGTGGTCGTGCCGTTCGTTCGTGCGCCGCGACGACGCCGGTGCGCATGCGTCACCTCGTCGCCGCGATGGTCGCCACGCTTCGTGCTCTTCAGCGGGCTCGCGGTGGCGCGGCGCGCTGCCCGATCCGGTGCAGCGTCAGGTGTCGTCGGTCGTGGGACACCTCGGCATCGACCTGCCGAGCCCGGCGTCGGGCCCGGCACACGACCGCGCACGCCCCACCGGACGCGCCCGACGACCCACGTCCGACACCCACATCGGGAGCCACCACCGACGTCGGTGGCACGTCCGGCGCGTCCGGTGCGCCCGCGGGCGGGAGCCACCGCGCCCGACTCGCCGACGACCTCCGCACCCGCGAGCGTCGACCTCGGCGGTGTCGGCGCGGTCACCGGAGGCCCGGTGACACCGACGACGCTGCCGCCGAGCGGTGGGCTGCTGCCCGCCGCTGACGGTTCCGGAGGTCACCGTGCCGACGCTGCCGCCGGTCTCGGTGCCGCAGGTGCCGCTCCCGACGCTCCCGCTGCCGCTCCCGCCGCTTCCGCCGCTCCCGATCCTCGGGCTCTGAGCGCCGCCGTCGGTGGACGAGGCCCTCACTCCTCGCGTTCAGCGCGGGTCAGCACATCGGCGAGCTCGTGCTCGTGGATCATGTCGTGGCGTGCGGCCGAACGGGACAGCACGACCGTGGCCACGACCATCGCCACCACCGACACCGCAACCGCGATCCATTCGAGCGCAGCTTTCGGTGGGCACCGTCTCGTGCAGCATCGTCACGCCGATCAACGCCGCGACGATCGGCTCGACGACTGTGAGCGTCGGCAATGACGCCGTCAGCGAACCGGCCTGGAACGCGCGCTGGTTGACGACGAACCCGAGCGCGCCCAGCACCACGAGCGCGTAGGGCTCCCAGTGGCCGAGGGTGCCGAAGCCTTCGTGATCGATGAGCACGACCGACGCCTTGGTGAGCGCTGCGGTGATGCCGAAGAGCGCACCGGTGGTGAACGCGAACAGCACCGCGCGACGCGTGCCCTGCGAACGGGAACCGGCGAGGATGGCGACCACGAGCACCGGCGTGGCAACGGCGGCACACACCAGCCAGGCGTCGGTGGAGGCGAAGTCCTGGCCGCCGTCGGTGCCGGCGAGGAGCAGGAAGGCGGTGAGGCCCGCCGCCAGCACGCAGGCCCAGGCGAAGTCGGTCCGACCGAGGCGCCGGCCCGCCCACCAGGCTCCCGCGGGCAGGGCGAAGAGGATCCCGCTGGTGAGGACCGGCTGCACCACCAGCAGCTCGCCGACGCCGAGGGCGAGCGCCTGGAACAGGTAGCCGATGCCGTCGGCGGCCAGTCCGGCGAGCCAGATCGGCCGCCGGGCCAGCCGCAGCACCAGACGGAAGCCGCCCCCGACCGCCCCGCCCTGGTCGGTGCCGGTGTCGGCCTCCGCTTCGCGCTGCTGCAGCACCGACGCGGCGGCATAGGCCAGTGCGGCTCCCAGTGCCAACAACACGGCCGCCATGCGCCCAGGACGGTAGCCTGTGCCCTCGTGCGCCGGAGCATCCTCATCGTCTCCGCGTCGATGGGCGCGGGTCATGACGGCGCGGCCAAGGAGCTCAGGCGACGCCTCGAGGCGTCCGGGCACCGAGTCGAGGTCGTCGACTTCCTCGACGCGGTCGCGTTCCACATCGGCCCGCTGCTCCGCTGGTTCTACCAAGTGCAGCTGCGCATGGCTCCGTGGAGCTACGAGCTCAGCTACAAGATGGCGCCGCTGCTGCGTGCGCCGGCGGTGATGCTCGACACGTGGCTCACGCGTCGGAAGCTGAAGCGGATCATCCGGGAGTTCCGACCCGACGCCGTGGTGTCCGTCTACCCACTGGCCTCGCTCGTGCTCGGACGCATGCGGCGCAAGAAGCAGCTGCGCGTACCGGTCCTCACGTACCTGACCGACTTCGCCGTGCACTCGCTCTGGGTGCACCGCGGCATCGATCGCCACCTCGCGGTGAGCGAGATCTCGGCCGAGGCCGCCACCTCACGCGGCGGCAGAGACGCCCGGGCGCGCGGGCCGCTCGTCAGCGAAGCCTTCCGCGACGCGACCTACGACCGCGACGCGGTGCGCACCAACCTCGGCCTCGCACCCGAGGACCGAGCCGTGCTGGTGGTCGCGGGCTCGTGGGGAGTCGGCGACGTCGTCGCCACGGTCGAGGCGATCGGCCGCGGCGGTGAGTTCCACCCCATCACCGTGTGCGGGCGCGACGACAACCTGCGTGCCCAGCTCGAACAGGGTGGCTACGGGACCGTCATCGGCTGGACCGACGAGATGCCGGCGCTGATGAGCGCAGCCGACGCGCTGGTCGAGAACGCGGGCGGCCTCACCTGCATGGAGGCGTTCGCGGTCGGCCTGCCGGTCATCACGTTCAAGCCCATCGCGGGGCACGGCAAGGACAACGCCGAGATGATGGCCCGCGCCGGCGTCAACTGCTACGCGCGCGACGACGACGAGTTGTCCCGGATGTTGCGTGATGTCACGCGTCCCGGTCCCGAGCGCGACGCGCTCGTCGACACCGCGCGCCTGCTCTTCGTCGCCGACCCGGCTGACGATGTCGAGGAGCTCGCCGGGACCGACCACCTCATCGACCGCAAGGGTCGCGTCGTCGCCCTGCGCGCGCCCCGCGGCCGGCGCACCGCGATGATCGCGGCCGTGAGCGTGCTCGTGCTCTATGGCGGCCTCACCCTGGGGGCGCAGGCGGTCTCCGCGATCGGGGTCGGAGTGGCCAAACCGCCGAAGTACGCCGACCACACGGCGTACCTGGGGGTGCGGCTCGATCACGCCCAGCTGACCGACGACGCCCTGCTCACGCAGATCCGCGACATGGGCGTCACGGTGGTCGTCGACGCGCAGGCCGCCACCCACCGCTCGGTCGAGCTCGAAGCCCTCGCCGACCAGGGCGTCGACATCGCCAACGGTGGCTGGGGCAAGGGCTCGTTCCTGCGCTGGAACCGAGCCCGCAACGACGTCGCCAAGGCGGGCAAGGTGATCGCGCAGGAGGCGGGCCAGCCCACCCGCGAGTTCTGCCCCGGTCGGCGTCTCGACGCCTTCGACCAGTACTACTCGCACCGCCAGAAGCAGAAGTTGGTCGTCGCCAACTTCACCGTGCGCCCGGAGAGCCTGCCGCAGCAGGTCCAGGCAGGCAAGGTCTACGTGCTCGACGGTCGCAACCGCGACCGGACGGCGATGGAGGTCGCGGTGGCCGACCTCGACGCACAGTTCGAGTCGGCCGGCCTCCGTGCCGCGCCGCTCGGGGAACTCCGCTGAGCCCGTCGCGCAGTCCTCGCGCGAGCTGTTCGTCTCGTGGGCGTGGCCGGGCTCGCCGGTGCCGCCGCGATCGCGGTGGTGCACGCAGCACCCGCGCTCGGTGGCGTGTCGCCGGTGGGCGTGCGATTCACGCCCTCGCTCGTGGGCGTCGGGCGCCGAGGTCACGTCGCGCTCACCTTCGACGACGGACCCGACCCGGAGTCCACGCCGCAGTTCCTCGACCAGCTCGACGCACTCGCATGGCAGGCCACGTTCTTCATGCTCGGTGAGATGACGCGCCACGACCCGGGCGTCGCGCGCGCGGTCGCCGAGCGCGGGCACGAGATCGGAGTGCACGGCGACGTGCATGGCAACATGCTCCGCCGCACGCCCCGTCACACGAGCGACGACATCCGCCGCGCGTACGACAGCGTCGTCACCGCGACGGGCGTCGAGCCTCGCTGGTTCCGTCCGCCGTTCGGCATCTCGTCGTACGCGTCCATGCGCGTCGCGCGCGAGCTCGGCATGTCGACGGTGCTGTGGACCACATGGGGACGCGACTGGCGTCGCGAGGCCACGCCCGACTCCGTGTTCGCCGACGTCACCCGGCGCTACGTCGACGGCGGCACCGTGTTGCTGCACGACTCCGACTGCACGTCGTATCCGGGGTCGTGGCGCTCAGCCCTCGGAGCGTTGCCGCGCCTGGCCGACGAGTTCGCCGTCCGCGGCCTCACCGTCGGCCCCGTCGGCGACCACGGCATCGCCACCCGATCCCCCGTCTGAACAGCGTCGAAGGCGCGGCACACGGCCGCACCTTCGACGCCGAATGTGGCGTGGGGTGATCTTCACCTGTTGGTGGTCGGGCGTTCAGCCCGACGACACGACGACGACGGATGGGTTCCGTACCGTCCGGGTGTGGTCGTTCTCGCGCGACGCAGCGACATCCTCACCGAGATCCCCGCCGAGCTGGAGGGGTGCGCGAACTTCCGCGACGTCGGCGCGCTTCCGACGGCCAACGGCGCGACGACGCGCGCTCGCCGCCTGTTCCGGTCGAACGCACTGATCGCCGCCACGTCTGGCGATCGGCGTCGGCTCCAGGAGCTCGCCATCGCGACAGTGATCGATCTTCGCAGCGACGACGAGGTCGCGTGGTCGGACGACGTCGTCGTGCCGGGCGCCGTTCGTCATCACCTCCCCCTCGGCGACCTGCTCGGCCGCGGTGACGACTGGGAGCGCTGGCGCGACCCCATGTACGTGGCCGACCGGTACTTCGACCTCTGCCTCGCCAGCACCGCTTCGATCGTCGAGGTGCTGGCCGTGCTCACCGATCCCGCGACGTACCCGGTCGTCGTCCAGTGCTCGCTCGGCAAGGACCGCACGGGTGTGGTCGTCGCGCTCGTGCTGCGCGCCATCGGCGTACCCGTTCGCCACATCGTCGAGGAGTACACGCGCAGTCGCTATGCGGCGTTCCGCATGGTCGACGCGTTGCGCGCGCAGCTCGACGAGGAGCACTGCCGCGCGCTCGGGCCGTACCTCCCCGCGTTGCTCGCGGCCGATCCGTTCACGATGCTGCGCTTCCTCGGTCGCATCGACGACGAGTTCGGTTCGATGACCGGCTACCTGCGCCACCTCGACGTCGTCAGCGTGATCCCGTACCTGGGAGCTGCGCTGCTCGCCTGACCGTCGGGCCGATGCCGCAGGAGGTCGTCGATCTCGCCCAGATCATGTGTGAGCGTCAGCGCGTGCCCTGGAGGTCGAGGAGTCCTTCGGCGAGCTCCTCGACCTCGGCGCGCCACGACTCGGCCTCCTGCACCGGCACGAGCACGAGCTTCGAGAACCCGACGTCGAGGTACTCCTCGAGTCGATCGCGCAGCGCGGGGATGCCCACCACGATCACCTCGCCGGGATCGAAGCCCAACCGCTTGCCGACCGCGCCGGCGTAGGGCTCGGGTACCTCGGTGCGGCCGTAGAAGACCATCGCGCCGAAGTGCTCGTCGTCGATCTCGCGCCCTGCTGCTGCGGCCGCCGCCTCGACCTGCTCACGGCCCTCGGCGACGATCGCGGGCGTGCAGAACGACGGCAACCAACCGTCGGCCATCTCGCCCACGCGGCGCAGCTCGCGCCGCACCCGTCCGCCGAGCCACACGTCGGGCGGCTGCTGGATCGGGCGGGTGCCGATCGACACGCCTCGGTAGTGGAAGCGCGGGCCGTCGTGGTCGACGGCGTCCTCGCTCCACAGCCGTCGGATGAGCGGCAGGGCCTCGTCGAACCAGGGCGCGCGCTCCTCCCGGCTGACGCCGAAGGCCTGCTGCTCGAGTGGTTCGACCACACCGAGGCCGAACGCCGGGAGCGCCCGTCCGCCCGAGAGCACGTCGAGGCTCGCCCACTGCTTGGCGAGGAGCACCGGGTTGCGCCCGGGCAGGACCTGCACGCTGGTGCCGAGCTTGAGCTTCGTGGTACGGCCGGCCGCGAACGCCAGCGACACCATCGGCTCGGGGATCGGGCCGGTGGCGCGCTCCGAGCACCAGATGGAGTCGAAGCCGAGCGTCTCGAGCGCGTCGATGAGCTCCGCGAAGCGAGCGCCGCCGTCGGCGAGACCCTGCGTCCCGATCCCGTATCCGATGCGGACCTTCACGACTCGTCCGAGGCCGCTGCCGGCCGGAACTGCTCGTAGGCGCGCAGCTCGCGGCGCGCGATCTGCTGGAGGTGCACCTCGTCGGGGCCGTCGACGAAGTGCAGCGTGCGCGCGTGTCCGTACATCTCGGCGAGCGGCCAGTCGTTGGTGACACCTGCGGCGCCGAAGGCCTGGATGGCGCGATCGATCACGCTGGTGGCGAGACGAGCCGCGGCCACCTTGATGGCGGAGATCTCGACGCGCGCACCCTTCACGCCGACGGTGTCGATGAGCCACGCCGTCTTCAGCGTGAGCAGTCGGGTCTGTTCGATCGCGAGTCGTGCTTCGGCGATGTCGGCCTGGATGGTGCCCTGGTCGGCGAGGGGCTGTCCGAACGCCACGCGCTGCTGCACACGCTCGCACATCAGCCGAAGCGCCCGCTCGGCCATGCCGATGGCGCGCATGCAGTGATGGATGCGCCCGGGCCCGAGTCGAGCCTGCGCCAGCGCGAAGCCCGCGCCCTCCTCGCCGAGGAGATGGTCGGCAGGGACGCGTACGTCGACGAACAAGGTCTCGGAGTGGCCGCCGCCGGCGTCGTGGTCGAACACCGGGAGCGAGCGTTCGATCGACACGCCGGGAGTGTCGAAGGGAACGATCACCATGCTGTGACGGCGATGGCGGTCGGCGTCGGGATCCGACACCCCCATGAGGATCGCGAACGTGCAGCGCGTCGACGCCGCGCCACTCGTGAACCACTTGTGGGCGTTGATCACGTAGTGGTCGCCGTCGCGTTCGATGCGACTCTGGATGTTGGTGGCGTCGGAGCTCGCGACCCACGGCTCGGTCATCGCGAAGCACGACCGGGTGCTGCCCTGGAGCAGCGGGTCGAGGAACCGCTCGCGTTGGAAGGGCGTGGCGAACTTGGCCAGCAGCTCCATGTTGCCGGTGTCGGGCGCGGAGCAGTTCGTGGCCTCCTGCGAGAGTGGCGACTCTCCCATGAGCTCGCAGAGCGGCGCGTACTCCAGCGTGGTCAGGCCCGCGCCGAGCTCCGAGTCGGGGAGGAACAGGTTCCAGAGGCCGCGCTCGCGGGCCTCGGCCTTGAGCTCCTCCATGACTGCCGGGTGGAAGTGCGGGTCACCCGAAGCGCGCACCTGCTCCCGGTAGACCGCGTCGGCGGGATCGACCCGATCGCGGATGAAGCCGGCCAGCCGGTCCTGCAGCTCCCGGGTGCGTGCGCTCGGCTCGAAGTCCATGCCGTCACGCACGCTACCCGGGGCGATCAAGGGCTCAGCAGGCGCACTTCGCGTAGCCGGGCGAGATCGGCGGCAGTGCCGGCGCGACGTGGTCGACCGGGACCGACTCCTGCGGGACGGCGAGCTCGCGGCGAGTCACGAACGTGCGCGGGTCGACGACCAGCACGCGGTCGAGCAGCACGACGTACAGAGCACTGCCATCGGTCGTCGGCTCGATGCCGCTGATCTCGCCGGGCGCGACGGACCAGTCACTCGCGGACAGGTCGTCGAGCGCCACCGAGGCGATTCGATCGAACACCGAGAGGTAGAGCGTCGACTCCGTTGCCGTGGCGCGTGTACTGGACGGGACCGCCCCGGGCGGCGGTGGGACCGTGCCGGTGCGCGCGATCTCGAGCGTGGAGGTGTCGAGCTCGGCGAGCGTGCTCGCGGTCGGGGAGTACACGAAGAGTCGAGCGCCCGAGGGTGTGACCGCAACCGCGCCGAGTGGGTCGGTGGCGAACTCGGATGGCAGGTCGACGCAGCTTGCCGTCTCGGCGTCGAGGTCGAGCACGTGCACGAACGCCTCCGCGGGCGCGTCGGGGGTCGCGTCGCGGGTGTAGAGGGTGTAGAGACGACGACCGTCGGGGGCGATCGCCTGGGAACGTGCCGTGCCGCGCATGGGCTCCTGCAGCTCTTCTTCCTCGCTGCGTACGTCGTCGACCGTGCCGCGCGACGAGATCGAGGCGCGCCACTCGGTAGCGCTCGGGCGCGAGTGGGGGCACGAAGTCGATCACGAACAGCGCGTCGCCGGAGAACGAGAACGCTTCCGGTTCGACGTTGCCGGGCACCGAGAGCACCTGCGGTTCGGGATCGCCCCGGCGCACGATCACCATCGGGGTGGGGTCCTTGGTCGTCGGATGGTACGTGTCGGTGCCGCTCGGCGGCGGAGGTGTGAGCGCGACCATCGAGCCGTCTTCCGACACCGTGCGCACCGCGAACACTCCGGCCAAGGTGCGACGGGCGAGCTCCTCGCCGGTCGACGGGTCGAGCGACACCAGGGTCGTCCGCTCGCCGTCGTTGGTGGCTGCGAAGAGCACCGACCAGTCGCGGCTCGGGACCGCCGCGGTCTGCTGGAATCGGACGTGTCCGCGCTTCGGGGCCAGCGCAGTGATCCCGGTTGCGCTGCCCAGGTACAGGAGCTCAGGACGAGCGCGGTTGCTGTCGACCGACACGTCGCGAGCTCCACCTCCGCCGCAGGCGCTCGCGAGCACCGCCAGGGTCACCCACAACGTCGCCACCACGAACGACTTCTTCATCGCGGTCCCTCCCCTCGACGTCTGCTCGACGTCCGGAGAAGGCTCGAGGTTGCCCTGCGCGGGCGCGACCTCAGGGTGCCGTGATCTCGTAGAGCTTCCCGCCCGACACCGCACGCACGGTGTGCGCATCGGTCCACGCGAGTGCAGCGCCGTCGGCCGCGTTCTCGAGCACGACGGTGGCGCGCACACCCCGGTCGCCGAGCAACACGATGGCGGGCGCCCCGTCGACCGTTCCCGTCGCCCAGAGGCGTGTGGTCGACGCGCCCAGGCCGTTGGCGACGAAGCCGTCTGGCAGCGTCGCGGTGACCTGCGCGGGAACGCCACTCGACGCGAGAGCAACGCGCGCGTGTTCGCGTCCTCCGCTGTCGGCCGCCAGCAACACGCGACTGTCGAAGCTGGCCGCAGCGAGACCGAGGATCCGCGCGCCGTAATCGACGGTGTCACGCGGTTCCAGCGTGAGCGCGATCCCGTGGAGCGTGCTCCCATCCGTCACGGTCGCGAGCTTGCCGACCAGCGCCACCGATCGCTGCGACGCGTCGGGTAGCGGGGTCATCCCCACCAGTGCACCAGTCGGGCTGTACTGCAGGAGCCCGTTGCGCAGCGGGATCCACACCGCGCCCCCGACGGCCGCGATCGCGCCCACCGGCTCGGCGTTCGGGGGAAGGGGTATCGACTGGGGGGCATCCGTCCCGGTGATGCGCTTGAGGAAGGAGTCCGGCACCGTCCCGCCGGTCCGCTCGCGGTTCTGCGTGAGCACCCAGCGTGCGCCCTCACCTTCGGCGATCGAGAGCACCCGCGTCGCCTTGAAGTCGACGATGTCGACGAGGTGGTTCCCGTCGATGCGCACCACGTGTGACGGCGCGACGCCGTCGGGGCCGGAGTCGTAGCTCGCCACCGACAGTGCGGTGGGACCGACGAGCACCGGTGCGCGGAGCAGCTTCGGATCCTGGTCGAGGACGACGGGCGCGGGGGCCGCCGCCTTGCCTGCCCCGTGGTCGACCGCCGTGTCGCCGTCGATCACGCGAGCCAGGAGCGCGGCGCCAGGTGAGGCGATGTGCGGCGACGAGCCGTCGTCGCGCGTGACCAGCAGGGTGAGTGCGCCGACGACGAGGAGGGCAACCAGTGCGAATGCGCCGGCCGCGATGCGTCGGTTGCGGCGTCGACGCGTGCGCCGGCGCGTGACCTGCGCGACCACGCCGTACGTCCCGACGTCGGGTGCGGCGTCCTGCAGGGCCCGTTCGAGGCGGGGCTCATCCGTGGGCACGGTCCACCTCCTCGTCGCCGAGCGTCACCGCGAGCGACTGACGAGCCCGGAACAGCATCGCCTTCACCGTGCCCTCGGCGATGCCGAGGTGATCGGCGATCTCACGCACGTCGAGCCCGAGGTAGTACCGCAGCACGGTGACCTCGCGCTGGCGACGGGGGAGGGCGCGCAACGCTTCGCGCACCGCGTGGGCGTCTCCGCTCGCCGCGGGCGCGTTGCTCAGGTCGTCGCGCAGCGGCCCGAGGCGATCGCGGGCGCGTCGTTCCGACCGCCACCGACGCATCTGGCTGCGGGCCAGGTTGAGCGCCACCGTCGTGACCCATGCGGGCAACCGGTCGATCCCGTCGCCCCGATCGAGACGCTCCCAGGCGCGCGCCAACGCCTCTTGCACCGAGTCCTCGGCGGTCGCCACGCTGCCACACACCAGCGCGACCGTCGCCACGACCTTGGAGTACTCACCATCGACGAAGTCTCGGATCCGGTCGTCGTCCACCTGTCCGCCGAGGGTTCGGGTGCGCTGCCGGGTGGCTGACGGTACCCCGGAAGCAGGCGCCACGATGGTGTACAACTCCGCCACGATGACCCGACGCACGAACTCCCACCGGGGTTGCTCGCGAAGTTCGACCGAACGGTGCGCCACTTGCTCACGCTGATCTTGGACGAGCCCCGGGCCCATCGGGACGTTCCGGATCGAAGGCCGTCCACCGAAGTTCGGTCGTCGCGCGTCCGTCGTCGCCGTGATCGTCTCGTCGCCGGACGTGTCCGACGGCCCGATCGCCGCTGGCGTCGTCACCGACGCGCCGATCCTCCCACGGAGTCCCCGTGCCGAACTGTCGCGCGGGCCCGGCGGTTTCGGGCGTCGTTCGGCGGTTCGGGCATCATTCGGTGGTGACTCCTCGCGAGGAGAGCCTCGAGCAGCCGCGTGTGACCGCCGGACCGAGCGCGCCGCGACGAGTCGAACTGGAGGGTCACATCGGGGCCGCGGGATTCGCGTCCGGTGATCGCGTGGTCGTCGGCGCGTGGACGGCGGGGCCGCTCGGACCGATGGTCGATCTCATGTGGGCGCGTCCCGATGGTGAACGCGTGCTGCTCGCACCGACCACCGCGGTGGCCGACTTCGTCACCTCCCTGTACGTGTTCGACCGCATCGAAGTGGTCACGATCGACGGTCGCTTCGACGGTAGAGCGCTCGCAGTCGACGCCGGGCCACTGTCGATCTGCCTCGTCGCCGGTCGCGGCTGGCCGTTCCCGCCGGCTGCGTTGCGCCCGACATGGTGCACCCGCTTCGTCGAAGGACCGATCGCCCGCGCCGTGATGGGTGTGCGCACCTACGGCGTGACGCCCACCGGCGTGCGCGAGTGGTACCGCGCGGATCGTTGGAGTCCCGTGGTCAGCGGCACCGCGACCCTCGACGGCGTCGATCTCGGACCGAGTGGTCCCGTCGATCCGCCGTGTCGGTTCGGGTTCTCCGAGCCCCCGCGCCGAGCATCGATCACTGCGGTGCGGCCCCTGCTCGAGTTCCCCTGACCGCGACTCGCGCCTGCTCGTCCGCGTTCACTGCTGCCGGTCGCGACGCCCTTCGAGAGCGCCGACCTCGCACGCACACGCCGAGGGCTCACCGCGTGCGACTGCCGAGCGGCTTCGACGATCTCGGGCGTGGCGGGTCTCCGATCGGCGGGTCGGTCGCGATGACGAGTCGCTCCGCCTCTTCGACGGCGGCTTCGGTCAACCGACGCGTCGTGCAGCAGAGCTCGTCGAGCGTGCCATTCGGGGTCGTCGGCGTCGATCGAGGCACACCGACCATGGTCGACGAGCAGACGTCGGCGCGGCGCCGCGCGACGTGGTGGAACGGCATGCGCGCACCTCACCGTCACCCCATAGCCTCGACGCCGTGCCGATCCCTGCCCGACCGCTCCACGCGAACGACCTCCATGCCGACCCGTTCGTGCAGTTCCAGCAGTGGTACGACGACGCCCAGGAGCAGGGCCAGCTGCAGCCCGACGCCATGGTCGTCGCCACGAGCACGCCTGAGGGCCGGCCGTCGGCGCGGATGGTGTTGCTCCGTGGCGTCGACCACCGCGGCTTGTGCTTCTACACCAACTTCGACAGCCGCAAGGGTGCCGAGCTCAGCGCGAACCCGTTTGCGGCGGTCGCGTTCCACTGGCCCGAGGTGCTGCGCCAGGTGCGCGCCACCGGGCGGGTCGAGCGAGTGTCGGATGCGGAATCCGACGCCTACTGGTACGCGCGACCGCGCCCGAGCCGGGTGAGCGCGTGGGCATCGGCGCAGAGTGCGCCGGTCGCGACGCGTGCGGAGCTCGAAGCTCGGGTCGACGACGTGGAAGCGCGCTTCGCGCACCAGGACGTGCCTCGGCCCGACGGGTGGGGCGGGTTCCGGGTCGTGATCGACGAGATCGAGTTCTGGCAGCATCGCGACGATCGCTTGCACGATCGATTCGTCTACGCGCGCTCAGGCGACAGCTCCGGGGCCGAGTGGCAGGTCGTCCGGCTCCAGCCGTGAGTGTTCGAGCGTCTCGATGATCGTCACGATCACCACGAGGCGTCCGAGCACCCACAACCATGCGATGAGCGCGAACACCACGCCGATCGTCCCGTAGAGCGCCGACGACTTCGCCACCAGGAGCGGCACCACGTACGCGCCCGCGACCTTCAGTGCTTCCAGTCCGATCGCGCCGGTGATCGATCCGGGCAACAGCTTCCGCCACGGCGGGCGGGTCCGGTTCGGCAGGATCCACGACGTCCAGAGCCACACGCCGGTGTTGACGGTCAAGCTCACTGCCAGCACCAGCGGCGCGACGAGCGCTGGGAGCGCGGCGAAGCCGGCGGTCACGAAGCCGCCGATCGCGAGGAGGACACCGCTCCCTGCGAGCCAACCCAGACCGACGAGTCGGGCTCGGGTGGCACGGGACGGTACGCCCCACGCGACGTCATATGCGCTCGCCACCGACACGGCGAAGCTGCTGCCCACCCACACCAGACCGATGATGCCGACGACGCTCGCCACCTTGGCGCTGTGTTGCGCGGTGTTCACGGCGTCGATCACGGTCGTGGCCGCATCGCCGTGCAGACCGAGCCAACTGACGATGTCCTCGGCCACGTGGTCATTGCCGGAGGCGACGATGCCGACGATCGCGACCGCGAGCACGCACAGCGCGAACAGCGCGAAGAGGCCGTAGAGCGTGATCGCCGCCGCGCTCACTCGGCCGTTGAGGTCGGAGTAGCGCCGGGCGATCACGCGTACGCGCTCGATGATCCGGCGCACCCGGGTTCCTCTCGTCTCGCCGTCGGTGACGCGCATGTATACCGTGTCGACGCCGCCGGCGACGCGAGGCGGGACGCGACGGCGGGAGCCAAGCATGCGACGCTCGATCGACGACGCCACCGACGACCATCCCGACGATGACGACGAGCGCCCACCTGTCTCGTGGGCGGTTGCGCTCAGCGACGACTGCGACGCGTGCGGGATGGGCGAGCCGCGCGTCGTCCTGACCATGGAGGAGGTCGGCCGTGCCGGCCTGGGCCTGGTGGCCCACCTCGCCCCGGCGACCGCCCGTCGCCTGCGGGTGGCGATCGCCGCCGCGCTGAAGGAGATCGGTGAGGACCCCGGTCCCTAAGGTGGAGCCGTGGCCAGCGAGAGGATCGGCGAACCCGAGGGAGCAGCGCCGACCCGTCGGCTCCGCCCCGGCCAAGCGGCGGCGATCTGGGGTGTGGTCGCAGTGGCGTGGGCGGTCTTCCTGGTCCCGCCGTTCTTCGGCACGGTGGGGCTCGCCCTCGGCGGTTACGCCTGGTGGCGCGGCGAGCGCCGGGGCCGCTGGATCATGATCGCGGCGGTCGTCGCGACCCTCGTCGGCCTCGGCATCAGCCAGCTCCCGGACTGGTTCGTGTCCAACTGAGCGCGAGCGTGCATCCGCCGCTCAGCGGATGGCGCCGAGGTGCACGACGTACCACTCGCCGCGCCACGAGATGAGCGACGTCACCGGGAACGATCCCGTCTGCCCGTCGACCTGGTACTGCATCGTGGTGCCGTAGACGCGCCAATAGGAGCCCTTGTTCGATTCTTCGCCCGGTTGCACGAAGACGGCCTGCGTGTCGGGAACGCTGATGCCGGTGAACTGCGCGTCGGCCGCGTTCGAGCCGAGCTGCGCATGCAGCGTGTGGATGTCCTGCTCGTAGTTGGCGATCAACCGGTTCTGGTAGTCGCCGGCCGGATCGCCGATGTCCTTCACCTGGAGGTACGCGCTCTTCGGGAAGAAGAACGGCAGCGCGAGTTCGGGCTTGTCCTGGCGGATCGCCTCCCACAGCCCGTTCACGCCTGCCGTGAACGTCGCGCCCGACGCGCTCGGTTGCTCGTCGGTCTGGGGGAGGGCGCCGGGATCCGTTGGGGGCGCAGTCGTGGTGCTCGGACCGGCGGCCGTCGTGACCGGCGATCCCGAGGCAGCCGCCGCGGTCGTGGGGGCGACCGACGTGCTGGTCGTGCCGGTGCCGACGACGCCGGTGAGGCGCCTGGCGGTGGGGTGTGCGGTGCTGGCGGTCGTCGCCGCGCCCGCGCTCACGAACACGATGCCGAGGAGCGCGGCCACGAGCATGACGCCGAGTGTCGTCCCCCGTTGGACCGCCTCCTCCCTCACGTCCGGCACCCGGGCGAAGCTATGCGCCGGGGCCGCCCTAACGTGAGGGCGTGATGGACGATCCCCACGGTGAGCCCGACGGCACCGTCGGTGAGCCCGTCGGTGAGCCCGACGGCGTGATCGACGAGACGGAGTCGGACGACACCCCCGAGCCATGGGAACGGCCGATCGACAAGTTCCGCCGGAGCGGCGCGGGCAGCGTCATCGCCGCCGGTCTGCTCGGTGTGCGCGATGCGCTCGAAGGGCGTCCCGAGCGCGAAGAGCCCGCCATCGTCTCCGAAGCACCCGAGCCCAAGCTCGACCACATCGACATCGTGCTCGACCCCGATCACCCGGAACGTTCCCGCGCCGTCGTCTACCTCCCGCCGCGCGACGACACCTGACCGCGGGCTATTCCATCGCCGCGATCGACGCGTGGTCGGCGACGTACCAGCCCGCGAAGAGCAGTTCCTCGGGGTGTGCCTTCAACGTCGAGTCGAGCCACCCGATCGTCACGCGCGCGACCAATTCGAAATGCGCGTCCGACGATTGCACGAACGGTCCTTCGTGTGACGCGTTCCAGAGACTCACGACGGTCTTGGGCTGCTGCAACACGTTGCGGTCCCAGGTGATCGCGTCGGCGTAGGGGTTGTACACGTCCTGGTCGCTGAGGAAGTGCAGGATCGGACGCTGGTTCGGTTGGTACGGGCCGTAGTACTGCAGGTCGACGGCGTCCGCGACGACGGCGCGCACGCGCGTGTCGAGCCGTCCCGGTACGTAGCCGATGCCGAACGCCACCGCGGCGCCATCGGAATGCCCGGCCACCGCGATCCGGCTCGGGTCGATCAGACCACCGATGTCGGGGCCTCCCGACGCCGAGCGCGCGAGGACTTGCGAGGTGACGAACCAGGTGTCAGGGAAGAGGTCGGCCCACCCGACGGTGTCGGTGGGACCGGCGGGCTGCCCGCTCAGCAGCGGGTAGGTCGCGGCCGCGACCACGTACCCGGACGACGCGATGCGTCGCAGCAGCGTGGAGTACGTGGCGGGCGTGCTGTCGAAGCCGTGCACGAACACGACCAGCGGGAACGGGCCACCGCCGTCGGACGGGTACCAGACCGTCGTCGGCAGCGACCGCGACGGTGCACCCGGATACCCGCCGTACGCGGGTGTCGCGCGTGACGAGTCGACGAACGCGAACTGCTGCGTCCCGACCGCGTGGGTCACGTAGCTCGTGAGAGGCGTGAGCGGTGGCGGTGGCGGCGGCGGAGGGAGGCAGCCGGCCGCGACGACGGCCGAGATCGCGAGACCGAGCGTGGCGACGAGAGCACGCCTGCGCGTGGACGGGCGGGGGGAGCGGGAGGTGGTGGTCGTCGGGGGCACGACGACCACCACGCTACCTGCCTACAGGCCTACAGGAGGAGTGGCGCCACGAGACCGTGCGAAGAGGTGTCGTCATGCGCACGGCGGTGCTCCACCAACTGGTCGACGGCGACCATCGCGATGCGGTGATCCGACGCGAACTGCTCGAGGTACGGGAATCGGGCCGGCGAGCCGTCCTCGCACAGCACCTCGCAGATCACCGCGACCGGCGGCAGCCCGGCGAGCCGCGCGAGGTCGACCGCCGCTTCGGTGTGCCCGCGCCGCTCGAGCACGCCGCCGTCGCGGGCCCGCAACGGGAACACGTGACCCGGGCGCTGGAAGTCGGACGGGCGTGCGGTCGGATCGAGGATGCGTCGGATGGTGGTGGCGCGGTCGGCGGCTCCGATGCCGCTGCCCGCCGTGACGTGGTCGACCGACACCGTGAACGGCGTGTCGTTGCCGGCGCGATCGGCCGGCACCATCGGCCAGAAGTCGAGCTCGTCGAGACGCTCCGCCTCGCACGGCATGCACACGAGCCCGCGTGCCCACCGCAACATGAAGTTGACCGCCTCGGGCGTGACCCAACACGCGGCCATGGTGAGGTCGCCCTCGTTCTCACGGTCTTCGTCGTCGACGACGAGGACCATCTCGCCGCGGCGGATGCGCTTCAGGGCTTCGTCGATGGTGGCGAGCGACATCGTTGTCTCTCCTCGAGGTTCGATCAGCGGATGGACGGATTCAGTGGAGCGGTCGGCTGGAGTGGAGCGGGCGGAAACGGAAGCGTCACGACCATGCGGCAACCTTGCGGATCGCGATGTTCGGGGCGGATGTCGCCGCCGTGCAGGTCGACGATCCACCGCGCGATGGCGAGGCCGAGACCGGCTCCGCCGTCGGTCGACGCGCGCGCGGAGTCGGCTCGGTAGAAGCGTTCGAAGATGCGCGCTTCGTCGGACTCGGCGATCCCGGGACCCTCGTCGAGCACCTCGATGGTCACGCCGGAGTCGAAGCGGCGTGCGCGCACCTCGACCGATCCCCCACGCGGCGTGTGGCGCACCGCGTTCTCGAGGAGGTTGGCGACCACCTGGTGGACGCGCTCGGGATCACCGTCGGCGGTGAGGTCGGGGGAGTCGACCGACACCGACACCGCGATCTCCGGCGCGTGCAGCTGCTGCTCGCGCACCGCGTGCTCGAGCAACGGCTCCACCCTGAACTCGGTGCGCTCGAGCGGCACGACTCCCGACTCGAGGCGTGACAGGTCGAGCAGCTGCTTCACCAGGCGGCCGAGGCGCTCGACCTGGGCGAGCATCGTCTTGAACGTCTCCGGATCGGGGTCGGTGACGCCGTCGACGAGGTTCTCGAGGACCGCCTGCAGCGCGGTGATCGGCGTGCGGAGCTCATGCGACACGTTGGCGACGAGGTCGCGCCGCACGCGGTCGGTCTCGGCCAGCTCGGCCGCCATCTGGTTGAACGCCCGGGCCAGCTCGCCCACCTCGTCGCGCGACGACGACGACACGCGTCGGCTGTAGTTGCCCTTGGTCATCTCCGACGCGGCGGCCGCCATCTCCCGCAGGGGCGACGTCATCCCGCGCGAGAGGAACCAGACCATGGCCATGGCGATGACGGCGGCGATGATGCCGCTCACCGACGGCCACACGCCGATCTTGATGAGCACCCAGAACACGAACACGGTGACTGCGACTGCGGCCGCGATCACGAAGCCGAGCTTGAGCTTGATCGAGGGGACGTCGTCGAGCGGGTGCGCCAGTCGTTCGCGGCGCGTCACGACGGCACGCGCTTCACGTCGGCCGTCTCGTCGGCCGTCTCGTCGGCGCCACCCGCGGCATACCCGACACCGTGGACGGTGCGCACGATGTCGTTGCCGAGCTTGCGGCGCAGCGCGCGCACGTGCGAGTCGACGGTGCGCGCGCCCGAGCCGTCGTGGTAGCCCCACACCTCGGCGAGCAACTCGTCGCGCGTGAAGACGCGCTGTGGGCGTCGGGCCAGGTGGGCGAGCAGATCGAACTCGGTGGGGGTGAGGTGCACCAGCACGCCGTCGAGCTGCACTCGTCGTGACTCGAGATCGATGGCGACCCCCGCGAGGCGCACGGATCCCGATGTGGGCGCGGGACGACGCTCGACCCGGCGCAGCAGCGCGTGCACCCGGGCGACGAGCTCGCGCGAGCTGAACGGCTTGGTGAGGTAGTCGTCGGCGCCGACCGCGAGGCCCACGACGAGGTCGGTCTCGGAGTCGCGGGCGGTCAGCATCAAAACCGGCACGGGACGGTCACGCTGGATCTCCCGGCACACGTCGAGCCCGTCGAGCCCCGGGAGCATCAGGTCCAGCACCACGAGGTCGGGCTGCAGCGACCGGCAGCGCTCGACGCCGGCCGGCCCGTCGGCCGCGATGGTCACCGAGAAGCCCTCGCTCCGGAGCCGGGTCGCCACCGCTTCGGCGATCGACGCTTCGTCCTCGACCAACAGGATGGTGCGTGGGAGGGCGGGCGCGGGTGCGGACATGCGTGTTCCAGGGTAAGGAGCCCGACTGTGCGTGTCGTGCCGGAGCTGTGGAGATTCGGTGCAGATCGACTCTGACAGGTTTCTGTCATACGTCCGTGACAGGAACGCTACGGACGGGAAACGGCCGTTGCGCCCCCAACGGGTCAGATACCCCCATGACACGCCTCGATGGCGGGTTCGATCGCGCGCTCGACGACCTCGACATCCGCACTGTGACCCGATCCCCCGTCCTCGACTACCTCCATCGCCTGCTCGACGAGTACCGCGAGCTCGAAGAGGGCCAGGTGGCCACGTACATCCCCGAACTGGGACGGGCCGACCCGAACTGGTTCGGCATCTGCGTCGTGACCGCCGACGGCCACGTCTACGAGGTGGGCGACACCGATCTCGACTTCACCATCCAGTCGATCTCGAAGCCGTTCGTGTTCGGGATGGCCCTCGAGGACCAGGGGCGGGACGCGGTGCTGCAACGCGTCGGCGTGGAGCCGTCGGGCAACCCGTTCAACTCCATCGTCGTCGACGACCGCAATCGGCCGTTCAACCCGATGGTGAACGCCGGGGCCATCGTCGCCACCGGGCTCATCAACGCGTCCGACGACGAGGAGCGGATGGAGCGCATCGTCGCGGCGTTCTCGCACTACGCGGGCCGTCGGCTGCAACTCGACGAGACGGTGTATCGGTCCGAGAGCGCCACCGGCGACCGCAACCGCGCCATCGCGCACCTCATGCGGAGCTTCGGGAACCTCGAGGGTGACGTCGACGCCATCATCGACGCGTACTTCCGGCAGTGCTCGCTGCTCGTCACGTGCCGTGACCTGGCCACGATGGCCGCGACGCTCGCCAACCGCGGCGTCAATCCCATCACCGGAGCCCGTGCCCTCGACGCGCGGTACGTGGAGAACGTCCTCAGCGTGATGAGCACGTGCGGCATGTACGACTACGCGGGCGAATGGGTCTACACGGTCGGCCTGCCGGCCAAGAGCGGTGTGGCCGGGGGCGTCGTCGCGGTGCTGCCCGGTCAGCTCGGCATCGGCATCTTCTCGCCGCGACTCGACGCGCGGGGCAACAGCGCGCGTGGCATCAAGGTGTGCCAGCGAATGGCGCTCGACTTCGATCTCCACCCGCTCCGCTTCCAGCCGGAAGTCCGCGGCGTCGTTCGCCGCTGCTATCACTGCGGGCAGACCCGCTCCAACCGCGTGCGCACGCCGGAGGAGTACGAGCTGCTCGCGCAGCATGCCGACTCGATCGCGGTGTTCGAGTTGCAGGGCGACCTCTTCTTCGGGTCGACCGAGCGCTTGTTCCGCACCGTCGTCGACGACATCGCGGGCGTGACCGCCGTCGTGCTCGACTGCAAACGCATCGGCAACCTCGACGGTGCCGCGATCTCGATGTTGTCGAGCTTGCGCGGCGCGCTCAACGACGTCGGGTGCGTGCTCGTGATGGCCGACGCGCCGGTCGGGGTGCTCGAGGACATCGCGTCGCACTCGTTCGCCGACGCCGACGCAGCACTCGAGTGGTGCGAGAACCGCATCCTCGACCGTCTGGGCTCCGCGTCCGAGTCGCTCCCCGAGGACCTGGGGATCCAGGAGCTGCTCGGCGATCTGACGCCCGAGGAGTTGGCCCTGGTCGAGGCCGCGATCGAGGTGATCGAGGTGAGCGAGGGCGACGTCGTGTTCCGCGAGGGCGATCACGCCGACGCCATCTTCTTCGTGCTCTCGGGGCTCATCAGCGTGCGGCTCCCGCTGGCAGGCCACGGTCGTGACCGGCGGTTGGCGACGCTGGGGCCGGGGGTCGCGGTCGGTGAGATGGCGTTCCTCGACGAGGGCAAACGCTCCGCCGACGTGGTCGCCGATCGCGATTCGAAGCTGGCGCGGCTGTCGATCAGTGACGCTGCAGGAGATCGGCCAGGTCGCGCCGCGCGTGACGGCGACGTTCTCGGCCAACCTGGCCCGCAACCTCTCGGGCCGTCTGCGCCGAGCGAACGAACAGGTGCGGATGCTGGCGCATTGACGGGACCGTCGGTCGCGCCCGCTCGCTCCGTCTCGACCCGTCAGTCGAAGCGCACGAGGTCGTCGGGGTCGGCGCGGAGGACGACGCGGTCGCCGACATCGGGGATGCGCGGTACGTCGACCGGCACCTCCACCTGCACCCGATCGGCATCGTCCGGCAGTGCGTCCACCCTCACCGCGAGCAGGAAGTGGTCGCGATGGAACGTGCGCGCGATCACCTCGCCGGCGACGGCGTCACGGCGGGTGCCGGGCTCGACCACTCGGACCGCTTCGGGGCGCACGGCCGCCGGGGCATCGGTGAAGGCGCGCGTGACGTTCCAGCCGAGGAAGCGCGCGACGAACGTGTTGGCAGGTTGCTGCCACACCGCCGCCGGTGTGCCGATCTGTTCGATGCGACCCGCGTGCATGATCACCAGCCGATCGGCCAGCGCGAACGCCTCGTCGTGGTCGTGGGTGACGAACAGCGTGGTGAGGCCGAGCCGTACGAAGAGCGCGCGCAGTTCGGCGACGAGTCGCTCTCGAAGCGCGCGATCGAGCGCGCCGAGCGGTTCGTCGAGCATCAACAGTCGAGGCGCCGCGGCGAGGGCACGGGCGAGCGCGACCCGTTGTTGCTCCCCCCCGGAAAGGTCGCGGATGCGACGATGCTCGAAGCCGGCGAGGCCGACGAGCGCGAGGGCGTCGCCGGCGCGGGTGTCGATCTCGGCGCGGGGGAGGCGCTGCATGCGCAGCCCGAACGCAACGTTGCCCTGCACGTCGCGATGTGGGAACAGGGCGTGATCCTGGAACATCAGGCCGAAGCCGCGACGATGCGGCGGGACGCGCGGCGAGGTCGTGGCCGTCCCACGACACCTGACCCCGTGCGTCAGGCTCGAGTCCCGCGACGGCGCGGAGCAGGGAGCTCTTGCCGCTCCCGCTCGGACCGAGGATGCACACGATCTCGCGATCGGCGACCTCGAGGTCGACGGCGTCGACCGCGGTGAAGCCGCCGTACCTGACCGTGAGACCGGCGATGCTCAGCATCGGGCCGCCAACCCGCGAACCGACCGCCGTGGGGCCGCCATCCTCAGAAGCTCCCCACGGTGCCGGCGCGGAAGCGCTCGATGCCGAGGATCGCCAGCGCGGTCAGGGCCATGAGGATCACGCTCGCCGCCATCGCCCCGCCGAAGTTGAGCGGTCCGGGTTGGCCGAGGAGTCGGTACACGAGCACCGGGAGCGTGGGCTCGTCGGGCCGGACGATGAACACCGTGGCACCGAACTCGCCGAGCGAGATGGCGAACGCGAACCCGGCCGCCACCAGTGCGGCGCGGGCCACGATGGGCAGGTCGACCTCGCGCCACACGCGCGCAGGAGATGCGCCGAGGGTCGCCGCCGCGTCGCGCAGGCGCGGATCGATGGCACGCAGCACCGGGGTCATCACCCGCACCACGAACGGGATGGCAACGAGCGCTTGCGCGATCGGGACGAGCAACCACGAACCGCGGAAGTCGAGCGGCGCGTGGTCGAGGGCGATGAGGAAGCCGAAGCCGACGGTGACCGCCGAGACGCCGAGGGGGAGTGCGACCAGCGTGTCGAGCGCGCGCAGGCGTGACGACGCGAGTGCGAAGGCAGCACAGCCGCCGACCAGGATCGCGATCACCGTGGCGACCAGCGCGAAGCGGAGCGAGTTGGCGATCGCGTGCACGGGTTCCACGAACAACGTGCTCCCCGCGTGCACCTCACCGAGGGCGCGGTAGAAGTCGAGGCCGAGTCCGCCGGGCGTGTCGAACGACCGCCAGACGAGCACGCCGATCGGGATGCCGAGCAGCACGGACATCAGCACGAGGTTGGCGCCGACGAACAGCCGGGCGCCCGCGGTGCGCGGTCGCCGCAGCGTCTCGGCGGCGGCGCGCAGCGACAACGTGACTCGTTGGCGACCCTCGACCCAACTGGTGAGCAGGAGCAACAGCACGATGGCCACCAACTGCACCACGGTGAGGGCCGCAGCCAGGGGGAGGTTCAGGAACTGCGCGGTCTGCCGATAGATCTCGGTCTCGAGCGTGGCAGTACCGGGCCCGCCGAGGATCAGGATCACGCCGAACGACGTGAAGGTGAACAGGAACACCACCGCGCCGGCGGCTGCGATGGCCGGGCGCAGCGCGGGCAGCGTGACCTCACGGAACGTGCGTACGCGGCTGGCGCCGAGCATGCGCGCCGCTTCTTCGGGGCGAGCGTCGAGATGGGACCACAAGCTGCCGACCGTGCGCACGACCACCGAGTAGTTGAAGAACACGTGCGCGATCAGGATGGCGCCGAGGGTCTGGTCGAGCCCGAGGCTCGAGAACGGTCCGCCGACGCCGAGCAGCGCGACGAACGCCGATCCCACGACCACGGTGGGCAGCACGAAGGGCACCGTCACCAGCGCTCGCACCAGCCGTCGGCCTGGGAACTCGCAGCGGGCGAGCACGTACGCGCCAGGGATCCCCACCGCGAGCGTCAGGACCGTCGACAGCGTGGCCTGCCACACCGTGAACCACGCGATGTGGCGAAGCCCGGCGTCGGTGACGACCTCCGCGAGCGGATCGAGATCGACCGACCACTGCGGCGCAAGGCCTCGCCCGACGATGGCGAGCACCGGATAGACGAAGAACACCGCGAGGAACGCGAGCGGTACGACGACGATCGCCACGCGGACCGAGCGCGGCACCCCGGCGGCGGTCGTGCTCGCCGTCATCGCAACACGGTCTCGGTCCACTGCTCGATCCACGCGTCACGGTGCGCGCTGATCTCCGCGGGCGGGAGCGACAGCGGCTTCGCCGCCACCTGAGCGAATTTGGTGAACACCGCCGGCAGGGGAGTGCCGTCGACGACGGGGAACACGAACATCTGCAGCGGGATGTCGGCCTGGAACTTCTCGGAGAGCATGAAGTCGACCAGCCGGCGGGCCGCGGCCTGATGCTCAGTGCCCTTGATGACGCCGGCGAACTCGACCTGGCGGAAGCAGGAGTCGAGCATGGTGCCGATGGGTGACGTCTTCGGCTGCGGCTTCGAGTAGTAGACGGCCGCGGGCGGACTGGACGCGTACGACACCACGAGCGGACGTGTTCCCTGGTTGGCGCCCTGCGTGAAGTCGCCGTCGTACGCGCTCTCCCAGCCGTCGTCGACCTTCACGTCGTTGTCGCGCAGCTTGGTCCAGTATCCCCGCCAACCTTCGTTGCCGTACTTCGCAATGGTCGCGAGCTGAAACGCGAGTCCGGGGGAGCTCGTAGCCGGGTTCTCGACCACCAACAAGCCCTTGTAGGTGGGCTTGGTGAGGTCGTCGAGGGTCGTCGGCACCTTGATCTTCTTGTCGGCGAACCAGCGCTTGTCGTAGTTGATGCACACGTCGCCGTGGTCGATCGGCGTGAGGCGATGCGACGAGTCGAGCTGGTACTGCTTCGGCACCGTCGGCAGTGCACTCGGCGCGTACTTCGAGAACACGCCCGCGTCGAGCGCGCGCGACAGGAACGTGTTGTCGACTCCGAAGAACACGTCGCCGATCGGGTTCGACTTGGTGAGGACCACTTGGTTCAGGGCGGCGCCCGCGTCTCCCGCCTGCAGCACCCTGACCGTGATCCCGGTCTGCTTGGTGAACGCCGCCAGCACCGACTTCGAGATCGCGAACGAGTCGTGGGTGACGAGGGTGATGGTCGTCGGCGTCGCCGCCGACGCCTGCGATGCGGGAACGGCGAACTGACACGCGGTCGCGGTGACGACGAGGGCGAGCAGGAAGCGACGCATCAGGCCCTCCTTTCGGAATTGGTCGTTTCGGGGGTGGGGACGATGGCGAGGAGCACACCCGACGCGAGTGACACGGCGGCGCGGGCCTCGAGGAACTCGTTGCTCACGCCACGTGTCGTGCCCGGCGGGAGCGTCTCGCGCCGGAGCGGGTAGCGCAGCCCGTCAGTGAGCACGCCGACGGCCGGACCGCCGAGTGGGACGAGTGAACAAAGACCACCCGGGGTGCCGTCGAGGTCCGCGTGCTCGTGCACCACGGTGACGTGCGAGCCGCCGACGTGGGCGTCGACGCGTGCGCGGGCGTACCGCGGGGCTGCGAGCAGGAGCACATTGGTGAGGAAGTGGTCGAATCGTCCGCCGCCGACCCCGACCACGTGGATCGCGGTCGCGCCCCGGTCGAGTGCGGCGTCCAGCGCGAGCTCGAGGTCGGTCGCGTCCTTGGCTGCGGGATGGCGTTCGACCACCGCGCCGTCGGCGACCGCGGCGTCCAGGTGGTCCGGATCGACCGAGTCGAGATCACCGATCACGAGATCGACGTGCACGCCCAGAGCCAAGGCGTGCGCGAGGCCGGAGTCGGCCGCGATCACGAGGTCGCTGCCGTCGGGGTGTGCGAACGCATCCGGTTCGGGCGGATCGCCGCCCGCGAACACCAGCGCCGCGCGCGCCGTACGCAGCTCGAGTCGTCCCATGGTTCCCTCCGCCGGCATTACCCGGTTCAGGTTCGAGGGGTCGGCGACGCACGACGGTCGCCCTCTCAGCCCGGCTGACCCGAGCTCCCCGGGATTGAGTTGTCGCCCGCAGGCTACACCGACGGGTCGGGTTTCCCCGCTAGAAAGGCCGTGTGCAACTCAGCTCCGACGTCATCGTGGTGCTCGTGCGCCACGGCGAGACCGAGTGGAGCAGCTCGGGCCGACACACGTCGTACTCCGACGTCGCGCTCACGCCGCACGGATGCGAGCAAGCGCATGACCTGGCCGCCCGACTGCAGGGTGTCGACTTCTCACTCGTGCTCACGAGCCCTCGGCAACGCGCGCGCGCGACGTGCGCGTTCGCGGGCCTGGCACGACGCGCGGAGACCACCGACGACCTCGCCGAGTGGAACTACGGCGAGTACGAGGGGCGCACCACGGAGGAGATCCGCGCCGAGATCCCGGGGTGGACGATCTTTCGCGACGGTGCGCCCGGTGGGGAGACCGCCGACGCCGTCGCGGCGCGTGCCGATCGCGTGCTGTCGCGTGCGGTCGAGGCGGGAGGAGTCGTCGCGCTGTTCTCGCACGGGCACTTCCTCCGCGTCCTCGGCGCACGCTGGATCGCGCAGCCACCGGCGGCGGGAGCGTGGCTGGGACTCGACACCGCGACGCTGAGCTGTCTCGGGCACGAACGTGAGCAACGCGTGTTGAGGGTGTGGAACGCCTGAACCGCCGGACGATGGGCGCGGTCGTCCTCGTGATCACGGCGGCGGTGAGTTGCGTCGCGGCCACGACGACGACTCATTCGGGATCCACCCTCGGTGCCGCCGACGCGACCTGGACGCTCCCGGCGCCGGTCGCGCGCGAGGTGGTCGTGAAGTCAGGGTCGCACTTCACCGTCGTCGGAGGGCTCACGGCCGCCGGTACCTCCACCGACGCGGTGGTCGACGTCGATCCGAAGTCGGGCGCGGCACAGGCCGCCGGCGCCCTCGCGCTCGGGGTCCACGACGCGGCAGGAGTGCGCGCCGGGCCGCGCATCCTCGTGTTCGGCGGCGGCACCGGTGAGGCGGGCACCGCCGAGGTGCAGGCGGTCGCAGCCAGCGGCACGGCGTCGACGGTCGGGTCCCTGCCCGGACCGCGTGCCGATTCCGTGGCTGCGCACGTCGGGCACGCCACCTACCTGTTCAGCGGTGCGAACGGCGACACCATCCTCCCCGACATCCTGCGCACGACCGACGGGAGCACGTTCACACGTGTCGGCACGCTGCCCGTACCGGTGCGCTATCCGGCCGTCGCCGTCGTCGGCACCGCGATCTATCTGTTCGGGGGCGTGAGCAACTCGGCACGCGGGATCGACACGCCGGCAGTGCAGCGCTTCGACACCAAGCGCGGTGTCGTCGACACGGTCGCGCAGCTCCCGGCGTCGGTGTCGCACGCGAGCGCCGTCGTGCTGCGCGGCCACGTGTTCGTCCTCGGCGGCTACGTCGAGAACTCACGCCTGAGCGACCAGATCCTGCGCTTCGATCCCGCGACCGGTGTGAGCACCGTGGTGGGCGCGCTCCCCACTGCGGTCTCCGACGCGGCTGCGGTCGTCGTCGGGGGTCGCGGCTACCTCGTCGGCGGCCAAGGCGCCGACCGCACCCCCCGAGCAACGGTGACCGTCCTCACCCCCGACTGACGCCGGAACGTGAGAGGGACGGTGCTAGCGCATGTTGCCGGTGTGGCCGAGCGAGTAGCGCCCGGGCTGGGGCCAGACGGTGAGTCCGTGGGGCTCCGCACCGACGGGGATCTTGGTCATGTTCCCCGTCGTCGTGTCGATCGCGTACACGACGTCGTCGTAACGACCGCTCAACCAGAGCGTCTTGCCGTCGTTGCTCACGTTGCCCATGTCGGGGCTGCCGCCGCCCGGGACCGGCCACGTCGCCACGATCTGCTTGGTGGCGAAGTCGAGCACCGACACGCTGCCGGGGCCGTTGGGGGGACCGCCGACGTGGCTGCTTCCGCGGTTGGCGATGTAGAGCTTGGTGCCGTCACGGCTCGGATAGAGACCGTGTGTCCCCACCCCTGATGGGATGAAGCCGGTCTCGGTGAAGGAGTTCGGGTCGACGGTGTAGACACCGCCTCGCATCATCTCGGCGACGTAGAACGTGTTGCCGTCGGGCGACGACCGGATGTCCTGCGGCATGCCGCCCTGGCTCAGCTGCAGGTATCCGACCACCGTGTGGTTCACCACATCGATCTTGGCGATCGCGCCACCGAACTCGCAGGTGAACAGCACGTACTTCCCGTCGATGGTGAAGTCGGCGTGGTTGATGCCGTCGCACCCGGGCACATCGAGCGAACTGACGACCTTCATGGTCTGCGGGTCGAGGAAGTCGAGCCGCTTGCGCGCCTCCGCGACGTTGATCGCGTACTTGCCGTCGGGCGTGAAGTACATGTTGTACGGGTCGTCGACGGTCACCGACGGCCCGGGCTTGCCGGTCTTCGGGTCGATCGGCGTGAGCGTGCCGTCTGTCGTGCCCTCGGCGTTGTTGGTGACCCAGAGCGTCTTGAGGTCATAGGACGGCACGACGTGCTGCGGGTTGAGACCCACGTCGAAGGTGTCGACCACCTGCATGGTGGAAGGGTCGATCACCGACACCGTGTTGCCGGCGCGGTTCGGCACGTACACGCGGTTCAGCGCGCCCTTGGTGGCGGGCGCGAAGTTGTCGGTCTTGATCTCGCTGTACAGGTTGGAGGGGTCGGGCACGCCCGGCATGCCGGGGATGGTGTCGATCTTCTTCGGGACGGCCGTCGTGGGTGTCGTGGGCGCGGCCGTGCTGCCGTCGGGCGGCAGCGTCGTGTTCGCGGCCTGGCCGGAATCGCCGCCACCGCCACCGCACGCGACCGCGAACAGCGCGATGCCGGTGAGGAGGACGACCATCCGTCGGGCCCAGCGGAGGTCGGAGCTGCGGAGGAGGGAAGCCAAGCCAGCGACACTACGCGGCGCATGCCCCGGAATCCGGGCACTGGAAGAGGGTCTGTCGAAGACGGGTCCCCTACGGGGTGGTCTCGAGCCGCCAGCCGGTGTCGAGCATCAGGAGACGGTTCCGAGGCCCCGGCTTGTCGGTGTCGAGGTCGTCGTACGCGGCGTCGCCCTGCCAGATGCGAGGCGATGCCGCCGTCGACCCGGGTGATGTGGGTGAGGAAGATCTCGGGGTCGCGGGCACGCGCCGTCCGCGCACACCTCGGCGGTGCTCGACGCGTCGGCCAGCTTGTGCAGCGTCACCCACGTCGGCGGGATCAACTCGATCTCACCCGACTCGCGCCGCGCGATCGCGTCGGCGGGACGGATCCACTGGTGCTCCCGGATCTCGCCGTCGTCGACCACCACCCGGCCCTCGGGCGCCGCGCCGACGAAGAACCACGTGGCGAAGCGCCGGGTCGCCGATCGCGCCCGGGGTCCAGTGGGCGAACCACGCGAGGGAGTCGGGGTCGACCACGAGGCCGGCCTCCTCCATCGCTTCGCGCGCGGCCGCGTTGCGCGCCGCGGTGAGCACCGCGTCGGCGTCGTCGGACGCCTCGCCGCCTGGGTAGTCCTCGGGGTCGATGCGGCCACCCGGGAACACCCAGGCCCCGCCGGCGAACGCGAGCTTCGAGTCCCGACGCAGCATCAGCGTCTCGACGCCCTCGTCGCCATCGCGGAGGAGCACGACGGTCGCCGCCGGGATCGCCGGCGGGAGCTCGTCCTCGCGCGGCGGGTGGAGGGGGTCGGGCACCGCGCCGACCCTATCGTCGCCTCTAGTGTTCGGCCCACGACCGTGCGTCCCGCTGGGGGCTGCGGTAGGTTCACGCGCCATCAACGCCTTCCGGAGCTGCCGATGAAGCCCGCACCGTTCGAGTACCACGCGCCGGAGTCGCTCTCCGACGTCACCGCGCTGCTCGCGGAACATGGCGACGAAGCCAAGGTCTTGGCCGGCGGGCAGAGCCTCGTGCCGATGCTGGCGTTGCGGCTCACCCGCTTCGAGCACATCATCGACCTCAACCGGGTCGACGACCTCCGCGGTGTCTCGCGCTCCAACGGCACCCTCACCGTCAAGGCCATGACCACGCAGCGCACGGTCGAGCACGACGCCGCCGCCGGGGACGCCGTCCCGCTGCTCGCGGAGGCGATCCCGCTGATCGGTCACTTCCAGATCCGCAACCGCGGCACCGTCGGCGGCTCGATCGCCCACGCCGACCCTGCGTCGGAGCTGCCTGCGGTCGCGCTCGCCCTCGACGCCGAGCTCGAGGTCGCGGGCGCGAGCGGCACCCGGACCGTCCCGGCCTCGGAGTTCTTCCTCGGCACGTGGACCACCAGCGTCGGCGAGGACGAGATCCTCGAGCGCGGTGCACTTCCCCGTCTGGTCGGGCAAGACCGGCTTCGCGGTCGAAGAGGTCGCGCGTCGCAGCGGCGACTTCGCACTCACGGGCGTCGTGGCTGCCGTCGAGGTCGACGGCAGCGGCAGCGTGACCCGCGCCGGTCTCACGTTCCTCGGCATGGGACCCACCCCGATGCGCGCCGGTCAGGCCGAGCAGGCGTTGGTCGGCACCGCGCCGACGACGGCCGACCTCGAGGAGATCGGGCGCCTCGCGGTGGCCGACACCGACCCTTCCCCCGACGTCCATGCGTCGGCCGAGTACCGCAAGCACGTCGGCGCCCACCTCGTGGTGCGCGCCCTCGACCGAGCCCTGGGAGTAGCGCGTGGCTGAGCACGCCATCCAGTTCACCGTCAACGGTCAGTCGCACTCCGGGTCGTCCGAGGCGCGCAAGACGCTCGCCGACTACCTGCGCGAGGACTGCGGGCTCACCGGCACGCACCTCGGCTGCGAGCACGGCGTGTGCGGCGCGTGCACGATCCTCCTCGACGGCGAGGCCGTCCGCTCCTGCCTGCTGTTCGCGGTGCAGGCCGAAGGTGCCGACATCACCACCATCGAGGGCATCGGGCCGGCCGACGGTTCGCTCGGACCCGGTGCAGGAGGCGTTCCGCCAGGCCCACGGTCTGCAGTGCGGGTTCTGCACGCCCGGGTTCGTCGTGAGCGTGCACGCGTTCCTGCAGGACAACCCGAGCCCCACCCTCGACGAGATCAAGGAAGGGCTCTCGGGCAACCTGTGCCGCTGCACCGGCTACCAGGGGATCATCAAGGCCGTGCAGATCGCCGCGGAGACGATGAGCCCGCAGGCCTCCTGACGTGGAGCGCTGACGTGGGCGAAGTGCTCATGCTCCCGACGCCCGACGGGTCGATGGAGGTCTACGAGGCCTTCCCCGACGGTGAGCCCAAGGGCGCGGTCATCGTGATCCAAGAGGCGTTCGGCGTGAACGACCACATCCAGGACGTCACCCGGCGCATCGCCGCCGCCGGGTACGTCGGGGTCGCGCCGGCCATGTTCCACCGTGCCGGCGGAGGCACCGCGCCGTACGACGACTTCGCCCAGGTCATGCCGCTCTTCGAAGGCATCAGCGACGACGGCATCCTCGCCGACGTCGACGCCACCGTCTCGCACCTCGAGGCGCAGGGCTTCGCGCCCTCGCGGATCGGCATCGTCGGGTTCTGCTTCGGTGGTCGTGTCACGTTCCTCGTCGCCGCTCGCCGCGAGCTCGGCGCCGCGGTCAGGTTCTACGGCGGTGGGATCGTGAACGCGAGCCCGCTCGGCCTGCCGGCACTCATCGAGGAGGCGGCCGACCTGCAGACGCCGTGGCTCGGTCTGTTCGGCGACCTCGACCGGGGGATCCCGGTCGACGACGTCGAGGTGCTGCGCGCCGCGCTCGGAGACGCCGAGGTGGTCGCCGAGATCGTGCGCTACTCGGACGCAGAGCACGGGTTCCACTGCGACGCCCGCGACTCGTACCACGAGGACTCCGCCCGCGACGCCTGGCAGCGCGCTCTGGGGTGGTTCGCCACGCATCTCGGTTGAGCGACCACGCTCCGCGCGTGAACCTTTACCTTGATTTGGCCCGCGGGCATCGCACCCGTGGGGCAGCGTCGGACAGAATCATCACCGATGCCGATCGACCAGAACACCGACACCGACGCCGAGCCGGCCGCCGTCGAGCACGTCAGCTCGAGCGGCTGGGCCTGGCGTTGGACCGGCTGGGCCTCGTGGCCGATCTCGACCGCGGTGCTGTGGGTCTGCGCGATCGCGGTGGTCGTCGACGTCGCCACGTCGTGGATCGCGGTGCCGACCTGGTACCTCGGCGTCATCGCCCTGTCACCGGCGCTCCCGCTCGGCGTGCTCCTGGTGGCGTTGATCGGTCCTCGCAGCCTCGGGTTCTCCCGACCGAGCTTCGCCGCATGGCGGGAATTCCTGCTCCTCGGTGGTCCCGTGCTCCTCGTGTGGTGCATCTCGTACCCGCAGTCGGTGGCCGAGTTCCGCGACGTCGAGGGCATCGTGGTTGCCGTCGCGGGCGAAGAGCTCATCTACCGGCTGGCCGCGGTCATCCTGATCGGCGCACTCTGCGCACGCATCGCGGGACGCAACTGGCGCGACACCGCGCAGTGGGGCACCGGTCCTGCCATCGGCGGGCTGGTGGGCGCGGGCCTCGTGTTCAGCTCCCTCCCCGGCCACGTCGAGCAGATGAACGGCGCCGCCAACGTGTTGCCCTTCCTCAGCCTCGCGGTGCTGCTCGGGTACACCGCGCTGCGGTCGGGCTCGCTCATCCCCGGCTTCCTCGTGCACCTCACCATCGATCTCGCCGCGCTCGGCGTACTTCGCCGGCGCGCTGCCGAACTCGCTTGCGAGTGGTCGTCGACGTCGGTGCGCTCATCGGTCTCGAGCTCGGTCTCATGCTGGCCGGCCGTCGTCTGGGTCTGCGTCGACGGATGCCGCGTGTGATCGACCTGCGCGACCCATCCGTCACGACTGCTGTCAGCTGACGTCGCACCGCGATGACGGCGCGCCTGCTCGTCGTCGTCCCGCCCGATTCGGACGCGCACGACACCGGCCGCGGTCATCCGGAGCGCATCGGGCGGGTGGAGGCCGCCGTCGCGGGCGTGTCCGATGCGCATCTCGACGACGCGGTGTCCTGGGATGCCGGCCGTGACGCCACGAAGGACGAGCTCACGCTGGTGCACGACGAGCGCTACCTCGATGGGCTCGCCGAATTCGCGCGCGGCAGGCGGGGGGATGCTCGACGCCGACACCGTCGTCGCTGCCGGATCGTTCGCGGCGGCGACCCGCGCCGCGGGATGCGGTCTGCGTGCAGTGGAAGCGCTGACGGCCGACGAAGCCGACAGCGGCGTTCGTCGTCGTGCGGCCCCCGGGGCACCACGCGGTCGCCACCCGGGGGCAGGGGTTCTGCCTCTTCAACAACGTCGCCGTCACCGCGGCCGCGCTCGCGGCTCGCGGCGAGCGGGTGCTGGTCGTCGACTGGGACGTCCACCACGGCAACGGCACCCAGGATGTCTTCTGGGACGACCCGCGCGTCATGTTCGTGTCGACGCACCAGTTCCCGGCGTACCCCGGAACGGGCCGGTCCGAGGAGACCGGCGGCGCGCACGCGCCGGGTCTCACGGTGAACTTCCCGTTGCCGCCGGGTGCCACCGGCGATGCGGCCTTGGCCGCGCTCGACGAGGTGGTCGCGCCCGTGGCCGAGACGTTCGCGCCCACCTGGGTGCTGATCTCCGCCGGCTTCGATGCCCACCGAGCCGACCCGCTGGCCGACTTCGAGGTGGAGCGCGGGCGACTACGCGGCGCTCACGGCGCGAGTCGCCGGATTCGCGCCCGCGCCCGGGCGCACGATCGCCTTCCTGGAAGGCGGCTACGACTTCGACGCGCTGCGTGCTTCCGCCGGCGCAACCGCGAGCGTGCTCGCGGGTGCCGACGCGGTGGTCGCCGACACCGAGCGACCGACGAACGGTGGACCGGGTCGTGACGTCCTCGCGCGCACGCAACGAGCGCTCAGCGCCTGAGCTCGTCGCAGTCGCGCAGGATGCGCACGACCTCCGAGTCGGTGGTGGCGGAGAAGTCGCGGTACCACTGACCGATCGCGGCGAACGGGGTGGGAGTCACCACGCACACCACTGCATCGGCGACCTCCGCCAGAGCGGTGACGGTCGTGGGCGGAGCCACGGGCACCGCCAGCACCACGGGAGACGCGCCCGCGCTGCGCACCACTCGGATCGCGGCGCGTGCCGTGCTTCCGGTCGCGAGGCCGTCGTCCACCAGTACGACGAGGCGGCCGCCGAGGGGCACGCGGGAGCGCCCGGCTCGGAGGAGCGCCGCTCGGCGCGCCAGCTCGTGCGCTTCGCGATCCTCGACCGCAGCGAGTTGGGCCGCGGTCACCCGCGACGCGGTGATCACCTCGTGCTCGAGCACGCGCACGCCACCCTCACCGATGGCGCCCATCGCCAATTCGGGCCGACCAGGAACTCCCAGCTTGCGCACGACGATGACGTCGAGCGGTGCGCCGAGTGCCCGTGCGATCGGTGCGGCAACCGGTACGCCGCCGCGCGGCAGCGCGACGACGACCGGATTGCCGTTGACGAGCTCGGGATGGTCGAGCAGCACCGAGGCGAGCGCGACGCCAGCGGCGTCACGATCGGCGAAGGGCACCTCGAACTCGTGATCGTGCGTCACGGGGGCTCCCCTCCGCCGACGACACAATCATTGCGTACGTGCTCGCCTACTTGCCCGTGACCTTGTCCTTGACCTTGTCGATCGCGTCGCCGGCCTTGTCCTTGAGCTGGCCGGCCTTCTCGTCGACCTTGCCTTCGCGCTGCATGTCGTCGTCGCCGGTGATGTCGCCGACAGCCTGCTTCGCTCGGCCCTTGGCTTCGTCGAGGTTGCCCATGGGGTCTCCTTGTCGTTCGTTGTGGTCGTGGTGTCCTCCGCGTTCTGCCCGACGAGGTCGCGAGTTCAAACGTTCTGCTCACACGGGGAGCGGGTTGACGGTCGCGCGCACAGGGTAGGAGCGGTGAGAGCCATGACCCCTTGGCACGACCCTGGAGGTTCCCGATGAGCGACCAGCCCACCCGACCCAACGCCGAGACGCGTGAGGCAGAGCGAGAGGAAGCCGACCGCCCCGCCGGCGCCGACCGTGAGGCCACTGCTGAAGAAGCCGAGCGCGCCGATGCACGCGGGTTGGACCCCGACGTGGCCGAGCACGAGCGCGACATGGCCGAGCGTGGCGCGAAGCAGGAGGGCGAAGGTCGCCTGCCCTGACGCGACGGCATCGGCCTCCGGGACGACGGTTGGCGCGCGCGACGTTCCCGCCCGCGTGCGCCACCCGTCGCGTTTCGTTCAGTCCTGCAAGAGCGCGTCTTCGAGTCCGGTGATCTCGAACACCTTGCGCACCGACGGCTGCGCGCCGACGATGCGGATCGCTCCGTCGCCGGCTTCGTGCAACCGTTTGTAGGTGCCCACCAACACGCCGAGGCCCGACGAGTCGACGAACGACACCCCGGCGAACTCGAGCGTGATGTCGCGCGCGCCGAGAGCGATGAGCGTGTTCAGCTCGTTGCGCAGCTGCGGCGACGTCGCGACGTCGATCTCGCCGCGTACGACGACGACCGGTGCGGTGTGAGCGCCGGTGACCTCGACGCCGAACGGAGTGACCATGGTCGAGCCTTCCCCTGCGTCCAGTGCATTCGTCATCACGCCTCCGCGACCGCTGAGGCGTGCTCACCGAGGGTCTCGAGACTGCGCGCCAACAGGCGCGACACGTGCATCTGGCTGATGCCGATGCGGTCCGCGATCTCCGACTGCGTGAGCCCCTCGAAGAATCGCAAGTACACGATGTTCTGTTCGCGCTCGGGCAGCACTGCGAGCATCTCGCTGACGGCGACGCGGTCGTCGACCGCGCTCAGCTCGGCGTCGAGCTCGCCGAGGCGTTGTGCCGGGCTCGTGCCCGACTCGTCGTCGGGGCGCCCGGCGTCGATCGATGCCAGGCGGTAGAGGCTCCCGGCCTCCATGCTCTCGAGGACGTCTTCCTCGAGCACGCCGGCGCGCTGCGCGATCTCGGCGGGAGTCGGCGGGCGGCCGAGCTCCTGACTGAGGTCGTTGACCGTGCGGTCGAGTTCGAGGTGCAGCTCCTGGATGCGCCGCGGCACGCGCACGGCCCACCCGCGATCGCGGAAGTGCCGCTTGAGCTCCCCGGTGATGGTGGGCGTGGCGAACGACGAGAACTGCAGGCCGCGGTCCGGTTCGAAGCGTTCCACCGCCTTGAGGAGACCGACGAGCGCGACCTGGCGGAGGTCGTCGTGGGTCTCGCCCCGGTGCGAGAACCGCCGAGCCAGGAACTCGGCGAGCCGCACGTGCTCCTCGACCAGCTCGTTGCGCAACGCGCGGTCGCCGGTGCGGCGGTACTCGGTGAACTTCTCGTAGGTGTCAGGCGAGTCGCTCATCCCTCAACCCGTCGTTCGTCCGATCGCCCCGAGCCGCTCCGTGTCTCCTTCATCACCGCGAACCCGAGATCGCCGTCGTGGTCGGTCACCTCGTGGTGGTCGGCGACCGAGTCGATGATCGTGCGCGAGAGCTCGTTGAGCTGAGGCAGCGGCGTGCCGGGCCGGCGGCGGGTACGCCCCCGGGCGAGCACACAGCGGCCGACGACACCGAACGACACCGAGAGCTCGTGGTCGGTCGACGACATGAGCAGGTGGCACAGCTCGTCGACCGCGATCCGGAAGTCTTCGACTTCGTCGTAGTCGAGACCCGCCCGCACAGCGGCGTCGGCGGCAACGAGCCGGACCGTTCGGAGGTACTCGGAAAAGGGCGGGACGGTCAACCACACGTCCTCGCCCACGATCTTCAGGTCGTCCTGGATCCCCGCATCCATGCCGTGGTCCCCTCGTGTTCGCTCCGGCGGACAGCAGGATGCCCGGTTCGAGCGGTCCCGAAACCTGTCGAAACACCTCTTGTGGCGCCTCGTACGAAACCGGCGTGGACGTCGAGCGTAGGGGCGCCGGTGCGTATGCTCGCCCCACCATGGATTCCTCCCCCGTCACCGTCACGTTCCCGGCGGTGCCCGAGTACCTGCGGCTGGCGCGCATCGCCACCGCCGACGCGGCCAGCCGGGCCGGACTCGACTACGAGGAGATCGACGACGTCCGGATCGCGGTCAGCGAGCTCTGCAGCCTGGTGTCGGTCGATCCCGGAGCGATGGTGACGCTTGCCTTCCGCTCCACGAACGGGTCGCTCACGGTCGATGGGGAGGCGCGGACCGGGGGCGCCCAGATCACCCCGAACGAGTTGTCCGAGGCGATCGTCGCCGCGGTGGCCGACGACCACTCGCTGGTCACCGCCGACGGCGTCACGCGCTTCCGGGTGGTCAAGCGCACCCGCAACGCACCCGCCTGATCGAGGAAGGTCCGAAAGGTCCGGACGCGACGACGCAGGCTCAGCGGGGACTGGAGCCTGCGTCGTCCGGGCCGGGAGGGGCCGGCTCGAACAAGGTTCCCGACCCGCAAGAGCGATAAACCACTCTCGGAAGATTTTTCCGGGGCCACCACTAGAGTCGTTCGATGCTGCTCAGGCGGCGGCTCCTGCTGCTCTTCGTCGCCATCGTCGCTGCAGTGTTGGCTCTCGGCGTCCTCATGGTCCTGGCCCTTCGCCGAGCGCGACGACGCGCAACAGAGGGAGCGGAGCATCTCGGTGGGGGTCGAGCGCGTCGCTCAACTGTCGACGGCTTACATCGACCAGGAAACGGGGCAGCGCGGCTACGTGCTGAGCGGGGGCGATGCCCCGTTCCTCGAGCCGTACGAGAACGGCCGTGCCGCTGCCCGCACCCTCGTGGCCGAGCTCGATGCCTCGCTCGACACGTCGGCCCTGCGCACGCAACTCGACCGGGTCACTGCGGCGGCGAGCACGTGGCGCGAGCGGGCGGCCGCACCCGCGATCGCGCGCACCCGCGCCGGCGACTCCGCGGGGGCCACGGCGTTGATCACCGTCGGCAACGGCAAGGTGCTGTTCGACGAATTGCGGACGGCCGAGGCGACCCTCACCCGGGAGATCCAGGCCGAGGCACGTCGGGCGAAGCAGCACGTCGACGACATCAGGTCCCGCCTCACCGGCCTCTTCGTCGCCATCGTGCTGGTCGCGGTGGCCGGTGCGGTGTCGGCCGGTTGGCTCATCCGGCGCTGGGTGACGCGACCGATCGACCAGCTCGCCGACGAGGTCCGTCGCGTCCGGGGTGGCGCGCTCGACTCGCCGATCCAGATCCTGGGCCCGCCGGAGCTGGCCTCACTCGCCCTCGACGTCGACGCGATGCGCGGGTACATCCGCCAGCAACTCGTGGAGTCGGAGCGCTCGCGACAGGCCGTCGAGCAGAGCGCCGCGGTGGTGCTCACGCTCCGTTCCGAGCTCGAACCGATCGTGAACGACATCCCGGACGGTTGGACCATGGCCGGTCGCCTGCGCGCGGCCGAAGGTGTCGTCGCCGGTGACTGCTACGACCTGTTCGCCACCCGCGGCGGTGAGATCGCGCTCGTCGTCGTCGACATCGCCGGCCACGGCGCCACCGAAGGCATCCTGGCATTGCGCTGCAAGGAGATGTTGCGCATGGCGCTCACCTCGGGGGCGTCGCCGGGCGAGGCGCTCGAGACGACCGCCGGGATCCTCGGCGACATGGGCGACGAGGTGTTCCTGACGGCATTCGTCGCCGCCATCGATACCCGCGACGGCACCGTGCGCTATGCCAATGCGGGCCATCCGCCGGCCTACGTCGTCGGTGACGACTCGGTCGTGTCCCTCGAACCGACTGGTCCGCTGGTCGGTCTGCTCGTCCCCGGCTGGAAGACCGCCGAGGCCACGATGGCCCCCGGCGACAACCTGTGCGCCTACACGGACGGCCTGATCGAGACCCGCAACACCGACAACGAGTTCTTCGGTCCCGAACGGCTGGTGGAGATGCTCCAGGGCGCTCGCTGCGCCGAAGCCCCAGCCGTGGTGAAGCGCTGCATCGACGAAGTCGAGTTGTTCTCACCCGAGGGACTCCGCGACGACGCGACGATCGTCGTATTGTGTCGAGCTGAGTAGTCCGCGACGCAACAGTGCGATGAAGGGCGAGGCGTGGCCGATCTGGAGCTCGAGTCCCGGGAATCCGACGACGGCGCGTCCATGGTGGTGCGGGGCGAGGTCGACATGGCGACCGCGCCGCAGTTGCGCGATGCGCTGCTCGCGCTGGTCGACGGCGGCGCGAGCCGCATCGCGCTCGACTGCCGCGGCCTCGACTTTCTCGACTCGTCGGGCATCGGCGTCCTCATCGCGGTGCGCAAGCGCCTCGGCGACGACGGTTCGCTGACCCTCGAAGCTCCGCCCGCGCACGTGCGCAAGGTGCTCGAGCTCACCGGCGTGAGCGAGCACGTCACGATCACCTCATAGGAGCACCCTCAGACGGGGCAGCTCTCAGACGGGCACCTCGCACCACACGACTTTGCCCGACGCGGTGGCGTCGACGCCCCATGAGGAAGCGAGCTGCTCCACCAACGCGAGCCCGCGGCCGGTGACCGCGTCGGCTTCGTAGTGTCGGACCGCGGGCCGTTCGTTCGACTCGTCCTCGACGCAGATGCGCATGGTGCCGGGCCGCGACTCCAGCGTGAGCTGCAGCGGCGTTCGTGCGTGCAGGATCGCGTTGGTGACCAGTTCGGTCACGAGCAGCGCGATCGTGTCGAGCGTGTCGTTGGAGTACGTCGTTTCCAGTTCCTCGCGCGCGAGCCGACGCGCGCGTGTCGCGCTCGAGGGTTCCGGAGGCAGGTCGACAGTGAGCACCCGCGTCGATCCTAACGAGGCCGCATCGGATCGCGACGCCTCTGACCGCGACGGTCGGTGCGTAGGTCAGCCGTCGTCGTGCTCGGTGTCGTGCTCGATCTCGGTGATGGAGCCCTCGGTGAAGAGGTACGTTCGCAGGTGTCGATCGAGCGCTGGGTCGCGACGACGGAGCCACTCGAGGAGCATCGCCGCGTGCTCCTTCTCCTCGTCACGGTGGTGCTCGAGGATGGCTGCCAGCTCGGGGTCGTCGGTCGCGTGCGCGCGCTGGTTGTACCAGTCGACTGCCTCGAGCTCTTCCTGGATCGACACCACGGCTCGATGGGTGTCGACCACTTCCGCGCCGAGGCGCTCCTCGGACTCGTGCAACTCTGTGCTCGCTCCGGCCATGTGGAAGGCCGTACCCCGCGGGCCGCGATGAGAAACGCTCGCTCAGCAGGTGGACGGCGCGGGCGTGCCGGCGAGGCGGCCCTGCATCCACTCGAGTACGTCCTTCTCGGCCGCGTCGTTCTCTTCGTAGTGGTCCTTGCCCGAGAACGTCTGGTAGTCGACCGTGTTGCCGAGCGCGCACACCTTCTTCACGTACGCGTCGGTGAACACCTTGTAGACGACGTCGTCGGAGAGACCCTGGTACACGAGCTGCGGCGCCGCGGTCGGCACCGCGCCGGGCGTGTCGGCGACGAAGATGTCGGGGAACGGCGGCACTTCCGACGGGTTGTGCGCGATCACCTCGTCGACGGGCTGCTTGAACGCGTCGAGCACAGCTCCGTAGCACTTCTGCTCGACGATCTTGGCCTTCTCGAGGCCGGCCGGCGTCAGCACGTCGGAGACCTTGGCGTCGGGGTACGCAGCTTCGGCGCCGATGAGACCCATCACCGCGAATCCGAGCGTCTCGGGAATGGTCGCAGCGGCGGGGAACATCGCGCTGGCGTCGGTGACCGGGGCACCCGAGACGACGCCCAGCAGGTCGAGCTCCGGTGCATACGTGGGCTGGATCTCGCCGGCGAACAACGCGGCCTGGCCGCCCTGCGACTGGCCCCACACGAACGTCTTGTCGTTGGCGCCGGTCTGGCGGATCTGCTGCGCGGCCTTCGCGATGTCGAGGACACCGCGTGCCTCGCTCTCACCGACGAGGTAGGGATGTGTGCCGGGCGTGCCGAGACCCTCGTAGTCGGTGGCGACCACGACATAGCCCTGTGACACGACCTTCCCGATCGACGGCAGCAGCGACACCATGTCGGCCCGGCGAGACGGTGCGCACTGGTCGGCGATGCCGTGGGTGCCGTGCGCCCAGCTGATCACCGGGCGCCCTCCCGCGGGCGCGGCATCGGTCGGAGCGACCACGACTCCCGACACCGCGATGTCGGCACCGTCGAGGGCCTTCGAGTGGTAGAGGACCTTCCAAGCCTGTGCACCAGGGATCGCCTTGAACGGTGCGCTCCAGATGAGCTTGCCCGGTGCGGCCTCAGGCAGCGGGTCCGGCGGGACGTAGAACGCGCGCCCCGAGGGTGTCTTGCGCGGCGTCTCCTTGGGTGCCGCGGACAGCGGTGCCGCCGCGAACACGATCGCTGCGCTCGCCGCGAGGGCGGTCGCGAGCACTCCACGGCGAACGCGGGCGGACGGACGCGAGTCGCGGTTGCGCGGCTCTCTCGTCCACTCCACCGAACGCCCGTTCATGAAGGAGATGCCTTCCGTGTGCCCTGCTCCGTCGGAGCCCCAACTCCTGCCCCAACGTCCGAATCGGCACGCTGAGACTGCATCTTGACCCCTCTGTGAACCAGACTCGCGCACTCCTCCCCGACACAACCGTCAGGCCACAGATGCGCAGAATCCGATCTCTCGTCGTACGCACGGAGGGCAAGGTCCAATTCCTACCATTTGGACAACTCTGGAGGGTTGCGGGAACCCTGGCGGATACGTTTCCCCTCGACCGCGACCTGGCCCGAGGCCCGCGCTGGGCCCGACAGTCGTCGAACTGGACGCGTCTGGTCCTCGTCGACCGAGCGCTGACCGATCAGCACCACACCGTAGTCCTGACCGTGAGCGACACCCCGTGGGTGCCGGCGGTCGCAGTCGCGGTGCTCGCGGCCGCGGTGGCGCCCCGGCTGCCGCGATGGGTGCGCATCGCGCTGTTCGGCGTGACCGTCGCGTGGGGCGTGCGGGGTCGTCGGGCCTCGCGCTTCGTCGTGTTGCGTCGCGAACTGCGGCGCGTCGCGCCAGGCGGTCTGCTCGTCGGCGACTTCGTTGCGCTCGAACCGGGCGCGGGCATGCGGTGGGTTGTCGACGCGCTGGACAGTCTCGGCAACGAGGTCCCGTTCGTGGCGCTGTTGCCTGCGTCCGGCAACTCCCGGCGTGATGCCGCTCGTGAACGTCTCTACGTGCGCCAGCTGGGCTTCCGGCGCGTCAGCGAGACCGTCGCCGGTGGCCAGACGGTCACCGTGCTGGTGCGCGACTGAACGTCAGTCTTCGGATCGGACGCCGCGCAACCCGAACCAGGCGAGTTCGGCGACCCACGCCGCGAGTTGATCGGGGGCGTGCGGTCCGTCGGGGTCGGTGAGCGCGTGACGGCTGATGCCTTCGGCCATGCCGACCAGCGCGTGCGCGAGCACCATGCGGTGCTCCTGCGAACCGTGGATCTCGATCAGCGTGCTCACGGCGGCGGCGGCGTCGTCGAGCACGCGGTCGACCACGTCGGCGAACTCCGGGTCGTTGCGCGCCGACGCACCGAACAGCAGACGGAAGGCCGCTCGGTCGCTCTCGACGAAGTGGAAGTAGGCGGCGAAGCCCTCTTCGACGCGCGCCCGTCCGGTCTCCACGCTCGCGGTCGCTTCCGTCAGCACCTCGAGGAGGCGTCCGCCGACGTCTTCGAGCACCGCGACGAACAGCGCACGCTTCGAAGAGAAGTGCTGGTAGAAGACCGGCTTGGTCACGCCAGCAGCGAGCGCCAGGTCGTCCATCGCGGTGGCGTGGAAACCGCGGTCGGCGAACTCCACACACGCCACATCGAGCAGCTGGCGGCGCCGCTCATCCGGAGCGAGCCGCGTCGGCGGGACGCGGCGGGGGGCGGTCACCCTCGCGTGCTCGACTTCAACGGCATCTCGTAGCGGTTGGTGACCCCGAAGTTGGCGTCCCAGAGCTCGTCGAGACGAGCCACCTCGTCGCCGGTCAGCGGCAGATCACTGGCGGCCGAGTACTCGCGCACATCTTCGACGTTGACGCACGTGGGGAGGACGGTCGTGAAGGCAGGGTTGGCGAGGATGCCGGCGATCGCGGCCTGACCGACGGTGCGTCCGGTGCCCTCCCAGAGGAACGAGAGGGTGTCGGCCTTGTCGAAGTTGTCGAGCATGTTGTCCCGGTTGCGGTGCGAGCGGTGGTCTCCGGGAGGGAACTCGGTGTCGCGCGTGATGCGACCCGAGAGCGTGTCCGACGCGTGCGGCACGCGGGAGATCAGTCCGACGCGACCATCGGCGACCGCCGGCTGCGCCGCGAACGTCCGACCCGGCTCCTGCTCGAGCACGTTGAACACCGTCTGCAGCGAGACGATGTCGCGGTC
This sequence comes from uncultured Actinomycetes bacterium, assembly GCA_963720765.1. Taxonomy (GTDB): domain Bacteria; phylum Actinomycetota; class Acidimicrobiia; order IMCC26256; family DASPTH01; genus DASUAS01. Next base: position 223,731 of record CAVRGS010000003.1, read on the forward strand.
TCGCAACGCTTCGATCCCTTCGTCGACCCAACCGATCGCGGGTCCGAGCGCGACGCCGAGTTCGCGCACCTTCCCTTCGACGCGGAACTTCTCCAGCTCCTCCCACAACCCGTCGCTGCGGATCGGCTCGATGCGGGTGTTGTGCAGCTGGTAGAGGTCGATGTGGTCGGTGCCGAGCCGCTTGAGTGATGCCTCGAGCTGGAGGCGGATGGATGCCGGCTCCCAGTCGAAGGGACGCTCCGATTGACCGGGGAATTTTCGCGCAGCTTCGATGTCGTACCCGCACTTGGTGGTCAGCACGATGTCGTCGCGCTGCGCCTTCAGCACGTCGGCGAGCAACTCTTCACCGAAGCCGCCATCGCCGTAGACCGGCGCGGTGTCGATGAAGTTGATCCCGGTGTCGAGCGCGGCGTGCAGGAGTCCCTGCTTGTCTTCGACGACGCCCCACCAGTCGCTGGCGAGGGTCCAGACTCCGAAACCGACCTCCGAGACCTCGAGGTCGCTCCGGCCAAAGCGGCGGTAGCGCACGGTGGCTCCTTTCGCCTGCTGACGTTCGCCCGTTGGTGCTGCCCAGCCATGCGGGCGGCGCGGCGCGAAATCTAATGCTGCGCTGCGGGAGGCTCCCCACCGGCGCGACGGATCGCGGCGTCGCGGTCCTCGCGCTCGGCGGCACGCAACCCGTACCCGAGGACGATGGGCACGGGGAGCACGACACAGGCGGCGATGAGGGCGACCACCGTCACGGTGGTGAAGCCCGAGGGGAAGCCGGTGACGGCGGCAACGACGAAGGCGATCACTGCGAGGAGGAGCAGCCCGTAGCCGACCCGCTTCGCCAGCCCGACCCACCGGGCGATGCGGGCTCGGCGGGCGACCACCGGATCGTCGGCGCTCACCACGTGCTCCATCCTGCACCCGCGAAGGCCGCATCGATTCGTCGGGGCAGGTCGGGCAGCGAACACTGAGGTCGCACCCGTTCGACGTTGGCCTCGAGCACCGCGGGATCAGGAGCGCGCAGCCAGTCCTGCACTCCGTCGACGTCGTCGATGGAGAGGAGGTGCACGCCGAAGCCCCGGAGCTCGTCGAGCACGGGATAGTGGCCGACGGCTATGGCGCGGCGGTGGGCGATCGACTCGATGACGGGATTGCCGAAGCCTTCCCACGTCGACGGAAAGAGGATGAGGTCGGCTGCTGCATAAGCGTCGGGGGCGCTCGCGGCGCGACCGACGGTGACCGGGACCTCCGACTCGGCGACGAGGCGCGCGAACACGTCGTCGTAGCCGTCCTCGGCCGGCCCGGTGATCCAGAGGCGCAGGTTCCGTTCGGGCTCGCGGCGCGCGAGCTCGGCCGAGAACTCGATCGCCGCCGGGATGTTCTTGCGGGGGATCGCACGCGTTGGCTGGAGCAGCACGACGTCGCTCGGCGCGAATCCGAACTGCGGCGCGGGTTCGATGGCGATCGCCGCGCTCGGGGTCGAGGTCGAACGCGTTGCGCAAGGTGATCGCATCGAACCCGCGATTCGCGAGCTGCGCCCGCGAATGGTCGTTGATCGTCACGTGGAGTGAGTTGGATCGGTGGGGTGGCACGTTGGGCGGCGTGGGGAGACCGGCGCGCTGCCACGGGAGGTCGTGGTGGTGGAACACGACGCGGCCCACGTGTGCATCGAGCACGGAGGCGGCGAGCGCCGACGCGTCGGGGTTGATCGGCAGCGAGCAGAGGTTCTCGACGATCACGAGGTCGGCGCCATCGAGGACGGCGGCCAGCTCGCGGGGTGCGGACACGGTGTCGTCGGGCGGGTCGATGGCCAAGAAGGGGAGCGCGACGTCGTCAGCTCGGTGTTCGTCGTCGAGCTCGCCCGCGACCCGCCGCACCGAGAATCCCAACTCGTGCAGTGCCCACTGCCACTTGCGGGCCTCGACGGCCACACCGTCGGCGCCACCGAGCCGGTACGAGAGTTGGACGGCAGTCGGTGACATCGACACCGAGGTTCGCGCGGATCTCCGCGCGATGGCGGATCAGCCCAGCGCGTGACCGCGCTCGGCTCGGGTGAGCCGACGATTCGTGGCGTCGAGCAACGCGCGCGCCACGGCGTCGTCGCGGTCGCGCCGCACCACTGCCGACCCTGAGACCACGAGCTCAGTAGGGGGGTCGACGTAGACGACGGTGACGATCGCGACGCGGTTGCTGCCGATCCGGCTGATCTCCGCGTTGGTGATGTGGATCGCCTCGGCCGCCGGTTCGCCTTGACGCAACGCGTCGAGCGCGGCCGCGGCGACGAGTTGTGGACGGGCCGCGCTCGCCACCGATCCCTCGGCGTAGCCGCTGAGCTCGCGGTCGTTCTCGATCGAGCACCACCCGTACCTGGGCGCGCAGGCCGATCGCCTCGATGTTGATCGAACTCACTCGCGCGCGGGTCTCGGCGCGCGGGAGCTCGATGCCGACGGGCGTGTTCTGGTCGTTCGTGTTGAGCTGCGCGACCGACACGATGCGGTGGTCGAGCTCGATGCCGAAGACGGTCTGCGCGACGGCGCGGACGTCGCGGACGGTCTGCTTCGCCGGCTTGCTCGGATCGGCGAGAACGTGGACTTCGACGGGACGACCTGACCGATCGCCCACGACCCGAACTGCATGGACTCCGCTCAGGCGGCAGAGCTCGTCCTCGAGGTCGCGGAGCTCGTCCGCCGGGTTCCGGTCCCCTTCGGACGACAATTCGTCGTTCGACCACTCACTCGACATGGCCACCCCGTCAACTCCCCGAGGGCCCGGAGCCCCCGCCCGGACACAGCATACGGCCATCCGACCACGCAGCGTGGGGGCGCCGCGTTGCCGATGTTACCTGTGGGGCTTGCGTGGCGATCAGATCCGCGTGAAACTATGCGTTCCTTTCGTCCAGAGGAGGCGAACAAGATCTGTCTCGGGGTGGAGACGGCAGGGCCTCGGCCTGATATCCAACGAGTTACCTGAAGCGAAGCGAGACGTCCGTAGGGCTCACAGCGTTGCCCAAGCGGGAGAACTCATGTTTCAGGGGGTCTCGTGCAAAAGGCCATGGTTCGCGTTGCGGCCGGCGCGTCAGCATTGGTCGCAATGCTGCTCGCCGGTGGCGCTTCCCGTTGGAAGTAACACGGAAGCCTTCAAGCAAGTAGCCGGGGCTCTGCCTTCTCCATCCTGATCTAAGACCATGGATACTCAGCGCAGCGCAGAGAAGATGATTCAGTTGACCGTACTTTTGTTGTGCGGTCTGACTGTCGCGCTCGTCGTCGTCGCGGCGGCGCTCACGACGAATGTCTTCACTGCAGACGTCGCTGATGGCTCTCGCTGTCCTCGGCCTGTTCGCCTTGGCCGCCACGAACTTCGACGTCACCGCGCGAGCTGGCATGGGCATCAGCGGCAACGTCATGGTCCTTGTGGCATCGCTCGTCGTCTTCCGCGACTTCGGCTTCTTCCTCGGGCCGGTCATCGTCGGGTGCTTCGGCGCGCTCGACTGGACGCAACTGCGCGAGCGCGCTTGGCCGAAGATCGCGTTCAATGCTTCCGCGGACGCGGTGTCGCTCCTCGCTGCGACGCTCGTCTTCTGGTCGATCACAACGCAGCCGGTCGCTGGCTCAACCGCGCGCCTCTTCATCGCGTACTGCACTTGGCTGCTGCGACCTACCTTCTGGTGCACTCGCCGCTCATCAGCATCCCGGTCGCGTTGAGCTGCGGCGAGCCGTACTTCAAAGTGCTTAGGCAGATCGCTCGCCTTCGATGTCGGAGCGTTTCCGTTTGCTCTGCTCGGGCTGGGGCTCGGGTGGGTGTACCTGGAGCTCGGCGCCGCCGTCGTCCCGCTCCTCGTCGTCCCGATCTTGATCGCGCGCTCGACCTTCGCCAGCTATCTCGAGCTGAAGGCGGGACAGGAGCAGACCATCGAGACGCTGATCCTCGCCCTCGAGGCGAAGGACCCCTACACGGCCGGTCATGCCCAACGCGTCGCCACCTTCTCCGAGTACGTCGGCGCCGAACTCACGTTCGGTCAGCGGCGCATGGAGCGTCTCCGCTACGCGGCGCTCATGCACGACATCGGCAAGCTCGTCGTCCCGAACCAGCTCCTCAACAAGCCGGGTCGTCTCACCGAAGCCGAGTTCGAGCGGGTGAAGCGCCACGAACCGGTGTCGGTCGAGCTGCTGCGCCGCATCGACTTCCTCGCCCCGGTCGCCGGTGACACGACCACGGAGGCCGCCACTGCTGCGGTCGACGGCACCGGGCTGATCGAGCCGGCGATCATCCACGTCGCCGATGCGTTCGACGCCATGACCTCCACTCGCTCGTACCGGCGGGCGCTCAGCCAGGAGACGGCGTTCACCGAGCTGCGCGACGGCAAGGGCACGCAGTTCAACGCCGAATGCGTCGACGCCCTCATCGCGGCCATCGAACGTCGGGACGAGCACTACGGCGCCGGCCACGAGGTCGACGAGCACGAGTGGGAAGTGGCGCCACCGGAAGCCGGAACCGGTTCGGCCGGCCTCGGGCACTTCGTCGCCGAGGAGCTCGTCCCGGAGGAGCAGGCGGCCGGGTCGTGAGGCGCTGGGCGCGGGTGCTCGTCCTCGTGTTCGGGGGCGCGGCGGTCGCCGTCGGGATCGAGATCGCCCACCCCGGGAGCCCGTGGGCGCCCCTCGCGGTGATCGGCGGCGCGATCGCGGCCGGCGAGCTCATCGAGCTCAAGCCGCCGCTCCGCGCGGCGCTCCCCATCTCGTTCGCGTTCATGGTCGTGCTGGCGCGCGAGGCGTCGGTGCAGGACGCCGCGCTCGTGCTCGTCGTCGCCGAGCTCGCGACCTTCCTCGTGCGCTCCGAGCCGACATCGGTCGAGGGTCGACTCTCGCTCTTCCTCGAGCGTCTGGTCGAGGGGCTGGCCGCGGTGCTCGTGTACCACGGCATGGCCGACGCCCTCGGCGCGCCGTCCACGCCGAAGCTGCTCTTCGCGCTCGTCCGTCGCCGCGCTGGCGCCGATCGCGATCGCCGAAGATCGCGCGCATGGTGCGCGAACGCACGATGGAGATCACCGCGCACGGCCGCATGGCTGACGTCGCGCTCGTCACCAGCGCGACGCTCATGGCGATCAGCGCGACGGGCGTCGAGGGGAACGAGCGGCATGGGCCTCTGGGGCCCTGCGGTGTTCACCATCCCGTTGCTCGCGGCGTGGTACTCGTACGAGCACCTCGAGGTGATCCGCCGCACCTACGACCAGACCATCCGTGCGCTCGGGCGCGGCGCCCGAGCTCGGCGGCATGGTGCGCGACGGGCACGCGGAGCGCGTCGCCGACATCGCCATCGCCGATGGGGAGCACGCTGGGCTTCTCGCGTCACGAGCTCACGCAGCTCGAGACGGCCGCGTTGCTGCACCACCTCGGTCAGGTCTGCCTCGACGAGCCCGACGACGGTCGCCCGCCCGAGCCGGTCTCGGTCGCGCAGGCCGGCGCCACCATCCTGCGCGGCACGCAACTGCTCGCGCCTGCCGGCGACATCATCGCCGCCGAGTGGATGCCGTACCGCCAGAACGTGTCGTCGCGGCCGTCGGTGATGTCGGGCCAGATCCTGAAGGTCGCCAGCGCGTTCGACGAGCTGTCCGACGGCCACGCCGATCGGGCCGGTCTCGCGCTCGAGGCGCTGTGCTCGGCGCCGGAGTACCTCTACGACTCGCGCGTGCTCGCGCGCGCTCGAGATGGTGCTCGACCGGCGCGGTCTGCTCGACGATCAGCTCGGCTGAGCCCGATCTGCCGAACGCGCGCGGCCTGCCGCGCCGTCGGGGGACGCGACTCCCCTCGAAGCACAGGTCGACGATCCCGAGCCCCATCACGATGTCGCCGATCGAGAACTGCTGGTTCGGGAAGCCGGGCACGGTGATCACGTCGCCGAGGAACACGAGCAGGTCGTCGTCTTCCTGCGGGCGGTGCTTCACCGTCTGCTCGATCGGCACGTGCACCTCCCGGCCGTTGCGCTCGCTGCACGTCGTCCTTCGTGGGCATGCCCTGGTTCAACGCGATCACCAGCACGTTGAGCGCCACGCCGATCGCGATCAGCGTCATGCCGCGCACCGAGCGGTTCGCGACGCAGAAGCCGAGGATCAACACGTAGGAGAGGAGCAGGATGGCGAAGCCGACGTCCTCCATCCGATCCTTCGGGAACTCGACGACCTCGAGCACGATCTGGACGGCGAGGCCGAGGAACAGCAGCCACAGCATGCGGAAGCGCAGGCGTGAGAGACGCTCGAAGCTTCCCTTCGTCGAGACGATCACGATGACCGCGAGCGCGATCGTCGCCACGAAGAAGATCACCGCACCACGGTACTGACGGTGACGGCGAGGTCGCAGGTATCCTCCCGCGGATGTACGAATTGCGGTCGTCGAGCGAGGGCACCGTCATCCGCGTCGACGTCGACGAGGGCCAGATGGTCGCCGAGGACGACGAGATCGCGCTGCTCGAGACCGAATCGGGTCGCGTCGTGGTCGTGACCGATGTCCCGGGTGTGGTGCGCGAGCTCTACGTGGAAGCCGGCTACCCGGTCACGCCGGGCAAGGTCATCGCGCTCATCGACGAGTCCTGAGCGCGTCGTGCAGCTCAGTAGTTCGAGGGCAGCAGCCGCTCGAGGTACATGTAGGCGACGAACAGCGCGGCCAGGAACGGCACCACGCCGATGAACCACGTCGTCCAACGCGGGTGACGGTGGAACAGCAGCCACCACAGCAGACCCGATCGCCAACGTGATCGCGCCCCAGAGGATCGTCGGTGTGCGCGACGACGACTCGCCCGACAGGCCGCCGATGGTGGTGGCTTTCTTCCCCTTGGCCACCTCGGTGGGCGGCAGCGGTGCCGGCTGGTCGGGTCGGAGCTGCAACTGCGCGCGAACGATCAGCCGTTCCGAGGCCGAGTACTTCGGGTTGCACGTGGTGAGCGTCAGCGTGGCCAGGTCGTGACCGGGCCGCGCCGGATCGGGCGACGGGTCGAGCACGCTGACCTCGCTCGGATCGACCACGCGGATCTCGGTGACCTTGTAGTGGAAGTCGCCCTGCACGGTGGTGACGCGGATGTCGTCGCCGTTCGCGAGTTGGTCGAGATCGCCGAAGGGGTGGCTGTAGGTGGTCCGGTGGCCGGCGATCGCGCTGTTGCCCTCGTGCCCGGGCATCTGTGTGCTCGGGTAGTGGCCCGGCCCCTTGCGGAGGTCGTCGACGTTCACCCCCTCGACGATCGCGTCGCCCACGCCGATCTTGGGGATCCCGATCAACCCCACGGCCTCGCCCTGCGGGTGGTGCCGCGAAGGGAGCCAGGGTCGTGGTGGTCGGCACGACTGGATCGTCGACCGCCGTCGTGGTGGTCGGTGTCGTGGCCGTCGGTGAGGTCGTGGTGGTCGTCCGGGCGGCTCGCTGTGCTTGCTCGAACTGGTCACGCAGGTCGTTCTGGGCCTGCGCGGTGTAGATGCCGGTGCCCCACAGCTGGTAGGCCACGAACATGAGGAGCAGCAGGCCCGACCGTCACGAGCACGCGTCCGACGGCTCCGAGCACCTCGCGCATGGGGTGCGAGGCTAACGCTCACACTGTGCGGCACCGGGTCGCCGGTTCGACCGCTCTCGGCCACCGTCCGTAGAATCGGCGGGACCGATTACTCGGAGGCGAGAGTGCCTGCCGTCGTCCGTTGCCGCTCCGCCGTCTGTCTTCTCGGACGTTTTCCGGCGTTAGCCGGAGTCGACCTCGATGCGTCGACCGGTGAGATCGTTCTGCTCACCGGTGCCAACGGCGCGGGCAAGACCACCCTGCTTGCGCCTCCTCGCGGGTCTCGTGCCCCTCTACTCGGGCGAGGCAATGGTGCTCGACCACGATCTCGCCCTCGACCGCAAGGGAGCTCGCCGCGAGCTCGCGCTCGTCGGGCACGAGACCTTCTGCTACGACGACCTCACCGTTCGCGAGAACCTCCGGTTCGCAGCTCGCGCCGCAGGGCGAGACGATGGCGATGCCGACACCGCGCTCGAACGACTCGGGCTCGCCCGCCAGGCCGACGTCGTGCACCGGCGCCTCTCCATGGGACAGCGCCGCCGCCTCGCAGTTGCGGTGGCGCTCTCACGCGATCCGCGCCTGCTCCTGCTCGACGAGCCCCATGCCGGCCTCGACGCCGAAGGGCGCGAGTTCCTCGACGATGTCGTGCGCGCCGCGCCGGGTGAGTCGCGCACGGTGCTGCTGGCGTCGCACGAGCTCGACCACGCGCGCGCCCTGGCGACCCGCGAAGTCGTGATCACCGCCGGCCAGGCGCATCTGGGACCGGTCGGTCCTGTCGACGACGTGAACGAGTCGACCGATCGAGGTGTGGCGTGACCCTCTGGCGCGAGGTACGGCTGGTCGCAGGCAAGGACCTGAAGATCGAAGGCCGAACGCGCGTGACCGCGCAGCAGATCATCCCCTTCGGACTGATCGTGCTGCTGCTGTTCGCGTTCGCGCTCGATCCCGACCGCGGGATCCTGCGTCGGGTCGCGCCAGGGCTGTTCTGGGTGACCGTGCTGCTGGCTTCGCTGCTGGCAGTGTCGCGGTCGTTCGGCATCGAGGCCGACAACGGTGCCCGCGACGGCCTCCGCTTGTCGGGTCTCGACGGGCCGGCGCTGTTCCTCGGCAAGGCCGCCGCCATCGCGGTGCAATTGCTCGCACTCGAGCTGGTGCTGGCGGCGACGGTGGTGCTCGTCTACGGCATCGAGCTGAACACGCTGGTGCCCCTCATCCTGGCCACCCTGGCCGCGACCGTCGGGGTGGCGGCCACCGGTACCCTCTACGGCGTGCTCGCCGCAGGAGTGCGGGTGCGCGAGACCCTGGTGCCGGTGCTCCTGCTCCCCGTGGTGGCGCCGGTGCTTCTCGGGGCCACCCGAGCCTGGGAAGCGGCGATCGACGGCATACCGTCGGACGCATGGCCTTGGGTGGCGCTCCTCGCGGTGTTCGCACTGCTCTTCACGGCGATCGGGATGCTGGCGTTCGGCCCGCTCCTGGAGGAAGCATGAGCGACGACAGGGCGAGCGGGAACGACGTGACGACGCTGCTGAAGCCTCAGCTGAGCAAGCTGCTGGGCTGGCTGGCGCTCGCGTCGATGATCGTGCTCGTGCTCTTCGGGTTGTGGGGCGCGCCCAAGGACGAGGTGCAGGGCGACGCCCAGCGCCTGATGTACCTGCACGTGCCCGCGGCGTGGATCGCGTACCTCGCCTTCGGCGTCACCGCGCTCGGCTCTGCGCTGTGGCTGTGGCCGCGCACGCGAGCGACGGTCTGGGACCGCATCGCCGGCGCGTCAGCCGAGCTCGGCGTGATCTTCACCGCACTCACACTGATCCTCGGGTCGCTGTGGGGTCGCCCGGTGTGGGGCGTGTGGTGGGCATGGGACGCGCGGCTCGTCACCACCGCGGTGCTGTTCTTCCTCTATCTCGGCTACCTCGCGTTGCGCCGCATTCCGGCCGCGCCGGACGCGCGTGCCAAGCGGTGCGCGATCGCCGCGCTCATCGCGTTCGTCGACGTGCCGATCGTGCACTTCTCGGTGAACTGGTGGCGCACGCTGCATCAACAAGGCACGGTGTTCAACGAGCGACTCGACGCCAAGATCCACGGCGTGATGGCCTTCACCCTGTGGTTCGGGGTGCTCGCGTTCACGCTGGTGTTCTTCTATCTGCTCGACAAGCGCTACCACCTCCTCGCGCTCGACGAAGATCGCGAAGAGCGCGAGGTCCAGGAGGCCATCGCCGAGCGGGTGGGGGCGGTGACGCCGTGAACTTCGCCGAGTACGTCATCACCGGCTGGGTGCTCACGTTCGCGGTCCTCGGCGCGTACTGGGTCTGGATCGTCCAACGCACCAAGCGCGCGGAACGCTCGCGAGGTGAGGAGTGACGACGGTCGCGTCGCCCGCCTGCGGCCCCCGCGCCCCGCCCCCAACCCAAGCGGCGCGGTCGCTACATCGTCGCGATCGGCGGCTGTGTCGTCGCGGTCGTCGCGATCATCGTGCTCGGGTTCGCGCTCTCGGAGAACGTCGTGTACTTCCGCACGGTCACCGAGGCGGTGCACAACCGCAAGGACGAGGGCACGTCGCGCTTCCGCCTCGCCGGCGGTGTGGTGAAGACCAGCGTGGTCGACACGCGGCACGGCGTGAACTTCCTGGTCACCGACGGCAAGAACACCGTCGCCGTCCACCACGACGGCGACACGCCTGCGCTGTTCAAGCCCGGCGCCCCGGTCGTGGTCGAGGGGCACTGGGCGTCGAAGTCGTCGCAGCGCGCCGTTCTTGTCCGATCGCATCCTGATCCGGCACGGCGCCGACTACACCCCGCCGAAGGTGAACACCGACAAGGCCCCGAATTCGTGACGGCCGAGCTCGTGAGGATGGCTGCGTGAAGGCAGCACTCGGATACGCCGCCGTCGCGCTCGGGGCCGGCGCCGCGGTCGTCGGCATCACCGCTCTCCTCGCCGGCCTCCAGCTGCGCGACGCGTTCCTGCTCCGGTTCGGACGTCGCTGCGTGTACGCCGTGTTCGCCGCTGCGATCGCCGCGGCTGCGGTCATGGAGTGGGCGCTGATCAGCCACGACTTCTCCATCCGCTACGTCGCCGAGAACAACGCCACTGGCACGCCGTTGCTCTTCACGATCACGGGCCTGTGGGCCGCGCTCGAGGGCTCGATCCTGCTCTGGTCGGTGATCCTGGGCGGCTACCTCACGTTCGTGGCGTTCAAGTTCCGCAAGCGCGAGCAGGATTCGATCGTGGCGGTGGCGATCATCACCGGTCTGGTCGTCGCGCTGTTCTTCTCCGCGCTGATGCTCGGACCGGCGAATCCGTTCCACGAGCTGGCGACGGTCCCGCTCGACGGACGCGGGCCCAACCCGCTCCTGCAGAACCACATCCTCATGGCGTTCCACCCGCCGATCCTGTACCTCGGGTACGTGGGCTTCACCGTCCCGTTCATGTTCGGCATCGCCGCGCTGGTCACCGGCCGCTTCGGTGAAGGATGGCTGTCCGACACGCGCCGGGCGACGCTGGTCGCGTGGGGCTTCCTCACCGTCGGGATCATCCTCGGCGCGTGGTGGAGCTACGAGGTGCTCGGCTGGGGTGGCTTCTGGGCGTGGGACCCGGTGGAGAACGCGTCGTTCCTGCCGTGGCTGACCGCGACCGCATTCATCCACTCGGTGATCGTGCAGGAACGCCGCGGGATGCTGCGCGTGTGGAACCTGTCGCTGGTGATCGCGACGTTCTGCCTCACCATCCTCGGCACGTTCCTCACCCGTTCGGGCGTGATCGACTCGGTGCACGCGTTCACGCAGTCCGACATCGGTCCGTGGCTGCTCACCTTCTTCGGCGTCGTCGCTGCCACCGGCATCGGCCTCATCGCCTGGCGCGGCGACAAGCTCCGCGCGCCAGGGCACATCGACTCCGCGGTGTCGCGCGAGTCGGCATTCCTGATGAACAACCTCCTCTTCGCCGCGCTCGCGTTCGTCGTGTTGCTGGGCACCGTGTTCCCCCTGATCGCGGAGGCGCTGCGCGGCAGCCGCCTCTCGGTGGGGGAGCCGTACTTCGACCGCATGGCCACGCCCGTCGGGCTCGCGCTGCTGTTCCTGATGGCGGTCGCCCCCGCGCTGCCGTGGCGGGCCACCAGCGGCGAGGTGGTGCGCAACCGGTTGCTGATCCCCGCGTGGATCGGTGGGCTCACGATGCTCGCAGCGGTGATCCTCGGCGCACGTGGGCTCGCCGAGATCCTGGCCTACGGGCTGGGCGCGTTCGCGACCGCAGGCATCGTGCGCCAGTTCGTCCTCGGCATCAGAGGTCGTCGCCGCGCGCTCGGTGAGTCGCGCGCCGTCGCGTCGGGACGGGCGACGCGTTCCAATCCCCGGTTGTACGGCGGGCTCGTCGTGCACTTCGGGGTGGTGTTGATCGCAGTGGTGTTGGCGGCGTCGTCGGCGTACGGCGCCAACCGCGACGTGAAGTTGCAGCGGGGCGAGTCGGCAACGGTCGGGGGCTACACGCTCACGTTCCTGGGGTCGCACACCTCGCGCAGCGACCAGAAGACGACGATCTCGGCCGACATCAAGGTCGCGAAGGGCGACCGTGTGCTCGGCACCTACGCGCCCGCGATCTCGACGTACCCGAACAGCACCGAGGGCATCGGCACGCCGTCGGTGCACACCGGACTGGTCGACGACGTGTACCTCACGTTGGTCTCGTCGCCCGGCGCGCGGCGCGCGATCACGCTGGGTGTGCGCATCAATCCGCTCATCGTGTGGCTGTGGATCGGTGGGGCGTTCATGGCGCTCGGCACGGTCCTCGCGTTGGCGCCGCGCCTGCGTCGGCGGCCGCAGCCGAAAGCGTCAGACGATCTCGTGCCGGTGCCGGCCTCGGACCCTGAGCCCGACGCGCGCGAAGAGGTGGAAGAGGTGCCGGTGTGAAGCACCCTGCTCGCATCGCGCGCGCTCGCGGTCGCGCTGGTCGTCGTCGTGTTCGGAGTGGTGCTGGCGTTGAACGTCGGGGACGATCCGCAGCAGGACGCGCAGCAGAGCCACCTGGTGGGCAAGGCTGCGCCCGCGTTCGACCTCCCCGATCTGGCGGGCGGTCGGATCACGCTCGCGGACGTCGCCGGGAAGTCGGCGATCGTGAACTTCTGGAACCACTGGTGCATCCCATGCCAGCAGGAGGCGCCGGCGCTCGAGTCGTTCTACGCCGCGCACAAGGACGATCCCGACTTCGCCATGATCGGCATCGTGCGCGATGACACCACCGGCGACGTGAAGGCGTACGTGAAGAAGAACGGCGTCGAGTGGAAGATCGCACTCGATCCGGGCTCGGTCGCCGCGCTCGACTTCGGCACCCGAGGCCAACCGGAGACCTACGCGATCTCGCCGACCGGGATCATCGCGGCAGCCAAGTACGGGCCGATGTCGGTGAAGGATCTCGAGTACTTCCTCGCCGCCGCGCGACAGAACCGCGTGATCACGCCTTCATGATCCGGCAGTCATGATCAAGAAATGGGGTCCATGGATCGCACTCGGCCTGGTCGTCGTGGTCGCGCTCGCGGTCGTGCTGTGGCCGAACGGTTCGCGGTCTCTCGCGGCTCGTGCGCACGACCTCGAGACCGAGTTCAAGTGCCCCGAGTGCTCGGGTTTGTCGGTCGCCGACAGCCAGGCGCCGACCTCGCGCGCGATCCGAACCGACATCAAGCGCCGCATCAGGGAGGGGCAGAGCGATGCGGAGATCCGCCAGGCGTACATCGACACCTACGGCGAGTCGATCCTGCTCAGCCCTCAGAACTCAGGAGTGAGCCTCCTCGTGTGGATCCTGCCGATCGTGGTGCTCGCGTTGGGCGCGACCGGCATCGTGTTCGTGCTGCGCCGCAACCGCGACCAACCGCACCTCCACGCCACCGAGGCCGACGAGCGGCTCGTGCAACGGGAGCAGGGTGATGGCCGACAAGCCTGAAGACAACGACCTGGACCCGGAACGCCTGGATCCAGAGAGAAGGCGTGAGCTCGAGGACGAGCGCGACTTCCTCATGCAGTCGCTCGACGACCTCGAGCTCGAGCACGAGAGCGGCGGCATCGACGAAGAGTCGTACGCCGAGCTGCACGACGACTACACGGCCCGCGCCGCGGCCGTGATCCGCACTCTGCGCGACGGCGTCGACGTCACGCCGGTCACCCCGCCGCGATCGACCAGCCAGAAGCGCCGGCGCGTCGTGCTCGTCAGCGCCGTGCTGGTGTTCGCGATCGCCGCGGGGACGTCACTGGCGTATGCGCTCGGCGCCCGCCTCCCCGGGCAGACGTCGTCGGGCAACTCGGCCGCGGCGCCGTCGACGACGAACGCCACGCAGGCTGCGCTGTCGAAGAAGATCGACGGCCTCCAGACCAAGGTCAACGCGAGTCCCGACGACTACGACCTTCGACTCCAGCTCGCGCGCGCGTACGAGGAGAACGGTGATCTCGCGAACGCGCTCAAGCAATCCGACGCCGCGATCACCATCGACGCGAATCGTCCCGAAGGCCACACGAACGCAGCGCGGCTGATCTTCCTGGCGTCTGAGGTCGCGCCGGCACAGGAGGCCAAGAACACGTTGATCGCGCAGGCCTTGGCCGGATTCAACCAGGCCATCACCGTCGACCCGAACTACGCCGACAGCTACTACTACCGCGCCGTCCTGTACTCGCAATCGTCGTTGCGTGACTACGCGCGTGCACAGGTCGATCTGCAGAACTACCTCGTGAAAGCGCCCGGCGGGACGTGGGCCGCGCTCGCCCGCCAGCTGCTCGCGCAGGTCACGACGGCGCTCGAAAGCCCTTCGACTACGGTGCCTCCGACGTCCACCACGAGGAAGCCGTCCTCGGGAAAGAAGTAGAAGCCATGGCGCAGCCTCCCGCGTTCGAGATCGACACCGACAAGATCTACCGCGTGACCATCACCACCGACCGCGGCCAGATCATCGCCGACCTCGACCCGAAGCTCGCGCCGAATTCCGTCAACCACTTCGTGCAGTTGTCGCAGGCGGGCTTCTACGACGGCCTCACCTTCCACCGCGTCGAGCCCGGGTTCGTGATCCAGGGCGGCGACCCCGAGGGCACGGGGCGAGGTGGCCCGGGCTACCGCTGGGACGACGAGCCCGTGCTGGGCGAGTACACGCTGGGCGCGCTGGCAATGGCCAACGCCGGTCCCAACACCAACGGCTCGCAGTTCTTCATCACCACCGCCGACTGCACCCGCAACCTCACGAAGAGCTACAACCTCTTCGGCTACGTCACGCCGGCGAGCATGAACGTCGCGCTCGAGACACAGCGCGGCGACGTGATGCGCTCGGTCACGGTGGAAGAGCTGGAAGGCTGATCGCCCCACGATGAGTGGCGACGCAGGGATCTTCGGACCCGACAGCGTCGTCTGGCGCGTCCACGCAGATCCGGCGATGTTGGTCGGGGGTCTGCGGGCGCTGCTGGTCCAGGGACTCGAACCGCGTGCCATGGCCGCGGTCGATCAGCACAGCGCGTTCCGTGAAGACCCCTGGGGTCGACTCGAACGCACGACGCAGTTCGTGCTCGCCACCACCTACGGCGACACTGCGACTGCCGAGCAAGCGGCCGGGATCGTCCGCAAGGTCCACGAGCACATCCACGGTGTCGACCCGGTCACGGGAGAGGCGTACTCCGCGAACGATCCCGATCTGCTGCTGTGGATCCATGCGGCCGAGGTGGAGTCGTTCCTGCTCGCGTACCGAACGTACGCGGGGCGGATCACTTCAGAAGACGGTGATCGGTACGTGAGCGAGATGGCGCGTGTCGCAGAGATGGTCGGGCTCCCGCCCGGGCGCGCACCGCGCACCGAAGGCGAGCTGCGTGACTACCTGCGCTCGGTGCGCGGCCTGCAAGCCACGCCCGCCGCGTTCGACGGCCTGCGCGTCGTGATGTTCCCACCGATGGACCTGAAATTTCGCCCGCTGTGGGCAATCCCCACGACGGCTGCGATCGCCATCCTCCCGTCGTACGCGCGTCGGCTCTACCGCATCCCGTGGTTCCCGCCCGCCGCATTGCCGGTCCGGACCGCAGTGTTCGCGCTGAGTCGTGTGCTCAACCTGGTGACGCCGACGCCGCCGTCGCTGCGTGCGGCGCGCGAGCGCGTCGCCGCGTGACGAACGACACCACGACGCCGCCGACGATCGCGACGACGAGGATCACGAGCAGTGCGATGTTCGACACGTCGAGGAGCTTGAGTCCGGTGAGCGCCAGCACCAGCACCAGTACCGGCCGGATGAAATGGTCGGGCGCGCGCGACGAGATCTGCGCGCCGATGATCACGCCGGGGATGCTGCCGATGAGCAGCGAGCTGGTGAGGCCCACCTCGAACTCGCCCCAGAGCAGGTGGCCGATGGCGGCCGCGAGCACCAGGGGCACTGCCTGCACGAGGTCGGTGCCCACGAGCTCCCGCGACGACAGCGTCGGATAGAGCAACATGAGCGCGAC
Source organism: uncultured Actinomycetes bacterium (assembly GCA_963720765.1). Lineage (GTDB taxonomy): Bacteria > Actinomycetota > Acidimicrobiia > IMCC26256 > DASPTH01 > DASUAS01. Next base: position 239,696 of record CAVRGS010000003.1, read on the forward strand.
GATCATGAGCGAGCCGGACCCCACCGACGTCATGCCGACGATGGTCCCGCCCACGAGGCCGACGGCCAGCGTTGCCGCACGCCGCACCGGCACTCGCAGCGCGTCGTCGCCCGCCACGCCGGCGCCGCGCCGCGCGCTCAGGTACGAACGCACGACCATCGCGGCCGCTGCGATCAGCAACACGACGCCGAGAACGATCTTGATCGTGTCGCCGACGTCGCCGCTCATGTGCGAGATCACGTACGAACCGAACAGTGCGCCCGGGACCGACCCGAGGGCCAGCCACTTCACCAGTCCGGTGTGCACGGTGCCGCGGCGGAAGTGGATGCCGCCGCCGATCGGTTTCATCACCACCGCCGCGACGAGGTCGCTCGACACCGCGGCGAGCGGTTCGATGCCGAAGCCGAGCACGAGGACGGGCGTCATGAGCGCACCGCCGCCCATGCCGGTGAGGCCGACCACGATGCCCACGATGAAGCCGGCGAGCGCGATGCCGAAGTCGAGGTCCACAAGCGATTCCCGGTAAAGACAACTGAACTAGTCGAGAATGTAGTGTTTGGGTGATCGTCGGTGCAAGACGCGGGAGGTGGGCGGTGAAGGTCACGGCCAAGGCCGACTACGCGGTGCGGGCGGTTCTGGAGCTCGCGGCGGCCGATGGCGCAGTGGTGAAGGCCGACCGCATCGCCGAGGCCCAGGGGATCCCTCGACACTTCCTCGACAACATCCTCTCCGACCTCCGGCGGGCGGGGATCGTCGCGACCCACCGAGGAGCCGAGGGCGGGTCGCGCCTCGCCCGACCCGCGAAGCTGATCACGCTCGCCGACGTGATGCGGGCCATCGAGGGTCCGCTCGCCGCGGTGCGCGACATCCGGCCCGAGTCGTTGGCGTACGACGGTCCGGCGGAGAAGTTGCCCGAGGTGTGGATCGCAGTACGGGCTTCGTTGCGGAGTGTGCTCGAGAAGGTGAGTGTCGCCGACGTCGCCGCGGGCCGGCTGCCCCGCCACGTCGAGAGGCTCGCGGAGGACCCGGAGGCGTGGAAGAGCCACTGACGGGCGTAGATTCGGGGGAACGACACAACGCGACGAAGAGGAAGCACATGGCTACGACCGTCGGCCCCACCACGCCGCTCGAGCTCGTCGAGACCGCGTACGCGCGCTATCCCCGGGCACTCGCCGATGCCCGCCGCCGACTCGGTCGACCGCTGACGTTCGCCGAGAAGATCCTCTTCGCCCATGCCGACGATCCGGCCACCGTCGGCATCGATCGGGGAGTCGACTACGCCGACTACCGACCCGACCGTGTGGCCATGCAGGACGCCACCGCGCAGATGGCGCTGCTGCAGTTCATGACCGCGGGCCTGCCGACGGTGCAGGTGCCGAGCACCGTGCACTGCGACCACCTCATCCAGGCCCGGGTCGGCGCCGACGCCGACCTGAAGAGCGCGCTCGACGTCAACTCGGAGGTCTACGAGTTCCTCCGCTCCGTGTCGGCCAAGTACGGCATCGGCTTCTGGAAGCCGGGCTCGGGGATCATCCACCAGGTCGTGCTCGAGCAGTACGCCTTCCCCGGCGGGATGATGATCGGCACCGACAGCCACACGCCCAACGCGGGTGGTCTCGGCATGGTGGCCATCGGCGTCGGTGGTGCCGACGCGGTCGACGTGATGGCGGGCTGGCCGTTCAACACCCGGGTGCCGAAGGTCATCGGCGTGCACCTGCGGGGTGAGCTGTCGGGCTGGGCGGCGGCGAAGGACGTCATCCTCAAGGTCGCGGGGATCCTCACCGTGAAGGGCGGCACCGGTGCCATCGTCGAGTACTTCGGTCCAGGCGCGGAATCGATCTCGGCCACCGGCAAGGCGACGATCTGCAACATGGGGGCCGAGATCGGCGCCACGTGCTCGCTGTTCCCCTACGACGCCCGCTCGGCCGCCTACCTGAAGTCGACCGGGCGCGAGGCGCTCGCCGACCTCGCCGACGCGCACGCCGAGCACCTGCGTGTCGACCCCGAGGTGATGGAGGACCCCGAGCGGTTCTTCGACCGCGTGATCGACATCGACCTCGACGAGCTCGAGCCGCACCTCGTCGGTCCGCACACTCCCGACCTCGACCGCCCCATCTCCGAGGTCGGTGCCGCGGCGCGTGAGGAGGGCTACCCGGTCGACATCAGCTACGCGCTGGTCGGGTCGTGCACCAACTCGTCGTACGAGGACATCGGTCGCGCCGCGCACGTGGCGCGCCAGGCGAGCGCGGCGGGGCTGCGGGTGAAGACCCCGTTGCTCATCACGCCGGGCTCCGAGCAGGTGCGCGCCACCATCGAGCGCGACGGCCTCCTCGCCGACCTCGAAGCGATCGGTGCGACGGTGCTCGCCAACGCGTGCGGGCCGTGCATCGGCCAGTGGCAGCGCGACGACATCGTGAAGGGCGAGACGAACACCATCGTGTCGTCGTTCAACCGCAACTTCCCGGCGCGCAACGACGGCAACGCGGCGACCCTGTCGTTCATCGGCTCCCCCGAGACGGTCACCGCGATGGCGCTCACAGGGCGGCTCGACGTCGACTTCGTACGCGAGCCGGTCGTCGCGCCCGACGGCACCGAGGTGCAACTCGACGCGCCGTCGGCCGACGAGCTGCCGGCCAAGGGCTTCGACCCCGGGGAGTCGGGGTTCCAACCGCCTGCGGACGACCCGTCGTCGGTCGAGGTGGTGGTGGCACCGGGGTCCGATCGGCTCGAGCTGCTGCAGCCGTTCCCCGCGTGGGACGGCAACGACTTCACCGGCCTGCAGGTGCTGATGAAGGCGGTGGGGAAGTGCACCACCGACCACATCTCACCCGCCGGCCCGTGGCTGAAGTACCGCGGTCACCTCACCAACATCTCCGGCAACCTCTTCATCGGGGTGAACAACGCGTTCGCGCTGCAGCCCGCGGGTTCGGGCGTCGACGTGCGCGACGGCGCGATCGTGCCGCTGCCCGACCTCGCCAAGCGCTACAAGGACGCGGGCATCTGGTGGGTCGCGATCGGCGACGAGAACTACGGCGAGGGTTCGTCGCGTCGAGCACGCGGCGATGGAGCCGCGCTACATGAACGGCCGCGCGGTGCTCGTGCGTTCGTTCGCCCGCATCCACGAGGCCAACCTCAAGAAGCAGGGTGTGCTCGCGCTCACGTTCGCCAACCCCGACGACTACGAGCGGATCCAGGCTGACGACACGATCGACATCGTCGGTCTCGCCGACCTCGCGCCCGGGCGTCCGGTCGAGGTGGTCATCCACCATGCCAACGGCACCACCGACACGATCTCGACGACGCACACGATGTCGGACGAGCACATCGCCTGGTTCCGCGCCGGCTCGGCCCTCAACGTGCTGCGGGGCGAACTGACGTCCGTCGGGCGACTGACGAAAGTTGGGTCACATTCGGCGGTTCTTTCAACGCTCTCCGTGTCATACTGCCCTCGACAGCACTTGGGCGGAGAGGGGCGCAGGACATGGGGCGGAAGTCGGTGCGAAAGCAGCGCGATCGTGGCGTTGGCCACGATCGCACTGGTGTGCGCGACTGGGTGGCGGTGGCGCCGAGCGCTGGCGCCGCGACGGGCGGAACCGTCTCGGGCGTGGTGACGGATGCGAGCTCGGTGCCGGTCGCCAACGCCACGATCTTGGTCGGGGACGTGTACGGACTCGTGGGGTCCACTTCGACCGACGCTGCGGGCTCCTACGAGATCACCGACGTCCCACCCGGTGACTACACCCTCACCGTGTACGCCGTGGGGTACCTCGATCCCGCACCGATGTCGATCACGGTGGTGGACGGCGTCACCACGACTCAGGACGTGACCATCCAGACCGCGGGTGCCGCGCACATCACCCTTCGCTCGAAGACGGGCGCGCTGCTGCCGGGCGCCCAGGTCTTCCTGCAGATGAGCGTCGGGATCGGTGGCTTTCAGAACTGGTACGCGACCGACAACGGTGACGGCACCTACGACCTGGGCAGTCTCACTGCCGGCACGTACCGGGTGATCGCCAAGACCTCCGGGGATCCGAACGCCGGCGCCGCCGTTGCCCAAGAGGGCGTCGTCATCAGCGAAAGCACGACCACGTCGCTCGAGCTCCAACTGGTCGAACCGGGCGCGCTCGAGGGGAGCGTCACGAACGGTCTCGGCGATCCGATCGCGGGCGTGAGCCTGTCCCTCCTCAACTCCCTGACGTCGAGCTCCTGGCAGACGACGACCGATGGGTCGGGGCACTACTCGTTCCCTGCGGTCGATCCCGGTTCCCTGCAGCTCAGCGTCCAGTCCGTGGGCTACGCCCCTGCGAACCTGAGCGTCGCGGTGCCGTCCGGCCCGGGCGTGACCACACAGGACGCCCAGCTGCTCGTGCCTGGACAGATCAACGCTTCCGTCAGCACGAACAGCGGCGCGACCTACACGTTCGTCGCGCTCGTCGCGTGTCCTGGTGCCGCCGATCCGCTCGTCGGACAACCGCTGATCTCGACGTGCCAGGGATTCGCGGCCGACAGCTCCCAGCCCTTCGAGCTGTCCAACCTGTCGCCGGGTGCTTACACCGTTGCGGCCGCCTACTACAGCGGCAGCTTCGGCAGCCTGTCGGTCGAGGCCTCGTCGCCGACGACGTCCGTCACGCTGAACGGCGGTGACGTCGTCAACTGCGTCTTCGTCGCCGGCCCCGGGGGTTCGGCGAGCTGTTCGAGCGGCCCGCCGCCCGGGACGGGCACGGTCGTGGTGACCGTCGGCGAGACGACCGAGTCGTACGCCAGCGGCCTGTGCCTCGCACCGGGACTCCTGATCCTCGGTTCGACGACGTGCTCCGACGGATCGTCGGCGAACATCCGGTTCGGGCTCCTGCCCGGGTCGACGACGACCTACTCGCTCGTGCCGGGCACCTACACGGGTGGTCTCGCGGCATTGTCACCGACGCTCGCCGCGGGAGCGTTCGGTCCCGTCAACGTCACTGCCGACACCACGGTGCACTGCACGTTCACCATGGCAGCCGCGCCGTCGTGCGTGTACCCCTCCGACGACGGTGACGGGGTCGATGAGGATCCGCGTCGTCGACGGGAACGGGGACGGGATCACCCGACGCGCAGCAGGCGAACGTGACGACGCTCCCGGCGGGTGTGGGCGGCGGGAACGTGACGATCGCCGCCGACGGGGCCGACTACACGCTCGCGGCGGTGTCGGCGGGGCCGGTGCCTCCGGCTGCGCCCGTGGGTGCGTTCCCGGTGGGTGTGGTGGGCTTCACCGTTGACCTGCCGGCGGGCGCGACGGCAGCCGACGTCGACATCATCCTGCCGCCGGGCACCAACCCGACCGAGTAGTTCAAGCTGCAGGACGGTGCGTGGTTCGGAGTTCACGGACGTCACGATCTCGGGTGACGTGGTGACGCTCCACCTGGCCGACGGCGCGACGGGCGACGCCGACGGCACCGTCAACGGTGTGATCGTCGATCCCGGGGTGCCGGCGACGGGTGGCTACACCTTCGAGGGCTTCCGCTCGCCGATCGACAACTTGCCGAAGGTCAACTCGGCCAAGGCGGGTCAGGCGGTGCCGGTGAAGTGGAGGATCACCGATGGCGACGGCAACCCGGTGTCGGATCCGACCAGCTTCGTGCGGCTGCGCTCGACGGGCGGAGCGTGTGCATCGAGTGACACGGACGACGTCGAGGTGTACGCGCCCGGTGGCTCGGGACTGAAGTATCTCGGGAACGGCGAGTGGCAGTTCAACTGGAAGACGAACAAGACCTGGAAGGGTCAGTGCCGGACGCTCGTGTTGGAGCTCGCCGACGGCGCTGTCGGGCGCACCGCCGACTTCACCTTCAGGTAGGCCGGCTCAGGAAGTCGAGCGCAGCGTGACCGGCGTGGGTATGCCTGCGCCGGTCAGCTGGAGCTCGGTGGGTTCGGCGCAGCAGAACCAGCTCTCGGTGAGGCGGGGACGGCCGGTCGTGACCCGGGACAGGTCGACGGCCGGCGCACCCGCGGCCTCGCGCACGCGGGCGTAGACCTCGACCGGGTCGTCGTCGGTCTCGACCAACGCCGCGATGCGCTGCTGGAGCTCATCGACCGCAGGGTCCGGGGATGCCCACGTGTAGGTGGAGCGTTCGGCGTCCCATGGGCCGGCGAAGGGTGCGAGGTCGGGATGGTCGAGCAGGAGCGAGCCTTCGGGGAGCAGGAGGCGCACGCTGTACTGCACGGGGTCGACGCTGCCGACCAGGTCGTGTTGGTACACGAAGTCGAGCAGCGCCACGACGTCGTCCCGCGTGGTCCACGGCGTGAACGGCAGCCACGAAGGTCGCACCTCGATGCCGGCATCGCGCAGGATCGTGACGGCACGCCCCGCGTCGTCGGCGGTGTGACCCTTGTCGAGGATGTCCAGCACGGCGTCGTCGACCGACTCGAACGCCGACACGACGAAGACGCACCCCGCGGCGGCGAACTCGGGCCACACGTCGGGGTACCGAAGCACATGTTCCACCTTGACCGTGCAGTCGAAGGTGACCTCGGGGAAGTGCTCGTGCAGGGCGGCGACGATCCGCCGCGAGTGCGGCGGTGCGTTGAGGAAGTCCGGATCACCGAACGTGATGTGTTGTGCCCCTGCGGCGACGAGCTGCGCGATGTCGGCGAGCACGGGCTCCTCGTCGACGCGGCGCACGCGCCCGTCGAACACCACCGGCACCGGGCAGTGTCGGCAGCGGTGCGCGCAGCCATGGGTCGCGAGGACTGCGCCGACCAATTGCTGCGCGCCGTCGATCTCGAGCCGCGTGTAGCGGTCCAGGGGTGGGAGCAGGTCGCGAGCGGGCAGCGGTGCATCCCAGTCGACCGGCGTGGCGAAGTCGGCACACTGGGCGGCATAGAGGCCGAAGCAGCGCAGCGGCTTGTCGACGTCGGACGCGAGCTCACGCGCCAGGCGGGTCGCGGTGTGCATGGGCACCGAGAACGCGACCTCGTCAGCCCACTCGACGAGCGCGGGATCCCACGGATCGACCGACACGTCGAGCGCGCGCACCTCGTGGCCGTCGGCGCGCAGGTGCGCGGCCGCGCTCCCGAGCGCGCCGGGCTGTTGCCCGAGCTCGTACGTGGCGACCAAGAGGATCTTCACGAGATGTCGACCGCCAATTCGGTGTGAGCCTTGCGCAACGTCGCTTCCACGGCCTCGGGCGTCTCGCCACGTGCGAACAGGAATCCCAGGTATCGGTCACCTTCGGGCAGCGGCACCACCTGGCGGCCCCGCGGGATCGTGATCTCCAGCCCGGTGACGCCCGGCACCGCGCGCGCGTCGTCCTGCCCCCGCACCTCGCGTAACGTCCCGGCCGCCGGGATCGGCAGCATCATCACGCCTGACGCGCCGGCTTCGCGCCGGATCCCGTCGAGGGGAAGCCCGAGCGCGTGGCGCAGCACGAGCTCCTCGAGCGCGATGCCCGCTCCGAAGCGCAACGTCCGCGCGCACAACCCGCCGATCGAGCGCGCCGCGACCTCGATCACGTGCACGCGGTCCCCGTCGACCCTCACCTCGGCGTGCACCGGTCCCTCGACCAGGCCGATGGCGGCGCACGCGGCGAGGTCACGAGCTCGACGCGCGCGAGCACTTCGTCGGGCAATCGCGAGGGAGTGACGTAGAGGGTCTCCTCGAAGTACGGACCCTCGAGCGGATCGGGCTTGTCGAACACCGCGAGCACCGTGAGCTCGCCGCCGTCGAGCAGGCCTTCCAGCGCGATCTCGACTCCCGGCACGTACCGCTCGACGAGCAGCGGTCCGTCGCACATGGCTCGGATGCGCGCCGCGGCGGCGCGCGCGGTGTCGACGTCGTCGGCGCGGATCACGCCCTGACTGCCCGACTTGTCGACCGGCTTGAGCACCCACGGCAGCGGCAGGTCGGTGGGGGACGGCAACTCGTCGTCGACCACCACGAACGCGGGCTGGGGCACCTCCGCCGCTCTGAGCGCCCGCCGCAGGGCCGCCTTGTCGCGCGTCGCCGCCACCGCATCGGGCGGGTTGTGGGGGAAGCCGAGCCGCTCGCCTGCCGCGGCGGCGACCATCACGCCGCGATCATCGACCGCGACCACCGCGTCGACCCCCCTCCGGTCGTCCAGCGCCACGATCAGGTCGGCGGCGGTCTCGGGTTCGTCGAGTGGCACCACCACGGCCCGTTCCCTGCTGCCATCCAGGAGGACGGGCATCTCGTCCGAGCCGACGACCACCTCGACCCCGAGGCGGGTCGCAGCCCGCACGAAGTCGGGCGCCCGGTAGGTCGATGTGGGGAGCAGGAGGAGAACGCGCAGCACGCTCCTATCATGGTGCCTGTGACCGATGTCCTGACGATCTCTCCTGAGGCCCACCAGATGGTGCTCCAGGTTCGCGACGCGGAACCGGAGCCCGAGACCCTCGCGCTCTGGGTGGAGGTCAACGGCGAAGCCAACGGCGCCTACACGTATCTCATGGAGTTCCGCCCGACGGGCGAGCTCGGCGACGACGTCCTCGTCGAGCGCGAGGGCGACCTCGCGGTCGCCATCCCGGCGGAGAGCGTCGAGTTGCTGCGCGGTTCCACCCTGGCGTTCAACGGCGGCATGGTGATGCAGAACCCCAACCGGCCACTGCCGCCGGTGGCGCGCATCGCCGACCGCCCCGAGGCCGATCTCTCGGGCGAGATCCCCCAACGGGTGATCCAGGTGCTCGAGGAGCAGATCAACCCCGCGATCGCATCACACGGTGGTCACGCCGAGCTGGTCGCCGTCGAGGACTCGATCGCGTACCTGCGACTCGGTGGTGGGTGTCAGGGCTGCGGCATGGCTGCGGTCACGCTGAGCCAGGGCATCGAGGTCGCGATCCTCGACATGGTGCCGGAGATCACCGAGGTGATCGACGTCACCGACCACGCGTCGGGCGCCAACCCGTACTACGAGGCTGCGAAGAAGTAGCGGCGCTCTAGAAGCGCGTCGCGTCCTCGGCGGCGTACTTGGCAACGGTGTTGTCGGCGCCTGCGTGCTGCTGCACCGACGCGACGATGTCGGCCAGCTGCGACGCCGGGATCGCGCAGGTCATCTCGGTCGGCGCCATGCCCGTGCGCACGCGGCTGAGCGCGCAACCCACGCTGGCCGCGGGCACCCCCTCCTCCTTGGCGATCGCGATGATGTGGCACTGGGGCTTGCCCTCGATGCGCAGCCCGGGGATCGCGTCGGACAGCACCATCATCTGACGCCCGGTGACCCGCACGAACACCACGTCGGGGTCGACCGGCGTCTCGGCGAGGGGTCCGTAGGTGACCGCGCCCGGCTGCTCGTGCACGACCGGGATCTGCGGCACGACGTCCATCGTGACCCAGCCCGACTCGAGCAGTGCGGCGACGTCGGAGTTGCCGGCGACCTCCTCGAGCGTCTTGAACCCGTGGGTGACGCTGCCCACGCTGCAGTTGCCGTGGTCCTCCGCGACGGTACCGAAGGTGCGGTCGGCGGCCTTCATCCAGAACACGCAGCCGGCGGGCACGCGCCCGGTGCGACCGTCGGGGAGCGGCGCCGGCATCGGCTCGTCGAACATCGGAACGCCGTCGAGCGGGGCGTCGGAGAACGTGATCGCGAGCGGCGGAGCCGAGAGGTGGAGCGTGTCGGAGAGCGCGGCGGCGAGGGAGGACCAATCCTGCGTTGTCATGGTGGGGAGCTTACCGATGGAGACCTTTCTCTAGTTCCGAAGGTCGCGGAGCAATGCGACGACGACGGGGAGTGCGTCGAGGAACGCATCGACGTCGTCGTCGGTCGACGACCATCCCACGCTGGCGCGTAGCGAGCGGTCGGCGTCGACGCCCATCGCCGAGAGCACCGGCGACGGTTCGAGCGACTCGCTCGAGCACGACGATCCCGAGTGCACGGCGACGCCCCGCTGGTCGAGTGCGAGCAGGATCGGTTCGGCTTCGACGCCGTCGACGCCGAGACACACGAGGTGGGGCAGGCACGCGTCGGGATCGCCGTAGCGCTCCACACCGTCGACCCGTCGCAGCGCTTCGTGTGCGAGCCGTGCGGTCAAGGCGCGTTCGCGTGGCTCCTCGTCGTCCTCGATCGCCGTGCACGCTGCACCGAAGCCCACGATGGCGGGGACGTTCTCCATGCCGGCCCGCCGGGCGCGCTCCTGTGCGCCGCCGACGACGAAAGGCGGGAACCGCAGCCCGCGACGCACCAGCAACGCCGCCGCGCCCTTCGGACCGCCGAACGTGTGGGCGGTGACCGAACACAGATCGGCACCCAGGAGCGCGAAGTCGACGGGCACGTGCCCGATTGCCGCGCACGCGTCGATGTGCACGATCGCATCGCCTCGTTCGCGCACGAGCTCGACGACCTCGATCACCGGCTGCAGCGTGCCCACCTCGTGGTTGGCGAGCTGCACCGAGACCAACGCGGTCCCGGGCTGCACCGCATCGGCGACCGCGCCCGCGTCGAACCGACCCTCGCGGTCGACGCCGACCACGGTGACTGCGTCGGTGCTCCGGGCCACGGCGTCGAGCACCGAGGAGTGCTCGACCGCGGTGGTGACCACGTGGCCGCCGCCGGCTCGTGCCAGCGCGCCGAACACCGCGGTGTTCACTGCCTCGGTGCCGCTGGACGTGAACACGACCTCGCGTGGTCGGGCCCCGAGCCGCGCCGCGACCTGTTCGCGTGCCTCCTCGACCGCGACGCGGGTCGCGTGTCCCTCGGCGTGCAGACGGCCGGGATCTGCGTGGTGGTCGCGCAGATAGGGGAGCATCGCCTCGAGCGCGACCGGTCGTAGCGGCGACGTCGATGCGTGGTCGAGGTACGCGCGGGGCACTTCAGACGCGGGCGACGCAGTGATCGCCGCCGTCGGGGCGGCTGGTCTCGAACTGCGGTGACGTCTCGCCGTAGAGGCCCGAGAGCATGCCGCGGATCATCCCGCGGTCGAGCGCGCACACGACGTGCGGGTACTCCTGCGCGGTCTCGCCGAACGGGCAGCACTCCGACACGATCGCCAGCCGGCCGTCGCGCGCCTCGGTGTGGGCGGCGAAGCCGTGGGCGGTGAGCGCGTCGGCGACCGCGGTGAGCGCGGCACGGACGGAACGGTGACCTTCGGTGGGATCCATGCGCGACGCGAGCGTGGTGCCGTATTCGAAGCCGACTTCGTCGGCGAGCAGCTCCGCCTGCTCGGGACCGAGCGCGTCGAGCGCACGGGCCAGCAACCCGGCGAGGAGATCGTCGTGCTTCAGGGGAAGGGCGAGCGTGGCGTCGAGCGGACCCGCGCGGTAGCGCTTCGACGGACGCCCGGCCGCGCGGGCCGGGCCGTCACCGCCCTTGCCATGGACGGCCTTGCCCACCTCGACATCGAGGTATCCGCCGCCGGTGAGCTTCTCGAGGTGGTGACGGGCGACGTTGGGGTGGAGGTCGAACTGCTCGGCCACCGCGCCGGCCGTGACGCCGACGGTGCCCGCGTCGCGGGCGAAGAGGTAGATCTCGCGGCGGGTGGGGTCGCCGAAGGCGTTGGTGACCGCACTCACCACCGAGTTGAACTCGTCTGCGGTGAGGGCTTCCGGGTCCATCGCTCCTATTCTACCTATGCACGTAGTGGAAATCCGCGGGAGCCCTTTGATGCCCACACCGTCGCGCACCGGCCGGCCCGAGCCCCTCGACCTCCAGGCCGCCCTGGCGGGGGTGCAGGAGCCCGAGCTGCGGCGATCGATCGTCGAGCTGGGCATGGTGCAGGGCGTCGCCGTCGACGGTCGGACCGCCGTCGTGGCGGTGGCCGCCCCCCTCCCGGGCGACGACTCACGGGCCGAGCTGCGCCGCCGCATCATCGAGTCGGTCGGCGAGGTGGAGGGCATCGAGCGGGTCGACGTCGATCTGCGCGACATGACCGAAGACGAGATCGTCGCCTTGGGCCGGCTGCTCAAGGGGGTCGCGCCGGTCAACCCGTTGCAGGTCGTCGACGCGTCCCAGGCCCAGCAGCCCCCGCCGCGTGTCAACCCCTTCACCGACTCGCGCACCCGCATCCTGGCGGTGTCGTCGGGCAAGGGGGGCGTGGGCAAGTCGTCGGTCACCACCAACCTCTCGATCGCGCTGGCCGACCGCGGCCTGCGCGTCGCCGCGGTCGACGCCGACGTGTGGGGCTTCTCGATGCCGCGCATGCTCGGCATCAGCGCGCCGCCCGGTCTGATCGACGACGTGATCGTCCCGCCGGAGGCCCATGGCGTGCGGCTCATCTCGATGGGCTTCTTCGCCCGCGAAGATCAGGCCGTCATCTGGCGCGGCCCGATGCTGCACAAGGCGCTCGAGCAGTTCCTCACCGACGTGTACTGGGGCGAGCTCGACTACCTCGTCGTCGACATGCCGCCCGGTACGGGCGACATCTCGTTGTCGATCGCGCAGTTCCTGCCACGCGCCGAGGTGCTCGTGGTCACCACGCCGCAGCCGGCCGCGCAGCGCGTCGCCGTGCGCGCCGCGGCGATGGCCGAGAAGGTCGACCTCCAGGTGATCGGTGTGGTCGAGAACATGTCGTGGTTCACCGGTGACGACGGCAAGCGCTATGAGCTGTTCGGCAACGGCGGCGGCGAGGAGCTCGCCGGCGAGCTGGGCGTGCCATTGCTCGCGCGCATCCCCCTCGTCTCCGAGTTGCGCGAAGGTGGCGACGTCGGCCGGCCGATCGTGGCCGTCGACCCCGACGGCGACGTCGCCCAGGTGTTCCGCGACCTGGCGGAGCGCATCGACACCGACCTGGCGCCGAAACGGATCTACAACCCGCAGCTCAAGATCAACTGAACCGACTCAGCTCAGTTCGGCCAACAGGGCTTGACGCAGTCCCGAGTCGGTCCGGTAGGGCGTGTAGAAGGAGAGCCGGGTCGCGGCTCCCTCCCAGCGTTCGCGCAGCTCGCGGGCAACGGTGGCGACGTCGCCCACTGCCGCGAACGTGCGGACCATGTCGTCGTCGATCAGGTGACCCATCTCCACCCACTTCCCCTCTTTCGAGAGGCGCGTGAGCTCGGGCTGGAGATCGCCCCACCCGTGATGGTCCAGCACGCCGCGGTACGCCGGCGTCGACGCGTAGAACGCGATCTGCTGCTTCGCCCCTCGGATCGCCTCGGTGAGGCCTTCCTCGGTGTCGGCGACGCACGTGAACGCAGGACCTGCGATGTCGAAGCCGTCCATGGCCCCCTCCGCGGGGCCGCCGTGCCCCCCGGCGACGCGACCGCGCGCGAGGGCCGGCAGCGTGACTTCGCGCAGGTACGACGGCGTGGTGAAGCCGTGGAAGAAGAACCCGTCGCACACCTCACCGGCGACCTCGGTCATCAACGGACCCACGCCCGCGAGGTACACGGGCGGCGGACCCCACTCGTGCGCGGGGGGCGAGAAGAAAGGTGTCATGAGCGTGTGCGTGTAGAACTCGCCGCGGAAGTCGAGCTTGGTGCCGTCCTGCCAGCAGGACCAGATCGCGCGCAGCGCGTTCACGAACTCGCGCATGCGCGGCGCGGGATGCGACCACGGCATCGAGAAGCGTCGTTCGATGTGCGGCTTGACCTGCGAGCCGAGGCCGAGCACGAAGCGGCCGCGCGTGGAGCGAGCCAGGTCGTAGCTCGTGGTCGCGAGCGTCATCGGCGTGCGGCCGAACGCGATCGCGATCGACGTCCCCAGCGACACCCGCTCGGTGACGTCGGCGGCCTGCACGATCTGGAGGAACGGGTCGTGCATCGTCTCGCCGGTCCAGAGCCCGGCGTAGCCGGCCGCCTCCCCGGCCGCCGCGGTGGTGCGCACGTCGTCGAACCCGCCGAGCATCCCGTCGATCAACATCCTCAGGTTCCTTCGACCGGTCGGGCCTCGACCAGGGACGCCCGCAGCAGTGCGAGCTCGCCCTCGCCGAGACCGTGCTCCAGCATGTAGGGCGCGAACCCGCCGTGCTCGGCGTGCAACCACCCGAGCGTCTCGCGCATCGTTGCCGCGTCCGCGGTCATGAAGCGCGCCGCCGGCGGACGACCGGTGTTGGTAGCTCGCTTCGACGCGCGCTCCTTCAGTGCCTCGAGGGCAGCCTCGGTCGCGGCGTAGTCGGCGACGATCTCCTCGTCGTCGACCTCGAGCAGACCGAGCACCGTCGCCGCGACCAGACCGGCGCGGTCCTTGCCCGCGGCGCAGTGGAACACGAGTGGATGGTTCGCAGGCTCGGCGATGATCTGCAGCACCTCGACGAACTCGGTGCCCGCGCTCTGGAGGAGGAAGCGGTACAGGTCGACGAGCGTCATGGTCTCCCAGTCGAGCCCCGACTGCTCGCGCTTCTCGGGGTCGATCAGGGGGACGTGGTGGATGGTGACGCCGGCGTCGGCCATGGGTCGGTTCGGGAACGCGTCGACCTCGGCCGCTCCCCGTAGGTCGACCACGGTGCGGACACCGCGCTCTTCGACCAGGTGCACGACGTCGTCCGCTGCGGCGTGGGCGAGCGAGTCGCTGCGGAACACACGGTCGTGGCGCGTCACGCCCTCACGCGACGGGTGCCCCCCGAGGTCCCGGAAATTCACCAGTCCTGAGATCTCGGAACCGCGGGAGTCGGCCATCGTCCGGAGACTATTCGCGTGGTGACAAGTAGGTTCCTGGCCGTGAGCCGAGGCATGCGCGTGCTGGTGATCGGCGGAACCGGCCCGACCGGGATCCCGTTGCTGCAAGGGCTCGTCGAACGGGGCCACTCGGTGACGATCCTCCACCGCGGCACGCACGAACGTGACGAGACACCCGCGGTGGTGGAGCACCTCCACGCGGATCCCTACGACGAGGACGCGACGCGCGCCATCCTCGACGGGCGAACGTTCGACGTCACCTACGTGATGTACGGACGGCTGCGCATGCTCGCGGCGCTCCTGCGCGGCCACACCGGTCGCGTGATCTCCGTGGGCGGCGTCCCCGCGTACCGGGGGTGGATGAACGCCTGGCTCTACGACCCGCCGGGGCTCCCGGTGCCCGTCGGTGAGGATGCGCCGACCGTCGCCGAACCCGCAGAGGACGAGAAGGGCTACCGGATCGTGCGCACCGAGGAGGCGGTGTTCGAGCACCACCCCGACGCCACGCACTTCCGCTACCCGTACGTGTACGGGCCGTACCAGCTCACGCCGCGCGAATGGATCGTGGTGCGCCGGGTGCTCGACGGGCGCCGCCGCATCGTCGTCGCCGACGACGGCCTCACGCTCCACCACCACGGCTACACCGAGAACATCGCCCATGCGCTGCTGCTCGCGCTCGAGCAGCCCGACGCCGCGGCCGGGCAGCTCTTCAACATCGCCGACGAAGAGGTCCTGTCGGTCCGTCAGGTGGTCGAGCTCGTCGCGTCCGCGCTCGACCACGAGTTCGAAGTGGTGTCGATGCCCTACGACCTCGCGGTCCCGGCCCGGCCGCTGCTCGCGCAGCCGCTTCCCACGCATCGGGTGCTCGACGTGTCGCGAGTGCGGAGCGATCTCGGCTACCACGACCTCGTGCCGGCGCGGGAGGCGGTGGCCCGCACCGCGCGCTGGCTCCGCGACCACCCGCTGGTCGGCTCCACCGAGGAGTACACGCTCACCGATCCCTTCGACTACGACGCCGAGGACCGACTGGTGGACGCGTGGCTGGCCGCACGCGCCACCGTCCCCGTGTTCGACGGCGAGTCGGAGCCGCGCTGGGGTCTCGCGTACAGCGGTCCCGGCGGTCGGCCGCGCTCCTCGGCGGAGTTCGAGGACTGAGCGGCAACTAGATTCGGCGACATGGAAATTCGCATCGGTGTCGTCCACACGCCCAAAGAGCTCAGCGTCGAGCTCGACGGAACCGCCGACGAGGTGGTCGCCACCATCGACAAGGCGCTCGCCGGCGACACCCCGGTGGTGTGGCTGACCGACGTCAAGGGTCGTCGCATCGGCATCCCGGCCAGCCGGATCGCCTACATCGAGGTCGACGAAGACGGGGCCAACAAGCGCGTCGGCTTCGGCCGGTAGCCCGCGCCGGGCGTGAGCGGACTGCTCGACCGCCGACTGCTCTTCTTCACGGGCAAGGGTGGCGTCGGCAAGAGCACCGTCACCGCGGCCACCGCACTCCTCGCCGCCGACCAGGGCAAGAAGGTCCTGCTCGTCGAGGTCGACGCCAAGAACAACCTCACCGCCCTGTTCGAGCACGCACCCGTGGGGTTCGAACCCCGTCAGGTGCACCCGGGCGTGTTCGCGATGCAGATGGACACCGAGTCGTCGCTGCGCGAGTACCTGAAGGTGCAGGCGCGGGTGCCGGTGTTCGGTCGCATCGGGCCGATGGCGCGCGCGTTCGACTTCGTCGCCACCGCCGCGCCGGGGGTGAAGGAGATCCTGACCGTCGGCAAGATCTGCTGGGAGCTGCGTGAGTCGCTCGAGGGACGCGCCGATTGGGATCTCATCGTCGTCGACGCCGCCGCGACCGGTCACGTCATCAGTCAGCTCGACGCGCCCGAGGCGATCCAGGAGCTGGTGGCGGTCGGTCCGATCCGCAACCAGACGGGCTGGCTCACCGAGCTGCTCTCCGATCCTGCGCTCACTGCCCTCAACGTGGTCACCTCGCCCGAGGAGATGCCGGTCAACGAGACCATCGAGCTGGTGGCACGTGCTCGCGAGGAGCTCAACGTGCCGCTCGGGGTGGTCATCGTGAACCGGGTGCTGCCGGAGCTCTTCACCCACGCCGACGACGGGGTGTTCGAGGCGCTGCGCGCCCCCGAGGCCGTTGCGGTGCTGTCGCAGCACAGTGGTGTCGGTACCGACGCGGTCATCGACGCCGCGAGGCTCGCGGTCTCGATGCGGCGGAATCGCTCCGTGCATCTCGGTGAACTGCGCGACGCGGTCGATCTGCCGCTGCTGCTCCTGCCGTATCTCTTCGTGCGCGACCACGGGCTGCGGGTCACGCGCATGGTCGCCGAAGCCCTCGGTCAGGAGCTCACGTGACCGAGCCACAATCGCTCGCGGCCCTGCTCTCGACCCGCGAGGTCGTCGTGTTCTGCGGCTCCGGCGGTGTGGGCAAGACGTCCACCGCGGCGGCGGCCGCGCTCACCGCCGCGGCACGCCTCGGGGGCAAGGTGCTCGTCCTGACCATCGACCCGGCGAAGCGGCTCGCCGACGCCCTGGGCCTCGAGGCCTTCGGCAACGTGGCCCGTCAGGTGCCGCTCGACGCCTACACCGAGCTCGGCGTGGAACCGCGGGGCGAGCTGTGGGCGGCGATGCTCGACACCAAGCGCTCGTGGGACGAGCTGGTGCTGCGCCACGCGCCCGACGAAGCCACTGCGTACCGCATCCTCGACAACCGGATGTACCACAACGTCACCAGTCGCTTCGTGCAGAGCCACGACTACATCGCGATGGAACGCCTCTACGAGGTGCACGCGAGCGGTGAGTACGACCTCATCGTGATCGACACGCCGCCCACCCGCAACGCGATCGACTTCCTCGAAGCGCCGGCGCGGATGGCCGACTTCTTCGGTGGCCGCCTGCTGCGCTGGCTCACGATGCCGTACCGCCTCGGTGGAGGCCGTGGCGGGCGGATGTTCAACGCCGCCAGCAAGCCCTTCTACCAGATGGCCGATCGCGTGCTGGGCAGCCAGTTCCTCCAGGACATCGCCGAGTTCTTCCTCAACTTCCAGTCGATGTACGCGGGGTTCGTCGAGCGGGCCGAGGCCGTCGAGCAGCTGCTGCACGACCGCCGCACGACGTTCGCGGTGGTCACCACGCTCGAAGGTGCGCCCCTGCGGGAGGCGGAGTCGTTCTGTCGTGAGCTCGCCGCCCGGAACTTCGATCTCGGTGCGTTGGTGCTCAACAAGGTGCTGCCCGAGTACCTGCTCTCGCCCGACGGCGAACGCGCGGCCGACGTGTTCTCCCACGAGAGTGACGCGATCGCGCAGGAGCTCGCGGCAACCGGCGCGCCGGGACTCGACGATCCGGCGTCGACGGCACGCGTGCTGCGGACGCTGGCCGACTCGTTCCGCAACTACGAGGTGGTGGCACGCCGGGAGTCCGAGCTGCGCATGGAGCTCACCCGCCTCGCGCCACCGGGTCCTGAAGTCGTCGTGAGCGTGCCCGCGTTTCCTGCCGACATCGACGACGCGCGCGCGTTGGCGCGCATCGGTGAAGCGCTCTTCGCCACCGGTGCGACCGGCACGACCGTTGCCACCGGTACGATCGCGCCGTGACCACGTTCTTCGAGCAGGCGCGGACCAAGACCGCGCTGTGGGGAGAATCGCTGCGTCACGTGCAGCGGCTGGCCGCGTCGTGGCAGGCGCTGTCCGACCTCTGCTTCTCCGACCTGCTGCTGCTCGCGCCCGTGGTGGGGGAGGACGGGAGCCGCTCGGTGGTGCTCGCCCAGGTGCGGCCCACGACCGGCCAGACCGTCTACCCGATGGATCTGGTCGGTGCGGTCGTCGACGAAGTGGCGCGTCCGCTCGTGTCGCGTGCCTTCCGCACCGGCGACGTCGCCGAGGGGGATTCGCCCCTCCTCGGTTCGAGCGAACGTGCACACGTGCAGTGCATCCCCGTCCGTCATGCCGGCGCGGTGGTGGCGGTGGTGACGCGAGAGACGCGCCCGACCCTCGGGCGCGCACTCGGTGACCTCGAGCAGTTCTACCTGTCGACGTTCGAGCGCTTCGCTGCGATGATCGCCGAGGGCAGCTTCCCGTTCCGCCAGGACGACGACGAATTCGAAGACGCGCCGCGCGTCGGCGACGGCGTGATCCTCCTCGATCCCGATCTGCGTGTCCGCTTCGCGAGCCCCAACGCGGTGAGCTCGATGCACCGCCTCGGCATCCACTCGTACACGTCGGGTCTGCACCTCGCAGAGATGGGCTTCGACCAGGACGCGGTCGACGTCGCCATCCGCGCGCGGCTCCCGGTCACCGAGGAGATCGAGCGGGGTGAGACGTCGCTCCTGCTGCAGGCGATCCCGCAGCTGTCCGACGACAAGGTCGTCGGCGTGTGCGTGCTGCTCCGTGACGTCTCCGATCTCCGCCGCCGCGACCGTCTCCTGCTCTCCAAGGACGCGACCATCCGTGAGATCCACCACCGGGTGAAGAACAACCTCCAGACCATCGCCGCGCTGCTGCGGTTGCAGGGCCGGCGGTTGCAGTCACCGGAGGCGCAGGAGGCGATCGAGGAGTCGGAGCGGCGGATCCGTTCCATCGCGATCGTGCACGAGACGCTGTCGCGCGAGCCGGGCGACGAAGTCCGCTTCGACGACATCGTCCAGCCGCTGGTGCGGGTCGTCGCCGAGACCGTGACCGGCCCCGACCGCGACCTTCGCCTGGCCGTCGAGGGCGACGCCGGCATGCTGCCGGGCGACCTCGCCACGCCGCTCGCCGTCGTGCTCAACGAGTTGATGCAGAACGCGGTCGACCACGCCTTCCCCGACGACGCCGGCCGCACCACCGGCAAGATCACGGTGCAGCTCGCCCGCTCCGACGGTCAGCTGCTCGTCGACGTGGTCGACGACGGCGTCGGACTGCCCCCCGGCTTCACCGTCGAGCAGTCGAGCGGCCTCGGCCTGTCGATCGTGCACACGCTGGTGACCAGCGAGCTCGGCGGCACCATCGAGCTGCGCAGCGCCGCCGGCACGCGCGTTCACCTCACCGTCCCGCTGAAGCACCCCTGAACCCTGTTTCGGCGCCGCGACGCCGTCAGGGTGACGCGGTGGGGGCGCCGAAGGCGTTGGGGCGGGGTCAGCCGACCATGCGCTGCTGGGCCAGCCAGGACTTGCGCAGCTTGCGGCGCTCCTCTTCGGTGGCGCCGCCCCAGATGCCGGCCTCCTGGTTGGTGGCCAGGGCGAACTCGAGGCACTCCTCGTTGACCGTGCACGCGCCGCAGATCCGGCGGGCGGTCTCGATCTGCTCGACCGCGGGGCCGCTGCTCCCGATGGGGAAGAACACGTCGGGATCGGAGTCGAGGCATGCCGAGCGCGTGCGCCATGCGCTGACGTCCCAATCGTGCGTGCGAACCCAGGTCAGTGCCACGCTTCATTCCCCCAGTAAGTGACTCAGGCGGTATGTCCGTATATGTGCGTCCCCGGGCGAGCCTCGAGGCGCTTGAATCCGAGACTAATTTCGCCTGCCCCCGCGCGCAAGGGGCTGATCAGGAATTTCGCGACGCTCGGTAGTGGATGGCATGGTGAGCGGCATGCTCGTGCTCGCGCACCGGGGTGCCAACCGGCTGGCACCCGAGAACACGGTTCCCGCGATGAGCGAGGCACTCGATCGAGGTGCCGACGGCGTGGAGCTCGACGTCCACCGCACTGCCGACGGCGTGCTGGTCGTGCGCCACGACGCCGACACCCCGATCGGCGAGCTCGGCGAGCTCACCGCCGTCGATCTCGCCCGGGCGTTGCCGGCCGTCCCGACGCTGACGGCCGTGCTCGACGTCTGCCGCGGCCGACTCGTGAACGTCGAGATCAAGGATCCCGACCCGGGCGCGGCCGAGGCAGTGGTCGACCTCCTGGCTGCCCGTGCGTCCGGCGCCCCCGACGACGCCCTGGTGTCGTCGTTCGACCTCGCGACCATCGACCGGGTCCACGAGCTGGCACCCGAGGTCCCCACCGGATTCCTGTCCGCGTTCGATCCGCAGGCTGCACTCGTCCTCGCTCTCGAGCACGGGCACACCGCGGTGCATCCGGCGGCCTGGACGCTCCTGACCCTCGACGTCGCCGCGTTCGTGGCCCGCGCCCACGACGGCGGGGTGCAGGTCAACGTGTGGACGGTGAACGACGCCGGCCAGGTCGAGCAGCTCCGCGAGGCGGGTGTCGACGCCGTGATCACCGACGACACCGACCTGTACCGCTTCGGCGAGCGAGGCGAACGGGGCGAACGAGGCGGAGGCGTCAGGGGACGATGAGGCTCAGCGCGTCGGGCTGGAACGCCACGTCGAGCCGGTCGACCTCACCGAGGTAGTCGCCGTCGACCTGCCAGGGGAACGGACCGACAGCCGTGACCTCCACCGACGACACGTCGGTGCGCTGGACGATCTCCGGTGACGTCGTGAGGTAGGTGACCCGACCCACTGCGGCGGTGGCGGCACGCAGGACGACCGCGGGCCGGAGCGTGCGCATCACGGTGACGGTGAGCTGGTCGTCGAGCGACGCGCCGGGCGCGATGTGCAGCGGTCGCCGACCGACGTAGGCGTACGGATCCGAATTCGAGATCACCGCGTACGGACCCTCACCGATCACCTCGTCCTCGCCGCCCTCCTGCTTCACGGTGAACTCGATGCGTGTGTCGCGGTCGTAGTGGCGGAACCAGGTCGACACCGTGGTCGCCGCGAACGCAGGGTGCGCGAGGTAGCGCTTGACCGAAGGTCGGGCCTCCATGCGCCGGATGATGGCCGCGTCGAACCCCACGCCGAGGTGGAACAGGAAGTGGCGGGGCGCGGCGTCGGGCGCCGTTGCGGCGCCCAGGCCGATGCGCCGCTGCGAGCCGCGCGCGAGGGCATCGACGATCTGACGCGCGGCAGCCTCGGGCTGGTACGCCATGCCGAGGGTGCGCGCGAACACGTTCGTCGATCCCCCGGGCAACGGCGCCAGCACGACCTGCGATCCGGCGAGCCCGTCGCCGGCCTCGTTCAGCGTGCCGTCGCCGGCAAGCACCGCGACCACGTCGTAGCCGGCGTCGACCGCGTCGCGTGCCAGCGTCACCGCGTGGCCGCGCCGCGTCGTCTCCGACACGTCGAGGGTGTGCGCGCCCCGCAACACGCGCTCCACGTCGGCGCGCACGCGCGGGGTCACCGACGATGCGGTGGGATTCACCACGAGAAGGACGCGCACGGCGGCGAACCCTACCCTCATGGCGTGTCCCGCCCTCCGGCACTGCGTTCGCTCGATCGCGAGATCGTGGAGTGCCGCGCGTGCCCGCGTCTGGTCGAGTGGCGCGAGCAGGTCGCGGTCGAGAAGCGAGCGTCGTTCCGTGACGACACCTACTGGGGAAGGCCCGTGCCCAGCTTCGGTGACCCGCAGGCACGGGTGCTCGTGGCCGGCCTGGCGCCCGCGGCCCACGGGGCGAACCGCACCGGCCGGGTCTTCACCGGCGACCGATCAGGCGACTTCCTCTACGCGTCGCTGTTCCGCACCGGCTTCGCCAACCAGCCGACGTCGGTGTCGGCCGACGACGGCCTCCACCTGCGCGACCTCTCCGTCACCGCCGCAGTCCGGTGCGCGCCGCCGGCGAACAGGCCCACACCCGAGGAGCGCGACACCTGTCTGCCGTACCTCGTGCGGGAGCTCGACCTCCTGGCCCGGGTGCGGGTGATCGTGGTGCTGGGCGCCTTCGCGTACGACGCCGTCGCACGCGTGCTGAGCGGCGCGGGTGCACCCTTGCCGAGGCCCCGTCCCAAGTTCACCCACGGCCTCGAGGTGCTGACCGCGCGCTTCGTGGTGCTCGGGTGCTTCCACCCGTCGCAACAGAACACGTTCACCGGCAAGCTGACGGAACCGATGATCGACGCTGTCTTTCTCCGAGCCCGCGCGCTGGCCGACGAGGTACCCTCGCGCCGTGACTGACGGTCGTCTGCTGGAGGGTGTGTACGTCGCCCTCGTCACTCCCTTCGCTTCCGACGGCTCGGTCGCGCTCGATGCGGTCGAGCGACTGAGCCACGAGTCCATCGAGGCCGGCTGCGCGGGCATCGTCGCGCTCGGCACCACCGGCGAGTCGCCCGCGCTCGACGCCGACGAGCAACGCGCCGTCATCGACACCTGTGCGCGTGTGTGCGACGAACGGGGCGCGCAACTGATCGTGGGCGCGGGTACCAACAGCACCGCCAAGACCATCGCTGCGGTCGAGGCCCTGGCGGGCACGCCGGCCCTCGCCGCCACGCTGATCGTCGTGCCCTATTACGTGCGGCCGTCGGAGGCGGGGATCATCGCCCACTTCCAGGCGGTGGCTGCCGCCAGTCCGGCTCCGGTCGTCGTCTACAACATCCCGATCCGCACCGGTCGCAACCTCGGCGCCGCCGGTGTGCTCGAGTTGGCGCGCACGCCCAACATCGTGGGCATGAAGCAGGCGGTCGGTGCGCTCGACGCCGACACGCTCGAGATCCTCGCCGGCGCGCCGCACGGCTTCTCCGTGTTGGGTGGCGACGACGCGTTCTTCTTCCCGACGGTGCTCATGGGCGGGGCCGGCGCCATCTCCGCCGCGGCCAACCTGTTGCCGGCGCGCTTCGCTGCCATGGTCGACTGCGGTCTCGCGGGGAAGGTCGACGACGGTCGCGCCCACGCCGAGGCGCTGCTCCCCGTCGTGCAGGCCGGTTTCGCCGAGCCGAACCCGTCGGTGTTCAAGGGCGTGCTGCACGCGCAGGGCCGGATCCCCACCCCCGACGTGCGCCTGCCCCTGGTCGCGGCGTCGAACGGCGCGATCGACGCCGCGCTCGCGGCGGTGGAAGCGGTCGGATAGACGTCGGTAGTATCGGCACGCTCCCGTTCCGTTACTGCTGAAGGTCCATCGATGACGAGCACGACGCTGAGCGAGCGCGCGCAGGCCCACGCCGAGGAACGCCGGTGGTGGATCCTCGCAGTGCTGTGCTTCAGCCTGCTCGTGATCGTGCTCGACAACACGATCCTCAACGTCGCGATCCCCACCATCGTGCGCGACCTCGACGCCACGAACAGCCAACTCCAGTGGATGGTCGACGCGTACACGCTCGTCTTCGCCGGGTTGCTCCTCACCGGCGGAAGCCTGGGTGACCGGTTCGGTCGTCGCGGCGCGCTGCAACTCGGGCTGGTGCTCTTCGGTCTCGGTTCCCTCGCGTCGGCGTTCGCGACCTCTTCAGGGCAGCTCATCGCGACGCGCGCGTTCATGGGCATCGGCGGCGCGTTCATCATGCCGGCGACGTTGTCGATCATCACCAATGTGTTCCCGCCGCGCGAGCGGGGCAAGGCGATCGGGGTGTGGGCCGCGACCGCGGGCCTGGCCGGTGTGCTCGGACCGCTCACCGGCGGGTTCCTGCTCGAGCACTTCTACTGGGGCTCGATCTTCCTCGTGAACATCCCGATCGTCGTGTTCGGCCTGCTCGCGGGCGTGTTCATCATCCCCACGTCGAAGGATCCGTCGGCGCCGAAGCTCGATCCGGTGGGCGCGATCCTGTCGATCGTCGGGCTGAGCGTGGTGCTGTACGGCATCATCGAGGCCCCCCAGGACGGCTGGACCGATCCGACGATCGTCGCGTGCTTCGTCGTCGGCATGGGAGTGCTCGGACTCTTCCTCCTGTGGGAGTCGCGCATCGACCATCCGATGCTCGACGTGCGGTTCTTCGAGAACGCGCGCTTCACCGCCGCGAGCCTCGGGATCATGATGGTGTTCTTCGCCATGTTCGGCGCGACGTTCCTGCTCACGCAGTACTTCCAGTTCGTGCTCGGGTACACGCCCTTCGAGACGGGGGTCCGGTTCCTGCCCATCGCGCTGTGCATGATGATCCTGTCGCCCTTGAGCGCGCGGTTCGTGCACCGCATCGGCACCAAGCTCGTCGTCAGCACCGGTCTTCTCATGGTCACCGCCGGTCTCGTGTCGTGGGCGTCGCTCAGCGCCACCAGCGCGTACTGGCCCGACATCGTGTGGCGTCAAGCGCTGATGGCGAGTGGCATGGCGCTGACGATGGCGCCCGCCACCGAATCGATCATGGGCTCGTTGCCACTGGGCAAGGCGGGCGTGGGCTCTGCGGTGAACGACACGACCCGCCAGGTCGGTGGTGCGCTCGGCGTCGCGGTGATCGGCAGCGTGCTCGCGTCGATCTACGGTTCGCAAGTGGGCGACTTCCTGCACGGCAAGCCGGTGCCCAGCGGTACCGCCACCGAGCTGAAGCAGTCGCTCGGCCTCGCGCTGACCGTCGGGAAGAAGGTGCCCGGTCTGAGCACGACGGCCATCAACGGGTTCATCGACGGTATGCACGCCGGTGTGCTCGTCGCCGCCGGCGTTGCGTTCCTCGGCGTGATCGTCGCGCTCGATCTGGCTGCCCGCGCGTGCCGGCTACGACGCGCTGGCCGATGCCGATGGGGTCGAGGAAGCCGACCCGGCCGACGCTCCTCACGAGCCCGTCCCCACCGTCATCACCTGACATGGAGGCCACACGTCGCGCGCCGGGCCGTCCCCGCAGCCTCGAGGCCGACGAGGCCATCCTCGAAGCCGCGGTCGACGTGTTCGCCGAGGTCGGCCTCGAAGCCCTCACCATGGAGGGCGTCGCCGCGCGCGCCGGGGTGAGCAAGAACACCGTGTATCGCCGCTACCCGAACAAGCTCGACCTGGTGGTGAGCGCGGTGCGCTGCTACACGAACGTCGGCGCGCCCCCGCCCGACACCGGCACCACGCGCGGCTGACGTCCACGACCTCGTCGAGGGCCTCGTCGCCATCCTGACCGCCACGCCGATCGGCCGCATGCTCCCGATCCTCGTCGCCGTCCGAACGCGCGTGCCCGAGCTCGACGCCGCGTACGCCGAGATCGTCGCCGAGAAGCGCGCCCGCCACGCCACGGTGGTGCGGCGAGCCATCGAGCGGGGCGACTTCCGCGCCGACGTCGACGTCGACGTGGTGGTCGACGCGTTCACCAGCCCCACCTTCTACCGATTCCTCGTGACCAATGCGCCGCTCGACGCCGCGTTCGTCGCATCGGTGGTCGACTCCACCATGCGGGCCTTCGGCGCCTGACCCTTCACGGGGTGCGCGCTTCGCCGCTCGCCCGGCGAGGAGTCCGGCTGTGCGGTCGCGTCGGGCCTTGGCCCAGTCGACACCGCACCCGTCGCGGCTGCACCACTCGTCGCCGGACACTTCGACAACGCCACCGTGGTCGCCAACGCGTCGCGCGCCTGCGCCGGCGTCGCTCCCGCGGTGCGGGCCACCCACTCCACATCACCACGGCCGCACTCCACCGCCTTTGCCGCCGCCCGTGCCGACGCCCGCGCCGACTCCGACCGCCCCGGCCTTCGCCGCACGCGCCAGCTCTTCCGCGAGGCGAGCGCAGTCGTCACCGGACCAGCGATCCGGCTCGAACCGAGCAGCCGCATCGCGCACCGACACCAACAGCTCCGACAGACGCGCCACGACCCTCCTCCGAACCTGCCGCCACATCACGTGGCCGGAACAGAGGGTCGTCGAGCCCGACCCCGATGCGTCCCTCGACCCTACCGAACAGACGTTCGGAGTGCAAGAGGGGATTCGCAGGATCGGCGGGCCCGATGCGCAGTTCAGCCGGCGCGGACGGCGTCGCCCTCGGCTTCCGCCGGCACCAGCTCCGGGGTCCAACGGTGGTCGCCGTCGTGGCCGGGGGAGAGGAGGCAGCGCAGCCGGTAGTGCAGGCGCGTCGAACGGACCTCGTCACACGTGTTCCCCGTGGAAGTGCGCTCCCGCTGGTCCGCCATCTCTCCAGTATCGGCGACGGAGGGGAATCCTTTGAGGCCAATTCGTGACGAGCGGGTGAACACCTTTGTCCGCCTCACTTTCGAACGTGACGTGGTTCACTGACGACGTGCGCGCAGTCGTCCTCTCCGACACCCATCTCCGCGACAACGGCGCGCGCCGGCTCCCCGACCCGGTGTACGTCGCGCTGCACGACGCGGACGTGGTGCTGCACTGCGGCGACGTCGTCGAACACGGGTTGCTCGACGAGCTGGCGACGTTCGCGCCGGTGCACGCGGTGCTCGGCAACAACGACGTGTCGCTGCGTGGCGTGTTGCCGGAACGACTCCTCGTCGAGCTCGACGGCGTGCGCGTCGGCATGGTGCACGACTCCGGCACCACCAAGGGCCGTGCCGCGCGCGTGCGCCGCATGTTCCCCGACTCCGACGTCGTGCTCTTCGGTCACAGCCACGCGCCGGTCGACGACGCGGGCGTCGACGGTCAGCGCCTGTTCAACCCTGGCTCACCGACGCAACGCCGCATGCAGCCGTACCCGTCGTTCGGCGTGCTGGACTTCGCCGACGGTGAGCTCGTGGCTCACCGTGTGATCACGCTCGACTGAGCGCGGCCACCTCAGTTCGCCTACCAGAGCTCGTCGGTGTACCGGTCGGTGCCGAAGTCGGTGGGGATGAAGGCACCCGTCCACACGTGCGACGCGAGACCGCTGTCGTCGATCGCCCGACCGATCTTCGCGTAGCCCTCGGCCCATCCCTCCTCCGGATCGTGGTCGAGGAAGTGCAGCTGCAGGAACCGGTTGGGACCGGCCGCGGGCGGTGGGACATCGGCGGGCCGCTCGTCGAGCAACGGCAACGTCGTCGCGTCGAGCACGACCTCCGGTCCCCACGACTGCGCGCACGCGTCGGGGAGGTAGGTGTCGCGGAACCACGCGTCGACCTCGTCGTGGGTGTGGCCGTCGTGCACGTCACCGGCGACGACCACGAGCCCCGCGAAGTGATGATCGAGTGCGAGCTCGATGGTGACGCTGTCGTCCTGCGCACGGTGCGTCCACCGCTTCTCGTAGAGCAAGGTGTGGATGTGCGTGCGCGCCTCGAACATGCGGCCGTTCGCGTGCAGCCACGTGACCTGCTCGACCGCCCACTCGTTCCACTCGTCGTGGTGGCCGTCGAGCACCCAGTACACCGCGAGGTACGAGCCGGTCGACGGGTCGGGCGTCATGTCGGACTGCTCGGGATACCGCAGCGCCTTCAGCCGCTTGGTGGCGACGTACCGGTTGCCGGCGAACTGCCACTGGCCGACCATGCACCCCGAGTAGAAGTGGTCGTGCTCGTACCAGCGGTTGTACTCGATCTCGCGGCCGCGCTCGGGTTCGACCATGGTGAAGAGCAGCGTCCCGAGCTTGATCGGGTAGTCCTCCATGCCAGGGATCGCCATGTCCGTGCTCCTCTCGGCGGGCGGTGCTGCGGCGGGCGACGCTAGCTTGTTTCTGACGGACCGTCAGGTCCGCCGACCGCTCGAGGGAGGCAGGCAATGGGGGACTACCGGCCGTCGCACGTGGGCTTGTGCGTGCGCGATCTCGACCGGTCGTTGCGGTTCTTCTGCGACGGGCTCGGCTTCGACGCGGTCGAGGGCTTCGAGCTCGACAGCGACGTCGCCCCCGGCCTCGACCGCAGCCTCGAGGTGCCCGGTCCGGTGAAGATCATGTCCCAGTTCATCCAGAACGACACGATGAAGATCGAGTTGCTGCACTTCGTGTCGCCCGGTGCCGAGGGCACGCCGTCGGCGGCGCGCAACCAGGTCGGCCTCACCCACCTGTCGTTCTACGTCGACGACCTCGAAGCGACCACGCAGCACCTGGTCGACTGCGGCGCGACGGTGATCGAGGAGACGCGCGCCAGTCCCGGCATCGACCTCCTGTTCCTGGCCGACCCCGACGGCGTTCGCGTCGAACTGATGGCAGCGCCCCCGGGAATGTCGCCCTCCGGAACGTCGCCTTCCTGACGCATGGCCGACGTCGAGCTCTCCCGCGACGACGCGCGCTTCCGGCGAGACGTCGCCGACTGGCTTGCCGACCACGTCGTCGGCGAGTACGCGGAGCTGAAGGGACGCGGCGGTCCAGGTGACGAGGACGTCGGGTTCGACGTGCGCGTCGCGTGGGAGCACGAGCTCGGCAAGGCCGGGTTCATCGGGCTCGGATGGCCGGTGGAAGCGGGCGGGCGCGGCGCGTCGCTCGACCAGCAGATCATCTGGGCCGAGGAGTACGCGCGCGCGCAGGCACCCGCGCGCGTCAACCACATGGGCGAGAACCTGCTCGCCCCCACGCTCATCGCGTACGGCACGCCCGAGCAGCAGGAGCGCTTCCTCCCCGGCATCCTGCGGGGTGACGAACGGTGGTGTCAGGGCTACAGCGAACCCAACGCCGGTTCCGACCTCGCCAACGTCGCGACGCGTGCGCAACGCGACGGCGACGAGTGGGTCGTCAACGGTCAGAAGGTGTGGACGTCGCTCGCGCACGTGTCGCACTGGTGCTTCGTCGTGGCGCGCACCGATCCGGACTCGGTGCGCCACAAAGGCCTGTCGTTCCTGCTCGTGCCGATGGATCAGCCCGGCGTCGAGGTGCGCCCCATCGTGCAGCCCACCGGCGGCGGCGAGTTCAACGAGGTGTTCTTCGACGATGCGCGCACCGAGGCGTCGCTCGTCGTCGGCGACGTGAACGACGGCTGGAAGATCGCGATGGGCCTGCTCGGGTTCGAGCGCGGGGTGTCGACGCTCGCGCAACAGGTGGGCTTCGAGCGCGAGCTCGACCACGTGCTGGAGCAGGCGCGCACACGCGGGCGCGGTGAGGACCCCGGCCTGCGCACGCGGCTCGTCGATGCCTGGATCGGCCTGCGCCTCATGAAGTGGAACGCGATGCGCAGCATGGCGGCGAAGGGCGTCCCCGGACCGGAGGCGTCGATCTCCAAGTTGTTCTGGGGCACGTGGCACCGCGACCTCGGCGAGCTCATGATCGACGTCCTCGGTGCCGAAGGGCTGATCGGTGCATCGCTGCCGTACGAGCTGACGTTGGAACAGAAGCTCTTCCTGTTCAGCCGTTCCGACACCATCTACGGGGGGTCGAACGAGATCCAGCGCAACGTGCTCGGCGAGCGCGTGTTGGGACTACCCAAGGAGCCATCGTGACGATCGAAGTGGGTGGGTTCGTGGAAGCGGGGTTCGAGGGCGTGCGCGACGCGTTCGCCAACAACTTCGTCGAGCACGGTGAACGGGGCGCGAGCTACGCGTTCTACGTCGAGGGCACGAAGGTCGTCGACCTCTGGGGTGGCGTGCGCGAGGACACCGGCGAGCCCTACGACGACGACACGCTGCAGATCGTGTTCTCGTCCACCAAGGGCGCGACCGCGGTGTGCGCGCATCTTCTCGCCGAACGCGGCCTGCTCGACGTCGACGCGCCCGTCGTCGAGTACTGGCCCGAGTTCGGGCAAGCAGGCAAGCAGGACATCCCTGTGCGGTGGCTGCTCACGCACCAGGCCGGACTTCCCACCATCGACGCCAAGCTCACGCGCGCCGAGGCGCTGGCGTGGGACCCGGTGATCCGCGCGCTGGAGGTGCAACTCCCGTTGTGGGAACCGGGGGTCGCGCACGGCTATCACGCGCTCACCTACGGCTACCTCGTGGGCGAGGTGGTGCGTCGCGTCGACGGCCGCACCCTCGGCACGTTCTTCCGCGAGGAGATCGCCGAACCCTACGAGCTCGAGTTCTGGATCGGCCTGCCCGAAGAGGAAGAGCCTCGCGTGGCGCCGATGATCCCGATGGACACCGGTGGCGTGAGCCTGCGCGACATGCTCGGCGACGAAGCACTCATCGTGCGCGCGCTGTCGCTCAACGGCGCGTTCGACGGCGACCTCGGTCACGCGGCCAACCACCGCGACTTCCACGAGGCCGAGGTGCCCGCCGCCAACGGCATCACCAACGCGCGTTCGCTGGCCCGGATGTACGCCGGGTTGGTGGGTGGCGTCGACGGCGGTCCGTCCGAGCCGTTGCTCACCCGCGAGCAGGTCGAGGCCGCGCGCCGGCTCCAGACGTCGGGTGCCGACCAGGTGCTGTCGTTCCCGGGACTCGAGGTCGAGTCGACGATCGCGCTCGGCTTCTGGTCGGCCTCACCGTTCGCGCCCATGGGTGGCGCCAGCGCGTTCGGCCACTACGGCGCGGGGGGATCGGTCGGCTTCGGCGACCCCGAGCACCGCCTGGCCGGTGGCTACGTCATGAGCAAGATGGGCCTCGGCATCTCGACCGACGCGCGCTCGAGCGCCCTCATCCGCGCCAGCTACGACGCCGCCGGCGCCGACATCACCCACGTGTAGGCGCCCCCATCGACGAACCTGCGTGACTCGGGCACAGTGGATGTGCCCGATCCGCCGGAGTTCGCTGGATTGGGTGGGCTACCGGCGTTGGAAGTTGGGGGTGCGCTTCTCGGCGAACGCCTTGGGGCCTTCCTTGGCGTCGTCGGACGCGAAGACGGCTTGGCCGTACTCGAACTCGTGCGCGAGCGCTTCCTGCTCGGTCATGCCGTCGGTCTCGCGCAGCGTGCGCAGGATCGCCTCGACCGCGAGCGGTCCGTTGTTGTTGATCGTCTCCGCGATCTCGAGCGCCTTGGTGAGCGCCTGACCGTCGGGCACGACGTGACCGATGAGCCCGATGCGGGCCGCTTCTTCGGCGGTGATGTGCTTCGCGGTGAGCAGGATCTCGGCTGCATGCGTGTACGGGATCTGCCGGCGCAGGCGGACGGCCGATCCTGCCATCGGGTACAGCGACCAGCGCGCCTCGCTCACGCCGAAGCGGGCCGACTCACCGGCGACGCGGATGTCGGTGCCCTGCAGCAACTCGGTGCCACCGGCGATGGCGACGCCCTCGACCGCGGCGAGCAGCGGCTTCGACGGCTGGTAGTGGCGCAGCAGCCCCTTGTACGGGAGGTCGGGGTCGTCGGCCATGCGAGCAGCCACGTCGATCTCGCTGTCGGTGTCCTCGGCGTCGCCGGCCATGGCGCGCAGGTCGGCGCCCGAGCAGAAGTTGCCCTCGGCGCCGGTGAGGATGATCGAGCGCACGTCGTCGTCGGCGCAGGCCTCGACCATGGCGTCGTACATCCGGGCGAGCATGGCGCCGGTCAGCGCGTTGAAGCGCTTGGGCCGGTTCATCGTGATGACCATCGTGTGGCCGTGGCGTTCGACGAGTGCGTCGGGCATCGAGCAGTTCCCCCTGGCTGAAAGATCGCTTGCGTGGCGACGAGGTCGGGCGTACTCTGCCACACAAATGCTTGCGCGTGCGCAAGTAACGCGACCTGACGTCGACCGCTCCGGGGGGAACCGCCGTGCGCACACCGATCTGTGACCGACTCGGCATCGAGCTGCCGATCTTCGCCTTCTCGCACTGCCGCGACGTCGTCGCCGCGGTGAGCAAGGCCGGTGGCTACGGCGTGCTCGGCGCGCTCGCCTACGCGCCCGACCAGCTCGAGATCGAGCTGAGCTGGATCGACGAGCACGTCGACGGCATGCCCTACGGCGTCGACTTCGCCATGCCCGCCAAGTACGTGGGCAAGGGCGGCGGCGCGGAGGCGAGCCTGGCCAACCTCCACGAGATGATCCCGGCCGAGCACCAGAAGTTCGTCGAGGAGCTGCTGGCCGAGCACGGCGTCCCTCCGCTGCCCGAAGACCTCGACCAGGGTGTGGTGAAGGCCGCCGGGCTCGGTGTCGACGAGGAGGGCCCGGGCCAGGTGGAGGTCGCCCTCTCGCATCCGGTGTCGATGGTCGTGAACGCGCTCGGCCCGCCGCCGCCGTACGTCGTGGAAGCGGCGCACGAGCGCGGCATCCTCGTCGGCGGCCTCGTCGGCAACAAGCAGCACGCCGAGCGTCAGGTCGCGCAGGGCACCGACGTGATCGTGGCCCAGGGCACCGAGGCGGGCGGTCACTGCGGTGACGTGTCGACGATGGTGCTCGTGCCCGAGGTGGTCGACGCCGTCGGTCCCGACGTGCCCGTGCTCGCCGCCGGCGGGATCGGCCGCGGTCGGCAGATGGCGGCGGCCATGGCGCTCGGCGCGCAGGGCGTGTGGACGGGGTCGATCTGGCTCACCGTCGCCGAGGCCGACACCAACCCGATCGCGGTGGAGAAGATGCTGGCCGCGAACTCGCGCGGCACCGTGCGCTCGCGTTCGATGACGGGCAAGCCTGCCCGTCAGCTGCGCACCGCGTGGACCGACGCCTGGGAACGCGACGACACGCCCGACCCGCTGCCGATGCCGCTCCAGGGCATCGTGTTCTCGGAGGCGGCGCGCCGGATCACGCGGTCGCAGGACCGCGACCTCACTGGGTTCCCCGTCGGCCAGATCGTCGGCAGCATGAACCGCGTGCGGCCGGTGCGCGACGTGATCTTCGACATGGTCGAGGAGTGGGTCGAGACCACGCAGCGCCTCGACTCGCTCATCGAAGGGGAGTGAGCGTGAGCGAACGACTCGTGGACGAGGAGTGAGCGAGCGCGATCTCGAGCGCATCCACGAGTTCACCGCGCTGGTGATCGCGAGCACACGCAGCCCGCGTCAGCGCGAGCGGCTCCAGCGTGCGCTCGGGTTGTCGTTGTCGGAGACCAACCTCGGCACGCTGCGGTTGGTGCAGCGTCAGGGTCCGGTCGCGGTGAGCGAGGTGGCTCGTCGGCTCGAGGTCGACCTGTCGAACGCGAGCCGACAGCTGCGCGCGCTCGAGGACCAGGGGCTGGTGACGCGCACGGTGGATCCCGACGACCGGCGCGTTGCGCGCGTCGCCATCACCGCGACCGGTCGCCGCGTGCTCGACCGAGCCCGCGCCGTCGCGCTCAACGACTACGCGGTCGCGCTCGACGACTGGTCGGCGCGTGATCGCGCGCAGCTCGCGCACCTGCTCGACCGCTTCCGCGCGTCGCTGCTCGCGACGGAACCCGACGAGTCCGGCTGGGCGTCGACCAAGTCGGCTCAGGAGTTGGGCGCGTAGGTGAGGAGACCCGTTGCCATGTCGACGAGGTTGGCCTTCCACTCGGCCTCGGGGAGGAGGCCGCGGCCGTCCTCGTCGTCGATGATGCGGGCACGCTCGGCCACCTGCAGCAGTACGAGGTCGAACGACGCCACCGCGCGCTCGCGCACCAGGTGCTCGGGGAGGTCGGGCAGCCCCTCGTGGATGAGCTCGGCCTGCGCGCGCACGGAGGCGAGCGAGGGAGGATCGGTGCCCTCGAGCAGGTGCTGACGCAGCGGCAGCCGGATCACGAACTGGAACACCACGCGGATGTAGTCGCGCCCGTCGGGGGTGGTGAGCCACGCGCAGCTTCGGTCGACGAGCCCCTCCACCACTTCGCGGATGTCGTGCGGGCCGGCGCGGAGCTCGGCCTCGATGGTGGCGTGCTCCTCGTCGCTCAGGCGGTAGCGGTCGATGATCGCCTGCACCAGCTCCGGACGTCCGCCGAAGTGGTAGTGGAGCGCCGAGGCGTTGCGCTGGCCGGCGAGCTCGTTGATGTCGCGCAACGGCACGTCGAGACCCTGACGCGCGAACAGGTGCAGCGCGGCGCGAAGCAATTTGTCGCGAGTCGTCTCGGGCGACTGCACGGGGGCGACCTGAGCCATCGGTGCCTAATCTAGGGTCATGAGTTCGGCCACCCGGGGGAGCAACACATGTCGAAGGGCTATCTCGTCATCTCGGCCGACTGCCACGCCGGTCCCGACTCGCCGGTGTACCGCGAGTTCCTCGATCCGCAGTACCGGGAGCGCTTCGACGACGAGCTGGCGGCACGCGACGCGCTGATGCAGCAGATGCGACGTGAGCGCTTCGGCACCGACGACGACGTCTTCGCCGGGAGCGAGGAATTCCAGGAGGAGTGGTTCGGCGAGGACGAGGACGGCAACAGCCTCCACGAGCTCGGACTGCGCGGCGGCTGGGACGCGAAGAAGCGCGACGAGGAGCTGTCGGCCGACGGCGTCACCGGCGAGGTCGTGTTCCCCGGCCCCGACGCGGTCACCGGCAAGATGGGCGCGCCGTTCGGCGCCGGCTTCGCCATCGACAGCACCGCCGACCCCGAGCTGGTGCTCGCCGGTGCACGTTCGTACAACCGCTGGGCCGCCGAGCTGTGTGGTCAGAGTCCGCAGCGCCGTGCCGGCCTGATCGTGGCGCCGATCCTCGGCGACATCGAGGGCGCCATTGCCGAGATCACGCGCGCGCACGGCGAAGGCCTGTGGGGCGGCGTGATCATCCCCGCGCAGTGGGGCGAGTACGCGTCGTACACCAACTACAAGTACGACCCGATCTGGGAGCTGTGCGCGTCGCTCGACCTCCCGGTGCACACGCACTCGGGTCCGGCGGCGCACGCCGACTACGGCGCGGTGCCGGGCGTGCTCGGGTTGTACGCGAGCGAGACGGTGTGGTGGACGTCGCGGCCGCTGTGGTTCCTGTTGTGGTCGGGCGTGTTCGAACGCTTCCCCGGGTTGAAGATGGCGGTCACCGAAGCGGGCTCGTACTGGGTGCCCGACCTGCTGTGGCGCTCCGACTCGCTCATCCTCAAGGACCAGGGTTCGCGCAAGCTCGACGACAGCGTGCGCGGGCTCCTCACGATGCTCCCGAGCGAGTACTTCGACCGCAACATCAAGATCGGGTCGTCGAACACCCGTCGCCGTGAGCTGGCGCGTCGCTACGAGATCGGCGTGGGCAACATCATGTGGGGCAACGACTTCCCCCACCCCGAGGGCACCTGGCCGTACACCAAGCGGATCCTCGGCGAGGCCTTCCACGACATCCCCGTCGACGAGACCGCGCAGATCCTCGGGCTCAACGCGGCCGAGTTCTACGGCTTCGACGTCGAAGCGCTGCAACCGATCGCCGACGAGATCGGGCCCACGGTCGAGGACCTCGGCCAGACCGATCCCGCCGCGTTCGCCAAGTGGGACGATCTGCGCGCCGCCGGCCGCCACTGGATCACCGGGCGCGAGGCGGTGCCGGTCGCGCCGTAATCTGCCCGCCGATGTCATTGGACGGGAAGGTCGCAATCGTCACGGGCGCGGGGCAGGGGATCGGACGCGGAATCGCGCTCGGGTTGGCCGATGCGGGCGCCGCCGTGGCGATCCTCGAGCGCGACGCCGACACCGGCGCGCGCACGGTCGCCGAGATCGGCGAACGGGGCGGCGACGCGCTCACGGTGCCGGGTGACGTGCGCGAGCGGGCCAACTGCGAACTGGTCGTTGCCCGGGCGGTCGAGACGTTCGGCGGTGTCGACGTCCTGGTGAACAACGCGCAGCAGGTGCCGATGGGGCCGCTCGACTCGTGCACCGACGACGACCTGTACACCGCGTGGGAGTCGGGCACGCTGGCCGCGTTCCGGCTCATGCAGTTGTGCCACCCGCTCATGGTCGAGCGAGGTGGTGGCGCGATCGTGAACCTCGCGTCGGGTGCCGGGACCGAGGGGCTCGTCGGCCTCGGCGCGTACGCCGTCGCCAAGGAGGGGATCCGCGCGCTCACCAAGGTGGCGATGCGCGAGTGGGGACCCGACGGCGTGCGGGTCAACACCGTCTGCCCGTGGGCGCGCACCGACTACTGGGACGACCTCACCGAGCGCGAGCAGCAGGCGCGCGTGCGCCACAACCCGCTGCGCCGGATCGGCGAGCCCGAGGAGATCGCGTCGGTGGTGGTCTTCCTCGCCAGTGACGCCGGCGCGTACGTCACCGGCCAGACCATCCACGTCGACGGCGGCAACATGGGGTTCCGATGACCGCATACGACCCGGCGCCGTGGAACGACTTCGCGGTGGCGCAGCTCGGCGCGTCGGCCGCACTGCTCGGGCTCGTGTTCGTCGGCATGTCGATCAACCTCAAGGAGTTCGTAGGCACGCGGCTGCTCGTCAATCGCGCGCTCGAGGCGATCGTGTTGCTCGCCAGTGTGCTCATCACCGCGACCGCCGTGCTGACGCCCGGACAGTCACGCGAAGCGTGTGGCATCGAGCTCGTGCTCGTCGGCGTGCTCGCGGGAGCGGCGGTGTTGGGGCTCCAGCGCGGTGTCGCGCGCGACCTCGTCGCACGCGGAGATCGAGGACCGACCCGAGCGTCGATCGTCACCAGGCGGGTCGTCGGGCTCGGCAGCGCGCTGCTCATCGTCGTCGCGGGGGTGCTGCTGCTCGCCGAGGTCGGGGGCGGCCTCTACTGGTGGCCGGTCGCCATCGTCGTCGGCTACCTGGGTGCGCTCGTCAACGCCTGGGTCCTCCTGGTCGAGATCCTCCGCTGAACGGTGGGTGGGTCAGGTGCGGAAGCGCCAGGCGAGGTGGTCGCGGCGGGCGTGGAGCTCGGCACGGCGTTGGTCGGGGGTGACCACGGGCTCGTCGGCGGGCAGCGCGGCGCGCACGTCGGCCAGCTTCACCACGCGTGCGACGGGTGACGGCGGGTCGCCCCCAGGCCAGAACCACCGGAGCGTCAACAGCGCCTCGCGGCGGCCCTCGGTGTCGAGCCAGTTGGCGACGCCGGGGTCGTCGTGGGCGACGACCACCCGGATGCGACCGTCGTCGCTGATGCGGGTCTGGGTGTGGTTGCGGGTGGTGACGCGGCTCCCGAACTCGAGCGCCTCCCACCACGCGAGCGAGTAGAGGTGGAAGCTCCAGTAACGGCTGTCGGGGATGTCGCTCTCGACGACCAGCACTTCGTCGGGCGCGAGGTCGAAGAAGCAGAACGCGTACTTGGCGGCGGCAAGGCCGCGCTTCACGTCGTAGCCGCCGCCGAACACGTTGTCGGTCTGCTCGGCGCGCGCGTCGAGCATGTACTGGTTCCAGTACGTGAGCGAGCGGTGCAGGTGCGTCGCGGCTTCGTCGAGTCCGAACGCGAGGCTCTTCGAGGTGAAGGGCGCCCCTGGGCCGTCGGCGTCGAGGCACTCGATGGTGAACGTCGCCGGCTCGCGGGGTTGCCAGTCGAAGTAGTACTCACGGATCGACACCGACAATGCACCGTCGGGGAGCGGCACGCGGTTCGGCTCGTCGCCCTCGCCGCCGAGGAGGATCTCGAAGTCGTCGCCGGGCCCGAGTCCGAGGTCGTGCCCGCTCAGCTCCGCGATCGTGCCGTTGTTCTCCATGTGCATGAAGTTCCGACGGATCGCGAGGATGAAGTCCTCGCACGAGTGCATGCGTCCGACGATGCGGTAGGTGTGCGACGGGTGCACGCGCGCGTGGCGGTAGATGTTGTCGGCGTTCGGGCCACCCCACTGCAACACGAGGTCGTTCTGCCGCTGGAACATCGGCGCGCGCGGATCCTGGTGCGCGAGCGACCACTCCATCCAGCACACGGCCTGCAGGGCGAGGTGACGCAGTCCTTCGAGGTCGTCCGCCGGCGTGGCGGGGAAGGGCGCCGTGGTGATCGTGCGCCCCAGCTCACCGAGCTGGTCGACGAATGCCTGCCAACGCTCCCGATCGCTCGTGCCGTCGCTCACGAGATCGTCTCCTCGGGCACCGAGAAGTGCCGCTGGTAGCGGGCGAACCGCTCGCGCTCGACGGCGGGGTCGAGTGCGAGGTCGGCGAACGCGTATTCGTGCTTCCCGTGCTGGTCCTTGGGCCGACCCGCCAGATATGCGCGCATGGCGTCGGCGGTCGCGGGCGTGAGCGACGTGCCCAGCGCGCGGTACAGCTCGCCGATCACGCCGATCTGGTCCTGCACGAAGTCCGCGTAGTGCACGTGGTGCACGTGCGCAGGATCGAGGGTGCCGTCGGTCGACGCGGTGGTGAGATCGTCGAGCGCAGTGGTCCACAGGTCCTCGTGGTAGCGGCCGATCTCGACGAAGTCGACCCGATCGCTGTGCGCCCATCGCAGTGTGGCGACGAGGCTGGTGAGCGACGCGAGCACGGTCAGCGGATCGCGGTGCGTGATCGCGAGGCGCACGTCGGGGTACACCGCGAGCAGCGTCGGCAGCGCGCTCACGTGGACGGGCGACTTCAGCACCCAGTGCACGTTGCGCGACCGGCGTTGCAACACCTGCAGGACCAACCGGTGCATGTCGTACGCGGGCCGGAGGTCGCAGCGCTCGTACCACTCGACGTACGACGGCACGTGGTACCGGGCGGTGAACTCCTCCGACCGGAACGCGAACGACATCGCCGACAGGCACTCCTTGTGCATGCGGCCGCGGTACACGTGGATGGCGTCGAGCTCACCGGCCACCTGACCCGGCAGCCGCAGCTCGCGGTCGGCCAGCGGGATGCGGGCGTCGGCGGCGAACTCCTCGGGATCGGGCGACGGGCGGCGGCACCGGACGCAGCAGCTCCCAGCCCTCCGGGCACGCGCGACGCCGGGTCCTGCGCCAGCATGGCGTGGAGGATCGTGGTGCCGGTGCGGGGCGCGCCGGTGACGAACCACGGGGCGCGGATCTCCTCGTCGACGACGCCGGGATCGCCACGGACGAACTCGGTGAGCTGCAGGCGCACCTCGAGGAAGCGCAGCAGGAACCGCCGCGTCATCCACCGACCGATGACGGTCAGGTCGGCTTCGTGCTCGAGCGCGCGGAGGAGCACGTCGAGTGGTTCGAGGAAGTCGTCACCGCCGAAGTCGGCCATCCCGCGGTCGGCGACGCCGAGCGTCGCCCGCGCCTCCGCCAGCAGAGCGTCGCGTGCGAACGGCAGCTCCGCCACCTCGGCGATGGGAAGGATGTCGCCGGCGTTCACGGCCTGCACCCATTCCGGTCGAGCCGGCGGGGTCCAGGTCACAGCGCTCTCATCTGGTCGTCGTCACTTCGCCTCGGCGCGTTCGACCATCTCCTCGAGCAGGTCGCGGAACATGATCACGTCGTCGAGGTCGTCGGGCTGCTCGGCGTCGCCGTACGCGACCGAACGCAGGGTCGTGCGGATCGACACGATGGCGAACCGCTGCGCGGCGAACATCTCGTACCACTCGAGGTCGTGCAGCTCGCGTCCCGACTCCTCCAGATAGATCTCCGCGACCTGCTCGCGTTGCAGGAACCCTTCGAGGCACGGCATCTCGTAGCGCTGGGTGAGGTCTTCGAAGAAGCGGTGCATGAAGATCATCCACGCCACGTCGACCTCGGCCGGCCCGAGCGCCGCCATCTCCCAGTCGAGGACGGCCGCGGGCGCGAAGTCGTGGAACATCATGTTGCCGATGCGACTGTCGCCCCAGTTGAGGACGGTCGGACCCTCCACCGGACGCGTCTTGTCGAGCGCGGCGAAGGTGCGCTCGATGAGCGGCACCGTCTCGCCGTCGCGCGCCCAGTCGTAGTACCAGCGTTGGTACTCGAGGTGTTGGTCGAGCGCTCCCGTGCCGAACTTCGGTCGGTCGAGGAACGCGAGGTCGTGGGTCTCGGGGGTGAGCGCGTGCAGCCGCGCGAGCACGCGCACCGACTCGCGCTCGAGCTTGCGTTGCTCGGCCTCGGATCCTTCGAACAGCCATCCCGCCATGGTGTACGGCGGGATGTCCGACGGCACGATCCCGTCGACCCGACGCATCAGCAGGAACGGCGAGCCGAGCCAACTGTCGTCGGTCTCGTGCGTGAGCACCTCGGGCACCGGCACCTCGGTGTGCGCGGCGACCGTCTGCATCACGCGCATCTGGAGCTCGAGGTCGTACTCCGGGAACACCGGGAACTGCTGCGACGCCAGCGGCGCGAGGCGGGCGACGAAGCGCTCTGAGGGTCCGTCGGCCGGCTGGATGGTGAACAGCAGCGTCTCGCTCGACATGCCGCTGCCCTCGGGCGCGGTCACGTCGGTGACGGTCGCGCCCGGCGTCTGGTGAGCGTTCCACCATGCGGCGATGCGGTCGGCCATCGCGCTCGGATCGCTGCGCCACGGCGTCGAGAGGACAGGCTCCTCAGTGGTCATCATTCCCCCGGTGTCTGACAAGTGCGACGTGCGGGCGCCAGTCTGGCACCTCGGTAACCTCGTCGGTCATGCGCAGGGTGGTCACCGGTACCGATGCCGACGGATCGTCGGTCTTCGTCGACGACGACGAGGTCGCGCCGCTCACGGTGCAGCTGATGCCGGGCGCGTCGATGGTGAAGGTCTGGGGGTCTGACGAGCCGGTCGTGCTTCCGGTCGACGGCAGCCAGCCCGCGGCACCGCAGTACTTGCCGCCGCCGACCGGCTTCCGGTTCGTGGTGGTGACCCTCGGGCCGAAGGGCGCGACGGTCCCCGCCAACCTCGACATGACGGCCGCGACGGCCGAGATGGAGGAGAAGCTGCCCGGCCTCGCCGCGCTGATGGAGCCCGATCACCCGGGCGCGCACACGACCGACTCGGTCGACTGGAACGTGATCATCTCGGGCGAGGTGTGGCTCGAGCTCGACCACGGCGAGCGGAAGCTGCTGCGCACCGGCGACTGCGTCGTCGTCAACGGCACCCGTCACTCGTGGCACAACGAGTCCGACCAGCCGTGCACCATGATCAGCGCGGTCATCGGCGCGGCACGTTCCGCGTGATCCGCCGTCCGCGCCGTCTCGCCGTCGCGGCGGCCGCGCTCGCCGTGGCTGCGCTCGCGTCGGCGTGCCTGCCCCCGCCAGGGCCGGCGAAGCCACCGGTGCTCGGCGCCGCGTGCGCGCACACCCTGGTGGGGTCGACACCCGGCATCGTCCTGTCCACCGCGCTCGAGGAAGCGTCCGGGGTCGCCGCCAGCCGCCGTGTCGACGACGTGTGGTGGGTGCACAACGACTCCGGCGACAGCGCGCGCGTCTTCGCGATCCGCACCACCGGCCAGACGCTCGGCGAGTACGTGCTGTCGGGCGCGTCGGCGATCGACTGGGAGGACATCGCGGTGGGCCCGGGTCCCGTGAGCGGAGTGTCCTACCTCTACGTCGGCGACATCGGCGACAACGCCAAGTCGCGCGCGTCGGTGCAGGTGTACCGGGTGCCGGAGCCGCTCGTGAACCCGGCGTCACCCCTGTCGACGCCGCAGACGTTGTCCGACGTCACCGCCATCGACCTGCAGTACCCCGACGGTGCGCACGACGCCGAGGGGTTGTTCGTGGATCCCACCACCCGCGACGTGTTCGTCGTCACCAAGGACCTCGGCGGCGGTGTCGCCGGCGTGTACCGCGCCCAGGCCCCGACCACGGGTACGACCATCACGATGAGCAAGGTGGCGACGGTGTCGCTCGGCGCGCTGCAGGGTGTGACCGGCGCCGACATCACGCCCGCTGGCGACGTGATCGCGCTGCGCACGCTCTCTGGGCGTGTTCCTCTACCCGCGTACGAGCGGCGCGACGGTCGCGCAGGCGTTCTCGCAGAGCGCGTGCGCCGGCGCGGCTCCCCCGATCAACGGAGGGTGGCCACTTTCCGAACCACAGGGTGAGGCGCTCGGCTTCACGCGCGATGGACGCGGCTACGTGACGTTGAGCGAAGGCGCGCACCCGCCGGTGCACCGCTTCGTCGCGCCCTGAACCTGCCGCTGCACCGACCGCTGGAATGGTGCTGGCGCCCGCACGAAGCGGCCACCGTAGGAACTCGGGTCGACGGCCAACGCCACTGGGTCGTTGACGCTGTACGCGATCGACCATCCGGCGGTTCCGAGATCGACGGCTCGAGCGTCGTACGCGAACTGACCGGGGTTCGTGACCGCGGTCGCGACGGTCCCGACCGGATGCCACGGTCCCTGCGGCGCGGTGGCGCTCCAGCCCGCGATGGTCGGGTCGGGGAGGGGTGACTCGAACGCAACCGCGACGTAGCCGGTCGGCGTCGGCGTGACGAATGCCGGCATCGTCGGGGTGGTACCGGCGAACGTCATCGGCACGAGTGCAGCCCGGTCACCCCACGTCCCGCCGGTCCAGAACTGCCACGGACCGCTGGTGACGCGGTCGAAGCGGACACGCGCGACGTACTGCGCGTCGGTGCCCGTGCCGTACACGTAGACCCAGCCGCGGTCGTGGACGGCTCCGGTGCCCCACCGGATGCCGGCGGGCTCGCTGAACGGCAGCGCCACGCGGCCGCTCAGCGTCAGCGACGGGAGGTCGAACGTGGCCAGTGCGGTGCTGACG
Organism: uncultured Actinomycetes bacterium; assembly: GCA_963720765.1. Classification (GTDB taxonomy): domain Bacteria; phylum Actinomycetota; class Acidimicrobiia; order IMCC26256; family DASPTH01; genus DASUAS01. The sequence goes on from CAVRGS010000003.1 coordinate 282,019, forward strand.
ACCTGGAACCCGAAGCCCGGTGGGCCCTCGGCTTCCACCACCTCGGTGCAGAACACGACGAGCTGGTCGCCGCGTGCGACGCCCGCGCTCTGCCAGCACGCGCGCCCTTCGACCGACGGCACCAGGTCATCGCGCGCTTCGGCGTTGCCACCCATCACCGGGGTGAAGCACCGCCCTCGCTGCACCACGATGCTGTTGTGCACGAACCTCGCGCCCGCGGCGGGGTCGGCAGCTGGTGGCGCGACCAGCGTGTCGGACATGAGCCAGGCGGTGCGCCCGTCGGGCAGCGACACCGGTACGTAGCCGTCGGCGGTCGACCAGCCGGCGCCGAACCCGGCCAACGCGGTGAACGCGGCCTGCTGGGCGGCCACCGTCGGGGGTGCACCCGCACACGGGTCGGGCGTCGCCGCCGACGCGGAGACCGGGAGCAGAGCGATCGTCACCACGATCGCGGTCATGATCGAGACGAGCAGGCGACGGACGATGGCGCCCGACTCTAGGGTGTCGCGACCGACCGGCAACAAGAGGTGGCACCCATGCCCAAGGCGATCATGTTCGTGCAGTCGCGGCCGTCGAGTCCGGAGCGCGACGGTGAGTACAACGACTGGTACACCAACACGCATCTCCCCGAGGTGCTCGAGATCCCCGGGATCGTCGCGGCGCGTCGTTTCAAGGCGAGCGACGTCGCGCCACCGCCGGCGGGTGCACACGAGTACTGCGCGGTGTACGAGCTCGAGTGCGACGACCTGGGTGCGATCATGCCCGCGCTGGCGCAGCGCTTCGCCGACGGCAGCATGCACATGAGCGACGCCATGGAGATGGACCCCACGCCGTCGTTCGTCGTCTACGAGCTGATCTGACTCTTCCGTCGTTCGCGGCGTAGGGCAGATTCTGCGCAGAATCTGCAGGAGAGATGCGTCGAAGCGACTCGGTCGTCGTGTGCAGGATCTGCACCGAATCGTCCCAACGAGGTATCGATGAGTGATCCCGAACGGGTGGCCGTCAGCATCGAAGACGGTGTCGCCGACGTCCGCCTCGTGCGCGCCGACAAGCGCAACGCGCTCGACCGACGGATGTTCCAGGCCATCATCGAGGCCGGCGAGCAGCTCGCCGCCGACCGGACCGTCCGCGCGGTGGTGCTGTCGGGTGACGGCAAGGCGTTCTGCGCCGGCCTCGACACCTCCCTGTTCGCGGCGATGGCCGAGAGGGACCCGGACGTGAGCGGGACCGGGTCGGGCACCACGTCGGGCGCGATCAGGGTCGAGGCGGTGCAGGCGGTTCGCGTGTGGGTCGACATGGCGGCGCCGGTGATCGCAGCGGTGCACGGCGTCGCGGTGGGCGGCGGGTTCCAGCTCGCGCTCGGCGCCGATCTGCGCGTCGTCGCCCCCGACACCCGACTCGGTGTGTTCGAGATCAAGTGGGGGATCGTCCCCGACATGTGCGGCACGCAGCTGCTCCCGCGCCTCGTCGGGCCTGACGTGGCGAAAGACCTCATGTTCACCGGTCGCGTCGTCACTGGCATCGAGGCGAAGGCCCTCGGGCTCGTGACCCGCTTGAGCGACGACCCGCGCGCCGACGCGCTCGTGCTCGCGCGTGAGATCGCGTCTCGCAACCCGGACGCGATCAAGGTGATGAAGCGGCTCGTGGACGCGTCCTGGACGTTGTCGTTCGACGACGGGGTGCGCGAGGAGCGTGATCAGACCGAGGGGATGATCGGGTCGAAGAACCAGCTCGAAGCCGTGATTGCCAACCTCGAGCAGCGCCCGGGTCGTTTCGACGACTGACGCGCTACTTGTTGCGGCGGAACCAGCGCTTCTTCTTCGGCGGCATCTCGAACTCGATGTCGATCTCGCCCGGCAGCAACGACGGCGCTTCGGCCACCGGCTCACCCACGACCGGTGCCGGTGTGGTCGGTGCCCCGGGAGCGGTGGCTTCGGCGGTGCCCGTGGTGTGGGCGCCGTTGGTGCCGTTGGTGCCGTTGGTGCCGTTGGCCGGCGCACCGTTGGTGTCGCTGCTGACCGAAGTCGTCTCGGCCCGCCAGCGCACCTCTTCGACCGCTGCCGACACCACCGTGCCTGCCACCGGCGTCGTGGTGCGTGGCGGCGGCGTGGACATCATCGACGCGAGCTCGGGGGCCGGGCGCGGGGCGGCGGGAGGGCGTGCCGCCATCGGTTCGGATCCGGGCTCTGGCTTCCGCGGCTCGGGTTTCGGTGCCGCAGCTTCGGCCGCGATCTTCGCCGCCGCGGCGAGCGCCTCGGCTTCGTCGCGCATCTTCTTGGCCTCGGCTTCGGCGCGCGCGACGATCTCCTTGCCGTCGGCGGTGGCCTGGTCGACCAGGTCGGAGGCCTTGCGCTCCATCTCCTGCTCCGCCGCGTCCCGCAATCGCGCCGCGTCGGTTGCGGATGCGGCACGCGCGTCGGCAACGACCCGAGACGCTTCTTCGCGCGCCGCCTCGACCAGGAGCGCGCGCTCTTCATCGAGTCGGCGGAGAAACCCGGTGACCTCTTCGTTGGCTGCGCTGCGGATGGCCGTGGCTTCCTGCATGGCCGCGGCGACGATCTCCTCGCGCCGTGCACGCGCGTCGGTCTCTGCACTGCTGATGATGCGCGCGGCGTCGAGCTCGGCTTCGGCGATCATGGCGCGCGCTTCGGCCTCGGCAGCGCTGCGGTGTTCGGCGGCGACCTCCGCCGCGAGCGCGGTGGCATCGGCGCGGTGCTGCTCGAGGAGCTGCGCGAGCTCGGCGCGCACCTCGGCCCGCAGCGATGCGGTCTCTTCGGCGGCCGACGCGTGCGCCGCCTCGCGGATCTGTGCCGCGGCGGCCTCGGCGGAGACCAGTTCGAGCTGCGCGGTCAGCCGGGCCTGACGGAGGGTGGCGACGGCCTTGCGCCGCAGCCGCTTGATCTGCTTCTTGGGGCTGCCACTCTTGCCAGAGTTCTTGTGCTGCGCCATCGTGCGCCCAGGTTACGGACTGCCGGGCCGCGAGACGTGCATATCGCAACGGGTGGGTCGGCGGACCCGGAGCACGACCGGAGCGACCGCGCCGGACCGTTCGGAACGAGCAGACTGCCCGGCGTGCCTCGCCTGTTCGCCCTCGCTGTCATGGTCGTCGCGCTGGCGTTCGGTACCGCCGCGCCGGCGCCGGCGTCCGATCCCGCGCCCGCACCGACGCCGCCGGCGGGACCGGGTGGTTCGGTGGCGTGGACCCCGACCGGCCGCCAGGCGCTCGGTCGACCGCTCCTCTACACCGGCTCGGCCAACGGCGCGTTCGTGGCGTGGATGGACCCGCAGCTCACCAGGCTCGCGGTCGTGCCGGGGGCCGGCGACCCGCTCGGCTCGCCGTGGGGCAGTCAGGTGCCTCCCGACCAACAGCCGTTCCTCGTGTCCTCGTTCAACGGTGGGTTCAAGTGGGGCGACTTCGACGGCGGCGTGATCGCGTTCGGCGCGTCCTACCGCAGCCCGGTCGCGGGTGAGGCGTCACTCATCGCCTACGACGACGGCAGTTACACCGTTGGCGCGTGGGGACGCGACAACGATCCGGCGAAGCAGGTCGTCGCGCTGCGTCAGAACCTCGGCCTGCTCGTCGACGGTGGCGCACCGACTCCCGCGGCGTCGAACCCGGGTGCATGGGGCGCTTCCGTCGCGGGCGTCGCGACCCGCGCGCGGTGGCGTGGGTGTCGACGCCAACGGTGGATTGGTGTGGGCCGGCGGGCGGATCACTCCGCTCGATCTCGCCGACGCGCTCATCGCCGCGGGCGCGGTGCGTGGGATGCAGCTCGACATCAATCCGGACTGGGTGGGGTTCAACTCGTACGACGTGGGTCCCGACAACGTCGCGCACGGCAACGGTCTGTACGGCGCCACGGGCGCCAACCGCTACCTGAGCCCCGACGGTCGCGACTTCGTCGCCGTGTTCGTCCGCGGCACGGTCGTCCCGGGCGCGACCGCCAAGCTGGGGCTGGGCGCGCTCGCGACGTCGGCGAAGGTGAAGTAGCACCTCGGTCATCGGCCCGCACTCCCTGGTCGTGAGCCTGTCGGCGGTGAACAGGTGTTCAGTGCAGGTTCAGCGCGCGCGCCTACGGTCTTGCGGATGATCGTGGCCGCGGCCGACACGCTGTCCTATCTGCAGGCCATCGTGATCGGGATCCTGCAGGGGATCACGGAGCTCTTCCCGGTCTCGAGCCTCGGGCACTCGGTGCTGGTCCCGGAGCTCCTGGGCTGGCACTCGCTCGTCGCCGGGCAGTCGTCGGACGAGTCCTTCTACCTGGCGTTCCTCGTCGGCCTCCACGTTGCGACGGCGATCGCCCTCTTCGTCTTCTACCGGCGCGACTGGGTGGACGTCATCGGCGGCTTCTTCACGTCGATCGCGCACCGTCGCATCGACACGCCCGCGCAGCGCATGGCATGGCTGCTGGTGCTGGGCACCATCCCGGTGGGCATCGTCGGCCTCGTGTTCGAGCACAGCCTTCGCACGCTCTTCGCCAAGCCGACCGCGGCCGCGATCTTCCTCACCATCAACGGGCTCATCCTCTTCGCCGGTGAGCGCCTCCGGCGCAACGCCGCCACCCGGGAGCTCGTCGAGGAGCACGCCCATCACGAAGATCCCGGCCACGACGTCGGGCGCGACCTCGAGACGCTCGAGCTCCGCGAAGGTGTGTTCGTCGGGAGCGCGCAGATCCTCGCGTTGTTCGCCGGGATCAGTCGCTCGGGCGTCACGATGGTCGCCGGACTGCTCCGTGGCCTCGATCACGAGGACGCGGCGCGTCTCTCGTTCATGCTCGCCACGCCCGTGATCTTCGCCGCCGGCGTCTACAAGCTGCCCGACCTGCTCGGCCACAACGGTGACCACGTGCGCGGCCAGGTGCTCGTGGGCAGCCTCGCGGCAGGCATCGCCGCGTACCTCTCCGTGCGCTTCCTGACCCGCTGGTTCGCCACCCGGACGTTGACGCCGTTCGCGATCTACAGCGTGGTGTTCGGGGCCGCGATGATCGTGTACACCACGCGCTGATCAGAGCCGCGGCTTCGCCGGCTTCACCCGGTCAGACCGCGTCGAAGTCGAAGCCGGGGTGGGTGCCGGTGGAGAGCATGCCGAGGAAGCCGCCGTCGACCCACAGCGCCTCGCCCGTCACGTAGCTGAAGCGCGGGCTGTTGAGGCACACCATCGGCCACGCCTGCTCGGCGGGGTCCGAGTACCGGTGGATCACGCCGAGCGCGTTCTCCACGACGTCCTTGCCTGCGGCCTCTTCGAACGCCGGCATCATCGCGGTCTTGGTCGGGCCCGGGTTGAGGCAGTTGAGACGCACGCCGGTCTCACCGAACTTCGAGCACGTCGCGGCGACCCACTGGTTCATCACGACCTTCGACATGCGGTAGCCGCCCATCGGGAACGCGATCTCCGGGTTGGCTTCGCACCACGCGACGCCTTCCTCGAAGGTCTCGGTCGCGAGGAGCGGCGCGTAGTTGGCGAGCTCCTGCTGCCAGCCGACGCCCGCGCCCGAGGCGATGCACGCGACCGCGCCACCCTCGGGGATCTTCGGGAGGAGTCCCTCCATCAGCGCGCGGGCGCCGATGAAGTTCACGATCCCGGTCTGGAGGTCGGTGAACGGGGGACCGGGGAGTCCTGCGCAGCTGAACACCGCATCCACCGGGGCGTCGATCTGCGCCACCACCGAGTCGATCGAGGCGTGGTCGAGGAGGTCGAGCTCGATCGAGGCGGTCACCGGCGTCGACACCGGCTTCAGGTCGAGCGCGGTCACGTTGGCGCCGAGCTCGTGGCAGATGCGAGCGACCTGCTCGCCCATGCCCGAAGCGGCGCCGGTGACGACCGCGTGCTTGCCTTCGTATCCGAGAACGTCGTCCATTGGGCCGAGACTAACTACGGCAGGTGATGACCGCCACCCGATCGGGTACACCTGGAGCCATGAAGATCAGCAGCCTCGTGGCCCGACCCCTCATCGCGGGCATGTTCGTCTACGGAGGGCTCGACGCCTTCCGCAATCCTGCAGGCAAGGTGCCGCGCGCCGAGAAGGTCGCGCCCGACATCGCCGACCTGGTCGGCATCGATGCCGACACCGAGCAGCTCGTGCAGTTCAACGGCGCGATCCAGGTGGGCGCGGGGATCACCCTCGCGCTGGGTGTGCTGCCGCGGCTCTCCGCGCTGCTGCTCGCGGGTTCCCTCGTGCCGACGACGCTCGCCGGTCACCGCTTCTGGGAGGAAGAAGACGCGGCGCGCACGCAGCAGACCATCCAGTTCCTCAAGAACGCAGCGATGCTCGGCGGGCTGCTGCTCGTGATCGAGCACGGCTGATCGCGGCCTGATCGCGGCCTGATCGCGGCCTGATCGCGGCCTGATCGCGTGGAGGAGGCCCGCCTCGCAACCGTCGACGACGCCGAGGTCCTGGCGCAGCTGCTGCACGACTTCAACGTCGAGTTCGCAACACCCACGCCCGGCGCCCCGAAGATCGCGGCGAGCCTGCGCGCGCTGCTCGCCGGTGACGCCACGTTCGCGATCCTCGCGGAACCCGCGCTCGGCGTCGGACTGGTGACCTTGCGGTCCAACGTCTGGTACGACGGCCCGGTCGCACTCCTCGACGAGCTGTACGTCGTCCCCGATCGACGCGGGCAAGGCATCGGCACCGCGATGATGGAACTGTTCGTGACGGAGTGCCGCGCGCGGGGCGTCCGGCTGATCGAGATCAACGTCGACGAGAGCGATGTCGGCGCGCAGCGCTTCTACCGTCGACACGGGTTCTCCGACGTGGACCGCGATTCCGGCGAGCGGGCGTCGTACTTCCTCCAGGAGCTCGGCTGAGCCTCTAGTTCACCGCGCTCAGGGTGACGTTGCCGGCGGTGTCCTGCACGGTGAGTTGCACGGTGCGGGCGGTGCCGTCGGCGAGCGTCGTGGCGCAGTCGATGGTCTCACCGGCGCGCGCGACGCGGAGCGGTCCCGGCCCGCAGTCGACCGTCGCGGGGAGCGAGGCGTTCTGCGCCACGAAGTCGACGAGCGACTGTGTGGGGATCAGTGCCTGCTGGGTGGTCAGCTCGATCGTGCCCTTGCTGTCGGTCTGCGTCGCATCCACGATGAGGAACGTGCCGGGGAGCTGCACGGTGCAGGTGAACGACACGCCCCGGGCCCGCTGGACGCCGGACGGGCATGCGACGTTGCCGAACGTGAGCCCTGGATACGCCGTGTGGACGCTGCTCTCGACGGTGCGACGAGCAGCGATGCGCGGGAGCTGGGCCGCGTCGGCTGCCAACACGTTCGTCGCCACCGCCGCCGCGAGCGCGAACATCATGACGAGCACACGTCGGGACACGCTGCGGGAGGCTACCGGCATCCCGGAGTCCTACAGTCGCGCCGGTGGTAGCGGGGAGCGACGACGCGCGCACGGCACCGGGCGCAACTCCGGGGACGGAGGTCGTCCCGCGCGCCACGCCCGTGCCGGCGGCGGCGCCTGGCGTCACCGACGTGTTGCGGCGCAGTGCCCAGCTCGGCCTCGGGGCCCTCGGCTTGGCCGGGCGGGCCGCCGGCAGCGTGTTCGCCCGGGTCCCCGATCCGGCGGGCGCCGGCACCGAACCGGAACCAGGCATCGCCGCGCTCCTCCCCGGCGCGGTGCTCGGGATCGCACTGGAGGCCGAGAAGCGCGCGTCTGCCGTCATCGACACGGTGGCCGCGCACTCGACCGGCGTCGTCCGCGCCGCGAGCACGCCCGCGTTCGTGCAACGCGCGCTGCGGCCGCTCGAGGATCGGTTGTGGCACCTGAACGAGGTGGCGCGGCGCGAGCAGCAGCGCAACCAGGCCCAGGCGTCCGCGCTGATACCGGTGATCGTGCAGCAGGTCACCGAGAACGTGATCGCGCAGCTCGACTTCGTGCGCATCGTCGAGCAGATCCCGATCGACGACATCGCCGCGTCGATCGACGTCGAGGCGATCGTGCAGCGGATCGACCTCGGCGGGGTGATCCGCGAGTCGACCGCGAGCCTGACCATGGAGACGGTCGACGCCTTCCGCTCCGAGGGCATCGCGGTCGACGGTTGGCTCACGAAGACCGTCGACAAGGTCTTGTTCAGAGGGCGGGTCCGGGACCTGGATGTCGGGGACGAGGCATGAAGGGCGCGATCCGCAACGAGCGATCCCGAGCCGCCCAGGGAAGGCGTTCCGGATTCGTCTCGCAGGCCGTGGCAGGTCTGCTCGACGCCTTCACGGTGATGGCGCTCTACACCGCGGTCCTCCTGCTCTACGGGATCAACGTGTTGTTCTTCACCGGGAATCCGTACCATCTCCCCCAGCCGGAACCTCTGGTGAGCGTGGTGCTCTACTACGCGATCGGCCTGATCCTCTTCACGTCGACGTGGTCGGGGTCGGGCCGAACGCCCGCGATGGCCTTTCTCGGCCTGAGGATCGTCGACGCGTCGGGACGCCCCCTCTCCCCCCGTCGCGCCTTCTGGCGGGCTGCGATCGTGATCCCCACGCTCGGGCTCGGGATCGTCACCGTGCTCTTCAGCAAGAAGAACAAGTCGCTCTACGACATGATCTGCGGTTCGGCAGTGATCTACGAGTGGCGTCCGAGCTTGCCCGAATCCCGACAAAACCAGTAGGGTTTTGGCCCATGCCGACCCTGCTCTCGCACCTCGACGAACTCGAGGCCGAGTCGATCCACATCTTCCGGGAGGTGGCGGCCGAGTTCGAGAAGCCCGTGCTCCTCTTCTCCGGGGGCAAGGACTCGATCGTGATGGCCCGCCTCGCCGAGAAGGCGTTCTGGCCCGCCCGCATCCCGTTCCCGCTCATGCACGTCGACACCGGGCACAACTTCCAGGAAGTGCTCGACTACCGGGACCGGCGCGTCGAGGAGCTCGGCGTGAGCCTGGTGGTGGCGTCGGTGCAGGACTCGATCGACCAGGGCCGGGTGGTCGAGGAGACCGGACCCCGGGCGAGCCGCAACCGCTTGCAGACCACCACGCTGCTCGACGCCATCCAGGAGCACCAGTTCGACGCGGTGTTCGGTGGCGGTCGGCGCGACGAGGAGAAGGCGCGCGCCAAGGAGCGCGTCTACTCCTTCCGCGACGACTTCGGGCAGTGGGACCCGAAGAACCAACGGCCCGAACTGTGGAACCTGTACAACGGGAAGCACCGCAAGGGTGAGCACATCCGCGTGTTCCCACTGTCGAACTGGACCGAGCTCGACATCTGGCAGTACATCAAGGACGACGACATCGAGATCCCGTCGATCTACTACGCGCACCGGCGTGAGGTGTTCCGCCGCGACGGCATGTGGTTGGCGGTGTCCCCGTTCATCACGCTGATGGAGGGCGAGGAGCCGGTCGAGATGACCGTCCGCTACCGCACGGTGGGCGACGCGTCGTGCACCGGGGCGGTCGAGTCGCCGGCGGCGACGGTCGACGATGTCATCGCCGAGGTGGCTGCGTCGCGCATCACCGAGCGCGGCGCCACACGCGCCGACGACAAGTTCACCGAAGCCGCCATGGAAGACCGCAAGCGCGAGGGATACTTCTGACCATGAGCGAGATGCTGCGCTTCGCGACGGCGGGGTCGGTCGACGACGGCAAGAGCACGCTGATCGGCCGCCTGCTGCTCGACACCAAGGCGATCTTCGAGGACCAGCTCGAGTCGGTGGAGCAGAGCAGCCGCGACCGCGGGTTCGACTACACCAACCTCGCGCTGCTCACCGACGGCCTGCGCGCCGAGCGGGAGCAGGGCATCACCATCGACGTCGCCTACCGCTACTTCGCCACACCCAAGCGCAAGTTCATCATCGCCGACACGCCGGGACACGTGCAGTACACGCGCAACATGGTGACGGGCGCGTCGACCGCCGACCTCGCGCTCGTGCTGATCGACGCCCGCAAAGGTGTGCTCGAGCAGTCGCGTCGCCACACGGTGATCGCATCGCTCCTGCAGGTGAAGCACCTCGTGCTGTGCGTCAACAAGATGGACCTGGTCGACTACTCCCAGGCCCGCTTCGACGAGATCTGCGCCGAGTTCACCGAGTTCGCGTCGAAGCTCGACATCGACGACCTCACGTTCATCCCGGTCTCCGCGCTGCACGGCGACAACATCACGTCGCACTCGCCCAACATGCCGTGGTACGAGGGCTCGACCCTGCTGCACTACCTCGAGAACGTGTACATCGCGTCCGACCGCAACCTCATCGACATGCGGTTCCCCGTGCAGTACGTGATCCGGCCGATGAGCCACGAGCACCACGACTACCGCAGCTACGCGGGCCAGGTCGCGAGTGGGGCGTTGCGTCCGGGCGACGAGGTGGTGGTGCTCCCGAGCGGTTTCACCACCACGGTCGCCGGCGTCGACGTGTTCGGCGGTCCGATCGAGGAGGCGGTGCCGCCGATGTCGGTGGCCGTCCGCCTGGCCGACGAGATCGACATCAGCCGCGGCGACATGCTCGCCCGGCCCAACAACCTCCCGACCGTCACGCAGGACGTCGACGCCATGGTGTGCTGGTTCAGCGACCAGCCGTTGCGCACCGGCGGCACGTACCTGGTGAAGCACACGACGCGCACCGCGAAGGCGCGGGTGCAGTCGCTCAACTACCGGCTCGACATCAACACGCTGCACCGTGACGAGGTGGAAGGCTCGCTGACGCTCAACGAGCTCGGCCGCATCTCGATCCGCACCGCGGTGCCACTGTTCGTGGACGAGTACCGGCGCAACCGCATCACCGGCAGCTTCATCCTCATCGACGAGGGCACGTTCGAGACCGTCGGCGCGGGGATGATCCTCGGCCAGTCCGCGCCTTGAGTTCAGCTCCCGAACCGACGGCGAGCCCGAACGTCGTCTGGCACGAGAGCGCGGTGCCGCGCGCCGAGCGCTGGAGCACCGCAGGCGTGCGCGGCGCGACCGTGTGGCTCACCGGACTCTCGGGATCGGGCAAGTCGACGGTGGCGAGCGCGCTCACCACGCTGCTCACCGCGCGCGGTGTGCTCACGTACACGCTCGACGGTGACAACCTCCGTCACGGGCTGAACGGCGACCTCGGCTTCTCGGCCGACGACCGGGCCGAGAACGTGCGGCGCGTGGGCGAGGTGGCGCGATTGTTCGCCGACGCCGGCGTGGTCGCGCTGGTGCCGCTCATCAGCCCCTACCGCGCCGGACGCGACCACGCGCGCGCGATGCACGTCGCGGCCGGTCTCGACTTCGTCGAGGTGTTCGTCGACACGCCCATCGAGGTGTGCGAGCAGCGCGATCCGAAAGGCCTCTACAAGATGGCGCGCGCGGGCAAGCTGCAGGGCTTCACCGGCATCGACGACCCCTACGAGGCACCGCTCACGCCCGAGCTCGTGCTCGAAGGCGGAGCCGTCGCGGCGGACGCGGCAGCCGAACGGGTGCTCGAGCTGCTGGTCGCATCCGGTGTCGTCGCCGCCCGGTCGCGGGACTCGGCCTGACGCACGTCATCTCCGCACACCCGAGGGAGCGGGATCGTGCTGGCCCGGCTCCTCTCGGGCGAATCGGTGCGGAACCGGCACAAGCTCGGTTGCGTAGCATTGGCCGCCGTGATCCGCACACGACCGACGCTCGACGGGATCCCGGTGTACGTCCCTGGGAGATCGTCCGAGGCGGTCGCGCTCGATCGTGCCATCGTCGACGTCGTGAAGCTCGCGTCCAACGAAGCGCCCTTCCCGCCCCTGCCGGCTGCGCTGGAGGCGATCGCCGCGGCGGCGCCGCAGATCAACCGCTACCCCGACGACGCCACGGTCGCGTTGCGAGAGGCGTTGGCCGTGCACTGCGACGTCGATCCGGAGGCGGTCCTCACCGCCAACGGCTCGGTGGAGCTGTGCCGAATGGCACTTGCCGCGACCTGCGACCTGGGTGACGAGGTGATCTTCGGATCGCCGTCGTTCGAGGCATATCCGATCCTGGCGCAACAGGTCGGTGCTTCGATGCGGCAGATCCCGCTGCGCTCCAGCCGATACGACCTCGAGGCCATGGCCGACGCGATCGGCGACCACACTCGCCTGCTGTTCGTGTGCAACCCCAACAACCCGACCGGCGCAACCGTCGGTCGCGCTGCGGTCGAGGCGTTCCTCGAGCGCGTTCCTTCGGATCTGCTCGTTGTGTTCGACGAGGCGTATCGCGAGTTCGTCACCACTCCCGACTTTCCCGACGGCCTGGCGTACCTCCGCGACCACGCGAACGTCGTGGTCCTGCGCACGTTCTCCAAGGCCTACGGCCTCGCTGCGCTCCGGGTCGGGTACGCGATCGGTCGCCCCGAGGTCATCGACGTGCTCCGCAAGGTGCGAGTGCCGTTCGCGACCGGGTCGTTGGGCCAGGTCGCCGCACGATCGTCACTCATGGCCCAGGCGGAGATGCGGGCCCGGGTCGACGAGGTCGTCGCCGAGCGCGAACGGCTCCAACACGCGATCGGCGCGCTCGGGTTCGACCTCGTGCCGTCGGAGGCGAACTTCGTCTGGCTCCCGCTCGGCGAGCACGCGTCCGTCTTCGGCGAATACTGCGAACGGGCTGGTCTGGTCGTACGGCCGTTCCCGAACCTCGGGGTGCGCGTCACGGTCGGATCGGGTCCCGAGAACGATCGCTTCCTGCGCGTGCTCGGCGCCGCGCTCGAGGACGGTGCGGCCGGATGAACGGCATGCCGGAACCCACACGCGGTCGCCGGTAGTGCGGTCGGCGCACGGCGTCGAGCGACCACCGAAGGCTCAGGGCCAGCGAAGCGTCGAGATGCTCGTTCCACCGCGTCGTCGCTCAGACGCAACGATTCCTGAGCTCCCCGAGCCCCTCGATCGTGGTGCGGACCACCTGACCGGGGGCGAGGTAGGTGGGCGGCGCCATGCCGTGGCCGACGCCCGCCGGGGTCCCGGTGAGGAGCAGATCTCCGGGTTCGAGGGTGATGAATCCGCTCGCGTAGGCGACGAGGTCGGCGGGAGAGAACACGAGCTCCGAGGTGCGGGCGGCTTGGCGGACCACGCCGTCGACGTCGCAGCCGATGGCGAGATCGGGCGCGGGCCCGCCTGCGTCGTCCGGGGTGACCAGATGCGGACCGACCGGGGTGGTGTGCTCCCACGTCTTGCCCTGCAGCCATTCGAGCGTGCGGTACTGCCAGTCGCGCATGGAGATGTCGTTGGCGATGGTGAACCCGGCGATGGCGTCGGTGGCCTCGTCGTTCGACGCGCGGCGCACGCGTGTCCCGACCACCAGCGCGAGCTCTGCTTCCCAGTCGGGAGAGTTCGATTCCGGGGGCAGGACGATGTCGTCGTGCGCGCCGATGAGGGCCTCGCGGAACTTGGCGAACAGCGTGGGGTGCTCGGGGAGGGTGTTGCCCATCTCCAGGATGTGGTTCCGGTAGTTCAGACCCTGGCAGACGATCTTGCCCGGGTGGGTGACGACGGGCGCGTAGTCGACGCTCGCCGCGTCGTGCACCGCGCCGGTTTCACGCGCGTCGTCATCGCGTGCGAGGAGCTCACCGACGTCGCGCGCGTCGAGCTCGACGAGCGCGTCCCCGTCGATCCGCGCCGCTCGCGTCCCTCGTTCGGTTCTGATCGTCGCGAAGCGCATGCACCGACGATAACTGTCGTGGTGCCCTGTTCGACGATCGTCGGCTGCACGCGCAGACATGGATGATGATGTCCACGATGATCGCCCGCTTCGGTCTGTCGATCACGCTCAGTCACTGCTGAGCGCGCTGCGTCAGCGCAGGGCTTCGGCGAGGTAGTCGACGGCGTGGGTGAGGGTGGCGACGTCATCGGGCTCGATGGCGGGGAACATCGCGATGCGCAGCTGGTTGCGACCGAGCTTGCGGTACGGCTCGGTGTCGACCACGCCGTTGGCGCGCAGTGCCTTCGCGATCGCGGCGGCGTCGATCTCCTCCGAGAAGTCGATGGTGCCGGTGACGTGGCTGCGCTCTGACGGCTTGGCCACGAACGGCTGCGCGTACGTGCTCTTCTCGGCCCATCCGTAGAGCAACTCGGCGGAACGGTCGCAGCGGCCGACGCACCACTCGAGCCCACCCTGCTCGAGCATCCACTGCACGCTGGCGTCGAGCAGGAACAGCGACGTCAGCGCGGGCGTGTTGTAGGTCTGGTCGAGCCGCGAGTTCTCGAGCGCGATCGGCAGGCTGAGCGACGGCGGCACCCAACGGTCGGTGGCGCCGAGGCGCTCGATGCGTTCGATCGCTGCGGGAGAGCAAAGTGCGAGCCAGAGGCCGCCGTCGCCGGCGAAGCACTTCTGCGGCGCGAAGTAGTACACGTCGAAGCTCTTCGGCTCGACCGGGAGACCGCCTGCGCCCGAGGTCGCGTCGACCAGCACGAGACCGTCGTCGCCGGGGCGATGCACTTCGGTCATCACACCGGTGGAGGTCTCGTTGTGCGGGTACGCGTAGGCATCGACGGTGGCGTCGGCCACCAGCTCCGGGTGCGTACCGGGCTCGGAGCGCATCACCACCGGGTCGTCCAGGAACGGCGCCGCACTGGTGACCGCGGCGAACTTGGAGGAGAACTCGCCGAACACGAGGTGCTCGGCGCGCCGCTCGACGAGACCGAAGGCCGCGGCGTCCCAGAACGAGGTGCTCCCGCCGTTGCCGAGCAGCACCTCGTAGCCGTCGGGGAGGGAGAAGAGGTCGGCGAGACCGGCGCGGATGCGTCCGACGACGGACTTCACGCCGGACTGGCGGTGGCTGGTGCCGAGGTAGCTGCCGCCGACCTCGGCGAGCGCACGGGCGGCCTCGGGACGCACCTTCGACGGACCGGACCCGAAGCGCCCGTCACCAGGGAGGAGCTCGGGAGGAAGGGTGACGGAGGTGGGGTCGGCAGCCATCGGATCGAGATTACCGGCGAGGTGTCACGATCCTCCTGCGGATCGGGCCAGTTCCGCGAGCAGACGGACCTCGCTCTCGATCAGCTTGTGCCAGTCGCCGAGGTGGAGGCTCTCGTCCTCACCGTGGATGCGGCTTCCCGGGTCGGCGGGACCGAGGAGGAGCGCGGGGATCCCGCCGAACGCGTCGGCAAAGGGGCCGACGAAGGGGATGCTCCCGCCGACACCCATGTACACGGGGTCGACGCCGAAGCCCGCGCGCAGGGCGCGCTCGGTGGCGTCGAACGCCCATCCGGTCGGTGCGCAGTGCCACGCCGGCACCGCGTCGCGCCGGACGACGCTCAGCTCGAGGTCGAGCGGCACGTGGTGCTCGAGGTGACGGGCGAGCGCGTCGAGGAGACGGTGCGGATCCTGGCCCCGACCGACGCGCATGCTCACGCGCGCGGCGGCTTCGGCGACGATCTGGTTCGACGATCCCGCAATGGGATGGCCGTCGATCCCGATGACGGTGACCGTCGGGCGCAACCAGAGCTTCTCGAAGATCGACACGTCCGGATCACCGGCGATGTCGACGCCGGGCCGCATCCCCCACGCGCGCCGGAGCCCGGCCTCGTTGAACGGGAGTGCGGCCAATCGCGCGAGCTCGGCCGCGTCGGGCGCTTCGTAGTCGTCCCAGCAGCCGTCGAACGCGGGATCGCCGTGCGCATCGACCAGCGTCGCCAACATCTGCGCGAGCGCCAGCACCGGATCGGGCACTGCGCCGCCCGCCATGCCGCTGTGCACCGGGCCGTCGAGCGCACGGACGCGCACGTCGAGGTCGGCGAGTCCGCGCAGTGAGTAGGTCAGCCCGGGTGTGCCGACCGACCAGTTCCCCGCGTCGGCGAGGAGCAGCACGTCGGACTGCAGCGCGGTGGCGTGCGCGTCGAGGAAGCCTGCGAGCCCGGGCGAGCCGATCTCCTCTTCGCCTTCGATCAGCACCTTCACGTTGCACGGCAGTTCGCCGGCCGTGCGCAGCCACGCCCGTATTGCGGCGACGTGGGCCACCGCGCCCGCCTTGTCGTCGGCAGTGCCCCGACCGAAGAGCCGGCCCTCGTGCTCACGGGGTGCGAACGGATCGCTCGACCAGCGCTCGACGTACCCAGGTGGTTGCACGTCGTGGTGCGCGTAGAGCAGCACGGTCGGCGCGTCGGCGCGCTGCGTCCACTCGCCGACGACGTAGGGGAGGCCGCCATCGACGCGGAGCTCCCGCACGTCGTGGAGACCCGCGCCGCGCATGAGATCGGCGACCGACGCCGCGCACGCGTCGACGTCGTCGAAGTGCGCGGGGTCGGCGCTGATGCTGGGGATGCGGACGAGGGACTCGAGGTCGTGCCGCGCCGCGTCGAGGTCGGCGCGAGCCGCGCTGACGACGCCGTCGATCGGAGAGGGCTCCATGACGTCGGAGCCTAAGACGAGGGCGGTGGTCGCAGCTCCTCGTACCAGAGTGGCGCCTTCTTGCGGGCCCACGCCGCCGGCACCGAACCGTTGAGCATGCTCTCGAGCGCGTCGCCGTCGCGCAGGGCGAACGCGATGTGGCCGAGGACGGCGATCCAGATGCCGAACGCGAACCAGTCGTGGGCGAACGTCGCGCCCGTCCGCCAGTCCAGCGGAAACAGGTCGAACCACTTCATGATCGAGCCGGTGCCGAGCATCACCACCGCGGCGCCGGCGATGAACGCGGCGTTGAGCTTCTGACCGGGGTTGAACTTGCCCAGTGCCACCTCGTGACGGTGGCGGCGCCGGAACCAGCGGGTGTCGTCGCGTGACCAGCGGTTGAGGCGACCGAAGTCGGTGCGCAGTCGCTTGCCGCGATGGCCGAGCACCGCGATCAGCAGCGGTATCGGGAGCAGCAGGCCGCTGTACACGTGCACGGTTCGCACGAGCTCGCGGTTGCCGACCAGCGTCGAGATCGGTCCCGCGTAGAGCGCGGCGCCGGTGAGCATGAGGACACCGAACAACGTCGCGTTCACCCAGTGCAGCGTGCGCTCGACGCGGTCGAACCGCAGGATCGGCGGCTCGCCCGCGACGCGCCGCGCCTCGGCCACGGTGAGGTCAGGTGGCATTGTCGTCCCGTCCGTTGGAGCGACCGACCCAGCCGTCGACGTCGTAGCCGCGCACTTCCCAGTAGCCCTCTTCGACGTCCTTGGTGAGCTCGATGCGGTCGAGCCACTTGAGCGACTTGTACCCGTACATCGGCGCGACGTAGAGCCGTACCGGGCCGCCGTGCTCGTCGGAGAGGGCATCGCCCTCGAAGCGGTAGGCGGCGATCACGTCGTCGCGGCGCGCCTGGGCGAGCGTGAGACTCTCGGTGTAGGCGCCGTCGAACGAGTGCAGGCGCAATGCCTTCGCCTCAGGTTGCACCCCGGCGCGGTCGAGGAGCCGGGACAGCTGCACGCCGCGCCACTCGACGTCGGGGACGCGCCATCCCGTCACGCACTGGAAGTCGCGCGTCAGGTTGGTGGCGGGCATCGCGACCAACTCGTCGTAGGAGATCTCGAACGGCTGGTCGACGAGACCCCCGACCTTCAACGACCAGTCGGCCCGGCTGCGCGACGGCAGCTCGCCGGTGACGGTGTAGATGCGGAAGCGGCCGACCGGGAGCAGCGACGCGAGACCGGTCCCGTCCTTCGAGATGAGGGGCCCGACGACGCGTTCCAGCCAGTCCTGTGCGCGGGCGCCGAGCAGCACTCCCGCGGCGCCGACACCGACGAGGCCGAGGAACACGCGTCGACCGACGGGCGAGCCGCCGACGTCGGCCGCTTCGCCGATGTCGGGTCGCTCCGGAACGGACGCTGGGTCGTCGACCACCACACCCAGGGTACGGAGCCGTCGCCGCTGCGGATCATCCGGGACCTTCGACCCTTCCGGCGGTGAAGCGGCTGGTGGACGATCGGGCCCCGAGGAGGAGACCGAGGAGCAGGCCGATGACCGCACTGGCTGTGAACCCTGACGACACCACTCCGGCGACGCCGCGGGTCGCACTGACATCAGTGCCGGCGCTGGCCGCAACTCCCGCCCTGGTGGCGCCCGAGATCGTCGCCGCCGAACGCCGGTGGTGGCGCGGGTTCGGGCTCGGCATCGCCATCGGGATCCCGGTGTGCGCCCTGCTCTGGATGGGCATCGTCGGCCTCGCGTTGATGATGGCCGGCCCGGGATGGCCGGTGTGGCCCGCGCTCGGCATGGCCGCGGTCGTGGGCGTGTTCGCGGGTGCGTTCCTCGGCGGCTGGGCCGGCGTCACCGCGTGCGCCGAGCAGCTGGACGACGCCGAGCTGCACACGCCGCGGAGATGACCACGTCACGGCGCCCCTGCACCGTCAGAGGGACGCGGTAGGGGCGCCGAAACGACCGGCTACGCGCCGTACTTGGCGAGGCGGCCGGCGTTGGCGAGCATGAACGCCATCAGGTCCTTGGTCGGGCGCAGGCCGAGCGCGCCCTGACGGCACCACCTCTCGCCGTACTGCTCCACCTCGTCGCGACCACAGCGCTCGCTCCACAGCAGGGTGGGCACCGGGTGCCAGGAGTGCGCGGCCATCTGGGACGGTGTGGAGTGGTCGCCGCTCACCGCGATCACGTCGGGCGACAGCGCTCGCAGCTCGGGCACGGCCGCGTCGAGCTGCTCGACCGCCGTGATCTTGCGAGCGCGGTCGCCGTCTTCGCCGGCGGAGTCGGTGTACTTGTGGTGCAGGAAGAAGTAGTCGTAGTCGTTCCAGTGCTGGCGCATGATCTCGATCTGCTCGACGAGATCCGCCGGCCGTCCGAGCACGTCCATGCCGAGCAGCCGGGCGATGCCGCGATACATCGGGTAGATGGCGACGGCGGCCGCGCGCAGGCCGAAGCGCTCGGCGAACCCGGGCAGCTCGCGGTGGGTGTCGAAGCCTCGGA
This sequence comes from uncultured Actinomycetes bacterium, assembly GCA_963720765.1. GTDB lineage: Bacteria > Actinomycetota > Acidimicrobiia > IMCC26256 > DASPTH01 > DASUAS01. The sequence continues at coordinate 300,737 of CAVRGS010000003.1, forward strand.
ACAGGACGACGTTGGCCTTCGGCTCGTCGGCGAGCACCCGGCGGATCTGGGCGTCGACCTCGGCGAGGAGATCGGCGGTGCGCTTGGCTTCAGGATCGACGGGTTCGGCCGCGAGCGGAGCGACCCCCGTCTGCTGCGGGTCGGTGTCGGTCACCCGAGGGTCGAGGCCGGGACCTCGCAGGACGACCAGCACCCGGTGCTCGCGCTCGTGACGGAAGAACACTTCGATGCCGGGCACCGACACCCCCGCCTGGAGCTTGTCGACCACGACGCGTGCGTCGGGGTCGGGGATGCGCCCGGCGCGGCGGTCGGTGAGCGCGCCGTCGGGGCCGAGGGTGGCGAGGTTGCCGCGGGCGGCGACGTCGCCGACGCGGAGCTCGAAGTCGAGACCCGCCGCGGAGAGCGCGCCGCGCCCGAGCTCGAACTCCTCGGGGTCGTAACCGAAGAGACCGAGGTGCCCGGGACCCGAGCCGGGCGTGATGCCCGGACCGACCGGCTCGAACATCCCCGCGGTGCCTTCGCGCACGAGCTGGTCGAGGTGAGGCGTGGTCGCTTCCTCGAGCTCGGTCCCGTGGTCGGCATCGGCGTATCCGCCCAGACCGTCCATCACGACGAGGAGGATCTTGGTGTCGGCGGACTGGATCAGCGGCGTGAAGTCCATGACCCAAAACGCTACTTGGCGTCCACCCCTGCGCCTCGGGCCGTGCGTCGGCGGAGGCCGGTGATGAGCGGCGCGAACGAGCTCGCCGGGATGGGCGGGCTCCACAGGAAGCCCTGCCCCACGGTGCAGCCGAGCTCGTCGAGCGCGATCCACTGCTCGACGGTCTCGACGCCTTCGGCGACGATGGTCAGGCCGAGGCTGTTGCCGAGCGTGATGATGGCTTCGGTGATCGAGCGGTCGTGCTGGTCACCCGGCAGCCCGTCGATGAACGAACGGTCGATCTTGAGGCAGTCGACCGGCAGGTCCTTGAGGTACGCGAGCGACGAGTACCCGGTGCCGAAGTCGTCGACCGCGAGCTTCACGCCGAGCTCGCTCAGCGCGCGCATGGAGCGCGCCGACGTCTCGATGTCGCCCATCAGCGCGCTCTCGGTGATCTCGAGCGACAACATCGACGGATCGACGCCGGACGAGCGGATGGCGTCGCGCACCATCTCGAGGCTGGTCGGCAGGCGGAGCTGGAGCGCCGAGAGGTTCACTGCGAGGAGTGGCCAGTCGAGGTCGTCGTGGAGACGGGTGAGCGCGCGCAGCTCGGCGAGCGCGTGCTCGAGCGCCCACGTGCCGATGGGCACGATCATCCCGGTCTCCTCCGCGATCGGGATGAAGTCGGACGGGAGCACGACGCCGTGACCGGCGCGGTGCCAGCGCAGCAAGGCCTCGGCCCCGACCACGCGCCCGTCGGCCAGGCGCACGATGGGCTGGTAGAGCAGCTCGAGCTCGTCGCGGTCGATCGCCTGGCGCAGCGCGGTCTCGAGGTCGAGACGGGCGGAGACCTGTTGCTGCAACTCGTGGCTGAACAGCTCGATGCGGGCGCGCCCGAGGTCCTTGGCGCGGTACATGGCGGCGTCCGCGTCGCGAAGGAGCTGCTCGGCCGACGCTTCGGCGCCCCCGATCGCGATGCCGACACTGGTCGTGGCGTAGAGCTCACGACCGGACAGCGCAACCGGCTCGTGCAGCACCTCGACGATGCGTTCGGCGAACTCGACCGCCTCGGTGACGTCGGCGATGTCTTCCCGCACGATGACGAACTCGTCGCCGCCGAAGCGCGCCACGGTGTCGGACGCGCGGATCGAGCGGGTGAGCCGGCCCGCGACCTCCACGAGCAGCTGGTCGCCGACCACGTGACCGAGGCCGTCGTTGACGAGCTTGAACCGGTCGAGGTCGAGGAACAGCACCGCGACGTGGCTCCCGGTGCGTTCGGCGCGGGCGAGCGAGAGCGCGAGACGGTCGACGAGCAGCAGCCGGTTGGGGAGGCGTGTGAGGTCGTCGTGGAGCGCCTGGTGCGCGAGGGCTTCCTCGGCACGCTTGCGATCGGTGATGTCGCGCACCTGCACGAAGTAGTAGCTCGGCTCGCCCTCGGAATTGCGCACGAGGGTCATGTCGATGAGCACGGACACGATGCTGCCGTCGTGGCGCACCATGCGGTGCTCGCGCTTGTAGAACGCGAGGTCGCCGCTGAGCAGACGTTCGATGCCGAGGCGAGCTCCGTCGCTCTCGGTGGGGTGGAGGAATTCGAGCGGGCGCCGACCGATGAGCCGGTCAGGCGTGTGCCCGAGCAGCTCGGCCAGTGCCGGATTCACCGACGTGAACGTCTGCGCCAGGTCGAGCACCCCGAGACCGAACGCGGAGCGCTCGAAGCCTTGGCGGTAGCGCTCCTCCGCCGCGATGCGCTCGTCCTCGGCGTTGCGACGGTCGCTGATGTCACGCATGTTGGCGACCCAGCCGCCGACGGCGGGGACGTCGTGCAGGTCCGTGAAGACCTCCTCGATCCAGCAGTACGAGCCGTCGGCGCGGCGGAGGCGCCACTCGACGGTCGCAGCCCCGGCCCGTCGCACCGTCTCGTCGACCGCGTCTCGATGGCGCTCGAGGTCGTCGGGATGCACCAGGTCGCGGCTCGCGGTACCGATGAGGTCTTCCGGCGCGTAGCCGAATCGCGCGGCGGCCGGGCTCGCATAGGTGATGATGCCGTCCTCGTCGATCACGATCGCCACGTCGGAGGAGCGCTGGACGAGCGATCGGAAGCGCTCCTCCGATCGCGCGAGCGCGTCGCGCGTCTCGATGAGCTCGGTGACGTCGCCTGCGACCTTCGAGACGCCGACGATCTCTCCCGCGGCGTCGTACAACGGGGACGCGGTCACGACGACGTGGATCAGGGACCCGTCCTTGCGTCGCCGGAGCGTGAGCAGGTTGTTGACCGGCTTCCCACTCGTCACCGCGATGCGGAGGTACTCGGCTTCGATGCGCTTGCTCTCGGGCACGAGGATGTCGTCGTGCATCCCGATCGCCTCGTCAGCTGAGTACCCGTAGACGCGCTCGGCTCCCGCGTTCCACGACTCGATGATCCCGTCGAGGTCGTGGCGGTACACCGCGTCGCTCGACGATTCGACGATCGCGGAGAGCGCGTGCATCCGCTCTTCGTCGTGCATGCGCTCGGTGATGTCACGGAACGAGGTCACGAGCAGCTTGCCGTCGAACTCGTCCTGCACCGGCCGGACGTCGACCTCGAGCCACACGCGCGTGCCGTCGGGCCGAACGATGCCCATGACCTTGCCGATGACCGGACGGTTCTCACGACGGGCTTGGACCGCCGGGAATTCGCGGGGTTCGAGCGCGGTGCCGTCCGCGGTGACCGGTGCCAGATCGGTCACGGCGTGCTGCATCGCCTCGTCGAACGTCATGAGGAGCAATTCCGACTGTGGCCGCCCGAGGATCCGCGCCGCGCTCCGGTTGAGGTCGAGGATCTCGCCGTGCTCGCCCCAGACGACGAGCCCCTCGCCGAGGGTGTCGAAGACCGCGCGGGCGCCCGCGGACGACAGGCTTCCCGAATCGTTCACCCGAGGGAGATCCTCGGCTTCGAACACCTGCATGGCCCCGTCCCCAAACTCGCGCGCCCTCTGGTATCGGCGGGACAGGGCACGGGCTTGACCGGCTGCCGACCGGGGGCCGCGGTGCCGATGCAGGCGACTGACAGGGAACCGTCAGTGGATGGCGAACACCACGGTCGCCCGCACCGAGATGGTCTGGCTGCCGGGCACCACCGGCGTGCTGGCGGCCTTCGCGGCGGCGTCGGCGGCGTAGGCGAGGGGCATGTTGCTGGTGGCCTCTCGGATCGAACGCACCTCGCCGACCTCCACATCGGCTCCGCTCGCCAATTGCTCGGCGTGCGCTCGGGCGCGCTTGGTCGCCTTGGTGCGTGCGGCCGCGAGCAGCGCGCTGTCGTCGTCGATCGAGAACGTGATCCCCTCGACGCGGATGTCGTCGCCGGCCTGGGCGGCGGCGTCGTCGACGATCGCACCTGCCTTGGTGAGGTCGTGGATGCGCACCGAGACGGTGTTGCTCGCCTCGTACCCCGTCACCGTGCCGTGGTCGTCGTACACCGGCTGGACGGAGAGGTCGGCGGTCTGGATGTCGTCGTCCGACACGCCGCCGTCGCGGAGCGAGTCGATCACCTTCTGCGCGCGGTCGGCGATGCGGCTCATGACCTCGGCAGCCGACCCGGCGCGACCCGAGACCCCGAGCACCAGATCGGCGACGTCGGGAGTCCCGCGCGCCTCACCGGTGGCGGTCACGGTGACGGTGCGGCTGCGCGAGGCGGCACCGGCGGCGCTGGCGGTCGCGCCGAGCGCGACGGGCACGGCGGCGGCCGTCGCCAGCACGACGAGGAACAAGGAACGCAGACGCTTCGACATGGGTCCTCCGGGATCGGTTGCCCACGTTCGACGGTGTGGGCGCCGGCCCGGTTCCCGTTCGCCGTCGCCGTCGCCGTCGGTCGCGTCCGCTCGCGTCGTCCTACTGTGACCCGCTGTGACCGAGCCCACCCACGTGTTCGAGGTCGACGGCGATCTCGCGGTTCCCACCGAGCTCGCCCGGGGGCCCTGGTCTCCGCATGCACAGCACGGGGGCGCCCCGTCGGCGCTGCTCGCCGGTCAGCTCGAGCGCTTCGACCTCGGGACCGCGACCTTCCCTGCGCGCTTCACGCTCGAGCTGATGAGGCCCGTCCCACTGACTCCGCTGCGCATCGAACGGCAGACGATCCGGGCCGGGAAGAAGGTGCAACTGGTGCAGGGCTCGCTCTTCGCCGACGATGTCGAAGTGGTGCGCGCCACGCTGCTGCGACTGCGCGAGCAACCCGTGGACTTCGCCGAGGAAGCAGCGGCGGGCGAGTGCGAGCCGATGCCCCCGCCCGGTCCCGCGGCACCACTGATCGGTCGCGGCGCCTTCACCATGGGCACCGGGTTCTGGAACACGGTCGAGGTGAGCCGGGTGGGTGGTGGCTGGGGCCAGCCCGGCCCGGCCGACATGTGGCTCCGACTCGTGGTGCCGATCGTGGCGGGTGAGGAGACGTCACCGTTCCAACGGGTCGCCGCCGCGGGCGACTTCGGCAACGGCGTCGCCGCCGCGTTCGATCGTGGGCGGTACTCGTGCATCAATCCCGACCTCACCATCACGCTGCACCGGCTCCCGGTGGGCGAGTGGGTGGGCCTCGACTCCGCGACCTACCCGGAGCGCAACGGGTACGGCGTCGCCGAGAGCGTGCTCCACGACGAGCGGGGCCGCATCGGCCGGGGCATCCAGACGGTGCTGGTCGAGCCGCTCTGAGGCCGGCGGGCCCCGACCGGCGGGACCGCTTGACCGGCGGGCGGCCGAAGGTGCGGCCGCAGGGGGCCGAAAGGGTGGTCGGTCGGTCTACCGACGTCCGGAATTCGGGCGCTTGCCGTGGTTCGCCTTGTTGCGGCGGGATCGCAGCTTGCGCTTGGCGGTCTTCTTGCTCATGACATCCTCCGTGAGAGCCGATGAGCGTAGTTGATCGGCGCCCGGAGGCCCTGAGCGGCTGAGTACCATCGTCCGGGCGGCCGGGCAGGTCGGGAACCGTTCGAGCTTCTGCGAGGGATCGATGGCACGCGTCCGCCGGATCACTGTGGTGAGCGCACTGGCGCTGTGCCTCGTGGCCACGTTCGCCGCGGGAGCGCATGCTGGCGGCTCCGACGGATCGTCGTCGACCGGGACCGTCGAGCGGGTCGACGAACCGATCGCCGGCCAGTACATCGTCACGCTCCACACCTCGGATCCGGGCGTGGTCGACGGCTACGCGACCGAGCTCGCGCGCGGTCACCACGGACGCGTGCTCGATGTGTATCCCGAGTCGCTGCACGGCTTCGCGGTGGAGATGAGCGACGCCGACGCGCAGCAGCTCGCTTCAGACCCCGCGGTGGCCGCCGTCGAGGAGAACGCGGTCGTGAGCATCGCGACCACACAGACGCCGGCGCCGTCGTGGGGCCTCGACCGCGTCGACCAGACGGACCTGCCGCTCGACGACCAGTACTCGTACGGGTCCGACGGCACCGGTGTCCACGCGTACGTGCTCGACACCGGCGTGCGCACGACGCACGCCGACTTCGGCGGACGCGCCAGCGTCGGCGACGACGAGATCGGTGGATCTGCGTGCGTCCCGTCGCCGACGTCGGAGTCGGGCCACGCCACGCACGTTGCCGGCACCATCGGCGGCGCGACCTACGGCGTCGCCAAGAGCGTGACCCTCGTGTCGGTGCGGGTCCTCAACTGCTCGGGCAGCGGCTCGGCCGCCCAGGTGATCGGCGGCATCGAGTGGGTCACCGCCAACGCGATCAAGCCGGCGGTGGCGAACATGAGCCTCGGCACGAAGTCGATCGTGTCGAGCATCGACGACGCGGTGGCGTCGTCGATCGCGTCTGGCATCACCTACGTGCTGGCCGGCGGGAACAGCAACACCGACGCCTGCGCCACGAGCCCGGCCGGGGTGCCGGAGGGGATCACGGTGGGCGCGACCACGAAGACGGACAGCCGGGCGGCGTACTCCAACTTCGGCGCGTGCATCGACGTCTTCGCGCCCGGCGGCGACAACACGTCGTCGGGTGGCATCACGTCGGACTGGAACACGAGCGACACCGCGACCGGCGTGATCAGCGGCACGTCGATGGCCACGCCCCACGTCGCCGGAGCGGTGGCGCGCTACCTGGCCTCGACTCCGTGCGCGGCGCCGAGCGACGTGGTCGCTGCGATCACGAGCCACGCCAGCGGCGGGAAGGTGACCAGCCTCGGAACTGGATCGCCGAACCTGCTGTTGAACACCGGTTTTCTCGCGCCCAACGCAGCACCGGTTCCCCCGTGCGCGGGTCCTGACCTCACTCTCACGGCGGGCTACAACAGCGCACACTTGTCGTGGACGATTCCGTCCGACGGTGGTTCCCCCATCACCGGGTACGCGATCTACCGGTCGACGTCTCCCGGCGGTGAAGGCGCTGTTCCCCTGACGACCGTGTCGGGCGTGAACACGACCACCTACGACGACAACTCCGCGTCGTCGGGCAGCACGTACTACTACCAGGTCGCGGCGGTGAACCTGGGGGGTGAGACGCGCTCCGCGGAGCAGGCGGTGACACCCCTGGCTCCCACTGCGCCGGCCGCGACCGTGCTCACAGCAACCGCCGGCAACGGGCACGTGCAGCTCGCATGGCCGCCGCCCGACAACGGCGGCTCCCCGCTCACCGGCTTCACGGTGACGCGGGGCACCACGGCGGGCGGCGAGAGCACGCTCACCACGCTGGGCGCGACCGCAACGTCGTTCGACGACACGAGCGTCACCAACGGCACGACCTACTTCTACACGGTCGCCGCGCAGAACGGCGTCGGCACCACGCCGTCGAACGAGGCGAGCGCGATGCCGCTCACCTCGCAGGGCGCGTACTTCCCGCTCACGCCGTCGCGGCTCATGGACTCGCGCACCGGCAACGGCACGACCGGCGCGCCGTTCACCGGAGGTTCGCCGCGGTCGTTGCAGGTGACCGGACGCGGAGGTGTCCCCGGTTCCGGCGTGTCGGCGGTGGTGATGAACGTGACCGTCACCAACCCGAGCGTCGCCAGCCACGTGACGGTGTGGCCGAGTGGCACGATCCCCAACGCGTCCAACCTCAACTTCGTCGCCGGCCAGACCAAGCCCAACCTGGTCACAGTCGGTGTGAGCAACAGCGGCAAGGTCAACGTCCGACTCGACGCCGGGTCGGCCGACCTCATCGCCGACGTCGTGGGCTACTACGGCGACGGCACCAGCGGCGGCGCGAGTGGCGCCCGCTACGCACCGCGGTCGCCGTACCGCATCGTCGACTCGCGCTACGGCACCGGCGGCTTCGGGTCGCCGTGGGCGGCCGGAGTGACGCGCGACCTCACCCTCACCGGCGTGCCCGACGACGCCACCGCGGTCGTGCTCAACGTCACCGCCACCAACCCGACCGCGGCGGCGTTCGCCACGCTCTGGCCGTCGGGGGTGACCCGGCCCAACCCGGCGTCGAACCTCAACGTGGTGCCCGGCCAGACCACACCCAACCTGGTGATCGTCGGCATCGGGGCCAACCACAAGGTGAGCCTCTACAACGACGCCGGCACCACCGACTTCGTCGTCGACGTGGCCGGTTGGTACGGCGGCACCACCGCGAACAAGCTCTTCACGCCCGCCGCTTCGCCCACTCGCCTGCTCGACTCGCGGTTCGCGAACGCGTACTCGACACCGTGGAGCGCCAACCAGACACGCGACCTCACGATCGCCGGCAACGGTCCGGTTCCGGGCGACGCCACCGCGGTCGTCATGAACGTGACCGTCACCAACCCGACCGTCGCCGGCTTCGCCACCATGTTCCCCTCCGGTGGTTCTCGCCCCGATCCCGCCTCGAACCTCAACTTCGTGCCCGGCGAGACCGTGCCGAACCTCGTGATGGTGAAGATCGGCGCGAACACCAAGGTGAGCTTCTACAACTCCGCCGGCAGCACGGACATGATCGCCGACGTCGTCGGCTGGTTCCGTTAGCGCCGCGCTGGCCCCGAGGGCGGAGGAGGGGCGCCGGTAGCCTGGCGCCCACATGGAACGTCTCGGGCTCGTCGGTCTCCCCAACAGCGGCAAGTCGAGCCTGTTCAACGCGCTCACCGGCGCGGAGACGGTCGTCGCCCCGCACCAGTTCTCCACCACCGAGACGACGGTTGCCCTCGCGCACGTCCCCGACGAGCGCGTGGACCTCCTCGGCAAGATGTCGAACTCGAAGAAGCTGGTGTACACCGGGTTCGAGATCGTCGACATCGCCGCGTTGGTCAAGGGTGCGAGTACGGGTGAGGGCCTCGGCAACCGGTTCCTCGGATCGCTGCGCGACTGTGATGCCATCCTCTACGTGCTGCGCGCGTTCGAGGATCCGTCGGTGATGGGCGACGCCGATCCCCGCGCCGACCTCGACACGCTCGAGCTCGAGCTCGTGCTGGGCGACCTGGCGTCGGTCGAGGGCCGTCTGTACCGCCAGCAGCGCGCGGCCAAGGGTGACAAGTCGCTCGCCGCCGAGATCGCGGCGCTGGAGAAGGCTGCCACCGTGCTCGGCGACGGGACGCCGCTCTACCGCGCCGAGCTCACCGACGACGAGCGCGAGCTCCTCGCGCCCGCCTTCCTCCTCACCGTGAAGCCGGTGCTCGCGGTCGTCAACGTCGGCGAGGATCAGCTCGACTCGGTCGACGAGCTCGTCGCCACCGTGTCGGACGGCCTCGAGGCCATGGGTGTGTGCCTGCAGCTCGAAGCCGAGGCCGCGCAGCTCGAACCCGAGGGGCGCGCCGAGCTGCTCGAGGGTCTCGGGCTCGGTGAGGGCGTCGTCCCCCGCGTCGCACGTGCGGCATACCACCTGCTCGGCCGCCGCACCTTCCTCACCACCGGCGACACCGAATCGCGGGCGTGGACGTTCCGCGCCGGCGCCAAGGCACCCGAGTGCGCGGGCGTGATCCACTCCGACCTGCAGCGCGGCTTCATCCGGGCCGAGGTGATCTTCTACGAAGACCTCCTCGAGATCGGTTCCTGGGCGAAGGCGAAGGAACAGGGCAAGCTGCGGGTCGAGGGGAAGGACTACGAGGTCGTCGACGGCGACGTGCTCGAGATCCGCTTCAACGTGTGACGGAGCACGCTGGATGTCCTGGCTCGTGCGTGACGGTGACGTGCTGGCAGCAGCCGAGGTGGCCGACACCGCCCGGGCGCGCCGGCGTGGACTCCTCGGTCGCGACGCGTTCGACGGCGCACTGGTCCTGCGCCCCTGTCGCCACGTGCACACCGCGCGCATGCGCTTCGCCATCGACGTCGCGTTCTGCGACCCGGAGGGCGTCGTGCTGCGGATCGTGAGCCTCCCGCCGTGGCGGGTGTCGCCGTTCGTGCGCCAGGCCGCGTTCGCGATCGAGGCACAGGCCGGCGCGTTCGAACGCTGGCAGCTGCGCACCGGCGACCGGGTGGAGCTGCGAACGTGAGCGAGCGCGGGCGAGCGAGCCATCTGGTCGTGAGCGAGCGCGGGCGAGCGAGCGACGCATGACCGACGGTCAACTCGTGCTCGTCGCCACCCCCATCGGCAACCTGGGTGATCTCTCGACGCGCGCGCGCGATGCGTTGCGCGAGGCGGACGTGATCGCGGCCGAGGACACACGTCGCACGCGCCAGCTCCTCACGCACGCCGCGATCCCCGCCGCAGGACGGCTGCGTTCGGTGCACGCGCACAACGAACAGGAGAGCGCCGGCTGGGTCGTCGAGGCGGTGAGCGACGGCAAGTGCGTCGCGTACGTCACCGACGCGGGGACGCCGGGCATCTCCGATCCGGGCGAGCGGTTGGTGCGGGCGTGTCTCGACGCCGGCCTGACGGTCGACGTCGTGCCCGGTCCGAGCGCGGTGTTGATGGCCCTCGTGCTGTCGGGCTTCCCGACCGATCGCTTCGTGTTCGAGGGGTTCCTCCCTCGCCGCGGTGTCGAGCGGCGCGGGCGCATCGCGGCGCTGGTATCCGAGGCTCGCACGGTCGTCCTCTACGAGTCGCCCCGTCGCGTGCACGCCACGCTCACACAACTGCTCACCGCGTGCGGTCCGATGCGCGAGGTGGCCGTCGCCCGCGAGCTCACCAAGATGCACCAGGAGGTCTGGCGTGGCCCGCTCGACGAGGCCGTCGGTCACGTGGAGCTCACCGAGCCGCGGGGCGAGCACGTGATCGTCCTCGCGCCCGCCCCGCCTGCGCCCGAGGCCAACGACGACGAAGTCGACGCCCACGTCACCGCCGCGCTCGCCGAGGGGCTCTCGACGCGCGACGCGGCCGCCCGCGTCGCCCGCGACCTCGGCATCGCCCGTCGCCGCACCTACGACGCCGCGATGCGCCTGAAACCGAAGCGGACCTGACCCCGGACGCGTCGCGCCACCTGATCGCGAGATTCGGGACTGGGCGACGCACCCCCGGGAAATAGGGTGGATGACACCATGTCGACGCCGTTCTACGTCACCACCCCCATCTACTACGTGAACGACGCGCCCCACATCGGGCACGCGTACACCACGGTCGCCGCCGACGTCCTGGCCCGGTGGCGGCGCCTCTGGGGCGACGACGTCGTGTTCCTCACCGGCACCGACGAGCACGGCCTGAAGATCCAACGCGCGGCCGAGTCCCATGACGTGAGCCCGCTCGAGTGGGCCGACCGCAACAGTGCGCTCTTCCGCGCCGCTTGGGACGACCTCGACATCTCCTACGACGACTACATCCGCACCACCGAGCCGCGCCACAAGCGGGCGGTCCAGGAGTTCCTCCAGCGGGTCTACGACAGCGGCGACATCGAGCTCGACAGCTACGAGGGGCTCTACTGCGTGGGCTGCGAGCTCTACTACAAGGAGGACGAGCTCGACGACGGCCAGCGCTGTCCCATCCACGGGACGGTCGTGGAGCACGTCACGGAGGAGAACTACTTCTTCCGGCTCTCACGCTACGAGGACCGGCTGCTCGCGCACTACCAGGAGCATCCCGAAGCCGTGCAGCCGGCCGGGAAGCGCAACGAGGTGCTCGGCCTCGTCAAGCAGGGTCTGCTCGACTTCTCGATCAGCCGCACGTCGATCTCGTGGGGCATCCCGCTCCCATGGGACGAGCGCCACGTGGCCTACGTGTGGTTCGACGCGCTGATCAACTACTGCACCGCGGTGGGCTATCCGGACGACCACGAGCGCTTCGGCCGTTACTGGCCCGCCAACTACCACCTCATCGGCAAGGACATCCTCCGGCAGCACGCGGTGTACTGGCCGGCGATGCTGATGGCCGCGGGGGAGGCGCCGCCGCAGACCGTGTTCGCGCACGGCTACCTCCTGGTGGGCGGCGAGAAGATGAGCAAGACGCGCCTCAACCAGATCGCGCCCGCCGACCTCGTCGCCGAGTTCGGCGTCGACGGCTTCCGCTACCACTTCCTCGCCGACCAGCGCTTCGGTCCCGACGGCGACTTCAGCTACGAGGCGATGGTGGCCCGCTACAACGCGGATCTCGCCAACAACTTCGGCAACCTCGCCAACCGCGTCCTCAACATGGCGGTGAACTACTGCGACGGCGTCGTGCCCGACGCGCGCGCCGACGGTCCGCTCGTCGAGCACGCGGCGACTGCGTTCGGCACGCTCACCGCACGCCTCGAGGAGCTCGACTACGCGAGCGGCTTCGGCGCGGTGTGGGAGCTCATCCGACACACGAACTCGTACATCGAGGACCAGCAGCCCTGGGCGCTGAACAAGGCGGGTGACACCGCCGCGCTCGCCGCGGTGCTCGGTGACTGCCTCGAAGCGCTGCGTGTCGTCGCGCTGCTGGCGTCACCGCTGATCCCGCGCGCCGCGGCCGAGCTGTGGCGCCGGCTCGGCCTGGCCGGCGCGCCCGAGGACCAGCGCCTGCCCGAAGCGGCGGCGTGGGGTGGATTGACCGCCGGCGCTCCGCTGGAGAAGGGCACTCCGCTCTTCCCCCGGATCGAAACCGGCGCTTGAGCGCGGACCAGTGACCGGACCGGTCTGGGTCGACAGCCACTGCCATCTCGGCTACGACGGCACCGACCAGGACCCCGCCACCCAGCTGGCCGACGCCCTCGAGGCCCGGGTCGAGGCCCTCATCTGCGTGGGGACCGATCTCGAGAGCTCCCGCCGGGCGGTGGCGCTGGCCGAGCGCCACCCGGAGGTGCGGGCGACCGTCGGCCTCCATCCCCACGACGCCTCCCACCTGGCCGAGCAGTGGGACGCGCTCGTCGCCCTCGCCCGTGACCACCCCGAGGAGGTGGCCGGCATCGGTGAAGCCGGCTTCGACCTCTTCTACGAGCACTCGGCGCGGGACGAGCAGCGGGTCGCGTTCCGTGCCCATGTCGAGCTCGCCCACGAGCTCGACCGCGCGCTCGTGATCCACTCCCGCGACGCGTGGGACGACACCTTCGCGGTGCTCGAGGACGTCGGGCCGCCGGCGCGCACGGTCTTCCACTGCTTCACCGGCGGGCCGATCGAAGCTCGGCGCGCGCTCGACCTCGGCGCGCACCTCTCCTTCAGCGGGATCGTGAGCTTCAAGAACGCTGACGACCTGCGCGCCGCCGCCGCGCTCGCGCCACTCGACCGCGTGTTGGTGGAGACCGACGCGCCGTTCCTCGCACCGGTACCGCACCGCGGCAAGCCCAACCGTCCCGCGTGGGTGGTCGACGTCGGTGCGGCGCTGGCCCGTGCGATGGACCGCCCGCTCGAGGAGGTCGCCGCGGCCACGACGCAGAACGCGGCCGCGGTCTTCGGCCTGCCGCTCCGTCCCGGTGCTCACCCCCGCTGACCTGCGGCGATCCCGATCGGGCCCGATCGTCGTGCCCTTGCCCGGTGGCGTTGACTACCGTGGGCTCTCGTCTCCGAAGCGGGTGGAAGCGCTACTCGGACGACCAAGACCGATCAACGCCGACGCAGAGGGCTGATCACATCACCGAGCAGCTACAGCGTCCTCCCGGCCGTGGGCCGGCGGGACGACGGAACCCATCACGGCAACGTCCGCCGCTGCCTGCACACGTCGCGCGCTCGATCGGGCCGTCGCCCGCGCGCGGAGCCGCACGACGCGTCGACGTGGTTCCCCGTGCCCGATCCGCACGGACTGCCGTCGATCGAGATGCTGCTCGACGAGTCGCGTGTCGTCGACGGCGACGCCGCGCTGATCGACCTCACCTCGATGGAGGCGACGATCGAAGCGCTGGTGTCGCCCTCGCCCGCGCGCGCCGAACCCCACGACGCCGCCGCGTGGCTGCCGCTCCCCGACGTCGACGACCTCCCGTCGGTCCACACGCTGCGCGATCCCCACCCCGAGCACCAGGCCGCGGTCGTCGCCGAGGCCGAAGCCCTGGTGGCCGACGCCCTCGCAGTGGCCGAGGCCAGCTCGGCGCCGTCGCCGGCCCGGGCCGAACCGCACGACGCCGCCACCTGGCTGCCGCTCCCCAGCCCCGAGGAGCTCCGTCCCGTCATCCACCTGCTGGAGGAGGGTCCGCCCGCCGGCACGCCGCCGCACCGGCGGCGCCGCACCCGCTTCCTGCCGGCACCCCGTGTGCTCGGCGTCGCGGTCATGGTGGTCCTCACCGCTCTCGGAGGGGCCTGGATCGCGCAGCGGGCCACCGCCCCCTCCGGCTCCGACGTCACGCTCGTGGTCGACGGCACCCGCCAGCAGGTGCACACCGACGCCGACTCGGTGGGTGCGTTGCTCGCCGCCGCGCACGTGCAGCTCAACGCAGGCGACGTCGTCGTCCCGGCCGCCCGCAACGCACTGCACGACGGCCTCCACGTCGACGTGCTCCGCTCGTTCCCCGTCACCGTCGACGTCGACGGCACGGTGCGCACCGTCCGCACGGTCGAGACCAACGCCGACAAGCTGGCCAAGCAGCTGAAGCTCGGCAAGCTCGCCGCGGTGCGCAACGACCCCGGTCGCCTCGCCGCCGGCGCCTCGGTCGTCTACCGCACCCGCGTCAGCGGCTCGCTCACCATCGACGACCAGAAGGTCACGTTCGACTCACCGTCGCGCACGGTCGCCGAGCTGCTGCAGTCGTACAACGTGCAGCTCGTCGGTGACGACTACGCGATTCCTCCACCCGAGACCGTGCTGCACGACGGTGACCAGGTCGCGGTCGTGCGCGTCGGCGCCGAGACGAGCCAGACCACGCGGGACATCGACTTCGACACCGTCCAACAGGAAGACCCGACGCTCCCCATCGGCCAGACCCGGATCGTGCAGGACGGCAAGAAGGGCACCATGACCGTCACGTACCGCCAGCTGGTCGAGAACGGCCAGAAGGGCGACAAGCAGGTGGTGTCCGAGGTGCCGACCGTCGAGCCCACGCCCAAGATCATCGGCATCGGCAGCTACGCCAACCCGAAGTGGGACGAGCTGGCGATGTGCGAGTCGGGTGGTCGCTGGGACACCGTCGACAGCGGCCCCGACGGCTACGACGGCGGCCTCGGCATCTACCGGGGCACCTGGAAGGCGTTCGGCGGCACCGAGTTCGCGCCCAACGCGGGCCTCGCCACCCGGGAGCAGCAGATCATCGTGGGCATGCGGATCTACGAGAAGCTCGGTTGGGATCCGTGGGGATGTGCGAACAACGTCCTCCACTGGCCGCAGTGGAGCATGTGATTCGTGCAAGACGGCTGACGCCGACCTTGTAGGTTTCCACGTTCCATGGAGATGCAGCGGACACGTCGCCGGACGGCGGCAGCGATGCCAGAGCGGAATCGATCCTCAGAGTGACGCTGCTCACCCCGGCGACGGTGCACGCGCTGCTCGACGCTCATGGGCTCCACCCCAAGCGGAGCCTCGGCCAGAATTTCCTGGTCGATCCCAACACCGCGCGCCGCGTCGTGTCGCTCGCCGACCTCCCCGCGGGGACGCCGGTCCTCGAGATCGGGCCCGGGCTCGGATCACTGACCCTGGCGCTGCTCGACGCCGGCCACGACGTCGTCGCCCTCGAGCTCGACGACCGCCTCGCGGGCGTGCTGCGGACCGTCGTCGCCGAGGCGGACGCCGACGGTGCCGGACACGGTGAGCACCGGGTGCGCGTCGAAGACGGGGACGCGATGACCGTGGATCTCGCCGCACTGCTCGCGCCGGCGCCGGCGCCGCGTGCGTGCGTGTCGAACCTGCCCTACAACGTGGCCGTGCCCGTGGTCGTGCGGCTGCTCGAGGAAGCGGATGTGGTCGAGCGCATCCTGGTGATGGTGCAGCGTGAGGTGGGGGAGCGTCTGGCCGCGGGCCCCGGCGACGCGCAGTACGGGGCGGTGTCGGTCAAGGTGGCGTACTTCGCCGAGGCCAAGGTGGTGGGGCTCGTCCCCCCCACGGTGTTCGTGCCCAAGCCCAAGGTCGACTCCGCACTGGTGCGTCTGCACCGGCGAGCCGAACCGCCGGTGAGCGTGCCGTCGGCCGACCGCCTGTTCACGCTGGTGCGAGCCGGGTTCGCGCAACGGCGCAAGATGCTGCGCCGTTCGCTCGTCCCGCTGCTCGGCGACGCCACGCCGGAGGTGCTGGAAGCCGCGGGCGTCGCGCCGACCACGCGAGCCGAGGCGCTCGGGCTCGACGACTGGGCCGCGGTGGCCCGCAGCGCCGCGGAGGCAGACGCCGCATGAGCGGGGTCGTCGGGCACGGTGCGCACCTCGCGGGTGGCACCTCCCCACGTTCGGTGGGCTCATCGTGAGGCTCGCTCGCGTGCGCGCCACCGCGTACCCCAAGCTCAACCTCACGCTGCGCGTGCTCGGTCGTCGCGCCGACGGCTATCACGACCTCGAATCGCTGGTGATCTCGTTGGGGCAGCCCCACGACGTGGTCGAGGTCTTCGCGGTCCCCGCGCCCGGGGGCGTGCAGGTCGAGGTGTCCGGTGTCGAGGTGGGCGACGACGTGCCGTCCGACCACCGGAACCTCGCGTTCATCGCCGCCGAGAAGCTGATGGTGCGCGCCGGGCGGTCGGGCCATGGCGTGCGACTCGTGCTGCGCAAGCACATCCCGGCCGGTGGAGGACTCGGTGGCGGTTCCGCCGACGCCGCGGCTGCGCTCCTTGCCGTGCGCCAGCTCCTCGACATCGACGTCGACGACGCCGGTGTCCTCGCGCTCGCTGCGGAGGTCGGGTCGGACGTCCCGTTCTGCGTCCGGGGTGGCGCGGCATGGATGCGCGGGCGCGGTGAGATCATCGAGCCGGTGGCACTGCCGACGGGCCTGGCGTTCGTCGTGGCCATCCCGCCGTTCCGACTGTCGACCCCCGAGGTGTACAAGGCGTGGGACGAGCTCGGTGGTCCACGCTCGGAGCGGACGGTGCGCGCGCCCCGACGCCTCGCACCGGTGATCAGAGAGCTGGTCAACGACCTCGAGCCGGCGGCCGAGGCGCTCGAGCCGCGCCTGATCGAGTTCCGCAATGCGCTGGAGGCGGCCACGGGCGCGCCCGCACTGCTCGCGGGCAGCGGCTCGGCCTACGTGGTCCCCGTCGCCGACGCGCGTCGGCTGCCGGCCCTCGTCGACGCGGTGAGCCGCGGGATGCGCGTGCCGGTCGTCGGGACGACCAGCGTCAGCCGCGGCGTCCGCCTTGCCAGCTGACCTCGCTCCGCTCACCCCGCACGTTCTGGCACCGGAGTGCCGCGACGTGCAGGCAATTGCGGTGCCAGGAGACCGAAAGAGCGGTCAGCGGCCCTGCTGACGGCGCTGCCAGCGCGTCTTCTTGAGAAGCTTCTTGTGCTTCTTCTTCCGCATGCGCTTTCGGCGCTTCTTGATCAGTGAGCCCATGGCAGGGCGCAAGTTAGTCGGGCCCGGTCCCGACCTGCACATCAGGTACCGTCATGAAGGACCCTCGGGGGTGGTGTAACGGCAGCACGGGGTCCTTTGGCGTCCCAAGTCGGGGTTCGAAACCCTGCCCCCGAGCAACACCCGGACAGGGAGACCAGTGGCCACGGAGATCCGACCGGTGAGCGCAGTGGTGCTGGCAGCGGGCGAAGGCACCCGCATGCGTTCGACGACGCCCAAGGTGCTCCACCCGCTGTGCGGGAGGCCCATGCTCCTGCACGTGCTCGACGCCCTCGAGCAGCTCCCCCTCCAGAAGATCGTGGTGGTGGTCGGACACGCAGCCGAGCACGTCACCAAGACGCTGCAGGAGCAGTTGGTCGGCGGCGTGCCCGTCGAGTTCGTGGAGCAGCACACCCAGCGGGGCACCGGTGATGCCGCCAGCGTGGCGCTCACGGCCTTCGCCGACGATCCCGACGTGGAGGACGACCTCATCGTCGTGGCCGGCGACGTGCCCCTGCTGCGAGCCGAGACCCTCGCCCGCCTCGCCACCGAGCACCGCCGCGCCGACGCCGCCGCGTCGCTCCTCACCGCCCGGGTCGCCGACCCCACCGGCTACGGCCGCATCGTGCGCGACGCCCAGGGCCGGGTCGACCGGATCGTCGAGCAGTCCGACGGCACCCCCGAGGAGCTCGAGATCGAGGAGGTCAACCCGTCGATCTACTGCTTCCGTCGCGGGCTGCTCGCGCCGGCGCTGCGCCGACTCAGCCCGGAGAACGCGCAGGGCGAGTACTACCTCACCGACGTCGTGGCGGTGCTGCGCCAGGCCGGCCACCTCGTGCTCGGGGTCGAGGCCGACGACGCCACCGACGCGTTCGGTGTCAACGACCGCGCCCAGCTCGCCGAGGCCGAGGCCGAACTGCGTCGCCGCATCAACACGCGGTGGATGCGCGAAGGCGTCGGCATGACGGATCCCGAGCGCACCTACGTCGACACCAGCGTGGTGCTCGCGCCCGACGTCCGGCTCCTGCCCGGCACGATGCTCTCCGGACGCACCGTCGTCGGCGCGGGTTCGGTGATCGGCCCCGACTGTCAGCTGGTCGACACCGTGGTCGGTGCCGGCGCGGTCGTGCGCCAGACCGTCGCTCGCGAGTCGGAGATCGGCGACGGCGCGACCGTCGGCCCCTACGTCTCGCTGCGGCCGGGCAGCCGGCTCGCCGCCGGCGCGCACGTGGGGACGTTCGTCGAGATCAAGAACTCGGAGATCGGCGAAGGCGCAAAGGTGCCGCACCTGTCCTACGTGGGCGACGCCGAGATCGGCCCCCGGGCGAACATCGGCGCCGGGAACATCACCGCCAACTACGACGGCAAGCAGAAGCACCGCACCACCGTCGGCGCCGATGCGCGCACCGGCTCGAACACGGTGCTGGTCGCGCCGGTCGAGGTGGGCGACGGTGCGTACACGGGTGCGGGCGCGGTCGTCACCCGCGACGTGCCGCCGGGCGCGCTGGCGAAGGGTGTCCCCGCGTCGATCGAAGAGGGCTGGGTCGCCAAGCGCGAGACTGCCGAGCACGAGGATGACGGCGGTGCGGCGGAGGGCGAGAGCTGATGGAAACGGTCTCGAAGAAGAAGCTCATGCTCTTCGCGGGGCAGGGCAACGAAGAGCTCTCGGCCGAGATCGCCGAGTGCCTCAACGTTCCGCTCGGCGACGTCAAGCTGTCGACGTTCGCGAGTGGCGAGCTCTACACGCGCTACGGCGAGAGCATCCGCGGTGCCGACGTCTTCATCGTGCAGAGCCACTGCGAACCGATCAACGACCGCATCATGCAGCAGCTGCTGATGATCGACGCCGCGAAGCGCGCGTCGGCCCGTCGCATCACCGCGGTGTGCCCGTTCTACGGATACGCGCGCCAGGACCGCAAGGCCGAGGGCCGCGAACCGATCTCGGCGCGGCTCCTCGCCGACCTGCTCACCGTTTCGGGAGCCGATCGCGTCGTGAGCGTCGACCTCCACACCGGTCAGATCCAGGGCTTCTTCGACCTGCCGGTCGACCACCTCACCGCAGTCCCCTTGCTCGCCGACTACCTCGCCAAGCAGGTCGAGGGCGACGTCGTCGTCGTGTCGCCCGACGCCGGTGGCCTGAAGTTGGCCCGCCGCTTCGCCAACTGCCTCGGCGATGCCGGGGTCGAGTCCGACCTCGCGTTCATCGACAAGCGCCGCCCGAAGGGCACCCACAACGTCGCCGAGGCCACCGACGTGGTCGGGAACGTCGAAGGCGGCGTCTGCGTGCTGGTCGACGACATGATCGACACCGCCGGCACCATCACCTCGGCGGTCAACCTGCTGTTGGAGCGGGGCGCCGCGGAGGTGTGGGTCACGGCCACGCACGGGGTGCTCTCGGGGCCGGCGGTCGACCGGCTGAAGAACGCCCCCGTCCGGCAGGTGGTGGTCACCAACACCCTGCCGATCCCCGACGACAAGCGGTTCGACACCCTCCAGGTGCTCTCGATCGCCCCGATCATCGCCGAGGCGCTCGACGCCGTCTTCGAGGACACCAGCGTCAGCGAGATCTTCCGCGGCGACAACGTCTAAACTCCTGGGCTCCACGTTCCGGGGAGTCCCGGACGGCTGAAAGGCCCTGCTTCCGCCATGCCTGATACCACTCTCGTCGCCGAACCGCGCACCACGCTGGGGTCGCGCCCCTCCGGACGTCTCCGCCGTGAGGGCCGGGTGCCCGCGGTCGTCTACGGGCTCGGCACCGACACCGTCTCGGTGACCGTGCCCGCCCGCGAGCTGCAGCACATCCTCGCCGGTGAGTCGGGCGCCAACACCCTGATCACCCTCGACGTGGACGGTGAGAGCGTCCTCACGCTCGCCCGCCAGATCCACCGCCACCCCACCAAGGGGATCCTGGTGCACGTCGACTTCATCCGCATCGACCGCGACGTCGCGGTGAGCGCGGAGATCCCGATCCACCTCATCGGTGAGGCCACCGGCGTGAAGGACGGCGGTCTGCTCGAGCAGCTGCTGTTCCACCTCACCGTCGAAGCCATGCCCGGCAACATCCCGGTGTCGATCGAGATCGACGTCGAGCGCCTCGCCATCGGCGACCAGCTGCGCGTCGAGGACATCGAGCTGCCCGCGGGCGTCGAGACCCAGGCCGAGACCGACTTCGTCGTGGCCCAGGTCGCGGCGCCGCGCGTCGCCACCGAGGGCGTCGAGGGCGAAGAGGGCGAAGGCGTCGAGGGCGAAGCCGGCGAGGGTGGTGCCGAGGCATCGGCCGACGACGCCTCGGACGACTCCGGCGACGAGTAACCGGTGCTGCGGCGACGGGGCACCGCCGCCGACCTGCTGGTGGTGGGGCTCGGGAATCCGGGCGACGAGTACGCGCGTACGCGCCACAACGTGGGTGCCGAGGTCGTCGAGCTCCTGGCCAAGCGGCACGGCGCCACGCTGAAGAAGGGCAAGGAGCGGGCCCGGGCCGACCAGGTGCGCATCGGGCCGTCGCTGGTCGCGCTGGCGATCCCGCTCACCTACATGAACGACTCGGGGTTGGCGGTGGCGCCGTTGGCGCGTCGCTACGGCGTGGAACCCGAACAGCTGGTGGTGGTGCACGACGAGCTCGACCTCCCGGTCGGCGCGTTGAAGGTGAAGAACGGCGGTGGTCTCGCCGGCCACAACGGTCTGCGGTCGATCAAGGCGCACCTGCATTCCGACGCGTTCCTGCGCGTGCGCATCGGCGTGGGCAAGCCGGTGTCGAAGGAGCACGGGGCCGACCACGTGCTCAAGAAGTTCTCCAAGCGCGAACGTACCGAGATCGACGTCGTGCTCGAGGAAGCGGCCGACGCGGTCGAGCTCATCATCACCGACGGCGTCGACGCCGCGATGAACCGCGTCAACTGACCTTTCTCCGTCGCTCGCGTCCGCCCACTCCGTTCCGCGTACGATGGTGACCCCCGGGTGCGGCGTCGCACCCGGTTTCCTTCGCGTCCTGTGACCGCACCCACTCCGCCCCTCGCTGCCCTCGCCCCGCTCCTCGCCGAGGAGCCGGCGCTGCGCGCGGTGATCGCCCGCCAGCCCACGGTGGCGGTGCCCGACGCAGCCCGGTCGCTGTTCGTGGCGTCGCTCGCCGACGTCACCAGCCGGCGACCGCTGCTGCTGGCGGTGCCGACGGGTGCCGAGGCCGAACGCCTCGCGCGCGACCTCGGCCAGTTCCTCGGCGACGGCGAGGTCGAGCTCTTCCCCGCGTGGGAGACCCTGCCGTTCGAACGGGTGTCGCCCTCGTTCGAGACGATGGGTCGTCGCCTGCGCGTGATGTGGAGGCTGAGGGCCGGAACCCCGCCGCAGGTCGTGGTGGCGCCGGTACGCGCGCTCGTGCAGCGCCTCGGTCCGCACGCCGAAGACGTCGAGCCCGTGGTGGTGAAGCCGGGCGATCACGTCGACCGGGACGACCTCGTGGCGAGGTTGGTGGCCGGCGGGTACCGGCGCGAGTACCAGGTGGAGGCCCGTGGTGAGGTGGCGGTGCGGGGCTCGATCGTCGACGTGTACCCGTCGACCGACGATCATCCCGTGCGGATCGATCTCTGGGGCGACGAGGTCGATCGGCTGTCGGCGTTCTCGGTGGCTGATCAACGCTCCACCCACGACGTCGCCGAGGCGTGCATCTTCCCGACGCGCGAGCTCCTTCCCACCGACGACGTGCGCGAGCGCGCGGCGGCGTTGGTCGCGCAGCAGCCGTGGGGGCGCGAGCAGTGGGAGCGTCTGGCCGAAGGTCAGCTGTTCGACGGCATGGAGTCGTGGCTGCCGTGGCTCACCGACCGCGAGCACCTGCTCACGGATCTCCTCCCGAACGACGCGCTGGTCCTGCTGGTCGAGCCGAAGCGCATGCGTGACCGGGCCCAGGAGCTGCTCGACGAAGAGGCCTCGCTGGCGTCGACGCTGGCGGTCACGTGGGGCGCGGGGGAGGAACGCGACCTGCCGCGCCTCTCGCTCGAGTTCGACCGCCTGCTCGCGCACACCGGCGCCGGCGCGGTGTCGTTGCTCGCGACGCCCGACGGACCTGACACGCCGCGCGTCGCAGCCAGCGCGTTCGACCCCGTGGTCGGCGACTCCGACGCCCTCGCCCGTCGTCTGCGCGCGCTCGCGGGCGAGGGCTACCGCGTCGTGCTCGCCGCCGAAGGCACCGGGTCGGCGCAGCGCCTGCACGACATCCTCGCGGGTGAAGGGCTCGACGCCGGTGCGGGCGAACCCGCACCGGGGGCGGTGCGCCTGCTGGTCGCGCCCCTCGAACGCGGGGTCGTGCTCCCCGGTGCGCACCTCGCGCTGGTGGCCGAGGCGGACCTGACCGGTCGTCGGCGCGTGCACCGTCGCGCGCGCGGCGCTCGCCGCGGCCAGGACTACTACGACGACCTCCACCCCGGCGACTACGTGGTGCACCACCAGCATGGCGTCGGTCGCTACCTGGAGATGAAGCCGCTCACGATGGGTGGCGTCGAACGCGACTACCTCTGGCTCGAGTTCAAGGACGGCAAGGTCTACGTCCCCACCGACCAGGTCGGGTTCGTGCGCAAGTACACCGGCGGGGAGACGCCGTCGCTCAACCGCATGGGCGGCGCCGACTTCGAGAAGCAGCGGGCGCGGGTGCGCAGCGCGGTGCGCGAGATCGCCGAGGAGCTCGTCGTCCTGTACCGGCAGCGCCTGGCGACGCCCGGGCGCGCCTTCGGCACCGACACGCCGTGGCAGCACGAGATGGAAGAGGCGTTCCCGTTCGAGGAGACGCCCGACCAGATGCAGGCCATCATCGACGTCAAGGGCGACATGGAGCGGCCGATCCCGATGGATCGTCTGGTGTGCGGCGACGTCGGGTACGGCAAGACCGAGGTCGCGGTGCGCGCCGCGTTCAAGGCGGTGCAGGAGGGCACCCAGGTCGTCGTGCTGGTGCCGACCACGCTGCTCGCGGGCCAGCACGGGCAGACCTTCCGCGAGCGCTTCGCCAACTACCCGGTGCGGGTCGAGGTGCTGTCGCGCTTCCTCAGCGCCAAGGAGCAGCACGCGGTGGTGCGTGACTTCGAGTCGGGCGCGGTCGACGTGCTGATCGGCACGCACCGGCTGCTGTCGTCCGACGTGCACCCCAAGAACCTGGGTCTCCTCGTCGTCGACGAGGAGCAGCGCTTCGGTGTGCAGCACAAGGAGCTCATCAAGCAGATGGCGCACTCGGTCGACGTGCTCACGCTCACCGCCACGCCGATCCCGCGCACGCTCGAGCTGTCGCTCACCGGCATCCGCGACCTCTCGCTCGTGAACACGCCGCCCGAAGATCGTCAACCGATCCTCACGTACGTCGGCGAGTACGACGACCGCGCCGCCGCGGAGGCGATCCGACGCGAGCTGCTGCGCGAAGGCCAGGTGTTCTACGTGCACAACCGCGTGCGCGACATCGAGCTCGTGGCCGAGAACGTGCGCACGCTCGTGCCCGACGCACGCGTTGCGGTCGCGCACGGTCAGATGGACGAGAACCGACTCGAGCGGGTGGTGAACGACTTCGCCGAGCGTGAGTTCGACGTGCTCGTGTGCACCACGATCGTCGAGAGCGGCATCGACATGCCGACGGTCAACACGTTGGTCGTCGATCGCTCCGACCTGCTCGGCCTCGCGCAGATGTACCAGCTGCGCGGTCGCGTCGGGCGACGGGGGCAACGCGCCTACGCATACCTCTTCCACCCGGCCGATCGGGTGCTGAGCGAGGAGGCGTACGAACGCCTGAAGACGATCGGAGAGTTCACCGATCTCGGCTCGGGCTTCAAGATCGCCATGCGCGACCTCGAGATCCGCGGCGCCGGCAACCTGCTGGGCCAGGCGCAGTCGGGTCACATCGCCGCGGTCGGCTTCGACCTCTACTGCCAGATGGTCACCGAGGCGGTCGGCGAGCTCAAGGGCGAGCCGGTCCAGGAGCCGGTCGACATCACCATCGACGTGCCCGTCGACGCCAACCTCCCGCGTGACTACGTGCAGCGCGACGACGTGCGCATGGAGGCGTACCGGCGCCTCGCGGCGGTCACCTCGGTCGAGGACGTCGACGACATCCGCGACGAGTGGGAGGACCGCTACGGCCCGCCGCCGCCGTCGGCGGTCGCGCTGCTCGACGTGGCCCGGCTCCGGGTGGAGTGCGTGCGCCTCGCCATCCGCAGCATCACCGTGCAGCGCAACACCGCCCGCATCGTGGGCGTGGCCCTGAAGGAATCGCAGAAGGTGCGGCTCCGGCGGCTCGTGCCCAAGGCGGTGGCCAAGGACGACGAGTTGGTCGTCCCGGTCCGCGCCGCCCCGCCCGAGGTCGCCACCGCGTTGGTCGACCTCCTGCGGGACCTCCTCCCACCGCCGGCCGAGGGTCCTCCCCAGGACTCGGACGGCGCGGCACCCGCGCTAGCCTCCGCAACGCCATGAGCCGTTCCCCGATGCCCGTTTCCCGATGAGCCGACGGCGCCTCGCGCTCGCCAGCATCGCCGTCTTCACCGTGCTCTGTGTGGTGGGCGTGTCGATCCTCGCCGTCGCCGCCGGTGGGAGCGCCCTCGCCTACGAGGTGAACGGCAGCCGCACCTCGCAGCAGACCGTCGACGGACTGCTCGACGACCTCGCCAACGCCAAAGCCACCGAGAAGGCGTCGACCACCCCTGGCTCGATCGACTCGCGCGCCACCGCACAGGTGCTCACCCTCAACATCGCCCGTGACCTGCTCGCCGACGCCGCCGCGCGCAAGGGCGTCGACGTCACCGAGGCCGACCGCCGGCAGGCCCAGGAGTCGGTGGGCAACCAGCTCGACCAGTACCCGGCGAGCTACCGGGGCCTCATCGTCGACCTGCGCGCGCACGGTGTCGCCCTCGGGCTGACGACCGACGCGCAGCTGAACACGTTCCTGGGCAAGCAGTTCCGGCGGGCCGACGTGCACGTCGACCCGCGGTACGGGACCTGGAACCCGAAGATCGGTGTGTGCCCGCCCACGGGCTGCGCCAGCATCACGCAAGCCACCGGTTAGGCGCGGGGACGTGGCCGACCGGATCGTCGCCGTCGGCCTCGGACCGGCGGGTGCCGACCACCTCCTGCCGGTCGCGCGCGCTGCACTCGCATCGTCCTCGCATCGCTTCGCCCGCACGCTGCGCCATCCCGCGGTCGTCGACCTGCTCGCCGATGGTGTGACGTTCACGCCGTTCGACGACGTCTACGACACGGCGCCCGACCTCGCATCCGCGTACGCGGAGATCGCGTCGCGGCTCGTCGCGGCCGCGCACCAGCACGGCGAGGTGGTCTACGCGGTGCCGGGCAGCCCCGCGGTGGCGGAACGCGCGGTCGCGTTGCTGCGGGCCGACCCGATGGTCGAGGTGGAACTGGTCGCGGGCGTGTCGTTCGCGGATCTCGCGTGGGTGCGGCTCGGCGTCGATCCCATGGATGGTGACGCGCGCGTCGTCGACGGTCGAGACATCGACGCAGCCGAGCTCGCCGGCCGCCTCCTCGTCGCGCAGTGTGACAACCAATTCGTGCTCTCCGACGTGAAGCTCGCGCTGCTCGAGCACCTGGGTCCCGACACGCCGGTCACCGTGTTGCAACGCCTCGGCCTCTCCGACGAGCACGTCACGGTGGTCGCGCTCGAGGAGCTCGACCGCGGTGGGGTGGTGCCCGACCACCTCACGTCGGTGTTCGTGGACACCGGTGCGGTGAGCTCGGCGCGCGAGCTGGTGCGCCTCGTGCAGTTGACCAAGCGGCTGCGCGATCCCGGCGGGTGCCCGTGGGATGCCGAGCAGACGCACGAGTCGCTCACGCGCTACCTGCTGGAGGAGGCCTACGAGGCGGTCGAGGCCATCGAGCACCTGCCCGACGCCGGTGTGGCGCCACTCCAGGACGAGCTCGGCGACGTGCTGTACCAGGTCGTGCTCCACGCCGCGATCGCGCAGGAGACCGGCGAGTTCACGCTCGCCGACGTCGCGCGCGGCATCCACGACAAGCTCGTGCGCCGCCACCCACACGTGTTCGGCGACGTCGTCGCCGACGAGACCTCCGACGTGATGCGCAACTGGGAGCAGATCAAGAAGGAGGAGAAGGGCACCACGTCGATCGTGGCCGGCATCACGCCCGGGCTGCCGTCACTCCTCTACGCGCACAAGCTGTTCCGCAAGGCGGCGTCGGTCGGGCTCGAGATCGACGACGTCGACGCCGCCCTCGACCGCATCGACGCCGCGCTCGCCGGTCTGCGCGCGGGAGAGCACGTCGAAGCCCAGCTCGCGCAGGTGCTGGCGGCGTCGGTGATCGTGGCCCGCGCCAGTGGCGTCGACGCGGAGTCCGCCCTGCGCGGCTGGGCCGCCGACTACCGCCGCCGCTTCGAGGAGGCCGAGCGCGACGCCGCCGGGCAGGACGTCGACATCCCGTCCGTGTGGCCCGACCACCCCGACGCCTGACCGCCCCCTGAGCGAGCATCTCGGAGTTGAGTGTGGAATGACACACCGAACCCCGAGATGCTCGGGGGTTAGAGGGCGGGGACGGTGCCCATGCGGCCGGTGTTGAAGTCGTCGACGGCCTGGAGGATCTCCTCCCGCGTGTTCATCACGAACGGGCCGTAGTGGGCGATGGGCTCGCCGATCGGCAGGCCGCCGAGGAGGAGCACCTCGAGCGCGTCGCTCGGGCCCTCCTGGTGGTCGGCGGCGCGCACGGTGAGCGTGTCACCCGGGCCGAAGAGGACGAGCTGGTGCTCCGACACCGGCCGGCCCTCCTCGCCCGCGTATCCCTGACCGAGCAGGACGTACGCCATCGCGCTGAACGCGGGGTTCCACGGCACCGTCAGCTCGCGCGCCCGGTGACACCGTCGCGTGTGCGTACGTGATCGGCGTGTGGGTGTCGCCGGGGCCGGGATGTCCGGCGAGGTCGCCCGCGATCAGGCGCACGAGCGCGCCGCCGTCGTCGGACGACAGCAGCACGAGGTTGTCGCCGGTGATCGCCTGGTACCGCGGCTGCGTGAACTTGAGCGACGACGGCAGGTTCACCCAGAGCTGCACGCCGTGCGACGGTCCACCGGCACGCAGCGCGCGCTCGGTCGGCACCTCGTCGTGGAGGATGCCGCCACCGGCGGTCATCCACTGGGTGTCGCCCTCACCGATCACGCCACCACCACCGTTCGAGTCGTGGTGCGCGATCTCGCCGTCGAGCACGTAGGTCACGGTCTCGAAGCCGCGGTGCGGGTGCCAGGGCGCGCCCTTCGCCTCCATCGGCTCGTACTCGACCGGACCGAGCTGGTCGAGCAGGAGGAACGGGTCGGTGTCGTGCATGCTCAGGCCGCCCGGGAACGGACGCCACACCTCGAAGCCGGCGCCCTCGATGGCGTGGTGGGCCGGGACGGTGCGCAGCGCCGGGCGCGCCACCGTCGTCGCCTGGTCGGGGCGCGGGATGCGTGGGAGGACGAGCGGGTTCTCGACGGTGACGGCGGGCATGGCGGCCTCCAGGGGCTGCAGGGAGCACGATCACCGAGGACAACCTAGTTGCGTCCGCAACTATTCCTCCCGGTCAGGCGAGGATGACGGGCAGCGTGTCGAGGCCGCGGAGCACGAGCCGGCCGTTCCAGGCCGGGGTGTCGGAGGCCAGTTCCAGCTCCGGGAATCGCCGGATCAGCGTGCCCATCGCGAGCCGTCCCTCGAGGCGAGCCAGCGACGCCCCCAGGCAGTGGTGGATCCCCGAGCCGAACGCCAGGTGCTGGGCGGCGTTGGCGCGGGTCACGTCGAGCGCCTGCGCGTCGTCGCCCCACTTGGCGGAGTCGCGGTTCGCCGCCGCCAAGCCCGTCAGCACGAACACGCCCGCCTCGATGGTCTGGTCACCGATCACCAGATCTGATGTGGCCACCCGGCGCGAGAACTGGACCGGCGCGTCGAAGCGCAACAGCTCGTCGACGGCGTTGGCATCGAGCGATGGATCGTCGCGCCACCGTTCGAGCTGTGCGCGGTGGCGCAGCAGCGCGTACGTGCCGTTGCCGATCAGGTTCACGGTGGTCTCGTGGCCGGCGATGTAGAGCAGGATCACCTGGTCGAGGAGCTCCTCGGGGGAGAGGCGGTCGCCGTCGGCTTCGGCCGCGATGAGCGCGGACAGCAGGTCGTCGGCTGGGTGGGCGCGCTTCCACTCGATGGCGTCGAGCACCTGCTCGACGATGAGGTCCGACGCGTCGGCGATCTCCTCGAGGTGTTGCAGCGCGAGCAACGGCTCCAAGCCGAGCGTCAGGGTGTGCGCGAGGTCGCGCATCCGCGCCTCTTCCGATTCGGACGCCGGCATGCCGAGCATCTCGTTGATGACCCGGAACGGCAGCGGGAAGGCCAGGTCGGAGATCACGTCGAACCCGGTGTCGCTGTCCGTGCCCCGTGCCACGGCGGCGTCGAGCATCTCGTCGACCATCGCCTGCACCCGCGGCGCGAGCGTCTCGACCATTCGCGGCGTGAACACCTGCTGCACCAGCTTGCGGAGGCGGGTGTGGTCGGGGGGATCGAGGTTGAGGATCCCCCGGGTGCCCCGCTCGGGCCGCTGCCCGAGGATCTGCTGACGGATCTCGGCCCGCGGGTTGGGGCCGATCACGCTGCGGTCCTCGACGCTCAGGGTGGGGTCACGCAGCAGCCGGACGGCGTCGTCGTACGTGAACACGGCCCACAGCCCGAGCGGCGTGCGCTGCACCGGGTTGGTGGCGCAGAGCTCGGCGTACTGCGGGTAGGGGTCCGCCGCGAAGCCCGGCTCGAAGGGGTTGAAAGGTTTAGGCTCACTGGTCACATCAGCCACAGTGGCCACCAGCCCTTGAGAAGAGCAGTGCGGGGAGCACATGAGCACGATCGTGGAGGTCGTGGGCCGCGAGGTCCTCGATTCCCGGGGGAACCCTACCGTCGAGGTCGACGTCGAGCTGCTGTCCGGCGCGCGCGGCCGTGCCATCGTGCCCAGCGGGGCCAGCACCGGGGCGCACGAGGCGCACGAGCTGCGTGACGGCGGCGAGCGCTACGGCGGCAAGGGTGTGCGCGCCGCGGTCGAGCACGTGAACACCGAGATCGCCGACGCCATCGTCGGCCTCGACGCCTCCGATCAGCGTCTCCTCGACGACGAGCTCGTCACCCTCGACGGCACCGACGGCAAACGCCGCCTCGGGGCCAACGCGATCCTCGGCGTGTCGCTGGCGGCGGCCAAGGCCGCGGCCGACGAAGCCGAGCTCCCGCTCTACCGCTACGTGGGCGGTGCCAACGCGCACGTGCTGCCGGTGCCGTTCATGAACGTGCTCAACGGGGGCGCGCACGCCGACTCCAACGTCGACGTGCAGGAGTTCATGCTCGCGCCGGTCGGTGCCGCGAGCTTCGCCGAGGCTCTGCGGTGGGGCGTCGAGACGTACCACACGCTCAAGGCCTTGTTGCAGGAGCGCGGCCTGTCGACCGCGCTCGGCGACGAAGGTGGGTTCGCGCCCGACCTCCCGTCGAACGAAGAGGCACTGGCCCTGCTGCTCACCGCGATCGAGCGTGCCGGGTACACGCCGGGCGAGGAGATCGCGCTCGCGCTCGATGTCGCGTCCACCGAGCTCTTTGTCGCGGATGAGGCAGGTGGTCGGTACGTGCTCGCGGGTGAGGGCGCCGAATACTCGCCGTCGGAGTGGTCCGGTCGGTTGGTCGAGTTGTGCGACCGCTACCCGATCGTGTCGGTCGAAGACGCCATGTCGGAAGACGACTGGGACGGGTGGGCGGTCCTCACCGACGCCCTCGGCGCGCGCGTGCAGCTCGTGGGCGACGATCTGTTCGTCACCAACGTCGAGCGGTTGCAGGAAGGCATCGACCGCGGGGTCGCCAACTCGATCCTGGTGAAGGTCAACCAGATCGGCACGCTGTCGGAGACGCTCGACACGATGTTCGTCGCCGGACGCTACGGCTACACCGCGATGATGTCGCACCGCAGCGGCGAGACCGAAGACGCCACCATCGCCGACCTCGCCGTCGCCACCAACTGCGGCCAGATCAAGACCGGTGCCCCGGCGCGCAGCGACCGCGTCGCCAAGTACAACCAGCTCCTGCGCATCGAGGAGGAGCTCGGGCCGATCGCGTCGTACCTGGGAGCGGGGGCACTGCCCGCGCGCGCCGGTGGTGGCGATGGCTGACGCAGCGCGATCCACGCCGCGGTCCACGCCGCGGTCCACGCCGCGCCCGAAGGCGACGGCGAAGCCGGCCAAGGACGCGACCCCCCGCCGCGAGCGACGTCGGCCGTCGATGCGGCTGGCGCTGTTCCTGGTGGTGCTCGTCGGCTTGCTGTTCGCGTTCGTGTACCCGACTCGCACGTTCCTCGATCAGCGTGACGAGACCAACAAGGCGCGCGCGCAGCTCGAGGTGCTGCAGTCGGAGAACGCGCGGCTGTCGCGGGAGTCGCAGCGGCTCAGCACCGACTCCGAGATCGAACGCCTCGCGCGCGAGAAGTACGGGCTGGTCAAGCCGGGCGAGCGCCCGTTCGTCATCCTGCCCGCGCCCCACCACCCCCACCACCGTGCCCACTCCGGCCCCGAGCACGGCGGCGGTCGCTCCGTAGACTGAGCGCCGTGATGGCCGCTCCTGCCGATGTCGCCGCGCTCACCGAGCGCCTCGGCCGTCCGCCACAGGCCGACTTCGAGGTCGTGGTGCGCGACGCCGCTGGCGGCCCGGTGGTGGTGCGCAACGAGCCGTTCACGCGCGACGGCACGCCGATGCCGACCCGCTACTGGCTCGTCGATCCCGACCTGAACCTGCGGATCTCCCGGCTCGAGGCGGCCGGTGGGGTGCGCTCGGCCCAGGCTGCGGTCGCCCCCGAGGCCATCCGGGCCGCCCACGATGCGTACGCGGCCGAGCGTGACGCCGCCGTACCCGCCGGGCACTCCGGTCCGCGCCCCTCCGGTGGAGTGGGGGGTACCCGGGTGGGCGTGAAGTGCCTGCACGCCCACTACGCCAACCTGCTGGCCGGCGCCGACGACCCCGTCGGCCGGTGGACTGCGAAGCAGGTCGAGGCTGCGAAGCAGGTCGAGGCTGCGAAGCAGGTCGAGGCGGCGAAGCAGGTCGAGGCGGCGGAGCAGGTCGAGGCGGCGGAGCAGGTCGAGGCGGCGGAGCAGGTCGAGGCGGCGGAGCAGGTCGAGGCGGCGGAGCAGGTCGAGGCGCAGGCGTGACGCGCGTCGCCGGCGTCGACATCGGCACCAACTCGGTCCGACTTCTCGTCGCCGAGGTCGACGGCGCGTCACCGCGCGACGCCAAGGTCGTCCCCGTCGACCGGCGCATGCGCATCACGCGCCTCGGGCAGGGCGTCGACAAGACGCGCGCGCTCGCGCCCGAGTCCATCGAGCGCACCGTCGAGGTGCTGCGCGAATACCGCGCTGCACTCGACGAGCACGGTGTCACCCAGGTGCGCGCGACTGCCACCAGCGCGGCGCGCGACGCGTCGAACCGCGACGACTTCTTCGTCGCCGCGCACGACGCGCTCGGAGTCACACCGGAGCTCATCTCCGGCGAGGAAGAAGCCGCGCTGTCGTTCCTCGGCGCCACCGCCGACCTCGACGCGCCCGCGCCGTACCTCGTCGTCGACATCGGTGGTGGTTCCACCGAGTTCGTCCTCGGTACCGACGCGCCCATCGGTCTCGTGTCACTCGACATGGGCTGTGTGCGCATCACCGAGCAGTACCTCGACTCCGATCCGCCCGCGCCCGAGGAGCTCTCGAACGCGGTGGCGGCGGTGCGCGATCTCGTCGCCGAGGTGCCGCGGGAGATCCCGGGTGCCACCGAGGCCGCGACGCTCATCGGTCTCGCCGGGACCGTCACCACGGTTGCGGCCGTCGAGCTCGGCATCCCCGAGTACGACCCGGAGAAGATCCACCACTTCGTGCTCACACGCGAGGCTGCCGAGGACGTGTTCCGCACCCTCGCCACCGAGGACGCCGAGCAACGCGCGCACAACCCGGGGCTCGAACCGGGACGCGTCGACGTGATCGTCGGCGGCACCGCGGTGCTCGTCGGCATCTTCCGCACGCTCGGATTCGACCGGATGTTGGTGAGCGAAGCCGACATCCTCGACGGTCTGGTGCGCAGCCAGGTCGCGCCGGGCTGAGCTGCCGCAACGGAGAAACACCCCGTTCACAGGGAATTGCTCGCCCCGACCCCGAAAATCCCCCAACTGGACCCTCAGTTGTGTCGAGAATGTCAGGCATGGATCTGACGGAGTTCCACGCCGCCCTGAAGCAGCTCACCGCCGACGACATCCACGATGTCGCGCGGTCGCTCGTCAGCGACACCGCCGGTGACGAAGTCGACGCGTGGCACGCCACGATCGCGATCGACCGCGCCCTCCGTCACTCCCACCGCACGCGCCACGCCGCACACGCGGCCCGCGACGCCGCCCTGATCGTGCAGCGCGCCGCCGAGGCGGACGAGATCCAACTCCCCGACGACGACGTCACGCACGTGGCGCGCGCCGCGGCGGAGGTCGCGCGCGGCATGACGGCTGGTGACGACTGCGTGCTCGAGGTGCACCAGCTCCTCCAGCACTGGTTCCCCGTCCTCGCCCGCGCCTGACCCCACCCCGCATCTTGCGTGGCTCGTGTGCCGCTACGGCACACCAACCACGCCAAAACGGCAATGGGTAGGCTCCGCGGCATGCCCATCTCGGATCGATTGCTGCTCGGGCCCGGCCCATCGAACCCGTACCCCGAGGCGGTCGCCGCGCTGTCGCGTCCGATGCTCGGGCACATGGATCCCGAGTTCATCGCGATCATGGACGAGACGATGGCGCGCCTGCGCACCGTCTTCCGCACCGACAACGCGCTGACCTTCCCGGTGAGCGGCACCGGCTCCGCGGGCATGGAGGCGTGCTTCGTCAACCTCGTGCAAGCCGGCGACACCGTGATCGTCGGCGTCAACGGAGTGTTCGGCGAGCGCATGTGCGAGGTCGCGCGACGTTGTGGCGCCGACGTCGTGCGCATCGACGAGGAGTGGGGCCTCCCACTCGATCCGCAACGACTGCTCGATGCCCAACGCGAGCACCCCGACGCGCGTCTCGTCGCGGTGGTGCACGCGGAGACGTCGACCGGCGTCGAGAACGACGTCGCGCCGCTCGCTGCTCTGCACGACACCGACACGCTGCTGCTGGTCGACACGGTCACGTCGCTCGGCGGCATCCCGGTCGAGATCGACGGCTGGAACGTCGACGCCGCGTACTCCGGCACGCAGAAGTGCCTGGGCGTGCCGCCCGGTCTCTCGCCGGTCACCTTCTCGCCCCGGGCCGTCGAGCGCATCCAGAGCCGCGCTCTTCCCCCGCAGTCGTGGTACCTCGACGTGTCGCTCATCGCCAACTACGTCGACGGCGCCAGCCGGGTGTACCACCACACCGCGCCGGTCTCGATGGTGATGTCCCTCCACGCCGCCCTCGGCGCCCTGCTCGACGAGGGCCTCGAGGCCGCCTGGGCCCGCCACCGCTCGGTCGGGACCCGCCTCCAGGCGTCGCTGCCCGACCTGGGCTTCCGTCTCGTGGTGCCCGACGGCCATCGCCTGCCCGAGCTCACCACCGCCTGGCTCCCCGACGGCGCCGACGACGCCGCCCTGCGCACGGCCCTGCTCACCACCTACGGCATCGAGGTCGGCGGCGGGCTGGGCACGTTCGCGGGCAAGGCCTGGCGCATCGGCCTCATGGGCCACTCCGCGCGCGACCGCTCGGTCACCACCCTGCTGGGCGCGCTGCGCGAGCTACTGGGCTGACGCCGGCGACTGCGAGGCGGGCGGCGCCACCAACATGTGCTCGCGGTAGTACTTCATCTCCGCGATCGATTCCCGCACGTCGGCCAACGCCCGGTGGGTCTCGGTCTTGCCCGGCCGGCCCTTGTACACCGCGGGATACCAGCGGCGACACAGCTCCTTGAAGCTCGACACGTCGATGCTGCGGTAGTGGATGTAGCGGTCGAGCTCGGGAAGCTGACGGTCGAGGAAGCGGCGGTCCACGCCGATCGAGTTGCCGCAGAGCGGGGAGCTGCCCTCGGCCACGTGCCCGCGCACGTAGTCGAGCACCTGCGCGCCGGCGTCGGCGAGCGACAGCGTCGACGCCTCGATCTCGGGGAGCAGCCCCGATTTCGTGTGCATGTTCCGTACGAAGTCGTCCATCTCGGCCAGCGCGCTCGGCGGCTGGTGGACGATGAGGTCGATGCCGTCGTCGACCGGTTCGAGGTCGTCGTCGGTGACGAGCGCCGCGATCTCCACGATCACGTGACGTTCGAGGTCGAGCCCGGTCATCTCGAGATCGAGCCACACCAACCGCTCGCCGTTCATGGGCACCGGGTCAGGCTAACTCCCTCCCGCGCCGGCCTTCGCACACGTACCGCCGTTCGCGTTCTTGACCGGTGTGAGTGGCTTCCAGTCTCCGGAGCTTCCGGCCTTGGGATCGAAGGTGACCAGCCGGAAGGCATCGTTGGCGGAGTACTTGCCCTTGCAGAGCGACGCGAACGGCGTCGACACGAGGTCGATGGGTCCGAAGTCGTCGACGGTCTTCTGCCAGTTCTTGACCGTCAGGTTCGGCCCGACCTTCTCGGCGATGGTGCGGAACATCAGGAGCTCACCGCAGAAGTCCATCACGGAGACGTCGGTCTGCACCTTCTTCCCGTCGCTGTCGATCACCTCGTTCTCCGGGCCGGGCACCTTCTTGCCACTCGCCTTCTCGTAGATGTCGACGCACTTCTGGAGCAGGGGGCTCTTGTCGGCCCATCGCTCCGAGAAGGTGAGGCCGGTCGTGCTGATCATCCCGGCGTACGGGTTCGGATCGGTGCCGGCAGTCACCAGATCACGTGCCTGCTCGAGTGTCGAGTCGGCGTCGGTGATGAGGACTGCGTCGGGCAAGGCCTGCTTGATCTGCGTGACGTAGCTCTTGGACGAGACGTCGAGGCCGGAGAGGAACACCGTGTCGACGTCCTGGGTCTTCCACTTCTCGATGAACGCGTCGAGCTGCGACCGCACCGCTTCGGTCTCGGGCCCGGTGAGCGTGAGGATCGCGGTGGACCCCAGCTTCACCTTGTGCTGCTTGAGTGCGGGGATCACGGTCCCCGTCGCTCGCGGTTCCCCGTTCTTGCTCGCGAGCACGCCGACGGTCTTGCCCTTGAGGCGCCCGTTGTCGGCCAGGAGGTCCACCAGCACGCCGGCGGCGCCTTCCTTGGTGTTGTCCGGGGTGAGGAGGATCCCGCCGGGCGACTCGTCGATCCACGGCTGATCGAGCTCGTGGCCGATGTGGATCACCTGGTGTTCACGCGTGAGGCAGAGGATGCCTTGCCCGGTGAAGTCGATGAACACGCCGAGGACCGCGAACACCTTGTCGTCCTCCGCCCACGAGGTGCACAGCGACAGGGGATCGGGCTCACGGCCGGGGATCGGCGGATACTCCTTGAACACCGGGACGATCTTGCGCCCGTTGATGCCTCCGTGCG
The DNA here is from genome assembly GCA_963720765.1 of uncultured Actinomycetes bacterium. Taxonomy (GTDB): domain Bacteria; phylum Actinomycetota; class Acidimicrobiia; order IMCC26256; family DASPTH01; genus DASUAS01. Next base: position 336,489 of record CAVRGS010000003.1, read on the forward strand.
CGTTGATGTCGTCGACGACGCTCTGCGCGACCGCGCGTTGGTCACCGTGGTTGTAGTCGAGGAAGTCCTTGATCGAGCCGTAGTCGATGAGGGCGATGCCGACCTTGATCGAGTGCTTCGTCACGCCCTGCGTCGCAGCGTTGGTCGCGGCTTGCGTCGCGCCCTGGAGCCCGACGAGCGTCGCGCCCACGACGAGCGCCACGACGCACGCGCCCGACAACGCGCGGCTGGATCGATGTGCCCTGCCCATGAAGTCCCCCCAGGTTCCACACGGCGAAGTGCCGCAGCGTATCGGCGCGGTCGCAGTTGGTCAGATCGACGTGTGTCGGGCGACCGCACGTGCTCTGGGCACCGGGTCAGGCCAATGAATATCCTTCGCCCGATGAGAGGACGTCGCGAGTCGGCCCTGGTGGGCCCGCGGGTGATGCTGCGCCCCCTCGAGGTGCGCGATCACGATGCCTGGCGCGAGATCCGCGTCCGCAGCCGCGACTGGCTCGAGCGCTGGGAGCCGCTGCCCGAACCGGGAACGCGTGACCCCGTCGTCGATCGCGAGGCGTTCCGCGCCCGCTGTGGTGCGTGGGACCGCCAGCGCCAGTTCGACAGCGCGTACGGCTTCGGCACCTTCCTGCTCGACGGCACGCTCATCGGCGAGGTGAGCCTCGGGAGCGTGCTGCGCGGGCCGTTCCAGTCGTGCTTCATCGGCTACTGGATCGACGAGCGCTACGCGGGCTGCGGGTACACGCCCGACGCGGTGGCGATCGTCATGCGCTACGGCTTCGAGGAGCTCGGCCTGCACCGGATGGAGGCAGCCATCGTGCCCCGCAACTCGAAGAGCCGGCGCGTCGCGGCGAAGCTGGGACTGCGCGACGAGGGCACCGCCACCCGCTTCCTGCAGATCCAGGGCACGTGGGAGGACCACGTGCGCTACGCGATCACTCGCGAGGAGTGGGACGAACGCCGCCAGGAGTTCGAGACGACGTTCTTCAGCTAGACGCGGTCGTCAGCACTCGATGTCGAACGACATCGACACCTGCGGTCCCTCGTCTCCGCGCAGCTCGACGTCGTCGACGCTGAACGTGTCGCCCGAGCGGTCGACGGCGCCATGGTCGAGGCGGGTGTGGTAACGCACCGCATCGCTGGAGCCGACGGCGCCGACGTCGACGCTGATGTCGTCGCCTTCGAACTGGCCGCCCTCGGCGTAACGGGTGAAGTCGATCATCACGGTGTCACCGGCGTCGTTGGTGCCGTTCGCCTGCGCGGTCAATTCGATGTCCTGGCCGGCCGCGGTCTGCTCCTTCAGGGCGCAGCGGCTGGTCTCGAGCGGGATGGTCACGCCCGCCAACACGAGCGTCCCGCCCGCGCTGCTCCCGGAGCTGCTCGCACCCGTCGAGGAGCCGCCGCTCGCGCCGACGCACTTCGTGGCGAAGAACTTCGCGAACTTCTCGGTGGCCTTGGCGTACTTCTGGCCGCTCTTGCTGAGCTCGATGCCCGCTTCGACCGCGCTGTCGGTGTTCCCGACCGCCTTGTAGAGCTTCGCCAGCTGGTGCAGCGAGCCCTTGACCGCCTTGGGTGCGGAGCGGGCCGCCTTGGCGAACGCGGCACCGATGGTGCTGAACAGCTCGCCGTCGAACGAGCCCGGGGTGATGTCTCGCGACAGGTTCGACAGATCGTCCTGGACGCCGAGCAGGCTCTTGCACGCCTTGGTGGTCGAGGACGCGGCACCGGCCGGGCCCGCGCCCCAGCCCAGCGCCGTCGCGCTCGACAGGACCAGGGTCACCACGAGCACCCACGTGAACTTCGTCCCGACCGTGTTCCGCGATCCGAGCACGTTGCCGACCACGCGCGACCCCCTCGACGGTGAGCACTCAGTGGACGTCACGAGCGCGCGCTCCGTGTTCGCTTCGTGCGACAGTCGTGTGACGGTCCGCCATTCGCGCAGCTCGCTGAACGCTTCGGGCCTCAGCTCTCGGGCTGCACCACGGCGCGGGAGTTGCGCAGGAAGTCCTCGACGTCGCGCTCGTACTCGTACGCGGGAGGGGAGCCGACGATGCGTTCGAGCCGGCGCGCCTTGGCGAACGCCTCGACCGTGGCCGGCGTGGAGTAGCGGTAGACGAAGCCGGTGGCGACGAACTTGCTGGTGTCGACGCCGCGTCCGTACCGCAACAGGCTCAGCACCTCGGGAGGGATGTCGACGACGCGCAGGAGTCGCAACGGCAGCCGCGCGGGGCCAGTGAACACCGGCGGCATCGCCAACCGGCGGCGCGCCACCGCGCGGCACGCCTCGCTCCACGTGATGGTGCCCGGCCCGGCGACGTTGAACGTGCCGCGCTGATCGCCCGTCGTCGCGTGCGCCAGCGCGCGCGTGACGTCGTCTTCGTGCACGAACTGCAGGCGCGGGTCGTAGCCGAACACCTCGGGCACCGCCGGCATGCGCAGCATGCGCGAGAACACGGTGGTGACGTCGTCGCCGAGCACGTTGGCGAACCGCAACGACGTGACCGCCACATCCGGGTGGTCCTCGGCGAAGTCGCCGACCAGCGCGTCGACTTCCACCAAGGACCGCTCGACCGGTGTGGTCGGAGGCAGCGTGCGGCGTTGCGTCTCGCGGAAGAAGTAGGGGTCGGCGAAGTTCGATCCGTAGATGAGGGTCGACGTCTTGAGGACGATCTTGTTCACCGCGCTGCCTTCGGCCGCGGCCGCCGCCAGCAAGTTCATGGTGCCGATGACGTTGACCTCGTGGATGCGTCGGCTGCTCGTGCGCGTGGAGTCGACCTCGAGGTGCGTGTGCAGCACGGTGTCGACCTGCGTCGCCCGCACCATGCGGCGCAAGATCGTGTAGGACGCGTCGGCCTTCACGAACTCGGTGCGCGTGAGCGGGAGGCGCGGTTCGCGCGTGTCGACGCCGACCACGAGGTCGACATCGGGCCGCTGCTCGAGCGCCTGCGCGATGCGGCTGCCCCAGAAGGTGCCGAGTCCGGTGACGAGAACGCGCACCGGTTCAGCCCCGCCAGATGCTGCGACGGTTGCGCAGGAGGTCGTCGACCTCCGACTGGACGAGCGACCGGATGCGCTCGGCCTGTTCCATCACCATGCCGCGGTTGTAGCGAGCGAGTCCGGGCTCGACGTCGAACGTGATCGGTGGCAGCACCCGGATGCGGAACTTCGCCGGCAGCGGGAGCACGTACCCGAGCAGTGGGCCGTACACGAGCTGGTTGGCGGTGATCGGGAAGTAGGGGAGGCCGAGCAGCTTGGCGATGCGCGCGCTCTTCCAGAGGATGGGCATGGCCTCCTCGTTGCCGACGATCGCCATCGGCACGATGGGCACGCCGGCACGCATCGCGATCTCCACGAACCCGCCGCGCCCGAACCGGCGGAGCTGGTAGCGCTCGCGCACGAGCTTGCCGGTGGCCTTGGTGCCCTCGGGGAACACGAGCACGAGCTGCCCGTCGTCGTGCAGCAGTCGGTACGCGTTGTCCGGGTGCGCCGGGACACCGCCGGCGCGCGACCAGAGCGTGCCGATCACCGGCAGCTGCCGGAACAGGTTCTCGGCCAGGCCGTAGACGGGTCGCAGGAGCTCGGTCTCGATGCCGTGCATCACCACCGGTGCGTCCGACGGGATCGCGCCACCGTGGTTGGCGATGAGCAGCGCGCCGCCCTCGAGCGGGACGTGCTCGAGGCCTTCCCACTCGGCGCGCAGCCAGTGACGGTAGATGGGCTCGTAGAGGGTGCGGGCGAGCGCGCGCACGGGCTCGCTGCGGCCCCACGCGTCGACCCGCAGCAGTTCGTCGAGCGGCGCCGCTTCACCGTCGCTCGCTCCCGCTCCCTCTGTCCTCGCCCGGTCTTGATCGCCAGCGACGAGACGCAGGGCCGTTTCGGGAGACGGTTCCGGGGACGCGGGCACCCCAGAACGGTACTGCCGTCCCCGCTCAGGCGAGCGTGGCGCCTTCGACCTCCCACCGGGTCGTGCGGAACCGCCCGGCCATGCCCACGAAGCGGGCCATCATCCACAGCGCCAGCGCGCCCCAGAGCCACAGCAGCCCGCCGTCGACCACGGCCACGAGCAGTGCGGCCGGGAGGTACACGCCGACGGTGGCCACGAGCATCGCCAGCGCCAGGTAGCCGGCGTCGCCCGCGCCGATGAGCACGCCGTCGAGCACGAACACCACCGCCGCGACCGGCTGCAGCGCGGCGACGATCCAGAGCACCTGGAGCACGAGGTGGCGCACTCCCGCGTCGTTGGTGAACGCACCCGCGAGCCATGGTCGCAGCACCACGACCGCGAGCCCGAACAGCGCGCCGGCGACCACGCCGACCTCGAGCAGCCGGCGCCCGACGGCGCGCGCGTCGTGCGTGGTCGACGCGCCGAGGAAGCGACCGACCATCGCCTGGCCCGCGATCGCGAGCGCGTCGAGGGAGAGCGCGAGGAACAGGAAGACCTGCATGCAGATCTGGTGGGCGGCAACTGCGTCGTCGCTGATGCGGGATGCGATCGCGGTGGCGGTGAGCAACGCGACGATCAACGACGCGGTGCGCACCACGAGCCGACTCCCGACCGTCGCGTTCGCGCGCACCCCTGCCGGTCGCGGGCGGAGCGACGCGTCGGCGCGCCGTCCCGCCCGAGCGACGATCACGAGGTACGCGATCGCCGCGCCGTACTGCGCGAGCACGGTGCCCCACGCCGAACCGGCGATGCCGAGGTCGAGCGTGTACACGAACAGCAACTCGATCAGGAGGTTGGCGGCGTTGGCGATCACCGCGATCACGAGCGTGGTCCTCGTGTCCTGCATGCCGCGCAGGTAGCCCGTGCCGGCGAGGGCGAGCAGCAGCGCGGGTGCGCCCAGGATGCTGATGCGCAGGTACGTCACCGCAAGCGGCGCCACGCTGGCCGACGCGCCCATCACCTCGACGATCACCGGCGCGAGGGCGAGCCCCAGCACCGTGAGCACCAGGCCGAGTGCGACCGCGAGCCAGCAGCCGTCGACGCCGCTCTCCGCCGCATCTCGTGGGCGCCCGGCTCCGAGCTGGCGGGCCACGCCGGCCGTCGTGCTGTAGGCCAAGAAGTTGAACACGCTGAACGCCGCGGTCAGCACCGAGCCGGCCACGGCGAGGCCGGCCAACGGGCGGGTCCCGAGATGGCCGACGATCGCGGTGTCGGCCAGGAGGTAGAGCGGCTCGGCCGCGAGGGCGCCGAGGGCGGGCACCGCCAGGCGGGCGATCTCGCGGTCGTAGGGTCGCCCCGTCCGGGGCACGATGCGTTTCGGCGTCACTGGTGCGCCATAGTGACGCACCGGGTACGCGGAAACGGGATGGCAGACATGACTGTCACACCCCCCTGCGATGCTGGTGCCCGTGAACGACCGGACCGTCACCGAGACCGTCACCCAGCTGCCTGCCCTCCGCTTCGCCGACACCGCGCGCCGTCTCGGGGCTGCCGCCCACGAGGCGGGCCTGAGCGTGCCCGCGTTCCGGTCGCCGCCCCGGACGGCCGATGCGGCCCGCACCATCCGGCGCTACCCGGCGGGCGCGGTCGTGTCGGTCCGGCTCCGGGGGCGTCCGTTTCCCGAGGTGATCGCCGACATGGTCGACGGGGTGCTCGCAGCCAACCGGGTGCCCCCCGCCGACGCTCCCCGGGTGCGGGCCCGCCTCACTGCGGCTCTGTCGCCCGAACCGGTCGACGAGTCAGTGGCAGCGCCCAGGGCGGCCTGACACCGGCGTCGCGTTCACCGCTGATCGACGACGTCGCCGGACGCCCAGTGCGCCGCTGCGCGCACGCGGGCCAGATCGCTCGGGGCGGGTTCCTCGGCCTCGCACGCCCCGACCACGGCGCTCGCCTGACGGCGCAGCGCCGGGCCGACGAGCACCTGGCGGTCGGGCGGGAGCGTGGCATCGATCGCGCCGAGAGCGTCGACGAGGTATTCGCAGACTCGGGGTTGTGTCGCCGCCGCACGTCGTAGTTCACCGAAGACGGTGGTGAGCAACGTGTCGGTGTCGTCGTCGCGGGGTCGAACGAGGCGACGCCCGTCGAGCGACAGGTCTGCGGGGCGGGCGGGCTCGGCAAGCCACTCCCGCACCAGGGTGGCGAGGTGCATGATCGCCTCGTGGGCGGTCGTCGGGTCGTTGACGCCGGGAGACAGGGCGCGCAGTGCGACATCCGCGATCTGGCGCATGCCGTACATCGGATCCTGACGCAGCGTCCGGGCGTTCCCCACCCGCACGGTGGCCCGCAGGGATCGGTCGAGTGCGTCGGCGTCGCGTGCGGGCGCCGGCCAGACGCTGCACAGCACCGATCCGGGAAGCACGTAGTCGCCGGGCCGGGCCTCCATGCGGACCGTCGTGCTGTCGGGACAGGCGCGCAGGAGCGCAGCATGGTCGACGAGCTGCACCCATCCCGAGACGTCGAGGCGCGTCACGTGCGGCGCCGCCGCGGGAACCGACGCGGGGTCCTGCCGGTCCGAGGGTTCGAGGGGAGCGTCGGAGCGGCGGGCGTCCATGGCCTCCCGTGCGTTGGCAGTCACCACGCCCAGGATCTCGCCGATCTCCATCGAGTGCGCGTTGTGGCTGATGAACGCGATGACCGAGAGGAGCGAGATGATGCCGAGAATGACGCCGAGGGCCACGGCCACGTTGGGGATTGCGGGCTTGCCGCTCCCGATCTCGGTGTGCACCGAACGCAGCACCATGAGGCAGTACGCGAACGTGCCGATGGTGATGCCGATGACCCGCTTGTTGAACGGGTCGCGGAAGAGACCGGAGAGCACCCGAGGCGAGTACTCGCTCGCGGCCTGCTGCAACACGAGGAGCGACACCGAGAACGCGATGCCCGCCACTGTGATGGTGGCGCCTGCAGTGGTGCTGAGCACCGCGCGCGCGCTCTGCACCGTCGATCCCAACCCGAGTGGGAGGTCCGACGCGGGCCTCGCGATCTGCTGGTCCAGCAGCAGCGCACCTTCGGCGAGGGCGATGCCGAGGACGACGTACACGAACGGGACGACGAAGAGGCTCGTCCGCAACCGCTCGGACAGTGCCGAGAGCCGCAACCTCATCGCGGCATCGCCTCGTTCCCCTCAGGTTCTCCCATGCCAGGAGTGTGATGCCCGATTCGCACCGCTTCCATGCACGCTCGCGCGAGACGCTCGGATCAGGTCGCGAACGGGAACCGCTCCGAGTAGTACGCGAACCGCTCGTGGAGCTCGTCTGCGTCGAGACCGAACTCCTCGGGGGTGTACTGGTGTCCGCCGCCGGCGCTGCGGTCTTCCTGGCTGTCGTCCCACCACTCCTGCATCGCCGCCGCGGTCTCGGGTGTGAGGTCTTCGCCGAGCCAGTCGTACAGGCCGCGCACCGTGCCGACGGGATCGGCCTGCATGTCGGCGAAGGCGATGTCGAAGAACCGATCCTCGCCGACGCGGTCGCGGAAGGCGAGGAACCGCCGCAGCGCACGGTCCCAGTCGTCGACGCAGTGCCGACCGAAGTACAGCGGGTCTGCCTTGCCGGTGTACATGCGGACGACCGCGGTCTCCACGCTGGCCAGCGAGGCCATCACCTTGGCGGGGTCGCGATGGGTGATCACGAACTTGGCGTCGGGGTACACCGCGTCGAGCGCGTCGATGCCGAACATGTGCGCCGGCGTCTTCAACCGCCACCGGTTCGGAGGGCGGCGCCACTGCAACAGCTTGAGGGCGCGCTCGTGGTAGCGGTAGGCCGGTCCGTAGTCGCAGTCCATCAGCCACTCGCCGTACGAGGGAGTCTGCGCGACGGTGTCGAGCATCGCGCAGCGGAACGAGAGGTTGAGCAGCTCGAGGCACTCCGAGGGTCCGTCGGGTGACGACGGCAGCATCGACTTGAGCTCCGGGGGCGCCATGCTCATCATGCCCATGGCTTCCTTCGCCGCCAGGAAGCGCGGGTCGTCGTCCTCGGACTCGAGCTCCGGCGGGGGCGTGGGTTGGTTGGCTTCCCACATGCGCAGCGAGCGCACGGACTGGTCCTGCGCGAGCAGGTAGCTCAGCGCGGTCGATCCGGTGCGGGGGAGTCCGACGCCGAAGAGCACCGACGCGATCTGCTGGTCGCCGATCTCGGGGTGGTCCCGGTACCAGCGCTCGATCTCGAGGCGTCGGGTGAGCAGGGACACGACCATCCCACCGAAGACCACCTCGCCCTGCTCGTCGAGGTCCGCTTCGTCGTTCGCGGACCGGACGAGCACGGTCAGGGCCTCGACCATGGCCTCGGCTTCGGGTCCGTACTCGTCCAGACCCGTCTGCGCCTGCGCGGCCTCCATCGATGCGGCGACGTCCATCCGTGCTCCCCCCGAGGTTTACAATCAGGGGTTAGATTGTCACGCCGGATGGCCCCGGCGCTACTCGGCAGCGGTCATCGAGTTCGCGCGAGGGTCGGTCTCGGCCATGGTGATCTGCGACCGGTCGTCGGTGACCGGACCGCGCTCAGAGAACGGTGCCCAGCGCGGCGGGCCGCCGTTCGGCGCGTCACCGATGACCGTGACCCGCTCGATCACCCGTCGCTCCGAGTAGTCGGGGATCGCGTAGTGCTGCGTGCAGCGGTTGTCCCAGATGCCGATGCTCCCGAGGTCCCAGCGATACCGGCACTGGAACGCCGGCTGCTCCGACCACGCGTAGAGATGCTGGAGGAGGGCGTCGCTCTCTTCGCGGCGCATCTCCGCGATGTGCGACGTGAAGGTGCGATTCACGAACAGCGACTGTCGGCCGGTTTCGGGATGCGTGCGCACGACCGGATGGGTCGCCTCCTGCTCCGCGTGGCCGAACACGGCAGCGGTGTGCACCGCCGTGAGACCTTCGAGCAGGTCGCGCAGCGGATCGGACAACGTCTCGAACGCGAGGTACTGGTTCGTGAAGATGGTGTCGCCACCGCGGGGTGGGTTGACGATCATCTGGAGGATCGACGCCATCGGTGGCGTGGGACTGAACGTGACGTCGGTGTGCCAGAGGTCGGCACCGCGACCGATGGTGTCGAGCACGACGATCTCGGGGTGGTCGTCGTCGCGCTTGGTGATGAAGGGATGGATCTCCGGCTCGCCGAAGCGGCGACCGAGGGCGACGTGCGCGTCGGCATCCAGCGACTGGCCGGGGAAGAACAGCACCAGGTGCTCGAGCCACGCCGCGTACATCGCGTCCCAGGCCTCGGCGTCGAGCGCGGTGAGGTCGACGCCGTGCACCTCGGCGCCGCACGCGCCGGTCAGCGGTCGGACGTCGAGCTCGACGCGGGGCGTGGTGGTCGCGGTCATGGTGCCTCCTGGTGGGTCGGGGACGGAGCGGTGATGATCGCGGCGAACACGTCGATCACCTCGTGGCGGTAGCCGTCGGCGTCGAGGCCAGCCGCGTAGCGGTCGGCATCGGCGAGCATCCGGAGCATCGTGTCGCTGGCCAGGGAGAGGCGCATGCCGCGGCGCGTGGTGTCGAGCTCGGGGAGCGCGCCCGAGAGCACCGGCTCGAGCTGGGCCCATTGCGGCGAGAACGCGGCATCCAGCACGGCGAGCCAGTCGCCTCCGGCGCGGTGGAGGGCGTCGAGGAAGCGTACGTAGCGCCGGCCTTCGGGGGTCGATGCGAAGTCGAAGAGCGGGCCGACGAAGACGGCCGCGATGGCGCGGGGCGACGGCGTCGGCCCGGTGGCGAGCGTGTGGAGCTGTCGGAGGCGCTCCTCGCCCAGCACGGCCATTCGGCGGTCGAGGACGGCCCGCGCCAGCGCCGCTTTGGAACCGAAGTGGTAGTGGGCGGCGGCGACGTTGCTCTCGGCCTCGACGTTGATGGCCCGGAGCGAGACGGCGTCGACGCCGCGCTCTCCCATCAGGCGCTCGGCCGCGTCGAGGAGACGGACCTGAGTGGGTTCGGCGATGGTGACGGCCACGGGGTGCACGGTATCTCAATCATCCGATTCAATCAAGCGATTGAGCGACGAAGTGGACGGACGGGTGAGGTGGGACGGAGGTGGGAGGATGGCGACATGGCGACCTCCCGCATCATCTCGGCCGACTCCCACGTCAACGTGCAGCACGACGACGTGAAGGCGCACCTCGCGGCGCGCCTGCACGACGAGTACGACGCCGCGCTCATGCAGGCGTACCGCGAGATGCTCGGCGGCAACGCGGCCAAGGCGAACCAGGGTGGGAACGAGATCCGGCACGCGTCGTGGAACCGCCCCGGCTACGCCGAACCGCATGAGCGTCTGCGCGACATGGACGTCGACGGCGTCGACGTGGAGGTCCTCTACTGCGAGGTGAGCGCGTACCGGTACCTGTACCTGCTCCCGACCGGTGCCGCGGAAGCGACGCGCGCGTTCAACGACACGTTGCTCGACTTCGCGGCGGCGGATCCGACGCGGCTCGTCGTGACGTACCAGGTGCCGATCCACGACATCGACCTCGCCGTCGCCGAGATCGAGCGCGTCGCGGCGATGGGCGGCAGGTCGCTGCAGCTGCCCGTGTTCCCCGCCGAGCTCGGCCAGCCCGACTACTTCCACGAGCGCTACGACCGCATGTGGGCCGCGATCTCGGCGAGTGGTCTCCCCGTGTGCTGCCACATCGGCCTCAACACCGCGCTCGATCAGCTCGCCGACCGCGATCCCACGCCGCGACTGGCGTGGACGTTGTCGTGCATGCCGCTGTCGGCATGCGAGGCGCTCGGCATGTGGCTGCTCACGGGCATCCTCACCCGCTACCCCGACCTGAAGATCGTGTTCGTCGAGCCCGGGCTCGCGTGGGTCGCGGGATACGTGGCGTTCCTCGACGACATGGTGTTGCGCCAGGGCTACGAGTTCCCCGTGCTCCGGGGCGAGCTGCCGAGCTTCTACTACCACCGCAACCTGGCGATGACGTTCATCGACGAACCCGATCCCGTGCGCAACCTTCGTCACGTGCTCGGCGCGCAGAACCTGCTGTGGTCGAGCGACTACCCGCACCCGGTGTCGACGTGGCCGAAGTCGCTGACCGTGATCGAGGAGACGTTCGAAGGGATCCCCGAGGCCGAGCGCGACCTCATGGTCGAAGGCAACGCGGCGCGCATCTGGAACCTGTAGCCGTCGCCTTCACGTCGACCCGTGGCGATCGTGCCCGGCGGACGGGTCAGGCGCTGACGATCTCGGAGCCGTCGGGCGCGGCCGGTGAGGCCGCCCGCTTGAAGCCCCACGCCAGCACCCCGATGACCCACGCCATGCCGATCACCCCGCCCAGATAGAGGTTCATGGCGCCACCGGGTGCGAGGAAGCCGCTCGTGCCGAACACCGTGATGGTCTCGATGGCCTGTTCGGCGAAGAAGAGCACGCTGAGCCACCCCAGCCAGCGGGGGAGGATCGCCGATCTGCCGAACGCGAGCGGGACGAATGCGGCCGCCATCGTCATGGTCGACCCGTTGACGATCGGCCCCCAGTACTGCGGTATGTCGAACAGTGTGCGAGCGGTCGCCGGGTCGAGACCGGCGGGGTGGAACGCCAACCCGGCCCAGAACCAGGCCTGCACCTGACCGGTGACGACCCAACCGAGTATGCCGCCGAAGAAGATGTAGCGGTTCGGCTTCGGCAACAGGCCGGCCACCATGGCGCCGAAGACGGTGAGCGCGAGCGCCGCGAACGTCGCGGTCCACGCGTACACCTGGGCATTGGTGGAGTTCGCTCCGAACCAGGCGACGACCTCCTGACCGCTCGATTCGACCGTCGGCACCGAGCTTCCCAACGCAGTGAAGCTGGCTGCGTAGAAGACGATCCAACCCACTCCCGACACGAGCAGGACGATCGCTGCCTTCTTCATCCCGAACTCCCGTCGTCGTCACCCGAGCTCGCAGACCCGCACGACTCGACGGCTCGACGGGTCGACGGGGTCGACGGCGAGGATGGTCGAAGCGCTTCGGCCGGGCAAATTCGTCGCCGGGTCCGACGGAGGCTCGGGCAAGACCGGCTCCGCACGGTGGATCGCCGCGCGTGAGCCGTCAACTGCGCATCCGGTAGCGCAGGAAGACCACCCCGCTCCGGAACCGGCGCTCGTCGAGCAATTCGAGCTGCACGCGGACGTCGTTCGGCAGCGCTCGTTTGCCGCCACCGACGAGCATCGGCACGAGCAGCAGCTGCAGCTCGTCGACGAGGCCCGCGGCGATCGCCTGGCCCGCGAGCTCGGCGCCGCCGATGCCGATGTCAGCACCCGAGCTCTGCTTCATCTGCCGGATCGCGACGGGGTCGAGTTCGCGTTCGATGCGGGTCCGGGCGCTCGACACCGTCTCGAGCGTCCGCGAGTAGACGACCTTGTCGGCGGCCTGCCAGATGGCGGTGAAGTCCTGCGCCACGGCGGGCCAATCGCCGTCCGGATCGGCCGTCTCCCAGAAGACCATCGTCTCGTACATCCGCCGCCCGTAGAGGTAGGTCCCGACGGGTCGCTCGAGCTCGTTGACGAACGCGTGCACCTCGTCGTCGGGCGCCGCCCACTGGAACGTGCCGGCGGCATCCTCGACGTATCCGTCGAGGGAACCGATCGCCGAATAGATCAGCTTCGCCATGTCGTCAGCTCCCGGTCTCGCGCATGCGTCTGCACGAGTGTCGTCTCGGCACGTGGTCGCACGCGTCCTTCGACCGGTCGCCAGCTCGGAACTCATCGGAGCATCTCCGAGCGACCTCGGGTCGGCGCACTCGAAGGTCACGCTGAGGATGAACGAAGCGATCGGGCAACGGTGTCGGGCACCGCTCCCAGCGGGCACCATGGGTGGTGTGTACGCCGAAACGGAACGGGCGGGCCTCTGCGAATTCCTCGACCTGCAGCGCGAAGCGCTGATCGGGAAGCTGCACGGAGTCGCTGACGAAGACGCCCGGCGCGCGCCGACCGTGAGCTCGCTGTCGCTCATGGGGCTGGTCAAGCACTCGGCGATCTGGGAGCGCCGCTGGTTCCAGGTCGTGGTGGCCGGGCGCACGTTCGCGGGGGAGTGGCCCGAGCTGCTGCCCGAGGACGAGAACGGGTTTCGGCTCACCGACGACGACACCGTCGACACGGTCCTCTCGTACTACCGCGAGCAGATCGACGCGTCGCGGGAGATCCTCGGCACGTTCGATCTCGACGCGCCGTCCGCGTGGCCCGAGCTGGCCGCGAATCTGCGGTGGGTTGCGATCCACATGATCGAGGAGACGGCGCGCCACGCTGGTCACGCGGACATCATTCGCGAGACGATCGACGCGACACGCCGGTAGGAGCACACGAAGGGAAGCGGTATGCGACGGGTGGTCACGGGCGTCGGCGCGAATGGCCGTTCGATGGTGTTCTCCGACGGTCACGCGCCGGTCGCGTTCGCGCCGGGATCGGACGCCGACGGTCGGCTTCGGCCTCCGCCGAGTCGAAGGAGGTTCGGTCGATCCCGGGAAGGGCTCGTCGGTGGTCAACGAGCTCTGGTCGCTCGCCGGCGAACCGTCGGTGTCGACCGAGGACCCGACCCTCGGCCTCGAGTCGTTCGGTGTCGACGTCCCCGCGGGTGAGACGAGATGGATCATCACCCAGATGGGACCGGGGCTCGCGGCGCCGATGCACAGCACGCCGACGATCGACTACGGACTCGTGGTGGCCGGTGACGTCGAGCTGGGGCTCGAGGAAGGATCTGTGCACCTCCACGCGGGTGACGCCGTCGTGGTGAACGGCGTCGAGCACTCGTGGTTGGCGGGTCCCGATGGCTGCTTGATCGCCACCGTCATGGTCGGCCTCCGCGACTCCGAGCGCGCGCGAAGGAATCAGGCGAAGTCGCCGAGGTAGTCCCAGAGGTCGACGGGATCGAGGGCGGTATCGCGGCGCGCGGGTTCTGGTGCGCGCGACCCACAGCTCTGACCGAGATAGACGAGGAGGAGATCGTCGACCGGGGGAGTGGGGTGGTCGTCTGCGTCGTTGCCGAGAAGAGCGAGAAGGGTCTGCATCGTGACCTCGCAGCGTTCGCGTGCGTCCGATCAGTCAACGCGACGCGACCGCGTGGCTGCCACCGAGTTTCCCGTGAATTCACCGACCTGTACGCGCCGCGCTACTGAACGACGAACGAGGCGTGCATGCCCCGCTGGAAGTGGTTGAGCACGCTGCCGTCAGGCTGGGGAGTGTCGATGTTGCAGAAGATGACGTAGCTGCCGGGCGTCAACTCGAAGTTGTTCGTGACGGTCTTCCCCGGGCGAACCTCGCCGAGCTCGCCGACCTTGTCTGCCTCGGGGATCGCCTCCTCGTCGACGTCGCCGACCGCCCGGTCGGCGGTCGCGACCTCGACCCGGGGGAGCGCCTGATAGTTGGGGGCGCGCACCATCACCATCTCGTGGGTCAGCGTGCCGACGTTCGTTGCCGCGATCTCCACCGAGCCCGACTTCGCGACCGGCGGAGCGACGTCGATCTGGAACTCCTGGAGTGTCACCTTGAGTCGGCTCGCCGAGACGCCGTTCTCCTCGAGCGCCACAACCTGGTCCTTGGCGTCGTTGCTGCGCGAGAACGCCTGGCCGGCGGCGATCAACGCAGCCAGCGCGATCAGCAACGCGAGGCTCGAGAACACGACCGTGACCATGTGCGACACGGACGCCTTCTTGCCATCTCCGCCATCTCCGCCAACTCCGCCATCTGCGACCAAAGCGCTCACCTCCAGAGAAGCTCTACCCCGTCTTCCCGAGTTCGAACCCTCGGTCGCAGACCATCATTGCATCGTCCTGCACCGTGACCGTCGTCCGGAGCACCTCGCCTACCCTCGCGGCACTCGGCCCGGATGGCGGAACGGTAGACGCAGGCGGCTTAAACCCGTCGGCCCCGCGAGGGGCGTGGGGGTTCGACTCCCTCTCCGGGCACGTGTGCTGACCCGCGGAGATCGCGTACGAGCGCTGGGGTCACCAGGTGGTCGTCATCCCGTTGCGGCGAGTGGGTTCCCTGTGTCGAGCTCGGCGGACGCGTCGTTCCGAAGGGGTGCACCGAGAGGCGAGACGGGCGAGATGGGCGGAGCGCTCGGTCGTTTCGTCGCCCGAGGGCCGGTGAATCGAAGGTGGCGGCGGAGCGCGCGCCGGGTGACCATGAGCAGTGCTTCGCGCGCGATCGCGCCGGACATCTTCGAGGAGCCCGCGGTCCGGTCGCGGAAGACGATGGGCGTCTCGACGATGTGCGCGCCGGCGAGTCGCGCCCGGTCGGTCATCTCGATCTGGAAGCCGTAGCCGGTGGTCGTGACGGTGTCGATGTCGATGTCGCGGAGCAGCTGCGCGCGGTAGGCGCGGTACCCCGAGGTGACGTCTCGGACCGGAAGGTGCAGGAGGATCCGTGCGTACCACCCTCCGGCGCGTGACAGGAGTCGGCGACGCGCGGGCCAACCGGGTGTGGCGCCGCCCGGAACGTAGCGGGAGCCGATCGCGAGGTCGGCGCCGCTCTGCACCGCTGCGAGCAACGACGGCAGCACGCGAGGGTCGTGGGAGAGGTCGGCGTCCATCTCGACCACCACGCCGTAGCTCTCGCCGAGAGCGATCTCGAAGCCTGCGCGGTACGCCGGTCCGAGCCCTCGCGGCCCGAGCCGACGCAGCACGCGGATCTGCCCGAGCTCGCGACCGAGGTCCTCGGCCAGCTCGGGGGTTCCGTCCGTGCTGCCGTCATCGACGACGAGGATGTGCGCAGCGGGAAGCGCAGTTCGCACGCCGCTGAGCAGGGATCTGATGTTGGCGACTTCATCGAGCGTCGGCACGACGACCAGCGTGCTCAGGGTCGGCGATCCGGATGGGATCGTGGTGGGGAGCTGGGTGAGGGTCATGGCGAGTTCCTCCTGGGTGAACGAAGTGGGGGGCGCGCACGAGTGCGATGACCGACGCGACCGACGCGATCGGCTCGCCGACGGTGGTGTGCACGAGACGTCCATGTCGACACCATGGCGACTCTCGACTGAATGCCCGGTGAACGCGTGCTGTACCGGCTGGCGCGGCGGGAGTCCACCGACCGTGGTGACCCGGGAGTCGATGGCGGCGAAGCGCGCCGGGCGATGACCCTCGATTCAGCACCGATTCAGCGGCTGGCGGCGACGCTCACTCCGTGCACCGATCACCGGCGAACGCGAACGGCTCGACGGCGGGCCGCCGAGAGCTGCCGTCCTGGCGGACCCGGGAAGGTCGCGCGAAGGCGTGAGGCAATTCGGCGGGGCGATGATCGAGAACGTCGCCGAGCCGCAGCCCGACCGACGCGGCATCTCGCGGACGGCGAGCTCGTCCGAACCTCGGACCTGGTGGATCCTGCCCGCGCTCGTGCTGGTTGGGGTGGTGCTGCGCTTCTGGCGACTGGGTGCGAACCGTCTGGGTTTCGACGAGGCGTTCACCGCGATGGCGGGACGCCTCCCGGTCGGCGACCTCTTCGCCTATCTCAGAGTGCGCGACTCGCATCCTCCACTCGACTATCTCCTCCACGCGCCACTCGCGCGTGCCGGCGTCGACGAGTTCTGGTTCCGAATGCCGTCGGTCCTGTGTTCGATCGGCGCCCTTGTGCTGTTCGCGTGGTGGATGCGCCGCCGCGGCCTGGCGGGCATCATCGCAACCGGACTCCTCGCGGTGAGCGCGTTCCAACTCGTGCACGGACGTGAAGCACGCATGTACGCAGAGCTGGAGCTCGTCGGAGTCGCCGCAGCCGTGCTCGCAGACTCGTGGTTGCGTCGACCGCGCGCGTGGCACCCGCCTGCGATCGGCGCCCTCGTGTTCGTCGGGCTCATGACCCACACCTCGATGTTCCTGCTCGGCGCCGGCCTCCTGGTGCTGGCGGGTCGAAGAACTGACCGTGACGCGTGGCAGTGGCGCGCCGCCCTCGGCGCAGGTCTGGTCGGCTGGGCCGTCGTGTGGGGACGGTCGTTCCTCGTCCAGAGCCAGGGAGGGCATTCGGATTGGATCCCGCGCACGACGCTGTCCGGCATGCTCCACACCGCTGGTCGGCTGGTCGCGTTCGACCCGGTGCTCCACCTACCGGTCGTCGTGGCGATCGCGGCCGGCGCGTGGTTCCTGATTCGTGCGGATCCTCGCCTCGGCAGGGTCTGGATCTGCTGCGTGCTGATACCGGCCGCGCTCGCGGCCGCGACCGGCACGGTCGCGCCGGTCCTCCTGGATCGGACCCTGACCCTCTTTGCGTGGGGCCCCCTGCTCGCCATCGCCTACCTCGTCAGCGCAGCAGCCGACCGCCGGCGCGCGGTCGGCGTGCTCGCTGCGGTCGTACTGGCCCTGGTCATGATCCCGCCGGCGCTCCGGACGGTCTCTGGACGGTCCGCACCCGACCGCATCCTGCGCCACATCGAGCAGGTCGCGGGACCCGGTGATGTCGTCGCCATCCACCCCGGTGGGCGACTCCACGAGCTCGCCTGGTCCGTCGGGGTGCGCGGCGCTTCTCCGTACGCGACCGTCGCGGTCTCGGGCTTCGGCAACACGACCGGCATCGCGCTCGATCCCAGCCGCGCGCCGTCGGGCCGCCTCTGGCTCCTCGATTGGACCAAGCACCGCCTCCGTGCACCGATCGGGCCACGGTGTGCGCCGGACTGGAACCACGGCGGCGCACGCCTCTCCTGCGTGACACCGGTCCCGTAGCTCCGCTCCTGTGCCATCGGGACTCGACTCGATCGGTCCCGTCCGCGCCGTGCTCCCGACGCTCGTGCGCATCCGACCACGGTCTTGCTCGCGCTGGTAACAAGCAGACCGTGAACTCAGGGGTTCGATTCCCTGGGCTGTGCGCGGCAGAGCCGAGAAACTCTCGGCTTGCGTGTCGAGAACCCGCGCGCCGCTCCGTCCCCTGGGTGAACGCGGCGAGCACGCCGTCGTGACACGAGGAGGACACCATGGCCAAGTACCTGTTGCTCAAGCACTACCGCGGCGCCCCGACGCCGGTGAACGACATCCCCATGGACCAGTGGGCGCCCGACGAGGTCGAGACCCACATCCAGTTCATGAACGACTTCGCCGCCCGGCTCGAGGAGACGGGCGAGTTCGTCGACGCGCAGGCGCTGTCGCCCGACGGCGTGTGGGTCCGCTCCGACGCTGCCGGTGGGGCGCCGTTGGTCGACGGTCCGTTCGCCGAGACGAAGGACCTCATCGCCGGCTGGATGGTGATCGACGTCGACAGCTACGAGCGCGCGGTGGAGCTCGCTGGCGAGCTGTCGTCGTCGCCCGGGGCGAACGGCGAGACGATCCACGAATGGCTCGAGCTCCGGCCGTTCCTCACCGCGCCGCCCACTGTCACCGATTAGCCGTGGGAGAGGTCGAGCTGCGTGAGCTCGTCCCGCAGGTGCTGAGCGTCCTCGTCCGTCGCGGCGCCGACTTCGCGACGGCCGAGGACGCCGTGCAGGAGGCGCTGGTGCGGGCGCTCGACGCGTGGGACGACGACGAGCCCTCCGATCCCAAGGGCTGGCTGGTCACGGTCGCATGGCGAGTGTTCATCGACCTGACCCGGTCGGACGCGTCGCGTCGCGACCGCGAGGTGCGCTACGACACCGGACCACCACCCGCTGAGGTCACCAGCGTCGACGACACGCTGCACCTCTACTTCCTGTGCGCGCACCCCGATCTCACACCGTCGTCGGCGGTGGCGCTCACTCTGCGGGCGGTCGGCGGCCTCACCACCCGTCAGATCGCGCAGGCGTACCTGGTGCCGGAGCGCACGATGGCGCAGCGCATCAGCCGGGCGAAGCGAACGGTCGGGCGGGCGGGCGTTGATCGTCCTGGCGACGCGCGCACGGTGATGCGGGTGCTGTACCTGGTGTTCAACGAGGGGTACTCAGGCGACGTCGACCTGGCCAGCGAGGCGATCCGGCTCACCCGACAGCTCGCGTGGGCGGCGGACGATCCCGAGGCCGACGGCTTGCTCGCACTGATGCTGCTGCACCACGCGCGGCGTCCCACTCGCACGGGGCCCGACGGCCGGATCGTGCCGCTCGCGGAGCAGGACCGGACCGCATGGGACACCGCGCTCGTCAGTGAAGGCGTCGAGATCCTGCAGCGCGCGCTGGCACGCGACGCGCTCGGCGAGTACCAGGCGCAAGCGGCGATCGCCGCACTTCACGCGGATGCGCCGCGGGTCGAGGAGACCGACTGGGTCCAGATCGTCGAGTGGTACGACGAGCTGCTCCGGTTCGCCGACACCCCGATCGTCCGGCTCAACCGGGCCGTCGCGGTGGGCGAGGCCGACGGCGCGCCCGCCGGACTCGCGGCACTGGCCGAGGTCGACGAGGACCTCCCGCGGCGCGAGGCGGTGGCCGCGCATCTCCACGAGAAGAACGGCGATCTCGAGCTCGCCGCCCGCCTCTACGCCGACGCGGCGAGGAACGCGCCGAACGTCGCCGAGCGCGAGCACCAGACCCGTCAGGCGGCGCGCCTCAACCAGACGTTGCGTCAGCACCGCTGACGCAACGCTCGGCCGTCAGTTGCCGGCGGACTCGCTCGGGATGTCGAACCGCTGGGTGTACGGCGCGAACGCTTCGGCCACGGTCTCACGGTCGAGTCCGTAGTCGGTGAGGTCGTACTCGTGCGTGCCACGCTTCCCCTTGGGGTTCTCCTCGCGCCAGGTGCGCACACGCTCGCCGACCTCGGGTGTCCACTCCAGGTCGACGGCTTCGAACACCGCCGGCATCACCGCGGCCGGATCGTCGACCAGCTGGTAGTAGTCGACGTGCACGAGTCGTCCGCTCCCGAGCTTCTCTTGTTCGATGTCGAACGCGACGAGACGATCGACGTGTTGACGCACGAGCTCGAGCATGTCGCGGCCGATGTGCCCGGGATCGGCGTGCGGAGACGTCCCGGCACGCAACATGTTGGTGAGGCTGCAGTTCGACGCCAGCGCCTGCACCGGGTCGCGATGCGTCACCACGAACGTCGCGTCGGGATGCACCGAGGCGATCGCGTCGAGCGCAAGGAGGTGGCACGGCCACTTCAGCGCCCACCGTTGTTCGGGCGCGCCCTGCTGCAGGAGTCGCAGCACCCGGGCGTGGTACTCGTACGCCTCCTGCAGGTCGGCCTCGTGCAGCAGATACTCGAGGTAACCGAACACCGACATGGTCCAGAGGAGGCCGGGGTTCACGAACGTCTGGTCGAGGATCGCCAGGCACTCCTGCGGCCCGTCGACGTCGGTGAGGTGGAACGCATCGATCTTGCCACCGGTCATCTCGCGCATGATGCGGGCGTTCTCGACGCTCTGGGCGTGTCGTCGCGCCGCGGAAGCGGGGTCGAGCGCCGGAGGGGGCGACGGCCGCTCGCCTTCCCACGTGCGCAGCATCCGCAGGCGCGGGTCCTGGTCGAAGAGGTACTGGAAGTACGTCGTGCCCGAGCGCGGCAGGCCGGTCAGGAAGATCGGCGCCGGCAGCGGCGACTCGTCGACCTCGGGGTGCTCGGTGACGTACGCGTCGACCTCCATGCGGTTGCGCAGTGCCGGCACCAGCTGCATGAGGATCCCCTGCAGACCGTCGTCGGTGAGGTCGGCTTCCGTGTTGACCGCGTCGATCACCGCGCCCAGGTTGTCGAGGAAGTGCGCCGGACTGGGATCGGCGACGTCGGCGAGCTCCGACGCGCGCGTCACGACCTCGTCGACCGACGTGGTTGCCGCCATCAGTCGAACACCGCGAGCGCGCGCATCTCGACGCTGGCCCGGGTGGGGACGCCCGGCGGACACGTCGGATCGGTGAACGCGGTGTGCGCCACCCGCACTGCACCGGTGCTCTCGCTGTCGCCTGACTTGAACACGATCACCTCGTCGATCGTCATGTCGGGGAAGTAGTACCAACGGTGCGCGGGGTTGTGCACGTAGCTCATCGTGTCGTGGACGATGTCGGAGCTGCGCTCCTCGGTGATCGCGGTGACGGTCACTTCGTCGTCGGCGCTGACCGACTGCGCGTCGCAGACCGCCAGTGGGAAGTCCTGCGGTGGTGGGGTGATCGCGCGCCAGACGTTGTACATCGTCCAGCGTCGGTACGCACCGAGGTCGAAGTCGTCGACGAACATGTCGAACAGGCTGGCGAGCTCCGCGGCCGACGCGTCGGTGTTGTCCGCGTGGGGGTAGCGCGCCGGCTTGGCGTTCGACAGCGGCGCCAGCCGGTCGACCGCCGACTCGCCGTAGCGCTTCTTGCCGCCGCCGAGCAGGATCACGCGCGTCGCGCCGGTGAGCTCGGTGAGCATCGCCGCGATCTCCTCGACGTACTGCGCGTCGACGGCCGGGTCTTCCTGGATCTGGTGGAAGTCCGCAACTGCGCTCTCGTGGTGCACGAGCACGAAGCCCTCGCGATCGAGCGAGGTGTCGATGCCCCGACCGTTGGTGATCATCATCGGCTGGCCGGGCAGCGTGATCATCGTGTTGCGCTCTTCGGCCTCGGTCACGTACTCGAGGACGGTCCCGCCCGGCGGCGGCGGGTTGCGCACGTAGTTGATCTCGGCTTCGACGCTGGTCATGTCCCGCACCTTACACATCATCCGGCATCTGTAACGCTCGGATCACGCGCCGCCACTCCTCCCGGTCGCGGGTGTGCGCCTGGTCACGAGCTTGCGAGCCCGGGCCAGAGCGGGAGAGGGAAGCCGGGCGTGGGCATCCCCTCGAACGCGACCACGTCGCCCGGCAGCGCGTCGGTGGCGAACAGCGTGCGCAGGTCCGGGCCGCCGAAGCAGCAGTTGGTGGTGAGGCCCTGACCCTCGATCGGGAGGAAGTCGACCACCGTGCCGTCCGGATCGACGACACGGATCCCGTGTTCGTTGGTGGACGCCACGTAGGCACGGCCGTCGACGTCGTAGCAGAAGCCGTCGCCACCACCGTCGCCCAGCGTCTCGATCACCCAGTCGCGCGTGCCGTCGAAGTGGACCGCCTGCAGCCCACGCTCCTCCACCACCACGACGACACCGTCCGGAGTGAACGCGATGCCGTTGCAGTACTGGAAGCGGTCGGCGAACGTGCTGATCGTGCCGTCACGATCGAGCACCATGACGCGCCCGACGGGTTCGGGTGGCGGCGGGTGATGCGGCGGATCGGTGAAGAAGACCCGACCGTCTGCGTGCACCGCGAGGTCGTTCGGAGCGAGGAAGCCCTCGTCGGCAAGGTAGGTGGTGATGCCGTCGGGGCGCGCGACCTGCAGGCCCGGCGTCGCCGGTCGGTAGTCCGGGGGTTCGGCGAACAGCCCGAGCTTCGAGAAGTCGATGCCGCCGTTCTGGGTCACGAGCATCGACCCGTCGGCCGCGAGCGCGGCCCCGTTCGCACCACCACCGGTGTCGGCGAAGCGCGACATCTGCCCGCTCGCGACGTCGATCCGGATCAGCGCGCCGTCGGCGACGCTCGTCACCACGAGCGTTTCGTCACCGCACCAGACCGGCCCTTCACCGAAGCGGACCCCGCGGCACACCACGACGCTCTTCATCGAACCCCCGTCCGTCGACGCCGTTCCAGCGTTGCAAACTCAGCCCAGACTGTAAAGTGCCCCGGAGATGCCTGCCGAGCGCACGACCGCCGAGACCATCCTTGCTGCGGCGCAGCGGTCGATCCGCCGCCGGGGACCGCAGAAGCTCTCGCTGTCGGCCGTCGCAGAAGAGGCCGGCGTGTCCCGCCCCACCGTCTACCGGTGGTTCCCGACCAAGACGCTGCTGCTCGCTGCGATCACCGCCTACGAGGTCGAACAGTTCGACGCCGGTCTGCTGGCGCTGGCCGACCGCTGCCCGGCACCGAGCGCACGCTTCGACGCCGCGCTGCGCTACCTGGTGACGTACCTCGACGAGACCATGGGTGCCGACGCGATCAGCGCCGACCCCGCGTTCGCGCTGCAGTCGCTCACCGACTCGCTCGGTCCGCACATCGAATCGGTGGCGGGTGTGCTCGGCGACGCGCTCGACCAGATCCCCGCCGTGGGTTCCGGTGCGCTCACGCGCGAGCAGGGCGCCGAGATGCTGCTGCGGGTCGCGTACTCGCACTACCTCGTACCGAACCCCGACCCCGATCGCCTGCTCGCGACCATGCGCGCCTTCGCGGGGGTCGAACCGTCGCCGGTGTCTCGCCGTCGCACGTCACCCCGGCGTGGGCTTCGGGAGGGGTGATCCCCGGAGTTCGAGCCCTGAGGTGTGGAGGTGACACGCCACCATGGTCTCGTCGTCGGCGATGAACGGCTCGGGGTCGACGCGGCGGCACACGTCCATCACGTAGGGACAGCGGGTGTGGAAGTTGCAGCCGCTCGGGGGATCCGCGGGTGAGGGGATGTCACCCGCCAACACGATGCGCGTGCGGGCACGCTGTCGTTCCGGATCGGGCACCGGGATGGCGGACAGCAACGCCTCGGTGTAGGGGTGGCGAGGAGTCGTGTACACCGCGTCGGCGCGGCCCTGCTCGACGATGCGCCCCAGGTACATGACCGAGAGGTCGTCGCTCACGTGGCGCACGACCGCGAGGTCGTGGGCGATGAAGAGGTAGGCGATGCCGAGTCGCGCCTGCAGGTCGCGCAGCAGGTTGACCACCTGAGCCTGGGTCGACACGTCGAGCGAGCTCACCGGTTCGTCGAGCACGACCAACGACGGCTCGAGCACGAGCGCCCGCGCGATGGCGATGCGTTGCAGCTGGCCGCCCGACAGCTCATGCGGATATCGGTCGAGCAGCCCGGAGTCGAGCCCCACGAGGCCCATGAGCTCGCGGCGCGGTCGGACTGCTGTGCGCGGGAGAGGTCCTGTTGCGCGCGCATCGGCTCACGCAATGCGCCCAGCACCGTCGAGCTCGGGTCGAACGCCGAGTGGGGATCCTGGAACACGAGCTGCGCGTCGCATCGCAACGACCGGAGCTCGCGGCCGCGCAGCTCGGTCACGTCGCGACCGTCGAACAGGATGCGGCCGTCGGACGGATCCATCAACCGCAGGACGAGGCGGCCCAGCGTCGACTTGCCGGAGCCGGATTCGCCGACGAGTCCCATCGTCGTGCCCGGCGCAACCGCGAGATCGACCCCGTCCACCGCGTGGATCTGGCCGACGGTGCGGCGCAGGACGCCGCGCTCGATCGGGAACCGCTTCGCGACCCCCCGCACCTCGACGATCGGCGTCATCGGGCGTCTCCGAGCGTGAGCTCGTCGCTCCGGAGGCAACGGGTCACGCCACTGCCCGTCTCCCGCAGCTCCACGGCGACGTCGATGCAGTCGGCAACCGCGTACTGGCAGCGCGGGTGGAAGCGACATCCGGTGGGCATGGCCGCGGCAGTGGGGACGGTGCCGTCGATGACGTAGAGCGCGTCGGCCCGTTCCTGCGACGCCTGCGGCATCGCCCGCAGGAGTCCCTCGGTGTAGGGGTGCCGTGGGTGCGTGAAGAGCTCGTGCGCGGTGGCCTGCTCGACGATCTGCCCGGCGTACATCACCGCCACGCGATCGCACAGATCGGCCACCACCCCGAGGTCGTGGGTCACGAACACGACGGCGAGGTCGAGCTCCGATTGCAACGTGCGCAGCAGATCGAGGATCTGCGCCTGCACGGTGACGTCGAGCGCGGTCGTCGGTTCGTCGGCGATCAGGAGGTCGGGCTCGCAGATGAGTGCCATCGCCAACATCACCCGTTGCCGCATCCCGCCCGAGAGCTCGTGCGGGTAGTTGGTCAGTCGTTGGGCGGCGGCGGGCATCTCCACCAGCTCGAGCATCTCGAGCGCCCTCCGGCGCGCGGCGCGACGGTCGACCGAGTGATGGAGGCGATACGCCTCGGCCAGTTGGTCCTGCACCGTGAACGCGGGGTTCAGACTGCTCATCGGATCCTGGAACACCATGGCCAACGACGAACCCCGCAGCTTGCGCATGTCGTTGAAGCTGGCGCGCAGCAGGTCGCGTCGTCGGAACTGCACCGAGCCGCCGACGATGCGCGCCGGCGGTGAATCGAGCAGGCGCATGATCGCGAGCGACGTCACCGTCTTGCCCGAGCCGCTCTCGCCGACCAACCCGAGCACTTCGCTCGGTTGCACCGAGAACGACACGTCTTCGACGACGTTCACCGCGCCCGCCGGCGTGTCGAACTGCACCGTGAGCCCGGCGACCTCGAGCAGCGCGCTTCCCGCGTCGCCCGTCGCCGCGTCGGTCGCGGGCGTGGACCGCGGATGCACGACGGTGGTGAGCCCGCGCCGATCCTTGGTGCGGGGGCCCGAGTCGCGACGTCGGCGGGGTGAGGTGTCGGCCGGGCTGAACGCGTCGCGCAGGCCGTCGCCCACGGTGTTGATGGCGAGGATGGTGAGGGCGATGGCGGCGCCGGGGACGAGGAGCTGCCACGGGAAGGTGAAGAGCGAGACGTCGTAGGCGTGGCGCAACATGCTGCCCCAACTCGCCTGGGGCGGCTGCACCGACAAGCCGAGGAAGCTCAGGCCGGCCTCGGCCAGCAGCGCGCCGCCGAGTGCGAGCGAACCGGCGACGATCAGCGGCGAGCGGATGTTCGGGAGGATGCGGCGCAGGAGGATGCTGCGCGTCGACACCCCGATCGATCGCGACGCCTCCACGTAGGTCTCGTGCTTGACCGCCAACGCCGACCCGCGCACGAGGCGGACGAAGCCGGGCAACATGGTGATCGAGATGGCGATCGCCGCGTGGCCGAGGCTCGGTCCGAGCACGCCCGCGACCGCCAGTGCGAGCACCAAGGCCGGGAAGCTGAGCGCGGCGTCGACGAAGCGCATGATCACGTTGTCGATCCATCCGCCGGCGTACGCCGACGCGAGCCCGATCGGCACCGCGATCACGAACGCGACGCCGACCGACTGCACGCTGACGCGCACCGCGATCGCGGCGCCGGCGATGATCCGGCTGAGGATGTCGCGACCGAGGTCGTCGGTGCCCAGCCAGTGCGCCCACGACGGGGTGGCGTTGCGGTTGAAGACGTCGATCGCGTTCGGCGAGTACGGCTCGAACCAGTGACCGAACAGCGCGCATGCGAGCACGAGCGCGAGGAAGGCCAGCGCGACCCACACCGCCGGACGCGAGAGCACCCGCCCGAACGCACCCCGCACGCGCGACCGGCCGGCGGTCTCCGCGAGCGCGTCGACCGCGGCGGGGGACGCGAAGTCGGAGTCGGTCGCCGACGCGTCGATCCCGGTCATTCGACCCTCACCCGCGGATCGAGCAGCCCGTAGCTGATGTCGACGAGGAGGCTGAGCGTGACCGTGAACAGCACGAACACGATGGCCACGCCCTGGATGACGGGAACGTCGAGCGCGGTGACCCCACGGATGAAGTACGGACCGAGGCCCGGGATCGAGAAGATCTGCTCGATGATCACGGTGCCGCCGAGGAGGAACCCGATCTGCAAGCCGAGCACGGTGACGACGGGGATCGCGGCGTTCTTCATCGCGTGCTTGAGCACGACCCGCGTCGTGCCCGAGCCCTTGGCCCACGCCGTGCGGACGTAGCGACTGTCGAGCGCGTCGATCAGCGACGCCCGCAGCTGACGCGCCAGCGACGCCGCCGACCACACGCCGAGCGCGATGGCGGGCAACGTGATGTGGCGCAGCCACTCGATCGGATCGTCGGTGAACTTCACGTATCCCGCTGGCGGCAACCACTTCCACGTCACCGCGAACAACACGACGAGCTCGATGGCGAGCCAGTAGTTCGGGATCGCGAGGGCGACGCTCGTCCCCGCGCGTGCGGCGCCGTCGACCGCGCGGCCCGGACGCAGCGCCGACACCACGCCGATCGGGATGCCGAGCAGCAGGCCCACCACGAGCGCCGCGAACACGAGCCCGAGCGTGATCGGCACGCGGTCGGCGATGTCCTCCGACACGGGGACGTGTGTGAACAACGAGTCGCCGAGATCACCCTGCACCGCGTCCCCGAGCCAACGGCCGTACTGCTGCACCAGGGGCTCGTCGAGGTGCAGTTGCGACCGAACCGCGGCGATGCGCTCCGGCGTCGCGCTCTGCCCGCCGGCCAGCGTCACCGACGCGTCGCCGGGAACCAGCGCGACGAGCAGGTAGACGCCGAACGAGACCAGCAGGAGCAGCGGGACCAGCGAGAGGAGTCGGCGAAGGAGGAGCGCTCCCATTCCCGGGTGGCGCCCTACGACTTCTTCACGTACGCGCTGAAGAAGTCGGGGTAGGGACTCACACCCGGGAACGACACCTTGATGTCACCGACGCGCGCCGAGTCGTACCCGACCACCGCCGGGAGCCACACGCCGTAGATCGAGAGCGCGTTCTTCGACACGAACTGCTGCGCGTCGGCCCACAGCTGCTGGGCCTGCGGGTCGTTGCTCGGGAGCGTGGCCAGCGTGTCGATGATCCCCGTGAGCTCGGGATCTTCGTAGTCGCACACGTCGCCGAGGTGACCGGGTGTGTAGATGAACTGCAGCGCGTCGAGCCCCGCCCTCACCACGTTGGCCGCCGACATGTCGGTCTTGTGGTCGGTGTAGAAGTCCTGGACGATGTTCGTGCTCGCCACGATGTCGACCTTGATGCCGGCCTTGGCCCAGCTCTGCTGCGCGATCTCGGCGGCCTGGCCGGAGATCCCGGGCGACGGGATCAGCGTGAGCGAGATGCCGTCGGGGTGACCGGCCTGCGCGAGCAGCTTCTTCGCCTTCTTGGTGTTGTACGCGTAGGTGTTGTCGAGCTTCTTGTCGTACCGCGAGCTGTCGGGCGGGACCAGCGACCACGCCGGTTGTCCCTTGCCCTCGGCCAGCGCGGTGTTGAGGGCGTTGCGGTCGAGCGAGTAGTTCAGCGCCTGGCGCACACGGACGTCGTCGAGTGGCGCACGTGTCTTGCACATGTTGAACCAGAGGATCGACGTGCCCGCGTTGCCGAGCGCGGTCTTCACCGTTCCCCCGCTGAGCGACGAGAGCTGGCTCAGATCGGAGCCGATGACGTCGACGGTGCCGGCGCGCAGGGCGTTGATCGCGGGCGGACCGGTCGGGGCCTGGACGAACTCGACCCCACCGAGCCTGATGTTCTTGGCGTTCCAGTACGTCTTGCTCTTGGTCAGCGCGAGCTTCTGCTCGGGGACGTACTCCTTCACCGTGAACGGTCCCGCGCCGATCGGGTTGGCGACCGGGTCGCTGTCGCCCTTCGCGATCGCGGTCGGCGACACCGGCATCGTCGAGATGTCGGCGAGCAGGGGGTAGAACGCGCCGGCTTCCGGCTTCGACAGGTGGATCGTCACCGTCTGCGGGTCGACCACGTCGACCGCGGCTGACGTCCTTGATGGTCGGACCGAACGCGACGCTGTCGGAGTCGCGGTTGCGCTCGATGGTGAACTTCACCGCGTCGGCGTCGAGCGGCGTGCCGTCCTGGAACTTGACGCCCTTGCGCACCTTCACCTCGAGCGTCGAGGGGTCGACCACGGTCGCGGCCGTGGCGAGGGCGGGGACGAGCTCGCCGTTCGGCTGCTTGTGCAGCAGCGAGTCGTAGAGCAGTTGGCCGATCGCGGTGCTGCTGTCGGCGATGGTGGCCTTGGTGGGATCGAACACCGGCATGCCCGCTCCGGTGAGGTCGAACGCGTACCGGAGGACCCCGTTCGGGTCGTACGACGTCGACGCCGCGGACGCCCGGGAGGCCCCGGACGCGGCAAGGGTCGTGAAGGAGGCGGTGGCCACGAGCAGCGCCACCAGCGCGTGCGCGGCTCGTCGCGATCGAATCCGGACCATCGGTTGTCCCCCCGTTGTCCTGCGCTGACAATTACAACTCTTGCACGGAGTGTAACCAGACGGCATGCTACGAGGCCGGGCGCGGACGCCCGCCTTTCGCACTCTGGAGGACACATGGCAATCGACCTGACCGGTGGGATGGACCCGTCGAAGGATCACTTCCTCGCCGAGCGCCCGGAGGATCCCGAGTTCCGCGAGAGCGCCTCGTTCTGGGTCTTCGACGACAAGGGCGAGATCGGCCTGCCCCGCATCGGCATCGAGGCGGTGGCGTCGGAGTGGGACACGCGCGGCCTCCAGCTCAACCTCGGCTTCGTCGACGGTCGCGCGCTGATCGTGCGCGGGCTGGGCGAAGGCCGGTCGCCGGTGGACGACGACGGGATCTGCCGCACGTTCGCGGCGGGTGCGTTGGTGTTCGGTCACCCGGAGCCGTTCAAGACCCTCACCGTGAGCTACGAGGGTCCGGCGATGGACACCACGTTCGACGCGATGGTCGCGGGGGAGCGCAGCGACACGGAGACGCCGATCTCGGTGGAGCTCGAGCTCGCGCCCGCGCTGCCGCCGTGGATCTCGGGAACGCTGACCCCCGAGTCGAAGGCGATCTTCGACGACGGCTTCGCCGGTGCGTACATCAGCCCGCGCTACGAACAGCTGTGCACCGCGCGCGGCACCGTGCGTGTCGGCGGTGACGAGACGTCGTTCACCGGCACCGGCCTCCGCATCCACCGCCAGGGCCCCCGTGACACCGGCGGCTTCTGGGGTCACGCGTGGCCGAGCGCGCTGTTCCCGTCGGGCAAGGGGTTCGGCGCGTTGGCGTTCCCCGAGCGGCCCGACGCGCCGACGTTCAACGAAGGCTTCATCTTCCGTGACGGCGAGATGATCCCGGCCACGCTGGTCGACGCCGAGGCGCCGTGGATCCGCAAGCTCATGGGCAGCGGTGAGGACGTGTCGTTCACCCTGCGCACCCTCGACGGCGAGGACGTCCGCATAGAGGGCGAGACCCTGTTCACCAACACGATCCCGGGCGGCAGCAGCGAGTTCGCGCCTGCACTCCAGCAGGCCGGCGCCCGATACACGTGGGACGGCGAGGTGACCTACGGGATGCTCGAGCGCTCGATGCCGGTCGACCAGCTCGAAGCCTGACCCGCCCGTGCACGTCGGTGTGATGATCGCGCCGCAACAGGGCGCGAGCTACGACGAGCAGCTCGACGCCGCGTTGGCGACCGAAGCCGCGGGCTTCTCCGACTTCGTGCGGAGCGACCACTACCTCGCGTTCGACAGCACCGGCCTGCCGGGACCCACCGATTCGTGGATCACGCTCGCGGGCCTGGCGCGCGAGACCGAGCGCGTGCGGCTCGGGACGATGGTGAGCGCGGCGACGTTCCGGTATCCGGGGCCGCTCGCCGTCTCGGTCGCGCAGGTCGACGCCATGAGCGCAGGACGCATCACCCTCGCCCTCGGCGCGGGCTGGGCCGAGCAGGAGCACCACGCGTACGGCATCCCCTTCCCGCCGCCCCGTGAGCGGTTCGAACGACTCGAGGAGCAGCTCGCGCTGATCACGGGCATGTGGAAGACCCCGGTGGGGGAGACGTTCTCGTTCGACGGGAAGCACTACCAGCTCGTCGACTGCCCGGCGTTGCCGAAGCCGGTGCAGCAGCCGCACCCGCCGGTGATCGTGGGTGGCACCGGCCCGCGCCGCACGCCGGCCCTGGCCGCGCGCTTCGCCGACGAGTTCAACCTGCCGCCGTTCAACGCGCCCGACGCCGCCGCGGTCGCGTTCGGCCGCGTGCGCGCCGCCTGCGAGGAGATCGGACGGGATCCCGCCACGCTCGAGTACTCGGTGACGCTCACCACCGTGTGCGGCGCCGACCGCGCCGAGGTCGAACGGCGCGGCGCGGTGTCACCGCTGCAGTTCCAGGGTGCCGATTGCGCAGGTACCCCCGACGAGGTGCTCGAGCGGCTCCTGGCCTACCGCGAGATCGGTGCGACCCGTGCGTATCTCCGGGTGCTCGACCTGCGCGACGTCGAGCAGATCACGTTGTTGGGCGACGCGGTGCTGCCCGGGGTCACCACAGCGACCGGAGCTGGAACCCCGTCCGGCGGGTGAGCAGCGCGTCGGCGCGTTCCCCGGGGGTGACGAAGGCGGTGCCGGGCGGGAGGTGGTCGCGCAACGACGTCAACGGCACGACCTGTGCGGTCAGCTCGGGCACCTCGACCGAACCGATCTCGCGGCACTGCACGACGCCGGTGCGGTAGCCGGTCGTGTCCATCCAGTTGGCCACGCCGGGATCGGTCGCGCACACGACGGCCCGCAGGACGCCGTCCGCGTCGACGGCGGCTTGCGACCGGTTGAGGCTGGTCGGCGCGTGGGTCCAGTCGAGCGTCACCAGCATCCGATCCGTGAGCGACCACGAGAAGTAGTCGGCGCCGGCAGGCAGGCGCGCCTCCACGACCAGCGCCTCGTCGTCGGCGAGCTGGAACACACCCTCGTGGTAGTGCTGCAGCGGCATCGCGCCGCTGTTGCCGTAGTCGACCGTCTTCAGCCGGTTGACGAACCCCTCGTCGATCAGATCGTCGACGTGCTTCATGCCGTACTCGATGATGCGCTCGACCATGAACCCGAGCGCGGCGACGTGCTTGCGGGTCGCGTCGCCCGACGGTCGCGCGCGTGCAGGTGTGTCGACGCGGGTGATCGCGATGCGCGGGTCACGCTCGACACCCCATCGATCCGACACCGATCGGATCCACAAGCTCGCGGTACCGGGCTCGAGGGCCCACCAGTCTCCGTCGTGCCCGTCAGGTCGTTCGCGGCTCACGAGCACGTCGAACTGACCGTCGGGCTCGCGGGCGACGTCGGAGAGATCGAAGGGGGTGAAGCCCTGCATCATCTCCGTGAACGGCATGATCGTGACCTGCCACGCGGTGCCGCGCTCGCCGGTCAACCGGTAGATGGCGGTGTCGTCGACCGGCGCGCGCCGGTAGACGGTGTCGGGGTTGGGCGAACCCAGGTGCTGGTAGTACCCGCAGCAGGGCACGAACGTCGGGTGGTCGGCGTCACCACTCACGCGGTTGAGGTACGTGTCCATGAGCGCACCGAGCAGCGAGACGTAGACGTCGCCGTCCGCCTCCTCGCCGCGCTCGCGCATCGCCGCGACCAGCCGGTCACCGGCCGCACCGATCTGTGCCATCGCGTCCGCCCACACCGAGTTGTCCACGGCGTGGGACTGTACGCGCGTCGCCGGTGCCCGCTCCGTCTGTATTGAGTGCTAAACCAGGAGGGTGCCGGAGACGAGCGAGCTGTCGGTGCGCGAAGCCGCCGATCGCCTCGGCGTGCACTACATGACCGCATACGGCTACGTGCGGACCGGCCGGCTCGACGCGCGACGCGAGGGCGCGCAGTGGCGCATCAGCCGGCAAGCGGTCGACCAGCTCCTCGCACCGCCGGCGCGCGGCGGTCGGAGAGCTGTGACCGTGCTCCCGGAACGACTCGCGGCGCGTCTCGTCGCGAGCGACGAGCGGGGTGCGTGGACCCTCGTCGAACGCGCGCTGATCTCGGGCCGCGAGCCCGCCGACGTCCACCTCGACGTGATCGTCCCCGCGCTGGAGTGGATCGGTCGGCAGTGGCGGACTGGTCACCTCGACATCGACGACGAGCACTCCGCGACCACGGTCGCGCAGCGGATCGTCGCCCGGCTCGGGCCTCGCTTCACGCGCCCCGGCCGCACGTCGGGCACGATCGTGCTCGGGTGCGTCGCCGGTGAGCGCCATGCGATGGCGAGCGCGCTGCTCGCCGATCTGCTGCGCAGCCGACGCTTCGCCGTCGTCGACCTCGGCGGCGACACACCGCCCTCGTCGTTCGTCGCTGCGACGCAGGCGGCGAACCGCCCGCGTGCCGTCGTCGTCGGTGCGATCGGCGAGGGACGGGACGCCGAGGTCGCCGCGACGCTCTGCGCGCTGCGCGCCGCCGACGTCGGGGTGCCGTTGCTGGCGGGAGGCCCCGGGATCGCGGGGCTCGCGGCAGCACAGACCCTGGGTGCCGACGGGTGGACCGGCCACGACGGCCGCACCGCGATGGATGCAGTGGCCGCAGTGACGGGCGGGCGCGCGTGATCGCGCTGCGCGAGATGGCGCGGGCGAAGGTTCGCTTCGGTCTGTTGATCGGGTCGATCGCCCTGCTCGTGTTCCTCATCCTCTTCCAGCAGGCGCTCCGCGACGGCCTGCTCACGTCGTTCGTGGGCGCGGTCGAGCACCAGAGCGCGCCGGTGCTCGTGTTCAGCACCGACGCCCGGCGTTCGCTCCAGGGGAGCACGATCACCCCGGAGCTCGAGTCCACCGTGCGCGGCGTCGACGGGGTCGGTGCTGTGGGTCGGATCGGCCAGAGCACGTTCAGCGTGCGCGCCGACGGACAGATCCAGGGTGCTGCCGTGATCGGGTACGAGCGACGCTCCCTGGGCGCGCCCGAGGAGCTCGTCGCCGGGCGCTACCCGGCGCGCGAGGGAGAAGCAGTCGCGAACGAGACCGATGCCGACAACGGATTCGCGATCGGTGACGTGGTCCGCGTCGAGCCGGGCGGCGCGGAGATCACGGTCGTCGGTCAGGCCCGCGACACCAACCTGCAGGCATCGCCCACGCTCTTCGTCCGGTACGGCACGTGGGAGCAGGCCGTCGCCGCCGCGAACCCCGACGCCGGGACGCCGCTCCCCAACGCACTGGGCATCGCGCCGGCCCCGGGGGTGAGTGACACCGAGCTCGTGCGGCGCGTGAACGCGACCACACCCGAGCTCGAGGCGCTGACTCGCGCCGACGCGGCGGCGAAGTCACCCGGCGTCGCGCAGGTGAGTCGGTCCTTCCTGTTGATCTTCTTCCTGTACGGCCTGGTCGTCCCGCTCGTCATCGGCCTGTTCTTCCTGATCCTGACCGTGCAGAAGACGCGGACGCTCACGCTGCTCCGCGCGATCGGCGCGCGTCAGCGCTCACTCGTCCGCTCCCTGATGCTGCAGGTGGTCGTCGTCGTCGGGCTCGGGGTCGCGATCGGCGCCGCGCTCTACGCGCCGGTGTCGCAGCAGCGCATTGGTTCGATCCCGCTGCAGTTCGACCCGGTGGCCGTGATCGGTTGGGGTGTGCTGATCCTCGTGCTCGGCGCGGTGAGCGCGCTGTTCGCGGCGCGCCGGATCGCACGGATCGAACCGGCCGAAGCGCTCAGCGGCGGTGCGGCATGAGGCTCGGCCTGCGAGAGATGCGTCGGCAGCCGGGTCGCTTCGTCGCCGCGGTCGTGCTGCTCGCGCTGATCGCGACGCTGCTGATGCTGCTCGGCGGGTTGCTCGACGGGCTCATTCGCCAGGCGACCGGCGCGATGGAGGCGCAACGCGCCGACCTGGTCGTGTTCTCGGCGACGGCGGAGCGCTCGCTGTTGCGCAGCCGGATCACTCCCGAGGCGCGCGACCAGGTGGCCGCGGTCGACGGTGTCGAGCGCGTGGGAGGACTCGGTGTCACCCAACTCGCGGCCCGGGTGCCGGGGAACGGGCCCCGCGACCTCACCGACGTCGCCGTGTTCGGGTACCAGATCGCACCCGACGGCGTGCCGCGACCGCCGGCGGCCGGAGAGGTCTATGCCGATCGATCGCTCGAGCGCGACGGCGTGTCACAAGGTGACGTGCTGACCGTCGGACCGGCGCGATCGGAGCTGAAGGTCGTGGCGTTCGTCGACGACACGAGCTACTCGGGCGCCGGCGCGCTCTGGGCGGCGCCCGGCACCTGGCGGGACGTCCAGAACGCCAACCGACCCGCGTCGGCCGTGGGCCCCGGCGTGTTCCAGGCGCTGGTCGTGCAGACCGATGGCGACGCGGGCGCGGTCGCCGGCCGGATCGAACGGACACTGGGCGGCGACGTGGAAGTCGTGTCGGTCGCCGATGCCGCCAACGCGATCGGCGGAGTGGAGCAGCAGCGTTCGGTGTTCAACCAGATCATCGGCGTGACCGTCGCGATCGCGGCCATCGTCGTCGCGCTCTTCTTCGCACTGCTCACCGTCGAGCGCGTCGCCATCTACGGCATGCTCAAGGCCATCGGGGCGCGCTCGCGCACGCTCTTCGGCGGCGTGGTCACGCAAGCCGCGGTCGTGGCGTTGCTCGCGGCCGTCATCGGCGCCGGCATCGCCTTCGCGCTCGACCTCGTGCTGCCGCCCGGATCGCTTCCGTACGAGCTGCTGGTCAGCCGGGTCGTGATCTCGACCGTGGCGCTCGAAGTGGCGGCGATCGCAGGGAGTGCGTTTTCGCTACGGCGCGTGTTGCGCGTGGATCCGGCCTCGGCCATCGGGAGGGCGACGTGAGTTCGAACGCAGCACCGGCACTCGAGTTGGACTCGGTGCGCAAGGTCTACCCCAACGGCGACGACGAGGTCGTCGCGCTCGACCACGCGACGCTCGAAGTGGGTGCCGACGAGATGATCGCGCTGGTCGGGCCGTCGGGATCGGGGAAGACCACGCTCTGCTCGATCGCGGGCGGGATCCTGTCGCCGACCGAGGGCACGGTCACGGTCGGAGGTCAGGAGATCTCGGGCTACTCCTCGCGCGAGCTCACCGACTTCCGGCGCGAGCACGTCGGCTTCGTGTTCCAATCGGTGAACCTCGTGCCGTTCCTCACCGCGCGGGAGAACCTCCTCGTCGTCGACGAGATCGGGGCGCGCACGGGAGCAGCGGCTCGAGCACGAGCCGACCAGCTGCTGGAGGAGCTCGGGCTGACGACCCGTGCGAAGCAGTTCCCGTCCGAGCTCTCCGGCGGGCAACGCCAGCGGGTCGCGATCGGTCGGGCCCTCATGAATTCGCCTGACCTCGTGCTGTTCGACGAGCCGACCTCGGCCCTCGACACCGCGCTCGGCGCGCAGGTGATGGAGCTCATCCAGTCCGAGATGAAGAGCCGGGGAACCGCCGCCATCGTGGTGACGCACGACGAGCGCATCACCCGGTTCACCGACCGCACCGTCCACATCGTCGACGGCGTGCTGCAGACGTAGTCGCGCCGAACGTAGGGTGCTGCGATGGAGCACGTGCGCCTCGGACGGAGCGGTCTCCCGGTTTCGCGGATCTGCCTCGGGACGATGACCTTCGGGTTGCAGGTCGACGAGGATCGGGCGCACCCGATCCTCGATCGCGCTGCGGAGCTCGGCGTCACCTTTCTCGACCTCGCCGACGTCTACCCGCTCGGTGGCGACCTGACGACGGTGGGTCGTACGGAGGAGATCGTCGGTCGTTGGCTCGTCGGGAAGCGTGATGACTTCGTCGTCGCCACGAAGTGCTTCGGTCCCACCGGCACGCAGCCATGGCAGGCGGGCAACAGTCGCCGCCACATCGTCGACGCGGTCGACGCGTCGTTGCAGCGGTTGCAGACCGACTTCGTCGATCTCTACCAGCTGCACTTCGACGATCGATCGGTGCCGCTCGACGAGACCCTTGCGGCCCTCGACGACCTCGTGCACGCGGGCAAGGTGCGATACGTCGGGTGCTCCAACTTCCTCGCGTACCGACTGGCGCAAGCTCTGGGTCGGAGTGCCGCGCTCGGGCTGACGGCCTTCGTGTCCGTGCAGCCTCGCTACAACCTGGTGTTCCGCGAGTTCGAGCGCGAGCTGTTCCCGCTGTGCCTCGACGAAGGCATCGGAGTGATCCCGTACAACCCGCTCGCGGGTGGACTGCTGTCGGGGAAGCACGACCGAACCCGGCCCCCCGACGAGGGCACGCGCTTCACGCTCGGCACCGCCGGCCGCACGTACCAGGACCGCTACTGGCATGACCACGTGTTCGACACGGTCGACGCGTTGAGCGACGTCGCGGCCCAGGCGGGGTTGCCGCTGGCGACGATGGCAGTGGCGTGGGTGCTGCGCAACCCGGCCGTGACCGCGCCGATCGTGGGTGCCAGCCGACCCGAGCAGCTCGACGACACGGTGGTGGCGGCCGACGTCGTGCTCGACGACGATCTCGTGCAGCGCCTCGACGACCTGACTGCGCAGTACCGGCGTGGCGATGCACCACGCTGAGCTCCTCTCGGACGCGGAGCGCGACGCGTTCGAGCGTGACGGATTCATCATGGTGAGACCGGCACTCACGCCCGGTGCCGTGCATCGGCTGCGTGGGGTGGCCGACGCACTCGACGCCGACTATCGAGCGACGCCGGAGGTCACGCCGTTCCACACCCTGAACCTCCACGATCTCGTCGGCCGCGACGACGCGTTTCTCGAGCTGGTCGATCTACCGACGACGTTCGCGAAGGTGTGGGGCATCCTCGGGTGGCACATCCAGGTGTTCCACACCCAGCTGCTCGTGACGCCACCCGCGCCGTCGCACGCGACGCCGGGTGCGTACGGATGGCACCAGGACAACAACCGCATGAACCTCGACCTCGAGACGCAGCCGCAGCCCCGGATCTCGGTGAAGGTCGGGTACTTCCTGACCGATCTGCCCGAACCGGGCATGGGCAACCTCTGCGTCGTGCCCGGGAGCCACGCGCGTGGACGCCCGACCCTCGCGCCCGGAGAGCAACCCGACGGCGCGATCGAGGTCGTGGCATCGGCCGGTGACGCGATCGTCTTCGATCGGCGCCTCTGGCACTCTGCGTCGACGAACGTGTCGCGGTCGACCCGGGTGTTCCTGACCGTCGGCTACAGCTATCGGTGGGTGCGAACGAAGTCGGACATGGTGCTCGACCCGATGTTCCCGTCGCTCCCGCCGATCCGGCGCCAGCTGCTCGGAGCGAACACGTCGGCGAATGCGTGGTTCGATCCGAGCGACGACGACGTGCCGCTGCGTGACTGGATCCGAGCCCGGTACGGTGACGAGGCGGTGCGCCCGTAGGAGAGGGTTCGCTCCTAGGCGAAGTCGCCGAGGTAGTCCCAGAGGTCTTCGGCGGTGCGCTTGGCCGGGTACCCGGGCACCTCGCGGCGGGCGGAACCGGGGCCGTGGAACGTGCTGCCGGTGCGCTGCAGGTACGTGCGGACCAGGTCGGTCACGGGGTACTGCTGCTGGCTGACAGGGGTGTCGACGTCGTTGTCGAGGAGGAATTGCATCGCTACCTGCTTCATTGCTGGGGGAACGACCATGGTCGCGGGCTACCGGTCGGTATCCCGCAACGGAGCGCAGAAAACCCTGCGACACCGGGTGAACGTTCTGTCAAGACGCGCCGTCGGCGGGGCTCAACGACGACGGAGACGCACCACGCTGTCGGTCACGTCGACCTCCTCGCCGTCGGGCGTCTTGGCCCGGCGAGGCCGCGAACCGAGGCGCTCGACCTCCCACGCGTCGAGGTCGAGCGCGAGTGCATCGAGCACCTCGTGGGGGGTCGGGAAGACCATGTGCTCGTGCCACGGCACCGCTTCGTGGCTCACCACGAGGAGCGTTCCCCCGGATCCGACGGCTGCCGCGGCGGCGCGCAACGCCGACTCGCGGGGATCATCGACGGGGGAGTGGAGGAAGTGGGCCGAGACCAGGTCGAACGGACCGGTCGGGAGCGACCGCGAGAAGTCGTGGCGGGCCCAGGTGATGCGATCGGCGACCCCGGCGGCGTCGGCGTGGTCGGCCGCCCGATCGAGGGCGGCCTGGGAGATGTCGGCGCCGGTGACCTGCCAGCCCCGCTCGGCCAGCCAGATGGCGTCCGCCCCTTCGCCACACCCGAGGTCCAGCGCGGTGCCTGGCGCCAGGCCGTCGAGCTCCTCGACCAGCACCGCGTTGGGGCGACCGCTCCACACCTGGGCACGTTCTCCGTAGAACTGCTCCCAGAACTCCTGGGCTTCGCTGCTCGACATGCCCGGCAGCGTAGCACTATCTGAGAACGATTCTCAGTTGCGCGTGGGATCAGCCGGCGTTCAGCCGTTCTTCAGGTGAGCGTGCGATGGTGAGGGGGCCGCAGCGTGAATCGGCGGTGCGGCCAGACCCTGGAGGGTCCGGTGCGGGTGCTGATCGTCGAGGACGAGAAGAAGGTGGCCGGGGCGGTCCGGCGCGGGCTCGAGGCCGAGGGCTTCGCCGTCGACGTCGCCCTCACCGGTACCGACGGGCTCTGGATGGCGACCGAGCACCCCTACGACGTGATCGTCCTCGACATCATGTTGCCGGGCCTCAACGGCTACCGGGTGTGCGAGCAGCTCCGCGACGCGGGCAACTGGACGCCGATCCTCATGCTCACGGCCAAGGACGGCGAGTACGACCACGCCGAGGCGCTCGACACCGGGGCCGACGACTACCTGACCAAGCCGTTCTCGTTCGTCGTGCTGCTGGCTCGTCTGCGCGCACTGCTGCGGCGCACTGGCCGCGCCCGCCCGGTCACGTACTCCGCCGGGGATCTGACCGTCGATCCGGTCACCCACCGCTGTCGCCGTGGCGACACCGAGGTGGCCCTCACCGCGCGCGAGTTCGCGGTGCTCGAGTTCCTGCTCCGACGCGCCGGTGAGGTGGTGTCGAAGGGCGAGATCCTCGACAACGTGTGGGACTTCGCCTTCGAAGGCGATCCCAACATCGTCGAGGTGTACATCCGTCATCTCCGCCGCAAGCTCGACGAGCCGTTCGGCAAGCAGCTGATCGAGACGATCCGCGGCGCGGGCTACCGGCTCGACCCCGAGGGCGGCTGAGTCCCGTGCGCGGGCTGGCGACCGTCCGGGTGCGCATCACGGCGGTCGCGGTGCTGGTGGTGGGTGCATCCTTGGTGGCGGGCGCGTTCTGGCTCGTGCGCCGCGCACCGCGACGGCATCACGAGCAACCTCGAGACCGCGGCGCGCCTCCGATCGCAGGACATCGCGGGCACGATCGCCGACGGTGCCTTTCCTCGTGTGCTCGCGGGCCCTCGGGGTGACGAGAACCTCGTGCAGGTGGTCGATGACAACGGCGTGGTCGTCGCGTCGTCGAAGAACCTCGTCAACGAGCCGCGGATCTCGACGCTGGCGCCCGACGCCGACGGATACTCGGCCCGGACGGTGTCGGGCATCGAGCAGGGCGAAGGGCCGTATCGCATCGTCGCCCGGCGCGTCGAGACCACCAACGGCACCTACGTGGTCTACGTGGCCCATGGGCTCGAGGGCGTCGCCCGGAGCACCGACAACCTCGAGCGGCTGCTGTGGTGGTCGTTACCCGCGCTGCTGACGATGGTGGGTGTGCTCACCTGGGTGGTCACGGGGCGGGCCCTCAGACCGGTCGAAGCCATGCGTCGCGAGGTCGAGGTGATCGGCGCCGAGGACCTGCACCGCCGCGTCCCCGAGCCCGCCACCGAGGACGAGATCGGGCGTCTCGCCCGCACCATGAACCTGATGCTGGCTCGACTCGAGGACGCCACCGAACGCCAGCGTCGTTTCGTCGCCGACGCCAGCCATGAGCTGCGCAGCCCGCTCACCGGGATGCGTGCCCAGCTCGAGGTGGATCTCGAGCACCCTGACCTCGCCGACTGGGAAGCGACCGAGCGCGACGTGCTCGGCGACGCCATCCGCATGCAGCGGCTCGTCGACGACCTGCTCGCGATCGCGGTCGTCGACGCCGCGGTGCTCGATGCCGCGCACCGCGAACCGGTCGACCTCGACGAGATCGTGCTCGCCGAGGCACGCCGGCTCCACACGCGCAGCGCCCTGGACGTCGACACCCGCGCGGTGTCGGGCGCGCAGGTCGACGGCAACGCCGATCAACTGCTGCGGGTGGTGCGCAACCTGCTCGACAACGCAGGGCAGCACGCCCGCTCACAAGTGGTGGTGTCGCTCGCGGAGTCGAGCACCGACGTCACGTTGCGGGTCGTCGACGACGGGCCAGGGATCCCCGATGCTGATCGGGAACGAGTCTTCGAGCGCTTCGCACGCATCGACGACGCCCGTGGTCGCGACGGCGACGGCGGCGCCGGCCTCGGCCTGGCCATCGTGCAGGAGGTCGTGGTCGCCCACGGCGGGTCCGTCACGGTGGAGAACGCGCCCGGCGCCGCCTTCACCGTGGTGCTCCCGGCGCACGTCGGCGCCTGACTCGCCTCCGACCGTTCGCGGTTCGTTCAGCGATTCAGCGCCGGTTCAGCGTCACCCGACGACGCTGCAGTGGTGCACCGATCGCAGCCGCAAGGACCCTCCACTGCGGTCGGTCGAACGGTGGGCCCTGGCCGAGGAAGACTGCCCTCCGGGTCGGGGCCCACCGTCCTCTCCGCTCGTCCCCTGCGGCGACCGTCTTCCCGAGCGGTGGGCGCACTCGTCGCCACGACCCTCGCCACAGCAGTCGTCGTGGCCGGGGGCACGACCCTGCCGAACGGCACGCACGTCGCGCTGGTGGTGGTCGCCTGCGCCGCGTACCTCGCGCTGATCCTCCGGCGATCGCCGTCGGGCCTGTCGATCAAGCTGGTCGGCGCCGCCGTCGCGCTGCAGACCGTCGTCGCTCTCGTACGTCCGCCGAGCGCGACCGAAGATCTCTGGTGGTACGCGATCTACGGGCGCATCCTCGCCGTGTACCACGCGAGCCCGTACACGCACGTCGCCGCCCAGTACCCGCACAACCCACTTCTCCCACTCGTCGGTCACACCTGGCGGCACACGCCATCGGTGTACGGCCCCGCGTTCACCGCGCTCTCCGGCACCGCGTCGTTCGTGCTGGGCGCCTCGGTGCTCGGGACTCGGCTCTTCTACCAAGGCCTCGCCGCTGCGGCCCTGGTGACCGTGTGCGTCGTCGTGTGGCGACACACGCGCTCCGCCGACGCGGTCGCGTTCTTCGCATTGAGCCCCTTCACCGCGTTGTACCTCGTCAACGGCGGCCGCAACGACATCCTCGTGGGCGCCGCGCTGCTCGGAGCAGTCGTGCTCGCCCAGCGCGGGAACACCACCGCCGCCGGTGTCGTCGGCGGCCTGGGCGCCTTGGTGAAGTTGACCGGCATGGTCGGTGTCGTGGCGCTGGTCGTGGCGCTCGCCGTTCGCGGGGAACGCGGCGCGGCACGTCGCGTCGGCATCGCGTCCGCGCTCGCGGTCATCGGTGCGTACGCCATCGCAGGCATGTCCGCGGTGTTCACGCCCATGGACACTGCGGGAGCTCTCTACTCGCGCGAGTCCGTGTGGCGCGTGCTGCAGCAGGTCGGCCAGGAGGTGCCGGTCACGCAGGTTGCGCTGGCGGTGCTCGGTCTCGTCGTGTGCCTGGTGATGTTCCGCAGCGCCCGCTCCGGCCCCGAGGTCGCCGTGCCCGCCACGCTCACGGCGCTCACGCTCGGTGCCGCGTACACGCTGCCCGGGTACGTCGCATGGGCGCTGCCGACCGCGGCGTTGCAGCACCGG
This sequence comes from uncultured Actinomycetes bacterium, assembly GCA_963720765.1. Taxonomy (GTDB): domain Bacteria; phylum Actinomycetota; class Acidimicrobiia; order IMCC26256; family DASPTH01; genus DASUAS01. Next base: position 378,285 of record CAVRGS010000003.1, read on the forward strand.
GGACGCGTCGCCCGCATCGCCGCGCTGCAGGGCGTCGTGCTGGTCGTGGCCTACGAGATCGTCCGTCACCCGGTCCCCGGGCTCCTGGGCCACGCGCTCTCCACGCTCGCGACCGTCGGCGGTCCGATCGTCCTGCTCGGCCTGTTGATCGCGCTCGTGCTGTGCGCGCGATCTCGCACGCCCGATGACGACGCACCCGCGACAGAACCCGAAGCAGAGATTGAGGAACGGAGCACAGCGATGAACACCACGGAAACCGCACCCCCCGCGGTTCCCGTGCCGATCACCCGCGTGTTGGCGCTCGTCCCCACCTTGCACGAGGCAGACGACGTCGAGCGCTTGCTCACAGGGATCCGCGCCGCGACGCCCGCCGTCGACGTGCTCGTCGTCGATGACGCCAGCCCCGACGGGACGGCCGACTTCGCCGAGTCGCTGAGCCACGCGCTCGGCGCAGTCGCGGTGGTCCGGCGTCGTGGTGAACCGGGCCTCGGTGGCGCGTCTCGCGAGGGGTTCGGCTACGGCCTCGCCCACGGGTACGACGCGGTGATCGAGATGGATGCCGACCTCTCCAACGAGCTGGCGACCATCCCCGCGCTCCTCGCTGCGCTCGACGCCGGCGCCGACCTCGCCATCGGTACCGGCCACGTCGCGGGCGGGGCGACGCCGGGATGGGCACTCCACCGTCGGCTGCTCTCACGCGCCGGCGGCGGGTACGCGCGGCGGCGGCTCCGACTTCCGTCGCACGATCCCACTTCCGGCTCCCGGGCCTTCCGCGCCGACCTGCTGCGTCGCTGCGAGCTCGACACGATCTGCGCGCAGGGCTTCGCGTTCCAGCTCGAGCTGCTCCACCGGGCCACTCGTCTCGGTGCCTGTGTGGTCGAAGTTCCGATCGTGTTCCGCGACCGCGCCGCCGGCGAGTCGAAGTTCTCCGGTGCGATCGCGCAGGAAGCGCTGCACCTCGTGAACGCGCTGCGACGCCATCCGCGGCGAGCGGCGAGTCGACCGGTGCTGGGCACATGAGCGGGCGAGCGTCGGGGCAGCCGACCGGGGTCCGGTCGCCGGCGCCGATGCTCGCGGCCTGCGGACTGGTCCTGCTCGCCGGGTTCGCGCTCCAGATGGTGGCCTACGGCCACGGTGGTCACTCCGCGATCAGCGACATCCCACGGGTCATGTTGCACCGGGGCATCACCGTCGGGCACTGGCCCTATGTCGATCGCGTGCTCGAGTACCCGGTGCTCGGGGGCCTCCTCCTCGCTGTGGCGGTCACGATCGGATCGAGCCCTCTCGGTGCGTTCGTCGTCATCGCGATCCTCGCCAGCGGCGCGGCACTGGGCATCACCTGGCTGCTGGCCGAGCGCTTCGGCGCGCGCGCGTGGCGCTGGGCGATCGGCACGCCGTTGCTGCTGTTCGCGTTCCAGAACTGGGACCTGTTCGCGGTGGGGGCCGTCGTGGTGGGGTTGCTCGCCTTCGAGCGCCGCCGCGACCGCGCCGCCGGGATCGCGTTCGGCATCGGCGCGGCCGTGAAGCTGTTCCCGATGGTCGTGGTCCCGCCGCTCGTGGCGTGGCGGTGGGCACACGGTGATCGACGCGGCGCGGGTCGTCTCGCGGTCGCGTCGCTCGCGACGTTCGGGCTGGTGAACGCACCGTTCATGCTGTTCCGCCCGTCGCGCTGGTGGTGGACGTACTCGTTCCAGTCCTCGCGCCAGGCGACGTGGGGGAGCGCGTGGTTCTATCTGCTGCGAATGGCCGGTCTCCCGGTGCACGGCACCAGTGGCGCGCAGATTGCGAACATGGTGGGCGCGGTTGCGCTCGTCGCCGGGCTGATCTGGTTGATCGTGCGGACGGTGCGTTGCAACCTGGACCCGTTCGCGGCCGCAGGCGCCGCAGTCGCGATCAGCATCCTCGCCAACAAGGTGTACTCGCCGACCTACGACGTGTGGCTGGTCGTCTTCTTCGTGATGCTCCCGCTGAGTCGGCGCCTCTGGGTCACGTTCTGCGCGGTCGACCTCGCGGTGTTCATGGTCGTGTACGGGTACTTCGACGGACCGGTGCAGGTCGACTTCGTACGAACCGTGCTCCCGGTGCTGGTGGTGTTGCGAACTGCGGTGCTGCTCACGTTCGTGATGCGGGCAACCGCACCCCGAGTCGCGGCGCGCGCACGGGTGCCTGTGCTCGCGGGTTCACGATGAGTGGACCGACTCCAACGCGCGGATCTCCGACCGGGGGATCGGGTCGAGGCCGAGTGCGACCCGGCGCACGTTCATCTCGTTGATCTCGGTGCGTTGCACGCGCGCCATGGTGCGCGCGAGGTTGCGCACCCCGGCGTGTTCACCGTGCTCGGCTGCGTACTCCGCCATCGCGATGCCGCCGGCGTGGTGACGGATCATGAGGTGGGTGAACAGGTCGTCGGCTGCGAGACCGGACGACTCGTCGAGCTGCGCGAGCTCGGCCCGGGTGGGCATGCCCGTCATGTCGGCCGGCCGTACCGGGTGGTCCATCCAGGCCATCGCCACCGAACCGTCCCCGGCGACATCGGCGCCACCGGCGCGGTTGAGGTAGCTGTTCATCGCCGCCAGCTCCTGCGTCTGGCCGCTGATGATCTCCTGCGCGAAGTGCTTCACCACCGGGTCGTGCGAGCGGTCGAGGTAGTCGAAGCTCATGTTGATGGCGCCGTTGTGGTGGGTCTCCATGTCGGAGAGGAAGCCGATGTCGACCTTGCTGAACGACTCGTTGTCGGGCGCGTTGAGCCACCACCCGATCACCCCGGCGAGGAAGCACAACGCGATCACCAGGGTGACGACCTGCCAGCGAGCGGGTCCGCGGTCCCGCAGGGGTTGGCGCTCGGGCGCGTCGGTCTGGTCGCGCTCGTCGGTCAGCATCGCTCCTGATCATCGCACGGCGATCTTGTGGTCGGTCGTCGCTTGTGTCAGCCTCGCCTCAGCATGCGCATCGGCGTCTTCTTCCCCACCAAGGAGTACGCACCGCTCGACGAGACGGTGGCGCGGATGGTCGACGTCGCCGGGCGTGGGTTCTCGGCGCTGTGGCTTCCCCAGAGCGCGGGGTTCGACGCGCTGACCGTGCTCGCGCTCGTCGGTCGGGAGACGACGGGAGTGGAGCTCGGTACGTCGGTGATCCCGACCTACCCTCGTCATCCCGTCGCCCTCGCCGCCCAGGCGCTCACGGTGAACGCGGCGACCGATGCGCGGTTGGTGCTGGGGATCGGGCTGTCGCACCGTGTGACCATCGAGCACACCTACGGCCTGTCGTACGCCCAACCGGCGCGGCACATGAAGGAGTACCTCGACGCCCTCGTGCCACTGCTGCGTCAGGGCGAGGTGGACGTCGACGGCGAGACGATCTCCGCGCACGCGCGACTGCACGTCCCCGGTGCCACCGCGCCGACGCTGCTGCTCGCGGCGTTGCAGCCACGCATGCTCGCACTCGCCGGCGCGGTCGGCGACGGCACGATCACGTGGTGCACCGGTCCGGTCACGCTGGAACAGCAGGTCGTGCCCCTGCTCGGAGCCGCGGCGCTGGAGGCGGGACGGCCGGCGCCACGCGTCGTGGTCGCACTCCCGACCATCGTGACCGACGACGAAGCGCACGGACGTGCCGCCGCCGGCGAACAGCTGGCGGGCTACGGCGATCTGCCCGTCTACCGCGCCGTGCTCGACGCCGAGGGCGCCGACGGCCCCGCCGACGTCTCGGTGGTCGGCGACGAGATCGCGGTGACCGCGCACCTCGAGCGGCTCCGCGCCGTCGGCGCCACCGACTTCATCGCCATCCCCACCGGCACCGACACCGACCGTCGTCGCACCCTCGACCACCTCGCCACGTTGGACCGATGACCGGTTCGTCGTCTCGGCGAACGCTGGGAGCTCAGCCGGACGTCGGGCTGCGCGAGGGTCAAGGAGTGAAGTCCTCGACCACGGTCAGATCGACGAACTCGGGCGCCCCGTCGAAGATCTCCACCATCGTCGCCCTCGCGGCCTGCAACCCTTCTTGACGGCGCGGGTCGTTCTCCCGCGCTCGCGCCGCTGCTCCGCTCTCGAAGACGACCACCGTGTCGACCTTGCTCGGGTCGTTCTGGTCCTGATCGCCGTCGACCGCACCAGACCCGAATCTCGTTGCTCGGCCGCCTGCAGCTCTTCGATCGAGCGGCAGGTCTCCCTCGTGGCCTGCCTTCAGGCGTGTCGTGATCATCGGCGCCCGCGTGCAGGTCCTCCTCGTCGGAGAAGCTCGCTCACCGCTCCGGTCGCTTCCACTTCCTGGGCTTCGACCAAGTCGATGGTGAACGCTTCCGGCACGAGATGATCGACGATCAGGAGTCGACCACTCATGTACACCAGGACGTCGCCTTCGCGCACACCTTGCGGAAGTACACGGCTCAGTTCCCCGTCACTGTCCATCTCTGCCTCCCTGTTCACGACAGCGTGACGAATCGGCGGCGGCGCGTCCAGGGGCGCGGCCGAGAATTGGGCGAACGCGAAGCCTGATTTGGGAGGACACCGGGAGCCCGCGCTGCCCGCGCACGCACATCGCCGTCGCGACTCACCCCGAGCGGATCATTCGACTCGGAGTGCCTCGGCAGGCCGGATGCGGGTGGCCGCGTGGGCAGGTCCGGCCGCGAGCACGTTGGCAATCGCGATCGCGACCGCCGCGACGGCCAACACTGCGAGCAGCGCGGCCGGCGGCACGTAGACGATCGGGAAGTCGTCGGCGAGCCACCGCCAGGCGAGCCGCCCGACCGCGATGCCGGCGGGCACGCCCACGATCAAACCCGCCAGAGCGAGCAACGTCGACTGCCACGCGATCGCGCCGCGCGTCTGACGCCGCGTGAAGCCGATCGAGCGCAGCACGGCCAGATCGTGGCGGCGACGACGCACCGTCGTCACGAGCGCGTGTGCAACCGTGGCGCAGGCGAGCAACGCGAAGAACGCACCGAGGGCGAGCGGAAGGTCTTCGATGCGTGCGAGGTCGGCGACGGCCGTGGGAAGCACGGCAGCTTGCGCGAACAGCTCGGGTCCGCCGAGCTTCCTGATCCGACGTCCCGCCGCAGTCGGGTCGACCCCGCTGTGCCACTCGATCAGCAGGTAGTCCTCGCCGTTGTCGCTCGGCGGACCGACCGCGCGCGTCAGTCCGGCCGCGGTCATCCAGCCGCTCTGGTCGTAGTCGGTGTGCGAAGTCGCCGGGAGGAGCGCCTCTCCGACGACCGTCACCGAACCCTCGTTGCTGCCGACGCGCACGCGGTCACCGAGAGAGAGCCCAAGCGAGCGCATCGTCGTGGGTGCGAACGCGATCTCGTCAGGACCGTCGGGTGCACGCCCGCGCAGCACGATGAGCGGCATCGATCCCTTCACGGCGCGGGTGCCGAACATCGGCGTCGGTCGGCCGTCGACCGGAACCGCCCGTTCCCACCTCGCGTCGAGGGCCGCCACCGCGTCGCTGTCGCGCGCGACCGCGTGTTGCGTCGCGCTCGGTACGACCGCCTCGCCGGCGGCGAGCACGTAGTTCCACACGACCCCGGAGCGTGTCGGCTCCTGGACCGCGTCCTGGATGCCGGCGCGGAACGTCAGGCACCCGACGACGCCGATCATCCCGGCGATCGCGCCCACGAGGGCGGAGCGCACCGGCACCGCACGGCGACCCCGTCCTGGTTCACCCGCGAGCCGCGCGCCGATCATCAACGCGGGGGCTCGGCTCATCGGCGCGACGATCCGGTCGACGTACGAGGGGCGACTGCTCTCAGGCGCAGTTCGGGTCACCCGCCACCACGCTGCGATCGCCGCGATCGCCAGCACCGCGAGGAGCACCGCCGCCACCGCGACGCTCAGCACCAGCCAGTCGGCGTGCGTCCCGACGTGGAGGTCGTAGTCGCGCGCGGTGCCCAGTGGAAAACGCGACGAGAGCGCCACTGCGACACCGATCGTGGTGAGCGACCCGACCGACACGCTGAGGAGTGCAGGGATCAGGAGCGCGCGAAGGGCGAGCGGGCGGTCTGCCCCCATCGCGCGCCAGGTCGGCAGGTCGGCAGCACTTGCCGAGACCGCGCGCACGAGTGCCTGGCCCACGAGCACGCCGCCGCCGAAGAGTGCGGCGAGCGCGAAGAGGAGCAGTCCGTCGCGCTCGAGGTCGGTGACGTTGAGCGCTTTGCGGATCCCGTAGAGGTCGAAGGTGTCTTCGACGTTCACAGGGTGACCGAGGATCCGGTTGGCCCGCTGGTTGAACGCGGCGATGCCGGCCCGACCATCGCGCAGGTCGACGAACTCGTTGACCAGCGACGGCATGTGCGAGCCGTACTTCGCGTAGAAGCCGCTCGACGGTGTCCACGCGAGGTCGCTCGACGTCGACTTCGCGATCCCGACGACCTTCATGCGCTCGCGGAAGTTCCTGACTCCGTCGACGGGCTCGAACTGGGGTGGGATGGCCTCGCCCGGTTGCACCTCCTGCCCCAGCACCATCGTCGAGCCGAGATCGAGACCGAACCGGTCACGGGTGTTCTCGTCGACCACGATCTCGTCGGCGCGGTCGGGATCCGGGAGTCGACCCGCGACGAGCGGACCGGTGAGGATCGGCGTCGACTCGGGTTCGACCGGGAACAGCGACGAGCTCTCGGCGCCGAGCCGCGGCGGGCTGAAGACCTGGGCGGAGAAGCCGACGAGGAACGGATACGCGGCGGTCACACCCGGGAGCCGCTGCACCTCGGCGCGTTGTTCGGAGCCGAACCCCGGGTCGTTGGCCAGGAGTGCCGCGGTCGGCGTGTGGGCCGCGGCGACGGCATCGGGCACGGCCCGTTCGGTGCGGCGGGCGCCGGCCCAGCCCGCGGCGGCGACTCCCACCGTGACCCCGGCGAGGATGCCGAGGAGCAGCCAGGCCTTCCAGCGCGCCCGGAGCTCGGCGCTCGCCCACATCCACGCCGCCGTCATCGGCGCTGCTGCTCCTGCACGTTTCGAGCCAACCACCGAACCGCGGTTCCCGAAAGGGGGGAGGCTTCCCCTCGCCGGGGTGGGCTGACCTACCGTCGGCGGGCATGAGCGCCGACTGGCCCCTCTCCGGCATGCGGGTCGTCGATCTCTCGACCGGGTTGGCCGGTGCGTACTGCGCCAAGTTGCTGGCCGACGGGGGCGCCGACGTGGTGAAGGTCGAGGATGTCGGGGGCGACCCGCTGCGCCGGGTGGTGGAGTGCGGCGCGCCACGTGCTGCGGAAGACGACGGCGCGCTCTTTCGCTTCCTGTGCGCGTCGAGCGACAGCGTGGTGGGTGACGTCGCGTTCGCGCGGGAGCTCGTGGCGCGGGCCGACATCGTCGTGTGGTCCGCCGGGAGCCGGGTCGCCGACGATCCGGCGTGCGCGCCGCGGGTGCTGCATCACGCACGTCCCGACCTCGTCGTGGTGGCAGTGAGCCCGTTCGGGCTCGATGGTCCGTGGGACGAGCGGCCCACCACCGACTTCACCCGTCAGGCCCTCTGCGGTGGTCACGTGCAGCGCGGCACTCCGGCACGGCCTCCGCTGATGTGCGGCGGTCAACCGGGGGAGTGGGCCGCGGGGACGTACGGCGCGATCGGCGGACTGGCCGCGCTCCGCCGCGTCGCCGCGGGCGGCCCCGGAGATCTCGTCGATGTCGCCGCACTCGACGCGCTCGATGTACAGCCAGCCGCTGTATCCGGTCACGTGGTTCCAGATCGCGGGCGAGCCGTTCCGGCCGCTGCGATCGTCGCAGCTGCCGAGTGTGCATCCCACCGCCGACGGATGGGTGTCGTTGCAGACGACCACCGGCCAGCAGTGGCTCGACTTCTGCGTGATGATCGGGCGCGACGACTGGTTGGCTGACGAACAGATGGCGCGGGGGACGCACCGGACGCTGCACCGGGACGAGATCGAGCCGGCGATCGACGCGTGGACCTCGACGCGCCGGACTGCCGACATCGTCGAGCTCGCCACCGCGATGCGCATCCCGGTGGCCGAGGTGGGCAACGGTGTCAACCTCCCGCACTTCGACCACCTGATCGAGCGAGGCGCCTTCGTCGACAACACGCATGGCTTCGTGCAGCCCACGGTGCCCTACCGACTCGGCGGGGGCGCGTCGCCGAGGCCATTCGGAGACGCGCCGGCCATCGGTCGCGACACCGACGCGCATCGGGGGCGCGTGGCGGTCACGCCCGCGCGCGACACGGGATCGGTGGCCGATGCCTCGCTGCCCCTCGACGGCATCCGCGTGCTCGATCTCACCGCGTTCTGGGCGGGACCGCTGATCGGACACGCCTGTGCGATCCTCGGTGCCGAAGTGATCCACGTCGAGTCCACCAAGCAACCCGACGGGATCCGCTGCAACACCACCCGGACGATGACCGAGCCGCGATGGTGGGAGTGGTGCCCCATGTTCCAGGGCTCCAACACCAACAAGCTCGACCTCGCGGTCGAGCTCGACACCGACCGCGGGCGTGCGCTGTTCCTCGATCTCGTCTCGGTGAGCGACGTCGTGATCGACAACTTCAGCCCGCGCGTGCTCGACCAACTCGGTCTCGATCAGGACGTTCTGCTCGCCCGCAACCCGCGCGTGATCGTGTTGCGCGCGCCCGGGTACGGCGTCGCCGGTCCGTGGCGGGAGCGCCTCGCGTACGCGCCGACCATCGAGGCACAGTCGGGGATCGCGTGGACCACTGGCTTCCCCGACCGCGGGCCGGAACCGCCGTCGGGGATCGCCGACGCTCTGGGTGGCGCGCACGCAACCTTCGCTCTGCTGCTCGCGCTCGAGCACCGCGACCGCACCGGGCGCGGGATGTTCCTCGAGTGCCCGATGGTCGGTGCGGCGCTCAACCTGGCCGCGCAGCAGGTGGTGGAGCACTCGGCCTACGGGCGACTCCTCGAGAGACGGGGGAACCGGTCGCCCATCGCGGTTCCCCAGGGGGTCTACCGCACCGCCGACGTCGATCCCGATGGCACGCAGGACCGGTGGGTCGCGATCTCGGTGACCGACGACGACCAGTGGCACGCGTTCGCGGCGGTGCTCGGGATCGACGTCGACCTACGGGGCGACGAGGACGCGCTCGACGTCCGCATCGCCGACTGGTGCGCGTCGCGTGCCGCCGACGCGATCGTCGCGAGGATCTCAGGCGCGGGCATCCCGTGTGAACGCGTCGTGCGGGCGCACGAGCACGACCGGTTGCCGCCCGTCGTGGCGCGCGGCCTCTTCGAACGTCTCGACCATCCGGTGACCGGCGAGGCCGACTACATCGGCGCGCCGTTCCGCTTCGCGCATGGCCCCACGGTGCATCACCGCACACGGTCACCCCTGCTGGGTGAGCACAACCGCGACGTGCTCACCCGCATCCTCGGCTTGGCCGGCGCCGACGTCGACGAGCTCCACGCCGACGGTGTCATCGGCGACGTCGTGGTGGGTGGCGTCCTGCACTAGATCCGTCCGCACGGACTTGCGCTTCGCGCGCGCAGCTTCCAAGCTCCGGCGATGGAACCCGCAGGAGTTGCCGTCGTCACCGGTGCGAGCCGTGGCATCGGGCGTGCGATCGCCGTCGACCTCGCTCGTGCCGGCTTCGACGTGGTTGCCACCATGCGCGATCCCCAGGCCGGAGAAGGACTGGTGGACCAGGTCGGCACCACCACCGGCTCGATCACCGTGCAGCGGCTCGACGTCGACGACCCGTCGTCGATCGACCTGCCCTCCGACCTTCGCGTGCTGGTGAACAACGCGGGCATCGAGCGTGACTACCTGCCGGTCGAGCACGTCCCGATGGACCAGTGGCGCGACGTGTTCGAGACGAACGTGTTCGGCTTGGTCGAGGTGACCCGCCGCGCGATCCCGATCCTGCGCGCCAACGGCGGCGGTGTGCTGTGCTCGATCACCTCGTCGTCGATCCTGGTACCGGTGCCGTTCTACGCGGTGTACCGCGCGTCGAAGGCGGCGGTGAGTGCGCTGAACGACACGCTGCGGGTCGAGCTCGCCCCGTTCGGGATCCGGGTCGTCGAGATCATGCCGGGGCCGGTCGAGAGCGACATGCTGTACGACTCCGACCGCATGTCCGAGGCGGGGAACTATCCCGAGTACCGCGCGATGGCCGAAGCGGTCTACGAAGGTCGCCAGGCGATCCGCGACCAGTACGCACCCGCGCTCGACGCGGCGGCGGCGATCCGCGCCGCGATCCTCGACGACGACGGGCCGATGCGCCACGGCTGCGAACCGATGTCGGTCGGCCTGCTCGACCTGTGGCGAGCGTCGTCGGACGAAGCGGTGTTCGCCGCGATGTCCGGCTCCGCCTGAGAAGGAGACCACCCATGACCGAGCGCATCATCTCCGCCGACTCGCACCTGGAACTGAAGCCCGAGAAGATCCTGGAGCACCTGCCGCGCCAGCACCACGACGCGTACCTCGGTGCGATGGCGGCGATGCATCAGCGCATCCTCCAGGGCAAGCCGCAGAAGCAGCTCAAGAACAAGCCCGGGGCCACGCCGACACCCACCGTGGGTCTGCCCACCGAGAAGCCCTGGGAGGCGGCCGGCCGTCCCGGCGCGTACGACCCGCACGCGCGCCTCGCCGACATGGACACCGACCGCGTCGACGCCGAGGTGCTGTACGCGAGCGCGACCGGTGGGGCCGAGTTCTACGAGATGGACGCCGACGCGTGTCTTGCCGCGTTCCAGGCCACCAACGACGCCGCCATCGAGTTCGCGTCGGTCGATCCCACGCGTCTCGTCCCGGTGTACATCCTCCCTCTGCACGACATCGAGTGCGCGATGAAGGAGGTGCGGCGCATCGCCAACGAAGGTGCGCGCGCGGTGCAGCTGCCGCTCTACCCGTCAGACGTCGCACTCGCGCCGTATTGGGACGCGGTGTACGACCCGCTGTGGTCGTCCATCGAGGACCTCGGCATCCCGATCAGCCAGCACACCGGCGCGAACGAGTACCTGTTCGAGCTCATGGACCGCGACCCGACGCCGGCGAAGGGCATCTTCCAGTCGCTGCCGTCGATGTACATGGCGGAGGCGCTCGCGAGCTGGCTGCTGCCCGGGATCTTCGTGCGCCACCCGCGCCTGCAGGTCGGCTTCGTGGAAGCGGGCCTCGGCTGGTTGCCCTACTTCCTGACCCGGCTCGATCGGATGTCGGACCGTCACGGGTGGGAGCGGCTGGGCATGGATCTGCCCGAGAAGCCGAGCCACTACTGGCGCCAGAACATGTTCGCCACGTTCGAAGAGGACGAGTTCGGCGTCGAGCACCGTCACGAGATCGGTGTGGAGACGCTGTTGTGGGCCACCGACTACCCGCATCCGGACTCGACGTGGCCCGAGTCGCAACAGGTGATCCACACCCATTTCGACGGCGTGCCGATCGACGAGATGCGGTCGATGGTGGGCGGGAACGCGGCGAGGATCTACCGCTTGTAGCCGTTCCAGCGCAGGTGTCCGGCCGCCGGTTCGCGGGGCGTGACCGCGAAGTCGGTGCCCAGGGTGTACGCGATCGGGAACAGGCCGACCTGCATCCACTCGTCGAACGGGATGTCGAGCAGCTCGGCCATCTCGCGCTCGCGAAAGAGCGTGAGCGTGGTCCACGCGGAGCCGAGCCCGCGTGAGCGCAAGGCGAGCATGAACGACCAGAGGGTCGGGATCACCGAACCCCAGCGGCTGGCCTGCCAGAACACGTCGGTGCGGTCGGCCTGCGCGCCGGGGCCGAGGCCGTCGGTGCGACCGGCGACGATCGGGACGCACAACACCGGTACCTCGTGCAGGTGGTCACGCAGGTGGAACACGCTGCGGGCGATGCGCTGCTGCTTCTCGGTCGTGCGATCGACGTTGTCCTCGGGCGCTTCGGTGCGCGGCCGGTCCATGAATCCCTGCAGGGCGTCCCGGTAGAGATCGGCGATGGCCTGCTTGCGCTCGGCGTCGTCGACGCAGATGAACCTGTACGGCTGGGTGTTCGAGCCGTTGGGCGCATGCACCGCGACCTCGAGGCACCGTTCGATCACCTCGCGCTCGACCGGGCGCTCGACATCGAGACGCAGCCGCACCGAAGGCGTCGTCATGAGCAGCTCGTCGGGATCGCGCACCACGAGGTCTCCCTGGAAGAGCTTCTCGTACGCGGCGAGCGTGCCCCAGTGCTCCCACACGCGGTCGATCAGGCCGTCGTCGTCGAAGCGGAAGAGGAAGCCGTAGAAGTTGGCGTAGTCGCGCCCGCCCAACGTGGTCGCGGTGTAGTGATGCTGGCGGAACACGTACGGACCATCGGCGACGGTGTGCACGTCGTGGAAGCGCGCGGTGGTGAGGTCGTAGCGATCGACCTTGCGCCCGGTGATCGGTGTCGGCGACGGTGCCCGCCCCAGCACGACGCGGCCGATCTCGTCCTTGCCCACGAAGGTCGTCTGGCCGGGTGCGGCGGGGAACTTGCCGATGCCGTTGAACCACTCGCAGTCGTCGCTCATCAGCGACAGCCGATCGAGCTCGCGCGGCCCGCTGAAGAACTGCTCGACGACCTCGAGGTTGTGTTCCCGATCCGTGCTCATGACCGGGAGTCTGCCTCGCCCCACCAGGCTGCGTCAGTTGACGTCCTCGATGGGTGTCACGTGACGCAACCTGCGATGTGGCGAGGTGCTGTCAGATGGCGAGGCCGACGAGTTTGGTGTCGAGGTACTCGTTGATGCCTTCGCGGGCGCCCTCGCTGCCGAGGCCCGACTGCTTCACCCCACCGAACGGCGCCGCCGCCGACGTCGGGTTGATGTCGTTGACGCCCACCATGCCGAACTTCAACGCCTCGACCGCCTTGAACGCGCGGCTGAGGTTCTGCGTGTACACGTACGACGCGAGCCCGTAGTCCGTGTCGTTCGCCATCGCGATGGCCTCGTCGTCGTCGTCGAACACGACGACCGGCGCGATCGGACCGAAGGTCTCCTCGCGGTAGATGAGCATGTCGGGGGTGACGTCGGCGAGCAGCGTCGGCGCGTAGAAGCAGCCGGCGTCGAGACCGTCGGCGGTGAGGCGCTCGCCACCGGTGATCAGACGTGCGCCCTTGTCGAGGGCGTCGGCGACCTGGCGTTCCATCTTGGCCAGCGCGGCGGCGTCGATCAGGGGACCGACGGTCACGCCGTCGGTGAAGCCGCTGCCGGCCTGCAGCTTGGCGAAGCGCTCCTCCATGGTGGCCGTGAACTGCTCGGCGATGCCGCGCTGCACGAGCATGCGGTTGGGGCAGATGCACGCCTGGCCGGTGTTGAGGAACTTCACCGCGGCCGCGCCCTTCGCCGCGTGCACCGGGTCGGCGTCGTCGAACACGATGAACGGCGCGTGGCCGCCCAGCTCCATGCTGACGCGCTTCACGCCGGCCGCGGCCTGCTGCGCGATGAGCTTGCCCACCTCGGTGGATCCGGTGAAGGTGATCTTGCGCACGAGCGGGTGCGTCACCAGCTCCTGGCCGACGGTCTCGGGCTGCGCTGTGGTGACGAGGTTCACGACGCCCGCGGGCAGCTCGATGTCCTCGAAGATCTTGAACACCTCGACCGCGAGCAGCGGCGTCTGCTCGGCCGGCTTGAGCACGACGGTGCAACCGGCGGCGAGCGCGGGCCCGATCTTGCGGGTGAGCATCGACACCGGGTAGTTCCACGGCGTGATCGCGCCCACGACGCCCACGGGCTGGCGCATCACGATGAAGCGCTGGTCGGCGCGCGCCGACGGGATGGTCTCGCCGTAGACCCGCTTGGCCTCCTCGGCGAACCAGAGGAGGAAGTCGGCGGCGTAGCCCACCTCGTTGCGGGACATGCGGATCGGCTTGCCCTGCTCCTCGGTCATGAGCTTGGCCAGCGCCTCGCGCCGCTCGAGCATGAGCTGGTAGGCCTGGTACAGGTACTTCGAGCGCTCGTAGGCGGTGCGCGTCGACCACTCGCCGAACGCTGCGTGCGCAGCCTCGATGGCGGCCTGCATGTCGGCAACTCCGCCGTCGGCGGCGCGTCCGATCTCGTCTCCCGTGGCCGGGTTCGTCGACGCGAAGGCCGACCCCGACGCCGCGTCCCGCCATTCCCCGTTGATGTACAGCATGCTGCCGACGTTACCCGGCGCCCTCCAATTCCGTTTTGGCGTGGCTGGTGTGCCGTAGTCGCACACGAGCCACGCCAAAAGGTCAGGAGGGGTGGGAGTGCTTGAGACCGACGCGGACGGCGTCGCGGCCGGGGACGCTGCGGGTCAGCAGCGCCATGGCGTCGTCGATGTGGTCGAGGTCGAACACCTCGCCGGCCACGACGTCAGCCCGCACCGCGCCCGACTCGATGAGGGCGACGGCCTTCGCCATCGACTCCGGCGTGAAACCTGCGCCACCGAAGAGCTGCAGGCTCTTCAACACGATGTGGTCGGTCACGAGACCGGGGACCTCCGCGAAGTGCTTCAACCCCGCGAGCAGGATGCGCCCCCCGCTGCGGGCGAGGTCGACGGCCATCGGGACGGTCGCGGTCGCGGTGGCGACGTCGAACACCACGTCGGCGCCCAGACCCCGCGTGAGGTCGTACACGAGCGCGTGCGCGTCCTCGACGTCGACCCGCACCACGTTCGACGCGCCGATCTCCATCGCCGCGTCGAGGCGCAACCCGTCGTCGGACGTGCCGGTGACGATCACCTGCCGCGGCTGCTTCGCCAGCACCGCCTCGAGCACCGCGAGCCCCTGGTGGCCGGGGCCCTGCACGACGACGGTCTCCTTCTCGCGCACACCGACGATGTCGACCCAGTGCACCGCGCTGGCCAGGGGCTCGAACAGCGTGAGGTGCTCGGCCGGCGCTCCGCTCGACATCCGCAGCAGCTCGGTGCCGGGAAGGATCTCCATGTACTCGCCGTAGCCGCCCCAGAGCCCGACCTCGCCGTCGCCGCGCATGTCGGAGTAGCCGTAGAGGCGCAGCGGTCCCGCCGCCATCAGGATCTCGTTCACCGCCACCCGATCGCCCTCGTCCACACCGAGTGCTGCATCGGATGCGAGCTTGACCACCCGCCCGACGGTCTCGTGTCCGGGCACCACGGGGAACACCGACGCGCCCGGCACGATCTCGATGCCCTCGTACTGCGCGACGTCGCTGCCGCAGAGCCCGACCGCCTCCACCGCCAGCACGGCGCCCCCGGGCGGGGGGTCGGGCACTGCGAACTCGCGCACCTCGTAGTCGTGGTGGCCCAGGAACACCGCGGCGCGGCAGGTCTCGCTCATGACATCCTCCTCAGCCGACGACGCCGTCGCCCCGCAAGCGAGCGAGTTCGTCGGTGTCGATCCCGATCTCCGCGAGCACCCGTTCGTTGTCGGCGCCCGCCTGTGGCGACGGCTCGCCGATCGACGCCGGCGTGCGGCCGAAGCGCACCGGCGGCGCCACTTGCACGTGCCCGTTCGCTTCGACGAAGCAGTCGCGCTCGGCGTTGTGCGGATGCGCGGGCGCGTCGATCATGCTCAACACCGGCGTGACGCACGCGTCGCGCGTCGCGAACACCGACTCCCACTCGGCGCGCGGGCGCGCTCGGAACGCCTCCTCGAACACCGGCATCAGCGCGGGCCACTGCGACCGGTCGTGTTGCGTCGTTGCCAGCGCAGGATCGAAGCCGAGGCCGTCGAGCAGCTCGGCGTAGAACTTCGCCTCGACCGCGCCGACCGCCATGTACTGGCCGTCGCTGGTCTCGTAGCAGCGATAGAACGGCGCGAAGCCCTGCGGCTGGTTGGCGCCGCGCGCGTCGACCCAGTGGCCGGCGTCGCGCATCGCGTAGAAGAGCGCCATCAGGGCGAGCGTCCCGTCGGACATCGCCGCCTCGACGACCTGGCCCTGCCCACTCTGGTCGCGTTCGTGCAGCGCGGCGAGCACGCCCATCGCCAGCATCATCGCCCCACCACCGAAGTCGCCGACGAGGTTGAGCGGCACCGGCGGTGGTGAGTCGGGTGGCCCCATCGCTTCGAGCGCGCCGGTGAGCCCGATGTAGTTGATGTCGTGACCGCCGTGGTCGGACAGCGGGCCACCCTGACCCCACCCGGTCATGCGGCCGTAGACGAGCCGCGGGTTGCGAGCCAGGCACGGGTCGGGACCGACACCGAGCCGTTCGGCCACACCCGGCCGGTAGCCCTCGACCAGGATGTCGGCGCGCTGGACCAGCTCCAGCACGAGCTCCTGCCCGCGCGGCTGACGGAGGTCGACCGTGAGCGACTCCTGGCCGCGGTAGATCCAGAGGTGCGGCCCGATGGTGCCGTACGCAGGGCCCGGGGGGTCGATCCGCACGATGCGCGCGCCCATGTCGGCGAAGAGCATGGCCAACAGCGGGAGCGGTCCGATGCCGCCGAGCTCGAGCACGGTGACCCCGGCGAGTGGCCCGGACGTCGCGGGCTCAGGTGGCTGCACGGGCGCCACAATGCCAGAACCCGCCGATGGATGTCTCCGACCGAGCGTGACTCGGGGTACTGGGGTTTGGCCTCGATGAGCACGTCCTCGGTGTCGGCGGGCGAGGGGCAAGCGGGTCGAGGCCGATGAACGGGATGGACGGCGGGGCGTCGGCGACCGCCCACGGCTCGCGCCGCCTCAGCCGGGCGGGTGGAGGTGAAAGGCTGTCTCCGCGGTGGTGGCGGAACCCGACGCGGTCACGCGGTAGGTGCCGGCACCGAGCGCGGCCGTGTACGTCGTCGTGACCGTGCCGTCGGCGGACGCCGAGTGCGGTGACCCCGTGTACGTGCTGCCGTCGGGCAGCGTGACGACGAAGGTCACGAGCTCTGACGGCTGCGCGCCGACGAGCGTGAGCCCCACGGCCTCGCGGCCGCCGTCGTCGACCATCGCGGCGTCGATGCGCACCGATGAAGGCGGCGGTATCACGAGCTCCTGACCCTCGGTGAGGTGGTCGGGATCCTCGAGTCGGTTGGCGGCCACGATGGCGCCGACCGAGGTCTGGAACTGCTTGGCGATCTCCGTCAGCGTGTCGCCACGCGCGACGCGGTAGGTCGCAGGCGGCGGGGTCGTCGTGGTGGTCACCGACGCGCGCGGGCGCGGGATCGCCCCGCGCCGCTCGGGGGCGCCGACCAGCGCGCGGAGCATGTTCCAGTCGTCGATGCCGCAGCCGTCGCTGCGGTCGATCGAGACCTTGAGGCGCCGGCGCCCCACGGTGCCGGTGATGCGCGCGCGTTGTGGACCGCCGTACAGCTCGGTGCACAGCCGTGCGGTGCGGTGTGCCTTCGCGACGTCGGCGAGGACGCCGCTTCGCACGAGTACGCACGCCGGCTCGGCCGCACGGGCCAGGAAGCCCGTGCCACGTGCGTGACCGCCGCACTCGAGGGTCGCTTCCGAGGGCACGAGGACCGATGAACCGGTTCTGGCTTCGAGCGTGAGGTGCACCGCGGGGTCAGCCGCCGGGGTTGCACCACCCACCGCGACGATGATCGTGCCGAGGATCGCGACGAACGAGGGCCACACGGGTCACGGTATCGCCGGGGTGTGCCGCCGCGACCGCGGCCTCGCGACCGTTGCGCGAGGTCGGAACGGGACCTGGCTACGGTTCGTCGGGGAGGTCGGGCGCCCAGGCGGAACCGTTGATGTGACTCCCGCCGTCGACGAACAAGGTGTTGCCGGTGAGATACCGGCAGTCGTCGCTGGCGAGGAACAGCGCGACGGGTGAGATGTCCTCGTAGGTGTCGCCGATGCGCCCCATCGGGTTGCTGGCGTCGGCCGCCGCGATCAGCTCGGGATGCTCCGCCATCACCTCCTTGAAGGTGAACGACTTCGCGGCGGGGCAGATCACGTTGAGCACGATGCCGGTGCTCGCCCACTCGCGTGCCGCGGTGCGCGTCGCTGCCCGCAACGCCTCCTTGGCGGTGTTGTACTCGAGCGTGCCCATGTGCGCGTTCACGCCGTTGAGCGAGCAGATGTTGATGATCCGCCCGTAGCCGTTCGTCTTCATCGTGGGGAACGCGTGTTGCATCGCCCACAGTGGACCGCGAAATCCGATGGCGAGACCGTGGTCGATGAGGGCGTCGGTCTTGAGCTCGGCGCGGCTGATCTTGCCCCCGCCCCACGCGTTGTTCACGAGGATGTCGATCGTGCCCCACGCTTCGATGGCGGCATCGATCATCGCTTCGTTGTCGGCCTTGCGTCCGACGTCGGTGCGCACGAACAACGTCTCGGCTCCGGTCGACGAGGCCAGCTCCTCGGCGGTGGAGCGACCGCGGTCTTCGTCGATCTCGGCGATCACGACACGCGCTCCCTC
Organism: uncultured Actinomycetes bacterium; assembly: GCA_963720765.1. Taxonomy (GTDB): domain Bacteria; phylum Actinomycetota; class Acidimicrobiia; order IMCC26256; family DASPTH01; genus DASUAS01. The sequence continues at coordinate 396,478 of CAVRGS010000003.1, forward strand.
CTCGGCGAAGCGGCGGGCGATGCCCTTGCCGATGCCTTCACCACCACCGGTGATCACCGCCACCCGCTGGTCGAGCCGTCCCATGTCGTCCCCCTCGGTCGCTGACTCGGTCGCTGACATCGTTCGCCGACATCGTTCGCCGACATCGTTCGATCGACAACTAGAGAACAATGTTAAGGATCACGGTGTCGCCGCCGCAAGCGCTGCGGTACGCTCCGCGCGTGCGGCGGGCCGAGGCGCTGGAGCAGATCGAGCGGTCGATGGGCCGCATCGGCCGGGCCGGTTCGAGCGTCATCGCGGCCCGGCGCCGGGCCGACCGCGCCGGCGTCGACGTGTCGGCCCCGGGCATGGGCATCCTGGGGGTGCTGGAGCGGGGAGGACCACTGAGGGTGTCCGTCGTCGCCCGGCGAGCGGGCATGGTGGCGCCGCTGGCCAGCCGGGAGCTGCGCCACCTCGAGGCGGAGGGATTCGTCACCCGGGGCGCCGACCGCGCCGACGGGCGTGCGGTGGTGGTGGCGATCACCGCCAAGGGCCGCGACGCGTACCGGCGCCTGCGGTCCGCCTCGGTGGCGGCCGCGGCGGACGCCCTGGCGAACTGGAAGGCGAGCGAGCTCACCGAACTGGCGCGGCTCCTCGCCCGGATGGCCGACGACTTCGGTGCGGCGCGGCTGTGAGCGCGTCGTCGCGGGTCGCGGTCGTCACCGGGGTGGGTCCCGGCATCGGACGTTCCACCGCGCTCGCGCTCGCTCGCGAGGGGTGTGACGTAGCGCTCGCGGCGCGCCGTGCCGACTACCTCGACGAGGTCGTGCGTGAGCTCGAAGCCCTGGGTGTGGGTGCGCTCGCGGTACCCACCGACACGGGCGACGTGGCGCAGTGCCGCGCCCTGGTCGAACGCGCGGTCGACCACTTCGGTCGCCTCGACGTCGTCGTGAGCAGCGCGGCCAAGGGCGCGCCCAACCACACGATCATGCACGCCGAGCTCGACGACTGGGAGCAGAGCTGGCTGGTCAACGTGCTCGGTCCGCTCGAGCTGTTCCGGACCGCGGTGCCACACCTCGCGGCCGCGGGTGCCGAACGCGGCGAAGGCGGTGCGATCGTCGCGGTCTCGGCGCTCGCCGTGCGCGCGATCAACCCTGGACAGGGTGCGTACGCGGCGACGAAGGCTGCGCTCACGGTCGCTGCGCAGACGCTGGCGCGCGAGGTGGGCAAGGACGGGATCCGTGTGAACGTGGTGGTGCCCGGCTTCGTCCCCGGACCCAACACGGAGACGATGTTCGCCCGCATGGCCGAGCGGCGGAACACGACCGTCGACGCGGTGCAGGAGCAGATGGCGCGCGAACATGCGCTGCGGCGCCTGCCCACGCCCGACGACATCGCCGACGCGATCGTGTTCCTCGCCTCCGAGCGCGCCCGATCGATCACCGGTCAGACCCTCGACGTCAACGGCGGGCGTTGGTTCTCCTGACCTACGAGCAGGGTGCTACTTGATGAAGTCGCCCTGCACCTCGACGCGGTTCGACGGCGTGCAGTCGAAGGTGCCCGGCTGTTTCGGGTGCACCCGCACGAATCGCCCGTGCCGCACCTGCGTGAGGACGAAGCACGATGTCACCTGCTTGCCGGCGATGTCCGTCTTCCCGATCAGGCCACCGGCGTCGAAGCTGGTGAGGTGCTGCAGGCCGTCGAGCACGGCCGCGCGCGTGATGCCGTTGACGCCGTCGGCGGCGACGATGCGGTCGAGGACCTCGCGGAACGCGAGCGTCGCCGCATACGCGTAGACACCGAAGCCGGAGACCTTGTCACGACCCACGGCGCGCACGTAGTCGGCCACCGCGCGGCTGGCGCGGGTCTCGTCGAAGGGGAGGAACCCGATCGGGACGTAGGTGCCGTCGACCGTGTCACCCGCGGCGAGGAACGCGCGGTCGTAGCACGCGGCTGTGCACTGCCACACGATGGACGGGTCGTCGAGCCCCTGCAGCGCCGCTTCCTGGCGCAATGCCACCATGCTGCTGAACGCGAGACCGGTCGCAGCGAAGTTCGCGTTCGACGCCTTCATCGTCTGGATGACCGGCGTGTACGCGCTCTGCGGCGCGTTCGCCGACAGCGCGACGGCGTCGTCGGCGTGCACGCCGGCGCGCTCGATGATCGCGTCGAGCACGTCGTTGCTCGGGTTGAGCGCGTCAGCCGACTTCACCAGGACGCCGTGCAACGGTTGCTTGGCGCCGCGCACGAGCCGTCGGATCCCGCCCTGGTTCCCGGCATACGTCTGCGGGTGCTGCTCGCGGGTGTCGCACTGCAACTGCGGCGCATTGACGGGAAAGGACACCGGTGCACACTGCTGGGCGACGGAGGGCACCACGCCTCCGAGGTCGGGGAGACCGACGGGGTCGCCGGCGTGGTCGGGACACTGGATCGCATCCGCCATGTTGGTCATGAAGATGCTCGAGGTCCCGACCAGCGCGAGATCTTGTGCGCAGGCGGCGATCACCGCGTTGCGCGAGGCGTTCGGATTGAGCTTCGAGTCGATGAAGTCGACCTGCAGACGTCGTCCGGCGACACCGCCGTGCGCGTTGATCATCTTCACCGCACCGCGAACGCCGTCGACCGAGCTCTGGAACAAGCCCGGTGAGAGCGGGCTGTCCACGTCGGCGACCAGCGCGATGCGAATGGTGCTCGCGGTCACGCCGATCTCGGTGGCGACGGGCTCCGTCGCGTCGGTGGCCGCGGAAGCCGATCCCGCGACCGCGGCGGTGGCAGTGATGAGCACCGCCAGCACGAGTGGTACGAGCCGTCGCATCTGGTCCCCCTCCCCTGGCGTGGGTTAAACTAGCACCCTAGTTTCTGCCGAGGAGGTCGACGTCGTGGCACGCCGGGATCTGTACCTGTACGAGGTGATCGACATCGTCGGGCAGGGTCAGTACGAGTACATGGAGCACCTCTGGAAGGATCCGGTGCAGGACATGCCGGAGATGGACAAGCTCCAGGGCTCGTTCTACGTGTGCGCGTTCGGTGGTGGTCGGTGGCCGCAGGTGATCAACATCTGGGACGTCGGCCCTGAGGGCTGGGAGGGTTGGGCGAAGAACGTCGACCGCCTGAACCTCAAGCGGCGCAACGCCTTCTACGGCGAGTGGTGGGACCAGGCCGCGCAGTGGCGCACCGGAGGATTCGACCGCCTCTGCGGCGGCGTGCCCGGCAGTCCGAGCACCGCGGAGATCGCCGCGCGTGGCGTGACGGGGACCCTGTTCGTGAACGAGATCCTCGAGGTGCGCGCCGGGAGTGCACTCGAGTTCCTCGCCGCGGTGGTGGAGGAGCGCGTGCCGCTCATGCGAGAGTACGGCCACGAGCCGACCGGCATCTACGAGGTGCTGTCGAACCCGCACGAGGTCGTGATGGTCTGGGCGACCGACATCCCGTCGCAGATGACGTGGCGCGCGCATCGTGATGCCGCGCACGGTCTCGGCGACGAAGGCGAACCCGACGAACGGATCGTGGCGTGGGAGCGGCGATCGGCCGAGTACACGCTCGGGGGCGCGACGCACATCATGACGCCACTGCCGCGAACCGTCTACGGTCCCGATGCCTGGGAGGACGCGACGCTGGAGCAGTGGCTGGCGAAGTGAAGGGTGCCGAGCGGCTGGCGCAGCAGATCATCGACGACATCGCGGCCGCCGGCTGGCCCGTGGGGACGATGCTCGGCACCGAGCCCGAGCTGATCAGCCACTACGCCGTTTCGCGCAACACGTTCCGGGAAGCCGTGCGGATCCTCGAGCACCTCGACACCGCGCGGATGCGCGAGGGACGAGGGGGTGGGCTGGCGGTCACCGAGCCGCGCTCGGACGCGGTCACGGCAGCGACCGCGATCTACCTCCGCTACGCGGGCGTGGGCGTCCACGAGCTGTACCAGGCGCGCGCCACGCTCGAGCTCGAGATCGTCGAACTGGCCGTCGCCCGGTTGGATGCCGAGGGGGAGCGACGGCTGCGCGACGCGATCGACCAGGAGAGCGCGCCGAGCGGGCGCGAGCCGTACCACACGCGTGGAGTGCACATGACCCTGGCCGAGATCGCCGGGAACCGACCCTTGGCGCTCTTCCTCGACACGCTGATCTCGCTGAGCGACGAGTACTCCCGCCCGGAGGTCGCGCGGCACGATCCCGAGCTCGAGACGGCGGTCGCCGCCTCGCATCGTGCGCACGTGGCGATCGCGAAGGCGGTGGTCGCACGAGACGCGGCGACCGCTCGGCGCCGCATGCGTGCGCACCTCACCGCCGTCGATCGGTGGATGCCGGCATCGACGGCGAAGCACGCGAAAGAGTGACGGCATGAGTGAACGCATCTTCTACTCGAGCAGCGTGCACGACGAGCGCGAGATCGAAGCGGTCGTCGAGGTGCTGCGCTCGGGTCCGCAAGGTCTCTGGCCCGGTCGCCGAGTGGTGCGCATGGAACGTGACGTGGCGGCACGCTTCGGCAAGGCCCACGGCGTGATGTGCAACTCGGGCTCGTCGGCGCTCTACCTCGCGCTCGAGCTCCTCGGGCTCACGCCCGGCGCCGAGGTCGTCACCTGCGCGCTCACGTTCTCCACCGACGTCGCGCCGATCGTACGGGGCGGTTGGGTCCCGGCGTTCGTCGACTGTGAGCCGCTCACCTACTGCGTCGATGTCGACCGCATCGAGGAGATGATCACCGAGCGCACCGGTGCGCTGCTGTTCCCGAACTTGATCGGCAACGCCCCCGACTGGGATCGGATCGCCGACATCGCGGCCCGTCGCGGACTGCCCGTGATCGAGGATTCGTGCGACACGCTCGGCGCCACGCTGCACGGCACGCCGACCGGCTCGCGGTCCACCATCAGCGTCACCAGCTTCGCCAACTCGCACATCATCACTGCGGCCGGCAACGGCGGCATGGTCATGGTGAACGACGACACGTGGCGCGACCGCGCCGTCATGCTGCGACGGTGGGGGAGGCGCTCCGAGCTCAACTTCTTCGGCTCGAAGCGGCGCGAGCGGGACTTCTGGCAGGACCTCGACGGCATCCACTACGACAACCAGTTCATCTTCGACGAGGTGGCGTGGAACTTCGAGCCGTCGGAGCTCGGCGCCGCGTTCGGTCTGGTGCAGCTGGAGAAGCTGGCCGACAACCTGGCGCTCCGCCGCCGGCACTTCACGCGCTACACGGAGTCCTTCGCCGTGCATGCGGATCGCTTCGGGCTCCCACGGCAACTGGCCGACCTCGAGACCGCGTGGCTCGGCTATCCGCTGATGATCCGACCGGACGCCGGCTTCGAACGCGCCGACCTCCAGGAGTTCCTCGACGGTCGCGGCATCGACACCCGCACCATCTGGACGGGCAACGTCACCCGGCAACCGATGCTCGGCGGGGTGGAGGTGCGCATCCCCGGCGACGGCCTGCCCCACGCCGACGCGGTGATGGAACGCGGCATGCTCCTGCCGCTCAGCCACGCCTTCGACGACGACACCCTCGACGTCATCACCGACACGGTCGCAGGGTTCCTCGCAACCCACTGAACGAGGTTGCGTCACGCAGCTGGCCTCTGAGGCAGTCAGAGTGACGCAACGTGCCGGGGCGGGCGCGCTACTCCTCGATGGTGATGGCGCGTTCGGGGCAGCCGAGCTCGGCCTGGCGGGCCGCGACGAGCTGCTCGTCGGTCAGCTCGCCGTCGACGGCGACGAACGCGTGGCCGTCCTCGTCGCGCAGGTGGAACACGTCGGGCGCGGCGAAGTTGCAGAGCGTGTGGCCCTGGCACAGGTCGGCGTTCACGATCGCCCGCGCCATCAGAGCGCCCCTTCCTCGGCGCGCAGGTTCTCCGGTGCCGGCTCGGCATCGAGGCGCGCCTGCCAGTCGGCCATCACGTCGGCGAGGGGTGGCCCTTCGCGTCGTCCCGGTGTGAACGTCGCCGGCAGGTGCTTGAACCCGTTGATCGTGCCGATCGACTCGTACTGCTCCTTGCCCGCGTGGTCGATGCGGTAGTCGGGCATCCGGCGCAGCGCCTCGCGGAGCATGTACTTGAAGTCGAGCCGCGCCAGGTTGGAGCCGATGCACCGGTGCACCCCGAGGCCGAACGCGGCGTGCGGGTTCGGGAAGCGATCGAGCACGATGTCGTCGGGGTTCGGGAACGACGCCGGGTCGTGGTTGCACATGGCGTACGACAGGAACATGCGGTCACCGGCGGAGAACTCGAACCCGGCCACCTCGCAGTCCTGCGTGATCGTGCGACCGCCCCCCTGCGCAGGCGTGAAGTGGCGCAGGAACTCCTCGGTGGCGAGGTCGAGAGACCGCGAGTCGTCGACGAGGCGGGGGCGTTCGTCGGGATGTGCGTCGAGCCAGTCGAGCGCGCCGGCGAGCAGCGACGTCGTGGTGTCGAACCCGCCGCCGATGAGCAGGCCCACGGTGCCGATGATGCCGTCGTCGGGCAGGAACTCGCCCATCACCTTGGCGTTGAGCAGGGCGGTGATCATCCCCGGGCGTGGCTCGGTCTTGCGGATCTGCACGTACTCCGCCAGGCGCGCATGCATGCGCATGGTCGCGTCGATCATGCGGTCCCAGTTGGGGCTGTCGGGTGCGGTGTACACCTGCATGTGCGCGGGTTCGCAGTAGATCTCCCAGTCGGCGAGCGGCAGGCCGAGCATGGCCATGGTGAGCACCGCGGGCACGATGTTGGCGAAGTCGTCGACGAAGTCCAGCCGGCCGGTCTCGATCACGTCGTCGATGCACGCGCGCGTGAAGTCCTCGATGAACGGGTCCCACACCTTCACCGCCGCGGGTGAGAGGAACGGGTTGAGGATGCGGCGGTACTCCGACTGCTCGGGTGGGTCCATCTCGATGAACCCGCCGCGGGTGGTGCCGCGCTCGGGGATCGAGATGCCCTGGTAGCCGTTGCGCTCGCCCTCGGGGTCGTGGTCGTTCGACAGCAGGTCGGTGCGCTTGGAGATCGCGCTCAGCACCTCGTGGCCGGTGACCACCCAGAAGCCGTCGTGCTTGCTGCTCCACGCGACCGGGCACTGCTCGCGGAGCTCGTGCGCCTTCGCGGGGTACGACTCGCGGTACTCCGCTGAGTGCTGATCGAACTCGACGACGACCCGATCGTCCGTTGCCATCGGAATCCCCCGGTGCCTCGGTGGCCAGTGCGAGCGAACACTATTGGTGGTGCGGCGGACGGCACCACCAGCGTGTCGGCGCGGGTTGCGCCAGACTGCTCTGGTGTCGGACCACGGCCTCGACCACGCACCGCCGCTCGACGAGATCCAGCTCGGCGACCCGCGGTTCTTCGCGCGCGACGACGTCGACGCCGCGTTTGCCCGGCTGCGCAACGAATCGCCGATCCACCGGACCCAGGACCTCGGCGCGCCGGCGGGGCCTGATTTCTGGTCGGTCACCCGATACGACGACGTCCGCGCCGTGTCGCGCGACTTCCACACGTTCCACAACGCGCCGAACATGACGATCGAGGACTACGAGCGGTCGGGGAACAGCATCCTGCACCTCGATCCCCCCGAGCACACCCGGCTGCGACTGATCGTCAACAAGGGCTTCACGCCCCGCATGGTCGAGCGGATGCGTGACGACGTGCGGACGCGAGCCGGCGGTCTCCTCGACGCGGTACCGGCCGACGACCCGTGGGATCTGGTCGAGCGCGTTCGCTGCGGAGCTCCCGTTGCAGGTGATCTGCGCGCTTCTCGGTGTGCCCGAAGCGGACGAGCCGTGGCTGCTCGACTGCCTCGTGCGCGTCTTCGGCGTGAGCGACGCGGCGAGCGACTTCTCGATCAGCGACCGCATCCGGGTGATGGAGGAGCTCGGTGCCTACGCTCACGAGCTGGGAGCCGCCCGCGTCGACGATCCGAGCGAGGACCTCACGACTGTCCTCGTGCACGCCGAGGTGGAGGACGACGACGGCAACCGGCACGCGCTCCGCCCCGGCGACTACGCCCGCTTCTTCTCCACCCTCGCCGCCGCGGGAAGCGAGACGTCACGCAACGGCATCGCCCACGGGGTCTGGTTGCTCGATCGTCATCCCGACCAGCGTGCGCGGTTCGCGCGGATCCCGAGCGAGTGTTCCCGACGGCAGTCGAGGAGATCGTGCGGTACGCGAGTCCGGTCATGCACATGCGTCGCAACGTCGCCCACGACACCGTGCTCGCCGGGCAACCACTCGCCGCGGGTGAGCGGGTCGTGATCTGGTACCGCTCGGCCAATCACGACGAAGCGGCCTTCGACGAGCCCGGACGCTTCGACGTGACCCGCGACCCGAACGACCACCTCGGCTACGGCGCCGGTGGCCCGCACTTCTGCCTCGGCGCCCATCTCGCCCGCCTCGAGATCCGCGTCGCGCTCGAGCAGCTGTACGCCCGCTTCCCGGATCTTGCGGTCGTGGGTGAGCCGGAACGCGCCGCGATGCGTCAGATCAACAGCATCAAGTCGCTGATCTGCTCGACGCGCTAGGCGTTCGTGGCGGCGAGGGCGGCGCGGCACCGCTTGCAGTCGTAGAAGCCGCCCCAGGGGACGTCGACCACCCGCCAACCGGTGATGTCGGCGCCGCACAGCGAGCGGGTGCTGTTGGTCGGCACGAGGTGGTACGGCTTCACGGCCATCGCCCGGCCCGGCTGCTCGTGCTCACCCTCGTCGCGTGAGTGCGGTGGCTCGCCCGCGCGCGCGTCGAACATCACGCGGTCGGATCCTGCCGGTGCGGTCATGACGTGGAGCCTAGGACCGCACGCCGAACCGGTGCCTCGAGCACGCCGACGAGGACGTCGGTGAGGTTCTCCACGAAGGTGGGCTCGTCGAGCTCGGGTTCGCGAGTGTGCGATTCGATCACGCGCGCACGTTCCGCCATCGCCACCGTCATGAGCATGATCATCTCGACGACGCGCTCGCGTCGGACCGCCGCGGCCAGCTCTGGCGGACGGGCCTCGAGCAGCCCGAGGATCTCGATGAGGTAGGGCCCGGTGCCCGGCGCCTGCACGCGCCAGGTGCTGAACTGGGACGACAGTTGGGCGACGATGCGCAGGTAGTCGCGATCTTCGGCCTGCGCCAGGTTCGCGGCGTACGGGACCACGAGCGCCTCGACCAGCTCGCGGGTCGAGGCCTCTCGGCCCACGCGGCCGAGCAACTCACCGCGCGCGATGTCGAGGGGATCGCCGTGCCGGCTCAAGATGGCGTCGAGCAGCCCCTCACGCGAGCCGAAGTGGTAGTTCAGCGCTGACACGTTGCGCTGCTCGGCCGCCTCGGTGATCTCGCGGACGGTCACCTGGTACAGCCCGCGCCGCGCGAACAGCCGCTCCGCTTCGCGGAGCAGCCGTTCCTTGGTGGCGGTCGAATCGCGCGGCACGACGAAGCGGAGGCGCGGTGTCCGGCTAGAGCTGGACGAGCGCGCTCTCGGGGATGACCGACGGCCACTCGACCCCGTCGGGCAGCGGGTGGTTGAACCTGGCGTACTTCGGCTGCGCGGTCGCGCGGTAGCGGTCGGTGGAGTGCGTGCGGTCGGGGTCGAACTGCGGGATGACCTTGTCGCCGAACAGCTCCAGGCACTGCAGCACCTCTTCGTGGTGCATGCCCTCGACCGGCATCCCGAACACCAGCTGGTCCATGCCGACCTCGCCCCAGCGCGAGATCTGCTCGGCCACCTCGTCGGGGGTGCCGCACAGCATGTTGCCGCCGTCGATGATCGCGTCGAGCAAGGCGTCGTCGTCGCCACCCGACAGGTCCTTCAGCGACAGCGGCGCGTTGGGCCACGTGATCGCGTCCTGCGACTTCGGCATCGAGTCGTGGTACATGTTGACCATCGTGACGAGGTAGCCGCGACCGTTGCGCAGCGCGATCTTGCGGGCTTCCTCACGCGTCTCGCAGCAGATCACCGAGTTGGTGATCATCACGTTGTCGTTCTTGAACTGGCCGACCGGCTCGGTGCACTTGCTGACGCCTTCCTTGTAGGCGTCGATCCGGCCCTTGAGGTTGAAGATGGGCTCGAAGTTGAACGCGATGGCACCGATGCCGAGCTCTCCCGCGCGCCCGAAGGTGGGCGGGTTGCCACACGCCACCCAGATCGCCGGGTGCCCCTTGCCGTAGGGCTTGGGGAGGACGTTGTGCGGCGTGGGCACGGTGAAGTGCTCGCCCTCGTACGAGTAGTCCTCCTGCTCCCACATGCGCGGGACTTCCTTGATGACCTCTTCCCACTCGGCCTTGGTCGTGCTCGGGTCCATGATGTTGAAGCTGGCGAGCTCGTGGCTGCCGGCGCCGCGACCGGTGCCCCACTCGTAGCGGTTGTCGGTGAAGTGGTCGAGCATGGCGGCGCGCTCCGCGTAGCGCACCGGGTGCTCCTTGCGGGGGGAGAGCGAGTTGATGCCCGACGACAGGTGGATGTAGTCGGTCTGCGCTGCGATCCAGCCCATCACGACCTCGGGGGCCGACATGTGCGAGTACTCGGTCAGCGAGTGGTGCTCGCCCAACCAGGCGTACTTCCAGTTGTGCTTGTCGGCGAAGATCACGTACTCCGCCTCGCGCATCAGCGCCTTGTGCTCCATCTCGGTCTGGTGGGCGGCCGGGCCGGGGATGTAGCCGTTGAGGAAGATGCCGAATTCCATGCTGGGAACGCTCCTGGTGAAGGCGTGAGCTGGGTGCGTGAGGGTTCTAATGCTACGCCTTAAAACGGGGTGACGTCAACCTCCGTGTGTCACGATGCAGTCGTGCCCGTCGCCGATCTGCCGACGCCCGGCGCTGCCGACCTCTGCTCCCGCTCCGACGGCCCGGTGGCGGAGCCCTTCGACCTCCTCGCGTGCGCCGTGCTCGACCCCTCGGCGCCCGAGCCCTGACGTGGACTTCACCGAGTCCGACGAGCAGGCCATGCTGCGCGCCGCCGCGAGCGACGTGGCCGCGAGCTTCGGGCACGAGTGGTTCCGCGAGCGTGCCCGCGCCGGCGAACGTGCCGACGAGCTGTGGCAGGCCCTTGCCGCGCCGGGCTTCCTCTCCGTGCACCTGCCCGAGCTGCACGGAGGGGGCGGGGGCGGGATGAGCGAGCTCGTGGTCGTGAGCGAGGCCGCGGCCGCGCAGGGATGCCCGCTGCTCCTCGTGCTCGTGTCGGCCGGCATCTCCGCCGAACTGCTGGCGCGCTTCGGCACCGACTCGCAGCGCGACCGCTGGCTGCCCGGACTCTGCACCGGCGAGAAGATGGTGTTCGCCATCACCGAAGCCGACGCCGGGTCGAACAGCCATCACCTCTCGACCACGGCGACGCGCGACGGCGACGTCTACCGGCTGCGCGGCGCCAAGACCTACATCTCCGGCGTCGACGAAGCGCCCCGGATGCTCGTGGTCGCGCGCACCGGCGTCGACGAGGACACCGGTCGCGCGCAGCTGTCGCTCTTCGTCGTCGACACGGACGCGCCCGGTCTCGACCGCACGCCGATCCCGGTCGAGGTGGCGATCCCCGAGAAGCAGTTCCAGCTGTTCTTCACCGACGTCGAGGTGCCCGCCGACCGGCTCGTCGGCACCGAGGGCGACGGCCTGCGCCAGCTGTTCTACGGTCTGAACCCCGAGCGCATCCTCGGCGCGTCGATCTGCACCGGCATCGGGCAGTACGCGTTCGAGCGCGCGGCGACGTACGCCCTCGAGCGCGAGGTGTGGGGCGTACCGATCGGCACGCATCAGGGCGTCGCCCACCCACTCGCGCGTGCCAAGGTCGAGCTCGAGCTGGCGCGGCTGATGATGCAGAAGGCGGCGTGGATGCACGACCACGCCACCGACGACGGCCCCGGTCGGCGTGCCGCCGGCGAGGCCGCCAACATGGCGAAGTTCGCCGCTGCCGAGGCGGGCGCCCACTGCCTCGACGCCGCCATCCAGACTCACGGCGGCAACGGGATGGCCACCGAGTACGGCCTCGCCGACCTCTGGGGCCTCGTGCGGCTCCTGCGCATCGCGCCGGTGAGCCACGAGATGATCCTCAACTTCGTGGCCCAGCAGTCGCTCGGACTCCCCAAGTCCTACTGACCCCCTGTTTCGGCGCCCCGACCGCGTCGCCATGACGGCGCAGGGGCGCCACACGGCAGGTTCTGCGACAGACTGAGGGGATGCAGGCTCCCGCGCAGCGCTTCGTCGGACATCGGGTGGCGCGGGTCGAGGACCCGCGCCTGCTCACCGGGCGGGGGAGCTACGTCGACGACGTCACCGTCGCCGGGATGCTCCATGCGCACTTCGTACGCAGTCCGTTCGCGCACGCGCACATCCGCGGCATCGACGTCGAGGCCGCGCGCCGCCACCCTGGCGTGGTCGCCGTCTACACCGGGGCCGACATGGAGGCGCTCACGCATCCCTTCATGGGCTTCCTCCCGCTGCCCGACCTGTACCACCCGATGTTCTTCGCCCTGGCCACCGACCGGGTGCGACTGGTCGGCGACCCGGTCGCGCTGATCGTCGCCGAGTCGCGCTACGTGGCCGAGGACGCCGCGCAACTCGTCGTCGTCGACTACGAGGAGCTGCAGCCCATCGCCACGATCGCACACGCGCTCGATCCCACCCGCCCGGCGATCTGGCCGGGGCCCCATGGCAACGTGCTGCAACGCGACCGGCGCGACTACGGCAACGTCGACGACGCGTTCCGCAGTGCCGATCGCGTCGTGCGCGAGACCTTCGTGCAGCACCGCTACTCCAACCAGCCCATGGAGACGCGCGGCTGCGTCGCGGAAGTCGACCCGGTCGCGGGCACGGTGGAGTACCACTCGGCGACGCAGAACAGCCATCTCATGAAGTGGTCGTTGGCCGCGCTCACCCGGCGGCAACCGGTGTGGCAGTCGCTGCTCGACATCGCGCGCCAGCGCGAACGGATGGCCGGCCTGTTGCAGAAGGCCAAGGGGATGGCGGCAGCCAACAAGGCCGCAGCAGTCGACAAGGCGGCGGCCGAGCACCACGAGCCGCCGAAGCACATGCACCTGGTCGAAGAGCCGATCGGTGAAGGCCTCGCGGCGCCCGCGTCGCCAGGCAAGTCGATGGCACAGACGTTCCTGCGCGAGCCGGTGCGGATCCTGCACCTCACGCGCATGCTCCTCGGGTTGCTCGCCCAGGACCCGGTCACGTTCCCGCGGGTCACCGCCCAGGACATCGGTGGTGCGTTCGGGGTGAAGGTGCTCCCGACCCGCGAGGACGTTGCCGTGCTCGCAGCTGCCGTCGACCTCGGCCGATCGGTGAAGTGGATCGAGGATCGCAACGAGCACCTGCTCGTGGCGGGACAGGCGCGTGAGGAGACCCTCGAGGTCGAAGCCGCGCTGCGCGACGACGGCACCCTGCTCGGCCTGCGTGTGCACATGACCATGGACCACGGCGCGTACCCGGCGTTCCCGTTCAGCGCGGCCATGTACCCCTTGCTGATCCGCACGATGATGCCGGGGCCGTACCGCCTCCCTGCGCTGAGCTTCCGCACCACCGTCACCGCGTCGAACAAGGCCACCTACGTGGCCTACCGGGGTCCCTGGGCCGTCGAGACCTGGGTGCGCGAGCGCATGCTCGACATCTCGGCGCGCGAGTTGGGCATCGGTCGGGACGAGATCCGGTTGCGCAACATCATCGGGCCCGACGAGTTGCCGCGAAAGATGCTGACCGGTCCCACGCTCGACATCCGCATGTCTGCGCGCACCACGCTCGAGCGCGCGCTCGAGGTCGCCGACCTCGCGTCGTGGCCGGCGCGCCAGGAGGCAGCGCGCGCCGAAGGCCGCTGCGTCGGGCTCGGGTTCGCGACCTTCATCGAGGCGGCGCCGGGGCCGCCCGACTTCCAGGAGGCGGTGATGCCGGGCGGGAGCGGTGGTCTGCTCGCGGGCGAGCCGGCGCGCTCGGTGCTCGAGGCCGATGGCACCGTGTCCGTCTACACGCAGCAGATGCCTCACGGCCAGGGTCACGAGACGACGCTGGCTCAGGTCGCCGCCGACGCGCTCGGTGTGCCGATCGAGCAGGTGCAGGTGCGCTACGGCGACACGTCGATCACGCCGTTCGGGCTCTCCGGGACCGGCGGGAGCCGTTCGGCCCCGATGGCCGGCGGTGCCGTCACCTACTCGGCGCGCGCGCTGAAGGATCAGGTGCTCGACGTCGCCGCCGATCTCCTCGAGGCACCCCGCGAGGACCTCGTCGTCGACGACGGCAACGTGCACGTCGCCGGCGTCCCGTCGATCTCGGTGACCTTCGCCGACGTCGCCGCTGCCCGTCCCGGCGAGCAGCTGCGCAGCGACTACTCGTTCGACGGTGCGGAGGGAGGCTGGGCGCAGGCCACCCACGTGTGCTGGGTCGAGGTCGACCTCGAGACCGGGCGCGTGCACATCGACCGCTACGTCGCGGTCGAAGATTGTGGCGAGCTCATCAACCCCAACGTGGTCGACGGACAGGTGAGCGGCGGCGTGGTGCAGGGCATCGGCGCCGTGCTCTACGAGAAGTCGTTCTACGACGAGCAGGCCAACTTCCAGGCGGGCACGTTCATGGATTACCTGCTCCCGACCGCGGCCGAGGTGCCCGAGATCGAGATCCACCACGTCGAGACACCCACCGACATCGAGATCAACTATCGCGGCGTCGGCGAGGGTGGGATGATCGTCGCCCCCGCCGCACTCACCAACGCGATCGAGGACGCGCTTGCGCACCTCGGCGTGCGCGTCACGGAACAGCACCTTCCTCCTGCGCGAATCCTCGAGCTCGCGGGCGTCATCACCCCCGACGCGTGATCCCGTTCGTCGACTGGCTCGCAGCTCAGACGCGCCGACGCGATGCGATCGGTGATCTCGCGCGCGACACGCGACGCGACGACACCTGGCCGCCGGGCGGCAAGGTCAACCGCGCGAAGTTGCGCGCGCACTTGGAGGTGCACGATGCGATCCCGGGTGCACTCGTCGCACTCGACACGGCATGGGACGAGTGGGATGCGTTGCGCCGCGCCGAGCGCGACAGCTGATGGCGCACCTCGACGGCGCGCTCGCGCTGGTGCCCGACGGAGAGCACTGGCGCGCACACGCTGACGCCGACCACGAGTCGATCAGCGCGATGTTCGGTGGGTGGACCGCCGCGATCATGCTCGGTGCGGTGTCGGCCACGGCAGAAGGGGACGCGCGGCCATCGGCGCTGACCGCGAATTTCGTCCGGCCCGTGGTACCGGGCAGCGACGTCGTGGTCGTCCCGTCACGCCTCGGTGGCGGACGTTCGTTGGAGCACTGGCGGGCCGATCTCCGCGCGGTCGATGGCGATGAGGTCCTCGCGACCGCGTTGGTCGTGCTCACGAACCGGCGCGAGTCGGAGTCCCACGCGCAGTTCGCGATGCCTGCGGTACCGCCGCCCGAAGGCCTCGAGCAGGTCCACGCCCCCGGTCCACAGGGCCAGCAGACAGAGGTCCGCCAGGTGTCGGGTGAGTGGGGGAGCGGTGATACACGCGGGTGCGTCTGGAGTCGCGACGGTGTGCTGCTCGCCACCACCGAACAGCTCTGCTGGTACCGCTGACCCGGCGGCGCACACCCGCGCTGCGTCAGGTTGCTTTGAGCGTGCCCGTCATGTAGCTGTGGAGCGTGCACACGATCTTGTAGGTGCCGGGCTTCTTCACGGTGAACTTGGCCGACTTCCCGCCGTCGATGTACTTGGTCGTGAAGGCGCCGTTCACGGCGGCGAGGTCGTGGGTCGCGCCGTCCTTGTTCTTCACCACGACGGGCCTTCCGGCGGTGACGGTGAACTTGTTCGGGAAGAACTTGTAGCCCTTGATGACCACCTTCGAGACGGTCGGGGGCGCCGCGGGGGTGGCGGCACCCGCCGTCGACACGACGATCCCGCCGGTGGCCAGGGCCAGGAGGAGCGCGATCGTCGCGACGACGAATCGATGGGTGAGGGGTTGACGGCCCACGGGGAGACGTGAACGTGTGTACGTCATGCCACGAGCATCGCGCTCGCAACCCGCGCCGGTCCCAACGGGTGTCCGCGTGCGGCTCAGGCGCCGGCCATGCGGGCCAGCATGTGGTCCATCACGTGACCGTGCCCGACCTGCGGGCTGAACAACACCACCTCGGCGTCGTCGAGCACCCGCACGCTGTGGCCGGGGGGCCAGTGGAACAGGTCCTGCGCCGAGCACTGCTCGGTGGCGCCATCGGTGTAGGTGACCACGACCGATCCTGTGACCACGTAGCCCCAGTGAGGCGCCTGGCAGGCGTCGTCTTCGAGACCCTGCAGGAGGGGCGCGATGTCGGTGCCGGCCGCGAGCGTGAAGAACTCGCCGCCGAGCGTGCCCGCGCCCGTGGTGTCGCCGAAGTCGGTCGCCTGGCGCGCCACCGCGCCGGGGGCGTTGATCTTGGTGGGGATGTCGTTGCGGTTGACGTGCATGGTGCCCTCCGTGGTCGCTGTCGTGAGGCGACTGTCGGCGGCGCGCCTTGCAAGGCGGTTGCACGTCGCGTGATCGGCGACCCAGCCCGTTCAGCGACGTCCTCTCGTGGAGCGCTACTCCCGCAGCCAGCCGCGCGTGCCGAGCTCTGGGTGCAGCACGTCTTCGCTCCAGAGGATCCGGCCGGTCATCACGGTCGGGTCGGCCAGCGCGACCTGCAGCGTGGCCTCCGCGAAGTCGTCGACGCTGGCGAAGTCGTCACCCGAGTACGCGATGCGATTGCCGGGGGTCAGCACCGGCTCCGACGGTAGGAGCGCGTTCACCGCGACGTTGTACGGGGCGACCTCGAACGCGACCGCCTGCGTCAGGTGGTGCATCGCCGCCTTGTTGCCTCCGTACGCCAGCACGGTCGGACCGCCGGCCTGCTCGTACGGACCGGGGCCGGGAAGGAACGCGGCGAGCGAGCTGATGTTCACGATGCCGCCCCGTCCCAGCTCGATCATGTCGGGCAGCACGAGCTGCATGAGGCGGTAGCTCGCGAACAACCCGATCTGGAAGTGCAGCCGGTATCCCTTCAACGGGAAGCCGAGGAACGAGCCGGGGCGCGTCGTGGTGGCACGCGGTTGCACGGTCTTCGGCGCGCGGTCGGTCGGGACGGGGGCACCGTCCTTCGCCGGCGGACGGCCGGGCACCGTGAGCGCGGCGTTGTTCACGAGCAGGTCGATGGGACCGAACGCATCACGCGCCTCGCCGACGAGACGGTCGACGTCGTCCTCGTCGGCCAGATCGGCGCGGATGGCCACCGCGCGCCCGCCGTCGGCCTCGATGGCGGCGACGGTGTCGTGGATCGTCCCGGGCAGGCGCTCGTCGAAGACCTGTTCGGTGCGCGCCACCACCGCGACCGCTGCGCCCTCGCGCGCGAACAGGCGCGCGACGGCTTCGCCGATGCCGCGGCTGGCGCCGGTGACGATCGCGACCCGGCCCTCGAGCCTCACATCACGGTCCGGTACTGCGTGCCGTCGGCCAGCGCGGGGTCGGCGAAGTATCGGATCATGTTGGTCTGCACGTACGACGCAACCATGCGACCGTCCTCGGTGAAGACGTCGGCGGTGCCGAACGTCCGGCCGCGTCCCGCATAGGGGCTGTGATGCGCGAGCAGGAGCCACTCGTCGGCGCGGAACGGTTCGTGGAACACGATGGTGTGGCCGACCACGCCGGTCGAGAGGCCCCGGTGGGCGTCGTCCTGACCGATGCCCGCGTGCGGCCGCAGCGCAGTGGCGATGAGGAAGCCGTCGGTCGCCCACGCCAGGACGGCCTGGTGCACCGGCGCGAAGTCGGGGAGCACCGGTGCCTTGGCCCAGAGGAACGTCTCGGCCGGGCCCGTGGGCGCGTCGACCGACCAGAGGTCGACGCCGTCGATGATGCGCAGCTCCGTGCCGGGGTAGACGAGCGTGCCCTGATCGGTCAGCGGGGTGTCGGCCGGTGCGGTCACCGACGGCATCGAAGGTCCGTGGCGGATCACGTCGGGCTCGTCGACGTCGAGCAGCACGAGGAAGCGTGCGCACAGGCGGTCGCCCTGCCACGCGGTCACGGTGTCGCTGGCGAACGTGCGGCCGGCATGGATCGACTCCACCGCGAGCTCGGTGGGCGCACCGATGCGTCCGGGCCGGGCGAAGATCGACTGGATCGACCGCACGGTCATGCCGGGGTGACGCAGCGCCGCCGCCACGATGGCCTGGGCCAGGAACTGGCCGCCGAACACGACGTCGCGCTGATCGGCATCGCCGGTGTTCGTCACCGCGTCGCGATCGTCGCTGATCGGTTCGGGTCGGAGAGGCAACGGGATCGTTGACGGATCGGTCATCTGGCGGACTCTACGAGCGGTGGCGAAGTGCGGCCAGCGGAGCTGGCACGGCGAGTGAACGTGCGGCCAGCGGAGCTGGCACGGTGGGGTGTCGCGGCCAGTGGGCGTAGGCTCGCCGGAGACCGCGCATCTCCGGGGGAGCAACGACCATGGACATGAACGACCTCATCCTCGTCAGCGTCGACGACCATGTCGTCGAGCCGCCCGACATGTGGGAACGTCACGTGTCGAAGGCCGACCTCGAGCACGCGCCGAAGGTGATCCACATCGACGAGATGGACGCCGATGTGTGGGAGTTCGAGGGCACCACCATCCCGAACGTCGGGCTCAACGCGGTCGCCGGCCGCCCGCCCGAGGAGTACGGGTTCGAGCCCACCGCGTTCGACGAGATCCGCAAGGGCGCGTACGACATCCACGAGCGCGTGCGCGACATGAACGTCAACGGCGTGCTCGGCTCCCTGTGCTTCCCGTCGATGACCGGCTTCTGCGGTCAGCTCTTCAGCCGCACGCCCGACCGCGACCTGGGGTTCCGTCTGCTGCAGGGCTACAACAACTGGCACATCGACGAGTGGTGCGGGACGTACCCCGGCCGGTTCATGCCGTTGGCGATCGTGCCCATCTGGGACCCCGAGCTCATGGCCCAGGAGATCTACCGCGTCGCCGAGAAGGGCTGTCGCGCGGTGACCTTCTCGGAGAACCCCACCAAGCTGGGATACCCGAGCTTCCACTCCGACCACTGGGACCCGTTCCTGCGCGCGTGTGAGGAGACCGGCACCGTCGTGTGCCTGCACATCGGTTCGTCGTCGTCGATCTCGGTGACGTCCGACGACGCGCCCGTCGACGTGATGATCACGGTCACGCCGGTCAACCTGTTCATGTGCGCCGCCGACCTCATCTGGTCGCAGATCTTCCGCAAGTTCCCCAACCTGAAGATCGCGCTCTCCGAGGGTGGCATCGGGTGGATCCCGTACTTCCTCGACCGCATCGACTTCACCTACCAGCACCACAAGGCGTGGACGCATCAGGACTTCGGCGACAAGCTCCCGAGCCAGGTCTTCCACGAGCACATCATCACGTGCTTCATCGACGACCCCACCGGGCTCAAGCTGATCGACGACGTCGGGCTCGACATGGTCACGTGGGAGTGCGACTACCCACACTCCGACTCCGCGTGGCCGCACGCGCCCGAGGTGTTCATGAAGTCGATCGGCGACCTCTCCGACGACGCGATCAACAAGATCACCCACGAGAACGCGATGCGGGAGTTCCAGTACGACCCGTTCGCTCACCGGCCGAAGGAGCAGTGCACGGTCGGTGCGCTGCGGGCCGAGTCGCCCGACGTCGACGTGGTGACGCGCAGCCCCCGGCAGAAGAAGTCCAACACCGACATCTCGTCGTTCGTGAACACGGCGTCGAAGGTGCTCCAGAGCGACTGACGGCGAGTCGTTAGTCTCTGCGCCGTGATCGACGACGCAACCACACTCTGGGAACTGCTGGACCGTCGCGCCTCGGAATCGCCCGACGCGCCCATGCTCATCGACGAGGCCGACCGCACGGTCTCCTTCGGTGAGTTCCGGGACTGGAGCGAGCGGGTGGCGGCGGGTCTGGTCGGGCTCGGTGTCACCCCGGACACGCCGTTCGCGTGGCAACTGCCGACGCGCATCGAGTCGATCGTGCTGTCGTTCGCGCTGGCCCGTCTCGGCACCACCCAGGTGCCGATCATCCCGATCTATCGGGAGCGTGAGGTCGGCTCGGTGCTCGCGCAGGCGGGGGTCAAGTTCTTCGCGGTGCCCGGGGTGTGGCGCAACTTCGACTACGGGGAGATGGCGCGCGGCTTGCAGGAGGCGTCGGGCGGCGCGTTCGAGACGGTCGTGATCACCGACACCTTGCCCGAGGGCGACCCCTCCACGTTGCCGGCACCGCCGACCGACGGTGACGCGGTGCGCTGGCTCTACTCCACCTCCGGCACCACGGCCGCGCCCAAGTGCGTGATGCACTCCGACGGCGGCCTCATCGCCGGGGGCATGGGGCTCGCGTACGCGATGGAACCCCAGCGCGACGACGTGGGTTCGATGGCGTTTCCGTGCACGCACATCGGCGGTCCCGACATGCTCGTGGTGTCGCTCGCGTTCGGCATGCCCGTCGTGCTGCTCGAGGTGTTCGATCCCGCGAACGCGGTCACGGTGTACACCCGTCACAACGTGACGATGGCGGGTGGCAGCACCGCGTTCTACCTCGCGTTCCTCAACGAGCAGCGCAAGGACCCGTCGAAGCCGGTGATCCCCACGCTGCGCATGCTCAACGGTGGCGGGGCACCGAAGCCGCCCGAGGTGTTCCGCGAGGTGCGGGCGGAGATGCACATCCCGGTGTGTCACGGCTACGGCATGACCGAGTGCCCGATGATCACGCAAGGGTCGTACAGCGACACCGACGAGCAGCTCACCAACACCGACGGCGCGCCGGTGCGCGGCTGCGTGGTGCAGATCGTCGACGAGCAGGGCGCGCCCGTGCCCGCAGGTGTCACGGGCGAGGTCAAGGTGAGCGGACCGATGGTGGCCAAGGGGTACATGGACCCCGAGCAGTCGAAGCTCGCGTTCGGAGCCGACGGCTTCTTCGTCACCGGCGACCGCGGCTACCTGCGCGACGACGGCCACATCGTGCTGACCGGGCGGACCAAGGAGCTCATCATCCGCAAGGGCGAGAACATCAGCCCGCGCGAGATCGAGGACCTGCTCCAGACTCATCCGAAGGTTGCGGCGGTCGCAGTCATCGGACTGCCCGACCGTGATCGCGGCGAGCGAGTGTGTGCCGTCGTCGAGACGCCCGCAGGTCAGGAACCGCTGACGTTCGCCGAGATGCAGCAGTTCTGTCGCGACGCGCAGCTGATGACGCAGAAGATCCCCGAACAGCTCGAGGTGGTCGACGTGCTGCCGCGCAATGCCACGTTCAAGATCCTCAAGCACGAGCTGGTCAAGCAGCTGTCCGAGACGGAGGCAGGCGCGTGAGGTTCGTCTTCAACTACCCGGAGACCTCGGGGCTCGAGAGCGACCTGCTCGACTCGGGTGAGATCAGCGACGTCGCGGTGGCGGTCGAGGCGGCGGGCTTCGACGCGTTCGCGCTCACCGAGCACCCCATCCCCGGCGCCAACTGGCTCGCACACGGTGGGCACCAGACCCTCGACCCGTTCGTCGGTCTCGCATTCGCAGCTGCGGTCACCGAGCGCATCAAGTTGTTGACCCACCTGTCCGTGGCGCCGTACCGCAACCCGTTCCTGCTGGCGAAGACGGCGGCGACGCTCGACCGCTGCTCGAACGGTCGCTTCATCCTCGGCTTGGGCGCCGGTTACCACAAGACCGAGTTCTTCGCGCTCGGTGTCGACTTCGACGAACGCAACGTGCTGGTCGACGAGGCACTCGAGTACCTCCCGAAGGCGTGGTCGGGGGAGCCGTTCGACGCCGCCGGTGTGCACTTCACCGCCAAGGGCGTCATCCAGCGACCGCGGCCCGCGCAGAACCCGATCCCGATCTGGATCGGGGGCAACTCGAGGCTCAGCCGTCGGCGCGCCGCGACGGTGCAGGGGTGGATGCCGATGGGCATCCCCGAAGAGGTCGCCCGCACGACCCGCTCGCCGCACATCGCCGGCCTCGAGCAACTGGCCGAGATGATCGCCGAGGTCAAGGACATGGCCGGAGACCGGGCCGGCGAGCTCGACTTCTGCATGAGCTACCTGGGTGACACGCTCCACGAACCCACGAAGGACGTGCAGAAGCACACCGATCAGCTCGCGGCCATGGAGGCCGCCGGTGTCAACTGGGTGAACGTGGGCCACCCGCCCACGACCCCCGGGGTGATGCTCGACTTCATCCAGTCCTTCGGCGCGACCTACATCACTCCCTGAGCGCGCCACTCCCACGAACCGCGTCACGCGAGGCGAACGCTTCGCCTCTGCTGACGCATGTCGGTGAGGATCGGTGAGGGGGCGCCTCAGCCCTTGGTGAGGATGGCGCCGGCGGCGAAGGGGCCGACGGCGTTGGTCCAGACCGCGACCTCGGCGTCGTCGACCTGGCGCTCGCCGCTCTGGCCGCGGAGCTGGCGCGTCGCCTCGATGCAGAAGTTGGCCCCGTGGCGGCGGCCGACGTTGCACGCACCGCCGTCGGTGTTCACCGGCAGCGAGCCACCGAGCTTCGTGTTGCCCTCGGCGACGAAGGCGCCCGCTTCGCCCTCGCCGCAGAACCCGAGCGCTTCGAGCCACTGGAACACGATGATCGAGAAGCCGTCGTAGAGCTGCGCGGTGTCGACGTCGGCAGGCGTGAGGTCGGTGCCCTCCCACAACTTCTTCGCCGTCTGCACCGGCGCGGTGTGCACCATGTCGGACATGACCTCGAAGTGGAGGTCTCGGATCGCGTTGAGCGCGTACGACTCGACGAGCACGACGGGTTGGTCGAGATCACGCGCCCGTTCCTCGGTGGTGAAGATCACCGCGGAGCCGGAATCGACGGGGTAGTCGCAGTCGAGGATGCGCAGAGGCTTCGACACGTAGCGCGCGTCGAGGTAGTCGTCGAGGGTGATCTCTTCGCGGAAGATGGCGTCGTCGTTCATCGACGCGTGGTAGCGCTGGGTGACGACGTGGCGACCGAAGTCCTCCTCGGTGGCGCCGTACTGCTGCATGTACCGCTGTGTGAACATGCCCGCCCATTGCACCGGACTGCCGGCGCCGAACGGGACGATGAACTGACGGTCACCTGCGGCGCGGTGCAGCATCGACGTCATCGGGTGGTTCGCCCCCGCACCCTTCACCAGTGCCGACGAGCTCGGCTGCTGACCGATCACCCGGAGCGCGAGCGCGGTGTCGCAGAAACCCGCCGCCACCGCGGCGATCGCCTGGGTCGCGGAGTACGAGAACGCCGGTGCCATGAACCCCGACGCCCACCAGTTGATGGGCTCGATGCCGAGCAGCCACGCGTCGAGGAGCGGCTCGGTGCCCACCGACGTGAGGCCGTCGATGTCGCCGACGCCCAAGCCGGCATCGGCGAGCGCGGCCTTGGTGGCCGCGATCATGTGGTCGTCGATCGACAGCCCCGTGTTGCGACCGACGTGCGAGTAGCCGCAGCCGACGATGGCGACGCGGCGTCCGGCGGTGGCCATCAGGCGGCTCCCTCGTCGTGGTGCCCGGGCACGGGACGGAAGAACGGCAGCGTGAGCTCGGGATGCAGGTCGACGAAGGTGACCTCGACCGGCATGCCGATGCGCAGGTCGTCCTCGGTGCAGTCGGTCAGCTGGGTCATGAACATCAGGCCGGGCTCTTCCTCGAGCTCGACCGTCGCCACGATGTAGGGGATGCGGTCGACGTAGAACGGGTGGAACGGCTGCACCGCGATCGTCCACGTGTAGAGCGTGGCCCGACCCGAGACGCGCTCGCCGGCGAGATCGTCCGACTGGCAGTAGCGGCACAGCACCTTCGGGTAGTGGAGGTAGTGCCCGCAATTCTGGCAGCGCTGGATGCGCAGCTCGCCCTCGGCGACGCCGTCCCAGAAGAACTGCGTGACCGGATCGGGCTGCGGCAGCGGCGGCATCGGAGCGTCGGCGACCGCGTCGGGGCTGGCGTCGGTGGTGGTCATGCGGGTGAGGCCGCCTTCCATGCGAGTGCGGCTCCCGACGCGAGGAGCGCGTCGATGGTGCCGGCATCGAGTCCGACCTCGGTGAGCACTTCGACCGTGTGCTCACCGAGTCCTGGGGGCGCGCGGTCGAGCTTGACGTCGAGGTCGCCGAAGATCCAGAACGCACCCGGCTGCTCGACCTTCCCGTAGTCGACGTGCTCGTAGCGCGCGATCAAGCCGGCGGCGTCGTTGGCGTTCGACGCGAAGAACGGCTCGCCCTGGTCGAGCCGCACCTGACCACACGGCACGCCGGCGTCGGCGAGGGCCGTGAGCGCGTCGGCGACCGTGCCCTTGACGAATGCATCGACGCCGCCCAGCCCGCCTTCCCCGTCGAGCGCGGCGCGCTGCGCGTCGGTGGTGGCCGCGACCGCGATCCAGCCGTCGCTCACCTCGGCGATGCGGTAGCCCGGCGCGATGCCGGTCTGCTCGTGGTCGAGCACGGGGATGGGCGCGATCTCGCCGTTCGCGTCGAGGTAGGTCTCGCTGCCGGTCATCACACCACCCGCGAGCAGCGATCCGGCGACGAACTGCGTCTCACCGGTGCGGTCGCGGTGGTACAGCGCGAGCAGGGTGGAGATCAGCGACCCCATCGCGCACATGTGGTCCATGAACCCGAGCCGGTGCCACATCGGGTCGTTGCCCTCTCCCGCGCCGGCGACCTCCCACCCGCACGACGACTGGAAGAGCTGGTCGTATCCGGGCCAGTCGGCGCGTGCGCCCTGCGGGCCGTACGAGCTGGCGTGGCAGTAGACGATGTCGGGGTTCACGGCACGCACCGTCGCCTCGTCGAGGCCGAGCCGGCGCGCGGCGGGCATGCGCAGGTTGTGGTGGAGGATGTCGGCGCGCGGCGAGCAGCGCGTCGAGCGCGACGCGAGCGTCGGGGGACTTGAGGTCGAGCGCGACACCGCGCTTGCCGCGCTCGGCAGCCGAAGAACGACCACTCGACCCAACGCATGCCCTCACCACCCGGCGGTTCGACCTTCACCACGTCGGCGCCGAGGTCGCTCAACAACATCGGCCCGAGCGGTCCGGCGAGGAACGCACCGGCGTCGACCACCTGCACGCCTGACAGCGGGTGCTCGGGCGCGGGGCCGGTCGTCGCCACGCGCTCGCGGGGCTCCCACTCCGCCAGCACCTCGTCGTTGTGCGCGCCGAGTGCGGGCGCGAACGCGCGCATGCGCGTCGGCGGCGTGACCGTGACCGGCGAACCTGCCATCGCGATCGTGCCGAGCTCGGGATGGTCGACCTCGATCACGTAGTCGTTGGCGCGGGCCTGCTCGTCGGCGAAGATCGCGCCGAGTGGCGCCGCCGGCTGCACGGGCACGTCGTTGGCCCAGAACGACTCCAGCCACTGCTGGCTCGGGTGCAGCAGCAGCGCTTCGGGCCAGCCGTCGGTCTGCTGGAACAGCGTGCCCGGGTCCTGGCGCGGGCCGTCGGGCCGCACGACCGCCATCGCCTCGGTGAACAGGGGTGACTTGGTGGGGTCGCCCATCAGGTGGATCCACACCCCGTCGCCGGTCTCGAACAACGTCGCGCCCGTCATGCCCTTGGGCATGCCGACCGCCAGCGACTGCGACGGATGCTCGACCCGGCGCCAGTGCATCGCCATCGGCACCAGCGCGCCCTGCGCGAGCGACGTGTGCGCCGGACCGGCGTGGCCGGTGCGCTGACGGGTGATGAGGCGGGCGACGATCCCGATCGCCGCCAGGTGGGACGCGCACCAGCTCGCGATGGGGCAACGGAGGAAGATGGGCCCGTCGCGGAAGCCCTGCTGCTCGTCGAGCACCCCGAGGCGGGCCATCGTGAGCAGCTCGTCGACGGGGAGGTCGGCGTCGGCGTGGTTCGCCGGCCAGGCCAGCACCGACGACACGATCAGGTGCGGGAACCGCACCACCAGCGACTCGTCGTCGAGGCCGAGCTCGCGCGGCACGCGTCGGGCCGTGGTTGTGCACGACGACGTCGGCGGCGGCGAGCAGCCGGTCGAGGGCGGCGCGCTCGTCGGCCCGGTCGAGGTCGAGCACCACGCTGCGCTTGCTGCGCATCCAGGTGTGGAATCCGTGGGTGGCCCGGTTGGCGGCGCCGCCGGGTGGCTCGACGGCCACGACGTCGGCACCCGCCTCCGCGAGCATGAGCGTCGCCACCGGACCGGCGATGCCGTCCGACAGATCGACGATGCGGATCCCGTCGAGGATTCCTGCACCGTGCGCGGTGTCGAGTGCCGCCATCGTTCCCCCGTTCGCGGTCAGGCGCCGAAGCTAACGGAGGGCGCTCCGCGTCCACCAGCCGGTGCTCCGGGCGTTCGGTCCGCGTAGCGTGCACCGTCGTGGCGGCCACCTACCAGGACTTCGACCGGGCGCAGTGGGCAGCGCGTCGGCGGGTGCAGCGGCACGCCACCACCACCACCACCACCACCACCACGGTCACGGCGCGACCCGGAGACGTCACCGTCGCCGACGTCCTCGAGGTCTACGGCCCGCTCGCCGAGCTCGTCGCCGACCGGGCCGGAAGCGCCGAGCCGTTCGTGGTCGCGGTGAGCGGCAGCGTCGCGGTGGGGAAGAGCGCGGCGGCCGCCGCGCTCGCGAAGGCATTCGGCACCGACACGGGGCGCGCGCCGGTGTCGGTCGTGTGCACCGACGGCTTTCTCCATCCGAACCGGGAGCTGGCCGCGCGCGGGCTGATGGACCGCAAGGGGTTCCCGGAGAGCTTCGACCACGACGCGCTGGCGCGCTTCCTCGTCGCGGTGCGCGGCGGTGCAGCCGAGACGCACGCGCCCGTGTACTCGCACGCGACCTACGACATCGTCGAAGGGGAGACCCAGGTGGTCGAACGACCGTCGGTCCTGATCCTCGAAGGTCTGCCGTTCCCCGACGACCACGTCGACTTCACCGTCTACCTGGACGCCGCCACCCCCGACATCGAGGAGTGGTACGTGCAGCGCTTCTGCCGGCTCGTGGCCGAGGCGGCCACCGATGACAGGTCGTTCTTCCGCCTGTTCGACGGCTACTCGCCGGCGCAGGCCGATGCGTTCGCCCGCCAGGTGTGGACGTCGATCAACCTGGTGAACCTCGAGGAGCACATCCTCCCGACGCGTGACGGCAGCGACGCGATCCTGGTGAAGGGTCCGGACCACGCCGTCGAGCGGGTGAGGCTGCGCGTCGACCGACGTGCGACGATGACGCGATGACCAACGCTGCCAACACCGAACTCGTCGACATGCTCGAGCAGGTCTGGGGCTCGATGGCCGCGCTCGGGGCGTCGCTCGAAGAACCCGAGTGGAAGGCGCCTTCCGAGTGCCCGGGCTGGACGGTGCAGGACAACCTCGTGCACATCACCGCGCTCGAGCGGTTCATCCTCGGTGATCCGTTGCCCTCGGAGGACGTGCCC
Source organism: uncultured Actinomycetes bacterium (assembly GCA_963720765.1). Classification (GTDB taxonomy): domain Bacteria; phylum Actinomycetota; class Acidimicrobiia; order IMCC26256; family DASPTH01; genus DASUAS01. The sequence continues at coordinate 423,719 of CAVRGS010000003.1, forward strand.
GACGAGCTGCCACACGTGAAGAACGACATCGGTCGGGCCAACGAGCGTTGGATCGAGTCGCGGCGCGCCTGGAGCGGTGCCGACGCCCTCGCCGAGTTCGTCGCCACCACCGGCGCCCGCGTGGCGCAGCTGCGCGAGCTCGACGACGACGGCTTCGCCGCCGATTCGTGGACGCCCATGGGCCCGGGCACCGTCGCCGGGCTCCTCGGTTTCCGCATCTTCGACTCGTGGGTGCACGAACAGGACATGCGGGGTGGGTTGCGCCGTCCCGGCGACCTCGATTCCGACGCCGCCCGCTTCAGCATCCAGATGATGCTCGACGTGCTGCCGTACGTGGTCGGGAAGAAGGTGGGGGCTCCCGACGGTTCCACCGTCGTGCTCACGCTCTCCGGCCCGATCGCCACCACCACCGCGGTGCAGGTGGACGACGGCCGGGCCCGACCGGTCGAACCGGTTCCCGACATCCCGACGGTCACCCTCTCGCTGACCTCCGACACCTACGGCCGTCTCGCCTGCGGACGCCTCGACCCCGACGAGGCCGTGGTGACCGGTGTCGTCGCCATCGAGGGCGATGTCGACCTGGGTGGGGCGATCGTGCACCAGCTCAACTACATGTTCTGAACCTCGAGACCGAAGAAGGGCGAGCCCTGATGGACCTGGTCACCAACGTCGTCACCGGGAGCAATGCCGACCGCCTCCTGTTGCTGCTGCACGGGTACGGCGCCGACGAGCGCGATCTCGGCGGCCTGCTCGGCTACCTCGACCCGAACGGCACGTTCGCGGCGGTGCTGCCCCGCGGCCCCGTCGCCGCGCCACCCGGGTTCTCGTGGTTCGACCTCGCCTCGGAGGATCCCGACCAGATCGCCGAGGGCTTCGCAGCGGCACTCGCCGCGGTCGACGACCTCCTCGACGCCGCGTGCGCGGAGCACGGCTTCGAGCGCGCGCAGGCCGTCGTCGGCGGGTTCTCGCAGGGCGGCGGGCTGGCGCTGGCACTCGGGCTCGGACCCTCCGAGCGTCCCCGCCCTGCCGGCGTGCTGGCCATGAGCCCGTTCGTCCCGCCGGGCCTGCTCGGCATCGACCTCGAGTCGGCGCGCGACGTGCCGGTCCTGCTCCAGCACGGCACCAACGACCCCATGATCCCGTCCGCGAGCACGCGGGGGTTGGCCGAGGCGCTCATCGAAGCGGGCCTCGCCGTGGTCTTCGGCGAGTACCCCATGGGCCACGAGGTGTCGCTCGAGAGCGTGCAGCAGGCGCAGCAGTGGCTGGCCCGGGTGCACGAGGGCGAGACGCCCCGCGAGGCGCTCCCCGAGCCCGAGCCCGAGGGCCTGGTGAAGGCGGTCACCACCGCGTCGTTCCCCACCGAGGTGCTCGGGGCCGACGTGCCGGTGATCGTCGACTTCTGGGCCCCGTGGTGCGGACCGTGCCGTCAGGTCGGCCCGGTCGTCGAGCAGATCGCGGCGATGCGCCAGGGGTCCTACAAGGTCGTGAAGGTCAACATCGACGAGGAGCCTGCGCTCGCTCAGGAGTACGACGTCCAGAGCATCCCGCTCATCGGCCTGTTCCGCAACGGGCGGCTCGAGCGGGCCGCGCTGGGTGCCAAGCCCCGCCCCCAGCTCGAAGCCGAACTGGGCATGCTCGTCATCCCCTGAACCCGCCCGGGCCGTGGCACCCCTCCAGTGTCACCACGACGCGGTGAGCGGGCCGAGACGGGGGACGTGATCAGCCTGGTCGAGCGGCGCCGATGACGCCGTCCCAGATCGGGGTGATCTGCACGACGGTCCCGGTGTGCGGTGCATGGAGCACGCTGCCGTTGCCGACGTAGATGCCGACGTGCCCGGGCCAGAACACGAGGTCGCCGGGCTGGAGCTGGTCCATCGAGACCGCGGGGAACGAGGCCTGCTGGTCGTACGAGCCGTGCGACATGCTGACCCCGGCCTGCGCCCACGCCATCATCGTGAGGCCCGAGCAGTCGTAGCACTCCGGTCCGACGCCGGCGTAGCAGTAGGGCTTCCCGAGCTGGGCGTACGCGTAGGCAAGCACCGCGGACACGCCGCCGCTGGTGGGCGGGGGAGTGGTGCCGGCACCGCCGTAGGTGAAGTCACCGCCGCCGCCGCCGCCACCACCGCCGGTGTCGGCAGCCGGCTGGTTCTGTGCGGCCTGCTGGAGCTGCGCCGCGTACTGCGCCTCGGCGGCGGCCTTCTCGCGCGCCATGCGCGCCTGCTCCGCCTGTTGCACGAGCACCGCGAGCTCGCCGGTCACCTTCGAGTTCAGGGTCTCGAGCTGGGCCTGGCCGGCCTGGAGCTTGTCGTTCTGTGCCTGCAGCTCGTCCTGCTTCGCCTGCGCGGTCTTGCGCGCGTCCTCGGCGTCGGCCTTGCGCAGGGTGACCTGCTCCTTCGCCTTGGCGAGGGCGGTCACGATCTCGTTGTCGCGCTGGGCGGCGAGCGAGCTGTACTTCTGCTTGGAGGAGAGGTCCTGGGCGTTCTGCGCGTCGAGCTCCTCGACGCCGCTGTTGGAACCGCTCTGCGTGTAGACGGCGGCGGCCCGACGGGCGACCTCGTCGCGCAGCTCCTTGGTCTTCGACTTGGCTGCCGCGACGAGCGCATCGGCGGCGGCGATGTCGGCGTTCGCCTTGTCGACCTCGTTCTGCGTCGAGTTCATCTGCTCGTTGAGCGCGGCGAGCTTCTCGGCGTTGCTGTTGATCTGCGCTTCGAGTTGCTGCGCTTCCGCCTGCTTGTCGCTGATGGGGTCGGCGATGGAGACCCCGGGTGCTGCGATCACCCCCACGAGGGCGACGAACACGGCGACGATCACGAGCTTGAGAGCTCGACGGTTCATGTGGGGACTCCTCCGGCGTAGCCGTTTCGGTCCTTGCTGAACACGACGTTGTGCACAACAAACACACAGATATCCAACAACAACAGATCCGTACAGGGGTGGACCCCGGTACGGACTGAGGGCACCCTAGCGAACCGGACCGCCCTGCGCCAGCATCCGGGCCGTTTCGGAGCCGGGTTGAACCTCTGTTGAAGTTCCGTTCGTCCCGTGGCTCAGACCGGCCAACCAGCGGTGGGAAGGGGATCGCCGGCCGCAGCCACGGTGGGCACGCTCCAGGCCATCGCCTTGCCGACCTCCTTGGCCACCGACTGCCAGGCGGCGGGGTCCCAGCCCTCGGCCGCGGCCACCAACGAGGTGTCCTGGCGCAGGTGCACGAACGCCGGCAGGTGCGTGAGGCCGAGGCTCGACGCCAGCTCACCGTCGGTGTCGACGAACGAGAGGTACTCGTTCTCGGCCTCGCCGAGCACGCCCTTGGCGATGAACTCGTTGCCGACCACGCAGAACGCGGTGCGGCAGTCGGCGTCGCCGAACACCTTGAAGATGCGCTCCGCGATCGGGATGAACACCGCCGCCTCGGGCCGCGGCGGCAGCATCACCAGGCACAGGTGGAACATCGTCGACCAGTCGTCGAGTGTGCGTGTCACACCCTTGGTGCTGGCCAGCTTGAGGTTCGGATCGGGGTTCTTCGCCACGACGGGAGATTACGTCGTTGGCGAGGTGAACCCGGTGTTCAGTCCTGCCCGATGGCCTTGAGCATCGACGGCGGGAGCGCGTCGTCCCCCTGCGCGAGGAGCGCGGCGCGCTCCACGTTGATGGCGTCGCGGTCGCGGTCGATCCACGTGTCCCACGGGCCGGCCGCGATCGCACCGACATCGCCGTTCGCCGCGACGCACGCGCGCAGGTAGCCCTGCAGGTCGCGCACCTCGGCTTCGCCCCCGACCGGACCGTGGCCGGGCACGATCACGTCGGCGAGCTCGACCACGACGTCGAGCATGTCGGCCCACACCGCGGGATCGCCCTGGAAGGCGAGCGGTGTCACCCCGAAGAAGCAGAGGTCACCGGCGAAGCAGACGTCGCAGTCGGCGACGAGCACGAGCAGGTCGCCCGCGGTGTGGCCCGACGCGGGGAGCAGCTCGAGGCGCGGAGTGAGCTGGGCGGCACCGTCGACGAGATGCGTCACCGGGCGGGTGCCGACCTCGGCGAGGTCGTCGAACTCCGCGTCGAACGCGGGCATGAACTGCTTGTAGCCGTCGAGCGGCATGGGTTGGTCGAGCGCGTCGCTCGTGACCGTCGTGCCGTAGATCGCCGAGGCGGGGAACGCCTTGGTGCCGCCGACGTGGTCGATGTGCGCATGGGTGAGGATCGTGCGGCGCACGGGCAGCTCGAGGGCGTTGACCGCCGCCGCGAACGGCTCCCACTGCGAACGCACCATGAGGGTGTCGATCACGGTGATGCCGTCGTCGTCGACGACCACGCCGGCATTGGCGACGCCGGTCTCACCCCCGGGGAGCAACCACGCGTACACGCCATCGGCGAGCTCGGTGAGCCTCAGTTCGTCGGTCATGCCGACGAGGCTACGCCCGTCCGTTGAGCAAGCACGGGGGTGCCCGTCTACCCTCGCCCGCATGTCGGAACGATCCCGGAACCTGCCCCGCCGCACCTGTCTGGCCGTGCCCGGCTCGAGCGAGAAGATGCTCGGGAAGGCACCCGGTCTCGGCGCCGACATGGTGTTCCTCGACCTCGAGGACTCCGTCGCGCCGCTGGAGAAGGAGGCGGCGCGCGGCAACGTGGTGCGCGCGATCCGGGAGCTCGACTGGGGCGACACGGTGGTGTGCGTGCGGGTGAACGCGTGGGACACGAAGTGGACCTACCGCGACGTGATCGACGTCGTCGAGAACGCGGGGGAACGCCTCGACGAGCTCATGTTGCCGAAGGTGCAGCACGCGAGCGACGTCGTCGCGCTCGACCTGCTGCTGACGCAGATCGAGGAGACGATCGGCCGCGAGTCGCACGTCGGCATCGAGGCGCAGATCGAGACCGCACGCGGGCTGATCAACGTGGAGGAGATCTGCGCGGCGTCGCCGCGCATGGAGACCATCGTGTTCGGTCCCGCCGACTTCGCCGCGTCCACCGAGATGCCGGTGCTCACCGGCGGGGTGCAGATCCCCGAGTACCCGGGGGACCACTTCCACTACACGTTCTCGAAGATCCTGATGGCGGGACGCGCCAACGGCCTGCAGGTGATCGACGGGCCGTTCCTCAAGATCAAGGACGTCGACGCGCTGCGCGACTACGCGATGCGCACCCGCATCCTCGGCTACGACGGCAAGTGGGCGTTGCACCCCGACCAGGTCGCGGTGATCAACGAGGTGTTCACCCCCACCCAGGAGCAGTACGACCACGCGTTCGACATCCTCGACGCCTACGAGAAGGCCACCACCGAGGGCGACCGTCGCGGCGCGGTCATGTTCGGCGACGAGATGATCGACGAAGCCAGCCGCAAGATGGCACTGAAGTTCGTCACCCGGGGCGAGCGCGCCGGCATGACTCGCAGCGCCTGACCGTCCCCCCAGCCATTTGGCGTGGTTCGTGTGCCGCTACGGCACACCAACCACGCCAAAACAGGGTCTAGAGGGCTTCGAGAGCCTGTTCGGCGAGGCGGCGGGCGATGACGCGCAGGCAGAGGGTCTCGTCGGCGCCTTCGAAGATCGACAGCACGCGGGCGTCGACGAAGTAGCGCGACACCGGGAACTCCTCGGCGTAGCCCATGCCGCCGTGGAGTTGCATCGCTTCGCGCGTGACCCATTCGGCCGAGCGGCACACGTAGGCCTTCACCATCGACGCCGACAGCGTGCCTTCGCCCCGGCCCATGCGCCGCGCGACGTCGTAGGAGAACTGCCGGCCGGCGGCGATGAGTGCGGCCATGCGGGCCAGCTTCACACGCGAGAGCTGGTAGTCGAACACCGGCTTGCCGAACACCTGGCGTTGCTGCGCGTACTCCAGGCCGGCCTCGAACGCCGCCTGCATGAGCCCGACGGCGCGCGCCGCGGTCTGCAGCCGTCCGTTCTCGAAGCCCTCCATCTGGAGGTAGAAGCCCTTGCCCAGACCACCGTCCTCACCCACCAGGTTCGCGGCGGGCACGAACCAGTCGGAGAACGACACCTCGTAGGAGTGCATGCCGCGATACCCGAGGGTGTCGATGGCGCGGCCCTCGACCTTTCCGCCGCCGGGCTGCTCGAGTGCGAACGAGTGGCCGGGGACCGCGTCCTTCTCCACGACGAACAGCGACAGCCCGCGATGCGTCTTCGAGCGGTCGGGATCGGTGCGCGCCAGCAGCATCAACACGTCGGCCCGGCCCGCGAACGTGGCCCACGTCTTCACGCCGTTGATCACGTACCCACTGTCGCCGTCGGAATTGGTGCCGGCGGTCGCGCTGGTGCCGACCCCGGCGACGTCGGAGCCGTAGTCGGGTTCGGTGACCATGACGCCGACCATGAGCTCACCGGCGGCGATGCGCGGCAACCACCGTTCCTTCTGCTCGTCGGTGCCGCCGGTGACGATGGCGCGGGTGAGGATCTCGGGCCGGGTGATGAGCGAGCCGCCCACCCCGAGCGACCCCCACGAGAGCTCCTCGGTGGCGACGACCATGCCGAGGTAGTCGGCCTCGCCGCCCGCCGCGTACCCGCCGTACTCCTCGGGGACCGACAGGCCGAAGCCGCCGATCTCGGCGAGCCCGTCGATGACCTCGTCGGGGATGTCGGCGTTGGTGCGGTGCACGTGCTCGGCGACAGGCCGGATCTTGTCCTCGGCGAAGCGGTGGAACGTCTCCGCCGCGAGCTGGAAGTCGTCGGGGAGATGAGAAGGACCCGAACCGGTGCGTTCGAGCGTGGCCGCGACCTCCTCGAGGAACTCCGGCGTGCGGTGCGCCTCGACGAACGGGAGCGCGTCGGCGAGCAGTGACGCGTCGACGCCCCACACCGCTTCTCGGCCGAGGAGCTTCGCGCCGAGGTCGGCAACGGCGTCGGCGACGAACGCGCGCGCGAGCAACGACTCGACCTCGCCGTGCTCGGCGTACTCCAGCATCACGCGCGCCGCTTCCACCGCACTCGCGGCGTGCGCGAGGTCGTACGCGAGCACCTGGTGCTCGTCGAGCTTCGCCACCGAGATGCGCCCGTCGACGGTCGCGGCGCGCGCCAGGTGCGAGGTGGCGGCGGCGACGACGTCGGCCGCGCAATCGACGGCGGCGGCCGCCGCCGGGAGTTGATCGGTCATGGCCCGGAGCCTACCGACGACCCTTGCAAATTCAGGGGGTCGCGGGACCGCCGGCCGTCGTCGGCGACGTGGTGGGCGCCGGCTCCGTGGTGGGCGCCGGGTCCGTCACCGGGGTCGTGTCCGGCGGCGACGTGTTCGGCGCCGCGGTCGCGGGCGGCGTGGTCTGGATGGTGCCGGAAGAGCCCGAGTTCGACGACCCGGAGTTCCCGGAGCCGGAGGTGGCGCCGGGGGCCACCTGCGTGCTGCCCTCGGTCTCGATCGCCTGCTTGGTGGCGCCGTCGACCTTCTGCTCGGTCACGCCGCACTGCGCGTCGACGAGCTTGTACACCTGCCGGGCGAGGTACTCGCCGCCGTCGGTGGTGAAGTGCACGCCGTCACCACCGCGCATGGTGAGCACGGTGCCGTGCTCGTCGGGCAGGTCGTAGGCGAACGTGCCGTCGGCATCGGAGAACAGCTTGTAGGTGTCGACGTAGTGCACCTTCGGGTGCCTCTTCGCCACGTCCTGGGCGACCGCGTTCACGTCGACGACCGCGGCGTCCATCTTCTCGTCGTTCAGTGTGGGCGCGCCCAGCCAGTACACGGTGCGGCCGGGACCCTCGAGCGTCTTCATCATCGAGTCGACCTTGGCGGCGTAGGCGTCCTTCCAGTCGCCCGACACCGCGGTCCAGTCGTTGGTGCCCATGATGAACACCACCACTTCGGGGTCGAGCCGGGCCATCTCGGTGGTCGCGTGGGCGGGCCAGTCGAAGAAGCCGGGATCGGCCAGGCCACTCGACACGCGCGAGTCGAAGTAGGGCTGCACCACGCCGGTCGCGCCTGCGAGCGAACCCAACGCCGGACCGAGCGACCCGGCCAGGGAGTCGCCGCCCACCCAGAGCCGGAGCGGGTCGCTGGTCGACAACGGGCGGCAATCCCGGGCGCCGGTCGTGGCCGTGGCCCCGGGTGACCCGTCGTGCTCGCTCCCGGTCGCGTGGATGGTTCCCGCCAGTGACGGCTTGTCCTCGCCGCTGAGACGCACCATGTCGGTCGCGACCAGCGCGACCGCGGCGATCACCAACACAGTGCCGACGATGCCGGCGATGCGACGACCGCGTCGGCGCATACGGGCGCGCCGCCGGTCACGACGATCGGGGGTGTCCCCCGGAGTGGGTGCGGTCTCGGCCATCGGGGAGTTGCTCGCGCTCGCCGGACCCGGTGGGCGGGAGCCGGTCGGGGCGAAACGACGATGCTAACCGGCAGGTCTCCCGCCGGATCTTCACGTCACGAGCCGAAGGCGGCCTGCAACAGACGCCGCGGCGCGCCTTCCTGCACCGCACCGGCCATGCGCGCCGGCGACACACCGGGGTGGTGCGGGGCGATGCGCACGCGGAGCGCCCCCGGCTGCACCTCGAGCCGGACGGGCGAATCGAGGGTGACGGCCTCACCGTCGATGCCGGTGTCGACCGGCTTGCCGGAGCGCACCTCGAGCGTCGGCGTGGTCCACTCGTGCCAGCCCGAGTACGCCGAGCCCCGACCGGCGGAGGAGAGCGACACGAGCTGCGCGAGCTCGGCGCCGTTGTGCACCTCGACGACGATCACACCCAGCACGCCCTCATCGAGGTGGGCGCGGGTGCCGAGCCCGCCGATGCCCTCGAGCTTGTAGACGTTGTTCGACACCAGGATGAGGTCGGGGTCGCAGTCGGCCATGACGTCGGGACCGTCGAGCTCGAAGTCGAACGGGTCGTAGTCGGAGCCCAGCAGCTCGGGCAGCATCTTGGCCGCGGTGTTGAGCTTCGCGTCGCGGTACTCGTCCGACTGCACGATGGCGGCGTACACGCCGAACGAGACGTTGTTCACGAACACACGGCCGTTCACCCGGGCGAGGTCGACGCGTCGTTCGTAGCCGTCGACGAACGCGTCGAGCGCGCCGACGACGTCGTCGCGGTCGATGCCGAGGTCGAGCGCGAAGTGGTTGCGGGTGCCTGCCGGGATGCACACGAACGGGACGTCGTGCTCGGACGCGATGCCCGCGACCAGGGCCTGCGAGCCGTCGCCCCCGGCCATGCCGATCACGTCGGCGCCGCGGCCCAGGGCATCACGGGCGAGCTGCTCGAGGTCGTCGCCTCGGGCCAGCGTCACGGTCTCGATGCCGCGCTCCTGGGCGGCCGTCGCGAACTCGGCGTCCGCCTTCCCGCCCCCGGACCACGGGTTCATGATCAGGATCGGGTGCTGCGCGGCGCCGACCCGCGTGCCGCGCATCACCTCGGCGCCGACGACCTCGGGATCGGCGCGCAACGCGGCGCGCGCGAGCCATCCGAACGCCGCGGTCAACACGATCCCGAGCACGATGGCGCCGAGCCCGTGGTTCCGCACCAGCGTGGCGACGGCGACGACGACCGCCGCCACTGCGATCACCGTGGCAGCGACGCGCACCATCCCACGTCCGGTGACCACGTACCACGCAGCGCTCAACGCGACGAGGACGAGCACGACCGCTCCCAGCAGCGGGGCCCAGTTGCTCCAGAGCACCGCGATCGCCACCACCAGCGCGCCCGCGGCGCACACGAGCGCGCCGAGTGCGTAGATCCTGCGAGTGGTCCGGCTCATGACCGGAAGTGTGTCACCCGGCGTCGGCGGCAGGCGTGTCGGTGATGTGACCGTCGACGATGTGACCGTCGACCTGGGTCTGGTAGAGGTCGGTGTAGAGACCACCGGCGCGCAGCAGTTCGTCGTGGCGACCGCTCTCGATGATGCGGCCGTCCTCGAGCACGAGGATGCGGTCGGCGGCGACGATGGTGGACAAGCGGTGGGCGATGACGAGCGAGGTGCGCCCCACGAGCGCGTCGGCCAGCGCCTGCTGGATCGCGAGCTCCGATTCGGAGTCGAGGTGCGACGTGGCCTCGTCGAGGATCACGACCGCCGGATCCTTCAACAGCATGCGCGCGATCGCGAGCCGCTGCTTCTCGCCGCCCGACATGCGGTAGCCGCGCTCTCCGACGACGGTGTCGTAGCCGTCGGGGAGGCTTGCGATCATGTCGTGGATGCGTGCCGCGTGGCACGCATCGACCAACTCGTCGTCGGTCGCGTCGGACCGTGCGTACCGCAGGTTGTTGCGGACGGTGTCGTGGAAGAGGTGCGGATCCTGCATGACCATGCCCACGGCTCCTCGCAGCGACTCGAGCGTGTAGTCGCGCACGTCGTGTCCGTCGACGCGCACCTCGCCGGCGCTGACGTCGTGGATGCGGGGGACGAGCAGCGCGCTGGTGGTCTTGCCCGCACCGGAAGGGCCCACCAGCGCCACCATCTCACCCGGCGCGATGGCGAAGCTCACGTCGCGCAGGATCCAGTCGCTCTCGTCGGTGTCGGTGGCGGCGCTCGCCTCCTCCAGGGACGCGATCGACGACACCGCCGCGGCGGGGTGGCGGAACCACACGTGGTCGAACTCCACCCGTCCCACCGGCTCCACCAGGTCGTAGGCGCCGGTGCGGTCGGAGATGAGCGGCGGGAAGTCGAGGACCTCGAAGACGCGCTCGAACGAGACCAGCGCGGTGAGCACGTCGACGCGCGCGTTCGCGAGCTGTGTGAGCGGCTGGTAGATCTGGCTCACGTACACGGTGAACGCGGCGACGGTGCCCACGCCGATGGTGCCGGAGATCGCGAGGTTCCCGCCCACGAAGTACACGATCGCGGTGCCGATGGCGGCCACCAGGCCGAGCGCGACGAACAGCACGCGGGAGTACATCGCCGTCTGCACACCGATGTCGCGCACCCGGCCGGCACGGTCGGAGAACGTCTCCGACTCCTGACGGTGGCGACCGAAGAGCTTCACCACCAACGCACCACCGACGTTGAAGCGTTCGGCGATGGTGTTGTTCATCGAAGCGTTGAGCTGCATGCTCTCGCGGGTCAGGCGCTGGAGCGTGGGTCCCATCCGCTTCGCGGGGATGATGAACAGCGGGAGGATCACCAGTGTCAGCAGCGTGAGCCGCCACTCCAGCACGAGCATGAACGTCAGGGTCACGATGACCGTCACGACGTTGGAGAACACGGTGCCGAGGGTGTTGGTGACGGCCTGCTGCGCACCGATGACGTCGTTGTTCATGCGCGACATCAGCGAACCGGTCTGCGTGCGGGTGAAGAACGAGAGTGGTTGGTGTTGCACGTGGTCGAACAGCGCGGTGCGCATGTCGAAGATGAGGCCCTCGCCGATGCCCGCCGAGTAGTAGCGCTGGATGAGGGAGAGCAGCGCGTTGAAGAGGGCGAGGAACACCGCGAGGCCAGCGAGTGCAGCGACCAGGCCACGGTTCTTGTCCGGGATCGCGGTGTCGATGACGGCGCGCAGGATCAACGGCGGCAACGCGCTCGACGACCGCCGCGAGGATCACCGCGATGACGAACCCGATCAGTTGGCGCCGATACGGCCGAGCGAGGCGCAGGACGCGCCGCATCAGGTCGCGCTCGACCTTCTTGCCCTTCACTGCGTTCGCGTCGCGGCCGGAACCCGTGGACCGCTTGATACATGCTCATGTCACCTTCTCCGCTGTGGTCACGCTACCGGCGCTCTCGGGGCGCGAAACGCCGAAAGAATCCCGTCGCTAACCTCCTGCCATGACCATCCACGAGCGGCCGTTCGGGCGCCTCTACGAGGACTTCGAGCCCGGCGACGTCTACCGCCATTGGCCGGGCAAGACGATCACCGAGGCCGACGACCACCTGTTCTGCATGATCACGATGAACCACCATCCGCTCCACACCGACGCGTGGTACGCGGAGAACGAGACGCAGTTCGGCAAGAACGTCGTGGTCGGCAACCTCGTGTACTCGCTCGTGCTCGGCATGAGCGTCCCCGACGTCAGTGGCGCCGCCATCGCCAATCTGGAGGTCGAGTCGCTCCAGCACAAGCGGCCCACGTTCCACGGCGACACCATCTACGCCGAGACGGTTGTCATCGAGAAGCGCGAATCGTCGAGCCGACCCGACCGAGGGGTCGTCACCGTGGAGAGCCGCGGCTTCAACCAGCGCGGTGAAGAGGTCTGCTTCTTCCGTCGCAAGGTCATGGTGCCCAAGCGCGAGGCGGCACCCGCGCGCGTGCGGCCGTACACGTCTCCGGGCGACTAGCTCCCCGAGATGAGCGACCGGGCGGGCGGCTGTCTGTTCTGCTCGATCGTGGCGGGGGAGACCCCGGCGGCGATCGTGCTCGACACGCCCGAGGTCGTGGCGTTCCTCGACCACCGACCGCTGTTCCCCGGCCACACGCTCGTGGTCCCTCGCCGCCACGTCGAGACGCTGCGCGACCTCGACGACAGGACCCGCGACGTCCTGTTCGCCCAGGTGCAGCGGGTGGCGGCGGCCGTGCAGGACGCCATGGGCGCGCAGGGATCGTTCGTGGCGATGAACAACGTGGTCAGTCAGAGCGTCCCGCACCTCCATGTGCACGCCGTCCCGCGCAACCGCAAGGACGGACTCCGGGGCTTCTTCTGGCCCCGGACCCGTTACGCCGACGAGCACGAGGCCGAGGCGGTCGCCGCCTCGATACGCGTTGCACTCGATGCAAGCATGTAATACTGTAATCAACATGCCGAAGGACGCCCACCCCACGCCCCCCGCCGCCGCGAACCCCGCGGCCGCCGCCAAGCTCCAGGGCTGGTTCGCCGGCCGCCTCCCGGACGGCTGGTTCGTCCGGGCCGCCCGCGGTGAGCCACGACCGCGACGAGATCGTCGTGATGGGCATCCTGCCCACCCCCGACACGGGGGACGCGACCGACGAGACCGTCGCCGCGGCCTGCCGAGCGCGCATCCAGGGCTTCCGCGAGGACACCCGGTCCCTCCGCATGCGCATCGCCGACGAAGCCGAGGCCCGCTTCGCCCGCAAGGTCGCCTGGGGCGCCCGCTGCGGTGACGAAGAGGAGCTCTTCACCACCCTCAGCGTCCCGGTGATGACCCGCCTCCGCCTCCCGGAGCGCCAGGTGCTCGACACGCTCGTCGACGCGGGCGTGGCCCGGAGCCGCAGCCATGCGCTCGCGTGGTGCGTCCGGCTCGTGGGCGACCACGAGGGGGAGTGGATCGACCAGCTGCGCGAGGCGCTCGTGCACGTGGAGAAGGTGCGCAGCGAAGGCCCCGGTGGTCGCGAGCCCCCGAGCGACGCGTCGCCCGCCAAATAGTTCGACGGCTAATCATTAGTGTGCTAATCAAGAGCACACTATGGAAACCACGATCGGACGACTGCTCTTCCTCGCCCACCGGTCGGTGCACGACGAGCTCGACCGCCGATTGAGCGAGCACGGCGCCAGCCTCTGGAACTGGGTGCTGCTCAAAGAAGCGGCCAACGCCGACGGCGCCAGCCAGCGCGAGCTCGCGCAGCACATGCGCATCGAGCCACCCACGCTCGTCGGCCATCTCGACAAGCTCACCGAGCAGGGCCTGGTCGAGCGCAGGCCCGATCCTGATGACCGGCGCGTCGTGCGCGTCGTCATCACGCCGTCGGGTCGCGCGCGGCTCGCCGAGCTCCACGCGATCGGTGCAGGAGCTCGACGACGAGCTGCGCGGGATCCTCACCAAGCGCGACGTCGAAGTGCTCTCACGCGCGCTGCCGCGCGTCCACACCTACTTCGAGCAGCACAAGGAGAAGGAGGTGTCCGATGTCCGTCGCTGACGACGTCGTGATCCGCACCGAATCGCTCACGAAGGTGTACCCGGGCGGGCTCAAGGCGGTCGACGAGCTCGACCTCGAAGTGCACCAGGGCGAGATCTTCGGTCTGCTCGGGCCCAACGGTGCGGGGAAGACCACGACCGCAGGCATGCTGACGACGCGAGTGATCCCCACGAGCGGGCGCGCGTTCGTCGGCGGCATCGACGTGGTCGCGCATCCCACCGCGGCGAAGCAGGTGATCGGGGTCGTGCCGCAGAGCAACACGCTCGACCGCTCGCTCACGGTCTGGGAGAACCTCTACTTCCACGGCCGGTACTTCGGGATGTCAGCGGCGGTCGCGAAGCGCGAGGCCGACCGGCTGCTCGAGCAGTTCCGGTTGGCGGAGCGCGGCGAGGGAGCCGGTCGCCGCGCTCTCGGGCGGCATGGCCCAGCGCCTCATGGTGGCGCGGGCGATCATGCACCGCCCGGCCATCCTCTTCCTCGACGAACCCACCGCCGGGCTCGATCCGCAGAGCCGGCTCGCGCTCTGGGAGATCCTCGGTGAGCTGCACGGCGAGGGCCAGACGATCCTCCTCACCACGCACTACATGGAAGAGGCCGACGAGCTGTGCAGCCGCCTGGCCATCATCGACCGTGGGCGCCTGCTCGCGCTCGGGCCGCCGGCCGAGCTCAAGCGCTCCACCGGTGCCGACACGGTCGTCACCGTCAGCGCATCCGGTGATCTCGACGAGCTGGCGAAGGTGCTCGAAGCCGACGTGCCGGGCGCGACAACAGGCGACGCGCGTCGACTCCACGGTCGTGGTCGAGGTGCAGGCCCAGACCGGGGTGCTCCCGCTGGTGTTCGGCGTCGCCGAGCGGCACGGCTTCGAGGTGTCCGACCTGTCGATCACCGAGCCCACGCTCGAGACCGTCTTCATCAACCTCACCGGAAAGGATCTTCGCGAATGACCGCCGCCACGATCCCCAACGCGCCCGTCACGCTCGCGCCCGTCCGCAAGCCGATGGCCGCGACGCGCGTCGCGTTCCGCTCCCTCATCCTTCGCGACCTCGTCGTGCTGCGCAAGACGCTCAAGGAGTTCATCCCGCGCACGATCCTCCAGCCGCTGCTGCTGGTGTTCGTGTTCACGTACGTGTTCCCGAAGATCGGCCAGGGCGTGGGCGGCACCGAGGCCGCGGCCGGGTTCTCCACGCTCCTCGTGGCCGGCGTGGTGGGCATCGCGATCCTGATGCAGGGCATCCAGTCGGTGTCGCTGCCGATGGTCCAGGAGTTCGGGTACACCCGCGAGATCGAGGACCGGGTGCTCGCGCCGATGCCGGTGTGGCTGGTCGCGATCCAGAAGGCGATCTGGGGTGCGCTCAGCGGGTTGTTCTCCGCCCTGCTCGTGTTCCCGATCGCCGCCATCGTCCCCGCGACGCCGGTGAGCCTCGACATCAACTGGTGGGTGCTGCTCACCCTCGCGCCGCTCGCCTGTTACATGTGCGGCGCCCTCGGCCTCACGTTCGGCACCCGATTCGATCCACGCACGGTCCCGCTGCTGTTCGGCATCATCGTGATCCCGCTCACGTTCCTCGGCTGCGTCTACTACTCGTGGTCGTCGCTCGAGTCGATCCGCTGGCTGCAGATCCTCGTGCTCGCCAACCCGCTCGTGTACATGTGCGAAGGTTTCCGCGCCGCGCTCACCACGTCTTCGCACATGAGCCTCTGGGCGGTGTACGGCGCGCTGATCGCGTTCTCGGCCTTGTTCACGTGGCTCGGCATCACCGGGTTCAAGCGTCGCGTCCTCAGCTGAGCGCCGATGTGATGCGGGTCACAGATGGGTCGTGACCAGCCCTTTCGTTCCTCGCGTCCCGTAGCTGACGGGTTCACACCAGGTAACCTCGACACCGTGTCGGCGGTGACGCACGTGAACTTCTGGGGGGTACGCGGTTCGACACCGTGCGACGGCCACCAGTTCGATCGTTACGGGGGCAACACCTCGTGCGTCGAACTCGCGTCCGACGGTCACGACCCGATCGTGTTCGATCTCGGCACCGGCCTGCGCAACTACGGCGACCACCTTGCCGCCGAGGGCCGACTCGACGGCTACCGCGCCAACGTGCTGCTCACCCACCTCCACTGGGATCACATCCAGGGCCTCCCGTTCTTCATGCCGCTGGCGGCGGGGGGCGGCAGCGTCACCGTGATCGGTCCCCACCAGGAGGAGGGGCCGCTCAGCACGGTGTTCCGCCAGGTGATGAGCCCGCCGTTCTTCCCCATCACCCCGGAAGAGCTCCGGGGCGAGGTGGCGTTCGAGGCCGTCGCCAACGACGACTTCGCGCTGAACGGCGCCAAGGTGCGGTCGCGCTGGGTGCGCCACACGGATCCCACC
This sequence comes from uncultured Actinomycetes bacterium, assembly GCA_963720765.1. Lineage (GTDB taxonomy): Bacteria > Actinomycetota > Acidimicrobiia > IMCC26256 > DASPTH01 > DASUAS01. The sequence continues at coordinate 439,823 of CAVRGS010000003.1, forward strand.
CTCGGCTTCCGGGTCGAGATGGAGGGCGTGTCGGTCTCGTACCTGTCCGACCACGGCCCCGGCACCGTCGCCGAAGACGCCGACGACTACGTGCCGCGCGACGTGCTCGAGCTCTGCGACGGCGTCGACCTCCTCATCCACGACGCGCAACACACCGCCGAGGAGTACGAGATCAAGCGCACCTGGGGTCACTGCACCATCGACTACGCGATCCACGTGGCGAAGGAAGCGGGCGCGCGCCAGCTCGCGCTGTTCCACCACTGCCCGTCGCACGGCGACGACAGCCTCGACACGATCCTGCGTGACGCGCGCGAGTTCTCGGCGCGGATCAACGGTCCCGAGGTGTTCGCGGCCGCCGACTGCATGAGCCACGAGCTCCGACCGCGCTGACATCTCCGCCGAATCCGTCCCAGGGAGCCCACGTGCCCGAAGAACTCCTCGTTCCCGACGACAAGCAATTCCGCAACGTCCTCGGTCACTTCGCCACCGGCGTCACGATCATCACCGCGATCGACGGTGACGAACCCGTCGGCATGGCGGCCAACTCGTTCACGTCGCTGTCGCTCGACCCGCCGCTGATCCTCTTCTGCGTCGCCCACACGTCATCGACGTGGCCGCGCATCGAGGCGGCCGGCACGTTCGCGGTGAACATCCTCGGTGAGGACCACGAGGAGCTCTCGCAGCTGTTCGCGAAGAAGGGCGCCGACCGCTTCTCCGCCACGCCCTGGCACATCGGCGTGTCCGGCGCACCCGTGCTCGAGGATGCCATCGCCTACCTCGACTGCCGGTTCGAAGCCGAGTACCCCGGTGGTGACCACAAGATCATCGTCGGTCGGGTGCTCGATCTCGACATGCGCGAAGGCGCGCGACCGCTCCTGTTCTACAAGGGCGGCTACTCGCGCATGCACGACGCCTGAGGTGCCCAGGTGACGGCCGACGACGTCGCGCTCGCGGCGCGCGTCGTCGTGGCGATCATCCTGGTGGCGTCGGGTGTCGGGAAGCTGCTGACGATCCGGGAGTCGACGCGCCAGGCCCGCGCCGAGCCCGGTCGCTACGCGTGGATCACGGTGCTGGTCGCGCTGGCGCTGCCCGTCTACGAGCTGGCGCTCGCGGCGTTGCTGCTGTTCGTCGACGCAGCCTGGCCGAGCTGGCTCGCGCTGGCGACGTTCGCGGTGTTCACCGTGGTGCTGGTGCGGCGGATCGTGCGCAACGACCGTCGCCCGTGCAACTGCTTCGGCGCCGGATCGTCGAAGCGCGATCTCTCGATCGGGTCCCTGCTGCGCAACACGTGGTTCCTCGCACTGGCGGTGATCGCCACCGGTGCCGCCACGATGGAGGAGCCGAGCGCAATGTTGGGGACGGTGCTGCTCGCCGCCGGCTTCCTCGCGGTGTCGGCGGTGTTGGTGGTGCGCACGTGAACGTCGTCGTGCTCGTCGGCACCGAGTCCGACGCCGCCGCGCTCGGCGAGACCGCCCGCGCGCTCGAGTCCGACGCGACGCGGGCCGCGGTCTTCGTGGGCGACGTCACCACCCCCGAGGGCCGCGCCGCTCTCGACGAGTTCGTGAAGGAGCTCTTCGACCACCGACCCTGAACGAGGTTGCGGCACCCGACGTCGTTCGACGCCGTCCAGCGACGCAACCTCGCGAGGTCAGAGGTCGAGGGGGTCGAACTCGACGGCCGGATCGAGGCGGTGGGCGAAGCGCCGGAGGGTGCGCATGAGCACCAGCCCGGTCACGAGGATGAGGATGGCGTTGGCGGTGGCGCCGGCGGCGTCCCAACCGAGTGACGTCGCCACGTAGAACTGCCAGTAGCGGTGCAGGCTCTGGGCGAGATCGAGGCCCGGGTTCCAGTCGAGCGAGCCGCCGCGGGCGAAGGGCCAGAACCAGAGGTTCATGATCGCCCCGTAGAGGAAGGCCCACACCCACGCGTACGCGGCGAGCGCCACCACCTCGAGCCGGGGATCGAGGCGACGAGTGGCCACGCCGACGAAGCCTGCGCCTGCGCCCATCCACGAGAGCGCCAGCATCTGGAACGGCAGCCACGGCCCGATGCCGCCGGTGACGATCGCGGAGACGGCCATCGCGCACAGCCCGAGCAACAGCCCGAAGCGGGGACCGAACGCGGCGCCCGCCAGTACGACCAGGAAGAAGATGCCGCTCCCACCACCGGGCAGGTCGATGAGTCGGAGCAGGCCGGCGACGGCCGAGAGCATGCCGAGGATCGCGACCGTCGCTCCGTTCATCGTGCCGCGCCGCACCTCGAGCATCACCGCCGCGATCACCAGCGCGCCGACCAGCGCGGCCACCAACGGCGCGTCGCCGCTGTGCGCCTGGCTGGGGAGCACGGTGTCGGGGAGCCAGAACGGGTAGAGGAACGCCGCCACGCCGAGCACCAGCATGAGCAGGTAGACCGCGAACGGGCGGACCCGAGCGGCGACCCCGGTGCGCGGCGGTGCGACGACGAGGCTCACGATCGGGCCAGCTCCGCGTCGACTTCCTCGACCGTGAGGAAGGGCGGCAGCACGCGCAGCACCTGCGGCGCGAACAACGAGCCGGCGAGCACGGTGCGGGCGTCGCCGTCGGCGACGATCTCACCGTCGCCGAGGACGATCGCGTGCGACGCGATGCGGGCCGCGAGCTCCACGTCGTGCGTCGCGAGCACCACCGCGCCCCCGGTGGCCGCGTGCTCGCGCACCGCGTGCTCCAGCGCGGCGCGCGACGGAGCGTCCATGCCCCGGGTCGGCTCGTCGAGCAGGAGCACCGGTGCGCCACCCACCGCCACCGCGGCGATCGCGACCCGCTGGCGCTGACCGCCGGAGAGGCTGCGCGGATACTGGTCGGCGAGATCGGTGAGGTGCAGCGCGTCGAGCCAGTGGTCGACCGCGGCGGCGTCGTTCGTGCCGAGGAGGCGCTGCGTCTCGACCAGCTCCCGTCGGACCGTCGGCGAGAACAACATCGTGTTGGGGTTCTGCGGGACGTACGCGACCCGCGCGGTCGTGTCGACGGCACCACCGCTCGGGTCCACCAGACCCGCGAGCGCTCGGAGCAGGCTGGTCTTGCCGGCGCCGTTGCGCCCGAACAGCGCGATGACGTCGCCTGCGTGCAGGTCGAGATCGATGCCGCGCACCACGGTGCGTCCACCCAGCGAGACGCGCAGGCCGTGCGCGTGGAGCAGCCGGTCGCCCGACGACGGGACCGGGTTCGGGAGCGGCGCATCCAGCCCGGGCGGATCCAGCGCCGCCATCGCCCGCGCGTCGCGGACGGTCAGGGGAAGCGGATCCCACCCGAGGGCCCGGCCGAGTCGGGTCACGCTCGGCGCGCCCGGGTACGTCGCCAGCACCTGGCCCACCGGTCCCGGGGTGCCGACGGTGCCACCGTCGACGAGCACCGCCCGGTCGGCCAGCGGTGCGGCGCGCTCGAGCCGGTGCTCGGCGAGCACGACGGTGGTGCCGAGGTCGTGGTTGAGCCGGACGAGCGCGGCGAGCACGTCGTCGGCGCCCTGGGGGTCGAGCTGCGACGTGGGCTCGTCGAGCACGAGGGCCTGCGGACCGGCGGCCAGCGCCGCCGCGATCGCGCACCGCTGGCGCTCGCCACCCGACAACGTCGCCGGGTCGCGGTCGCGCAGGTGCGCGATGCCGAGGGCGTCGAGCACCTCCTCGACGCGACGACGCATGGCCTCGGCCGAGAAGCCGAGGTTCTCGAGCACGAAGGCGAGGTCACGTTCCACGTGGTCGACGACCGACTGCGACTCCGGATCCTGGGCGACGAAGCCCACGACGTCGGCGAGCTCGCGCGGGTGATGCGTGCGCGTCGATCGACCGAACACCTGCACGTCGCCCCCGAAGCGACCGCCGCTCGTGTGCGGGACGAGTCCGTTGACCGCGCGCAGCATCGTGCTCTTGCCCGATCCCGACGCGCCGAGCACGAGGAGCAGCTCTCCGGGCGTGACGTCGAGATCGACGCCGCGCAACGCGGGGCGACCGGCATCGGGATACGCGTACGAGACGCCACGGAACTCGACCGCGCTCATGCGGTGTCCGGTCGGGGGAGGAGCACGGGCGCGAGCAGCGGCAGGAGCGCGAGGGCGGGGAGGAGGTGCAACGTGGGCCAGGCGAGTGGGCTCGCGAACCACACGAGGCTGCTGTCGCCCGCCACCGACACGGTGGCGATCGCCACCGGCGCGAGCAGGCTGATGCCGGCGACGACCCAGTCGGCGCGCCGCATCTTGCGGGGTCGGTAGCGCGTGCGCCGGCTGTCGGAACCGGCGAGGACGATCGCGGCGCCGAGCCCGACGGCACCCGCCACCCCCAGCACGACGGCGACCGCGCCCGACTCGCCGATCAGCGCAACGAACGATCCTCCCAGCGCCAGCAGGGACACGAGCGCCCACCATCCGGCGACGCGCTCGCGCGGGCTCGCTCCGGCGCGTGCGAATCCGCGCGAGTCCATGGACTCCGCCAGCGTGACCGCACGTTCGAGGCCGAGCTCCAGCACCGGCACCACCTGACGCACGAGGCGACCGCGGCGCACGACGCGTCCTCCGGTGCGGGCGCGGTCGGCGTCGCGCACGTCGTGGATCGCGGCCATCGTCGAGGGGACGAACGCCAGTCCGACCACGACCACGAGTCCGAGCTCGAAGAACGCGCGCGGCGTCGATTCCACCAGCTCCGAGTGCGACACCACCGAATTGAACGCGCCGAACACGCCCATCACCCCCACGATGGCGAAGCCCTCGGTGAGCGACTGGAGGATCACCTGCAGCTCGACGCTGCCGCCGACGGTGAAGCCACCGAGCAGTTGCGGCAGACCGAAGTGCGGGGTGGTGAAGAGCACGTCGCCGATCCCGTGCGTGGTGGCCACGGTGAGCAGCATCCGCACGACGGCGAAGAACGCACCGACCATGAGCAGGAGCGGGAACGCGCGGGCGTAGGGACCCGGGAGCGCGTGGATCGACACCGCCACCGACGCGATCCCGATGACCAGCGCCACGTAGATCGGGTTGGGCGCCAACTGGATGCACGAGGCCGCGGCGAGTGCCCAGACCAGCCACACGCCGGCGTGCCACCTGGCCCGGGGTGCCGTCGTCGGGTGCGCCTCCGGGGCCGTCGGGACGGCTGCCCGAGGTTGCGTCGTGGTTGCCATTGCGGACTAACGTGCCCTCTCGACAACGGTTGCGCGCAACTCGAGTGTTGCGTGCAGTTCCCGGACTTCGGTGCGGGAACGGGGGAAGTCGGTGCGAGACCGACGCTGACCCGCAACTGTGAGCGGCTCTGCGGCTTCTGCCGCACTCCGCGAGCCAGGCTACCTGCCGTTGTCCACCGGGCCACCGGTGCTCCCAGACGACACGCCACCACCGGTGGCCAAGCACAGGGCCCTCGTGGAAAGGGGCCTCGGAGGACTCCATGTCGCACGTTCGTCGTGCCGTCGCGTGCATCGTCGCGCTGACGGCCACACTCTGTGTCCCCGCACTCACCGCAGGTGCGGCCGATCCGACCACCGTGTCGAACGCAGTCACGTACCTGTCCGCGTCGCCGCCCCAGAACGCAGGGACGACGCCGGCCACGGGCAGCGGCGCGTGGGACGACGACCCCGCCTTCCAGTTCGCCACCACCGAGGTCGTGCTCGCGATCGCGGAATCGGCGCAGACGGGGACGTCGTGGGACCCGGCCGCGGCTGCAGCGGCGGTGGCCGCGACACAGAACCCGCAGGGTGAGAGCCCGTTGCCCTTCCTCGACCTCGTGGCGGGCGCGGCGACGACACCGGGGCAGGCGGCGAAGTACCTGGTGCTGGTGGGAGCACCGCTCGGGCAGGACACGACGACGCTCGCGTCCACGATCGGTGACCCGGCCCCCGACGGCTCCTTCGGCACCGACCTCCACTTCACCGACACGCTCTTCGCGGCGTTGGCGAAGGAGTTGCTGACCGGTTCGGTGCCTGCGTCGACCGTCGCGTACATCGAGAGCAAGCAGCAGGCTGCCGGTTCGTGGGCGTACGACGCGACGGGGACGACCGATCCCGACATCGACACCACCGGTCTTGCGATCCAGGCGCTGATCGCAGGTGGAGTCGCGCAGGACGATCCCGTGATCACCGATGCGCTCACCTGGCTCGCTTCGCAACAGAACGCCGACGGCACGTGGTCGTTCTTCGGCGACCCGAGCGCCGAGAGCACCTCGCGGGCGGTGCTGGCGGTCGACGCTGCGGGGTACGACGTGAACTCGCGCTGCTGGCGAGACTCGGTGTACCCGGCAGGACAGGGACAGCCGTTCGTCGGAGGCGACGCCGCACTCGCATCCCTGGCCCATCCCGACGGCAGCATCTCGGGCCCGAACGTGTTCAGTCCGGTGTACGCGACCGGGCAGGCGGTGCAGGGCATCGAGCGTTCGTGGCTCCCGGTGGCGCGTGCCACCGACGTCAACTGCGCGGTGGTCACGCCCGTGACCCCGACGACGCCTCTCTCGCCGGTGTCACCGGTCGTCGCTGCGGAAGCGGTGGCGGTGAGCCCCCACTTCACCGGATGAAGCTCCGTACCGCGGCCGCACGCATCGCGCTCGCCGTCGTCGCGACACTCGTCGCGATCGGCGGCGGTGCGATCGGCGGCGGTGCGATCGCGAGTGCCGCCGTGCCCCGAGCCGGTGGGTCGACCGCAGTCGTCATCGTCGACACGGGCCAGGGTGTGCACCAGAGCGTGATCCACTTCGACGGATCGATCTCGGGGCTCACCGCGCTCCAACTCGCGGGCGCGGAACCGGTGTCGATCACCTACGGAGCGCTCGGCCAGGCGGTCTGCCAGTTGTACGGCGCGGGCGATGCACCGGTGCCGTCACAGTGTCCGGGCGGCTGGGTCTACTACCGCGCGGTCGGTGGCGCGGGGGGATGGACCCAGTCCTCGTTGGGTGTGAGCAACACCACCGTGCACGACGGCGACGTCGAAGGGTGGAAGTACGGCGGCGGACAACCGCCGTTCTCCTCGTTCTGCGCGGTGGTGGGCTGCGCGCCCCCGCCCACCGATCCACCGCCACCCGCGCCGGCCGCGCCCCAGGACACCGCGCCTCCCGCGACCGCGGCGCCGGCGACAGCCGAACCGTCGAACCCGGCTTCCACGGCGACCGGAACCAAGGACTCCGGCAAGGCCAAGGGCGATGCCGCCGGGGGAGACTCGTCCGCCGACGGCAAGGATGCGAAGGACGGCAAGGACGCGAAGGACGGCACCGACTCGAAGGCGTCGCGCACCAGCACCACCGGCAGGTCTGGAACGAACACCAGCGACCGGCGCAAGGGATCCGATTCGGTGGAGGTCGCGGCCGGTGGGTCCGGCGGCGGTGGTGACGGGGGGTCTCCGATCGGGGTGATCGTGGCCCTCGCCGTCGTCGCCGTGGCGGTCGCCGGTGGGCTGCTGCTCCGCAAGCAGCGACGCGGCCCTGCCCCGGGCTGACCACGTCCGGTACCGTGCGGCGGTGGCGACGCGGACACGGACCTTTGGGGCGGGCAACCGCGAGAGCCACGACGCCAGCGACTTCTACGCGCGCTTCACCGCGCCGGAGCTCAGCGACGACGAGACGGTCAACCCGTGCAGCGCCGCTGACTCGATCTTCTGCGGCGACGCGCGCGACATGAGTCAGGTCCCCGACAACTCGGTCGCACTGGTCGTCACCTCACCGCCGTACTTCGCGGGGAAGGCGTACGAGACCGATCTCGAGGCCGGTCACATCCCGTCGACCTACCTCGAGTACCTCACCATGTTGCGTGACGTCTTCGCCGAGTGCCTGCGGGTGCTGGAACCCGGCGGCCGCATGTGCGTGAACGTGGCCAACCTCGGTCGCAAGCCATACCGGTCGCTCGCCGGCGACGTGACCACCATCCTCCAGGACGAGCTCGCGATGTTGTTGCGAGGCGAGGTCGTCTGGGTGAAGGCAAAGGGCGCGGCGGGCAACTGTGCGTTCGGCTCGTGGATGAAGGCGTCGAACCCCGTGCTGCGCGACCTCACCGAGCGCGTCGTCATCGCATCCAAAGGTCGCTTCTCGACCGCGCCGGACCTGCAAGAACCGACGCAAGCTCGGACTGCCGCACGAATCGGACATCAGCAAAGAGGAATTCCTCGCGTCGACGCTCGACGTGTGGGAGATCCGTCCCGAGCGGGCGCGGCGCGTCAACCATCCGGCGCCGTTCCCGGTCGAGCTGCCCGAGCGGTTCATCCGCCTCTACACCTATGTCGACGACGTCGTGCTCGACCCCTTCCTCGGCTCCGGGTCGACCGCCGTCGCGGCGACGCAGACCGGCCGCCACTACGTGGGTTACGACCTCGACCCCGAGTACGTCGCGATCGCCGAGGCGCGCATCGCCGAAGCTCAGGCCGCGATTCCTCCCGCCGCCGCCGACTGACACCAGCCGACTGACGATGGCGGCCGGGTCGGCCGTACCATCCAACGGTGCTCGGGTCCGGCTCCGTCGCCGTGAGCGTCTCCAGCAACCTCTACGTCTTCGCCGCGTTCGGCGCGGGCGTGATCTCGTTCGTGTCGCCGTGCGTGCTCCCGATCGTGCCCGGCTACCTCAGCCTCGTGACCGGCCTGTCGGTCGGGGAGATCCGTGAGCAGCAGCGGCACTACCTGAAGCGCATCGCGGTGAACACCGGGTTGTTCGTCCTCGGGTTCACCGTGGTGTTCGTGCTGCTCGGCCTCATCACCACCGCCGCGGGCAGCGCGCTGTTCCGCAACCAGGAGACGCTCACCCGCATCTCCGGCGGGCTCGTGCTGCTGATGGCGTGCTACCTCGCCGGCTCGCAACTCCTCACCACGCCGCGCCTGTACCAGGAGTTCCGCTGGCAGCCGCATCTCGACCGCTTCGGTCCGGTGGCCGCGCCGGTCGCCGGCGCCGCGTTCGGCCTGGGATGGACGCCGTGCATCGGCCCGATCCTCGGCAGCGTGCTCGGCTTCGCCGCCCGGGGCGAGAGCTTGGCTCGTTCCACGATCCTGCTGGTGGCGTACTCGGCCGGGCTCGGCGTGTCGTTCCTCGCCGTCGGACTGGCGATGGGCAAGCTCACCCGCACCCTCGAGTGGTTCAAGCGCCACTCGCGCGCGATCACGCTCGTGTCGGCGGCGATCCTCGCGATCTTCGGCATCATCCTCCTCACCAACTCGCTCCCGACGCTCACCGCGCGCGATCTCCAGCGGGCTGCGCGACAACGGTTTCGGCTGGCTCGTCGACGCCGGTTGACGGCCTGACCTCTTAGGCTGGGTCGCGATGGACACGACGGTGCTCGACGTCGACACTTCGCGCGACCGGATCGTCGACCTCACCGCCGACTGCGCGCGTTCTGTCGGCACGCGCGGTGACGGGCTGGTCAACGTGTTCGCTCCGCACGCGACCGCGGGCATCGCCGTCATCGAGACCGGCGCGCGCTCCGACGACGATCTCGTCGACGCGCTCGAGCGCCTCCTGCCGCGTGACGACCGCTACCGCCACGCGCACGGGTCGCCCGGTCACGGGGCCGATCACCTGCTGCCCGCGATCGTCGCGCCGACCGTCGTGCTGCCGGTGCAGGACGGCGAACCGCTGCTCGGCACCTGGCAGAGCGTCGTGTTCGTCGACCTCAACCGAGACAACCCGCGTCGCAACGTGCGCCTGAGCTTCGTGGCGGGCTGACGGACATGGCCGAACCAGAATCGCCGTTCCTCGTCGAGCGCATGCACGGCTTCGGCACCACGATCTTCGCCGAGATGTCGGCGCGCGCGGTCGCCACCGGCTCGATCAACCTCGGGCAGGGCTTCCCCGACGAGGACGGCCCGCCCGAGGTGCTCGACGCCGCGATCGCCGCCATCCGCGACGGTCACAACCAGTACCCGCCCGGTACCGGCATCCCCGAGTTGCGGCACGCGATCGCCGCCCACCAAGGCAAGTGGTACTCGCTCGAGTACGACCCCGACACCGAAGTGCTCGTCACTGCGGGCGCGACCGAGGCCATCGCGGCGTCGCTGCTCGCGCTGTGCGAGCCGGGGAGCGACGTCGTCACCTTCGAGCCCTATTACGACTCGTACGCGGCGTGCATCGCGCTCGCGGGCGCGCACCGTCGCGTCGTGCAGCTGCGCACGCCCGACTGGTCGTTCGATCCGGGCGCCCTCGAGCGCGCCATCACACCGAACACCCGCGTGCTGCTCCTCAACTCGCCGCACAACCCCACCGGGAAGGTGTTCTCGGTCGAGGAGCTCGAGCTCGTCGCACGTCTGTGCGTGGAGCACGACCTCGTCGCGATCACCGACGAGGTGTACGAGCACCTCGTGTTCGACGGTCGCCACGTGCCGCTGGCCACGATGCCGGGCATGCGCGAGCGCACGATCACGATCTCCTCGGGGGGCAAGACCTTCTCGTGCACGGGCTGGAAGATCGGCTGGATCTGCGCGCCGCCCGACCTCGTCGGCGCGGTGAAGACGGTCAAGCAGTTCCTCACCTACGTGAACGGCGGACCGTTCCAGTACGGCGTCGCCGCCGGGCTCGAGCTACCCGGCTCCGCGTTCCGGCGCGTCGCCGCCGATCTCGAGGAGAAGCGCGACCGGTTGAGCGCCGGGCTCGCGGCCGCCGGACTCACCGTGTTCCCGTCTGCGGCCACCTACTTCGTGACCGTCGACATCCGCCCGCTGGGGAGACCGACGGCCTCGCGTTCTGCCGCACGATGCCGGAGCGATGCGGCGTGGTCGCGGTGCCCAGCGTCGTGTTCTACGACGACAAGGACGTCGGTGGTCCGCTGGTGCGGTTCGCGTGCTGCAAGCGCCTCGACGTGATCGACGAGGCCGTGGCGCGGCTGAAGGGACTGCGGGCGTGAGGGTCGCCGCGATCCAGCACGACATCGTGTGGGAGGACCGCGACGCGAACTTCGCGCACCTCGACGGCCTGATCGGCGACGCCGCGCAGCAGCGCGCGCAGCTCGTCGTGCTCACCGAGATGTTCTCGACCGGCTTCTCGATGGACACCGAGCGCATCGCCGAACCGTTCGACGGTCCGAGCGCGGAGTTCCTCGTCGCGCAAGCGACCCGGCGTGGACTGTGGGTGTGCGGTTCGGCGCCCGAGGTGCAGCCCGGGGACGCTTTGCCGTCGAACACGCTCCTGCTCGCCGCGCCCGACGGTGCGCTCACGCGCTACCGCAAGATCCACCCGTTCAGCTACGGGGGCGAGCACGAGAAGTACGCCGCCGGCGACCAACGCGTGACCGTCGAGATCGAAGGCGTTCGGTGCACGCTTGTTCGTCTGTTACGACCTCCGCTTCGCCGACGAGTTCTGGGCGGTGGCACACGACACCGACTGCTACGTGGTCGTGGCCAACTGGCCGGCGCCGCGTCGCGACCACTGGCGCACGCTGCTGAGGGCCCGTGCGATCGAGAACCAGGCGTTCGTCGTGGGCGTCAACCGCGTGGGCCGCGGCGGTGGCCTCGAGTACGCGGGCGACAGCGCGATCGTGCTTGCCGTTCGGGCGCACGCTGGAGGCGTCCGACGCGGCGGGGGAGGAGATCCTCCTCCACGACGTGACCGCCGACGAGGTGGCCGACGTGCGCGCCAAGTATCCATTTCTGAACGATCGACGCTGAGGAGGGGCCATGGCCGACAAGGACGAGTTCGAGGTCACGCGCGAGACGACGATCCCGGCGAGCAGAGCCGCGGTCTATGCGTTGCTGGTCGACTTCCACCGGTGGCGGGAGTGGTCGCCGTGGGAGGACATCGACCCCAGGTTGAGCCGCACCTACTCGGGACCCGACGCCGGGGTCGGCGCGATCTACGAGTGGGTCGGCAACCGCAAGGCCGGCGCCGGGCGCATGGAGATCACCGACGTCGGTCGAGGCGTCGAAGGTCGCAGATCGCCCTGCAGTTCATCAAGCCGTTCAAGTCGAGCAGCACGACCACGTTCGAGCTGGTCGAGCGCGACGGCGACACCCACGTGACCTGGCGCATGGTCGGGCCCAAGACCGCTCATGACGCGCTTCATGGGCGTGTTCATGAGCATGGACAAGATGGTGGGCAAGGACTTCGAGAAGGGCCTCACCCGCTTGAAGGACGCCGCCACCTCGTCCAGCTGACCGGAATCACGACATGAGCGTGCGCACGTGGGTGGCGAGTGCGACGCAGTGGCCGACGGGATCGTCGAGCGGCCACCCCATGTCGGCGAGGTCGAAGTACTCGATGCTGATCGCGCCCTGGTAGTCGAGACGGTCGAGCTCCGCGAGCACAGCAGCGAAGTCGACGTCACCGCCGTCGTCGGCGTGTCGTTGTGGATCGCCCTTGGCGGCCTGGCGGAGCTGCACGTGGTCGGCGTGCCGCAGCACCTGCACCGGGTCCTCGCCCCACGTGGCGACGTGTCCGGTGTCGATCGTGAAGCGCAACCCGGGCACCGCGGCGACGAGCGCCTCGATCTTCTCGATGCTGCCTGCGCTCGTGCGCGGTCCGGGTTCGAGGCGCGCCGGTCGGGTGCGCGCGGATCAGGGCGACGGTCTCGTCGAAGCGGTCCTCACCCCGGCGCTCGTAGGGCGCGACGAACGTGCAGCCGTCGACGAGCTCGAAGCCGCTGATGCGGTCGGCGATCGGGACCGCGAGCGCAGCGATCGCGTCGTCGTCGAGCCCGTCGAGCAGGTGGATCCCCGCGTCGAGGTGGTCGAACCCGAGCGCGGCGGACTGCGACGCCATCTCGTCGAGGGTCAGGTCGCCGTACGCAACGCCGACGATGCCGATCGCGCGCGTCGTGGGCATCAGGCGGTGATGTCCTTCGGGCCGCCACCCACGTAGAGGGTCTGGCCCGCGACGTAGCTCGACGCCGCCGACGCCAGGAACAGGATCGGCCACGCGATCTCGTCGGGCACCCCGGCGCGACCGAGGCCCGGCGGCGCGCCCGCCCATCTCGTCGGGGTCGATCCCGAGCCCGTCCATGGCCCGGAGGAACCCCTCCGACTTGATCGCGCCCACCCGCACGCAGTTCACGCGCACGCCGTGCGGCGCGAGCGCGGCCGCGAAGTTCTGGGTGAGGTTCTCGAGGCCGGCCTTCGCCGCGCCGTACGCGGTGTGGATCGGCAGCGCCGACGCCGCCGCGCCCGACGAGATGTTGACGATCGCGCCGCTTCCGCGCTCGACCATGTGGGGTGCGACGCGTTGCGACAGCACGAACGCGCTCTTGAGGTTGAGGTCGATCATGTTCTGGAAGCGGTCGGCGTTCCAGTCCTCGAACGCGTACGAGTGGCTCCCGCCCGCGTTGTTGACCAGCACGTCGACGCGACCGAACGTCTCCAGCGACTCGTCGATCAGGTGCTCACACTGCTCGACGTCGCGCACGTCGGTGGCGACGACGTGGGCGCGCCGGCCCGTCTCCGCCTCGACCTGGGCGGCGATCGCGCTCCAGGTTCTCGACCTTGCGGCTGGCGAGCACCACGTCGGCGCCGTGCTGCGCGAACAGCAGCGCGGTGGCCGCGCCGATGCCCGTGCCGCCGCCGGTGACGACCGCGACCTCGCCCGTGTGATCGAACACTGCGTCCATGGCCCGACCGTACGTCACCCGGCTCCCGAGCGCGCCTGCCGTCGGTTCGCTTAGTCTCCCGACCATGTGTGGCTGCATCGTGGCGTTGGCGGCGTTCATCTCGCCGCGGTTGGCGATCTTCTTCGTCTGGCTCTTCACCGACCGGATGAGCATCGCGTTCGACTCGTTCTGGTGGGGGCTCCTCGGGTTCATCTTCCTGCCGTGGACGACGCTCGCCTGGGCGGTCGCGTACGCGCCCATCAAGGGCGTGAGCGGGTTCGGCTGGTTCATCGTGATCGCTCGCGTTCGTCGTCGACCTGATGACCCACGTCGGGAGTGCGCAGGCCCGGCGTCAGCGCAACGCGCAGACCGCGTAGCCGATGCTCCCGATCGGCTGGTTCGGTGTCGGGTCCGGCGGGCTCGCCGACGCCGAAGGTGTTGCCGAGGTCGCGCGCACGGCAGAGCAGCTGGGGTACGACTCGGTCTGGGTCGGTGAGCACCCGGTCCTCGATCGACCCGCACGCGCCGCCGTCGCCGCTGCCGCCGGACGCCGAGCTCATGGACCCGATCCCGGTCCTGGCGTACGCGGCGGCCGTGACCTCGCGCATCAAGCTCGGCACCGGCATCGTCATCCTGCCGCTGCGCAACCCGGTCATCCTGGCCAAGGAGCTGGCGACGATCGACGTGCTCTCGCAGGGTCGCCTCGAGTTCGGCATCGGCGTGGGGTACGTACCCGGCGAGTACGACGCCATCGGGGTGCCGTTCCACACCCGCGGCCGGCGCGCCGACGAGTGGATCGACGTCCTGCGCACGCTCTGGCTCGACGACCAGCCCGAGCTTCGCGGCGAGTTCGCGTCGTTCGGCGGCATCCAGTGCCGCCCGCGACCCGTGCCAGCCCGGGGGTCCGCCGATCATCGCCAGCGGCTTCGCGACCGCGGCCCGCCGTCGGGCCGTCGAGCGGTGTCAGGGCTGGTACGGGTTCTTCCAGGATCTCGACAACACCCAGGCCGCGATCGAGGAGCTCGAGCCGCCTCGCGGACGAGGTCGACCGGCCCGGCCGAGCTCGGCAAGCTCGAGATCATCATCTCGCCGCTGCCCGGGTCCGATCGACGCCGACACCGTGCGCCGCTACGAGGACCTCGGTGTCGACCGGCTGGTCGCTCGTGCAGGACTTCGGCGACATGGCGGGTGGACCCGACGCGGCGCGGCGTGGCAAGTTCCTCGACGAGATGGCGGCGTGCGCCGAGCGTCTCGACATCCGCTGAGCAGCAACAGCAACGGGGGAGCACGATGCCGAGCAACGACGAGCTGGTCGCCGCGTTCCGAGGACGCCCTCGCGGGGAACGGCGACGCGTTCGTCGCCGGGCCTCGCGCCGGGCGCGGTGATCTGGCACAACCACGATCGCAAGGACGTCGACGCGATCGAGAACATGGCGGCGGTCGAACATGCTGAGCCAGATCGTCGACGACCTCGTGACCGAGAGCCGTCTGTGCACTCCGATCGACGGCGGCTTCCTCTACCAGTACGTCACCCGGGGCAAGGTGCGCGCCAACGGCAACCCGTTCGAGATGCAGAACTGCCTGATCGTGCACACGAACGCCGACGGGCTGATCACCCGCATCGACGAGTACGTCGACCCGACCGTGGGAGCCCAGCTGTCATGACCATGGACGTCGCAGCCTGCCTCGACCCCGAGATCGGCGCCGCGCTCGCGGCGTCGCCGCATGGGTTCGTTCGACTTCGGCTCCGTTCAGCCTCGAGGCCATTCCGCAGATCCGCGAGATGATGGCGAACATGCCGGTGATCGAGCTGCCGCCGACGACCACCGTCTCGCGCGAGGTCGTCGTGCCCGGCATCGACGGGCCCGACGCGACCGTGCGGGTGTACTCGCCCCCGACCGAGGCGTCGGGGCGGCCGTGCATCTACTGGATCCACGGCGGCGGCTACCTCTTCGGCTCGGGTCTCAACGTCGACGCCCGCATCAACCGCTGGGTCGAGGAGCTCGACTGCGTCGCGGTCTCGATCGAATACCGCCTCGCGCCCGAGGACCCGTACCCGGCTCCGCTCGACGACTGCTACGCGGGCCTGGTGTGGGCGGCGCGCAACGCCGACGAGCTCGGCATCGACCCCGCCAACATCGCGATCGTCGGCGCGAGCGCCGGCGGTGGACTCGCCGCCGGGACTCGCCATCCGCGCGCGCGACCGCGGCGAGGTCGCACCCGCGTTCCAGCTGCTCATCTATCCGATGATCGACGACACGCAACACCACGCCGTCGAGCCACATCGACGGCGCGCTCGTGTGGAGCCGCGCCGCCAACGATCTCGGGTGGAGCGCCTATCTCGGCGACCGCTACGGCACCGACGACGTTCCCGGCGAGGCCGCCGCCGGCCCGGGTCGACGACGTCGCCGGACTCCCGCCGGCGTGGATCGGCGTGGGGTCGCTCGACGTGTTCCGCGACGAGGACCTCGCGTACGCGTCGCGGCTCCTCGCCGCGGGCATCACCACCGAGGTGCACGTCTACCCCGGGGCACCCCACGGCTTCGAGATGATGGCGCCCGGGTCGGGAGTCGCGCAGGCGTGTCAGCGCGACATCACGGAAGCGCTGCGGCGGGCACTGCGTCCGGCGCGTTCGGGCAGCCGTCCGTCGGCGCGTCCACCAGCTGACCGTCAGCGTCAACGCGCTCACCACCAGCACCATCCCCGCCGCCCACGCGTACGTCGACGCGTCGATGTGGCGCGTGAGATGGATCAGCGGCGTGTCGAGGGCGTCGACGAGCCGATCGGCCGCGTAGGTGCCGAGCAGCGCGCCCAGCACGATGCCGACGGCGACCGCGACGAACACCTCGCCGGTCACCCGCCATCCGCCACTTGCGGGCGCGCGTGCGCGTGTGCAGCACGACCGCGCTGGCCAGTCCCAGCACCGTGACGACGCCGGCGATCGCGAGCAACGCCTGGATCACCGCCTTGAAGATCGGGCCGGGCCTGGTCGACGGTGTTGAGGTTGGCCGCCACCGGCACGTAGACGACGACCGCGGGATCGGCCTGCACCGCGGCCGCGACCTTGGCCGCGGTCGGCGCCCGGCGCGAACTGCACCGACGCGGTGTTGAACAGCCCGCCCGCGAACGCGGTGGAGTACTGGCCCATCGCGTCGCGCAGCGCGTCGTTGCTGAGGAACACCAGGTTGCCGAGCGTGTTCGACGTGAGCGCGGCGACCTTCACCGGGAACGGCGGCACGCCCGCGCCGGGCAACGTGATCTCGAGCTCGTCGCCCACCCCGGCGCCGAGGATCTTGCCCAGCGACTGGGGGATCAGGGCGCCGGTCGCCGGCAGCTCGAGGCGCGACCCGTCGGGCGCTTCGAACTTCTGCAGCGTCGTGTCGCTCGGGAACGCCTCCAACGAGGTGGAGTAGCGACGGGTGGCGTGGCGGACGAACACGTTCGCGGACGGCACCGGCTCCGCCACCGCGATGCCGTCGACCGCCTCGCAGCGTGGCGAGCCGCGCGTCGGTCGCCGGTGCCGCGAACGCCACCTGCGCGCTCACCTGTTCGAGGCGCGCCGCCGAGTCGAGCGTCGCCTCGCGCGGAGTCGACCACGCCGCCGGGCGCGACAACGCAGATCACCGCGGCCGCGGCGGCGATCGCGGTGACGACGGCGGGGCCCGCGCCGAGGGTGTCGTCGCGCCCGACCCGCAGCAGCCGGCCGATGCCCAGCGCGATCGCGCCGACGATCGCCGCGAGCAGCAAACCGAGCAGCGCCACGCTCGAGGTTGTTCGCGCCCACGTGCTCGGGCAGGTACACCGACGTCGCGAGCGCAGGTCCGCCGATCGCCGCGCCGACGAGGCCGATCACGACGCCGACGACACCCGACGCGGCGATGGTGATCGCGAGCATCCGTCGGCGACGGCGGAGGTCTTCCACCCGCGCGCACGCGAGTGCACCCACCAGCGCGGCCACGATCAGCGCGATCGCCGGCACCACGATGCTCGCCTCGCGGAACCCGGTGAGCTCCTCCTGGATCACGCCGTTCGACGGCTGCGTCGCGCGCGGCTGCACCAGCTGCGCGCCGTTGTTGGTGGCGAGCGTGGTGAGCCGAGCAGTCGAGCGCGTTGCGGTCGACGCCCGACTCGTAGCGCACGAGCACCTGCGGGACCGTCGCCTCGCCGCCGAGCGACTCGACGACCGACTGCGGGACGAACAGCACCGCGAAGCTGCCCGGCGTCGAGATCACCTGCTGCTGACTCTGCGCAGGCAGGAGGTACTCCGGGGAGAGGCCGACACCGACCACGTCGACCGTGGCGGGAGTGCCGATGCCGAGCGCCTGCACGGTCGAGCCCGGCTTCACGCCGAGGTCGTCGGCCGTGTGCTGTTCGACGACCGCGACCGGTTCGCGACGTGTCGCGCGCGAAGTCGTGCCCGGCGGTGATCGCGAGGTCGTTGATGGTCGGTCCACGTTCGCGGGCACGCCGATGACCGTGCCCTGCACCTTCGTCTTCCCGTTCTGCAGGAACACCGACAGCGTGGTCGTGCCGCGGGTCGTGGTCGCGGCCGCGACGCCGTCGACGCTGGTGAAGCGACCGCTGGATGGCATCGGTGTCGCCGCCGACGACGGTGAGGTCGGCGAAGTGGGTCTCGGTGTAGAAGTGGCTGAGCGACGCGTCGAGGTCGCGGACCGTCGCCCGGAGGCCGACGAACACGGCGATGCCCGCCGCGACGAGGATCGCGGTGAAGACGAAGCCGAGCCGATGACGGGGTCGATGCTGCACGAAGGGCGAAGACTGTCACACCCTCGGTCAAGGACGCGGCACGAGCGCGCCGGCGTGAGTCGCCGCGGTAGGTTCGGCCCGGTGGCGCGGCGCGCGAAGCAGGTCGACCAGACCACCGAGGAAGGTGGCGTCACCGCGCTCGTAGCGCGCGGGCGACACGTTGGTCCAACAGATCCTGGCCCCTGCTCGGGCGGAGACCTCGGTGCTGCACCACCGCGTCGTCGAGGGCGGCGCGACGTACGACGGCGATGCGCTCCACCTCGAGGCCGGAACCCGCGTGTCGTTCAACTGCTACTTCTCGTGCTTCTACGCGAGCTACTGGGCGACGTACACGGTCGTCGACGACGTGCGTGTCGTCGCCGTCGTGCGCGGAGCCGTGACCGTCGAGCTCTATCGAGAGACGGACGAGGGCGGCACCCAGCTCGTCGCCACTGCAACCGCGGCTCCCGGGCCGGGGCGCGATCGTCTGGTCATGCCGCTCACCGTGGCCGGCGGTCGTCTCGACGCCGGGCGGTGGTTCGTCGAGATCACGGCCGAGGAGACGGGCGTCGTCGAGATGCGATCGGATTCGTCACGAGCACCGACCCTCGCTCTCGCGGTCAGGCTCAGCGCCGGGTTGTGCACCTACCGGGGTGATGCCGCGGTGGTCCCCGTGCTGCGCGAGCTGGCCGCGGCCGCGCAGCAGCAGGTGCTCACCGAGATCGTCGTCGTGAACCACGGAGGCCCGTTCGAGGACGACGCATTGCGGGAGCTCGTGGCAGACGACTCGATCTCCGATCCGGGTGGTGGATCAACCCAACCTCGGTGCCTCCGGCGGCTTCGCCCGGACGATGACCGAGAGCCTCGACAACGGACGTGCCACCCATCACCTCACCGTGGAGGACGACGCCGAGCTCGACCATCGCGTGCTCGGGAACTTCGTGACGTTCCTCTCGTTCGCCCGGTCGGACGTGGTCGTCGGCGCGCACATGGCCGACCTGCGCCGGCCCACCTCGCTGTACCACTCGGCGCTGCGCGTCCTGCCCGGCGACATCGTCGTGTTCACGCACCCGAACCTCCCGCTCGAGCACCGTCACGCCCTGAACGTGTTCAACCAGGTCGAGCACGCGGACTTCACGGGGTGGTGGTGCACCGCGATCCCTCACACGGTGATCGAGTCCGTCGGACTCCCGGCCCCGTTCTTCGTGCAGTACGACGACCTGGACTACGGGCTGCGGTTGCAGGAGGTCGGCGTGCCGACCGTCATGCTCCCGGGCGTCGCCGCGTGGCACGAGCCGTTCGACGCCAAGCCGCTCGGGTGGAAGGCGTACTACGACCTGCGCAACCACCTGATCGTCACCGCGAGACATCCGCAGCGGGCGCGCGCCGAGCGGTGGAGCGATCTCGCGCGGACGTTGGTCACGTACGTCGCGCAGCACGACTACGTGCGGGCGACGTGGTTGCTGGAGGCCATCGAGGACTACGTCGCAGGTCCCGACGCGCTGATGGCGTCGAGCCCGTCGGAGATCCACTCGAAGGTGATGCGCTCTGTCGGTGCGCGCTCGGCCGACGCCGGTGGATGCCGCGACGGCCGCACGCGCCCCGCGCGGCGCGGTGTCGCCGCCGCCACGCGGCGCGGTGGGGTCGGCTGCGCTGCTGGGCCGCCGACTCGCGATGGCGTTCCTCGTTCCCGGGCGTGACCCGGCGCGTGCCGTCCGGCTCCACGAGGAGGAACGGCAGGTGCAGAACGTCGGCCGCCATCCGTGGATCCTCGCCAACGATCTCGCACACCACTACGAGCGCTATGCGGCGTCGCGACGTGAGATCGTCCGGCTGCTCCCGCGCATCGTGCGTGCGCTCGCCGCGTACCGCACGCGCGGCCGCGCCGTCGCCCGCGCGTGGCGCGATGAGTTGCCCGGTGCCACCACGCGAGCAGCTTGGGAGCCGTACTTCCGTGACGAAGCCGCGGCGACTATCGCGTGCCCGACTGAGCATCACTGCGTCGGCGGCTCCGGGTGGCATCGCCGACGGGCAACGATCAGACTCACCTGGTCGGCCGGGCGTAGGCGTGGCGGCATCGAGAGGGAGGGTGGCGCAACCGCGCACGGGCACCATGGAGATCGGAGTCGCAGGAGCCGGGTTCTCCGGTGCAGTGCTCGCCAGGGAGCTCGCGGCCGCGGGTCACCACGTCACGGTGCACGAGACGGAGCACCACGTGGGAGGTCACTGCCACACCGAGCGTGATCCCGACACCGGCGTGCTCGTGCACGTGCACGGGCCGCACATCTTCCACACGTCCGACGAACGCGTGTGGGCGTATGTCCGTCGCTTCGCCGAGATGGTCCCGTTCGTCCACCGGGCGCGCACGACCGTCGAGGGCCGGGTGTACTCGCTCCCGGTGAACCTCCTGACGATCAACCAGCTGTTCGGCGCCGCGTTCACACCAGAGGAAGCGCGTGCCGTCATCGCCGCGGAGGTCGACACCACGATCGGCGAGCCGGCGAACTTCGAAGAGCAGGCACTGAAGACCGTCGGGCGGCGGGTGTACGAGGCCTTCTTCGCCGGCTACACGCGGAAGCAGTGGGGGAGAGACCCCCGAGACCTGCCGGCGAGCGTCTTCTCGCGCTTACCGGTGCGCTTCTCGTCCGACGACAGCTACTTCGACGACCGGTACCAGGCGATCCCGCGTGACGGGTACACGGCGCTCGTCGAGCGCATCCTCGACCACCCGTCGATCGACGTGCTGCTCGGGTCACCGCTCGACCCCACGGACCGGGCCGCGTACGACCACACGATCTGGACCGGTCCGCTCGACGCCTGGTGGGACCACGAGCACGGCTCCCTCGGGTACCGCACGCTCGACTTCGAGGTGTTCCGCAGTGACGGCGACCACCAGGGAGGCGCCGTCATGAACTACGGCGACGTCGACGTGCCCTACACGCGCGTCACCGAGCACAAGCACTTCGCGCCGTGGGAGCAGCACGCGCGCACCGTGTGCTCCCGCGAGTACAGCCGCGCCGCGGGGCCCGACGACGTCCCCTACTACCCGATGCGATTGGAGTCCGACGAGCGCGTCCTCGCGCGCTACGTCGACGCGGCACACCGAGAGGAGCGCGTGACGTTCGTGGGGCGGCTCGGCACGTACCGGTACCTCGACATGGACGACACGATCAGCGAGGCGCTCGTCGCGGCGGACGCGATGGTCGCCGCGATCCGGACGGGTGCGCCGATCCCCACGTTCGTCGTCAGGTGACGGCGGCGCGCGCGCCTCGGCGACCATCGCCACCATGGCCTTGCGCACCTCGTCGCCGGTCGTGCACTCCTCGGCGAACGCGAGGCGCACCGGCGTGCGGTGGTCGGCGCTGACCGCGACCATGTCGAAGCCGTAGCGGTCGACGGCCGACATCGACGCCGACGTCGTGTCGGCGAGTCCGGCGAAGTGGTGACAGAACAACACCTGCGCCTCGGCGTGGTCGGCGTTCATGTGCTCGATGATCCCGGCCGCCGCGTCGGCGAGCGGATCGGGTTCGGCGGCCGCGTAGCCGGCGGCGTCGACCCAGCTCATCCGGCCGTACCCGCCGACGTACCGGATGTGGTCGACCGCGAGACGCAGGAACGTGAAGTCGCCGAAGTCGATGTAGTACGACGCGGCGGGATTCGCGGCGAGGTACCGCTCGCGGGCGATGTCGCGATCCTCGTCACCGACGGGCGCGATCAGGCCGAGCAACGTGACGCGTCCGCTGGCGAGGGGATCGGCACCCTCGGGCACCGGTTCGGTGACGAGCAGGCTGCCGCGCGGGTCGCGCAGTGCGTTCTGGGTGTGCTCCGCCATCATGCTGACGAAGAAGAGCGGGTCGCCGTTGTCGGCGAGGCCGAAGCTGACGACCGAGCCGTACGGGTAGCCCTCGGGGTCGGCGGTGAGGGTCGAGAGCGCACCCCGGGTCTCGCCCGTCACCAGCGTGCGGCACCGTTCGGCGTGGCTCGGCTCCCGCGCCGGCGGGGCCGTCGGGGCGGAGGATGCCGCGGTGCCGTCGTCGGTCGTGGGCAATTGGTGCTCGCGGGGGCGGTCCATCGCGCTCACCGTAGGCGGCGTCGCCTCGGGCATCAGTCGCCGACGTGAAGTCGCGAGCGACCGCAGCAGCTCCTGCCACCACTCGGCCAGCGCGTTGTTGGAACGCGCCGAGCGGGAAGCCGTGCCGCGCCGCGTGCTCCTGCGGGATCGCATCCCATCCGAAGTGCTCGACGGTGACGCGGGTGCCGTCGTCGACCGCGTCGAACTGCACGGCGACCTCGGTTGCGCGCTCGTCGGGGAAGCTCGCCTGGCGCCAGCCGAAGACCAGCCGGGTCGGCGGTGACCACTCGAGCACCGGTCCGATCTCGAAGCGCTCCCCGTCGGCGTCGATCTCGACGAGGTGCTCGGGAGGCTCGGGTTCGAACGCGAGCCGGGTGTCGGTTCGGTCCGTGAAGCGGAACAGGCCGTTCGGGCGCCACCACGCACCGATCTCCTCGCGTGAACGCGAAGAACGTGCGCTCGGGAGGCGCGGCGACGCGCAGCGAGACCAGGACGCGCGAGCGACTCACGAGCGCTCCACGTGCTCCTTGAACGCGGCGAGCTGCTCGGACCATCCCGCTTCGGCCTCGTCCAGCCACGCCTTCAACTCCGTCATGCGCGCCGCGCGCAGCGAGTAGATGCGCACCCGCGCGTCGAACGGCGGATGCTCCTCGTCCACGAGTTCGGCCGTGCGCAGCACCCGGAGGTGCCGGCTCATCACGGGCGAGGAGACGCCCAGCTCGTTGGCCAGCTCGCCGGCACGTCGCGGTTGCTCGGCGAGGAGCTCCACGGCGCGTCGGCGCACGGGGTCGGCGAGCGCGGCGAGTGTGTGGTCGAGCGAAGCGTCGGGTGTCGGTGCCGGCGCGGCAGTCACTGCCAGCTCGGCGCGTAGATCGGTTGGGCGATCGCCTCCTCGGCTTCGGCACGCGTCACGTCGCGGACATGCATCGCGAACGTCCAGTGGTGTCCCTCGAGGTCGACGCAGCGGTAGACGCGGTCGCCGTAGAACTGGTCGGCCGGTTCGACGACGATCTGCGCGCCCGCCGGCACGGGCACGCTCGCAGTGCGCGTCGATGTCGACGCGCACCTCGACGTGGGTGCTGGTGGTGTTGGTGCCGCCGATCGACGACGGGCTGCGCATCCACTCGTTCCATTCGCTGCCGATCATGATCCGCCCGTGGCCCTGGTAGCCCATCTCGTAGTGGCACTGCGTCGGGTCGTCGTCGGGGCCTTCGATGGCCATCGTCAGCTCGAAGTCGAAGGCGCGGGTCAGCCAGTCGAGCGCGGGCTTGGGGTCGCGGTACGAGAGGGCGGGTACGAAGGTCAGATCGTCCACGGGCTCGCTCCCTCTCGATGGTTGCGTGATGGGAGAATAGTTCACGGATAGTAAAAGTATCAAGTGGAGACGCACGACCTGGTGACACGACCCATGCTTTGCTAGGTTGATCGGTCCGCCGCGGGGTGGAGCAGTCTGGTAGCTCGTCGGGCTCATAACCCGAAGGTCGAAGGTTCAAATCCTTCCCCCGCCACCATCGAAGCACGAAGGCCCAGGTCGTTGACCTGGGCCTTCGTCGTCGACGGTCGTCCCTGGTGCAGATGTTCTCCGGGGTTTCCGGTCACGGGTCGACTTCATCTTCTTCTATCCTCCAGCCGCGTGGCTTCAGGCGGCCAGCCCGAGACCCGCGGGTTGGCCGGGGCCAGCCGCGTCGTCCCCCGACGATCCAACGGAGGCACGGCATGCGCGTCGGTGTGATCCGAACCCTGATCGTCACCGCCGTCTTGGGCGCCGCGCTCCTGGTGCCTGCCTGCAGCGGTGACGGGGTCTCCGACGGGTGGGTGCAGGTACTGGACGGTGAGACCTACGACTTCACCTGGAAGCTCCTCGCCGAGGTGCACGACGGCGAGTACACCGGCTGCCTTCGCGTCGGCGAACCGGATCAGGAGGTCTCCGAGCTCGAGGAGCACTGCGGTGACCCGACGGCGCTGATCGTCGGCACCGACTCGTCCGACACGCTGCGCTACGGCTCGGTGCCCTCCGGGGTCGTCGTCTCCTATGAGCCGAGCGACGACCCGGACGACGCGGACGTCCCCGACGAGGTGCCGACGGACTCCTCGGATGCCGTTCCCGGGTTCGAGTTCTTCGGCGTCACCACCGACCGGGAGATCGCGGGGCGCTGAAAGCCAAGGACCGATCGGTCAGGGTGTTCGTGGCGTCGAACAGGTCAATGGTTCCTGTACGTTGCGCCGACGGCACGGAGTGAGTGACGTCGACCACGAGGATCACCGATGACGAGCACACCGGATGCAACCCGACGGGTCACGGGCCCGTTGAAGACCTGGTACGACATGCACGAAGCGCTCGCGCACGAGGTGCGCGCGCTGGCCGACCTCGCAACCGGCGTCGCGGCGGCTGACCTGGATGCCTTCGCGAAGCGCTTCGGCGCGTTCGACGCGGAGCTGCGGAACCACTCGGAGGTCGAGGACGGGATCATGTTCCCGGCGATCCTCGACGCAGGAGGCACGGTGCCCGATCACCTGCTCGCCGAGCACCGGGATGAGCAGCTGCGTTCCTACGCGCTCGGGTCCGCCGTCATGGCCGCGCGTGGTCGCCGCGACGATGCGTCGCTGGCCGCGCTTGCGCCGCTCGCATCGACGCTGCGCGACACGCTGCTGGAGCACCTGCAGTCCGAGGAGGACGAGGTCCTGGGGGAGGTCGACCAGCTGTTCAGCACCGACCAGCAGTCGCAGGTGCTCCGCACGATCATCGCGTCGATGCCACCCGACCCCGGCATGCAGCCGTGGGTCGCAGCCGCGCTCACGCCCGAACACCTCGCGGCGCGGCTGCGCAACATGGCGACGTCACTCGGCCACGACGCGTTGGTCGGCGTGATGACGCAGATCCACGACGGCGTCGACGCCGCGACCTGGGCCGAGGTGGAATCCCGCACGCCGGATCTCGCCGCGCTGGTCAGCAGCAGCTGACCGCGGTCAGCGCTGACGCTCGAAGAACGCGACACGACGCGTCGGTCATGGACGAGCTCCGGTTGCTCAGGTGACGGGGACGAGGAGGCGCGACGCGGAGTGGATCGCGTTGACGCTGCTCGTGCCGACGCTCGCGTGGCGGAAGCCCATGATCGCGGGAACGTCGGTGTCCTGGTCGTCGCTGGCGACGACGACGCGCAGGCGATGGCCGGCGTCGAAGCGGCGGGCAGTGGTGACCAGCGGCACTCGGTAGACGGTCAGCTCACCCGGCACGACGGCCACGCTCACGCGGCAGTCGAGCACCGGCGTGCCCGGCACGCTCTGCGCGTCGTCGACCGTGCGAAGGCTGGCGCGCAGGTAGCCGGCCGTCACGTCGACCACCGTGCCGTCGGGCGCGACGTCCTGCAGGGTGACGAACCATGCGGTGTCGATGGCGGTCGCGGTCGCGTGCAGCTCGAGCTCGAGATCGCCGGCGACGTCGAGCGCGTCGTCGAGCGGCGCGCTCGTCCACTCCAGCATCGAGGCGGATCGACCTCGCTCGGCTTCGCCCGGTTGAGACCCGTCCCGAGCGCCAGCAACGAGCGCGCGCCGGCGGGTCCTTCTTCGTCGCCGAGCACGCCGTCGGCTCGGAGCGCGAACGCGCGCAGCTCCGCGGCCGATGGTGGCCACTGCGTCTCCGTCCGCCACTCGTCGGCGCCGGGCATGAAGTAGCGGATCGGATCGCCGTCGAGGATGCCGGTGTCACGCTGCTTGAGCCAGTGGTCGTACCAGGCGAGTGCCTCCACGTGGAGGCTCTCCCACGGCCAGGTCAGCCCGTACTCGCCGAGCATCGCCACGCGCACCTCGGGTGCGTTCACGAGCGCGCGGAACGTCGGGAACGTCGACGGCAGGTGGAGCGGCACGTTCTCCCAGTCGCAGCCCAGGTACGTGGGGATCTCGACCCGGTCGAGGAGCGGGACGAGGTCGCGTTCGTCCCACCACTCGTCGTGCAGCGGATGCTCGACCGCCATGGAGAGCCACAGGTCGTCCCACGGATGCGGTTCGTGGTGCAGCTTCAACGCCTCCTTCAGCACGACCACCGACGACTCGCCGTTCATCGTCGCGAACTTGCGGTGCAGCGGGGGAGTGCGCAGCACATGGCGCGCGGCGTCGATGAGCTTGCTGCGCCAGAACTTGTCGCTCTTCGCCGAGGTGAGCCCGACCATGGCCAGGAACGGCGTGACGAAGCTCGCGCTGAACAGCCCGTGGTGCATCGCCGCGTCGTACAGGTCGGTCGTCACTGCGAGCGGGAAGATCGCGCGCAGGTGCTCGGGCTGCTCGATCGCCGCCTCGAGCTGGGTCATCGCGAAGTAGCTGATCCCCAGCATCCCGACGTTGCCGTCGCACCAGGGCTGCGCCGCCGCCCACTCGACGAGATCGTGGACGTCGTGGCGCTCCTGCTCGTCGAAGAACCCGAACGTGCCGCCCGAGCCACCGGTGCCGCGGAGGTTCGCGATCACGTGCACGTAGCCACGCGGCACCCAGAAGTCGGTGGCGCCCGCCTCGATGAAGCCCATCGGGGCGCCGAGGTCCTGGATCTGGCGCGGATAGGGCGAGGCCGAGACCAGCGCGGGGTACCGACCGTCGTCGTCGGGACGGTGAACGTCGGCCAGGAGCACGGTGCCGTCGCGCACGGTCACCGCGACGTCCTCGTCGCGAGCGAGCGGTGTGCTCGGGCTCGGAGAGGTTCCGGTACGTCCGACCGGTGGTCTGTGGACCGTTCAGTTGGCGCTGGCCAGGGTCGGTACCCGCGATCTTTGCCATGCGCGAAACGTTACGAGGTTCGCCAACCGGTTGCGCGACCCGGGCGTCAACTGTTCGACGTGGCTGCGTGACAGGTCGACGCCGCGGGCTTCCCGGAGCGCGCCTGCGCGAGCCACGGGAGCAACTGCGGGACGGTGCGTTCACCCAACAGCCCGTGGTCGACGTGTGGGTAGCGACGGAAGGTCACGTGTTCACCGGTGCGGCAGAGCTGCGCGACGAAGTCGACGGTGGTATCCGGGAGGACGAGGTGATCAGCGTCGCCCTGCGTGACGAGGATGGGCACCCGGATCGGCTCACCACCTGGGGTGTTGCTTGCCAGGATCGTCTGCCAGGGTTCGGTGGACGAGGGATCGACGGCGAAGAAATGACCGACGGCCGGCTTGGCGATTCGGTGGAGCGCGGCGGTGTCGGTGAGGAGGCAGCGCGCCGCGATCCTCGGGACGACCGAGACCCCGATCGGCGTGAGCAGGTGATCCAATCGAACCTCGGAATCGGTCCGTCCATACACCGTGCGGAATGCGTCGAGCGCGTACGAGCCGATCGTGACTCCCGACGCGTCGTCGCGGTGGTCGACGAGCAACCGTCCCAGCTCAGCCGCGGGCGCCGCGGCTGCAACGCCCCGGAGCCGGAGGCCCGGCGTGTAGGTCGATGCCTGCTGAGCTGCGAAGAGCGCGGCCTGTCCGCCCTGCGAGTGTCCCCAGAGCAGGAGCTCGTCGCTCGTGTGCGAGCCGAGGAGGCGGCGTGCCGCACGCGCGGCGTCGAGCACGTTGTGCCCTTCGGTGGCGCCGATCAGGTAGCTGGGGGGACCCGTGGCGCCCATGCCGGAGTAGTCGGTCGCAGCAACGACGTATCCGGCACGCAGTAGTTCGTGCAGCCCGGCGACGAGCAGGAACGGGTCGAGTCCAGCGGACGGTGCACAGCGCCGCGCCGCCCCGGTGGTGGGGTGCGCCCATGACACGATGGGTCGCCCGCCACGCGGCGCGGGACCGTCGGGAGCCACCACGATGCCCGACACCGCGATGTCGTGACCGTCGACATCGGTCGAGTGGTAGAGCACCCGCCACGCCACGCTCCCGTTCGGAGCGCCGAGCAAGCGCTGTGATCGGATGAGCGTCCCGGGTGGATGTGCGGGCAACGGTTCGGGCACGTCGTAGAAGTGGCCGATCGCCGCATGCTCGACGACGTCCTCCGTGCACTGGCGCAATATCCCGGTCGCGACGAGCACCGCGAGCACCACCGCTGCCCCCGTGATCCATCGACGCGACGATGTGGAACGACCTGGGGCGACATGATTCGACATCGTGTCCATCATCGCCGGTAGCTCGCCCCTGAAAAGGGCTCCGGCGTCGTCGGCGCCACATCGTCCAGGAACACACTGACCATCGGCACGAAGGCTGACGCCGTGGTTGAGATCCCGAGCTCACAACATGGCGCGCACCCGTCTGTCCGAGCCAGACAGATGCCCCCGCCACCATCGCAATCGTGAAGGCCCAGGTCATTGCACCGCTCACTCTCGTACGTCGTCCACGTCCTCCGCGCGTCGAGGCCGAGTTCGACCTTGCCCTCGTTCGAGCACCGCTCCCAGTACCGTCGAGAAGGATCTGGGTGTGGGCTTGCCCATGCTGAGCTCGCAGGGACACGGCGAACGGCGGCCCACGCGAGGCACCAGTGGAGGTCGCGGCGCGCGTGATGACGCGAGCGGAGGAAGGACGGGGGCACGTGGGCGACGAGTTCGAGATCCTCGACGTGCACCACCACGTCGGGAACGCGTTTCGGGCCCTCGGTGGGGCCATCGACGCGACGCCCGAGATGGACGAGGCCGAGTTCGAACGACTCGAGCTCGCGTCGCGGCTCGAGATCATGGACCGCGCGCACGTGCAGCAGGCGATCGTCATCCCCGGCCACGGATACCACCGCGTCCACGGCATCGCCGACACGCGGGCCGAGAACGACGCCATCGCCCGCTACCGGGACCGCACTCCGGACCGGTTTCCCGGTGCCGTCGGCATCGTCGAACCGAGAGACGGCGTCGCCAGCCTGGCGGAGATCGATCGATGCAAGGACGAGTTGGGGCTGGTCGGGCTGAGCTTCCACACGCGTTTCCAAGGTGTCTCGCTCGACAGCCAGTGGGTGCTGACCTACTGCGCGCGCATGGCCGAAGTCGGTCTGGTCCCCGTGGTGCACGCGATGAACGAGACCCCGGAAGAGGCGCTCTGGAAGCTCGCGGTGGTCGCGCGCAGCATCCCCGAGACCCCGGTGTTGGCGCTCGACGCCTTCGGTTCCTACGAGGCCACCCGGGAGTGCTTCTTCATCGCCGAGGTGGCACCGAACATCGTCTTCGACACCAGCCTCAGCTACAACTTCGACTTCGCCGAGGAGTTCGCGGTCCGCTTCGGCGCCGACCGGGTGGTGTTCGGTACCGACCTGTACTCCTATCCGGTGGGTCGGCGCATCAGCCACCTCCTCGACCAGATCCGACAGTCCGCGCTCAGCGACGCCGACAAGGCCGCCATCCTGGCCCTCAACGCGCGCCGTCTGTTCGGTGTGAGCTGAGCCCCAGACCGAGGTTCACGGCCGAGGTCGAAGCGGTTCGTCGCTGCTCCACACCTCCGTGCTGCCGTTCATCGAGACCGCTGCTCGACCGCTCGTGGCGCGGGACGTTACAGTCTTGCATCAAAGTGTAAGGTTCACGGCGTGGCGACGAAAGCCGACCGACTCATCGAACCGGCGCGGACGACCCCCTGAGACAGGAGTCAGCATGGATCTCGGACTGCGCGACGCAACCGTCGTCGTCGCGGGCGGTACCAGCGGGATGGGCCGCGCCGCCGCGGAGTGCTTCGCCGCCGATGGCGCGCGCGTCGCGGTGTTCGCCCGTTCGCAGGGCGACCTCGACGCCACCGCGGCCGCGCTGGCGAAGCTGGGATCACCCGACGCGGTGGGGATCTCCGTCGACCTGTTCGACCACGAGTCGGTCGATGCCGCGATGGCGCAGCTCGGTGAGCGGTGGGGCCATCTGAACGCGCTCGTGAACGCGGCCGGCCCGCTCGACGGTGGGGTCAAGCCGTTCGAGGAGTTCTCCGACGACGACTGGCACGCCGTGTTCGACGGCCTCACCCTCGGTCCGGTGCGCACCATCCGCGCGGCTCTGCCACTGCTGCACGCTGCGCCATGGGCGCGGATCGTGAACGTGTCGGCGATGTCGACCAAGCACCAGTCACCGCAGCTCGTCGCCTACACCGCCGCCAAGTCGGCGCTCACCAGCCTCACCAAGAACCTCTCGATGTCCCTGGCGCCTCATGTCCTGGTCAATACGGTGAGCCCCGGCACGTTCGCGTCCGAGTCGTTCCGCAGCTCGCTGGCGCAGATGCCCGACGTCGACGAGACCGACCTGCACGACGTCATGCGCTGGATCGGCGACCACTACGACAACCACGTGCATCTCGACCGCGCCGCCGAGCCGTCGGAGATCGGGCCCGTCATCGCGTTCCTCGCGTCGGCGCGCAACACCTACACGACCGGCGCCAACGTCAACGTCGACGGGGGGTCCGACTTCACATGAAGCGCACGCTGACCCACCTGCAACGGCTGGAGGCGGAGAGCATCCAGATCATCCGGGAGGCGGTCGCCGAGAGCGAGCGTCCGGTGATGCTGTACTCGATCGGCAAGGACAGCGCGGCGATGCTGCACCTGGCGCGCAAGGCGTTCCATCCCGCGCCCCCGCCGTTTCCGCTGCTGCATGTGGACACGACGTGGAAGTTCCGCGCGATGTACGAGATGCGTGAGCGCATGGCGGCGGAGAGCGGCATGGAGCTGCTCGTGTACCGGAACCCCGAGTGCATCGAGCGTGGCATCAACCCGTTCGACCACGGCTCGGCGGTGCACACCGACATGTGGAAGACGCAGGGTCTCAAGCAGGCACTCGACCAGTGGGGCTTCGACGCCGCGTTCGGTGGTGCACGTCGGGATGAGGAGAAGTCGCGTGCGAAGGAGCGCATCTTCAGCATCCGCTCCGCCCAGCACCGGTGGGATCCGAAGGCGCAACGTCCCGAGCTGTGGCGCACCTACAACGTGCGCCGCAGCCAGGGCGAGTCGATCCGCGTGTTTCCGCTGTCGAACTGGACCGAGCTCGACATCTGGCAGTACATCCACCTCGAGGAGATCCCGATCGTGGACCTCTACCTTGCTGCACCCCGCCCGACCGTCGTGCGCGACGGCACGATCCTCATGGTCGACGACGACCGCATGCCGCTCGAGCCGGGTGAAGAACCGGTGATGCGCAGCGTGCGCTTCCGGACCCTCGGGTGCTATCCGCTGAGCGGCGCGATCGAGAGCGATGCGGCCACGCTCCCCGAGGTGATCCAGGAGATGCTCCTGACCACCACCTCCGAACGTCAGGGCCGGCTCATCGACGTCGATTCGGCGGGCTCCATGGAGAAGAAGAAGCAGGAGGGGTACTTCTGATGGCGCACGCGCAGGAAGCACTGATCGCCGACGACATCGAGGCGTACCTGCGGGCGCACGAGCACAAGTCGCTGCTGCGCTTCATCACCTGCGGAAGCGTCGACGACGGGAAGAGCACGCTCATCGGCCGCCTGCTGTACGAGTCGCACCTCGTGTTCGAGGACCACCTCGCAGCACTCGAGGCCGATTCCAGGACCGTGGGCACCCAGGGCGGCGACCTCGACTTCGCGCTGCTCGTCGACGGCCTCACCGCCGAACGCGAGCAGGGCATCACCATCGACGTGGCCTACCGGTTCTTCAGCACCGAGCGGCGCAAGTTCATCGTGGCCGACACCCCCGGTCACGAGCAGTACACCCGCAACATGGTCACGGGCGCGTCGACCGCGGACCTCGCGGTCATCCTGATCGACGCCCGCAGAGGGGTGCTCACCCAGACCCGCCGGCACAGCTTCCTCGTCAAGCTCATCGGCATCGAACACGTCGTCGTGGCGGTCAACAAGCTCGACCTCGTCGACTACGACCAGTCCGTCTTCGACTCCATCGAGGCCGACTACCGCGCCTTTGCGTCGGAGATCGGCATCACCGACATCACGTGCATCCCGATGTCGGCGCTGCGAGGCGACAACATCATCGAACGGTCCGAGCACACGCCGTGGTACGACGGTCCGACGCTGCTCGGCCACCTGGAAGAGGTCGATGTCGAAGACCGCGCCGCCGACGGCCCGTTCCGCATGCCCGTCGAGTGGGTCAACCGACCCCATCTCGACTACCGCGGCTTCTCGGGACTGATCACCAGCGGCACCGTTCGTCCCGGCGACCGCATCCGCACGCTGCCGTCGGGACGCACGAGCACGGTCGCCCGGATCGACACCTTCGACGGCGACCTCGACGAAGCCGTGGCGGGACAGTCGGTGACCCTCCTGCTGGCCGACGAGATCGACATCAGCCGCGGCGACGTCCTCGTGCGCCGAGGCCGCGCCCGCAGCGGTCGCCGACCAGTTCGAGGTCCACATCGTGTGGATGCACGACGAGCCACTCGTGCCGGGGCGGCCCTACCTCGCCAAGATCGGCACCCGCACCGTCGGAGTCACGATCGCAGCGCCGAAGTACAAGGTGAACGTCAACACGCTGGAGCAGACCGCGACCAAGACGCTCGAGCTCAACGAGATCGGCGTGTGCACCCTCACCACCGACCGGCCGATCCCGTTCGATCCCTACGTCGAGCTGCGCGACACCGGCGGCATGGTCCTCATCGACCGACTCACGAACGCGACACTCGGATGCGCGCTCGTCCACTTCTCGCTGCGGCGGGCACAGAACGTGCACTGGCAGGCGATCGACGTCACCCCCGAGGCCCGCAGCGCCCTCAAGGGCCATCGGCCCGCGATCGTGTGGTTCACGGGTCTCTCCGGCGCCGGGAAGTCGACCATCGCGAACCGGGCCGAGCAGCTCCTCCACGCGCGGCGTGCACACCTACCTGCTCGACGGCGACAACGTGCGCCACGGACTGAACCACGACCTCGGGTTCACCGAAGCCGACCGCATCGAGAACATCCGCCGCGTCGCCGAGGTCGCGCACCTCATGGCCGACGCTGGACTCGTCGTGCTCGTGTCCTTCATCTCGCCGTTCCGCGCCGAGCGCCAACTCGCTCGTGAACGGGCCGGCGACGTCCCGTTCGTCGAGGTGTACGTCGACACGCCACTCGACGTCGCCGAATCGCGAGACACCAAGGGGCTCTACCAGAAGGCACGCGCGGGCGAGCTCACGAACTTCACCGGTGTCGACTCGCCGTACGAACCGCCCGAGCAGCCCGACCTCCACATCGAGACGACCACGACCGCCACTCGACCGGGCAGCCGAACTGCTCGTCGCCGAACTGCGCACCCGAGGAGTCGTCGACGACCGAGACGAGTGACCGCCAGCACGCCGCGAGCTCAGCCCGTGTTTGGTGTTATGCTTTAAGCAGATGACCAAACCGGCCTCTTCACGCGTGTCCGGCGGTGGCGAGAGCCCGACGCGCGAGCGGATCTTGGATGCCGCCGTCGAGGTGATGGCCGAGGTGGGCATCGATCGGGTCCGCGGGAGAGCGGTCGCGGACCGCGCGGAGGTGAATCCCGCGCTCGTGCACTACTACTTCGGGAGCATGGCCGCGCTGGTCGTCGAGGCCGCGCAGCACGCCTTGCTCAACGAGCTCGGCCCGTCGATCGACGTGTTCGTTGCCGGTGCGACCGTCCAGGACGGCGTCGTGGCGATCCTCGACTGGATCGTGGAGCACGGCCGCACGCCGGGTGCGGCGATCCTCGCCGAGGCGATGGTGAAGGGGAGCCGCGATCCGAAGTTCCGGTCGTGGAGCCGCGACGCGGCCCGCCGGTTCCGAGGGCTCATCCTCGAGCGACTGCAGCGTGGACGTGACGCGGGCGAGATCGACGCCGACCTCGACCTCGAGGCGATGGCGCTGGTGCTCGCGGCCTTGCTCGACGGCTTGCTCTTCCATCACCTCGTCGATCCGAAGTTGGCGGTCACCCGTGCCGCGGGGCCGATCGCCGCGATGTTCCACGACTCCCGTTAGCGAGAGGAGATCACCATCGTGAGCACACGCGTGATCGACACCCGTCAGCTGACGAAGCGCTACGGCGCGGCTCGGGGCATCGAGGACGTCGACCTCCACGTCGAACCGGGCGAGGTGTTCGGATTCCTGGGTCCCAACGGCGCGGGAAAGTCGACGACGATCCGGACGCTGCTCGACTTCCAACGCCCGACGGCGGGATCGGCCTCGCTCTTCGGTCTCGACTCGCGCCGCGACAGCGTCGCGATCCGAGCCCGGGTCGGCTACCTGCCGGGCGACCTGAAGCTCTTCGAGCGAATGACCGGGGAGCAGCACCTCGAGTGGTTCGGCCGCGCGCGTGGTGAACGCGACGCATCGATGGCCGACGACCTGGTGGCCCGGTTCGGCGTCGAGATGGACCGTCCGGTGGGGGAGTTGTCGAAGGGCAACCGGCAGAAGGTCGGCTTGTTGCTGGCCTTCGCACATGCGCCGGAGCTGCTGATCCTGGATGAGCCGACGTCGGGCCTCGATCCCCTGATGCAGGCGGAGTTCGAGCGCCTGGTGCGCGAGACGGCGGCAGGCGGTCGCACGGTGTTGCTCTCGTCCCACTCGCTTGCCGAGGTCCAGCGCGTCGCCGATCGCGTCGCCATCATCCGTGACGGTCGGCTGGTCGTGACCGACACCGTGGAACACCTCCGTGCGCGCGCGCCTCGGGTGATGGGCTTCCGGTTCGCCGGCCGGCCCGAACCCGAGCCCTTCCAGCGACTCGACGGAGTGACGGCGGTCGAGGTCCACGGCAACGATCTCGATCTTCACGTCACGGGCAGCGTGGCCCCGGTGCTGCAGGCGGCATTGGCGCAGCACGTGCTGGACGTGACCGCGCACCACGCGGATCTCGACGAGCTCTTTCTTGCCTACTACCGCGACACGGAGGCGCCGTCGTGAAGGCGAACCTCGAGATCACCACGCTCGACCTCTCGTTCCGGCGCAAGGCCCTCATCGGATTCACCCTCGGCCTGGTGCTCTACGTCGTCGTCGTCGTCGCGCTGTATCCGTCGTTCAAGAACTCGTCCGAGCTCGACAACCTGACCAAGGACAGCCCCGGCGTCGCGGCGCTGTTCGGCATCTCGGGCTCGTTGACGTCACCGGCTGGATGGATGAACGCCAACGTCTGGGCGAACTTCTTCCCGCTGGTCGTCCTGCTGCTGACCATCGGCTACGGCGCGAGCGCCATCGCCGGACAGGAGAAGGACGGTCACCTCGAGCTCGTGCTGTCGTTGCCGTTCTCGCGACGGCGCGTCGTGCAGCAGAAGATCGGCGCGCTCGCGCTCCAAGCGCTGGTCCTCTGCTTCTTCACCTTCCTCGCCGTGCTCGTGGGCCGCTGGTTCGAGCTCGACTTCGGCTTCTGGGAGCTGATCACCGCGACCGTCGGCGTGCTCCTGCTCGGGATCGACTTCGGTCTCCTCGCGCTCGCCATCGGGGCCGGCACCGGGAACCGCGGCGTGGCGCTCGGGGTCGCGTCGACGGTGGCGGCGGCGTCGTACCTCGTCAGCTCGATGGCGCCGGTCGTGTCGTGGCTCGACCCGGCCAAGTACGTGTCGCTCTTCTACTGGTCCGTCGGCGACAACCAGCTCCAGGACGGGCTCTCCGTCGCGAGCCTCGCCGTGCTGGTCGGGGTCGGTCTCGTGCTCGCGGTGGTGGCGGACCGGCTGTTCCAGTCACACGACCTCGTGGCCTGAGGCGATCGTTCGGCCCGGCGGGGTCGCAGACTCGACCGGGAGCGAGGTTCGGTCGTCCTCGCGCGAGCACGCGGTGCGACGCCGCAAGGGCTCGCACACCCGGTGGACGCGCGACTGTCACAGAACACCCTCTCCGTTTCGTCTCTGTGGTAGCCGAAGCGGAAGGGAGTCAACATGAAGGTCTTCGTCGCCGGGGCCACCGGAGCGGTCGGCAAGCACCTGGTTCCGATGTTGGTCGCCAACGGACACGATGTGGTGGGGATGACCCGCACCGAGGCGAAGCGCGACCAACTGGTCGCCAGCGGCGCGCGACCGGTGGTCGCCGATGCGCTCGACGCCGACGAGGTGAAGCGCGCCGTCGGCGATGCCGCACCCGACGTCATCGTGCACGAGCTCACCGCGATCCCGCCGGTGCTCGACATGCGACACATCGATCGCGAGTTCGGACCCACCAACCGCCTGCGCATCGAGGGCACCGACCATCTGCTGTCGGCGGCCGAAGCGGCGGGTGTGCAGCGCTTCGTCGCCCAGAGCCACGCCGCGCTGCCGTATGCCCGCACCGGTGGCCCGGTCAAGCGCGAGGACGCACCGCTCGACGAGCATCCGGTCGCGGCGATGCGCGAAGGCCTCGCCGCCCTGCTTCACCTCGAAGACGCGGTCACGGGAGTCCGAGGCGTCGAGGGCCTGGTGCTGCGCTACGGCTGGCTCTACGGCCCCGGCACGTCGATCGCCCTCGATCCGCCGGGAAGCCAGGTCGAGCTGCTCCGCAAGCGCCAGTTCCCGATGGTCGGGCGGGGCGGGGGCATCTGGTCGTTCCTCCACGTCACCGATGCGGCCGCCGCAACGGTCGCCGCGGTCGAGGGTGGCGCAGCCGGCGTCTACAACGTGGTCGACGACGATCCGGCACCGGTGTCCGAGTTCCTCCCGATCTTGGCCGCGGCCGTCGGTGCGAAACCTCCACGGCAGGTGCCACGATGGGTCGGGCGTCTCGCAGCAGGCGCATGGGCCGTCGTGGCGATGACCGAGATCCGCGGCGCGTCGAACGAGAAGGCGAAGCAGGAGCTCGGTTGGCGGCTGCGCTACCCGAGCTGGCGTCAGGGGTTCGCTGATGGACTCACCTGAGAGGGCGGCGCTGCTCGACGAGTTGCGGCCGAAGGCGTTCGCCGTCGCGTACCGGATGCTGGGGAGCGTGAGCGACGCCGAGGACATCGTGCAGGAAGGACTTCTGCGGCTGCATGGTGTCCTCGATGCCGGCGCGGAGATCGAGAAGCCCCAGGCATACCTCAACACCATCGTGACCCGACTCTCCATCGACCGGCTCCGCTCCGCGCAGGTGCGTCGCGAGACCTATGTCGGCGAGTGGCTGCCGGAACCCGTGGTGACGGGCGGTCTGGACGATCCGGCAGCCCACGCGGAGATGTCGGACTCGCTGTCGCTCGCGTTCCTCGTGGTGCTGGAGCGGCTGTCGCCCGAGCAGCGCGCGGTCTTCCTGCTGCGGGAGGTGTTCGACTACGACTACGGGACCATCGCCGAGATCGTCGGGAAGAGCGAAGCCGCGTGTCGCCAGCTCGCGGTGCGGGCCCGCCGCCGCGTCGACGACGACAAGCCGCGCTTCGAAGCGTCGCGGGAGGAGCGAAACCAGCTGGCTCGCGCGTTCATGGACGCCACCCAGTCGGGTGACCTCGACGCGCTCGAGGCACTGCTGGCCCACGACGTCGCGCTGCACGGCGACGGCGGTGGCAAGGTGCGCGCGATCACGCGCCCGATGTTCGGGCGCCGGCAGGTCGCGAAGTCGTTGGTCACCTGGGTACGGGCCATACGCGGCGTCGACGGGTTCTCGATCCGCCCCGTCGAGGTCAACGGCCAACCTGGTGCCCTGGGCCTCGACGGGCAGCAGCGGGTCCTGTTCGCGTTCTCGCTCGACATCGCCGACGGACAGATCCAAGGCATCCGCTCCATCGTCAATCCCGAGAAGCTTCGCCACCTCGACTCCTCCGTCTGACCGTGTGCGTGCGTGAGGCGGCGGTGATGTCCGCGGTCAGCGACAAGGACCGCGATCCGATGGGGTGCCACCGACGACCGCTGCGTGCCAGAGTACGGCGATGCCCGCGCCGTCGCCCTCGATGCCCAACGTGCTCATGCTCGTCACCGACAACCAGTCGGCGGACTCGCTCGGTTGCTACGGGAACGTCGAGCACGAGACTCCCCACCTCGACCGGCTGGCGCGCGAAGGGACGCAGTTTCTGCGCGCGTTCTGCACGAACGGCCTGTGTTCTCCGACCCGGGCGTCGATGCTCACCGGCCTCATGCCGTCCCAGCACGGCGTGCACATCGCGATGCCCGACGACGACGTGTTCCCGAAGCCCGACGACTACGACGTGACCCGTGAGTTCCCCACGTTGCCCGTCACGCTGCGCGCGGCGGGCTACGCCACCGGGATGGTGGGGAAGTGGCATCTCGGAAACTTCCGGTGTGTGGGTCATGGATTCGACCACTGGGTCGCGTTCACGCGAGGCCACACGACCGACTTCTACGACAACGAGGTGTTCGCCGACGGGCGCGTCGAGCGGGTCACCGGTCAGCACGTGGTGGAGCACTTCGCAGACCGAGCGATCGAATACCTCGCCCGGCGCGACCGGTCACGTCCGTTCTTCCTCCAGGTGAACTTCGACGGTCCCTACGTCCTGCCTCCGACGGTGGTCGGCCCCGATCCGCGCAACCCGTTCTACGAGCGGTTCGAACAACGCACCTTCCGGCCGTTCCCGCCCATCGACGATCGCCTGATCCGCACCCTGGCGGTGCCATTCGACTTCGAACTCGACCCCGCCGAGGAATACACCCTCGCCAGCGCGTTCAACAACGTCTGGTGGACGGTGCGCATGCACAACGACCAAGCGACGCGCGCCAACGTCGCCGCGCAGAACGCGATCGTCGACCACGCGATCGGCCGGATCGTGGCCGCGCTCGACGCTGACGACGCGACCACCGACACTCTGGTCGTCATGACCACCGACCAGGGAAATCCTTACGGCCAGCGAGGCCTCTGGGGCCACCCGCAGTGGACCGATCCGCCGTTCATGCATGACGTGACGTTCCGTGTGCCCCTGATCCTGCGCCAGCCGGGAACGGTCTCTGCACAGCGCGTGGTGGACCGCGTCGTGTCGCACTACGACCTCCTGCCCACGATTCTCGACCACGTCGGCATCGACCCGACCGTGCCTGCGTCTCCGGGTCGGAGCTTCGCCCCCGTGCTCCGCGGGCGACACCTCGAAGAGTGGGACGACGAGGCCTACTTCGAGGCCGAGACCGCACGCTCGATCCGCACCCCGGAGTTCCTCTACACCCGCCACCTCGACGGAACGGGTGCGCCCGAGCTCTACGACCTGGTGTCCGACCCCGAGCAGTGGGACGACGTCGCGGGCGAGGCCGCGTACGCGTCCACGGTCGCCGAACTCGACGGGCGGCTGCGTGCGTTCTTCGCCCGGTACTCGGACCCGCGGTACGACCTCTGGAACGGCGGCACCGGTCAGGCGATGGTCTCGCGCTACCGCCTGTTCAAGGAGCGCTACGGCCCCGAGTGGGACGTGACCACCGAGGTCGGGCCCGCGTTCAGCGCGCACTGACGTCCCGAGGTCACTCCCTCGGCCGTCCGACGCCGCCTGTCGGCCTGCAACCCGGCGACCCGCAGCAGATCAGCGGGGTCCCCGCCGCTCGCGGCGCGCATCAGACCGGAGTGGCGACCACCACGACGTTGTCGAGGTAGTGGCCAGACGCGTCGTCGAACGCGCCACCACACGTGATGAGCACGAGCTGCGCGGGGCCGGACCGGCTGAAGAGATCGGCCGACAAGGCGCTCTTGGCCACCTGCTCGCGACCGGTCACGCGGAAGTCGTGCGCGCCGGTCGCGTCGTTGACGGTGACGACATCGCCCGGCACGAGCTCCCCCAGACGCCAGAACACGCCCGGTCGGTCGTCGCCGTCGACGTGCCCGACGAGGACCGCGGAGCCGGGGTCTCCGGGGTTCGGCCCGAGCTCGTACCAGCCGACGTGGTCGAGGTCGGGGACCGCCAGCGCGTTGGTGCCGGACTCGACGCCGATGCCGACGACATCGGCAGTGATCCCGATCGCCGGGATGACGACGGACGTCGGCGGCCGCGGCGGGGGCACCGTCGTCGCCACCGGGAACGTGGGATCGGGCCCGGCCGCGGTCGGCGGCGCCGGCGCGGGGCCCGCTTCACGCGACGTCGTGACGGTGCCCAGTGCCGACACGTGGGGTGCGCCGGATCGGCCGCGCACGGCCAACATGACGCCGATCGCCGCCACGACGACGACGCTCGTCACGAACAGCGCGAGCGCGAGCCGTCGACTCATGTGCGACCCGACGGGGTGGAGGAGCCGTAGCCCCTCCACCCCGTGGTCCTGTCGGGCAGGCTGGTCAAGCGCTCAGCCGCGAGCGTGAGCCTGGGCACGTGCCCGCACCAGCACGCCGCCGGAGGCGAGGAGCCCGGTCAGCGCAACGGCCAGGGCGACGATCGCCCACGTCGGGATGCCACCCGAGCTGTCGAGCAGGCCTGACGTGCCGGTCGGCACCGCCATCTGCGTCGCCGCCAGCGGGATCTGCTGGGTGACGACGCCGAGGGTGCTCGGGTCCTGTCCGCTGGCGGGGGCGCCGATCGCGTAGACCACCGTCAGCATTCCCGCAGTGACGGGCACGTCGGCCGGACCGATGAGCACCGGCGTCGTCGTGCCGGTGGCGACCACCGCCGCGCTGATCGTCCCGGCGGGGAGGTCGGCCTTGTCTTCCTTGCCGTTCATGAGGTCGGTGAACGCGGGTGAGCCGTTCGCGAGCACGTCGACCGCGGGTGCCGCGGCTGTGTGACCGACCGCGAGCCGGCCCTGACCGGCGCCGGCGGCCGCAACGTCGTTCACGAACGTGAACAACGTCGGCTTCGCCGACGCGTCGAGCCCGGCGACCAGCGAGGCGTTGGCGCCGGCCGGGAGCTCGACCGTGGAGCTGATCACCGGCGTGGCGGAGCTCGGATCGTCGCCTGCCGCGAAGATCTTGATCTCGTAGCTGCCGGCGGGCAGCGTGAGCGGCCCGGCCACGGTGCCGGGTGTGAAGTTCGGGAGTGTCTCGGTACCGTTCACGTAGACGTCCACGGTGGCGCCGGGAATTCCGTGCACGACATAGACGGTGCCGTCACCTTCGGCGGCGACCGCAGATCCGGCACCGGCCACAGTGAGGGCGGTGATCATGCTGACGCCGACCAACGCCGCGGCGAGCTTCTTGAACATTCGGAGGTCCTTTCGGGCGGAGACACGAGCGAGGGGTTCCTCGACACCGTGTCTTTCGCCGGGCCGCCGTCATTTGGTTGCATCGTGGCGAGATCTCCGCGCGACGGAGAAATTCGACCCGTCGTGCAACCGATACCACCGTCGCCGGCGAACACCCTGGTATGGAGCCGCTGCCGACCGCGACCCCGTTCAGGGCGCCGCGCCCCTCCCGGGGCCCGGACGGCGCGGTCGGCGTGGCCGGCGCGGCCGGCGGAGACCTGCGCGCCCGCCTCGCGCAGGATCCACAGGCGCTGGCGGAGTCCTACGAGCTGCACGGACCGATGGTGCTCGCATACCTGCGGCGGTTCGTCGGGCGCGACGACGCCGAGGACGTCCTCCAGCAGGTGTTCCTCGAAGTGTGGCGCAGCCGCGACCGCTACGACCCCGCGCGACCACTCGAACCGTGGATCGTGAACATCGCCCACAAACGCGCCATCGACCACCTTCGTCGCCGAGCGCGGCAGGACGGTACGCAGCTCGTGTCGTTGACCGAGCCGGATCATGCGACGACCGACCGGTTCGTGGACGAGTTCGCCGAAGCGCAGGTGGTCACCGACGCGCTGTGCGAACTCCCGGTCGAACAACGCGAGACGATCGTGCTCGCGTACTTCAATGACCTCACACAATCGCAGATCGCAGGGCGCATGAACGTGCCGTTGGGGACCGTGAAGGCCCGATCGCAGCGCGGCCTCCGGCGACTCGCGGCGATCCTGGCGCCGGAGGAGGAAGCGTGAACGACGCCGACCGGTACGTCGAGGAATTGCCGGCACTGTTGCACGGAGAGCTCACGCTCGCAGAGTTGCGTTCCTTGACCGCCCACCTCCGGGCGTGCGCGTCGTGTCAGCGCGAGTTGGTCGAGGTCGCGGTCGGTGTCGGTGCAGTCGCTCGCGTCCAGCGCCAAGGTCTGCTCGACACCGCCGCACCGACTCTGCCGGCGCTGGCCGAGCTCCCGCCCGACGAACCAGCTGACCTCCATGCGGCGCGTGGCCACCGTCGACGGCTCGCGAGCTGGCGGGTGCTGGCGGCGGCCGCGGTTGCCGCGCTGATCGTGCTCGGCGGGGCAGTGTTGTTGAACCGCGGGTCGTCGTCGCCGAACCCGCCTGACGAGCAGCTCGCGCTCCAGGCTGTGGGCACGCGGCCCGTGCGCGGCGAGGTGACGATGAGTGGGAAGGGCGCCAGCCGCACCATGGTGGTGTCGACCGATCTCGCGCCCGTGTCGGCGAGGTCCTACTACGAGGTGTGGCTCCTCGACACGACCACCAACCGCCTGGTCGCAGTGGGTGTGCTGCCGCCGAGTGGCACCGCACACTTCACGCTCCCGAGCGATCTCCTGTCGCGGTACGACGCCGTCGATCTCTCGCTGCAACCCGACAACGGCCAGACCACGCACTCCAGCGATTCGGTGCTGCGGGCGAAGTACGCGTGAGACGCGATGCTTGCCGTCGACCGACGAGAGCTCGACGACGTCGTGCACCGCGAGCGCTGGTGAGCCGGCGCGCCAGCCCTGTGCGGTGACGA
Organism: uncultured Actinomycetes bacterium; assembly: GCA_963720765.1. Taxonomy (GTDB): domain Bacteria; phylum Actinomycetota; class Acidimicrobiia; order IMCC26256; family DASPTH01; genus DASUAS01. The sequence goes on from CAVRGS010000003.1 coordinate 482,488, forward strand.
AGAACGGGCGTCGGGTGCCACCTGCTCCGGGGCGTGGTGGAGACGGCGCGGGTCGACGGCGATGCCGTCATGCGCGTCGCGCCACCTGCCTGCGATACCGGTGGGCCTTCTCGCTCATCGTCCGGCCGGCGGCCACCGCGAACGTCCGCATCGTCTGGGGCAGCGTGCGCAGGAAGCTCGGATCGGTGAACCCGCCCGCGCGGTCACCGAACTCGCCCCGCGGGCCGTGGTCCTCGCCCTCGTCGGCTGCCTTCCAGAGGTTGATCGGCCGGTCCGGGGACACCGGCTGGTCGGTCAGCTGCGTGTCCCAGGCGCCGATTGCCGCGAACTGGTTCCCGAAGCCCGGCGCGACGCTCGCCGCGGCGACGAGCATCTTGTTCCACGATCCGACGACCTTGCTGCGGCGCCCGTCGAGCGCGACGTCGACGATGAAGCGCGCGGGCGTCGCCGGCTCGTAGATCGGGGGAACCGGCTGGGGATGGTCCGGAAGGGTCGTTGCGCACCAGCCGAACTGTGGCGTGTCCACGGCAGGGAGGTGGACCATGCACATCCGCACCCTGCTCCCGTCGTGCAGCAGTTCGGCGCGTGTCGACTCGAAGAACCCGCGACAGGCGAACTTGGCGGAGCAGTACGCGGATTGGAGCGGGATGCCGATGAACGCGAGCGCGGAGCCGACGTTCACCACCGTGCCCGCGTTCGCGTGGCCGCATGCGCTGCCAGCGCCGCCATCGTGCCCCACACCTGGCCCAGGAACGTCACCTCGATCGCGCGCTGGAACTGCGCCGGCTCGATCTCGTGGACCGGGGCGAAGATGGTGGTCATCGCGTTGTTGATCCAGACATCGATCGGACCGAGATCGCGTTCGATCAGTGTGGCGGCCTCGTCGACCTCCTCGAACCGTGACACGTCGGTCGGCACGACGAGGGCGCGGACCCCGCACGCCTCGACGTCGCGAGCGGCACCGGCGAGACCGGCGTCGCCGCGCGCCAGGAGCGCCACGTCGAAGCCGCGGCGAGCGAGCTCGACGGCGGTCGCCCGGCCCACGCCGGCCGACGCGCCGGTGACCGCGGCGACGGAGTGGTCGGTCGTGCTCGATGGTCCTTGCATGGCGTGCTCCTCAGGTCGGTGGCGGTCCCCTCGGCCGCTCAGGTCAGTGCGAAACCGGTGGCGATGGCTGCGTCGATCAGGGCGAGGCGCCGGCGACCGCGGTCCAGGCGCGCGACGACGAGTGCCGACGCGGCGTGGGCACCGTCGACGGCACGCAGCAGCGCCGGGCGCCGGGGCGCGACCCGGAGCTCCACGAGCGCCTGCGCGACGTGGCGCACGCCGAGCAGCCGGGCGACCGCGCACCATGCCGGGGTGACCGGAGAGGTCGACGCGCGCAGCACCGGAGCAGGGGCGACCAGCAACATCAGCCCCCACCCGAGGCGCGTGGCGATCCGCGCCCGATCGACGGCGCGCGCGTCCGCGATCACCTCGGGCTCACGATCGGTCGCGCGGCGCACTCGGCCGGCGTCGTCACCGGCACGTCAAGGCGCCTTTCGTCGAGTTGCCGTCGATCCGGATCGTTCGTCGTCCGGAGGTCGAGGGCGATGACGACCGAGCAGCGCGAGCACCGCCAGGCTGGTGAGCGCGTCGATGATCCGTCGACGCAGCGGGTGCGGCGTCGAGGACGTCGGCTCGGACGCAGGCTCAGGCGTCGGCGCAGGGGCGTGCTCGACCGGATCGGCGGGTGCCACCGGTGGCTCGGCTCGCTCCTCGAGATCGCGCGCGTGGCCGCCGGCGGAGAGGTCGTGGCAGAGCTTCCACGTGAACAGCCCGGCGAGGACCGGTACGGCAACGACCATGATCCGAAGCGCCCACAGGACCGTCGGCAACGACAGGTCGAGCTCCTGGGCCCAGATGTCCTGACCACCCGCGAGCAGCAGCATCACGTAGAAGGTGAGGACCACCACCCCGAGCGTCGTGCGCACGGGACGTTCACTCGGTCGGTCGAGCAGGTGGTGCTCGGCGTCGTCACCGGTGACCTTGCGCTCCAGGAACGGCCACAGGTAGAGCAGCCCGAAGGTGACCGTCGGCAACAGCACCGCGGGCCAGAACAGCTCGGACACGGTGTAGGGGCCCACCCGAACGAGTGCCGGGGGCATGAGCCGCAGCGCGCCTTCGATCCAGCCCATGTACCAGTCGGGCTGGGCCGCGGTGCTCACCGCGGATGCCTTGAACGGTCCGTAGAGCCAGATGGGATTGATCTGCGCGAGGCCACCGAGGAGGGCGAGGACGCCCGCCACGATCGCGAACAGTCCGAGGCTCTTGGCGGCGTAGGTCGGCCAGAGGCGTGAGCCCACCACGTTGTCTGCGGTGCGGCCCCGGCCCGGGAACTGCGTGTGCTTCTGCCGCCACAGGATCGCCAGGTGCGCGACGAGCAGACCGGAGATGGCCGCGGGGATCAGCAAGACGTGGATGATGAAGAGGCGCGAGAGGATGTCGTTGGCTGGGAACTCGCCGCCGAAGAGCAGGCTGGCGATCCAGGTGCCGATCACGGGCACCGCCAGGGCGATCGAGTAGCCGATGCGCAGCCCCGTCCCGGAGAGCAGATCGTCGGGCAGCGAGTAGCCCGCGAAGCCGTTGAAGATGGCGAGCACGAGCAGCGTGACCCCGACGAGCCAGTTGATCTCGCGGGGTCGGCGGAAGGCACCGGTGAAGAAGATGCGGCAGAGGTGCAGCACGATCGCGGCGACGAACGTCAGCGCGGCCCAATGGTGGATCTGGCGCATCACCAAGCCCGCCCGCACGTCGAAGCTGAGCCGCACGGTCGACTCGTAGGCCTGCGACATCTTCACCCCGCGCAGCGGCGCGTACCCACCGTGGTACACGACGGTCTTGTCGCTGGCGACGAAGAAGAACGTGAGGTAGATCCCCGTGAGGACGAGGATCACGAAGCAGTACAGCGCGATCTCGCCCAGCATGAACGACCAGTGGTCGGGAAAGACCTTGTTGAGCGCGGTGCGAGCGAACTTCTCGCCGCCGAGGCGATCATCGAACCAGCGGGCGATCCGTCTGACGATCATCGCTTCACCGCCGAGCGCGCGCTGGCTGCGGCGTCGGCGCGGTCCATGCCGGCGAGCCAACCGGCGAACAGTCCCGCAGCGGCGACGACGGTGGCGAGACCCCCGAAGCCCCACATGATGGCGCCTGCGATCTGCTGGTTGCGTACCGCATCGGGTCCGCTGCCGTAGGGCGCGTACCACGAGGTCGCGGCGAGCGTCATGAGCACGCCGAGCGCGGTCGCGGGCAGCGTGGTCACGAACACCGCGAGGACTCCCGCACCGCGACGCGCTCGCCGCCCACCGCCGAGCGCCATCCACCAGAACAACGTCGCAGTGGCGACGAAGGTGACGTGCTCGAGCACGTGCAGTGCATCGTTGTGAACCGCGGCGTCGTAGAGGACGGGGACGTGCCACGCGGCGAGGGTCGACGTCGCCAGGGCGAACGCTCCCGCGGTCCACACCAGCCACCCCGGGCCGCTGGCCTGGGAGCGCATCACCGCACGGGTCGCGGCGAGCACGCGGACGCGGGACGAGCGGGGAAGGGCATGGGTCCATGCGGTCACGGGCGCGCTCTCGGCCAGCAGCGGTGGTATCACCGCGAGCAGCAGCACGTGCTGCACCATGTGCCACGGGAGATCGGTGTCGGCCACGGCATCCAGTGGTGACGCCAGGGCGACCAACAGGACGACAGTGGCGGCACCGAAGGCCAGGGCTTGGGCGCGGCTGACCAGGCGGTACGGCCCTGCCGTCGCCCAGATGCGCCGGACGCCGACCGCGTACGCGAACGCGGCGAGGATCACGGTGGCGGTGGCGAGGCGATCAGGCATGGCCGGTCGACAGGAAGAAGATGTACGTGCCCTCCATCACGATGAGCAGGAGGTTGATGCCGTTGATCAGCAACCCGAACAGGCCGAGGAAACGGCGTCGACCACCCGGGGTGCCTGCCGCTTCGCTCTCGTCGGACGAGTCCACGAGCAGCCACGAGAGCCAGAGCGCGACCAACGCGATCGCCAGGGCGATCGCGTTGCCGACGTAGAAGAGCCAGAAGAACCCGTTGTCGTGCACGAACGTCACGAGGCTGGCGAACAGGACCAGGTGGAAGACCCACGCGACGATGCCGGCGACCACCGCGAACCAGACGAGGACGCCGCGGTCGGGGAAGTCGCGCGCTCGGAGGCTCATCAGACGAGGTGCACCGAGACGAACAGCGACGTGAACACGAAGATCCACACGCCGTCGACGAAGTGCCAGTAGAGGGCGAACACCTCGGGCGTCACGTGGTGCTCGGGCGTGACCCTTCCCGTCCAGACCTTGGCCTGGACGGTGAGGCTCATGAGGAGCCCGATGATCACGTGGATGGCGTGCAGCCCGATGATGACGGTGAACAGGGAGGTGTAGGCGTTCTCACGCCAGCCGAACTCCATGTGCGTGAAGTCGTAGGCCGTGTTGGCGATGAACGCGGCACCCATCAGGAACGCCAGCGCGAGTGCGATCTTCACCGCGCGCATGCGACCGCGGACGAGCGCCCACTCCATCCAGAAGATGGGCAAGCTGCTGGCGATGAGCACGACGCTGAAGAGTCCCGACCGGACGAGCTCGGGCTCCTTGATGCCCGGCGGTGGCCACTGTGGTGCACCCGCGCGCACGAAGAAGTACGCGGAGAGCAGTGCGATGAAGATCATGGCTTCGGTCATGATCAGCACCGCCATGCCCCACCAGGCGGTCGGGTAGCCACGGGTCGCCGGCGCGACCTCGACCGGAACCGTCACCCGGCTCATCGCAGGTCCTCCTCGGTGCGCCACATCCAGTGCACGATGGCGACCGCACCGATGGCGACGCCCACCCCACCGATGACCGCAGCTTCGGAGAGGAGGCCGACGAACAGCAGCGCGATGCCGACCGCGACGATGAAGGGGAGGTACGTGGGCTGGGGGATGCCGAGGGTCGCCTGCGCGTGGGCGTCGAGTCCCTCGGTGACGGGCATGGTCTTGTCGAGGGCGCCCGCGACGCCGAGCGCCACGGTGGCGTCGCCGGCGCGGGACGCCGCGACCGGGAGCGGGTCCTCGTCCCACAGCGGGTGGCGACTGGTGACGACCGGGATGGCGGCGAAGTTCCAGTCGGGGGGAGGCGACGAGGTCGCCCACTCGAGCGTGTCGCCCTCCCAGGGATCGTCAGGGGCCGGTCGCCCCCGGCGCTGGCTGATCGCGAAGTTCACCAGGGTCAGGAGCGTGCCCGCGGCGAACACGAACGACGCGATGCTGATGACGAGGTTCAGCCCGCTCCATCCCAGTCCCGAGTCGTAGGTGTACACGCGCCTCGGCATCCCGAGGAAGCCGAGGATGTGCATCGGGAAGAACGCGACGTTGAAGCCCACGAACATCGTCCAGAAGCTGATCTTGCCGAGACGCTCGTCGAGCATGCGGCCGGTCATCTTGGGCAACCAGAAGTAGAGCGCGCCGAAGATCGGGAAGACGACCGCGCCGTTCAGCACGTAGTGGAAGTGCGCCACGATGAAGTAGCTGTCGGTGACCTGCCAGTCGAACGGCAGCACGGCGACCATCACGCCGGTGATGCCGCCCAGCAGGAAGATGAGCAGGAACCCGATCGAGAAGAGCATCGGGGTCGTGAACTTCACGACCCCCTTCCACATGGTGGCGATCCACGAGAAGAACTGCACCCCGCTCGGCAGCGTGATCACCAGGCTGGCGGCCGAGAAGAATGACAGCGCGAGCGCGGGAACGCCGGTGGCGAACATGTGGTGCACCCACACGCCGAAGCTGATGAACGCGACGGTCACGAGCGCGGTCGCGACCCAGAGGTAGCCCGCGAGGCGCTGCTTCGAGAACACCGGGATCATCATCGAGATCATCCCGGTGGCGGGGACGAAGAGGATGTACACCTCGGGGTGGCCCCAGAACCAGAACAGGTGCTGGTACAGGAGCACGCTGCCACCGCCGGCGACGCTGTAGAACGCGGTGCCGAAGAGCCGATCGAACTCGAGCAACCCGGCGGCGACCGACACCGCAGGCACGGCGAAGATCACCATGAACGAGAACACGAGCATCGACCACACGAAGATCGGCATCCGGTTGAGCGTCATGCCCGGAGCGCGCAGCTTGAAGATGGTCACGATGAAGTTGACCGCGCCGACCGTCGTGGAGATGCCGACGAAGATCACGCCCAGTCCCCAGAAGTCGACGTTGATGCCGCTCGAGTACGGCTTCGAGGTGAGCGGTGTGTACGCGAACCAACCGCCGTCCGGCGGATGACCGACCACGAAGCTCGAGAAGAGGAAGATGCCGGCGAGGAGGAAGACCCAGTAGCTGAACGCGTTGAGGCGCGGGAACGCCATGTCGCGGCTACCGATCATCAACGGGATGAGGTAGTTGCCGAAGCCGGCGAGCACAGGCGTGTTGAACAAGAAGATCATGGTCGTGCCGTGCATCGTGAAGAACTCGTTGTACGTCGCGGGTCCGAGCACGCCGGCGTTGGGGGCCGCGAGTTGCACGCGCATCACCAACGCGAGCGCGCCGGCGGCGAAGAAGAACGCGAACGCGGTGTAGATGTAGCGAACGCCGATGCGTTTGTGGTCGACGGTTTCGAAGAAGCCGGGGATCCCAGGTGCGTCCTCCCAGCGGTCTTCGAGTTGCTCCCGCAGCTCGGCGGTGGGCTTGTCGGTGACGGCCATGCGCGACCTACTTCAGGCTCTCGAGGTATGCGGTGAGGGCGGACAGATCGCGATCCGACAACGATCTGAACGAGGGCATGACGATGCCGGGTTTGAACGATGGGGCGTCGCGGATCCACGCGCGCATGTCGTGCGGCGTGTTCTCGACCACCCCGGCGCCGAGGAGTCGCCGCTCACCGACGTCGGTGAGGTCGGGGCCGACGGTGCCGTTCGCCGATGTCCCGGCGATCGTGTGGCAGCCCGCGCAGGCCAGACGCTGGAAGACGACCTGGCCCGTGGCCGCCTCCTCGGACCCCGGCTCTCGTGCGACGGTCGAGTGCTGGGCGAGCCAGCGCCCGAATTCTCCCGGGGTCTGGACGATGACCTGGAAGCCCATGTGCGCGTGCTGGAGCCCGCAGTACTCGGCGCAGCGTCCCGCGTAGCGGCCGGGCTGGTCGGCGGTGAAGCGGAGGTGGTTGGGCTGACCCGGGATCACATCCTCCTTCCCCGCGAGCTGCGGGACCCAGAAGCTGTGGACGACGTTGTCGGACCGCAGTGTGATGTCGATCGGCCGGCCGGTCGGGATGTGCAGCTCGTTGGCGGTGGTGAATCCGGCGTCCTGGTAGTGCACCGCCCACCACCACAGCTTCCCGGCGACGGTCACCTTCAGCTCGTGCGGGGAAGGGTTGCGCAACGCGCTCGTGGTGTCGACGGTGACGACAGCGAGCACGAGCAGGATCGCCAGCGGCGCGACGATGCCACCGATCCAGATCAGCAAGTTGTCGCGCAGCTGTGACTCGCGTCCCCGCTGCCGGCGTCCTCGCGTCGCCGCGTAGATGATGAAACCGGCGACGACGACGTACACCCCCGCGGCCAGACCGAACATCAACCACCACACGCCGGCGACACGCGACGCTTCCGACCCCTTCGGGTCGACGATCGAGCCGGCGCCGCCGCATGCCGCGGTCGCGACGGCGACGAGCGCCGCAACGGCGAGCAGGCGCGCACGGCCGCACCGTCGCGTCATCGGCGGGTCCAGAAGCTGGGTCCCACCGGTTCGTGGAAGTCGGACCGCGCAACCACGTAGCCGGCATCGTCGATCTCGATCGGGAGCTGCGGCAGCGCTCGCGCGGCGGGACCGAACACGACGTCGCCGCCGGTCAGCGCGTCGAACGCCGACTGGTGGCACGGGCAGAGCAGCTGGCCGGATTGGGACTCGTACAAGCCCACCGGACACCCGGCGTGGGTGCAGACCTTCGAGTACGCGACCAGACCATCCGGTGCCCAGTCCCGTCGCCCGGGTGGGAGCGAGAGGCGCTCGGTCCGCACGCGGATGAGCACGACCTGCCCGTCGGCCGAATCGGGGTGACCGTCGGGGAAGACGGTCACCAGCCCGCCGAGGGGGACCTCGTCGGCGCGGACCGCCCGCCCGTCTCCGGTGATTGCCCGGGTCCCTCGGCGCCATGGCGTCTCCAACAGGGATCGTCCGGGGTTCGGGCCGAGCGAGCGGATCGGAAACAGGAACGCCGCGCCGAGCGCGCCGAGCGCTGCGGTCAGGCTCGCGAGCAGGAGCTTGCGGCGCGACAGGACGCCGCGGCGCTCGATCGCCTCGTCGAACGCGGCCCGATCCGACGCCGAGCTGCGCAACCGCTCGCGCGCTTGGACGAACGGTCCCGCTGGCATGAACCAGTGGGCCCACAACACCAGACCCACGCCGAGGGACAGCAACGCAGCCCCGAGCAGCACGCCCTCGGCTTGCGGTTGGCCGCCCGCGGCGTACACCACGGCGAGCCCCACGCCGGCCGAGGCGGAGATCCCGAAGCACGCGACCGCCCACCCTTCGGCGCGCGACCCCCGTCGCTCGTCGCCGTTCATGTCCGGGTTCCGATCCAGCGCACGGCCAGGACGACCAGACCGAGGCCCACGACGATGGCGATGGCACCCTCGGCGAGCGGCCCGAGGTGCCACAGCGAGTTGCCGCCGCGGTCGTCGGGGTGACCGAGGTAGCGCACGTACCGGACGAGCGAGTTCAACTGATGATCGGTGAGCGCCGCCGACCCGAACCGCGGCATCGTGCCCGGGCCGGAGCGCACGGCTTCGGCGATCTGCAGTGCGGTGGCGGGATGCGTCGACGGCGCTTCGCGATGGAGGAGCGCGCCCCCGTTGCCGGACCACGCGTGACATGCCGCGCACTGCTCCCGGTACAAGGTGCCACCCGCCGACAGGTCGCCGGCGCCGACATCGACCGTGGGGACGGCAGGCCCGCCGCCACCGGTCAGTGCCGTGACGTATCGCACGAGGGCGGCGATGGTCGCGTCGTCGTACCGCGGCGATCGGCGCGGCTGTTGCTCGTCGCGTGCGGGTTTGGGCTGGCCGGCCGCGTAGGGCACGGGCATGCGACCGCTGCTGAGCTGGAAGTCGACCATGGCGGCGCCGACGCCCTTCAGATCGGGGGCGTACTTCGTCCCGCGGCCGTCGGAGCCGTGGCACTGCGCGCAGTCGCGCAGGTAGATGTGCTGCACCCGGGACGGCTCGGCCGATGCGGCCGGAGCGGAGACTGCACTGCCGGCGGCCGGGCGCATCGCCCAGGCACAGGTGACCAACGCGAGACCCGCTGCCAGCGGCAGGTACCAGCCGACCCCGTGTCTCTGCACCCCTGCCACGGGCACCGCCTCCTCTCACCCTTGGCGCTTCGTTCCCCCGGCGCCGCTCCGATAAACCCGTTCGCGTCAGTTGCCGCGAACCTCACGCTCCGTCGGCCCGGTCATGGGACGCGGACAGGCCACAGGTCTGCGCCGCCGGCCGAGTTCGTGATGACGGAGAACGCGCCGCGCGACTCGAGGAGTGCGAGCTGGACGTCCGCCAGCGACGACACGCCCCGTTCCCGCAGTGCGGTGTACAGGTCGTCCGGCGTCAGGTGCGCCCGTCGGAGCGCGGAGGTGTCGATCGACCCATCGACGACGAGCGTGATCGGAGACCGGCCGAACCACTGACGGGATGCCGGCATCCGGAGTCGCAGCCAGCTCACCGCGTTGTGGACGACCAGCAACGTGAGCGCCGCGGTGATCCCTTGCACGTAGCTGGGTCGAGCGGTCGTGGCGGTGCGTCCGACGATGGTCCCCAGTGCCACGGCCACCGCGAAGTCGAAGATGGTCATCTGCGCCAGCGTCCGCCGCTGACCGAGGAAGCGAACGCTCAACACGACGGACAGGTAGATGAGCGCGGCGGACCCGGCCACGAACCCGATGGTGCGCCACGATCCGATCAGCCAACTGCTCCAGTCGCCCGCACCGGCCCTCATCCCACCGCCCATCACGACGGCCCCGCACCAGGCGGGTACAGGAGCAAGCTGTACTGCGTCAGCCGGGCGTCCTCCTGCTGGCCGCTACCGGCAGCGGGGGCGGGAGCGGACGAGATCACCAGCGTCCGCCGGTTGCGCCGCCAGGATCCCCGGCGTCCGGCGGTGCCTTCCGTCGTCGGGCGCTGGGCGGCGGTCCACCCGTCACGCGGCATCAGGTCGACGTAGTACGCGAGGATCGCGCTCGGCGTCGCGCCCTTCACGGTGAACGACTGCACCAGGGTGCCGTCACTGTTCTTCGTGCGCGACGACGCCGACGTGCTGCGCGGGTAGCGCGGGATGCGGTCGAAGACCGCGGTCGTCGACAGGCCTGCGGCGGGACGCCCGGCGTTCCCCGACCCGGTGTTCCCCGAGCCCCCGTTGTTCGCCGAGCTGTTGTCGGAACCGCACCCGACGAGCAGCAGGCCGAGCACCGCGACCAAACCCGCGCTCGATGCGAGGAAGACCGCGGGACGGAGACGAGCGTGGAATCGCATCGTTCGGCGCCTACCCCGCGCCGCCCGCCTGCAAACGCGTCGCGTCCATGTCGCGTTTACGGGGACCGTGCGATGGGAAGGTCGACAAGAGCGCCGAGGTGCGCGGGGACCACAGATCGGCGCATTGCATTCGACGTCGCAACGGGAGGTCCTCGTGTACACCGTGAGTGATTTCGTCATCGACCGGCTCATCGAGTGGGACCTGCACCGCTTCTACGGGTTCCCGGGCGACGGCATCGGCGGTTTCGACGGCGCGCTCGCACGGGCAGAGGGCGACGGCAAGGACTTCCGCTACCTCCGCCCGACCCACGAGGAGATGGCGGGTCTCATGGCGTGCGCGCACGCCAAGTTCACCGGAGGGATCGGGGTGTGCGTGGCGACGTCCGGGCCCGGCGCAGTGCACCTGATGAACGGGTTGTACGACGCCGCATGTGACAACCAGCCGGTCGTCGCAGTCGTCGGCCAACAGGCGCGGGTGGCGATGGGCAGCGACTTCCAACAGGAGCTGAACATGGAGCGCCTGTTCGGCGACGTCGCCGAATACGTGAAGTCGGTGACCACACCGATGCAGGCGCAGCTCGTCGTCGACCGGGCGGTGCGGATCGCCGAGACCTACCGCAAACCGACGGTGATCATCCTTCCGGCCGACGTGCAGAACCTCGAGATGGAGGAACCCGCGCTCGAGCACTGGGTCTCTCGCACGGGCGTCGGCCATGCGTCGACGCGGATCTCACCACCGACCGAGGAGCTCGCGAAGGCAGCGACGGTGCTCAACGCAGGGCACAAGGTCGCCATGCTGGTCGGCCAGGGCGCGATGGACGCGACCGACGAGGTGCTGGCGGTGGCCGATCGCCTCGGCGCCGGCGTCGTCACCGCCCTGCTGGGCAAGGGGGCGGTTCCCGGCGATGTCCCGCACCACACCCAGCAACTCGGCCTGCTGGGTTCCAAACCGAGCTACGACATGATGCAGGACTGCGACACGCTGCTCGTGGTCGGTAGCAATTTCCCCTACAGCGAGTTCCTGCCGCCGTCGGGCCAGGCGCGCGGGGTCCAGATCGACCTGCTGCCGCGTCACCTCAGCCTGCGGTACCCGATGGAGGTCAACCTGTGGGGTGATGCCCGCACCACGCTCGCCGCGCTGCTCCCGCTGCTCGAGACCGAGCCCGACCGGAGTTGGCAGGAGGGCATCGTCGAGGGGATGGAGGAATGGGACGAGGCGCTCGCCGCGGCGGCCGAGACGCCGGCGGATCCGATCAACCCTCGGCTCGTGTTCCACCGCCTGAACGAGCGACTCCCCGACGACGCGATCGTCACCGCCGACGCCGGCACCACCGCCGACTGGTACGGGAACCACATCCGGCTGGGTCGGAACATGATGGGCAACCTGTCGGGACGGCTCGCGACCATGCTCGCAGCGATGCCCTACGCCATCGCCGCGAAGTTCGCGTTTCCCGAACGACCGGTGGTGTGCACCATCGGCGACGGCGCGTTCCAGATGCTCGGCATGAACGGGCTGATCACGGTGAAGCGACATTGGAGCGAATGGGAGAACCCCACCTTCATCGTGCTCGTGCTCCACAACAACGATCTCAACCAGGTCACGTGGGAAATGCGCGAAGCGGGCGACCCCCGCTACGACACCAGCCAGCTCCTCGAGGACGTCGACTACGCGGCGTACGCCGAGCTCATGGGTCTGCGGGGCATCCGGGTCGAAGACCCCGACGCGGTCGCCGGAGCCTGGGACGAGGCGTTCGCCGCCGACCGTCCGGTCGTGCTCGACGTGCTGACCGACAAGAACGTTCCTCCGTTGCCGGCGCACGTGACCTTCGAGCAGGCCAAGGGAGTCGCGCAGGCGTTGCTGGGTGGTGACCCTGATGCGGGTGCGGTGATGGTCAACAGCGCGCGATCGGTGGCGTCGCGCGTGTTCGCGAAGCTGCACTCCGGCGACGGCGAGGAGTGAACGGCCACGACGGAGCCCGATCGATCGACTGCGTGGAAGTCGCGGCGTACACGGTTCCCACGCCGACCCCGGAATCCGACGGGACCCTGGAGTGGGACGCCACGACCATCGTGGTCGTCGAGGTGGGCGCGGGCGACCTGACCGGCCTCGGGTATTCGTACAGCGCGGCCGCCGCTGTCGGGATCGTGCAGGACCTGCTCGTCGACGTGGTGGTGGGCACCGACGTGCTCGCGACGGGCGCGGCATGGTCGGCGATGGTCGACGCGGTGCGGAACCTCGGCCGTCCGGGGATGGCGAGCGCGGCGATCTCGGCGGTCGACCTCGCGTTGTGGGATCTCAAGGCCAAGTCGCTCGGCGTCTCGGTCGCGGACGCGCTGGGACGAGTGCGTCCCGCCGTCCCTGCCTACGGGAGCGGCGGGTTCACCAGCTTCACGGACCGCGAGCTCGCCGAGCAGCTGGGCGGATGGGCCGAACAGGGATTGGCGGCGGTCAAGATGAAGGTGGGACGCGAGCCCGAGCGCGATCCCGACCGGGTCGCCTGTGCTCGCCGCGCCATCGGCGGCGACGTCGAGCTGTTCGTCGACGCCAACGGTGCGTACACGCGCAAGCAGGCCCTCGCCCTGGCCGAGCGTTTCGCCGACCTGGGCGTGACCTGGTTCGAAGAGCCCGTGAGCTCCGACGACCTCGAAGGGTTGCGAGTGCTGCGGGACGCCGCGGCGCCCGGGCTCGAGATCACGGCAGGGGAGTACGGCTACGACCTCCCGTACTTCCGCCGCATGCTCGACGCGGGCGCGGTCGACTGCCTGCAGGCGGACGTCACCCGATGCGGCGGCGTCACCGGGTTCGCGCAGGTGGGCGCCCTCACCGCCGCGCGTTCGCTCGACCTCTCGGCGCACACCGCCCCGCAGGTGAGCGCGCACGCGTGCTGCGGAGTGCCGCGGGTGCGTCACCTCGAGTGGTTCGCCGACCACGTGCGGGTCGAGTCGCTGCTGTTCGACGGCGCGCTCGCACCGCGGGACGGTCGCCTGCACCCCGATCCGTCGGTGCCCGGATTGGGCCTCGAGCTCAGACGATCCGACGCCGAGCGCTACCGCCGATGAAGGAGCTGCGTCGATGAGCACGCCCCGCCGCTACGACGGGATGGTGACCGTCGAGCCTGTTCGCCTGGCGAACGGCCACGACGCTGCGTACGAGCCGCTCGCGCGTGATCTGCGTGCTGCCGTCGCGGGTGAGATCCGCTTCGACGCGGGAACCCGCGCCGCCTACTCCACCGACGCGTCGAACTACCGCCAGGTGCCCATCGGGGTGGTCGTCCCCCGCACCGTGGACGACGTCGTGGCGACGGTCGCTGCTTGCCGGGCGCACGGGGCGCCGATCACGAGCCGGGGCGGCGGGACCAGCCTGGCCGGTCAGGCCACCAACGTGGCCATCGTCATCGACTTCTCCAAGTACCTGAACCGGGTGTGCTCGATCGATCCGGTCGCACGGCTCGCGGTGGTGGAACCGGGCTGCAACCTCGACGTGCTGCGCGATGCGGCGAAGGAGCAGGGCCTGACCTTCGGACCGGACCCCGCCACGCACGACCGCAACACCGTCGGTGGCATGATCGGCAACAACTCGTGTGGGGTGCACTCGGTCATGGCCGAGTTCTTCGGTCCCGGACCCCTCACCGCCGACCAGGTGGTCGAGCTCGACGTGCTGACCTACGACGGGGACCGGATGACCGTCGGCGCGGTGTCCGAGGACGAGCTGGCGGCCATCGTCGCCGGCGACGATCCGCGGCGCGGATCTACCGGCAGCTGCGCGACCTGCGGGACCGGCACATGTCGGAGATCCGCAGCCGCTTCCCCGACATCCCCCGCCGTGTGTCGGGGTTCAACCTGGACCGCCTCCTCCCGGAGCGGGGGTTCGACGTGGCCAAGGCGCTCGTGGGCACCGAAGGCACCTGCGTGGTGGTGCTGCGCGCCATCCTCCGCCTCATCGACGCCCGGCCGGCTCGCACCCTCGTCGTGCTCGGCTACCCCGACGCGTACACCGCGGCCGACGCGGTGCCGCAGGTGCGCGAGCACCGGCCGGTGGGCCTGGAAGGCATCGACGCCAAGCTCGTCGAGTTCATGCGACGCAAGGGGCTGCACCCTGACGATGTCGACCTCCTCCCCGACGGTGACGCGTTCCTCCTGATCGAGATGGGCGGCGAGACCAGCGCCGAGACCGACGCGCAGGCGCGTGCGCTCGTCGAGGATCTCACCGCGGGTGACGGCGCCCCGAGCGCCAAGGTGTTCGAGGACCGCTGGGAGGAGCAGAAGCTCTGGCAAGTCCGGGAGTCGGGACTGGGTGCGACCGCTCGGGTCCCGGGCATGCCCGAGAGCCATCCGGGATGGGAAGACGCCGCGGTCCCTCCCGAGCGGGTGGGCGACTACCTGCGCGACTTCCGCGCGCTGCTCGACGAGTTCGGGTACGACGCCGCGCTGTACGGGCACTTCGGGCAGGGCTGCATCCACTGCCGCATCGACTTCGAGCTCGACACCGCGCCGGGCGTGCGGCGATGGCGCGCATTCCTGGATCGGGCCGCCGACCTCGTCGTCTCGTACGGGGGGTCGCTCTCGGGCGAACACGGTGACGGCCAAGCGCGGGCCGCGCTCCTCACCAAGATGTACGGCGAGGAGCTGGTTGAAGCCTTCGCGACGTTCAAGGGCATCTGGGATCCTTCCGGCCGCATGAATCCTGGGAAGGTCGTGCACCCGCACCGGCCCGATCAGGACCTGCGCTTCGGACCGGACGCAACCATGCGCAGTCCGGCGACGCACTTCGCGTTCCCCGACGACGGGTTCGACTTCGCCAACGCCACTCGCCGCTGCGTCGGGGTGGGCAAGTGCCGCGACGTCGACTCGGGGACCATGTGCCCGAGCTACATGGCGACCCGCGAGGAGGAGGACTCGACACGGGGACGGGCGCGGATGCTCTTCGAGATGCTGCGCGGGGACGAGCTCGACGGCTGGCGCGACGACGCGGTGGCGGATTCGCTCGATCTGTGCCTGGCGTGCAAGGGGTGCAAGACCGACTGCCCGGTGAACGTCGACATGGCGACGTACAAGGCCGAGTTCCTGTCCCACTACTACGCGCGGCGCGTGCGGCCGCGGGTCGCGTACTCGATGGGATTGATCTACTGGTGGGCCCGGGCGGCCAGCCACCTGCCCCGTGTCGTGAACGTGCTCGCGCACACGCCCGGGCTGTCGACGTTGATGAAGCGGGCAGGGGGCGTCGCGACCGATCGCACCATCCCGCGCTTCGCGGCGCCGAGCTTCCGCACCCGGTTCCGTCGGCGAGCGATCCCCGCTCGCCGACCGCGACCGGCGCCCCACGGCGGTCGCCGCGCGGGTCGGCGGGCGGAGCTGCCGCGGTTCGTCGACGAGGACGATCGCGGTCAGCGAGCGGGTCGGGAGGGGCCGTTCGTGACCGACCGCGTGTTGCTGTGGCCCGACACCTTCAACAACTACCTGCAGTCGCCGGTGCTCGACGCCGCGGTCGAGGTGCTGGAGCACGCGGGGTATCGCGTCGAGCTCCCGCCCCGGCCGCTGTGCTGCGGCCGGCCGCTGTACGACTTCGGGATGCTGTCCACCGCCGAGCACCTGTGGCGCCAGACGTTGCGCACCCTCCGACCGTGGATCCGCGCGGGCATACCGGTCGTGGGCCTGGAACCCAGTTGCGTGGCCGCATTCCGCGACGAGCTGGTGAACCTGTTCCCACACGACCACGACGCGCAGCGGCTGTCGGGCCAGACGCTGTTGCTCTCGGAGTTCCTCGAACGCCAGCGCTACCAACCTCCGGCCCTCGACTGCCGGGCGCTCGTCCACGGCCATTGCCACCACAAGACGGTCATCGGCATGGACGCGGAGATGGCGCTGCTCGAACGCATGAGCGTCGACGCCGACGCACTCGACAGCGGCTGCTGCGGCATGGCCGGTTCCTTCGGGTTCTCCGCCGACCACTACGAGGTCTCGATGCGCGTCGGTGAGCGGGTGCTCCTCCCGGCCGTGCGCGACCTCGCCGGCGATCGCGTCGTGCTCACCGACGGGTTCAGTTGCCGCGAGCAGATCGAACAGGCGACGGGACGGACGCCGGTGCATCTCGCCGAACTGTTGCAGCGAGCGATCCGCGGCTCAACGGGCTGAGAGCTGCGCTGCGCACTCGAGCATCCCCGCGTGCACGAACGCTTGGGGCAGGTTCCCGCGTAGCTGCCGTTCTCCCACGTCGAACTCCTCCGAGTACAACCCGGGCGATCCGCACGCGGCGCGGTTGCGCTCGAACCACGCGGTCGCGCCCACGCGGTCGCCGAGCAGGAGAGTCGCCTGCGCCATCCAGAACCCGCACAGCAGGAACGCGCCTTCGGCCTGCTCGAGGGGCCGGTCGTCGTGTCGGAACCGGTACAGGTAGCCGTCGCGTGCCAGGTCGGTGCGCAGGGCCTCGTACGTCGCGCGCGACCGGGGGTCGTCGCTCGGGAGCGCTCCGTGCACGGCGGCCAGGAGCAGCGACGCGTCGACCCGTTCGTCGTCGGGCGCTCGTTGCCAACGACCGGACGCGTGCACACACGACGTCGAGACTTCGGCCACCATGGTGTCGGCGAGCTCCGTCCAGGCGCGGCGCCGCGAGACGGGGATCCCGTCGAGCGCCGCGATCGCGCGCAGGCCGGCCACGCACTCGAGGGCCGAATGCGTCCAGTGCCGCGGCGAGAGCTCCCAGATCCCGGCGTCGGCGTCGTGGCGGCGAGTCCGGATGGCGTCGACCGCGACGTCGAGCGCCCGCCATCCGTCCGAGTCGAGGTGGTCGGCTCGGGCCGCCGCCGCCAACAGCAGGAGCGCCTGCCCGAACGCGTCGAGCTGGAACTGGTCGTTGACGTGGTTGCCGAGGCGGTCGGAGCCGCCGGGATAGCCGGGCAGCGACAACGAGCGTTGATCGGGGACCCGCCCGCCGTGCACGGTGTACGCCGGGGTGGTCGAAGCGCCGTCGGCGAGCAGGCGCTCGCTCACGAACCGCACCGCGTCGTCGAGCAGCGGATGTGGACCGGTGGCCGCCACCGCGAGACCGGTCAGGCACTGGTCGCGGATCCACGCGTAGCGGTAGTCGTAGTTCCGACCGGCCTCGGCGCGCTCGGGCAGCGACATCGTCGCCGCCGCGACCATCGCACCGCTCGAGGCGGTGAGCCCGCGCAGGACCGCGTACGAGTGGCGGGCGTCGCGCTGCGCGGTGATCCCGTCGAATCGGGGCACTGCCTGCTCCCACGCCGATTCCGTCACGCGCCAGAGCTCATGGGGCGCTCGCGCGGCCTCCCGCAGCGGCACCGGCGCGAGCTCGAGCACGAGATCATGGTGCTCGCCTTCCCGGAGCGCGATCTGCAGCTCCCACCGGCGGGCGTTCCCGTCGCCGACGACCGAGGCGTGGCGCGCACCCGACCACCGGAGATGCACGTCACCCGACACGGCCGACCACGCCCCGGACTCGTCACGGTGGAGGTCACGGAGTGGATCGGTGCCGTAGTTGTCGGCGAGCGACAGCGTCACCTGCACGGTTGCGTCGCCCTCGACCGCGACGATCCGGCGGAGCACGGTCGCGCGCTGCGGATCGCCGGGAAAGGCCAGCGCCTCGCGGCACTCGACGATCGCGTCGTGCGTCACCCAGCGGCTGCGCCAGATCAGCGTGGCTTCCTCGTAGTACCCGCCCCACACGAACTGGCCGGTCGGGGCGACGCGGTAGTACCCGGCGCCCCCGAGCAACGACGCGCACACCGCCGGGTCGTGCCATGCGGGAAAGCACAGCCACGCCACGCCGCCGTCGGGACCGACGATCGCGCCGCGCTCGCCGTCGGCGATCAGGGCGTACTCCCGCAGCGTGAACGGAGGTGGGGCACCGTCGGTCGTCGAACTGCTCATGGTCGCCACCTACCCAGACACCCGGGCTCAGACACCCCGGCCCAGACCCCGGCCCCAGACACCCCGGCCCAGACACCCCGGCCCAGACACCCCGGCCCAGAACGCCCCGCCCGGGGGACCACACGACACGACCGCACGACACGACCGCACGACACGACCGCACGGCACGACCGCACGACCTCGGACGATTGCCATCGGGGGCACCGTGCAGAAGTGCAGCAGCGTGCCGAGGTGCTGGGCAGAGGTGTGAGGTGCGCCGACGATCGGGTACCGGTCGAACATGGGAGACGGACGATCACGAGGGATGCCCTGACCGCATGGCGCCGCAGTGGTTGACGGTCGTCGCGTGGTGCGCGATAGCGGTGGGCGTCCTCTCGGGGACACTCATCGCCGTCGACGTGTTCGGGCGCGGCTACCGCCAGCACATGGCGGTGATGGACATCGTGTGGCCGGTGAGCGGTCTGTACCTCGGCCCGCTCGCGCTCCTCGGCTACGCAGTGTGGGGCCGCCCCCAGTCGGCGCGATGGGAGAAGGAGCACGGGCCTGCGCCCGAACGGCCGTACCCCGCAACGGTCGCTCTGGGTGTCACGCACTGCGGGGCGGGGTGCTCGATCGGCGACTTCGTCGGCGGTTGGCTCGTGTTGCTCCTCGCACTCGAGATCGCAGGGCGCGCGCTCTTCGCCGAGTTCGTCGTCAACTTCTCGCTGGCGTTCGCTTTCGGGATCGCGTTCCAGTACTTCGCCATCGTGCCCATGCGCGGGCTCGGACGTCGAGACGGCCTGGTCGCCGCGCTCAAAGCTGACAGCGCGTCGTTGACCGCGTTCGAGGTCGGCATGTTCGGGTGGATGGCGGTGGTGCAGCTCGTCTTCTTCGCCGATCCGCACCTCACGGCTGACAGCGCGAGCTACTGGTTCATGATGCAGATCGCCATGGTGCTCGGCTCCGCGACCGCGTATCCCGTGAATTGGTGGCTCATTCGTTCGGGGATCAAAGAGGCGATGTAGCTCCCATCGCAGCGTCACCGCGGGTGTCCTGCCGCGCGCGACATCCTCATCGGCGCAACGAGCGCGAGGGACCACCGCGCGTGTCTGTCTGAGTTCCCCGGTTGTGCGCGCACCTCGTTGTCGCCGCATTGCGACGTCGTGACGGTCGCCCGCGCCCCTGACCGGAGCGCGGGCTCGGTTCGACTCGATGTCCGACGGGTACGAGTGGGAGTGGTGTGTACACATGTGTCGATCGTCGGGTGTTCGTGAACGAGTGGGCGGTCTTCGCCGCCGGCAGCACCGATGACGTCGCCCGGTCGGCGTCGAACATCTGGGACTCGACTGTGCGCGCGCTCCCGCGTGTGGGCGTGGCCGCGGTCGTCATCGTGGCGGCGTGGGGAATCGGGCGTCTGATCCGCGCGGGCATGGCGCGGGTGCTCGGGCGGCGACACACCCCGAGCTTCTCGACGGTGATGGCGAAGCTCTCGGGGTGGGCCATCACCACGGTCGGCGTGCTGCTCGCGCTCGCGGTGACGTTCCCCTCGGTGAAGCCCGTCGATCTGCTCGCCGGCCTCGGGTTCTTCTCGGTCGCCATCGGCTTCGCGTTCCAGGACATCCTCGAGAACCTGCTGGCGGGCATCCTGCTGCTGTTCCGTCAGCCGTTCGTCGGGGGCGACCAGATCCGCGTCGGAGACAACGAAGGATCGGTGGAGCGGATCACGATCCGCGAAACGGTGCTCACGACCTTCGACGGCGAGCGGATCCTCATCCCCAACGCCGACGTCTACAAGAGCGCGGTGCGCATCCACACCGCCCACCCCTTCCGACGCACGAGCTTCGTCGTCGGCGTCGCGTACGAGGCCGACCTCGACCTGGCTCACTCGGAGGCGTGCCGCGCCCTGACGCACGTCGACGGCGTCCTCGTCGATCCACCGCCCGAAGCGCTCATCGTGGAGCTGAGCGGCTCGACGGTCGACCTCGACGTCCGCTTCTGGACCGCGTCCGCCGAGTCGGAGCGCCGCCTCGTATTGGATCGCGCCATCGGTGCGGTGAAGTCGGCGTTCGACGAGGCCGCGATCGAGATGCCCTCGGAGATCGTCGCGCTGCAGGCGACCACGAGCTTCGCCGCTGCCGTGCAGGGCGCGCCGGTGACACCGGGTGGTGCCGTTGCGGAAGACCGCGACGGCACGGTCAGCTCCGAGCGCGTCCGATGAGCGTCGTCCCGCGGTCGTGGCCCACCTGGGCTGCGATCCTGGTCGTCGTGCCGGTCGCGTACGCGAGCTTGCTGGTCGTGCTGAGGGTCGCCGGGAAGCGGACGCTCTCCAAGCTCACCGCGTACGGGCTCACCGTCACCGTGGCGTTCGGGTCCCTTCTCGCCTCGGTCGTGGTCAGCCGGTCGGTCCCCCTGGGTGACGGGATCCTGGCGTTCGCCCTGCTCGCTGGGCTCCAGTGGGCGGTCGGGTGGTGGTCGACCCGTTCCTCGGCCGTGGCGCGGATCGTGACCGCCCAACCGGTCCTCCTCGCGGCTCACGGCGAGGTCGACGAGGCGGCTCTCCGAAGCGAGCGACTCCGCATCGACGACGTGCGCGCGGCCGTGCGCGGTGCGGGCCACGCCTCGGTTGCGGACGTCCTGGCGATCGTGCTCGAGACCGATGGGTCGCTGAGCGTCATCGAGCACGATCCCGACTCGTTCCGCGCCGATGCGTTGGACGGCGTGCGCGGATGGTCGCCGTAGCGCGAGCTCCATCGCCATCCGAGGGACACGTGCGACTGCGCGACGTCGAAGGCCGTGACGTCAGCTGGACGTCATCCCCTGCTTCGTGACGCTCCGTGAAGGAAATGCGCTCGGCGAAGGGCAACGTGGGCTCGGCCGTCGCCCGGCGGGTGCGGTTCGCTCGTCTCGAGGTCACGCCTCGCCGGTCCGACACCGCGGTCATCGCGGTGACGCGCGGTGACGTGACGATGGCAGCGGGTGGTACCTCGACGCGAAGCCGGGCTTCGTGATCGTCTTCGTGATCGTGACGAAGAGCGCGCCCCACATCGCGACGTCGCGCACCGGCGCACCGGCCATCCCGAGCCGAGCGATCTCCCGGCGGGTCGTCAGTCGTCAGTCGTCGAGAGTCGTCAGTCGTCGATCGCACGTTCGGCTGCGATCCACAGTCGCGCGGCTCGCCCCGACCGCCTCGCCCCCGCACACGTTGCCCATGCGGTCACCGCGCGCGATGTCTCACGTGACGGGTTGTGTGGCTTCGTCGGTGGCCAGGGGTGCGTCGTGCGGCGGCGGCGGCTCGGAGTCGAAGACGGTTTCCTCGCGTTGGGGTCGAGCGAGGAGGAACTCGAGCAGCTCGCGGTAGACGAGGAACACGCCGAGGAGCTGCTCGACGTTCGCGCTGCCGCGATCGGCCATGAGGAAGGCTCGGTGCGCGACGCGGTACGAGTTCGCGAGGGCGGGGTCGTCGACGGAGAGCGCGTCCGCGCGCATCGATGCGTCTTCGGTGAGGTACCCGCGTTGCTCCATGGCGGTCACCACGATGTGTTCGGCTTCGCGCACGGCGCGTTCGGGCGAGTCGACGAAGTGGAACTGTGCCTGGCGCCACTCCGCAGTGTGGGTCTCGCGTTCGGATGGACCGATGCTGGGGTGCTCGATGCCGTCATACGTGGACAGGCGTTGCTCGAGGGTCTCCTCGGCGCCTTTGCGGCCGTCGTGCTCGACGGCGCGGTCGTACTCGGGTCCGAAGCGTTCCTGCAGTTCTTCTTGGTGGCGGCGTCGGCGGCCGGTCTCGCGTGCGATGCGGGTACCGGTGGCGACGACGATGAACACCACCACGGCCGCGACCACGCCGATGACGATCCAGATCCAGAGCTCCATGCGAAGCCTCCCGTCGAAGGGGTGCGCACCCGATCAGCGCGCGCCTTCTCCCTGGATTCCCCGGTTGTGCGCGCACCTCGTTGTCGTCGTATTGCGACGGCGTGACGGAACGCCGAGATGCGCGGACCACATCCCCGGCATCGGCGACAACCACGGGAGCGTGGAAATCACCTTGCATCCGGAGTGCGACGCATGCACGTCACCGAGCGCCTCGACGGCACCGCTTCGTGAGCGGGTCGTCACTGCCGTCCGAGGGCGGAACGTTCCTCGGCCGCGGCGGTGTCGTGCTCGTGCTCGCGGGACGAGCTCAACAGCTGGATGTCGACGGAGCGCAGCACCCCTTCGAACGGGAACGCGCTCTCGTAGCGGTTGCTCACCGGCATGCCGTGGTCGTGGCCGACGCTGCTGCCCACGCTCGAGATGACTCGCATCGCGAACGGGATCTCGGCCGACCCGACGGGCCGGTCGTCGACGACGATGGTCGCGGTCGCGCCGTTGCCCGCGCGCCGGAACCGGACTCCGAGCAGGCAGGACCCGATCGGCAGTGGCTCGTCCGACTCGACGACGGTGTGGTCACCGAACGCGTTGTAGTCGAAGACCAGCCGCTCGTCCTGGACGAAGACCGACAGGCCGGCGTTGCCGTTCCCCAGCGCGTACAGCACCCCACCCTCGCCGGCTGCCCGCTCGACCGTGGCGTCCAGGTCCCAGTTGCGTCCCCCGATCGCGGGCGACGTCTGTCCCGGGAGGTACGACATCGGCGGTCGGTAGGTGTAGTGCCGATCAGGTCGGTGCGGGGTGTGTTCGGCGAAGCGCGAGCCGAACAACGCCATCATGCGGTCGTCGAGCGGCAGGACCCCGTGCGCCTCGGCCTCGTCCCACCAACGGGCGACGAGGGCGGCGAGGCGGTCGGGCTGTTCGGCCGCGAGGTCGTGGCACTCCGAGGGATCGGTGCTCAGGTCGTAGAGCTCCCACGTGTCGTCGTCGAACGGCGTGCCCTCGTCGTGGCGCGTGACCGCTTTCCAGCCGTCGACGTACATGCCCCGGTGGCCCATCATCTCGAAGTACTGCGCGGTGTGCCGACTCGGTGCGTCGGACGCAGCGCGGTCGAAGCCGTACGCCATCGAGGTGCCCGACAGCGGGAGCTGCGGGACGCCCCGGTACGTGTCGGGTGCGTCGACGCCGGCGAGCTCGTAGATCGTGGGCGCGATGTCGGTGACGTAGTGGAACTGGTGGCGGATCCCACCGGCGTCGTCGATCCCCTTGGGCCAGTGCGCGATGCACGGGACGTGCACCCCGCCCTCGTGGGTGTTCGACTTGTACCACTTGAACGGCGTGTTGCCGGCCTGGGCCCAGCCCCACGGGTAGTTGGCGTGGCTGTGCGGCCCGCCGATGTCGTCGAGCCGCCCGAGCGCCTCCTCCGGCGTCTCGAACACCAGGTTGTAGAACTTCATCTCGTGGAGCACCCCGAACGGGCCGCCCTCGCGGCTGGCACCGTTGTCGGAGAGCACCACGATGAGGGTGTCGTCGAGCAGCTCCATCCGCTCGAGTCCGTCGACCAGCCGGCCGATCTGGTCGTCGGTGTGCTCGAGGAACGCGGCGAACGCCTCCTGGAGCCGCACCGCCAGGCGACGTTGCGCGTCGGGGAGCTCGTCCCACGGCTCGACTCCCGGGTTGCGGGGCGCGAGGTCGGTGCCCGGCGGGATCACCCCGAGCTCCTGCTGTCGCGCGAACCAGCGGCGCCGCGCCTCGTCCCACCCGTCGTCGTAGCGGCCCCGGTGACGGGCGAGGTACTCGGCCGGCGCCTGGTGGGGCGCGTGGGTGGCGCCCAGGGCCAGGTAGGTGAAGAACGGCCGATCGGGTCGGATCGACACCGAGTCGTTGATGAACTCGAGCGTCTTGTCGACGAGGTCTTCGGTGAGGTGGTAGCCCTCCTCCGGCGTGCGCGGCGGGTCGATCGCGTGGTTGTCGTAGGTGAGGTCGGGGGTGAACTGGTCGGTCTCGCCGTCGAGGAAGCCGTAGAAGCGGTCGAAGCCCCGCTGGAGCGGCCAGTCGTGGTACGGACCGGCGGCCGACGCCTCGTCCATCGGGCAGAGGTGCCACTTGCCCACCATGAAGGTCGCGTACCCGGCCTCACGGAGCACCTCGGCCATGGTGGCCGCCTGGTCGGTGATGCGGCCGCGCATGTGCGGGAAGCCGGTGTTGAAGTTGGAGATCGCGCGCATCCCGACGGTGTGGTGGTTCCTGCCGGTGAGGAGGGCGGCGCGCGTGGGCGAGCACAGCGGCGTGACGTGGAAGTTGCTGTAGCGGATCCCGCCGGCGGCGAGCCGGTCGACGTTGGGGGTCGGCAGATCGGATCCGTAGCAGCCGAAGTGCGAGAACCCGAGGTCGTCGAAGAGGATCACGACGACGTTCGGCGCGTCCTCGCCGGGATGTGCCGGCTGCGGCCACCACGGCTCGGACTCCGCGACGGTGCGGCCGATGGTGCCGCCGAACTCGATGGATTCGATGGAGCGGCGGGCGTCGTTCACGATGTCGGCCACGTCGTCCCGTCCTCGCTCGGCAGTGCGCGCATTCTGCCTGCTCGAGCCCGCCGGGAGCGCAGGGCCGTCCCATTCGGCGGGACCGATCGGGCGCTCGACTGCGCCGCGGCGATCCCACTGGGTGAGAGGGCAGCGAGCGCGTGGCACCGGTCACTCGTACAGTCGAACCGGGATTCCCTCGCCGCGCGGCGAGGGACGTGAGCGACACAGCCCGGAGGAGCGGATCGTGGGGCACGAGGTGTTCACCAGGATCGCGGAGGCGAGCAGTGAGCTCGCCGATCGATCGCCCGTCGCCGACGAGCTCGGGAGGCTTCCCGACGACGTCGCCAAGCGTCTGAAGGACACCGGGATCGTCCGGATGCTCCAACCGACCGAGTTCGGGGGCTACGAGGCCGACCCCCGGGACTTCCTGGCCGCGGTGATGGAGGTGGGCCACTCCTGCCCGTCGTCGGGCTGGGTCTGCGGCGTGGTCGGCGTCCACCCGTGGGAGCTCGCGCTGAACGACGAGCGGCTCCAGGAAGAGGTGTGGGGCGACGACCCCGACACCTGGATGGCGTCGCCGTACGCCCCGATGGGCACCGCCACCCCCGTCGACGGCGGCTACACGGTCGACGGGCGGTGGAGCTTCTCGTCCGGGACCGACCTGTGCGACTGGGTGGTGCTCGGCGCGATGGTTCCCGGTGGTGGCACCGGGGGCGTGCCGTTCATGCTCCACGTGATGTTGCCCCGGGCCGACTACGAGATCGACGCCGACTCGTGGCAGGTCATGGGCCTCCAAGGCACCGGCAGCAAGGACGTCGTGGTACGTGGTTCGTTCGTGCCGAACTATCGCGCCATCGACGCGGTCAAGGTGATGGACGGCCGGGCGGCGGTCGAGGCCGGACGCACCCAGGCGCTCTACCGGATGCCCTGGTCGACGATCTTCCCGTGTTCGGTCGCCGCCGGCCTCTTGGGGATCGCGGAGGGCGTCCTCGCGCACGCTCTCGAGTACCAGGCCGGCCGGGTGAACGCGGTCGGTGTCGCGCAGGTGAGCGATCCGCACACTCGCCGCACCCTCGGTGAGGCCGCCGCCGACCTGCGCGGTGCGCGCACCCAGATGCTCTACGACGTCGGTGAGCTCTTCGAAGCGATCGGGGCCGGGCACGAGGTGACCATGGCCGACCGCGTCGCCATCCGGCGCGACCAGGTTCGGGTCGCGTGGCGGGCGGTGGAGGCGGCCGACCGTGCGTTCACCTGCTGCGGGGGCAACGCCGTGCGCCTCGACAAGCCTGTGCAACGGTTCTGGCGCGCCATGCACGCGGGCATGAACCATGCGGTGTTCGTTCCCGGCCCGGTCTACGACGACGCCGCCGGGATGCTCATGGGCGAAGACCCGACGGGCCCGGCCTCCGTCACGTTCTGAGCGGTCGCGTCCGGCGCAGCCGCCGGCGCCGGGGCCGCCGCCAGGGAGGACATCGATGAGCACCACCGATCTCACAGCTGCCTCGACGAGCAGGACGCTCACCACGCCCGACGGTGCACTGCACTACCACGAGGCCGGTGACGGCCCGCCGCTGCTGCTCCTGCACGGCTCCGGGCCCGGGGTCAGTGGCTGGGCGAACTTCGGTGCCAACCTCGGGCTCTTCGCCCGGCACTTCCGGACCCTGGTGCTCGACCTCCCCGGCTTCGGGACCAGCCATGCAGTGGAGGGCCCCCCGATCCTCCACGCACCGGGGGCGGTGGTGGCGTTCCTCGACGGTCTCGGCATCGACCGGTTGGCGATGGTGGGCAACTCCCTCGGCGGCGGGATCGTCGCCCGCCTGGCCGCGACGAACCCCGAACGCGTGAGCCGGCTGGTGACGCTGGGAGGCGTGGGCGTGCCGTTCTTCAGTGCGTCGCCGCCCGAAGGGATCGTCCGCTTGGTGGAGTTCGTGGAGGAGCCCACCCGGGAGCGGCTCGTCCAGTGGATGCGCTCGATGGTGTTCGATCCGGCCCTGCTCACCGACGAGTTCGTCGAGTCGCGCTGGGACGCGGCCAGCGACCCGGCCGCGCTCGCCTCGATCCGCACCATCTACAACCGGGGACTGCTCGACGCGTTCCGCACGTTGACGGTCACCAACCCGGAGACCCTGGCGATGCTGAGCCGCATCGAGGCGCCCACGTTGTTGACCTGGGGTCGCGACGATCGCGTCACGCCGCTCGACGGCGCCATCGCGCCGATGCGGCTCATCCCTCGCTGCGAGCTCCACGTGTTCTACGACTGCGGGCACTGGGCGATGATCGAGCGCAAGGCCGAGTTCGAGAGCGTGGTGCTCTCGTACCTGCTGCGCGACCACGAGTAGCCGGACGTGGTGGAGCTCACCGACGTCGATCGCGGCGCCGCGCACGATGCCGCCGCCGAACGCCTCCTCGACGCGACCCGGCGGAAGCACCCGTGTCCGCCCGTCCGCGAGCTGCTGCCCGACGGCGGCCTCGATGACGGCTACGAGGTCCAGAAGATCGTGCACGCGCGCGGGTCGGTCGGTCGCCGCCGAGTCGGGCGCAAGATCGGGCTCACCTCGGCTGCGGTGCAACAGCAGATGCAGGTGGACACCCCCGACTTCGGAGTGCTGTTCGCCGACATGGCCTACGGTGACTCCGAGCCGATCCCCTTCGCCGAGCTCCTCCAGCCGCGCGTCGAGGCCGAGGTGGCGTTCGTGCTGGGCGCGGACCTGCCGGAGGGCGACGTGACCGGCGCGGAGCTGCTCCGGGCGATCGACTTCGTGGTTCCCGCCATCGAGGTGGTCGACAGCCGCATCGCCGACTGGGACATCTCCATCTTCGACACCGTCGCCGACAACGCCTCGTCGGGGGTGTTCGTGACCGGTGGATCACCACGGTCGCTGCGCGACGTCGACGACCTGCGGGCGTGCGAGATGACGCTCACCGTCGACGGCGAGATCGTGAGCTCCGGTACCGGCGCGGCCTGCCTCGGGCACCCGCTGAACGCGGTCGTCTGGTTGGCGAACGCGGTCGCGGCACGGGGAGCGCCCCTGCGGGCCGGCGAGCTCGTGCTGTCGGGGAGTCTCGGAGCACTGGTACCGGCCCAGGCGGGACTGACGTACGACGCCAGCATCAGCGGCCTGGGTTCCGTGCGCGCGACCTTCACTGCCGGCGCGTGATCCTGACGGTGCCGACCGTCGGTTCGGCCGTCCCGCTCTCCGGCACGGCGAGGTGCACCGCGCCCGAACGCTGGCCAGGATCGACGTCGTGAGCGCGCGCCCGACTGCTGCCGTCGTGGGGTCCGGGAACATCGGCACCGACCTCGTCTACAAGCTGCTGCGGTCCGACGCGCTCGAGGTGCGCTACGTCGTCGGGATCGACGCCGACAGCGAAGGTCTGCGACGCGCTCGGGATCTCGGCCTGGAGACGTCCGCCGAGGGAGTGGACTGGCTGCTCGCACGGGCCGAGCGCCCCGACATCGTCTTCGAGGCGACGTCGGCTCACGTGCACCGCGGCAATGCTCCTCGCTACGAGGAGGCGGGCATCCGGGCGATCGACCTGACCCCGGCGGCGTGTGGTCCCTATGTGATCCCACCGGTGAACCTCGACCGCCACCTCGACGAGCCGAACGTCAACCTCGTGACCTGCGGGGGGCAGGCGACCATCCCGATGGTCCACGCCGTGTCGCGGGTGACCCGCGTCGCCTACGCGGAGATCGTGGCCACCGTCGCCTCCCGCTCCGCCGGACCCGGCACCCGGAGCAACATCGACGAGTTCACCCGCACGACCGCCTCCGCGGTCGAGGTGCTCGGCGGCGCCGAGCGCGGCAAGGCCATCATCATCCTCAATCCCGCTGACCCGCCGCTGACGATGCGGGACACCATCTTCTGCTCGCTCGAACCCGACACCGACGCCGACGCGGTGACCGCGTCGATCGAGGCGATGGTGGCCGAGGTGCAGTCGTACGTCCCGGGCTACCGGCTCCTCCAACCACCCCAGTTCGAGGCGGCAACCAGCCGACGAGCGCGGACGGGTCGCCGTCTTCGTCGAGGTGGAGGGCGCCGGCGACTTCCTCCCCGCGTACTCCGGCAACCTCGACATCATGACGGCGGCCGCGGCGCGCGTGGGCGACGAGATCGCCCGGTCGCTCATCCCCCAGGAGCGCTGAGATGCCGTTCTCCGACGACCTGGACGTGCGGGTCACCGACTCGTCCCTGCGAGACGGCTCGCACGCCAAGGAGCACCGCTTCACCGCCGAGGACGTGCGAGGGGTCGTGGACGGGCTCGCCCGAGCCGGCGTTCCCGTCATCGAGGTCAGCCACGGCGACGGCCTGTCGGGCTCGTCCTACAACTACGGGTTCTCCGCGGTCGACGAGCGCGTGCTCATGCAGAGCGCGGTGGAGGCCGCCGCAGACCGCTCGCGCATCGCCGCGTTGATGTTGCCCGGTGTCGGGACGATGGACGACATCCGCGCGTGCCGCGACATCGGGGTCTCGGTGATCCGGATCGCGACGCACTGCACCGAGGCCGACATCGCGCGCCAGCACTTCGCCATCGCCCGCGAGGTCGGCCTCGAGACGGTCGGCTTCCTGATGATGAGCCACAGCCAGCCGCCGGAGGTCCTCGCCGCCCAGGCGCGGATCATGGCCGAGGCCGGAAGTCAATGTGTCTACGTCGTCGACTCGGCCGGTGCCCTGATCCTCGACGAGGCCGGCGATCGCGTCTCGGCGCTCGTCGCCGAGCTGGGTGGCGACGCGCAGGTTGGGTTCCACGGGCATCAGAACCTCTCGCTCGGAGTGGCGAACACCGTGCTGGCGATCCGTGCCGGCGCTGTCCAGGTCGACGGCTGCACCCGTTCGTTCGGCGCGGGATCGGGCAACACCCCGACCGAGGCGCTGGCCGCGGTGCTCGACCGCCTGGGGGTGCGCTCGGGCATCGACCCCCTCGTGATCTTCGACGTCGCCGAAGAGGTGGTGCGCCCGGTGATGGACGGCGAGTGCGTCCTCGACCGCATGAGCCTGATCATGGGCTACGCGGGCGTCTACTCGAGCTTCCTGCGCCACGCCTACCGAGCCGCTGACCGCTACGGCGTCTCGGGCGCGGAGATCCTCCTTCGGTGCGGCGAGCGGCGTCTCGTCGGAGGCCAGGAAGACCAGATCATCGACATCGCGGTCGAACTGAGCGCCGGGGTGGCGCCCGGGTCGGCCGCCGTGTGAGCCGGCGTGGCGTGGGCACGCGGGGGCGCCGCCCCCGCCCGTGGGGCGGCGGCTCGCCGAGCGCCGCGTGGTACCGTCGCCGGTCATCCGGCGCCTTGGGGGAGGGGCATCGTGGGCCAACCACAGCTCGACGCGCAGGCCGACGACGCGATCGGGGGCGACCCCCTCGAGTGCGACGACGAGCCGCGCCGGTCGGTGTTGGGGCGAGTCGATTGCATCATCGGTGCGTTCGACCGTGCCGACGGTGCGCTCAGCCTCCACGAGTTGACCGAGCGGACGGGACTGCCCAAGTCGACGGTCCACCGCATGGTCGACCAGCTCGTGGCCATCGGGTGGATCGAGCGGGAGGTCTCGGGCTACCGGATCGGGATGCGCCTGTTCGAGATCGGCGGTCTCGCCTCGCGTCGCAGCCGTCTCTCCGACCTCGCCGCCCCGCACCTGCACGCCCTGTCGGTGGCCAGCGGGTTGGCGGTGCAGATGGCGATCCTCGACGGCTCCGACGTCGTGTACCTCGAGCGGATCCCCATGCCGGGGTTCCGTCTCCCCACCCGTCAGGGGGGCCGCCAGCCTGCATACTGCACCGCGTTGGGCAAGGCGATGCTCGCCTTCGACGACGCGGCCGCGGCGGGCGTGCTGGCCCGACCGCTTCCGGAGCGCACGTCGCGCACGCTCACCGAGGCGCGCGACCTCGAGATCGAGCTGGAACGAATCGCGGAGACCGGGTTGGCCTTCGATCACCAGGAGTCCTACGAGGGGCTCGCGTGCGTCGCCGCCCCGCTCCGCAGCAGCGGGCGCGCGATCGCCGCGGTGTCGGTCACCGGGCCGGTGGCCCGCATCGACCTCCATGCCATGGCGCCGCTCGTCCGCAACACCGCCACGGCGATCTGGAACGACCGCTTCCAGCGGAGCTGATCGCACGCCGAGTCGCACCGCCCGTCGGCTCACCGCGTCCGCTGCCCCAGGAGATGCCCCCGCATGACGATCGGTGACCGGCCCTTCGGCGGCGTGGTCGGTCGTACCGCGCGCGAGTCGACGCCGTGGTGGCCGTCTCCGGTCCGCCCCCCGGCGGGCAGTCCCAACGTGGTGCTCGTACTGCTCGACGACATGGGCTTCAGCGACGTCGGGCCGTACGGATCCGAGATCCCGACGCCGGCGGTCGACCGGCTCGCGGCCGATGGCATCCGCTTCACCAACTACCACACGTCGCCGCTGTGCTCGCCCTCACGAGCAGCCATCCAGACCGGGATGAACCCGCACCGGGCGGGGTTCGGGGCGGTCGCGAACTTCGACCCGGGCTTCCCCGGCTGGACGATGGAGATCGATCCCGCGGTCGAGACGCTCCCCGAGGCGTTGCGCGCCGCGGGCTACGCGACGTTCGCGGTCGGCAAGTGGCACCTGACGCGGGACAGCGCGATGCACGGCGGCGCGCCGCGCGATTCTTGGCCGCTCCAGCGCGGGTTCGAGCGCTACTACGGGGTGCTGGAGGGATGGACGAACCTCCATCAGCCCCACTACCTGGTGCGCGACAACTCGCCGGTGGACGTCGACGAGTACCCCGAGGGCTACTACTTCACCGACGACATCACCGACCAGGCGATCGGGTACCTGAAGGAGCTGCGCGCCCACGACGCGACGCGTCCCTTCTTCCTCTACCTCGCGCACGGTGCCGTCCACGGGCCGCTCCACGCCAAGGCGTCCGACCTCGCGCGCCACCGGGGCCGCTACGACGTGGGCTGGGACGCGGTTCGGGAGGCTCGCTTCGCCCGCCAGCTCGAGCTCGGGCTCTTCCCGGCCGGGACCGCGCTCCCGCGCCGGAACCACGAGGTCGGCCACGAGGTGCAGCCCTGGTCGGACCACTCCGCCGAGGAACGCGCCCTCTTCGCCCGGTACATGGAGGTGTACGCGGCGATGGTCGACAACGTCGACCAGAACCTCGCCCGGCTGCTCGACGTCATCGACGCCCTGGGCGACCTCGACGACACGGTGGTCATCTTCACCTCCGACAACGGAGCCACCGAGGAGGGCGGGCCGACGGGCTCGCGCAGCTACTTCAAGAAGTTCGGCGGGTTCGCGGGGATGACCGGGTGGAACCTCGACGTCGAGCGCGATCCCGAGCTGATCGGCGGCCCGCAGACGCTGGTGCACTACCCGCGCGGGTGGGGAATGGCCTCGAACACGCCGTTCCGCTTGTACAAGTCGACGACCCACGCGGGTGGTGTGCGCGTCCCGCTCGTCGTGTCGTGGCCCGCGGGGATCCCCACCGAGCACCGGGGCACGCTCCGCGACCAGTACCAGTACGTGACCGACCTGTACCCGACGATCGTCGAACTGGCCGGGCTGTCAGCACGCCCGGATCTCGATGGTTCGAGCTTTGCCGCGGGCCTCGTCGCGCGGCGGGTCGGAGAGCACCCACCGCGCGCAGTACTCCGAGTGCTTCGGGAACCGCAGCTTCTACCAGGACGGGTGGAAGCTGGTCGCGCTCCACCAGCGCGGCGCCCCGTACGACGACAGCGAATGGGAGCTGTACGACATCGCGTCCGACCCGACCGAGGTGCGCGACCTGGCCGCCGATCGGCCCGACAAGGTGCGCGAGCTCGCCGCCCGCTGGGAGTCGGCCGCGCTCGACAACCAGGTCTTTCCCCTCGACGACGGCACCGGCCTGCTGCAGCTGCTGCGGCGGCCCGACGACGAAGCCTTCCACCGCGAGGTCCGCCTCCTGCCGGGCACACCCGCCCTGGAGCGGTACCGATCGCAGCAGCTGATCGCGTTCCGGGACTTCACCATCGACGTCGAGCTCCACCACGGACTCGACGACGAAGGGGTCCTCGTCGCCCACGGCGACCAGGGCGGCGGCTACGTGATCTACGTCGAGCAGCGGGAGCTGCACTTCGCGTACAACCACTACGGCGACATGTTCGTGCTCGACGGTGGGCACCTCGCCCCCGGCGCTCGGACGGTCGGCCTCCGCGCCGTCGCCGGCGAGCGGTTCACGTGGGACTTCGAGCTCGCCGTCGACGGCGTTGCGGTCGCGTCCATGCCCGGTGCGCACATGCTGCTCGGGTTCGCCCCGTTCCAGGGGATCGACGTGGGGGTCGATCGGCGTTCTCCCGTGGCGTGGAGCGTCTACGAGCGACACGGCTCGTTCCCGTATTCGGGTCGGCTCGACGCGGTGACCTATCGACCGGGACGCGCGGCCCCGTACGACCCCCAGCACCTGGTCGAGGCGATCCGCGCCGCGGGTCGCGCCGCCCAGTAGCGCTCGGCCGCGGGTGTCCCGATGGGCGGGATGCGCCGCGGACCACGGGCGCTCGGATGCGTACGGTTCCGGCCATGGATCTGGTCGAGCGCGTCGTGGTGGTCACGGGTGGTGGCTCCGGCATCGGGGCGGCGTTGGCGAAGGCGGCGTCGGGGGCCGGCGCCCGCCACGTGGTCGTGGCCGATCTCGACGGCGACGCGGCGAAGGCGGTGGCGGCGTCGATCGGTGGCACTGCTGCGACCGTCGACGTGCGCGACGAGGCCGCCATCACCGAGCTGGTCCGCTCGACCGAATCGGCCCACGGGGCGATCGACCTGTTCTGCTCGAACGCCGGCTTCGTGACCCAAGGTGGCGTCGAGGAGTCCGACGCGGTCCTCCAGGCACTGTGGGACGTGCACGTCCTCGCGCACGTGTACGCCGCGCGGCGGTGCTGCCGTCGATGATCGCCCGCGGCCAGGGCTACCTGCTCAACACCGCGTCGGCGGCAGGCCTGCTCACCCAGGTCGGATCGATGGGCTACACGATCACGAAGCACGCGGCCGTGGCCCTCGCCGAGTGGCTCGCCATCACCCATCACCACCAGGGGATCCGGGTGTCGGTGCTCTGCCCCCAGGCCGTGAGGACGAACATCACCGCGAACAGCCCTGACGCCCGCGTGGCGGACCCGTCGGCCCGCGGCCCGATCGGCGTCGCGCCTTCGGACGCGGTGCTGGAAGCCGACGACGTCGCCCGCGAGTGCATCGATGCGATCTCGGCCGAGCGCTTCTGGGTGCTCCCGCACCCCGAGGTGGCCGGGTACGTCCGACAGAAGTCCGACGACATCGACCGGTGGCTGGCGGGGATGCGTCGCTACCAGGACCGCCTGTACGGCGACGGCGCGTTGCCCGGCGATCGGCTCGTGGCCGGGTCCTGACGCGGCGAGCCGACGGATTCCGTTGGCCGGAACCCGGACGGGGACTCGCGCGGTGCGGCGGTGCACAGTGGGAGTGCGTCGGCGGGTCGGCTCGAGGGGGGACATGGGCATTCAGGCACTGGGCTACCTGCGGCTCGAGGCGACCGACCTCGACGCGTGGGAGCGGTTCCTCCGGGACGGCCTCGACCTGGAGGTGGTGCGCGACGGCGACTCGGAGCTGCGGGGGCGGATCGACGAGCGTTGCGCCCGATTCGTGATCACAGCCGCCGACGCGGATCGGCTCGCGGCGGTCGGCTGGGAGGTGTCCGGCCTCGCCGCGCTCGCTCGCGTCGCCGCCGCGCTCGAGGACGCGGGAGTCGCGGTCCGCGGCGCGTCATCCGACGAGCTGGCCGACCGACGGGTCGAGGCGATGGTCCACGCCTGCGACCCCGGCGGCACCCAACTGGAGGTCTACGCGGGACCGGCGCTCGACCATCGCCCGCTGGCGCCGAGAGCCGGCACCCGATTCGTGGCGGGGGACCTCGGGCTCGGGCACGTGGTGCTGCCCCAGCCGGAGATGGGCGCGGCGATGTCGTTCTACGAAGGGATCCTCGGGTTCCAGCACCGCGACTCCATGCGCCTGCCGGGCATGGGCCCGGTCGGGAACGACGCGTGGATCAGGTTCCTCGGCTGCAACGCGCGCCACCACAGCCTCGCGCTGTTCGAGGGTCCGGTGCCCAGCGGCATCGTCCACCTCATGGTCGAGGTCGACGATCTCGACGCGGTGGGACGCGGCTTCGACCGTTGCCGCGATCTGGAGCTACCGATCTCGGCGTCGCTCGGACGTCACACCAACGATCACATGGTCTCGTTCTACGTCGGGACGCCGGGCGGGTTCGACGTGGAGTACGGCACCGGTGGGCGCCTGGTGGATCCCGCCACCTGGGTCGCGACGGAGATCACCGCCGTGAGCTACTGGGGTCACCGGTGGGGCAGCGCGACGTGATGGCGTGGCCACATCGACACCTGCGCCACCGCGCGGATGCATCCATGAGCAGGGGGAATTCGTGAAGCGTCTCGGTGTCTCGATGGTCGTGCTGGTCGTCGTCGTCGGCCTCGCGGTCGCGGGCGGCGTCGCCGGCGCGAGCAGTCGCGCGGCAAAGGAGAAGCCGACGGCGACCGACATCGGCGTCACCCCGACCGAGATCCGCATCGCCGTGGTCGCCGATGTCGACAACCCGTTCCAGCCCGGGCTCTTCCAGGGTTCGGTCGACGCGGTGAAGGGCGTCGCGAAGACCATCAACCAGCAGGGTGGCATCGGCGGTCGCAAGGTCGTGGTCGACTTCTACGACTCGAAGCTCAATCCGAACAACTCGCGCAACGCGATGATCCAGGCCTGCCAGAACGACTTCGCGGTGATCGGCAGCGCGACGCTGTTCCTCACCAGCGTCGACGACGAGGTCAACTGCGCCGACAAGAGCGGCCAGGCCATCGGCCTGCCCGAGATCGGCGGGATCGTGACCGGCGTGGCACACCAGTCCGCGGGGGTGTCCTTCCCGGCGCAGCCGCCGCAGCTGCTGTGCGACACCGCCGACCAGAGCCCGCAGACCTACCAGGGTCAGCAGGGCGCGGAGAAGTGGCTCCTGAAGAACGTCAACAAGGATCTGCACGGTGTGTTCGTGCTCCCGAACGACACCAAGGACGCGTACCGCGGCATCAAGGTGCAGACCGACATCACCCAGCAGGCCGGCATCACGAAGGACCAGGAGGTCACCAAGTCGGGCCGTGACCCCGCGAGCGCGTACACGCCGATCGTCCAGCAGCTGAAGGCCGACGACTCCAACTACGTGTTCGACGGTCTCTCGTACTCCCAGATGGTCGAGATGCAGCAGGAAGCACAGCTGCAGAACGTCGACTCCTCGAAGGTCACGTGGCAGTGCACCGGCGCGTGCTACGACCCGAAGTACATCCAGACCGGTGGCAGCGTGACCGAGGGCACCTACATGTGGCTCGCCTACCTGCCCTTCGGCGAGACGAAGTCCAACCCGGCGCTGGCCACGATGGTCAAGAACGTCGGTGCCTCCAAGACCACCGGCCTCGGTGTCTACTCCTACGTCGCGGGGCTCGCGTTCCAGCAGGTCATGAACGACGTCGTCGCCAAGCAGGGCGTGAACGGCGTCACGCGCGAGAACCTGCTCGCCGGATTGCAGAAGCTCACGAGCTTCAACGCAGAGGGCATCATCGGCAACACCGACATCGCGAACAAGAAGACGTCGAGCTGCTTCGTGCTCATCCAGGTGAAGCACGGCAAGTTCGTCCGCGTCCATCCACAGAAGCCAGGGACGTTCGACTGCGCGAAGTCGAACTACGTGACGCTGCAGGCCGACCTGCTCAAGTAGCCGGGCCACGGTGCACGCGCTGCCCCGGTGGCGGACGCACCGACCGTCACGCGCGGTTCGGGGTACAGCTCGAGCGGATCGGGTAGGTCGTTCGGGTGATCACCTCGAGCTCGTGCTACGACCGTACCGGCGGGAGCCGATCGGTCGCACTCGCGGACGCGATGACGGAGGAACATGCACCGGGGACGTTCGCCTGGATCGATGTGACCGATCCGGTTGCCGGCGACTTCGACCGCATCGCCGCGACGCTGCAGCTGCACGAGCTCGCGGTGGAGGACGCCATCGAAGCGGGGCAACGGCCCAAGGTCGAGCGCTACGACGACACGCTCGTAGCCGTCTTTCGTCCCGCCCGGACCGACGACTCGGGCGTGATCGTCTACGACGAGCTCTTCGTCGCCATTGGCGACCAATTCGTGCTCACCGTGGCCCACGGACCGCTGGAAGAGCTCCTGCTCGTGGCGAAGCGGCGAATGTGCGACGCAGTCAAGATCCCGAACCATCCCGGAACCGCGCTGTACGCCATCGCCGACGTGGTGGTCGACGGATACGTCCAACTGCTCCGCGCCCACGAGCACGCCATCGAGCTCGCGGAGATCGCGGTCTTCAGCGAGCGGCCGCCGAGGCGCGTCGGTCAGGAGCTCTTCCGCTACAAGCGTGAGGTCCTCAACCTCTGGCAGGCGGCGGCACCGCTCGTGCTCCCGTTGGACGAGCTGATCGACGACCGCAAGGGCCTCGTCGGCGACGACGTGCGCGAGTACCTGCGCGACGTGTCCGACCACTTGAAGACGGTGGTCGCCGGACTCGAGACACACCGCGACCTGTTGACCGACGCGTTCGACGTCAACGTCGCCCAGGTGGGTGTCAAGCAGAACGAGGACATGCGCACGATGTCGGCATGGGCGGCCCTCCTGTTGCTGCCGACACTGCTCGCCGGGCTGTGGGGGATGAACTTCCGGCACATGCCCGAGCTCGACGTGGCGTGGGGCTATCCCGCTGCGCTCGCAGTCATCGTGACCAGCTGCGTCGCCCTCGCGCTGTGGTTCCGCCACGTGGACTGGCTGTGACGCGATGCGGTTGATCCTGGTGCGCCACGGAGACGCGTTCGCCGGCTTGCGCGGGGTGGTCGGGGGACCCCTGGGCTGCTCCGGGTTGACGCCGCTCGGACGCCAGCAGGCCGAGGCGCTCCGCGACCACCTCGCCGAATCGGGTCGCATCCGCGCCGACATCTTGCTGACCAGCATCATCCCGCGTGCCGTCGAGACCGCAGACATCATCGCCGGCGCGCTCGGGCTCGAGATCCACGCGAGGCAGTGCGACCTCTGCGAGGTCCACACGGGGGACGCCGACGGACTGCAGTGGGAGGAGTACGCCGTCCGCTACGGATCCTTCG
This sequence comes from uncultured Actinomycetes bacterium, assembly GCA_963720765.1. Lineage (GTDB taxonomy): Bacteria > Actinomycetota > Acidimicrobiia > IMCC26256 > DASPTH01 > DASUAS01. The sequence continues at coordinate 520,429 of CAVRGS010000003.1, forward strand.
ACATGGAGGCCGAGCCCGATCGACTGTTCGCGCCGGCGGGTGAGAGCTGGAACAGCTTCCATGAACGAGTGGAGGGGATGCTCGAGCGCGTCGCCCGCGACCATCCCGAACAGACGGTCGTGGCCGTGTGCCATGCCGGTGTGATCATGGCTTCGCTGCGCGTGCTGCTCGGGATCTCGCGCCGAACCGCCGGCACCCAGCTCCGTCCCTCCAACACGGGGCTGACGGAGTGGGAGTACGACCGGGTGCTCGATCGTTGGACGCTGCACTCCTTCAACGAAGCCGATCATCTGCTGCGCCTCGGTCGCCCAGGTCGCGGATCGACGCGTTCCCAGGTGCAGCCGAGCGAGTCGGAGGGTAACCATCGAGCGTGACCGCCCGTGATGAGTTCTCATTGGAGTGCGCCCGGGACGCGGCCGAGCACGGCGAGCTCGGGCCATGGGTCGCCCGGTTCCTCGCCAGCCCCGGCAGCGACAATGCCCCGCTCGCAGCGGAGCTCGCGCAACGCGGTCTGTGGTGGCTGGGTCCGGTGCAGGTGCCGTTGGACAAACTGCACCGGCTCGCGGGACCGGCCGACGAACCAGTGCTGTGCACCGTGGACCGTGACTACTGGGACGATCGCGTCGACGACATGCACGAGCGCATCGAGCAAGGCTGGGAACCGCCGCCCGTGATCGCGTCCTGTCGCAACTCGCATCTGATGCTCGAGGACGGCAACCACCGCGTGGAGAGCCTCCGCCGAAGCGGTGCAGAGCACGCATGGACGATCATCGGATTCGGCGGTGCTCCCGACGCCGACGGGATCACGTGACGTTCACGTGCCACCGCGACGGGTGCTGACGCGTGGCACCACACTGGTCGACGACCGTGGCGTGGTGCGCGATCGGGGTGGGCCTCCTCTCCGCTGCGTTGATCGCCTCCGACGTGTTCGGGCGTGGCTACCGCCAAGAGATGGCGGTGATGGACATCGTGTGGCCGGTAAGCGGGGTTGTACCTCGGCCCGCTCGCGCTCGCCGGCTACGCCACGTGGGGTCGCCGCAGCGCGCGTAGGCAGAAAGAATACGGTCGCGGGCCTGAACGCCCGTTCCCCGCCACGGTCGCTCTGGGTGTCACGCACTGCGACGCAGGTGCTCGTCGGCGATTTCCTCGGCGGTTGGCTGGTGCTGCTCCTCGCGCTCGAGATCGCCGGCTACGCCTTGTTCGCCGAGTACGTCGTCAACTTCTCGCTGGCGTTCGGGATCGCCGTCCAGTACTTCGCCATCGTGCCGATGCGCGGTCTCGGACGTCGAGAAGGTCTCGTCGCCGCACTCAAAGCCGACACCGCGTCGTTGACCGCGTTGGTGCTGGGCTTCGCGACCGCGTATCCGGTGAACGGGTGGCTGATACGGGCGGGGATCAAAGAAGCGATGTGAGCGCCCCGGCATGCATGGATCCGCCGCCGATCGCTGCCCCGCGCTCTCCAGAGCTGTGCTGTCCGTCGTACCGGGGTTCCGAGATCGTAGAGATCTCGTCCGGGGCCGAGTTCCCACTCGCCAAGGTTCTTCGGCGAGGCTGTCGAGTGTGCGGGCAACGAGGTCTTGGTTAGCGGCGCGCCGCCTCGTACTGACGTGCCCCTGCCTTGCGGATGACGCCGTCGTCGATTCCCACGCGCAGCGCGTGGCGGAATCGGCCGGGGCCCCAGGTGCGGGCACGGGTGGCGTCGCGGAGTTCGTGTCGGCTCAGCGGCCCGTGCTCGCGCAGTGTGGTCGCAAGGGCACGAACCTCGCGGTCGGTGTCATCAGGACCGTCGAGGTGCGCGAACGTGGGCAGTCCGGAGTAGATCGCAGCGCGACGGTGGACATGGTGCTGGCGAGCCGCCGCACGGTCGTTGCTCTCTTCGGGACGGGGACTCGGAGACTGTCCGTTCTGACCGTCCTGGTGCTCGCGTTCGATCCGGGCGGCCCGCAATGCGACTTGCGTTTGCACGCCCACCACGCCGTCCTCGGTGAGGTGGTGGTCTCGCTGGAACCGCCGCACCGACCCGCTGTCGGTCGGGTCGAGGACGCGCTCGGGGTCGTCGGAGCGGTCGTCGTCGTCCTCGTCGGTCGGTAGCTCTGCCGCGCGCCGCCAGCATCGCACCCATCGTCTCGGGGCCGATGATGCCGTCGGGATCGAGGCCATGGGCGTGTTGGAACGATGCGATGGATTCCCGGTCCGCGGCGTCGACGCCGACTGTCCGGTGCTCCTCGCGCCGGATCGCCCGACCCGTCTCTTCGTCGATCACTCCGGTGGCATCGAGGCCGTGGTCGGATTGGAAGCGCTGGATCTCGTCGGGATCGCTCGGGTTGATGCCGGCTCGTCGCACCGGCCTGGCATCGCATTGACCCGCCAGCGCGGCGATGACCTCGCGGGTGGTGGCACCCACGATCCCGTCGGGTTCGAGTTCGTGGAGCGCCTGGAACGTGGCGACTGAGGCTGGGTCCGAGACATCGAGGCCGAGGCGCACCTCGAGGCTGTTCCACGCCGCGGACAGCGCACCTTGTGTCTCGCCGTCCACGTCGCCCGATGGCGCCAGGCCCATGAGGCGCTGGAACGCTTTCACCGAGTCGGCGTCGGTGACGTCGACGTCGCTCGCGGACATGGCCGACCGGGCGGGGTCGGAGTCCTCGTCGCCTTCGTCGGTGTCGGCGCTGGCGAACTCGTGGATGCGTTCGGCGGCCACCGCACGCAGCGCTGCCTGGGTCCTCGGCCCGATGACGCCGTCCTCCCGCAGGCCATACGCAGCCTGGAACTGCCGGATCGAATCGGCCCGGCTCGGATCGAGTTCGATGCGTCCCTGCTGCGCGATCAGCGCGCCGCGGGTAGCGGGACCGACCACTCCATCGGCGGTCAATCCGTGGCGGTCCTGGAATTCGGCGATGGAAGTGGCGTCGGTGAAGTCGACGCCCAACACCTCCCCGTTCTCGTCCTCGTCGTCGTCGCTCGTTGCGATCCGCGCCGCGAGTGCCCCGCGGGTCGCCGCATCGATCACGCCCGTCTCGTCGAGACCGTTCTGCTTCTGGAACTGGCGGATCGCCCGATCGTCGGCGAGGTCGAGCCCGAGTGGGCCTTCGATGGTGGTCTGGTCGCCCGCGTCATCGGCCGAAGCCGCCGACAGTGGCTTGGCAATCGACTCGAGACCTTGCTGCTCGGCCTTGACGCCGATCAACAGCTCGGTGACGCCACCGAAGATCATGAGCCCGGCCCCGATCAGATAGCCGACGTACACGGCCGAGCGCGAATTGCCGGTCCCGATCAGAGAACCGAACAGCAAGGGCCCGATGATGCCGCCGATGCCGGTGGCGATCGAATAGAAGAACGCGATCGCCATCGCCCGGATCTCCATCGGGAACGTCTCACTCACGGTCAGATAGCCGGCACTTGCGCCGGCCGACGCGAAGAAGAACACCACGACCCAGGATGCGGTCAGCGTCACTGTCGTGAGGACATCGGTCGTGAACAAGTAGCCGACGACGATCAGCAACGCGCCCGAGACGATGTAGCTCATCGAGATCATCGGCTTGCGACCGACGGTGTCGAAGAAGCGTCCGAGGAGCAGCGGCCCGAGGAAATTTCCCACTGCGAAGGGGATCAGGTACAAGCCGACGCGAGCTTCGCTCACACCGTAGAACGACGTCAGGACCAAGCCGTACGTGAAGAAGATGGCGTTGTACAAGAACGCCTGGGTGCCCATCAACGAAAGTCCGAGGATCGTGCGTTTCGGATAGACCTTGAATGCCGTGCGAGCGATCTCGACGAATCCCACGCTGTCGCGCTCGCGGATCTCGATCACGTCGTCGTCGCTCGGCTCCGAGAGTTCCTCCGCCACCGAACTCGAGACGTCGCGCTCGATTTGGCGCACGACACGTTCGGCTTCTTCCGGCTGTCCGTGCGTCATGAGCCAGCGAGGGCTCTCAGGAACGTGGCGACGAAGGAGCAGCAGTCCGAATGCCAGCACGAGGCCAGTGAAGAATGCGATGCGCCATCCGAGATCGACGGGGAAGATGTTCGTGTCGAGGTAGAGCAATGACAACGATGCGGCGACGATGGTCCCGATCCAGTAGCTGCCGTTGATGGCGAGGTCGACCCAACCGCGAGCGCGAGCCGGAATCAGCTCGTCGATCGCGGAATTGATCGCCGAGTATTCACCTCCGATCGCGAACCCGGTGATGAAGCGGAACGTCACGAACGAGGCGAAGTTCCACGAGAGCCCGGTGAGAAGCACGCCGGCCATGTAGAGCGCCAGCGTGAGCATGAAGAGCTTCCGACGACCGAATCGGTCGGTGAGATATCCCCAGAACAGCGACCCGCTGATCGCGCCGCCGATGTAGATCGACGCAGAGAGCCCCACCTCGGCTGCGGTGAGACCCAGCGCGTTCGGATTGGTGAGCCGCGACCCGACGGCGCCCTTCATCGTCACCTCGAGCCCGTCGAGGATCCACACCGCGCCCAGTGCCCAGACGATCAGCCAGTGCCACTGTGACCACGGGAGGCGATCCATCCGAGCCGGGATCTTGGTCCTGATCGTGCCGGTCGTGATCGCCATGGTCACCTCCGAGACACGCGCGTCTGTCGCTGTCGGGTCAGTTCATTTCCCGTCTTCGACGCGAGCAAACCGGCGGGATCGACCCGCCTGATCGACGTCCGCGAGACCGCGCTCAGGGCCGGCGTACCGACCCGCTCAAGACCTCGAAGATCCGCAACGCCGACCGCGGACCGCCGCGGCTGAGCTGCTGCGCGAGCCGTTGTGCCTCTCGCTGGCTGTCGCACCGTCGGCTTCCGGCGGTGCCGATACAACCGCGCTTGCACGTCCACACGACGGTCTCACCGCTCGCACGGAACTGCCAGGAGCAACCGAGCACACGACAACGAAACGTGCGACGCTCGGGTGGTACAGGTGGTACAGGGGTCGGCGAAGCCATGCAACTGCCCTACCCGCGGCGTGACGTGGACATGCCGTGTCGACGTCGAGGAGTGAAGCCGGTGCTCTGTCCGGCTTCCTTCTGCGCCAGGCGTCGAGACACCAACGAGGACTCTTTCGGTGTGGCCTGCGCATACGGCGGTGAGCCATCTTCCATCTCGATATCGGGATTCATCATGCCATTCCGGCGACGGTCAGGCCTGCGTGTCTCGGAACTTGCGGAGACCTCACTGGCGTGCGCCCCGGCATGCATGGATCCGCCGCCGATCGGAAACCACAGAGAGATGGCGCACGAGGTCGACACCGATCGCACGGTGCTCGTTGCACTGCTCGCGAACGTCGCCATCGCGGTGGTGAAGTTCGTCGGGTTCGTGCTCACCGGCGCGGTGTCACTGCTCGCCGAAGGCATCCACTCCGTTGCCGACACCGCCGACCAGGGGCTGTTGTTCTTCGGGCGCCACCGGGCGCGCCAGCGGCCAACGAAGAGCCATCCCTTCGGCTACGGCCGTGAGCGGTACTTCTGGGCCTTCGTCGTGGCGATGGTGCTGTTCACCGGGGGAGGACTGTTCGCGTTGCTCGAAGCCTGGGAGAAGCTTCGGAGTCCGCACGAGCTGACATCGATCGGCTGGGGCGTGTGCATCCTCCTGCTGGCCGCGGTGTTCGAGGCCCTGTCCTTGAGGACCGCCGTACGTCGGGCGCGGGCGTTGAAGGGTGACGAGAGCTGGTACAGCTTCATCCACGCCTCGAAGCAGGCGGAGCTGCCCGTGGTGCTGCTCGAGGACAGCGCAGCCCTGGCCGGGCTCGCGTGCGCGTTCGCGGGACTCGTGTTGTCGTGGGCCACGGGGAATTCGCGCTTCGATGCGTTGGGCAGCCTCGGGATCGGCGTGCTGCTGGTCGCGGTGGCGCTCACGCTCGCGACCGAGATGAAGAGTCTTCTCATCGGCGAGTCGGCCGGCGACGACGACGTCAACGGTGCACGGCGCGCGCTACTGGCCGATGCGCGGCTTCTGAAGATCATCGACTTACGGACGGAGCAGCTCGGTCCCGACGAGGTCATGATCGGCGCCAAGATCGTGGTGCGCGACGGTATCGACAGTCGTGCGCTCTCGTCGGTGCTCGACGAGATGGAGTGCGCGATCCGAGAGGAGGTCCCGACGGCGCGCCGGGTGTACTTGGAACCGAGCGTGTCCACGGAGCGCGCGGCGCCCGAGGGCCGCGAGCAGGCACGTGGTGGCGGACCGGACGCAGACGACCAGCCCTGAGCATCGAGACGATCGGTGCTCGAGGTCGCCCTTCAGCTTCCGAGCTCTTCGGCGGCGTCTGCCGTCGTGAACCAACGCGCGACGGCGACGTCGCTCGAGGAGTGCACGACGATCGACAGCACGACGGTGAGGGCGACGAGTTGTGCCATCCGCTCGTCGTCGGCCACGCCGGCGGCGAGGATGAAGAGGCCGTAGACGACAGAAGAGAAGCCCTTCGGTCCGAACCAGGCCACGGTCACGAATTCCTTGCCGCGCACACCGGTTCCGAGGAGTGCGATCAGCACCGGAACGGCACGCCCGACGGTGAGCGTCAGCACTGCGAACACCAGGCCGGCGACGCCGGCGGCCACGAAGATGTCGGGTGTGAGCAGCGCTCCGAACACCAGGAGGGCGGCGAGCTTCAGGAGCTCGCTCACCAGCTCGCCGAACTCCTCGAAGGCCACCTGGAGCTCGGGCGCGACCGTGGCGACGGTGGAACCGGCGGCGAAGGCGGCCAGGAAGGCGTTGGCGCCGGTGAGCTCGGTGATCGCGAACACGAGCATGCCGATGGCAACCGGAGCGAGGGCCTCGTAGCGGTCGGTGCTCTTGCCGGGGACCGCGCGCAGGACACGTGCCGCCGCCGCCGGTACCACGATCCCGATGAGCACGCCGCCGACGAGCGCGGCGGCGACCCGGCCGGGGTCGATCGCCTCGGCGGAGAGCACGTCGAGCAACACGATGACGACCGGCAGCACCAGACCGTCGTTGAGGCCGCTCTCGACGTTGAGCAGTTGCCGTATGCGGCGGGGCACCTCGCGTCGACCGACGATCGCCGACGCCAGGACCGGGTCGGTGGGCGTGAGCGCGGCTGCCACCAGCATCGCCTCGGTCCAGGGCAGGCCCATCAGCAGTGCGGCCGCGACCGTGACGAGGCCGAACGTGAGCGGCATGGCGACCAGGAGCAGTCGGCCCGGCAGCCGCCACGCCTGGTGGAGATCCTGCACGCCCAGGTGCATCCCGTCGGTGAACAGCACCGCGAACAGGGCGATCTCCGTCAGGAGCACCACGGACGGGTCTCCCGATGAGACGTCGATCGCGCCGAATCCGAGCTGCCCTGCGACCGCTCCAGCAGCGAGGAACAGCACGGCCGTCGACAGGATGCTGCGCCGGGCAACGCCGGAGATGGCAACACCGATGAGGAGGGTCACCGCGAACACCAGGACGCCGCTCACCTGGATGCTCCCCCGGCCTCTTCGCCGACCGCCTCCTCGCCCACGATCAGGTGGTTGCGCGTCGGGTCATCGCCGCGTCGCCGTCACGGGGATGGCCGGGCGGCACTCGACCGCTGGCGCGCCGTCGACTCGTGCAACGCTTCGCTGTCGCGGTCGCGGGCAACGGTCATCCGGTGTCGACGACGGCTGCGCCAGACGAGCCCGGCGAGGCTGGTAAGCGCCATGGTCGCCAACACGGTGACGAGCAGCATCACGGCGAGCGACGCCTGGAAGTCGAGCCAGAGCCACTGGAAGTGGACCTGCTGGTTGTTCTGCACGACGAGCAGGATGAGCGCGGCCAAGATGACCAATGCGGCGACGTAGGACCATCGGATGCCGGTGCCGGGCACGCGGCCACGCCGCTGGTGGGGCTGGGATGTCATCATCGCCTTGGCCTCCTGGATCATGCCTCGCGTTCGCTCTCCTTCGGCATTCCCGAGCGAGGACCGAGCGGAAACCTCGACGGGCGGACGCCGGTGCGGAGGCGTCGCGCCGCGCGAGGTCGGAGCTCGTGCCTCAGCTGCTCGTCAGCGCCATGCGCAATGCTGCGAGGGTGGCCATTCCGACCGACAGATCCCGCGCGGCCGGCATCCCGCAGACCGCCGGCTGGTGGAGTCAGTCTCCGTCGTCGGAGACGTTGACGATGACGAGCGCTACGTCGTCTTCGTTGGAACTGCTCTGCAGCATCACGTGCAGGAGATGCTCGCACAACGCGTCAGGATCTGCGGGCCCGCTGCTGCACGCTTCCCTGAGGCGCCCGATGCCGGTAGTGATCGGCTCGTGTCGTCGCTCGATGAGACCGTCGGTGTACAAGATCAACGTCGCGCCTTCATCGAGGTGCACCGAGTGCGTCATGAACGCGGCGTCGAGCCCCAGCGGCGGATCGCAGATCGCGTCGAGCACGGTGGTCGTGCCGTCAGGGTGACGAAGTATGGCTGGGCAGTGTCCCGCCGTCGAGTACGACCACATACGGGTTCGAGGATCGAAGACTCCGTACAGCGCGGTGACCATCGTCTCGCTGCTGAACACCCGAACAACCTGATCCAACCGTGTGAGCACGACATCGGGCGCATGCTCGCTCAGCGCGAGCGCCCGCAGACCAAAACGAACGGCGGCCATGTCGGCGACCGCGAGCAGACCGTGGCCCGCAACATCACCGATCGCCAGGCCGAGCGCGTTGCCATCGAGGGGAAGAATCGCGTACCAATCCCCACCGACCACCGCGTCGGTCTCCGCGCCGACATAGCGGACTGCCACCTTGGTTCCTGGGACCCTCGGAAACGATGTGGGCAGGAGCGCGCTCTGCAGGACCTGGACCATTTGTCGCTGGTGCTCGAGCGCGTCGGTGATCTCCGCTTCGTGACGTTCCCGGGGCGTGACATCCATCGCCACGCCTGTCGTGCCGACGGGCTCTCCACCTTCGTCGAGGAGGACCGTGCCCCGACACTCGACGAAATGAATCGAGCCATCTGCCCAAACCGTGCGATGCGACAGCTTGTAGGGGCCCGGCACTTCGAGCGCGGCATGCACGCGGGCGAGGCATTCGAGCGCGATCCTCGGGGTGAAGTGCCGCCACCCAGTCCTCGAACTGTCCACCGAAGCCACCGGGCGGTAATCCGTGCATCTCCTCGAGACGCTCGTCCCAGGTCGTTCGGCCAGAGGCCATGTCCCAGGTCCACGTGCCGAGTCGTGCCGCTTCGATTGCGAGAGCGAGACGTTCCTCGTTGACCGCGATTTCAGGAGTCATGAAGTTCCCCGGGAGGTGTTGCCAACTTCTCGTCGTTCGCGTGTGGACCGTGTCAGCGACGTGAGCGGTCGACGATCTCGAAGACCTGATCGATGCCAGCGAGCTCGAGGACCGAGCGACACGCAGGCGCAGGGTTGACGAGCACCAGTGAGACGTTCGTGCCCTCCAACCTGTGGTGGGCTTTGACGAGGGCGGAGATCGCGGACGAGTCGAGGAAGGTGACGGACGAGAGGTCGACGAGGGCGGGCGGTTGCGCTTCGTCGGCGACTGCGAGGAGTTCTTGCAGAAAGCTCGACGCGTTGGCCATATCCAGTTCGCCGGTCACGACCAGGGTCCTGAGCCCGTGAGCTTCGCGTCGCTCGAACGAGGCCTGGTCGGAGCCCATGAGAGTGTCCTTTCGCGTCGCGGTGGCGGCGCAACCGATTGAATCACCGGGAAGTTTTCTCTGCAAGTGTTCTGCAACTGTTCTACAACTGCTCGACGAAACCTGCTGAGCTTGCCGCGGGCTCGCCGGACGGGGGTAGGCTTTCGCCCATGTCATCGTCTGAGGCGATCTACAGCATCGGTGCGGTGAGCCGGATGCTCGGGATTCCCTCGGCCACACTCCGGGCGTGGGAGGACCGCTACGGGGTGGTCGTCCCGGAACGCAGCCTGGGTGGCCAGCGGCTCTACACCCGTTCCCAGATCGAACAGCTGACGTTCATCGGGGGCTCGATGGCCGCGGGATCGAGCGCAGCCGATGCGCACCGCGTCCTGGGTGAGCGGGTCGCGGCGGGACAAGGGGTGGTGGGGTCCGCCATGAGCGACAGCGTGCTGGTGCTCCTCGCCGAGCGCGACCCGTTCGCTGCGGAGCTCACGGAGTACTTGTTGCGCACCGAGGGGTTCGAGGTGATCCTGGCGCTCGACGCCGCGGAATCGCGACGCCTGTTCGAGGACCGCCAGCCGGCGATCGTCGTGCTGGATCTCATGATCTCGGCGGGACGCGGGGTGGCACTGTGCCGGGCGCTCGCCGACCAGGGCGCTCACGTGATCGCAGTCTCTTCACTGGAGCAGCGTGCACGGGCACTGGACGCCGGTGCGGACGTCTTCTTGCAGAAGCCGCTCGAGACACTCCAGCTCGTCTCCGCGGTGCGCGATCTTCTGGGCACCAGCGCATTGCGGAGCGTGGTACCGGCGCAGTCGCTTCGATGACGGATCGCCTGTCGAGTGGCTCTGATCGACTCGACGAGGTCCTGGGCGGCGGTCTGCCCGCCAATGCCATCAATCTGTTGATCGGCCCACCGGGAAGCGGCAAGACGATCCTCGCCGAGCAATACCTGTTCCACAACGCGACGGAGCAGCGGCCCGGTCTGTTCTTGTCGACCGTGTCCGAACCATTCGACAAGGTCTTGCGGTACGGCGAATCGCTCGACTTCTTCGATCCGGATGCCATTGGCACGCGGGTGTTCTACGACGACCTCGGTGCCGCATTGGTTGCCGACGGGATTAGAGGCCTTGTCGACCAGGTCGACGAACACCTCAAGGAGTTCCAACCCGGCCTCATCGTCATCGACAGCTTCAAGGCCATCCGCGCCTTTGCGGCCGACGAAGCCGAGTTCCGGCGATTCCTCCACGACCTCGCGGGTCGCCTCACGGCGGTGTCAGCGAATGCCTTCTGGATCGGTGAATACGAACGAAGCGCGACGACCGAGTCTGCGGAGTTCGCCGTCACCGACAGCATCATCGCCATGGACACCAAACGGGCCGCGGAGCGCGAGACCAGGGTGCTGCAGGTGTTGAAGTTGCGAGGCAGCAGCTTCCGGTCAGGCGAGCACGCCTACCGCATCAAGTCGTCGGGGATCGACGTCTTCCCCCGGCTGGCCGACTTGCAACGGACCGCGGAATACGAGAGTGGCACAGGCCGAGACTCGACCGGCATCGCCGCGCTCGACACCGCGCTCGGTGACGGGTACTGGGAAGGTTCCGCGACCGTCATCGCGGGACCCACGGGCGTCGGGAAGACACTGATGGGTCTGCACTTCGCCTTCAGCGCCGCGTCTCAGGGCAGGCAGGCCGTCCTTGCCACCTTCCAGGAGAACGCCACGCAGCTCGGCCGCATCGCAGCCGGCTTCGGGTGGGCCTTCGACGACCCATGCATCTCGCTGTTGAGTCGATCCCCGGTCGATCTCTACATCGACGAGTGGGTCCATGACCTGCTCGATCTCGTCGACGCGGTCGGCGCCTCCCGAGTCGTCATCGACAGCCTCGGAGACGTCCTGCTCGCGTCTCCGGACCAGATCAGATTTCGAGAGCTGGTCCACTCACTCGTCCAACGTTGCACACGCCGGAAGGTCAGCCTGCTCTTCACGTTCGAGGTCGCGGAACTGTTCGGCGCGACCCGACTCTCCGACATCGGCATCTCACATCTCAGCGACAACGTCGTGGTGCTCCAGTACTACCGGACCGGCAGTGAAGTGCGACGGAGCCTCACCGTGCTCAAGACCCGCGGCAGTGACCACACACCGGAGGTCCGCGAATTCCACATCGGCGCCGACGGCCTCACCCTCGGCGATCCCGTCGAGACTGGACGCGAAGCCTGAGACGACACCGCGACGAGCGGGCGAAACGATTCGCGAGGCGGAATCGCTCTGACGCGCGGCGGTGACTGGTGCTCAGCGAACGTCGGGGCCACCCCGGATGACGGAGTGCATCGTCCGCGAGCTCATCGAGCGCACGAGCGCGGAGTAGCCGGGACGGAACGCGACCTCGGATCCGAGCGCGAGCTTCTGCTCCGACGCGATCACGAGGTGGTCACTGCTCGCACCGATGATCCGTAAGCCGGACGGCGCGCCGAGGTCGAGCGGGTCGGTGTCCTGATGGCCGATTGCGAGCAGTGAGTGCCAGCCATGTTCTTCGTCGGCGGCCTTCGCGTCTGCAGTGCGCGTGTCCGCTGGCGGCGCGAACGTGCTCTGCGCGCGATCACCCCACGCTCGACGAGGCTTGTGCTTCGACTCGATCACCTCGGCGAAGATCGTCGCCGCGTCCTGGTGCAGCCCCTCGATGGGCGTGCTGTACAGCGGGTCGCGACCGAGCAGGAGCGCCTCTCCGAGCCGGAGGTTGTCGATCCGGCCGAGCTGCTCGGTCGACAACGACCATTCGAGACTCGACGAGTTGCCGCCCGACACGACGCCGAGCGTCAGGTCGAACTCCGCTTCGATCGACGTCGCCAGGTCGGAGAGCTCACCCAGGTTGCGGTCGTCGGGGACGACGCCGTTGCGACACGCGAGGTTCGTGCCGATGCCACGGATCTCGATGTTCGGGAACTCGAGACAGCGCGCGATCGCGTCGGGGAGGTCGGCGGGCATGATCCCTTCGCGCAGGTCGCCCAGCTCGACCATGAGCATGATGCCGTGCACCCGGTCGGCACGGACGGCGGCGGCGGAGAGCAAGCCGACGATCTCGATCTCGGTCGCGCAGCTCGTGTCCGCCGACCGTCACGACGCGCTCGACCTCGCTCGCCAGCGCGGAACGGATCAGCACGATCGGCGCGTCGATGCCGTCGGCGCGGAGCCGTTCGATGTTCTCGACGCGCGAGTCACCGAGCGCCGTGGCGCCGGCGGCGAGGAACACCCGGCCGAGCGCCGGCAGCCCGCGCAACGCCTTGGTGATCGCCGTCACCGAGACGTCGCGTGCCGCGGCGCGGCGGACGACCTCCTGCGTGTTCTGTCCGATGCGATCGAGATCGACGTCGATCCGGGGCGAGCTCACCGACCCGCGATCGCGGGCTCCGCGCGGAGGGTGGGGAACGCCCGGAACACCATGTCCAGCAGCGCATCGGTCGGGCGGGCGAGCGCGTCGGTGGCGGGGATGTCGAGGACGGCTTCGTAGCCGGCGATCGCGACCGAGATCTCGGCGTCGGTCATGCCCTCGTGGTTGATCGTGATCCCGATCACCTTCGTGCGCGCGAACGTCTCGATCAGGTTGATCTCGCTGACCACGGTGGGCATCGGCACGTTCGGGAAGTCGCTGACCGTCGTGCGGGCGGGTGCGTGCTGGAGGATCACCGCGGCCGGCAGGCTGCCGCGGAGGATCGCGGTCGAGCTCAGGTAGGTCGGGTGGCTGAGCGCGCCTTGTCCCTCGACGATGATCACGTCGGGGTCCTCGACCTCGAACGCCTCGACGACCGCCGCCTCGAGCTCGCCGGTGACGAACTGCGCGGGCACGGCGTCGAGCGCGACGCCGTGGCGCGAACCCTGGATCAGCGAGGTCTGTCCGGTGCCGACCATCACCGCGCGCACGCCGGCGTCGTTGAGCACGCTGGTCAGGATGGTCGCGGTGGTGCGCTTGCCGATCGCGCCGTCGGTGCCGAGGATCGCGATGCGCGGGCACGTCACGTCGTGGATGCGGCCCGAGAACATGTGCAGGTCGGTCTTGGCGCGCGGGCGGCGGACGTCGTCGATGCGCACGTCGTGCGCGGCCGCGGCGGCGGCGAACTCGATGTCGTCGTTGAGGAACTCGTGGAGGCCGTTCACGATGTCGAGGCCTTGCGCGATGGCGTCGAGGATCACCGCACGTTCCGGTGGCGACAGCAGCCCGCTCGTGGGCGCGACGCCCACGACGAAGCACTGCGGGTGCTTGGCCAGTGCTTCGGTCAGGTCGGCGACGATCGGGATCCCGTTGCTGATGCCGTCGAGCACCTCGCCGGCATCGCGCCCGGCCTTGGTGCTGTCGATCACCGACGTGATCTCGTACCGCTCGGACTGGCGGATCAGCCCGTTCGCGGTCTTGCCGTCGATCTCGGCGAAGTTGCCTTCGCAGAACACGGTGGCTTTCGGTCGCGCCTGACCGTTGGTGGATGAAGACATCGAAGCTCCGGAGTCATGGCTCAGAGGAGGCGACGGGATCATCCCGACCGGAAGCGGTCGACGGTCAACGAGGCGTCCCCAATCAGCATTGGGGTGGCCGACCATCCTACTTGACCTCTCCGTGACCTCTCTCGACGGCTTCGCCGCGCCCGGCTCGTCAGCGAGAACCGACGAGGGTCGGCAGGAGCGTCTCGGCGACCTCGGCCGGGCGTTCCTCGTGGGCGAACAGGCCCGCGCCTTCGATGATCTCGAGCCGCGCATCGGGGAACGTCTCCACCATCTCACGCGCCCACTTCACCGGGAAGAACGGATCCCGATCGCCCCACACGAGTTGGACGGGGACGGTGATCCGACGGTGGACCTCGCGGAGCTCGCGCACGTACCGCTCGTCGAAGCTCCGGAGGAGCCGCACGGCGGCGTCCTGACGTGCCTCCGAGTCGTGGATCGGCTCGAGGAAGAACTCGTCGAACTCGCCGTCGAGCAAGTCGGAGTCGGCGAATGCGTCGCCGAGCACGAGTGGGCTGCGCCGCAGCCGTCGTCGCCCCATGACCCAGCCGAGCGAGCGACCCAGCGCCGGCAGGTGGCGCACCGACAGGAACACCTTGAACCGCCAGCTCAGCCCTTGGGGCTGCTCGGTGTCGACGAGCCCCATCGCCCGCACCCGAGCATCGCCGGCGAGTGCGTGCCGGGCGAACATCCCGCCGCTGTCGTGCCCGACCACCGCGACATCATCGAGATCCATGAGGTCGACGACACGCCGGACGGTCTGGACGTGCTGCGCGACGGTGACGACGCGTCTCGGGGGTGAAGCGACTCGACCCGGCGCCCGGCAGGTCGATGACGTGGCACGTGACGTGCTCGGCCAGGAAGGGGAGCAGCGTGCGGAAGGTCGCCCCGCTGACCGGCCAGCCGTGGACGAAGAGCACGTCAGGACCCTGGCCGACCGTGCGGAGTGCGACCTCGCCCTCGCCGACGTCGAGCAACCGATCCGGAGGCTGGCGGAACAGGTAGGACGCGGCTTGGGTGGTCAGAGCGGGCGACATCGTGGCCTCCGTAGTTTGTAGTGATCACTGCGAACAGTAATCGCAGCGGTTACTACAATCAAGGGGGCCATGGGCTACAAGCACACGAAGGCCGAGATCCTCGACGGCGCCCTGGCCGTGGCGTTCGACGACGGCTTGAGCAACCTCACCTTCGGACGTGTCGCCAAGCGGCTCGGCATCGATGACCGAATCGTCGTCTACTACTTCCCGAGCAAGGACGATCTCGTCGGCGATGTGCTGGTCGCGATGGGCGCCGAGCTCCAGGAGACCCTCGCCCCGGCCTTCGCCTCGACGGCCGAGGATCATCTCGAGCTGCTCGGCGTGGCCTGGCCGATGCTCGCCACCAGGGAGGCCGATCCGATCTTCGCGCTGTTCTTCGAAGCCAGTGGCCTCGCCGCAACCGGTCGCGAGCCGTACTCCACGCTGCTCCCACAGCTGGTCGACGCGTGGATCACCTGGGCCGCGGAGTTCGTCCGGGGCACCCCGGCGAGGCGTCGCGCCGAGGCCGAGGCCGCGATCGCGGTCGTCGACGGACTGCTCCTCCTCCGCCAGCTCGCGGGCTCCGACGCCGCCCGGCGCGCGGCACGGACGATCGGAATCCGCGCCCGGCGCTGATGCGTGTGCGCCCTCGCCTCAGCCCTCGGTGCGCTCGAGCACGCGGGTGAGGCCTTCGAGGTCTTCCACGGTGACCGTGAGCGCAGAGTGCCCGCTGCGCTTGAGCAGCGATGGGACCTTCTCCGCGAAGTGGATGCAGACTCCGGCGTCGTGGTTGCTGCCGAAGCTGAGACCGTCGTCGACCATCGATCGGCGGGCTCCGATGGCTGTCCACCACCGGTAGCCGCGGGTGATGTGGGCTCCGGTGATGTTCGAACGCGGAGTCTCGAGCTTCACGAAGCCGAACGTCGCTCGGAACGTGTCGCCGTCGTCGAGTGTGACTGCGTCCCTGGACCCTCGGAATCCGAACATGACGAGCAATGGGCGATACTTGGGATCGATCGCATACGGAAACCGCTCAGTCATCTCCTGAGTGTCGCACAAGCAGGCGGTTCCAAGAACATGAGGAGAGTTTCGTGAGCGCACGAAGTCGTGGTGACGAGCCGGGCCCGGAAGAGGCCCGGGAACTGGAGATCGAAGACGACATCGCGGCGCGCGACGAGGTGCTCGCGGGCATCGATCCGGACGCGGTCGTCGACGACGACGGCAACGGCGACGAGACCGTCGCCGAGATGCTCGAGCTCGACCAGACCGAGCTCGACGAGCTCGGCCTCACCCTCGACGATCCGCACCAGCCCGTCGACGAATAGCCCTCGTGGAGGCGATGTTCGTTCCCGACGGCGAGGGTTTCGTCGTCGCGACCATGCTCACCCAGGGTCCCTGGGACCCGAACAGCCAGTACGGCGGCACGCCGGCGGCACTGCTCACGTGGGCGGTGGAGCGCGTGCCCACGTTGGTGCCGATGCGGATCGCCCGGATCACCATCGACATGCACCGGCGCGTGCCGCTCGGTCGGCTCGAGCTGCGCAGCGAGGTCGCACGCGAGGGCAAACGACTGCAGGTGGTCGTGGCCACGGTCCACGACCCGTCCGGGCTCGAAGTCGCGCGCGCGACGGCGTTGCGCTTTCGGCTCGGCGACGGCCCCGACGCACCCACCGATCCGCGTCTCCCGCCGATCGCGGCGCCTCCGTGGGGCCCCGAGCGCGTGCACGAACGACGGGCGGACAACTTGAACGGGTTCATCGACGCGGCGGAGATGCGCGAGGGCGGATCACCCGACGCGGCGTCGACCTGGTACCGCGCCACGAAACCGGTGATCGCGGGGGAGGAGCCCTCGCCGACGGTGCGCCTGGCCTGGGCCTCCGACTTCACCGCCAACTCGGGGAACTACCTCGATCTCCGTCGTTGGTCGGCGATCAATGCCGACCTCACCATCACCCTGGCCCGCGCGCCACGGGGCGAGTGGACGGGCGTCGCCACACGCGCGTGGTACGCACTCGACGGCATCGGTCACGCGCGCGCCGACCTGTTCGACCGTGACGGGTTCGTCGGCACCTGCACCGCGAGCCTGCTGGTCGACGAGGTCGCCGCGCCCTACTGACGTCGGCGCTCATCCGTCGCCATCCGGACCGTGTGGATCCGGGTCGTCGGTCGCGAGGGCAGGAAGATGGTCACGAACCGGTGCCTGAACCACCTCAGGGACGAGTCCCGCCGACCACAGCGCGGTGTCCACCCGACCACCGGTGCTGCGGCGCTCGGCCTCGGTGACGCGGAGGACCCGTGGTGGCTCGAGCCGTTCCCGACGCGTTGCTCGAGACCGTCGACAAGGGGGCCGGAGGCGCGCTACGACGCGCGTGAGTTGATCGCGCTGCGGTCGCGCGGCGAGCGGCCTGATCGTGCTCACCGTCGTCCACGATCGCATCGCCACGATCACCCGTTTCGGCGGTCAGGACCTCATCGCGCGCTTCGGACTCCCGCTCACGCTCGCCGCCGACGTCTCCGGCTGACCGCGGCGGCTGCGTGGCAAGCTCCGCACATGCCTGCCATCGTCCGACCTGTCGGTGACGAGCGCGACGCGCTCCGCACGTTCCTCGACCACGAACGCCATGTCCTCGTGATCGCGGCCTACGGGTTGACCGACGACCAGGCATGGAGCACACCCACCGCGAGCGAGCTGAGCATCGCGTTCCTGCTGGAGCACATGACGTCGACCGAACGCACGTGGGCGTCGATGATCGTCGGCGAGGCGGCGCAGGAACCCGGCGACGCACCCACGACGCTGACCGACCTCGTCGTCGCGTACGAGGTCGCCGCCGCGGCCACCGACGCGGTGATCGACACCGTCGACGACCTCGACCGCATCGTGCGGGTGACGGATGGCGTCCGCTGGGCGCCGCCCGACATCGAGTGGTCGGTGCGGTGGGTGTTGCTCCATCTCATCCACGAGACCGCGCGCCACGCCGGCCACGCCGACATCATCCGCGAGACCATCGACGGCGCGACTGCCCTGCCGCTCATGGCTGCAGTCGAAGGGTGGGCGCCGCGCCGCACCATTCAACCGTGGACAGGCCCGGATCCGGAAGGTTGACGCGCGCGCTCCAGACGCTCGAGATCGAGTTCGAGCTCGCGGGCGTCGAGGCGCAGGTGCACCTCTCGCGCTGCACAGCGGCAGCATCAACGGGCCGACCGTCGAGTGCGGCATCGCCGCCGTTCCGCTGCGGAACATCGACTCCATCGAGATCGCCAGCCGACGCACGCGCTCGCCGAGACAACGACACCCGTCACCGCACTCGACGAAGCCCTGCCGCGCTGCCGTCATGTCCCGCTCACTCCCATCTCACTCCCATGTCACTCCCATGTCACTCCCATGTCACTCCCTCCCATGGCTCCGAGCACGGCGTGCGCGACCTTCCCGCGGTCTGTGCGGAGTCCCTCCACCACTAGCGTCATCCGGATCATCCGATGCGGGGCGAGGTGTCTCATGACGGGAGTACGACGCGGAGCGACCTGGCTGGTGCTCGTCGCGCTGGCCCTCGTGGCGATCCCGTCGAGTGTGGCCGCCCAGCAGCTCGGCCCGGACGACGCCGGCGTCGAGGAGAAGACGAAGGGCGTGGCGCCCGGGTTCACCCTGCTCGCGCCCCTGGAACAGCAGTACACCTACCTCGTCGACACCGACGGCCGGGTGGTGCACGAGTGGCGCGCCAGCACCCGTCCCGGGCTCGCGCAGCAGCTGACGCCGAACGGCGAGCTCGTGCGCGCCGGCAACCTCGAGCGCCGGGGCACGTTCGCGACCGGTCAGGGCGCCGGCGGGCGCATCGAGGCCCTCTCGTGGTCGGGCGACACGCTCTGGCGTCACGACTTCGCCGACGACGACCAGATGCAGCACCACGACGTCGAGGTGATGCCGAACGGCCACGTGCTCGCCACCGTGTGGGAGCGCAAGTCAGCCGACGAGGCGATCGCCGCGGGGCGCGACCCCGACCTGCTCCCCGACGACGAGCTCTGGCCCGACAAGGTCGTCGAGTACGACCCGGCCACCGACTCCGTCGTGTGGGAGTGGCACGTGTGGGACCACCTCGTGCAGGAGTTCGACGACACGAAGCCGAACTACGTCGACGACGTGAAGGATCAACCGGAGCGCATCGATCTCAACTACGTGCTCAACGACGAGAACGGTGAGGCGGACTGGAACCACCTCAACGGCGTCGACTACAACCCCGAGCTCGACCAGGTCGTGCTCAGCTCCCGGAGCTTCAGCGAGTTCTGGATCATCGACCACTCGACCACGACCGAAGCGGCAGCTGGACCCCAGGGCGACCTGTTGTTCCGGTACGGCAACCCGAACGCGTACGACGGTTCCGGGAAGCGACACCTCTACTTCCAGCACGACGTCGGCTGGATCGACGCCGGCCTCCCGGGCGCCGGGCACCTCCTCATGTTCAACAACGGCGCGCCGAAGATCCGCACGTTCTCGAGTGCCGACGAGGTCATCCCGACCATGGACGCGAGCGGTGACTACGTACGCGACGAGAAGCACGGCGGCTTCGAGGCGAAGATCAAGCGGGTCTTTCCGCGCGGAGACGATGGCCGCTTCGCCGCCATCGTGTCGGGTGCGGAGCGCCTCCCGAACGGCAACACCGCGATCACGTACGGCAACCTCGGGCACATCACCGAGGTGTCGCCGAAAGGCAAGGTGGTGTGGGAGTACGAGAACCCGTACCTGGCGATCCGACCGACCACGCCCGGTCGCACCGGCGCCGGCTTCCGCATCTACCCCAACTGGACGTTCAAGACGGTCAAGTACCCGCCTGACTACCCCGCGTTCGCGGGCAAGGACGCGCAGCTGTATCCCGAGGACGACTGATCGTCAGGCGGCCGACGCCGTGATCGCGGCCACTTCGCTCGGGTCGAGCTCGATGGTCGCGGCGGCGACGTTCTCTTCGAGGTGCGCGACCGAACCGGTGCCGGGGATCGGCACCATCACCGGCGAGCGCGCCAGCAGCCACGCCAGCACCACCTGCATCACCGTGACGCCGTGGCGTGCCGCGGCCTCGTGCACCGCGGCGTGGTCCTCGAAGTCCTGCACCGGTGAGTACGGCAGGAACGCGATCTGTTCCTGCTCGCAGAGGTCGAGCATCGCTTCCGACCGGCGGTCGCGCACGTTGTAGCGGTTCTGCACCGACACGATCGGCGTCATGGCCTGCGCGGTGCGCAGGTGACCTTCGTCGACGTTCGACAAGCCGATGTGACGGATCTTGCCCTGCTCCTTCAGCTCGACCAGCGCGCCGATGGTCTCGTCGTAGGGCACGGTGGGGTCGGGCCGGTGCTGCTGGTACAGCGGGATCTGCTCGAGCCGGAGGCGGCGCAGGCTGTCGTCGCAGACCTGCTTGAGGTGCTCGGGCCGGCCGTTGACCGGCCACTCGGCCGGGCCCGCTGCGCTCGAGGCCGCCCTTGGTCGCGATGACGAGGTCGTCGGGATAGGGGTGCAGCGCTTCGGCGATGAGCTCCTCGCTCACCGCGGGACCGTACGAGTCGGCGGTGTCGATGAGGTTCACGCCGAGCTCGACCACGCGCCGCAGCACCGCCTTGGCCACGTCGCGGTCGGGCGGGTCGCCCCAGATGCCCGTGCCGGTGATGCGCATGGCGCCGAAGCCCATGCGGTGCACGGTGAGGTCGCCGCCGATGCCGATCGGCGCCGGATCCGTGTGCCGGCGTTGCGCGGCTCACTCGAACACCGGCAGGACCGTCGGGTCGACTGCCTCGCCGCTCATCATCTTGGTGATCAGCCCCATGTCGAAGTAGTCGCGCCACGCCGACGATCTTGCCGTCGCGCAGGTCGAAGGTCCCCATGACCGCGACCGGCGAATCCGCGCCGTTGATGGTGAACGTGTCGGTCCGTTCGGTGAGCACCGAATCGCCGTTCGCGGCGATGCGGTGGATCTCGAACGTCATCTTCTCGGCCATGTCCAGGAAGCCCTGGATCATCGCGACCGATGCCTCCTTGCCGACCGCGGGTGCCATGCCCACGTTGTGGTACACGACGTCGTCGGCCAGCAGGCTCGAGATGGTGTCGACGTCCTTCGTGGCGAACGCGGCGCAGAATTCCTGGACGACTTGCGTAGGTGTGCTCATCGAACGCGGAGCGTACCCTGACCCACATGGCCACGAGCAAGGACGACCTCATCCTGATCTCGGTCGACGACCACATCGCGGAACCGGCCGACATGTTCGACGGGCACGTGCCCGACAAGTACCGGGAGTTCACGCCACGCGTCGTCGACGAGCCCGACGGCGGCCAGCAGTGGTACTACGGCGAAGTCCGCGGTCGGAACCTCGGGTTGAACGCGGTGGCGGGCAAGCCGCCGGAGATGTTCAACGTCAACCCCAACCGCTACGAGGACATGCGTCCCGGTTGCTTCGACGTGCACGAGCGCGTGCGCGACATGTCGGCCGGCGGTCAGCTCGCGGGGCTCAACTTCCCGAACTGGACCGGCTTCTCGGGGCAGGTGCTGAACCAGGGTCCCGATCGTGACGTCAACCTCGTGATGATCAAGGCCTACAACGACTGGCACGTCGACGAGTGGTGCGGCGCGTACCCCGAGCGCTTCATCCCGTGCGGCATCCTCCCGCTGTTCGACGTCGAAGAGGCAGCCAAGGAGGTGCGCCGACTCGCCGACAAGGGGTGTCACGCGGTCACGTTCTCCGAGAACCCCGCGGGCCTCGGCATGCCGAGCATCCACACGACGCACTGGGATCCGCTGTTCGCGGCGTGCAGCGACGCGGGCACCGTGCTGTGCTGCCACGTCGGGTCGTCGTCGAAGGCGGCGAGCACCACGCCCGACGCGCCGCCGCCGGTGGCGATGAACCTGTCGTCGAGCATGTCGATCTACACGTTCGGCGATCTGCTGTGGGCCGACTTCTGGCACCGCTTCCCGGCGCTGCGCTTCTCGCTCACCGAAGGCGACATCGGCTGGATCCCGTACTTCCTCTGGCGCGCCGAGCACACCCTCGATCGTCACAACGGGTGGATCCAGCACCAGAAGCCGCAGGGGCTGTCGCCCACCGAGCTGTTCCACGAGCGCTTCTACGTGTGCTTCATCAACGACCGCGTCGGGGTGAAGCTGCTCGACGAGTTCAGCCCGCAGCAGGTGTGCTGGGAGTCCGACTACCCGCACTCCGACAGCTCGTGGCCGGAGGGGCCGGAGAAGCTCTGGGAGCTCGTGTCCGATCTCGATCCCGACACGATCGACCGCATCACGCATCGCAACGCGATCGACGCCTACCAGTTCGATCCGTTCGCGGTGCGGCCGACGGAGCAGTGCACCGCGGCGGCGTTGCGGGCCGAGGTGGGCGAGGTCGACACGGTCACCCACGTCGGGCGCCTCGCCGACCAGACCGACCGCGACGCGTGGCGCAACATCACCGGCGCGGTGGCGAGAGCCGCCGCCGGCAAGTAGCGAGGTTGCGTCACCTGAGCGCGTTATACGCGCTTGAGTGACGCAACCTCGATGGGTTCGGTGCCGGGCGCGGACTCGCCGCGCAGGAGTCGTTGCAGCGCGTGCGCCATCTTCGTGGCGCGCGCCCGCGCGAGGTCGGCGGTCGGTCCCTCGAACAGCTCGTCGACGGTCTCGGTGAACAGCTCGAGCCACCGCGCGAAGTGCGCGTCGGTGAACGGTGTCGCCGCGTGCGCCGGACGGTGGGCGACGAGGGGGTTGCCCTCGTAGCCCCGCACCCCGAAGAGCTGCCACATCCAGAAGTCGGTGACGGTGGCGAGGTGGGACGGCCAGTCGACGCGTGCCGTCTCGAACACCGGGCCGAGCACGTCGTCCATCGCGGCTGCCCGGTAGAAGGTCCGGACGAGGAGCTCCACGTCGTGGCGGGTCGCGAGGTCGCGGCGCCCGTGCAGGTGCGCCCAGCAGGCGGGATCGCCGCCGAGCTCCGCCGGCTCGGTCATGCCACGACCCCGATCGCGGTGGCGGCGACGACCGCGAGCCCGAAGCCGAGCTGTGAGAACCCGACCACCTTCGCGGGTCGTGCCGGGCCGCGGCTCCAGAGGAACTGCACGACCGCGATCACGACGACGGCGACCGCGCCGAGCAGCACCGAGACGTCGACGACCACTGCGAGCGCGGCGACGACCAGCGCCGCGAGTTGCCCGAGGTCGCTCGGCGCCGTCGACGGTGTCGTCGAACGCAGTCGCAACACCTGCACGCGCGCGAACGGAACCGACGCGACCGCACGCGCGGTCAAGACCAGCCACAGCGCGATCGCCAGGCCGGTGCCCTCGCCGCCGGCGAGCGCGATCGCAGCCACCACCGCCGAGATCCCGATCGAGCCGCACAGCTCGGGGACCAGCCGGCGGCTCCGACTCCGGGCGTCGTACCAGAGCTCGATCAAGAACAACGGCAGCGCGATCGCGAAGGGGATGACCCACGCCGCTCCCACGCGCGCGAACGCGACGATGATCATCGTCGCGAGCAGCCCGAGCTCACCGAGCGCAACGCGGCGCGCGAAGTCGTCCCGTTGCAGCGAACGATGGCGATGGCGGTCGACGAGCACCACCTTGATCGGCGTGCGGACGAGGAAGGCAAGGAACGCCGCGACCGCCAGGGCACCGCCCGCGATCGACGGTGCGACGAGGAGCCCGAGCAGCGCGGGTTCGAGCGTGAGTCCCCACCCGCCGTGCTCGGACGGGATCACCACGGCGCGCCACGATGTGCGCGCGACCGCGGTCATCGCACCGACACCGCCGCGAGCGATCCCATCGACTGCGACGCGAGGTGAGTGACCAGCTCGTCGCGGCGCGGGCCCAGGCGGTGTGCAGCGCGCAGTGCGGCGCGCGCCCGCACGGACCCTCGGCCACCACGCAGCGGCCGAGATCCGTGGGTCCGTCGACCGCCTCGATCACGTCGAGCACGCTCACCTCGTCGAGCGCGACCGCCGCCGAGTAGCCCCCGCGGGGGCCGGGATCGGAGCGCACCCAGCCCCGCTTCACCAGTGGTCCCACCACCTGGGGCACGAACCCGGCCGTCGTCTCGAGCTCGGCGGCGAGGGCTTCCGACTTGACCCGGTCCGGTGCCCGGTCGATCACCAGGAGCGCCCGCACCGCCAGATCGGCCCGCCGGGAGATCTCGAGTCTCATAGTCAGAGACTAAGGGATTGTGCTGGGCTCGCCTCGATCGGGATGTGCGAGGCTGCGTCGGTGGTCGATCCGGTCCCCGTCACCGACGTGTCGCACGTGTCGATCGGCGTGTCCGACATGGAGCGGTCGATCGCCTTCTACCGCGACGTGTTCGGGTGGGAGCTGCTCTTCGACGAGCGCCTGGAAGGCGAGGCGTTCGAGGCGCTGACGCACTTCCCCGGCGCGGCCGGACGCGCCTGCGGCGGCCGGATCGCCAGCCTGCGGGTCGAGCTCATGCAGTTCAACTTCATCCCCGACGTCCCCGCGCCCTCCGGGCTCGGGCTGCGGGTCTTGTCGATGGAGACGCCCGACGCGCACGCGGCCCACGCCGAGCTGGCGCGGCGCGGTGTGCCGGTGTCGGGTCCTCCGGTCGAGGTGCACGGCGTGCACATGTTCTTCGTGATCGACCCCGACGGCCAGGGCATCGAGATGTGCGAGTACGTGCGCGGCGGTCCCGCGTGGGGCGGGGCGTACCGGTGACCGACACCTCGGTGTTCGTCGACCACGACGACGTGCGCCTGCACGCGCTCGACAACGGGCGCCGCGCCGCGCCGCTGCCCACGGTCCTCGCCGTCCCCGGCATGGGGGAGTACGCCGACGAGTACGCGTGGTTGCTCGACGCGCTCGGCGACCGGCGGGTCGTCGTGGTCGACGTGCGCGGGCGTGGTCGCAGTGACGTCCCCGAGTCGGGGTACACGTGGGAACATCACATCGGCGACCTGCGCGCGGTCGTCGAGGACCTCGCGCTCGACCGCCCGGTCGTCGTCGCGTTCTCGCGCGGCAGCTCGTACGGCTTGGGGTACGCGTTGACCTACCCGTCCGACGTGCGCGGGCTCGTCGTGGGCGACTACTTCGCGCGCCACGTCGGATTGCCCCCGGAGATCGCCGACCAGCAGTTGCAGAGCAAGATCCGCGGCACGGTCATCGCCGAGCGGATGTCCGAGCACGCGGTGCGCCAGGTCGTCGCCGAGAGCCGCGAGGTCCCGCTCTGGGACCGGTTGGTCGAGCTGCAGTGCCCGGTGCTGGTGATCCGCGGCGGGCGCAAGAGCGCGCTCGTCGGCGAGGAGCTCGCGGCCCAGTGGCGCGAGGCGCTGCCGTCGGTGCAGATGGAGGTCGTCGAAGACGCCGGCCACGATCTCTGGAGCCGCGACGTCGACGCCTACCTCGCGGTGCTGCGCCCGTTCCTCGAGTCGGTGCGATGACCCCCACGGCGAATCCGGTACCTCGTTCGTGCAAGGACGAGCCCACCGGACACGTTCCCGTCGTGAACCGCAACCGGTGCGAAGCGAAGGACGACTGCGTGCAGGTGTGTCCCTACGGGGTCTTCGAGGTGCGCGAGCTCACTCCTGACGAGCGGGCCGGCGTCTCGTTCCGGGGACGGCTGAACCTGTTGTTCCACCGCAACCGCCAGGCCGTGGTGGTCGCGCCCGGCGACTGCCACGCGTGCGGACTGTGCGTCGCCGCCTGCCCCGAGAAGGCGATCCGGCTCACACTCCGCGGTGCGTGATCCGCGGTGCGTGATCCGCGGTGCGTGATCGGCGGTGCGTGATCGGCGGTGCGTGATCGGCGGTGCGTGATCAGCGCGGCGTGAAGACCAGCGGCAGCGGGTCGACGGTGCGGATCATCGTGTTGTTGTAGCCCGGCTCCTGCTCGGGATCGAGCGCGTAGTCGGGGATGCGGTCGTGCAGCGCGCCGAGGATGACCGACAGCTCCATGCGCGCGAGGTGCGAACCGAGACAGCGGTGGAAGCCGCTGGCGAACGCGATGTGGCGCTTCGCGGCGCGGTCGAAGTCGACGGTGACCGGATCGTCGAAGCCGTTGCCGTCGAGGTTGGCGGCTGCCCAGCACACCGACAGTTGATCGCCCGCCTTGATCTGCTCGCCGCCGATCTCGAAGTCGGCGGTGGCGTAGCGCCCACCGGCGACGACGGGTGTCTCGTAGCGCATCAGCTCCTCGATCGCGGCGGGGAGGAGCGCGGGGTCGTCGAGCAGCCGCTGCTTCTGATCGGGGTGGCGCGCCAGCCAGTCGATCATGCACGACAACGACGCGGCCACGGTGTCGAGGCCGGCCAGCACGAGGAGGAACGTGATGTCGATGACGTCCTCGCGCGTGAGCGTCTCGCCGTCGACCTCGGCGGTGAGGAACCCGCCGATGAGATCGTCGCCCGGCTCGCCGCGCGCCTCACGTCGGTCGAGCTCCGCGTACAGGTACTCGATCATCTTGGTGTTGGCGGTGACCCGGTGATCGTCGTCGACGGGACGGATGATCCCGTTCTTGAACCACAGCAGGAAGTCGAGGTCGTCGAGCGGCAGGCCGAGCAGCGTGAGGAACACCATCGACGGCAGCGGCTCGCAGAACGTGTTGTAGAGCTCGACCTTGCCGTCGGCGACGAAGCCGTCGATGAGCTCGTCGGCCATCGAGCGCACGCGCGTCGCCAGCTGCGCGACGACCTTCGGTGCGAACAGCGGATCGAGCAGCTTGCGGTACTTCGTGTGTGCGTCGCCGTCGAGCATGAGCGGGATCAGGGGGCGACCCGCACCCATGTACGCGCCGGCGAGCTCGACCATGTCCGGGTCCATCGAGTGGACGTCGCGTCGCTTGGTGACCTCGAGGATGTCGTCGAGGTGGAGGAACGTCACCTTGCCGCTCTCGCCGCGGTACACCCGTTCCCGGTCGACCAACGCGCGCAGCGCAGGTTGGATGTCGGGTACGCCCGGCTGGAACACCTCCGGGAAGAAGGCGGTCATTCCGATTTCTTCGGCCATGTCGTCAGTCTCGCACGCGCACGTCGACCGCGTGACCGAGGCGGTTCGACTCCAGCGCCGCCACCAGCGCGTCCAACACGTGCAACGACTCGACGCCGCCCATGACCGGTGCGTCGGTCTCACCCCGGTACAACGCGAGCGCGTGCGCGGTCGATGCCCGGAACGCGTCGGGCGGTCGGTCGTCGAGGTCGTGGAACTCGCGGGTCTCCCCGTCGCGGTACAGGAGGACCGCAGGCTCCTGCACGCCTTGTGCGCTGATGCGGTTCGTGCGCACGAAGCCGCGCTTGCCGGTGACCTCGATGCGCTCGTCGCCGGTGTAGTGACTGGAGCGGAAGTACATGTCGATCGCGAACGTGATCTCGAGCACCGCGCGCACACCGTTCTCGTGCTCCCAGATCAGGGTGGACGGCGCGTCCATCACGATGCCGGGGACGATCTCGGTCTCGCCCAGCCACGCGTAGATGCGGCGGATGGGACCGAACAGCCACGACGACACCGCGAGCTGGTGCCACCCGTGGTCGAACACCATCATCCCGCGACCGTCGAGCATCTGCTCGAACTGCCAGCGCATGCTGCGTTCGGGGAGCTCCCAGCCCCCGCGCCCGGTGGCGACGATCTTCATGTGCACCGCCACCGGGTCGCCGATCTCGCCGTCGACGATCAGGTCGCGCATCTTCACCAGCGGTGGAAAGAAGAGGTAGTCCTCGAGGACCCGGAGCGTGGCGCCGGCGCGGACGCCAGCGGCGAGCATGCGCTCGGCTCCCTCGACGTCGCGCGCCAAGGGCTTCTGGACCTGCACGTGGTATCCGGCGCGGAAGACCTGCTCCACGACGTCGGCGTGCGCGGGCGTGGGCACGAGGACGTCGATGACGTCGGCGTCGATCGTGAGCAGCTCGTCGAGCGACGTCGTGGCGGTGGCATCGGGACAGCGCGCCCGCCAGTGCTCGAGCTGGCCTTCGTCGCGGTCGCAGAGCCCGACGATCACGACGTCGTCGCGCTCGAGGTAGCTGGGCAGCACCAGCTCGGCGATCTGGCCGAGACCGACGACGGCGAGCCGGATCGGGCGGTCGACGATGGGGAGCGGCGTGGGCACGGCGAGAACCTCCGGCGAGATGCGGTTGGGAGCGGGTCAGCTCGACGCGCCGACCGCGATCAGCGCGAGCCCGGCGAGGGCGATGACGAGGCCGGCGATCTGGATGCGCGACGGGCGTTCGTGGAGGTACCACCATGCGTGGCCGACGGTGAACGCGGGTCCGAGTGCTGCCACCGGCGCCACCGTCGCGAACAGGCCGTTGCGCACCGCCACGAGCAGCAGCGCGGTGGCAGTCACGTCGAGCGTGCCCGCGCCGACCGCCTGGCCCCTCGCGACCCGGTCCACCCGCGGGCTGATGCGCAACACCGCGGCGACGACCACGACTGCGATCACCGCGCCGAGCCGACCCGAGAGCACGGGCCAGAACTCCGAGGCGTCGCGTGTGTTGCCGTAGCAGACGAACGAGAACCCGAAGCCCACGCCGGCGAGGAGCGCGAGCACCAGGGCGGAGCGGTCGCTGACACCCGACGTGGGGTGATCACCGCCCTCGGCCGAGATGAGCCCGGCCGCCACGACCGCGAGCACGACGCCGACGAGGGCCGCCATGGCCGGATCTTCACCCGATGCCAGTCCCCACACCACGGGGATCACCGATGCCACCACGGCCGCAACGGGCGCGACCAGACCCGCCCGGCCCACGGCGAGTCCCTGGTAGAGGCAGCCGAGGGCGGCGACGTTCAGCACGCCGCCCAGCGCGCCGAGCGCGAAGTCGCCACCGTGCGGATCACCTCCCGCGATCGCCGCGATCGCGAGGGCGCCGACGAGCGCGCAGAGCTGCACGGTGATGAGCACCGCGATCGTGCGGGCCCGCTTCGATGCGATGCCGCCGAGGAAGTCGCCACTGCCGAATGACGCCGCAACGACGAGACCGAGGAGAAGGGACATGCACGACCTGTTGACGGAGGACGCGGGACACTACCGGTCGGGCCTATGTTCCTGCCGTGACCCTCCGCTACCTGACCGAACACGAGCACGACGTCGTGCGCCAGTTGGCCGACCAGTTGCTCCCACCTCACGACGAGTTCCCGGGTGCCGGCGCGGCCGGTGCTGCCGACTACGTCGATCGCATCCTCGGTGCCTTCACCACGGATCCGCCGGCGATCTGGGCGGGCGGGCCGTACTCCGGTCGCCACGGTGGCGCACCCGGCTTCGACGACTTCCTGCCTCTGTCGCGACTCGAGGAGCTCGCGTGGCGCACGCGCATCGAAGGGTCGCTCGGCCTGCCCGAACGTGAATGGAACGGGCCGGTGCGCGGGTGGCAGGAGGTGTACCGCGAGGGCATCGCCGCACTCGGCGGCACTCCCACCGTCGAAGGTGCCCTCGCCGCACAACCAGAGCTGCAGCAGCTGCTCTTCGAGCACGCGTGCGAAGCGTCGTACGGCGCGCCGGAGTACGGCGGCAACCGCGAGCTCGCGGGCTGGCGAATGATCGGCTACGCCGGCGACGTGCAGCCACGCGGGTGGAGCGACGCGGAGGTCGCCGGTGCCTGACTTCGATGTCGTCATCGTCGGGTCCGGTCCCGGCGGCGCGACCGCAGCCGACGTGCTCACCGAGGAAGGCCGCTCGGTCTGCATCCTCGAGAAGGGCCGCAACCACCTCCTCTCGCTCGACGCTCCCTACGACGGGCTCGGCCATCTCTCCAACGACGAGGTGAAGTTCGGGCGCCGACACTTCCTCGGACCCGATCCGCTGCTCGAACCGCGCAGCTACCGGCGGTCGACGGCCGACGGCGAACGCACCACGGTCGGCGACGTGAACAACATGCCGTCGACCGTCGGCGGTGCCGGCTTCCACGCCGACGGCAAGTTGCCGCGGTGTCGCGAAGTCGACTTCCGGTTGCGATCGGAGCTCGGTCCGGTCGAGGGCGCCGACGTCGCCGACTGGCCGCTCGACTACGCGGAGATGGAGCCGTTCTACGCCGAGGCGGAACGCAGCGTCGGTGTCGCCGGCGACCACACCGGCAACCCGTTCGCGGCGTGGCGCAGCGGTCCGTACCCGATGCCCCCGGGCGCCGACATGTTCCTGACCACCCTCACGGTGCCGGCGTCCGAACGACTCGGGTATCACCCGTACCGGGCGCCGACGGGCGCCAACAGCGTCGAGTACGACGGTCGGCCCGCGTGCAACAACTGTGGGTTCTGCGCGTTCTACGGCTGCCCGATCGAGGCCAAGGGCGATCCCGTCGCGATGCTGCGGCGTGCGCTCGGGCGGGGCTCCTGCGAGATCCGGCCCGAGAGCGTCGCGGTGGAGATCGTGCTCGACAGCAGTGGGACAGCGCGCCCACGGCGTTCGCTACCTCGATGCGGACGGTGCGGAACACGTCGTGACCGCGCGCGCCGTCGTCGTCGCCGGCGGCGCGTTCGAGACGCCGCGCTTCCTCCTCCGCAGCGGTGTCGGCAACTCGTCCGACCTCGTCGGTCGTCATCTGATGTTCCACCTGCAGACGATCGCGCTCGGGTTCTTCCCGTTCCGGCTGCACGCGTACAAGGGGCGCGACGTCACCCACCTCATGGACGACCCGATCGTCGGTGATCCGGCCGCGCAGGCCGCCGCGCGAGACGCGGGACTCCCGTATCTGCGGGGCGGCATCGTCGAACACGGCGGGAGCGGGCACCCGATCATGGAGGCGATGCATCTCCCGGCGGGTGCTCAGCACAGCGTGCTGATGGCCGACTCGCCGACGCGCGACAAGATGGTCGCGTTCACCATGCAGGGCGAGGACCTCCCCCAGGCCACCAACCGCGTCGATCTCGACGCCGGCGTGCGCGACGTGTGGGGGTTCCCGGCCGGACGCATCACCTACTCGCCCCACCGGCACGACGTCGCGTGCGCGCACCACTGGGGACCGCGGCTCGAACAGGTGATGACCGAAGCGGGCGCGACCGGCACGTCCTGGGTGACGTCACCGGGTACGCCGGGGTCGCGGGCTCCCGACCTCGAGCCGATGTCGAAGCACTGGATGGGTACCGCCCGCATGGGTACCGATCCCGCGTCGTCGGTGTGCGATCCGTGGCAGCGACTGTGGGACGTCGACAACGTGGTGATCGCAGACTCGTCGGTGTTCCCCACCTCGACCGGCTACGGCCCGACGCTCACGCTGGTCGCGCTCGCCATCCGTGCCTCGCGTGCGCTGGCCCGGTCGCTGTGACGGGTTCGCCGTGACCGATGCGTTCGCCGGCGTCGACGAGATGTTCGAAGCGTTGCGAGCATCGGCCGACGCCGACGACGAGGGTGGGCTCCCGATCCTCGACCACAGCCTGCAGTGCGCCGCGAGGTTGCGGTCGTCACGGCGCGACGACACCGAGCTCCAGGTCGCGGGGCTCGTGCACGACCTCGGGTGGCTCGAGCTCGTCGACGGAGACTGGACCCTGCGGCTCGATGCGCCGCACGACGTCTGCGGTCGCGCGTTGGTGGGGCCACTACTGGGCCCCCGGATCGCGTCCCTGGTCGGCGGCCACGTGGCTGCGAAGCGCTACCTGCTCGCGACCGATCCGGGGTACCCGGCGCTCCTCTCGGCGCGCAGCGAGGAGACGCTCGGGTTCCAGGGCGGCGTGATGACCGCGGCCGAGGTGGCCGAGTTC
Organism: uncultured Actinomycetes bacterium; assembly: GCA_963720765.1. Taxonomy (GTDB): domain Bacteria; phylum Actinomycetota; class Acidimicrobiia; order IMCC26256; family DASPTH01; genus DASUAS01. Next base: position 552,128 of record CAVRGS010000003.1, read on the forward strand.
GAGCGACGTCCCGACCGCGACGACCTCGTCGCGCTCCGCCGGGCCGACGACGCGGCGAAGGTGCGCAACGCGACCCTCGACGCGCTCGCCTCGTGGCGCCCCGTGGTGGAGGTTGTCGTCGCGCGGCATCGCTAGGTGGCGTCGCTCGACGTCGTTCCCCACCCTCACGTGCCGCAACATCGCCGGTCAGCCGAGGGAACGCCCCGTGGCGTGGGGGAGCGCGAGCCCGAGCAACGCCGCGATCGTGGGGGCCCAGTCGAGGGCGCTCACCGGACGGGACGCGGCCGCCTGTGCGACGCGTGCCGCGAGCGGGTGACCGCCCGTCACCACCGCCACCTGCGTCCGCGTGCGCGGCCCGCCGTGGGTCCCGGGCTCGGTGGGCAGTTCCGTGAACCCGAACGTGCGACCCGGCACGCACCACGCCAGGCACGCCTCGAGGCCGGGGTCGGCGAGGTGGAACGGCGCCGTGCCCTCGACGCCGTCCACCGCGGTCAGCCAGCGCGCCGCTTCGACCGCACCGTCGCCACACACGACGGTCGCGCTGCCCTCGGGCAGGGCGAACAGCTCCACGCCTTTGTGCGCGAACGCAGGGCGGAGGTCGACGGGTTCGCGGTCGACAACCGTCTCCTGGTCGTGATCGGAGACGATGATCCACACGGTGTCGTCCCACTCGAGGTGGTCGCGCACCGTCGCGAGCCGCGTGTCGGTCTCGCGGTAGACGGCCAGTGCGGCGTCGCTGTCTGGACCGTGCACGTGCGCAGCGGTGTCGGGCGCGTTCAACTGGGAGACGACGAGGTCGGGACGCGCGTCGATCGCCGCCAGGAGCTCGATGATGGTGTCGGCGTCGTCGAGGTACCCGTGGTCGTCCTGGCGCGCGTCGCTCGGGATCTCACCGTTCGGCGGCCAGTGCGAGTCGGCGTTGCGCGCGCCCATCACACCGATCAGGCACTGGTCGCCGACGACCGCGGCGCTGGAGCGTCCCGCGGCGCGGCACGCGTCGAACACGGTGGGTACGGCGGGCCCGAGTTCCCACGCCGGCGTGAAGCCACCGGTGCGCGGCACGTAGTTGGTGCCGATGCCGTGCGCGGTCGGGCCGACCCCGGTCGCGAACGTGGCGTGGTTCGGATAGGTCGCCGCGGTCATGACCGCGCGTGCCTGCCCCGGCGCCGTGCCCGCCTCGTGCGCCAGCGAGTTCAGCACGGGGGTGTGCCGCTCGCCCACGTGGCGCGCCGGGAGCGAGTCCAGGACGGTGAAGACGACCTTCACACCGGCCGTCCTTCGAAGTCGCCGATGAGCGACACCTTCGCCCGGTCGCCCGGCGCGGCGGACGCGAATGCCGCCGCCTTCGTCGCGTAGTACTCGGCCCGCCGATCCCCTTCGCGGGCCGCGTTGTAGGTGGGGTAGAGCGCGCGCCGGGGTCGGCCCGAGCGGTTGGGGCCGCTGCGGTGCGGGGTGCGGCTGTGGAACCAGAGCGTGGCGCCTGCCGGCACCGACACTTGCTGCCATGCGAGCGCCCCTTCGACCGACCGGTCGACACAACCGCGGTCGTCCAACGGGAGGACGCGATCGAAGCAGCCCGACACCACCTCGAGCCCGCCGTTCTCGGCGTCGGCGGCGTCGATCGCCACCATCGCCGACACGTGCGTGGCGATCATCGGGTACGCCGGCGCGTCCTGGTGTGCGGAGTAGCCCGCGCCGCCGGGGAGCTTGTGGTTGATCTTCTCCTTGTAGAGCACGGCCGGCTCGCCGAGGAGCGCGCTGGCCGTCTCGAGCAGCGGACCACTCGTGAGCACATCGCGCAGTCTCGCGTGGAGCTCGACGAAGTGCTCGCTGCGACACAGCTGCGGTCCGGTGTCGGTCTGCTCGTGGTGCTGCAGCACGCCGCTCGACTCCGGGAGCGCCGCGACCTCGTCGGCCCACGACGCGAGCAACGCGCGTGTGGAACGCGGCAGCACATCGAGCATCACCCAACCGTGCGCAGCGAAGTGCTGCACCACGTCGTCGGTCGGGAGTCGAGTCACCTAATGGACAGTAGTTTCGAGAACTGTTGCGTTCCGCGCGAACCCGGTACGCTCCGCCGCCGAGTACAGCGAGCCGGGTCGGGGGAACGTTGACGGACACGCATGAGGGCGGAAGCGCGGCATCGCTCGCCGCGACGGTCCTCGACGAAGAAGACAAGCGTGAAGCGGCGCAGAAGCTCTCGCGCGAGCAGGTCATCTTCCCCGACGACCTGTTGCCCGGCGTCGGTTCGGATCCCGTCTCCTTCAAGGAGGCGTTCGCGGTCGGCGGCAAGCTCATGTTCGTCGTGCTGCTGTTGCTCTACTCGTTCGACGAGCTCGAGGGCGCGGCGATCAACGTGCTCGCGCCCGAGATCCGCAAGACGTTCCACATCAGTTCCGGCACGATCGTGTTCATCGCGAGCGCGTCGGCCGCGTTCTTCGTGCTCGGCGCGGTGCCGATGGGATGGCTCGCCGACCGCGTCAAGCGCGTACCGATCGTCGGCTGGGCCAGCCTCGCGTTCGGCGCCTTCGTGTTCATGTCTGGACTCGCGGTCAGCGCGTTCATGCTGTTCTGGACGCGCTTCGCCACCGGCATCGCCAAGGCGAACAGCATCCCTGTCCACCAGTCGCTGCTCGCGGACAACTACCCGATCGGCATCCGCGCCCGGATGTCCGCGACGATCAACATGGGCGGCCACGGCATCGGCCTGATCAGTCCGGTGATCTGCGCGGCCATCGCCACGTGGGCGGGTGGTGTCGAGGGATGGCGGTGGGCCTGGTTCCTGCTCGGCATCCCCGTCGTCTGCGTGGCGCTCCTCGCCTTCCGCATGAAGGAGCCACCGCGCGGTCAGTTCGAGAAGCAGGACGTGCTCGGCGAGGTCATCGAGGACGCGCAGCCCGCGCCCATCTCGATGGAGGCGGCGTTCGCGCGGATCAAGCGCATCCGCACGATCCGCACCGTGCTCGTCGGCTTCTGCGCGCTGGGCTTCGGCCTCTTCAGCCAGCCGGCGCTCGAGTCGCTGTACCTCGACGAGAACCTGCACGTGAAGGGGGTGCTCGAGCGCGGCATCATCCTGAGCCTCTCGGGCATCCTGGCCCTCCCGATCCTGCCGCTCGTCGGTCGCTACTTCGACCGCAAGTACCGCGAGGATCCCGCCCGAGCACTGGCGTTGGTCGGGCTGTTGATCATGCCGTCGGCACTGCTCGTGCCGCTGCAGTTCAGCGTGAGCAGCTCCACCTGGTTCTGGATCCTCAAGGTGCCGCAGGCGGTGCTCACCGCATCGGCGTTCGCGATGGTGGGCCCCGTGCTCCAGGCGGTCGTGCCCTACCGCCTGCGTGGCATGGGCACGGCGATGTCGACGCTCTACATCTTCTTCATCGGTGGGTTCATGGGTGGCCTGGTCTCGGGCTTCCTCACCGACGCGGTCGGCATCCGCGGCACCGTCATCATCCTCGGCGTGCCGAGCGCGATCATCGGCGGTCTCCTGCTGATGAACGGGGCGCGCTTCATTCGCAACGACCTGTCGCTGGTCGTCGAGGAGTTGCTCGAGGAGAAGGACGAGCACGAGAAGCGCAACGTGGCCAAGGCCGCGATCCCGCTGCTGCAACTCGCGAACATCGACTTCTCGTACGGCCCCGTGCAGGTGCTCTTCGGTGTCGACTTCGAGGTGCAGAAGGGTGAGACGGTCGCGTTGCTCGGCACCAACGGCGCGGGGAAGTCGACGGCGTTGCGCGTCGTCAGCGGTCTCGCGGTGCCCGAGCGCGGTGTGGTGCGGCTCAATGGTCAGAACATCACGTACTGCTCACCCGAGCAGCGCGCCAAGTTCCTCGGGATCATGCAGCTCCCGGGCGGTCACGGTGTCTTCGGCAACCTCACCGTCGACCAGAACCTCGCGGTCAGTGCACGGTTGAACGCCGAAGACCGGTCGCACGTGCAACGGCGCATCGCCAACGTCTACGACCTGTTCCCCGAGCTCGCGGCGAACCGCAAGCAGATCGCGTCGAGCATGTCGGGTGGCCAGCAGCAGATGCTGGCGCTCGGCCGGGTCCTCATCCACGAGCCGGAAGTGCTGATGATCGACGAGCTGTCACTGGGCCTCGCGCCGCTCGTGGTGCAGCGGCTCATCGAGGTGGTGGAGGAGCTCAAGGCGCGTGAGCAGACGATGATCATCGTCGAGCAGTCGCTCAACGTGGCGATCGCGCTTGCCGACCGGGCCATCTTCATGGAGAAGGGCCAGGTGCGCTTCGAGGGCTCCACCGACGGCCTGATGGAGCGCGGCGACCTCGCCCGCGCGGTGTTCTTCGGGACCGAGGGCGGCTGATGACGCTCGCGACCGTCGTGACCTGGAACCTCGTCTTCAAGGGCGTCGTCGGCGGTCTGATCACGTCGTTGATCGCGATGGGCATCGTGCTCGTGTACCGCTCGTCGCGCGTCATCAACTTCGCGGTCGGCAGCATCGGGATCCCGGCCGCGGCGCTGTTCGCGGTGATGGCCGGCGTGCACGGCTGGCCGTACTGGCCCTCGCTGGTCCTGTCGCTCATCCTCGGCACGCTCACCGGTGTGCTGGTGGAGCTGGCGGTGATCCGACGGTTGTTCAAGTCGCCGCGCGTCATCGTGCTCGTGGCGACGATCGGCGTCGCGCAGCTCTGCGAGGCCATCACGCTCGCGTTGCCCGACTATCGCACCGGCTCGCTGCAGACGCGCTTCCCGGTCCCGTTCGAAGGTGACTGGAAGCCGTTCCTCGGCATCGAGGTGTCGGCCGAGCGAGCTGCTCGTGCTGATCGTCGTGCCGGTGATCACCGTCGGGCTCTGGTGGCTGCTCGGCCACACCGCGTTCGGCGACTCGGTGCGGGCGTCGGCGTCGAACTCCGATCTCGCCCGCATGACCGGCATCAACCCGAAGATGGTGTCGACGGGCGTGTGGGCGATCGCCGGCTTCCTCGGCACGGTGGCGATCCTGCTCATCGCCACCGACCAGACGTCGGCCGACCTCGTGCACATCGGCCCCGACACGCTGCTGCGCGGCATGGTGGCGGCGCTGATCGGCGGCATGGTGTCGTTCCCGCGGGCGGTGGTCGGCGCGGTGGCGATCGGCATCCTCGACCGGGTGCTGTTCTTCAACTACACGTCCGAGACCGGCCTCGTGCAGTTCGTGCTCTTCCTGATCGTGCTGGTGCTGGTGGCACGGGTCAGCCGCAACGACAGCGGCTCCAGCGGCGAGAGCTTCCAGTTCGCGCCCCGCATCACCGCCGTGCCCGATCGGTTGAAGAGCATCTGGTGGGTCAAACGGTTGCCGCAGTTCATCGCGCTCATGGCGCTGCTCGCGGCCGTGATCCTGCCGATGCTGAGCGACAAGTCGGAGCGCCACCAGACCTGGGCGACGATCATCGCGTTCGCGCTGTGCGCCGTCTCGGTGGTCGTGCTCACCGGCTGGGGCGGTCAGCTCTCGCTCGGCCAGATGGCGTTCGCCGGGCTCGGCGCGCTCACCGCCGCCGCGCTGATCCGCGGGCTGCAGTTCAACATCGGGTGGCACAGCACGCGCTTCCTCGACGGTGGCATCGGCGGGATCTCCTTCCTCTGGGCGCTCCTGCTCGGCGCGTCGTTCGCGAGCCTCATCGCGGTCGTGGTGGGAGTCGGCGCGTTGCGCGTGCGCGGGCTGCTGCTCGCGATCAGCACGCTCGCGTTCGCGATCGCCGCCCAGGCGTACCTGTTCAACCGCACGTTCTTCACCGGCGGCAGCACGACCATCCAGATCCCGCGCACCGACGTCCTGTTCCTCGAGCTCACGCACCGGAACCGCGCGTACTACTACTTCTGCCTCTTCATGCTCGTGGTCGTGCTGGTGCTCGTCGGCCACCTCAAACGCACCGGCGTCGGCCGCATGATCGTCGGCGTGCGCGAGAACGAGCTGGCGGCGTCGGCGATGTCGATCTCGCCGGCGCGGTCGAAGCTCATCGCGTTCGCGTTGGGCGGGTTCATCGCCGGCCTCGGTGGCGTGCTCCTCGGCGCGGTGAACCTCACGTTCGGTCCGTCGGAGCGCTACTTCCTCGTCGACGACTCGCTGCGGCTCATCGCCATCGTGGTGATCGGCGGGCTCGGCAGCCTCAGCGGCGCAGTGGTGGGCGCGCTGTGGGTGATCGGTCTGCCGTCGTTCTGGCCCGACAACCAGCTCGTGCCGCTCTTCACGTCGAGCATCGGTCTGCTCATCATCCTGCTCTACATCCCGGGTGGCTTCGTGCAGATCGGGTACTACGCGCGCGACTCGTTGCTGCGCTGGGTCGAGAAGCGGATGGGTCCGATCGACACGACCAAGGTGTCGACCGCGCCGCCCGAGTCGCTCACGCGCGTCAGGCCACTCGAACCGCGCTCGTGTCAACGCCGACGGCTCGGTGCTCGTCACCGATCACCTCACCGTCCGCTTCGGCGGTCACACCGCGGTCGACGACATCGAGTTCCGGGCCATGCCCGGCGAGGTCATCGGGCTCATCGGCAACAACGGGGCGGGCAAGTCGACGCTGTTGAACGCGATCGGCGGCTACGTCCCGTCGAAGGGCAACGTGCAGCTCCTCGGTCGCGACGTCAGCCGGTCGAGCGCGCACCAGCGCGCACGGCGTGGCCTCGGGCGCACGTTCCAGGCCGCGCGCCTCTATCCGGAGCTCACCGTGCGCGACACCGTGCAGCTCGCGCTCGAAGCGCGCGACCCCACGTCGTTCTGGGGTTCGTTGCTCTGGGTGCCGTCGATCCGACCCGAGCGCCGCAAGTACACCGACTCGAAGGAGCTCATCGACTTCCTCGGGTCTCGGTCGCTACGCCGACCGCTACGTCGCCGAGCTCTCCACCGGCACGCGCCGCATCGTCGAGCTCGCCACCGTGCTCGCGGTCGCGCCGCGCGTGATCTGCCTCGACGAGCCGACCGCAGGCGTCGCGCAACGTGAAGCCGAGGCGTTCGGTCCGCTCATCCTGCGCATCAAGGAAGAGCTCGACGCCACGCTCATCGTCGTCGAACACGACCTCCCGCTGATCCTGTCGATCAGCGACCGCGTCTACTGCCTCGAGGCGGGACGTGTCATCGCCGAGGGCCTCCCGGCGGCAGTGCGCGACGATCCGAAGGTCGTCTCCTCGTACCTCGGTACCGACGACCGCGCCATCCAGCGGAGCAACGCCGGCAGCTGACCCGAACCGCCCTCGCCGGCGGTTCCCGTGCGAATTGCCGCATCTCGTCGCCAGCTTCTCGACGACTTCTTAGGTCGTCGCGACGGCCGAATCTCGGGTTCGTCGGTCATACTGGAGCCCCGCAGCAATCGCGGCGAACGCCTGGCGTCCGTCTCGGAACGGAGCGCTATGGCAATCCACGAGCTCGACTTGGAGCGTCGTTCGGTCGCGCCGCGATCGTCCACGACGACGGCCAGCGCCCGCTCGGCGGTCCGCTGCAATTCGTCGTCACCGGCGCCGTGATCCTGGTGCCGTTCCTCGCCGCGCTCCTCGCCATCACCGGGCTGATCGGCGAGCGCGTCTCGTGGTTCGACCTCGGGCTGCTCGTCGCCGGGTACGTCGTCACCGTGCTCGGCGTCACCGCGGGCTACCACCGTCTCTTCACCCACCGCAGCTTCGTGGCGCGCCGGCCGCTCAAGATCGCGCTGGCCGTGCTGGGCTCGTGTGCGCTGCAAGGTTCGCTCGTCGACTGGGTCACGACCCACCGACGCCATCACCAGTACTCCGACCGGCCCGGCGATCCGCACTCGCCGGTGTCGCCGACGCCGCGGTCGCAGTGGACGCGGTCTCTTCCACGCGCACGTCGGATGGCTGTTCCGCGTGCCCGCGCCCGCACGCCGACGCGACGCGGCCGACCTCCTGATCGACCGCGACCTGCGCGTGGTGTCGGGGCTCTTCCCGGTGTTCGCGGCGTTGACGCTCGCGGTGCCGTTCTTCGCCGGATGGGTGGTGGCCGGCACGGTGAGCGGCGCCGTCACCGCGCTGATCTGGGGCGGGCTGGTGCGGATCTTCCTCGCGCACCACCTCACGTGGAGCATCAACTCCGTGTGTCACATGGTCGGCAAGCAGCCGTTCCGCACGACCGACCAGTCCCGCAACGTCGCCGCGCTCTCGGTCCTGTCGATGGGGGAGTCGTGGCACAACGCTCACCACGCGTTCCCGACGCTCGCCCGCCACGGTGTCGACCGCCGCCAGATCGACCTCACCGCCGCATGCATCCGTGTGTGGGAACGGCTCGGCTTGGTGCACAGCGTGCACTGGCCCGACGCCACCGAAGCTCGCCCTCCGGCGGCATCGCCGGTCGCCGCTCCGAGCGGCGCATGATGCGCACGCCGCCGTGCACCTGCGGCGCCGGCCTGGTCGCTGAGCACGCGACTCGACGACGAGACCCGCACCCCCAAGTCGACGCTCCCGCGCCGTCACATCCTGACCGCCGTCGCGCGGCGGGGCCTGCCCGGCATCCTCGAGGCGTCGCTGGTGCCGTCGGCCATCTTCGCCGTCGTGACCGCGTCGTACGGGGCCACGACCGCGATGGTCGCGGTCCTGGTGTGGGGCTACGCCACCATCCTGCGCCGCGTCCTGCTCCGCCAGACGATCCCCGCGGTGCTCGTGCTCGCGATGTTCGGGCTCACGGTCAAGACGCTCGTCGGCGTCGTGAGCGGCAGCACGTTCGCCTACTTCCTGCAGCCGATCGCGACGACGGTCGCGGTCGGCGCGCTGTTCTTCGGATCGGTGCTCGTCGGCCGTCCGCTCATCGCCCGCATCGCGCACGACTTCTGCCCGATCTCGCCCGAGGTCGCGTCACGGCCGTCGGTGGTGCGCCTGTTCGCAGGGCTCACCGTGCTCTGGGCGACGGTGCAGCTCGTCAACGCGGGCGCGACGCTCGGCATGCTGTTCAGCCTGCCGACCACGCTGTTCGTCGTGCTGAAGCCGGCCGCATCGCTCCTGGTCAGCGCCACCGCGGTGGTCATCACCGTGTGCTGGGCGTTGCGCACCGCGCACCGCGAAGAGCTCGTCTTCGCCAAGGCGTGAGCACGCTGACCGAAGCGACGATCGGCAACGAGGCGCTGTGCAACGAGGTGCGTGCTCGGCTGCACGGCTATCAGCTCCGGTGCCTCGAGCCCGACGGACACCCCCACGAGCACCGATGGACGCCCGAGTTGCTGCGACTGCCGCACGTGGCGACCGACACGCACCCGGGTTGAGCGCCCGGGTGCGTTGCCGTGTCGTGACGTGTGCCGACGGGTGGTCGGCTCCTAGCCGGCCTGCCGCCGTGCACTTGCCGCCGCTCACGTCCTTCACCGGCGTGAGCGTCTTCCAGTCGCCCGACGACCCGAGGCTCGAGTCGTAGGAGATCAGCCGGAAGCTGTCCTCGGCGTCGTACTTGCCCTTGCAGAGCGACGCGTACTGGTCCGGCGGCAGATCGATCGTGCCGAACGAGTTCACCGTCTTCTGCCAGTTCTTCGTGGTGAGGTTCGGGCCCACCTTCTCGGCGATGGCCTTGAACATCATCAGGTCACCGCAGGCGTCGGTGACGGCCTGGTCGGTGTTGATCTGCTTGCCGTCGCTGTTGACCTTGCGCTCGTCGGGTCCCGGAACCTTGGTGCCGGTCGCCTTCTCGTAGATGTCCACGCAATTCTGCAGGGCCGGGCTCTTGTTCGCCCAGCGCTCCGACTGCGTGAGCCCGGTGCCACTGATCAAGCCCTCGTACGGGTTCGGCTTGACGCCGGCGTCCTGCTCGCCCTTGGCCTGGTCGAGCGTGGTGTCGGTGTCGGTGACCAGCGTCGCCTTCGGCAGCCCCGCCTTGATCGACTCTGCGAACTGCTTCGCGGAGACGTTGTTGCCGGCGAGGAAGACCATGTTCACGCCTTCGGTCTTCCACTTCTCGATGAAGCTGTCGACCTGGGCCTGGGCGGCGGTCGTGTCGGTGCCGGTGATGTTGAGGATGGCCGTCGAGCCGGTCTTGGCCTTGGCCTTCTTGAGCGCGGGGACGATCACGTCGTTCACCCGGCTCTCGTTGTTCTTGTCGCCGACCACCGCGACCGTCTTGCCCTTGAGCTTGCCGGTGCTCGCCATCAGGCTGATGAGCGCGGCGGCGACGTGCTCCTTGGTGCGGTCGGGCGTGAGCATCAGCCCGGCCGGCGAGGCGTCGATCCACGGCTGGTCGAGCTCGTGCCCGATGTGGATGACGTTGTGCTCCTTGGTGAGGCACTGCTGGCCCTGACCGGTGAAGTCGATGAACACGCCCGAGCACCGCGAAGACCTTGTCGTCTTCGGTGAACGACGTGCAGAGCGACAACGGGTCGGGCTTGCCCCCCGGGATCGGCGGGTACTTCTTGTAGACCGGCACGAGCTTGCGCCCGTTGATCCCGCCGTTCTTGTTGATGTCGTCGACGAACACCTTGCTGATCGCCTCGGTGTCGCCGAAGTCGTAGTCGACGAAGTCCTTGATCGCCGAGAAGTCGACGAGCGGAATGCCGACCTTGATCTCGTCCTTCGTGACGCCCTGCTGCGTGCTGCCGGAGCTGCTCTGTCGTGACGTCGCGCCCAACGTCAACGCGGCGAGCATCAACGTGATGACGCAGACGGTGAGCGTCGTGCGACGCAGCGGTTCGTGTCTTGCCCATGGATCCCCCCGGTTCGTGAACGGGCAGCAGCGTACGACGCCGACGTCCATTTGTCCCGTCAACGAGCGACGCGCGCTGTGCGTCCCGCAGCGTACGGTGTCGAACGATGACGGCACCATCGCGCACGGGGCGCACGAACGATCACGATCATCGGTGGTGGCAGTTACCAGTGGACGCCGAAGTTGCTCGTCGACTTCGTCAACACCCCTGTTGCACGCGACGCTGACATCGTGTTGCACGACATCGACCCCGAGCCGCTGCCGCGCATGGTCGAGCTCGCGCAGCACCTCGCGGCAGTGCGTGGTGCGTCGCTCACTGCCCGCGCCACCACCGATCGGCGTGACGCGCTGCGCGACACCGACTTCGTGGTGGTGAACATCTCGACCGGTGGGTTCCGGTCGATGCGCCACGACCTCGAGATCCCCGAACGCCACGGCGTGCGGCAGTCGGTCGGTGACACCGTCGGGCCCGGCGGTGTCATGCGCGCCCTGCGCAACATCCCGGTGTTCCTCGACATCGCCCGCGACATCGAGGAGCTCTGTCCCGAGGCCTGGGTGCTGAACCTCACCAACCCGATGACCACCATCTGCCGCGCCCTCACCCGGGAGACTCCGCTCAAGACCGTGGGGCTCTGCCACGAGATCACCATCACCCAGTTCCTCCTGAGCCTGCTCCTCGGCGAGAGCTTCCTGGACCTCACCATGGAGGTGGGAGGCGTGAACCACCTGCCCTTCGTGACCGCGGTCGACGCCGCCGGTGGGGACGGCCTGGCCCGGTTGCGGGCGCTGGTCGCCGACGCCGACGCGCGGGCCGACGAGCCGCTGCCGATGGACCTGCCCGAAGCCCTGGAGCTGCGCAAGCACTCGTCGGCACCGCACTGGACCCGCGGCGACCTGATGGCGAACTGGCGGTTGAAGTTGGAGCTCTTCGCACGCTTCGGCGTGCTGCCGGGAGCCGGTGACCGCCACCTCGCCGAGTTCTTCCCGAACTTCATCACCGGTGCATCGGGATGGGGCGAGCGGTGGGGGTTCGGCCTCACGAGCATCGAGACACGAGAGCGTCACCAGCACGAGCACATCGCTGCACTCGACGCGATGCTCGCGTCCGACACCGTCGACGCGATGCCCTCGGGTGAGATGGTCGCGCCGGTCATCCAGTGCTTGGTGCTCGACCAACCGGGGCGCTTCCCGCTGAACATCCCCAACGAAGGGCAGGTCGCCGACCTCCCGCTCGGGGCGATGGTCGAGAGCATGTGCATCGTCGACGCCGGTGGTGTGCGCGGGAGCGAACGCGGTGTCGTTGCCGGCGCCGATGGCCGAGGCGTTGCGACGCGTGTCGTCGTCCCAGGAGCTCACCGTCGACGCCGCGGTGCGCGGCGACCGCGACGCGGCGTTCGGGGCGATGTTGCTCGACCCGTTGGCGAGCCGGATCGACTACGACGACGTCGCGAAAATGACCGACGAGATGCTCGCGGCCACGGCCGAGTGGCTCCCGCAGTTCGCCCGCGCCTGACGCGGGACTGGGGTGGGGTCGCGCCCGCCTTCGGCGCGAGACTCACCCCCTCGATGCGTTGGGGCGCCCCTACGTCGTCACGACGACGCGGTCGGGGCGCCGAAACGGTGAAGGCGTGAGGGGGGAGCGTGGGGGAGCAGGTGCCGAGGGGGTTCTGGGTCGCGGCCCGGGAGGAGCCTGACCGCATCGCGCTCGTCGACGCCACCGGTCGCGCGTGGACGGCGGGTGAGCTGCTCGCGGGTGCGAACCAACTCGTGCATGCACTGCGGGCGCGCGGGGTGCAGCCGTTCGACCCGGTGGCGACGCTCACCCGCAACTCGGCCGAGCTGTTCCAGGTGCTGCTCGCGGTGTTCCAGGGCGGTTGGCAGTACGTGCCGCTCAACACGCACCTCACCGCCGCCGAGCTCGCGTACATCCTCGGCGACTCCGGCGCGACCGCGTTGTTCGCCGACGCCGACCTCGCCGCGGTCGCCGCGGTCGCGGCCGACGACGCCGGTGTCCCTGCCGATGGGCGCATCGCCATCGGCGGTGACATCCCCGGCTTCACCGACCTCGACGCCGTGCTCGCGGGGCAGCCGAGCACGATGCCCGACGATCGCGTCGCCGGGCAGTTCATGCAGTACACGTCGGGCACGACCGGACGACCGAAGGCCGTGCAGCGCGACCTGCCCAAGTTCGATCCTGAGAGCTGGGTCGCCGCGTACAGCGCCAACCTGACTCGCTACGACATCGAAGTGGGCGGCGACTCGGTGCACCTCGTCACCTCGCCGATGTACCACCTGTCGCCACTGAACTTCGGATACTTCTCCTTGCACCTGGAGCACACGGTCGTGCTCATGGAGAAGTGGGACGCCGAGCGCGCGCTGCAGCTGATCGACGCGCACGGCGTCACCGACGTCGCCATGGTGCCCACGCAGTTGCATCGCCTGATGGCGCTGCCCGACGACGTGCGCGCGAAGTACGACGTGTCGTCGCTCCGCCAGGTGATCCACGCCGCCGCGCCCTGCCCGGTCGAGCTCAAGCAACGCCTGTTCGCATGGCTCGGTCCGGTGATCTACGAGTTCTACGGCGCGTCGGAGGGCGGAGGCACGTTGGCGCGTCCCGAGGAGTGGCTCGCGCACCCGGGCACCGTCGGGCGGCCGTGGGCGGGTGCCGACGTCAAGGTGCTCGACGACGACGGCAACGAACTGCCACCGGGCACCGTCGGTACCGTGTACCTCAAGCTGATGGGCGAGTTCGCCTACAAGGGCGACCCGGAGAAGACGGCCGCCAACCGCCACGGCGACTACTTCACCGTCGGTGACATGGGTGAGCTCGACGCCGAGGGCTACCTGTACCTGCGTGACCGCAAGATCGACATGGTCGTGTCCGGCGGTGTGAACATCTACCCCGCCGAAGTGGAGGCCGCGCTGCTGTCGCATCCTGCGGTCGGCGACGTCGCGGTGTTCGGGATTCCCGACGACGACTGGGGCGAGATCGTGATCGCGGTCGTGGAACCGGCTCCGGGCGTCGACGCGTCGGGCGCGGTGGCCGACGAGCTGCTCGCGCACTGCGCGAACATGCTGGCCCGCTACAAGCTGCCGCGGCGAGTGGAGTTCATCGACGCCATGCCGCGCGACCCCAACGGCAAGCTCTACAAGCGCACGCTGCGCGACCCGTACTGGGTTGGGCGCGAGCGCGCCATTTGACCGTGCCCTGACCGTGCCCTGACCGCGCCCTGAGAGGAGATTTCGTCCATGGCCCGAGTGCCGATCGAAGAGGGGTACTTCCGCATCCCCGACGATCCCGACGCGCCTCCGGTGCTGCTCGGGAGCGCGTGCCCGAACTGCGGTGAGGTGTTCTTCCCGCGCCGCATGGTGTGCGCCAAGTGCCTCTACGAAGGAACCAACGACGTCGATCTCTCGACGCGCGGCACGTTGTGGACGTGGACGTACTGCGAGATCCCGCTGTTCGGGAAGAAGGACGCCGACGTGCCCGGGTACGGCGTGGGCCAGGTCGACCTGCCCGAAGGACCGCGCATCCAGGCCATCCTCCTCGGCGGTCCCGACGACTTCCAGATCGGCATGGAGCTCGAGCTCGACCTCGAGACCCTCAACACCAATCGTGACGGCGACGACGTCGTGATCTACCGGTTCCGTCCGGTCGCCCATCCGGTCCGAGGCGCGACCACGGGAGCGACCTGATGCGACGCGGCTTGAAGTTCGAGGGCGTCGCCGTCGCCGGCATCGGCATGGTGCGCTTCAACAACCTGCGGGACGTGCCCCTCATGCACATCGCGCGCGACGCGGGCCTGCTGGCGCTCCACGACGCGGGCATGACGCTCGCCGACATCGACGAGGCGATGGTCGGCTACATCACGCCGGGCTCCATGATCGGGGTCAAGGCGATGAAGGAGCTCGGCCTCACCGGGCTCCCGGTCACGCACATCGAGAACGCGTCGGCCACCGGGCTGGTCGCGTTCCGGGAAGCCGCGTGGGCGGTGGCGACGGGCCGGGCCGACGTTGCCATGGCGCTGTGCTTCGACAAGATGACCGAGATGGGGGGCAGCGGCGCCAGCCGCGGCGGTGGGCGCGACGTGATCGACGCGCCGATCCTGCCCGCGTCGTACTTCGCGCTGTGGGCGCAACGGCGCATGTACGAACGCGGCACCTCGGTGGAGACGTACGCCAAGATCGCGGCGAAGAGCTGGAACTACGGCGCGGTGTCGCCGATGTCGCACCGTCAGCCCGACCACGTGGTGACCCCCGAAGAGGTGCTGGCGTCGCGCATGGTGGCGCGCCCGCTCACCTCGATGATGTGCTGTCCGGCCGACGACGGTGCCGCGTGCGTGATCCTGGCACGCGAAGACCTGGTGCGTGAGCAGCAGCCCGGCCGGAAGATCGTGAAGCCGCTGGCATCTGCGTTGCAGTCCGAGTCGTACGCGCGCGGGCACACGTTCGTGGGTCCTGTCGTCGGGCCGTCGACGATGACGCGTGACACCGCGCTCGAGTGCTACGAGGCCGCCTCGCTCGGTCCCGACGACGTCGACGTCGCGTTCATCCACGACGCGTTCGTCAACGAGGAGCTCGAGTACTACGAGCTGCTCGGGTTCGCCGAACCCGGCGGGGGCGACCGGCTCGTCGCCGACGGTGAGACCGGTCCCGGCGGCCGCATCCCGTTCAACACCGACGGCGGTCTGCTCGCCCGCGGCCACCCCGGGGGGCCGACCGGGCTCGCCATCGTGCACGAGTGCGTCCAACAGCTGCGGGGCGACGCCACCGGCCGTCAGGTCGAGGGCGCGCGCGTCGCGCTCGCGCACCTCGTGGGCGGCGGCAGCGTCTGCACCGTCAACCTCCTCGGCGTCACCGACTGAAAGGCCAACCCACCATGACCACCGACGACGACCTCCGCGCCGCAGGCAAAGGTGTCCAGGGCCAGCTCTGGCCCGCCACGCTCAACGCGCCGACCGGACAGTTCCCGGCGGCGAAGCTCGCGCCCGACTTCTTCGACTACGTGCAGCAGACCGCGTTCGGGATGATCTGGACCCGGCCGGGCCTGCCCACGCGTGATCGCTCACTCATCACGTGCACGATGCTCGCCGCGCTCGGCCACCACGAGGAGCTGCGCGCGCACCTCGCCGGCGCGCTCAACGTCGGGTTGACGCGGGAGGAGCTGGTCGAGGCGATCATGCAGGTCGCGGTGTACGCCGGAGTGCCCACCGCGGTCAGCGCCCTGCGCGCCGCCGCCGACGTCCTGCTCACCGACGACTAACACGACGTCGCGTCACTGGGCACCCTCAGAGGGCGTCAGGCGACGCAACCTGGGTGGGTCAAGGGGCGTTCCACTTCAGCTCGACGTCGCCCTGGCGTTCGGCGGCGGCGACCAGGTCGCCCCAGTCGTGATCGCCGAGGCCTCCTGCGATGGCCCCCACGAGGACCTGGAGCACCGCGGCGCCTGCCGGGGTCGGCACGCCGAGGGCGCGGCCGGTCTCGACGATGAGGCCGGCGTCCTTCGCGGCGAGGCCGAGCGCGAACTGGGTGGGCGCGTTGCGGGTGTCGATGTTCTCGACCATGCGGTCGAGGTAGAAGTTGGCGACGCCGTTGGTGCGCAGGACCTGCACCGCCTGCTGCACCGGGACACCCGACTTCGCCGCGATCGAGAGCCCTTCCAGGCTGACCCACGTGGTGGTGAACGCGATCAGGCTGTTCACGAGCTTCATGGTGTTGCCGAGGCCCAACGCGCCGAGGTGCACGAAGGCGCGGCCGAGCGGTTCGAGCACCGGCTGCACCCGCGCCACGGCGTCGTCGTCGCCGCCGACCATGAACGACAGCATGCGGTTCTGCGCGCCGATCGCGCCGCCGGTCAGCGGCGCCTCGACCAGGTGGTGGCCCGTCGCGGTCAGTCGTGAGCCGAGCTCACGCACGACCTCCGGACTGTTGGTCGACAGGTCGACGAGCACTGCACCCTTCCCCGCGGAGGTCGCCCACTCGTCGGCCACGGCGCGCACGACGGCCGGTGTGGGCAACGACAACACGGTCACCTCGCTGGCTGCGCCGACGTCGGCAACCGAGCTCACCGCGCGCGCGCCGTCGATCGACGCGGCGCGCTCGGCGTCGACGTCGAACACGACCACGTCGTGACCGTCGACGGCGAGGTTGGTCGCCACGTGTCCACCGATGTTGCCCAAACCGATGACGCCGACCTGCATGCTGGTTCTCCCCCGAGACGTGGGGCTCCGGCGGGAGCCCGGCCGGCGCACCGTACCCCGTGGCGCGCGCGACGGGGCAGGCGTTAGGTTGCCGCGATGAGCCTTCGTGACCACGTCATCTGCGACAGCGATCTGCACGTGATGGAGCCGCCGGACCTCTGGGAGCGCTACATCGAGCCCGAGTACGCGCACGCCGCGCCACGCGGGCTCAGCGAGATCCAGCGCGACATGCGGGTGAAGGTGAAGAACCACGTGATGCTGCGTCTCGGGAGCGTGCGGCCACAGCGCGTCGAAGGGCGCAAGACCGGCTGGCGCGAAGAGCACGACAACGTCTACGCCGCGTCGGAGGCGGCGGGCTGGGACGCCGCGTCGCAGGTCGCGGCGATGGACGCCGAGGGCCTCGACATGGCGGTGCTCTACCCGTCACGGGGGTTGTTCGTGCTCGGACTCGACAGCGTCGAGCAGGTGGGGCCCGACGGGCTCGAGCCCGAGTACGCCACCGCGATCGCGCGTGCGTACAACAACTGGATGAAGGACTTCTGCGACGTCGCGCCCGCCCGCATGTTCGGTGCGGGCATGGTCGCACCCCATGACGTCGACGGCGCGGTGGTCGAAGCGCGTCGCTGCGTCGAGGAGCTCGGCTTCAAGGCGATCTTCCTCGCGCCGGCGACGGTGAACCGCCGCCCGTGGCACCACCCTGCCTACGACCCACTCTGGGCGGAGGTGGAGCGCCTCGACGTGCCGATCGCGTTCCACGGCGGTGGGCAGACCTACCTCACGCCCGACTTCAGCCTCGAGGTGCTTCCCGAGATGATGCTCTGGCACAGCTTCAGCCAGCCGCTGGGCATCCAGTTCGTCACCGCGTGCTTCACCGGTGGCGGCATCCTCCAGCGCTTCCCCGACCTGCGCGTCGCGTTGCTCGAGGGCAACTGCTCGTGGGCGCCGTGGTTCATGTACCGCCTCGACGAACACTACGAGTGGACGGGCTGGTACGAGGCGCCCGATCTCACGATGAAGCCGTCCGACTACTTCCGGCGCAACTGCTGGATCTCGGTCGAGAGCGACGAGGACACCGTCACGCACTTCATCGACACGTTCGGGTACGACAAGCTCGTCACCTCGACCGACTACCCGCACGGCGACTCGAAGTTCCCGCACGCGGTCGACGCGTTCGACAAGCTCCCGATGACCGATGCCGCAAAGGCCGCGACCGTGAGCACGAACTGGTCGGAGCTCTACAAGATCCCGTTGGTCAAGCAGGTCTGACTGCGTGATCGACGGGCCGGACGACATCACGGCGGACTGGCTCACGACCGCCCTGCGCGCCACGACGCCCGGCGCGCACGTGCGATCGGTCGAGGTCGAGCAGATCGGGACCGGGCAGACCGGCGCGAGCTTCCGGCTCCATCTCGACGCTGACGGGCTGCCACCGACCCTCGTCGCCAAGACCGCGGCGGGCGAACGCGAGCAACGGGAACGGGTCGCCCCCGGCTACCGCAACGAGGTCGGCTTCTACACCGAATTCCGCGACCGCGTGGCGATCCGCACGCCGCGATGCTGGTTCGCGGAGATCAGCGACGACGACTGCTCGTTCGTGCTGCTCCTCGACGACCTGGCGCCGGCCCGGCCCGGAGTGCAGGTCGACGGATGCAGCATCGAGCACGCGGCCGACGCGCTCCGCAACCTGGCCGGTCTGCACGCTCCGGTGTGGAACGACCCGACCGTCTCGAACCGCGGCGACTGGCTCAGCACCATGACCGGGCCGCGCGCCGAGTTCCTCGGTGCGGTCACGCAGAGCGCGGCCGAGGTGTTCGCCGACCGATACGCGACGGAGCTCGGAGACGACGCCGACACGCTGTGCCGCGCCGCCGACCTCACCGCGCGGTGGGGCACGATCGACACGGGTGTGCTCACGCTGGTGCACGGTGACTACCGGCTCGACAACCTGATGTTCCCCGAAGCAGGGGCTGACGATCGTGCTGGCGTCGTCGCCGTCGACTGGCAGACGCTCGTCGTGGCGCGACCCGGTCGCGACCTCGGCTACTTCCTCGCCACCAGCCTGCACGTCGAGGACCGACGAGCGCACGAGGACGCGCTGGTCGCCGAGTACGTCGACGAGCTCCGCCGTCTCGGTGTCGCCGAGGTCACCGTGGAGCAGTGCACGGTCGAATACCGACTCGGCGTGCTGCAGGCGCCGATGATCACGATGATCGGCGCGGCCTACGCGACCGCCGAACCCTCGGCGAGTGCCGACGCCATGTTCCTCGCGATGGCGACCCGCGCCGCGGCCGCCCTGCGCGACCTCGACTCGTTCGCGCTCGTCGAGGCGTCGCGGACCTGAACGCTCAGGCCTCGAGCTGCTCCTTGAGCGCGGCGAGCGCGCCGGTGTAGGCACCCTGCATCACCTCGACCATGGCGTCGTCGGTCTCGACGTCCCAGGTGACGAACGACCCGCTGCCCGCGGGCATCACCGTGATCGTGGCCCGGTGCACCTCGGGCTTCATGTCGCCGTCGACGATGCCGTAGGTGAGCGACCGGCCCTCGTCGTCGCGCGCGAGCTGCCGCTCGACGATGCGCATCCCGAACATGCCGAGGATGCGGTCGTCGCCGTCGAGCTCGCAGCTCTCGATCCCTGGCATCCACATCAGGTCGCCGAAGTTTCCGATCTTGTCCCACACGTCGTCGGCGGACCGGTCGATCGTGATCTCGGCGCGTGCTTCGCCCATCGGTGGTGCTCCTTGGTGTGTTGTCGACAACTCGGGATACGTTCGTCCGGCTCGATGGTCTAGCCGAAACGAGGTCCCCGTGCCGTCACCCGCCGAACTGTTCGACCTGACCGGCAAGGTCGCCGTCGTCACCGGCGGCAGCCGCGGCATCGGACGCGCGGTCTCGTTCGCGCTGGCTGCCGCCGGCGCCGAGGTCGTCGTCGCCAGTCGCAAGTTCGACAACTGCGAGACCACCGCGACCGAGATCACCGACACCACCGGGCGCCGCGCCGTCCCGATGGCGTTCAACGTGAGCCACTGGGAGCAGTGCGACGACCTGGTCGAGCGCGTGTACGGCGAGCTCGGGCACTGCGACGTGCTGATCAACAACGCGGGACTCTCGCCGCTCTACCCCGATCTGGCATCGGTGACCGAGGAGCTGTACGACAAGACGCACGCGGTCAACGCCAAGGGTCCGTTCCGGCTTGCGACGCTGATCGCGACGCGGATGTTCGCGGGCGACGGCGGGTCGATCATCAACGTGTCCACCGCGGGCTCGTGGCGACCCGACGAGCACGACCTCCCGTACGCGATGGCGAAGGCCGGGCTGAACGCGCTCACGCTCGGACTGGCGGGGGCGTTCAACCCGAAGGTGCGCGCCAACACCGTGCTGCCCGGTCCGTTCGAGACCGACATCACGAAGGCCTGGGGCGAGGGGACCATCGACATGGTCAACCAGAGCAACCCCATGCGCCGGATCGGTCAGCCCGAGGACATGGCCGGCGTGTGCGTGTTCCTCTCCAGCGACGCGTCGAGCTACGTGAACGGCGCGCAGATCCTCTGCGACGGCGGCGCGTTCCGAACGCTCTGACCTATCGGAACTCGCCTTTGCGCATGACGTGCTCCTGGGCGATGGTCGCGAGCAGCCGACCGTCTCGGTCGTAGACCATCCCGGTGTAGAAGCCGCGGGCACCGGCGGCTGCGCCGGGGACGAGGTCGACGAGCACCCAGTCGTCGAGGCGCGCCGGATGGTGGAACCACACCGAGTGGTCCAGGCTGGGTCCCCACCACGGTTCCTCGAGGTCGAGCTTCTCGAGCCCGGTGCCGACGTCGGAGAGATAGGTGAGCACGCACGCGTGCAGGAGCCGGTCGTCGGGGAGTGGACCCGGGCGCGCGCCCAGAACTGGTGCGGCGGTCCGCCCCACGCGCCGCGCGGCTTTCCGGTGCCGGTGATGCGCAGGTCGAGCACCGAGAGGTGCGGGAACCGCCCCGCTGGGGGCGGGACGTCCTCGGGCCTGGGCACGCCCTCCGGCAGTCCGGTCGCCTGGTACTCGGGGCCGTCCTCTTCGACGTGGAACGACACCAGGAGGCTCATGATGACCTCGCCGTCCTGGCGTGCGGTCACGCGCCGGGCGGAGAACGAGCGTCCGTCGCGGTCGCGGTCGACGTGCAGGATCGTCGGCCGATCGGCCTGGCCGCCGCGGAGGAAGTAGCCGTGCAGCGAGTGGATCTGGCGATCGTCGGAGACGGTCAGGCTCGCAGCCCGCGCGGCTTGGGCCGCGACCTGCCCACCGAACAGGCGTGGCCGGCGGATGTCACCGCTCGGGTTGAGGCCACGGAAGATGTCGCGGTCGAGCTCCTCGAGGTCGAGCACGTGCAGCAGCTCGGCGACGTCGCGCGACTCCGCCTCGCCCCGATCGACCGGATCCGTCGTGTCGTCCACGCCGGGCACCGTAGACCGACACGCACGGAGTCCCTACGGGAGTGGTGCTCGATCGGCCCAGGGCTGGGCCCGTTCCAGCTGCGCCGCCAGCCGGAGGAGTGTCGCCTCGTCGCCGAGACGTCCGAGGACGTGCACGCCCATCGGGAGGCCGTGGACGCGCTCGCCGGCGGGGACCGACATCGCCGGCTGCCCGGTGAAGTTCGCGATCACGCCCGAGTACGCGACCGTGCGTCCACCACGCTCGAGTGCGCGCATCGGCTCGTCGGTGGTCGACGTGATCTCGCCGATCGGTGCGGGTGGCTCCGACATGGTCGGATTGACGAAGACGTCGAACCCGGCGAACGCGTGCGCGATGCGTCGTGAGAGTCGCTGCAACGCTTCGATCGCCATCAGGTAGTCGCCGGCGCGCACCTCACGGCCCATCTCCCAGTAGCGCTGGGTGAGTGGTTCCAGCTCGCCCGGTTCGGGCCCGCGACCGAGCTCGCGGGTCCAGTACCCGACGATCCAGGCGGTGGCCGCGTTGAAGACGGTCCCGACCGCGGCCCCGGTCACCTCGTCGAACGGCGGGAGGTCGGCCTCGACGACCTCGTGGCCGAGCTCGGTCAGGGTCGCGAGCGTGGAGTCGAGCGCGGCAACGCAGTCGGCATGTCCGAGCGAGCCGTCAGCGGTGCGCGCGGTCCAGGCGATGCGGAGGCGACCGGGCTCGAGCGTCATCTGCCGGGCGAAGGGTGCGGCCGCCGGGGGTGCCGCGTACGGATCTCCCCCCGACGGTCCCGCGAGCACGTCGAGCAACGTCGCCGCGTCCCGCACCGAACGCGTGACCGCGAACTCGCTCGCCCAGCCACTCGCCACGTCGCCGTACTGCGGCGCGTACGTGATGCGGCCGCGCGTCGGCTTGAGGCCGAACAAGCCGCACGCGGCGGCGGGGTAGCGGATCGAACCGCCGAGGTCGTCGGCGTGAGCCATCGGCACCATGCGCGACGCGACGGCCGCCGCCGAACCGCCGCTGGAGCCGCTGGTCGAGCGGGTCGGATCCCACGGGTTGCGGGTCGGGCCGAAGCGCTCGGGCTCGGTCGTCGGCACCATGCCGAACTCGGGGGTGTTGGTCTTGCCGAGGATCACGAGGCCTGCCTCCTCCATCCGCTGCACGGCCTCGGACGTGTACGTCGACACGTGGTCGCGCGTGAAGCGGGAACCCTCGCAGAAGCGCACGCCTTCGAGCTCGAGCGCGAGATCCTTGAGGAGGAACGGGACGCCTGCGAACGGGCCCGACACCCCGTGTTCGACGCGGGCGAGCGCGCGGTCGAAGGTCGGGGTGATCACCGCGTTGAGCCCGGGGTTGCGAGCCTCGATGCGCGCGATCGCCGCTTCGACCAGCTCGATCGCCTGGACGTCGCCCCGGCGCACCAGCGCGGCCTGGGCCGTGGCGTCGAGCGCCTCCAGCTCGTCGGTCACCGTGTCACCGGATCGCGCGGCACGGCCGTGTGCAGGTCGCCGGGCGTCTGCGGTGCGCGCCGAGGAACATGTTCACCTCCGGGGTCGCGGTCTCCTTGCCGCGACCATTCGGGACCGAGCGTCGAGCCGGATGTCGGCTACGTCGAGCCGCCCGCGTGACAGCTGCCCTCGCCGGAGGACGGCGCCACGTCGAGCGCGGGGTTGCGATCGAAGAAGCCGACCGGCATCAGCATGAACCCGGTGTACTCGACCGGCATCACCGGCCAGTCCTCCGGGCGCACGAAGTGGGTGACGCCGAACGTGTACCAGAGGACGACGTCGGTGTCGTCGAGCGGGCGGTCGGCGGCGGTCCAGGCCGGGAGTCCGTCGCCACCGGCGTGCTGGTTGGGGTACTCGCCCGCCGCGCGTCGCTCGTCGGGCGCGTACGGCGTGACCCACAGGTTGTGGCGGGCGAAGCCGGCCCGCTTGCCCACGCTCGACTCCGGCGAGGCCAGCATCGTCGGCGTCGCCATCGTCGGCACCAGCTTGTAGCCCACCGGCTGGCCCAGCCCGTTGAGACTCGACTGGTTGACCACCCGCCACGTGCGACTGCCGGCGGCGTTGGTCTCGCGCCGGGCGGCCAGCTCGTTCGTGAGCTGGGTGTACCTCGGACGGAAGGCGTTGCCCCACGGGTTGTCCGGACCTGCCGGGACCACTTCGGCCTCGACCTCGTACACGGAATTCGACGGTCCGTCGACGTCGAGGTCGAGACGAGCGGAGAAGAGGTGCTGGTGGTGCGGCGCCGCGATCCCGGGGGCGATCACGTTGGCGAACTCGGGTTGGTCGCCCGGGGTGATGGCCATGGGCGACACGATGCCCGTGAGCTTCACCTCCAACTGGATGTTGCCGTCGAGATAGAAGTACCAGTAGAAGCCGTACTCGTAGTTGCCCACGGTGGCGATGAAGCTCACGACCAGACGGCGCGAGCGACGCGTCTCGTCGGTGCCGCTGTTGAGGTCGTGGTGCTTCCAGAGGATCCCGTAGTCCTCTTCGTGCATGCAGATGGCGTGCTCGACGTTGTACGGCTCACCCTGCTCGGTGGCGAGCACCGCGTCGAAGTAGTGGATGACGCCCAGGCAGTCGCAGCCGAGCTTCAAGGAATTGGCCATGCGTCCGAGGCCCCACTCGCCGGCGTCGAAGGCGTTCTTCCAGCCGTGCATCGGGCTCGGGTCGCCGTACGGCACGACCATCTCGGAGATCGACGCTCGGTGCAGCACTGGGCGGACGCGGTCGCCGTCGTGGTACGCGACGGTGTGCAGCACGAGGCCTTCGTACGGGTCGAAGCCGACGCGGAACGACCAGCGCGACCAGCGCACGTGGTGACCGTCGACCTCGAAGCTCGGGCCGTCGGGCTGCACGATCTCGAGCGGCGCGAGGTCGTCGCGCGCGGGGCCGACCGCGGCGGGGAGGTACTCACCTCGTTCCTCGGGCATGGGGACCACGCCGAGGTCGACGACCTCGAGCACCTTGCCCGCGCCCTGGTCGAAGAACGCGATGACGCCCTCGATCGGTTGTGCGTATCCGTTGTCGGTGGGCTCGTCGCGGTAGTACGAGATGCAGCGGCTGATGCGACGGCCGTCTTCGTGGGGCGAGTCGAAGGAGCCCGCGGGCCACGGGTCGATCTGCACCTTGTCGAAGTCCTCGATGCCGCGTCGGCGCAGCGCCGCCTGCCACTCCGGGCTCTCCTTCACACCGACGATGGCCGAGTACGACTCGCCGAACAGCAGCGCCGGGCGCATGCCGTCGTTCACGGTCCAGGAGCGCACTTCACCGGCGGTGACCGAGACCACGGCTTCGATCGCCTCCAGGCGCCCGGGCGGCACCAGGAGGGCTTCGACCTCGCGGTCGACCGGCGCGCCGGCCTCGTGCGCGAGCACGACGTCCTTGTCGGGCTCGCGCAGGCGCAGGTGCGCGAACACGAAATCGACCTCGTAGCGGTCGTCGGCCGCGACGAGCGCGACGGCGGCGCGGACCTCGTCGGCGGTGATCGGATCGAGCGGATGCACTGCCGTCGTCACGAGGCGTCGGCTCCTTGCTGCCTCATGTACTCGGCCGTGCCGGCGATGAAGCCCTCGACGTTGTTCGCCTTCCCCGTGACGTAGTCCTTGAAGTACGCCGGGATGTACACCTCGAGTGCGCCGCGGTCGAGCGCGGCGAACGTCTCCTGCACGAGCTCGCCGACGGTGATGAACTCGACCGGCGCCGTGAACGGGTCGTTGTCGGCGTGCGTGAACAGCGGCGTGTCGACGACGCCCGGGTACACCACGAGCACCTTGATGCCGTCGTCCCACAGATCCGCCGCCATCGCCTCGGAGAACACCGACAGCGCGGCCTTCGAGGCGTCGTACGCCGACTCACCGGGTGACGAGAGCGTCGCCGCGACGGACGACACGTTGATCAGCTGTCCGCTCCCACGCTCCAGCATCTGGGGGAGGAGGGCGAGGGTCAGACGAGTGGGGCCGAGGAAGTTCACCTGCATCACCTTGTCGACCGTCGCCGCGTCGAGCTCGCGGGTGTGGCGCCGCTTCGGGATCCCGGCGTTGTTCACCAGCACGTCGACACCGCCGAGTGCGGTGAGGACCTCGGTGGCGAGGCGGTCGACCGCAACCGGGTCGCCGAGGTCGGCGACCAGCTCGTGCACGGTTGCCCCGTGCGCGCTGCAGGCCGCTGCGGTCGCGGCGAGGCGTTCCCGGTCGCGCCCGCTGATGGCGAGCACCGCGCCCCGTTTCGCGAATTCCTCCGCCAGTCCCATCCCGATGCCCGACGACGCGCCCGTCACGAGCACCCGCTTGCCTGTGAAATCAGTCCCCATGGGCGGCACCGTACGACACGGTCGAGGGAGGGGACCATCCCGTCGTAACGTCTGATGCCCGCTCGATGCCCGCGCCCGAACCGGCCAGAAGATCCAGGTCCGATCCGGCCCGAAGATCCAGGGAGGCACGATGCCGCTCGAAGGACGTCCGCTGCCAGCGCCCGTCGATCTGCGCGACCTCTTGCGGGTGGGGCTCGGCCGGGCGCCCGACGCCGCCGCCGTGGTGAGCGCGACCGATCAGATGACGTGGCGCGAGCTCGAAGACGCCAGCGACCGGGTGGCTCGCAACTACACGAACCTCGGCCTGAAGGCCGGCGACCGGATCGCGTCGCTCATGCCCAACCGCATCATGTTGCTCGTGCACTACCTCGCGTGCTTCCGTGCCGGGCTGGTCACCACGCCGTTGAACTACCGGTACGCGGCCCGCGAGATCGACCACGCGCTCGACGTCAGCGGTGCCCGCGCGATCGTGGCGCACGCGGAACGAACCGGTGATCTCGCAGCCAGCGGTCGGGCGGGCGGTCTGCTGCAGATCGGTGTGGAGGGATCGCTGGGCGACGGCCCCACGCTCGACCGGCTCGTCGTCGACGACCCTGGTCCTCGCGCGCCCTCGGCGACACACCGGAGCGATCCGGCGGCGATCTTCTTCACGTCCGGGAGCACCGGACCCGCCAAGGGTGTCACCCACAGCCTCGAGTCGCTGGGGTGGATGGTGGCGAGCGCGGTCGACGGCTTCGAGCTCACCGACGACGACACGTTCCTCCCCGGCTCGTCGATGTCGCACATCGGCTCGTTCCTGTGGGCGCTGGCGTCGTTGTCGGTCGGCGCGCACGTCGTGGTGGCACGCACGTTCGACGCCGGTGAGATCCTCCCGCTGCTCCGCGCGCACCGGCCCACGGTGCTGGCCATGATCCCGGCCGCGCTGACCGCCCTCGTGCGCGACCACGACGTCACCGCCGCCGACTTCTCGTCGCTGCGGGTCTGCCGCGCCGGCGCCGACAAGGTCTCGCTCGAGCTGGAGCACGAGTTCCAGGCGCTCAGCGGGTTGCTCGTCGACGAGGGCTACGGCATGACCGAGGTGGGCCTGGCCACGCTCAACCCTCCGCGCGGTCCGATCAAGCAGGGCTCGATCGGACGTCCGGTCGGCGGTTTCGCGATCTGCGTGCGCGACGAGGAACGCTGCGAGTGTGGGAAGGGCACCGTCGGGCGGGTGTGGATCCGGACCCGGAGTCGGACCATCGGCTACTGGGACAATCCCGAGGCGACCGCCGAGATCCTGCGCGACGGCTGGGTCGACTCCGGCGATCTCGCGCACGCCGACGGCGACGGCTACCTCTGGTTCTTCGGACGCAAGAAGCAGATCATCGTGCACGACGGCTCCAACATCAGCCCCGGCGAGGTCGAGGAAGCGATCGCCGAGCACCCCGCGGTCGCGCTGGTCGGCGTCGTCGGCATCCACGACGAGGTGCACGGCGAGAACGTGCGCGCGTACGTCACGATCCAGGACCGGGTCGACCGTCCGTCGAGCCACGAGCTCATCGAGTTCGCGCGGGAGCGGATCGGGTACAAGGCGCCGGAAGAAGTGGTGTTCCTCGACGAGATGCCGGTGAACCCCACCGGCAAGCTCGACCGCGTCGCACTCAAGGCCATGGCTGAAGACCACCTCCACCCCCACGGTCTCCCCACATGACCGAGTTCGCGTTGTTCGACACCCCCATCGGTCGGTGCGCGATCGCGTGGAACGGTGACGTCATCGAGGGCACGCAGCTCCCCGACCAGCGCGTCGCCGACACCCGGCGACGCCTGCACGATCGGTTCGACGGCCCCGCAGGTGAGGCCGTCGAGGGAACGCCCCCGGCTCCGATCCAGGACGCCATCGATCGCATGGTGGCGTCGCTCCGCGGCGAGGCCGACGACCTCGTCGACGTGCCGCTCGACCTCTCCGCGCTCCCGTCGTTCCCGCGCAAGGTGTTCGAGGTCGTGCGCACCATTCCGGCGGGCGAGACGCTGTCGTACGGCGAGGTCGCCGCCGCGGTCGGTTCGCCGGGCGCCGCGCGCGCGGTCGGTCAGGCGCTCGGCCGCAATCCGTTCCCGATCGTGATCCCGTGCCATCGCGTGCTGGCCGCCGGTGGGCGCATCGGTGGATTCACCGCGCCGGGCGGCGTGTCCGTGAAGGAGCAGATGCTCGCGGCCGAGGGTGTGGCGCCGCGTCCCTGACCTCTGCTCAGTGAGCCGGGGGCGCGCCTGATTCCGCATCGGCGCGCACCGTGGCGACGGTGGCGCGCATGATGTGGGCCACGAACGGTCGTATCACGCGCCAGTAGCGCGCAAAGGCCGCTCGCGATGCCGGATCGGTGGTCGCGGTGCGGCATTCGTACGAGAGGAGCGTCGCGCGGTCTCCGTAGTCGCGGGCACTGAAGTTGCACGCGATCTTGCCGAAGCCGGGCTCGGCGAACTCGGCGAAGTCGTCACGGCTGACGTCGTGCCACTCGATCTGCGGGTGCCAGAACACACCGACCGCGCCGAAGGCGATCTCGGTGTCGGGCCGTTCGCCGAGGAGCACCCAACCGGGCATGGCCTCCTCGCTGAGGACGAGCGTGGGGGGCACCTCGTCGCTGTGGTGCGTGAGCTTGGCCGGAAGGCCGCGCACCCACATCGCGGAGACGAGCAGGGGAGTGCGCACACGGAGGAAGTCGAGGTCACGCGCGAGCCGGAACGTCGTGGCGCGGTCGGCGTGCACGACGGTGTGTGCGGCCTCGGCGACGTCGTACGTCGGCAGCACCTCGTCGAGCAGCATCGCGGTCACGGGCGCAGTGTCGCCGTCTCCGGATCGATCGAGCAGAGGCGAAGGTCCCGCGTCAGTCGGTGCGGCCGGCCGCGTCGCGGAACGCGGCGACGATGCGTGTCATCTCGTCGAGCGCCGCCGAGCGGTCGTCGGGCAACTTGAAGCGGCCCCGCAGGTCGGTGAGCCCGGCGGCGGCGAACGCAGGGACCTGCTCCATCGTGCGTTCGAGGTCGAACGAACCGTCGTCGGCCTTCACCAACGGGAGCGTGCCGGTGACCTGCAGGTCGGACGGATCGCGTCCCGCTTCGGCCAGGCGCTCCTTCATCTCGGCGATGCCGGTCACGGGGTCGGCGGCCGCGTCGCCCCACGGGATCCACCCCGTCCCGAACGTGGCCAACCGCCGCACGACGCGCGCGTTCACGGTGCCGCTGATCCAGATCGGTACCCCGCCGGGCTGCAACGGCTTCGGCATCATGTGCGTGGCCTCGAAGCGCAGCTCGGGGGAGTCGTACTCGGCGCGCTGCTCGCGCCACAACGTCTGGAGCACCTCGAGCGTGTGGTCGAGCAGTCGACCGCGACCTTCGAACGACAGCCCGCAGGCGTCGTACTCCTCGCGCTGCCACCCGACGCCGACGCCGAGGTCGAGCCGGCCACCAGAGAGGACGTCGAGCGTGGCGGTGGACTTCGCGAGCACCGTCGGACGACGGAGCGCAGCCACGAGGATGTTGGTCCCGAGGCGGACGCGCGACGTCATCCCGGCGAGGACAGACAGCGTGGTGAGCGGTTCCAACCAGTGGCCATCAGGTCCGGTCGGCTGCTTCCCGCCCGCCTGGCCGCCGATCTCGGGCCGGCCGTACTCCTCGAGGCGCTCGCCGAACACGACGTGGTCGGACACGACGAGACGGTCGACGCCGGCCTCGTCGGCGACGCACGCGGCGTCGAACAGCGGCTGCCACGTGCCGGGATCAACGGCTGCGAACGAGGTCACGCCGATGGACAGCTGGATCTTCGACGACATGACGCGGAGCCTACGCTTCCGGCGACGAGCCCACCCGGGGGAACGATGCAGCGGTTCTGGTCCTACATCGCGGTGCAGCTCGGGAAGCACGCGATCTGGGTCACCCTGATCGGCCTGCTCGTGACGGTCGCCCTCGGGGTGGGCATCACGCAGCTGAACTTCTCCACCGGGCAGGACAGCTACCTCAACCAGGACTCGCAGGTCTACAAGGACAACGTCGTCTACCAACGCCTCTTCGGTGGTGAGGCGATGCTGACGGTGATCCGCATGGCTCCGGGCCACACCGTCGCCGAGCTGTTCACCGGGGACGGTGCGCAGCAGATGAGGGACTTCCACGACGCGCTGAAGCGCAGCGGGAAGGTGGAGTCGGTGGTGAGCCCGCTCACCATCCTCCGGTTCGACGACGCGCTGGTGTCGAGCCCCGACGGCAACCCGGCGAACAGCGCGGCCGGCAAGGCGCTCCTCGCGGCCCAGACGAAGGAGCGGCCCGGTTCCGCGGCGGCTGCCGCGCGCGCGAAGGACTCGGTCGAGACCCTCCAGCGCATCTCCGCGGTGCCGGTGGCCGAGCGCACCCTCGACAACCCCGAATGGGTGAAGTTCCTCTTGTACAACAACGAGGGGAAGGTGCGGAAGGCGCTGAAGTCGGTCTTCCTCGACGACCGCACCGCGCAGATCGTCACCCGGCTGCCCGGCAACGCTTCGATCGACGCGGAGGGCAAGGCATCCGACGTCGTGCGCAGGGAAGCCGCGAAGCTGCACTTCGCGAACGCGCGCATGGTGACGACCGGCGCGTCGGTGCTCCTCCAGGACATCAACAACTACCTGCGCGGCGGCATGCTCACGCTGGGCGGAATCGCGATCGCGATCATGATCGTGATCCTGCTCGTGCTGTTCCGCGTCCGGTGGCGGCTCCTCCCGCTCGTCGTGGTGCTCGTCGGCGTGATCTGGGCGTTCGGTCTCGCCGGCTACCTCGGCATCCCGCTGACCATCGTCACCATCGCCGGGCTCCCGGTGATGCTCGGCATCGGGATCGACTACGCGATCCAGATGCACGCGCGCGTCGAGGAGGAGGTCGTCATCGACCGCTCCGAGCACCCGATCCAGGAGACCGCGCGCAACCTCGGTCCCGCGCTCCTCGTCGTGACGTTCGACGCCATCTTCGCCTTCGCCGCGCTGCAGTTCGCCAAGGTGCCGATGCTGCGCGACTTCGGTCTCCTGCTCGCGGTCGGCATCGCCGCCATCTGCATCGGGTCGATCATCCTGCCGCTCGCGGTGCTCGGCATCCGCGAGTTCCGCTCGCCCACCAAGGGGCGGGACTTCCGCGCCGGCCCGCTCGGGCGCCTGGTCGTGTGGCTCGGGAGCATCCCCGCGCGCGCCGCGGTGCTCTTCGCCGTCGCGAGCGTCGGCATCTTCGTCGCCGGCATCGCGGTCGAGAACAAGCTCACCCTGCAGACCGACCCGGTGCAGTGGGTCAACCAGGACAGCCAGACGATCAAGGACATCCACGAGGTGGAGCGCCTCTCGGGTGGTTCGAGCGAGCTCGGCGTCTATGCCACCGCCAAGAACGTCTTCACCGACAGGTTCGCCGCCTTCGCCCACGACTTCACGGACAAGACGCTGCAGCAGTACCCGAAGAAGCTGCTCACCGGCTCGAGCATCGAGACGTCGATCGGCGACATCGTCAACGACGTCCCGGGCGGCAGCAACCTCGCGCCCCGAGGCGTCGACGTCAGGAACGCCTACGACGTGGCGCCCGGTGACGTGAAGGCGTCGACCGTGAGCCGGGGCGGACGCGCCTTCAACATCCTGTTCCGCACCGGTCCCGGCTCGCTGGCGAAGCGCGCGCCGGTCGTGCGCGGCATCCGGGAGACCACTCATCCGCCCGAGGGGATCCGCGCCACCCCGTCGGGGCTCGCGGTCGTCGGAGTCGGTCTGCTCGACAACCTGGAAGCCAACCGCATCGAGCTCACCTACCTGGCGATGCTGTTCGTCTTCCTCTTCCTCGCCATCCGGCTGCGCTCGGTGATCCGCTCGCTGCTGTCGCTCGTGCCGGTCCTCATCGCCGTCGGAATCTCTTCGCTCGTGGCGTGGGCCTTCGACATCCAGCTCAGCCCGATGACCGCCGTGGGTGGCCCACTCGTGATCGCGGCGTGCACGGAGTTCACGTCCCTCATCCTGCTGCGCTACGTGGAGGAGCGGCGGCGAGGCTACGAACCCCGCGAAGCGGTCGACGTCGCGGCGTCGCGCACCGGTCGGGCCTTCGTGGTCTCCGGTCTCACCGCCATCGCCGGTGTGGCGGTGCTGTCGTTCTCGTCGCTCCCGCTGTTGCGCGACTTCGGACGCATCGTCGCACTCAACGTCGCCATCGCGCTGCTCAGCGCGCTGGTGGTGCTGCCGCCGTTGCTGGTGTGGGCCGACAAGCGCAACTGGGTGTCACGCGGACTCATCGGCAAGAAGCCCGAGCCGTACATCGACACACCGCCGATGGGGGGCGGAGGCGATCTGAGGGTCCACCCCGAAACCTGACGTACGCTGGCTCCGCGCACTTCGCAGCCGCATGTCGCAGGGGGAGCCACGATGGCGAACGAGACGGTGATCAAGGGCGGGACCGTGCACGACGGCACCGGCGCGGCGGGCCTCCGGGCCGACGTCGGGATCGCCGAGGGGCGCATCACCGAGATCGGCCCGAACCTCGACGGCGACCGTGTGCTCGACGCCGGCGACTGCGTGGTCGCTCCTGGCTTCATCGACATCCACACCCACTACGACGCACAGGTGTTCTGGGACCCCGCACTCACGCCGTCGTGCTTCCACGGCGTCACCACCGTCGTCGCCGGCAACTGCGGGTTCTCGATCGCGCCAACGCGCGTGGAGCACCACGATCTCATCGCTCGCACGCTCGAGAACGTCGAGGACATGGACGTCGCCGCGCTCGCGGCCGGCATCCCGTGGGACTTCGCCAGCTTCCCCGAGTACCTCGCGTCGGTCGGCAACCACGGTGTGGGCATCAACTTCACTGCGTACATCGGCCACACCGCGCTGCGCCTCTTCGTGATGGGCGACGCCGCCTACGAGCGCACCGCCACGCCGGAGGAGATCGCCGAGATGCAGGGCGTGTTGCGCGAAGCGATGGAGGCGGGTGCCGCGGGGTTCGCCACCAGCTTCGCCTCACCGCACCGTGGCATCGACGGCAAGCCGGTGCCGAGCCGCTTCGCCGATCGCGAGGAGTTCGAGGCGCTGCTCGTGACGATGGGCGAAGTCGGTCGCGGGGTGGTGTCGATCGCGCCGGGCGAGCAGTGCCCGCCCGCCGACATGTTCGACCTCCAGCTGAAGGTCGGCATCCCGTTCACGTGGGGCGCGCTGCTGACGTCGCCCGGCCGTGACCACCGAGCGTCGCTGGCCGCCAACGAAGCCGGCTGGGAGCGTGGGGCGCACGTGTGGCCCCAGGTCACGCCGCGGCCGCTCACCTTCACCTTCACGCTCGATTCCCCCTACCCGCTCGCGGTGAACGAATCGTTCTCGGCGCTGCAGAACGCGTCGGTCGAGGAGCGCACCCGCGCCTACGCCGACCCCGCGTGGCGAGCGCAGATGACGAGCAGGCTGGGTGGCGCCGGTGGTTTCGGGCTGCGGTGGGACACCTACACGTTCGGCGCGAGTGAGGCGCACCCCGAGATCGTCGACCGCAAGCTCGCCGACGTCGCCGCCGAGCGCGGCGTCGAACCCCTCGACTGCCTGCTCGACCTGGCGCTCGACGAGCCCGGCCTCGCGTTGCGCGTGCGCACGATCATCGCCAACGACGACGAGGCCGGTGTCGCCGACCTGCTCGTCGACGAGCACTGCACGCTGGGTCTCTCCGATGCCGGTGCCCACGCGGGTCAACTGTGCGACGCGCCACAGGCCACCGATCTGCTCGGGAATTGGGTGCGCGATCGCGGCGTCGTGCCGATGGAGCAGGCGATCCGCAAGCTCAGTGGCCAGCAGGCCGACCTGTTCGGTTTCGAGGATCGCGGCTACCTGCGCCCGGGTGCGTTCGCCGACGTCGCCGTGTTCGATCCCGCCACCGTCGCTCCGGGTCCGGTACGGAGGGTCGACGACTTCCCTGCCGGGGCCGAACGGCTCACCGCCGACGCACCGGTCGGCATGCAGCACGTCATCGTGAACGGCACACCGATCCGGGTCGACGGCGAGTCCACGAACGCCGGCACCGTCGGTCAGGTGGTGAAGCCGTCGGCGCGTCGGTGACCGACGCGTCCGGGATGCAGGACTTCTCCGACCGGCCGGTTGTCGTCGAGGCGGCGATCAACGGTGCCAACCCCGACGCGCCGCGCATGCCCGAGGAGATCGCGCGCTGCGCGCTCGCCTGCTTCGGCGCCGGTGCCGCGGTGGTGCACAACCACATCGACCTCTTCGGCACTGCCGACGAAGCCGCCACCCGCTACCGGGAGGGTTGGGATCCCGTGCTCGCGGCCCACCCGGACGCGTTGCTCTATCCGACCATCAACGGCATCGGTCCGGTCGAGGAGCGGTACTCGCACATCGCGCCGCTCGCCGAGCACGGCGGCTTGCGCATCGGTGTGATCGATCCGGGATCGGTGAACCTCGGCGCGTCGTTCGCGTACGTGAACGCGGGTTCCGACATCGAGCACCAGTGGAAGCTCTGCGACACGTTCGCGCTCGTGCCCGGCATGTCGATCTTCGAACCCGGGTTCCTCCGGGCCGCGCTCGCGTACTGGCGCGCCGGCAAGCTCCCGGCGGGAACGATGCTCCGGTTCTACTTCGGCGGTCGCGAGGCCGAGGCCGACGGCGGGTTCACGTTCGGGCTCGCACCCACCGAGCGCGCGCTCGACGCCTACCTGGAACTGTTGGGCGACTGTCCGCTCCCGTGGTCGGTCGCGGTGATCGGCGGCGACCTCTTCGGCACCGACCTCCCTGCGCTCGCGCTCGAGCGCGGTGGCCACCTGCGCGTCGGACTCGAGGACCATCGCGGGCGGCGCGCGACCAACGAAGAGCTGGTCGGACAGGCGGTGGCGGCGGTGCACGCGGCGGGCCGTGCGGTCGCCGACTGTGCCGAGGCGGCCGCGTTCCTCGGGGTGAAGCCATCGGTCTGACATCCGGGCGAGCTCCCCTGGGTTCGAACCTGGGCGGGCGATACGGTGAGGGCACACCGCACTCCTGGAGGCTCGCCATGAACGTCGACGACCTGATCCTCGTCAGCATCGACGACCACGTCGTCGAACCGCCCGACATGTTCGAGCGCCACACCCCGGCCAAGTACCGCGACCGCGTGCCTCAGATCGTGATGGGCGACGACGGCAACGAGAAGTGGCAGTTCGAGGGCGAGCAGATCGGCTCGATGGGTCTGAACGCGGTGGTGAGCTGGCCCAAGGAGGAGTGGGGCTTCGACCCCATCGGCTTCGCCGAGATGCGACCCGGCGCGTACGACATCCACGAGCGCGTGCGCGACATGAACCGCAACGGCATCCTCGCATCCATGTGCTTCCCGACCTTCGCGGGGTTCAGTGGCGGCATGTTCCAGGAGGCCGCCGACAAGGATCTCGCGCTCGCCACGGTGCAGGCCTACAACGACTGGCACATCGACGAGTGGTGCGCGGCGTATCCCGAGCGCTTCATCCCGCTCGCCATCCCGCCGGTCTGGGACCCGCAACTGGTGGCCGACGAAGTGCGGCGCGTCGCGGCCAAGGGCTGTCGCGCGATCACGATGCCCGAGCTGCCCCACATCCAGGGCCTGCCGAGCTACATCAACCTCGACCACTGGGACCCCTTCTTCCGCGCGGTGTCGGAGGAAGAGGTGGTGATGTGCCTGCACATCGGGCAGGGCTTCAACGCGATCAGCAGCTCACCCGAGGCACCCATCGACAACCTCATCATCCTCGCCACCCAGGTGTCGGCGCTCGCGGCACAAGACCTGCTCTGGGGTGGCGCGTTCCACACCTACCCCGACCTGAAGGTGGCGTGGTCGGAGGCGGGCATCGGGTGGATCCCCTTCTACCTCGACCGCTGTGACCGCCACTACACCAACCAGCGCTGGCTGGGTCACGACTTCGGCGACAAGATGCCGAGTGACATCTTCCGCGAGCACTCGCTCGCGTGTTACGTGACCGACCCGGTTTCGCTGAAGGTGCGAGCCGACATCGGCATCGACATCATCGCCTGGGAGTGCGACTACCCGCACTCCGACTCGATCTGGCCCGACGCGCCCGAGTTCGTGCTCGCCGAGTTGAACGGCGCCGGCGCATCCGATGCCGACATCCACCAGATCACGTGGGAGAACGCGTGCCGGCACTTCGGCTACGACCCGTTCGAGCACATCGCACGTGAAGACGCGACGGTCGGGAAGCTCCGTGCGCTGTCGCCCGACGTCGACACCGCGATCAAGAGCCGCGGCGGAGTGGCGGAAGCACTTCGAGGCCGCGCACTCCGGCTGATCGGACGCGACCCGTCGGAGCGCCGCGTCACGACCAACGGATCTCGTAGCGCGCGTAGTGGCTCTCACCGAGGTCGCTCGAGTAGCGATCGTCGGCGACCTCTGCCAGCACGCGCATGCGCATGGCCGGGACGCCTTCGTCGCGGCCAGACGTCGCGACGGCCGAGCGGCGCGGCCCGTCGAACAGTTCGAGCTCGAGCCTCTCGTCGTCGAGACCGATCCGCATGGTCGCCGCGTCGGAGCCGTGGTCGACGGCGTCAGCGACGATCTCGCTCGCCAACAGCTCCGCCCGCTGTGCGACGTCGTGTTCGAGATCCCAGTCGGCTGCCGCAATGGTCACGATCGATCGCGCCCGGGCCGGTGACGCCGACGTCAACGTGAGCGACTCGCTGCGCTCGTGCTGGTGCAACACCGAAGGGACCTCCAGCCGTGCCCGCTCCAACAGGATCGGGCAGCGCGAGGCAGTGGTTGATGCGCGGACGGTCAACGTTGTGTCAACCCGGCCAATTTCCGCCCCGGGGACGTCACCCGACGCCGGGGAACACCTGCAGCTCCGGGTGGTCGTCGAGGGTCCAGCGGTTGACCGCGCCGGGCACCAGCTGTTCGGGCGCGACCCGATCGAGGTCGTCGAGGGTCCAGCCCCCGACCTGCTCGATGGTCGCCTTCGGCCGCGGCTCGGTGAGGAGCGAGACGCGGTCTCCGAACACGAGGAAGGTGCGGCCGTTGACGCCGCAGGCGGCGTCGGTGCAGAGCCACACGACGAGCGGCGCGATCTTGGCCGGTGTGATCACGTCGGCCGGGTGCTGCTCGCTGGGTCGCCCCATCGTGGCGTCCATCAGCGGTCGCCACGGCGCGGAGTGTGCGTTGTACTCCTGGACCTGGCAGCGTCATCGCCAGCGGCCGGATCGCGTTGCAGCGGATGCCGAAGCGCCCGACCTCCATCGCCGCGGTGCGCGTCAGTCCGATCAGGCCTTCCTTCGCCGTCGCGTACGCGCCGTGCGAGGGGTGTCCGAACCCCGATGCCGAGCTGGTGTTCACGACGGCGCCGCCCCCGCGGCGCGCCATGTGTGGGATCGCCTCGCGCATCGAGCGCGTAGTAGCCCTTGAGGTTCACGGCCATCGTGAGATCCCACTCCGCTTCGGAGTAGTGCCACAGGTCGTCGTTGCGCCCCGCGGTCGCGTTGTTCACGAGGATGTCGACGCCGCCGAACTCGTCCAGCGCGACCTGCACGATCTCGGGCGCGCCGTCCCACGTCGCCGACGCCGTGGTCGCGGTGGCGGTGCCCCCGGCGGCGCGGATCTCGTCGACCACCGCGGCTGCGTCCGCACCGGTGCGCGACCCGAGGTCGTCGACGACCACCGCGGCGCCTTCACGTCCGAACAGCACCGCGTGCTCCCGGCCGATCCCGCCACCCCCACCGGTGACGATCGCCACCCGCCCGTCGAGTCGTCCCATCGTCGTTCCCTTCCGTCGCTCGCCAGGTGGTAGCACAACAACATGGATTTCCCGCCTGAGCTCACCGACGACCCCTACTACCACCTCGCGCAGACCGGCCCCTACGCCCCGGTCATCGGCGCCGCGCTCATCACGATGGTCGAGCCGCACATCGGCCACGAGCGCGCCTACAACCGCTGGTACGAGGACGATCACTACAACGCGGGGGCGATGGCGTTCCCGTGGATGTGGGCAGGCCGTCGCTACGTGGCGCCGGTGCCGTACCAGCAGGTGCGCTATCCGGCCGACTCCGTCATCGCGCAGCCGATCGAGGCGGGCAAGTACATCTCGATCTACTGGATCACCGAAGGCCAGTACGAGAACCACCTGCGCTTCGCGGTGGGCACCAACCACCGGCTCTTCGCCGATGGGCGCGTGTTCATGGAGCGCGACCACACCTTCACGTCGTTCCAGCGCTACCTCGGTCCCATCTACCGCGACGACGACGGCCCGCGCGACATCCATTCGCTCAACTACCCCTACGAGGGTCTGGTCGTCGAGGTGATCGACGCCAACGACTCCGCCGCGCGCGACCAACTCGTCGAGTGGCTGCGCGCCGAGCGCAGGCCCGGCCCGGATTCGCCGGTGGCGATGGGGATGATGTTCGCCCCGATGCCCCTCCCGGGCGACAAGCAGCCGTACGTGAAGGACGTCGAGGGCGTCGACGACCGCATCACGATCCTGTGGTTCACCGAGGGAGACTCGCTCGATGCGTGGGACGACTTCGCCGGCGCGGGGGAGCAGGTCGCGGCGACCGGTCTCGGTCGGGTCGAGCTCATGGCTCCGTTCACCCCCACGCTCCCCGGCACCGATCGCTACGTCGACGAGCTCCGCGCCGAGTCGCCATCGCCGTCGTGATGCCGCGAGCCGGTCACGAACGTGACAAGCTGCGCATCCACGCGCGGCTCGTCGGCCGCGCCCCGATCTCGAGGACGACGAGATGACGCAGCTCGGCCCGGTGGAGCTCCTGTTCGTGGAGTTCCCAGGCAACCAGTTCACCGGTGAGATCATCCCCGCACTCAAGGAGCTCCTCGACCAGGGGACGATCCGGATCCTCGACCTCGTGTTCGTGGCCAAGGACGCCGACGGCAACGCCGTGGGCATCGAGCTCGAGGCGCTGGAAGCCGAGTCGAAGGACGCCTTCTCCGAGCTGGTCGAAGACCTCGAGGAGCTGATCGCCGAGGAGGATGTCGAGGACCTGGCCGAGGCGCTGGAGCCGAACTCGTCGGCCGCCATCCTCCTGTTCGAGCACACCTGGGCGATCCCGTTCCGCGACGCCATCGCCAACTCGGGCGGCCAGCTCGTGGTGCGTCTGCCCATCACCGAGGAAGCACTCGCCGAGATCGCGTCGGCCGGCTGATCCGCAGCTGATCCGCCTCGCCACCGATCCGTCACCGAAGAGGAGCACGACATGCCGTTGAGAAGAGGACCAGGACTCGTCCGCACCGTGGGTCGCACTGCCGTCATCGCCGGCACCGCCACCGCGGTGAGCGGTCGCGTGGCCAACCGTCAGACGCAGAAGAACGCGCCGGCCGAACCGCAGCAGGTGCAGTACGTCGAAGCCCCGCCGGCGGCGCCGTCCGAGGACGACCAGCTGGAGCAGCTCGAGAAGCTGGGTGACCTCCACGCCAAGGGGATCCTCACCGACGAGGAGTTCGCGGCGAAGAAGGCGCAGATCCTCGGGATCTGACGCTTCGCCCTTGCTCGCATCCGCTCGCTCCGTACCTCAGAGCCCGTAGAGCGCAGCTGCGTTCGCGGTCAGGATCAGCTGCTGCTGGTCGTCGGGAAGCGGCGCGATCGTGGCGCGCAGCTCGTCGAGCGCGCCCGGGAACGTCGAGTCGGCGTGGGGGTAGTCCGATCCCCACACGATGCGATCGGCGCCGACGAACGGGGTGAGCGCGGCGAGCGTTGCCTCGTCGATCTCGAAGGACACCCAGCACTGGCGGGCGAAGTACTCGCTCGGTGTGAGGTGCATGCGAGGCGCGTAGCCCGCGTACGAGTCGACCTGGTGATCGAGCCGGGCCAGCCAGTACGGCACCCATCCACCCCCCGCTTCGAGGAACACCACGCGGAGATCGGGGTGGCGGTCGAGCACGCCCTCGGCGATGAGCTGTGCGCACGCGAACATCTGCTCGAACGTGTGCGAGACCGCGTGCATCACGAGGAAGTTGCTCGGGCGGCGATCCCAGCCCAGCGGCGGCACCGCGGGCTGGAAGCCCTCGTGCACCCCCACCGCCATGCCGAGCTCCTCGGCCGCGGCCCAGAACGGTTCGTACACGTCGTCGACGATCGAGCGTCCGAGGCACGGGTTCGGGCGCACGAACGCGGCGACGAAGCCCAGCTCGTCATGTGCCCGACGCAGCTCGTGCACCGCGTCGACCGGTGACTGGAACGGCACCATCGCCGCGCCGCGGTACCGATCGGGCGCGATCGCGCAGTACTCGGCGAGCCAGTCGTTGTAGGCACGTGCGATCGGCACCGCCGCGTCGGGATCGCTGATGCCCCAGAAGCCGAGCCCGATCGTGGGGTAGAGCACGGCGACGTCGATCCCTTCGGAGTCCATGTCGAGGAGGCGGGCCGCGGCGTCGAACGCTCCCGGGCGCGCGCGTTCGAGCGGGAAGGGCTCGGTCGCGCCCGTGCTGACGTCGGTGCCGGGCGTCCCCATCTGTCCGAGCTTGGCGACGAAGACCTCCTCGTCGCCGACGATCACGTGGTCGAGGCCGCGAGCGTCGGTCTCGATCCGGGGTCGGATCGGTTCGTCGAGGTGGGCCCAGGCCGCGCGGGGCTCGAGCACGTGGCCGTCGGCATCGATCACCGGGTTCGCTCGCATGCGGTGAGGCTGCTCGCTGCCATCGGTGTCGTCAACTCGTGGCTCGGCGCGAGACTGCAGCACCATGGCCGCCGGCTTGAGTGGGCCGCCGGCTTGAGTGCCGTCGGGTCCGCCGGGTTCGCGAGGGTGCGCCGACGAGCCCGATCAGGGCACGCGCACGACGACGCGGCCGACGGTGCGGCGTTGCTCCATGGCGTCGAGTGCGACCGGGAGCTCGTCGAAGGGCACGTCGAGGCCGACCACCGGCTTGACCGCGCCCGACGCCACGAGCCCGAGCACCTGGTCGTGCAGCGCGAGGGCGTCGGCCCGGGACACGAAGTTCGAGCCGACTGCCGCCTTCACCGCCAGCGGATCGTCGACGTAAGCGAGACACACGCCGACCAGCGAGAAGTTCCCGAACAGGATCGGGCGCGGGACCATGCCCTCGTCCTCGGCTTCGATGCCCGACGCGAACCCGGCGATCACGTGACGCCCGCCGAACGCCATGCACCGGAACGTGCGCGTGGTGACGTCGCCGCCGATGGTGTCGAAGGCCACGTCGACGCCGCGACCGGCAGTGGCCTCGAGCGCGGCGTCCACGAAGTCGGTGGCGCTGGTGTCGACGGCGACATCGGCGCCGAGCTGCGCGCAGAAGTGCGCCTTCTCGGCCGAGCCGGCCAGCGCGATCACGTGCGCGCCGGCTGCCTTCGCCAGTTGCACCGCCGCCGAGCCGACGCCGCCGGCCGCCGCGTGGATCAGCACCGTCTCGCCGTCGCGCACGCCGGCGCGCACGTACAGCGACAGCGCGGCGAGGTGGAACGGCATCAGGATCGCGGCGGCCTCGGGCAATGCGATCTCGTCGGGCATCGGGAAGACCATTGCCGCCGGTGCCACGGCGTACTCCGCGTACCCGCCGAACGCGCCGCTCGGGATCGCGACGACGCGCCTGCCGACGAGCGCCGCGTCTCCGCCTTCACCCACGGACTCGACGGTGCCGAGCGTCTCCATGCCGGGCACGTACGGCGCAGGTACCGGCACCGTCGCGTACCGGCCGTGGATGCCGTCGATGTCGTTGAAGTTGAGCGTGACCGCGTCGGCGCGCACGAGCACCTCACCCGGTCCGGGTGTGGGCAGGTCGAGGTCGACCAGTTGCAGAACGTCGCGCGGGGCGCCGTGCTCGACTGCTTGCCAGGCGCGCACCGGGCTGTGCCTACGCGGCGGGGTCGAGCGCGAGCGGCAGGTTCGACAGGCCGCGCACGTTGCTGGAGTACGCCCGCTGCATGGGCTGGCGCAGCTCGTAACGCGGGTAGCGCTTGAGGAGCTCCTCGAACGCGATGCGCGTCTCGAGCCGGGCGAGCGCGGCCCCGACGCAGAGGTGGATGCCGAACCCGAGCCCGACGTGTCGTTCGATGTCGCGGTGGATGTCGAAGTACTCGGGATCGGCGAACACCCGCTCGTCGTGGTTGGCGGCGCCGGTGATCAGGATCACCCGCGAGTCGGCCGGGATCGTGACGCCGTGGAGCGTGACCTCCTGCTCGACCCATCGACCCTGGTAGTGCGACGGCGGGTCCCAGCGCAGCATCTCCTCGACCGCGTTCGGGATGAGCGACGGGTCGGCGACCAGCTCGGCGCGCTGGTCGGGGTACCAGTCGAGCGCGACGACCCCGTTCGCGATCAGCTTGGCGGTGGTTTCGTGGCCGGCGATGGTGAGCTCGAGGAGGCGGTACGCCACCTGCTCGTGCGTGAGTGCGACCTCGTTGCCGTCGTCGTCACGGACGGTCGACGTGAGGAGGAGCGACGCGATGTCGTCGCCGAGGTTCCGCGACTTCTCGTCGACGATCTGCATGAGCAGCGTCATGATCCCGATCATCGCCTGCTGCGTGGCGTCGGTGATGTTGCCCTGGTCGTCGGCGTCGGTGCGGTCGAGGATGGCGTCGGAGTAGTGCCGCAGCTGCTCACGCGTCTCCATCGGGAGCCCGAGCATCTCGGCGATCACCATCATCGGCAGGTGCGTGGAGAACTCGGCGACGATGTCGATCTCGCCGCGGTCACGCGCGTCGTCGAGCACGCCCGCCGCGATGTCACGCACCTTGGGCTCGAGGTCGGAGATCGCCCGGGGAGTGAAGAGGCGCGAGACGAGCTTGCGGTGCCAGCCGTGGCTGGGCTCGTCGCGACCGATCAGGGTGTCGTTGTGCTGGTCGTACCCCTCGATGGTCACGCCGTGGCCCGACACGAACGTCCCGGGATCGAGGTGCGCGGCGAGCACGTCGTCGAAGCGGGAGAGGGCCCAGAACCCGATCTCCTCGTTCTGGTAGACGGGTGCTTCGTCACGCAGCCACTGGTACACGGGGTACGGGTTGGTCTGGATGTCACGTGCGAACGGGTTGTACTCCACGGTCGTCTCCCCCTGGAACGTCGTGTCGACGGCTCACCGTACGTCAGGCAGGCGCGGCGCGCCCACGATGCGTTCGTAGGCGACGGGGTCGGTCGCGCCCTCGGTGCACAGCACCAGCGCCCGGCGGCCCCGCACGTCGACGCCGGCTTCGTCGGCGTGGGCGACGAGCGCGCGGAGACCCGCGAGCGACGCCGCGCCGGTCTCACCCGCGACCACACCGAGGTCGGCGAGGTCGCGCATCGCCTGTTCGGCGGCGTCGTCGGCGACGGCCACGAACGCGTCGACGCCCGCGACCACGGTGGGCCACGCGATCAGCGAGACCGTGCCGCAGTTGAGCCCGGCCATGATCGAGT
The DNA here is from genome assembly GCA_963720765.1 of uncultured Actinomycetes bacterium. Taxonomy (GTDB): domain Bacteria; phylum Actinomycetota; class Acidimicrobiia; order IMCC26256; family DASPTH01; genus DASUAS01. Next base: position 594,980 of record CAVRGS010000003.1, read on the forward strand.
CGTGTGGTCCGGGCACGAACGCGGGCGCGCCGGCACGCGCCGACTCGAGCCCGCACGCCGCGGTCAACGGTTCGACCGCGACCACCGCGGCGCGCGCCGAGTAGTGCGCCACGACCGCGGCCGTGAGCGCGCCCACCCCCATCGGCACGACGACGAGATCGACGGGGTCGACGCCGAGCTGTTCGTCGACCTCGGCGAAGATCGTCGTGTAGCCGGCGATGACGTTCGCGGGGACGTCGACGTAGCCGTCCCACGACGTGTCGGACACGACGAGCACGTCGTCGCCGGCGAGTGCGGCGGACGCCGCGACCGCGTCGTCGTAGGTGCCCTCGACCACTTCGACGACCGCGCCCTCCGACTCGATGCCGGTGATGCGCGCCTCCGCGGTGCCGACAGGCACGAGGATCCGGCACGCGCAACCGAGCAGGCGCGCCATGCGAGCGACGGCCCGGCCGTGGTTGCCGTCGGTCGCCGCGACGAACGTGAGCGGGTGGTTGGTGGCGAGCGCGGCGCGCAGGTCGTCGAGCGTCGGCGGATCGGGCAACGAGCCGAAGCGGTCGACGAGCAGGCGTGAGATCGCCCAGGACGCGCCGAGGATCTTGAACGAGGGCAGCTCCAAGCGACTCGACTCCACCTTGACCCACAGCGCGTCGAGACCCAGCTCCGCCGCGAGCGCAGGCGCGTCGACGAGCGGGGTGACCGAGTAGCCCGGGAGCTCACGGTGGAACGCGCGCGGGTCGCCGGCAGTGTGCGTGACCGGCGGCTCCGGCACGCGGTGGGGGTTCGCCAAGACCTGCACAGGTCCTACGGCTGTCGCGTCGGATGTCATGGCCCAAGTTCACACGATGGCAACCGTGCGCGCGTTGACAAAATGTTGAAAGCCCGTGAACCTGGCTGGGTGACCGAGTTCGTCGTCAACGGCACGCCGGTGCAGGTCACCGGCGACCACCCGCACCTCCTCAGCGCGCTGCGCGAGGAGCTCGGCGTGTTGTCGGCGAAGGACGGCTGTTCACCTTCCGGTCAGTGTGGCTGTTGCACGGTGCTCGTCGACGGCAAGGCGATCGTCAGCTGCAACCTCTCCCTCGAGCGCGTCGAAGGCGCGGAGATCACCACGCTCGAAGGCATCGACGCCGAGCAGCGCGACCGCATGGCCGCTGCGTTCGCGTCGACCGGCGCGCTGCAATGTGGCTTCTGCACCCCGGGCATCCTCGTGCGCACCGCGTCGTTGCTCGAGAAGAAGGGCGCCGGGCTCGACCGCGACACCGCCGCCCGCCACCTCGGCGCCCACCTCTGTCGTTGCACCGGATACGTGAAGATCCTCGACGCGGTCGAGTTGCTGGCCAAGGGCGAATCGCCGCAGCCCGTCGCCCTGGGCGGCGTCGGCACCAGCGGCACCCGCTACCAGGGCCTCGATCTGGCGGTGGGGGACAAGCACTACGTCGACGACCTGCGCGTCGACGGCATGCTCCACGGCGCGCTCCACCTCGCCGCGCACGCACGCGCCGACGTCATGGCGATCGACACGAGCGCGGCAGCCGCGGTCGACGGCGTGGTCGGTGTGTTCACCGGTGCCGACGTCCCCGGCGTGCTGAAGGTGGGGCTGATCCACAAGGACTGGCCGGTCTTCATCCCGGTCGGGGGTCGCACCTCGTATCTCGGTGACGTCATCGCGATCGTCGTGGCCGAGACCCGCGAGATCGCTCGACGAGCCGCCGCGCTCGTCGAGGTGGAGTACGCGCCGCTCACCCCCATCACCGATCCCGCGATCGCGATCGCGACCGCCGACGACGCGGTCTGGGGTCTCGACGGCAACGTGCTGTCGCGCTCGGTGTACGGGCGCGGCGACGTCGACGCCGCGTTCGCCGCCAGCGCGCACGTGGTGCACGACGTGTACCAGACCCAACGCATCGAGCACGCGTTCCTCGAGCCCGAATCGACCCTCGCGGTGCCACAGGACGACGGCCGCATGCAGGTGTACTCCGGCGGTCAGGGCGTGTGGGACGACCGCGACCAGATCGCGGCCGTGCTCGACGTCGACGCCGAGCGCATCACCGTGGAGCTGGTGTCGAACGGTGGCGCGTTCGGCGGCAAGGAGGACATGAGCAACCAGGCGCAGACCGCGTTGGCGGCCTGGCTGCTCGGACGTCCGGTGAAGTGCACGCTCTCCCGCGAGGAGTCGCTGCTGTTGCACCCGAAGCGTCACCCGGTGCGCATCGATCTCGAAGTCGGCTGCGACGCCGACGGCAAGCTCACCGCGCTCCGGGCCCGCATGCTCGGCGACTCCGGCCCGTACGCGTCGGTCGGCATGAAGGTGCTCGAGCGCGCCGCCGGTCACGCCAGCGGTCCGTACCGACTCCCGACGATCGACGTGGAGGCGGTCGCGGCCCGCACCAACAACTCGGTGTGCGGCGCGTTCCGCGGCTTCGGCGCCAACCAGGCCCAGTTCGCCATGGAGGGAGCGCTCGACCGCCTCGCCGACCTCGCCGGCATCAGCGGCTGGGAGATGCGCAGCCGCAACGTGGTCGCGCCGGGCGACGTGTGGGGCCCGGGCCAGATCATGGACGACGGCTGTCGCGGTGCTCGCCGCTGCCTCGACGCGCTCAAGCCTGCGTACGACGCCGCGCAGGCCGCAGGCCGCGCCGTCGGCATCGGGCTCGGACTCAAGAACTCGGGCCTCGGCAACGGCTTCCTGGAGATCGTGCGCGCGGTCGTGCGCTTCCAGCCCGACGGCACCGTCGAGGTGCGGCACTGCTGGACCGAGATGGGTCAGGGCGTGCACACGGTGGCCGCGCAGGTGGCGATCGAGGAGCTCGGCATCGAGCCCGAGCGCATCCGCGTGTACGTCGACACCACGCGCGAGCTCGGCGCCGGTCAGACCACCGGCAGTCGCGGCACCCTCATGGGTGCGGGCGCGGTCGCTGACGCATGCAAGGCTGCGCTCGCCGACGGGTGCCAGGTCGGTGTCGACTACCAGGGCGAGTACCGGGTCGACTGGACGAGCTCGATCGAGTCGGGCGTCGAGCACCCGATCATCCACTCGGCGTTCGGGTACGCGTCACAACTGGTGGTGATCGACCGCGACACCGGCGCCATCGAGCGCGTGGTCGCCGCCCACGACGTCGGCCGGGCGGTGAACCCGTTGCTGTGCACCAACCAGATCGAGGGTGCGGTCCACATGGGCCTCGGCTATGCGCTGAGCGAGGACTTCCCGTGCGACGCCGAGGGCCGGCCGCGGGCCACCACGCTCCGCGGGCTCGGCATCATCCGGGCCAAGGACGTGCCGGTCATCGACGTGATCCTGGTGGAGGAGCCACAACCGCGCTCGCCCTACGGCGTGAAGGGTGTCGGGGAGATCGGCCTGGTGCCGACGGCCGGCGCGGTGGCGGCTGCGCTCCACGACCTCGACGGCGAGTGGCGGACCAACCTGCCGATGCGGCGAGAAGGAATTTCCGTGTGATGGAGCACGCGGCGGTGGAGACGCCCGGGCTCGTCTGCGCCCACCATCACCTCTACTCCTCGCTGGCCCGAGGGATGCCCGCGCCGGCGCGGACGCCCACCACGTTCCTCGAGATCCTCGAGCGCATCTGGTGGCGCCTCGACCGCGCCCTCGACCTCGAGCTCGTGCGCTGGTCGGCGCGCCTCGGGGCCCTCGAGGCGCTGGAGTCCGGCACCACCGCCATCGTCGACCACCACTCGTCCCCGAACGCGATGGAGGGCAGCCTCGACGTCATCGCGGACGCGTGTGCCGAAGTCGGCGTGCGCGTGCGCTGCTGCTACGAGGTCACCGACCGCAACGGGCTCGACGGGGCCAAGGCGGGCCTGGCCGAGAACGAACGGTTCCTGCGCGCCGGTGGCGACGGCTTCGTCGGTGCCCACGCATGCTTCACGCTCTCGGACGACACGCTCGATGCGGTCTCCGACCTCGCGGCCGACCTCGGGGTCGGTGTGCACCTCCACGTCGCCGAGTCGGAAGCGGACGCGGGAGCCGGCACGCGGTTGCTCGTGCACGCCGACCAGTCGTGGTTGCTGGCACACGCGGTGCACCTCGAACGCCAACTGCCGGGGATCATCGTCCACAACCCGCGGTCGAACCTCAACAACGCGGTCGGGTACGGGCGACCGGCGCGCTTCGAGCGGGTGGCGCTCGGCACCGACGGCATCGGCGCCGACATGCTCGAGGAGTTCCGGCTCGCGTTCGCCCTCGCGCGTTCGCGCGACCTCGACTTCGCGCCCACCGACGCGTGGAAGTGGCTGGAGACCGGACAGCAACTGGTGCCGGGCGCGGCGTGCGACCGCGTCACCTGGAGCTACACGCCGATGGCGCCGTGGCACCTGGCGTACACGCCGACGGTGCGGGCGGTCCGCGTGGTCGTCGACGGTGAGGTGGTGCTCGACGAGTCGGGGCCCACCCGCGTCGACGCCACCGAGATCCGCGCCCGGGCGCGCGAAGAAGCGCAACGACTCTTCTCGAGGATGGCCGACCTGTGAGCCGACCGGTCGAGGACCGCCCATGAGCGCCCGAGTCGCCCTGTACCTGCAGGACGCCCACCCGATCCGTGATGGCATGCGGTACGCGCGCCAGGCGGAGGACGCCGGCTTCGAAGCGGTGTGGCAGGCGGAGAGCCGGCTCGTGCGCGAGGCGACCGTGCCCCTCGCGGCGTTCGGCGCGGTCACCGAGCGCATCGGTCTCGGCTCCGGCGTCGTCAGCATGTGGGTGCGCAACCCCGCGTTCCTCGCCGCCACCTTCTCGACCCTCGACGATCTCGCGCCGGGTCGTGTGACACTGGGCATCGGCGCCTGGTGGGACCCGCTGGCTTCGAAGGTGGGCATCAGTCGCGACAAGCCGTTGCGCGCCATGCGCGAGTACGTCACCGTCGTGCGTTCCCTCCTGGCCAACGAGACCGTCACGTTCGAGGGTGAGTTCGTGCACCTCGACGGCGTGGAGCTCGACTACGTGCACCAGGAACGCCGACCCAAGCGCGTCCCGATCGTCATCGGCGCCACCGGCCTCCAGATGATGAAGCTGGCCGGCGAGATCGGCGACGGAGCTCTGCTCAATTACCTCGTGTCGCCCGCATACAACGAGGGAGCCCTCGCCGCGCTGGCCGAGGGTGCGGCGCGTGCCGGGCGCACGCTCGACGACATCGACCGACCGCAGCTCGTGGTGTGCTCGATGGACGACGACCGGGACGCCGCGCTCGACGCCGCCCGGCTGCTGGTCACGCAGTACCTCGGGCAACAGCCCCACATCATGAAGGCGTCGGGTGTCCCCGAGGAGCTGCTCGACGAGATCGGCAAGGTGCTCACGTGGCCGGCGACGCACGACGACGTCGTGACCGCATCGAAGCTGGTCCCGGATGACATCGTGCAGCTCATCACCGCGTCGGGCACACCCGACGAGTGTCGGGCCAAGGTGGCCGAGTACGTCGCCACCGGGTGCACGTGCCCGGTGCTCTACCCGCTGGGTGACGACGTCGGCGCCATGATCGACGCGTTCGCCGACTGGACGCTCTGATCCGAGCACGAGGAGGACCGTGGACTACGAGGAGTACCTGCGCCGGCTGCCGAAGGTCGAGCTCCACTGCCACGTGGAGGGCACGCTGCGACCGGCGACCGTCGTCGATCTCGCTCGCAAGCACGACATCGCGCTGCCGACCGACGACGTCGACCGCATCTACGACTACGCAACCATCTACGAATTCCTCGAGATCTTCCGGCTGGTGAACTCCACCGTCGTCGATCGCGACGACTTCGCGCGTGTCGCCTACGAATCGCTCGAGGACGGCGTGAAGCTCGGCAACCTCAAGTACCGCGAGATGTTCTTCAACCCGACGTTGCACACGATCCGAGGTGTGCCGATGGCGACGGTCGTCGACGGGCTGATCGACGGTGCGCGCGCCGCCGAGGCCGACTACGGCGTGCGTTGCTCCCTCATCGCCGACGTCTACCGTCAGGACCCCGTGCCCATGGCGATGCAGATGACCGAGGAGATCATCGAGCTCGGGCGCGACGAGGTGATCGGCCTCGGGATGGACGCGGCCGAGGCTCCCGACCCGCCCGAGCAGTTCGTCGAGTGCTTCGCGCTCGCAGGGAAGGCCGGACTGCACCGCACCAGCCACGCCTCGGAGGACGCGCCACCCGCGAACATCACCACCTGCCTCGACGTGCTCGGGTGCGAGCGCATCGACCACGGCTACCACATCCTCTCCGACGAGGCGGTCGTCGATCGGTGCCGCGAGGACGGCATCCACTTCACGTGCTGCCCCACGTCGACCGCGATGGTCTACGGCTGGCCCGACCTCACCACGCACCCCATCAACGGCATGCTCGCCGCCGGCCTCCTGGTGCACCTCAACTCCGACGACCCCACGATGTTCCGCACCGACATCGGCAAGGAGTACGTCGACTTCGTGGGTCAGAACGGCTACGCACCTGACGTGGCCAAGACGATGGTGCTCAACGGCGTCGACGCCACCTGGCTCGACCCGTCGGACAAGGCGTCGCTGCGCGCCGCGTTCGAGGCCGAGCTGGCCACGCTCGACGCCGAGTTGGCCGTCGCCGAACCGTGATGCGCGCCAGTGTGAGGTGCCCGTGATGCTGGGGAACACCGACGCCGCGCTCCGGCGCGGCTGGCACGCGGTCGCGAAGAGCGACGAGATCGGTCGCGACCCGGTGCAGGTGTGGCTGCTCGGCGAGCCGTGGGTGCTGGTGCGGCTCCCCGCGCGACGCTGCGACCCGCCTGGTCGCGTTCGAGGATCGTTGTCCGCACCGCCTCGCGCCGTTGTCGGCGGGCACCGTCGTGGGCGACACGTTGCAGTGCGGGTACCACGGCTGGTGCTTCGACGCCGAGGGCGCGTGCACGGTCATCCCGGCGATCGGCGGCAGCGACCGCATCCCGCCGCGCGCCCGTGTCGCCGCGCCCGCGGCGCTCGCGGAGGCCGGCGGCCTGGTGTTCCTCGCGCCCGACGAACCGGTCGGTGATCGCCTCGACCTCCCGTACGCGAACGCCGACGGCTTCCTCCATCACCACCTCGTCCCGGCCCGCGCTCGGGTCGGCGCGGGTCTGATGCTCGACAACTTCCTCGACCTCGCCCACTTCCCGTTCGTGCACGCCGCGACCATCGGCACCGACGACGCGCTCGAGGTGCCCGAGCTCGTCGTCGAGCGCCACGGCCTCGGCATGGTCGTGACGAGCACGCACTGGTTCCCCAACCACGAGGACCCGGGTGTCGCGCAGGGCATCCGTCCGCTGCTCCAGCAGCGCTCGTTGCGCTACGACTACCGGGCGCCGTTCCAGGCCAGCCTGCGCATCGACTACGTGCAGGCCGGAGGCACCAACGTCCTCGACTTCTTCGTGCAGCCGGAGACCGCCGAGCAGTGCCGCATCTACACCGTCCTGCACCGCGACGATCTCGACGACGCCGACCAGCTCGCCGACGCCGGCGCCTACGAGCAGAAGATCCTCGACGAGGATCTGCACCTGCAGGAGCAGTACGTCGACCGCGGCCTGCCGCTCGACATCACCGCCGAGGTCCACGTGCGCACCGACCGCCCCGGCGTCGAGCTGCGCCGCATCCTCGCCGACTTCGTCGCCGACGCCGACCCAGGAGCAGCGTGATGCCGATCGATCCCGTCGACCCCGCGCTGCGTCACCGCGCCGTCGCCGCCGCGCAGGGCGAGGAGCCGTTCGACCTGTTGTTGACCGGCGGCACGCTGGTCGATGTCGGCTGCGGCGAGTTGCGTCCCGCCGATGTCGGTGTCGTCGGCCCCCTGATCGCGAGCGTGCACGATCCCGGGTCGCGCACCGACGCCCTCGACGCGCTCGACTGCACCGGCCGATTCGTCGCCCCGGGCCTGATCGACCTCCACGTGCACTTCGAGTCGTCGATGCTCACCCCCGGCGCGTACGCCGAGGCGGTGTGCCCGCGCGGCACCACCACCGTGTTCGCCGATCCGCACGAGCTCGCCAACGTCGCTGGTGTGAAGGGGGTTCGCTACGCGGTCGAAGCGAGTCGTGGCCTGCCGGTCCGGTTCGTCGTGCAGGCGCCGTCGTGTGTCCCACCCCAGCCCGGCCTCGAGCTCTCGGGAGCAGACCTCTTCGGGCCCGATGTCGAGCGCATGCTCCGCTGGCCCGAGGTGGGTGGCCTCGCAGAGGTGATGGACATGCTCGGGGTCCTCTCCTCCGACGACCGCATGAGCGCGGTCGTGGCGGCCGGGCTCGCCAGCGGCAAGCTCGTGTCGGGCCACGCCGCCGGTCTCACCGGCCCCGCGCTGCAGGGCTACCTCGCGTCGGGCATCACGTCGGACCACGAGATCTTCACCGAGCCCGACTGCCTCGAGAAGCTCCGCGCCGGCATGACCGTCGAGCTGCGCGGTGCACTCGACACCATCCTCCCGAGCATCGTCGAAGAGGTGAACAAGCTCCCGATCCCGCCGACCCACCTGGTCGCCGCGACCGACGACCTGTTCGCCCTCACGCTGCTCGAGGACGGCGGCCTCGACCACCTGCTGCGCCGGCTGATCGCCCACGGCATGGACCCGGTGCTCGCGTTCCGGTGTGCGACGTATCACGCCGCGTACCGGCTCCAGCGCGTCGATCTCGGTGCGGTCGTCGCTGGTCGCCAGGCCGACCTGATCGTCCTCGACTCACTCGAAGAGGTGGCGGTCGACGAGGTGTTCGTCGGCGGTCACCTCGTCGCCGCCGGCGGCCGGATGCTCGACGACGTGGTCGACGGCCCGAGTGATCGGCCGCTCGACACCATGCACCTCACACCGATGAGGGCCGACGACTTCCGGCTCCGGCTCGACGCGCCGGACGGCGGGCACCGGATGCGCGTGATCGCCGACGCGGTCATGACGCGGTGGGACGAGACGACGGTCACCGTGCGCGACGGCGTGGTGGACATCCCCCAGGGACATCTCGTGCAGGTCACCGTCCACCGCCACGGTCGCATCGACCCCACGCCCCACGCGGCGCTGCTCGCCGGCTGGGGCGACTGGACCGGCGCGGTCGCCACCACGGTCGCGCACGACACGCACAACCTCGTCGTGTTCGGCCGCGACCCCGACGACATGGCGGTCGCCGCCAACACCGTGATCGCCTCCGGCGGCGGTGTCGCGGTCGTGCGCGACGGCAGGGTGCTCGCCGCGATCGAGTTGCCGATCGCGGGCATCCTCTCACCGTTGCCCGCACGGGAGGTCGCCGACGCGCAGCGCGCGGTGCAGGACGCCGCGGTCGGCGTCGGACTGAGCTCCGACACCATGGTGGTCACGCAACCGTTGTTCCAGGTCATGCTCTCGTCGCTCGCCTGCCTGCCCGGTCCGCACGTCACCGACGTGGGCCTGATCGACGGCACGACCGGGGAGTTGGTCGCCACGGCCCTGATCTCCTGATCGGTGGCCCTGACCACCTCGATCTGGCCCCACGTAGCCTGACTCGGTGACAGCGCGCGCGGTCGAGGCCTACCCCGGGGGATACCCCCTCCGTTGGCGCGCGCTCGGCGTGCTGTGCCTGTGCCTGTCGGTCGTGGTGATCGACAACACGATCCTCGCGGTCGCGTTCCCGAGCATCCGGACCGGGTTGCACACCAACGAGGCCGGCCTGCAGTGGATCGGCAGTGCCTACGGCCTCGTGCTGGCCGGCCTGCTGCTCCCGCTGGCCGTGGTGGGCGATCGGCGCGGGCGCAAGGGGCTCCTGATGATCGGCCTGGTGATCTTCGGGATCGCGTCGGCGGCCGCCGCGTTCGCGACGACGGCGGCGTGGTTGGCGATCGCGCGCGGGGCCATGGGCGTCGGTGGCGCGTGCACCATGCCGTCGACGCTGTCCGTGCTCGGCAACATCTTCCCCGAGCGTGAACGCGGCAAGGCGATCTCGGTGTGGTCGGGCGTCGCCGGTCTCATGACCGCGGTCGGCCCGGTGATCGGCGGGCTGCTCCTGGCGCGGTTCTGGTGGGGATCGGTGTTCCTCGTGAACGTCCCCGTGGTGATCGTGGCGCTCGTCCTGGTGGCGCGGTGGGTGCCGCGATCGCACGACCCCGCCTCGCCGCCGGTGGACCGCTGGAGCGCGCTGCTGTGGTGGGGTGCGCTCAGCGCGATCATCCTCGCCATCGTGGAGGGCCCCGAACGCGGGTGGGGCTCACCGCTGGTGCTCGGCGCCGCCGCGGGAGGGCTGCTGCTCCTGGTGGCGTTCGCCAAGCGCGAGGATCGGTCGCTCGAACCGCTCATCGAAGACGAGACCCGCCGCGACCCGCGCCTGCGGTGGGGTGCCGCGGCGGTGTCGGCGCTGTTCTTCGGCGTGATGGGCACACAGTTCGTGCTCACGCAGTGGATCCAGGGTCCGGAACATCACAGCGCGCTCGCGACGGGCCTCTACTTCGTGCCGACGGCCATCACCTCGGTGCTGTTCGCGCTGCTCAACCCCCGGATGGCCGCGCGGTGGGGGCACGGGCTCGTCGCCGGGCTGGGGCTGGCCGTCACCGCGCTCGGCGCCTTGGTGGCCGCGCTGTCGGTCGTCGCCGAGAACCTCCCCGGTGTCGTCCTCGCCGGCACACTGATCGGCATGGGCATCGGCATCGCCGCGGTGTCCGCGGTCGAGCTGATCATGTCGTCGGCCCGACCCGAGCGCGCGGGGTCGGCGTCGGGCGTCAACGAGACGCTGGTCGAAGCTTCGGGCGCGCTCGGGATCGCGGTGCTCGGGAGCGTGCTGGTGGAGTCGGGCAGCTACGCCTGGCCGCTACCGGTCGTCACGCTCGTGGCGGCGGGTACCGCGCTCGGCATGATCCTGTCGTTCGGGCGGGCCCGGTTCAAGCGTTCGCGACCCAGTCGTCGATCGAGCGCAACGCGGTCGCCTTGAGGTCGTCGGGTGCGCCCGATCCCGAGATCGACGCGCGCGCGACCGACGCGAGGGCGTCGTCGTCGAGCCCCATCTCGGTGCGGGCGAGCTCGTACTCGTGCACCAGCACCGGGCCGAACAGCAGCGGGTCGTCGCCGTTGAGGCTGCACTGGATGCCGGCCGCCAACAGCTGCGGGAGCGGGTGTTCGGCGAGCGACGGGTACACCGACAGGAGCAGGTTCGACGTGGGGCACACGTCGAGCACGATGTCGGAGTCGGCCAGGCGCTTCACCAGCTCGGGGTCCTCGATGGAGCGCACCCCGTGCTGCAGCCGGTCGGGTTGGAGCGTCTCGAGCGCGCCCCACACCGACGCCGGCCCGGCCAGCTCACCGGCGTGCGGCGTGGACAGCAGCCCTGCCTCCTTGGCGATGGCGAACGCCTCGGTGTAGGGCTCGGGCGGGCCGATGGCCTCGTCGTTGGCGAGCCCGAACGACACGATGCCGCGGTCGACCCGCGCCGCCGCCAGGCGAGCCTGCTCGACCGCAACCGACGGCTCGACCGTGCGGTCGGCGGCGAGCATGAGCCCGACACCGACCCCCAGCTGCTCGCCGGCGGCGTGCAGCGCGTCGAGCACCATGTCGACGATGGCCTCGTCCTCACCGAAGCGGTTGCGGTGATGGGGCGCGTAGAACGACGGCTCCACCCAGACCGCACCGTCGAGGACGCTGTCCTCCACGACCTCGAACACCAGCCGGGCGAAGTCGTCAGCGGTCAGGAGCACCTGGCAGGCGGCGACGTAGGTGGCGGAGAAGGCGCTGAAGGAGCCGTAGCCACGGATCTCGGGGACCGGTATCCCGGCGGTGTCGGCGAGCTCGGACAGGGTCGCCGGCCGCATCGCGCCCTCCAGGTGGACATGGAGGTGGCCCTTGGGCAGCGTTCTGAGGTCGCTCGGCATGCGGAGCATCGTCGCGCGAAGGCGGAGCCGCTCGCAGTCTCGAAACGCTGTGTTCACGCAGGGGTCGCGGCGAGGAAATCCGGCCCCCGTAGGTTCAACAAATCGTTGAAGGGGCGCGCGGCCACACGGGGCCTGGTGCACGATCGACCGGAGGCACAGTGAGCGAGGCACACGAAGACCGTCAGAGCGGGCTGGGCCGGCGACAGTTCCTGCAGCGGAGTGCACTCACCGCCGCCGGGGTGGCGGTGGCGGGAAGCGGGCTCTCGACCGTCTGGAGCGGGCTCGGCGCGTCGGGCGCCGGCGCGGCCGCCGCCGACTACGGGAAGCTGACGTTCCAGCTCTCGTGGGTGAAGAACGTGGAGTTCGCGGGCTCCTACATCGCCGACACCAAGGGCTTCTACAAGAAGCAGGGCTTCAGCAGCGTCGAACTGCTCTCGGGTGGTCCGACGGTGCAGCAGGACGCGGTCGTGCAGTCGGGCAAGGCGTTTGCGTGCATCTCGGCCCCCGACATCACGTCGTCGGCGATCAACAACGGCGCCGACCTGAAGATCATCGGTGCGCAGTACCAGAAGAACCCGTTCTGCGTGATGAGCCTGAAGAAGAGCCCGATCAAGACACCGGAGGACATGATCGGGAAGAAGATCGGTGTGCAGGCGACGAACGAGGCCGTGTGGGCCGCGTTCCTCAAGGCCAACGACATCGACCCTTCGAAGATCGACAAGGTGCCGGTGCAGTTCGACCCGACGCCGCTGGCCAAGGGCACGGTCGACGGCTGGTTCTCGTTCTTCACCAACGAGCCCAACACCCTCAAGCTGCAGGGTGTGCCGAACACCTACTTCTTGCTGGCCGACTACAAGTACCCGCTCGTCTCCGAGACGTACACGGTCAAGTCCGACACCTTGAACAACGACCGCGACAAGCTCAAGGCGTTCCTCGTCGCCGAGATCATGGGTTGGCAGGCCAACCTCAAGAACCCGGTCCTCGGCGCCACCCTGGCCGCGAAGAAGTACGGCAAGGACCAGAAGCTCTCGGTGAAGGAGCAGACCCTCGAGTCCAAGGACGAGAACACGGTCATCCTCACGTCGGACACGGCTGACAACGGCCTCTTCACCATCACCGACGAGCTGCTCGGCGAGAACATCGACACCCTGGCGCTCGCCGGCATCGACATCACCCAGGACAAGCTCTTCGACATGTCGGTGATCGCCGAGGTCTACGACGAGAACCCCGACCTGAAGACCTCGCCCGTCAACCCGACGACTCCGTCGTAAGGTTCCCGATGGCGACGACCACGGAGGCGGTCACGGAGCTCGACATCACGTCCGAGGCGCCAACCGCGAGCTCCCGCTCGGGCAGCGGGATCCTGCTGCGCGCGCTCTGGAAGGAATTCCAGGTCAAGCGGAAGCCCCTCGTCGCCCTCCAGGAGATCGACTACGCGTCCGAGGAGGGTTCCTTCGTGGCCCTCCTCGGACCGTCAGGGTGCGGGAAGTCGACGATCCTGCGGATCCTCGCCGACCTCGAGACCCCGACGAGCGGGCAGGTGCTCGTCCATGGCGAGGTCCCGGCAGAAGCGCGCAAGCACCACCACCTGGGCATCGCGTTCCAGGAGGCGGCGTTGCTCCCGTGGCGATCGGTCACCGGCAACATCAAGCTGCCGTTGGAGCTCGGGGCAAAGACGAGCAGCTCGACCGCCGTGGCCGATCTCGTGAAGCTGGTCGGTCTCGAAGGCTTCGAGAACGCGCGGCCCGCGCAGCTCTCGGGTGGGATGCGCCAACGGGTCGCGATCGCGCGGTCGCTGATCGTCGAGCCCAAGGTCCTGCTGCTCGACGAACCCTTCGGCGCGCTCGACGAGATGACCCGTCAGCGGCTCAACCTCGAGCTGCAGCGGGTGTGGACCGAACGGGCGTGCACCACGTTGCTCGTGACCCACTCCGTCTCGGAAGCGGTGTTCCTCTCCGACGAGGTCGTCGTGATGAGCCCCCGCCCGGGACGGATCGTGGCCAAGGTGCCGATCGACCTGCCCCGCCCACGTACGCCCGAGATGCTGCGCGACCCGCACTTCCACGAGCTGTGCGACCAGTTCAGCGAGATCCTGCTCGGCATGGGCCGGGCCGCCGAGAGCTGACATGACCGCCACCGCGGTTCCCGCGCCGGCCTCGCGGGCGCCGAAGTCCGAAGCCACACGGCGACGGATGCCACGGTGGGTCACGGGAGTGATCGGCACGATCGTCCTGCTCGGCATCTGGGAGATCGCGGGGCAGGCCGGGATCGCGAAGGGCACCATCCCGCCGCCGTCCGAGATCGTCACGTCGATGGTCGACGACGGTTGGTCGTTCTACTGGGCGAACATCAAGGTGACGCTCTCCGAGGCGGCGTGGGGCTACCTCTGGGGCAACCTCCTCGCCATCGGGCTCGCGCTCCTCGTGCTCATCGTCCCGTTGCTCGAGAAGCCGGCGATGCAGCTCGGCATCGTGTCGTACTGCATCCCGGTCATCGCCATCGGTCCGATCCTGCAGATCATCTACGACGGCGCCACGCCCAAGATCATCCTGTCGGCGCTCTTCGTGTTCTTCACCACCCTCGTCGGCATGCTCGTCGGGCTGCGCAGCGCCGAGCCGGTGATGTTCGACGTGATCCGCGGCTATGGCGGCGGGCGCGTCGCCGAGCTGATGAAGGTGCGCATCCGCGCCGCCCTCCCGAGCCTGTTCGCCGCGCTGCGCATCGCCGCTCCCGCGGCCATCCTCGGTGCGATCCTCGGCGAGTACATGGGGGGCGAGTCGGGCATCGGCATCGCGATGATCGCGTCGCAGACGTCGTACGAGGTGAACCGCACCTGGGGACTCGCCATCGTCGCCGGGCTGCTCGCGTGTCTCGCGTACGGCATCACCGCGTACATCGGCCGGGCGCTCACGCCCTGGGCGCCGAGGATGGAGCGATGAGCGCCACCGACGCGTTGCTCACGCTCGAGCCCGAGAAGGTCTCGGCCCCGCACGCCGGCGGCGCGGCCGAGCAGAACAAGTGGTGGGGTGTCACCAAGGCGGTGCTCTGGCGTCTCCTCACCATGGTGCTCGGCATCGCGCTGGTCCTCGTGGTCTGGCAGCTCTTCCTCGAGATCTTCGCCGTCGACCCGTTCATCGGCCGGGGTCCCAGCGACGTCTGGGACTTCCTCACCACCGGCGCGGTCGGCGCCGACGCCCGCGACCAGTTGTGGACCGCATCACTGACCACGCTCACCGACGCCGGTCTCGGCCTGTTCGCCGGGGCCTCGGTCGCGGTGCTCGTCGCGCTCTTCTTCAACCTCTCCCCGTCGGCGGAGTCGACGTTCATGCCCGCCGCGATCGTGCTGCGCTCGGTGCCGCTGGTGGCGATGACGCCGATCATCGCCCTGATCTTCGGGCGCGGGCTGATGTCGGTCACGATCATCGCCGGCATCGTCACCTTCTTCCCGGTCCTGGTGAACGTGTCGTTGGCGCTGCGGAGCGCGCCCAGGGCCGCGCTCGACCTGTGCCAGGCGTACGGGGCGAGTCCCGTCACGACGCTGCGCAAGGTGCAGGTCCCCACCGCGCTCCCGGCGTTGTTCGCGTCGCTGCGCATCGCGGCTCCACTGGCGATCATCGGTGCGCAGCTGGCGGAGTTCCTGTCCACCGGCAAGGGCCTCGGCTACCTCATGCTGCAGTCCGTGACGCTCTCCAACTACAACATGTTGTGGTCTGCGACCGTGCTCGTGACCATCTACTCGATCGTCGTGTACTCGATCATCGCCGCCATCGAGAAGGTCATGCTGGCGAAGTACAGCGACCCTCGCGGCTGATCGACCTCCGCGCCGGCGAGTTGCTGTAGATTCCCCTGGTTCGCCCACCCAGCAGGAGCATCCGTGAGCATCGACACGCCCGAAGTCACCGGCAATCGCGCCACCCGCCGAGCGGCCGGCCAGCGCGGCCGCAAGCTCGCGGCCATCGGTTCGGGCGCGGTCCTCGCCACCGGCGTCGCGGCAGGCGCGGTGGCGTCCTTCGCGACCAGCGCAGCCGCGGCCCCGATCACGGTGCAGAACACCAACGACTCGGGCGCGGGCAGCCTGCGCGAGGCGCTGGCCAACGCGAATCCGGGCGACACCATCGACCTCACGGGTCTGAGCGGCACGATCACGCTCACGAGCGGTGAGCTCGTGATCGAGGACGCGGTCACCATCAGCGGCCCCGGGCCCTCCGTGCTGGCGATCGACGGCAACCACGCGTCGCGGGTCTTCCAGATGAACAGCGATCTCTCGGGCGGGACCGTCACGATCAGCGGCATCACGATCACGGGTGGCGACGCCGGCAAGGGCCAGGGCGGTGGGATCAACTTCTACTGCGACGGTGGTGCGGCCAACCTCGTGATCGACAACACGGTCGTCACCGGCAACGCCGGCGACGACCTCGGTGGCGGGCTCTACTTCGACCGCTGCCACAACGGGAGCAACCTCACCATCCAGAACTCGGTGGTGTCGAACAACACCGCCCGGTCATCCGGCGGTGGCGGCATCTGGTTCGACGAGGGAGACACACTCACGATCCAGAACTCGTCGATCTCGGGCAACCGCGGCGCCTACTACGGCGGCGGTCTGTACTTCGACGACGGCGTGAACCTCATCGTGCTGAACTCGACGCTCTCCGACAACCACGCGAGCCAGGGCACCGACGCCGCAGGTGATGGCTCGGGTGGCGCGATGCAGCTCACCGACATCACCGGGACGGCGCAGATCGCGAACTCGACGATCAACGGGAACACCGCCGACTTCAACGGTGGCGGCATCAACCTGGAGTCCGGCAGCCTCAGCCTCCAGCAGACCACCATCTCCGGGAACACGGCGAACGTCGGCACCGGTGACGGGCTCTACCTGGGCTACGGCGCCAGCGGCAAGGCCGCGCACGCACCGCGCGGCAAGCAGGCGCAGGACGGTGACGGCCCGTCGGCCGCCGACGTCGGCACCGTCGACATCGCGGGCACCATCGTCGCCGGCAACGCCGACGGCACCGACGACATCGCGTCGGGCAGCGAGGCCGGCGTCACCGCGAGCATCGCGTCGTCGGTGATCGGTGCGGTCAACAACGTGGGCGTCACCGACGGTGGTGGCAACCAGATGGGTGTCACCGACCCGGGTCTCGAGGCGCTGGCCGACAACGGTGGTGCCACCCAGACGATGGCGCTGAAGGCCGGGAGCCCGGCGATCGACAAGGGTCCCGACCCGGTGCCGTCGTTCCCGGGGAACGAGTTCGACCAGCGTGGTGCCGGCTTCGATCGCGTGGTCAACGGCAAGGTCGACGTCGGCGCCTACGAGGTGCAGGCGCCCGCGCCCGAGCCGGTCGTGATCGCCCCCAAGTTCACCGGCTGACCGGCGGCCGCCGGAGGCGGCTCAGCGGCGGGCGTTCTTGACGAAGTCGTCGAGCCCGTGGTTCGGCGCGAGTCTCATGCCGCCGTACCAACCGCCGCGGACGTGACGGCGGACCGCACCCTCGCCGTCGTCGGTGGCGCGCGCCGCGCTGTGCCACAGCCCCGAGTGGTGCAGCAGCACGTCGCCGCGCTCGCAGTACACGGCGATCTCGCCGGGCACGTGCTCGAAGCCGAGCGGCATGTCGTCGGTGCCGCCGAGGTGCGACCCGGGAAGGACGCGCAGGAAGCCGTTGCGCGGTGACGTGCCGTCGACGTGGATGGTGAAGGCGACCGACGGCCACACGTCGAGGTGCGGGCCCGACTGGAAGTCCGAGTGCCAGCCGATGCGTGAGTAGCCCGATTGATCGCCCGGGCGGGCGTCCTGGTACACCACGCCGAACCGATCGTCTTCGAGCAGCCACACCTGCGTCGCCGAGCAGTCGCGTCATCGCCTCGACGATCGCCGGGTGCAGGGTCGCGGTGCGCGCGATCGTCGGACACCTCGGTGAGGTGGCACACGTAGTGGGCGAAGGCCTCGCCGTCGATGACCGCGTCCGGGTCGTCGAGGATGACCGTGCCGCACTTCGTCGGCAGCTCACCCACGAGCAGGCGGTGCTGTTGGCGTTCGAGCTCGATCTCGAGCTCCCGCAACTGCTCCTCGGTGTAGAGCCCCCGCATGATCGCGAAGCCGTGTTCGGCGAAGAACGGGTCCAGCTCGTCGAGGTCCGACGCGCCGAACACGCCCACCTCACGAGCGAGCGAACTTCGGGTGGTGGTGCTCACGTCGTTCCTCCGGAGACACGGCCCTGCGCTGATACTGCGATGTCGTCGGCTTCGTTCAATTGGAGCGCACGGCTGCCCAACACCTTCGCGCGCAGCCACTCCCCGGCGTTGACCGGCTCGTAGCGCGCCGGGTGCTCGTCGTCGATGCACGACGCAATGGTCTCGACCACGAGGTCGGGCGGGCAGTCGAGGAAGCGCGCGATCGACCGTCGGCGCACCGAGCCCGCGCTGGCGGGTGGGGGCGGGACGACGCGGTGCAGGGTGGAGATCCAACGGTCGTTGGTCCACCGGGCGAGCATGTCGCCGAGGTTGCACACGAACGCACCGCGTGGCGTCGACACGTCCTGCCACACGCCGTCGCGGAACACCTGGAGGCCGGGCACGTCGTCGGCGAGCAGCACGGTGAGGATGCCGTAGTCGGTGTGCGCACCCATGCGCATCTGGCCCTCGACCGGTTCGGGCGTGTCGGCACGGCGCTCGTAATTGATCGCGCGCGTGGTGATGATGGCGTGCTCGCAGCGTTCGACGAACCACTGCTCGGGGAGACCCAGGGCGATCGCCATCGCCTGGAGGATGGTGTCGGCCACCTCGGTCACCGAGCGGTCGTACGCCGCGCCACACGTCGCGCAGGTGGCCCGGCTCGGTCGGCCACGTGTTGGGTGCGAAGAACGAGCGGTGGCGGTCGTAGTAGTCGCCGTCGGTGTCCTCGCTGCCGACGTTGAACGCCTCGAACAGGTCGCGCGGGCTCTCCTCACCGCGGCTGTACGCGAGGCCCTCTTGGCCCAAGGCGCTGTAGCCGCGGTTGGCGGAGGGATCCTCGACCACGACGGCCCGCTTCTCGTGTTCGGGACGGTCGAAGAACGCCGCGAACGCATCCAGCGCGGCGTCGCACGTCGCCTGGGGCACGCCGTGGCCGGTGACGACGAGGAAGCCGGTGTCGCGACACGCCTCGTCGAGCAGCCGCGCGACTTCCTGACGCTCGGCCGGGCCACCGGCGCGGAAGGGCTCGAGATCGATCGGGTGCACGGGCAGCGTCGTGCGCATGCTTCCCATCTTCAACAATCTGTTGACGCGGGCTTTGCCGCCGTGTCACGGCTGCGTGAACGATGCCCGCCGAGGTTGACTGCCTGGGGGCGTACGCGGTCGGATGCACCGATGGACAGGACCGACGAAGTCGCGCCCGTGCTCGTCGACCTGCTCGTGACCGGGGCCGAGCTGGTGGCCACGGTCGACGACGAGCGCCGCGAGCTGAGCGGGGGCTGGGTCGCGATCGACGGCGGGCTCGTGCACTCGCTCGGCGACGGCACCACTCCGCCGCCCGAGGCCCGGCGGGTGCTGCGCGCCGACGGCTGCCTGGTGACACCGGGGTTGATCAACACGCACCACCACATCTACCAGAACCTCACCCGCAGCTACCGCCCCGCCGTCAACGGCACCCTGTTCCAGTGGCTCACCACGCTGTACCCGCGCTGGGCCCTGCTCGACGAGGAGGCGGCGTACGTGTCGGCGTGGGTGGGCCTGGCCGAGCTCGCGCTGGGCGGGTGCACGACCTCGACCGACCACCTCTACGTGCACCCGCGCGGCGGCGGCGATCTCATCACCGCCGAGATCCGCGCCGCCCAGGAGCTCGGCTTCCGCTTCCACCCCACCCGCGGGTCGATGAGCCGCTCACAGAAGGACGGCGGTCTCCCGCCCGACTCGGTGGTACAGGACCACGACGAGATCCTCGCCGACAGCGAACGACTGGTGGCGATGCACCACGACCCGTCGTGGGGCGCGATGGTGCGCGTCGCGCTCGCGCCGTGCTCGCCGTTCTCGGTGACGCCCGAGCTGATGCACGACACCGCCGAGCTCGCCGAGCGACTCGACGTGCGGTTGCACACGCACCTCGCCGAGGACCCCGACGAGGACACCTACTCCGAAGAGGTCTACGGCTGCCGCACCATCGAGCACTTCGAACACGTCGGGTGGGGGAGCGACCGCTCCTGGGTCGCGCACTGCATCTACCCCAACGAGGACGAGGTCCTGCGTCTCGGCAAGTGGGGCACCGGCGTCGCGCACTGTCCGAGCTCGAACATGATGATCGGCGGCGGCGGGCTCGCGCCGGTGCACGAGTTCCGCGCCGCGGGCGTTCCCGTGGGCATCGGGTGCGACGGCTCGGCGTCGACCGACAGCGCGTCGCTCTGGATGGAAGCGCGCAACGCCCTGCTGCTCGGACGCATGCGCAAGGGTCCGCAGTCGATGGGCGCGCGCGACGCGCTGGAGATCGCCACCCGCGGGTCGGCGGGCTGCCTCGGGCGTGAGGGCGAGTTGGGCGTCCTCGCGCCCGGTGCGGCCGGCGACCTGGTGTGCTGGCCGATGGAGGGCGTCGCGTTCGCGGGCGCGTGGAGCGATCCGGTCGAGGCCTGGTTGCGCTGCGGGCCGGTGTCGGCGCGGCACACCGTCGTCCACGGCAACGTGCTCGTCGAGGACGGCGCGCTCACAATCGGCGGCGTCGACGAGATGCTGGCGCGACACAAGACGATCAGCCTGCGCATCCAGGGCGCGTAGCCCGGCACGCGGCAGTTCGATCCGCGGCCGATACGCTCCGGTCGGTGGCCCGCCGTCATCCGCTGCTCGTCGCACTCGAACCGGTCGCGGAGGCGCTCGGCGCTTCCCTCGTGGCCGCGCCGCCGCGTGCAGGCGGGCGACATCCCGCTGCGGTGGGAGGGCGAGGTCGTCGGTGGTCTGCGACTGCCCGGGGTGCAGGGCACGCTCGACCGCATGATCGGCGCGGTCGAGCACGAGCTCGGCGCGCCGCTCGACGCGCTGTCCCGCGAGCAGAAGCAGGCTGCCGTGCAGATGCTCCACGATCGAGGTGCGTTCGAGTTGCGCCGGTCGGTGGAGACGGTGGCCGAGGCGATGGGCGTCAGCCGCTTCACCATCTACAACTACCTCAACGCCGCCGACGCCTGACGACCCCGCAAAAGGTGGCGGTTCGTTTCAGATGGCGATCTGAAACACATCGCTACCTTTCTTGGTCAGGAAACCGGGTGGCGGGTCTGGGTGAAGACCTCGACGCGGCGGATGCGCGTGCCGTCGTCGGTGAGCTCGAAAGTGAGGCACTCGGGCGTGCGCAGCGGCGTACCGTCGACCTCGACGGTCTCCGACAGCTCCGCGAACGCGAGGTGTCCCGTGTACGTCACGCGGGTGATGTCCATCGAGTAGCCGGGCAGCGTCGGCATCAGGCCGGAGAGGAAGGCCACGTACTCCGCCTTGGTCGGCTTCACGTCCCCGAAGGGTCCGACGCGCGTGAAGCCGTCGTCGGCGAGGCAGGCGGCGAACGCGTCCCAGTCGCCGTCGACCATCGTGGCGAGATAGGTCTCGATCAGTCCGTCGGTCATGGCGCGGAGCCTACGCACGATGGAAAAGGTGACGCATCCGCCGCGCGCTCGGTGGAACCATTGGGCGATGGATGCCACCATCTGGCCGTTCGCCGGGCTGCGGATCTCCACGCCGATGCTCGAGCTCGGCTACCCCGATGACGACGACCTCGCCGCGCTCGCGCACCTCGCAGCCGAGGGTATCCACGACCCGGACTTCATGCCCTTCGTCGTGCCGTGGACGCGAGCGGAGCCGCCAGCGTTGCAGCGCAACGTGCTCCAACACGGGTGGGGCCGGCGCGCGTCACTGACCCGAGACGACTGGTCGCTCCCGTTCGCAGCGCGGGTCGACGGGCAGCTGGTCGGCGTGCAGGACCTCTTCGCGAAGCAGTTCGCCGTCCGACGGACGGTGGAGAGCGGGTCGTGGCTGGTGCGGCGAGTGCACGGCCGCGGCATCGGCACGGAGATGCGAGCGGCGGTGTTGCACCTTGCGTTCGTCGGGTTGGGCGCCGAGGAGGCGCACAGCGGCTCGTTCGTCGACAACCCGGTATCGGCGGCGGTGAGCCGGCACAACGGTTACGAGCTGAACGGCGAGGAGATCCTCGAGCGCGAAGGAGAACCCGCGCGGCTGCAGCGCTGGGTGCTGACGCGCGAGCAGTGGATGCCGTGCCGCCGCGATGACATCACCATGGACGGCGTCGACGCGTGTCTCCCGCTCCTGACCTAGGACTCGCGCCCGCCATCTCACCGCAAGTTGTGTGTGATACTTCCCCCGTCAGCACCAGGGCGGACACGAGGGGCGTGAGATGGCTACGAACAGAGAAATCGTTGCCGGCGCGTACGCGAGCTTCGCGGAGGGCGATGTCCCCGGGGCGCTCGGCGTGATGGCCGACGACATCGAGTGGATCGAAGCTGACGGATTTCCGCTCGCCGGCACGTACGTCGGCCCTCAGGCGGTGCTCGAAGGCGTGTTCATGCGACTCGTCGAGGTCGGCGACGAGTTCGCAGTGATCCCTGATCAGATCGTCGCCGATGGTGACACGGTCGTCGCGCTCGGGAACTACACGTGGAAGCGCAAGAGCTCTGGAGAGCCGGCCTCGGTGAAGATGGCCCACGTGTGGACCCTCGACGGTGGCAAGGTGGTGGCATTCCAGCAGCACGTCGACACCGTGCGGGTGCGCGAGCTCGGCTGACCGTCGTCGCCGGATGCTCAGGTGGGCGACGGAGTCCTCGCCACGTAGCGGCCGCGAGCGGGTTCGCCGACGAAGGTGCCGTCCCGCGCGACGGCGTCGCCGCGTGACAGCACGAGGTCGGGCCAGCCGGCGACGGTGACGTCCTCGTACGGGGAGTGGTCGACGTTCATGTGCAGCGCGCTCGCCGCGAGCGACTGTCGTCGCTGCGGGTTCCAGACCACGACATCGGCGTCCGCGCCGACGCGCAGGTTGCCCTTGGCCGGCCACATGCCGAACGTGCGCGCCGGCGCCTCCGCGCACAGGCGCACCCAGTCGGCGGTCGTGATGCGACCGGCGATCACGCCTTCCCACACGAGCCCGAGGCGCGTCTCGATGCCGGGCAGACCGCCGGGGATCTCGGTGAAGTCGGCCCACCCGTCGGGTCGTGCGCGCGTGCCGGCCCGCCGGTCGGCCACCGTGAACGGGCAATGGTCGGTGGCCACGGTGTGCACGGCCCCCGTCGCCATCCCGTGCCACAGCTCCTCCGCGTGCCACGGGTCGCGGAGCGGCGGCGTGCACACGAACGAGTCACCGTCGGGACCGGTGAGGCGCGCGGTGTCGAGATAGAGGTACTGCGGGCACGTCTCCGCGAACACGTCGACGCCCCGCTCGCGTGCCTCGCGCACAGCGGCGAGTGCGGGAGCCGACGACAGGTGCACGAGGTACACCGACGCACCCGCCACCTCGGCCAAGGATGCGGCGCGCTGCACCGCCTCGGCTTCGAGGATCGCGGGACGAGTTGCAGCGTGCTCGAGCACCCCGGTGCGACCGGCCGCGAGCGCCTGTCGTCGCAGCGCCTCGATCGCACCGCCGTTCTCGCAGTGCAGCGTGACCAGCCCACCGTGACGCGTGGCCGCCAGCATCACGTCGACGATCACGTCGTCGTCGACCTGCAGCAACTCGGGATAGGCCATGTAGAGCTTGAACGAGGTGACGCCGGCCTCCACGCAGTTGGCGATCACGCGCTCGGGCACCCGTTCGGTGAACGTCATGTGGAGGCCGTAGTCCACGCACGCCGGTTCGGCCAGACGACGCCACGTCGCCAGCGCGGCGAGCGGGTCTTCGCCGCGGTAGGCGGTCACGTAGTCGACCACCGTCGTGGTGCCGCCGATCGCAGCCACGCGTGTCCCCGACGCGAAGTCGTCGCTCACGTGCACCGCGCCGACGGGGAGGTGGAGGTGCGTGTGCACGTCGATGCCACCGGGCACGACGAGGCACCCCGCGCAGTCGAGGACCTGTTCGCCGTCGAGCGGCGCCAGCGCGTCACCGACCTCCGCGATGCGACCGTCGCGTCCGACGCGCACGTCGGCGCGTCGCTCGCCGTCGACATCGACCACGACGCCATTCGCGAGAAGCACACGGTTAGGGTGACGTGTCGTGAGCCTGCACGTCGAATTCACGGTCGAGCCGTTCGTGCCCGGCTCGCCGGGACCGCACGTGCTCGCCGCGGTCGACGCCGCGGGCGCGCACGGTCTGACCGTCGAGTTCGGGCCGTTCGGCAGTTCGGGCGAGGGCGACGACGCCGTCGTGATGCCGGCGGTCGAAGCCGCCATCCGCGCCGCACTCGACGCCGGAGCGACCCGGGTCTCCGTGCAGGTCAGCCGGATCGACTGAGCACCTGGTGACGGGCGCACCCGAGTTCACGTAGCGTTCATCGCACGCGTACACATTTTGTTGAATTCCGGAGAGAGGCTGGTGACCCATGACGGTCACGGCCCCGACCTCGCTCGCCGACGCGCTGGCCGCGCTCGCCGACGAACCCACCAGCCTCGTGCTCGCGGGCGGCACCGACCTGATGGTGCAGGTCAACGAGGGCCTGCGCCGACCCGGACCGGGCCCGGTGCTGGCCCTGGCGGCTGTGCCCGAGCTGCGATCGGTGCAGCAGCAGGGTGACGAGCTCGTGGTGGGTGCTGCCGTCACCTACACCGAGATGATGGCCGCGCCGACAGCGTCGCTGGCGCCCGCGTTGGCGCAGGCGGCCCGTACCGTCGGTTCCCCCCAGATCCGCAACGCCGGCACCATCGGCGGCAACCTCGGGACCGCGTCTCCCGCGGGCGACACCCTGCCGGTGTTGGTGGCGCTCGGCGCCACCGTCGAGGTCGCGAGCACCACGGCGCGGCGCGCACTGCCGATCGGCGAGTTCCTCACCGGACCCAAGTCGACCGCGCTCGCGCCCGGTGAGCTCATCGTCGGTGTGCGCGTCCCCGCCGCGCGTGGACCACAGGAGTATCTGAAGGTCGGTGTGCGCAACGCGATGGTGATCGCAGTGGCGTCGGTGGCGATGGTCGTCGATCGCGACGCAGGCACCGTCGGTGTCGGACTCGGTTCGGTCGGGCCGACCGCGCTGCCCGCGCCCGATGCGTGCTCGTGGCTCACCGAGCAGTCCGACTGGACCGACGCCGCGGTCGCCGACGAGTTCGCGGCGCGTGTCGCGCAGACGGCGCGCCCGATCGACGACCACCGCGGTCGTGCGTCCTACCGCCGCCACGCGGTCGGCGTGATGGCCCGGCGCGCGTTGCGACGGTGTGCGGCGAGGGCGTCGTGACCGAGACCTACGCGCTCCGCGTGAACGGGGAGACGCACGAGGTGCGCGACGCCTGGGTCGGTGAGAGCCTGCTCTACGTGCTGCGCGAGCGTCTCGGTCTGCCCGCGGCCAAGGCGGGGTGCGAACAAGGTGAGTGCGGATCGTGCTCGGTGCTGCTCGACGACTCGCTCGTGTCCGCGTGTCTCGTCCTCGCGGCGTCGGTGGGTGAGCGCGCGGTCGTGACCCCCGAGGGCCTGCAACCGGGGGAGCGGGCGGTGCTCACCGCGGTGCAGCGCGCGTTCGTGGAGGAAGGTGCGGTGCAGTGCGGGTTCTGCACACCCGGTCTCGTGATGGCCGTGCACGACCTGCTCGCACGCGACACCGCGCCCGACCACCTCGCAGTGCGAGAAGCAGTGTCGGGCAACCTGTGTCGCTGCACGGGCTACGGCCGCGTGCTGGCGGCGATCCACCGCGCCGTCGACGAGCTGCGTGCGGATGAGGAGGCGTCCTCGTGAGCGTCGTGACCCAGCCGACGACTCGCGCGCCCGGCGGACGCGTCGGCGAGTCGGCGACCCGGCCCGACGCGGTGCCCAAGGTCCGTGGCGAGTTCGCGTTCGCCGGCGACCTCTGGGCCGAGGACATGTTGTGGGGTCAGACCCTGCGCTCGCCGCACCCGTCGGCTCGCATCCTCGGCATCGACATCGGGCCCGCGCTCGCCATCCCCGGCGTCGCCGCGGTGCTCACTGCGTCAGACATGGCCGGTCGCAACCGCTACGGGTTGGAGCACCGCGACCAGCCGGTGTTCGCCGACGACGTCGTGCGCTACGCCGGTGAACCCGTTGCCGCGGTCGCCGCCGATCACCCCGACACGGCGCGGCGCGCGTGCCGCGGCGATCGTCGTGCACTACGACGTGCTCGAGCCGGTCACCGATCCCGACACCGCGCCGGGTGCGCCGCTGCTCCACCCCGACGGCAACGTGTTCCGTGAGCTCGTCATCCGGCGCGGTGATCCCGACGCGCGCGGTCCGATCGTCGTCGAGGGCACCTACGAGATCGGGATGCAGGACCAGGCGTTCATGGGCCCGGAGGCCGGGCTCGCCATACCCGCGGACGACGGTGGTGTCGACCTCATCGTGTCGACGCAGTGGCTGCACAACGACCGCGAGCAGGTGGCCGAGTGCCTCGGGCTCCCCGAGGAGCTCGTGCGCCTCACGCTCGGCGGGGTCGGCGGCGCGTTCGGCGCACGCGAAGACGTGAGCCTGCACATCCACTCGTGCCTGCTGGCGATGCACACCGGCCGTCCGGTGAAGATGGTGTACTCCCGCAAGGAGTCGTTCCTCGGGCACGTGCACCGCCACCCGGCGCGCATCTGGATGCGCCACAGCGCCGAGCCCGACGGCACCCTCGTGAGCTTCGAGACCCGCATCGTGCTCGACGGCGGTGCGTACCGGTCGTCGTCGTTCCACGTCACCGCCAACGCGGCGTGCTTCTCCGCCGGCCCGTACCGCACCCCGAACGCGCTGGTCGAGGCCTTCGGCGTGCGCACCAACAACCCGCCGTGCGGTGCGATGCGCGGCTTCGGCGCGGTGCAGGTGGCGTTCGCGCACGAGGCCCAGATGGATCTGCTCGCGGAGGCGTGCGGCGTCGACCCGATCGAGCTGCGGCTCCTGAACGCGCTCGCTCCGGGCGACGAGCTGCTCACCGGCCAGCGCATCACCGGCACGCTGCCGGTGGCGGAGGTCATCCGCGAGTGCGCGGCGCTCCCGCTGCCGGAGCCGGCCGCCGACGACGTGCTCGCGCGACCTGGGGGTGCGGGGCGCACGAGCGACGCGGTCGACGTGCAGCGCGCCGTCGGGTTCGCAGTGGGCTTCAAGAACCTCATGTACGCCGAGGGCTACGACGACTTCTCGACCGCGCGCTGCTCGCTCACCGACGGTGTCGCCACCGTCACGTGCGCGGCCGCCGAGGTGGGACAGGGGTTCGTCACCCTGGTGCAGCAGTTCGCCGCGCACGATCCTCGGGGTCGACGAGGTGATGGTCGCACCCGCCGACACGTCGATCGGGTCGGCGGGCTCCACGTCGGCGAGCCGCCAGACGATGATGTCGGGCGGCGCGGTGGAACAGGCCTGTCGCGCGGTGCGGGCGCAGCTGCTCGCACGCGTCGGGCACGAGCAGTTCCAGTCGCCCGTGGAGCTCGACATCGTCGACGGCCGCGTCGTCAGCCGCGACGGCACCGTCGATCTCCCGGTGGTGGAGCTCTTCCCGGGCGAGACGTTCGAAGCGATCGAGGAGTTCCACCACAGGGTCACGCACCCGCTCGACGCCGACGGGCAGGGCGACGCCCACGTGTCGTTCGCGTGCGCCGCGCACCGTGCCGTCGTCGACGTCGACGCCGACCTCGGCCTCGTGCGGGTCGTGCACCTGGCGACCGCGCAGGACGTGGGCAAGGTGCTGAACCCGGTGCAGGTGGTCGGTCAGATCGAGGGCGGCATCGCCCAGGGCGTCGGGTTGGCCGTGATGGAGGAGCTGCTGGTCGAGGACGGCGTCGTGCGCAACCCGAGCTTCACCGACTACCTCATCCCCACCGCGCTCGACGCGCCCGACGTGGCCATGACGCTGATCGAGGAGCCCGAGCCGGGGGCGCCGTTCGGGGCCAAGGGAGTGGGGGAGCCGCCGACGATCTCCTCGACGCCCGCAGTGGTCGCCGCCATCCGCGCCGCCACCGGCACGACCGCTCACACGCGTGCCGGTACGCCCGATCGACGTCACCGGGACATGATGGTGCCCATGATGTGGCTGTGACCGCGCTCGCCCCCTCGTTCCCGCGGTTACGCGCGCGCCTCGACGCCCTCGCCGAGATCGGCGCGTTCACCCCGGGCGGAGTGGCGCGTCTCGCGCTCACCGACGCCGACAAGGACGGCCGTGACCTCGTGCTCACGTGGATGCAGGACCTCGGACTGCGGATCGACATCGACGGCATCGGCAACATCGTCGGCACCTGGCCCGCCGACCGGTTCGAGCCCCCGGTGCTCACCGGCAGCCACATCGACAGCGTCGCCACCGGCGGCATCTACGACGGTGCGCTCGGCGTGCTCGCGGGGCTCGAGGTCATCGAGACCGTCGCCACCGCCGGCATCGAGACCGCGCAACCGCTCGCGGTCGGCGTGTTCACCGACGAGGAGGGCAGTCGCTTCGCCCCCGACATGCTCGGCAGCCTGGTCTACGTCGGCGGACTGCCGTTGGAGACCGCGCTCGACACGCCTGCCGTCGACGGCCCGGTGCTGCGCGACGAGCTCGAACGCATCGGGTACGCGGGTCCGTCGCCGTGTCCGGCGGTGCCGCCGCACACGTTCGTCGAGCTGCACATCGAACAGGGACCGGTGCTCGAGGCCGAGGGGGTCGAGATCGGCGTGGTCACGGGGGTACAGGGCATCTCGTGGACCGAGCTCACCGTGACCGGGCAGTCGAACCATGCCGGCACCACGCCGATGGACCACCGCCACGACGCCGGCCTCGTCGCCGCCGAGATCGCAGTGGGCGTACGCGCACTCGCCGAGGAGCTGGGACCTCCCATGGTCGCGACGGTCGGGCGCATCGAGCTGCATCCCAACCTGGTGAACGTGGTCGCGGCGCGTGCGGTGCTCACCGTCGACCTGCGCCACACCGACGACACCGTGCTGAGCGGTGCCGAAGCCGCCCTCGACGCACTCTGCGACGAGCTGCGTGAGCGCGAGGGCGTGACCATCGCGGCTCGTTCGCTCGCCCGGTTCGAGCCGGTGCAGTTCGACGGCGCGGTCGTCGACCTGGTGGAACGGGTCGCCGAGCAGCAGGGGCGCACCACGAAGCGCATGCCGTCGGGCGCGGGCCACGACGCGCAGATGCTGGCGCGTGTGTGTCCCGCGGGGATGGTGTTCGTGCCCAGCGCGAACGGGGTGAGCCACAACCCCGCGGAGCACACCGACGACGACCAACTCGCCGCCGGGGCCGAGGTGCTGCTGCAGGTGATGCTCGAGCTGGCAGGTGCCCGATGAGGAGTGTGCAGTGACGCCGCGAGCTCACGGTCGCGGCCGCACAGATGGGTCCGATCGCGCGAGCCGAGACACGTCCCGAGGTGATCGAACGCCTCATCGCGTTGCTGCGAGATGCGGCGGCGCGCGGTGCCGAGCTCGTCGTGTTCCCCGAGCTCGCGCTCACGACCTTCTTCCCGCGCTGGGACCTCGACGAAGACGAGATGCTCACGTTCTTCGAGCGCGAGATGCCGAGCGACGAGACGCGCCCCCTGTTCGAGGAGGCGGCACGCCTCGAAGTCGGCTTCCACCTCGGGTACGCCGAGCTCACCGACGACGGTCACCGCTACAACTCCGCGGTGGTGGTCGGGCGCGACGGCAAGGTGGTGGCGCGCTACCGCAAGGTGCACCTCCCGGGCCACGAGGAGCCCGAGGGGTGGCGTCCGTTCCAGCACCTCGAGCGCAAGTACTTCGAGCCGGGGCCCGAGGGCTTCCACGCGACGAAGGCGTTCGGGGGCGTGATGGGCGTCGCGTTGTGCAACGACCGGCGCTGGTCGGAGACGTACCGCGTGTTCGGCCTGCAGGGTGTCGAGCTGCTGCTGGTCGGTTACAACACGCCGGTCCACTACGCCCCCGACCCGAACCAGGATCACCTCCAGGCGTTCCACAACAACCTGGTGATGGCCTCGGGTGCGTACCAGAACGGGATGTTCGTGGTGGGCGTCGCCAAGGCCGGGGTGGAGGAAGGGGTCGAGCTCCTCGCCGACAGCCAGATCATCGGCCCGTCCGGTGAGGTGATCGCCCGGGCGCAGACCTCGGGTGACGAGCTCGTGAGTGCGACGATCGACCTCGACGCCTGCGACCGGTACAAGCAGACCGTCTTCGACTTCCAGCGCTACCGCCGACCGTCGATGTACGGCCCGATCACCGCCCCCCACGCCCCTCCGGGCTACGACTGAGCGGCTCGCAACCATGCGCCCGGATCCAGCAGCCTGACGGATCCGGGCGCACGGGACGGTTCACACCTGCAACGTACGCAGGCTTGGCTCCCTCAACGGCCCGGGGGGCGGTAGTCGACCGACCGGGCGATCGCGGCGTCGGCCTCGTCGAGGGTCAGCAGCTTGACGGTCTTCAGCTGCGTCGCGGCGCTCGCCGCGACGGTGAAGGCCGCCGCGGCCGCGGCTGCGTCGTCGGGCAGGTCGACGATCACGTACGCGTCGACGTCACCGAAGGCGAAGTGGAACGAATCGAGACTCCCGCCGAGGGCCGCCGCCATGTCGTCGATGGCCTGGGCGCGGCTGGTGGCGCCGGCCTCTTTGATCCCGCGGACACCTTCTGGTGTGTACTTCGCTTCGAACAGGTACTTGGCCATGTCTGCTCCTCGTCGTGGTCGCGTTGCCGATGGAGATCAGGTGAGCTGCGGTTCGAGGCCGTCGACCTCCATCTCGTAGTACTCGTTGTCGGCGAAGGGCCCGACCGCACCTTCGACGACGTCGCGCACCGCCGCGACCGATTCCCCTTCCCAGACGCAGATGCCGAGTCGGTGATCGCGGGAGGCCGCGTGGATCGGCAACGCGACTCGGTCCGGCAATCCCGCCTCCATGGCCTTGGCCTCGGCGGCCTGAAAGCCCTCGGGATCGTGAATCCGATGGATGACTGTGACGAACATGGCGGATCCTTTCGGCTCGAAGATGGCTGTGTGGGAGTCTGCGGCTCGGGCCGCGTCACCTGCGCGTCACCGGTGCGACGTGCGACACTTGGTGCGTGACCGGCGCTCTGGACGCTGTCGACTTCGTCCGGGTCCTGGGCCCGGTGCAGGTCGTCCTGTCGTCGGGACGAATCGTCGAACTGCCCAGCGCCAGCCAGCGGCGCCTGCTCGCCGTCCTCGCACTCCATGCCCGCGCTCCGGTACGCGCCGAGTGGCTCGCTGACACCCTCGGCGTCTCTCCGGGGGCGCTCCGGAACACGGTGTCGCGGCTGCGCAAGGTGCTCGGCGACTCCGCAGTGCAGACCACCAGCACGGGCTATCGCCTCGACCTGGACGTCGATGCTCAGAGGTACTGCCACGAGATCGCGAACGCGGCCGTCAGCATCGACGCGACGGTCGCGCTCGAGGCGGCGCTGGCGCGCTGGCTGGGCGACGCGCTGGGCGAGTTCGTGGACGAAGGATGGGCGGTGGGTGAGGTGGCGCGCCTCACCGAGCTGCGCGCGTCGGCGACCGAGGACCTGTCGGCGGCGCTGATCGCGGCGGCACGGTGGCCGGACGCGATCGCGCTCCTCGAAGCGCACGTGATTGCGTTTCCGCTCCGCGACCGCCCTCGAGGGTTGTTGATGGAGGCGCTTGCGGCCGACGGCCGCCAAGCCGAGGCACTGCGGGTGTTCCAGGACTATCGGAAGCTGTTGGGCGACGAGCTCGGCACGGAGCCGTCGGTCGAGGTCCGCGCCATCGAACAGCGGGTCGCGAGGGACTGGACGTCTGCGCCGATGCGCCTTCCACTCCCGACGGCGCTCCGGCCGTGCGGGCGAGTGATCGGCCGATCGTTCGAGCGCCGGTTCCTCGCCGATGCCGCGATGCGTGCCAGGTCGGACGGCTTGCAGACGGTCGTGCTGTGCGGGGAACCCGGAATCGGCAAGACCACGGTGCTGACGACGTTCGCCGACGAAGTTCACGGTCGCGGTGACGGGACCGTTCTCTATGCACGGTGCGACGACGGTGCGGCGGTGCCGCTCCAGCCGTTCGGCGGTCTGGTCCGCTGGTGCGTCGAGCATGTCTCGACCGTGCTGCTCGAAGCGCACGTTGCGCGCTGCGGCAGCGCCCTGCAACGGATCGCTCCTCAACTTGCGCAGCGCGTCGCGCTTCCGGATCCGACCACGGCAGACGATGCGACCGACCGCTTCATGCTCTTCGAGGCGGTTGCCGATCTCGTGCGCCGCATCGCCGGTGACGAGTTGCTGGTGCTGATGCTCGACGACCTGCACTGGGCGGAACCGACTGCGCTCTCGTTGTTGCAGCACTTGACTCGTGTGTTGGATCACACTCCGGTGCTGCTGATCGTCAGCCATCGTGACAGCTCCGAGTACGTGATGGATCCGTTGCGATCGACCCTCGCGGACCTCTACCGGAACGAGGCACGCTGCGTCTCCCTGCGCGGGTTCGACGACGCCGAGCTGTCTGATCTCGTCGCGCTGGAGGCAGGCGGGGACGCCCCCACGATCGCGGCGCGGCTTCGCGACGATTCGGCGGGCAATCCGCTGTACGCCACGCAGCTCATCCGGCACTGGGTCGAGTCGGGCCGGGTCGAGCGCGAGCTCGACATGATCCGCTGGGCTGCCGATCCTCGCGGCAACGACGTCCCCCGGAGTCTGCGCGAGGTCGTGTGGAGTCGTGTCGGGGTGCTGGGACGGGACGCCGCAACGGTGCTCACCGCCGGCGCGGTGCTCGGCATCGAGTTCGATGAGCGCGTGCTGCGTGAGTTGGTCGAGCTCGACGAGGAGGCTGTGGATCGTGCGCTCGACGCGGCATTCGCCTCGGGCTTGTTGCACACGGTCGAAGCGACGAATGCGGTCCGGTTCGCACATGCGCTGGTCGCCGACGCGCTCTACGCCGAGCTTCCGCCTCTGCAGCGTCGACACATGCATGCCCGAGCCGCTCGCGCCCTCGACCGAGGCCCGAAGGCACCGCCGCAACGGACGGTCGTCCAGCTCGCCCGCCACTGTGCACTGGGTGACCTTCATGCCGAGGCGACGCGCTGGGCGGCGATCGCGGGTGACCACGCACTTGCGCACCTGGCTCCCAGTGAAGCGGCGACGTGGTATCGCATCGCGCTCGACCATTGCGTCGCGCTCGGAACGTCCCGACGCTGAGCGCGCAGACCTCGTCGTGCGCCTGGGAACCGCGCTGCATCGCGCCGGCGATCCCAGCGCGTATGCCACCTTGCAGGAGGGAGCTGCGCTCGCGCAGCGGTGCGGCGCCCGAGCTGCGCTCGTCCGCGCCGCTCTGGCCACCGACCGCGGGTTCATGCAGATCGGCTCGTTCGCACCGGAGCAGTTGGCGATCGTCGAGGCCGCGGTCGCCGGCGCCGACCCGGTCGACACCGACACGTACGCCCGACTGCTCGCGTTGTTCGCGCAGACGTTGATACACACGCCGCGCGTTCAGCTGCGCGAAGACGTCGCGAGCCGCGCACTCGACTTGGCGTCGACGAGCGAGAACGGCAGCCTGCTCCCGGCGATCGCCTCGTCCGTCTTGTACGCCCTGTGGGCGCCGGGATCCTCGGCGCTCCGTGCCGACGTGGCAGACCGTGCGATCGCAGCGGCAGCTGTCTCAGGCGATCCACTGCTCGACTTCAGCACCCACGTCGCGGCGTACACGGTTGCGATCGAGGCCGCCAATCCCATGGCGGCCGCGCTGAGTCTCGCGAAGCTGCGCAGTCTCGCCGCCGACATCGGCGCGCCCCGCATGCGATGGACCGTCGGCATCTACGAGACCTTCGAAGCGACGATGGCCGCCCGGCTCGAGGACGCAGAACGACTTGCAGCCGAGAACCTCGAGCTCGGCCTGCAGATCGGCGAGCCGGATGCGTTCACCGTCTACGCAACGCAGTTCTTCGCGCTCGGGAGCTTCGCTGGTCGTCATGCTGAGCTGTTCCCGTTCGTGGAGCAGGCGTCGAACGACGCTCCCGGCGCATCCCCACTCCGGCTCGCCTACGCGATCATCTGTGCCGCGGTCGGCGACGAGACCACGGCGCGGGATGTCCTTGCCGAAGGGCGGACCGTGTGTTTCACCGATGTTCCCTCCGACATGCTCTGGATGACGTCGATGATCGGCTATGCCGTGTTGGCGATCGAGCTGGAGGACCAGGATGCCGCCGCGTTGCTCTTCCCGCTCCTCGAGCCATTCGCGGCAGAGGTCGCGTTCAACGGCGCCACCAGTCAGGGACCGGTCGCGGCCTATCTCGGCAAGCTCGCGTCGCTCCTCGGCCGCCACGATGTGGCCGATGCCTGTCTGCGGGCGGCCCTGGACACCTGCGCAGCGTTCGGTTGGGAGTACCACCGCGCGACGACGCTCATCGCGCTCGCGGAATCGCGAGTCCGCCGGACGGGCGCGCTCGACGTTGGCACCCGCTCGCTGCTCACCGAAGCGGATGGAATCTGCTCCGGGCGAGGCCTGCGTGGCTGGGCGAACCGCGTCGATGCTCTCCGTCGCTGACCACGAGCGCCCCACTGTCTACGGTGCGGTGGTCGGATGGGGTCGTTCCAGGAACCTGAGGTGCGCATGAACGTTTCAGAGTTGTTCGATCCCGCGGCATGGCTGCCGATGGAAGGGTTCGACCTGCGCGACGTGACGTACCACCGATCGGTGGAACGCGGCACCGTGCGGATCGCGTTCGACCGGCCCGAGGTGCGCAACGCGTTCCGCCCGGCCACGGTCGACGAGCTCTATCGAGTGCTCGATCACGCGCGTCAGGCCAGCGACGTGGGTTGCGTGCTGCTGACCGGGAACGGCCCGTCGCCGAAGGACGGCGGCTGGGCGTTCTGCTCCGGCGGCGACCAACGCATCCGCGGCAGGGACGGCTACCGCTACGCGGAGGGCGACACCGCCGAGACGATCGACCCGGCTCGGAGTGGTCGCCTCCACATCCTGGAGGTGCAACGACTCATCCGCTTCATGCCCAAGGTCGTGATCTGCGTCGTGCCGGGCTGGGCCGCCGGCGGTGGCCACAGCCTGCACGTCGTGTGCGACCTCACGATCGCGAGCCGCGAGCACGCGCGCTTCAAGCAGACCGACACCGACGTCGCGAGCTTCGACGGTGGGTTCGGTTCCGCCTACCTGGCGCGTCAGGTCGGCCAGAAGTTCGCGCGGGAGATCTTCTTCCTCGGTGACGAGTACGACGCCGAGACCGCGCAGCGGATGGGGATGGTGAACGCCGTCGTCCCGCACGCCGAGCTCGAGCGGACGGCGCTGGAGTGGGCTCGGCGGATCAACGCCAAGAGCCCGACCGCGCAGCGCATGGTCAAGTTCGCCCTGAACCTCGTCGACGACGGGCTCGTCGGTCAACAGGTGTTCGCGGGCGAAGCGACCCGCCTCGCGTACATGACCGACGAGGCGGCGGAGGGACGGGACGCGTTCCTCGAGAAGCGGGACCCCGACTGGTCCTCGTTCCCCTGGCACTACTGATCGCCTTGCCCGCTGATGCGGGTGTGATTACGGTGTCATTCCCATGAGGGGAACGGCATGAAGGCGTGGCAGGTCCAGGGCCCGGGCGAGCCGGCGCAGGTGCTGCACCTGGTCGAGCGTGAGCTGCCCGAGCCGGGTCCGGGCGAGGTGCGCATCCGGGTCACCGCCGCCGGCCTCGGCCTCCCGGACGTGTTCATGTGCCGGGGCACCTACCCGCTCACGCCGCCGCTGCCGTTCACGTCCGGCCAAGAGGCGACCGGCGTCGTCACCGCGCTCGGTGAGGGCATCGACCGTCTGGCGATCGGCGACCACGTCATGTGCGTCACGTCGTTCATCGGCGGCAACGGCTCGTTCGCCGAGGAGTGCCTCACCTTCGCCGATGGCGCCTTCGCCGTGCCCGATGGGCTCTCGGCCGCCGAGGCCGCCGGGTTCTGGATCCCGCACCTCACCGGGTGGATCGGCCTCGTCGACCGCGGCCGCATCGCCGAAGGTGACGAACTGGTGGTGCTCGGCGCCGCCGGCGGCAGCGGCATCGCCGCGGTGCAGCTCGCCAAGGCCCTCGGCGCCCGTGTCATCGCGGTCGTGAGCGACGACGAGAAGGCCGCGTTCTGTCGCGGCCTCGGCGCCGACGACACGGTGAACCACCGCGACGGACCTGTCGCGCCCCGCCTGCGCGAGCTCACCGACGGGCGCGGCGTCGACCTGGTGTACGACCCGGTGGGTGGCGAACTGGCCGAGGACGCCGCCGGCGCGCTCGCTCGACACGGGCGCCTGCTCGCGGTCGGGTTCGCCAGCGGCCGCTGGCCCAGCTTCGACACCCACGAACTCGTGATCACCAACCGGTCGCTGGTTGGTGTGTTCGCGGGCGGCTACTCGCGCGACGAGCTCGACGACATCCACGCGCAGCTGGCCGCGCTGGTACGCGACGGGCGACTCCGCAACGCGGTGACCGACCAGGTCTCCTTCGACGAGCTGCCGCAGGCGTTGCAACGCATGGCCGACCGCGGCGTGGTCGGCAAGCTCGTGATGGTGCCGTGACGCCGTGACCATCCCGTCGCTCGACGCCACCGGCAAGGTGGTCGTCGTCACCGGTGGGAGCAAGGGCCTCGGCCGAGCGATGGCGTTGGGGTTCGCCGAAGCCGGCGCCGACGTCGTCGTCGCCAGCCGCAAGCTCGCGCCGTGCGAGGAAGTGGCCGACGAGGTGCGCGCCCTCGGACGGCGCGCGCTCCCGGTGAGCTGTCACGTGGGCGACTGGGACCAGTGCGGCGCCCTCGTCGACGCCACGATCGCGGAGTTCGGTCGCATCGACGTGCTGGTGAACAACGCGGGCATCGCGCCGGTTCCACCGTCGCTGCTCGACGTCACGCCCGAGCTCTTCGACAAGACCATCGCGGTGAACCTCAAGGGCCCGTTGCGTCTCACCGCGCTCACGGCCGAGCACATGCCGTCGGGTGGCGCAGTGATCAACGTGAGCTCGAAGGCGTCACTGCACCCGTCCTCGTTCACCGTCGTCTACGCGGCCGCGAAGGCCGGGCTCAATGCGCTGACGCGCGCGTCGGCCGAGGAGTACGGACCGCGCGGCATCCGCGTCAACGCCATCGTGTGCGGCACGTTCCACACCGACAGCTTCCACTCGTCCGCGCCGACGGAGGAGCTCCAGGCCCAGATGGCGAAGACCACTGCGCTGGGGCGCGTCGCCGCCGCCGACGAGATCGTGGGCACCGCGTTGTACCTGGCGAGCGACGCCTCGTCGTACCTGACCGGCGAGCTGATCCTGCTCGACGGCGGCTGATCGAAGGAGCAGACATGACCGACGTGATCGGGCCCGGCAAGGTGGCGGTCGTCACCGGCGCCGCCAGCGGCATCGGCCGGGCGATGGCGGAGACCTTCGCCCGCGAGGGTTCGGCGGTGGTGATCGCCGATCGCGACGCCGAGCACGCCGAGGCCGCCGCCGCCGGGATCCGCGAGGGTGGTGGCGACGCACTCGCGGTGACCGTCGACGTGTCCGACGTCGACGCGGTCGATGGGCTCGCCGCGACCACCATCGACCGCTTCGGACGGGTCGACGTGCTGTGCAACAACGCCGGCGTGTCCACGTTCAACCTCATGCGCGACCAGACGCTCGAGGAATGGAAGTGGGTGTTCGACGTCAACTTCTGGGGTGTCATCCACGGGCTGCGCGCCTTCCTCCCGATCATGCGCGAGCAGGGGACGCCGGGCCACGTGGTCAACACCGCCTCGATCGGTGGGTTGCTGACCGGTGCCGCGGTCATCGGCCCGTACTGCGCCACCAAGGCGGCGGTGGTCTCGGTCTCGGAGACGCTCGCCCAGGAGCTCGCCATCGACGAGACGCCGATCGGCGTGAGCGTGCTGTGCCCGAGCTCGGTCGACACCCGCATGATGGAGTCGGACCGCACCCGGCCCTCGGCGCTCGGGGTCGAGCAGCGCACCGACCTGGCGGAGACCTGGCACGGGATGATCAAGGACGGCTTGACCGGCCCGACCGGACTCCCGGCCGCGCAGGTCGCCGAGCGCGTCCTGCAGGCGATCCGCAACGGCGAGTTCTGGATCATCACCCACGACGACCTGCTCCCCACCGTCCGCGATCGCGTCGAGGGCATGTTGGCGGCGTTCCCCGGGCAAGGCGCCTGACTCGTGGCCTGGGACTTCGAGACCGATCCTGAGTTCGAGGAGCAGCTCCAGTGGATGCGCGACTTCATCGCCACGGAGCTGATCCCGCTCGAACCGATCTTCCGCGAGATCACGCCGGCCGAGTGGGCGCCGGTGAAGGCACACCTGCAGGAGCAGGTGAAAGCGCGTGGTCTGTGGGGCGCGTTCCTCGACCCCAAGCTCGGTGGTCCGGGCTTCGGCCAGCTCAAGCTCGCGCTGATGTCCGAGATCATCGGTCGCTGCATGATGTCGATGACGATCTTCGGCGTGCAGGCGCCCGACAGCGGCAACATGGAGCTGCTCGCGCACGGTGCGACCGACGAGCAGAAGGAACGCTGGCTCTGGCCCAACCTGCGGGGTGAGATCTCGAGCGCGTTCGCGCTCACCGAGCCGTTCCTCGCCGGATCCGACCCCACCGTCATCGGCACCACCGCGACCCGCGACGGCGACGAGTGGGTGATCGAGGGCCACAAGTGGTTCATCACCAACGCGTCGACCGCCGACATCACGCTCGTGGTCGCCGAGACGAACCCCGAGGGCCGTCCGCACAAGCACGCGTCGATCCTCGTCGTGCCCGCGGGGACGCCGGGCATGGAGATCGTGCGCGACATCGGGACCATGGCCCACCCCGACGTGGTCGACGGCCGACCGGGCAACCACGCCGAACTGCGCTTCCGCGACTGCCGCGTCCCGCTCGACCACATGATCGGTGCGCCCGGAGACGGGTTCGTGCTCGCGCAGCAGCGCCTCGGCGGAGGGCGCATCCACCATGCGATGCGGTGGCTCGGTCAGGCGCAACGGTCGCTCGACATCATGTGCGAGCGCGCGGTGTCGCGCAGCTCGCACGGCAGCCTGCTCGCACAGCACCAGATGGTGCAGGACTACGTCGCGTTGTCGCACACCGAGATCCAGGCCGCCCGCCTCCTCACGTTCCAGACCGCGTGGAAGATGGACAAGTACGGCGCCAGTCGCGTGCGCGCCGAGCTCGGCATGATCAAGGCGCACGTGTCGAAGGTCGTGCTCGCCGTGCTCGACCGCACCATCCAGGTGTGCGGTGCGCTCGGCTACTCGAGCGATCTGCCGGTGGAGGAGTGGTACCGCGGCACGCGGTTCGGGCCGATCGGCGACGGGCCCGACGAGCTGCACAAGTCGGTGCTCGCCCGCACCATCTTGAAGGGCTACACGCCGGTCGAGGGTTGGCCGACCGAGCACCTCCCGAGCCGACGGCCGGCGGCGGAGGAGAAGTGGCGCGAGTTGCAGGCCGCCGCGGGAGTGACATGACTCCTCCACGCGCGGTCTTCTTCGACTTCGCCGACACGCTGTTCAGCTCGCGCGATCTACGCGACGCGCAACTCGCGCAGCTGCGCGCGGTCGGCGACGCACTCGGCGTGCACGTGACCGACAAGGAGCTGCGGACCGCGTACCGCCAGGGGATGGGCGTCGGCTACCGCGCCGTTGCCGAGCGGCCGGCGTACCTGCACCGCGAATTGTTCTCCCGTACGTACGCGGCGATGGCCGAAGCCCTCGGCGGCTCGCTCGACACCGCCGCGTGCGACGCGCTCGTCGATCGCCAGTACTCGTCGACGCTCGAGGCGGCGCGCCTGCGCCCCGACTGCCTCGACACACTCAGCGCGTTGCGCACGCGCGGCATCCGCGTCCAGATCGTGTCGAACATCGACGACGAGCAGCTCGACGGTCTGGTCGAGCGCCTCGAGCTCGACGCCGTGGTCGACACCTGGACGAGCTCCGAGTCGGCCCGGTCGTGCAAGCCCGACGCGCGGATCTACCAGGTGGCACTGGCGGCCGCTGCGTGCGATGCCGGCGAGGTGCTGTTCGTGGGTGACACGGTCGAGCACGACATCGTGGGGCCGCGCGCGCAAGGCATGCGCACCGCGCTGCTCGTGGCTGACGCCCGACCCGGTGCAGACGGCGCGATCGAGACCGGCGGCGCCGACTTCGTGGTCGAACGTCTCGGCGAGATCGTCGAGCTGGTCGACGGAGAGCTCGCGGCGTGAGCAACGAGTCGCTCCGCGAGTACCTCGACGCGCGGTTGGGGGACTCGGTCGACCTCGTGGTCGAGCCCATGGTGGGCGGCGGATCATGCGACGTCTACGCACTCACGCGTGGCGATGCCCGTTGGGTGCTCCGACAAGCGCCGCCGCATCGCAGCTCGGCCACCGCCCACGACGTGTTGCGCGAGTTCCGCTTCCTGGACGCGATCAAGGACCAGCCGGTGCGCATCGCGCGCCCGGTGCTCGCGTGCGACGACCCCGACGTGTTCGGCGGGCCCTTCTACGTGATGGCGCGCATCGACGGCGTCCCGGTGCGCAGCAGCATCCCGGAAGCCTGGGCGACGCAACCCGACGAGCAACCGCGAGCGCTCGAGGAGCTCGTCGATGCTCTCGCAGCCGTGCACGCGGTGGACTGGAACGCATGTGGGCTCGGCGAGTTCGCGCACACCGGCCCGTACCTCCACCGCCAGATCGGGCGCTGGTTGGCGCAGCTCGAGTCGTACGGCGGACGCGACCTGCCCGCGGCGGCGCGTGTCGGCACCTGGCTGGCCGATGCCCTTCCGCCCGACCAGGCGCCTGCGCTCGCGCACGGCGACTACAAGCTCGACAACGTGCTCTTCGCCGAGACCGCGCCGCCCCAGCTGCTCGCGGTCGTCGACTGGGAGATGGCGTCGATCGGTGATCCGCTGGTCGACCTGGCGTGGGCCATGATCTTCCATCCCGGACCCGAGGGGACGATGCCGCTCGGGGTCGCGACCGCTCCCGCGTTCGATCGTGCAGTGCTGCCGAGCGCCGCCGAGCTCGTGGCCCGATACGGCGAGCGCACCGGACGCGACGTGTCGCGCATCGACTGGTACGACGTGTTCTCGCGATGGAAGCTCGCCATCGTCCTCGAGGGCAGCTACGCCAAGTTCCTGCGCGGCGAGTCGAAGAAGCCGGTACACGAGTTCTTCGGCAGGCAGGCCGACGCGCTCCTCGCCAGCGCGCTGGCGCTCGTCGACGCGAGCACCGGATGACGACCTCGGGCGACTTCGAGCTCGACGCCGACGAGATCGTCGCCGCTGCCATCGTGATCCTGCAGGAACGCGGGCTCGACGCGCTGAGCATGCGCAACGTCGCCGAACGCCTCGGCGTGTCGCCCATGCCGCTCTACACCCGGGTGGGCAACAAGGCCGCGCTCATCGACGCCGTTGCCGACCACCTGTTGCTCGACCTCGCACCGCCCGCGGCCGCGGGGGAGCCGTGGCCGGAGTACGCGGGGCGCTGGTGCAGCGAGTTGCGTGAGCGCCTGAAGCGCACACCCGACAGTCGGCTCTACCTCGGTGCTCGCGAGCCGTACGTGGAGGCGTCGCGCCCGTTGCTGGTCGCGTTGCGCGACGGCGGCGTGGCCGCCGACGCCGCGGTGCAGGCCTGCCGACTCCTGATGTGGACGACGGTCGGGTTCGTGGCCATGGAACAAGGTTCGAGCACGCCCGCGCCCGAGGCGCGGCGCGGCCGCCTGTCGGGGAGCAACCCGACCGGCGTCACTCCGGTGGAGGCCGACGAGTTGTTCGACCTCCAGATCGGGATCCTCATCGCCGGGATCACCCGTATGCACACAGGCGACGCGGCCAGCGACACCGGCAGCGACTGAACCAGTACGACATCCGAGGGGGGATGGAGCGATGACGAAGCTTCGATGGGGAGTGGTGTGCGCGGTGCTGGCACTGGTGGTGACGGCCGCACCGGCGGTGGCCCAGTCGGGTGCCAAGGAGAAACCGACCGCGACTGACGTCGGCATCACGGCGACCGAGATCCACATCGCGACGATCGCCGACGTCGACAACTCGTTCGCGCCGGGACTCTTCAAGGCGTCGGTCGACGGCGTGCGGGGAGTCGTGAAGTACATCAACGCCACCGGGGGGCTGGCGGGGCGGAAGCTCGTGCTCGACTTCTACGACTCGCACGTGAACCCGAACGACACGCGCGCGGCCGAGATCTCGGCCTGCCAGAACGACGTGGCGATGGTCGGCACGTCGGCGGCACTCCTCAACACCACCGAGGAGATGCGCAACTGCAAGGATTCGACAGGAGCGACGACGGGACTACCCGACATCCCGTACTACGTCGGCTCGGTCGATCACTCGTGCTCGGCGGAGTCGTTCCCGATCGCACCGCCGGCACTGGTCTGCTCCACCAAGGACGATCACCCGCAGACGTATCAGGCCAACGTCGGCCGCGGGCGTTGGTACCAGCAGAAATACGGCAAGGACCTGCACGGTGTGTACGTGTTCGGCAACGACTCGCAGGCGGCGCGTGACGCCACGTTCGCGTCCGTGGCTGCGGTGCGCGACATCGGCATCGCCACTGACGGCGACTTCGATCGTTCCGCCAAGGCCACCCAGAGCGAGTACACCGAGATCGTCCAGGCGATGAAGAGCAAGGGCTCGAACTACGGCCAGTGCACCTCGTCGTTCCCGTGCACGGTGCTGCTGCGCAAGGAGGCCGCGCTCCAGGGAGTCACCGACGTCAAGGTCTGGGACTGCGGCTCGGCCTGCTACGACCCAGGGTTCCTCGAGTCCGGCGGCGCCGACGTCGAGGGGCAGTACGTCGACACGACGTTCCTCCCGTTCCTGAGCAAGGCCGAGCAGAAGGCCAACCCGATGACGGCGGCGTTCGTGAAGTACGTCGGGGCCGACAACGCGGCCGGCTTCGGCGCGTCGACGTGGGCAGCCGGCATCGCCTTCCGGGACGCGGTGAACGCGATCGTGAAGCGCGACGGCGTCAACGGCGTCACCCGCAAGGCACTCCTCGCCGAGCTCGGGACCATTCACAAGTTCGACGCCGAGGGCCTGATCGCACCCATCGACATCGCTGGGCGGAAGGTCACCGAGTGCGACATCACGCTCCAGGTGCGCGACGGTGAGTTCGTGCGGGTGCACCCGACCAAGCCGGGCACCTACTCGTGCTCGCCCAAGAACGTGGTGTCGCGCAAGCTGGATCTCGCGACCGGGTGACGTCGGAGTGCGGCGCCGCGTCACCGCGGCGCCGCACCGCCGGCGACGCGAGCGTGGCCCGCAGCGCCTTGACGTCGTCGTGGGCGGCGCGGATGTCGGTGAGCTGACGCTGCAACACTGCGGGCAGCTCAGGCGAGATGTCGGCTTCGAGCGCCCTCTCGTACTCGGTGACCGCGTGGTCCTCGCCCTGCTCGGCGGCGTCGGGGAGGGACCTCTCCCTGCCTGATGCGCACGACCGTCGAAACCCGGCAGCGGTAACGTCGAGCCCATGACGACGACCGATCTCGCGCCTCGTCCACCCGTGACCGTCACTGGCGTGCTCGACAACCCCGAGCTCGCCTGGAGTCTGTGCGAGGCCAACGGCCCCTACCGTCACGTGCTCCTGTCGCTGCGCGAGTTCGCGGCCTCGCTCGAGGCCTACAAGGACGCCGCGCGCAACGGCTCGTCCGACGCGGTGGGGGTGATGGTCGACGACGAGCTCATGACCATGCCGATCTACCGCGGCGACTGGGTGTCGGCGCGCGCGACCCACATCGCCGGAGTCGACGACGTGCTCCACAACGCGCGGCTGATCACGGCTGCGCAGCAGGTGTTCGACGCGGAGGTCGTGCGTCCGCTCATCGTGTTCTCCAACCTCACCGCGCCGATGCCGCAGAACCGCAAGCACACCGACGTACCGACCTTCCGAGGCGTGGATCGCTCGCAATACCCGGCGTGGGTCGTACAGGGCATGGCGTCGTCCGAGCTGTTCGAACGGTGGCGGGTGAAGATCGCGACCGCGGTCGCCTGGTACTACGACGGCCCCAACGGTGGGTTCAGCTACTGGCCCGACGGCGGTGCCGCGCCCGAGGTCACCATCGAACCGCCGTCGAACACCGCAGTGGTGGGCGACAACGACTTCATGTACCACCGCGTCGAAGCGGTGGGGGACGGCCGCGTTCGCGATGGTGCCGATCGACTCGCTGCTGTCGTTCGACGCCGACGCCGGTCGCTGGCGCATCACCAAGGACGACCGCGACTTCGGCGACTTCGATCGTGACGACATCCGCATCTCGATCTCGTGGAAGGCCGAGTGCTTCCACGACGCCGAGGAAGCGCGCGTGTTCGACGAGCACCTCGACGACATCACCTTCGACCAGGTGGTCGGCATCTGGCGCGCCGACTGCGAAGCACGTGGCATCGTCCTCCCCGACGTCGCCGACCCCCTCC
The DNA here is from genome assembly GCA_963720765.1 of uncultured Actinomycetes bacterium. Taxonomy (GTDB): domain Bacteria; phylum Actinomycetota; class Acidimicrobiia; order IMCC26256; family DASPTH01; genus DASUAS01. The sequence continues at coordinate 639,148 of CAVRGS010000003.1, forward strand.
ACGACCGCACCTTCGAGGCCGCCGTCGCCCAGGCCTACGCCGGCCCCCTCAGCACCGCCTGACCCACCCAGCTCCTCATCGGGCCGAGCACCGACGCGGGTTCATCAGGGGAACGCGAACCTGGGGGTGGTGAGGGGGAGGTCGAGCGACGTGGTGAGGCCGGCGGGGGCGTCGCACACGTAGGGGATCGCGTTGACGAGCCGCATGGTGGTGGCGACCATGCCGTCGTCGCTCGACGTCTCGGGGGTGCCGACCTCGAGCTCGCACGTGAAGTCGGGGTTGCCCTCGATCACGATGCGATAGGTGCCGTTGCGCGCCGCGGTGGGCCACTCGGGCGCGAGGTCGGGTGCCATCCGGTTGACGTGCTCGATCACGATCGCGTCGCGACCGTGCACCACGCCGATGGTCTCGAAGCGCACCGCGCCGACGGTGCCGGCCTCGATCGTGCCCGCCGCCACCTCGAGCGCGCGCGGCGTCTCCACTTTCTCGTAGGTCTCGCGGATCTCGTCGAGCTCCACCCCGAGGCGGTCGGCGATCATGCGGATCGGCGGGCCCCACGTGCCCGACTGCACGCCGGGCATCGCCATGATCGCCTGGTGCTCCATGGGCTTGCCGAAGCCGAACACCTCGAACATCACGAACGTGACCGGGTACTCGTCGTACAGGAAGATCTCCTGCGTGCGCACCGACGTGACGGTGTCGCTCATCGTCATCAGCGTGAGCGGCAGTTGGTCGCCCGCGAAGCCGGGTTCGATGCCCGACGCGTACAGCGTCGCGTTGCCGCGCGTCGCGGCGGCTTCGAGCTGCTCACGCCAGTCGGCCTGGTAACCGGGCGGGTGCACCAGGCCCGGCGTCGACACCGTCACCACGTTGATCCCGGCGTCGAGCATCCGCGCCATGTCCGGCACCGCGGCCGCGTCCATGGCTTCGCCCTGCGCCGAGTAGCAGATGCAGTCGGGCTGCAGCGCGAGCAGCGCGTCGGCGTCGGTGGTCGCGGTCACGCCCACGGGATCGATGCCGGCGAGCGTGCCCGCGTCGGTGCCGTCCTTCTCGGCGCTGTGCACCCACACACCCACCAGCTCCAGGTCGGGCCGTCGGGCGATGGTGCGGATGGCCAACTTGCCCACGCCGCCGGTCGACCATCCCACCACTCGGTACGTCATCTCCCCCTCCTCGTCACGCCCGCGGCTCGGGCGGGAGGCCCAGGCCCACGTCGGCGATCGTCGTGCGTTGGATCTCGTTGGCCCCGACGCTGAGCGTCGGGTGGAGCCGCTCCACCACCTCGTACGCGAACCATTCGGGGAGCGGTCCGCCGAACCAGCCTGGCGCGGTGAGCGCAACGGGCCCGAGCGCGGCCGCGCCCACGCGCCCGATCCGCTGCAGCAGTTCGGTGACGCACACCTTGCTGAGCGCGCCCTCTGCGAACGGCGCCGCACCTGTGTCCTGCAGCGCCAGCACGCGCTCCACCCGGCCCACGGCCGCGAACCACGCGGTGACGAGACGGGCGAGTTCGCCGCGCAGCACGAGATCGCGGGTTCCCTCCAACCGGTCGAGCAGTGCCTCCAACGTGCGCGTCGCCCAGCCGAGCCAGGCGACGCCGCTGCGCTCGGCGAGCAACGCGCCGCTCAGCTGACGCCAGCCATTGCCCACCTCGCCCAACACCGCGTCGGCATCGACGCGCGCGCCGGCGAAGGTGATCGTCGACAGCGTCCAGCGGTTCGCGGTGGCGATGCGCTCGACCTCGAGGCCGGGCGTCGCCAGGTCGACGAGGAACATGGAGAGCCCGCGCTTGCCCGACGACCCCGGCTCGGTGCGCGCGATCGTGCAGCACCAGTCGGCCTTGTGCGCACCGGTGACGAACACCTTCTCGCCGTCGAGCACGAACGTGCCGTCGGCTTGTTCGATTGCGGCGGTCCCCACGTTCGACAGATCACTGCCAGCACCCGACTCCGTGTACGCGATGCACGCGTTGATCGTCCCGGCGCACGCGGCGCGCACGACGGCGTCACGCTGCGCGTCGGTGCCGAATGCGGCGACCGTCGGCGCGACCAGCACCGCGGCGGTGTCGATGAGCGGGGCGTCGTGGTACGCGGCCTCGTAGCTCAGCGCGGCCTGCCAGCTCGGGGGCTTCCCACCCCCACCCAGGGCGACGGGCAGGCTCACACCGAGGAACCCGGCTGCGCCCGCGGCGTGCAGCACCTCTCGCTCGAACGCCTCGTCCCACCCCGCGAGATCCGAGTAGTCGCGCGCGCCACCCGCGAGCGTGTCGGCGAGGAACTCGCGCACCTCGGCGCGGAACGCCTCGACCTCGGTGTCGAACGTGAGGCCGGGCAGCCCGCGCACGATCGGCCGGTCAGCTGCCGCGCGGCAGGCCGAGCCCGCGCTGGGCGACGAGGTTGCGCTGGATCTCGCTGGTGCCGCCGTAGATGGTGGTGACGGGGGCGAAGCGATAGCAGTACTCGTAGAAGGCGCCGAGGTCGGACACGTCGTGCGCTTCCACCAGGCCGCTCGGCCCGGCCACGTCGACGAGGCGGTTGACCGATCGTTGGAAGGCCTCGGTGGCGAACAGCTTGCTCGCCGCACCCTCGATGCCGGGGAGCTTGCCCGACGCGGCCACCCACGCGGCGCGGCTCGCGAGCAGGTCGGCGACCTCGGCGTCGATGGCCAGGCGCGCCAGCGCGTCGCGGCGCGCGGGTTGTTCGATGAGCGGTCGACCGTGCTCGTCGGCCGCGCTGCGCGCGTGCGCTTCGGCGAGTGCCAGCAACCGCTCGGCGTCGCGCACGCCGCCGGCGACGCCGCGCTCGAACGACAGCGCGACGAGCATCACCTGCCAGCCGCCGTCCACGTCGCCGACGCGCCACTCGTCACCCACGTGCACGCCGTCGTAGAACGTCATGTTGGTGCGCTTGCCCGACAGCGTGCGGATCGGTTGCAACTCGAAGCCCGGCGCCGACGTGGGGACGAGGAAGAACGTCAGGCCGCGGTGCTTCGGGACGTCGAGGTTGGTGCGGGTGAGGAGGAAGATCCACTCCGACTCCTCGGCCAGGCTGGTGAAGATCTTCTGCCCGTCGATGCGCCAGCCGTCGCCGTCGCGCACCGCGCGCGTGCGGGCGGCCGCGACGTCGGAACCGGCGTCGGGTTCGGAGTAGCCGAGCGCGATCAGCGACTCGCCGCTGAGCAGCTTGGGCAGGATCTCACGCTGCTGCATCTCGTTGCCCGCGTGCGCGAGCACCGACGCCACCATCGTGCAGATGCTCATGCCGTCGTAGGGGGCACCGGCGAGCTCGAGCTCGCGGAACAGCACCGCCAGCTCCTCGGGACCGCGCCCCCGCCGCCCAGCGCCTCGGGCAGCGCCTGGCGGATCCAGCCCTGGTCGGCCATCGCCCGGTGGAGCTCCCAGTCGTGCATGGTGCCGGTGTCGTGCGCGTGCTGACGGCGTTCGTCGGTGTAGGTGCGCGTGACCAGTGCGCGGACCTCTTCGCCGAACTGCTCGGCGGCGGGTGACGGCGTGAAGTCCATGATCAGACCGCTCCGTACCGCAGGTCGGCCAGGTGCGCGTACTCACGCCCGGGCTCGTCGAGGACGTTCGCCCAGCCCTTTGCCCGCCGGTAGAAGAGCTGGATGTCGTACTCCTCCATGAACCCGTAGCCGCCGTGGAAGTGCAGCGCGCGGTCGGACGCGCGTTGCGCCTGCTCGGCGGCGAAGAGGAACGCCATCGCGCCGAGCTCGGCGGCGCGATCGGGCGCGCCATCCGATGCCCACGCCGCCTTGCGTGCGAGCAGCTGGGCACCGTCGAGCGCCACGCTCACGTCGGCGAGCGTGTGCTGCAGCGACTGGAACGAGCCGATGGGCACGCCGAACTGCTCTCGCTCGCTCACGTAGCGCACGGCGATGTCGAGTGCGGCGAGCCCGAGGCCCACGAGGGCGGCAGCGGTGAGCACGCGCCACTCGTCGATGGCCTGTCGGTGCAGCGACACGGCGTGCTCACCGGACGCGACGACGCGCGCGCCGTCGAGTGCACGGTCGGCGAGGGGCGCTGACGCAAGGTTCGGGACGAGCACACCGGGTTCGCCGTCGAGCACCATGAGGTCGCGGCCGTCGAACGCGACCACGGTGTTCGCCACCGCCCCCGCGGGCACCAGCCGCGCCACCTGGTCACGGACCGGCCGCAGCGCGAGCGTGGCGAGGCGAGCGCCGTCGAGCACCTCGGGCGTGAGCGCGTCGACCCGGGCGAGGAGCCGGGCCGCGACCGCGTGCTCGATCAAGGGTGCGGGCGCGAGCCGTCGCCCCAGTGCTTCGACGGCCAGCGCCAGGTCGAGGAGGGAGGCACCGGCGCCGCCCGCATCCACGGGCACCGCCATGCTCGGCGCGCCCACCGCGACCAGCCGATCCCAGAGGTCGGGGGCGAAGCCGACCGGCTCGTGCTCGCGCAGACGATCGAGCGGCACGGTGCGCTCCGCCAGGTCCCCGAACACGTCGACGATCGACTGCTGCTCGTCGGTCGGGTCGAGATCCACGAACTTCGTATATTACATACCCATGCTCGATGCGACCTGCCTGGCTCCGCACGCCGTCGCGCGCGGGGCGGCCATCACGCCCGACGCGGTGGCACTCGAGCACGTCGACGGTCCCCGCCTCACGTACGCGGAGCTCGACGCCCGGGCACGGGCCTGGGCGGGGGCGCTGTCCGCACGCGGCGTCGCCGAGGGCGACCACGTGGCGACCATGCTCCCCAACACCTTCGACGCGCACCTCACGATGCTCGCCCTCGCGTGGCTGCGAGTCGTCGAGGTGCCGCTCAACGTCGCGTTCACCGGCCGCATGCTCGCCTACGCGCTCGACCACGCGGACGTCACGACGCTCGTGGTCGCGCCCGGGTTCCGCGCGGCGGTCGCCGCGGTCGAGTCCGAGGTTCCGAATGTTCGCGCGCGTCATCGAGCTCGACGACGCGACGCGTGCCGACCTCGATGCCGGCGCCCCCGACTCGGCGGATCCCGTCGACCTCGTCGGCCCGCGGTACCGCGACGTGCACTCGCTGATGTTCACATCGGGCACGACCGGCCCGTCCAAAGCGGTCATCACGCCGTGGGCAGTGATGTACCAGTTCTGGTCCTGGGTCCCCGACGACGCGCTCGTCTCGGGCGACGGTCTCTATTGCGCGATGCCGCTGTTCCACAACTCGGGCCGCTCGGCGTTCAACTACGCGATGGCTCGCAACGCGCGGTTCGTGCTCCGCGATCGCTTCAGTGCGAGCGACTTCTGGTCCGACATCCGCGCCACCGGCTGCGTCACCGCCGCGCTCGTCGGACCGATGACCGCGCTGCTGCACTCGGCGCCGCCGCGTGACGACGACGCCGACTCGCCGTTGCGCAACGCCATCCTCGGGCCGATGATCCCGGAGATCGACGACTTCCAGCGTCGCTTCGGCGTACGGGTCGCGACCGGCTACGGCCAGACCGAGACCGGCATGGCTGTGACCACCGGGTGGGACCACGGCCCGTGGGCGAACTGCGGCCGCATCCGCGAGGACTACCCGTGGCCCGAGGTGCGCATCGCCGACGAGTACGACGAGCCCGTGCCCGACGGCGAGGTGGGGGAGCTGCTCGTGCGCAGCGCCGAGCCGTGGGCGCTCAACGTCGGATACCACAAGATGCCGGAACAGACCGCGGACGCGTGGCGCAACGGGTGGTTCCACACCGGCGACGCGTTCCGCCGCGACGAGGACGGCTGGTTCTACTTCGTCGACCGCCTGCGCGACACCATCCGTCGACGCGGTGAGAACATCTCGTCGTTCGAGGTCGAGACAATGGTGACCGAGCACCCGTGGGTGCGCGAGTGCGCGGCCATCGGCGTGCCCGCGCCGCTCGGGGAAGATGACGTGTTCGTCGCGGTGATCGTCGACGACTCCGCGTCCTTCGATCCCGCCGAGCTCATCGCATTCCTCGAGGAACGCATGCCCCGCTTCATGGTCCCGCGGTACGTCGAGGTGGTCGACGACCTCCCGCGCACCGAAGCCTCGATGCGGGTGCGCAAGCACGAACTGCGAGCGCGGGGCGTGACCGACTCGACCTGGGACCGCGAGGCTGGCTGATCCCGGGCCGGGTGTGCGAACATGTGTTCGTGTCGGACGGGCCCACGATCGGAGGAGCGACGATCCTCCACGCCGACCTCGACGCCTTCTTCGCCTCGGTCGAGCAGCGCGACGATCCCGCGCTGCGGGGCAAGCCCGTGCTCGTGGGCGGTGGGGTGGTCATGGCTGCGAGCTACGAGGCCCGGGCGTACGGAGTGCGGGGAGCCATGGGCGGACGCCAGGCGTTGGCGCTGTGCCCCGATGCCGTCGTCGTCCCCCCACGGATGGATGCCTACTCCGAGGCCAGTCGGGCGGTGTTCTCGGTGTTCGGCGACACCACCCCACTCGTGGAACCGCTCTCGATCGACGAGGCCTTCCTCGACGTCGGTGGACTCGGCAAGGTGTCGGGTTCGCCAGCCGACATCGCGGCCGCGCTGCGTGTCGCGGTGCGTGAGCGGGTCGGGCTCCCGATCACCGTCGGCGTCGCCCGCACCAAGTTCCTGGCCAAGGTGGCGAGTCGAGTCGCCAAGCCCGATGGCCTGCTCGTCGTGCCGCCCGAGCGTGAGCTCGCCTTTCTCCATCCCCTCGATGTCGGCGCGCTCTGGGGCGTCGGCCCGAAGACCACGGCCAAGCTCCTCGAGCGCGGCATCACGCGCGTCGGTGAGGTCGCGGCCCTCGACGAAGCGGTGCTCGTCGCCATGCTCGGACCGGCGTCGGGTCATCACCTCTCTGCGCTTGCCCACAACCGCGACCCGCGCCCGGTCGAGACCGGTCGCCGCCGACGCTCGATGGGGGCGCAGCGCGGCGCTCGGACGCGGTCATCGTCCGCCCGATGAAGTGCGTGCCATGCTCGACGGTCTGCTCGACGGCATCGCCCGTCGGCTCCGCGCCGGGCGCGTCGTCGGTCACACGGTGGTGCTGCGCATCCGCTTCGACGACTTCTCCCGCGTCACCCGTTCGTGCACGTTGCCGAAGCCGACCGCCGACACCACGCCGTTGCGCGACGCGGCGCGACACCTGCTCGACGACGCGCAACCGCTCGTCGAAGCGCGCGGACTCACGCTGATCGGTGTGTCGGTGGCCAACCTCAGCGACGCCGACGCGGTGCAGCTCCCACTGCCGTTCGATGGCGGGAGCGGCCCCGCACTCGATCACGCGCTCGATGCCGTGCGCGACCGCTTCGGCAGCGCGTCGGTCGGTCGGGTCGCGCTGCTGGGCAAGGATCGTGGCTGGTCGATGCCGCTGCTGCCCGACGGCTGAGGCCGCCGGGCAACGACTGCCTCAGCCGGCGTCGGCGCGGTGGGGGAGCTTCCAGCCGGGGCGCGGGAAGTGGCAGGTGTACCCGTTGGGGATGCGCTCCAGGTAGTCCTGGTGCTCGGGCTCGGCCTCCCAGAACGGCCCCGCCGCGGCCACCTCGGTGACGACCTTGCCGGGCCACAGCCCGGACGCCTCGACGTCGGCGATGGTGTCCTCGGCGACGCGCTTCTGGTCGTCGGAGGTGTAGAAGATCGCCGACCGGTAGCTGGCGCCGACGTCGTTGCCCTGACGGTTGAGCGTGGTCGGGTCGTGGATCTGGAAGAAGAACTCGAGCAGGTCACGGAACGAGGTCTGCTCGGGGTCGAACACGATCTCGATGGCCTCGGCGTGATTGCCGTGGTTGCGGTAGGTCGCGTTCGCGAGGTTGTCGTCGCCGGTGTAGCCGACCCGGGTCGAGATGACGCCGGGCCGCTTGCGGATGAGGTCCTGCATGCCCCAGAAGCATCCCCCGGCCAGGATGGCGGTCTCGCGTCGGTCGCTCACGTCGTGCTCCTTCGTCGCTTCGTCGGGTCCATCATCGCACCCGGTGCCCCCACCTGAACACGGACGACGGTGGCGCTGTTCCCGGGTTCCGCCCGCGGGTGGTTCCGACCTCAGTACGAGACGTCGGCTGCGTCCGGATGACGGTCGAGGTACTCGCGGACGAACCAACACCGGGGGTCGACGGTGTTCCCGCGCGCCCGCGCGTCGGCCAGCACGCCCTCCACGAGCACGTCGCCCAGGCCCCGGCCCCGCCGATCGGGATCGATCACCGTGTGCGGCAGCACCATCACGTCTCCGACCATGACGAAGTCGGCGATCCCCACCACCTCGCCGTCGAGCACGAGCTCGTCACGGCGACCCTGATCGTTGCGCCTGACGACGTGAGCCACACCGGTGCTCTACCCGCTGGCGGTGTCCCGTCACTCCTCGCAGGTGTCGGGTCCGGTACCCCCGGTCCTAGGCTCCCGAGCTCATGACCGATCGAACGTTCTTCACCGACGACGAGTGGACCGCGCTCTCACAAGCCCCGCTCCACGTGACCATGGCGGTGGTCGCCGTGGCTGAGCACGGACCGATCTCGCTGCTCAAGGAGGCTTCGGCGACGGCCAAGGCGCTGGCCCGCCCGGGCGACCACGGAGCGGCCACCGAGCTCATCGTCGCCATCGCCCACGAGGCCCAGGGCCACGACGCCCGTCATGCGGCCAAGGGCGACCGGGGCTCGTCGCCCGACGCGGTCATCGACGAGGCACTGGCCGAGCTCGGTCCCGCAGTGGCGGCCATCAATCGGCTCCCGATCGCCGAAGCCGCCGAGGTGCGCGCCTGGCTCATCGATCTCGCCAATGCGGTGGCGGCCGCCGCCAAGGGCACGAGCGAGAAGGAGGCCGCCGTGGTCGAGCGCGTGCGCGTCACGCTCGGCGCCCCTCCCGCGGCGTCCTAGCGCCGCACGAGGCGCGCCTCGAGACCCTTCCGCACCGCTGGCCACTCCGCGCGCACGATCGAGTAGTACGCGGTGTCGCGCACGCCGCCATCGGTCGCGCGCGACGTGTGCGCGCCTGATGCCTTCGAACTGGGCACCGATCCGCTCGATTGCCGCACGTGAACGAGCGTTGCGTGCGTCGGTCTTCAAGGTGATGCGCTCGACGCCCCAGATCTCGAATGCGTGCCGGAGCATGAGCAGCTTGGCCTCGGTGTTGACGGCGGTACGTTGCGCTGACGCCGCGAGCCAGGTGGCACCGATCTCTGCGGTGCGTGGCGTGCCGACCGCGCCGACGGGCGGACCACCGACGCGACGGTTGGGACCCCAGTCGTCCAGGTCGAGGAACCGCGTGCTGCCGACGACTCTGTCGTCGCGGGTGAGTGTGGTCACGAACGGCAACGCCCACCCGACGCGCTCGTCGGCCAACACGCGTTCGACGTAGTCTCGCATCGCTGCCGCACCATCGGGCACCGGTGTGAAGTCGTAGGTCGAACGGTCTTCACTTGCTGCGGCGACCAACGCGTCCACGTCGCCGATCGTCATCGGTCGCAACGTCACGACATCTCCTGCGAGCACTGCCCGTTCGATCATGGCGACATGGTGCCTGGCGCGCGGGCGGGTGCGCCGCCCATTTGCGGAGCGAGGGGGAGCGAGCGAGACCTGGGAGGTGCTAGAGGTCGGCCCAACCCTCGTCGCGGTCGGAGCGGGTGGGCTGGCGACCGATGCGCATCGGCGACAGCGGCGCGTCGACCACGAGGAACCGGTGCCACTTCTCACTCAGCTCGTAGGTGCGGCTGCGCCAGCGCTGCAGCGCGCTGTCGACGCGCTCCGCCTTCTCCGTCTCGGCCCAGCTCTCCCACGTGGGGATCGCCCAGTGCAGGAAGCACTCCGACTCGTTGACCATCGCGGTCTCCCACGCGCCGCACAGCTTCCAGCCGAACTCCTCGTACACCGGGATCGCTTGCTCGGCGACCCGCTCGAGGAAGTCGCGCGCGGTGCCCATCGGCACGTGGATCTGCTCGTGGGCGTAGGTCTCGCCCTTGACGCCCGCGTCGAGGAGCTCGGTGATGGTCGGCGACCACGGCGCGGGGACCAGCACGCGATCGTCGCCGTGACGTCGGTAGTTCGACGCCTCGGCCCACCACTTGGCGAGCTTGGGGTCCTGGAGCGTCGAGTGCCCCAGCTCGAAGCGGAACGACGTGGCGAGTCCGTCGAAGCCGCGCTCTTCCCAGAGGTTGAGCACCTCGGGCCATCCACGGGTGGTTCCCACGATGCCCCACACGCCGAAGCACAACTGGTTGCGATCCTCCTGCGCCATGGGGCTGAAGTTCGCCGTCATGTGCTGCATGTAGTTGGCCCGGTTGTGGCCGATGATGTCGATGAACTCGTGGATGTAGACGTTGTCGTTCACGGAGTCAAGAACTAGCACGTCTAGGCTCGGCCAGTGACCAGTGACGACGAGCGCATCGCCCTCTTCCTCGACTACGAGAACCTCGCCATCGGCGCGCGTGATCTCACTGGCGGTGCCCTCGACTTCCGTCCCATCGCCGATGCCCTCGCCGAACGTGGTCGGGTGGTCGTGCGGCGTGCCTACGCCGACTGGTCGTACTTCGAGGAAGACCGGCGCATGCTCACGCGCAACCAGGTCGAGCTCATCGAGATGCCCCAACGGATGGGCATGGTGCGCAAGAACGCGGCCGACATCAAGATGGCGGTCGACGCGGTCGAGCTGAGCTTCGAACGCGACTACATCACCACCTTCGTCCTCGGCACCGGCGACAGCGATTTCACGCCGCTCGTGCACAAGCTCCGTGAGCTCAACAAGCGAGTGATCGGGATCGGCGTCGAGGCATCGACGTCGGCCCTGCTGACTGCCGCGTGCGACGAGTTCCTGTTCTACGAGCGGCTCGAAGGTGTGGAGACGAAGAAGCCGGCGAAGCGCGCGACGAAGCGCGGAAGCGGACGCAGCACCAAGGCGGCGGAAGCTCGGGCGGAGCCGCAGACCGAGACCGAAGTGGTGGCGCCGGCGGAGGAGACCGACCTGGACTCCCTGGTCACCCGCACCCTCGCGGGCCTGTCGCGCAGCAGCGGGGGACCGGTGCTGGCGTCGATGCTCAAGCGCGCCATCCTCCGCAAGGAGCCGACGTTCAGCGAAGCCGACCACGGGTTCCGCACCTTCGGCGAGCTGCTGCGCACCCTCGGCGAACGTGGCGTCGTCGAGGTGCACCAGGGCGTCGCACCGGGCGACCCCGAGGTCACGCTCCCGACCGTCGCTGGCGACGAGGACGCCGCGTTCGAGCTGCTCCGCGACACGGTCGAACGGCTCGCGGCGAAGGGCCCGGTCCACCTCTCGGGCCTGAAGACGCAGGTGCGCAAGCAACAGCCCGACTTCTCGGAGAAGCGGTTCGGCTACGGCACGTTCCTGCAGTTCGTGCGGGCGGCGCGAGCCCGCGGGTTCGTGGAGATGGAGCGCGACGTCGACGCCGAGGACCACCTCCTCCGACCCGCGCCGGCGCGCCCCGCGTCCTGACCAGGGGTCGACCCGTGGAGCGGTCCGACGTGACAGCGTGTGACAAGCTGCGCGGATGCGCATCGGCCTGTTCATCAGTGACGTCAGCGGCGAGCAGACGACGATCGACGAGCTCCTCGCCAACGCGCGGGCGGCCGAGGCACTCGGCTTCACCACCGGCTGGGTGCCGCACATCCCGTGGAGCCTCGACGGCCTGACCGCACTCGCGCTCGCCGGCCAGGTCACCAGCCGCATCGAGCTCGGCACCGCGGTGATGCCCACCTACCCACGGCACCCGCTGGCCATGGCGCAGCAGGCGATGTCGACCCAGGCGGCGACGAACGGCCGGTTGGTGCTCGGGATCGGGCCGTCGCACCCCGTGGTCATCGAGAGCATGCACGGCCTCGAGTACGCGCGCCCTGCCCATCACACGCGTGAGTACGTGGAGGTGCTGCGGGCCGCGTTCGCGGGGGCCGGTCACGTCGAGTACCGCGGAGAGATGTTCGCCTTCTCGTCGATGCTCACGGTTCCGGGCTCGACGCCGGCGCCGATCATGGTCGCCGCCCTCGCGCCCAAGATGCTCGAAGTCGCCGGGGAGCTCACGGACGGCACCATCACCTACTGGGCCAACGAGCGCGCCATCGGCGAGCACATCGTGCCCGCCATCACTGCCGCGGCCGAAGGAGCGGATCGGCCCCCGCCGCGCGTGGTGGTCGGTCTGCCGGTGGCGGTCTGCGCCGACGCCGACGCCGGTCGTGAGCGCGCCGCCAAGCTGTTCTCCACCTACCTGAACATCCCCACGTACCAACGCATCCTGTCCCGCGGCGGCGACGACACCACGCCCGCCGACGTGGCCATCATCGGCACCGAGGCCGAAGTCACCGAACGGCTGCGCGGCTACGCGGCCGCCGGCGCCACCGACCTCTGCGCCACTGCGCTCGGCCTCGACGACGACCGCGATGCGTCGCAGCGTCGCACCGTCGAGCTGCTCGCCTCGCTCACTCCCGAATTGACGTCGTAGGAGCACGCATGACCAAGGAAGTCCGGCTCGAGTTCGATGGGCCGATCGCCACCATCACCAACGACAACGTCGAGAAGCACAACGCGTTCGACGACGACATGGACTCGCAGCTGTTCGCCGCGCTCGCCGAGTTGAAGCAACGGCCCGACGTGCGCGCGGTGATCTGGCGCGGTGAGGGCAAGTCGTTCTCATCGGGACGCGACGTCGGTGCGATCGGCGGCGGAGACGTGGAGCTCACCCACCACGAGCTCATGGCGCGCGGTCATCGCGGCATCCTGCAGGTGTTCGACATCGAAGCGCCGATCATCGTGGCCATGCACGGCTGGTCGATCGGCGCGTCGTTCCAGCGAGCGCTGCTCTGCGACATCCGCATCGCCGCCGAGGGGGCGCGGTTCATGCTGCCGGAAGCCACCCATGGCGTGATCCCCGACACCGGTGGTGTCGGCCGGCTGTTCCAGATCTGCGGGCACGGGGTTGCGTCCGACCTCGTGCTCACCGGGCGGCCGATGCACGCCGACGAGGCGTACGCGCACGGGATCGTGTCGCGCGTCGTCCCGGCCGACGAGCTCGAGGCGGCCGCGCGCGAGATGGCGGAGAAGATCGCGGCGTCGCCCGCAGTGACGATCAAGATGGCCCGGCGGGTGCTGGCGCACCTGTCGGAGGCCGAGGTCCGCTCGTCGATGGCCGACGAGATGATCTACCAGACCTTCATCGCCAAGTCGGACGACCTGGCCGAGTTCCGGACCGCTCGCACCGAGGGTCGCGAGCCGCACTTCACGGGGAGCTGACGTCCATGCCTGTCGATGATCTGCCGGGGCTGCCGGCCCCGCCCGAACTGGGCGCCAGCGCGCTTCCTGCGGGGACCTACGACGGCGTCGCCGTCTTCGTCACGGGCGCGGGTACCGGCCTCGGCAAGGCCATCGCGCTCGAGTTCGCGCGCCTCGGCGCGTCGATCGTGATCGCCAGCCGCAAGCCGGAGCACCTCGAAGCCGGTCACGAGGCGGTCGCCGCGCTGGGCGCGCCGGTGACGACCGTCGGTTGTGACATCCGTGATGCCGAGCAGATCAGCGCCGCGTTCGACGCCGCCACCGAGGCCTACGGGCTCCCGGGGGTGCTGATCAACAACGCCGCCGCCAACTTCCCGGTGCCGGCCGAGGACATGTCGCCGAACGCGTGGCGCACAGTCGTCGACATCACGCTCAACGGCACCTTCCTCTGCGCGCGCGAGTTCACTCGACGGCACCTCGAGGCGAACACGCCGGGGTCGATCGTGAACGTCGGTGCTTCCTACGCGTGGACCGGCGGTCCCGGGTTCGCGCACAGCGCTGCGGCCAAGGCCGGTGTGAAGAACATGACCGAGACCCTCGCGGTGGAGTGGGGTCCCTACGGGATCCAGGTCAACGGGCTCGTGCCCGGGCTGTTCCCGCACGAGGACATGACCGCCGACATCAAGGGCAACCTCGATCGCACGAGCGAGAAGGACGTCGTGCAGCCCGCGTTGCGCGTCGGACAGCTCCGAGAGCTCGGGTGGGCGGCGACGTTCCTGGCGTCGCCGTACGCGCGCTTCATCTCCGGGCACACGCTCGTCGTCGACGGCGCCAACTGGCAGCGGCGCCTCCTCACCAACCCGCCGGTGATCACCGTGCGCGAGCAGATGGGCAAGGGCCCGTTCGAGCCTTGAGCGGCGCCCGGTGAAGGTGGTGCCATGATCGTCGACACGCACGTGCACGTGGTGGCGCGCGACCAGGCGCGCTTCCCGTTGCGGCCGTCCGGCGTCGGGTCGCAGTGGTTCCGGGAGCACCCCGTGTCCGCCGAGGAGTACCGGTTGATCGCCACCGCCGCGGGCGTCGACCGTGCTGTGCTGGTGCAGGCCCACGGCGCCTACGGCAGCGACAACACCTACGTGCTCGACGCACTGCGCGTCGCTCCCGAGCGATGGGTGGGCGTGGTGATCGTCGATCCCGCCGACGCCGACGCGCCCGCACGGCTCCGTGCGCTGGCGGCGGTGCCCGGATGCGCGGGTGTGCGGCTCTTCGGCATCGGCGCCGAAGCGCCCGCGTGGTTCGACGGTCCCGCCGGTGCCGCGCTCTGGGACACCGCGGTCGACCTCGACGTCCGCGTCGTGGTCACCCTGCTCATGGCCGAGCTGCCGCGCTTGGCGGCCATGCTGGCGCGCCATCCAGGAGTACCGGTCGTGCTCGACCACTGCGGGTTCCCGGAGGTGCACAGCGGTCCGCCGTTCGCGGGCGCGGCACCGCTGCTCGCGCTGGCCGAGCATCCCGGTCTGCACCTGAAGGTCACGTCACACGTGCTCGAGGGCGCAGGCGCGCACGCCGGCGCGTTCGTCGAACGACTCGTGGCGACGTTCGGTGCCGACCGCATCGTGTGGGGCTCCGACTACCCGCAGACCCACGATCGCTCCTATGCGGAATTGGTGGACCTGGGTCGTGCCGCGTGCGCGGGTCTCGATCCCGCCGATCAGGCGCGCGTGCTGGGCGAGAACGCGTTGCGGCTCTGGCCTTCCTTGGCCTCGACCGGCGGCGCGAACGCGTCGGCGTAGATCCCGATCATCCTCCGGTAGCTCTCTCGCACCGACGCGGGACGGCGCAGCACGCCGGCGTGCTCGAGGGTGAGGAAGCCGTGGATGCCCGACCACACCGCGCGGTGGGCGTGCACTTCGTCGGCGCCGGTGAGCCCGAACGATTCGAGCACCCGGGTGAGCGCCTCTGCGGCCCGCAGGTTCGCGGTGCGCAGCTCGTCGTCGTCACCGGGATCGCGGATGGTGGCGGCGTACCGACCGGGGTGGGCGAGAGCGAAGCCCCAGTACGCGTCGGCGATCGCTTCCAGCGCTTCACGACCCGATCGGCCGATGACCGACGACCGGAGCTCGTCACCGAGTCTGCGCACCGAGTCGAGCGCGAGGTCGCGCAGCAGTCCGTCGAGCCCCTCGACGTGCGCGTACAGCGACTGGCTGCGGATGCCGAGGCGCGCCGCCAGACCCGCCAGGGTGAGGGCCTCGACGCCCGACTCGTCGGCCAGCGCGCCCGCCGCGTCGACGACGGCATCGTGGTCGAGCCCCACCTGCGTGGCCATGCGCGGATGCCTCCCGTGACATGCGGCCGATTGACAGCCTGACGCGATGAGAAATATACCTGCGGCCATCAGGAAGCCCGTTCCCACCGCCACCGATTCCACCGCGCGCGGGTTCGTCGTGGTCTTCATCGGACTCCAGGTCGGCATGATGATCTCGGGGATCGACGGCACGATCGTGGCGACCGCGCTGCCGTCGATCACGCGCGATCTGGGCGGCGTGTCGGGCATCGCCTGGGTGGTCAGCGCCTACCTGCTCTTCCAGGTGGCGACGATGCCCCTCTACGGCAAGCTCGGCGACCTCCACGGTCGCAAGCGCGTGCTCCTGATCGCGATCGGGCTGTTCGTGGTCGGCTCGATGGCGTGCGGGCTCGCCCAGTCCATGCCGCAGCTGCTCGTGGCGCGCGCGGTGCAGGGCATCGGTGGTGGCGGGCTCCCGGTCCTCGGCATGGCGATCCTCGGCGACCTCGTCCCCCCGCGCCAACTCGGGCGGTGGCTCGGATACCAGGGCATGCTGTTCGCGGTGGCGGTCGTCATCGGTCCACTGGTCGGCGGGCTGTTCGTCGACCACCTGAGTTGGCGCTGGGCGTTCTTCATCAACGTCCCGTTCGCGATCGTGGCAGTCGCCATCTTGGTGCCTCGGCTGCACCTGCCGTTCCGTCGTGTCGAACACGCGATCGACTACCTCGGCTCCGCGCTCCTGACCGTCGGACTCGCCGCGCTCGTGGTGCTCGCGACGGCCGGCGGCAAGGACGTCGACTGGATCTCGCTCGAGTCGGGCGCGCTCGTGGTCGTGCTCCTGCTCTGCAGCGTCGCCTTCGTGTGGCGCGAGCGCCATGCGGCTGAGCCGTTCGTACCGCTGCGGCTCTTCCAGAACCCGGTGCTGCGCATCGCCGCGCCCGTGAACTTCACCTCCGGGCTGCTCTTCTACCTCGGGGTGTTCTTCCTACCCGTGTTCTTCCAGGAGGTCGCCGGGGTCGACGCCACCGTGTCCGGCCTGCTGCTGATCCCGTTCATGATCGGCACGGCGGCGTCGACGACGTTCGCCGGGCACCGGGTCGAGCGCACCGGTCGGTACCGCGCCTGGCCGATCCTCGGTGGCGTGGCGATGACGATCGGTGCGCTCGCGCTCACCACCATCGGTCTCGACACCTCGGTCGCGGTCGTTGCCGGGCTCGGCACCGTCGTCGGCATCGGCATCGGGTTCGCGATGCAGACGTCGATCCTGGCGGTGCAGAACGCGGTCGACATCACCGACCTCGGGATGGCCACGTCGACCGCGTTGCTGGCCCGCACGCTCGGCGGCACCATCGGCACCCCGCTGTTCGGCGCGGTGCTCGCGGCCGGGGTCCCTGCGCACCACGCCACCGCCGCCGACTTCGCCGACGCGCTGCCCTGGGTGTTCGCCAGCGCCGTGCCGGTCGGGCTCCTCGCCGTCCTGTTCGGTTGGCTGCTCCCGCAGCGCCCCCTCCGTGGCGTCGGCGACGGCAGCGAGCTCACCATCGACACCGTCATCGCCCCCCACTGAACTGCTTCGCCGCCGCGACTCCGTGGACGCCACCCGGGGGTACGGCGCCTGATCACCACGGGTCAGGTGCCGTGGCGCCCGGCGCCGTCGGCGAAGCGGGTGGCGCCGTCGAGCGCGCCGGGGGCGCGCAGGGTGTCGATCCCGAGTTCGGTCTCGCGGTGGAGGGCCGCGGGGAGGTCGAGGTCCCACTGGTCGTAGACCGACGCGCGGTCGTTGCGGAGGCAGGTCTGGGGGAGCGCGGCGAGCTCGTGGCCCAGCGCGACGGCGGCGTCGCGCGCGGTGCCCGACGGCACGACGCGCGTGGCGAGTCCGATGCGCAGGGCCTCGTCGGCGTCGACCGCGCGACCGGTGAGGATGAGATCGAGTGCTGGGCCCTGGCCGACGATGCGCGGGAGACGCACGGTCCCGCCGTCGATCAGCGGCACACCCCAGCGCCGGCAGAACACGCCGAACACCGCGTCGTCGGCGACCACCCGCAGATCGCACCACAGCGCGAGCTCCAGGCCGCCCGCGACCGCGTGACCCTCGATCGCGCCGATCACCGGCTTGCGCAAGGTCATGCGGGTGGGTCCCATCGGTCCGTCGCCGTCGAGGGCGACGCGGTTGATGCGCGCGCCGCCGGGTTCGGCCATCGCCTTGAGGTCGGCGCCGGCGCAGAACGTGCCGTGGGCGCCGGTGAACACCGCGACCGCGAGGGCGTCGTCGGCGTCGAAGCGGGTGAACGCGTCGACGAGCGCGTCAGCGGTGGCTCGGTCGACCGCGTTGCGGGCGTCGGGTCGGTCGATGGTGACGACCGCGACCGGTCCGTCCACCTCGTAGCGCACGGTCATGAAGGGTCCTCTCAGTAGACGATCACGTCGCGCAGCGCGATCACCACGACGGTCAGCGCGATGTCGCACCCGATCGCGACCGCGGCGACCACCGGACTCCACCGATGTTGCAGGCGCACCGCTTCGGTGCCGCCGATGCCGAGGCGTTCTCCGAGGCGCGGGAGCAACGAGGGCACCGTCACGAGCCACACGACGATGGCGAGTTGCCCGCACGCGAGCGGGATGCCCGAGCCGGTGGCGAGCGCGACGATCGCGGTGAGGAGCAGGATCAGCACCGGCGCCGCCATCTGCGCGAGCACGAACCGGAGCCGGGTGGCCAGCGACGCCGGCGCCGGGTCGTCGGTGCTGAACGAGACCGGCACCTCGAGCGACGCCGACACCGCTTCGGGGCTGAGGGCGCGTCGCGCGCACCGGTGGCACGACGGCACCAGCCCGCCGAACCGTCGCTGTGCGAAGGTCTCGGCTCGCTTGCCGCACCGCACGCACACACCGTGGAAGCGCACCCGGGTGACGCGCTGGTGGCTGGCGCGGTAGCCGTGGTCGTGCTCGATCACCCGGCCCGCGAGCTCGACGTCGAGCACCGCGAGCTCGGGCTCGTCGGCGCCGAGGCGCCAGAGCTGCGTGCCGTCGGCCACCGCGTAGAAGCCACAGCTGCAGTCGGGGTCGGGCGCCTCGTGGTCGGCGAGGGCGCAGGTGGCGTGGGCGCTCGCGCCGTAGGCCTCACCGAGCTGGCGGTAGAACGCGGGCCGCAGGACGACCCGGTTCTGCTCCACACCGAGGCGGGCGAGCTTGCGGGCCGCGATCGGGGTCGCGTAGACGTCCCACGGCAGGCCCTGCCGGCTCACGGGGTGCCCGCCGGCACCGGTGCCGAGGGTTCGACAGCGGGTTCGACAGCGGGTTCGACCGGTTGGGGGCTCTCGACCGGCACGGCGGGCGGCGGCACGGGGATGTGGATCTCCCGCTTGGGTTCTCCGATCCGTCCCATGGAGTCCTCGGGTCTGCTGGCGCTCAGCCGCGCACGTTCGGGAGCACATTCTCCGCGACGTCGCGCATCGTGTCGAGGGTCTCCTCGCGCGAATCGCGGTGCAGCCCGACCTGCACGTGGTCGACCCCGATGTCGCGGTACTCCGCGAGCAGGTCGGCGAAGGATCGGTCTCTCCGCACCGGGGTGCTGGTGAAGAGCTGCAGCGTGGCGGGATCACGTCCGTTGCGCTCCGCCGCCTCGAGGACGCGTGGCCAGTGCTCCACCACGCGTTCGGGTGACATCTGCGCGGCGATCCAACCGTCGCCGATGCGTCCGGCCCGCTCGAGCGCGATGTCGGAGTGCCCGCCGATGAGGATCGGGATCGGACGCTGCACCGGTCGGGGCTCGGGATCCATGGGCGGGAGATCATGGAACTCGCCGTGGAACTCGACCAGGTCACCTTCCGCACACCAGAGCGCACGCATGAGCGCGATGTGCTCCTCGCTGCGCGCGCCGCGGCGGTCCCAGGGCATGC
Organism: uncultured Actinomycetes bacterium; assembly: GCA_963720765.1. Taxonomy (GTDB): domain Bacteria; phylum Actinomycetota; class Acidimicrobiia; order IMCC26256; family DASPTH01; genus DASUAS01. Next base: position 658,471 of record CAVRGS010000003.1, read on the forward strand.
CCATCGCCTCGGCTTCCTCGCGCAGCCACCCCACACCGACGCCGTAGACCACGCGCCCGCCGGAATACACGTCGAGCGTTGCCAGCGCGCGCGCGTTGTGCACGGCGTTGCGTATCGGGAGCACCGCCACCGCGGTGCCGAGCCGCACCCGGTCGGTGAAGCCCGCGACCCACGTGAGCGTGGTCATCATCTCGTAGTTGGGCGACAGCAGTCCTGACACGGCGTCGTCCGCGATCTTCGCCGGCTTGCGGCCCAGCGTGTAGTCGGACTCGGTGTGCTGGGGCATGACGAGGTGGTCGACGCCCCAGAGGCTGTCGAACCCCAGTTGCTCGGCGGTGGTGCAGTACTCGCGCACCCACTCGGGTGACGCGTAGCGGCCGGTGTGCGGGATGGTGACGCCGACGTCCATGCGCAGAACCTACGCCGTGTCGAACGCGGCGAGGTCGGGGTGCTCCGTGCGACGGCGATACTCGCTCATGGAGCCGGGCCACTGCGTGACGATGCGGTCGCCGACGCGGTAGTAGCCGTTCACGCCGGCTTGCCACACCTCGACCTCGTCGAGCGCCCGTTGGAGGGAGTCGTTGTACTCGTCCATCACGTCGCGCTTGACGTCGACCCAGGTGAGGTCGCGCTCGTCCATGGCGTCGAGCATCTCCATGACGTAGTGCACCTGGCACTCGATCATGTAGATGATCGAGCCGTTGTTCGTGTTGGGGCCGTAGAGCATGAACAGGTTGGGGAACCCGCTGGTGGTGATGCCCAGATAGGCCTGCGGCCCGTCAGCCCACGCGTCGTCGATGTCGAGGTGCTGGCGACCGACGACGTCGAGCGCGGCGAGGAACTTCGTGGTGGTGAATCCGGTGGCGAGGATGATGGTGTCCACCTCACGAGTCGTGCCGTCGGCGGCGACGATGTCGTGCGCGGTGACCTCAGCGATCGCGTCGGTGATCAGCTCCACGTGCGGCAGGTTGAACGTCGGGTAGTAGACGTTCGATGCGAGCGGTCGCTTGGATCCGTAGGGCCCGACCGGGGTGAGCCGAGCTCGCAGCTCTTCGTCCTCGACGACGTCGATGTTGCGGCGCCCGTAGCCCTCGTAGAGCGCGCGCCGCTCGGTGTCGGCGAAGGTGAGGTTGGGATCGATGGTGGTGAAGATCTCGTCGCGGGACGCCTCCAGGACGTCGGGCTGTGCGGCGAAGGTCGCGAGCTCTTCCTCGGTGTACGGGTCGTCGTCTTTGGGCGACACCCAATTGGCCGTTCGTTGGTACACGTCGAGTGACGCGACGATCGGCGCGATCTCGGGGATCAGCTGCACCGCGCTCGCCGCACTGCCGATGACGGCGACACGCTCGCCGGTGAGGTCGTGGTCGTCGGCCCACTGCGCCGAGTGGAACAGCTTCCCCTCGAAGCGATCGAGTCCGGGAACCTCCGGGACGACGGGCTCGCCGAACATCCCGATCGCGCTCACCACGATCTCGGCATCCACGACCTCGCCGTCGTCGACGGTGATGTGCCACACCGACGCGTCGTCGTCCCACCGCATGGTCTGCACCGATGTGCCGAGCCGGATGTGGGGGCGGAGGCCGAAGCGGTCGACGACGTCTTCGAGGTACGCCTTGATCTCGGGCTGGCGCGCGTAGCGGCGCGACCACCCCGGGTTCGGCGCGAACGAGAAGGAGTAGAGATGCGACTTGATGTCGCACTCGGCGCCCGGGTAGCGGTTGTGGAACCAGGTGCCGCCGATGCCGGGCGCCCGTTCGAGGATCACGAAGTCGTCGTGGCCCCGGGCGAGCAGCTGGACGCCGGTGCAGATGCCGCCCGGCCCGGCGCCGACGATCGCGACACGACGCGAGCGACGGGGTCGGACGTCACTCGCGTCGTGTGCCATGTTCCTAGCTCCCTGTCGCGGCGCGGGTGCGGGCGACAGTATGCCTCGCGATGGCGGAGCGGGACCTCTAGTAGTAGTGCCGGCGACCGCCGACCTCGTGTCCCACCGCACCGGCGATCCAGAGCACCGCGCCCACGACCAGCAGCACCACACCGATCACCCAGAGCACGGGAATCGAGAGCAGCAACCCGAGGAGCAGCAGAATCACACCCAGGACGATCACGGTCTCACTCCCTTGCGTTCGTGTGGAGGGGTTCTCCACCTGGGTGAGTGGTACCCCCACGGCTCGTCCGCAAACCGTCCGTAAACTCCCGCGCATGTCCTTCATCGAGATCGAGAAGCCGCGACCGCACGTCACGCTGGTCACGCTGAACCGCCCGGAGCGGATGAACGCCATGGCGTTCGACGTGATGATCCCGCTGCGCGATGCACTGCGTGACATCAGCACCGACAACGAGTGCCGTGTCGTCGTGCTCACCGGCGCCGGCCACGGGTTCTGCTCGGGTGCCGACCTGGTCGGCGGCGGCATGGTGCCGAACATCTCAGGTCTGAAGCGCACGAGCATCGCCCGGCGCGCGCTCAAGGTGCTCGACGAGGTGATCCTCGCGTTGCGCGACATGCACCAGCCCGTGATCGCCGCGGTGAACGGTGCCGCGATCGGTGGTGGGTTCTGCCTCGCGTGCGCCGCCGACATCCGCATCGGCTCCGACAGCGCGTACTTCCGCGCCGCCGGCATCAACAACGGGCTCACCGCCAACGAGCTCGGCATCAGCTACCTGCTGCCGCGACAGATCGGCTTCTCGCGCGCGTTCGACATCCTGCTCTCGGGCCGCGACGTGCACGCCGAGGAGGCCGAGCGCATCGGTCTGCTGTCGCAGGTGGTGCCCGGCGACCAGCTGCTCGATCGCTGCTACGAGCTGGCCGAGGGGATCATCGGGTTCAGCCACATCGGCGTCGAGCTCACCAAGCAGTTGCTGTGGGCAAGCCTCGACGCCGGCAGCCTGCACTCGCACATGAACCACGAAGGCAACGCGCAGCTCTACGTGCGCATGACCACGAGCAACTTCGACGAGAAGATCGCCGCGTGGAAGGAAGGGCGCACGCCCGTGTACACCGATGAGTGAGCTCCGGTTCGACGGCAAGGTCGTCGTCGTCACCGGCGCCGGCCGCAACCTCGGGCGTGAGTACGCGCTGCTGTTCTCGGCGCGTGGTGCGAGCGTGCTGGTGAACGACCTCGGCGTCGGCATCAGCGACACCGACGGGGTGGCCGACGCGCCGGTCGACCCGCCGGCCGACGCGGTCGTCGCCGAGATCGTCGCCGCCGGGGGCGAGGCGGTCGCCAACCGGGACACCATCGCCACCCCCGAAGGTGGCCGCGCCATCATCGATGCCGCGCTCGAGGCGTTCGGCACCGTCGACGTCGTCGTCAACAACGCCGGCCAGGTGCGCATGGCTCCGTTCACCGAGCTCACCGAGGCGCAGCTCGACGCGGTGATCGACACGCAGTTGCGGGGCCCGTTCAACGTGAGCCGTCCGGCGTGGGCGGTCATGGCCGAGCGGGGAGGGGGTCGTTTCGTGAACGTGTCGTCCGGTGCCGCGTTCGGTGGCGTCCCCGGCGGCGCGGTCTACGGCATGGCCAAGATGGGGGTGATCGGGCTCACCCGCGCCATGGCGTCGGAGGGCCGTGACGTCGGCATCGCGGCCAACGTGATCGCGCCCTACGCCAAGACCCGACCCGGCACCGGCTTCGGCCCGTTCCCGGCCAGTGCCGAGCTCGAGGAGTGGTTGGCGCCAAGGCTCGTCGCGCCGCTGGTCGGGTGGTTGGCCCACGATGCGTGCCCGGTCTCGGGGGAGTGCTTCAGCGTGGGCGGCGGGCACTACGCGCGCGTCGGCCTCGAGGTCACCGAGGGCCTGGTCGACCGCGACGCGACCATCGACGCCATCGCCGCGCACGCATCGGCCATCCTCGACTCGCCGGCGACGCCGATCACCACGACCGTGTCCGACAACATGCGCCGGATGTTCGAAGGCTTCAACCCGTGAACAGGAAGGCTCAGGCCGGCCGGAGGACGTTCAGCGCCTCGGCGTTGTCGTGCATGATCAGGCGCTGCGATTGGAGGTCGAGCTCCTTGATCTCCACCGCGTAGTCGCGTGGGTTCGGCAGGCCCTCGATGTGCGGCCAGTCGGAGCCGAACACGACGCGGTCGGCGCCCATGAGGTCGACGATCTCGTAGACGTCGTCCTCCCAGAACGGGTTGATCCACACGTTGCGCCGGAACGTCTCCACCGGGTCTTCCTTGAAGAGGCCGGGGATCTTCCGGTTGATCGACTTGAACTTGCGGAACAGGTCGGGCAGGAACTCGGCGCCGTTCTCGACCGACGCCACCCGGATGTTGGGGAAGCGCTCGAAGAGCTGATCGAAGATGAGGGACGCGAGGAAGTCGTAGATGGCGCGCTCGATCGACATCATGCCGATGCTCGGGCGACCACCACCGGAGAACTCGGCCGAGAACCCTTCCTTGGCGTAGCCGTTCAGCGAGTAGCCGCTGTCGCCCGCGTGCACGACGACGGTGATGCCCGACTCGTTGACGCGTGCCCAGAACGGGTCGAAGTAGGGATCGCCCGGCGTGAGCGGGCCCCACATCGTGGTGGGCGCAGCCGGGCGCATGCAGACCGTGGTGGCACCGAGCGACAGCGCCCGCTCCAGCTCTTCGACCGCGACGTCGAGGTCGGCGAGCGAGATGTAGGGCGACGCGAAGATCCGGTTCTCGAAGTTGTAGGTCCAGTCCTCCTCCAACCAACGGTTGAAGGCCCGGAACATGATGCCGACGCCCTCGGGGTCGTGCTTGAGGAGCTGCTCGTAGATCATCCCGAGCGTGGGGTAGAGCCAGATCTTGTCGAGACCCTGCTCGTCCATCACCTGGATGCGGGTCTCGCGGTCGCGGTACTCGGAGCGGATGGGCTCGCGCTCGCGCAGGTAGTCGAGCGGGTTGCGCCCCGACGGGTTGCCGCGGAAGTACTCCGACATCGCGCCGGCCTTGGCGATCGGGTCGAACGTGGGGTTCACCACCGCGTGGCTCACCTTGCCGCCGATCACGTGGTACTTGCGGCCGTCGATCTCCGCCCACTGGATGACCCGTCGAGCGTGCTGCGGGTCGAGGTGGCGGGTGAAGGCGTCGATCGCCTCGTAGTAGTGGTTGTCGAAGTCGTTGACCGGGTCGTCGGCGTCGATCATGGGCTCGCTCATCAGCGGTGCTCCTCAGGAGATGCTTGCCTCGGTCAAATTCAGTCGGCGTCGATCCTCCTGAGCGCTCCGGAGCGGACCGAGCACCTCGTCGCCCAGGAGGGCGATCTGCTCTCGCGCCGCCTCGGGGGCGACGCCGGGTACGTGGACCCGCAGGTTGAGCGCGTCGCAGCCCGAGCGGTCGAGCGCGTCGAGCAGTCCGGCGACGACGTCGGCCGGTCCGGTCGAGTCGACCATCTCCTGTTCGCCCCACTTCGCCTGCGCCGCCGCTGGCGAGTAGTCGCGGTACACCGCCAGCTGACCCTCGAAGTCGTGGCGGGGCGGCTCGCCCACCCAGGCGCGGCGCACGAGCACGCAGGGTCGGGTGCCACCGGCATCGTGGAACACGTCGACCAGTTCGCGGCAGCGTTCGGGCGTCGACATGGAATCGAAGAGGAGCCCGGCATCGAGGCACGCGGCGCGCCGGGCCGCGGTGAAGCCCATCGCCGCGCTGAGCACGGGGATCGGATCGGTCACGATGGCGGCGATGGCGGGATCGCCGGCGAGCACGCCCGATGCACTCCCGTCGAGGATGCCGGTGAGCTCCTCGAACGCGGCGGTGAACCGCGCCGCGAGGCCGTCCATCGGCACGTGCATGATCTCGAAGTCGGCGGGCAGCGCTCCGGACGCGACCCCGAGTCCGACGCGACGGGGGAAGCGCGCAGCCAGCCACGCGATCTCCTCCGCCACCAAGGCGGGTGGGCGCAGCGGCAGCAGCAGCGGGCAGGGCGCGGCCCAACCTTCGTGCATCGCCTCGAGGCACCATCCTGCGAGCTGCAGCGGATTGGGCAGGTAGCCATGGAACCCGCCGTGGTGCTCGCTCGTCATCACGCCGTCGAATCCGTGACGGGCCGCGAGCGCGGCCTGGACGCGCAGTTCGTCGATGATCTGCGTCGCGGGCAGGTCACCGTGCGGGTAGAGGCGCAGCGAGACCGAGCCGGGCGCGAACGGCGCGCTCATCGCGTCTCGTCGGTCATGCGGTCGACGCTACCTGCGCTCAGCGCTCGACGATCAGGTTGCGGCGGGCGTCGACCGTGGCGACTCGCCCGGGAGGGACGACGACCGTGGTGTCTGCGGCCTGCACGATCACCGGCCCCACGACGCGCGCTCCCGGTGCCAGGTCACGCCAGTGGTGCACCGGTGTCGTCGCGAAGCCACCGAGTTCGGCGAAGTGGACGGCGCGGGTGCCCGACGGCTGGGGCGAAGGTGCTGCCGACGGCGTCGCGAGGCCGGAGACAGCTGTGTCGGCGCCCGAGGGACGCGTCGCGCGCACCCGCACCGACCGCAGCAGCAAGGTCCCGGTCGGGGGCACGCCGAACTCGGCTCGGTAGCGCGTCGCGAACGCGTCGGGAAGCGCGGCCAGCGTGTCGGTGAGTGCTCCATCAGGAAGAGGGACGTCGAGCGCGTGGACCTGGTTGCGCACCGACATGCCGACGAACGTCTGCACGGTGAAGGTCGAACTCGCAACTTCGACCAGGTCACTGCTGATGTCGGCACGTACCTCGCGCTCGAGTCGCACGCGCACGTCGGCGAACGCGGTCGCATCGATCTCGTCGAGGTCGGCCACGAACGGATGGCGTCGCTCCGCGCCCGCGTCGGCGAGCACCATGCCGACCGCGGAGGCCACGCCGGCTGCCCACGGCACGATCACGGTCCCGATGCCGAACTCGTCGGCCACCCGGCACGCGTGCATCGGTCCTGCGCCGCCGAACGCGACCAGCGCGAACTGACGCGGGTCGATGCCCCGGCTCACGGTCACCAGCCGGATCGCGCCGGCGAGCGTCGCGTTGGCGATGTCGTGCACCGCGCGTGCAGCCTCGACCACGTCGATCCCGAGCGGTCGCGCCACGTGCGCGTCGATCGCCCCGCGCGCGAGGTCAGGGGAGACGGCCACGTTGCCGGCCAGTCCGATCGGGTCGAGGTAACCGAGCAGGAGGTCGGCGTCGGTGACCGTCGGCTCTCGGCCGCCCCGGCCGTAGCAGGCGGGTCCGGGATCGGCACCGGCCGACCGCGGGCCGACGCGGAGGATCCCGTTGCGGACCTCGGCGATGCTGCCGCCGCCCGCGCCCACCTCGGCGAGGTCGACGACCGGGAGCTTCAGGGGTACGCCGGTGCCGGCGCGGGCGCCGCCGAAGCTGCCCTGGCCGCCGACCTGGAAGTCGTGCACCACCGCGGGTCGACCGTCGAGCACGATCCCGGCCTTGGCCGTGGTCCCGCCCATGTCGAACGACACGACGTCGGTCGCTCCGGCGGCGCGGCCGACGAGTCCGGCGGCGATCAGTCCGGCGGCGCCGCCGGACTCCACCAGGGACACCGGGTGTCGTGACGCGCGCGCGGCGCCGATGACGTCACCGGCGGAGTCGAGGAGCTGCACCGCGCACGCGAGACCACGAGCCACGAGTGCAGTGCGGAGCCGTTCGAGGTACGCGGAGATGACGGGCGCGACCAGCGCGCACACGACCGTCGTCATCGCGCGCTCGTATTCACGCGGCTCGGGCCAGATCTCCGACGAGACCATCACCGGCACGTCGGGCAGCGCTGCTCGCAGCGCAGTGGCGACGGTGGCTTCGTGGTCCGGTCGCGTGTACGAGTGGAGCAGGCACACCGCGACGCCGGCCGGTGCGGCTTCGACGACGCGGGCGACGAGTGCGGTCACTGCGTTGACGCGCAGCGGCTCCAGCACCGCGCCGCGGGCGTCGATCCGTTCGCGCACCTCGAACGTGAGGTCCGGGTCGACGGGCGGCGCCGGTGGTGTGTACGCGAGGTCGTAGCGGTCGGCTTCGACGCGCGCGTACCGTCCGAGGCGCAGCACGTCGCCGAAGCCCTCGGTGGTGATGAGGGCGACAGGTCCTCCGGTGCGCTGGAGGATCACGTTGGTCGCGAGGGTGGTCCCGTGCACGAAGCGCGTGACCGTCGACAGATCGGCGCCCGCCGACGCGAGCACCGCGGTGACGCCTTCGAGCACGCCGTCGACCGGGTCGGTCGCTGTGGTGGGCACCTTGGCGGTGTGCATGCCGTCGTTGCCGTCGAGGAGGACGACGTCGGTGAACGTGCCGCCGACGTCGACGCCGAGCACGAGCGCGTGGTCCGTCACGGTGCCGTTCCGTAGTCGTCCCGCGCGCCGGCGACAGTGACGCGCCGGGCTGCGAGGTCGGCCCGGACGGCAGCCGGGTCGCGATCGGCGACGCGCCCGAGTCCGCCGCCACCCGACGTGCGCATCACGAAGCGGTCGCCTGCCACGAGCGCGACGCCCGCCGCGCGCGCGGGCAGGCGCTCGACGGTGCCGTCGACCCGCTCGATGGAGAACGAGCCCGGCCGCCCCGCCTCGCCGCCCCGCGCGCCAGGCGGCGGGAGCGCGCCCATGCGGTCGCCCCGCACGGTGAGCTGCGCGTCGGCGAGCAGCTCGATCACCGTCTCGACGCCGAGTCCGCCGCGCCACTCTCCCGGTCCGCCCGAGTCGGCGAGCAGGCGGGCGGAGCGCACGACGAACGGATACTGCGCCTCGACCGGCTCGACCTGCGGGATCACCGAGCGACCGCCGAGGAAGAACGCGCCGGTGGCGTCGGCCCCGTCGGCACCGGCGCGTGCACCGAGGCCGCCGAACTCGTAGAGGAGGGTGAGCCACGCGCTGCGGTCGTCGCGCACGCCGCTCAGCGCGAACACCTGGATCAGCGAGCTCGCGGCGACGGCGTGCTCGGGGGCGGCCTGGGCGAGCGCGGCGAGGACCGCCTCGGTGACCGCGGCGACGGTGACGAGGCGGCCACCGCACGCGGCCGGGGGCTCGGGGTTCACCAGCGTGCCGCGCGGGAGGTGCACGGTGAGCGGGATGAAGCAGCCCTCGTTCATCGGGATGTCGGGATCAGCGAAGCAGCGGCACGCGAAGACGACGCCGGAGAGCGTCTGCGACACCGACGAGTTGATCGCGCCGCGCGCCTGCGTGGACGTTCCGGCGAGATCGATGTCGACGGTGCCGTCTCCCGGCAGCGTCACCGCGACCCGCACGTCGTAGGTGCGGTCGTCGATGCCGTCGGTGTCGATGGTGAACGAGCTCTCGTAGCGACCGGCAGGGAGCGCACCGAAGGACGCGCGCATCCGCCGTTCGGAGTCGGCGCGGTCCTGTCGCACCACGCGATCGACGTCGGAGACACCGAAGCGCGCGTGGAGCTCGTCGACGCGACGCGCGATCGCGTGCACTCCCGCCACGAGGGCCTGCACGTCGCCGACGACCTTGTCGGGGGTGCGGCTGTTGCGGGCGATGATGCGGAGCACGTCGGTCGAGGGTTCGCCGTCGCGCGCGAGCAGCACGGGCGGGAGGAGCAGGCCTTCCACGAACGTGTCGGTCGCGAGCGCGGCGAGACCACCCGCGGCGACGCCGCCCACGTCGGCGACGTGGATCAGTGTGCCGGCGAAGTACACGACCGGTCCGCCCGCCGAGTCGCCGGTCGAGGCGGGGGCGAAGATCGGACGGAACACCAGGATGTCGTTGGCGTGGATGCCGCCTCGGTACGGATCGTTGAGCGCGTAGACGTCGCCCGGTCGCATCGCGTCGAGCGGGACGTCCTCGAGCAGGGCGGGGAGAGCGCATCGGAGGCTCGCTGCGTGCATGAGGCTGGTGGCGGTCGACAGCGCCACGAGGTTCGCGTCGGCGTCGAGCACCGCCGCGCAGGCGTCGGCACCCTCCTGGATGAACGAGCTGTGGCTCGCCCGGACGACGACGATGCTCGCTTCCTCCGTGGCCACGACGAGCGCGGAGCGCACGATCTCGCCGGTGATCGCGTCGTCGGCGCTGGCCATCGACGCGCACCCTAGCGAGCGCGGATCGTCGGCCTCCGTGCTAGGCCATGGTGCGTGGGCAGCTTCGAGCTCTCGGTGCCGGACCGCACCGTCGTCGTCGCGGGGGCAGGCGGTGGCGGCATCGGCACCGCGGTGAGCGCAGCGTTGGTGGAGGGCGGCGCGACGGTGGTCGGTCTCGATGTCGATGCCGACGCGCTCGCGATCACGGAGCGGACGGTGGCCGGTGCCGGCTCCCGGTTCGTGCCGGTGGTCGCCGACGTGACCGACCCCGCAGCGGTCGACCGCGCGCTGGTGGCCCTCGACGGCGTGCCTTCGCTGCACGGGCTCGTGCACGTGGTCGGGGGCATGCCGATCGCCGACTGGGCGTCGGTGACCGAGATGCCGCCGGCGCGGTTCGCGGCCGTGCTCGAGTGCAACCTGCAGTCGGCGTTCCTCACGACGCAGGCGGTGGCACGGCGGTTGGTCGACGCCGGTGCCGGCGGCAGCATCGTGCTGTTGTCGTCGATCAGCGGGGTGCAGGCGATGCCGTTCGGTGCGCCGTACGCGGCCGCGAAGGCGGCGGTGCTCGCGTTCGTGCGCACGGTCGCGCTCGAGCTCGGGCCCCACGGCGTGCGCGTGAACGCGGTCGCGCCCGGGACCATCCGGGCGTCCGGCACCGACTCGGCCGAGGAACGCGCTGCGATCCCGTTGCGTCGACGGGGCGCGCCGAACGACGTCGCGGGCGCAGTGCTCTATCTGTTGTCCGACGTGGCAGGGTTCGTGACCGGGCACACGCTCGTGGTCGACGGCGGCGCGTCGGCACGGCCGTCGTTCCTCGACGCACACGACCTGCCGGTGTTCGTGCACGATGTCGAGCTGCGCGCCCGCCTGCTACAACCGCGATCGACAGACGAGTGAGCAGCCCGTGACCTCCGGGGGAGGAACCATGTCACCAGTGATCGACCAGACCGTCACGTGGAGGAAGGTCGAGGAGCGCCTCGCGGTCGAGAGCGACCCGATCCTGCGCCGCAACCTCGAGGTGGTCCTCGCGCACATGAAGGCGGAGTCGGCCGGTGACATCGACGGCCTCCTCGACACGTTGTCCGACGACGTGCGCTACCACGCGTACGGATCACCCGATCCACTGACCAGCCCCATCGGCAAAGACGGTGTGCGCGGGTTCTACGAGCGCTTCGTGGCGTCGGGTGCCGGGCGGTTGCAGCTCGACATCGACCGGCTCGTGGTCGACCGCGACTGCATCCTCACCGAGGGCGTGATGCGCATGGCCTACCCGGGCCGCACGCTCGAGGCGATGGGCATCACCGTCGACGATCCCGACGCGCACTACCTCTACGAGGCGCGCATGGCGACCCTGTGGCCCTTCGACGCCGACGGCAAGGTCCTCGGCGAGGACACCTACACCGGCAGCGACGGCTTCGCAGGCATCGCCGACCGCAAGCTCGACGAAGCCGACATCGTGGAGTTCCACGGCTAGCTCCCTCGATGGGTGTCGCACCTGCGGCATAGGGTCGGAGCAGCACTTCCTCCGCGACTTCCCCGGTCGGTCCGAAGGTCCGGGAGGTTGTCGTGTCGATCGACGTGGCCACGCTGGTGCGCGAGCTCGCTGCCGACGAGGAAGGCGGCGAAGTCGAAGGGATGCTCGTCGTCGGGCTCGACGGCGAGGGGCAGCGGTGCGGCGTCGCGGTCAGCCCCCGCCACGGCGCGCTCTCGTTCGTCAAGGTGTGGGAGCTGAGCGCGCTGGCCGAAGAGCTCGAGGCGAGCGCACTCGTCGTTGCGTTGTTCCCCCGCGGTGGTGCCGACGCGCCGTCCGACCACGAGGTGTCGGCGTTCACCGACCTCTGCGCTCGTGCGCATCGTGCCCAGGTCGTGCTGGCCGACTGCCTCGTCGTCCGCGGCGGCCGCACCTGGTCCATGCGCGAGCTGAGTGCTCGTCGATCATGATCAACAAACGACGCCGAACCGAGAGCGTGCGGTACGGGAGCGTCGAGGAGGCGTTCGGAGGCGTTCGGAGGCGACGAAGCGGCACCACCGGCGCGCTCCGGCCGGCGGGCTCCGGCCGGCCGCGCTGCTCGACCTCGCGCGGGGCTCGATCGGGCGTCGTGGACCCCGCACGGGTCCCAGCGCTCGAGGAGGCCGAGGCATCCGAACGGGAGATCCTCGGTGGTCTGCCGGCATGGTCCGGCGAGTGGCGCATGACTGGTTGACTGTGGCCGTGGAGTTCGTGACAAGACCCTGGGGTGGGTACGAGGTGCTCTCCGACGCTCCGACGCACAAGGTGAAGCGACTCACGGTCGAGCCCGATCAGCGACTCAGCCTTCAGCGACACGCGAAGCGGGCCGAGCACTGGTTCGTGGTGGGCGGCGAGGGCGTGGTGACGATCGACGGGCTGGACCGGGCGGTGGTCGCAGGTACCGCGGTCGACGTGCCCATGGGCGCCGCGCACCGGATCGCGAGCACCGGTACGGAGGCGCTGGTGTTCATCGAGGTGCAGCTCGGGTCCTACTTCGGCGAGGACGACATCGAGCGCCTCGACGACGACTACGGCCGGGCCGGCTGAGCCCGGCCGAACTCGCCCGAGCCAATCCCGACCTCACGAGTCGGACTTGTAGGATGGCGCGATGGCCGTGGATGTCCGTCTGCCCACCCTGTTGCGCGCCAACACCGACGGCGCCTCGTCGGTCGCGGCCGACGGAGCGACGGTCGGCGAGGTCTTCGGTTCGTTGACCGATCGCTACCCGGGGCTCAAGGGCCAGCTGGTCGACGACCAGGGCGGACTGCACAAATTCGTGAACGTCTACGTGAACGACGACGACATCCGCTACCTCGCGCAGCTCGACACGAAGGTGACCGACGGCGACGTCATCTCGATCCTGCCCGCGGTGGCGGGAGGCTGAGCCGGGCGCGGCTCGGCGACCCCGGTTCAGGACTGGTTCGGCGGCTGTCGTGCGCCACGAGAACATCCTCGGCGTCATCGGTGACACCCCACTCGTCGGGGTCCACGCGCTGTCGCCCAACCCCGACGTCAAGATCTTCGCCAAGCTCGAGGGGCAGAACCCCGGTGGTTCGTCGAAGGATCGCATCGCGCTCAAGATGATCGAGCTGGCCGAGGCGGCCGGCGAGCTTCGAGCGGGCGACACCATCCTCGAGCCGTCGTCGGGCAACACCGGCATCGGGCTGGCGATGGTGGCGCGCCTCCGCGGCTACCGCCTGCGGGTGGTGATGCCCGAGAACGTGTCGGTCGAACGCCGCCAGCTGCTCGAGATCTTCGGGGCCGAGATCGTGCTGTCGCCGGCCGACGAAGGCAGCAACGGTGCGATCCGCCTGTCGGAGAAGCTCGGCGCCGACGACCCGTCGCTGGTGCGGCTGTTCCAGTACGGCAACCCGGCCAACCCGCTCGCGCACTACGAGCGCACCGGCCCCGAGATCTGGCGCGATTGCCCCGAGGTCGACGTGTTCGTCGCCGGCCTGGGCACCAGCGGCACGCTCATGGGCGTCGGCCGCTATCTCAAGGAGCAGAACCCGGCGGTGCAGATCGTGGCCGTCGAGCCGCCCTCGGGCGAGCTCGTGCAAGGTCTGCGCAACCTCGACGACGGCTTCGTCCCGCCCATCTTCGACCCTGCGATCCTCGACCGGAAGTCCATCGTGCGCCCGCGCGAATCGATCGAGTGGCTGCGCCGGCTGCTCGACGACTGCGGGGTGTTCGCGGGCGTGTCGTCGGGCGCCGCGGTCGCAGGCGCGGTGAAGATGGCCGCGCAGATGGAGTCGGGCACCATCGTCACCCTCCTGCCGGACGCGGGGTGGAAGTACCTCTCGTCGGGTGCGTGGACCGACGACCTCGACGAGGTCGTCGAGCGCGCCACCCGCATCAACTACTGGTGAGCGACGCCGAGATCGCGCGCGCGGTCGACGTGCTGCGCGCCGGGGGTCTGGTGGCCTTCCCCACCGAGACCGTGTACGGGCTGGGTGCCGACGCGTCGTCGACTGAAGCCGTGCACCGCTTGTTCGCGGTGAAGGGCAGGCCCGCCGACCATCCCGTGATCGTGCACCTCGGCGACGCCGCCCAGCTCGGCGACTGGGCGATCGACGTCGACGACACCGCGAGCACGTTGACGCGTGCGTGCTGGCCGGGACCGCTCACCGTCGTGGTGCGCCGCGCCCCGCACGTGCCCGACGCGGTGACCGGCGGGCTCGACACCGTGGGCGTGCGGGTTCCTGACCAACCCGTCGCGCTCGCGTTGCTGCGCGCCTTCGGCGGTGGCGTCGCCGCACCCTCGGCCAACCGGTTCGGGCACGTGAGTCCGACCACCGCTGCCGACGTGTTCGTCGACCTCGGCGACGACGTCGACGTGATCCTCGACGGTGGAGCGTCCCGCGTGGGGGTGGAGTCCACCATCGTCGACTGCTCGCGCCCCGAACCCGCGATCCTGCGCCTCGGGGGCACGCCACGCGAGCGGGTGGAGGAGCTCCTCGGTCGCCCGGTGCCGCTGCTCGACGCCGGCGAGGTGCGGGCGCCGGGCACGCTCGAGTCGCACTACGCGCCCGACGCGCACGTCGTGCTGGCTGACGCGGGATCGCTGCGCGAACTCGTCGCGACCGTGCGCGCCAGAGGTGAGCGCGTCGGCGTGATCGGAACCACCGACGTCGAGGAGGGGGCGGAGGTGCTGGGCGTCCCGCGCAACGGCGCCGAGTACGCGCACGATCTCTACCGCATGTTGCGCGACGCCGACGACCGCGCCCTCGATCGGGTGATCGCGGTGCTGCCGGAACCGACGGGACTGGGTGCGGCGGTGGCCGACCGGCTCCGACGCGCCGGCGGAGCGCGGCGAATGACCGCCCGGCCGATCGGGGTGTTCGACTCCGGACTCGGCGGCCTCACCGTGCTGCGGGCACTGATCGACCTGTTGCCCGAGGAGAGGGTCGTCTACTTCGGCGACACCGGTCGTTTCCCGTACGGCCCGAAGCCGGCGGAGGAGGTCCTCGCCCACGCGCTCGAGATCACCGACGTGCTGCTCGGTCACGACGTCAAGCTCCTGGTGGTCGCGTGCAACAGCGCCGCCGCCGCCGCACTCGAGGCCCTACGACAGAAGCTCGACATCCCGGTGATCGGGGTGATCGAACCGGGCCTCCGCGCCGCGGCGCGCGTCACCCGCAGTGGTCGGATCGGTGTGATCGGCACGGTCGGTACCGTCGCCTCCGGGGCCTACCAGCGCGTCGCCGGAGCGCTCGGGGGCATCGACCTCACGTGCGCGGCGTGCCCCGGATTCGTCGAGTTCGTGGAGGCCGGTGACGTCGAGTCCGACCAGGTGCACGTGCTCGCGGAACGGCTCCTGGCGCCAGTGCGGGATGCGACGGTCGACACGTTGGTGCTGGGATGTACGCACTACCCCCTGCTCGCCCGTACCATCGGCGACGTGATGGGCAGGGGCGTGGTCTTGGTCTCGAGCGCGGACGAAACCGCGTTCGCAGTGCGCGAGCTGCTCACCGAGCGTGACATGCTGGCTGCAGGATCCGACGCGAAGGGTGACCCGAGGCACGTTTTCTTCACGTCCGGGCGCGTCGATACTTTCCGGACGCTCGGCGTGCGCTTCCTCGGTCCCGAGGTGGCATCGGTCGAGCCGTGGCACTGGGGCTGACGTGGAATTGACGGTGTTGGGATGTTCCGGCTCGTTCGGCGGGTCGGGCGGTGCCGCGTGCAGCGGGTACCTGCTGCAGTCCAACGGCGCGTCGATCTGGATGGACTGCGGCAACGGCACCTTCGGTCATCTCCAGGAGCACCTCGCAGTCGAGGACCTCACGGCCGTCGTCCTCACCCACGGCCACCCCGACCACTGCGTCGACATCTACGGCCTGCACGTGTACCTGCGCTACGGGCTCGGCATCCAGAACCTCCCCGTCTACGCCCCCGAGGGGCTGGAGAAGTTCCTCCTCTCGCTCGTGTCCGATTGGGGCGACACGTTCGACTGGCGTGTGGTGGCCGACGGTGACACCGCCCAGGTGGGCGACGTCGACCTCCGCTTCAGCCGCACCGATCACCCGCCGCCCACCTTCGCAGTGGAGGCCACCCACGAGGGTCGGCGGATGATCTACACCGCCGACACCGGCCCCGAGTGGACGGTGGGTGCCTTCGCCCCCGGCGCCGACCTCGTGCTCTCGGAGGCCACCTACCTCCAGGACAACATCCCCGCGCCCATCCACCTGTCGGCCGCGCAGGCCGGGGAAGCCGCGCGGGAGGCGGCGGCCCAGCGCCTCATCCTCACGCACCTCTGGCCCATGATCGACCGGGTCGCTGCCATCGAGGAGGGCTCGGAGGCGTTCGGTGCCGGCGTCACCCTGGCCACGCAGGGCCTCGTCACTACGATCTGACGTCGGCCCGTTCCCGACGACCAGGAGATCGAGTGGGTATTCGACGTGACGGGCGCGAGCCCGACGACCTTCGCCCGCTCGCGTTCACCCGCGACTTCACGCAGTTCGCGGCCGGCTCGGTGCTGGTCGAGTTCGGCCAGACGCGCGTCCTGTGCACCGCGTCGGTCGAGGAGCGCGTCCCACCGTGGCTGCGGGGCAAGGGTCGCGGGTGGGTCACCGCCGAGTACTCGATGCTCCCGGGTTCCACGTCGGAGCGCAACGACCGCGAAGCCGCCAAGGGCAAGCAGTCGGGTCGCACGCAGGAGATCCAACGCCTCATCGGGCGGTCGCTGCGCGCGGTGACGGACCTGCCGATGCTGGGCGAGGTGCAGATCACCGTCGACTGCGATGTCTTGCAGGCCGACGGGGGCACGCGCACCGCGTCGATCTGCGGCGGGTACGTGGCGCTGCACGACGCGTGCTCGCGGTACGTCGCGGCGAAGAAGATGGCTGCGCATCCGCTCACCGACCAGTGCGGCGCGATCTCGGTGGGGATCATCGATGCGCTCCCGTGCCTCGACCTCGACTACTCCGAGGACTCGCGCGCCGAAGTCGACATGAACGTGGTGATGACCGGCGAGGGCCGGTTCGTCGAGGTGCAGGGCACCGCGGAGGGCGTCGCGTTCTCCCGCAGCGAGCTCGACCAGCTGCTCGGCCTCGCCGAGGCGGGGATCTCGCAGATCTTCGCGCTGCAGCGCGAGCTCCTCGCCGAGCCGCCCGCGCCGCGTCGCTGATGTGACCCTCCCTCGATGAAGCCGTCGTCCTCGCCACCGCCAACCCCGACAAGGCGGCGGAGATCCACGCCGTCCTGCTCGACGCGGGCGTCGACGTCGAGCTGGTCCCGCGCCCGGCGTCCGTGCCCGAGGTCGACGAGACCGGGACGACGTTGGAGGAGAACGCGCGCTTGAAGGCGGTGGCGTTGTGCGAGGCCACCGGCCTGCCTGCCGTGGCCGACGACACCGGCCTCGAGGTCGACGCCCTCGGCGGCGCGCCGGGCGTGTACTCGGCCCGCTACGCGGGTGTGGACGCCACCTACGCCGACAACGTCAACAAGTTGCTGGACGCGCTCGCCGGCGTCGATGCGCCTGCGCGCACGGCGCGGTTCAGCACCGTGGCGCTCGCCCGGTGGCCCGACGGACGCGAGGTGGCGGCGATCGGCGACGTCGAGGGAGTGATCGCCACCGAGGCGCGGGGAGACGGCGGGTTCGGGTACGACCCGCTCTTCGTGCCGGTCGAGGGCGATGGGCGCACCTTCGCCGAGATGTCGGCTGCCGAGAAGCACCGGGTCTCGCACCGGGGCCGCGCGTTCCGTACCCTGGCCGACGGGCTTCGGATCGTCCAGGAGTTGGAAGTCGTCGAGGCATCGGAATCGGAGCGGTAGTGCTGGGAGCGCAGTAGTGGCCGTCATCGACATCGCCGGGTTCGTCGCGGATCTGAAGGACCACGCGGTCGAGCACGGGTTCCACGTCCACGACGAGCGGCACTTCGTGGAGAGCTACTCGCTCCGCCAGAACTGGGAGGTCGACCTCCACCCCGAGGAGGGGTGCGAGGGACCGGTCGACCTCTACCTCTCGCTCGAGATCGACCCCCGGGTCCTGCTGGGCTTCGAGGACGCGGTCATCGAACGGGCCGACGTGGAAGACCCGCCTGACGAGTACCACTTCCCGCTGAACTTCACCTGGGCGCTGCCGCCGCTGCCCCAGGGTCCCGACCTGCTCCTCCTGGCCACCGATCTGGCCGGTCGGGGCGGTCCCGACCTCCCGTTGGAGGTCTCGGCGATCGACTCCATCCCCGCCGCCACCGACGCCCCCGAGCGGTCGCTGCGGATCGTCGCCCACCAGTCGGTGTCGCTGCTGCACATCCGTGACGGCGACGCGGTGTCGTGCGAGGTGCTCGACCGCTGCCTCGAGGTGAGCCGCTACCTGCTCGAGTGCGCGGGCGACTGGCTCGGCTGAGGGAGCAGACTGCACGTCATGGCCATGCGGACGGAGTGCAAGAACTACGAGAGTCGCACCTATGCCAACGGTGAGGTGGTGCGGAAGTGTCGGATCGACCTCGCCCCCGAGGCGCCGTGGCGGTGTCCCGACGAGTGCGTCGGATTCGAGCGGCGGATGTTCGACGCCGGGTGGCAGGTCGGCTCGCTCAGTGAAGGCTATGGCCGAGCCGAGCCGGAGCCGGAGGCGCAGGACGTCGCCGAGCTGCTCGACGCGGCCGAGGACATCGTGAACTCGGCCGCTCCCGACATCCTCAACGAGTTCCAGAAGCCGAAGCGGCGCTTCGGCAAGCGCAAGAAGCGCAAGTAGGGAGCGATCTCGATGGCCGACCTCGACGAGTTCCGCATCCGCGTCCGGGAATTCCTCGCCAGCCATGCCGACCGCGCCGGTGAGGGCGCCGCTTCCGGGGGACGGCACGACGACGGCGACGCGGTCGTCGCGCGGGGCAAGGCGTTCCAGAACGCGCTGGCCGACGCGGGCCTCGCCGCGCTGACCTATCCGGTCGAGGCCGGGGGTGCCGGGCTCGACGCCGAGCACCAGAAGGTGTTCGACGAGGAGTCGGCCGACTACGAGATGCCGTCGCGCCAGTTCATGGTGGGCATCGGCATCTGCGCACCCACGCTGCTCGAGCACGGCACCGACGAGCAGCGGCGCACCTATCTGCCCGCGTTGCTGCGCGCCGACGCGATCTGGTGCCAGTTGTTCTCCGAACCCGGCGCAGGTTCCGACGTCGCCAGCCTGCAGACGCGCGCCGAGCGCGACGGTGACGAGTGGGTGGTCAACGGCCAGAAGGTGTGGACCTCCGGCGCGCACTACGCCGACTACGGACTGCTCGTCGCGCGCACCAACCGCGATGTCCCGAAGCACCGGGGCATCACCATGTTCGTCTGCGACATGCACGCGCCCGGCGTGACGTCGCGTCCACTCCGCCAGATCGACGGTCGCGCGCACTTCAACGAGGTGTTCCTCGACGACGTGCGCCTGCCGGGCGACGCGGTCGTCGGTGAGGTCGACGACGGCTGGCGAGTCACGCTCGCCATGCTCGCCAACGAACGGGTCGCGATCGGCGCCGGCGGGAGCTCGCAGTCGCTCAGCAGCGACGGGTACGGCAGCGTGCTGCGGCTCGCGCGCGCTCGGGGATGCACCCACGATCCGATCGTGCGCCAGGAGCTCGCCGACCTCTACGTGCTCGAGCGCATCCTCGCGTTGCTGGGCATGCGGATCCGGGAGGCGCTGGTGTCGGGCCGCGCACCGGGCCCCGAGGGCTCGGTGGCCAAGCTCGCCGCCACCGTGCTGGGCAAGCGGGCGGCCAGCCTCGGCATGGCCGTCGCGGGCGCAGGCAGCGTGGCGTGGAGCGATGGCGACCCCGGCGCAGGCGACCAGGCGTCGGCGTTCTTGTTCGCGCCCATGCTCGGCATCGCCGGGGGCACGACCGAGATCCAGAAGAACATCATCGGCGAGCGGGTGCTGGGGCTGCCGAAGGATCCTGCGGTCGACAAGGACGTGCCGTTCCGCGACCTGCTCGTGGGGACCCAGAAGGGCTAGTTCTCGGCCAGCTTCCAGCGCGTCGGCTCACCCTCGGACTCCTCGAGCACACCGCGCACGACGAGCGCGCGCAGGTGCGCGTAGGCCTCGCCGATGGCCGACCGGCGCATGAACCCGTCGATCTGGTCCCACGGGCGCGACCAGTCCATGCGCGGCGCCACCTCCCACGCGGTGTCGTGCCCGGCGCGCACCGCGTCGATCACCTCGACGAAGCGGTGCTCGTGGTGGGCGCGGATCTCCAGCAGGCGGGCGCGGTGGCCGACGTAGCGCCACTCGTGCGCCGGGAGCGCCTCCACGGCGTCGAACTCGGCCAGTCGCTCGAGCGAACGGAGGTAGTCGCCGAGGGGATCGGGTTCCGTCTGAGGGTTGAGGTTGACGTTGGGTGTGATGCGCGGGAGCACGCAGTCGCCCGTGAGCATGAGGCGGTTGGTCGCCTCCCAGAAGCAGAGGTGACCGGGGGAGTGTCCGGGTGTCCACAACGCCGTGAGGTCCCACCCGGGCATGTCGGGCTTGTCGCCGTCTTCCATGAGCACGTTGGGTTCGACGAAGTCGACGAACGGTCGGGCCGGCATCGACGCGTTGCGCAGCTCCTCGAGCTCGCTGGCCGGCGCGCCGAGCTTGCGCAGCATCCCGCCCATGCGGTCGAGCAGGTCGGTGGGCTCCTCGTAGCGGTCGTGGATCAGCGCGGCGTCGGCGGGGTGCAGCGCGATCCAGGCGTCGGAGTGCTCGCGCACCCGCCCGGCGAGTCCGTAGTGGTCGGGATGGATGTGCGTGACCATCACGCCCTGCACGTCGTTCATCTCGAACCCGGCCTGCCCCAGGCCCGCGCTCAGGGCGTCGAACGCGTCGTCGGTGTTCCACCCCGCGTCGATGAGGAACGCGCCCTTGGTGGTCTCGAACGCGTAGACGAACACGTACCGCAACGGGATCGGGAGCGGCACGGGAATGCTCCACAGCCCCGGGCGCACCTGCTCGACAGGGGGCAGGGGCTTCGTGGCTCGTTCGGTCGACGTCATGCTGAGAGGATGCCAGACGGCACTACGGTGCTGCCGGTCCTGGGACCTGACGAGGGGAGCACACGCATGCGGGGTCTGGCCGACAAGGTCGTGGTGGTCGCCGGTGGCGGTTCGGGCATCGGGGCGGCGACCGCGCGGCGGCTGGGTGCCGAGGGCGCGGCCGTGGTCGTGGGCGACCTCGCGGGAGCGAACGCGGACGCAGTCGCAGCCGAGGTGCGCGACGCCGGTGGGCGGGCCGTCTCGGTGACCTTCGACATCGCCGACGACACCTCGGTGGCCGCGCTGGTCGCCACCGCGATCGCCGAATACGGCCAGCTCGACGCGATGCACGCCAATGCCGCCGATCTCTCACCCGAGACCATCGGTCGCGACTCCAACGCGCTCGACGTGCCCCTCGACGTGTTCGACCACACGCTCCAGGTGAACCTGCGCGGTCATCTCCTGTGCACGCGCCACGCGCTGCCGCACCTGCTCGAGCGGGGCGGTGGTGCGCTCGTCTACACCAGTTCGGCGGCTGGGCACATCGGCGAGCCCGAGCGGCCGTCGTACGCGGCGTCGAAGGCGGGCATCAACTCGTTGGTGCGCCACGTGGCGTCGCACTGGGGACGGAACGGGATCCGAGCCAACTCGATCGCGCCCGGCCTCGTGGTCACCCCGGCGATGGACACCACCTTGCCGAGCGAGTTCCGAGACTACGCCCTGCGGGTCGGACGCTCACCACGACTGGGTCGCCCCGACGACATCGCGGGCATGGTCGCGTTCCTCGTGTCCGACGATGGCGAGTGGGTCAACGGCCAGGTGCTCAGCGTCGACGGCGGTGCCAGCATGCGCCCCTGACCTGCTCGCGCCTCTCTCGTTGTGGCGTGGCTCGTTGTGGCGTGGTCGGTGTGCCGTAGTGGCACACGAGCAACGCCAAATGGGGGGTCAGGGGGGGAGGGGGGAGGATCAGCGCAGGAGGGGGTCGCGGGGGAGGCCGAGGAGGCGTTCGCCGATCTGGCTGCGCACGATCTCCGAGGTGCCGCCGGCGATGGTGAGGCAGCGGGCGAAGATCTCGGTCTGCTGCACGCCCGCGTCCTGACCCTCGGCCAGGGCGCCGGCGGGCCCGACGATGCGCAGGGCCAGCGCGGCGGCGCGCTGTGAGTGCTCCGCGCTCAGCAGCTTGGCCACGTTGCCCTCGGGGCCGGGCTCGCCGCCCGCCACCGCGCGCTCCGCGGTGCGGAGGTTGAGCAGTCGCATGCTGGCGCGCTCCGACAGGAGCCGACCGACAGGTTCGAGCGCGGCGCGGTCGTCGTCGGCATAGCGGTGGGCGAGGTCGAGGAGGTCGAACATCGGCTCGCCGATGCCACCACCCCCACCGCCGATGCTCACGCGCTCGTTGCCGAGCGTGGAGCGGGCGACCTTCCAACCGCCGTTGACCGGCCCGACGACGTCTTCGTCGGACACGAACACGTCGTCGAAGAACACCTCGTTGAACAGGGCGTGACCGGTCGCCTCACGGAGAGGACGGATGTCGACTCCCGGCGCGTGCAGGTCGATCACCAGCACGGTGATGCCGTCGTGCTTCGGCTTGTCCGGATCGGTGCGCACGGTGGCGAGGCCGCGGTCGCACTGCGCGGCACCGGTGGTCCACACCTTCTGGCCGGTGACCTTCCACCCGCCGTCGACCTTCGTGGCCTTGGTGCGCACTCCGGCGGCGTCCGACCCGGCGCCCGGCTCGGAGAACAGCTGGCACCACGTGTGCTGGTACTCGAGGCTGGGGCGGATCCAGCGCTCGAGCTGGTCGGGGTCGGCGTACTGGGTGAGCGTCTGGATGATCCAACCCCCGATCCCGTACTGCGGCGGGCGGATCCCGGCCGCGCGCAGCTCCTCCTCGATCACCAGCTGCTCGACTGCGCCGGCCGCGCGACCCCATGGCGCAGGCCAGTGCGCCAGCGCGTAGCCCGAGTCGAGGAACACACCGAGCTGCTCGGCCTCGGGGGTCGCGCGGTATCGCTCGACGAACGCGCGCACCTCGGCCCGGTACGTCTCGGCCTCGGGCGGGAGCTCGACCGCGTGCGCACCTTGCACCCCCGCGCGGATCAGCCGCGAGACGTCGAAGTCGATGGCGCCGGCGGGCCCGAACACCGCGGCGAGTGTGAGCGCGCGCTTGAGGTAGATGTGCGCGTCGTGCTCCCAGGTGAAGCCGATGCCGCCGTGCAATTGGATGTTCTTCTCCGCGCACATGACGAATGCGGGCAGCGCCTGGGCGGCCGCGACCGCGGCCGCGAGTTCGAGCTCGAGCGAGCCCGGCTCGGTGCGGGCGGCGTCCCAGGTGGCTGCAGTGGCGAGCTGGGTGGCGACGAGCATGTCGGCGGCCTGGTGCTTCACCGCCTGGAACATCGCGATCACGCGTCCGAACTGCTCGCGCACCTTGGCGTACTCGCTGGCCATGGTGACGCACGCCTGCGCGCCACCGGTGGCCTCGGCGGCGGCGAGGACGCGTCCGAGCACGACGGCGGTCGCGCGCGCGCCGGCGAGGACGCGGTCGGCCGCCGGCGGGCCGGTGCGGGTGACGGTCCCGACGCGGCGCGTGGCGTCGACGTTCTGCGGCATCTCGACGTTGACCGCGTCGCGGGTGGCGAGCACGAGGTCGTCGCCGTCGGGCAGGAGGAAGAGGTCGGCCAGCCCGGCGCCGAGCACGAGGTGGGTGCGGTCGTCGAGCCCCACGGCGGCGCGCACGGTGCCGTCGGCGAGACCGGGGAGGAGCTCGGCCTGCTGCGCGTCCGTGCCGCACGCGGCGAGGACCGCCGACGCCCACACGGTGGGCAGGAACGGTCCGGGCGCGACCACCGCGCCCATGGCCTCGACGACGAGGACCAGCTCGGCCAGTCCGAACCCGGACCCACCGTGAGCTTCGGGCAGGTGCAGCCCCAGCCAACCCAGATCGGCCATCTCCTTCCACGCCGCCGGGAGCGTCTCCTCGGGCGCGTCGAGCAACGAGCGAGCCTCGGCGAGCGCGCCGGAGTTGGCGAGGAAGGCCTCGGCGACGCTGCTCAGCTCGAGGTGATCGTCGGAGATGGCGATGCCCATGGTTGGTCCCTGTTCGGTGTGGCGGTCGATGCGCTGGTCAACCTATCCGCGCATCAACTCGAGCAATCGTGCCGCGGCGCGCGCTTGCGCGACGCGGACCCGCCGGACCCACGCGTGCAGCTCCTGTGCGAACTCGCGGCGTCGCGCCTCGAGATCCAGCTCGCCGTCGAGCAACCTGCGGTGCTCGGCGAGTCGCACCGCGCCGTCGACGTAGGAGCTCGACACGGCGTCGGCGCAGTAGATGCGGGCCTGCAACAGGAACTGCTCGGCGAGACCGCAGGCCTTGCTCGTGAGTGCCCCGGCGTCGATGGGCGTGCCGCCGTGGGCGGCCAACGCCTCCGCGGTCACCCAGTACGCCTCCAGGAACGGGCGCAGGAACGGCGCAGTCACGGGTCGGTCGCTCGCCGCGGCCTCGGCGTCGACCTCGGCGAGGAACTCGCTCTTGTCCGCGAAGAAGAACTCGAACTTGAACGTGTCGCGCAGTGCGAGCGCTTCGTCGTGCAACGAACCGGCATCCTCGGCGCCGTCCATGCCGTGCACGGAGCCGGCGAGGTCGACGATCGCCGGCACCACGAAGAAGTGGAGGATGCCGTTGCGGTGGTAGGCGGCGGCGATGCGCTGCTCCGGTTGCACGAGGTACACGACCTCGCGTCCGCGGTCGTTACGGGTCACCACGCCGTGACGCTCGAGCGACGCGAGCCCGCGCAGCACCGTGTCGCGCGTGGCGATCGGACGGCACGTGACCGGGAATTGCCGCTGGTCGAGGTAGTCCGCGTAGTGCGTGAGCAACGCCAGGAGCTGGTCGACCGTGAGTGCACGGTCAGCCCACAACAGCGCCATGGTGATGAGCGCCGGGGGAGTGATGGGCGTGACCGTGTTGATCCGCACCGCCACTTCGAACGCGAGCTTCTGCAACGGGAGGGGATCGTGCGTCCCCTCCTCCGCGGCTTCGGCGAGCTCTCGGGTGAGGTGATCGCGCACCGAGATCGGCGCAGCGAAGGCCACGTGGATGTCGCCGCGCGAGTAGCGGCTGCGTTGTGCGCGCGCGTAGCTCACGAGACGCGCGAACGACTCGGGGGTCTTGCTCGCACCCAGCACAGAACGCGCGTGCTCTTCCACGTCGAGAAGTTCGTCGTAGACGATCGACACGGGTTGCAGCACGAAGTCGTCGCACCGGCCGTCCTGCACCGCGTCGACGAGGTACGCGAGCAGGCCGAGGCGTGGGTCGCGCAGCTTTCCCGTGCGCGTGCGGCCACCTTCGATGTACCACTCGAGGTTCTGGCGGTGCTCGGCCAGCCAGCCCACGTACTCGCGCAGCGCGAGCTTGTAGACCGGGTCGTCGCGGAAGCTGCGCCGGATGAAGATGAGCCCGGCCCGTCGCCCCATGGGCCCCATGGGCCAGAACGACACGTTGATGCCACCGAGCTTGTAGGTGGGGGGAATCCCGGCGCGCTGCAGCACCGACGCCAGCACCACCGGGTCGATGTACGAACGGTGGCTCGGAAGCAGCGCGATCGGGAACCGGTGGTTGAGCTCCTGGAGCGCCCGCACCTGCTCGGGATCGACCTGGATGCGCCCGCGGTACGCGGTGCGGTCGAACAACCGGGCGATGTGGAGGAAGACGTCGCCTGCAGGACCGCCGTGGGTCGCGACCATCTCCTTCAGGTCGGCGTCGAGCTCCAGGGTGACGTCGTGGATCGACCTGCTCGACACGAGCGCGAGGTCGTCGGCGCGGACGCGCACCGCGGGTCGTCCCAGAATGGCGGCGCGCACGCCCGCGGCGCTGTCGGTCCGGCCGTGCCCACTCACCGCACCGGCCAGTTCGCGAACGTGTCGAGGTAGATCCCACGCACTGCCGCGATGTGCGCGTCGAGCGTCTCGTTGCTCCAGTCGCCGGTCGGGATCGGCGCGTGCACGACGACGTCGACCGTGCCGGGCCGCATGAACTGCGTGCCGAGCGGCCAGACGTCGTTGGCGTTGCGGAACACGATCGGCACGATCGGCACCCCGCCCGCCATTGCCAGGCGGAACGCTCCCTTCTTGAACGGCCCGAGACGTCCGGTGCCAGAACGGGTCCCTTCCGGCGCCACCGCCAATGACTTGCCGCGCAGCAGGGCTTCCTCCACCAGTGGGCGCATCGCCGCGACCGCGTCTTCGTGATTGCTGCGATCGATGAACACCGCGTCGGCGAGCGCACCGGCGAGCCGCACGAGCGGATTGGTGGCGAGCTCCTTCTTGGCCACCGCGGTGACGTCGCGCCGCAACAACGCCATGAGCAGCACCGGATCGATCGAGCTCTGGTGGTTGAAGAGGAACACTGCGGGACGGTGCGACCACACGTGCTCCTCGCCGATCACGCTGAGGTGGATCCCGGCGATGCCGAGCGCGACGTCGCTGCCCACGCTGATCATCGTGTTGACCGCGTCGGTCTTGCTGCGGTTGAGGATGCCGAGCCCGATGCCCGTCGCGGTCGCGGCGAGGAACCCCCCGATGGCGGCGACGTGCCGCGCCGCGAGATCGGGAGTGGGGCCCCGGCGCTTCGAGAACCGGTGTACGGGCCAGCCGCGCTCGCGCGCCTTGCGTTCGAGCCCGCGCGTCGGGTTGGTCGGACGGGGGTTGCCGACGAGGTCGAGCAGCTCGACGTCTTCACTGCCGTCGGCGTAGGCGTAGCTCGCGCCGAGATCGACGTCGAGCTCCTTGGCGAGCTGCTCGACCACGCGCCGCTTGCCGGCGCCCCAGAGGTGGTCACCCGCGAGCTGGCCCGTGAGCTTCCCGTCGACGACCTCGAAGCGCGTGCACAGCACGTGCTCGACGTCGAGGTCCGCCGCCATCGCTTCCACCTGGAACGACAACGCCGACGACGCCAGCACCACCGTGTGGCCCTTGCGCTGGTGCGCCGCGACGAGCGCCCGCGCCTCCGGGTAGACGCGTCCGGCCAGCTTCTGCTCGAACAGCTTGCGGCCGATCTCGTCGATCTCGTCGATCGACCGGCCGCGCCAGGCGCGTCCGAGGACCGACACGACCGTGTCGTAGTCGGCCTGCCCGAGCACGAGGCCGACCCCCGTCATCAGCGCATTCGCGACCTCCTGGGGCGACACGTCGCGTCGCCGCAGACGCGCGGCCTGCAACGCGAGCACCGAGAACCCGTAGATGAGCGTGCCGTCGAAGTCGAAGAACGCGCCGACGTGGGGTCCGTCGGGGCCGCGCTCGACCTCCTCGACGAGCTCATCCATCGCGACGTCAGTCGGAGCCGTCAGTCACGAGAGATGGTGTCAGTCATCGGAGATGGTGATGGCGCTCTCGGGACAGTTCGCCGCGGCCAGTCGCGCCTTGTCGAGGAGGTCGGCGGGGATGTCCTCGACCAGTCCCACGCTGTGTCCCTCGTCGTCGGGCTCGAACACTTCCGGAGCCAGCACGTAGCAACGCCCGTGTCCGGTGCACGCCTCGGAGTCGATCTGCAACTTCATCTCGCGGAGAACCCCCGTTGGTCGAAGTGGGAGCGATCCTACGACTCATCTACGCTCGGCGCCGATGAACCTCGGCCTCACCGACGATCAGCAGTTCTTCCAGGAGACCACCCGCAAATTCCTCGAGCAGGAGGCACCGCTCACGACGGTGCGCGCCCTCGCCGACGATCCCGACGGGTTCGACCGGGCGTGGTGGGCCAGGGGTGCCGAGCTCGGCTGGACGTCGTTCCTCGTGGCGGAAGACGATGGTGGCGGCAGCCTCTCCGGTGAGGGCGTGGTCGACCTCGCGATCGTGGCCGAGGAGATGGGACGTCTCGTCTCGCCCGGACCGCTCGTGCCCACCAACGTCGTCGCCGACGCGGTCGCCCGCGGCGGATCGCCCGAGCTGCGGGCCGAGGTGCTCCCGCGCGTCGTCGCCGGCGAGATCGTGGCCGCGTGGTGCATCGCCGGACCCGGTGGCGGCTGGGACGCACACGGAGTCGCCGTCGGCGCGGCGCGCGCCGGTGACGCGGGCGGCCTGGCGCTCGACGGCGAGAGCACAACGGTGGAATACGCCGCGCAAGCCGACGAGCTGCTCGTGACCGCGCGCACCGACGGTGCGTGGACGCAGTGCCTGATCCCCGCGTCGTCGGCCGGTGTGCACATCGAGCCGCTCGAGTCGGTCGATCTCGTGCGGCGCTTCGCGACCGTCTACTTCGAGAACGTGCACGTGCCCCCGCACCGGATCGTGGGCGAGGTCGGTGACGCTGCGGACGCGATCGAGCGCCAGCTGCACCTCGCGGGTCGCGCTGCAGAGCGCGGAGGTGGTCGGCGGCCTCGACCGTGTGCTGGAGTTCACGCTCGAGTACCTCGGCGACCGCAGCTCGTTCGGACGACCGCTGGCGTCGTACCAGGCGATCAAGCACCGCATCGCCGACATGAAGATGTGGATCGAGGGGTGCCACGGCGTCACCGAGCTCGCGGTGCGCGCCGTGCAGGACGACGACCCCGAGGTGATCGAGATCGTGAGCTCGGCGGCGTCGTACCTGGGCGACCACGCCAGCGAGATCCTGCAGGAGTGCACGCAGCTGCACGGCGGCATCGGCGTCACGTGGGAGCACGACCTCCACCTGTACCTGCGGCGGATCACGCTCGACCGCAACCTGTTCGGCACGCCCGCCCAACACCGTGAACGCATCGCCGACGCGATCGTCACCAAGTACGGGTCCACCATCGAGGCGCCCGTCCTCACCGGGGAGGTCGCTGGTGCCTGAGCAGACGGAGACGGTCGAGGAGTTCCGCCTCCGCGTGCGCGAGTGGTTGGCTGCGAACATGCCGGTGCTCGCGCCCGACGCGCCGCCGCCCGACCGCGCCGAGGACGACGAGACCTGGGCGCGCGACAAAGAGCTGCAGCGCATGCTGTGGGACGGCGGGCTTGCGGGCATCTGCTTCCCGAAGGAGTACGGCGGCCTCGGGCTGAGCATCGAGTACCAGCACGCGTTCACCGAGGAGTCGCTGCCCTACGAGATGCCGCTGCACCTCAACGTGCCGCACTTCAGCATCCTCGGCGCCACCCTCGTCGACTTCGGCACGCCCGAGCAGAAGGCCAGGTACCTGCCGCCGATGCTCAAGGGCGAGCATCAGTGGGTGCAGTTCCTCTCCGAGCCCACCGGTGGTTCCGACCTCGCCGGGTGCCTGACGCCGCGCCGAGCGCGACGGCGACGAGTGGGTGATGAACGGCTCCAAGATCTGGAGCACCGCGGCGATGTCGGCCACGCACGCCATGTGCCTCGCCCGCACCGACTGGGACGCGCCGAAGCACCGCGGTCTCACCATGTTCATCATGGAGATCCACCAGGACGGTGTGCAGGTCGACCCGATCAAGCAGGTGAACGGGTCGCTCGAGTTCTGTCAGGAATTCTTCGACGACGTGCGGCTCCCGCCCGACTCCGTCGTCGGTGAGGTGAACGACGGCTGGACGGTCGCGCTGGCGTTGCTCGCGCACGAGCGCAACGCCGTCGGTGGTGGTTCTCCCTACGTGAGCGGGCGCAACTACCTCGCCGAGGGCGCCGACGGCGCGTTCGACGCCAGCTGCCTGAAGATCGTCACAGCACGCGGTACGTCCGACGAACCGGTCGCGCGCCAGCTGCTGGCCGAGGCGCACGTGCTCGACGTCGTGCAGCGCGGCCTGGTGAAGCGGGTGAGTCTCGGCATGGAGACCGGCGCGCTGGTCGGTCAGTCGGCCGCGATCACCAAGTTGTTCACCGCCACGTCGGCCGAGCGCAAGACCACCATCCGGCTCGAGCTCGCCGGACCCGAGGCGCTCACCTGGCTGCCCGGCGCCGAGACCCTCGGTCGGGGAGCGGGCGAGGACTTCCTCGAGCGCCAGGCCACCAGCCTCGCCGGCGGCAGCAACGAGATCCAGCGCAACCTGATCGCCGAGCGCGTGTTGGGCATGCCGCGTGAGTGGGCGGCCGACCGTGACATCCCGTACAAGGACGTCCGCAGCAACGCGATGCCCACGTCGCCGGGAGGCTGACCGTGACCAGCACCGACGACGTGCGCTCGATCGACCTCCACGGGCGCGACGGCCTGCGGTTGCGGGCCGACGAGTTCGGTGACCTCGAGGGACCGGTCGTGGTGCTGCTCCACGGGGGTGGGCAGACACGCTTCGCGTGGGGCTCGACGGCACGCGTGCTGGCCGAGCGTGGCTGGCATGTCTTCCGCGTCGACCTGCGGGGCCATGGCGAGAGCGACTGGCCCGACGACGGCGACTACGGGCCCGAGGCGTTCGCGGGTGACGTGTACGAGATCGCACGCTCGTTCCCCGAGCCGCCGGTGCTCGTCGGTGCGTCGCTCGGTGGCATCGCGTCGATGGTCGCGATCGGCACGCACGCCGACGAGCCGATCGCACGTGCGCTCGTGTTGGTCGATGTGGCGCCGAAGATCGAGCAGGACGGCGCCATGCGCATCGGCGCCTTCATGAGCGAGCACCTCGAGGACGGTTTCGCGTCGCTCGACGAGGTCGCCGACGCCGTCGCCGCGTACAACCCGCACCGCCCGCGCCCGACCGACCTGTCGGGGCTCAAGAAGAACGTGCGCCAGCGCGACGACGGCCGGTGGGTGTGGCACTGGGACCCGCGCTTCATGAAAGGCAAGCTCGGCTCGCGTGACGAGACACGCGCGTCGCTCGTGCACGAAGGACGACTCCAGGACGCGGCCCGGCACATCGGCGTGCCCACCCTGCTCGTGCGCGGCCGGGTCAGCGACCTGCTCAGCGAGGAGGGTGCCCAGGACTTGCTGCGCCTGGTGCCCCACGCCGAGTACGTCGACGTCGAAGGCGCCGGTCACATGGTTGCCGGCGACAAGAACGACCTCTTCAACGACGCCATCGTCACCTTCCTCGAACGCCTCCGCTAGCGAAGTTGCGTGACTGAGGCACATTGACTATGCCCGAGTCACGCAACCTGGTGGATCAGGAGCCGAAGACGAACTTCTCGATGCTCTGGGCGAGCTCGACGGGCGTGTCGCCCTGGAGGCTGTGACCGGCGTCCTCGAAGTGCTCGACCTGTGCGTTGGGGAGCCGACGGAGGAGCTCGACCTCGTCGTCGTCGTCGACCACCGACTGCTCGCGCATCCCGCGCGCCAGCAACAGGGGCACCTGGATGCGCGACACCGCGTCCCAGAGGTACTGGAAGTTGGGGTGGCCCGAGTTGCCTTCGGGCGCGTTCTCGGCCAGCGCGGGCTCGAAGGCGCGGAAGCGCTGGTAGCGCCACACCCAACTGCCGTCTTCACGCTGCTCGGCGTTGTGGAGGATGCCGCGCCGCAGCGACGCCTCGGTGCGGGTGGGGTTGTACTCGATCGTGCGCGCGAGCAGGTCGTCGAAGCTGTCGAAGCTCTCGGGCCCGTTGATGAACTCGGCAATGGTCGACGACTTGCGTTCGTTGACGCCGGGCGTCACGTCGACCAGCACGACCCTGCGCACCAGATCCGGCACGTGGTCGGCCAGCGCGATCGTGGTCATGCCACCGAGCGACATGCCGATCACGGCCTGCGCGTCGGGTGCCAGCGCCCGGATGGCCACTGCGACGTCCTCGGCGTTGGCCTGGAGGCCGATGATGCCCTCGCGCCCGCCGTCGGAGTGCCCGTGACCGGGCAGGTCGAGCGCCACCAGCGGCCGGCCGAGCGCCATCGCCACGGTGTCCCAGGTGTGGGCGTTCTGCGCGCCGCCGTGCAGGAAGACGAGCTCCGGAGCGGCGTCGCCCCACACCAGCGCGCTCAGCCGCCGGTCGGGCCCGACCTCCACGGATGCTCGCCGGACCGTGGGTGGGCCGTCATACGGCAACCCGAACTCCTCGGCGTTCTCGTGGAACATCGAGAACTCGTCGTAGGGGATCCGTTCCATCCTGGGCTCCTCATGATCGGTGGTCCGACGCTAGCGTCGGTGTTCCAGGCGCCGCACGTGGCGGCGCGAGCACGAGGGGGATCGGCGTGGCCGACGCACCGGAGTACCAGTTCGTCACCTACGAGACGCTCGACGAGGGGACGATCGCGCGCATCATGCTCGACCGCGCCGACGCGAAGAACGCGCAGAACCGCGGCATGCTCGTCGAGCTCGACGACGCGTTCCTCCGCGCCGAGGCCGACGACACCGTGCGGGTCGTGATCCTCGGCGGCAACGGGACGATGTTCTCGTCGGGGCACGACATCGGCAGCGCCGTCAGCCGCGAGGAGATGTTCGGGCCCAACCCGCACCCGAGCCGCTCGATCAACGGCGGTACGCGCGGCGGGTCCGAGAACCTGATGCTGCAGGAGTGGCACTACTACTTCCAGAACACCCTGCGCTGGCGCAACCTGCGCAAGATCACCATCGCCCAGGTGCACGGATCCGTGTACTCGGCCGGGCTCATGCTCATGTGGGCCTGCGACCTCATCACCGCGGCCGAGGGCACGATCTTCGCCGACGTCGTGGGCACCCGCCTCGGCATGTGCGGCATGGAGTACTTCGCGCACCCGTGGGAGTTCGGTGCCCGCAAGACCAAGGAGCTCATGCTCACGAGCGACTCGATCACGGTCGAGGAGTGCTACCAGCTGGGCATGGTGAGCAAGGTCTTCCCGGCCGACGACCTCGCCGAGCGCACGCTCGAGTTCGCGCGCCGCATCGCCAAGATCCCCACCATGGCCGCGCTGCTCATCAAGGAGTCGGTCAACCAGACCCAGGACAACCAGGGCTTCTACAACTCGCTGCAGGCGTGCTTCACCATGCACGAGCTCAACCACTCGCACTGGGCCGTCGTCCACGACGACAAGATGCCCGCCGCGAAGGTCGGGGAGGACATCCCCGAGTGGAAGGGCACGAAGGTGAAGCCGTCGCAGAAGGACACCGCCGCCGCCGAGGTGTAGCCAGCCCGGCGCTACCGCAGGCGCAACTTGCTGTTGTCCCAGGTGACGAGGCGCCCGACGGGCGTCAACTTCAGGACGGCTGACGCCACCGCGTAGTGCGCGCGCGTCGCGTCGGGCAGCTGCGTGCTCTCGGTGCGGAAGCTGGCGTACTTCTCGGTGAGCAACGACTCGATGGTGTCGCGCTCAGCGCCCTCGCCGAGCAGTGTGACCTCGGCGTGCAGCATGACCGCACACAGCTCGGCCCATCGTTCGCCCCGCTCCACCAGGAACGTCGCGCGCGGATCGTGCTCCACGTGTGCGACCTTCCTCGTGCGGGCCGGCGTGCGCACGTAGACGTGGCGGTCGAGCGCCACGAACCACACCGGGAGCGGCACTGGCCTCCCGTCGCGGCGCAGCGTGGTGAGGATCCCGGTGTGGGCTGCCGCGAGCTCGGCCCAGGCCTCGTCCTCCGACAAGCGCACGCTCACGGCCATCAGCTCCGTTCGAGGAACGCCTTGGCCGCAGCGACCGCTTCCGGCGAGCCGCTGCACTCGGCGAAGCGGGCGGTCTCGACGTCGAGGTACGCGCCGAGGGGCAGGGTGAGCGCGTCGTCGAGGTTCTGCTTCATCGACCGCGCCGCGTTCGGCGGCATCGCGGCGAGCCGCGCCGCGATCGCGTCGACGTGGCCGCGCAGGGCGTCATCGTCGACGGTCGCGTTGACCAGTCCGACGCGGTGCGCTTCGTCGGCGTCGATCCGCTCACCGAGGAACAGCAGCTCACGCGCCTTCGCTGGTCCGACTGCGCGTGTGAGCACCCACGCGCTGCCGTGGTCGCCCGAACTGCCGACGCGCAGGAACGCGCTCACGAACACTGCTGAACGCGCCGCGTAGCGCAGGTCGCACGCGCACGCGAACGACAACCCCGCACCGGCGCACGGTCCGTTGACCGCAGCGACGGTGAACGCCGACATCCCGTGCAGCAGCTCCGACACCTCCATGATCGCCCGGAGGTCGAGGGGTTCGACGGAGGCCGAGGACGCGGAGCCGCTGTCGTGCTCGCCGGTCATGGACGTGACGTCACCGCCGGCACAGAACCCCCGCCCCGCGCCGGTGAGCACCACTGCGCGCACCGAGCGGTCGGCGGCCAGACCGCGCAACACGTCGCGGAACGTGACGATGTGCTCGAGGTCGAGCGCGTTGAGCTTGTCGGGCCGGTTCAACGTGACGGTGACGACCGAGCCGGCCTGGTCGACGGCACGGTCGACGGCACGGTCGACGTCGATGCTCAAGCCTTCGCCGCTTCCACCAGCGCGAAGATCTGCTCGGGACCGAGCGGCGTCTTGGTGGCCTTCACGCCGAGCGGGCGCAGCGCGTCGAGCACCGCGTTGGCCACCGCGGCATGGGCGCCGATCGCACCGCCCTCGCCCATGCCCTTGTAACCCCCCGGGTTGGTGGTCGACACGGTCTCGATGTGCCCAACCTCGATCTCGGGCACCTCGGTGGTCGTCGGTGGGAGGTAGTCCATGAACGTGGTGGTGAGCGGGTTGCCCTCGTCGTCGTACACGAAGTCCTCGAGCAGCACGCCGCCCATGCCCTGCACCACGCCGCCGAAGATCTGCCCCTCGACCACCATCGGGTTGATCATGCGGCCGCAGTCCTCGGAGACGATGTAGCGCTTCACCTCGGGCAGCCACGTCTCGCCGTCGATCTCGACCACGCAGATGTGCGTCGCGTTCGACCACGTGGGGAACTGCGTGGGCCGGAAGCGGACCGTCGCCTCGAGCCCACCTTCGATGTCGTCGGGGAGCTCGTTGGCGCGGTGGAACGCCTGCTTGGCGACATCCTGCAAGGTCACCGACTTCGACGGCGTGCCGCGCACCGACACGACGCCTTCCGCGATCTCGAGGTCGTCGGGCGACGCCTCCATCATGTGCGCGGCGATGTTCATCACCTTCTCTCGAACGGCGACGGTCGCCTCTCGCGCCGCGCCACCCGCGACGACCGCGGTGCGGCTCCCGCCGGTGCCGGGGCCGTACGGCGTCGACCGCGAATCGGCCTGCACGATCGTGACGTCGTCGTAGGCCACGCCGAGGTGCTCGGCCACGATCTGCGCCATCGTCGTCTCGATGCTCTGGCCGTGCGCGGTGGTGCCGAGGTAGGCGACGACCCGTCCGCTCGTCTCGACCTTCACGGTGGCGGCCTCGGTGGCGAGGGTGTTGCTCCCCATCGACGTCGGCTCGACGTAGGAGCAGATGCCCACGCCGAGGTGGCGGCCGTGCGCGCGCGCCTCGGCCTGCTCCTTGCGGAACGCCTCGTAGTCGAGGAGCTCGAGCGCCTGCTCCAACGTCTCGAGCGGCGTGATCTCCTGGAACACGTTGCCGCTCGGTGACGTGAACGGGAGGTCACCGAACGCGAGGAGGTTGCGCCGGCGGAACTCGGCGGGATCGATCCCGATCTCGGCAGCGACGTGGTCGAGAGCCATCTCGCGCGCCGTCGTCTCGAACATCCACGGTCCGCGGTAGGCGGCCTTGCCCATGGTGTTGGTCCACACCATCTCGATCGAGAACCCGAGTCGCGGAGTCTTGTACGGACCCGGCAGCAGCATCGGGTCCATGCCGGCAGGACACACCGCGTACGCGCCGACGTCGCACACGTGGTCGGCGGCGATCGCCTGGATGACGCCGTCGTCGTCGACCGCAACCTTCACGCGGGCGAACTCGTTGCGAGAGTGGCCGGCCGACAAGAGGTTCTCGCGCCGATCCTCGATCCACTTGACCGGTTGCCCGAGGAGGTATGACGCGAGCACGACCGCACACTCCTCGCGGTACACGAACATCTTCTGGCCGAAGCCACCGCCGACGTCGCGTGCGGTGACGTGCACGTGGCCTTCTGGGATCTGCACGTAACGCGCGAAGAAGTTCTTGGTCTCGTGCACCGACTGCGTCGCGCACGCGATGTCGAGCTCCTCGCGGCCCTTGTGGAACGAGGCCACGATCCCGCGCGTCTCCATCGGCATCGCCACGTAGCGGTTCTGCTCGACGTCGCACTCGATCACGTGCGCAGCCGTTGCGAACGCGTCGTCGAGGTCGGGGGAGAGGGGCGTGAACGGCACCTGGACCATTGCGTTCGACTCGAGTCCCCAACCCCCGTGCACGAGGTGCTCGGTGTCGGCCGCGGCACTGGTGTAGTCGACCACTGCGGTCTGCGGGTCGTAGTCGACCTCGATCAGTTCGCACGCGTCCTCGGCCACGTAGCGCGTGTCGGCGATCACCATCGCCACCGGATCGCCCACATAGCGCACGTCGGTGATCGCGAGGGGCGGTGGCACCGCCAGCTCCTCGCTCATCATCGAGTGGTAACCGGGGCCGCTGATCCCGTTGAAGTCCTCCCACGTGTACACCGCGACCACGCCCGGCAGGTCCTTCGCCGCGCTGGTGTCGATGCGGGTGATGGCGGCGCGCGCGAGGTCGCTGCGCAGGAACGCCGCGTGGAGCGTGCCCGCGACCTTCACGTCGTCGACATAGAGGCCGTGGCCGGTGAGGAGGCGCTGGTCTTCCTTGCGGGTGACCGACTTGCCGATGAAGCGCGCCGCGACCGGAGGAGCAGGGGTTGTGGTCATGGCGCGGAATCTACGCCAGGTCGCGCGGTGCCCGCCTGTGCATCTCGTGGTTGACGTGTCCCCGTCGGGGGTCAACTCCGAGATGTTCGCCGGGAGGGATCAGGCGCCGCCTCGGCTCACACCCGTTCGACGATGGTGCCGGTCCCCAGGCCGCCGCCGCAGCACATGGTCACCAGCGCGCGCTGCTTGCCCGACCGCGCGAGCTCGTGCACGGCCTTGGTGAGCAGGATCGTGCCGGTGCCGCCGAGCGGGTGGCCGAGCGCGATGGCGCCACCGTTCGGGTTGACCCGGGCCATGTCGGCGCCGGTGGCGCGCTGCCAACCGAGCACCACCGACGCGAACGCCTCGTTGATCTCGACCAGGTCGATGTCGTCGATGGTGAGCTTGTTGCGCTCGAGCAGGTGCTCGGTCGCCGGGATCGGGCCGGTCAGCATCAGCACCGGGTCGCTGCCCACGATGCACGTGTCGACGATCCGGGCGCGCGGCTGGAGGCCGAGGGCGTCGGCCTTCTCGGCGGTCATGAGCAGCAGCGCGCCGGCGCCGTCGCTGATCTGCGACGCGGTTCCGGCGGTGTGGAACGCCGGATCGCGGTCGAGCACGGGCTTGAGATTGGCGAGCGCCTCGATGGTCGTGTCGCGCAGACCTTCGTCCCGGGTGACGGTGTGGGTGCCGTTCGGTTCGCCGTCGTCGTCGAGCGTGGGCGCCTCGATCGGCACGATCTGCGTGTCGAAGCGGCCTTCGGCCCACGCGACCGCGGCGCGGTCCTGCGACTGCTTGCCGAACGCGTCGAGCTCGCCCCGGGTGACGCCGAACTTCTCGGCGATGCGCTCGGCGCCCTCGAACTGCGACGTGTTCTCGTAGTGCTCCCAGTACTTCCGGTTGATGGGCTTGCCCACGAACGGGTCCTTGGGGACGGTCGCGCCCATCGACACCACGCTCATCACCTCGACGCCGCACGCGACCGCGACGTCGACCACACCGGCGGCGATCAACGCGGTCGCCATGTTGGTGGCCTGCTGCGACGATCCGCACTGCGTGTTGACCGTGGTGGCGGCGGCCTCCAGGGGAAGGCCGGCCTGGAGCCACGCGGTGCGGGTGACGTTGGCGGCCTGCATCCCCACCTGACCGACGCACCCGCCGACCACCTGGTCCACCTCGGACGGGTCGATGCCGGAGCGGTCGATCACCGCGCGCTGCACGTCGCCGAGCAGATCGGCCGCGTGCACGCCCGACAGGCCGCCCTTGCGCCGCCCGACCGGGCTCCGTACCGCTTCGACGACCACGACGTCACGCATGACCCACCGCCTGTGTCCAGGTTGCACTTTCGGATGAGGCCGTCCACGCTACCGGCCATGATCCCTGTCGTCCTCGTCCACGGCGGTGGCCTCGACGGCCGCTGCTGGGACCCCACCCGTGCCCTCATGTCGGCGCCCTCGATCGCGGTCGACCTGCCCGGTCGTGGCGCGCATCCCGCCGACCTCCGCTCGGTGACGTTCACCGACTGCGCCGAATCCGTGCGCGCCGACATCGACGCCGCCGGGTTCGACGACGTCGTGCTCGCCGGGCACTCGCTGGCGGGCTGCTCGATGCCGGCGATGATCGGGCTGCTCGGCGACCGCGTGCGTCACGCGGTGTTCGTCGCGTGCACCGTGCCCGAGACGGGGAAGTCGGCGTTCGACACCCTCGAGCCCGAAGTCCAGGCGATGGCCCGTGCAGGCATGGAAGCGGCGGGCGAGGCCGAACCACGCGCGATGGACGGTGACCTCGCGAAGCTGGTGCTCGGCAACGATCTCACCGACGAGCAGCTCGCGTTCTGCGTCGAGCGACTCGTGCCCGAGGCACCCGGGCTGTCCGACAGCCCGGTCGACCTTGCGCCGCTGCGCCCCGACCTGCCGTCGACCTGGGTGCGCACGCTGCAGGACATGATCGTCGCCGCCGACAAGCAGTCGCAGTTCGCGGCGAACGTGGGTCCGCACTGCAAGGTCCTCGACCTCGACGCCGGTCACATGTGCATGGTGGGCCAGCCCGCGCGCACGGCGCAGATCCTCGACGAGATCGCGATCGCCTCAAGCCCCTGATCACGCCGGCGACAGGGCCTCCAACGCGAGGATGAGCGACTGGGTGCCGTCGCGTCCGTGCCCCTGGGCCTGGAGCGCGACGTAGAGCTGGTGCGCCAGCGAGAGCCCGGGGAGTGCGAGCTGCAGACGGGCCGCCTCGTCGAGCACGATCGCCATGTCCTTCACGAAGTGGTCGACGAAGAACCCCGGCGCGTAGTCGCCGGCGACGATGCGCGGCGCCAGGTTCGACAGCGCCCAGCTCGCGGCGGCGCCGCTCGACACCGACGTCAGGACCGACTCGACGTCGAGCCCTGCGCGCGTCGCGTAGAGCAGTGCCTCGCAGACGGCGACGATGTTGCCGGCGACGAGCACCTGGTTGGCGAGCTTGGTGTGCTGCCCCGCGCCTGCTGGCCCCTGGTGCACGACGGTCGCACCCATGGCGTCGAGGTACGGGCGCGCTCGCGCGAACCCGTCGGCGCCGCCTCCCACCATGATCGAGAGGGTGCCGTTGCGCGCGCCGACGTCGCCTCCCGACACGGGCGCGTCGAGCGCGGCGACGCCGACCGCGCTGGCCTGAGTTGCGATGTCGACCGCGAGCGCGGGTCGGCTGGTGGTCATGTCGACGAGCAGGCCGCCGGGCGCGAGCGCCGACAGGGCGCCGGCCCGCTCGCGCCCGTCGCCGAAGACGACCGCGTCGACCTCGTCCGGGTAGCCGACCATGACGAAGACCACGTCGCTGCCGGCCGCGACCTCGGCGGGGGAGTCGGCCCAGGTTGCGCCGGCGTCGACCAGTGCGTCGGCCTTGGCACGGGTCCTGGTGGTGACGGTGACGGGGTGGCCGGCCGCGAGCACCTGCCCGCACATGCTCGCTCCCATCACACCGGTGCCGATCCAGCCGATCCGTGCCTCGTGCTCTCCCACGAGCCCGATTCTGGCATCGCGAGAAGAAATTGGACGGAGCCCAATCCGTCGGTACCCTTGGGCACATGCTCAGCGACGGCACCCTCGTCATCGACGCCGACTCCCACTTCACCGAGCGCCACGACCTCTTCACCGAGCTCGCGCCCGAGAAGTACAAGGACCGAGTCCCGCACGTCGAGGTGGTCGACGACATCCCCACGTGGGTGTTCGACGGCCACCCGCTCGGGCGCGCCAGCGCCGGCGCGGTGATCGGCAAGGACGGCCAGAAGGAGAGCGCCGACCTCGCGCTCAACCACTGGTCGATCGAGGACACGCACGTCGGCTCGTACGACCCGAAGGTGCGCCTCGGGGTGCTCGACGAGTGCGGGATCGACGCGCAGATCATGTTCCCGAACACGGTCGGTCTCGGTGGCCAGGACCTCGGCATGGTCGACGACGAAGCGCTGTGCAAGGTCGTGATCGAGATCTACAACGACTACATGGCCGGCATCCAGGTCGACTCCGGCGACCGGCTCCTCGGCCTGCCGTTGATGCCCGCGTGGAGCGTCGACGCGTGTGTCGCCGAGACCAAGCGCGTCGCCGCGCTCGGTGCGCGGGGCGTGAACATGACGTCCGACCCCACCGACCTCGGCGCGCCCGACCTCGCCAACCACGCGTGGGACCCGTTCTGGGCGGTCTGCTCCGACCTCCACATGCCGGTGCACTTCCACATCGGTGCCAGCGCGACGGCGATGGGCTTCTACGGGCAGTACCCGTGGGAATCGCACCCCATGGACACCAAGCTCGCCATCGGTGGCGCGCTGCTGTTCATCGGCAACTCGCGCGTGCTCACCAACGTCATCCTCTCGCGCGTGTTCGACCGCTTCCCCGAGCTGCAGATGGTCTCGGTGGAGAGCGGCGTCGGCTGGATCCCGTTCATGCTCGAGACGCTCGACTACGAGATGTCGGAGAACGCGCCCGACGAGCTGGCCAAGATGAAGAAGATGCCGTCGGAGTACTTCCGCTCGAACATGTTCGCCACGTTCTGGTTCGAGAACGCCCGCAACAAGCTGCCCGACCTCATCGAGGCGGTCGGTGAGGACAGCATCCTGTTCGAGACCGACTTCCCGCACCCCACCTGCCTCTACCCGGAGCCGCTCGCGACGGTGAAGGACAAGATGGCGACGCTGCCGGCGGCGACGCAGAAGAAGATCTACGGCGAGAACGCCCGTAAGCTCTACCGCCTCTGAACGCCCTTTCCTCTCGGCGGGACCATCACGTGCACACCATCGGACACTGGATCGGCGGACGCCGGGTCGACGGCGCGGCGGCGCGGCGCGGGCCCGTGTTCGATCCCGCGCGCGGCGTGCAGACCGGCCAGGTCTCGTTCGCGTCCACTGCCGAGGTCGACGCCGCGGTGAAGGTGTCGGCGGCTGCGGCCGCCGAGTGGCGCGATTCGCCGCTCAGTCGCCGGAGCGCGGCGATGTTCAAGCTGCGGGAGCTGGTGGACACCCGACGCGACGACCTCGCTGCGCTGATCACCGCCGAGCACGGCAAGGTGCTCGACGACGCGCGCGGCGAGGTCGCACGCGGCCTCGACTGCGTGGAGTTCGCCTGCGGGATCCCGCACCTCCTGAAGGGCTCCCACAGCTCGGA
Source organism: uncultured Actinomycetes bacterium (assembly GCA_963720765.1). Lineage (GTDB taxonomy): Bacteria > Actinomycetota > Acidimicrobiia > IMCC26256 > DASPTH01 > DASUAS01. Next base: position 699,518 of record CAVRGS010000003.1, read on the forward strand.
GGTCTCCACCGGCATCGACGTGCACACGGTGCTGCAGCCGGTGGGTGTCGTGGTCGGCATCACGCCGTTCAACTTCCCGGTGATGGTGCCGCTGTGGATGCTCGCCAACGCGCTCGCGTGCGGCAACACGTTCGTGCACAAGCCGTCCGAGAAGGACCCGTCGGCTTCGCTGCTGCTCGCCGAGCTGGTGCGTGAGGCAGGGTTCCCCGACGGCGTGCACACCGTGATCCAGGGCGACGCCGAAGCCGTGAACGCCCTGCTCGAGCACCCCGACGTCGACGCGGTGTCGTTCGTGGGCAGCACGGCGATCGCGCGGCACATCTACGAGACCGGAGCCAGGCACGGCAAGCGCGTGCAGGCGCTCGGCGGTGCGAAGAACCACATGGTCGTGCTGCCCGACGCCGACATCGATGCCGCGGCCGACGCCGCGATCTCGGCCGGGTACGGATCGGCCGGTGAGCGCTGCATGGCGATCTCCGTTGTCGTCGCGGTGGGCGCGGTCGCCGACCCGTTGGTCGAGGCGATTGCGGCGCGCATCCCCGATGTCGTGGTCGGTCCCGGCGATGCCGACGCGTCGATGATGGGGCCGTTGATCACGCGCGAGCATCGTGACCGCGTGCAGTCGTACGTCACCCGCGCCGCCGGCGACGGCGCCGCCGTGGTGGTCGACGGTTCACCGCTCGCGTCCGACGCCGCGCTCGGTGACGGCTTCTTCGTCGGATGCTCGTTGATCGACAACGTCGAACCCGGCATGGCCGTGTACGACGACGAGATCTTCGGTCCGGTGCTGAGCGTCGTGCGGGTGCCGACCTACGACGACGCGCTCGCGCTGGTGAACGCCAACCCCTACGGCAACGGTGTCGCGCTCTTCTCGCGCGACGGCGGCGCGGCGCGCCGCTTCGAACGTGACGTGAACGTCGGCATGGTCGGCATCAACGTCCCCATCCCCGTGCCGGTCGCCTGGCACTCCTTCGGCGGTTGGAAGGCGTCGCTCTTCGGCGACGCACCGATCTACGGTCCCGAGGGGATCCGCTTCTACACGCACCCGAAGGTGGTCACGACGCGGTGGCCCGATCCCGCGTCGAGCGTGATCGACCTCGGCTTCCCCACCAACGACTGACCGGCCGAGGCCGAGAAGAGGACAGACATGGAGCTCGACGGACGTTCGGCGATCGTGACGGGAGGCGCGGGCGGACTCGGTGCCGCCACCGTGCGCCACCTCGTGTCGATCGGGATGGGGGTCGTGGTGTTCGACCGCGACGCCGACCGCGCCGCCGACCTCGCCAAGGAACTGGGTGACGGCGCGCTCGCGGCCGACGGCGACGTCAACGACGACGACGCGGTGGGTGCGGCCATCGAGGCGGCGCGGTCGCTCGGTCCGCTCTCGCTCGTGGTCAACGTTGCGGGTGGTGGACTCGGCGGCGGCCGCACCGTCGGGCGCGGCGGTGCGGTCCACGACAAGACGTCGTTCGTCGCCACGATGGAGATGAACGCGTTCGGCACCTTCAACGTGAGCCGGCTCGCGGCGGCGGCCATGTCCGACAACGAGGCCGACGCCGAGGGCCAGCGCGGCGTGATCGTCAACACCGGGTCCATTGCCGGACTCGAGGGCCAGACGGGTCAGATCGCGTACGCGGCTGCGAAGGCCGCCATCCTCGGCATGACGCTGCCCATGGCCCGCGACCTCGCGCCGATCGGGGTGCGGGTGTGCGCCATCGCCCCCGGCACCATGGGCACCCCGCTGATGCTGGGCGTGTCGGAGGAGACGCGGGACAAGCTGGTCGAGAACATCGTGTTCCCGAAGCGGATGGGCCGGCCCGAGGAGTTCGCGCTCCTGGTGGAGTCGATCGCCCGCAACCCCTACCTCAACGGCGAGACCATCCGCCTCGACGGCGCGCTGAGATTCCCACCGAAGTGACAATTCGTGTCAGTATCCGCTGACACGAATCTGGGGGAGCGCCGATGACCGCCACGGAAACCAGTGATCTCACGTACGACCCGTACGACGTCGAGATCGACCGCGATCCGTACCCCACGTTCGCCCGTCTGCGGGACGAGGCACCCCTCTACTACAACGAGCAGTACGACTTCTACGCGCTGAGCCGCTACGACGACGTCGAGCGCGGACTGGTCGACCGCGACACCTACATCTCGGGGCGGGGCGGCATCCTCGAGATCATCAAGGCCGGCATCCAGATGCCGCCGGGCATCCTCATCTTCGAGGACCCGCCCACGCACACGATCCACCGGGCCCTGCTCTCGCGGATGTTCACGCCGCGGCAGGTCACGTCGCTCGAGCCGAAGATCCGCGAGTTCTGCGCACTGAGCCTCGATCCGCTCGTCGGGAGCAGCGGGTTCGACCTCATCGCCGAGTTCGGCGCGCAGATGCCGATGCGGGTCATCAGCATGCTCCTCGGGATCCCGGAGTCCGACCAGGAAGCGGTGCGTGACCACACCGACCGCAACCTGCGCACCAAGCCGGGCGAACCACAGAAGGTGAAGGAGGACTTCATCGACGGGACGATGTTCGCCGAGTACCTCGACTGGCGCGCCGAGCACCCGTCCGACGACATCATGACCCAGCTGATGAACGCGGAGTTCGAGGACGAGACCGGCACGCGGCGGACGCTGCGGCGCGAGGAGATCCTCACGTACCTCACCGTCGTCGCCGGCGCCGGCAACGAGACGACGACACGCCTCATCGGATGGACGGGCAAGGTGCTGGCCGACCACCCCGACCAACGGCGCGAGCTGGTCGACGACCCGTCGCTGATCCCGAACGCGATCGAAGAGCTGCTGCGGTTCGAGACGCCCGCGCCGCACACCGGTCGGTACGTGGCCAAGCCGGTCGAGTGCCATGGCACGACCGTGCCCGAGGGGAGCGCGATGTTGATGCTCAACGGGGCCGCCAACCACGACGACCGTCGCTTTCCCGACCCCGAGCGGTTCGACATCCATCGTGACCTCGGCGGGCACCTCACCTTCGGCTTCGGCGCGCACTTCTGCCTCGGCGCGGCGCTGGCCCGGCTCGAGGGTCGCGTCGCGCTCGAAGAGCTGCTGAAGCGGTTCCCGGAATGGGACGTCGACTGGTCGCAGGAGCCGCGCCTCGCGCCCACCTCGACCGTGCGCGGGTGGGAGACCCTCCCGCTGCTGGTGCCCTAGCGCGTGGCCGAGACCGGCACTTCGGAGACCGGCACTTCGGAGACCGGCACTTCGGAGACCACGCGTCGTCGCTACGACAGTCCGGTCCGGCGACAGCGAGTCGCGGAGACGCGCCAGCGCATCCTCGCGTCGGGCGCCGAGCTGCTCCACGGCTTTCCGATCTGGAACTGGGGCGCACTCACCGTGCGTGCAGTGGCCGAGCGCGCCGGCGTCACCGAGCGCACGGTGTACCGCTACTTCGCCACCGAGCGCGAGCTGCGCGACGCGGTGCTGGCCCGATTCGAAGAGGAGTCGGGGGTGGATGTCGCGGGCCTGACGCTCGACGACGTCGCCGCGGTGACCGCGCGCATGCTCGAGTACGTGTCGTCGTTCCCGCTCGCGCCTCGGGCTCCGCGCGACGACACCGTCGCCGCCGCGAACGCGCGCCAGCGCGCCGCGCTCTTGGCTGCCCTCGAGCCCCACACACCCGGGTGGTCGTCGGTCGACCGGACGGTCGCGGCCGCGACGCTCGACGTGCTGTGGAGCGTGGTGTCGTACGAACGGATGGTCGTCGACTGGGACCTCGAGCCGGAGGACGCGATCCGCGGGCTCACCTGGACCATGCGCCTGGTGGAGGCCGCGGTCCGGGCCGGTGACGCGCCGCGTGCCACCATGCACGAACGAGCACTCGACGAGGGGGAACGATGAGAGCGGTCGTCATCGGCGCGTCCAGCGGATTGGGACGCTGCATCGGCATCGGGCTCGCGCAGCGGGGCGCGGAGGTCGCACTCCTGGCGCGCCGGCACGACCGGCTGGTCGAAGCCGCGGAGGAAGCCGGCGCGGGTGCGCTGGCCATCCGCTGCGACGTGACCGACGAGGCGTCGTGCCGTGGCGCGATCGCCGACGCCGCGGCCGGCCTGGGCGGCATCGACGCACTCGTGTACGCGACCGGCATCGGGCCGCTGGCGCGCATCGAGGATCTCGACGCCGACACGTGGCGACGAGCGTTCGACACCAACGTGGTCGGCGCGTCGGTGGCCACTGCCGCCGCGCTGCCACACCTGCAGGCCTCGCACGGTGCCGCCGCGTACCTCTCGTCGGTCAGCGCCGGGCTCACACCGCCGTGGCCCGGACTCGCCGCCTACCTGGTGAGCAAGGCTGCGCTCGATCGGATGGTCGAGGCGTGGCGCACCGAACATCCCGAGATCGGGTTCACGCGCGTCACCGTCGGCGACTGCCCGGGCGGCGACGGCGAGTCGATGACGCAGTTCGCCAACGACTGGGACTCCGACCTCGCCATCGAGCTCGGTCCGATCTGGATGCAGCGCAACCTCATGAACGGTGGCTTCATCGAAGTCGACGAGCTCGTCACGCTGGTGCACGATGTCGTCAGCCACGGCGCGAGCGTGGCCATTCCGCACGTGGCGATCACGCCGCGTGCGCCTGTCGCGGTGCGAGCCGATGCGGCACAGGAGGTGCGTTCATGACCGAAGTCATGCAGGGGGTCCGCGTCCTCGAGGTCGCCGAGCACACCTTCGTGCCGGCGGCATCCGCGCTGCTCTCCGACTGGGGCGCGGAGGTGATCAAGATCGAGCACGTCGAGCGCGGTGACGCGATGCGCGGCCTCGCGTCCACGGGGGTCGTCGCCGACATGGGCAACGACGTCCACCCGTTGCTCGAGCACTCCAACCGGGGCAAGAAGAGCCTCGGGCTCGACCTCACGTCGCCCGACGGTCTCGCGATCCTCCACCAGCTCATCGCCACGTCCGACGTGTTCCTCACCAACAAGCTCCCGCGCGTGCTGAAGAAGCTGCACATCGAGGTCGACGACGTGCGCGCGCACAACGAGAAGATCATCTACGTGCGCGGCCACGGTCAGGGTGCACGCGGACCCGACGCCGACAAGGGCTCCTACGACTCGCTCGCGTTCTGGGCGCGCTCGGGGGTGGCGATCGGAGCCACCCGTCCCGAGTACGACCTCGTGGTGAACCCTCCCGCGCCGGGCTTCGGCGACTCCATCGGCGCGATGACCATCGCCGGCGGGATCATGGGGGCGCTGTTCCACCGCGAGCGCACCGGCGAGGCGACGCTCGTCGACGTGTCGCTGCTCGGCACCGGCCTGTGGGCGATGGGGCAGGCGGTCGCGCTGTCGTTGCAGATGAACATCCCGTGGACCGCGCCGCCGGCTGACCAGATGCGCTTCAACCCGCTGGTCGCGATGTACGAGACCAGCGACGGTCGGCTCCTCTCGTTGTGCTGCCTGCAGGCCGGTCAGTACTGGCCGCCGTTGTGCGAGGCGATCGGTCGTCCGGAGTTGGCGACCGATCCGCGCTTCGCCGACCACGCGTCGTTGCTCGAGCACACCGCCGAGGCGCAGGCGATCCTGCGCGAGGTGTTCGCCGCCCGCACGGTCGACGAGTGGCGCGCCGCGCTCGAGCACTTCGTCGGGCAGTGGACCGTCGTGCAGCACACGCTGGAAGCCGCGGCCGACCCGCAGTCGGTGGCCAACGGCTACATCCAGGACCTCACCACCGCGTCCGGGACGCCCTTCCAACTCACCGCGGCGCCGGTCCAGTTCGACGAGGCACCACCCCAGCCGCGCCGCGCGCCCGAGTTCAACGAGCACGGCGACGAGATCCTCGCCGAGCTCGGTCTCGACTGGGACGCGATCATCGATCTCAAGGTGCGCGGCGTCGTCGCGTGACGGCCGCCCGCGGGCAGGCCGGCCGGGCTCGTCCGGGTGACGGCTTCCGAGGCGACGTGATAGAACCCCGTTCTACCGACATCGGAACGTCGTAGCTCCAGGGGGGACCATGTCAGAGGGTGCGTTCACCGGCGTGCGCGTCGTGGAGTTGGCCCAGTGGGTGTTCGTGCCGGTGGCGGGCGCGCTGCTGGCCGACTGGGGCGCCGACGTGGTCCGCATCGAACGGCCCGAGGGCGACCCCTACCGCGGCCTGATGACGCAGGGCATCGGCACCGACGGCGGTGGCGGCGTCAACCTGTCGATCGCGCTGGCCAACCGGGGCAAGCGCTCGGTCGCGCTCGACCTGCGCACCGAGGGCGGTCACGAGATCCTCGAGAAGCTGATCGCCAGCGCCGACGTGTTCCTCACCAACTTCCGCCCCGGCGCGCTCGAGCGTCTCGGCCTCGACGCCGAGTCGCTCACCGAGCGCTACCCGACGCTGATCTACGCGCGCGGCCACGGCTACGGCGCCCGCGGACCCGACGCCGACGCGCCCGGGTACGACGCATCGGCGTTCTGGGCGCGCGGTGGCATGGCGCACGTGCTCACGCCCGCCGAGCTCGACCGGCCCATCAGCCAACGCGGCGCGATGGGGGACCGCAACGGTGCGATGGCACTCGCGTTCGGCATGGCGGCCGCGCTGCTCGAACGCACGCGCACGGGGAAGGGCAAGGTCGTCGACGTCTCGTTGCTCGCCACCGCGATGTGGACGCTCTCGTCCGACGTGTTGTCCGCGCTGCAGGGCGCCAAGCCGCGCGCGATGTCGATGAGCGCGAGCGGCTACGTCAATCCGCTCGTGGGGGTGTACTCCACGAAGGACGACCGCCACATCTCGCTCGTGTTCCTCGAGGCCGATCGCTACTGGCCCGACTTCTGCCGACTGATCGGTCGCGCCGAGCTCATCGACGATCCGCGGTTCGTCGACCTCGCGGCCCGCAAGGAGCACGCCGAGGAGTGCGTCGAGATCATCACCGCCGAGTTCCGGTCACGCACGTTCGCGGAATGGAAGGCGCTGCTCTCCACGCTCGACGCGCCGTGGGCACCGGTGCAGGCGGTCGAAGAGCTGCTCGACGATCCACAGGTGATCGCCAACGACTACATCGGCGAGGTCGTGGCCGAGGGTGTGCCGTCGTACCGGCTGCCGAAGGTGCCGGTGCAGTTCGACGGCGAGGGACCGGAGCTGCGCCGCGCGCCCGAGCACGGTGAGCACTCGGAGCTGATCCTGCTCGAGCTCGGTTACTCGTGGGACGACATCGCCGCGCTGCAAGCGGCCGGGGCGATCCCGTGACCGACGCGCCGGTGAACACGCGACCGGTGCCGGTGCCCGACGAACGGTCGCAGGGCTACTGGGACGCCGCCGCCGAGCACGTGCTCGCGATGGCGCGGTGCTCACGCTGCGGCACGTTCGCGATGCCTCCCGACATCGTCTGCTCGCACTGCCACAGCACCGAGCCCGAGTTCACCTTCGTGCCGGTCAGCGGGCGCGGCGTCGTGCGGTCGTGGACGGTGATGCACCAGTCGTTCGTCCCCGGCTTCGACGATCTGATCCCGTTCGTCCTCGTCGACGTCGAGCTCGACGAACAGCCCGACCTCCGCACCATCGGCCGGCTGGTGGACGGTCCCGACGCACCGCTCGCGATCGGCGCGCGCATCGTCGTCGAATTCGAGGACCTCGCGCCCGGCGTCTCGGTGCCCGCGTTCGCGTTGGAGGCGGAGTGAGCGTCAGCGTTCCGGACGCCCCGGAAATGAGCGAACGACACATGGAGGAGGCCTCGTGAGCGGGCGCTTCGCCGCCTCCGACCAGGTGGCGATCGTCGGGTACGCGCAGTCGCCCGTCGTGCGCCACGCCGACAAGCCCCTCGGCGCCGTCGCGCTCGACACCGCACGAGCGGCCATCGCGGACGCCGGCCTCACCGTCGACCAGATCGACGGCTTCACCACCGGCGCGATCATGCCGAGCGCCGGCGCGCACACGATCGAGGACGGCGTCAGCATCGTCAGCGCGAACTGGATGGCCGAGCACCTCGGTGTGAACCCACGCTGGGCGAGCGGGTTCCAGGGCTTCGGTCAGATTCCGGGCTCGGTGGAGTTGGCGGTGAACGCGGTCGCCAGCGGCGCCGCCGACCACGTGCTCCTGCACCGTGCGCTGCACAACCCGGTCGGCAAGTACCACGGCAATCCGATGCGCGAGGCGCGCGGCTCGATGCAGTGGATGGCGCCGCAGGGTTACTTCGGTCCGCTGGCGATGATCGCGCTGCCGTACAACGAGTACCTCCAGCGCTACGGCGCGTCGCGCGACGAGATGGCGGCGGTCGTGGTGGAGGCGCGCAAGAACGGCGCGCGGATCCCGTGGTCGTTCTGGCACGACAAGCCCTTGACCGTCGACGACTACCTCGCCGCGCGCGTCATCGCCGATCCGATCTGCATGTACGACTGCGACATCCCCGTCGACGGCGTGGCGACGTTCGTGTTCACGTCGGCAGAGCGTGCGCGTGACCTGCCCAACCACCCGGTGCTCGTGAGCGGCTTCGGGATGGGGACACCGACGAAGCGGCGCATCCCGCAGCACTGGCCGCTCGACGACATCATGGACACCGCGTTCGAGACCGCCCGGCGGCTCTGGGAGCACTCGGGGCTCGGGCCCGACGACGTCGACCTGCCGCAGGTGTACGACGGCTTCTCGCCCTTCGTCTGGTTCTGGCTCGAGGCGTTGGGACTCTGCCCGGTGGGGGAGGCGCACGCCTTCGTGGCCGACGGCGGGATCGACTCCGACGTGGCCGGCGCCCTGCCGGCGCTGTCCGGCGGTGGGGCGATCGGCAACGGCCGCATGCACGGCGTGCCCCAGATGCTCGAGGTCTACCTGCAGCTCTCCGGGCGAGCCGGCGACCGCCAGCGGGAGGACGCGGAGGTGGGGGTGGCGTGCCACAGCTCGCCTCATTACGGCGGCGCCGTCGCCTACCGCCGAGCCTGACGCGGGCGGGTCCGCGGCCCTTGCGAGCTAGCCCGTTCCGTGATAGGTAGAACGTGATTCTATTCAACGCGTTTCGGCGCCCGGCGTCATAGCGATGGCGGAGGGGCGCCAGAACGGACTCGGGGGGAGTGCACGTGGGTCTCATCACCGAACGACGGTCGTACGTGGCCGGACGGTGGGTCGAGGGCGACGAGGTGCTGGCGGTCGAGAACCCCGCCGACGAGACCCGGCTCGCCGAGCTGTCGGTGACGCCCGACGCCGAGTTCCGCCGGGCGATCGACGAGGCCCGCCGCGCGTTCGACGAGGGCCCGTGGCCCACGATGAGCGGCGCCGAGCGGGCGAAGTTCGTGCACGCGCTCGTGGATCACCTCGAGGCCAACGCCGACGAGCTGGTCCCGACGATGGTCGCCGAGGCCGGTCAACCGACGATGTTCGCGCAGTCGGTGCAACTGGGAAGTGGCGTGGTGTTCGCGCGTGACACCATCGACCTGTACCAGTCGATGTCGCACGAGGACTACAACCCCGTGCCCGTCGACCAACTGGTGACCGGCCGCGTCGCGCTGAGCGTCCGCCGGCACGAGCCGGTGGGTGTCGTCACCGCGATCACGCCGTACAACGCAGCCATCCTGATGGCGTTCCAGAAGCTGATCCCCGCGCTGATGGCGGGCAACACCGTGATCCTGCGGCCGAGCCCACTCACGCCGATCTCGTCGCTCATGTTCGGGGCCGCGGCCGACGCCGCGGGACTCCCGCCCGGCGTGCTCAGTGTCGTCGTCGAACAGGGCGCCACCGGTGCCGAGATGCTCACCACCGACCCTGGGATCGACATGGTCTCGTTCACCGGCTCGACCACCGTCGGCAAGCGGATCCTCGCGCAGGCGTCGTCGACGGTGAAGCACGTGGCGCTCGAGCTGGGTGGAAAGTCGGCGCAGATCTACCTCCCCGACGCGATCGACCGTGTGGCGACGGGAGCGATGATGGTCGTCGCCATGACCGCGGGCCAGGCGTGCGTCGCCGCCACGCGCATGGTCGTCCCACGCGACCAGAAGGACGACGTGCTCAACGCGGTGAGCGGTGCGTACGCGTCGCTCACCGTCGGTCCGCCCACCGAGCCCACCACGATGCTCGGCCCGGTCATCAGCGCTGCGCAGCGCGACCGCTGCGAGCGCTTCGTCGGCCTCGCCGAGGAGAACGGCGGCAAGGTCGCGCAGGGTGGACACCGGCCGGCCGGGCTCGACAAGGGCTACTACTTCGAGCCGACCGTGCTCGACCTGCCGGACAACGGCAACCCAGCGGCGCAGGAGGAGATCTTCGGTCCGGTGATCGGCGTGTTGTCGTACGACGACCTCGACGACGCGGTGCGCATCGCCAACGACAGCGTGTACGGGCTCTCGGCACAGGTGTACGGCGCCGACGTCGCGGCCGCCACCAACGTGGCGCGGCGTCTGCGGGCCGGCGCGGTCAACGTGAACTCGAGCCTGTTCAGCGCCTACGCACCCGGCGGTGGCTACAAGCAGAGCGGTCTCGGCCGCGAGCGCGGTCCCGAGGGCATCCGTGCGTTCCAGGAGGTCAAGCACATGGTGATCGGAGAGCTCAAGTGACAGCCACCGCCAACGGGTCTCGCAACCTCGACTGGTTGATCTCCGTCGACGACCACATCCTCGAGCCGCCGAACGTGTGGGTCGACCGCGTCCCCGCGAAGGACCGCGACCGCGCGCCGCACATGGAGTTCGACGACAACGGCCAGGACTACTGGGTCTACGACGGCAACCGCTACCCGAGCTCGGGGCTCAGCGCGGTGGCCGGGAAGTCGAAAGAGGAGTTCAGCCCCGAGCCGCTCCCGTACAGCGAGATGCGCCCCGGCTGCTACGACCCGGTCGCCCGCCTCGAGGACATGGACCGCGCCGGCGTGCTCGCGTCGTTGTGCTTCCCCACGATCACGCGCTTCTGCGGCCAGCTGTTCATGGAGGCGAGCGACCGTGAGTTCGGGCTCGTGTGCCTCAAGGCCTACAACGACTGGATGATCGACGACTGGTGCGGCGCCGCGCCGGGTCGCTACATCCCGCTCTTCCTGATCCCGATGTGGGACCCGCAGCTCGCGGTCGCCGAGATGGAGCGCTGCGCGGCGAAGGGCGCGACGACGTTCGCGTTCTCCGAGAACCCGGCACCGCTCGGCCTGCCCACCATCCACGACAAGGACCGCTACTGGGACCCGGTCATGAAGGCGGCGAACGAGCTCGAGCTCGTCGTGTCGATGCACGTGGGTTCGTCGTCGCAGGTGCCGCAGATCGCGCCCGACGTCCCGTTCATCGCCAACCTGCCGTGGGGCGCGATGCGCACGTCGGGGGCGATGCTCTCGTGGATGTTCAGCGGGATGTTCCAGCGCTTCCCGAACCTGAAGATCGCGCTGTCCGAGGGTGAGATCGGGTGGATCCCGTACTACCTCGAGCGCGCCGAGCAGGTCGTCGACAAGCAGCGCCACTGGGTGAAGAAGATGTCGTTCCTCGGTCACGCGGCCGCCGACGAGGATCTCGATCTCGACAACTTCGACGTGCGCGCCACGTTCCGCGACCACATCTACGGCTGCTTCATCGACGACGCGCACGGGATCAAGAGCCTCGACGAGATCGGTGAGGACAACGTGATGTGCGAGACCGACTACCCGCACTCCGACTCCACCTGGCCGAACTGCATCAGCGTGGTCCAGCACCGGATCGGGCACCTGCCCGAGGAGACGCAGTACAAGCTGCTGCGCGGCAACGCGGAGAAGCTCTACCGGTTCACGCCCGCGACCCCGCCGGTGCTCGCGCATGCCTGACGCGAACGCAGCGCGACCGGAAGCAGGCATCGTCGTCGACCGCGAGCTGTGCATGGGGAGCGGCATGTGCATCGTCTACGCGCCGGGCACGTTCGCGCACGACGACGAGACCAAGGCGGTCGTGGTCGATCCCGCCGGTGATCCGATCGACGCCATTCGCAACGCAGTCCAAGCCTGTCCGACGAGCGCGATCCGCCTCGAAGAGCACTGATGAAGGAGCACGGCATGCAGTTGGATGGGAAGTCGATCGTCGTCATGGGTGGAGGGTCGGGAGTCGGTCGCGCCACGTCGCTGCGCTTCGCCGAGGAGGGCGCCAAGGTCGTCGTCGCCGACGTCGACCTCGAGCGCGCCAAGGGCACGGTGCAGCTGATCGAGGAAGCGGGTGGCACCGCCCTCGCCGATCAGTGCGACGTCTCGCAGGAGGCCGACGTCGAAGCCGCCATCGCACTCGCGGTGTCGAGCTTCGGTCGTCTCGACGTCATCTTCAACAACGTCGGCGTGCCGACGCCGCGTCCCGGCCTGATCTTCGAGGACCACACGAACGACGACTTCGACCGGCTCTTCGCGATCAACGCCAAGGGCGTGTTCAACGGCTCCAAGTTCGCGATCAAGCAGTTCAAGGCCCAGGGCGACGGTGGCGTGATCCTCAACACCGGTTCCGTCGCCGGGCTCGTCTCGTGGGGTGGCAGCGTGTACGGCTCCACCAAGGGCGCCGTGCACCAGCTCACCAAGGCCGCAGCCATCGAGGGCGCGCCGTTCAACATCCGCTGCAATGCGATCTGCCCGGCCGGCATGCCGCTCACCAACTTCACCAACGCCATGGGCATGACGCTCACCGAGGAGGACAAGGAGCAGATGGCCGCAGGCGTCGGCTCCATGCACCCGCTCGGCCAGCCGATCTACGCCGAGGACTGTGCGGAAGCCGCGGTGTACCTCGTGTCCGACGCGGCGAAGAACGTCACCGGCGCGCTGCTCCCCATCGACGGCGGGTACGTCGCCCGATGACCCAGGAGAAGAAGTGACCGCCACCGGCGACGCGCAACTGCTCGACCGCGAGGAGCTGCGCAGGCTGTTCGATCTGCGGAGCAGCTTCAACGCGCACTCGGGGGGCGGTTACACCGACGACCCCTACGTGCACTGGCGCGGGCTGCGCGAGCAGGCGCCGGTGCACGAGGGTGTCGTGCACGAGCTCACCGGGTATCCGGGCGACTGGTTCTTCCAGGGACTGCCGTACCCCGATCGCCCCCACTTCTCCGCGTTCAGCTTCGAGGCGTGCGACGCCGCGTTCCGCGACGGCGAACTGTTCGCGTCGCACGCGGCCGAGGAGTCGATCGACACCAGCGAACCAGGCGTGTTCAACAGCATTCTCGCGATGGGCGGCGCCCAGCACCGGCGCTACCGCGCGCTCGTGCAGCCCTCGTTCGTGCCGGCCAAGGCCCAGTGGTGGATCAACAACTGGATCGAGCAGACCGTGCATGCGCTCATCGACCAGTTCGTCGACGACGGGCGCGCGGAGCTCAACGTCGACTTCGCCGCCGCCATCCCGGTACTCACCATCACCGGCAGCTTCGGCGTCGACGTCGAGCAGGCGTTGATCATCCGCGAGTTCCTCATGAGCGACACCCCGCGTGTGTTCGCGATCCTCGAGCCGATCATCGCCGCCCGCCGCGAACGGCCGGCCGACGATCTCATCAGCGTGCTGGTCGAGGCCGAGTACACCGACGAGGAGGGCGCGTCCCACCGGCTCACCGACGCCGAGATCCTGTCGTTCTCCATGCTGCTGATGGCGGCGGGATCCGGGACGACGTGGAAGCAGATGGGGATCACCCTCGCCGCGATCCTCGAACGTCCCGACGTGGTCGCGGCGGTGCAGGCCGATCGCAGCGCGGTGCGCGCCGCGATCGAGGAGTCGGTGCGCTGGATGCCGACCGATCCGATGTTCTCGCGCCACGTCACCCGCGACACCGACTTCTTCGGCGTGCACCTGTCGGAGGGCTCCGTGCTCCACCTGTGCCTGGGTGCCGCCAACCGCGACCCGGCGCGCTGGGACGATGCCGACGAGTACGACATCACCCGCGCGCCGAAGCCGTCGCTGGCGTTCGGCAACGGCCCGCACGTGTGCCTCGGCATGCACGTGGCGCGTGCGGAGATGAACGTCGGGATCACCGCGCTGTTCGATCGTCTGCCGAACCTGCGCCTCGATCCCGACGCCGACCACCCGAACTACATCGGCTTCTACGAGCGGGGCGCCACCGCCATCCCCGTCGTCTTCGACTGAGGAGCAGCTCATGACCGAACCCGGTTACACCGCACCCGACATCACGCTGATCGGTCAGGACCACATCGACCGCTACCGCGAGACCGACGGGGAGGAGGGCTACCTCTGGAACGGCGCCACCTCGCTCCTCCTCACCACGACCGGCCGCAAGAGCGGCGAGCCGCGCACGTCGGCGCTGATCTTCGCCCAGGACGGCGACGACTACCTCGTGGTCGCGTCGATGGGCGGCGCGCCGCAGCACCCGTCGTGGTACCTCAACCTCACCGACAACCCCGAGGCCGAGGTGCAGGTCAAGGGCGACCACATCCCGGTGACCGCGCGCACGGCTTCCGACGACGAGAAGCCGCGACTGTGGAAGATCGTCACCGAGCAGTGGCCCAACTACGACGTGTACCAGACCCGCACCGACCGCGTGATCCCGCTCGTGGTGCTGTCCCCTCGATGACCGCCGACGCGCTGACGCCGGTCACGCCGCCCGCCGCGGGCTGGGCCGAGCGCGTCGCCGACCGCTCGGAGGCCGTGCAGCGCTCGCGCGCGCGCCAGATCGAGCAGGCCCACGCGATCGTGGCGGCGGCGCGTCGGCTGATCATCGACCGCGGCGACCAGTTCACGACCCAGGAGCTGGTGAAGGAAGCCGGGGTCGCGCTGCAGACCTTCTACCGGATCTTCGGCGGGAAGGATCAGCTGCTCCTCGCGGTGTTCGAGGACCTCATCGGCGAGAGCTGCGTCGACTACGAACGGTCCGCCGCCGCGCTCCCGGATCCCATCGCGCGGCTGCACTCCTACGTCACGGTCACCGTGGGCGGTGTCGCGGAGGCGAGCTACGGCATCGGCCCGCGATTCGTCACCGCCGAGCACTGGCGGCTGCACCAGCTCTTCCCGGAGGAGATGGCGCACGCCACGCAGCACTTCACCGACATGGTCGAGCGTCAACTCGCCCTCGCGGTCGAGGAAGGCCTGGCGACGTCGACCGACGTTCCTGGCGACTCCTGGTTCATCACCAAGCTCGTGATGGCCACGTTCCACCACTACGCGTACTCCGAGGGCCCGACCGATCGCAGCGCGATTGCCGAGGACCTCTGGTCGTTCTGCCGCCGAGCCATCGGCGCTACCGAGCCGCAGTGAGTCACACCATCAGGGGGGAAACAGGAATGCGAGTGGACGGATCGCGAAGGATGAGTGCAGTCGTCGTTGCCGGCATCGTCGCCGCGATGGCGACGGTCGGCCTGGCCGCGGTCGGCGGCGCGACGACGCCGGCCGCCGATCCCGGCGTCACCGCCAAGGCGATCAAGCTGGGCTACATCTCACCCGAGACCGGCGTGGCGGCGTCGATCTCGAAGAACGGCATCAAGGGCTTCGAGGCCCGCATCAAGGCCCAGAACGCCGACGGTGGCTGCAACGGCCGCAAGATCACGTACGTCACCAGGGACGACGGGTCCGGGGCCGGCAACCTCACAGCCGCGAAGGACCTGGTCGAGAACGAGGACGTGTTCGCGGTGGTGGAGCAATCGCCGTTCGCCTTCCTCACGTACCGCTACCTGCTCGAGCAGGGCGTGCCCATGCTCGGTGCCGGCTCCGACGGCACGTACTACATGCAGAAGGGGAACGAGAACATCCTGAGCTCGGGTGGGAACGGCGTCCTGTTCGGTGACGTGGTCTACGACACTCCGGCCGAGGCCATGAAGATGGCCGGCGCCAAGAAGGTGGCGGCGCTCGCGTACGGCGCCGCGTCGTCGTCGGTGGCGGCGGCCAAGGCGTTCATGAACTACGCCGTGCCCGGCGTGGGCCTCGACCCCGTGTACACCAACACCGCGATCGACTTCGGCACCCCCGACGTCTCGCCCTCAGTGCTCGGCATCAAGAACTCGGGCGCCGACGCGGTGTTTCTGCCGATGGCGGCGGCGACGAACGTTGCGGTCGTGCAGAGCCTCCAGCAGAACGGTGTCGACATGAAGGCGTCGTTGCTTGCCACCGGCTACGGCCAGGACTTCCTCGACTCGCCGGCGGCGAAGAGCATGCCGCCGAGCGCGTTCTTCCTCACCAGCTACCGACCGGTCGAGGTTCCGAACGCGGCAACCAAGAAGTTCCAGGCCGACCTGAAGAAGTACGCCAAGTTCACCGGCGTGCCCGACTTCGGCGTCTACAACGGCTACATCCTCGCCGACCTGTTCATCAAGGGGTGCGAGGACGCCGGGAAGAACCTCACCCGCCAGGGCCTCGTCGACGGCGTGCACGCGGTCGGTGAGTACGACCAGGCCGGGCTGGGATGCCAGCCGGTCGACGTGAGCCTCGAGGGCCGCGGCCACGCGTCGAAGACGTCGTGCGGCTGGTTCATGCAGGTGAAGGACGGCAAGTTCGTGCCGTTCCCGAAGAGCGGCAAGCCGATCCAGGGCACGTTGGTCGGCACGCCGGAGGGGATCCAACAGGCCACGAGCGGCGGCGCGATCGAAGCGCCCACGACCACCGTGGCTCCGGCCAGCTGACCAGAAGGATGACATGAGCGCAACGAGCATCTCCGTCCCCGCCACCCTCGGCGAGCTGCTCACCCCGGAGTGGCTCAACGGCGCGCTCTCGACCCGGTTCCCCGGGGTGAGCGTCACCGACGTCACTCCGGGGCCGATCGTGGAGCGCGTCTCGACGAACGCGCGTTTCAAGATCGCGGGCGACATCCCCGAGGGGTTGCCTCCGGCGCTGTGCGCCAAGGGCTACTTCAGCGAAGCCGGCCGGGTGAGCGCCGCCGCGAGCGTGCCCGAGGTCAGCTTCTACCGAGACCTCGCGCATCAGGTCGGTGTGCGCACCCTCAACAGCGTCTGGGCGGACATCGATCCGGCCACCGATCACGGGGTCGTGATCACCGAAGACGCCGTCGAGGCCGGGGCGACGTTCTGCAGCGCGCTGGACTTCTGCAGCGTCGAGCGGGTCGCCGACCAGCTCGGGGAGTTCGCCAAGCTCCACGCATTCACGTGGGAGCAACCCGACTTCGTCGCGGCCAACGAGTGGGCTGCCAGCCGCCTGAGCTTCATCCTGAACGTCCGGGGCGTGAAGGAGATCAGCGCCAACTTCGACGGGCCGAACGGCGACGGCATCCCCGAGAGCACCCGGAGCGCTCAGGCGCTCGTCGACGCCTACCAGCACCTCTCGTCGCGCGCGTCGGGTGCGGGATGGACAGTCGCGCACGGCGATGCCCACGTCGGCAACACGTTCGTCGACGCCGAAGGACGGGGCTGCCTGGTCGACTGGCAGGTGATCCAGTTCGCGCCGTGGGGTCTCGATGTCGGATACCACATCGCCTCGGCCCTCGAGCCAGACGTGCGGGCGGCCAACGAGCGCGACCTGCTGCAGCACTACCTCGACGCGCTCGGCTCCGCCGGCGTGACGAACGTCCCGTCGTGGGACACGGCCTGGGACGAGTACCGGATGGGGCTCGTGCACGGGTTCTTCCTCTGGGGTATCACCGTGTACGTGCGCCCCGAGGTGATCGCCCAGCTCCTGCGCCGGCTCGGCACCGCGGCCGACGAGCTCGGTTCCTACGAGCTCCTCGCCCGGGTCTGATCATGACGTCGGCCTCCGAGCGCGAACGATTCGAGGATCTGTACGACGTCGAGCGCCACGTGATGGCGACCGACGGCGGCATCCTGGTGGAAGACCCGTACCCGGCGTTCGCCGAGCTGCTCGACGCGGCCCCCGTGCACGAAGGCTCCGTGCGCGAATGCCTGGGATACCCGCCCGGTGGGCTCAGCGGATTGCGAGAAGGACCCGTCTACTCGGCGTTCTCGTACGAGGCGAACGACACCGTGCTCCGCGAGAACCTGGTGTTCTCGTCGACGTTCTACGCCGGCCTCACCACCGCGCTGTTCGGGAAGAGCATCCTGGAGATGGTCGGCGACGAGCACCGGCGCAATCGGGCGTTGGTGCAACCGGCGTTCACCCCCAAGCGCGCGCAGTGGTGGATCGACCAGTGGATCACCACGCTGGTCGACGAAGCCATCTCGGCGTTCGAGGAGCAGGGGTACGCCGAGCTCAACACCGATCTCTGTGCGCGCATCCCGCTGCAGACGATCACCGCCAGCTTCGGGCTCTCACGCGACGAGGCGTTCGAGTTCCGCGAGGGGGCCGAGGGCGTCCCCGGGCGTGGCGTCGACCCGGAGGTCGCTGCCGCCCGCCACCAGCGCACCACCGAGATGCTGCGGCGCGTCATCGACGACCGTCGCCGGAACCCGCAGGACGACCTCATCACGACGTTGGTCGAGACCGAGCTCGACGAGGACGGCGAGCGGCACCTGCTCGCCGACGAGGAGATCTACGGCTTCGCCCGGCTCATCCTCACTGCGGGTTCCGGCACCACGTGGCGTCAGCTGGGCATTCTCCTGGTCGGACTGCTGCAACGACCTGAGCTGCTCGACGCGGTGCGCGACGATCGCGAGCTGCTGCGGCGCGCCATCGACGAGGCGGTGCGCTGGGAAGCGACCGATCCGATCTTCCGCCGGCTCGTCACCGAGGACGTGACGTTGTGCGGTGTCGACATCCCTGCGGGGGCGGTCGTGGAGATGAACCTGGGCGCGGCGAACCACGACCCTGCTCGCTGGGAGCGCCCCGAGGAGTTCGACCCGCATCGCGCGCCGAAGCCGAACCTGGGCTTCGCCGGTGGCCCTCACGTGTGCCTCGGCATGCACGTGGCGCGCGCGGAGATGTGGGTGGCGATGAACGCGGTGCTCGACCGGCTCCCGAACCTGCGCATCGACCCCGAGGCGCCGCCGGTGCGGATCATCGGCCTCGAGCACCGGGGTCCCAACGGCATTCCCGTCGTCTTCGGGTGAAACTCCAACAGACAGGAAGCAGGCGATCATGACCGACTACCGGTTGATCTCGTCCGACTCGCACGTGACCATGCCCGACGCAGCGTGGCCCGAGTACCTCTCACCCGAGTTCCGCGACCGCGCGCCGCGCATCGAGCAGACCGACGACGGCGACGTGCGCGTGTTCGAGGGCAAGCGCACGCCGATCATGACCCTCGACAACCTCGCGGGGAAGAAGCCCGAGGAGTTCACGCTCAACGTCCGCAAGCTCGAGGACCGACGCTCGGGCGCCGGCGATCCCGTCGCGCGCATCGAGGACATGGACACCGACGGCGTCGACGCCGAGGTGCTCTACGTCGGTGGACCGCTGCAGACCCCCGACGCCGCGCTGCACCTCGACAGCGTCCGGGGCTACAACCGCTGGCTGTCCGACTACGCGTCGTACGCGCCCGACCGTTTGCTCGGTGTGGCCGCCATCCCCATCGACACCCCGGAGCGCGCAGCCGAGGAGATCGTGTTCGCGTCGGCGCAGCCCGGGTTGGTGAGCGGGTACATCCCGCTGTTCCCCCCGAGGGTGACTACGGCGATCCGAAGTGGGACGTGATGTGGAACGCCTTCATCGACGCCGGCTTCCCCGTCGGGCTGCACGTCGGTGGCCGTCGCCCGGGCACGCCGGTCGCCAGCATCTACGAGAGCGCGCCGCGCTTCATGACCGGCCTCGTGATGAGCAAGCTCACGATGGCGGAGTCGGTGTCGGAGCTCATCCACGGGCTCGTCATGCAGCGCCATCCGGAGCTGCAGTTCGTCGCGGTCGAGGGGCAGATCGGCTGGTGCTCGTTCTTCGAGTACTACTCCGACCACCTCTGGGAGAAGCACCGTCACTGGACGAAGAGCGAGCTCGAGGAACCGCCGAGCCACTACTTCCGTCGCCAGGTCTTCGCCACGTTCATGGAGGACCCGGTCGGGCTCCGGGAGCGCCATCACATCGGGATCGACAACATCATGTGGGCGAGCGACTACCCGCACTCGGAGACCACGTGGCCGAACTCGAAGGCGCTGACCGACGAGTGGTTCACGCCGCTCGGTGACGACGACAAGCGCAAGGTGCTGTGGGAGAACGCCGCCAAGCTCTACCGGCTCGTGTGACACAACGCAAGGAGGCGTCATGGACGTGAACGCACCCGAGCTCGACTGGCTGGTCTCGGTCGACGATCACGTGATCGAACCGGGCAACGTGTGGGTCGACCGCGCGCTCCCGAAGTACCGCAACGACGTGCCGCGGTTGGTCGACGACTTCTGGATCTACGACGGGAAGCGGCTCGGCACCTCCGGGCTCTCGGTCACGATCGGGAAGCGCAAGGAGGAGTTCACGCCGAACCCGGTGCCGTACTCGGAGATGCCCGAGGCCGCGTACGACCCGGTCGCGCGCCTGGTCGACATGGATCGCGCCGGCATCCTGGGATCGCTGTGCTTCCCGTCGTTCCCGCGGTTCTGCGGGCAGATCTTCTGGGAGGCGCAGGACAAGGACCTCGCGCTGCACTGCCTGCAGTCCTACAACGACTGGATGATCGACGAGTGGTGCGGGACCGTGCCCGGTCGCTACATCCCGTTGATCATCATCCCCCTGTGGGACCCACCGGCCGCCGCCGTCGAGATGGAGCGGTGCGCAGCGAAGGGCGCGACCGCGTTCGCGTTCTCGGAGAACCCCGAGCCCCTCGGCCTGCCCACCATCCACGACCCCAACCGCTACTGGGACCCCGTCCTGGCCGCGGCGCAGGACCTGGAGATGGTCGTGTGCATGCACGTGGGTTCGTCGTCGACCATGCCCAGCATCTCCTCCGACGCGCCCGGGCTCGCCAACCTCACCTTCGGCGCGGTCCGTGCTGCGGGCACGATGCTGGCCTGGCTCTTCAGTGACGTCTTCGAACGCATGCCCGGCGTCAAGATCGCGCTCTCCGAGGGCAACATCGGCTGGATGCCCTACTTCATCGAGCGCGCCGAGCAGGTCATCGACAAGCAGCGCCACTGGGCGAAGAGCGTCGGCACCGCGTTCTACGACAACCAGGTGTCGACCGAGCAGGTGATGGCCGACCTCGACCACCTCGACGTGCGCGCCACCATCCGCGACCACATCTTCGGGTGCTTCATCGAGGAGTCGTCGGGCCTGCGCTCACTCGACATCATCGGTGAGGACAACGTGATGCTCGAGACCGACTACCCGCACAGCGACACCACGTGGCCCGACTGCATCGGCGTGGCGAAGAAGCTGCTGGCTGGTCTGCCGGCGGAGACGCAGTACAAGATCCAACGAGGCAACGCGGAGAAGCTCTACCGCTTCACGCCCGCGGCGCCACCGACCGAGTAGCAGCAACCAGGCGGTCTACGCCTGGTCAGCGTTCGCCACGTCGGTGTGCAGCGCGCCTTGCGCCGCACCCGAGCCGGCGCGTCCGCCCCCGCGTCCGCGCAGCACGTAGGCCACGCCCACGGCGATCACGGCTCCCGCCAGCGGGCCGGCGACGTACACCCAGTAGGCGTGGAAGTTCGCACCGATGGCGTCAGGCCCGAACGTGCGCGCCGGGTTCATCGACGCACCGGAGATGGGGCTGCCCCAGAGCCCGGCGAGGGCGATGTAGCCCCCCACCCCGAGCGCGCCGATCACGCCGAGGTTCTGCGCGCCCGACGCGGTCCCGAGGATCACGCTCACCAGCCCGAACGTGAGGATCATCTCCATGAGGAACGCGTCGCCGTTCGAGAAGCTCGTCGCGGGGTAGTTCGAACCGTACGTCGCCGATACGTGCACGACGGCCTGCAGGAACCACGCCGCGAGCGCGGCACCCGCGAGCTGCACGACGATGTAGCCCGGCACCCGCCACCACGGGAAGTCGCGCCGCATCGCGAACGCGACGCTCACCGCCGGATTGAGGTGCGCGCCGGACACCTTGCCCATGAAGAGGATGACCGCGAGCACCATCAACGCCGGCGCGACGACCGCGGCGGTGCGGCTGATCGTGCCGGGGAAGGCTTGTCCCATCATCCCGCCGCCCGCGGCGACGAGCACGAGGAAGAACGTGCCGAGCAACTCGGAGACCAGGCGCCGCCACTCCTGTGACGAGTCCTGGAAGTCCTCTGCGGCCGCCTGGAACGACGAGAGCTCGTTGTTGACGTAGGAGGACGCGACGTCGAAGACCGATTCGTTGGTCATGCGTCGAGTGAAGTGTGATCTTCCGTTTCGCGCATCACCCCATACGGGTGAACGGTGCTACGGGCCCAGCAGCTCCTCGGCCGGCGCGCGCACTGTCAGCCGGTCGACGGCGCGCTCGAGCACGGGCAGGATGTCGGTGATCGCCAGCTCGCCGTGCACGAAGCGGCTGATGAGACCCACGACGAGGTTGGAAAGGATGTCTTCGATGTCGCGCGCGAACGCCGGATCCTCGCGTTCCAGCAACGGGTCGCCGACGCGGTGGGCCTCGGCGACACCCTGCACCGACAGGCGACCGTGGTTGGTGCCGGAGAAGGTCCGGTACCAGGCTTCGAGCATGCGGGGGTGCTGCTCCCAGGGTTCGAACACGGCGCGGAGCGTGCGGAGGAGGCTGTCGCGGAGCGAATCGTCGGGCAGGGGCATCTCGAAGTTCGCGTAGATGGTGGTCGCCATCCACCGTTGGAGCGCGGACACGATCAGGTCGTCGCGCGACTCGTAGGTCTTGTAGATCGTCTTCGACGAGGTCCGAGCGCGCAGGGCGACCTCGCGCACGTGCACCGAGTCGTAGCCCTGGTCCTCCAGCAGCTCGACCACGACGTCGAGCACGGCCTCGGGGCTCGCCGGTCCTCGATTCCTGCTCATGGGGGCACGACGGTACCGGGTGCTCGCCCCCGGCGCAGCCTTCAGTCGATGAACTGTGCGAGGTTGGCGCCGACGTCGACCGGTGTGTACTTCTCGAGCTCGGGGAGGACCTCCTTGCCCAGGAGCTCGATGGTCTTGAGCGTGCTCTCACCGGAGTGGTACCCGAATTGCACGTAGCAGATGAGCTCGTCGACCCCGAGGTCGGCATAGTGCTTCATCTTCTCGAAGCAACGCTCGGGGTCACCGACGACGATCATGTCGCCCTCGTCGAAGCTCTCGATCGGGATGTTGCCCTCCATCAGCGGCTTCAGCAGCGGGAACGACGCTTCCTGCGCCGCGGGATCGAGGTGCGGGAGCTCCCAGTCGAGGGTGAACTGGGCGATGTTCTGGTACCACCACGCGACCGAGTCCCAGACCCCGTTGTCACGAGCCTGTTGGTTCGTCTCCGCACAGTGCACCAGTGTGTAAGCGGCGACCTTGTTGGTGGCCACGTCGGAGATCGGCTTGGCGTCCGGGCTGTTCCACGCATCGCGGTACGCGCGGATCTGTGCCGCCATCTTGTCGAGCGGCTGCATGATCGAGAACGACAGCAACCCGAGTTGGTTCGACCCCGCGACCGCCGACGACCCTTCCGACGTCGCGGCCATCCAGGCCGGCGGGTGCGGATCCTGGTACGGCTTCGGAGTGATCAGGCGACGCGGGAACTGAAAGGTGGGGCTGTCCCACTCGAAGTACTCGTCGCGCCACATCGCGCAGATGATCTCGATGGCCTCGGCCCACTCGGTCCGGCTGGCCTCGCGGTCGACGTGGAACGCCGTCTGCTCCATCGGCGTGGAACGACCCGTGCCCCACTCGATACGACCACGGGAGAGGATGTCGGCGGTGGCCACCTTCTCGGCGACGCGCGTCGGGTGGGTGAAGCCGAAGGGCAGCAACGTCACCCCGAACCCGAGCCGGATGTTCTCGGTGGCCTGCGTCAGCGCGCCGATGACGACCTCGGGCGCGGGGCAGTGCGAGCGTCCCTCGCGGAAGTGGTGCTCGACGAACCACGCGATGTGGAACCCGAGCGTGTCCGCGAGCTTCACCTGGTCGAGCATCTCGGCGTAGGCACGTTGCTCGCGGGCTCGCTGGCCGTACGGGTGGGGGCCTGCATCCCACGGTCGCGGTGCGTCGATCTCGTAGAGCAGATCCAGCTTCATGGGTGCGCCTCCGCTCTGATCATCACGTATGTGATAAAGATCCGATCAATCGTGATACCGTAGGCCGTCCGACCGGGTGCGTCAATGCCGCTCTCCGCAGAAGGGCGATGTGCGATGGTGGCACGGAAGTCGACCAGCGTGCTGCGGGCCGTGACGGTGCTCGAGCTGCTCGCAGAGGATCCGTCGTCGTCGTGGTCGCTCGCCGAGATCGGCCGCCGAGCCGACTTGAGCTACGCGAGCGCGCACTCGGTCGTGAGCGCGCTCGAGGCGAGTGGACTCGTCCGTCGCCATGCGAGCACCCGCGCCTACACGCTCGGACCGGGACTCATCGCCCTCGGCAGCGCGGCCCGCCGCGGCTACCGCGTCGTCGACGACGCGCTCCCGGAGATGGAGCGGCTGTCCCGCGAACTGGACCTGTCGTGTCTCGCCAGTGCACGCGTCGGTGACGACATGCTGATGCTGGCCGTGACGGGACCGCCGCAACCCTTCGGGTCGCGTGTGCACGTCGGTGAACGCGTCCCGATCGCGCCACCGCTCGGCCTCGCGTTCATCGCCTGGGCCGATGCCGCCACGATCGAGGACTACCTCGACCGGGCGGGTCGGAAGCTCACCGTCGGTGAACGGCGGCAGTATGCAGAGGCGCTCGCGCTCGTGCGCGAGCGTGGCTATGGCGTGGTGCTCGACAGCGCGACGCGCCATCGGCTGATGGAGCGTCTCCGGGCCTCACGCGAGCTCGACGGCGAACGCGGTCTCGATGCTCACGACGAAGTTCTCGTCGAGCTCGCGCTCGACGACTATGCGCTGCTCGAAGGCAGTGACGAGGCGGAACACGCAGTCACGGCGCTCACCGCTCCTGTCTTCTCGCCCGAGGGTGACGTCATCCTCGTCCTGACCCTGGTCGGCTTCTCCGCCCCGTTGCGGGGCGACGCGTTGCCTCGCTACGCGGCGCGCATGTTCGAGGCCACCACCGCGATCCAAGGTGCGATCGCCGGGTAGCCGGGCCACATGGTGGCGTGTCCTTGCGTGTGTCGCGCATCGCCGGCGTCGCCGGGACGAACCGCCGATCGAAGCCGTGTGCGTGTGCGCCAACGCACTCTCATCGGCTGCCCGCTGACCCGAACGTGCTGCCTCGTCCTTCGTGGATGCCGTTCCCTCAGTGCTCCGTCGGCTCGAGCGAACCCAGGTACGCAGCTTCGAGTCGCGGCGCGTCGGCGAGAAGCTCGGATGCCGGGCCGCGCAGCACGATCGATCCCCGGTTCAGCACCGCCGCGCGGTCGGCGACGGTGAGGGCCAGGTGGACGTGTTGCTCGACGAGCAGCACGGCACAGTCGTGGTCGTGGGCGATCGTCCGGACGGTCTCGAACAGCGTTTCGACGATCAGGGGGGCGAGCCCCATGCTCATCTCGTCGATGAGGAGCACTCGGGGCTCCTGTACGAGCGCGCGGGCCATGGCGAGCATCTGCTGTTCACCACCGGAGAGGGCGCCGGCTCGAAGGTTCCAGCGCGCCTCGAGCTGCGGGAACACGTCCAGCATGTCGCGCGGAGATGGTCCGCCGCGGTGACACGCCGCCCGCAGGTTGTCCTCGACCGAGAGTGTGGTGAACAGGTTCCGGTTGTCGGGGACGAGTACCAAGCCTGCCTGGTTCGCGCGCGCCGGACGGCCGGTCTTGAGCGGCGTTCCCTCGACTGTGACCGTGCCCGCATGCGCCGGCAGGAACCCGGCGAGGGTGAGGAGCAGGGTCGTCTTGCCCGCGCCGTTCGGGCCGAGGAGCGCTTCGACGGTGCCGCCTTCGACCGTCAGGTCGAGGTCGCGGAACGCCGTCGTGGTGCCGTATCCGCCGCTGAGTCCCACGCACTCGAGTCGGGCGGTCATGAGCCCGCGGCCGCCGCGTCATGAGCGTGGCCGAGGTAGGCGTCGGCGACGTGGCGGTTGCCGCGGATCGATGCCGCGTCACCTTCGGCGATCACGCGGCCGTAGTCGAGCACGTAGATGTAGTCGCACACGTCGAGCACCAGTGCCACGTCGTGGTCGATGAGGAGCACACCCGTACCGGTGAGGCTGATGTTGCGGATCCGGTCACCGAGCCATTGGCTCTCGGTGGTGTCGAGACCTGCGGCAGGCTCGTCGAGGAGGAGCACCTTCGGTTCGGCCGCGCACGCACGCGCGATCGACACGAGCTGGCGTTGTCCCTGGCTGAGGTCACCAGCGTTGCGGTCGCGCAGATCGGTGATGCCGACGAGGTCGAGTGAACGTTGCACCGCGCCGTGCTTGGCTGCGCCCTTCACCCCGTACGCCGCGGCGCTCACGTTCTCCTCGACGCTGAGATCGTCGTAGAGCTCGAGCGCCTGGAACGTGCGGGCGAGACCGCGGCGCACGCGTTGGTGCGACCGGAGCCGGTCGACGCGCGCGCCACCGAGCTCCACGGTGCCGCTCGCTTTCGCGAAGCCGGTGATGGCGTCGACCGCGCTCGTCTTCCCCGCGCCGTTGGGACCGATGAGCCCGACGATGCCGCCCGCA
Source organism: uncultured Actinomycetes bacterium (assembly GCA_963720765.1). Lineage (GTDB taxonomy): Bacteria > Actinomycetota > Acidimicrobiia > IMCC26256 > DASPTH01 > DASUAS01. The sequence continues at coordinate 725,823 of CAVRGS010000003.1, forward strand.
GGGACCCGTAGCGACAGGTCGTCGACTGCCACGACCACGCCGTACTTCACCGTGACGTGATCGACCGCCAGGACGATCGCGGCGTCGGCGCCGGGGGCAGCGCGTTCGGGCACGACCGGCGGCGCGGTGATCGCGGGCCCGGTCGTGACCGCACCCACGCCGCGGCGGCGCTGACGCCACGCGGCGAAGCGGTCGGCGAGCTCATGGCCGCCGGCGGCAAGGCCCTCCGGGTTGCGCATGAGCGTGACGATGACGAGGACGCCGCTGATGATGATGAACGCCTCACCGCTCAGGTCGATCCACTCGTTGAGGAGGAAGAAGACGATGCCGCCAGCGGCGATGATGCCCGCCTGCACGCCGCCGAAGACGGACGTGACGCCGGCGAGGTACGCGGTCGACACGATGGAGAGACCGAGGAGTGCGGCGAAGCTCTCCCAGGTGATGATGCCCTGCCGGTACGCGAGGAGACAGCCCGCGATGCCGGCGATGAACGACGCGATGGCGAAGCTGATCACCTTGACGAACACGACGTTGACGCCGATCCCTGCCGCCGAGCGTTCGTTGGCGCGCACCGCGAGCATCGCGGAGCCGAGCGAGCTCCGTCGCAGGAGGGCCACGCCGGCGGCGACGACGACGCACACGACCAGGCACGTGAACCCGAAGGACAGCCGGGGAAAGTCCTTCCCGGTGCCGACGGCGAGGTTGATGCCGAAGAACTCGGGCTTGCCGATGGGGTTGCCGAACGATTCGACGAGGTCGGCGTTGCGGAACCAGATCGCCTCGAGCCCGAACGCCAGCGCGAAGGTGACCACGCCGAGGGTGAGCCCCCGCAACCGGAGCGCGGGGAGGCCGACGAGGACGCCCACGACCGCGGCTGCCGTCGCCGCGAGCAGCGGCGCGATGGGGAACGGCACGCCCCAGTCGACGGAGAGGTAGCTCAACATGAACGCCCCGACTCCGGCGAGGGCGAGCTGCGCGAGCGACACCTGGCCCGCGTACCCGGTGACCACGACGAGCGAGAGCGAGATGATCGCGAAGATGATCGTGGTGATCACCGCGACGCGCGACGAACCGCTGGTCACCAGCAGTGCCACCGTGCCGATGACTGCGCCCGCCACGATCGGCACGAAGTACGACCGGGGACGCGGCGCGCGTCCGAGATGCGCTCGCAACAACGTGCCGCGTTCGGGGACCGCACGGCTGGTGACGAGCAACGCGATGAGCATCACGACGAGCGGCACCATGTCGCCGACGCCCGTCTGCGGCATCCAGGAGTGCTGGCCCGAGAGGTAGATCAGCCAGGCCTGGACCATGCCGATGAAGATGCCGGCGATCACGGTGGGGATCGGATGTTGGAACTGGCCGACGACCGCCGCCGCGAGCGCCGGCACCACGAACAGCGTGTAGGTGTTGGGGGTCACCGGTGACAGCGGCGCGATGAGGATCCCCGCCGCGCCCACGACGGCGCCGGCGAGCATCCAGTTCAGCAGCGCGATGCGGTCGGGGGAGATGCCGCTCACGTACGCGCCCGCTTCGGACTCCGCGGTGGCGCGCGTGTCCAGGCCGAAGCGCGTCCACCGGTAGAGCGCGGTGATGACCAACGTCAGGCCGACGATCGTGATCGCGAGGTACACGCGGTCCGACAGCACCGACTGGCCCTGCCACGTCCAGCGCTCCGACGGATAGATCGCCTCGACCGTCACCGGGAGCGTCCCCATGCGCTCCGACATCAGTCCCTGCAACACGACGAGGACTCCGAGCGAGGCCACTGCCTTCGCGAGCGGTGGCGCGTAGCGCAGCGGTCGGAACACGAGCACGTAGAGCAGCGCGCCGAGTGCGGCCGAGATCACCAAGGTGATCACCAGTGCCTCGGGCATGCCGAACTGGTGGTCGAGGTCCACGGTCGTCGGCAGCCCCGGGATGATCAGGAAGAGCTTGCCCTGGCGCAGGAAGGCATACGTGTAGCCGGCGTAGAGCGCCTGCGCGCCGGTGGCGAAATTGATGACGCCCGAGGCCCGGTAGATGAGGACGAGCGCGAGTCCGAGCGCCGCGAAGGTGCCACCGTTCCCGAGACCGAGGAATGACGATGCGAGATCGCGCACGGTGTGATCCCCTGCGTTCCGATCAGAGTGGTGACAGCCGCGTCGGTGCCGGCGGGATCAGATCCCACCGGCACCGAGCGCGAGTGTCAAGCGGGGATCTGGGCGTCGCCGACGACCACGTACTTGGTCGCCTTCCCGTCGGCGCCGAGCGTGGCCAGCAGCGTGGCGTTCGTGCACGTCGCCGCGTACTTGGGGTCCGGGCTCGCCTTGCCGTTGCAGCGGATGTGGTACCCGCCCGAGCCGGGGAGCACCGACCACGGCATCGACTTGGCCGCCGCGATGATGCTCGCGGGCGTCGCCTCGCCCTTCAGGTTCTGCGTGGCGACGTTCAACCCGGTGATGCCCTGGAACATCGACAGACCGGTCTGGCGCGACTTGTCGACGTCCTTCGCCCCGAACTTGTCGAGCACCGCGTAGTACTGCTTGATCGAGGGGTCCTTCGGGGTGTCGACCGGCGACGACGCCGTGATCTTGATGCCCTTGAGGAAGTCGGCGGGCACCGCGGTGCGGGTCGCATCGCTGAAGCACTGCGGAATCGCGGTGACCTGTCCTTCGAAGCCCGCGGTGCGCAGCCCGTTGAACGCGGCGATGCAGAACGAGTCGTTCCCGACGATGTGCACCACGCCCTTGGGGTTGTCGGTGACCACCTTCTGCATCTGTGGCGTCATGTCGGCGGTGCCGAGCGCGACCGGCACCATCGAGAAGTCGAGGCCGGCCTTCTTGTACGGCGAGGTGTCGGCGAAGATCTGCGTCGCCGCGGGCACGTCGATCACGACCGCGGTCGCCTTCTTGGTCTTCTGCGCCTTGGCTGCGCTGATGATGAGGTTCTCGAACGTCGAACCCGACCCGAAGATGAAGGTCGATGCCGTGTCCGCGAGCAGGTCCGGGGTGCCGGACCCGAAGATGAACACGGGGATCCCGGCGTCGTGCAACGGTGTCCACGCGTTCAGAGAGAACTGGTTCGAGCCGAAGACGACTGCGGCGACGTCGTCCTGGATCATCTGGTTCGCGCAGTCGGCGCTCTTGCTCGGGTCGCCGTTGTTGGTGCAGATGTCGAGGGTGATCGGGTGGCCGCCGACCCCGTTGCGGTACTGGTTGATCCACTTGACCGCGGCCTCGGAGACGGGTGTCTCGATGCTGTTGTCGGTCCCCGACGTCTTGCCGTCGGTGATCAAGCCGATCTTGACGGGTGTGCCCTTGGCCGGGGTCTTCGTCCCGAGACCGCTGTCGGACGATGCGGCCTGCGCGGGCACCGCGAACGCGCTCAGCGCGACGAGCAGCGCGACGAGCAGCGTGAACAGGCTCGCGGCGCGAGCACGAGTGTGGCTGTGCATGGGTCCCCCCCAATTGGTTCCCGGTACGTCCGTGAACGACTCTGAATCCGGGACTCTACAACGAAGGAAACCGAGTTTTCCCGCGCGCGGCGACCGTGGGTGTTGGGCTCGGGCGTTCGGTTGCTCGCTCCCTGCCCTTCGAGGAAGATCGCAGCCCGTCGATGCGGAGAGGACGTTGGACGATGTCCCGAGTGCTCGATCCGGAGCTGTTCCTGCCGGAACCCGAACCGGCGGTGGTCAGGTACACCGTCATCTCGGTCGACGACCACCTCGTCGAGCCGCGTGACATGTTCGAGGGCCGACTCCCGGCGAAGCTCCAGAAGCGCGCACCGAGGATCGTGGTGAACGACGCCGGCCACGAGGTCTGGGAGTTCGAGGGGAACGCGCACTACCAGTCCGGCATGAACGCCGTCGCCGGCCGTCGACCGAGCAGCCACGGGATGGAGCCGTTCGGCTTCGAACAGATGCGACCCAGTTGCTACGACCCGCATGCGCGCGTCCACGACATGGATCTCGGGGGCATCTGGGCTGCGGTCAACTTCCCGTCGATGATCACCGGCTTCTGCGGACGCGTCTACTCGACCGCGCGTGACCCGGAGCTCGGGCTCGCCACCACTCGGGCGTACAACGACTGGATGGTCGAGGAGTGGTGGCAGCAGCATCCCGATCGCTTCATCCCGCTCGGCATCACATATCTCGCCGATCCGGAGCAGGCTGCCGCAGAGATCCGCCGCAACGCGGCGCGCGGCGTGGTCGCGGTGAGTCTCCCCGAGCGTCCGCACAAGCTCGGCTTCGCGTCGATCTTCGACGACGCATGGGATCCGGTGATGCGCGCGTGCGCCGACACCGACACCGTGATCTGCCAACACGTGGGTTCGTCGGGGCTCGCCGACGTCGCGCCCGGCGCGCCGTCGGGGACCACCGCCACGCTGTTCGGCCAGCTCGCGCTCACGTCGTGCGCGGAGTGGGTGTGGTCGGGCTGGCCGCTGCGCTATCCGAACCTCAAGATCGCGATGTCCGAGGGTGGCCTCGGCTGGGTTGCCATGATGCTCGACCGCCTCGACTTCATGGCCGATCGGGGGGAGTACCTGTCCAACGGGTACGGACCCGACGTGCGCCCCGCCGACTTCGTGCAGCGCAACTTCTGGTTCTGCACCATCGACGACCGCTCCACCATCGACACGCGCCACCGCGTCGGCGTCGAGAACGTGATGCTCGAGGTCGATTTCCCCCACGGCGACAGCACCTGGCCCGACACCCAGCGTGTGATCGCAGAGCACTGGGGCCACATCCCCGACGACGAGCTCCGCCTGATGACGCACGCGAACGCGGCGCAGCTGTTCCGCCGCCCGCTCCCCGAGGTGACGCTTCCCCTGATCGAACCGGCCTGATCGAACCGGCCTGATCGAACCGGCCTGATCACCTGGCCCGGAGCGTTGACCCTGCGCTCATATTCGTGTCAGTGTCCAGTGACACCAATCACTCTGAGGGGGACGCGTGGGACTGCTCGACGGCAAGGTTGCGGTGATCACCGGTGCGGGGTCGGGGATGGCGAAGGCGTCGGCCCGGTTGTTCGTGGCCGAGGGCGCCCGAGTGGTCGCGGCCGACATCAGCGGAGCCGAGAAGGACACCGCGGCGGAGATCGGTGACGGCGTGCTGCCGGTTCACTGCGACGTCACCAGCGAGGACGACGTCGCCGCGCTGTTCGAGACGGCGGCCGCCGAGTTCGGCCAGGTCGACGCGGTGCTCAACGTCGCCGGCATCGGGATCGGTGGACCGATCCACAAGACCGAGATGAGCGAGTACGACAAGTGCATGGACGTCGACCTGCGCGGCGTGTTCCTCGGGATGAAGTACGGCATCCCGCGCCTGCGCGACGCCGGCGGCGGCGCGATCGTGAACTGGTCGTCGGTCGGCGGCCTGCGGGCGTCGGAGCAGTCCATGGCCACGTCGGTGTACAACGCGGCGAAGGCGGGCGTCGTGTCGCTCACGAAGTCCGCGTCCGCCGAGTACGGCCGCAAGAGCGTGCGGGTCAACTGCGTGTGTCCGGGGTTCATCGAGACCGAGATCATGGGCGCGGCCGGCGGTGCCGGCTTCCCCGAGATCGCGAAGAAGGCGTCGCTCGGACGCGGAGGACGGCCCGAGGAGGTCGCCGAGGTCGCCGCGTTCCTGTGCTCTGACCGCGCGTCGTTCGTGACCGGCGCGATCATCCCCGTCGACGGCGGCTGGTCCGCCCGACTTCCCTGAACGAGCCCCGCGTGACCACGACCGACTTCTCCGCCACCGATCTGTTCCGCGACAAGGAGCTGCCGCGCGACCCGTACCCGTTCTACGACTGGGTGCGGGAGCACGGTCCGATCTGGTACTACCCGACCTGGGACGTGTGGCTGGTCACCGGGTACGAGGAGGCGACCGCCATCTACCGCGACCAGCAGTCGTGGTCGAACTGCAACACGGTGAGCGGTCCGTTCAAGAAGATGTCGGTGCCGCTCGAGGGCGACGACATCACGCAGATCATCGCCGAACACCGCGACGAGCTGCCGTTCAGCGACCAGCTCCCGTCGTTCGACCCGCCGAAGCACACCGCGCACCGCAGCCTGCTGATGCGGCTCATCACGCCGAAGCGGCTCAAGGAGAACGAGGAGTTCCTCTGGTCGTTCGCCGACGAGACCATCGACACCTTCATCGACCTGGGGCACTGCGAGCTGCTGCACGACTACGCGATTCCGTACACGCTGATGGTGATTGCCGACCTGCTCGGTGTGCCCGACGACGACCGCGACGCGTTCCTCGAGCATCTCACCACCAAGGTGAGCGCGGCGCGCATGGAGCACAAGCCGCTCGGGTTCCTCTACGAGCAGTTCACCCGTTACATCGATGACCGCCGCGCGAACCCGCAGCACGACGTCATGACCGAGATGGCCCAGGCCACGTTCCCCGACGGCACGCTGCCGCCGGTCGAGGACGTCATGCGGATCGCCGCCAACCTGTTCTCGGCGGGGAGCGAGACCACCGCGCGCCTCATCGGGATGTGCCTCCGCACCCTCGGTGACCATCCGGAGTTCCAGGCGCGTCTGCGCGCCGACCGTTCGCTGGTGGCGCCGTTCGTCGAGGAGATGCTGCGCACCGAGGCGCCGCTCAAGGGCTCGTTCAAGTTGGCCAAGGTGCGCACGACGGTGGGTGGTGTGGAGCTCGCGCCAGGCACCACCGTGTTCGTCATGACCGACGCCGCGAGCCGTGATCCGCGCCAGTTCGACGCGCCGAACGAGTTCCGTCTCGACCGTCCGAACGGCCGTCAGCACCTGGCGTTCGGCACCGGTATCCACAGCTGCGCGGGTGCGCCGCTCGCGCGCGCCGAGACCCACGCCACGCTGGTGCGGTTCCTCGAGCGCATGTCCGACATCCGGATCTCGGAGGAGCACCATGGACCGCCCGCGGCGCGCCGCTACGAGTACGACCCCACCTACATGTTGCGCGGCCTGCGCGAGCTCCACATCGAGTTCGATCGCGCTGACGGCTGAGCGCGTGCGCGCCGCAAGAGCACCGTCGCGCGTCTGATCCCTCGGTTCCACGACGTCGATGCCGGTGTGGTCGCGATCGACGGCTGCGACGTGCGCGGCGTCCGGCTGGGTTCGCTTGCCGCGAGATCGGTCTCGTGTTCGAGGAGACGTTCCTCTTCAGCGACACCGTGTGGGAGAACCCGGCCTTCGCGGCACGCGACGGGAGCGACCACGTCGAGCGCGACCAGGTGGAGCGTGCGGCGCGCCTCGCCGGCGCCGACGACTTCATCCGAGCCCTGCCCGACGGGTACGAGACGCGAACCTCGCAACCGAGCTCGGCCCTCAGGGCATCAACGTGAACGCGATCGCTCCCGGACTCGTCGCTGCCGAGAGCGGCTACGCCAGCCTTCCCGAGGACTCGCCGATTCGTACCGCGCTCGAAGCGACGATCCCCGGCAAGAAGTCGGGGCCTCCCGAAGATCTCGTGGGCACGTTGCTACTCCTCTGCTCGAGCGCCGGCGACTGGATCAACGGGCAGACGATCAGCGTCGACGGCGGCTGGGTCATGCGTCTCTGAACGGGCGTTGGTCGGACACCCGCGTGCCGACCCGTCGCATGCTTGCGGGTGGCCGACCATGGCGTCCTGAGTGCGCACGCGCCTCGACACGGGGGAAGTCAGAGAGTCTTCGGTCTCGAGCGCAGTCATGCGTTGCCACCCAACTTGCCACCCAAAACCCAACCGAACGGCCGTTCGGGACTGCTGCACGTTCGGTTGACGGTGTGACCATCCATCAAACCCAGGGCGGTTCAACCCTTCTGACAATCCGGGCGACGTCAAACGCTGATGGGGCAGGTCAAGCTCTTGCGAGAGTGCTGATCAGGCCCCACGTGGCGCTGACCTCGTCAGGGTTTCCGAGTGGGATTGCGGCGACGTCTGTCGCGCCTCGAGAGGCCAAGCCGGTGAGGGCGGCGCCCACGTGGTCGGCGTTTCCGATGATCGCGACATCGATTGCGTCCGCGACGCCCTCTCGGTCCAGCATCGCGCTATACGACGGAATGTCGCGGTAGCTGCCGATGGCAGGACCCAGCCGTTCCCGAGCGCTCGCCGCATCGTCGGTGACGCAGACGGGCAGACACACCACCACGCGAGGGTCAGGACGACCAGCCGCTGCTGCGGCTGCTCGGATCGTCGGTGACACGTAGCTTTCGATCGTCGCTGCGCCGGTCATCCAGGTGATCGTCCCTGCGGTGCGTTCACCGGCAAGGTGCAACATCCGTGGTCCGAGAGCTGCGATCAGCACCGGCGGCGGCGTCGGCAGCTCGGCGGCGCCGAGCTGGGTCGACAGCGCGAAACTCTCGTTCGGCGTCGCTGGCTCCGCCGCCATCAACGCGTCGAGCGTCGACAAGTAGTCCGCCAAGTAGCTCACCGATCGGCGACGAGGAAGTCCGTAGAGCCGCTCGAGGTTGTGGGCATGCGCGAGGCCGAGTCCGAGCGCCAACCGGCCACCGCACAGCGCTTGCGCGGTGAGCGCCTGTTCCGCGAGCACCACCGGATGTCTCGTCTGGACGGGTATCACCGCGGTGCCGACTTCGACATCGCCGTCAACGCCCCAGGAAGAGATCAGCGTCAAGGCGTCGAAGCCGAGATGCTGCGTGATCCACACCGACGACACGCCAGCAGCCCGCGCCCGCTCATACTCCGCGACCAGCTGCGAGACCGTGTCCCCAAAGCCGCCACGGCGACCGATCACTACACCAACCCGCATGACGGAACTCCTTCCAAGGCGTCACCAACCTGAACCTGTCCGTTCGAGGAAACGGACGCCGACCAAACCGCACACACCCTCGATGGCACCTGAGGAACTGCGCCTGGACGCGCGTGCGTTCACACGCGTTGGAAGATCGCCATGGATGTGGAGATGACGCGATCGTCCTTGCCCTCGTCGTGGAGCGTCGCGGCGACCGCGATGCGGCTGCTCCCTGCGCCGTTCACCCTCGCTTCGGCTCGGAAGGGACCGGTGACACCGGGACGCTCCATCATGACGTGCCAGCTCTCGACCTGAAGCGCGTCGGTGCCCGCGTGGTCCGCCGCGGCCTCCATCGCTGCCACCTCCAGCACGATGTTGATCGGACCGAGGTGCAGCGCCGCGTGGGGAGCCGAGAACTCGGCGCGCAACGGTGGGAGTCGCCAGAGGCTGTCCGCACCGCGTTCGGCGCCGAACACCTCGTGCAAGCGCGGGAGGTCCGGGCTGTCTTCGACGTCGATCGGGGGGTTGTCGATCTTCTCGTAGCCGTCGGGCACGTCGCCGAGCGACACGCCCATGCCCGACGACACCGCGATCACCCGCTCGGGATCGTCTGCATCGACGGTGCGCGAGCGGCTGTAGCCCATGGTGCGACCGAGGTGGATCACGTCGCGCTCGATGACGACCTGGCGCACGTCGCGCGCGGGATCCAGGACTTCGTACGACATGACCACCGGTGCCGGTACGCATTGGGAGTCGAGCCAGTGAGGTTCTGGGGACGCGATGCAGAGCGGCGCCGCGAGTATGCCGCCAGTCGTGTTCCGCATGTCGTGCCGCAAGGGCATCGTTTCGCGCTCCACGCCCGTGTCGAGCTCGGGCGAGAGCTTGCCGAGGTACCGGTACGTCATGAGCGCCGTCCATGCCGTCTCGAACTCTGACCAGTGATCCTCGCTGGTGGTCGTGCGGATGTCGTGCACCATGGTCAGGCCGCCTTTGCTAGATGGAACAGGGACATGAGCGCGGTCACGCGCGCTGCGTCGCAGCACACCGTCAGGATTTCGTTTTCGTGCGCGTGCGTGTTCGTCCTTGGGGAGAGCCTCTTTGCGGCGCCGTGACATCCGGTACCTCGAGTTCGTGCCGCACGCCCTGCAGCAGCAGGCGCAAGCCGACGCGGAACTGCTCATCGCCGAAGGCACGCATGGTTCCGTAGTCGTCCACCTCACTCAACACGGGCAGCTCCGCGGCGCCAAGCCGGGCAACGCTCGCGTTGATGGTGGCAATGTCTTCTTCATCCTCGGCGGCCGCGTACTCCCGCAGGATGAAACCCATCGTGTAGTTCGCGAAGACGGTGAGGATGATCGCGGCCTGCTCCGGCGTGAAGCCTGCTCTCGTGAGCACGGCCACACCCGCGTCCGTGCGGCGGAGCACTTGGCGTCCGATTCGGCTGGCCGAAAACGTGAGGCGCGTGTTCTGCGGGAACACCTCGCGGTACAGAGGCGAGCGATGCATCAGGGAACGGAACGCGACGAGGTACGCGATGAGCTCTTCGTCCCACGGACCATCGCCCACTGGCGGCAGCCTCGTGAGCGCGTCACGACCCACGCGGTCCATGAGCGCTTCCACCAGATCGTCTTTGCTTCGGAAGTACCAGTAGAGGCTCGTGACACCGCAGCCCATGGCGCGAGCGAGATGCGGCATGCTGAGCGCATCCAAGCCCTCGTGCTCGACGATCCGGGCCGCCGCGTCGAGGATGTCGTCCCCGTTCAGCGAGCCACGGGCACGACGGGGGCGACTCACCGGGTCACTCGACACAAGCGCACTGTAGTTATCGTATCCATTACCGACTTAGTTATCGTATGGATTACTGCAGGCTCACCAGCCGTCGTTTCGTTGCGGAGGAAGCGTGAAGGGAAGCACAGCATGAAGTGGGGCATCGTCTATGCCAGCACCTCGTTTCCCGAGCCTGACCGCGCCGTGGCGATGGCGACCGCGGCCGAGGCCGCCGGGTTCGAGTCGCTGTGGTGCCCCGAGCACGTGGTGGTGCCGGTGGGTCCGGACGCCACCCCGTACCGGGGCTCGCTCGACGGCAAGATGGACCGGGTGTGGCGGCGGGGAGGGCTCCCCGACCCGCTCATCTGGCTCGCGTTCGTGGCCTCGCACACGACGACGATCCAACTCGGCACGAACGTCGTGATCGTCCCCGAGCACCAGCCCGCCGTGTTGGCCAAGTCGGTGGCGACGCTCGACGCCCTGTCCGGGGGCCGCGTCCAGCTCGGCGTCGGCGTCGGGGAGCTGCCCGAGGAGTACGGCGCCGTGGGGATGGAGTTCGCCAACCGGGGTCAGAGGATGGACGAGTACCTCGAGGCGATGCGGCTGCTCTGGGAGGAGGAGGTGGCGTCGTACCACGGCCAGTTCGTCGCGTTCGACGAGGTGCGGTGCGACCCCAGCCCGCCCCGGGGCACGGTGCCCATCCACGTCGGTGGGACGTCATCGGCGGCCATCCGGCGGGCCGTCCGCGTCGGCGACGGCTACTTCCCGTACGTCGGGCCGCAGCACGACTTCGTTCCCGAGCTTCGCCGAATTCTGGCCGACGTCGACGCCGAGTGCGATCGGGTGGGTCGCGACCTCGACGAGATCGAGATCACGGTCGGCGGCGCCCGCACCGCCGAGGAGGCGGCGGCCATGGCCGAACTCGGTGTCGATCGCTGCACGATCGCCATCCGCGCGAAGGAGATGCCCGAGGTGCGCGACGAGCTCGCCCGCTTCGGGACAGAGGTCATCGAACCGACGACGGAGCTGTGAGATGGGTGTGCTGGACGGCAAGGTCGCCATCGTCACCGGGGCCGGTCAGGGCGTGGGCCGCGGCATCGCCCTCGCGCTGGCCAAGGATGGCGCGCGCGTCGCGCTGCTCGGGCGGACGGTGTCGAAGTGCGAGACGGTAGCGGCCGAGATCGCCGCCGTCGGCGGCGAGGGACTGCCCCTCGCTTGCGACGTCGAGCACCGCGACCAGATCGAAGCGAGCGTCGCCCGGGTGGTCGACGAGTGGGGTCGCATCGACGTGCTGGTGAACAACGCCCAAGCGATGACGTACATGTCGATCCGCAAGCTCACCGACGACGACATGGAGTCGATGTGGCGCTCCGGCCCCCTCGCGTGCTTCCGACTGATGCAGGCCTGCTTCCCCTACCTGCGCGACTCGAAAGGCAGCGTGATCAACATGGGCTCGGGGTCGAGCATCCTGCCCCAACCCATGATGTCGGGCTACGCCATGGCCAAGGAGGCGGTGCGCACATTGTCACGGGTCGGCGCGATCGAATGGGGCCGCTACGGCATCCGCGTCAACGCCATCTGCCCGCTCGCCGACTCGCCCGGTGCCACCAACTTCGACGACTCGACCGGCGCCTACGACGCGGTGACAGCCCAAGTGCCGCTCGGCCACTGGGGTGACGCCGAGTCCGACATCGGCCGCGGTGCCGTCTACCTCGCCGGCCCCGACGCCAAATTCATCACCGGCACCACCCTCATGATCGACGGCGGCTACAACTACCTCCGCTGAGCGCAGCGCCCTCCCGTCATCTATTTCCAGAACAGCTCCGTGAGCCGGCCCATGCGTGCGACGGCTTCTTCCGCGGGAGTGTCGCAGCGTGGGAGGCGCTTGCGGCGTCGTCCGGATGTGAGTACAACCGGGGCCCGGTACCGAGCTGCTCGAACAATGCCGCGGCGACGTCTTCAGGTGTGCGGGGCTCGGCAGCAGACGCATTTCCTGACTCCCCGAGCACGCGTGCCAACGCTTCCGGGTCGGGTGGCGTCATCTTGTTGGCGTTGTGAAGGAAGTTCGGCGTCGCGGTGGCGCCGACGACGTACGCGCACGCATCCACGCCCTGGTCGCGCAACTCGTCCCAGAGCCCCTCACCCAAGATGAGCTCGTACGCTTTGGCAGCGCCGTACGCGGCGAAGATCTTGACGCCCTGGAGCGCGCCCATCGAGGACACGAGCACGATGCCACCCCGTCCTCGGCTCGCCATCGCTGCCGCGAACCGTTTGGTCAGCACGGTGGGCGTCACGCAGTTGACGGTGATGTTCGTGAGCAGCTCATCGGTCGGCGTGGTGAGGAACCGGCCTTGGGGCTCCGCCGCCGCGTTGTAGATGAACAGGCCGACCTCGACGTCGTCGGTGGCGGCGGCGACGACGTCGTCCAGGTCGGGTGAACCCATGTCGACGGTGACCGTTCGGACCTCGACGCCATGACGGTCGCGAAGCTCGGCGGCAGTGCGCTCCATCACGTCACTCCGGCGGGCGCAGAGGATCACGTTGGTCCCACGGCGCGCGGCCTGGTCGGCGAACGCGGCCCCAAGTCCGGCGGACGCGCCCGCGACGAAGGCCCAAGGCCCGTACCGGTCGAAGAACGAGCCATCCATGGTTTCTCCT